>NZ_JAVLRV010000009.1:0-389 GCF_055803035.1 Pseudomonas sp. 300 | reverse complement strand
CCGTCGCGGATTTGCTGGTGCATGCGTGCACGGGCGTTGTGAAAAGTGTGCAGGCCTTCGTGGGGCGGGTCGTTCGGGCCTTGCAGGTCTTGCAGGTCCTGAATGGATTTGAGGTCGTGGATTTCGTATTCCATGTAACCGCGAATGGCTTCCCAGTGGCTGATGGCCAGCGAAAGACCGAAGCAGGGAAATTCGACGCTGGTCAGGGTCTCGCCGTGCTGGAAACCGATGCCCATGCCGTACTGGCGGTGGATGCCGTATTGGGTGGCGCCTTGGGCTTCGATGACCCAGGCCGAGAGGGATTCCCAGGGGACGAAGAGCGGTTCGGTGGCGCCTTCGGGCATGAAGCAGACTTCGCGGCGTTGGCGGTTGAAGCGGGTGGGGATGAT
>NZ_JAVLRV010000008.1:0-487 GCF_055803035.1 Pseudomonas sp. 300 | reverse complement strand
CGCCAATACTGATCGAAGGCACGTTGAACCTTCGGAGCATCCCCATGCCATTACTGCGCGAACCCCTCTGCCACTATCGCTACGACGCCCTCGACCGGTTGATCGGCCATGCACAGCAGGACGCGCAACAGCATCGGCGTTTCTACTGCAAAAGCCGCCTGGCCACCGAGATACAGGGTGCGCTGCAGCATTCGATCGTCCAACACGACGACTGGCTGTTGGCGCAGCAGCGAAGTGAGGGCGATGCACTCGACACCACGCTGCTGGCCACCGATCAACAACGCTCCGTGTTGCACACGCTTAAAGCGAACCATCAGTGCCAGCCCATCGCCTATTCACCCTATGGCCACCGCCACCCTGAAAACGGGTTACTCAGCCTGTTAGGGTTCAATGGCGAACGGCCCGACCCGGTGACGGGGCATTATTTGTTGGGAAATGGGTATCGAGGGTTTAATCCGGTGTTGATGCGGTTTAACGGTCCGGACAG
>NZ_JAVLRV010000007.1:0-1281 GCF_055803035.1 Pseudomonas sp. 300 | reverse complement strand
TGTAGAAACGGACACATCCTTTACGATTGAAACCGGGGACATCCTTTACGTTTCTGTTGGCTTGAAAGGCGGCTCTCGCCGCTTTTCAGTCTGCCTAAAAGGTAGTTACAGAGATAAATATTCCACACATCATCGTCCACTTCCTTGAGTCCTAGCGCCTCACCTGCCAAGGATTCACTGACGAAAATCATTTTGCCTTTCCATTTCATTGACCCATTCTGCCTGACCATGCGAATTGTCATATCCGAAGCGTAATCGGCCTCGGGCACGCGTCCGTCGTACTGCCGTTGCGACGGTTCATAGACGTCCGCAGGAACTTTCATCTCTAAAGCCTTGTGAGGCCTTACGTAATTGAATTCCTGTCGAAACTTTTCGAACGCCAACTGTTGCTCCACCAGATTACGTTCAGGTGCATGAAGCAACGCAGCCTTAAGCGTTCGATGCATGCGTTCATGACGGCCATTCTGGTCCGGTCGCCCCGGCTGGATTCGCTCCGGGTAAATTCCTAAACGTATCCACCAAGCCGCCAGGCTGGATATGCGTGAAATGCCGGTGGAGGCAAAGGGAGAACCGTTATCTGTGCGAATTACATCAGGCAAGCCGTACTCCCGAAACGCCCAGTCAAATCCTTCGCGGGCACCGGCAACGCTGCTTTGTGCTCTGCACAGCAATAGAAATCGGCTGACGTGATCGGTAATTGTCAGTGGATAACAACGTTGGCCGTTCTGAAGCGCGAAGTCACCTTTGAAATCCGCGGCCCATGTCTGATTAGGCGCAGTGGCGTCGCGCAGCGGATTCTTTCCTGCTGGCGGGCGATTGAGGAATCGGCGTTTTTGCACCAGGCCCGCTCGCTTAAGCCACTCGCCTGCAGTGCTGACAGTTGGCCAAGACAATTCTGGATGATCGATTCTAAGGTTATGTACTAGCTTCTCAGGCCCCCAGCTGTGATGCTCGCGCTTATACGCGATTAACAACTCAAGGACCTCGTCGCTAATTTTGAAAGGGCTCGTATGCGGACGCCGTGACAGCTCTTTTAGCCCATCAATGCCCTGCAACTTGTAGCGTGCAAGCCATTTGTCCAAAGTGGGGCGGCTGAGCCCGTAGTGGCGGGCCAGCTCGCTTTTGGAATAGCTGCCTTGCAGCCAGTCGCCTATAAGTTTGATCCGTTGATCCATTGGGGACTCTCGATTCCAGGGCATGGTCAGGTACCTCCTGACCGTATTTCACACCTGTAAAGGATGTCTCCGGTTTAAAACGTAAAGGATGTCTCCGGTTTCTACC
>NZ_JAVLRV010000006.1:0-2391 GCF_055803035.1 Pseudomonas sp. 300 | reverse complement strand
GTAAGCGTCCGCCGAAGTCACCTTGCGTGACTCAGGCGGGCATCCACCGATGCGGCAGCAGTTGATCAATCTCACTGGCACGCTGCGTCGGCAGCCGCGTCAGTACATCTTTGAGATAGGCATACGGATCATGCCCATTCATGCGTGCTGACTGGATCAAGCTCATGATCGCGGCTGCCCGCTTACCGCTGCGTAGTGACCCGGCGAACAACCAGTTCGAGCGTCCAAGTGCCCATGGCCTTATCTGATTTTCGACCGCGTTATTATCGATGGGCACAGCGCCGTCCTCGAGATATCGAGCCAGTGCCGTCCAGCGCCTGAGGCTGTAATCCAGAGCTTTGGCAATAGCCGATCCTTCGGGCACAAGATCGCGCTGGGCCATCATCCAGGTATGTAGTGCGTCGATAATGGGTGCCGCTTTTTCCTGACGTATTCGCCAGCGATCTTCGTCGGTCATTTCCCGCGCTTGCCGTTCGATTTCGTACAAGCTGCCAATTGAGTGCAGCGCCTGTTCGGCCAGTTGGCTTTTGTTCGTCGCGTGCAGATCGAAGAACTTGCGGCGCGCATGGGCCATGCAGCCAATTTCGGTGATGCCTTGCTGGAAGCTTGCCTTGTAGCCGGCGAAATCGTCGCACACCAGCTTGCCATCCCACTGGCCAAGGAAGTTACGTGCATGCTCGCCCGCACGGCTCGGGCTGAAGTCGTAAACGACTGCCCTGACCGCCGAAAACGGCGTAGTGCAGTAGGCCCAGACGTAAGCACGGTGGGTCTTCTTCTGGCCCGGCGCGAGCATTTGCACTGGCGTTTCGTCGGCGTGGATCACGCCTTCGGCAAGTACCGTTTCGCGTAGCACATCGACCAACGGCTGGAGCTGCACGCCGGTCTGGCCGACCCATTGCGCCAGTGTCGAGCGGGCGATAGCCAGGCCAGCGCGGCCAAAGATTTTCTCTTGGCGATACAGCGGCAAATGGTCGGCGAATTTGGCCACCATCACGTGAGCCAGCAGCCCTGCGGTCGGTATACCCTTGTCGATTACCTGGGCCGGAACCGGTGCCTGAGTCAGCGTTTCACACTCGCGGCAGACCCATTTCCCGCGCACATGCTGCTCCACGGTGAACACGCCCGGCGTGTAATCCAGCTTCTCGCTGACGTCCTCGCTGATCCGCTGGAGCTGGCAGCCGCAGGGGCATTGGGTGTTGTCGGGTTCGTGATAAATCACGGTACGCGGAAACTGCGCAGGCAAAGGAACACGCTTGGGCTGCTTGCGTGGCTCGGCCGACGCAGCCGGCGGATTCAACGCCTTCAGCTCGGCGTCAATGGCCGCGATATCGGTGTCGAGCAGATCATCGAGCAGGCTGCCTTGAGCAGGGCTCAATTGCTCACTGCGCTTGGCAAACTTGTTACGTTTGAACCAAGCGATTTCGTGGGTGAGTTGCTCGATGATGGTTTGGTCGCGGTCGTTCTTCTTGCCCATCCTGTCGACTTGCAGCCCGAGAGAATCAACCTGCGACAGCAACTGCGCCGCGAAGGCGCGCAGTTGGTCGGGGGTCATCTGATCGAGATTGGGCGAGGAAGTCATGCCCTGGATTTTACCAAAGCAGGTCGCTTGCGGCAGTAGGCCAAGGCGCTAATTACAGCTTTTTAAAGCAGTGTGATTGCACCGCCAACCCCAACACGCTGCCAAGGTAGGCCGAGCACCAACGCTTGAAGTTGCTCAGCATCCAGCTCTATCTCGTAGCCATTACGAATGCCGGGCCAGTGAAACTTGCCTTGGTTCAACCGGCGAGCAGCCAGCCAGACGCCAATCCCATCATGCACCAGCACTTTCATACGAGTGGCGCGGCGGTTGGCGAACAGATAAGCGCAGTGCGGCTTCGCCGCACCGAACACCGCGATCACCCTGGCCAGCGCAGTTTCAGTGCCGGCACGCATGTCCATGGGGTCGGTGGCGAGCCAGATGGCATCGATGCGAATCATTGAGTGAGCCCACGGACAAAGCGGGCGCAGCCTTCAGGATCGGACGTTGGCCATTTCACTGAGATCGATTGCTCGCCAAATGGCAGCTCAATAACCGCCAACGCTTCCGTTTGCCGTTTGGGCGTAGCTCTCAATGGAATGAAAGCTGGCAACGCCGCTGGCGACTGATCTCGATAAAGCGGTAGCCACTTGCGGATAACGTTGGCGTTGATGCCGTGGCTGATGGCAACGCTGGATAGGGTTGCGCCCGGTTGCAGGCATTCCTGAACAACCTGGGCCTTGAAGGGTTTCGGGTAAGAGCTTCGTTGGCGCATGGAAATCCTGACGTTAAGGGCGATCGCGTCCGCTTAAAAATACGCGGACACCATCGCCCTTAATGCTGGAGTTCGGAAGGTGTGTTGGCTGGACGCTTAC
>NZ_JAVLRV010000005.1:0-254 GCF_055803035.1 Pseudomonas sp. 300 | reverse complement strand
GATGAACTGTTCCGGCGCCTGCCCAAGGCGCTACCGGGGCGGATTCTCGACGCGGCAAAAACCACCGGGGTGACCTTCACCGTCTCCAGCCCGGCGGAACACGCGGCGCTGCAAAACAACCTCACGGAACTGCTCAGTGAGCGCGACTACCTGAAAACCCTGACCCGCGAACGCAACCAGATCACCCACAACAAAAATCGCCAGGGGCACAGGACAGCACGGGCGTTGGAATTGCAGGGTGAGATCGTTCGGGT
>NZ_JAVLRV010000004.1:0-309 GCF_055803035.1 Pseudomonas sp. 300 | reverse complement strand
ACGGCTTGGGTCAACTGATCGAAGAGACCTTGCCGGACGCTGGCCAGCGGCGGTTTTCCTACGATGCGTTGGGGCGGCGGATTACCGCCCAGGACGAACACGGTGCGCTCACTCGCTACGCGTGGGACGCCGTCGGGCGACTGATCCAGACGACGCTTCCCACCGGTGCCACGCGCGCCTTCAGCTACAACGCCTACGGAAAAATCACCGCCGAGCGCGACGAACTCGGCCGCGTCACGCGCTATGAATACGTCGATGATTTGCATGTGGTCGCCCGCCGGATCAATCCCGACGGTTCGCAGCTCAACT
>NZ_JAVLRV010000003.1:786293-796221 GCF_055803035.1 Pseudomonas sp. 300 | reverse complement strand
CTCCGGTTTAAAACGTAAAGGATGTCTCCGGTTTCTACCCGGGCAAGCCCGCTCCCACAGGGTTTTGCGGCGAAGCTGCAGTTTGTGGCACACACAGATGAATGTGGGAGCGGGCTTGCCCGCGATGACGTCAGTCAATACACATCAGGAAGCGATGCCATGAACGAGACACACACCGGCGGCTGCCACTGCGGACATCTGCGCTATCAATTGCGCGGCCCTTTGCGCGACATCGCCCACTGTCACTGCTCGATTTGCCGGCGGGTCAGCGGCGGGATTGTGACCACTTGGATCACCGTGCCCGCATCCACCTTTGAATGGCTGAAAGGCACTCCGGCGCAATACGCCTCGTCATCCAGCTGCGTACGCTATTTCTGCCCGACCTGTGGGGCACAACTCGCGCTGGTGACACAGCTCAGTCCCGAAAGCATCGACTTGACCATCGCCACCCTCGATCATCCCGAGCAGGCTCCGGCCGAACGGCACATCTGGACAGACAGCCGTCTGCCGTGGCTGCACCTGGACGAGCACTTGCCGGGTGAAGCCGAAGAGACCCTGTGATCAAAAAACAGACAGGTCCAGTGGCCGGATCGCGCCCATCCAGATCGCATGTTCGGTGTGGTCAAGCAGATCGTCGCCGGTGTCCGGGTGCAGGAACACCACCAAACCCTTGCGATTGAGCGCCAGCCACGGCAACACGTCGCCGATGAGTTCCGGCCCGAATGCCAGTTGGCAACTCCAGTCCGGGTGCGGGCCGACCGGGCGCTCATGTACCCGCCCCATTTTCAGCGCAAACAACTGGGCCGCCCGCTCACACAAGGCGCGCGCCTGATCGATGGTGCTGGCGTCGAAATACACATGGGCGTGATAGCCCTTGATCTGTTGCATCTGAAACCCTCTGAATCCCAGTCGAACCGTCACCGTTTCCCACAGGTCTCACGCTATACACGTAGGAAAACGGAGCTCAGCCATGAAAAATGCCGAAACCCCGGTAGTAAAGGTGGTGCTTTATGGTGCCATGAGTAGCCTGGGCAGTGCGCTGATGGCCGAAATGCTGCGGCGCCAACATGAAGTGATCGCCATCCTCGACGACTTGACGGCGCTCGCGCCACGTCCGGGTTTACGGGCAAAGACGGGCGACCTGTTCGAGGCCGAACGCGTGAAGCAAAGCGTCGCGGGCTGTTCAGCCGTCATCTGTCTGTTAGACGCACCAGGCTTGCCGTTCAACAGCGAACATGTGGAAAAAACCGTTGTTCCGGGCCCGGTCGAACAGGTGCTTGCCGTCGATGCGCTGATAGACGGCATGCAGGCTGCCGGCATTGCCCGACTGTTTTTGGTGGGTGATTTCGAGGTGCTCGACGATCCGGAGATCGAGGATCAACTGCAGCGCCACGCCGCCGAAGAAATCCGCGAAGCCCTGCAAACCAGCGCATTGCACTGGACGCTGGTCAATGCGCCACGCGGCGTCGCGGGGCTGACGATCGAGCATTTCAGTCACGTCAGCAGTAGCCTGGAACCGGGGCTGGCCGAACCACTGGAGCGCTTGAACCGCGTCGCAAGAGGAATCGCTGATGAATTGCACTTCAACCTTCACGTTGGCGAACACGTGAATTTCGTGGCGACTTCTGAGTAGCGAAAGAGCGAGCCGCGCTCGGAGGACGTGTTGCTTTCACACCGCAATCGAAGGCAAAGGCAGGCCATTCAGCGATTGCGCACTGCTGGCCTGCTCGTGCATCAACCAATCCACGAACTGTTGAATCAACGCCCCGCGCCGTTTACGTTGAGGCAGAACCACGTAATAGCCCTGGCGGGACATCACTGTTTCAGCAATTGGCCGACACAGTAATCCTTGCGCCAGCAAGTTATCCACAAGGTGCCGCCAGCCAATCGCCACGCCCTGGCCGCCAATCGCCGCTTGAATCAACAACGTGTAGTTGTCGAATCGCAATTGCCCGGGTGCCGGCGCCGAAGTTATCCCCAACTCGCGGAACACGCCGCTCCAGTCGAACCAGTTGCTGCTGTTTTCGCCGCGCAGGTGCAGCAGCGGAAATTCCAGTAACCCCTTGGCCGGCAATGGCAGGGGACGATCTTTCAACAACAGGGGGCTGCACACCGGGAACACTTCCTCGCTGAACAGCCAATGGCTTTCGCCCTGTTTAAAACGTCCATCACCAAAAAGCACGGCGACATCGATATCGGTGCGCAGCATGTTGAGACTGCGTTCACTGGTGACCAGGCTAACGTCGACGTGAGGATTGGCCGCGTGAAAACGATGCAATCTCGGCATCAGCCAGTAAGCGGCAAAGGCAAAATCGGTGGCGACCTGCAATACCTCATGCTGATGCTGTGCACTGATCGCACTCAATCCTGCGTCGATATTCTGCAAACCGAGCTGAACCTGTTCGAAAAGAATAGCCCCGGCCTCGGTCAGTTCGATCCCGCGATAAATGCGATCAAACAGCCGCGTGCCGAGTTGATCTTCCAGCCGTTTGATCTGCTGACTGATGGCCGGTTGCGTCGTGCCGAGCTCCACCGCAGCGGCCGTGAAGCTGCGCTGGCGAGCGGCCGCTTCGAAGGCGCGAAGCAAATCCAGAGACAAATCACCGAGGGCGTCATACATAAGCTGTGCTTATCCTAGTCATTGCCTGGCATGGGCTTTACCACAAACTGCATGGGCTACATGCTCGATCGCAGCACTCTCGCATAAATATTCACTATGGAATGCCGCGATCACATGAAGCGCAAGAATATTCTTTTCATCATGGCCGATCAGATGGCCGCGCCAATGTTGCCGTTCTACGGCGCTTCGCCAATCAAATTGCCCAATCTCAGTCGCCTCGCCGCCGAAGGCGTGGTGTTCGACGCCGCTTATTGCAACAGCCCACTGTGCGCGCCGTCGCGTTTTACTCTGGTCAGCGGTCAGTTGCCGAGCAAGATTGGCGCTTACGACAACGCAGCCGATTTCCCCGCCGATGTGCCGACCTATGCCCACTACCTGCGCCGCCTCGGCTATCGCACCGCGTTGTCCGGCAAGATGCACTTTTGCGGCCCCGATCAGTTACACGGTTACGAAGAACGCCTGACCAGCGACATTTATCCGGCCGATTACGGTTGGGCGGTAAATTGGGACGAACCGGACGTGCGTCCGACCTGGTATCACAACATGTCGTCGGTGCTGCAAGCCGGGCCGTGCGTGCGTACCAACCAACTGGATTTCGATGAAGAGGTGGTGTTCAAAGCCCAGCAATACCTGTTCGACCACATTCGCGAAGAGGGCGATCAGCCGTTTTGCCTGACCGTGTCGATGACTCACCCACACGACCCGTACACGATTCCCAAGGCTTTTTGGGACATGTACGACGATGCCGACATCCCGTTGCCCGACACCCCGGATCAAACCGAACTCGATCCGCATTCCCGGCGCTTGCTCAAGGTCTACGACCTGTGGGACAAGCCGCTGCCTGTGGATAAGATCCGCGATGCGCGCCGGGCTTATTTCGGTGCATGCAGCTATATCGACAGCAACGTCGGCAAACTCCTGCAAACGCTCGAAGAAACCGGGCTGATCGATGACACGATCATCGTGTTCTCGGGTGACCACGGCGACATGCTCGGCGAGCGCGGGCTCTGGTACAAAATGCACTGGTTCGAAATGGCCGCGCGCGTCCCCCTGTTGATAAGTGCTCCGGGGCAGTTTGGCGCCGGACGGGTCAGCGCAGCGGTGTCCACCGCCGACCTGTTGCCGACGTTTGTCGAGTTGGCCGGCGGCTCGCTGGAACCGGGTTTGCCACTGGATGGCCGCTCGCTGGTTTCGCACCTGCAAGGTCAGGGCGGTCACGACGAAGTCTTCGGCGAATACATGGCCGAAGGCACTATCAGCCCATTAATGATGATTCGTCGCGGCGCCTACAAATTCATCTATAGCGAAGACGACCCGTGCCTACTCTTCGACGTACACAACGACCCGCGCGAGCAGGAAGAACTCAGCCGTTCGCCGCAACATCGGCCACTGTTCGAAGAATTTCTGGCCGAAGCACGGGCCAAATGGAACATCCCGGCGATCCACCAACAAGTGCTCGCGAGCCAGCGTCGCCGGCGATTCGTCGCCGATGCGCTGACCATCGGCAAGCTGAAGAGCTGGGATCACCAGCCGCTGGTGGACGCCAGTCAGCAATACATGCGCAACCACATCGATCTCGACGACCTGGAGCGCAAAGCACGTTATCCACAACCCTGCCAAAACCAATAATGTTAAGGGGAAGTCCATGCAAAAGTTATCCACAGTACTGACGGTCGGGCTGCTGGCCCTGGGCAGCGCGTCGGCGTATGCCGATCAGAGTTGCGAGACGGTGAAAATGGCCGACCCTGGCTGGAGCGACATCGCCGCAACCAACGCCATCACCGGGTTTCTGCTGGACGGCATGGGCTACAAGCCCAAAGTCGACACCCTCGCGGTGCCGATTACCTTTGGCGGCTTGAAGGATGGCCAGGTCGACGTGTTCCTCGGCAACTGGATGCCGGCGCAACAGGGCTTCTACGACAAGTTCGTGGCCACCGGCGATGTCACGCAACTGGCGAAGAACCTCGACGGCACCGAGTTCACCCTGGCTGTTCCGGATTACGTGTGGGACGCGGGTGTGCATAACTTTTCCGACCTGAACAAGTTCGCCGACAAGTTCGACAAGAAGATCTACGGTATCGGCTCCGGCGCTCCGGCGAACATTTCGCTGCAAGAGATCATCAAGAAGAACGACTTCGACATGGGCCAGTGGAAACTGGTGGAGTCCAGCGAACAGGCAATGCTGGCCGAAGTCTCTCGCGCGGTGAAGAAACAGAAATTCGTGACCTTCCTCGGCTGGACGCCGCACCCGATGAACGTGCAGCTGAAAATGCATTACCTTAAGGGCGGCGAGAAGTATTTCGGCGACACCGGCAGCGTTCATACCCTGACCCGCAAGGGTTACGCCGAGGCCTGCCCGAATGTGGGCAAGCTGCTCACCAACCTGAGTTTCACCCAGGAAATGGAAAACAGCATCATGGCGGATGTGGTGAACAAGAAGATCAGCAACGCGGATGCTGCCAAGGCGTGGATCAAGGCCAATCCGGCGGTACTGGATAAATGGTTGGAAGGTGTGAAGACCGCAGACGGCAAGGATGCGTTGCCAGCGGTAAAAGCCAAGCTCTGACCCCTTGTACACAAGGGCCTGAATGACTACCAGTAGGAGCCGGCTTGCCCGGCTCCTACTGGTGTTCCTGTTACCCTTGTGCAAATTCCCGACCGAGAGGACCCATGGCCCTTCCCAGCCGCCATTCACTCTTTCCCTTCCTAACCTGGTTGCCCCGGCAGACCCGCGCCAGCGTCGGTCGTGATCTGCTTGTCGGTCTCAGCGGCGCGATTCTCGCGTTGCCGCAATCCATTGCCTACGCGCTGATCGCCGGTCTCCCACCGGAATACGGCTTGTACGCCGCCATCATCCCGGTGCTGATCGCCTGCCTCTGGGGTTCGTCATGGCATTTGATCTGTGGGCCGACGGCAGCGATCTCCATCGTCCTGTTCGCCAGTATCAGTCCTCTGGCCGTTCCCGCGTCCAAGGACTACATCACGCTGATCCTGCTTCTGACACTCCTCGCCGGCATTTTTCAGTGGTTGCTGGGTATTTTGCGGTTCGGCGCGCTGGTGAATTTCGTCTCGCACTCGGTGGTATTGGGCTTCACCCTCGGCGCCGCAGTGGTGATTGCCATCGGTCAAATGCCCAACCTGCTGGGGCTGGACTTGCCCAGCCAGGCCACCGCACTGGACAGCTTTTTGATGCTGATGCGCAACCTCGATGCTGTGGATAAGCCCTCGCTCGTACTGGGACTGGCGACCGTCATCGTCGGCATCATCCTGAAAGGGTCGCTGCCTCGCTGGCCCACGCTGTTGATCACCCTGATCCTGGCCGGGTTGCTCGTTTGGCTCTGGCCATCGATGTTCGGCCACGTGAAGCTGGTGAGCGCGTTTGTCGGACGGTTGCCGCCCTTCAGCCCGTTGCCACTGGATCTGGACATGATTTTGCGATTACTGCCGAGCGCGGTGGCGGTGGGGATGCTCGGGCTGGTGACGAGTCTCTCGATTGCCCGTTCCTTGTCCGCTCGCTCGCAGCAATTGCTCGATGCCAATCAGGAAGTCCGCGCTCAGGGTTTATCGAACATTGTCGGTGCGTTTTTTTCCGGTTCGCTGTCAGCCGGTTCTTTTACCCGTTCCGGCCTCAGCTACGACGCGGGCGCCTGTTCGCCCATGGCGGGTGTGTTTTCCGCGTTGTGGGTAGCGTTGTTTGCGATTTTCGGCGCGGCGCTGATCTCGCATATCCCGATCCCGGCCATGGCCGGCAGCATCCTGTTGATCGCCTGGGGCTTGGTCGACCATCGCGGGATTCGCGCGTTGTTGCGGGTCAGCCGTGCGGAGTTCGTGGTGATGGCGCTGACCTGCGTTGCCACGCTGTTACTGGAATTGCAGACAGCGATCTATGCCGGGGTGCTCGCGTCGTTGTTTTTCTACCTCAAGCGCACGTCACAACCGCGGGTGCAGCATTGGCGCGACGGCGATGAAGACATTCTGCGAGTCGGCGGCTCGATCTTTTTCGGCGCCAGCCATTACCTGCAAGTGCGTTTGCAACGCATGCACGGCGCTCGGGTGGTGATCGAGGCGCAGCACATCAACTTCATCGACTATTCGGGAGTGGAAATGCTGCACCAGGAAGCGCGGCGACTGCGCAAGCAGAACCGTAGCCTTACCTTGCGCGGGGCGCGGCCGCCGGTGGTAGAGGAGTTGCGAAAGCTGGAAGGCGCGGAGAAATGCCCGATCCATTTCGAGGATTGAAACAATGCCCTGCAGGAGCCGGCTTGCTGGCGACAAGGGCCCCGCGGCGTATCAGGCACACCGCGTAATCGTTGGATCGCCAGCAAGCCGGCTCCACAGGTTTATGCAGCCAGTTGGCGGCGCAGTTCGGCCAGTACCGGCGCGGTGTCCGGGCGCACACCGCGCCACAGGAAGAAAGCTTCTGCCGCTTGTTCGGCGAGCATCCCCAGGCCATCCATCGACACTGCCGCGCCATGTTCAGTCGCCCAACGGCAGAACGAGGTCGGCTCCTTGCCGTACATCATGTCGTAGCAAACGGTCTTGCCCGGCGCGATCAAACTGCTGGCAATCGGCGGCACATCGCCTGACAAACTGGCCGATGTCCCGTTGATGATCAGGTCCACCGACTCCTGCAACCAGTCGAAACCACTGGCCGACACCGGCCCCAGGTCTGCAAACAACTCCGCCAGCAGCTCGGCTTTTTCCACCGTACGGTTAGCGATGATCACCGAGGCGGGCTGCTCGGCCAGCAGGGGTTCCAGCGCGCCGCGCACTGCGCCGCCGGCGCCGAGCAGCAGGATGCGTTTGCCCTTGAGGCTGAAACCGGCGTTAACCGTCAGGTCCCGCACCAGCCCGGCGCCGTCGGTGTTGTCGCCGAGCAACGTGCCATCGGCAAGTTTGCTCAAGGTATTCACCGCACCGGCCCGCTGCGCTCGCGCCGTCAAACTGTCCGCCAGGCGAAACGCCTCTTCCTTGAACGGCACCGTCACATTCGCTCCGCGCCCCTCAAGGAAAAACGCCCGGGCAAAGTCGGAAAAGTCGTCGAGCGGCGCCAGCGAGGTGCTGTAGTCAAGATGCTGAGCGGTCTGCTCGGCAAACAGACGATGGATCAACGGCGACTTGCTGTGGCCAATCGGGTTACCGAATACGACGTAACGGTCCATCAGGATTCCTCGTTCAGGCGTTGGCCAACCAATCGCGGTCTTGCAGGAAGTAATCGGTCAGGCGCGCTTCTTCGCTGCCGGGCTCGGCTTTCCAGTCATAGCTCCAGCGAACTTGCGGCGGCAACGACATGAGGATCGACTCGGTACGCCCACCCGATTGCAGGCCGAACAACGTGCCACGGTCGTAAACCAGGTTGAACTCAACGTAACGGCCACGGCGGAACTCCTGGAATTCGCGCTGTTTGGCGGTGAATGCATCGTTCTTGCGCCGCTGCACGATTGGCAAGTAAGCGTCGATGTAGGCGTCGCCGATGGCACGCATGAAGGCGAAGCTGGTGTCGAAATCCCATTCGTTCAAGTCATCGAAGAACAGGCCGCCGATACCGCGCGGCTCGTGACGATGCTTGATGTGGAAGTAGCTGTCGCACCAGGCTTTGTAGCGTGAGTAGACGTCCGGGCCGAATGGCGCGCAGGCCTGCTCGGCGACGCGGTGCCAGTGCACGCAGTCTTCTTCATTGCCGTAATACGGAGTCAGATCGAAGCCGCCGCCGAACCACCAGACCGGCTCTTCACCTTCTTTTTCAGCGATGAAAAAGCGTACGTTGGCGTGGGAAGTCGGCACATGCGGGTTGTGCGGGTGAATCACCAGCGACACGCCGAGGGCTTCAAAACCACGCCCGGCCAATTCCGGCCGATGGGCGCTGGCGGACGGTGGGAGACCGCTGCCGAAGACGTGGGAAAAGTTGACGCCGCCCTTTTCGATGACCGCTCCGTTCTCGATCACGCGGGTGCGACCGCCACCGCCGGCAGGCCGGGTCCAGGCGTCTTCGACGAACTGCGTGCCGCCGTCTTCGGCTTCCAGGGCAGCGCAAATGCGGTCTTGCAGGTCGAGCAGGTAGGCTTTTACGGCCTCGGTGCGGGTCGTCATGTCTTCACCTTGAATCGGGCAAAACTACGCGGCGCTCCATTGGAACGGGGGCCGGCGCAAATGGGCGCGTAGCATAACATTGCAGATGGACTCGCCGCAGTTGACGGGGATCAAGCTTGGGAGTTCGATAGTGGGCTTGGCGCTACAAATCCAAAAGCTAAGACCTATGGAGAGTTCTGATGGCAAAGCGTATCCAGTTCCGCGCCCATGGCGGCCCCGAAGTGCTCGAGTATGTGGATTACCAGCCCGCCGAACCCGGCCCGCAGCAGGTCCGCGTCACTAACAAGGCCATCGGCCTGAACTTCATCGATACCTATTTCCGCAGTGGCCTCTATGCGCCGCCGGCCTTGCCGTCTGGCCTGGGCGCTGAAGGCGCGGGTATCGTCGAGGCAGTGGGCAGTGAAGTCACGCGCTTCAAGGTCGGTGATCGCGTGGCGTACGGCAGCGGCCCGTTGGGCGCCTACAGCGAAGTTCACGTCTTGCCGGAAGCCAATCTGGTGCACCTGCCGGACGCGATCAGCTTCGAACAGGCCGCCGGGGTAATGCTCAAGGGCCTGACCGTGCAATACCTGCTGCGTCAAACCTATGAACTCAAGGGTGGCGAAACCATTCTGTTTCACGCCGCTGCCGGGGGTGTCGGTTCGCTGGCCTGCCAATGGGCCAAGGCATTGGGTGTGAAGTTGATCGGCACGGTCAGCTCGCCGGAGAAAGCCGCGTTGGCGAAGGCCAACGGTGCGTGGGCGACCATCGACTACAGCCACGAAAACGTCGCACAACGCGTACTGGAATTGACTGACGGGAAAAAAGTCCCGGTGGTGTACGACGGCGTCGGCAAAGACACCTGGCTGACTTCGCTGGACAGCGCGGCGCCTCGGGGTCTGGTGGTGAGTTTTGGCAACGCATCGGGCGCGGTGGACGGGGTGAACCTGGGGATTTTGGCGGCGAAAGGGTCGTTGTACGTGACCCGGCCGACGCTGGCGACTTATGCCAACAACGCCGAAAACCTGCAGCGGATGGCGGATGAGCTGTTTGAGATGATCATCAGCGGGAAGTTGAAGGTGGATATCAGTCAGAAGTATTCACTGGCTGATGCGGCGAAGGCGCAGACCGAGTTGTCGGCGCGGCGGACTACCGGTTCGACTGTTCTGCTGCCTTGAGGACGCCTTCGCGGGCAAGCCTGCTCCAAACAAGGTCCAAGTCGTACAAAAAATGTTCAAA
>NZ_JAVLRV010000003.1:599322-786283 GCF_055803035.1 Pseudomonas sp. 300 | reverse complement strand
GGCTTGCCAGCGATGAACGATGACTCGGCCTCAATCCGGGCGGATGACGTTCCCGGTCGCCAGATCGCGAATCACACTCGGATTCTTGCGCCCACCGAGGTTGCCTCCGAGGATGAAATCAATCTGCCCGCGGAAATACTGCTCCACGCGAATCCGCGTCCGCGCCGCCGGCCGTCCTTGAGGGTTGGCCGAGGTCGACACCAACGGCCCGACCACTGCGCACAAATCCCGCACCAACGGGTGATCGCTGACCCGCAACGCCACCGTTTCGTGCACGCCGGTAATCCATTGCGGCAACATATTCTGATGCGGCACCAGCCAAGTGTTTGGCCCCGGCCAGGTGCTGGCCATGCGGTCCATCCACAGTTCGGGGAAGTCTTCGAACAGGAAGTCGAACTGGCGAATGTTGTCCGCGACCAGAATCAGGCCCTTTTCCACCGACCGCCCCTTGAGCATCAGCAGACGCTCTACCGCCTCTTCGTCCCACGGGTCGCAACCCAGGCCCCAGACCGCCTCGGTTGGATAGGCAATCACCGCCCCTGCGCGAATGGCTTGCGCGGCTTGTTGCACACGCCAACTATTGACCATGAAAAACTCTCCGGAATAAGGCTCTGCGCAGTTTACCGATCTTCCTTATAAAACCTAGCTCACCCGCGCAAACCAGCGCCCGCTTTCGCAGACCGCCCGGCCGTCCATTTCAAGCTCAGTCAGCGCCGCCAGCACTTTGGGCAGCGCCCAGCCGCTGGAGACGGACAACGCTTCAGGGGTATGCGGCGCCGCGTGCAGCAGTAGCAGCAGTAGCAGCAGCGGATGCGTCACCGACGGTGCCTGCATGGCTAGCGGCAACTGTTGCCAGCCGCGCAACGCTTCGAGGATATGTTCGATGGTTTCCACCAGCATCGCGCCGTCGCGAATCAGCTGGTGACACCCCTTGGCACCGGGATGATGGATCGATCCCGGAATTGCATACACCTCTCGACCTTGCTCCGCCGCCAGCCTCGCGGTGATCAAAGAACCGCTGGCGATACTGGCCTCCACCACCAGCACACCGAGAGACAAACCGCTGATGATGCGATTGCGTCGCGGGAAGTTGCTGGCCGTAGGCCCGGCGTCCAGCGGGAACTCTGAAAGCACCGCACTTCCCGACGCAATCATGGCCTCTGCGAGCCTGCGGTTGCGCTGTGGATAAAACTTTTCAAGTCCCGTGCCAAGTACGCCGACCGTTCGCCCGCCCACGTCCAGAGCGGCTTGATGCGCGGCGGCATCAATACCCAGCGCCAGACCACTGGTGATGACGAAACCGGCGCCAGCCAGACTGCGCGAAAACGCAGCGGCGGTGTCCATCCCCGGGCGGGAAGCACGTCGACTGCCGACCATCGCCAATTGCGGTTTTTCCAGAATGCCCGGATCGCCCGCGACGAATAACAGCGGCGGCGCATCGCTGATTTCCGCCAGCAGTGCCGGGTACTCAGGCTGGTCCCACATCAGTAAATGCTGGCCCGGACGCTCTAACCAGGCCAATGCGTGGCTGGCGCCGTCCCGGACATCATCGGCCCGGCGAGCCTCGGCACAAGCAAGCGGCAAGCCCAGCGAACGCCAGGCACTGGCCGGCGCACTGATGGCTTTGGACGCCGAGCCGAAGGCCTCGAGCAATTTCCTGAAACGCGCAGGACCGAGCTCCGGCAAACGATGCAGACGTAAACGGGCTTCCAGTTCCGCAGGGGAAACCGGTGTAAGAGTAGAAAGCGACATGGATCATCCTTGATCGTTATGAGCCCCGTTCAAACGGGAATAAGCTGTGGATAACTCTGTTGGTAACTTGTGGAGCCTGCTTACGGATTCCGCACCTTGTCCATCACTGCCAAGGAGCGCGATGCGGTGAGCACCAATCCGTAACTGAGTTTGTCGTAGGTGCGGAATACCATCAGCAAACCGGCGCGTTCATCGGGAATTTTCAGCGGTTGCCCGGAGACCCGGTCACGCACGGTTTCGCCGGTTTTCATCACCACCAGCACGTTGCCTTCGGCGAGACCGTCGCGTTGGCCCCTGTTCAGCGTGACGACATCCATCGCGCCGATCTGGGTAACCCCGCGCGGTACGTCGATGATCAGGCCGTTGATCTGGGTTTTTGGCGCACTGGGCATGAAGGTCGAGTTGATCGATCGCTCTTCGCCGCTGAACAAGCGATCGCCGAGGCGCACTTCCTGAGTCGTGCGTTGCAGCGCCAGCGTCGCGACATCACCCTCGGTAGCGACAATTTCACCACCGCCGATGTCGTCGGCATTGATCCCCAGAAACTCCTTGCTCTCGGGGTCGGTATAAACCTTGCCCTGGCGGAAGATGCCATAGACCGGTTGATTGGGATCGAAATGACCGCGAGCGAAAATCCGGTCGCCTGTGCCGCTGAGCACCCGCTCGGCATCGCCGGCAACGATGTAAGGCGCCTTGTCGAAATCCTCAACCTTGTCGACGATGCGGTTGCTCAGCAGAAAACTGTTGATCGACTGCAACGGAATGCTCGGGATGGCGTCGGCCACCGGCGAACTGCGCACCCGTGGCGAGAGCTTGATGGTGCCCCGGGAAGCCCCGCGATTGAGGGTCAGACGCGGCTGACCGTTGACGTAGACCAGCGACAGCAAATCACCGGGGTAAATCAGATTGGGGTTCTGGATCTGCGGATTGACCTGCCAGAGCTCGGGCCACTTCCACGGCTCACGGAGGAATTTCCCGGAGATGTCCCAGAGTGTGTCACCCGCCACCACTGTGTATTGCTGTGGAAAACCTTCCCTGAGTTGCACTTGCCCATGCGCCAAACCGGCCGAGGCCAGAAGGAGCAAGGCGAGTAGTGATTTCCTCATGCGGTGAATCCCTTTATTATGTGCGTTCGCGTGAAACGCCAGAGCCCTCGTGGCTCGCTCCCGACTCTTCACTGAAAAGAAAAGGAGCTACGCTTCACAACGGTAGCCTGCATCTTCGGACCTGCCAGGCCATCGACCCGACTTTACCTCACACGTGCAGCAATTAAGCTTATGGCCATTTTAGACATCCTCGAATTCCCCGACTCGCGCCTGCGCACTATCGCCAAACCTGTGGCCGTAGTGGACGACGAAGTGCGTCAGTTGGTCGATGATATGTTTGAAACAATGTATGAAGCGCCAGGCATCGGCCTCGCCGCGACCCAGGTCAACGTGCACAAACGTATCGTCGTGATGGACCTCTCCGAAGACCGCAGCGAACCGCGGGTGTTCATCAACCCCGAGTTCGAGTCCCTGACCGACGAGATGGAGCAATACCAGGAAGGCTGCCTCTCGGTGCCGGGTTTCTACGAAAACGTCGATCGTCCGCAAAAGGTCAAGGTCAAGGCCCTGGACCGCGACGGCAAGCCGTACGAACTGATCGCCGAAGGCCTGCTCGCGGTGTGCATTCAGCATGAATGCGACCACCTCAACGGCAAATTGTTCGTCGACTACCTGTCGAACCTCAAACGCGACCGAATCAAGAAGAAACTGGAAAAGCTCCATCGCCAGAACGCTTGATGCCCTCCTTTCAAAGGCTTGCTGCGGCAAGCCTTTTTCTTTTCAGAGATTGCTCCCATGACTGAGCCACTGCGCATCGTCTTTGCCGGCACCCCGGAATTCGCCGCCGAACACCTCAAGGCCCTGCTCGACAGCCCTTACGAGATCGTCGCGGTCTACACCCAACCGGACCGTCCGGCGGGTCGCGGGCAAAAGCTGATGCCGAGCCCGGTCAAGCAGTTGGCGCTGGAAAACAACATCCAGGTGTTGCAACCGCCAACCCTGCGCAATGAAGACGCTCAAGCCGAACTGGCCGCGCTGAAGCCGGACTTGCTGGTGGTGGTCGCCTACGGCCTGATCCTGCCGCAAGTGGTGCTGGATATTCCGCATCTGGGTTGCATCAACAGCCACGCGTCATTGCTGCCACGCTGGCGAGGGGCGGCGCCGATCCAACGCGCCGTTGAAGCCGGCGACAGCGAAAGCGGCGTGACCGTGATGCGCATGGAACTGGGTCTCGACACCGGGCCGATGCTGCTGAAAGTCGCCACGCCGATCAGCGCTGAAGACACCGGTGGCAGCCTGCACGACCGTTTGGCGAAAATCGGTCCACCGGCGGTGATTCAAGCCATCGCCGGCCTCGCCGCCGGCACGCTGGAAGGCGAAGTGCAGGACGACAGCCTCGCCACCTACGCACACAAACTGAACAAGGACGAAGCGCGCATTGACTGGAATCGCCCGGCCGTTGAGCTGGAACGTCTGGTCCGCGCCTTCAACCCATGGCCGATTACCCACAGCACGCTGAACGGCGAAGCGCTGAAAGTGCTGGCCGCGAGCCTCGCTGAAGGGCAGGGCGCACCAGGGCAAATCCTCGGCGCCAGCAAGGACGGTTTGATCGTCGCCTGCGGTGAGCAAGCCCTGTGTCTGACGCGTCTGCAATTGCCCGGCGGCAAAGCACTGAACTTCAGCGATTTGTTCAACAGCCGTCGTGAGAAATTTGCCGTCGGCACCGTCCTCGGTCAAACGGCGGATGCGCAATGAATCCACGTCTGGCCGCCGCCAAGGCACTTGCTGCCGTTCTTAACGGAAAAGCCTCACTCAACAGCTCGCTGCCGACGCAAATGGACAAGGTTGAAGACCGCGACCGCGGTTTCACTCAGGACCTGGCGTTTGGCACCGCACGTTGGCAGCCGCGTTTGTCGGCACTGGCGGCCAAGTTGCTGCAGAAGCCATTCAAGGCTGCGGACGCCGATGTCGAGGCGCTGTTGCTGGTCGGCCTCTACCAATTGCTTTACACCCGCGTCCCGGCCCACGCCGCCATCGGCGAAACCGTGGGCTGCGCCGACAAACTGAAAAAGCCATGGGCCAAAGCGTTGCTCAACGCCGTGTTGCGCCGCGCCCAACGTGAAAGCGAAGCGCTGCTGGCCGAATTGGAACATGACCCGGTGGTGCGCACCGCTCACCCGCGCTGGTTGCAAAAATCCCTGAAAGCCTTCTGGCCTGAGCAATGGGAAACCATTTGCGCGGCGAACAACGCGCACCCGCCGATGATTCTGCGGGTCAACCGTCGTCATCACAATCGGGATGCCTACCTGGGGCTGCTGACCGAAGCGGGCATCGCCGCCACGCCGTGCGTTTACAGCCAGGACGGCATCATTCTCGACGCTGCCGCCGATGTACGCAGCCTGCCGGGTTTCGCTGAAGGCTGGATCAGCGTGCAGGACGAAGCGGCGCAACTGGCCGCCGACCTGCTCGACCTGGCGCCGGGCCAGCGGGTGCTCGACGCCTGCTGCGCACCGGGCGGCAAGACCTGCCACATCCTCGAAGCCGAACCGGCACTGGCCGGTGTTGTTGCCGTGGATCTGGAAGCCAAGCGGCTGGTGCGTGTGCGAGAAAACCTCGCACGCCTGGGCCTGAGCGCCGAACTGATCGCCGCCGACGGCCGCGACACTGCCACCTGGTGGGACGGCAAACCGTTCCAGCGCATTCTGCTGGACGCGCCGTGTTCGGCCACCGGGGTGATCCGTCGTCACCCGGACATCAAGCTGACGCGCCAACCGGATGACATCGCGGCGCTGGCGGTCCTTCAGGGCGAATTGCTCGACGCCCTGTGGATAACGTTGGAAGTCGGCGGGATTCTGCTTTATGCCACTTGCTCCACGCTGCCGACCGAGAACACCGAAGTCATCGAAGCCTTCCTCGCTCGCACACCGGGCGCCCGTGAGCTGGACCTCGCCACCACGGCGGGCATCAAGCAGCCACACGGTCGCCAGTTGCTGGCACAGGAAGGCGGCCATGACGGGTTCTACTACGCCAAACTGATCAAGATCGCCGCCGCGCGCGGTTAACCGGATTCCAAGGGAGTGACTGGATGAAAATCATCATCCTCGGCGCAGGGCAGGTCGGCGGTTCGCTGGCGGAGCACTTGGCCAGCGAGGCCAACGACATCACAGTGGTCGACACCGATGGCGAACGCCTACGCGACCTCGGCGATCGGCTGGACATCCGCACGGTGCAGGGCCGCGGCTCGCTGCCGACGGTGCTGCGTCAGGCCGGCGCGGACGATGCCGACATGCTGGTGGCGGTGACCAACAGCGACGAAACCAACATGGTCGCCTGTCAGGTCGCCCACACCCTGTTCCACACCCCGACGAAAATTGCCCGTGTCCGCGAAGCGGCGTACCTGACGCGTTCCGAACTGTTCGATAACGAAGCGATTCCGGTGGATGTGCTGATCAGCCCGGAACAAGTGGTCACCAACTACATCAAGCGCCTGATCCAGCATCCGGGCGCGTTGCAGGTGATCGACTTCGCCGAAGGCAAAGCGCAGCTGGTCGCAGTGAAGGCTTACTACGGCGGACCGCTGGTGGGTCAGCAACTACGTCAGTTGCGTGAACACATGCCGAATGTCGAAACCCGCGTTGCAGCGATTTTCCGCCGTGACCGGCCGATCCTGCCCCAGGGCGACACGGTGATCGAGGCCGACGACGAAGTGTTTTTCATCGCCGCCAAGGCGAACATTCGCGCCGTGATGAGCGAAATGCGCCGCCTCGATGAGAGCTACAAGCGCATCGTCATCGCCGGGGGCGGGCAGATCGGCGAGCGTCTGGCCGAAGCCATCGAAAGCCGATATCAGGTGAAGATCATCGAGATGAACCCGGCCCGCTGCCGCCATCTCTCCGACACCCTCGACAGCACCGTGGTCCTGCAGGGCAGTGCCTCCGACCGCGACCTGCTGATGGAAGAGAACATCGCCGACGCCGACATCTTCCTGGCCCTGACCAACGACGACGAAGCCAACATCATGTCGTCGTTGCTGGCCAAGCGCCTGGGCGCAAAAAAGGTGATGACCATCATCAACAACCCGGCCTACGTCGATTTGATCCAGGGTGGCGACATCGACATCGCCATCAGCCCGCAGCTGGCGACCATCGGCACCTTGTTGGCGCACGTACGGCGCGGCGATATTGTCAGCGTGCATTCATTGCGGCGTGGTGCGGCAGAGGCCATCGAGGCGATTGCCCATGGTGATGCGAAGTCGAGCAAAGTCATTGGCAAGGCCATCGAGAACATCGGTTTGCCCCCGGGCACCACGATTGGCGCGATTATTCGTGATGAAGAAGTGATCATTGCCCACGACGACACGGTGATCGAGGCGGGTGACCATGTGATTTTGTTCCTTGTGGATAAAAAGCATATTCGGGATGTGGAAAAGTTGTTCCATGTGGGGCTTAGCTTCTTTTGATCCGCATTTGCGGTGGCCAGACCGGCCTCTTCGCGGGCAAGCCCGCTCCCACAGGTTCTCGGTCATGCACAAGTTTTATGTTCACTGAAGATCCCGGTGGGAGCGGGCTTGCCCGCGATGCGATCTCAAAAACACACCGGCATATCTGAATAACTTCGGTAAGGAATCCACCCATGATCGAATCCCTGGAAAAAATGCTCGCCAAGGGTGTGGATAACTCATTGCTGCGCTTCGGCCTGGGCAAGGGCTACCTGGATCTTGGGGAGAACGCCAAGGCCGCCGAGCATTTCCAGCGTTGCGTCGAGTTCGATCCGAAGTATTCAGCGGCGTGGAAGCTGTTGGGCAAGGCGCATCTGGCGCTGGCGGACTATCCGGCCGCGCGTCAGGCCTGGGAGCAGGGTCTGGAAGCGGCTCGTGCTCACGGCGACAAGCAGGCGGAGAAGGAGATGACGGTGTTTCTGAAGAAGCTCGAGCGTCAGGCGCACTGATCAAAGATAACGCAGGCCAATGCCGTCGGCGTCCACCAACACCACTTCCATGCGAACCCGCGGCGCGCCTGCGGGTAAACCCTGTACCTGCCCATAGACCACCGCGCCCTTGGGCAACGTCGACAAGCCCGGATGCTTGACGTAGACGCCCGTGGTCGAGAGATTGCGGGTCTGGCCGAGGCATTCGCCGAAGCTTTCATGACTGATCTTGATGCGAAACGATTTACGGTGTTCGGACATCTTCTGCGCCCTTTCTTGAACAGTTGTGGATAACCCTGAACCCAAGGTTATCCACAGATCATGCCAATCAACTCAATACCAGCGCTCTTCGCCAGGCGGACGCTTCTTGAAGCGTTTCATGCTCCACATGTACTGGCTCGGGTAGGCCCGCACGTAGCGCTCGACCACCTTGCTCATGGCCGCGCAGGACGTCTCGGTATCAGTGCTGTACATGGCCTCTGGCGCCGCTTCGAGGATCACTTTGTAGCCCGAACCGTCCGGCAGCCGCAGGGCGTGCAGGAACACGCCGACGGCTTTGCCGCCCGCCAACATGTTGGGCACAAACTTGCTGGTCAGCGCCTGAGTGGCGAAGAACGGCACGAAGATCCCGGCGGATTCGGCCGGTTCCGGATCAGCGGGAATGCCCACTGCACCACCTTTGCGCACTTCCTTGATGACGCTGAGGATACCTTCCTTGGTGGAGGCGGCGACCTTGTTACCCAGTTGCACCCGCTGCTTGCGCAGCAATTCATCCACAGCCTTGAGCTTTGGCGGACGATAGAAAATGATCGGTTTGCACTGGCTGCAGTAGAAGTGATTCAACACTTCCCAGTTGCCGAGATGGCTGGTGATGCCGACCACCCCTTTGCCCGAGGCGAGGGCGTCCTTCAAGACGTCGAGCCCTTCGACTTCGCGCACCAGATCGATGGAACGCTGCGCCGGCCAGATCCACGCGCAGGCACTTTCGGTCAGCGACTTGCCGATGTCTTTCAGGCTCTGGCCGACCAGACGCTCGCGCTCGGCAGGGTCCATCTCGGGAAAGCACTTGGCCAGATTGATCCGCACCACGTCGCGGGAACGGTTAGGGGTTTTCCACATCACCCAGCCGATGGCCGAGCCAACCGCCTGCACTGCTCGCCAAGGAAGCAGGGCAAACAGCCTCAGAGCGCCTACCAGCAAGGCGCCTTTCAACTTATCCACAGGTCACTCCTGATCGTGTGCTGTACGCGAGGCGGCTATTCTAACCGCCGTTCGTCAACGTCGCGTAGCGATCGCAATCCCGAGTGTGGTCCATGACCATCCCCGAGGCCTGCATCAGCGCGTAGCAAATGGTCGGACCGACGAAGGTGAAGCCGGCTTTTTTCAAGCCTTTGCTCATTTCCACGGCGACTGGCGTCACCGCCGGCACTTCGGTGCGATCCTTGAAATGATTGATCACGGGCGTACCGCCGACAAAGGACCAGAGAAACTCGACCGGGTCTTCGAGCGCCAGCCAGGCCTGCGCATTGCGCCGGGCCGCGTTAAGTTTGAGGCGATTGCGAATAATGCCGGGATCGAGCATCAATTCATCGATTTCGGCGTCGCTCATTTGCGCCACGCGCTGTACGTCAAAGCCGAACAACACCTCGCGATAACGCTCACGTTTGCGCAGCACGGTGATCCATGAGAGGCCGGCCTGGAACCCTTCGAGCAAAAGCAACTCGAACAATCCCTGCGCATCGCGTAGCGGCGTGCCCCACTCCTGATCGTGATAAGCCATGTACAGCGGATCTTCGGAACACCAAAAGCAGCGTGGCATAAGGCTCCAGGGGGCGTGCGCAGCAACGAATCGGGTATACTCCCGCTCTTTAAATCGCAGCCCAAGAAACAGGTGAATTTCGTGAGCCAGCCTACGCCAGCCGTGCGTACCTTCCAAGACTTGATCCTCGCCCTCCAGCAATACTGGGCCGAGCAAGGTTGCGTGGTACTTCAGCCCTACGATATGGAAGTAGGCGCCGGGACTTTCCACACTGCCACGTTTCTGCGCGCCATCGGCCCGGAAACCTGGAACGCCGCTTATGTGCAGCCCAGTCGTCGCCCGACTGACGGCCGCTACGGCGAAAACCCGAACCGTCTGCAGCACTACTACCAGTTCCAGGTAGTCCTGAAGCCGAACCCGGACAACTTCCAGGAACTGTACCTGGGCTCCCTCAAGCATGTCGGCCTGGATCCGTTGGTCCACGACATTCGCTTCGTTGAAGACAACTGGGAATCGCCGACTCTGGGCGCCTGGGGTCTGGGCTGGGAAGTCTGGCTGAACGGCATGGAAGTGACGCAGTTCACTTACTTCCAGCAGGCGGGCGGCATCGAGTGCTACCCGGTGACCGGCGAGATCACCTACGGCCTCGAGCGTCTGGCCATGTACCTGCAAGGCGTGGACTCGGTCTACGACCTGGTCTGGGCTGACGGTCCGTTCGGCAAAGTGACCTACGGCGACGTGTTCCACCAGAACGAAGTGGAGCAGTCGACCTACAACTTCGAACACGCCAACGTCGAGAAGCTGTTCGAACTGTTCGACTTCTACGAAAGCGAAGCCAAGCGCCTGATCGAACTCGACCAGCCGCTGCCATTGCCGAGCTACGAAATGGTGTTGAAGGCTTCCCACACCTTCAACCTGCTGGATGCGCGCCGGGCAATTTCGGTGACTGCGCGTCAGCAATATATTCTGCGTGTCCGCACCCTGGCGCGTTCCGTTGCGCAAGCCTACCTGCTGGCTCGCGCCAAGCTGGGCTTCCCGATGGCGACCCCGGACCTGCGTGATGAAGTACTGGCCAAGCTGGAGGCTGCACAATGAGTGCTCAAGATTTTCTGGTTGAACTGGGCACCGAAGAACTGCCACCCAAAGCCCTGAACACCTTGGCCGAGGCGTTCCTGGCCGGTATCGACAAGGGCCTGCAAGCCGCTGGCCTGAACTACGAGACCAAAACCGTCTACGCCGCGCCACGTCGTCTGGCGGTGCTGATCACCTCGCTGTCCACCCAGCAACCGGATCGCAGCATCAACCTCGATGGCCCGCCACGTCAGGCCGCGTTCGATGCCGAAGGCAACCCGACTCAAGCGGCATTGGGTTTCGCCAAGAAATGCGGCGTCGACCTGAGCGAAATCGATCAGAGCGGCCCGAAACTGCGTTACAGCCAAAGCATCGCCGGCAAGCCGACCGCGAGCCTGCTGCCGACCATCGTCGAAGATTCCCTGAACGACCTGCCGATCCCGAAGCGCATGCGCTGGGGCGCTCGCAAGGAAGAATTCGTTCGTCCGACCCAATGGCTGGTGATGCTGCTCGGTGACCAGGTCATCGACTGCACCATCCTCGCCCAGAAGGCCGGCCGCGATTCCCGTGGTCACCGCTTCCATCACCCGGAAAGCGTGCGCATCACCTCGCCGGCCAACTACCTGACGGACCTGCGTGCCGCTTATGTCCTGGCGGACGCCAATGAGCGCCGCTCCATTATCAGCAAGCGCACCGAAGAACTGGCGACGATGCAGGAAGGCACGGCGATCGTTCCACCAGCCCTGCTCGACGAAGTGACCGCGCTGGTTGAATGGCCGGTGCCGCTGGTGTGCTCGTTCGAGGAGCGTTTCCTCGACGTGCCGCAGGAAGCGCTGATCACCACCATGCAGGACAACCAGAAGTATTTCTGCCTGCTGGATGCCGACGGCAAGTTGCTGCCACGTTTCATTACCGTGGCCAACATCGAAAGCAAAGACCCGCAGCAAATCATCGCCGGTAACGAGAAAGTGGTTCGCCCACGCCTGACCGACGCCGAGTTCTTCTTCAAGCAAGACAAGAAGCAGAAACTCGAAGACTTTAACCTGCGTCTGCAGAACGTGGTGTTCCAGGAAAAACTCGGCAGCGTCTACGACAAGGCCGAGCGGGTTTCCAGACTCGCTGCGTTCATCGCTCAGCGAATTGGCGGCAACGCAGCCTGGGCCTCCCGTGCCGGCCTGCTGTCCAAGTGCGACCTGGCGACCGAGATGGTCGGCGAGTTCCCGGAGATGCAAGGCGTCGCCGGTTACTACTACGCCCTCAACGACGGCGAGCCGGAAGAAGTCGCACTGGCGTTGAACGAGCAGTACATGCCCCGCGGTGCCGGTGCTGAACTGCCGACCACCCTGACCGGTGCGGCCGTGGCCATCGCCGACAAACTCGACACGCTGGTCGGCATCTTCGGTATCGGCATGCTGCCAACCGGTAGCAAAGACCCGTATGCCCTGCGTCGTGCTGCACTCGGCGTGTTGCGCATCCTGATCGACAAGAAGCTCGACCTGGACCTGAACGATGCCGTGGCGTTCGCCGTGAATGCGTTCGGCGCCAAGGTCAAGGCGGCTGGCCTCGCCGACTCGGTACTCGAATTCGTATTCGACCGTCTGCGTGCCCGTTACGAAGACGAAGGTGTGGACGTTGGGACTTATCTGTCGGTTCGTGCCCTGAAGCCGGGTTCGGCGCTGGACTTCGATCAGCGCGTACAAGCGGTGGAAGCGTTCCGCAAACTGCCCGAAGCGGCGGCCCTCGCTGCAGTGAACAAGCGCGTTTCGAACTTGCTGAGCAAGGTTGAAGGCTCTGTTCCATCGGTCGTTGAAGCCAAGTATTTCGACAACGCCAACGAATTCTCCCTGTACTCGGCGATTCAGCAGGCAGACCAGGCTGTTCAGCCAATGGCCGCTGCGCGTCAGTACAGCGAATCGCTGGCACGTCTGGCTGCCCTGCGCGAGCCTGTGGATGCATTCTTCGAAGCAGTCATGGTCAACGCTGAGGATGCCAAGGTCCGTGCCAACCGCTATGCGCTGCTAGCGCGTCTGCGTGGCTTGTTCCTCGGCGTCGCCGATATTTCGTTGCTGGGGTAAGACTGTTTGAAACTGCTGATTCTCGATCGGGACGGGGTGATCAATTACGACTCCGACGCTTACATCAAGTCGGTGGAGGAGTGGAATCCGCTCCCCGGTTCGATCGAGGCCATCGCGCAGTTGAGCAAGGCCGGCTGGACGGTTGCGGTCGCTACCAACCAGTCAGGCATTGCTCGCGGCTATTACGACGTCGCGACCCTGGACGCCATGCACGAGCGCTTGCGCTCACTGGTGGCGGAGCAGGGCGGTGAGGTCGGGCTGATCGTCTATTGCCCGCACGGGCCCGACGAAGGCTGCGATTGCCGCAAGCCAAAACCCGGAATGCTGAAAACCATCGCCGCGTATTACAACGTATCGCTGACTAATCTATGGTTCGTCGGCGACAGTCTTGGTGACCTGGAAGCCGCCAAAGCCGTCGATTCTCAGCCAGTTTTGGTAAAGACCGGGAAAGGCGAAAAGACTTTGGGCAAAACCCTACCGGTAGGCACCTTGATTTTTGACGATCTCGCGGCGATTGCCGCAGAACTTATCCACAATTAGAGCGTTTTCGAGATTCCTGACCAAGGATTGATCGGGAGTGCGCTTTATATAGACGGGCAGAGCCCGCACGGTAAACGTCGCCATGTCGATACTGCAGGCCATCAGAACCTTCCTCTTTTACCTGCTGCTGGGCACCAGCTCCTTGCTTTGGTGCAGCCTGAGCTTTTTTATCGCGCCTTTTCTGCCGTTCAAGGCGCGCTATCGTTTTATCAACGTGTACTGGTGCCGCTGCGCCTTGTGGCTGAGCAAAGTCTTTCTGGGCATCAGCTACGAAGTGAAGGGCGCCGAGAACGTGCCTGACCAGCCCTGCGTGATTCAATCGAACCACCAGAGCACTTGGGAGACGTTCTTCCTCTCGGCCTACTTCGAGCCGTTGAGCCAGGTACTGAAACGCTCATTGCTGTTTGTGCCGTTCTTTGGCTGGGCCATGGCCATGTTGCGACCGATCGCCATCGACCGCGACAACCCGAAGGCCGCGCTCAAACACGTAGCGAAGAAGGGCGATGAACTGCTGAAGGATGGCGTCTGGGTGCTGATATTCCCAGAAGGAACGCGAGTTCCTTACGGCACCATCGGAAAATTCTCACGAGGTGGTACGGCGTTAGCCGTCAATGCTGAACTACCGGTGCTGCCGATTGCGCACAATGCCGGCAGATTCTGGCCAAAAACCGGTTGGGCAAAGAAGCGGGGCGTCATCACGGTGATCATCGGCGAACCGATGTACGCCGAAGGGAGCGGGCCCCGCGCGATTGCCAACCTCAATGACCGGGTTCAGGCCTGGAACGAGCAGATGCAACGGGAAATGGGTTCGCTTCCACCCGCTCCGCAAGCGCCTGCCTCCAGTGACCAGGTGGCTGTCTGAGAATCTGTGGATAACCTGTGTGCCGTTTTGCTGACACACGCCGTGTTTTGCTTTTAAGACTATGATTTAACTATATATTTCTTAAATTCATAAAAGTCGGAAAAATGTGCATAGGTTTTTCCTAAGGTCAAAAAAACCGGCTAACAAAGCCGGTTTTTTTATGCGCCACAACACGCTTTCTGCCGACAGGACATCAGCCTTGTAAATGACACCGCGCCCGCTGCTGCTCGTCTCCCTGCAAGACCTGAGGTTTGTCACAGCCAACGGTGCACAGACTGCAACGTTCCCGAAAGAAGCAGCCAGTTGGCAGATGACGGTTACCCGGCAATTCGGTAGGCGCCGCCACCTGCTCTTCATGCAGCGCAGCGCCCAGTCGCGGCACCGCGTCGAGTAACAGGCGGGTATAGGGATGGCGAGGCTGGTCGAGCACCTGGGCAGCCTCGCCAAGCTCGACGATTTGCCCCAAATACATCACCGCTACCCGGTCTGCCATATGACGCACGACGGATACGTTATGGGAAATGAGGATGTAGGTCAGGTTGCGGGCTCGTTGCAGCTCTGCGAGCAGGTTGAGGATCTGCGCCTGAACCGAGATATCCAGCGCCGATGTGGGTTCGTCGAGGACGATAATGTCCGGGTCGGAGGACAGAGCCCGCGCAATGGCAATCCGCTGACGCTGGCCGCCGGAAAACTGGTGGGGAAAGCGGTCCAGGTATTCCGGGCGGATACCGACCTGGGACGCGACCTTGGCTGCCACCTCGCGCATCTGTGCTCGATCGGCATGACCCCGGGCGTACAGCGGCTCGGTGATGATCCTCCAGATCGGCAGACGCGGGTCGAGCGAAGACTGGGGGTCCTGGAACACAATCTGCACGTTGTTACGGCCTTCGCTGCCAGTACGACTGGCCCAGTTCAAATCGCCGCTGCTGGGCGCAATCAAGCCCATCAACAGCTGCGCCAATGTGCTTTTTCCACAGCCTGACTCACCCACGATCCCCAGGGTTTCGCCCGCTCGTACCTGAAGATCAATGCCATTCAGGGCGTGAGCATAGCCTCGCGGCCGACCCAGCCAGTCGTTGCTCACGGGGAAACGCACACGAACATCGTTGAGTTGAAGAATCGGGGGAGCCATGTCGATTGCACTATGAAGGACGGCATTGTTCATCACGAAAGCTCCTTGACGGGCAACCAGCAAGCGCTTTTACGTTGGTCGTTAATGGCATTGAGGGTAGGGCGTTTGGCACAGACAGGCATGGCGTATGAGCACCGCTCCTGAAAGGTGCAGCCCTCGGGTAAAGAAGCGAGGTTGGGGACTTGCCCGGGAATGGTCAGCAACGGCTGGCCCGGTTCCACCATTTCCGGAAGGCCGCTGAGCAGCCCACGGGTGTAGGGGTGTTGCGGATTGTTCATCACGTCGACGGTGCGGCCTTCTTCGACCACAGCGCCGGTGTACATGACATACACCCGGTCACAGAACTGCGACACCAATGCCATGTCATGGGTAATGAGCAAAATAGCAGTCCCCCGTTGCCTGGCCTTTTCTCGCAGCAGCAACAGCACCTGGCGTTGCACCGTCACGTCGAGCGCGGTGGTCGGCTCGTCGGCGATCAAAAGTTGCGGTTCACAGGAGAACGCCAGCGCAATCATCACCCGTTGGCGCATGCCCCCGGACAGTTCGAACGGGTAGCTCTCCAATACGTGCTCGGGGCTTGCGATGTGCATGTCACGCAACAGGGCAATCGCCTTGAGTCGTGCCTGGGCAGCACTGATTTTCTGGTGATGGATGATCACATCAAGCATTTGTCGACCGATGCGTCGGGTCGGATTCAGGGCGGTCATCGGCTCCTGGAAAATCATCGCCGCATCGCGTCCGCGAATCTGCAGCAGTTCCTTTTCAGGCGTTGTCAGCATGTCGCGGCCGAGCATGCTGAGGCTGCCCGCGGTAATCCGATAGCTGCGCTCGGGCAGCAAACGCATGCTGAGCATGGCCGTGACCGACTTGCCCGACCCGGACTCCCCCACCACGCCGACGATTTCGCCGGGATTGACGTGCAACGTCACGCCGTTCAGGGCTTTCACATTGTTTTTGTAAGCCGGGAATTCCAGGCTCAGGTTGTCGATGGCCAGCACTGGGCTCGAAGTCTGCATTGTCATTTCCCCTGTTGCCGTGGGTCGAGCAGGTCGCGCACACCATCGCCCAGCAGGTTGAAACCGGTGGCGGTGATCAAAATCGCCATGCCTGGAAAGGTCGAATACCACCAGTTATCGAGGATGTAGTTGCGCCCGGTGGCGACCATTGCGCCCCACTCAGCGGTTGGCTGCTGTGCACCCAGGCCGATGAATCCAAGGGCCGAGGCCATGAGGATTGCGCTACCGATATCCAGACTCAGTTGCACCAGCAAGGGCGGCATTGCGTTTCGCGCCACGTGCCAGTGCACCACGTGCCAGCGTCCGGCCCCGAACGTATGGGCTGCCTTGACGTAACCCATCTGTCGAATGCTCAAGGCCTGGCCACGGGCCAGTCTTACGTAGGATGGGATTCGCACCAGGGTAATGGCCAGCATGGCGTTGAACAGGCTCGCGCCCAATGCGGCCGCCAATGCCATGATCAGTACCAGTGACGGGACTGAAAGCATGATGTCCATCAGGCGCATGATGCATGCGTCGAAACGCCCCCCGATCACCCCCGAAAAGCATCCCAACAGCCCGCCAATGAAACAGGAGGTAAAAGCCACGAACAGGCCGACACCCACCGACTGCTGGCTGCCGAACAGCACCCGGCTGAACAAGTCGCGGCCCACTTCGTCGGTGCCGAACCAATGGTCGGCAGATGGCGGCGCCAGGCGTTCGCCGAGGTTCAGTGCATTCGGGTCGTGGCTGGCGAGCCAGGGCGCGAAGATCATGCACAGCAATACGATAGAAGTGGATCAGCAGGCCCGCCATGGTCAGCGGGCTCCGGCGGATCTGGTATGCCAGGTAGGCGAGTTTTTCAGCCCTGCGCAGGCCATGTACCGCCGTCAGAGTCACGGACATTTCAATTCACCTCGCCGATGCGTGGGTCGATCACGCGATACAAAAGGTCGATAGCCATGTTCAACAGGACATAGATGAACGACACCAGAATGGCAAAGCCCATCACCGCCGGGAAATCCAGCGACTGGATCGACTTGACCACATAGGCACCCATTCCTGGCCAGGCAAATACTGTTTCGGTCAGTACCGCGCCGTACAACAAATCACCCAGGGTCAACCCGAGGACGGTCACCGAAGGGATTAGAGCGTTAGGCAGAGCATGACGCAGGATCACTGTCCACCGCGAAAGGCCATAGGCGCGCGCGGTGCGGATGTAGTCTTCGCCCAATTGATCCAGCATGGCCGAGCGGATCTGCCTGGCGACAACCCCCAGGGTCACGAAACCCAGCGTTGCGGCTGGAAGAATCAGGTGCTCGGCCGCATCGAGAAACAGTCGGACATCCCCCGCCAGCAGCGAGTCGATCAGATAAAAACCCGTGATCGTCGGTGGCGGCGAGAGTCCTTCAGATAACCGGCCACCACCGGGCAGCCAGCCCAGATGACCGTAGAACAGCACGATTGCACCCAGGCCGAGCCAGAAGGCCGGCGTGGAAATACCGGTGACCGCCAGGGTCCGGGCGATCTGATCGATCAGCCGGTTGTGGTAAACCGCTGACAACACGCCCAGCGGCACACCGACCAGAATCGCCAATGTCAGTGCGACCAGCGCCAGTTCCAGTGTCGCCGGGAAGAACGCTTGCAAGTCTTCCAGGACGGGACGGTTGGTGCGTATCGAGGTTCCCAGGTCCCCGTGCAACAGATCCATCAGGTAGCGACCGTATTGTTGATACAGCGGCAGATCCAATCCCAGTTGATGACGGATGCCGGCTACGAGAGCGTCGCTGGCACGGTCACCGGCGATCAATCGGGCAGGGTCGCCCGGGATCAGGTGGGAAATTGAAAAGGTAATCAGCGAAACACCGAACACGACCAACATCAAGCCGAGCAGGCGCTTGCGCAACAATGTCAGGAAGGCCATCTGGCACCTCAGTTACACGAGCGACGAAATCAGAAGCCGCGCCAACCACCGGGGCTGGCGCGAAGGAGCATGTTTACTTGCTCATGCTTCCCAGGTTGAACACCTGTTCGAGCATGGGGTTGAACACGTAGCCCTTGACCGAATCACGCATCGGCAGGGAGTAGCTCTTCTGATAGAGGTAGGCATAGACGCTGTCGTCGAGCACCTTTTTCTGCGCAGTCTGGTAAAGCTCGATGCGCTTGGCGGTGTCGCTGACAGCGGCCGCTTCACGAATCAGCTTGTCGACTTCCGGGTTGCTGTAGAACGAGCGGTTGCCTTGCAGGCCCTGCATCTTGGAGTCGAACCAGAAGTTCATGAACATGTACGGGTCAGCGAAGTCCGGGCTCCAGGTCCCCACCGCGATGTCGTAGTCGGCCTGGCCAACACGTTCACGCAGGGTGGCGTTGGCGGTTTTCTCCAGTTTGAGGTTGATGCCCAGGGGTGCCAGGGCCGCCTGCAAGGTCAGGCCGATCGGTTCCCAGTTGGCGTCCTTGTCCGAATACATGTAGTTCAGGTTGGTGATCTTCTGGGGTGCCTTGGCCAGGCTGTTCTTCGCGGCGGCCATGTCCTGCTTCATCACTGGCAGCGAACTGTCGTAGCCCCACATGCCATCCGGGATCGGCCCGTTCAGCAGCTTGGCCTTGTCCTTGAGAATGCCCTTGACGATACCGTTGTAGTCCACCGCTTCGGTGATCGCACGACGGGCGTTGACGTCGGTCAGAGGACCCTTCTTGTTGTTCAGGTACAGATAAGTGACGCGCAGCGAAGGAAAATCCCTGACCACTACGCCCGGCTTGCCGCCCAGTGCACCCAACTGGTCTTCGGGCATGTCTTCGATGATATCCAGGTCCCCGCGCTCCAGTTGCAGCCGACGCACCGAGGGCTCCGCAATAGTCTTGAGGATCACGGTCTTGAACGCAGGCTTGGGACCGGCGAAGTAGGGGTTCGGCTCCATCGTGACGGACTGGCCCTTTTGCCAGTTGGTCAGGCGGAAAGGACCGGAGCCTGCGGTGTGGCTGGACAGCCAGGCATTGGTTTCGGCACCCTTGTTGGCCACCAGCGGGTTAACGATCGAGGCGCCGTTATGGGCCAGGGTGAACAGGAAAGGGGCGAACGGCGTTTTCAGCGTAAAGCGGATGGTCTGCGGGTCGATCACCGCCACCACCATGTCCTCCGGGAATGCACCGGACGGCCCTTGCTTGAGGGTCATCAGGCGATCGAAGGAAAACTTCACGGCGGCGGCATCCACCGCGGTGCCGTCATCGAACTTGTTTCCGGGCTTGATCTTGAACTCCCACACCAGGTTGTCCGGCGACACGGTCCAACTTTCCGCCAGATCCCCTGTCACTTCGGTGCTGCTCTTGTCACCGTCGGTTTTGTAGCTCACCAGGCGCTGATAGGACGGGTAGGTGATGGTCCAGTCGTTGTTATCGAAGGTTACCGCCGGGTCGAGCGTTTGCGGGTCGGCGGGCTTGCCGATGACCAGAGTGTCCTGAGCCGTCGCCGCCGAAGCGGCTTGCCAGGCGCCCAGGCTCATCGCGCTGCACAGTAGACCAAGCAGCAGCTTGCTGGTGCGTGGAAAGGTATTGCGGGTCACGGTGTTCATTGGGGTCATGCCGGTTTCCTTAATCATTCGATGTATGGAAGTACGTCAGGTTTTTTATAAAAGCTATAACCGGGCAGTTGCAGGTGAAGCAGGTAACGCGGACTTGTTGTTATCGTGTTGCATTGGTTTCGAAACTCTTTGGTTTCGTTATCGGTTTGTTGCGGTTTTAGTTGTTCGAGAACGTGGTCTGTTTGTCTTCCAGCAGGGGGTAATCATCGGCATCCGGAAGTTCGTAATGCCACCACTCAGTGGGAATTGCGCAGAACCCGGACGCGAGCATTATTCCCAGCAACAGCAGACGATTGCGTTGCACGTGAACGGGAAGGTCGGGGTAGAACTGATGGGACTTCTCTTCCATGGTGTCGAAGGCGCTGCCCATATCCAGCGGCTGTCCATCACTCCCCACCAGAGTCAAATCCACTGCCACGCCACGGCTATGGTGGGAACCCAAATGGGGATCGCGCACGTAGTTGCCGTCAGGCAACGCCTCCCACAATAGAAACTGGGCGAAAGGTGGACGGTAGGCGTCATAGATGCGCAGCGTGTAACCGGCCAGCCGTGCCAGTTCACTGGCCTTGCCCAGGCACTCGGCTGCTTGGCGATGCAGCAGGCAACGGGCACTGGGGTAAATCACCTTTCCTGCCAGATTGTCGGCACTGGCGTAGATCAGATCGATTTGCACCTGATATCGCTCGGCATCAATCTCTACAAGGGGGCTGTTGTTCACGCAAAAACTCCAGTTGGGATTGGATGGATCTAGCCTTCGAACTGGCCGAAAGCTTTTTGCAATTGTCGATTTTTGCTCAGACGTTCATCGAGGCGATCGCCGTACTTTTCCGCAACGGCCGACACCATCAGGTTCAACAGGCAGGCCAGCGGGGCAGGGGAGTCCCAGAACTGCCCGACATCGGTTTTGAGTTGCAGCAGATCCAGCGGGTAGTCACGTGCCCATGGGCATTGCAGATCGGTGATCAGGGCCAAGGGCAGATTGCTGTCGATGGCGGCGTCGCAGAAGGTCCGGGTCACACTGGAATAGGCCCGGAAATCCGAAATGATTGCGTAGGGATTGGCAAAGCCGGAATTCAGGGTTTCGGCATATATGCCGGACAAGCCGTCGACGTAGTAGACCTTGGCCCGAATGTATTCGAGGTGACTGTGAAACGCGGTGAGAATCCCGCGCGTCGACTGGATGCCGAGAATGAATACCGCATCGGCTTCGTAGATGCGCTGCACGATTTCAGCGAAGGCACTGCTTCGCGCCAGGCCATAGACGTGCCGGATGGCCTCGATCTCGCGACTCATGGAGCGGTCGAGCGCGTCTTCTAGAGTGCTTTCGGTGCGAAAGGCACCGATACGGTCGGTGATCAACCAGGACGCCGGCGCTTCGCCGCGCAGACTCTGTTTAACCTCATCAATGTTCTGATAACCCAGCGAACGGAAAAAACGCCCCACGGAAATGCCGGTGGTGGAAGCCTGCTGCGCGATGCTGTCGGCCGACTCGAACGGTAGCTGATCCGGGTTCCCCAACAGGTAGCTGGCAATGCGTTTGCCAGTCGGAGTCAGGTTGGAGAACTCTTGCTCGAGCAACTGAAGGAAGCTGTTCTTTTCTGTAGGCATGTCAGCGCACCGATCGAGGAACTGTTATCTAGATGTCATTATAGCCAGTCATGTTATATGTATAACATCTATCATCAAGACAACACCACGTTTTTTTCAGGCGCTTCACGCCGAATCCCGAAAAAATCCGAAAAAAAAACCAGCGCAATGCGCTGGTTTTTTGTTTGGCAAATCCTCTGGATCAGAAGTCCAGGTTGGACACCGCCAAGGCATTGCTTTCGATGAAGTCACGACGAGGTTCGACCGCATCACCCATCAGGGTGTTGAAGATCTGGTCCGCGCCAATGGCGTCTTCGATGGTCACTTTGAGCATCCGGCGCTGGCTTGGGTCCATCGTGGTTTCCCACAGCTGATCCGGGTTCATCTCACCCAGACCTTTGTATCGCTGGATGGTGTGACGCTTGGTACTTTCAGTCATCAGCCATTCAAGGGCTTCCTTGAACTCGGTAACCGGCTTCTTGCGCTCCCCACGCTGGATGTACGCGCCTTCGTCCAGCAAGCTGCTCAGTTGAGCGCCCAAAGAGACAACGGTCTTGTAGTCATTGCTACCGAAGAAGTCGCGGTTGAACGTGACGTAGTTCGACAGGCCGTGGGAGATCAGTTCGACCTCTGGCAGCCAGACGTTACGTTCACGGTCTTCACGCAGGCTGGCTTTGTAGACCAGGCCAGACTTCTCGACGGTGCGCAGGCGAACTTCGTACTTGGCCAGCCAATCCTGCATCGCAGCGTGATCGGACAGCTGCTCCATGCTCACCGCTGGCAGGTAAATGAAGTGCTCGGTCAGCTCCTGTGGGTACAGACGCGACAGACGCTTGAGAGTCTTCATCACCAGACGGAAGTCGTTCACCAACCGCTCAAGGGCTTCGCCGGAGATACCCGGGGCCTCCTCGTTCAGGTGCAGGCTCGCATCTTCCAGGGCCGACTGCGTCATGTACTCTTCCATGGCGTCGTCGTCTTTGATGTATTGCTCTTGCTTGCCTTTCTTGACCTTGTACAGCGGTGGCTGAGCGATATAGATGTAGCCACGCTCGATCAGCTCCGGCAACTGACGGAAGAAGAACGTCAGCAGCAGGGTACGGATGTGCGAACCGTCGACGTCAGCATCGGTCATGATGATGATGTTGTGATAACGCAGCTTGTCGATGTTGTACTCGTCGCGGCCGATGCCGCAGCCCAGCGCGGTGATCAAGGTGCCCACTTCCTGGGAAGAGATCATCTTGTCGAAGCGCGCCTTCTCGACGTTCAGGATCTTGCCCTTGAGAGGCAGGATGGCCTGGGTGCGGCGGTTACGTCCCTGCTTGGCAGAACCGCCAGCAGAGTCACCTTCCACGAGGTACAGTTCGGACAGGGCAGGGTCTTTTTCCTGGCAGTCAGCCAGTTTGCCCGGCAGGCCGGCGATGTCCAGCGCGCCTTTGCGGCGGGTCATCTCACGGGCTTTACGTGCAGCTTCACGGGCACGGGCCGCGTCGATCATCTTACCGACGACCAATTTGGCTTCGTTCGGGTTTTCCAGCAGGAAGTCGGAGAAGTACTTGCCCATTTCCTGTTCGACGGCGGTCTTCACTTCGGAAGAAACCAGCTTGTCTTTGGTCTGGGAGCTGAACTTCGGATCCGGCACTTTTACCGAGATAATCGCGGTCAGGCCTTCACGCGCATCATCACCGGTGGTGGCAACTTTATGCTTCTTTGCCAGACCTTCAGCTTCGATGTAGGTGTTGAGGTTACGCGTCAGTGCGGAACGGAAACCCACCAGGTGAGTACCGCCGTCGCGCTGCGGAATGTTGTTGGTGAAGCACAACAGGTTCTCGTTGAAGCTGTCGTTCCACTGCAGGGCGATTTCCACGCCGATGCCGTCTTCGCGCTGGATGTTGAAGTGGAACACCTGATTGACCGGGGTCTTGTTGGTGTTCAGGTATTCAACGAACGCACGCAGGCCACCTTCGTACTTGAACAGCTCTTCCTTGCCGCTGCGCTCATCCTTGAGGACGATGCCGACACCGGAGTTGAGGAAGGACAGTTCACGAATCCGCTTGGCCAGGATGTCCCAACTGAAGTGGATGTTCTTGAACGTCTCAGCCGATGGCTTGAAGTGAATCTGGGTACCTGTGGTTTCGCTCTCGCCAACGATCTTCATCGGCTCTTGCGGCACACCATGGATGTAGGTCTGTTCCCAGATCTTGCCACTGCGGCGAACGGTCAGAATCAGTTCTTTGGAGAGTGCGTTAACAACCGACACACCTACACCGTGCAGACCGCCGGATACTTTGTAGGAGTTGTCGTCGAACTTACCGCCGGCGTGCAGCACGGTCATGATGACCTCAGCTGCCGAGACGCCTTCTTCTTTGTGCACGTCTACCGGGATACCACGACCGTTGTCGCGAACGGTGATGGATTCGTCCGGGTGGATAATGATGCTGATGTCGTCGCAATGGCCGGCCAAAGCTTCGTCGATCGAGTTATCGACCACCTCGAACACCATGTGGTGCAGACCGCTGCCATCGTCGGTGTCACCAATGTACATACCGGGACGTTTGCGTACGGCATCCAGGCCTTTCAGCACTTTAATGCTCGTTGAGTCGTACGTATTTTCTTCGCTCAATGCCTTCACTCCCGATGGTCGTGGGTCTGGGTGATACGGCCCTGTTCCACGTGGAACAGAGCGACTGGCGTTTCCGTCTGCCAGCCTTCCCTCAATAATTCGTGATCTACACAGGTGATAAACACCTGGCAGCGTAAGTCTTCCAGCAAGCGGCAAAGCGCGCGACGGTGGTGCTCGTCCAGCTCGGACGGCAAGTCATCCACCAGATAAATACACTGGCCGCGTCGGGCCTGGCTGACCAGGTGCCCTTGGGCAATCCGCAACGCACAAACCACTAACTTCTGCTGACCACGGGACAAGATGTCCGCGGCGTTATGTGCGCCCAATTTGAGACGCAAATCAGCGCGCTGTGGTCCGGCCTGGGTATGACCCATTTGCTGGTCCCGCTGAACGGACCCAGCGAGCACGGCACTCAATTCGCGGTCTTTGTCCCAGCCTCGGTAATAGCTGAGCGTCAAACCTTCAAGCTCAACCAATTCGCTCAAGGTCTGTTCAAAGACTGGTTTCAAGGCTTTGATATAGGCACGGCGGTATTCATCAATTTCAGCGCTGGCCTGGCACAGTTCCCTGTCCCAAACCGCTTGCGAAACGGCGTCAAGTGTACCATGCCGCAGCCAAGAGTTTCTCTGGCGCAGGGCCTTCTGCAAGCGCTGCCAGGTGGACATGAATCGCGGTTCCACGTGGAACACGCCCCAGTCGAGAAACTGTCGGCGAATCTTCGGCGCACCTTCAAGCAGACGGAAGCTATCAGGGTTGATCAGTTGCAGCGGCAGGATTTCCGCCAGCTGCGCTGCACTGCGCGCGTTCTGCCCATCAATACGGATCTGGAATTCGCCTTGGCGGTCCCGCGATATCCCCAATGCGCTATGCCCGCCCTCGGCCAATTCGACCTGGCCAAACACTGTGCAGGCCAATTGTTCGTACTGAATAACCGGCAAAAGGCGGGTACTACGAAACGAACGGGCAAGCCCCAGCAGGTGAATGGCTTCCAGAACACTGGTTTTGCCGCTGCCGTTGGCGCCGTAAAGAATGTTGATTCGGGGGGAGGGGGAGAAGGTCACCGGGTGCAGATTGCGCACCGCGGTGACCGAGACGCGACTTAATGACATCTAGCTTCTGCTGAGCATGATTACAGACGCATCGGCATGACAACATAGGCCGAGTCATCGTTGTCGGACTCTTGCACCAGCGCACTGCTGTTGGAGTCGGACAGGATCAGGCGAACTTGCTCAGTCGTCATCACACCCAGCACGTCGAGCAGATAGCTCACGTTGAAGCCGATTTCCAGATTGCCGCCGTTGTACTCAACGCCCACTTCTTCTTCCGCCTCTTCCTGCTCCGGGTTGTTGGCCTGGATCTTCAGCTGACCGTTGGCCAATTGCAGACGGATACCACGGTACTTCTCGTTGGACAGAATCGCGGTACGGCTGAAGGCTTCACGCAGCGCCTGACGATCGCCGAGAACCAGTTTGTCGCCGCCCTTGGGCAGAACACGCTCGTAGTCCGGGAATTTGCCGTCGACCAGTTTCGAAGTGAAGGTGAATTCGCCCGTGGTAGCGCGGATGTGATGTTGACCCAAAACGATGCTGACGATGCCGTCCGGCTCGGTCAGCAGACGTGCCAGCTCGAGGATACCCTTGCGCGGCACGATGACCTGGTGGCGATCCGGCTGACCAATGTCGGCTTGCATCGAGCACATGGCCAGACGGTGACCGTCAGTGGCCACGGCGCGGATAATCCCGGCCGACACTTCCAGCAGCATGCCGTTCAGGTAATAACGCACGTCCTGCTGGGCCATGGCGAAGCTGGTGCGTTCAATCAGACGACGCAGTTTGCTTTGCTCAAGGCTGCAAGTCAGCGAACCCGGGCCTTCTTCAACAGTCGGGAAATCGTTCGCCGGCAGGGTCGACAGGGTGAAGCGGCTACGACCAGCCTTCACTACCAGTTTCTGCTCGTCGACCTTGATGTCGATCAGTGCGTCGTTCGGCAGGCTTTTGCAGATGTCCATCAGCTTGCGCGCAGGCACAGTGATGGAACCTGGGTCAGCAGGCTCTTCGAGCTGTACACGACCGACCAGCTCGACTTCCAGGTCGGTACCGGTCAGCGACAGTTGCTGGCCTTCGACAACCAGCAGCACGTTGGAGAGCACCGGCAAGGTCTGTCGGCGCTCGACGACGCCTGCGACCAGTTGCAGGGGTTTCAACAGGGCTTCGCGTTGAATGGTGAAATGCATGGTCTAGTCCCTTGCCTTAATAAGCTGCGCTGGTGTTCATCAAGTGGTCAGTGTACGCAGCAGGTTCTTGTAGTCCTCGCGGATGTCCGCGTCGGATTCCTTAAGTTCGTTGATCTTGCGGCAGGCGTGCAAAACGGTCGTATGGTCGCGGCCGCCAAACACATCGCCGATTTCCGGCAGGCTGTGGTTAGTCAACTCTTTGGACAGGGCCATGGCAACCTGACGCGGACGAGCGACCGAGCGAGAACGACGCTTGGACAGCAGGTCAGAGATCTTGATCTTGTAGTACTCGGCGACAGTGCGCTGAATGTTATCCACAGAGACCAGTTTGTCTTGCAGCGCCAACAGGTCTTTCAGGGATTCGCGAATCAGCTCGATGGTGATATCGCGCCCCATGAAGTGCGAGTGGGCGATCACGCGCTTGAGCGCGCCTTCCAGCTCGCGGACGTTGGAACGAATGCGTTGGGCGATGAAGAACGCAGCGTCGTGGGGCAGATCGACTTTGGCCTGGTCGGCCTTTTTCATCAGGATCGCGACGCGGGTTTCCAGCTCCGGAGGCTCGACAGCTACCGTCAGGCCCCAGCCGAAGCGGGATTTGAGGCGCTCTTCAAGGCCTTCGATTTCTTTCGGGTAGCGATCACTGGTGAGAATGACCTGCTGGCCACCTTCGAGCAGGGCGTTGAAGGTGTGGAAAAACTCTTCCTGCGAACGTTCCTTGCGGGCGAAGAACTGAATGTCATCGATCAGCAACGCGTCCACCGAACGGTAGAAGCGCTTGAACTCGTTGATCGCGTTCAGTTGCAGCGCCTTGACCATATCGGCCACAAAACGCTCCGAATGCAGGTACACAACCTTGGCATTCGGGTTCTTCTTTAATAGGTGATTACCCACAGCGTGCATCAAGTGAGTTTTACCCAAGCCGACGCCACCATAAAGGAAGAGCGGGTTGTAACCGTGCTTGGGATTGTCCGCCACCTGCCAGGCCGCAGCCCGAGCCAGTTGGTTGGACTTACCTTCGACGAAGTTCTCGAAGGTGAAGGTGCGATTCAGGTAACTGGTGTGCTTGAGGGCACCTTCTACCTGGACAGTGCGCTGTTCGGAACGAACCGGGGCCTGTTGAGAACTGGCGCCCGCCATCGGATCGAAACTGTCGCGCGATGGCTCTTCACTGACCTCGGCAACTTTTTGCGTCGAACGCTTGGGCGCCGAGGGGGTAGGTACCGGGGCACTGGCAGGCGCTTGAATCGCCTGAGCCTGTGATGCAGCAGCGGCCAGCGGCGCATTGGGTGCAGCGCGCGGTGCCGAACTGCGTTTGCTGCCTATTAATAAGGACAGCACCGGCGTCATGCCATTGCCATGCTCATCAAGCAGTTCAAGGACACGGCCCAGGTACTTTTCGTTGACCCAGTCGAGAACAAAACGATTCGGTGCGTAGACACGCAACTCGTCGCCTTCGGCTTCGACCTGTAGTGGACGGATCCAAGTGTTGAATTGTTGGGCAGGCAGCTCATCGCGCAAAAGCTCCACGCACTGCTGCCAAAGTTCCACTGACACGGATATCCCCTAAGTTGAAAGCCGGTGAGGCAAAAACAAGCGGCCATTGTAGCGACCAGACGCCGACTTATCCACACGAAGGTTGTTCACCAACCAAGAACAATCAACTGTTTATACGTAAAAAAGACGACCAATGGTCTGTGCATAAGGTCTGTGGATAACCGCCCCTGAGGTCGTTGCACAAGTGGGGGCGAAACTCGGTGGATAACCTGCCTGTGGATAACAGGCCCTTTCACACACAGCTTATCCGACAGCGCAGCACAGGCTGACCACCGTTTTCCACTGTAGTTGTCATTCTCTGTACAGCACGTGATAAAAGGCCTTAAGGCAGTTATCCACAGATGATCGGTGCCCTAGCTTTTATAAGCTTTACAGAAAAGCTTTAAATACTTTCCTTCTTTATTTTTATATTTGGCAGGAGGCGAGGGCGAGCAAAACGTCTGCAGATCTATTTATAAGGAAACGCTGGTTGGAAATTGACCTAGAGGCTTGCTTTCTCTAGAATCCCCGGTCTCTTAAAACGGGGGCCATTCCGGCCCGTTGTGGACGAACCAGGTAACACGACAATGAAACGTACTTTCCAACCAAGCACTATCAAACGCGCTCGTACCCACGGTTTCCGTGCTCGCATGGCTACCAAGAACGGTCGTGCCGTTCTGTCGCGTCGTCGCGCCAAAGGTCGTGCGCGTCTGGCAGTTTGATAAGCCGGCACTGGAGGTGAGTCAGGACTTCAGTCGGGAAAAGCGTCTGCTTACTCCCCGGCATTTCAAGGCAGTCTTTGACTCCCCTACCGGCAAGGTTCCGGGGAAAAATCTCCTGCTCCTTGCGCGCAACAACGATCTTGATCACCCCCGTCTAGGGCTGGTTATCGGGAAAAAGAGCGTAAAGCTCTCCGTAGAGCGCAATCGCCTCAAACGTCTGATGCGCGAATCGTTCCGTCTGAACCAGGATTCACTGGTCGGTTGGGACATCGTTATCGTCGCGCGCAAAGGTTTGGGTGACGTAGAAAACCCCGAATTGATTCAGCATTTCGGCAAACTCTGGAAGCGTCTGGCACGCAGCACGCCGGTACCAGCAGTCAAAACCGAAACTGTAGGGGTAGACAGTCCCGATGCGTAAACTGGCACTCGTTCCGATCCAGTTTTATCGCTATGCCATTAGTCCCCTGATGGCCAGTCACTGTCGTTTCTACCCCAGTTGTTCCTGCTACGCGTTAGAAGCCATAGAAAATCATGGCCTTCTGCGCGGTGGCTGGCTGACCTTTCGTCGTTTAGGTCGCTGTCATCCGTGGAATCCCGGTGGTTATGACCCGGTTCCACCTATCCCTACCTCCCGTTCTTCTTCGATGGCCGAGTAATCATGGATATCAAACGCACGATCCTGATCGTCGCCCTGGCAATCGTGTCCTACGTTATGGTTCTTAAATGGAACCAGGACTATGGCCAGGCTGCCCTGCCGACTCAGAATGTTGCTTCCAGTACTACCGCACCGGGCTTACCGGATACGGCGACTGGCAATAATGCTTCTGTCAGTGACGACATTCCCCGCGCCGCAAGCGATACCAGTGCCACTGCACCTGCTGAATCACCAGTAGCTGCAAGCAAAGACCTCATCCAGATCAAAACGGATGTGCTCGACCTGGCGATCGATCCACAAGGTGGCGATGTTGCCCAGCTGAAATTGCCGTTGTATCCACGTCGCCAGGACCATCCGGAAATTCCATTCCAGTTGTTCGACAACGGTGGTGAGCTGACTTATCTGGCTCAAAGCGGTCTGATCGGCATCAACGGCCCGGACGCAAGCCCGGCCGGTCGTCCGGTTTACTCCTCGGAGAAGAAGACTTATCAACTGGCTGACGGTCAGGACCAATTGGTCGTGGACCTGAAGTTCAGCAAGGATGGCGTCAACTACATCAAGCGTTTCTCTCTGAAACGTGGCCTGTATGACGTAACCGTTTCTTACCTGATCGATAACCAGAGCGCTCAGCCTTGGTCGGGTGCAATGTTTGCGCAATTGAAGCGTGACGCCAGCGCCGATCCTTCTTCCACAACGGCTACCGGCACCGCGACTTATCTCGGCGCTGCCCTGTGGACAAGTAACGAGCCTTACAAGAAAGTGTCCATGAAGGACATGGACAAGGCCTCGTTGAAAGAAACCGTGAACGGTGGTTGGGTTGCCTGGTTGCAACACTACTTCGTGACCGCATGGATTCCGGCAAAGGGCGAAAACAACGTCGTCCAGACCCGCAAAGACAGCAAAGGCAACTACATCATCGGCTACACCGCCCCGGCAATGACTGTTGCGCCAGGTGCTAAAGCCGAGACAAGTGCCGTTCTTTACGCAGGTCCGAAAAGCCAGGCTGTATTGAAAGAGTTGTCCCCAGGTCTTGAATTGACTGTCGACTACGGCATTCTGTGGTTCATTGCCCAGCCAATTTTCTGGTTGCTGCAACATATCCACGCGCTGGTCGGTAACTGGGGTTGGTCGATCATCTTCCTGACCATGCTGATCAAAGGGATCTTCTTCCCGTTGTCGGCTGCCAGCTACAAATCCATGGCCCGCATGCGTGCAGTGGCACCGAAACTGGCTGCGTTGAAAGAGCAACATGGCGATGATCGGCAGAAAATGTCGCAGGCCATGATGGAGCTGTACAAGAAAGAGAAGATCAATCCGCTGGGTGGTTGCTTGCCAATCCTCGTGCAGATGCCGGTATTCCTTTCGTTGTACTGGGTTCTGCTGGAAAGCGTTGAAATGCGCCAAGCGCCATTCATGCTGTGGATTACTGACCTTTCGATCAAGGACCCGTTCTTCATTCTGCCGATCATCATGGGGGCAACCATGTTCATCCAGCAGCAGTTGAACCCGACTCCTCCGGATCCGATGCAGGCCAAGGTGATGAAGCTGATGCCAATCATCTTCACCTTCTTCTTCCTGTGGTTCCCGGCTGGTCTGGTGCTGTACTGGGTAGTGAACAACTGCCTGTCGATCGCCCAACAGTGGTACATCACTCGTAAGGTCGAAGCGGCTACTAAAGCAGCTGCCTGACTTACACTGTGGATAACCACTCAAAACGCCCCCTAGTGGGGCGTTTTGCTATCTGTCACTTTTGTCTGGATACCGGTTTATGAGCGTTCCTCGTGAAACCATCGCCGCCGTCGCCACCGCTCAAGGTCGTGGTGGTGTAGGCATCGTCCGTATTTCCGGGCCACTGGCGAGCGTAGCGGCCACGGCCTTCAGCGGTCGTGAGCTCAAGCCACGGTTCGCCCACTACGGCCCGTTTTTCGATAAAAATGAAGAGGTGCTGGACCAGGGCATCGCCTTGTATTTTCCGGGACCGAACTCGTTCACCGGCGAAGACGTGCTGGAACTCCAGGGTCATGGCGGCCCGATTGTTCTGGACATGCTCCTCAAGCGTTGCCTTGAACTCGGGTGTCGATTGGCACGGCCAGGTGAATTCAGCGAACGCGCATTCCTCAACGACAAACTCGACCTGGCACAGGCCGAAGCGATCGCGGACCTGATCGAGGCCAGTTCTGCACAGGCTGCCCGCAATGCACTGCGTTCCTTGCAGGGGGCATTTTCCGATCGTGTGCATAACCTCACCGAGCAGCTGATTGGCCTGCGCATCTACGTCGAAGCGGCCATCGATTTCCCGGAAGAAGAAATCGACTTCCTGGCTGACGGTCACGTACTGACAATGCTCGATAAGGTGCGCGACGAATTATCCACAGTGCTTCGCGAAGCCGGGCAGGGTGCGTTGTTGCGCGACGGGATGACCGTGGTCATTGCCGGCCGGCCGAATGCCGGCAAGTCCAGCCTGCTGAATGCGCTGGCCGGGCGAGAAGCCGCGATCGTGACCGAGATTGCCGGCACCACCCGGGACATTCTTCGCGAACATATCCACATCGATGGCATGCCGTTGCACGTGGTCGACACGGCAGGTTTGCGAGATACCGATGACCACGTGGAAAAAATTGGCGTCGAGAGGGCATTAAAAGCCATCGGCGAGGCTGATCGTGTGTTGTTGGTGGTCGATGCGACGGCTCCTGAGGCACTTGATCCGTTCGCGTTATGGCCCGAATTCCTGGAAATACGCCCGGATCCGGCAAAGGTTACGCTGATCCGTAACAAGGCTGACCTGACGGGAGAAGCGATTGCCCTGGAAGTCAGCGATGATGGCCACGTCACCATAAACCTCAGTGCGAAATCCGCCGGCATGGGCCTGGAACTGCTACGCGAACATCTCAAGGCCTGCATGGGCTACGAGCAGACCTCTGAAAGCAGCTTCAGTGCACGCAGGCGTCACCTTGAGGCACTGCGACATGCCAGCGCATCCCTTGAACATGGCCGTGCACAGTTGACCTTGGCGGGCGCCGGTGAACTGCTGGCCGAAGATTTACGCCAGGCTCAGCACTCTTTGGGTGAAATCACCGGTGCATTCAGCTCCGATGACCTGCTGGGGCGCATTTTTTCCAGCTTCTGCATCGGTAAATAGTCCATCCGTTGTCCACAGACAGGCCATTCGCGCCTGTCTGTTCCCTCTCTTCTCTTAGATCTTCCTTCAGGCTGAGCAGATTCTTTCTGCTTGAGTGGTTTTTTCGTGCGCGGAATTCGCTCGATCAGCACTTTTCTGTGGATTAAGCCCTGTGAGTAACTGCCACTAAGGGCAGTTGATAACAGGGCCTGAAAACTGAAGATAACCACCCCTGTGGATAACCACCCCTTTCATCCACAGGCTTAAACCGGTTATCCAAGGGCCTCCTTGGCACATGACCACAGGGTTTTGAATCTCTGTACATATTGAATATAAAGGCCTGTAGAGATCTATCCACAGAAATGTGCCTCAGTAGAAATAAACATAAAAACAAAGATTTAATAAATTTCTCTCTTTTTAATTTCTATAACCCCGACTTCTCCACAGCTGGTTAAATTTTGTGCAAAGGGTTCTTTAGGAAGGGCTAAGTCCCTATACTTGTCGACCAGGTCCAAAAACCTGAGCTCAAACTATTCCTGATTACCTAACTGAAGCAGGCACGAGGTGCGTGGTGGATTTCCCTTCCCGTTTTGAAGTGATCGTCATCGGCGGCGGTCATGCCGGTACCGAGGCAGCACTGGCCTCAGCACGTATGGGTGCTAAAACCCTGTTGCTGACGCATAACGTGGAAACCCTTGGTGCCATGAGTTGCAACCCGGCCATTGGCGGGATCGGCAAAAGCCACTTGGTGAAAGAAATCGATGCCCTCGGCGGCGCGATGGCCATGGCTACCGATAAAGGCGGAATTCAGTTTCGCGTGTTGAACAGCCGCAAAGGCCCGGCCGTGCGTGCAACTCGCGCTCAGGCAGACCGGGTTTTGTACAAGGCCGCTGTCCGCGAAGCCTTGGAAAACCAGCCGAACCTGTGGATATTTCAACAAGCTGCTGATGACCTGATCGTTGAACAGGAACAAGTGCGCGGTGTTGTCACCCAAATGGGCCTGCGTTTCCTCGCGGATTCCGTGGTGTTGACCACTGGCACCTTCCTGGGTGGACTTATCCACATCGGCATGCAGAATTTTTCCGGTGGTCGTGCCGGTGATCCGCCATCGATCGCTCTGGCTCACCGTCTGCGTGAATTGCCATTGCGGGTTGGTCGTCTGAAAACCGGTACGCCGCCGCGAATCGACGGTCGTTCTGTGGATTTCTCGGTGATGACCGAGCAAGCAGGCGATACACCGATCCCGGTGATGTCGTTCATGGGTTCCAAAGAGCAACACCCGAAACAGGTGAGCTGCTGGATTACCCACACCAATGCCCGCACCCACGAAATCATTGCCGCGAACCTCGATCGTTCGCCGATGTATTCCGATGCAGGGCAGATCGAAGGCATCGGCCCGCGTTATTGCCCGTCGATCGAAGACAAGATCCACCGCTTTGCCGACAAGGAAAGCCATCAGGTCTTCATCGAACCGGAAGGTTTGACCACTCACGAGCTGTACCCGAACGGGATATCCACATCCTTGCCGTTCGACGTGCAATTGCAGATCGTGCAATCGATCCGCGGCATGGAAAACGCGCACATTGTTCGTCCTGGCTACGCCATCGAGTACGACTACTTCGACCCGCGTGACCTGAAGTACAGCCTGGAAACCAAAGTCATCGGCGGTCTGTTTTTCGCCGGCCAAATCAACGGCACTACCGGTTACGAAGAAGCCGGCGCCCAAGGTTTGCTGGCCGGGGCCAACGCCGCACTGCGTGCTCAGGGCAAAGACGCCTGGTGCCCGCGACGCGACGAGGCGTACATCGGAGTGCTGGTCGACGACCTGATTACCTTGGGGACTCAGGAACCGTATCGGATGTTCACATCCCGCGCCGAGTACCGCCTTATCCTGCGCGAAGACAACGCGGACCTGCGTTTGACCGAAAAAGGTCGCGAATTGGGTTTGGTGGATGACGTGCGTTGGGCGGCTTTCTGCAAGAAACGCGAAAGTATCAATCTGGAAGAACAACGCCTGAAAAGTACCTGGGTCCGCCCGGGCACCGAGCAAGGCGATGCGATTTCCGAAAAATTCGGCACGCCGCTGACCCACGAATACAACTTGCTCAACCTGCTGAGCCGTCCGGAAATCGACTACGCTGGTCTGATCGCCGTGACCGGCGGCGGCGCGGAAGATCCACAGGTTGCCGAACAGGTCGAAATCAAGACCAAATACGCCGGATACATCGATCGTCAGCAGGACGAAATCGCGCGTCTGCGGGCCAGTGAAGATACGAAACTGCCTGTGGATATCGATTACACGAACATTTCCGGTCTCTCCAAAGAGATCCAGAGCAAGCTCGGTGCGACCCGTCCAGAAACACTGGGCCAGGCGTCACGCATTCCGGGTGTCACGCCAGCAGCGATTTCGCTGTTGATGATTCATTTGAAAAAACGCGGCGCGGGCCGTCAGTTGGAGCAAAGCGCTTGAGTTCGTTGGTCACCTCGCAACACGCCGAAGAGTTATCCACAGGTGCTCGCCAGCTTGGTGTCGCACTGACCGAAACCCAGCATGCGCAGTTGCTGGGTTATCTGGCCCTGTTGATCAAATGGAACAAGGCTTACAACCTGACCGCCGTGCGCGATCCGGACGAAATGGTCTCGCGTCACCTGCTCGATAGTTTGAGTGTGATGTCGTTCATCGAAAACGGCCGTTGGCTGGACGTTGGCAGCGGTGGCGGCATGCCGGGCATTCCGTTGGCCATCCTGTTTCCAGATTCCCAAGTGACCTGCCTGGACAGCAACGGCAAGAAAACCCGGTTTCTGACCCAGGTCAAACTCGAACTCAAACTCGATAACCTGCAAGTTATCCACAGTCGCGTCGAAGCCTTCCAGCCTGTACAGCCTTTCAACGGGATCATTTCCCGGGCGTTCAGCAGCATGGAGAACTTCAGCAACTGGACGCGTCACCTCGGCGATGCCGATACACGCTGGCTGGCAATGAAGGGCGTTCATCCGGCCGATGAGCTGGTAGCATTGCCGGCGGACTTCCACCTCGATAGCGAACACGCCCTGGCCGTACCTGGTTGCCAAGGCCAACGCCATCTGCTGATACTGCGCCGCACGGCATGATTGGGAACACAAGCAAGAATGGCTAAGGTATTCGCGATAGCGAACCAAAAGGGTGGTGTGGGTAAAACCACCACCTGCATCAACCTCGCAGCTTCCCTGGTCGCTACCAAGCGCCGGGTGCTGTTGATCGATCTCGATCCACAGGGCAACGCCACCATGGGTAGCGGTGTGGATAAACACGGCCTGGAAAACTCGGTCTACGACCTGTTGATCGGCGAATGCGATCTGGCCCAGGCCATGCACTATTCCGAGCACGGTGGTTACCAACTGTTGCCGGCCAACCGTGACCTGACTGCGGCCGAAGTGGTTCTGCTGGAAATGCAGATGAAGGAAAGCCGCCTGCGCAGTGCGTTGGCGCCCATCCGTGAAAACTACGATTACATTTTGATCGACTGCCCGCCGTCGCTGTCGATGCTCACACTGAACGCCCTGGTCGCTGCCGATGGGGTGATTATCCCCATGCAGTGCGAGTACTTCGCCCTCGAAGGCTTGAGCGACCTTGTGGATAACATCAAGCGCATCGCTGAACTGCTGAACCCGAACCTGAAAGTCGAAGGCCTGTTGCGGACGATGTACGACCCGCGCCTGAGCCTGATGAACGACGTGTCGGCGCAGCTCAAGGAACACTTCGGCGAACAGCTCTACGATACGGTTATCCCGCGTAACATCCGCCTGGCTGAAGCGCCAAGCTATGGCATGCCGGCGCTGGCCTACGACAAGACTTCGCGGGGCGCCATTGCTTATCTGGCACTCGCCGGCGAGATGGTTCGCCGTCAGCGCAAAAACTCACGCACTGCCGCTGCTCAGGCAACTTAAGGAATCCCCATGGCCGTCAAGAAACGAGGTCTCGGACGTGGACTGGATGCACTGCTGAGCGGTCCGACCGTCAGCTCGCTGGAAGAGCAGGCTGTACAAGCCGATCAGCGTGAGTTGCAGCATTTGCCCCTGGACCTGATCCAGCGCGGCAAGTACCAGCCACGTCGGGACATGGACCCGCAAGCGCTGGAAGAACTGGCGCAGTCGATCAAGGCCCAGGGTGTGATGCAGCCGATCGTGGTTCGCCCGATCGGCAGCGGCCGCTTCGAAATCATCGCCGGCGAACGCCGCTGGCGTGCGAGCCAGCAGGCTGGCCAGGAAACCATCCCGGCGATGGTTCGCGATGTGCCGGATGAAACCGCCATCGCCATGGCGCTGATCGAGAACATCCAGCGCGAAGACCTCAATCCGATCGAAGAAGCGGTGGCCCTGCAGCGTTTGCAGCAGGAATTCCAGCTGACTCAGCAACAAGTGGCCGAAGCGGTGGGCAAATCCCGCGTGACCGTGGCCAACCTGCTACGCTTGATCGCGTTGCCGGAAGTAATCAAAACCATGCTCTCGCACGGCGACCTGGAAATGGGTCATGCGCGTGCTTTGCTCGGTTTGCCGGAGAATCAACAGGTTGAAGGGGCGCGACATGTTGTCGCACGGGGGCTGACTGTGCGCCAGACTGAAGCACTGGTTCGCCAGTGGTTGAGTGGTAAACAGGAGCCTGCTGAACCGGTAAAGCCGGACCCGGATATCGCCCGACTTGAGCAGCGCCTGGCTGAGCGCCTAGGCTCTGCGGTGCAGATCCGACACGGAAAGAAGGGGAAAGGGCAGTTGGTAATTGGTTACAACTCCCTCGATGAGCTTCAAGGTGTGCTTGCCCACATCCGCTGAAACATTTCCTCATGTAGCGTGCAGTCGGAAATCACTACCTGACAGTTGAATAGGGGCAGAACCGCCCCTATACTCTGCGCGCATTTTGTCGGCACAAATTATGCCAAGTTATTGAATTCTGGCAGCCGATCATTGGGGAGCAAAAACGATGGAGAGCCGCACGCCAAACCGCTTGCCGTTCCATCGCCTGGCAGTTTTTCCGGTGTTGATGGCTCAATTTGTCGTTTTGGTACTGGCCGCTTTGGCGCTCTGGTACTGGCATGGAGTCGTTGCAGGATACTCAGGACTTTGCGGAGGCCTGATAGCCTTGCTGCCCAATGTTTATTTCGCTCACAGGGCATTTCGGTTTTCCGGCGCCCGAGCAGCTCAAGCCATCGTCCGGTCTTTTTATGCCGGCGAGGCGGGCAAACTGATTTTGACGGCAGTGCTCTTTGCATTGACGTTTGCAGGTGTGAAGCCATTGGCGCCGCTAGCTGTATTCGGCGTCTTCGTGTTGACCCAACTGGTCAGCTGGTTCGCGCCCCTGCTGATGAGAACAAGACTTTCGAGACCTTAGGGCGTTTGAGGCAACCATGGCAGAAACAACCGCTTCGGGCTATATCCAGCACCACTTGCAGAACCTGACTTTCGGTCAGCACCCAACCGGCGGGTGGGGTTTTGCCCACACCGCAGCAGAAGCCAAAGAAATGGGCTTCTGGGCTTTCCACGTCGATACACTCGGCTGGTCGGTCGCTTTGGGTCTGATCTTCGTTCTTCTTTTCCGCATGGCGGCAAAGAAGGCGACTTCCGGTCAGCCTGGTGCTTTGCAGAACTTCGTTGAAGTATTGGTCGAATTCGTCGATGGCAGCGTGAAAGACAGCTTCCATGGCCGTAGCCCGGTGATTGCACCGCTGGCACTGACCATCTTCGTCTGGGTCTTCCTGATGAACGCCGTCGACCTGATTCCGGTCGACTGGATTCCTCAGCTGGCCATCCTGATCACTGGCGATGCGCACATTCCGTTCCGTGCCGTATCGACCACTGACCCGAACGCTACCCTGGGCATGGCCCTGTCGGTGTTCGCGTTGATCATTTTCTACAGCATCAAGGTCAAGGGCATCGGCGGTTTCATCGGCGAACTGACCCTGCACCCGTTCGGCAGCAAGAACATCTTCGTTCAGGCCCTGCTGATTCCGGTGAACTTCCTGCTGGAGTTCGTGACGCTGATCGCCAAGCCAATTTCGCTGGCACTGCGTCTGTTCGGCAACATGTACGCCGGCGAGCTGGTCTTCATTCTGATTGCTGTGATGTTCGGCAGCGGTCTGCTCTGGCTTAGCGGCCTGGGCGTAGTTCTGCAGTGGGCGTGGGCTGTGTTCCACATCCTGATCATCACCCTGCAGGCGTTTATCTTCATGATGCTGACCATCGTTTACTTGTCGATGGCGCACGAAGAGAACCATTAAGACCAGTCTCGACTAGTCTGATGTCCCACTCGGTCAAACGAGTGGGGGCCCGAACAGGGCTATGAAACGATTTGTTTTACCGCTTTAAAATCTAAAAAACCTAAACCATACGACGTAAAAGTCGGGAGGAAAGATGGAAACTGTAGTTGGTCTAACCGCTATCGCTGTTGCACTGTTGATCGGCCTGGGCGCACTGGGTACCGCAATTGGTTTCGGCCTGTTGGGCGGCAAGTTCCTGGAAGGCGCAGCGCGTCAGCCAGAAATGGTTCCAATGCTGCAAGTTAAAATGTTCATCGTTGCCGGTCTGCTCGACGCCGTAACCATGATCGGTGTTGGTATCGCTCTGTTCTTCACCTTCGCGAACCCATTCGTTGGTCAACTCGCTGGCTAATCACTCGAACCTTCGAGTGATTGGTTTGATGTGCAACGAACGAGCGAGGTGTTGGCGTGAACATTAATGCAACCCTGATTGGCCAGTCCGTTGCGTTCTTCATTTTTGTACTGTTTTGCATGAAGTTCGTGTGGCCTCCGGTCATCGCGGCTTTGCACGAACGTCAGAAGAAGATCGCGGATGGACTGGACGCTGCCGCCCGAGCAGCTCGCGACCTGGAGTTGGCCCAAGATAAAGCGGGTCAACAACTGCGCGAAGCTAAGGCTCAGGCAGCTGAAATCATTGAGCAAGCCAAGAAACGCGGTAACCAGATTGTTGAAGAGGCTGTTGAAAAAGCCCGTATCGACGCTGACCGTGTAAAGGTTCAGGCTCAGGCCGAGATCGAGCAGGAACTGAACAGTGTCAAAGACGCGCTGCGTGCCCAATTGGGTGCTCTGGCCGTTGGCGGCGCCGAGAAGATCCTGGGTGCCACAATCGATCAAAACGCGCACGCGGAGCTGGTAAACAAACTGGCTGCTGAAATTTAAGCGAGGGCGATCATGGCAGAATTGACCACGTTGGCCCGACCTTACGCTAAGGCAGCCTTCGAGCACGCCCAGGCCCACCAGCAACTGGCCTCTTGGTCAGCCATGCTCGGCCTGGCTGCAGCAGTGTCGCAAGACGACACCATGCAGCGCGTGCTCAAGGCCCCGCGACTGACGAGCGCAGACAAGGCCGCCACGTTTATTGACGTGTGCGGCGACAAGTTTGATGTGAAGGCACAGAACTTCATTAACGTCGTTGCCGAAAACGACCGTCTCCCGCTGTTGTCGGAGATATCCGCTCTGTTCGACCTGTACAAGGCCGAACAAGAGAAGTCGGTAGACGTTGAAGTGACCAGTGCTTTTGCATTGAACCAAGAACAGCAAGACAAACTCGCCAAGGTTCTCAGTGCACGACTCAACCGGGAAGTGCGCCTGCAAGTCGAGGAAGACAAATCCCTTATTGGGGGCATTGTCATCCGCGCCGGCGACCTGGTTATCGATGGCTCGGTTCGCGGCAAACTCGCGAACCTTGCCGAAGCATTGAAATCTTGAGTTTGAAGGGGCAGCAGAGCAATGCAGCAACTCAATCCTTCCGAAATAAGTGAAATTATCAAGGGCCGCATCGACAAGCTCGATGTGACCTCCCAAGCCCGTAACGAAGGCACTGTCGTCAGCGTATCTGACGGTATCGTGCGGATTCACGGTCTGGCCGACGTTATGTACGGCGAGATGATCGAGTTTCCGGGCGGCGTCTTCGGTATGGCTCTCAACCTGGAGCAAGACTCCGTAGGTGCCGTAGTTTTGGGCTCCTACCAGTCTCTGGCTGAAGGCATGAGCGCCAAGTGCACCGGCCGTATCCTCGAAGTTCCGGTTGGTAAGGAACTGCTGGGTCGCGTAGTCGACGCACTGGGTAACCCTGTTGACGGCAAAGGTCCGCTGAACAACACCGAGACCGATGCGGTCGAGAAAGTTGCTCCAGGCGTGATCTGGCGTAAGTCGGTAGACCAGCCTGTACAGACTGGCTACAAGGCTGTCGATGCCATGATCCCTGTCGGCCGTGGCCAGCGTGAGCTGATCATCGGTGACCGTCAGATCGGTAAAACCGCTCTGGCGATCGACGCGATCATCAACCAGAAAAACAGCGGTATTTTCTGCGTCTACGTAGCGATCGGTCAGAAGCAATCGACCATCGCCAACGTGGTTCGCAAGCTGGAAGAAAACGGCGCACTGGCTAACACCATCGTCGTGGCAGCGAGCGCTTCGGAATCTGCAGCACTGCAATTCCTGGCACCGTACTCCGGTTGCACCATGGGTGAATTCTTCCGCGACCGCGGTGAAGACGCGCTGATCGTTTATGACGATCTGTCCAAGCAAGCAGTGGCTTACCGCCAGATTTCCCTGCTGCTGCGCCGTCCACCAGGCCGTGAAGCTTACCCAGGCGACGTGTTCTATCTCCACTCCCGTCTGCTGGAGCGCGCATCCCGCGTTTCGGAAGAATACGTAGAGAAGTTCACCAACGGCGCAGTGACCGGCAAAACCGGTTCCCTGACCGCACTGCCGATCATCGAAACCCAGGCTGGCGACGTTTCCGCGTTCGTTCCGACCAACGTGATTTCCATCACCGACGGTCAGATCTTCCTGGAATCGGCCATGTTCAACTCCGGGATTCGTCCTGCTGTGAACGCCGGTGTTTCGGTATCCCGTGTGGGTGGTGCCGCTCAGACCAAGATCATCAAGAAGCTCTCCGGTGGTATTCGTACCGCTCTGGCTCAGTACCGTGAACTGGCGGCATTCGCCCAGTTCGCTTCTGACCTGGACGAAGCGACCCGTAAGCAACTTGAGCATGGTCAGCGCGTTACCGAGCTGATGAAGCAGAAGCAATACGCACCAATGTCGATCGCTGACATGGCGCTGTCGCTGTATGCCGCTGAGCGTGGGTTCCTGACTGACGTTGAAATCGCCAAGATCGGCAGCTTCGAACAAGCGCTGATTGCTTTCTTCAACCGCGATCACGCCGATTTGATGGCGAAGATCAACGTGAAGGGTGACTTCAATGACGAAATCGACGCTGGCATGAAAGCCGGTATCGAGAAGTTCAAGGCCACCCAAACCTGGTAAGCCGCAGCGGGAGCCGCAAGGCTCCCGCTTGCTAACCTGATAGGTGTTACATGGCAGGCGCAAAAGAGATTCGCAGTAAGATTGCGAGCATCAAAAGCACGCAAAAGATTACCAGCGCCATGGAAAAAGTGGCGGTCAGTAAAATGCGCAAGGCACAAATGCGCATGGCTGCTAGCCGTCCTTACGCGGAGCGCATCCGCCAGGTTATTGGCCATTTGGCCAACGCTAACCCGGAATATCGCCACCCATTCATGATCGAGCGTGAAATCAAGCGCGTTGGTTATGTCGTGGTGAGCAGTGACCGTGGTCTGTGTGGTGGCTTGAACACCAACCTGTTCAAGGCCTTGGTCAAGGACATGGCGAAAAACCGTGAAAACGGCGTCGAGATCGATCTGTGTGTTGTTGGTAGCAAGGGTGCGGCTTTCTTCCGCAACTTCGGCGGAAACGTCGTAGCAGCTATCAGCCACCTGGGTGAAGAGCCATCGATCAATGATCTGATTGGCAGCGTCAAGGTGATGCTGGATGCCTACCTCGATGGTCGTATCGACCGTCTGAGCGTTGTGTCCAACAAGTTCATCAACACCATGACGCAACAGCCTACCGTGGAGCAGTTGATTCCACTGGTGGCAACCCCGGATCAAGAACTCAAGCACCACTGGGACTATCTCTACGAACCGGACGCCAAAGAGCTGCTTGACGGCTTGATGGTCCGTTACGTGGAGTCGCAGGTCTACCAGGCGGTGGTCGAGAACAACGCGGCTGAACAAGCTGCGCGGATGATCGCGATGAAGAACGCTACCGACAACGCCGGTGATTTGATCAGCGATTTGCAGCTGGTCTACAACAAGGCGCGTCAGGCTGCGATCACCCAAGAGATCTCGGAAATCGTCGGCGGCGCTGCCGCGGTTTAACGGTTCAAATATTCAGAGGATCCAGCTATGAGTAGCGGACGTATCGTTCAAATCATCGGCGCCGTTATCGACGTGGAATTCCCACGCGACAGCGTACCGAGCATCTACAACGCTTTGAGTGTAAAAAGCGATGCAGGCACCACTCTTGAAGTTCAGCAGCAGCTGGGCGACGGCGTGGTTCGTACCATTGCGATGGGTTCCACCGAGGGCTTGAAGCGCGGTCTGGAAGTCACCGATTCTGGCGCAGCCATCTCCGTACCGGTCGGTAAAGCGACTCTGGGCCGGATCATGGACGTACTGGGCAACCCGATCGACGAAGCTGGCCCGATCGACACCGAAGAGCGCTGGGGCATTCACCGTCCTGCGCCAACCTTCGCTGAACAAGCGGGCGGCAACGACCTGCTGGAAACCGGCATCAAGGTTATCGACCTGGTTTGCCCGTTCGCCAAGGGCGGTAAAGTGGGTCTGTTCGGTGGTGCCGGTGTAGGCAAAACCGTAAACATGATGGAACTGATCCGTAACATCGCCATCGAGCACAGCGGTTATTCCGTGTTCGCCGGTGTGGGTGAGCGTACTCGTGAGGGTAACGACTTCTACCACGAGATGAAGGATTCCAACGTTCTGGACAAAGTGGCACTGGTTTACGGTCAGATGAACGAGCCGCCGGGTAACCGTCTGCGCGTTGCTCTGACTGGCCTGACCATGGCTGAGAAGTTCCGTGACGAAGGTAACGACGTTCTGCTGTTCGTCGACAACATCTATCGTTACACCCTGGCCGGTACTGAAGTATCCGCACTGCTGGGCCGTATGCCTTCCGCAGTAGGTTACCAGCCGACCCTGGCCGAAGAGATGGGTACTCTGCAAGAGCGTATCACTTCGACCAAAAACGGTTCGATCACCTCGATCCAAGCGGTATACGTACCTGCGGATGACTTGACTGACCCGTCGCCAGCGACCACCTTCGCCCACTTGGACGCCACCGTCGTTCTGTCCCGTGACATCGCTTCCCTGGGTATCTACCCGGCGGTCGATCCACTCGACTCGACTTCGCGTCAGTTGGACCCGAACGTAATCGGTCAGGACCACTACGACACCGCTCGCGGCGTACAGTATGTTCTGCAGCGTTACAAAGAACTGAAGGACATCATTGCGATCCTGGGTATGGACGAGCTGTCGGAAACCGACAAGCAGTTGGTAAACCGTGCTCGTAAGATCCAGCGTTTCTTGTCGCAGCCGTTCTTCGTGGCTGAAGTCTTCACCGGTGCTTCGGGTAAATACGTTTCCCTGAAAGACACCATTGCTGGCTTCAAAGGCATCCTCAACGGTGACTACGACCACCTGCCAGAACAAGCGTTCTACATGGTCGGCGGCATCGAAGAAGCGATCGAGAAAGCCAAGAAACTGTAATCCCGGCGCCCGGCAACGGGCGCTAATTTAGGTTGAGGCAATCAGATGGCTATGACAGTCCATTGCGATATCGTCAGCGCGGAAGGGGAAATCTTTTCCGGCCTGGTCGAGATGGTGATTGCGCACGGTGCACTGGGTGATCTTGGTATCGCCTTGGGTCACGCGCCGTTGATCACTAATCTCAAGCCGGGCCCGATCCGCCTGGTCAAGCAGGGCGGGGAAGAGGAGGTGTATTACATCTCCGGTGGTTTCCTCGAGGTTCAGCCGAACATGGTCAAGGTTCTTGCCGACACCGTGCAACGAGCTGCCGACCTGGACGAAGCCTCCGCTCAGGAAGCCGTTAAGGCTGCCGAGAAGGCCTTGCATGAGCGGGGCGCGGAATTCGATTACGGTTCTGCTTCTGCACGTCTGGCCGAGGCTGCAGCTCAGCTGCGCACCGTCCAGCAGATCCGCAAGAAGTTCGGCCACTAACAGGCCATCACTTGTTGCGCGATTGATTAAAAAGGGTAGCCTCGGCTACCCTTTTTTCTTTTCCGATTTTCATAACCTGGTCGCAGCCGCTGACCACCCAGGATTGGTAGCCTGTCATGTCTCTTGAAATTGTTATCCTCGCTGCCGGCCAAGGCACTCGCATGCGTTCGGCACTGCCGAAAGTTCTGCATCCGATTGCCGGCAACTCGATGCTTGGCCATGTTATCCACAGCGCTCGGCAACTTGATCCACAGCGCATCCACGTGGTGATCGGCCATGGTGCCGACGCGGTACGTGAGCGACTGGCAGCCGATGATCTGAATTTCGTCCTGCAGGACAAACAGTTGGGTACTGGCCACGCGGTTGCTCAAGCAGTGCCATTCATTGAGTCCGACACCGTCCTGATTCTTTACGGTGACGTACCTTTGATCGAAGTCGAGACCCTTCAGCGTTTGCTCAAGCAGGTTGCGCCACAGCAATTGGGTTTGCTGACCGTGGAGCTGGACGATCCGACTGGCTATGGCCGCATCGTCCGTAATGCTGCCGGCAAGGTGACGGCCATCGTCGAGCAGAAAGACGCCAACGACGCCGAGCGTGCAATCACTGAAGGCAACACCGGTATTCTCGCGCTGCCATTTGCGCAACTGGGTGACTGGATGAGCCGTCTCTCCAACAACAACGCCCAGGGCGAGTACTACTTGACTGACGTGATTGCCATGGCGGTCAGCGATGGTCTGGTGGTAGCCACCGAGCAACCTCATGACGCCATGGAAGTGCAGGGCGCCAATGATCGCAAGCAGCTTTCCGAGCTGGAGCGTCATTATCAACTGCGCGCGGGTCGCCGTTTGATGGCCCAGGGCGTGACACTGCGCGACCCGGCACGTTTCGATGTCCGCGGCGACATCACTGTCGGTCGCGATGTACTGATCGACATCAACGTGATTCTTGAAGGCAACGTTGTCATCGAAGATGACGTGGTGATCGGCCCGAATTGCGTGATCAAGGACAGCACCCTGCGAAAAGGCGTGGTGATCAAGGCCAACAGCCATATCGAGGGCGCGATCATGGGCGAAGGCAGCGATGCCGGTCCATTTGCGCGTCTGCGTCCCGGCACCGTGCTAGAGGCTCGCGCGCATGTGGGTAACTTTGTTGAACTGAAAAACGCTCACATGGGCGAAGGCGCCAAGGCCGGTCACTTGACGTATCTGGGCGATGCCGAGATTGGCGCGCGGACCAACATCGGAGCAGGCACCATCACCTGCAACTATGACGGTGCCAACAAGTGGAAAACCGTGTTGGGTGAAGATGTGTTCATTGGTTCCAACAACTCGTTGGTGGCGCCTGTGGATATCTCTAGCGGTGCAACCACCGCCGCCGGATCGACCATTACGCAGAATGTGGATAACGCACAATTGGCCGTGGGCCGTGCGCGTCAGAAGAACATCGACGGCTGGAAGCGGCCGGAGAAGATCAAAAAGACGTAAGTTATCCACAATCCCTGTAGGAGCCGGCTTGCTGGCGATCGAGACGACGCGGTGTATCAGCGGAAACCGCAATCGCCAGCGAGCCGGCTCCTATGAGGTTATCCACAGATCTTTTTGTCGCCTCTCGCTTGACGAAGTTTCGCTGATAGGTTTTGATTGCTTACGTTATCTTTCGAATCGAAACTTACTCCGTCATGTCGAAACGCAATACACCTCAACGCCGTCACAACATCCTCACCTTGCTCAATGAGCAGGGTGAAGTCAGTGTGGATGAGTTGGCCAAGCGCTTCGAAACCTCGGAAGTTACGATTCGCAAGGACCTGGCGGCACTTGAAAGCAACGGCCTGTTGCTGCGCCGTTATGGTGGTGCGATCACCATGCCTCAGGAACTGGTTGCCGATATCGGTCAACCAGTGTCCCGATACAAACAGGCGATTGCCCGGGCTGCGGTCACGCGGATTCGCGAGCATGCGCGGATCATCATCGACAGCGGCAGTACCACGGCGGCGATGATTCCGGAACTCGGCCAGCAGCCAGGTCTGGTGGTGATGACCAACTCGCTTCACGTCGCCAACGCCTTGAGCGAACTCGAACACGAGCCGGTGCTGTTGATGACGGGTGGTACCTGGGACCCGCATTCCGAGTCCTTCCAGGGGCAGGTCGCCGAGCAGGTGCTGCGTTCCTATGATTTCGACCAGTTGTTCATTGGTGCCGACGGCATCGACCTGGTGCGCGGTACCACCACCTTCAATGAATTGCTGGGACTCAGCCGCGTCATGGCGGATGTGGCTCGCGAAGTGATCGTGATGGTGGAGTCCGACAAGATCGGCCGCAAGATTCCCAACCTGGAGCTGCCATGGAGCAGCGTCCATACCCTAATTACCGATGATCGCCTGCCGCTGGAGGCACGCGATCAGATACAAGCCCGCGGTATCACGCTGATATGCGCGGCTGTCAGTCAGGAGAAATAGCATGTGTGGAATTGTCGGTGCAGTCGCAGAACGTAACATCACTGCCATCCTCCTCGAAGGCCTCAAGCGCCTGGAATACCGTGGCTATGACAGCGCCGGTGTGGCGGTCTATACCAATGACCAACAGCTCGAGCGCATGCGTCGTCCGGGTAAAGTCAGCGAGCTGGAACTGGCGCTCCAGGCCGAGCCGCTGATCGGCCGCCTGGGCATCGCCCACACTCGCTGGGCCACGCACGGTGCGCCGTGCGAGCGCAACGCTCACCCGCATTTCTCCGGCGACCTGGCGGTGGTGCACAACGGCATCATCGAGAATTACGAAGCCCTGCGCGAACAACTCAAGGCACTGGGTTACGTGTTCACATCGGACACCGACACTGAAGTCATCGCCCACCTGCTGAACCACAAACTCAAGGATCTGCACGATCTGACCGTGGCCCTCAAGGCTACTGTTAAAGAGCTGCACGGTGCTTACGGCCTGGCGGTGATCAGCGCTCGGCAACCCGACCGTCTGCTTGCCGCTCGCAGTGGCAGCCCGCTGGTGATTGGCCTGGGCCTGGGTGAGAACTTCCTTGCTTCGGACCAGTTGGCCCTGCGCCAGGTCACGGACCGCTTTATGTATCTGGAAGAAGGTGATATCGCCGAAATTCGTCGCGATAGCGTTCAGATCTGGGACGTTACCGGCAAGATTGTCCAGCGTGAAACCGTGCAGTACCGTGACGGCGCCGATGTGGCGGACAAGGGCGAGTACCGCCACTTCATGCTCAAGGAAATCCACGAACAACCTGCCGTGGTGCAACGTACCCTCGAAGGTCGTCTGAGCCCGGACGGCGTACTGGTGCAGGCTTTCGGCCCGCAGGCTGCCGAGCTGTTCGCCAAAGTACGCAACGTGCAGATCGTCGCCTGCGGCACCAGCTACCACGCTGGCATGGTCGCCCGTTATTGGCTGGAAGAACTGGCCGGCATCCCGTGCCAGGTCGAAGTCGCCAGCGAATTCCGCTACCGTAAAGTCGTGGTGCAGCCCGACACCCTGTTCGTGACCATTTCCCAGTCCGGCGAAACCGCCGACACCCTGGCAGCGCTGCGCAACGCCAAGGAACTGGGTTTCCTCGCCAGTCTGGCGATCTGCAACGTCGGCATCAGTTCGCTGGTGCGTGAATCCGACCTGACCTTGCTGACTCAGGCCGGCCGCGAAATCGGCGTGGCCTCGACCAAAGCCTTCACCACTCAATTGGTTGGCCTGCTGTTGCTGACGCTGTCCCTGGGTCAGGTGCGCGGCACCTTGGCCAAAGGTGTCGAGGCTACTTTGGTTGAAGAACTGCGTCGCCTGCCGACCCGTCTGGGCGAAGCCCTGGCCATGGACAGCACTGTGGAGAAAATCGCCGAGCTGTTCGCCGAGAAGCACCACACGTTGTTCCTCGGTCGTGGCGCGCAATTCCCGGTCGCGATGGAAGGTGCCCTGAAACTCAAGGAGATTTCCTACATCCACGCCGAAGCGTACCCGGCTGGCGAGCTGAAACACGGCCCGTTGGCGCTTGTGGATAACGACATGCCGGTAGTGACCGTGGCGCCAAACAACGAATTGCTGGAGAAGTTGAAGTCCAACCTCCAGGAAGTCCGTGCCCGTGGTGGCCAACTGATCGTCTTCGCTGACGAGCAGGCCGGCATGACCAACGGTGAAGGCACCCACGTTGTGCACATGCCGCACATCCACGACATTCTGTCGCCGATCCTCTACACCATCCCGCTGCAGTTGCTGTCGTACTACGTCGCGGTGTTGAAAGGCACAGACGTTGACCAGCCGCGCAACCTGGCGAAGTCCGTCACCGTGGAATAAGTTATCCACAGCTGAATCGAGGGGTGGTTTTTAACAATAAAGATTGACACAAAACAATAAAGTTTGACACTGGCGAACATAGATTGACACAAGGCTCAAACCCCCGTATCTACGGGGGTTTTCCTTTCCAGGCTTTCCCTTTGGTCTGGAATCATCGCTTCAACTTTCAGCGGGTGTAGTCTAGAAAACGTTTTGTATACGGCCGCTTTGCCGGTCGTGTCCTTCTACGACTTTTTCTCGGCGCGAGGTGAAGCGGTCCGCATCGACTGAGGAGGCGTGGGTTGCGAGGTCGTAAGTTTGCATCACAGCAGGACATTGAACGGCACATTGCAAATGGATTTGGCGAAGGCGCCGGGGCAAGCTACGTGCCTTGGCTGCGGGTACAAGATGTCCCGTCGATAGGTCGTTCGCACAAGATTCAAGGCGTGAAGATCGAGAGGATTCATCACCTCCTGTCAGATCTCGAGCGTTCGTACTTCCTTGTGTGTGAATTTTCTGAAGACGTCGTGGATATACGGGAGCAATACCCTTTACTACCCACAGAGCGTGCGCAAGCGATAGCGTCGGCGATCGATGTACGCTATCCAAGATACCCTAGAACAACACTGCCTTATGTGATGACAACAGACTTCCTGTTAACTGTTAAGGACCCGAGCGGAAACTTCAAATCGGTAGCTAGGACGGTGAAGTATCGTTCCGATTTAATTGGCAATGGAAGTAAAAGAACGCTTGAAAAACTTGAAATTGAAAAGCGTTTTTGGGAAAGCCAAGGTGTTGATTGGAAAATCGTAACAGACGAGTTTTTTACACGAGATTTGATTAAAAATCTTGGACTAATCAGGAGGTACTCGAAGCTCTCTCGTGATTTAATGAAAGCGCCGTTGCATTCGAGTTTTATCGAGTGCCTTGTAAACAGCCGGGAATATTCGTGGACCTTGGCCACCTGTCTAAGAAAAATAGCATCACTTCTGTCCATTTCCTATATAGACGCTCAAGCAATTTTCTTTCATCTGGTTTGGAACAAGATACTGAAAATCGATTTGGTTAACACTCCTCTCCACCTTACTGGTCTAGTTCCTGGCTTCGAAGTTTCACCGGGCCCTGTCCAAGTATCGTTGAAGGAGAAATTATCATGACTGTTCTCGTTAATGACGTTTTCGAGCCTGTAACCGATCTGTCGGTCATTGCTACGATAGCCAGGCTCCTTTACCAGGATGAAACGCATGACTTAGCAGTTTTGATGGATCTAGCTGACCCACCCCGGCAGCCGTACGCGGTTGGTCTGGATGAGCTGCGTCGCTCGATAGCGTCTGGTCACACCAAACCAGCAGCCATCACCACGCCCGAGTTTATGCTTGTGCTTGAGGAACAGTTGGATGAGAGAGCCAAGCAAGGCCGGGACGAAAAGTGGGCCGTCATCGCCCCTCTATTAGATCCTGAATACCCGGGACAAATATTTGTACGAGGTGAGTTAGGCCGGCTTGTTAGCAGACGGGCGTCAGAGCTCGGAATCCAGCGGAAAACGATCTATCGGCTTCTTTACCGATATTGGTTTTATGGTCAAGTTCGCAACTCATTGCTTAATAATTATACGGCGGTAGGTGTTGCCGATAGAAAATATGATCCGAGCAGGCCACCAGGGCGAAAGCCTAAATTTCAAGGCGTTCTTACTTCGCCTTCCAAGATGCTCAGTGCAGTTGATAAACGATGCATCCGTGTTGGATATGCTCTTTATGTAAGAGATAAGAAATCATCTATTTCGAGCGCATATGACGAAATGTTGAGACGATTCTACTCTGTTCGAGACATCTCTAAAAACAGTGAAGAAGAGCTTCGTTTGTTGCCTGGTTCAGAACTCCCCAGCTTGAGGCAGTTCCAATATTGGGGACAGATTTTTTTCGACGAGATTGAAACCGAGCGTGGCCGTAAAGGGTTGAGGAGGTGGTTAAAGGATTGCCGTCCGCTTTCAGGTACCGTTCGAGATTGGCTGCGTGGACCCTGTCATCAGTTCGAAATCGACGCAACGATTGCCGATATTTATTTGGTCAACAGCTACTCTAGACGGATGCTCATTGGTCGGCCCGTTGTTTATATCGTAGTGGATAGTTTCTCCGGAATAATTGCTGGTCTCTATGTAGGATTGGAGGGCCCTAGTTGGAATGGGGCGAGACAAGCGCTGTTCAACGCGTTTACCTCCAAAGTCGAGTTCTGCGCTCAGAACGGCGTTGACATCAATGCAGATGATTGGAATTGTCACCACCTGCCCCACCAGATTTACGCCGACCGGGGAGAGATGCTGTCACTCGCAGCAGAGGGGTTATCCTCAGGGTTGGGAATTGAGATGGGCACTGCCCCACCTTATCGGCCTGATTGGAAGCCTATGGTAGAAAGTCGGTTTGGCATTTTGAATGATTTGACGGGTATCAGGTGGCTACCTGGCGGGGTAGCTGCGCGGGACAAAGAGCGCGGCGAGCGAGATTACCGGCTCGATGCCACGCTGAACCTCAAAGAGTTCACCCAAATCCTCATCAATTGCGTGCTCCACTATAACCGTCACCATCGACAGCCTGACCGACTGACTCAAGCGATGATGAATGACGGCGTAGAACCTACGCCTAACGGTATATGGAATTGGGCCTGCGACAACGACCTGATCGAATCCAACAAACGTCCCGACGAGCTGGTTTATCTCCACCTTTTACCGCGTGAGCGCGCGACCGTTCAAAAGGGCGGAGTGATGTTTCGCGGCATGCACTACGTGTGTGATATGGCCATAGAGAAAGATTGGTTTGCCAAGGCTCGCAAAGGGGGCGTTTGGTCAATAGAGTGTTGGTTCGATCCGAACTCTGCGGCACACATTTGGATTCAAGGAGAGGCCAAGCAGTTTATCCGTTGTGATCTTCGACGATCGGATGCCGGTTACGCGAATTATCGCTCGGACGAGATTTTTGATCTGCTCGAAGCCTATCGCCAAAAACCGCCTACTCGCCGTCGAGCTGAGCTGGAAAGCCGTGTGCAGCTTAGCGATCAGGTCCACCAGATCATCAGTCACGCGCTCGCAGAACGAAAACAGGAACCTGCTCCGCCTACTAAGGCAGAGGCCACTGGAAACATCCGCGAGAACCGCGCAGAAGAACGTCTCCGCGAGCGTGAAAATGCGGTTGTTCCTGAAGGCGTCAGGGTGGAGCCAGCTTCACTTCAATCTGAAACGACACAGAAAGCGCATGATTCATATGCCGGTGAGCGCACCGCTCAGGTTATCGATTTGCTCAAAAGAATTCGGCCAGGACAGGCAAAATGAAAGGTGCACAGACGTTTGCCAATTACGTCAGACAGGACATTAGTGAGTATGCGGGTAACCCGCTTATCGAAGCTTTGCCTCCGATATTGTCGGAGGCGGCGGCTGTTGAACTGATTTCGAACTTTCCTCAGCCGGTGGATCCGAAAGAGCTGACGCTCGAAGGAGCCACTCGAATTCACTGTATCGACAGGCTGAGAACCGTCGTACAGCCGTTCTTGCTACATCTGGAACTGGAGGCCCTGTTCTCACTGCTCATCCGTCGAGGGTATGTCGGGCGTAACCCGATGTCGCCCGCTACCGTCCGGCATTTGCATTCTTTATCGGGAGCTCAGCGTTACCACGATGCGTTCAAGTCCACTGCAGAAACGTTTACGGTCGTCGGCCTGAGCGGCATTGGCAAGTCAACGGCACTCCACGCCATCTTGAGCCTTTATCCACAGACAATCCGTCATGAGCGCTATGAGGGAAAGCAGTTTGTTCATACCCAAATCACATGGCTGAAGCTTGACTGCCCTCGGGATGGATCGCTGGCTGGATTTTGCCAGCAGTTTTTTTATGCGGTTGGAGACGCTCTAGGAGACAAGGACTACCACAAGCGCTACCGGCATCGAAACATCAATGATGCGCTGCAACAGATGGAGCAGGTGGCCAGCACGTTTTTCATCGGCGCCTTGTTGATCGACGAGCTGCAAAACCTCCACCTGGCGAAAACCGGTGGTAAGGAGAGCATGCTGAATTTTTTCCTGCACTTGGTAAACAACATCGGTATCCCGGTGGTTTTCAGTGGCACGAACTCGACGATTAGCCTGTTCTCAGAAGCCATGCGGACTGCCCGCCGAGTTTGTGGTGCTGGTACGCTCGAATTCAAACGATTCGAAAAGGATGATGAGGAGTGGCGGTTGTTGGTCGAAAATCTCTGGAGCTATCAGTGGTGCAAACAGACGGCTGAGCTGACCGACGAGATTTTTGACACGCTGTATGAGCACACTCAAGGCGTCACGGATTTCCTGGTCAAGCTGCTGGTATTGAGTCAGCGTTATGCGGTCCAGAGTGGCTCGGAGTGTTTGACTGCCGAGATCCTGGTGAAGGTAAGCAACTCAAAAATGCAGATTCTAAAGCCAGCCCTTTCAGCTCTGCGTAGCCGTGATCCGAAGCGGATGCGACAGTTTGACGATTTGCTGCCGATTGAGGATCAGCTGAGCGAAATGATGGTTTTCGATGGATTGGCACGAGAGGATCGCCTCACCTTGCTTCGAAGCGTTGTATCCCGTGAGAAGCCGGTAGACCCATCTCCGACCATTTTTGCGAAAGATCACCCATCGCCGATTGCTACTGCTGTGGAAAACTCAGAGGCTAAAGCGCTTAGCGAACATGACGCTCCCCTCGACGCTCTGCGCGCTGCGGGCTGGCTCAACGAGGACCTGTTTGAGTTCTCACCGATGTATCACAAAGCGTGAGTCGGAGGGGGGGTGAAGTGCAACTTAAACTCCATTTCTTCCCCGCCGCGTTTCCCGACGAGACGCTGCACAGCGTGATTTCTCGTTATGCCCGTCTTTGCGGTGTTCGTAATTGCCAAGCAGCATTTGCCGGACTGAAATCGGCGGCAGCTTTTTCGCAAAATGTGGCATTCCCGAGTCATTTAGGGGATTTTGTCGATGCGCTACCCAGCGGTACTGAGCTATCGGTAGCCGAGGTCCTCATGCGCCACACATTATTACCCTACTATGCGCCGTTTTTGAGGATGAGCCAGGTCGAACACGCTCGGACGCTGATGACCGCTGATGGGAAAGGCTTGATGTTGAAGCTGGGCGTCAACGCGAGCCGTATTGGATTCGCCTCCCGAGTGCGGTTATGCCCAGAATGTATCGCACAAGATCAGGCTCAACGGGGAGTCGCTTACTGGCACAGGGTCCACATGCTTCCAGGCGTGCTGGTATGTCCGCATCACGGTACGTCACTCAGGATCCTTGATCCTCGCTGGTCCAGCCGCAGCTCTCGACAACTCAATCTGCCCAATGATGAGAATGTGCAAGCACACACAGTACTTCTCGACACCCCGTTGCGGTGCATGCCACCGCTTCACGAAATAGCGTTGCGCTCACTTCAGGTCCTCGAGTCTGACGTCACTGCTTTGTCGGCGGAGGCGGTGCGCTTCACGCTTTTACACAGGGCAACGCAGCTCAACCTTGCTTCTGATAACCATCGCTTGCACCTGCACATGCTGGCGCAGCACATGGCCGATTTTTTTGCTGCACTCCCGCGAGAATGGGAGTTTTCTATACTCGGAGATGTTCGTGCAGGTACACCCGCCTCATGGGTCACGAAGCTGCTTCGTACGCCTATAACCTCTCACCATCCGCTCAAATACATTTTATTGGCCGGTGCTCTGGGCGTTGAAATGGTGAGCTTGCTTCATGGTCAATGCCCAGTGAAAGAGGCGGTGGCATGTGATCCGAAAGCTCACATTCGGCTTCACGCGCGCCTTTCTCCGGTGATGCCTGGTGAAGGCCTGGACTGTTCGTCAGCCGCTGTGTGGCAACATGCTCTTGAAGGAGCTGATGCCAAAAAGATCGCTGCCGTTCTAGGCGTTTCATCAGCGTATGTCTATCGTCACATCAGAAATGTACCCGGCGGGCAAGATGCTTGGAGGGAGGCACGATTTCACACTGAGCTATGCGCAAGACGCGCGGCTTTCGAGGCTGATTATCGATTTTACAAAGCACATGCATGCAGGGGGTATGCGTGGCTGTATCGCCACGATAAGCAGTGGCTTTCGGAGTCAACTGCAAACCCAAGCCCCCATCGTACGCCTCGTCTAAATAGCACCGAAATGTTCGCTGCCCTCGATGCGAGACTGGCCGGCGAAGTCCGTCAGTGTGCCGACGCGCTTTATGCTCTTGCGGGTAAGCCTGTCCGCATTTCGCGTACCAGGATAGGTCGGGAGCTTCATGTTCTTTCTCGCTTCGAAAAGCAGCTTTGCAAGCTTCCTCTGTGTGCAGCAATGCTCGAAAAAGTATGTGAACCAATCGAAGGCTTTCACGATAGGCGTCTGCGATGGGCTAGACGCCAATTGCTCTCAGAGGGCAAGGCTGTATCACGTTCTTCGCTCTACAGGGTCGCGAGCATTCGACCCATGCTGTAATCCAGCTGGGCATTCCCCCTCCATCTAAAAAGTTCTAAATCAATTCACCATAAACCCATTATTTTTCTGTTAATGAAAAAATTCCCCTCCAGAATAGGTCCGGCATACGCTGGATCATCACGATCAGCATGTAAACGTACTAACCCGCGATCAACGGAAATAGTTTTGCAACCGGCATGGGCTGACCTACGCGGGTTTATCGATACGTGTTTTGTATTCGAGGAATACGGGCGCGGCAGGATTTAGATGAATTCACTACGATTCAAAGTTGAGCGGCTTGTCATTTCAAATCCAGACCGGATGCAGAATTTTAGGGGTTGCATATATACTGCCCCCGGATGCACATTCTCTTCGAGCCCTACCTTTAATCGGTAAATGATGTCTGATCTATTATTTTTCCCCGTTTCGATGCCGGATGAAATGCTTTACTCTCGTGTCACCCGATATCACTATCTGTCAGGTAACAGAACCGCGACGGAAACCTATCGCGATTTGTTCGCATCGAAACCCTTTTGCATCGGTGGCATCGTACCCAAGCAGATCGAGAGGCTCGCGCACAGGCTGCCGGGGCAATCGGAGAGCAATCTCGCAGAGTTGATCAGAAGCAATACTACTTTTCCTGCTTACCGACCGTTTCTTGGGGTTAAGCAGGGGCCAGAGAACGACGTAGGGCCACTGGGTTATGACGGGGTGGTACGGGTGCCCCGCAGAGAAGAGTCCACCCATGGCAAGGCTAAGCTTTGTCCTACCTGCGTTCAGGAAGATTTGATTGAGCGGGGTTCTGCCTACTGGCATCGATCTCACCAGATACCCGGTGTTGCCGTCTGTTGGCGTCATGGCGACGCATTGATCCATGCCTGCCCCGAGTGCTCTCGCCCGTTCTACCGTAAATTGAAGCTGCTTCCCAATCTGACTGAGCCATGCGCATGCGGCTGGAGCCCGTTAAACAGCGCAGCAATACACAAGGGGTCAAAGATGGAACAGAAAGTCGCTCTGTTCGCACACGATATCCTGCAACGCAATATCCCTCCGATAGGCAGTACGGTATTAAGTTCGTGCTACGTCCGCCAATGCAAGAAACGCGGATTCATTTTCGGAAAAAATGCGGGTATCGCAAAACTATTCGACAGCATCCAAAGCGCTTACGGCGATGAGCTTTTGGCGCAGATTGATCCAGCCTACAACACCGGAAAGCATGAGCAATGGATCCGGCTCAAATCAGATAAAGGTCAGCTAAATATGCCGCTCGCGCGGCATTTGATCATTGCTCTTCATTTGTTTTCCAGTGCAGATGGCTTTGAAGAGGCTCTGAAGAATGAGTCTATTCTGCTGAGTGCCGCTGTTTCTCCGCGAGCGCCCAAAGTCGAAGAATCGCGTCTTAGTCAAAAAACTAGATATCGCCAAAAAATCGAGTTGCTTTTAGCGCTACGTACCGATGCCAATATCGAGTACCTCTGGAAGAAGGCGTACAAACCTACGCAATGGATTCTAGAAAATGATAACGCATGGTTAATGGCAAAACTCCATGCCCCTAAAAAAGCTACAGTTAAGGTCGAAAAGTCCGTCGACTCAAGAGACGACGCCTATGCAGCCCTTATCGAAGCGGGCGTAGATGAGCTGTATAAAGTTACGAAAGATCCGAAGAGAGTGAACATTCGGAATTTGCAATCGCTGCTCCCAGGTTCGTTACCTCATGAGCTGGATCTACGCAAGCAGAGGTTCCCTCTTACTTATCAACAGATCAAGATTCATCAGGAGTCAGTATGGCATTTTCGTCTAAGAACTTTGGTGTGGACTGTCTCTGAACTCATCAGGATGAAGCTCCCCGTGAATTACTCGACGGTAAGATTGACCTCAGCGGTATCAAGCAAGGTTTTCCTGGTTTTTTGCAGTTTCTTCGAGTGGGATCTGGAAAGCCTGGCAAGAACCGGGGTCGACGCGGAGGCCCTGCTCAGGTCTACCGGCGTATCGAGGAATTGGGAGGGACCACCGGTTCAAATAAGCTTTTGAGGGCATCTTTGTTCCGTCAGCGTCTGCCAACCTTTGGTGTTAACAAAAATCCCATCTGGCTTGAAAGCGTAAATGCGGGGTAGCGTCCACCTTTCACATTAGTAACCTTCGCGGCAGCTTTCTGAAAGCTTTCACTTGTTACTCTTTAACTCAGTAAATTGAGCTTTAGGAGAAAATCATGAAAGCAATGACAGCAGTGAAAGCGTTTTGCGCCGCTTCGATTTTGACCTTATCTTCATTAGCCATGGCTGAAGGTGGCGGTGACCGCGTGTATGGTCGAATGATGCAAGAGAACCAACAAGCAATGGAGCAATATGCCTCAAGGAACGGCAAGACTCCTCCTGAAGTTGTTCATTATGAATATGGTATGAACCTCGATATCCACAAGGTCGTCAGTGTCACGCAAGCCAATAAAACCTGTGGGGTTGCCCCTTCGCGCATGACCTATGAAGACTCTACGGGCAAGCTTAACACCGTGGAATATAAGGTCATGGCCGACAACTGCCCCCATGGAAGCTAGACAATGAAATTATTTAAGAACTGCATAATTCTCCTTTGTCCGAAACTAGCTTACTGCTCGCTGACGTAGAAGTAATTTTCAGGAAAGCCTGAAGTTATCCATTTTATGAAATCATTCCGTCAGTCGAAGGGTTTCTAACGTGCAGTAAACAATTGCTCGACCACCTGATACATCCCGCCTCCTTGTTTTTCCTTTGGTTTGGGAGGTGGTTTAGGCGCCCTAGTGGCGCCTTTTTTACGTTCGAAATGAGCTATGTCCTCTGCACGGCCATGACCTTCACCATGCAGGAGTGAGATTAGAAGATCAGTTTTCGGGGTATTCAGCAACGACGTGGTCTGTGCCTGCCTTTGACAAGCCGATTACGTTATACGCGTCATGTTTCCCGTCCACTTCCATTCCTGGGGAGCCGGCCGGCATGCCTGGAACGGCAATCCCGAGCAGGTCATCACGTTTGCTCATCGCAATGATTTGCTCGGCGGGCACGTGACCTTCAACAAACTTTCCGTTGATGGTTGCTGTGTGACAGGACGAGAGCTCAGGAGAAATCCCGAGACCGCGCTTGATCGCGCTCATGTTGGTTTCCACGTGATCAACGACGGTAAAGCCGCTGGCTTCAAGGTGCTGGACCCATTTCTTGCAGCATCCGCAATTAGCGTCGCGATGTACATCGATCGTCAATGGCTCTGCTGCGTGACTGGCTGAACTGATGAACAGAGCCACGAGAGCAGCGAGACGAAGTGCCCGTCTGCGACGAAGAGAATTATTTCGCATGGGTATGTTCCTTCCCATCAGTATGTGTATGTGATTTGGGCTGTACGGTTGGAGTCGGGGCCGCGTCATCTGAAGCTTCCCTACCCTTATGATCGGCGTGGTCCGCAGGCTCCTTTGCAGACGGCGCTGCGGAGGGGCCATGGGCATGTGCCGTGTTTTTCTCGTCATCATTAGCGCGGACTTCCGCCCTTTGGTTGGCAGCACCTGCGCCACTTTGCCCCTGGGTCGTTCCATGTTGACCCTCATGGTTGTGCATCACGCTTTCGCCACCACCGTGTTGATGGCCACCGCTACTCGTGATCAGGGCTTTGTATTGCTCTGTATCAAGTGACGGAAGCTGCTGGAGAAATGCGACCATCCCCTATATGTACGGATCGGCCATGCTTTTGCCCCACGCGGGCATGCCGGTGGATTTGATGCCGTGCTTGATGATCCAAAAAGCTGCGGCTGGGTGCCCATCGACGCCCAGTTTTGAAAGGTTCGGAGGTGCGGGGTAAAGGCTGTTACTCAGTTCGGTGCCTGTAAGGCCCGGAGCCAAATGGCAACCGACACACATCGAGTTGTAGTTGCCAGCACCTTCACGGATGAGGGCTTCTTGGCTCAGGTCGGGGACCTGAATGTCGCGCGAGCGCACTTCGATCGAGCGATCCCGAGCAATAGAAAGTAGCGCGTAGACAGGGGCAGAGTGGGGATCATCCGCCCCGACATTGATCACGCCGAAATATACCACGCCGGCAGCCGCTGCTACGGTGGCCAGACCAGCAGCTATCAGTGCCTTCAGTGTAATCTTCATGCCCGGTTCTCAGAACCACATCCGGATACCGGCGACAAAGCGTGCCTCGCTGGCATCTTCACCTTCCTCACGTGCAAAGTCTGCCGTATTGCCATAGGAACGGCTCCAACTCACCCCGATATAAGGGGCAAATTGGCGGACAATCTCATAACGCAATCGGAGCCCCACTTCGGTGTTGGCTAATCCGGACCCGATGCCGCGCTGAGGGTCATTCTTCCCATAAAAATTGACCTCGGCCGTCGGCTGCAAGATCAATCGATTCGTCAGCAGAATGTCGTAATCGCCTTCCAGTCGAGCAGCCGATTGACCGTTCTCACCGATGTAGGCAGTCGCTTCGGCCTCGAAGTTGTAGAGGGCCATGCCCTGAATGCCGAGTGCGGCCCAGGTTTGAGGAGACCCTGGTTTGAAATCCTGTCGTACACCGGTGACGACGTCCCACCACGGTCCGATGGAGTGCCCCCAGAGCGCGGATAATTCAGCACTTTCCGTCACGCCATTGGTACGTTCGCCTTCCGAGCGCAACCACAGTCGATCAATGTCACCGCCGATCCATCCTTTCGCATCCCAAGCCAACGCACTACCGTTGTCAGCATCCTGGTATTCAAACTTATCCAGCAGCATGAAAGAGTTGATTGTTTTGTCGTGGACACCATGACCAGCGACATCTGGAAAGGCGGCTGCACGGTCAGCATCGGTAAGTACGGGGACAGGGGTTCGACTGGTTGTCGTCGTCCCTTCATCCATACTTTCCATGCCGGTCATTTGACCGTCGTCCATTTTCATCTTGCTGTGGTCCATAGCCCCCATGTTGCTATGGTCCATCGCTCCCATGGAGCCATGGTTCATCTTCGAGTGATCCATCTCTTCAGCGGCGTGAGCCACGGCAAAGAAGACAGGACTCGTAGAAACTGCCAATACCATCAACGTTGGGCGTAAAAAATTCTTGGTCATGATCTCAATCCGCCTTCTTGTTTTCATGGTCATGATCCATCGACTCATGGCGCATCTTGGTATGAGGTATCGTCGCGTGATTCGGCGTTGCCTCGTTTGACGTGGTCGCAGTCTTGTTCGGCGCATCCGCAGAAGTAGCAGGTGAAGGATCACCACGTTCTTCGACTGCCAATGCTACGCAGGAGAATCCACCCATCAGGCCAAAAGCAAAGAGGCAACCGATCAGCGATTTACGATTTAGGTGTGTGCTCACAGATCGTCTCCTTTACTCATCAACCCGTACTTCACGGAACATGCCCATTTCCATATGGAAAAGCAGGTGGCAGTGATAGGCCCAGCGACCTAAAGCATCGGCGGTTACTCGATAGCTGCGCTTGGTACCCGGTGGCATGTCGATTGTGTGCTTACGTACCATGAACTTGCCGTTTTCATCTTCAAGGTCGCTCCACATTCCATGAAGGTGGATGGGGTGCGTCATCATGGTGTCGTTTACCAAGGTGATGCGAAGACGCTCCCCGTACTTGAGACGAAGGGGCTCAGCATCAGAAAATTTGATGCCGTTGAAGGACCAGGAAAACTTTTCCATGTGACCGGTCAGATGCAGCTCAATGGTGCGATTGGGCTCTCGGCCATCAGGGTCCTGGAAAGTGCTCTTCAGATCTGAGTAAGTGAGCACCCGTCGACCGTTGTTCCGCAAACCGATACCTGGATCGTTCAGTTTTGGCGTTGGGTTCATGGCCTGCATGTCAACCAACGGGTTGTTGGTTTCGGACGCTGGGTGAGATTGCATCTCGCCTCCCATACCGCCCATCCCTGCCATCTGGCTGTGGTCCATGCCGGCCATGTCGGACATGTCGCCTTTGTCCATCCCCGCCATCTTGCTGTGGTCCATGCCGGCCATGTTGGACATGTCACCTTTGTCCATACCTGCCATCTTGCTATGGTCCATGCCGGCCATGTTGGTCATGTCACCACTGCCCATGCCGGTCATCCCGGTCATGTCACCTTGGTCCATTCCCTGCATCTTGCTGTGATCCATGCCAGCCATACCTGACATGTCACCCTGTTTCATATCGCCGCCGCCCATGCCAGCCATGCTGCCATGGTCCATGCCAGCCATACCGCCCATGCCCATGTCATCCATGGTCAACAGCGGACGCGGATCGATCGCCGGTACCGGTGCTTTCAGTCCTTCACGAACTGCCAAGGTCCCCCGCGCATAGCCGGTTCTATCCATGGACTGGGCAAAGATTGTGTAAGCCTCCTCGGTGGCAGGCTCAACAATCACATCATAGGTTTCTGCCACGGCGATTCGGAATTCATCGACACTGACTGGTTGGACATATTGGCCGTCGGCCGCCACCACGGTCATTTTCAAACCAGGAATGCGAACATCGAAATAGCTCATCGCTGAGCCATTGATAAAGCGCAGGCGTAGCTTCTCGCCAGGCTTAAAAATACCGGTCCAGTTGCCGTTCGGCGCTTGGCCATTCATGAGGTAGGTGTAAGTATCCTCGCTGACGTCTGCCAGATCAGTTGGGTTCATTTTCATTTCGGCCCACATTTTCCGGTCGGCGACGGCAGCAGACCAACCTTGCTTGCTGACGTCGTCGATGAAGTCGCCCACGGTACGTTTGTGGTGGTTGTAGTAGTCCGATTGTTTCTTGAGTTTGGCCATGACGCGCCCAGGATCCTCATCGGTCCAGTCAGTCAGCATCACCACATAGTCGCGATTGTATTGAAACGGCTCAGGCTCTTTCGAATCGATGACTATTGGCCCGTAAACACCTGCCTGCTCTTGCAACCCAGAATGGCTGTGGTACCAGTACGTGCCGTTTTGATGCACCTTGAACTTGTATTCGTACATGCCGTCGGGCGCGATGCCGTGGAAGCTCAAACCCGGTACGCCATCCATGTTGGCAGGCAAAATAATGCCGTGCCAGTGGATGGAGGTGTCTTGATCCAGACGGTTCTTCACGCGCAGAGTGACCGTCTCCCCTTCGCGCCAACGCAGCAAAGGCCCCGGCAACGAGCCATTGATGGTCATGGCTGTGCGCGGCGAGCCAGTGATGTTTACCGGCGTTTCACCAATAAACAGATCAAATTCGTTGCCGGTGAGGACGCTCGGCAGGCCGGGACTGGTCACTGCCCATACAGGAGTGCGCCACAGACCAAGGCCACCAAGGATGCCGCCGGCGGCCAGGCCTTTAACGAATGTCCGTCTAGAGGTTTTGGAATGCATGCCGTTTATTTCCAATCAGTCAAAAGGGAGCCGTTCAAATCAACCCGTGAGTTGGCAAGATGAGCTTCGCGTACCGAAAAAAAGACGAATTTTTCATTGCAAGCGAGCTCAGAAATTGCCACATCTAAACCACCTTCGTGATTACATTTCTGTCAGCTTGGCCGCGTGCCTGATCGTTCAGCAGTTTTTATGGTCCATCGCTTTGGCTTTGCTTTCAGCGACAGGCGGTTGAGCGCTCTGCGTTTGAGCTACCTGGTACGATTCCATCGAATTCGTCCTGGCCACTTCCATACGTGCGAAAGTCCGGTCACCACCGCCTTCAGCCATGGCCAGAGTGGAAACAGTCAGCGCTGCGACGACGAACAAGGTTTTGATGGTGTTCATATGGGCTACCTCAGATGTGTGAAAATATCCCCTCTGAATCACATCATGGATTGGACTCTTTGGGGGTGAGCAAAAGACTCAGTTGGACTATAAGAGACACCCCCTGTCAGGAAGCTTAGGCCAATATTACAGTTGTGTCAGTTTGGAATATTTTTCTTGAAGTACACGCTATTTAATACGTATGGTCTCCATCTTTTCGCATTGCGCGACTTTTATTGAATATAAGATTGAAGTGTAATCATTGCTTTGGGTTCCATTAATTCTCACGGAGGCGATGTTCTAGGTCTCTGCATTAAAATTAATAGGAGACTTGAATGCTCTGCTGCAACAGCTGGGTGTTCAATGATCAAAGAAGATAGTAATGCCACCGAGGGTGATTAATTGTGAGTATTAATTTTGAGAAAGCATTAGGCTCCGCAGAAAGAGCGTTAGTTTATCGTGGCCAAAGAGCTGAGATCTTAAGTAACAATATCGCGAACGCTGACACTCCGAACTTCAAAGCCCAAGACTTGGATTTTTCTACTGTGCTCGCCAGCCAAACCAAAGAACCTGCTACCACTGCGTTTTCTTTGAAAACAACAAACGCAAAGCATTTTCTTAAGAAAGAATCGGCGGTGGCTATATACGGGCGCGACTTGCTTTACAGCACGCCGGCTCAGCCTGCCTTGGACCAAAATACTGTCGATCAGCAGGTCGAGGTCGCGAAATACACGGAAAACGCGATACGTTTCGATGCCGCTTTTACTCGGCTAAATGGAGCATTCAAGGGTTTGCTCAAAGCTCTGCGCGGTGACTAGCAGCATAGGCGCATGCGAGCCAACTTTGGCCGATACAGCGGCTCAGGTACTTTCGGATTCAAAGGTATTCACCATCAGACGACGCTCTACTCAGGAGCAGGCGTCTCCATTCAATGGCTGATCTTGGAAGGAAAACCAACAGCCTCCACAGCTTTACGGAGCTGTTCAGCGTTTTCGCTACTTTCAACACTCACCTTACCGGTTGATCGATCGACGGAGACCGTAGCGTTGTCGTCCAGTGCCTGGATCGCTCTGGTGATTTTGCCGACGCAGCTGCCGCAACCAATGCCTGATACATCTAAGACGACCATGTGAATTACCCTCGTGCTGAGCGGTGTCTTTTCCCCGCAGCGACAGCATCGACGTTGACACCATGGCAAGGTCAACGATTATCTAATCAAAGCCGTGAGCGCAGATTTCGAGAAGTTTTACGGGACTTGACCACTCGGCTGCTAATTAGCTCGCTACCATTTGAACGGTTTCCAGGAGTGCGCCCTATTGTTCTCGTCGGTAAAGGTCGGCTAACGGCAACATTGCGGCTCTCTCGCTTGATCCAACGATTTTGTATGCCTCTCGTTTCGTCAACGGCTTTGATCTGTCCTCCCGCGAACCTTGCATAGGTATAGGGGGGAGGCCTATCATGCGACCCTATATAGGTAGGGGGGGTATAGCGTGGGTCATATCGCATCACACAAAGACGATCTTCTTAAACGTGTAAAACGTATTGCCGGGCAAATTCAAGCTGTTGAACGAGCATTGGAATCGGACTTCGACTGCGCCAAGACACTACATCTTGTTGCGGCCACTCGGGGTGCCATCAACGGGCTGATGGAGGAGATCATCGAGGATCACGCACGAGCACATGTCGCGAACCCCGCGCTCAGCGAAGAAGAGCGTAACAAGGGCGTCGAAGAGCTTCTTGAAGCTATCCGCCGGTACTCCAAGTGAATGCATCCAGGTAAACACGTATGAGCAGGACCGACATCGATTACACACACGACCACGTGTTTCTAGGCTCAGCGCACGATGAGAATGCCAAGCGTACGCTTTGGGTTGTAGCACTCACGGTGGTAATGATGATCGGGGAGATCACCGCCGGCTATATCACGGGTTCGATGGCGTTACTGGCCGATGGCTTCCACATGGCAACCCATGCCGGCGCATTGGGCATCGCGGCGGCCGCTTACGGATACGCAAAACGCCACGCTACCAGCCAGCGCTACAGTTTCGGTACAGGAAAGGTTGGAGACTTGGGCGGGTTCGCCTCGGCGCTGATTCTTGGCATGATTTCGTTGGGCATTGGCGTTGAATCGTTCATGCGTTTGTTGCAGCCAACACCGGTTCAGTTTGGCACCGCGACCCTCATCGCCGTTGTCGGTTTGCTCGTCAACATTGTCAGTGCCCTGCTGCTGGGTCATGGGCATGGGCATGGGCATGGACATGGACATGGGCACGACCACGATCACCCTCATGCCCACAACGGAAACGACAACAACTTGAGGTCCGCCTATGTCCACGTCGTTGCAGACGCGCTGACGTCGATTCTGGCCATCGCTGCCTTGCTTGCCGGTCGATATCTGGGTTGGGTGTGGCTCGACCCGGTCATGGGTATCGTCGGCGCTATCGTTATCGCGCGTTGGGCCTGGACCTTGATGGGGGTAACTGCGGGCGTGTTGCTCGATCAGACCGACGCGCACGTTGCCGAGGAAATCCGCGAACTCGTTGAGAAACCTGGTGGCGCTACCATTACAGACTTGCACGTTTGGAGGGTGGGACCTCAAGCGTGCGCGGCGATCGTCAGCGTTCTAGGTGAAGCCACTGTGAACGCCGAGAGCATTCGTGAGCGTCTCAAAACAGTTCACGAAGTCAGCCACCTGACCGTCGAGTTCCGGCAGACATGACTCAGCGCCTGTCCAGCACAACCTCTATAGGACACACCGATGCCGCCCGGTAAACGTGAACTGGCTCGGATCGAGCGCCAGTTGATCGTCACGCTCACCGACGCGTGCGAAACAGCAAAGGACGAGATAAAGGGGTTTATTTGGCTCACTCACACCGCTGACCTAAGTGCGTTGGCTGAAACCCTGAAGGTCATCTGGGTGTTCGAAACCCTGGCTGACAGGAAGCGGGCCGAGATTGACGCGAAGGCCCGCATCTTTGAGTTGACGGCGATCGCCTTGAAAGAGGCCAATCTTGACCTGCCTGTTTCAGACCGCAATGTCCGCTTTGACTCGGAGCAAGAGTGCCAACGCACGCACATAGGCGACTGGAAACGTCGCGTGGCTCAACTACATAAAGCTAAGGGGGACTGACCATGGCAAAAGAAATCGAGAATCCTTGTATCTCGGTTTGCCAACTCAGTGGTGATCTGTGTGTGAGCTGCGGGCGGAATAAGGAAGACATCAGAAAGTGGAAGCGCATGAAGCGGCCCGAAAAAATGGCCGCTGTGCAAAGGGCGAATGCGCGCTTAAAGGGATTGAAGAAAGCACATGGATCGCCATTCCCCCCGAGTTAAAACCGCTGCAATTTTGAAGGTCAGTCAACTCGGGTATTCCTCAGCCTCAATGCATTGAAAACTACCGACGCGGAACTGACGCTCATGGCTATGGCAGCGATCATTGGCGACAGGAGGTGCCCCGTCAATGGATAGAGCAAACCAGCGGCAAGAGGTATACCCATTGAGTTGTAGAGAAAAGCAAAGCCCAAATTCTGGCGCATGTTTTTAACTGTGGCGACCGAAAGAGCTCGTGCTCGTAAGATCCCCATCAGGTCACCTTTGACCAGCGTGAGTTGCGCGCTATTCATCGCCACGTCAGTCCCCGTTCCCATGGCTATCCCCACATCTGCTCGCGCCAGGGCCGGAGCATCGTTGATACCGTCACCTGCCATGGCCACTTTTCGCCCGTGTTGCTGTAGGTCTGCCACCAGACGTTCCTTGTCTTGGGGTTTGACTTCACCGTGGACCTCTTCAATCCCCATCTCCCTGGCGACAGCCCGAGCGGTAGTAAGCCCGTCCCCAGTAGCCATGATGATTTTCACGTTGTGAGCCTTAAGCTTGGTGACGGCCTCTTTTGAGGTTGGCTTGATCGGATCTGATACGGCCAACAAACCTGCCAATGCGCCGTCGACGGCGAGGTAGATAATACTGATGCCGTCAAGTCGCAACACCTCAGCGCGCTCTTGTAGGGAGTTGGTGCTCACGCCTGCGGCTTCCATCAACGCTGTGTTCCCCAGCTGGAGCTTCTTGCCATCGACAACGCCACTGACGCCGATACCCGAATCCGACTCAAAGGATTCGGGCTTGGTGAGCTTTATGTTCTCGGCTCGGGCGTGATCGACGATCGCATGTGCTAAAGGATGCTCACTGCCCTGATCAAGGCTGGCAGCCAGGTGAAGGACGTCGTCGGGATTGAAGGTGGGAGTGGCCTCCACGCTGTGAAACACGGGCCGTCCCTCTGTCAGGGTGCCTGTCTTGTCGACAATCAGCGTGTCGATTCTGCAAAGGCTTTCAATTGCACTGGCATCTCTGAACAAAACACCCATGCTGGCTGCTTTACCTGTCGACACCATGATCGACATAGGCGTAGCAAGTCCCAACGCACAGGGACAAGCGATGATCAGCACGGCGACAGCGTTGATTAGACCAAACACCCAACTGGGCTCAGGGCCGAAAAGCCCCCAACCGATAAATGTCATTATCGCAATCGCGATAACACCCATCACGAAGTAGCCGGCAATCGAGTCGGCCATTCGTTGCATCGGCGCCTTGGAACGCTGAGCTCTCGCGACCATCTGTACGATCTGGGACAGCATGGTTTCGGCACCGACCTTCTGGGCCTCCATCACCAGGCTCCCATGCGTATTCAGCGTGGCGCCGATCAGGCTATCTCCAGCTTTCTTCATTACCGGGACTGGCTCGCCAGTGAGCATCGACTCATCCACCGCACTTTCACCCTCAAGTACCGAACCATCAACTGGCACCTTTTCACCCGGTCTGACCCGTAAGTGGTCTCCCAGGTGCACATGTGTGAGAGGAATGTCTTCCTCCTGGCCATCGGCATTGATCCGGCGTGCAGTTTTGGGCGAAAGGCCGAGAAGAGACTTAATGGCGGCGGAAGTTTGTGATCGGGCTTTGAGCTCAAGGATCTGGCCAAGCAACGTGAGCGAGATGATGACCGCTGCCGCTTCGAAGTAAACGCCGATACGTCCATCTTGCATGAAATTGGAGGGAAAACTTTGGGGGAAGAGCGTTGCTATGACGCTGTACAGATAAGCTGCGGCGGTGCCCAACCCAATCAGAGTCCACATGTTGGGACTGCGATTTTTAACCGAGGCCAGTCCCCTTACAAAAAAAGGCCATCCTGCCCATAAGGTCACGGGTGTCGCCAGAGCGAACTCGATCCAGTTTTGAGCCGAACCATGAAGAAGTTGTAACGAGTGACCCGCCATCGCGAGCACGGTTACGACCACGGTTAAGGGCAGCGACCACCAGAAGCGGCGATTGAAATCCCGGAGTTCAGGATTTTCTTCTTCATCAAGCGCCGGCATGACAGGCTCTAGTGCCATGCCACATTTAGGACAGTTACCGGGGCCGGTCTGCCGTATTTCAGGATGCATCGGGCACGTAAATTCAGTGCCCGTTTGTACCGCAGACTCCGGCGTTGTGCTGCCTGACTCGTTGCGCACCACGTGGCCACTGTAGCGCTCAGGGTCCGCTCGAAACTTCTCCTGACATTTCAGGCTACAGAACCGATACGTCTGTCCTTGGTAAGTCTCAGCAAATTTACTCGACGAAGTGACTGCCATTCCACACACCGGGTCATGTAGATCAGCATCATCCCGGGAAGCAGCATGGGTGTGATTATGGTCGTGATGGCCAGAGGTGGTAGGCATGTCTATTCCCCTTGTAAGGTGCTACTAGAAATGAGCATATTCAGTACAACGCTGATTTGCGGCTCCACAGTGGTGCGGTGATGTTTCCGCACGGACCCCGGCTGAGAAGCGTTGCTATGTTACTTGCGACTTAGCGTAGCCAACTCTTGCGTCGGGCCGGCAGAAACAGCCGACTCCGGTTTATTTCAGATCAAATTCGCCGACCATTCCCGATTGGTAATGCCCCGGCACGTTGCAGGCAAACTGAAGCCCTGCACTGTCGTTGAAGGTCCAGATCAGCTCTTGGGTTGAGCCAGGCTCAATCAGGACACTGTTAGGGTCGTCATGCTCCATTGCGACCATCTTCATTCCGCCCATGCCGTGGCTCATGCCGCTCATCTTCCCGGTACCGGTAGGGCTTAATGTTCCGTTCTTGAACATGCTTGCCATTTCTTTCTGGTGTGCTGCATGAGCAGCGGCTTTGCCGATGTTGAACTCATGCAGCAGCGAACCCTCGTTGCGAAGGACAAAGCGGATTGTTTCACCAGGTTTTACGTCGATGCTTTTAGGCTTGAAAAAAATGTCGCCCATCTCGACCTCTACAGTGCGGGTAACGTCAGAGGCCACACCAGGCTGGCCTATGTCGTCTTGTCCATGCCCAGCATTAGCCATAGCCGTAGCAGCGAAAAAAAGGGTCATTGCTGCGATGAACGGGGTAGCGAGCGTAGTTTTCATGGTGACCTCAGGAATACGTGGGAACATTGGCTATGCTAATGATGCTCAGCTGCCAGCTAACTGACTTGGGCATTACTTCTTTGTCAGTTTTCTAAATAGATACGGCGTCCAATTGACGCCGCAACAAGATGCTGACAAGTACTTATCCTGGGGGCGTTTATTGATGGTTTTCTGAAAGCATCAATTTGTGCTCGCGCTGCATCTGGCGCAAAACGTCGTCAACAATTTTGTCGTGCTTCTCCATCCAGGCTAGATGCTGTTGGGGTGACATTGAGGCATCTGGGTGATCGTTGTGGAGCTGGCTCATGATGTCGCCAAGCATCTTCATGTGTTCTGCCATGTGGACGTGACGCTCTCCTTCAGGGGCTTGTTCAGCTTTCATCAACGTGGCCTCGGCCTTGTCGCGCAAACCTTCCATACGCTCAATCACACGATCTCCGCCGCTTTCAGCCCACACAGAAGCCGAGACCAGTATCGAGCTTACAAAAAACAGCATTTTCAGGTGGTTCATCGGGGTAGCTCCTCATGAGGGAATCCGACTTCCATACGATTCATCGCTCAGAGGTCGGTCGAGCACCAATGAAGTGCTCATGTCTGAACCCTAGCCAGCACTCGCTGACATCTACCTGAAGCCAAGATTACTTTTCTGTCAGTTGCTGGTTGGCTGCCAGTTTTCGTTGCAGACTCCGCTTAACCTTTATCTGAGAACGACCTCATGAGACTTCTTGTCGCTGAAGACGAACCAAAAATAGGTATCTATTTGCAGCAAGGGCTCAACGAGGCCGGGTTCAATGTCGACCGTTTCACGAATGGAAAAGAGGCGCTTCAGCACGCTTTGAGCGAAGCCTATGATCTGCTGATTCTCGACGTCATGATGCCGGGTTTGGATGGCTGGGAAGTCCTGCAGAAGGTGCGCGCTTCCGGGAAAGACGTCCCGGTGCTTTTTCTCACCGCCAGAGACCGCGTTGAAGACCGAGTGAAGGGACTTGAACTCGGTGCGGATGACTATCTGATCAAACCCTTCGCGTTTTCTGAATTGCTTGCTCGAGTCAGAACGCTGCTGCGTCGCGGTAGCAGCGCACCTTCGCAAACCTTTATGAAACTGGCTGACCTTGAAGTGGACCTGCTCAAGCGTCGAGCCATCCGAGGAGGCAAACGCATAGACCTTACGGCCAAAGAGTTCGCGTTGCTTGAGCTTCTGCTGCGTCGTCGAGGGGAGGTGCTGCCAAAGTCTCTTATCGCCTCCCAGGTTTGGGATATGAACTTCGACAGCGATACCAACGTTATCGAGGTTGCAGTGAGACGGCTCAGGGCCAAGATAGACGACGATTTTGAGGTCAAGTTGATTCATACCTCAAGGGGAATGGGTTACATGCTCGATGCACCAGATTCGGAGTCGTGATGAACCGGATGTCCCTGACGACTCGTATGAGTCTGATGTTTATGCTCGCGGTAACGGCCGTGCTCACGGTCGCCGGACTCAGTTTCAATAACCTCAGCCGGCATCATTTCAAGATGCTGGATCAGCAGGCATTGTACGAAAAACTCCACTCGACCCAGCGGATCTTGTCCGGGCTGAGCAACATCGATCAATTCAGCGAGGCTAAACCGGAGTTAGAAGCGCTGCTGGGCGCACACCGTGATTTGACTGCGCTTATCATCGATGGCGACGGCAAGGTGCTGTTTGCGGATCCCGGCCCGGTCGACGTTCCGAAGGCGTTTCGAACAACCACAAACACAACCGTCTGGGAATGGCGGGAGCAAGAGCAGATGTTCCGTGGTGTGACTGCGCAATCCGTAGTGACGGGACAAGAAAGGCCATTAACTGTCATGTTGATTTTTGACGTTACGCAGCATATGTCCTTTTTCGAGACGCTCGAACGATGGTTTTGGATAGGGTTGGTGATCAGCGCATTGGTCAGTGCTGCACTCGGCTGGATGGTAGCTAGCAGTGGCATGCGGCCTATCCGCCAGGTCACATGGGTTGCTGCCTCCATGTCAGCAAAATCACTCAAGGAGCGTATTCCCCTGGCACCCGTTCCGAAAGAGCTTCAACAGATGGTGTTGTCGTTCAACGCCATGTTATCCAGGCTCGACGATGCATTTGTCCGGTTATCCAACTTTTCGGCAGACATTGCCCACGAACTACGGACCCCCGTGAGCAACTTGATGACCCACACTGAAGTGGTGCTTTCGAGAAAAAGAAACATCGAGGACTACGAAGACAATTTGTACTCCAATCTTGATGACTTGAAGCGCATGAGCCGGATGATTGATGACATGCTTTTTCTGGCGAAATCTGACAATGGTCTAATTACGCACGAGAGCAAGCCAATAGACCTGGTGGCTGTCGTGGAAAAATTGCTTGAGTACTACCGCCTGTTGGCTGATGAACGAGGGATCGAGCTCAAGGTTTCAGGACGGGGGAGCGTGCGAGGTGATGTTCTTATGCTCCACCGAGCGATTTCCAATCTGCTCTCAAATGCGCTGCGCTACACCTATGAAGGGACGTCAATCAGTGTCGATATTCAGCACAAGGATGCGTCGGTAACGGTTGTCGTGGAAAACTATGGTGAGCCCATTGCCCCCGAACACCTTGAAAAGCTGTTTGATCGTTTTTATCGCGTGGACCCAGCGCGGCGAGAAGGAAGTCCGAGCAACGCAGGGCTAGGTCTGTCAATTACCCGATCAATTGTCGAAGCGCACAATGGCAAGATCTGGTGTACGTCAGGCGACGGGAAAACGGCTTTTCATCTTGAGTTTCCGGCCGTCGATTCCACGGTTAGCTGAGCGACAAAACATTGGGACCAACGACGTCTTGGCGTTCTGCGTTTGCTACGCCTCTGCGGATTTTTCAAAGTGATTGAGCTCCCCTGTCCTGCGGTACGCCGTGTCTTTTCCAGGTCTTGCTACGCTCAACGATTAGATGCCAAACATCGGATCAAGCTGACTGAAATGTAATCGAACAGTTTGTGATCGTGTGGCATCGTGTTCTCGCACTGTGACGTTAGGGCTAGCGAGTTTCTCCTGTTCAACCTGGCGAAGAGGACGGGGGCTCCAAGTTAATCAACAGTGGTTTTTAAAGAAATTAAAAACTAGTTCCTCCCAAAAAACCTCGAATCAACAGCGCTTGCTGTGAGGAGTCTTGCATGTCATTCCTTAAAACTACGTCCGTGGCTGTTGCAATCACTGCTGGTTTGCTTCTGAGTGCAGTGGCCCAGGCACATCCAAAACTACTTTCTTCCACTCCGGCAGAAGGCTCGGATGCGGCGGCTCCGTCGAAAATCGAACTGCATTTTTCTGAGAATCTCACCACTCAGTTCTCCGGTGCAAAGCTGATCATGACCGACATGCCAGGCATGCCTAACTCACCCATGGGTGTAAAGGCCGCCGTCGCTGCTGGTGGTGATCCGAAAACCATGGTGATTACGCCGGCTGCACCGCTGACCACCGGCACCTACAAAGTTGAATGGCGTGCAGTGTCTTCGGACACCCACCCGATCACCGGCAACTTTTCATTCAAAGTGAAATAATCCATGAGCGACTCATTAAATATCGTGGTTCGCTTTGCTCTCTATTTTGACCTGATGTTGTTATTTGGACTGGCCATATTTGGCTTGTACAGCCTCAGGGGAAAGGAAAGGGTATCGGGCACGGTCTTGAACTTTGAGTCGCTTCTCTACGGTACTTCTGTTGCAGGTGTAGTTCTGTCCCTTGCTGCGATGTTGTTGCTTGCAAAAGCAATGAGCGGTGTATCGGAGCTTATGGAGCTACATCACCACATTTTTGAAATGGTCATCATGGGCACCGACGTTGGGCTGACCTGGATGGTTCGGATAGCCGCCTTGGTGGGGGCAATTCTGGGCGTCGCGTTGAATAAACGATATCCGACACCCAGCCTCTGGATCGTCACCGTCTGTGGAGCAATCGCGTTGGCCACGCTAGCCTGGACGGGGCATGGTGCCATGGACGAAGGCAGCCGCCGCTACTGGCATTTTCTCAGCGACATTTTCCATTTATTAGCGGCAGGTGGCTGGTTGGGTGCTCTAGCGGCCTTCGCTCTACTGCTACGGTTGAAATCGCTGAAGGGTGAGGAGGAAGCACGTATTCTTGCCCGCGTGCTGACTGGCTTTGAGTCGGCCGGCGGTGTGATTGTTGCGATCATAAGCGTTACGGGAGTAGTAAATTACCTTTTCATCGTCGGTCCCAACCTTGATGAGGTCATGCTCAGTACCTATGGCCAGTTGCTGTTTTTGAAGATCCTGCTCTTTGCCGGGATGATCGTTTTAGCGACGCTGAACCGCTTTCACTTAAGCCCGCTATTGGAGCGCTCGGTTCGCAATGGTCAATACTCTGTAGCGGTCAATGCCTTGCGCCGCAGCATGAAATTCGAATTCCTGATGGCAATCCTCATCATCTGTCTTGTCGCATGGTTAGGCACGCTAAGTCCTGAAATGGAAATGAGCGCGCAATAGAGGTTTCTGGCAGCTAACCCAGAAGCCTGGAGCGTGATTGTTAGCACCATTTCTACTGGCTACACTTCAGCCCATGACACGCTGTCTACGGCTTTGCCTGATTTTCCTGATTAGCCTGGCGCTTCCCCTCAGCGGGATGGCGGGTGTTCAAGCGCCGGAGAGCCATGTCCAATGAAACCCTTGGATGGCGGATGACAACATGGGCCAACGCTGCCGCCGTGACATGAAGTCCCCCGAACTCGGTGAACCCCGTAAGCCGAGCAAGGGTGCAAAACAGGCGGTAAGCTGCACATTTCAAAGCGGCAATGAATTTACCCTGTCGCACGGTTAAGCACTTTGCGTCAGAAATTTAATAAGCACGGAGGTGTCGGTGGTTCAATAATGATAACTGAGCACGGTTAACTTAGAGCTATTACCATCGATTTTCCCACATGTCGCCGCATGCGGTTTTAATGGGATGGCAAATTTGCGAACCACAGGACAATCCTAAGGCACGCATCCTGAAATAAACCAAGATAGCGGACTTTATTGCACAATGACGATTCTCACCTCGTACAATCTCTACGCACATGGAGTCTTTTGCCGCGTTAACTACGATTCGACAATGATTCAATGATGCGACATTGCTCTATAACACCACCGTGGCAGCAAACACTCAGTCGTGTCAGTTCGGCTTCTAAACCTCGTAAGTCCTGAATACGGATTCGAACTTGTTGGAGTTGCCCTTGCACTTTCGCATCCACAGCGGCGCAGGAAGCGTCGCGTCGGTCAGCCAGGCCGAGTAGATCGCGAATGTCATCGACGCTGAACCCAAGCGCGCGGCTGCGACGGATAAACAGCAGCCGGTTGCGCTCTTCATCTGTGTAAAAGCGATAACCCGACGGTGATCTTCCAGCAGAAGGCAGCAGCCCTGACTGCTCGTAATAGCGGATGGTTACGGCTTTGGTATCGGTCAGCTTCGCCAAGGCACCGATCGTGTACGTGGGCGCATTCATTTCTCTTGACCCTATAGTTGCTGGAATCCTCATTCTACTCGCGTCAGGCAACAAGCAAATCCTTGCTCACCGTTCTACCGATCGCCAGGCCTCTGATCGATGAAAACCCTCCCCGCCGATCTCTTCAACTCGAGTTTGGACGCTTTGCTCTGCACATGGCTGCTTACCTTCGTAGCAGAGCTTCTGTGCTGCTCGTCGGCCGCCGCATAGGGCAAGTGCCCTGTGTGCTTTGCTGTGAGGACGGGATGCCGCCTGATATTAGCGTCACGAAATAGGACGCCGTTGATGCCAACACCGTAGGCGCGAGGGGAAGCAGCATTTCCTATCTACTACCGGCCACTTACTCACTGTGATCACGTTGAACATGAATGGTCGCTGGTGGATGCCTTAAGGCATCGAAGAATCTCTTGACCTTATAGTGGCTATAAGGTGTTCACTCTCGCCATGAAAAGCGGAGAGCGTTCTCATGAAAAACTGTTGCGGTGACGAGCAAGCACCAAAAAAGCCAGCGGGCGTGGACGTTTTTGACCCTGTCGCATCCGGGAGCTGCTGTGCGACTTCCGCAACATCGGGTGAAGACGAAACCGATCGAGATCGAACTACCAGTTGCTGTTCTTCTAAGACCTCGGACGTGAATCCTGCGCTTTCAACAACCAAAAGTGCGGATGGCTGCTCTGCTGGAGGCAACGGCGGAAAGACAAGCTGCTCCACTTCATCTCCGACATCTTCTCAATATCCACCTACCGAACCGAACGAGCCCACCACCTCGGTTGTTACCGATGCATGTTGCTCTGCATCTGGAACGGATGGCCCAAGCGCGTGCGCATCCAAAGTGTCATCAGCCGTTGTCAACGACACGGCTCGCTTGAGTCGTTTCCGGATTGGGCAAATGTGCTGTCCTACCGAGCAGGCGATGATTGAGGGCAAGCTTGCAAAGATGCCTGGAATTCAGAAATTGGAATTCAACATGATGAACCGTACTCTAGGTGTCTGGCACGAATTGCCACATACCCTGGGAATCGAAGCGGCCGTGTCATCGCTTGGTATGCAGGCGGAACCGTTGAATGGCGCGGTCGACGTACCAGGCGCGGATAAGCAGCAAAGCCAGTTTGAAGCTGAATCACTGCGCAAAAGCACCTGGTGGCCGTTAGCGCTGTCTGGTATTGCTGCGGTAGGCGCGGAAATTTTGCATTTCACCCAGGCAGCCCCCGAATGGGTGATTGCTGCTGTAGCTTTAATCTCGGTAGCACTCTGCGGGCCCGCGACTTACAAGAAAGGTTGGATCTCTCTCAAAAATTTCAATCTCAACATAAACGCGTTGATGAGCATTGCGGTGACGGGAGCGGTCCTGATTGGGCAGTGGCCAGAAGCGGCGATGGTCATGTTTTTATTTACTGTTGCCGAATTGGTTGAGGCCAAGTCGTTGGATCGTGCACGCAATGCGATCAAAGGACTGATGGACTTGACCCCAAATCATGCAACGGTGCGCCAGGCAGACGGCAGTTGGCTGGACGTAGATGTCAAAACCGTCCAGATCAGCTCCTTGGTTCGAGTTCGCCCCGGCGAGCGCATTGGTCTGGATGGCAACGTGATCTCCGGCAACTCTACCGTAAACCAAGCCCCTATCACCGGGGAAAGCTTGCCCATCGAGAAAGCTGTCGGTGACCCTGTTTATGCCGGCTCGATCAATGAGTCCGGTTCCTTCGAGTACCGCGTGACGGCTGAGGCCAGCAATACGACACTGGCCCGGATTATTCATGCTGTGGAGGAAGCCCAAGGTTCACGCGCCCCGATCCAGCGGGTCGTCGATAAGTTCGCCAAGGTTTATACGCCATCGGTGTTTTTCTTCGCCCTTGCCGTTGCGATATTCCCGCCCCTGTTTATGGCCGGATTATGGGCTGACTGGATTTATCGGGCGCTGGTGCTTCTGGTAGTCGCTTGCCCTTGCGCACTGGTGATTTCGACCCCGGTGACCATTGTAAGCGGCCTCGCGGCAGCGGCGCGAAAAGGCATTTTAATCAAGGGCGGGGCGTACCTGGAAAGCGGTCGCAAGATCACCCATCTGGCCTTGGATAAAACTGGGACCATTACCCATGGCAAGCCCGTACAGACCGATTTCCTGCCTCTAGCTGATGGATTATCTAGAGATTATCGCATTGCCGCCGCGAGCCTTGCCCAACGTTCGGATCATCCGGTTTCGCGGGCTATTGCCAAACAAACGGCCCAGCAATCGCTGCGGTTGCTGGAAGTGGATAACTTCGAAGCGCTGCTGGGCCGAGGGGTCCGCGGCGAGATCGAGGGTAAGCGCTACCAGTTGGGTAACCATCGTTTGTTGGAGGAGTTGGGGTTCTGCTCACCTAATACCGAAGCCGCCCTGGGCCACCTTGAGCGGCAAGGGAAAACTGTAGTCATTCTGTCCGATGACAAACGGGCGCTGGCGTTGTTTGCAGTCGCCGATACGGTAAAAGCCACCAGCCGAGCCGCAATCGAGGAGCTTCACGCGTTAGGTGTGAAGACTGTGATGTTGACAGGGGACAACCCACATACCGCGCTGGCAATTGCCGCGCAGGTAAACATTGACGAGGCCAAGGGCAATCTCCTACCGATCGATAAGCTCAAAGCCATCGAAGCCTTGATCGATCATAAAGGCACCGTCGGCATGGTCGGTGACGGAATAAACGATGCCCCTGCGCTTGCTCGGGCTGATGTGGGCTTCGCGATGGGGGCAGCTGGCACCGATACGGCGATCGAGACTGCTGACGTAGCAATCATGGATGATGATTTGCGCAAGATTCCTGCCTTCATTCGTCTCTCCCGCCAGACCGGAGCAGTACTTACGCAAAACATTGCGCTCGCGCTGGGCGTTAAAGCCATCTTCCTAGCCGTTACGCTCACTGGTCACGCTACGATGTGGATGGCGGTATTCGCGGATATGGGGGTAAGCCTGTTGGTAGTACTGAATGGCCTGCGCTTGCTGCGCAAATGATACGGACACGATGCCTGCTTTGCTGTTCCAAGACCTGGATCCCAGTGGGTGATACCGCACGAGCAAGAGTCAGTGCTTTTCAAAAAATACCAGTTTCAGATGTACTGGAACGGTTACTACGGAATAGCCAATGAACGGTTTCCCAATGACAGCTCGTGTACAGCCGCCTACTTTGTGGTGGGGAATTGCAGCGGTCCTGGCGTTGATCGATCAAAGTCTAAAGCTTGGCGTCGAGCACCTTTATGAGCTGGGCTCATCGGTCGCCGTAGGCTCATTTTTCAACATAGTGCATGCACGCAATACCGGCGCCGCGTTCAGCTTCTTGGCTGACGCTGGAGGCTGGCAGCGTTACCTTTTCGTTGTTGTTGCGCTAGCCGTAGCATTGACGCTCGTCGCGATCCTTCAACGGGAACGTCACTGGAGCGAAGCCTTGGGCTATTGTCTCGTTTTGGGTGGGGCTGTTGGCAATCTTATCGACCGTTCTTTGCGAGGCTTTGTCGTGGACTATCTGGATTTTCACTATCAAGGCTGGCACTGGCCCGCGTTTAATCTCGCAGATATATGTATTGTCAACGGCGCATCGTTTTTATTGGTCATAAGCGTGATTAGCCCCGCGTCGCCAAGCAAACGTTGACGATGGAGCGCCACCTTCCAGTACGTGTCCTAAGGTGGTCTGGTCGCGCATGGCTAACGCCTGGGTTAGCGGTTTTTGCTGGGCATGCTGGTCATCAAGATTGGCATCAGCATCAGGCTCACCAAATAGCTATAGGTATCGACGTGCCTGTAACAGTGGAATGCCTGCCGCGTCAGCACACCGAGTTTGCAGTGTTTATTCCAGCCGGTGTTCGGCATCGAATCAGCGGAGCCCTCATCGTTTCAATCTACTTGGACGTCTTGGCAGAAGAGGGCCAGGTTTTGCCGAAGACCATGACGCCGATTCCGATCAATATCGCCCCGGCTGACGCCGCACTAATTGCTGACTCCTTGAAGGCAGGCGCGGGAGACACTCGGTCCGCAGTGCGAAAAGCCCTACAGATAACCGATGCACCTCCAGTCGCCGATCCTCGCCTGGCAATAGTCAGCACGGCCATTTACCAGGGCATGGTACGACGTGAAGAGTTGGCAGCACTGGTACACCTGTCCCCAACTCGATTCTCGCATTGGTTCGTGGAACAAACCGGTTTGCCGCTGCGTAGCTATGCTAAATGGCTACGACTGACCCAAGCTGTTCGACATCTGGCATCCGGAGAACCTATAACCACCGCTGCGCACGCGTCAGGCTTCTCCGACTCAGCCCACTTTTCCAGAACCTTTCGCTCGCTGTTGGGTATAGATCCCTCATCGGCGCTCGCCGAAGTGAGCTTGCATTAAGCGACTAGGTTAGAGGCTTGCGGCCTTAGCTACAGGCCGCTCGCCGATTGGAATAGTTAAGCTTTTAGAGCCAGGATTCGACGTGCGCCGTTCAAAACGATCAGGCCAACGACCGTACCAATCACCAAGTCTGGGTACGGAGACCCTGTCCAAGCGACCAATGCTCCTGCAGCGATTACGCCAACGTTCGCAATCACATCGTTGGCTGAGAAAATCCAACTCGCTTTCATGTGTGCTCCTCCTTCGCGGTGGCTGTAGATCAGCCACAGGCAAGTGACGTTTGCCACCAGCGCGACGGCGCCTATCCCCATCATCAGCATCGATTCAGGTTCACTGCCATAGAGAAAGCGTCGAGCAACTTCCAAAAGCACACCCAAAGCTAGAATGATCTGAAACATACCTGCCAGGTGTGCTGCACGTACTTGCATTCCCGCGCTGCGGCCGACCGCAAAGAGGGCCAGCCCGTAAACGGCCGCATCAGCAAACATGTCCAGCGAGTCGGCAATCAGCCCCGTCGATTGGGCAATCAGGCCAGCACTCATTTCGGCGAGAAACATTGCACCATTGATGCCGAGCAATATTTTTAATGTGCTGGCTTCCTTTGAAGCGTTTTGCTCTTCATTGGCACTGTTGGCTGATACGGACTCTGGGCTGATGGGCTGCGTATCTAATAGCCTTGCCCCCAAGCCAAGTGACTCCAACTTGGTAGCGATCTGCTCTACGGCCCCTTCGTGAAAAACACTCACCTGTCTACCGGATAGGTCAAAAGAAAGTGAAGCTATTTCCTGCAAGCCATTCAGCGCGAGTCTGATCATCCGTTCTTCGGAAGGACAGTCCATTTTTGGTACTGAAAATTTGCTGATCCATGTCCCTTCATTTAATGGCTTAGCTGCTGCTTCTGGGCCTGCTGAAGCCGGGCCACAGCCACAGGATTTGTCACACGAACTCATGGGGCCGCTCCTCTAAATACACTTGATCCTGTCGATTACAAACCTTCTAGCCGCTATAAGGTCAAGCGAGGATATTCATCATTCGATTGTAGCTCTTTCGTTCAATCCAAACGCCAGCCTGTGACTTATCGTCTTCGCTTCCTAAAAGGAGGTGAGCGATGATCATTATTTTCCGATACGTCATACGTTGGATGAGCTATCCGCTCATATTTGGTGGCACCGCTGCGTTCATGGTTTGGGCGCTTTACACCGGGATTCCGCCATGGCCCACAACACTCCTGATCGCTATTGTGAGCTTGTTCACGATCGCCGCGCTGGAGCAATTCCAACCCTTTCGTCAATCCTGGCTCGAAGATCATCAAGACACCTCGACCGATTTATTGCATATGCTGGTCAACCTTTCTGTCATTCAGTTCACTGCTGAAGTCCTCGCCAAGCTTGGCGATGCGGTGCCGGCATCAGTTCGCCTTTTTCCCAGCGAGAGTCCCCTCTGGTTACAGCTGGTTCTGGTCGCAACCGTCCTCGATTTAAGCCTGTATGTCATGCATCGCATCAGCCATCGGGTGCATTGGCTGTGGCGTATGCACATGATTCATCACAGCGCTGATCGCCTTTATTGGATGAATGGGGAGCGCAGACATCCGCTGCATGCGGCGCTAATGGCCGGACCGGGGCTGGTGGTTCTGCTCGCCTCAGGTGCGCCGTCGGCCGTTATCGCGACTTGGTTCAGCATCTTGACCGTTCATTTAGCCTTCCAGCATTCGAACCTGGACTACTCGTTGGGCTGGTTACGCAACGTGATTGGAGTCGCCGAGACACATCGCTGGCACCATAAGCGAGAGTTCGAAGATGCCCAGGTCAACTTCGGAGAGTTTTTACTTATTTGGGATCACCTATTTGGAACCTTCTATGACGCAGCAAACAAGCTCGGTGATGCGCAGGTAGGGCTAAAAGAGCGAGACTTTCCAACAGGCTATCGTGCGCAGCTAATCGCGCCGTTTAGGCGCAAGCCTCAGAACCATATGATCTGAAGTTGCGTACCACGAAACGCCTATTCGCGCATTTACTGCCATGTGTTGTAGGGTAAGCGTCCAGCCAACACACCTTCCGAACTCCAGCATTAAGGGCGATGGTGTCCGCGTATTTTCAACTGCTGCCGCATCGGTGGATGCCCGCCTGAGTCACGCAAGGTGACTTCGGCGGACGCTTACGTTTTACGGGCAGCTATGCTGACTGGTGTGATTGATAGTTCGACTCGATTTTTGAAGTGGGTCGGAGGGACGAATGAATCTTGAGGGCCTAGCCGAACTGCTTTCCGGTGGCGAAAAACTACCTGGATGTGAGCTAGCTCATTCAGACGCCTTGGCACTGGTCGGATTTTACTTCCCTGGACGCGCCTATTGTCTAGTCGCTGACTGGACAGTGGTTGATATAGCGGTCTCCCCCCGTCAGTTAAACGCCGTTGCTAGAAGAGGAGTCACTCCTACTTTGGTCAACGCTTTATGTGTTATCCACGATAGCAAAGGACGTTTCCCTCGCGGTCACTGGGTAAGAACTTCATTGGGGGTTTCGTTCACCCATGATTGCCTGTTCGAGACAAAAAACACCGTTTATGTGTTGATGGGACCCGGTCGAAGGGTACGAACAGACCTGGACGTCGCGCAGAGCCTGTACTGAAAGTCACTGGTGCGCAATGTGGCAGTCATCGACGTTCAGCGTTTTAGGTTTCGTCCGCCTCAGCCATCCCTATATTTTTCCGGTGCTTACCAAGACTTAGTGTTGGCCACGTATCAGCAATCGCCCCCTAGAACTTGGCTTGATAGGGGGTAGCCTGTCTACTTCAGAGGAGCCGAGCGGCGTGCTTGCTATAATTCAAACGAATGGTTCACACCCCCAGAATCCTCGGCGATGGCGGTTGGTTTTCTAAGGTTAAGCGCAAATTCTAGCGGAGTGGCAACACATGACTATGCCCTGCGAGCGTACCCGGAGTATCGTCCAAACAGGCGAGTTCTTGCGTGAGCTGTCCAGAGATCAGACTCTCCCAGAATCTGTTCGTCAGCAGGCAAAACGCCTCCTGCGGCATTACCCAGAACCATGGGTGATCTTTGGGATCGGCTCCTTCGAAGAGCTGCTTCAAACAAAGGGTCCGAGCGATCCAACGCGAGAGTTCGCGATAGTGGTCCACACTCCCCAGTTGAGCTCCAGCACTGACGGATAAGGCTGGAAAAACTTCCTCAGACTGAGTCTATGATAGAGACCATGGTCTGTGGCAATCCGCGATGGTGCTGTCCGCGCTTCAACGCTCCGACCCTCGTGTTGATGAACGGCATAGATTCTTATGCTGTATGCATGTACAGTTAATGGGTTCTTGCGGCCTTACTCATTGCCTAAGTGTTGAAGCCCTTAGGCGGTGTCATGTGCCGAGATAAGCCCTGAAGTTTGTTGGGTAAGGTGTTATTTTCAGTGATTCCATATTGATACTATCGGAACGGAATTCGACCTATGATCACACTGAAAACTGCCATTATTCACAGCTTCAAGAAGCTGGCCAAGACCAGCTTTATCTCCGAGGTGGTCAAGAAGGATGTGGCGCTCGATACTGAAAATCCTGCGTTGCATTTTCTGGTCAATGGCATCCACGGCCTCATCGGCAAAGAAGGCAACAGCGTGGTCTATGGACAGTTTGCCAATGATGACCGTCAGGGGCCGTTTCCAGAGCGCTTCACCGCGTTCGTAGAAGTACAAGATGATGAAGCGCAATTTATCGACTTGACCCACTTGGCAATGGACCAACTGGTGGAGCAAGCCGGTAATCAAGTCTTGTCGACTGGTGGACACATCCTTTGCGCCCAGTACACCTCGGGCGCAACCGACTTTTTCCTGGTCGCCAGCATGAAGGAGCGCGGTGGTATTCAGCTGGACGAAAACTATGTGCCGAAGGAAATTCAAGAGGTCGATCTCAACAAGGTTCAGCAGGCCGCCAGGATCAACTTGGCTAGCTTCGTGGCCATAAAGGCTATGGCTGCTGCGGCCGCTGCTGCGCCTGAGCAGGATGAGGATGACGCGGAGGATGAAGTGGATTCAACCTACCTGTGCTTCATCAGCCGCGGCCGTGATAGTCAGGCATCTGACTATTTCATTTCTGCACTGGGTTGTGCGAAAGGAGTGGCCTCCGGACGCGCTACCAAAAATGCCATTGATAACGTTGCCCGGTTTTTTCGCGACAACAAAGCGTTAAAAAGCTTTGGTTATAAGGCCAAAGAGGCGGTGATCAAATATCTGGAGGAGCAGTTGGCCGCAGGTAAGTCCGCACGCCTGGACGCCATCTGCCACGTCGCTGTCGCACACGTACCCGCTGACTTAGTGGATGAAATCGTTGGGCTGAAAGACTATTTGAATAGTGAGAAACATAAGGTGCCGGACGACTTTACGGTCAATGCGAAATCGCTGAAAGAGAAGACCCGTATCAAGGGGGACGCTGCTAACTGGTCGTTGCAATTCGAGCGTGGAGCGTTAGGTAAGGATCCGGCCGCAGACGTTTACTATGATGAGGGACGGAAGAAGTTGACCCTGTCCAATCTGACTGCCGAACTGGTTGGTGTGATCGAGAAAGAATTGCTGGCTAGGGCTGGCTAAGAATGTTTTCCAATGTGGTAGCTCTCTACCGTACCCTCGGAGCGCCCACCATTGAGGATGGGGTCATCCGCTATGAGGGGAGGCCAACGCCCGACATTATCGGTGCGTTGCGAATGTGTGATGACCTGCCCGCAGCTTATGGCAAGTTCGAGCATTGCTCTGAAGAAGCTGACTCTCTCGATATTGAGTTTCGCTTGCCATCGAACGAGTCGGGCCGGTTCTACGCGAACTTAGGCGAGTTTGTCGCTCGCAATGGCTCATTGGGCAAGGGCCAATTTCCGAGCAACGTGTACATTGTTGAGCTCAGTTGGGCGGATAGTGATGACACCGAACCTTCGGCGATTAAGGCGCTCAGGCGCGTCTGCCGGATGATCGAGCTGCTTGCACTGCTAGCGATCGGCGTCGACAAAGACAGCAGTCCAGATGGTTATAACCTGTTTTTTGCCTTGCCTCCCGATGGGGCTAAGCCTCCGAGAACTTTTCTGTTGCCTACCCAGGTTGACGTCAAGGTTCTTGACTATGAGCTCAACCACCTGAGTTTGTTGGAAGAAATACTCAATCGAAAAAACGAAAACAAGGCGCACCTCTCCGAACGAAAATTGATGATTCGGATGGCGGTGGCGAGCGTCATCGAGAAGTTTGAGAGCGAGCCGAATCTGTTCTTGGTGATCGTGCGGGAGTGGCGGGAGGTCCTCGCCACGTACCGTGCGAATCTGCAAACCTACGTCTATAGCTTCTCGTTTGAGCGGGCCCGGCGCGAGGTGGCCCAGGCTGAAATCGACTATGGCACTAAGCTTAGTGGAGTACTGGGCGACATCGCGGGCAAGATGCTTGCCCTGCCGATATCGTTAGCGGGTCTGGTCGTGCTGGAGAAAACAACCTCAAAATTCGAAGGTTTTATTCTTGTCCTTGGGCTAGCAGTGGTCTCTGTGGTTCTGCTTGCGATCCTGCACAATCAAATGCTGCAAACAGAGCGCCTGCTACACAGTTTCAATGTCATCTTCGATGATTTTAAGGACAAGATAAAAACCTATCCCCCAAAACTTCAGGGCTTGCTCAGGATCACCATCGACCAGGTCGACAAGCAGGGCCGAACGCTAACCAGGACCTTTCGCTTGCTGAAGGGGCTGTCCTTGCTGCCAATCGTCGGGGCCTTGCTGCTGGCCGCGATAAAATACTGGGATGGTTTCGTATGGCTATTGATGACCATCCTGTCGATCGTGTTTTCCGCGCTCAACGTAGCCCCGAACTTTCTCAGCCCGTAAAGGCTTTGCCTCATTTCTATGGAAAATTTTAAGGTGAAATAGGATTAGTAAGTTCAAACTGTTGAATAATGATCCACGCTGCCTACAATTGATCGAGGAAAAAATTTATGCTCGCAACAAACAGATGGCAGCTGAGCACGCAGCATCCTCAACGGAGCTGGAGCGTGCGGCGGTTTTCATAAAGGCTGCGCTTTGCAGGAAATCTGGCTTATCCCTCGGCCACGTCGTTTTCAATCGCTCAGTGATGAACGTTAAGAGATGAAAACCCACCATTTGAAACTCCTGAGGCCATCACAGTTGGCAGTCAGCAGGAGCTTGCCACGTAGTCTACGTAATGAAGGTCCCGCGTCTTACATTAGCGACGAGAAATCCCAGATGAGCGTTGAACTGAATGAGGAGGATATGCGCTTGGCGCTATTCGGCTCCCCAAAACAATCCGACCCCGTAGTACTCGCAAAGCCGCAGCCGAGTCCAACGTCCCGACTAAACTCTAAACCGCTATCACTGAAGCTGAGGGTGACACTGCACGTTACCAAGGACTTCGAAGGCGACGTGAGCGTGTTCATTTATGATGCGAACACGCTGAGTACTCTTATCGCGGAACAAGAGGCTAAAAAAGAAGCTAAAAAAAAGAAATTCAAATATTTCGATGTGGTCTCGGTCAAACCCATCCAGTAACTATCGTGTCGTTAAAGAGCGTGCTTCATTGCACTGCTCTTGCTCCCTATGCAATACCACTGACCAGCCAGTTGTTTTCTTGCAGACATTCGTTTGCATGTAACTTGACCAGTATGCGCCGTAATAGGGACTGGCTGATAAAGTCCAAAAGCAACAACTCCAGCAGTATTAAAAAATACTCGGTTTTTTGAACAAGCGGATGGGGAACTCCACAACACTACATCCGGAATATTTCCGCTATTGCTATCCCATTTTGGTTAGCGGCCACCGCCTTCCGGGTACAGCTATTACCGCATCCCAACTTGACCGCGGTCACTGCTTGAATCATATAAAGCTGTGTGATGGTCAGATTGGTCAGGTGAGCCAAAAATCTAAACGATCTCGGTTCGACTTCACTGTGACGATGCATCGAGAACTGATTTCAGCTCCTGAGCATGCGCACTTTCAGGTGTGGATTCGTGCTGCTGGTTAAGAGAATTCCTGAGAAAAGCCCTAGTAAAGGTAGAGCCACCCATCGGTTGGGGGCATGCCGCAAAAGTTAATTTTGAAAAAACAGGCGAACATTACAGAATTGTAATTTTTCAATCATCTCCCCGTTATCTTCAAATTGCAACGATACAAGTCGGCGACGATACGGGAGCAGAAACTGCTCCCGTAAACAATAATTCCAGCCGAAGAGCTTTCTAGTTCTGCCGAACCTAAGGAGTGATTAATGGATAACAATACGAAATTTTCGATGGCCGCTTTGGCGTTGGTTGTCAGTTCTGGGCCTTCTATAGTGTTTGCGGAGGAAAAGACTGGGGGGTTTATCGAAGACAGCAGCCTTACCGTGCTCAATCGAAATTTCTACTTCAATCGTGATCATCGTAACGGTCAATCAAGCCCCACGGGCAATGGCTACTCCGAAGCTTGGTCGCATGCGATTATCAGTAAGTTCGAATCCGGGTTTACCCAAGGCACTGTAGGCGTGGGCGTCGACGCTTTCGCGATGATCGGTTTGAAGCTTGATACGGGTGACGGTCGTAACGGCGGTCGTAGTTCATTCGATGTGCTACCTGTCAATGGCGACGGCGAAGCTCGAGATGAATACACGAAAGTCGGTGGCGCGGCAAAAGTTCGCGCTTTTGACACTGTGGTGAAAGTAGGTGATGTATTTCCCGCCAACCCTGTCGTGGCTTCTGGCGACTCAAGGCTTTTACCGGAAAGTTTCCGTGGTGTGACCGCTACCAATACCAGCATCGAAGGGCTGACAGTTCAGGGTGGTCGCCTGCATGCTATGAGTCAACCAGTCTCCAGCAATATGCGCGACAACTTCGCAACCTTCTATGCAGGCCCAGTTAACTCACCTTGGGTCGGCTATTTTGGTGGCGACTACAATGTGAATAAGAATATTATCGTTAGTCTTTACTCCAGTCGTCTCAAAGACGCCTGGAATCAATACTATGCTGGCACCGGGTTGAACTACTCCTTCTCTGATGAGCTTTCCGTATTCGGCGGTGTGAATTACTACAAGGCCGTTGACGAAGGGAAAAAACTGCTGGGCGAGTTCGACAACAATATTTGGAGCGCTAAGGTTGGCGTGAAGTATGGCGCACACTCACTTGCACTTTCTCACCAGCGAAATAATGGTAACGACGACTTCGACTATCTGCGTCAGTCGGATTCCATCTTTCTCGACAACTCAATCCAGTACAGCGACTTCAACTCGCCAAAAGAACGTTCATGGATGGTGCGTTACGACCTCGACATGAGCTCGTATGGTGTACCTGGCTTGTCGTTTATGACACGTTATGGTCGTGGCACCGACGCCGACTACTCCAACGCCAACGCCACATACATGCGGCGCGATGCGGATGGAAACCCGTTGACCGATCAGAAACGTTGGGAGCGCGACATCGAAGTAAAATACGTCGTTCAGACAGGCTCCTTGAAAGATATGTCCTTCCGCTTGCGACAAATGAACACCCGTGCAACCGCGTTTGAGTCTGATTTGGATGAAGTCCGTGTGATCGTTGAGTACCCACTAGCGATTCTGTAATACCTGAACGGGATAATTCGTTCTTCACGAATATCCCGTTTTCGCTAGAAAGATTTCAAAAATGTAATTTTTCAATCATCTTCATGTTAACTTGAATTGCTTATAGTGAGTGGGAGTTAATAGGAATCTAGCTAGCGCATCTGGTTGGAGTCCTATAGACAAGTAGCTAGTATGTGAAAATCTGAAACTCATCGCTGTTCAGTTAAAAGCTCCAAGCTCACCTTTAGAAGCTCCTTTGGAAAAAGGTGAATTTTTAAGACGTCCCTCGGGGCGTCTTTTTTATGACCGTTAAAACACGAGCATATAAAAAACGCCCGATACCTCTAAGTATTGAGGTTAATCGAGCGTTATAAATCCCTCTGACAGCAGCATAGCTGCTAGCCGCCTCGTTTACGACACTCTCCAGCCACAGTGTACCTAATTGTATTTAGCTGTCCTTTTGAATCTTCATAGGTCATTGCGGCGGGCACCACTGCGCAGACTTTTGCAGGCCGCACCACACTGATAACCTTCACAACATCCACCTTCATCCCGTACTCGTATTCTTTCGACACAGGGGCGCTTTTCCCCTGGCTAATTGCATACTGCTCCATGGCTTTAGCATTCGCCACCATCATCTTTTCAAAGGCTTTGTCTCCTCCCCCTTCCGCCAGTACGAGAGAGGATAACGTCAGAGCTCCAGCGAAAGTAATAATACTCATGAACTTCATATTTAGTACCTCATATATTAACTGTTACAAGGATATCAATTCGAACATTGCGATGGCGTGGCGGCTAGGTTACGAATGTGTAATAAAGCCGTAAAAAAAACCGCCGCCGGAAACCGGAAGCGGTTTTTTATACGCAGTACTACTACATTTTACCTGTCTCATCTTTAGCATCACTTGAAACCACGGGAACGCTCTTCCCTTCTCTAGCAACATATGCCTCCATTGCCACATCTCGCGCCGCCATCATTTTTTCGAAGGTTCTGTCCCCCCCACCTTCGGCTAAAGCAACTGAAGAAAGGATTAAAGCACCCGCAAGAGCGCAGATTTGAGCAATTTTCATACTGACACCTCATATAGTTAACGCTAGTAGGGTATCAATTCGAACCTATCAACACGGTGGCGCCAAGATTACAGATTCGTTATGTAGCTCACATAAAAAAGCCCACTATCGAATCTCGATAGTGGGCTTTTAAAACTAAAGAATTATACGGCTTCTATTTTATCGTCTTCGTCTTCGGCTTCTTCCTCGTCTCGGCGGTGCGCCCATTGATAAAGCGCAGGCAATATCAGCAGGGTCAACGCAGTTGAGGATAGGATGCCCCCGATCACCACGGTAGCCAGGGGTCTCTGGACCTCTGCCCCCGTTCCGGTGGCCAGTGCCATCGGAATAAAGCCAAGAGAGGCCACCAGAGCTGTCATCAACACTGGGCGCAAACGGGTAAGAGCCCCTTCATTGATTGCGGAACTCAACGAATGTCCTTCCTCCCGAAGATTGCGGATGAACGCAATCATCACCAGACCATTCAGCACCGCCACGCCCGACAACGCGATGAAACCAACACCTGCCGAGATCGACAGCGGGATGTCTCGGAGCCATAAAGCCATGACTCCCCCCGTCAATGCGAATGGAATACCGGTGAACACCAATAGGCCATCCTTGAGGTTGTTGAACATCATGAACAAGAGTGCGAACACCAAGAGCAGGGCCACCGGGACTACAATCTGTAGTCGCTTGGCAGCGGATTGGAGCTGCTCGAACTGTCCTCCCCAGTTGGTCCAGTAACCGGCCGGGATCTGCACTTCTTTATCAATGGCGCTACTGGCCTCCTGTACAAATGAGCCGATATCACGCCCACGCACGTTGGCGCTGACGATCACCAGACGTTTGCCGTTTTCACGACTGACCTGGTTAGGTCCCAACACTAGATCGAGGCTAGCCACCTCTGAAAGAGCAATAAACCCGATCTGATCGGCATTGGTGTTAAGCAGCGCCGGTACCGGGATTAGCAGTGTGGACAATCCCTCGAGATCCTTACGCATGGCGTCGGATAAACGCACCACCATGTCGAATCGGCGGTCTCCCTCATACATCGTACCGGCTTGACGACCACCGACCGCCACCGCAATGGTGTCTTGTACGTCGCCAACGTTCAGTCCGTAACGGGCGGCTTTGTCACGGTCGATGTTGATGGTCAGTACCGGCAGTCCCGACGTTTGCTCGACTTTGACCTCGGAGGCACCATTGATCTTCTGCATGGACGCGGCAATTTTTGCAGCGGTGCTGTTAAGCACCGCCATGTCATCACCGAAGACCTTGACCGCCACATCACTGCGCACGCCTGAAATCAGCTCGTTAAAACGCAATTGAATAGGCTGAGAAAGCTCATAGTTGCTTCCGGGCATTCCGGCTGTAGCTTTTTGGATATCAGCTACCAACGCCTCTCTGGATTTATTCGGATCAGGCCATTGATTCTTCGGCTTGAGCATCACGTAGCTGTCAGAGATGTTTGGTGGCATTGGGTCTGAGGCAATTTCTGCTGTACCAGTACGAGCAAACATCCGCTTGACCTCCGGTACCTTTGCTAACACAAGTCTTTCCAGACGTTGCTGCATTTCTACCGATTGCGTCAGGCTGGTACCTGGTACACGCAGTGCTTGTAACGCGAAATCCCCTTCACTGAGGCTCGGCACAAACTCGCTGCCCATTCGACTGGCGACCACACCGCACACCGCGATAACGGCTAGTGCTATGGCGAATGCCATTGATCGATGGCCCATGACCCATTCTAGCGCTGGCGCATACACCCGACGGGCGCCACGCATGATGATGTTCTCTTCTTCCTTGACCTTACCGGTGACGAACATCGCAATCGCCGCCGGGACAAAGGTCACCGACAACAGCATCGCGCCGAGCAAGGCAATCACCACAGTAAACGCCATCGGGTGAAACATTTTTCCTTCGACGCCGGTGAGGGCAAAAATCGGTAGGTACACGACCATGATGATCAACTGGCCGAAAATCAGCGGTCGGCGTGCTTCCTTGGCCGCCGCGAACACTTCGTGAAAGCGTTCGGAGCGGGTGAGGATGCGTCCGTGGTGTTGCTGTGCATGGGCCAGACGACGGATGGCGTTTTCGACAATGACCACCGCGCCATCAACGATGATGCCAAAGTCCAACGCTCCGAGGCTCATCAGGTTGGCGCTGACCTTGTTGGTGAACATGCCAGTGAATGTGAATAGCATCGCGAGCGGGATCACCATGGCAGTGATCAGAGCGGCGCGAATGTTGCCAAGGAACAGGAACAGAATCGCGATTACCAGAATCGCACCTTCAATCAAGTTCTTCTTAACGGTGGCAATCGCCTTGTCCACCAAATTGGTACGGTCATAGACGGTGACTGCCACCACCCCTTTTGGCAGTGAGCGGTTGATTTGCTCAAGCTTGCTGGCAACGGCCTGGGCCACGGTGCGGCTGTTCTCACCGATCAGCATGAACACTGTGCCGAGCACCACTTCACGACCGTTTTCGGTCGCGGCCCCCGTGCGCAATTCACGGCCGATGTCCACGGTTGCGACGTTCTTGACGCGGATGGGCGTACCGTCGACGTTGGCCATGACGATATTGGCGATATCGTCGGTGGTCGCTACTTGGCCGGGTGCGCGAATCAGTAACTGTTCGCCACTGTGTTCGATGTAACCGGCACCGACGTTAGCGTTGTTGCGCTCCAGCGCTGTAACAAGGTCAGTCAGCGTAAGCTTGTAAGCCGCCAAGCGTTTTGGATCAGGCGCAATCTGGTACTCCTTGGCGAACCCGCCAATGGTATTGATTTCGGCGACCCCGGGAACATTGCGCAGCTGAGGTTTTATGATCCAGTCTTGGATCACCCTCAGGTCGGTCGGCGTATAGGGGTTGCCGTCCTCCTTGACAGCACCTTCTTCAGCCTCGACCGTCCACAGGAAAATTTCACCCAGACCGGTTGAGATCGGCCCCATGACGGCTTCCACACCCTCGGGCAGTTGCTCCTTGGCCACCTGCAACCGTTCGTTGACCAATTGTCGGGCGAAGAACAGGTCAGTGCCTTCCTTGAAGATCACTGTGACTTGCGACAAACCCGAGCGTGACAGCGAGCGAGTTTGTTCTAGAGCCGGCAAACCAGCCATTGCAGTTTCGATGGGGAACGTGATGCGCTGCTCGGTTTCCAGTGGTGAAAAACCTGCTGCCCCTGTGTTGATTTGCACCTGGACGTTGGTGATATCGGGAACGGCGTCGATCGGCAGCTTCTGGTAGCTGGCTATACCGAGGCCGGCCATGAGGAGAACCGCGAGCAGCACGATGATGCGCTGCTCGATGGCAAATTGGATCAGGCGTTCGAACATGAGAACCTTCTCGTGGAAGTGGCGGATCAGTGGGCGTGTTCAGCCGAGGCTTTACCCAGTTCTGATTTCAGAATGAAACTGCCGGCAGCGGCGACTTGAACACCGGGCTCCAGGCCCTCCGTGATCTCGACCAGACCCGCCGAACGGCCACCTGTCTCCACTGGCTGAGCTTTAAACCCGTCGTCCGTTCGAACGAAAACAGTTTGCTTGTCCTCGACCGTCTGGATAGCCGCTTCTGGTACTGCGACCTTTGTTTGCCGAGTATCAGTGTCAACCTGCACGGTCACGAATAGCCCGGGACGCCATGCACCTTGTGGATTGGCCAAGGTCACGCGGACCGTGGCTGTACGAGTTTGCTCGCCCAACAAACTGCCGACATAGGCCACGGTTCCAGTGACTTCGGCATTCAGTTCCGGCGCACTGACCGTGACCGACTTGCCCACCAGTACCTTGTTTAAATCCTTTGGCGAGACACCAAAGGTCACCCACACACGCGACAAGTCGGAGAGGGTGAAGGCATTAGTGGTTTCGCTGACAACCTCACCGAGGCCCAAGTGTTTCTCAACGACAACCCCGTCAAACGGCGCACGCAATTCATATCGGTTACCCCCGCTGGTGACCGAGCTGCCACTGAGTACGCTGATTTTTTGTCGAGCATTGCTGAGGGCGATTTCGGCTTCTTGCAAAGCCTGGCGGGCTTGCAGGAAATCCTGTTCGGCAGAGATTTTGTCCTGCCATAACTGTCGCTCTCGCTCGTAGGTAGTACGGGCCAACTCAAGACGACGTTGCGCCGCGGCTTGTTCACTACGCTGATCAGAAATTTGTTGGCTGGCGATCACGGCCAGCAACTGGCCTTTTTTCACCGGTTGACCAAGATTGACATGGACCGACTCGACGACACCGGGTACGCGGGGCACCACATGCGCAGTGCGGTCTTCATCAAAACGGATTTCTCCAGGAAAGGGCAATGAAAGGCTAATACTCTGCGCCTTGGCTTCGACCAACTGGATGCCGGCTGAGCTGATCTGCTCTTCGCTCAGAGTCAAGTGACCTTCTTCCGCTTCGCCTTCGGCGTGTTCGCCCTCGGCCGATTTCTTGCCAGTAGTTTCATCGCCGTGATCGTCATGGCCTTTGCCCTCCTGAGCCTGAGCCTGAGCTTCGGCTGAGGGCACCGATGGGCTGCCCATCCACAACGAGCCGATGCCTATACCCACCGTCAAGGTCAGTGCAGTGACGAGAATTAGTTTTTTATCCATGGAAACTCCCTGCGCAGCCCAGTCGGCAGTCACGGATTACCGTGGTATTGCGATGCTGAGCAGCGGTAAAAAAAGCGTTATATGAAATTCACGGAGTACGAGTGAGAAGGGCGACATCTCCGAAAATTCGCTCGATGCGCACCCAGGCGTCTGTCGCCTCGGCGATAGCCTGGATGTATTGCGTGCGGGCGCTAATCAAGGTGCGCTGAGCATCGAGTACGTCGAGGAAGTTAAACTTGCCCATTTCGAAACCTCGGGTAGCGGTGTCGACGGCACTTTGCGCGGCAGGCAGGATGGTTTGATTGAACGACGCGACTTCAGTGTTAGCCGTCATCCACTGATCCAGGGTGGTCTGGATTTCTGTGCGCAGGCGTAACTCACTGGCGTTACGAAGGTCGCGGGCTTGATCGGTACGGCGGGCAGCGGCTAGTACGTTGCCCTGGTTACGGTTAAACAATGGGATGGGCATAGACAGCCCCACAACATTCACCCGCTCGCGCTCGCGCTCGTCGTATTGGCTCCCGATACTCACGGTGAGGTCGGGAATTCGCTGAGCCTTCTCCAGGCCAAGGGAGGCTTCCCGCTGATCTATTTGCAGTTTTGCCAATCGTAGCTCCGCGGTTTCACCTATGCGATTAAGCAGCAGTGACGAATCCGGTACGGTTGGCATCGACCGGCCTGGATCACCCACAGACACGAATGCAGGCAAAGGCGCGCCCATGACCTGAGCGAGTCGCTGGTAGGCACTGGCCTCATCCCGCTCAGCCCGCCTCAGCTCCAGACGCACTTCTGATAGCTGAACCTCTGCGCGAGTACCTTCAACGGGTGAGGATTTACCACTCTTGATGCGACCTTGAGCTACACGCAAACCGCGCTCGGCGAGCTCAAGTGATTGACGTGATAATAGCAGCCTTTGCTGAGCCGTCGAGGAGCTGTAAAACGCCTGAATGACATCGGCACGCAGAACATTGCGTTTGCGTTCCAATTCAATCCCGGCCGCGTCTTGAGCTCGACTGGCCACCTCGATCCTAGCCCCGCGCTTACCGCCAAGCTCGATCGGCTGGTTGATCATTACCGTCGTAGTGCGCGAGTTTCGCCGAGTATCTTCAGCCTCCCAGGAAACCTCAGGGTTAGGGATCAACCCTGCCTGCTGTCGCTCTCCCTGAGCAATACCAGTCTCCCATTGAGCGGCCGCCAGATCAGGGTTATTGGCAAAAGCAGTTTCAAGCGCCTGATCCATTGTGAGCATTTGAGCGGTCGCCGCAAACAAAGGACTAGTAAAAAGCGCAAGGATCGAAATGAGACCTGCTCTTAGCATGGTCTTATGCGTGATTGGGTGAGCAATAAACTTTCTACACCGAAGTAATTCCATCATTCCTTAAACCTTTAAAACAAAAAGAATTTCCCATGAGGCAAATGTAATTCTCCGCACCTATCAACAAGGTGACTGAAAAATTACAAATACGTTATCCAGCGGAAAAACCTCAATTAATGCATTAGGATGAAGTCAATAAGTGCTCGCGCCAAGAAACAACCCGAAACAAAAAAGGGGCGCCGAACCTAATACTTTGGGAGGTAAAGGAAACATGACGAACCTTGCAAAGCTTTAAAAAGACCATATTGCGAATAAAATTAAAGATGTAGCCAGAATCGAAACGTTTATACAGATTAATAATGCCCTTAAACCATGTTTAACGAGCATCAAATCATTCCGATACATTTACCAGAGGGTGAAATCCTATGCGAATCCTTGTGATAGAGGACGAGCTGAAGACTGCTGAGTACTTACATCAAGGCCTGACTGAAAGTGGCTATATTGTAGACTGCGCATCGACCGGGGCTGATGGACTCCATCTAGCACGTCAGCAAGCTTATGATCTGGTAATACTAGACGTAAATCTACCTGAAATTGACGGTTGGGACGTTCTTGAAAATATTCGGCAGACTAGTAGCACTCGGGTAATGATGCTGACTGCAAGAGGGCGTCTGGCAGACAAAATCAAAGGATTGGATTTGGGAGCCGATGATTACCTGGTCAAGCCATTTGAATTCCCTGAGTTGCTTGCAAGAGTACGCACTTTAATGCGTCGCAGCGAACATATTCCAGTTCCGGAGGTATTAAAAGTCGCTGACCTTGAACTTGATCAAGGCAGACATCGCGCATTCCGCGGAAAGCAACGCATAGATCTGACGACAAAGGAGTTCGCGCTGCTTCATCTGTTGATGCGTCAATCAGGAGAGGTGTTATCTCGCACTCAAATTATCTCTTTAGTGTGGGATATGAACTTTGACTGCGACACAAACGTTGTCGAAGTTTCGATACGAAGATTGAGAGCAAAAATAGATGATCCATTTGAAACAAAATTAATACATACCCTTCGTGGCGTAGGCTATGTATTGGAGGCGAGGAAATGAAACCGGTCAGCCTATCGATGCGGCTGGGGTTGACAGTTAGCATTATGGGAGCGGTACTAGTAGTGCTTTTAGCGATACTAGCTTTTTTAGCGCTTACTCACGAACTTGATTCGCGCGCAAAAAATAGCTTAGAGAAGAAGATGAGTCAGATTGAGCACAGTCTACTGATGGATATTAGTACCCGCGACATGAGTTTAAAACCACACGTGCTATTAGATCAAGTGCTGGGACACGACAATCTTAACCTGACCATCTTTGATGATGACAACATGAGTGAACCTCTGCTGAGTTTTGGAGCAGATATACCTGAAGTATCTACGAATCAAGCCGGAACAGCCGCCAGTAATAAGCTGTCGTACTATTCCCCAGCCGAAGAGTCCGGAATCCACATCCTCACCGCCTCTAAGCTCATGAAATTAAAGGATGGTGAGTTCGTATCGGTCCTACTGTCTATTGATCGCTCGAATGATGAAACGCTATTGAGCGCCTACCTGAGTTCGACCATTGTAGCGGTTCCACTGTTGCTGATTCTGATTGGTATCAGCGCCTGGGCTATTGTGCAACGTGGCTTATCCCCCCTTCGGGAATTCCGGAAAGTTGCAGCAATGGTGTCGGCCCAGGATTTAAGTCATCGACTCTCAGTTGTCAAGATGCCCCAAGAACTCAGTGAGCTTGCTCACGGTATAAACTTCATGCTGCACCGTCTTGACGGCGGAGTTCAACAACTATCGCAATTCTCTGATGACTTGGCGCATGAGCTGCGGTCACCGATTACGAACCTTATGGGGAAAGCTCAGGTAACACTTTCTCGAGAACGCCCGGCAAAAGAGTACAAGGCTGTTTTAGAGTCATGCACCGAGGAACTAGGACGAGTCACCAGAATTGTTTCAGACATGCTTTTCTTGGCCCAAGTTAGTCATCCGGCCGCACTCGTGCCGTTTGAAAGCATTTTACTAGAGGATGAAGCCCTAAAAGTCATCGACCTTTTTTCGCTATCGGCTGAGGAAAAGAGCGTTGGTATAACTGTCAGCGGATGGGGTAAAGTTTTAGGTGATCGGCTCATGATTCAACGGGCTATTTCCAATCTTTTATCAAATGCCATTCGTCACTGCCCAGCAGGGCAGTCCATTGCTATAGCGATTGAAACGCAATCTGAAAAAGTCTCCCTATCAATAAGCAATCCTGGGGTAGGAATTGAGCACCAGCACTTGTTTCACATTTTCGATCGCTTCTATCGTGTGGATAACAGTCGCTCACGAGCTGAAGGTGGTACTGGATTAGGGTTGGCCATTGTCCGATCCATCATGAGCCTGCACCAGGGAATGGCAGAGGTCCAAAGTATGCCGGGCCATCTGACAGTTTTTCAACTTACATTTCCAAAATATAATGCACAAAGCAACTTAAAAGCCCAAAAACAAAAGTAGTGATTTTAGTAAAGCCGTAACTAAAATCACGATAAACAATAGTCCAAAAACGCGAATCCGAAAATGCATAGAGCATAGATAGCGCGGGGTACTTAAAAATCGCAAAGCGAGATCAACTCCCCTTGGTACATCCTGCCAGTCTCCCCAAAAAATGCGTGCAGCATTAAATTGACTATCTGCGCCGTAACACTTCGAAACGATTCCCCATAGATATCAGCCGAGCGGAGCTTGGCTTCTGGCTGAAATAAATGTACGGGAGTCGCGCATTAACATGCCTGCGACATATAGTCGCAAATACTTTTATCGTAAAATGTCCTCCTCCTGTTGACCCTGTAGCAGCTTCAGGCTTGATACTGATCACTTGAGCAATGCGCGGTTTTGAGATTTTTATGATCGAATAGTTCTACATCATTTCTTAGTCGGGCACTTAAATAAACTTCGAAATTTTATTATTCAATTCATATTACATAGGGCGGCACTACCATGCGAATGCTTGTAGTTGAGGATGAGCTTAAAACTGCCGAATACCTGCATCAGGGTTTGACTGAAAGCGGCTATATAGTAGACCGCGCGGCGAATGGTACGGATGGACTTCACCTTGCGCGTCAACAAACCTACGACTTGGTAATACTTGACGTCGATCTACCACAACTTGATGGCTGGGGTGTGCTCGAGCGACTGCGCCAAAGCAGTAACACCCGGGTCATGATGCTAACCGCTCGCGGGCGCCTGGCGGACAAGATCCGCGGCCTGGACCTGGGTGCCGATGACTATCTGGTCAAGCCATTCGAATTTCCGGAACTGTTGGCCCGGGTACGAACTTTAATGCGTCGCAGCGAACAAGTTTCCGTCCCTGAGGTCTTGAAAGTCGCCGATCTGGAACTCGACCAGGGCCGCCATAGGGCCTTCCGGGGCGAGCAGCGTATCGACCTGACGACCAAGGAATTTGCTTTGCTGCACCTTTTGATGCGCCAGTCGGGTGAGGTGCTTTCCCGCACTCAGATCATTTCATTGGTCTGGGACATGAACTTCGACTGCGACACCAATGTGGTCGAGGTTTCAATCCGCCGCCTGAGGGCCAAGATTGATGATCCTTTTGACAAGAAGCTAATCCATACCCTGCGCGGCGTTGGCTATGTACTGGAGGCCCGGGAATGAAGTCGGCAAGCCTGTCGATGCGGCTGGGTTTGGCGGTGAGTATCATGGGCGCATTGTTGGTGTTATTTCTGGCGGTTCTTGCGTTCCTCGCGCTAACGCATGAGTTAGATAAACTGTCAAAAGACAACTTGAGCGAGAAAATGCGGCAAATCGAGCACAGTCTTTCGCTGTATGAAAAACCTGTCGACATCAACATTAAACCGCACGTTTTGCTGGATCAGGTGATGGGGCATGACCACCTCAACCTTACCATTTATGACCTGATAAATATGAGGACGCCGCTCTTGAAGTCAGGCTTTGGCTTGACGGACCCCAGGGCGGAGTTGAAGGCGGCAGGGGCTGCCACCGACAAGGTGTCGTACTCCCGAAGCACCGATGATCAGGGCCGGCACTTCCTGACTGCATCCAGACTGATCCGCTTGCCGAACGGTACGAATGTCGCCGTATTGCTGTCGCTTGATTGCGCCAACGATGAAGCGCTGCTCAGCACATATCTAAGCTCGACGATCATGGCCTTGCCGTTGCTGCTGCTACTTATCGGCCTCAGTGCCTGGGCAGTGGTAAAACGGGGGCTCGCGCCGCTGCGGGAGTTTCGCAAGGTGGCCGCCATGATCTCTGCTCAGGACCTCAGCCATCGACTCTCGGTGGTCAAGATGCCGCAGGAGCTCAGCGAACTGGCCCATGGCATCAACTTCATGCTGCACCGACTAGACAGCGATGTTCAGCAGTTGTCGCAGTTCTCCGATGACTTGGCCCACGAACTACGAGCACCCATTTCCAACCTGATGGGCAAAGCCCAGGTGACGTTGTCCCGGGAGAGGCCGGCCGAGGAGTACAAAGCGGTTTTGGAGTCCTCCACCGAAGAGCTTGGGCGCGTAGCCCGGATTGTCTCGGACATGCTTTTCCTGGCACAGGTCAGTCATCCCGCTGCGCTGGTCCCGTTTGAGACCATTGCTCTGGAGGATGAAGCCTTGAAGGTCATCAATCTGTTTTCACTGTCGGCGGAAGATAAACAGATCAGCGTGAGCGTTACTGGCAGGGGGTCGACCATTGGTGATCGGTTGATGATTCAGCGGGCAATTTCCAACCTGATGTCCAATGCAATCCGCCATTGCCCAGTAGGCCAAGCCATCACAATCACCATCGAAGTCCATGCCACAGAAGTCTCGCTACATGTAGCCAACCGAGGCGCAGGTATTGAACCTCAACACCTACCGCACTTATTCGATCGCTTTTATCGAGTTGACACTCATCATTCGCGCGCTGGAGGAAGTACCGGGCTTGGTTTAGCCATTGTGAAATCAATCATGAGTTTGCATCAGGGAGTCGCAGAAGTTAATAGCCGCCCGGGTAAGATCACGACCTTCAAGCTGGGTTTTCCAAACATCCATGGACACACCAACTGGTGATACCAACCATTGAAAAAACAGCCCTTATTCACGTCATTCGTTCATTCGTGCGTGTTACGACACACACCAATAATTTGGTATTCAATAGTGTGAAGCTTTCCAGCTGAGTCCTCATAGGTCATTCGAAAAGGTACAATGTTGCAAGAGCGAATTGGTGGGGTCATACTCACCACTTTTGCGATATCAAACTTCATTCTATAGTGATATTTCTGAATTTCCGGAGCGGTCTTGCCTTTTTGCGCAGCGTAGGCGGCCATTGCTTTCTGATTTGCTTCCATGGCGTTGACAACGTTGCGATCACCACGGCTTTCAGCGAATTCTATCGAAGGCAATGATTGCGTCAGTGCAACAATACTTAGTTTTAACAGACTCATAGCAGAGTCTCTTTGAAGTAGTTACAAAGCTGTTAAACTTAAGTACGTTAACGAGGTAAATCTTTATTAATTGTCTAATGAGAATTACTTATTTGTAATTTCCAACCGTTATCCTCACAAGCTCAGTGAAGTAACATAATCAGCCAAGCACAGTGCTTCCCCACCCCGAAGACGATTTTCGTAATCTAATAGAACTGTGATTTTAGAGTGGCATTTGTGTGTTCTGTTTATAAAGTTGTTGCCGATTATTTCACATAACTTCAAAATTCGAGGGATTAAGAGGGCTCATTGATCACGCTTTTCGAGAACATATCCAACACCGCGCAAGGTATGGATTAGCTTGTTGTTGAAAGGATCATCAATCTTGGCCCGAAGCCTTCTCATCGACACTTCAACAACATTGGTGTCGCAATCAGCACTCCGCCCCCAGACAGAGGACATGATTTGCGTGCGCGACAGCGCCGTACCAGTCTGGCGCATCAAGAGGTATAGCAGGGCGAACTCCTTGGTGGTCAGCTCAATCCGCTGCTCGCCTCGGAAGGTCCGGTGTCTACCAAGATCGAGTTCCAGGTCCCCGACACACAGCACGTCGGGCAATGCCGACAATACAGCGCGACGCATCAGAGTGCGTACTCGGGCCAGCAGCTCTGGAAACTCAATTGGTTTGACCATGTAATCGTCCGCGCCTAGGTCGAAACCCTTGATTTTTTCCTCCAGACTACCTTTAACGGTAAGTATCATGATGGGCGAAATAGTGACCTTGCGAATACTTACAAGTAGGCCCCAATCGTCACGTTGCGGTAGGTTTGCGTCAAGCACTACAAGATCATAAGCCTGTTGGCAGACCAAGCGTAAGCCATCGATTCCGCTGGCGACGCAATCAACGATAAATCCGCTTTCGGTCAGCCCCTGGTGCAAATAATGGGCAGTTTTCGGCTCGTCTTCTATTATCAAAATACGCATTTTTCATAAAGTCTCGACACTAAATAATAAATCATCCTTACACACGTATAGAAAATTTTATTTACCGATAAACTTCAACATATTTGCGTTGTACGATTTTAGTCAGTAAGGAGCTATTGCGCGCTGTTGTGGCTCCGTTATGTTATCGACGTCAAACATACAAATATACAAATATACAAATATACAAATATACAAATATGCAAATATACAAACATACAAACATACAAACCTACACACTAAGTAGATCTTAGACTAATTGTCCGCGGCAGAGGGGGGATAACAAATTTGTAATTCTTCTGTCACCCTTCTGATAACTGTTCAGCAGTACATTGAGCCTGCAAAAAATCTATGCGTCATAGGATCCTGCGGTCGTGTCGACTTCTGATCGAATTCAGCCGGCAGAAATCGATCAGAAGTCTTTTAGACCATCAAATATTTATGAGTTAACAAAGAAACTGCGCACTTTGGGGGCGTAAATCTCGTTATGCCATCTCGCATTAGAAAAATGTTGTGGGCGGCTGGCCCACCGTCTCGTGTTTCGTCGTTGATGACGGCGTTGCTTCGGGCAACCCACGCCGAGGCTGTGACCAAACCTCAAATAGCATTGACCAATAACCCAAGCCTCGCAGATGCACAGTGGGAAATCCAAACTGCCCAAGCCGGGCAGCAACAGACTGATTTGATCCCCAATCCAGTACTAATAATAGATGCCCAAGCCTTCCGCGAAAATTCGAACACTACCAACGTTAAGCTCCGCCGGACACCGAAAAGGTGCCGCAAAAGTCACGCATGGATTGAGGTCGCATCTAAGAGTAAAGGCATAGTGGCGCTGGAGTCTAAACACTGCCGTAATGACTTGCGCCCCGATGATCGAAGTTTTTTACGGCGTCATGCTTGCACAGCAAGGTCTGATTTCAGCTCAGAGTTCGCACTGTCTGGCGGAACGATGACCAGCATCCGGAAGCGGTTGAACCTGGTGGGCGCTTCAACGCCGATTTTGTTTTTCGGCCGCAAACTAAAAAGCATTTCGTCGGAGGCTAGCCGCACCTATCAGTCTCGTGATATGCACAACGTCGCCGAACCGCGCCTGCGGTACGAAATCCATCTTGCTGTAGACAAGCGCTCGATGGCCCACAGAGAAAAGAAGTTCTTCAGTCAAGTGATCCTTCCCGCCGCACGAAGCGCCAAGGACTCCAACACTAATTTCTTTGAAATATCCAACCGCAAGTTTACGGGTGTTCTGGGCCCTCCGCGCACCCGTATCCAATACCTCGCTTCAGCACAACTACTGGCGTTCAAGGACGAATCGAGCGGATCTACAGCCACGTCACTTACTTGGGGTGCTACCTCATGAAAAAGATTTTCATCAGCGTGGGGTGTCTGGCGGTTTGGCTAGTCGCAGATCGCCAACTAGCTGACGAGAACGTTCAGGGTCACTGGTGCATCCACGAGTTGCACCGCGCTATTGGCGATTTTTTCTTACCTAAAATGTAGTGACACTCCAGTGGCAGTTCGCGCCTGGATACGTCGAGATTTTCCGGAGTACCCATGAATAACAAAGTACCAATTCGCAGTTGGGAAATCACACTCGGCAGCAATCAGTTAATTCTTGCAGTTTCGACTTGGCTTCTATTGTTTAGTAACTGGCCATTTTGGCGTGCTGTCTGGCAAGGCGTGGGAGGCCTACAAGACGGAAACACCATATTCGTGCTTAGCCTGCCTTGGTTCGTGTTGATTTGGCTCTACGTATTACTCAGCGTGATGGCTTGGGGACGATTGATAAAACCTGTGCTAGCTATCGTGTTGCTGGTTGCGGCAGCAACGAGTTACTTTATGAATAGCTATGGCATAGTAATTGATTACAGCATGCTAACGAATGTGATGCAGACGGACAGCTCCGAAGCCACGGAGCTGTTGAACTCGGATCTACTGCTGTGGATGCTGGGCTTTGGTGTTATGCCGGTGCTGGTTATCACTCGAGTCCGTTTGATTCAAAGATCGTGGTCCCGCGCACTTGCTCATCGATTCATGGGGGTGGCGGTAGCGCTCACCTGCTTGGCGATCGTCGTATTTACGCTTTATCAATCCTATGCATCGCTGATGCGTAATCATCGCGAACTCAGGTTGATGTTGGTTCCGTCGAATGTGGTTTCGGCAATTCATGGGTACACGCGTCGCCAGCTAGCAGTTCCCGCCGAATTAAAAACCATTGGTGCTGATGCCCGCCGTGAAGAAGCTACTGCTGGTGTACGCAAACCACGGCTAACGGTACTGATGGTGGGTGAAACCGCCAGGTCCGCGAATTTCTCCCTCAATGGCTATTCCCGGGATACCAATCCGGAATTGGCCAGTCGTGGTGTCTTAAGTTTTACCAATGTCAGCTCATGTGGAACAGCTACGGCCGTTTCCTTACCCTGCATGTTTCTGGATGTGGGTAAAGAAGGCTACAAAGACGGTATGGCGTTGCGCAGAGAAGGACTATTAGACGTGTTGCAGCGGGCCGGCGTATCGGTCCTGTGGAGAGACAATAATTCGGGTTGCAAAGGCATTTGCGACCGAGTACCAAATGAAAAATTGAACAATCAGAAATCGACGGGATTATGTAGAGCTGACGAGTGTTACGACGAAGTCTTATTGCAAGATTTACAAGCCTACTTGGATCAACAGCAGCGGGATTCAATCGTGGTGCTACACATGAAAGGCAGTCACGGCCCATCCTATTCCAAGCGCTATCCACCGGCGTTCGAACGATTCGGTCCCGTTTGCGATAATAATCAACTTGAACGTTGTACGCGCGAAAGCATTGTCAGTGCCTATGATAACAGCCTCGGTTATACGGACTATGTACTTGGGCAAACGATCGACCTGCTAAAGCGTAACGCTGAGCGTTTTGATACGGCGATGCTTTATGTCTCTGATCACGGTGAGTCCCTCGGCGAGAATGGGCTTTACTTGCACGGACTTCCTTATGCCATGGCTCCCAGCGAGCAGACTAGTATCCCCATGGTAATCTGGATCTCCAAAAACATGCAGTCGCGTCAAACCCTCGACTCCCAATGTTTGAAGGATCAGCGAGACGTATCACTGTCCCATGACAACTTATTCCATTCTATATTGGGGTTGATGGGTATTCAAACTACAGCATATCGCCCAGAGCTTGATCTGTTCAGTACCTGCCAGTCCAAAGCGTCAACACCGTTAAAGCTCGCGCAGACATTTGAGCGTCAATCAATGAAAACACCGAAATAAGTGGAGCTGCGAGAAAGATCTAAAATGACCCTATAGTATGAGCATACTTTGATTAGAAGCCATGCAACTAAATACTAATCGTTGCATGGCGCCACTTCTAACTCTTCCTAAAAATCGGCATCCGGGTGAGCTTTTTTTAAGACTATTTAGTCAGCCACATCAAGCATCAAAAAAGCTGCAAAATTCTGCCGAGCTATTTTCTCAATACATTCACCCTGCACGTATAGATAAAATGTATAATTCAGGTGTTTAATTACAGTTTGGTTCGTTAGTGAATGTGCGTGAAACATCGACCGCGCCCAAGACCCCCAAAGTTTTGCGACCAATCAATACGGGGTAGTTCATGTCGCCTCGATCCTTCAGTGAAAACTCTTCCTTATAAATTTTATCACCTATGCACATCGTCATCATGACTACTGGACGATGTTCAGCGCCACCGGCGCCTCGAACCTTTACATTTCTTTCGACGCGTCGCTCGAAGAGTGCGTTACTCACCTTCTTAGTTTTTGTGTCTTTTACTTTAACGTTGAAACGAACCCATTCCTCTCCATTTTTACGGAATCGTTCTAAGTCTTTCGCATCCATCGAGGATGTAAGAGCCCCTGTATCTAACTTTACTTTCACAGCAATATTTTCTGGTAAAAGTATTCCTTCCTCAATCCACCCGTATACCCTTTCTGGATTAGCAGGTGTTGAAAAAGCTGGCTGCGCAACAAAAGCCAAAAACAAAGCCAGCCCAGAATAACTTAAAATATTTCTGACCATTTTAATCGACCCTTTTGATCTGTATCACGACGTATAAACGTTCATCCAGCTTAAATAAATACCACGACTCAGTTAGTGGACCATACCCTCATGATCGTCAGCCAGTTGATCGTGAAAATCAGATCCTTCCATTTGGACGGTAGTATGGCTGATGTGGAACTTATCACTCATAAGGCTGGTTACTTCAGCCAAGATAGCTTGCTCGCTGCGGGAAGCCGAGTCAGCGACAAGATGGACGCTCATAACACTTTTACCACTGGTCAAAGCCCAGATATGCAAATCGTGGATATTCTTGACCCCCTCAATGCCATAAAGCGTTGCCTCTACCTTCTCAATATCGATGCCCTCTGGAACCCCTTGCAGCAATATGTTCATGCTTTCCTTGAGCAATGACCAAGTCCTGGGCAGCACCCAGAACCCGATGCCAGCCGCGACAAGTGAATCAACCCAAGTCCAGCCGGTGAAACGGATCAAAAGAGCTGCGATGATGACGCCAATAGACCCCACCATATCGCTCCAGACCTCTAAATAAGCGCCCTTCACATTGAGGCTTTCCCCACTGGCAGCACTCAGTAGGCGCATTGAAACAAGGTTGACGATGAGCCCGAACACCGCAATGACCAACATGCCAGTCGACTGGATTTCCGCCGGGACTTTAAGTCGCAGATACGCTTCATAAACGATGTACATAGCGACTAAAAACAGCAAGACCGCATTGAAGGTGGCTGCAAGTATTTCAAATCGTGCGTACCCGAAGGTCCGCTTCCTATCCGCAGAGCGTTTGGCTATATGAATAGCGACCAAGGATATCGCCAAAGCCGCAACGTCCGTCAGCATGTGGGCCGCGTCGGATAATAAGGCCAGGCTGCCGGTGACAAAAGCTCCAATGACCTCCGCGACCATAAAGCTTGTCGTCAGGGTGAGTGCGATCCACAGCAACTTTTCGTGACCGGCGCGTACTTGGCCGTGACTGTGTCCTGAACTCATAACCTTTTCCTCAAACGCCGCTCGCTGAAACTCCAACCACCCAGGTAGCACCCTTGCTACGAGTCGATTGCAGGATATAAAGACCAGCTAATACCCAAAACCGTTCCATCTCATGAAACACCCTATTTCAGAATTGGTGCTGGTTCGAGGTATATCCCGATCAAAGCGCGAAATCGCAGCCTTAATCGAACATCTCCTGCAAAAATGATTTTTTGCGGTACGACTGTTGCCCCTGATGCCCACTCTGGTTTTGATGTCCACCATGACTTTGATGGCCGCTCTGGTGGCCACCTTCTCTCCAACCGCCACCGTGACTTCCTCGCTTATCTCCATGAGCTTGGCTATCTCCATGCTGGCTGTAACCGGGTTGTACTGCTGGAGGAGCATTCTGTACGGGTGGAATTGGGTTCTGTGGAAGAAACCTAACGGCCTCCTGTTGTTGGCTGCGCTCGATGATCTTGTCGAGTTCACCTCGGTCGAGCCAAACGCCACGGCATTGAGGGCAATAATCAATTTCGATGCTTTGGCGCTCAGTCATTACGAGGGCAGTATCTTTGCAGATCGGACATTGCATGATTTGATTTCCTTGTGTGGGCATGTAATTGAACACGAAGTCGCAGCTTTCGTATCACCGACGCAGTAGCCGCAGTCCGTTGAATACGACCAGCAGGCTCGCTCCCATATCGGCGAAAACAGCCATCCACAACGTAGCGTGGCCGGACAATGCAAGCGCCAAAAATACAACTTTGATACCCAAGGCCAGTCCGATGTTTTGCTTCAAAACAGAGGCACATCGACGACTCAGGCTAATAAAATCAGCAATCTTGCGTGGGTCGTCATCCATGATGGCGACATCAGCCGTTTCAAGGGCTGTGGCAGTCCCTGCGGCCCCCATCGCAAAACCAATGTCGGCTTGCGCCAATGCTGGAGCATCGTTCACACCATCGCCCACCATGCCAACAGTACCAAAGCGGCGTTTGAGTTCAGCGACGGCGGCTTGTTTATCCTCCGGCATGAGGTTTCCGCGTGCATCCTGTATGCCGAGCTGAGCGGCGATGGACTTGGCGGTTGCAGGGTTGTCACCCGTGAGCATCACCGGTACGACATTCAACGCTTTCAGAGCAGTTACGGCAGCAAAGCTTTCAGGCCTTACGGTGTCAGCCACAGCAAAAATCGCTACTGGACCGCTGGCCGCGCAGAGCACGATTACAGTTTTTCCTGCGTTTTCCAGTAGCGACAATCGGGCCTCAAGGGCCGGCGAGCATACGCCCAACTCTTCAACCAAGCGGTGGTTACCCAGGTGCCACGATTGACCGTCGATATTGCCTTTGACGCCACGACCGTTGAGTACGCCGAAGTCCTCAACCGGCAGAGTCGCCGCATCCGGTTGCTGTAATTTCCATCCGCTGACCAAGGCCTTCGCCACTGGGTGTGTACTGTGTTCGTCGAGGCTAGCTGCGATCTGCAAAGCCATCTCGATGGGCAGATCACCAAACGGCTCGTTATCGGTCAGTACCGGCTTGCCTTGGGTCAAGGTGCCGGTCTTGTCGAGCGCCACAACCTTAAGTAGTCGGCCGCTTTCAAGGTATGCACCGCCTTTAATCAAAATGCCATGCTTGGCAGCCGCGGCTAGCCCACTGACGACGGTAATTGGCGTTGAAACCACCAAGGCACATGGGCAGGCGATCACTAACAGGACCAGGGCCTGATAAAGCCAATCGCCCCAGGTTCCACCGATCAGTACAGGGCCCAAGACAGCGACCAAGAGGGCAAGAACCACTACAGCCGGGGTGTAATAACGTGCAAACTCATCTACAAATCGCTGAGTAGGGGCTCGTTGAGACTGCGCGTCTTGTATGGCTGCCGCGATACGAGCAAGAGTACTTTCTCCTGCTACGGCCGTCACAGTCGCTTCAACCACGCCGTCGGTAACGATACTGCCAGCGTAAAGTGGGTCCCCGACCTGCTTATCAACAGGTAGGCTTTCGCCGGTAATTGGAGCTTGGTCCAGTGCGGCGCGACCTGAGTCTATGCGGGCATCCAAGGGTACTCGCGAACCCGTGCGAACCCGAATACGACTACCAAGTAATACACTCGCCACCGGATGGTCTTTCCAGCCGCCATCAGTCATGACTTCAGCGGTTTCTGGCGCCAACGCGGTCAGCGACTTGATCGCGTTCCGCGCGCGCTCCAGAGAAAGTGCTTCGATAGCCTCAGCAACGGCGAAAAGGAAAACCACCATCGCGGCTTCGGGCCATTTACCGATGATGAGAGCACCAACGACAGCCAACGACATCAGAAAATAGATGTTCAGAGTGAGGTTCTTAACTGCAATCCAACCCTTTTTGAGGGTGGGCAAACCAGCGCTCAGAATGGAAAGAGCCGCAAGCACCATAACCGGCCAAGAACCTTCTTGTCCGGTTGTCCACGCGATGACTTCAGCGGCGATAGCAGCCAGGCCACTGATGGCCAGCAATCCTTTTAGTTTTGCGCTCAGGGCCGGGGGAACCGCCGATGGCGCGGCACCGGCTTCGATCAGGCTCGGCCCCATGTCCAACGCGACTAATGCGGTGACGATTGGCTGCGGATCATCCAAGCGGTGATGCACGGTCAACTCACGATTCAGGAGGTTGAAGTCGAGCCGAACAATTCCGGCCATCGGCTCCAGTCGGTTGCGGATCAAGCGCTCCTCTGTAGGGCAATCCATTTTATCGATGCGGTAGCGAACTCTACTGGTCCCTTTCGGGGCAGGGCTACTCTTAGTAATCGCAACACCATCAGTAGCTTGCGTGCCATGAGCACAGCACGCATCGGCATGATCGTGAGCATGCTCATGCTCATGGTCGTGACCATGTTCTTTGTGATGCTTGGGTTCAGCAGCATTAACAGACCCATGTTGATGGTCAGATCCGCAACACTCTTCTTTCTTCTGTACGTGAAGACGGAGGACCGGCTTGAGCTTGTTTTCCTGGTTCATGGTGCTTCTACCGCTTGGGATAATTTCACCATTCAACAGCCTGTACCTACTACAGGGTCAAGCGCCCAATGAAGTTATTTGAAGCTGCTTTCGTGTGCGGATAGCTTGGTCCTCCATGGACATCACCTAATCCTCGGAAGGCAGAAGAGGGTTCAAAAACTTGATTTGAGGTCTCCTATTCGCCTATTTTTGGCTGCAATCTGTCCACAAACTCAGGTAAAAGATGAGATGTGGCCAGATAAAAATTGACTCAGATTTATAAACCAGCTCCGGTGTTATCACCTGACTTAGGCCTCTCGGCAGGCCGTTTATGCCCTGCATCCAATTGTAAGGGCCATTTGCACCGTCTACACTCCAGTCCATGAAACGCTATCTGCGGTTTTGCATCGTCTTCATGATTAGCTTGGCGCTTCCCCTCAGCGGGATGGCGGGCGTTCAGGCACCGACAGAACCATGCCCAATGAAGACGATGGGCATGGCGATAATGGACGACATGGGGATGGACTGCTGCAACGATATGAAAAGCCCTTCCGAGCACGGCAAACCTTGTAAGCCGGGCCAGGAATGCAAGACAGGCGGCATGCTGCAAGTCTCGATCCTCAAGCCTCCTGTAACCGTATTCAGCCCCGTAGTGCTTTACTTCTTCAGCGATTCCCTACCCGTACAGACCCCGTCCGGGGTATGGCGACCGCCTCGCGTTTGATTCCTGTCCCACATTGAGCCTCATTCCGCGTTAGCGGGATGGACTAGCTGCGCGCATGTCTTTTGACGCGTGCAGTGGATGATCACAGGAATCGTAAACATGAACTCCAAGTGCTATTGCACAGGCTGGTCCCTCGTGGCCGGTCTGGCGGCAAGCGTACTGGCATTGCCGAGCTTCGCTGCCGCATTGACACTCGATGAAGCGTTGCGGCTGGCCGAAAACAATGCACCGTCGCTGACCGCACAAGACGCCAAAATTCAAGCTGCCAGCAGCGCGGCTATTCCAGCCGGTGAACTACCTGACCCCAGGCTACTGTTGGGTGTGCAGAACTACCCCATTGGCGGTCCGGATCGCTGGAGCATCGATCAGGACTTCATGACCATGCAAGTGGTCGGGGTCAGGCAAGAAATGCCCAACAGCGACAAGCGCAAAGCGCGCATAGAAGTGGCCGATGCGGCCATTGATCGCGCCGCTGCGGAGCGTCGAGTCGAACGTCTGAAAGTACGCCAGTCCACGGCGTTGGCCTGGATCAATAGCTACTCGGTTGAGCGCAAAGATGCGCTGTTCCAGGACTTCTACAAAGAAAACCGCCTGTTGACCGATACCGTCAGGGCCCAGATTGCCGGTGGCCGCGCTCAACCCGCCGATGCGGTGACGCCTAAGCAAGAAGCGGCTCAACTGGCGGAGCAACAGGACGATCTGATTCTCCAGAGAGCGCAGGCCCGAGCAGCCCTCAAACGCTGGATTGGCTCCGCCGCCAACGACAAGCCTGTGGGCAGCTTGCCGCATTGGCCCGTCGATACCTCCGGCTACGCCCATAAACTGCAACACCACCCCGAGTTGGCAGCGTTTGCGCCGATGACCCGCGAAGCGCAAGCCAAGGTTCGTGAAGCCGTGTCGGAGAAGCAGTCGGACTGGAGCTGGGAGCTGGATTATCAGCGTCGCGGCCGTGAGTTTGGCGATATGGTCAGCGTGCAATTTTCCTGGGAGCTGCCGCTGTTTCCTGACTCGCGCCAAAACCCCAAAATCGCAGCCAAACAGGCTGAACTCAGTCAGCTTGAGGCCGAGCGCGAAGCTCTGTCACGCGAGCACACTCAGCAACTAGAGAGCGAACTGGCCGACTATGAGCGCCTGAATCGTGCCGTGCGCCGAAACCAGGAAAGCCTGTTGCCGCTGGCCAAGGAAAAGGTCGAACTCAGCATGGCCAGTTATCGCTCGGGCAAAGGCGATTTAAACGCCGTTGTTGCTGCCCGACGTGAACTCATCGAGGCCCGCCTCAAACAGATCGACGTGGAAGAGCAGCGAGCGCTGACCAGTGCGCGGTTGTATTTTGCTTATGGGGAGTCCAGCCAATGAGCCTTAAAAAAGGGAACGGGGCATTGCTGGTTGGCATCTCGCTGGCCTTAGGTGTTGCCGGTGGTTACTGGTTGGCGCATCAGCGTATGAGTGGACTACCAAATACCACACAAGAGCAGAGCCTCAATTCACCGGGCGAACGCAAAGCACTTTATTGGTACGACCCCATGTACCCGCAACAAAAGTTCGATAAGCCGGGTAAGTCTCCCTTCATGGACATGCAACTGGTCCCGCAGTACACCAGCAGCGCAGGGGACCGAGCGACCGTCAGTATCGATCCAAGTCTGACCCAAAATCTCGGCCTGCGTTTTGCGACAGTCAGCCGTGCGATCTTTGATTCCAGCCTCGACGTGACAGGTGTGTTGGGATTCAACGAACGTGATGTCGCTGTGATTCAGGCGCGCACCCCTGGCTTTGTGGAGCGGGTCTATGCCCATGCTCCCGGCGATGTACTCAAAGCCAACGCGGCGCTGGCGGATGTTCTGGTGCCTGAGTGGGCCGCTGCCCAGACAGAGTTCCTTGCCCTGAAACGCAACGGGGATGCTGCCCTGTTGGATGCGGCCCGACAACGACTGCGGCTCACAGGGATGCCGGCAGCACTGATTACCGATGTAGAGCGTGGCGGTAAGGTTCAGCCCTACCTGACGCTGACCAGCCCCATTGCCGGTGTACTGCAAGAATTGAACGTACGTGCGGGAATGACCGTGGCGACTGGCGATACTCTGGCACGCGTCAATGGCTTGAGCAGTGTCTGGCTAGCCGTGGCCGTTCCAGAATCGGATGCCGGATCAATCACCGTGGGGCAGGCGGTCGAAGCGCGCCTGCCAGCTTTCCCAGGGACAATACTCAACGGCAGGGTCAGCGCGATTTTGCCCGAGACCAATCCGGACAGCCGCACTCTTCGCGTACGTGTCGAGTTACCCAATCCGGACGGACGCCTCAGACCGGGTTTGACAGCGCAGGTACACCTGAATCGTTCGACCGAGCAAAGTGTGTTGTGGGTGCCGAGCGAAGCGGTGATTCGCACGGGCCGACGTGCCTTGGTGATGCTCGCCGCAGACGCCGGCCGCTACCGTCCCGTGGCGGTGCAACTCGGGCAGGAAAGCGATGGCAAGACGGCGATATTGAAAGGTCTGGAAGAAGGCCAGAAAGTGGTTACCTCTGGCCAGTTCCTGCTCGACTCGGAGGCCAGTCTTAAGGGCATCGTTGCAAGCTCGGAGGAAGAGTCACCACCCAGCGCAGCAGCCTCCAGCTTTCATGAAGCGGATGGGCAGATCGTTGAGATCAACGACAAAGAAGTCACGCTCGCCCATGGTCCTTTCAAAACGCTGGGTATGCCTGGCATGACGATGACGTTCCCACTCGCCAACCCGGCGCTGATGCAGGGCTTCAAAACGGGTGACAAGGTTCGGGTTGCGGTGAGTCAGACCGACGATGGCCTGCGTGTTGAGCGCCTGGAAAAATCGGGGAGCCAGCCATGATCGCTGCCCTGATTCGTTGGTCAGTGGCCAACCGATTCCTGGTGCTACTGGCGACGCTGTTTGTCACGGCGTGGGGCATTTGGTCGGTGCAGAGCACGCCCATCGATGCACTGCCAGATCTCTCGGATGTTCAGGTGATCATCCGCACCCCTTTTCCGGGACAAGCGCCGCAGATTGTCGAGAACCAGGTGACCTATCCGTTGGCCACCACCATGCTCTCGGTGCCGGGTGCCAAGACGGTGCGTGGCTATTCCTTCTTCGGTGACAGCTTCGTTTACGTGCTGTTCGAAGACGGCACTGACTTGTACTGGGCGCGCTCGCGGGTGTTGGAGTATCTGAGCCAAATACAAAGTCGGTTGCCGGCCAGCGCCAAGCCGGCGTTGGGACCGGATGCGACGGGGGTGGGCTGGATCTATCAGTACGCACTGGTGGATCGCAGTGGAGGACACGATCTGGCGCAGCTACGCGCACTTCAGGACTGGTTCCTCAAGTTCGAACTCAAGACCCTGCCCAACGTTGCAGAAGTAGCCACCGTGGGTGGCATGGTCAAGCAGTACCAGGTCCAGCTTGATCCGCTCAAACTGGCCAGCCTCGGTATTACTCAGGCTGAGGTGACCGAAGCCATCGGCAAGGCCAACCAGGAAACCGGTGGCGCGGTGCTGGAGATGGCAGAGACCGAGTTCATCGTGCGTGCTTCCGGCTACCTGAAGACGCTCAATGACTTTCGGGCGATCCCGCTCAAGCTGGCTTCGGGAGGAGTGCCAGTAACCCTTGGCGATGTCGCCACGATCCAGTTGGGACCGGAAATGCGGCGTGGCATTACTGAACTCGACGGCGAAGGCGAGACCGTCGGCGGCGTGGTGATTTTGCGCAGCGGCAAGAATGCTCGCGAGACCATTGCCGCGGTCAAGACCAAACTCGACGAACTGAAAAGCAGTCTGCCGGCCGGGGTGGATATCGTCACCACCTACGACCGCAGTAAGCTGATCGACCGCGCCGTGGAAAACCTCAGCCACAAGCTCATCGAAGAGTTCATCGTTGTCGCGTTGGTGTGTGGGATCTTCCTCTGGCACCTGCGCTCATCTCTGGTGGCGATCATTTCGCTGCCGGTGGGGGTGCTGATTGCCTTCATCGTCATGCGCTACCAGGGCATCAACGCCAACATCATGTCCTTGGGCGGGATAGCCATCGCCATCGGCGCCATGGTCGATGCCGCCGTGGTGATGATCGAGAACGCCCACAAGAAGATCGAGGCATGGCACGCGGCCAATCCGGGGGAAGAACTGAAGGGTGAACGTCATTGGCATGTAATGACCGAAGCGGCGGCAGAGGTAGGCCCGGCGCTGTTCTTCTGTTTGTTGATCATCACTCTGTCTTTCATTCCGGTGTTCACCCTGGAAGCTCAGGAAGGACGGCTGTTCGGTCCTTTGGCTTTCACCAAGACCTACGCCATGGCCGCAGCGGCGGGATTGTCAGTGACCTTGGTGCCGGTGCTGATGGGCTACTGGATTCGTGGACGAATTCCCAGTGAACATCAGAACCCGTTGAACCGGTGGTTGATTCGGATCTATCAGCCAGCCCTGGACGCAGTCTTGCGACGACCGAAGATCACGCTGCTGGTCGCGTTGCTGGTTTTTATCAGCGCACTATGGCCAATGTCGCGCTTGGGTGGCGAGTTTCTTCCGCCTTTGGACGAGGGCGACCTGCTCTATATGCCTTCGGCTCTGCCGGGATTGTCGGCGCAGAAAGCGGCGCAACTGCTGCAACAGACCGACCGCCTGATCAAGACCGTGCCGGAGGTCGAACATGTCTTTGGTAAAGCCGGTCGTGCTGAAACTGCCACCGACCCGGCGCCGTTGGAGATGTTCGAAACCACCATCCAGTTCAAGCCACAGGAGCAATGGCGCCCAGGCATGACCCAGGAAAAGTTGGTGGAAGAACTGGATCGAGTGGTACGAGTCCCTGGGCTGACGAATATCTGGATACCACCGATTCGCAACCGTATCGACATGCTGGCTACGGGGATCAAGAGTCCCATCGGAGTGAAAGTTGCCGGCACCAACCTGACGGAGATCGATGCCGCGACTCAGGCGGTCGAGCGAGTGGCCAAGGAGGTACCCGGTGTCAGTTCGGCTCTGGCCGAGCGACTGACCGGTGGTCGCTATATCGATGTAGATATCGACCGCAAAGCCGCTGCTCGTTACGGGCTGAATATCGCCGATGTGCAGTCCATCGTGGCCGGCGCTATCGGCGGTGAAAACGTCGGCGAGACCATTGAAGGGCTCGCACGCTTCCCGATCAACGTGCGTTACCCACGGGAGTGGCGTGATTCGCTCGGTGCCTTGGAGCAATTGCCGATCTATACCCCGCTAGGGAGCCAGATCACCCTCGGCACAGTGGCGAAGGTCAAAGTCACGGACGGTCCGCCGATGCTCAAGAGCGAGAACGCACGACCTTCGGGCTGGGTGTACATCGACGTGCGTGACCGGGACATTGCCTCGGTAGTCGCCGATCTACGCAGGGTGGTCAACGAGCAGGTCAAGTTGCAGCCTGGCATGAGCCTGAGCTACTCGGGACAGTTCGAGTTTCTCGAAAGGGCCAACGCACGACTCAAACTGGTGGTGCCTGCCACGCTGTTGATCATCTTCGTGTTGCTGTACCTGACTTTTGCTCGCTTCGATGAGGCCTTGCTGATCATGGCCACTCTGCCATTCGCACTGACTGGCGGGGCATGGTTCCTCTATCTGTTGGGGTTCAACCTGTCAGTCGCCACCGGGGTCGGCTTTATCGCTTTGGCCGGTGTTTCTGCCGAATTTGGCGTGATCATGCTGCTCTACCTGAAAAATGCCTGGGCCGAGCGTCAAGACCTCGGTGACAACACAGAACGCGGGTTGATGGCCGCGATTCGTGAAGGCGCTGTGCAGCGCGTTCGACCCAAGGCCATGACCGTTGCGGTGGTTATCGCTGGTTTGTTACCAATACTTTTGGGAAGCGGTACCGGCAGCGAGGTGATGAGCCGCATTGCCGCCCCGATGATTGGAGGTATGGTTACGGCGCCCTTGCTATCGCTGTTTGTGATCCCGGCGGCCTATCACCTCATGCGTCGTCGACACTTGTCCGTTGAGCCTGGCAAGCACTGACGCGTAAAAATGCATACAAAAGGGGCTGCGCTTGCAGCCTCGTTTGAGCTGCACAGCCCGTTTTCATCAGTCCTACGCGCGGTATGTATCGAAATTAGCAAGTTTATGTCTTTTGCATATACTCGCTAATTTCGATACATACGCTGTGGTCAGTGCCATTACCCACCAGCACTTGCCAGAAAAACGAACGCTGCGACCACTCCGTTTCGATGAGCCACAAACAGCATCCTGCTTATAGCCGACTCAGCATTCGTCACCCTTAGATCTCTCTTGAAATCGAGGCAAATGACCCTAATATGATCTTATCTTGCCATCATCGTTTTCAATCATGGATGTTTCTCGGGGGTAGGTCGGAATGGCAGAACAAGAAGACGCTAAGCCCGCAAGCGGGCGCTTCAACACAAATGATGAGACGAAGCGGATCGTATGGACACAGACCGCTGGTCATTGTGAACTGTGCGGCACGGATCTGACGTTCGATTATCGTGCCGGCAAGCCAATGAAATGGGGCGAAGTGGCGCATATCCTGCCCGCCAGTCCCAAAGGCCCTCGGGGACGCGCGGATCATGATGCTGAGGCGCACACAAACGATACCGCTAATCTGATGCTTCTGTGCCCAGGTTGTCATGACAAAATTGATCGTGACGCAGATGGGTATCCTGAAAATGATTTGAGTGGTTTACACCAAGCGTACCTGGAACGCATCCGACTCGCCGCAACGACCCCCGATGGTGGCAGAGCCATTCCTCTCATCGTCCAGAGTCAGCATTTTCAGACGATCAACGATATCCCCGTTCGCGATCTGTTGACTGCGATGTCCGCCGAGGGATTAACCGCCTTCGATCAAGGCATCAAAATCGCCTTCGCTGCACCCGGACCACGTGGCAGGGACACTACCTATTGGCAGAACGTCAAAGACAGCGTCCAGTATGAGCTGGAGCAGCAACTCAAGCGTCGCGGCGGCACTTATGGCGATTCGCCCGCGCTAGCAGTAGTCGGCTTGGCCGACATTCCGGCCTTGATGATGTTGGGCCAGAGTATCGGCGACCGTTCCAAACGCTTGATCTTCTCTTTTCACCGCGAGCATCTTTTGCGCTGGCCCGATCAGTCTGCTGAGCCGCCTAGTTTTTTGTTTACGCCTCCACCCAACGGCGATGGCCCACTGGCGTTGGTGCTCTCCATTTCTGCGCAAGTTCCAGTTCGCGACGTGACCGACGCTCTACCCGGTGCACGTATTGCAGAGCTGTCGATCCCAGAACCAAGCTACGCGATGGTACAGAACCGTCGGGTGATTCATGCCTTTCGCGACGCACTTCAAATACGACTGAGCCAGCTTGAGGCTCTGACTCCTGACCCTATCCACGTCTTCGCCGCCATTCCTGCGGCATTGGCCATCGAGTTTGGCGCGTTGCTCACAACACAGCATCAACATACATACCTGATCTTCGATCGGGACAAAGAAAACCAAGATCGGTTTACGCAAACACTGCAATTGGGTCCCGTGGCCCAGGAGGCTATGTAATGCTTTTGAGCAACGAACAGACCAAGCGCAGCAGTTGGGAATATTTTCTGCTTCGCGCCGCGCGGGAAATCTCGCTGTCGGAAGCGCAGTACGAAAAAATCAATGACCGCTACTCCCAACTGGAAAAAATCCTCTCGGCTTCCGACAACCCGCTGCTCGCTGAAGCCCATATTTTCGTTCAAGGCTCGATGCGGCTGAAAACGACCATCAAGCCAATCCCCGGCGCGCCTGCGGATCTTGACACCATTGATGCGGACGCAATTATTTGGCTTCCTCACGCTCAGGGCGCTGGTGCAAAGGAAGTTCTAGAAGCGATTGAGCAGCGTTTTAGGGAAGGCTCCCGCGTTCAAGAAGAAGTTAAGCAATTACGTCGTGGCATCCGGATCGTTTATGCCGACGAAAATCCAGGTTTCCACATCGATGTCACGCCTGCCCGCGCGATCAACGGAAATGGCGAAGCAAACGGCGAAGGTAAGCTGGAGGTTCCGGATCGGGTCACAGGGTGGAAAGCAAGCAGCCCTATCCCTTACTCGAATTGGTTACAGGTTGCTTCTGCCCAGGAAATCTCTCTGGAAAGCTTGGTAGTTGCCAAAAGCCAGCGGATGCTCGATGCCGCGACACAAGATCCATTGCCGCATTATCAGGATTACATCGATCAAGATCCCCTGCGTGCGACCATAAAGCTGCTCAAGCGGCATCGCGATGAATGGGCCATCAACACAAGGAGCTCTGATACTCGCCCCATATCTGCGGTCATCACCACCCTGGCCACTCACGCATACCTGGATGTCGTGAGGGAATCGCAGTCCAAGCCTTTGGCTCCGCTCGATGCAATTTTGGAAATCGTCCGCAGAATGCCGCAGCACATCGCGCATAGAGGTAACGATTGCTTTGTCTGCAACCCTGCCGATAACGGCGAAAACTTTGCAGAGAAGTGGAATCGACCGGGCGAGGGGCAAGGCTATCGCCAAGCATTTGCCAAATGGCATGCGGACGCCAGTGCATCTGTTTCATTGGGTTTGGAAAGTTTTGAATCCAACGATTCCTTTGCCGAGGCAGTGAAAAAGAATTTCGGTATTGCACCGGCATTCATTACGGCAGTGAACAATGAGATCCCTGCGAACTGGACGATGCCCGGCCGACCGGATGGCACTACTCGAAACTCTGCTTCGATGGGTTCGCTCTTCGGAGGGGCCAGCGGTGGCGGAACCTCTCAGTCGAGCGTAAAGCCAGTTGGACGCCTTGGCTGATCCTATTAAGACGCCATTGCAGCGCGGAATCGCCGCACTGCGAAACACCCTAGGTCAGGATGCTGCCGATGCATTGCTCCAGCCCGCACCCACGCGGGCTGACGAAGCGGCGTGCTTTCACTTCCCCTTGCCCACCGATTACACGGGGCAGGAGCGCCGACTGCGTATAGGTTTCCCCTCCAACTTTCCCCGTGGACTCTTGCGGCTGAACGTCGAACCCTCTCCATGGCTGGTTTGGCCGCATGCCACCAAGTCGGGGCTTTGCCTTCATGGCTTTCAGGAGCGCCCCATTATGGGCTCCCCGGAGGTCGTGGTAGAGGACAGCCTTGCTCGCTTGGCCCAGATCGTTTCGTTGTCCAAGATGGGATCAAACCAGGCAACGCGCGATATCGAATTTCAGAATGAGATCACTACCTACTGGTCTTTTCAGCACGGTCAGTCATTCCAGAACCTCTTACTGTTGGATCGCCCTCAGGCCGCCTCGCAGTTGTTTGCTCTCAGCGATCCGCGCCGGGTTATGCCATCCGGTCAGGAAACGGTTTGGTTAGCATCGAACGTAGCTGCACTCAAAGGGCATTACCGACGGGTTGTCGGGCGCTCCGCTGTCATTCGCGCGGCCGAAACTCCCGGTTTTTACGTCAAGCTTCAGACTTATCCGGATATCCGCACCCCGGATCCGGAAGATTTATTGCTGTGGCTCACGCCACACCTTCAACCAGACGATGCCGAGCAATTGCTGGCATGGTTTGAGCTGCATGGAACGTTGGCGAGTCGATGGATTGTTCTGGAGCTTCCAGGAGGGGCAGATGCTCCAACATATTGCCTCAATGTGCGCTCGCTCGGCGTACAGCAGGAGCGGGGGGCAAAGTTTGGCTTGCGTACAGCGCGCCGTCGGCCAGCTATCGCAAATGCACATCCTCCGGCGCTCGTCCGAGCAACTGCCCTGGACGTGCTTGATCGAGCGTCCATTCTGTCCCGCGATATAAGCGGTACTGCACAGCACCTTGAAAATGCTCGAGTCGTTTGTGTTGGCGTTGGCTCGTTAGGCAGTGCGGTGGCAATACAATTGGCACGATCCGGTGTCGGCCACCTTACCCTCATCGATCCTGACACTTTGGTGTCAGCCAATCTGGGGAGGCACGTTCTGGGAGCGGATAGCCTAGGTAGACTGAAAGCCTCCGCGTTGAGGGACAAGATTCTGTTAGATCTTCCGACGACAGAATGCACCGCTTATGCGACTTTTGCCGAAGTGGTGATGAGCAGCAAACCAGAAGTGTTTGATAACGCAGATCTGGTGGTGATCACGACAGCAGACTGGCAGTCGGAGGTCACTGTATGGCGAGCCAAATCAAGCGGCGCTCCTTGGGGGCTTTTACAAGCCTGGAGCGAACCGTATACCCAGGTAGGCCATGCGCTATTCGCACCAGCCGGCACCTTTGATGGCCGTCAGTTGTTCACGGACGTCGGCGATTTTCTGCATAGATTTACAGAGTGGCCGGGAGGCGGTGTTGTTCCACTGCCCGCGTGTGGCGAGAGCTTTATCCCAGGCGGCTCGCTGGGAATGACCAATATCGCCTCTATGGTGTCGCACACGGCCTTACGCGCATTGACCGGCAACATCGCCACTGCATCTTGGGTCAGCAGTATCTACAGGCCTGAAGATGTTCTGAGCCTAGGAGGCCAATACCATGGTCCCAAACTGCCAGAGGGAGCGCAGCAAATCTTACTCGAGCGCGGATGGCCGGAAGATAAGGACGAAACGGTATGACGGATATCGCATGGCGCTGGCGATGGCCGGAGGTGAATTCCGAGCTATTGGTGTCCCAAGCTGTCGCGGACATCTTGGATAGTCATCGGCAGGGCCTTTTTGGCGTGGAGCGAGGGGGACAGTTATTTGTCAACCCGGTTGATCCGAAAGGGTTGCTGCTGGCCTTGGCCACGTTGCCTCATCGCGCCGATCGGTCAGGCTGGTCTTGGCTAGAGTTGGATGCGGAGCGGTGCCGTCAGGAAATCCAGGCTGCCAACGAACAAGGGTTACGTCTGGTGGGCTATTGGCATACGCATCCCCAATCCGTTCCGGTGATCTCTCCGGCAGACATCGGAAGTTTCTCCAAATTTGCTGCACGTTACACGCAGGATCTGCCGCACCCAATAGCCGTTATTGTCGGCAAGTCCGAAAAACCAGAAGGTATCAAGGCGTGGTCGTTCAGGGACGGCAGATATGTTGAGGCAACCTGTATCAGATGAGCTTCGAGTCAGTGCGGTGGAAGGTAGGTCAGCGTTTACCTTTACCCGCTAGCATTAGTGCGAAGAGCTCTGCCTGAAAGCGGGCATCATCCAATGCGTTATGGTTCGGTTCGCTGAGTGGCTTCAGCGCAGCGGTCATTTTGGATGATTTTGTTTCCTGCCAGCTGCAACCTACAGCGCCCATAAAGTAGGCCTTCATGTCGATAGCGGTAAAACCAAAGGGGTTGGTTTCCAGGTATTTGTGGAAGTAGTAATTGACGAATGACCAGTCAAACGGTGCATTGAGTCCTACGAAAATGACCTTTTGCCCCGGTTGGCAGGACGATTTCAGCCATTGATCAAATGTCAGCATCGCCTGTTGCGGAGCGAGGCCCTCGCGCTCCAGCTTCTCCAGACTCAGCCCCGATACTGCCAGTGCTTCCGGGTCGTGTTTTGGACTGTCAGGTCGTAGTTCAAGATAGATGGACGTTACAGGTTGGGCTACAAGACAAGCTCCAATGGAAAGCAGACTGTATTCGCCTGGTATAGGCCCAGAAGTCTCGACGTCGACGGAAACATAAAGCTCATCAGGGTGCATGTCATATCCTTTCGTGTAGTTACCTGATCACGCTCAGGCTCTTAGCCATGTGAAGGTGGAAAGGCAGGTATAGCCATTGCCCCATTTTTTGCTGTTTCACTCGCTATCCGGCGTTCGAGCAGCGGCAGTGCCTGTCTACCAGCGGATTGCGCGTTCCTTTGGTCAGCTCTGGGCCCAAGCATAATGATGTGTGTCATTCTCTGATGGCGGATGAGGGCCGGACGATCATGAGTGAAACTGAGCGCTGGATAGTAAAATGCCAGAAAACTGAGGACGGTACTGGCGACATCATCATTGATCTGCCTCAAGAGTTGCTTGACCAAATGAGGTTAGGTGTTGGGGACGACCTGGAGCTAACGGTAGTGAATGGCACATTAGTCCTGACGCCCGTGTGCAACGCAACATCAGTGCGGCCCATGTTTGCTGGCGTCCTGCGTCAGGATGTCTATCATGCTTACCGCATGCGTCTGGAGACGCTTCTTCATATCTCTGTCAATGCTTCGGATCTGGACATTCACGACATGATAGTAGCTGGCTTCTCGGTCAGCCTGATCAAAATGCTTTGTGATGATGGAACCCTCAGCGACGAAGAACGCGACAGAATCATTCAACCCAAAACGCTCAAAACAAAACTGTCAGCCAATCAGCTTTTAACGTTGCATGAGAGCGATCGCCTGTTCCGGTTTGCACATATTACCGCCATGGCCGAGGTGATCTTCGGTGACAAAGGGAAGGCCAAACAATGGCTTTCCAAACCCAAAGCCCGTTTTTTGGGAGAAAGCCCATCGGCGATGGTCACTACAACCTTTGGCACACATCTAGTCGAAGAAATGCTGATTCAAGTGTCTGAGGGCATGTCATTTTGATTCAGCCGCAGCCAAACGGCTTCTACCGCTCCTTGAGTAACATGGATTTCATGCGCCTATACCGGCGTCGCCTTGCCGAATACGACATGCACGGGCATCCATGAAGCACTAGGTTTCACCCACATCGGCACCTACCGCTAGGTAGGGTTCACGCACGGCAATGGCATAGCTGGGTACTGGCGAAAACCCACTTTATCCGGTGACAGCTAGATAGAAATCATCCCGTTCAGTGGGATGAGGGGAGAAGACGGACCAGCTGTGAAATGGCCCAGTCTTCGGCATCGGAACCTCGTGTGTCGATGGGAGCTAAGCTGATTGATGCTTCTCGTTCGAATCGTTTTTTTGATCGGCCGGAGGTACAGATGAATCTGGCAGATTTTGTCTCAGTGCTTTCTGCGGGTGAGAAAATAGATGGGTGCCAACTCACCACCTCAGATGCTGTGGCCCTCGCCAGTCTGCATTTTCCTTCCCATGCCTATTGTCTTGTTGCTGATTGGGCAATATTGGATCTCGACATTCCAACACGTCAGCGAAAAGCCATTACGGATAGACAGCTAATTCCTGCTCTCGTTTACGCTTTGACCGTTATCCAAGACAGTAAAGGCCGCTTCCCGCCTGGTGATTGGGTCCGAACAACGCTGGGTGTTTCCTTCACCCATGACTGCTTATTTCGAACAAAAAACACAGTTTATGTGCTGATGGGGACTGGTCGAAGGTTGCACACGGATTTAGACATCGCACTGAGCCTGTGCTGAAAAAAGACTATTTCCGCACAGGTGAGTGACCGGTCGCGCTCACATAATATTTCGGCCTGAATGAACGCTCTCGCTGTTGTGTCAATCTATGTTGTTACCAATCGAGCCCCGTATTTGAAGTGCGACCCGTCTGTGTCAGTCTATGTTGCTGTCGTGTGGATCCCGGATCATCCTACAGGCCCCGATTTACGAGAGGGGCTGTGTCAAACTATGTTGTTGGTAACCAAGGGGGCAAGGTTCCTGTTATTGACAGGACCTTGCCCCTTTTACATTCAGCTCAGAATTTTTCCGGTATCAATCTCAGCGGATAATTCGGCTCTCGATAGCCGCCCGGCTTCTGGCGTTTGGGCAACTTTACAGCCTCCCTCGGAACCTCTTCATAGGGAATGCGGCTGAGCAGGTCGGTGATGATGTTCAGGCGAGCCCGTCGCTTGTCATTCGAGTTGGCCACCAACCACGGCGCATGGTCGGTGTCGGTCATCTTGAACATGTCGTCACGGGCGCGTGAGTAGTCATACCAGCGGCTGTAGGACTTGAGGTCCATGCCGGTGAGCTTCCAGATTTTACGTCCATCCTTGATGCGAGCCTGAAGCCGGCGTGTCTGCTCCTCTTGGCTGACTTCCAGCCAGTACTTGATCAGGATCACTCCGGAATCGACGATTGCGCGTTCCACCGAGGGGATCGATTTCAGGAAACGGGTGACCTGGTCTTTGGTGCAGAACCCCATCACGCGTTCAACGCCCGCACGGTTGTACCAACTGCGATCGAAGATCACTACTTCGCCAGCCGCCGGCAGATGCGGCAAGTAGCGCTGCACGTACATCTGACTTTTCTCGCGTTCGGTAGGTGCACTCAGCGCAATCACCCGGAAGATGCGCGGACTCACCCGCTCGGTCAGCGCCTTGATGGTTCCGCCCTTGCCAGCACCGTCGCGCCCCTCAAAAACGATGCACACCTTGATGCCCTTGTTCCGCACCCATTCCTGCAGCTTGACGGTTTCGACGTGCAGCTCGCGTAGCGCTTTCAGGTAGTCTTTGTTACTCATTTTCGGGCTGTCCGCCATTTGCGGCTTTTGTGCCCGCTTCTTGTCCTTTGCCATGACCAAGACCTCACTGTTTCCCGGTCATGTCAGACTAGGTCGTTTTCGACGTCGCGCTCAAAATCGCAGCCTGACGGTTGCGATTTTTATCTGAATGGAGAACTTGCCCGGTGGACCGATTCCAGGAAATGCAGGTCTTCGCCGCCGTTGCCCAGGAGCAAGGCTTCTCGGCGGCGGCGCGACGTTTGGGGATGTCGGCGGCCAGTGTCACTCGTGCCGTGGCCGCGCTGGAAAAACGCATTGGCACGTTGCTGCTGACGCGCACTACCCGCAGCGTGCATTTGAGCGAGGCGGGTCAGCGGTATCTCGAAGACTGTCGGAGAATTCTTGCCGAGGTGCAGGAAGCTGAGGATTCGGCTGCGGGCAGTCACGCCGAACCTCGTGGGCAACTGACGATCACCGCGCCGGTGTTGTTTGGCGAGTTGTTCGTGACTCCGGTGATGGTGAGTTATCTGAAGCAGTTTCCCGAAGTCTGCATCAATGGGGTGTTGGTCGATCGAGTGGTCAGCATGGTCGAGGAGGGGATTGATGTGGCCGTGCGCATCGGTGAGTTGCCCGACAGCAACCAACACGCGATCCGCGTCGGTGAAGTGCGACGGGTGATTTGCGCTTCTCCACCATTTCTAGAGACGCAGGGCAGGCCCGTGCATCCTCAGGATCTGGCGCGTGCACCGGTTATTTCAACGTCCGCTATCGGTCAGCTGAAAAGCTGGCCTTTTCAGGATGCGGGCCAGCCCATTAGCGTACGGGCTGAATCACGATTGGTGGTGACAGCGAATCAGGCCGCGATTAATGCAGCGTGCCTTGGGTTGGGATTCACCCGCGTCCTGTCTTATCAGGTCGCAAGCAAAGTAGCGTCCTCAGAGCTGGAAATCGTATTGGCTGACTTCGAGCTGCCGCCGCTGCCCATCCATGTGGTGTATCAGGGTGGGCGCAACGCCCCTGCGCGGATTCGCAGTTTCGTGGACTTCACCGTGAAAGCCTTGCGAGAACACCCGGCCTTGCAGGGCTGACGGTTTATTGCGCTGGCTGAAATAATTGATTGCGTTTGCTGGTTATTCTGTTGTTTTGGTTGCGGGTGGAAGATAGCGCTCATCGGTGCTGATCTTTCCTGAGCGGCACCACCACCCAGCGGAGTCGACCATGCAAGCGATCAAACTCTATAACTTCCCACGCTCTGGCCATGCTCATCGTGTGGAACTGATGCTGTCCCTGCTGCAACTGCCCACTGAGCTGATCTTTGTAGATCTGGCCAAGGGTGAGCACAAACAACCGGCGTACCTGGCAATCAACCCGTTCGGGCAGGTGCCAGCCATCGACGATCAGGGTGTGGTGCTGGGTGATTCCAATGCGATTCTGGTTTATCTGGCGCAAAAGTACGGTAACGGCCGCTGGCTGCCAGCCGATCCGGTCGGCGCGGCCAAGGTGCAACGCTGGTTGTCGATTGCCGCTGGACCCATCGCGTTTGGTCCGGCCAGAGCAAGGCTGATCACTGTATTCGGCGCGGCTTATAACGCTGAAGAGGTGATTGCTTACTCTCACATCTGGCTCAAGCAGATCGATCAGGAGCTGGCAGCTTCGCCTTATCTGGTTGGCAGCGAACCGACCATTGCCGACGTGGCAGCTTACAGTTACATCGCCCACGCTCCGGAAGGCAACGTGTCGCTTGAAGACTACGCCAACGTGCGAGCCTGGTTGGCGCGTATCGAAGCCTTGCCTGGTTTTGTCGGCATGCCGCGCACCGTCGTCGGCCTGCAAAAAAATGCCTGAGACTTGCGGCCCGACATTGTCGGGCCGCTCACACTGCGCCTGGCGCGCAGGGGAGAAGCCGTAATGGACCATTCACCTTGGCACGCGGGCGAAAAACAGTTGCAGGCACACGTCGGTGTTGCCGAGCGAATGGAGGCGTTGGGTCGTAGGGTGGTTCGCACTGAGATGCCGGACCAACACCGCACATTCTACGAGCAACTGCCGTTTATGCTGTACGGCGCGGTGGACGTCGACGGTAACCCTTGGGCGAGCATTCTTGAAGGCCAACCGGGCTTCGCTCACTCGCCAGAGCCGGGTGTGCTGCAATTCAACAGCTTGCCGGGGGCGGATGACCCGGCGCAATTGAGCGATGGCGCGGCGATCGGCTTGTTGGGGATCGAACTGCACACGCGGCGGCGCAACCGCCTCAATGGTCGCGTCGGTGCCGTGACGGCGAGTGGTTTTGGCGTAACGGTCGAACAGTCCTTCGGCAACTGCCCGCAATACATTCAATTACGACAATTCCGTACGGTGCCGCTGGCGGATCCGGCGACGCGCATTGCGCAACGCCTGAACGGTCTGGATGATGCGGCCAAAGCCACGATCTGCGGCGCCGATACCTTTTTCGTTGCCAGTTATGTGGATGTCGACGGCCAGCGCTCGGTGGACGTTTCACACCGTGGTGGTCAGGCCGGTTTCGTACAGGTGGAAGGTAATCGTCTGACCATCCCGGACTTTGCCGGCAACCTGTTCTTCAATACCTTGGGCAACTTGCTGATCAATCCCCGGGCGGGTTTGCTGTTTATCGATTTCAACTCGGGCGACCTGCTGCACCTCAGCGGTCGCACCGAAGTCATCCTTGAAGGCCCGCAGGTCGAGGCCTTTCAAGGCGCCGAGCGTCTGTGGACCTTCGAGGTGCAGCAGGTAGTGCGTCGGCCCGCAGCATTGGGTCTGCGCTGGCGCTTCGACGGTGTCTCTCCCACCAGTTTGCTGACGGGCAGTTGGGAGCAGGCCAATGCACGCCTGCAAGCCCAGGCGCTGGGTGATCGTTGGCGGCCGCTGCGGGTGGTGCGGATCGAAGCGGAAAGCCACAACATCCGTTCGATCTATCTGGAGCCCGCCGATGGCGCCGGGTTCCCGCTGTTCCAAGCGGGGCAGCATTTGCCGCTGCGGTTCACCCTTGGCGGTGAGGTGCATATCCGCACTTACAGCCTGTCGAGCGCGCCGTCCGATGACTTTTTCCGCATCAGCGTGAAGCGCGAAGGGCTGGTGTCTTCGCACCTGCACGAGCAGGTACGTGTCGGTGATCTGCTGGAGGCCCGCGCGCCGCAAGGTCACTTCACCGTGGCACCCCATGAGCGTCGACCGCTGGTGTTATTGGCCGCCGGTGTAGGCATTACGCCCTTGCTGTCGATGGTCCGCGAGGTGGTGTATCAAGGCCTGCGCACCCGGCGCATTCGGCCTACATGGTTTTTCCAGAGTTCGCGCACGCTGGCCGATCAACCGTTTCGTTCCGAGCTGGATCGTTTGTTGGATGACGCCGGTGATGCCGTGCGGGTGCTGCGTCTGCTCAGTCAGCCGGAGGCCGATGCTCAAGAGGGCGAGGACTTTGACCAGACCGGACGGATCGACACCGCGTTGCTCAAGACCCTCCTTGAGGTGGAAGACTACGATCAGCTGGATTTTGTCCTCTGTGGCCCGGGCAGTTTTACTCAGGCGCTGTACGACGGCCTGCGGGAACTGAATATTCGCGATTCGCGGATTCACGCCGAAACTTTCGGCCCATCGACCTTGCGTCGCCAGCCGGACCCCGACGCGGTCGTCATCGAGCAACCGCCAGCCGCGACCACGTCGGTGCCGGTGGTGTTCGAGCGTTCTGCCAAAGAAGCCCGCTGGCAACCCGATGGCGGCAGCTTGCTGGAGTTGGCGGAAAGCCGTGGCTTGCGCCCGGAGTTCAGTTGCCGCGGCGGTTCCTGCGGGACCTGCAAGACTCGCCTGATCAGCGGCCAGGTGAATTATCCACAGCCGCCGGCGGAAGTACCGGATGAAGGACACGTCCTGATTTGTTGTGCGATTCCGGCGCAGAGCTCGCAGCCTTTGGTGCTCGACCTGTAGCATCTGACGGACGCTGCCTTCAGCAGCTTCAAAGGATGCTTTATGGTTTTTCTCGCTCCCCTGTCGGGCTTGCTGGTGCTGCTGGTTTTGCTTACCGGTTGTGAACGACAGGACGCACCGCCGCTCGATCAGCAACTCTACGTCTGGCAAAGGCAATGGACGCCGGCCCACGAAGCCGCACTCAACGAGAGTCGTGGGGATTTTTCGAGCCTGCGGGTGCTGGCCTTGCAGGCGTTTCCCAAGGCGGGTTGGAGCCGGGCGCGAATCGACCCGGAGCTGCTCAAACGGGACGGCCGGCCGTTGATTGCGGTGATTCGTCTCGATGGCCAGCTCAAGTCGCTGGACCAGGACGAGGTCGCTGCGCAGATCCAGCAAGTGCTCAACGATTGGCAGGCGCAAGGGCTGATGCTCTCCGGAGTGGAAATCGACCACGATGCCGGTAACGCTCGCCTACCGGCATATCGGAAATTCCTCACGGATCTGCGCACGGTTTTGCCGGCCTCCATGCCGCTGAGCATCACCGCGTTGCCGGCGTGGATCGACAGTCCCGAACTACCTGCATTGTTATCCACAGTCGATAGCAGCGTATTGCAGGTGCATGCGGTGAGCGACCCGCGAATGGGTTTGTTTGACCCGGATCAGGCCACAAAATGGGCCGGCGCCTGGAGCCGCATCACTTCGAAACCCTTTTATCTGGCGCTACCGGCCTATGGCGTAGCGCTGTTGCCGCAGGCCAGCGGATCACTCGACGTGGAAAGCGAAGTGCCGATTGAACGCGCCGGCGAGCGCCGCGAATTGCTGGCCGATCCGCAGCAACTGAGCATCCTGGCCACCGAGTTACGCAACGATCCACCGCCTCATCTGGCCGGGCTGATCTGGTTTCGCCTGCCATTGGCCCATGATCGCCGGGCCTGGAGCCTGACGACGTTACGCGCTGTAGCCCGTGGCGATGCCCTCGAGAGTCGCCTGACGCTGAAACTCTCGGCGCGCGATGGCCTCTATGACGTCAGCATCAGCAATCAAGGCAACCTCGACAGCGCCTGGCCCGAACGTCTGACTCTCGCGGTGCAAGGTTGTGACGGTGCCGATGCGCTGGCCGGTTATGCGTTGCAACAAAGCCCGGATCTGCTTACCTTCACCCGCCTGCGCGACGGCCGAATAGCGGCCGGCGGGCAGCGCGCCATTGGTTGGGCGCGCTGCGCAAACATTGATCAAGGAGGTTCGAATGTTCACCCGTAACTGGCCCCGCCATTTGCTTTGCCTGAGCCTCAGTTTTCCACTGGGTTCGGCAATGGCCTGCGGGCCGGATTTCCCGATGCGCCTGCTCGACAACCGGGGCCAAACGCTGGCGGAGTTGCCGGAAGGTAACTTCCGGTTCGAGATCAGTCGTCTCGGGCAGGCGATTGCGGGTTTGAAAAACGTCAGCGAAGTCGTCTACAGCAGCATGGACGCGCCTGACTATGCCGTGCAGCGGGACGACGCCGAACAGGCTGGTTTGACGGCGGAGCAGCAGGCGTTGGTCAAACAACTGCGCACGCTGAGCGATGCTCATCAGGTCGAGGCGCAGGGCGCAAGCCTGCCGACCGAGCTCAGGTTCTATCTGGCCGGTGCCGTGGCGTTCAGCGCCGGTGAACATGGCCTGGCTGCCGACTTCTTCCGAAAAGTGCTCGCATTGCCGGCTGATCAACGCGCGTTGCGCAGTACTTGGGCCGCGTACTCGCTGGGCCGGGCGCTCTTCGCCATGAGCAGCGAAGCGGACGCCACGCCCGACCTGCTGATGCAATCGCGCAAAGCCTTCGAGCGGGCGCGTCAGCTGAGTATCGACGGCTTCAGCGACCCGCTGGAACTGGGCGTCGCCAGCCTCGGCGAAGAGGCTCGCGTCGCTCGCGCGGTGGGCGACTGGGACAGCGCTATCGAACTCTACGCCACACAGAATCTCCACGGCTCGGCGGTGGGCTACACCTCGCTAAAGCTATTGATGGCGGATCTGGCGGCGATGCCTGACGAGCAACTGGCCGCGTTGCTTAAAGGAAAACCAGTGCAGCAACTGGTGACTGCGTCCTTGATCAGCCGCTTGGGTTGGTCATTTGGTGATCAACCGCCGAATGAACAAAAGCTGATCAAGCTGCTGCAAAGCAGCACGCGCGGTAGCCTCGATAATGCCGATCGACTGGCCGCCGTAAATTACCAACAGGGCGATTACGTCACTGCGAAGGCCTTCCTTGAACACGCTGGCGACGGTGGCCTGGCGTGGTGGCTGCGGGCGAAACTGGCGATGCGTGAAGGCGATAAATCCGCTGCGACTGCAGCGTACGCCAAGGCTGCCCAGGCTTTCCCGCAGAGCGAATCCTGGGGCGAGCGGCGGACGCCGGACTGGGATTTCGAAACGCTTCAGCCCAAGTGCCGGGTCGAGGGGGAAAGCGCGATCCTGGCGTTGCAACGTGGGGATTATCTGCAGGCGTTCGATCAGCTTTATCGCAGCAACGACATTTACTGGTTCGATGCCGCGACCGTCGCTGAGCGTGTGCTGACTGTCGATGAGCTCAAGCATTACGTCGACACGCAGGTGCCGGCACCGCCTGCGCTGACTCAGCAGGATCGCGACAATTACGTGCCACTGCCGGTGGCGGCGAAGTTGCGCAACCTGCTTGGGCGGCGGTTGCTGCGTGAGGCGCGTTACGACGAAGCGCCAGGCTATTTCGACAGTGCCGACTTGCAGGCCAAGGCCAAGTGGTACGGGGAGTTGCGCCACGACGCCGAATCGAAATGGTGGCCAACCAAACGGGCATTCGCTTATTACTCTGCCGCGACATTGGCTCGTTTCGACGGGATGGAGCTGTTGGGTTACGAGATGTCTCCGGATTACGCCACCTTCGGTGGCAATTACAGTTTGGAGGCTCCCGAGCTCAAGGTCGGCCCATTGATGGCCGCGGGTGAGGTGCAACGGCAGCAAGCTACGTTGGCGCAACCTGATGAGCGTTTCCATTACCGGTTTGTCGCCACCGCGCTGGCAAGTAAAGCGGCTGATCATTTGCCCCACAGCAGTCAGGCTTTCGCATCGGTGCTGTGCAAGGCTTCGTCGTGGGGCACTAGCCTGCAAGAGCAAAGCGCGTTCTATCGCCGTTACGTCGAGGAAGGTCCGTATGTCATCTGGGCGGGTGATTTTGGTCATCAATGCCAGGATCCGGACTTTCAGAGCGCCGACCAGCGCTACGTCACCCAAGTCACTGACGCAGCGCGCTCCGAGCTGCGGCCGTACAAAACGCCTTTACAGATCGGCGGTGTGTTGGCGGTCACGGCAGCGGCGTTGTTGCTGATTAATCGTCGCCGCCGTAAGTCGCAGTGAGCTTCAAGCCTGTTGAACAAAAGTCAGCCGCACCGCAAAGCCGATCAACAGACTGCCAAATAACCATTGCTGGAAGCGCTGGGCCGAGGGACTGCGTTGCAGCCAACGGCCAAGCGCTGCACCGGCCAAGGCGTACGCGCTGTCGAACATCAGGCCGACACCGACCAGCACCACGCCCAGGGTGGCGAATTGTGCGAGTACCGGCCCGGCGTGTGGATCGATGAACTGCGGCAACAGCACCGAGCAGAACAACAGCGCCTTGGGGTTAAGCAGGTTAGTCAGCAATCCGCGCTGAATGGCTTGGCGCCAATGAAGTTTTCCACAGGCTGGATCTGCTCCGTTCAGGTTCGGCAGCATCGTGGTCCGCAGGCATTGAATGCCGATCCACAACAGGTACGCGGCGCCGGCCAGGCGCACCATATCGAAAGTCCAGGGGGCGGCCTTGAACAGTGCCGCCAACCCCAGCGCCGCCAAGGCCACATGACAACCTCGGGCAATGCCCAAACCCACCGCCGTGGCCAGCGCCGCGCCTTTGCCTTGGCGTGCGCCGGTCTGCAGCAGCAGAATCATGTCCGGGCCCGGCAACAGGTAAACCACTGCCAGCGCCATGAAAAACAGCCAAAGCCCCGCCATGCTGCACTCCTTTCGTTGTCGATTCGGTAGCGCCAGTCTAGGGCTGAAGCACAGGGCAGGTGGTTGCGTAGTTTGCTTCTAAATAGTCGTTGGTTGGCATAACCTGCTACTTAACGTCATCTGAATCAGCAGGATCTGCCAAAAATGAAACTCGACGCTTACGACCGCAAGATTCTCGCCGCCCTGCAACGGGACGGTCGCTTGAGCAACGTGCAACTGGCGGATGAAATCGGTCTGTCGGCGTCACCCTGTTTGCGCCGGGTGCGGATGCTGGAGGAGGCCGGGGTGATTCGCGGCTACCAGGCCAACCTGGATCGTGATGAGGTCGGGCTGGGGCTGACGGTGTTTGTCGGGGTCAAGGTCGAACGCCACAACGACGAGCAGGCTGAAGCCTTTCGCGTGGCGGTGATGGCGTTGCCCGAGGTAATTTCGGCGTTTCTGGTGTCAGGGGAATCGGATTTTCTGTTGCAGGTGGTGGTACCGGATCTGCGTGCGTACGACCGTTTTCTGACCGGGCGTTTGCTGAAGTTGCCGGGGGTGAGCGACATCCGCAGCAACTTTGCGATTCACACGGTGAAAACGCCGGGGGCGTTGCCGTTGGAGCATTTACCGCTCTAAACCGAGTTGCGCCCGTCGCGAACAGGCCTCCACACATGGGATCTGTGGCGTACACAAAACCAGTGTGGGAGCGAGACCGGTTTGCCGGCGATGGGCGCAACTCGGTGTGAAGCCCTACATCTGCGTCGCCATCCCCTCCACATTCATCGCCGCCTGGCGCAACGCCTCGGAGCGGGTCGGGTGAGGGTGACAAGTCAGCGCGATGTCTTCAGCCGAAGCGCTGAACTCCATGGCCACGCAATACTCGCCAATCATTTCACTGACGCTCGGACCCACCAGGTGCACACCGAGAATTTCGTCGGTGCGCTCATCGGCCAGCACTTTGGCGAAGCCTTCAGTCTCGTGGTTGATCTTCGCCCGGCTGTTGGCGGTGAAGGGGAATTTACCCACCTTGTACGAGCGCCCTTCAGCTTTCAGTTGCTCTTCGGTCTTGCCGACGCTGGCCAGCTCCGGACGGGTGTAAATGACATTGGGGATCAGGTCGTAATTGACCTCTCCCGCCTTGCCGACGATCTGCTCGATACAGGCCATGGCTTCATCTTCAGCCTTGTGCGCGAGCATTGGCCCCGAAGTGACATCACCGATGACCCACACACCTGCCGCTTCAGTGCGATGACCCTTGTTGGCGAGCATGCCGCGTTTATCCGTGGTGAGGCCAACGTTCTCCAGGCCCAAACCCTCTGTGTAAGGCCGGCGCCCGATGGCCACCAGCACGTAATCGGCGTCGAGCAATTCGGCAGTGCCGCCGGCCGCCGGTTCGACGCTGAGTTGAACGCCATTCGCCGAGGTCGTGGCGCTGGTGACTTTCGAACTCAACTTGAAACTGATGCCTTGCTTGCTCAACGAGCGTTGCAGGGTTTTGCCCGCCTCGCCGTCCACGCCGGGGCAGATCCGGTCGAGAAATTCGACCACCGTCACTTGTGCGCCCAAACGCCGCCACACCGAGCCCAATTCCAGGCCAATGACCCCGGCGCCGATCACCACCAGATGCTTGGGTACTTCGGATAAAGAAAGCGCACCGGTGGAATCGAGAATGCGCGTGTTGTCGATGTCCACACCGGGCAGGGGAGTGGGCTCGGAGCCGGTGGCGATGATGATGTCCTTGGCGCTCAGTTCAGTCTTGCCGCCCTGGCTGTCTGTCACCGTGACTTTGCCCGGCCCGTCGATATGGCCCCATCCCTTGATCCAGTCGACTTTGTTCTTGCGGAACAGAAACTCGATGCCCTTGGTCAGCCCGGTAACGCTTTCGTCTTTTTGCTTCATCATTTGCGCGAGGTTCAGCGTGGGTTTGACCTCGATACCGAGGTTGGCAAATTCCGCACCCATGGCCGCGTCATACAGTTCAGAAGCATGCAGCAATGCCTTGGACGGCATGCAACCGACGTTCAGGCAGGTGCCGCCGAGGGTCGCGCGGCCTTCGACACAGGCGGCTTTGAGGCCCAACTGACCGGCGCGAATCGCCGCGTTGTAACCGCCAGGGCCTCCGCCCAGTATCACGACGTCATAGTTGCTCATGGATGTACTCCTGAATGGAATGGAAATCGGGCTGGATAAACGTAGTTCCTGAATAAAATTACGAGCGTAATATGTGCGCTGCCGGGCCTTTCGGTCAAGGCTTCAGCCAAGCGACAGGTTGTGCGTCTTTAGATAGAAGGATTTAGTACAAAAATTTCACGGGTTTCGTTATATCGTAACGAACTGCGACATGAGCAAAGATAAACACTGGGGTGGTATGCAAGTCGATCTCGAAATTGAGGGCGCAACCGTAACGGGGCTGCCGCGTTTTCAGCAGGCAGTCTTTCAAGGGCGGCGATTGCGCCAGTTGGCCATTGGCTTCGGCGCACTCGCGGCGACAGGGCTGGTGCTGGCGTTTTTTGTCGGACTGTTTGCGCCGCAGTCGCTTTGGCCAGCGTTGCTGGTCAATCAGAGCGTCGGTTTGCTGGTGCTGGTCGCCGGGCTGCAATCGGCGTGGTGGGTGACACAGTGGCGCGCAAGGGCGATGAGCCCGGCGATGCTCCCGGTGGAAGTTGTCGCTGAATCGCCGCCGATGGGTTGGTATGACCGATTGCTGGAGCGGATCGGTCAACGATGGCTACGGCTGCTGGCGCAGATCGGCGCTTCGACGCTGTGGCTTGGCGCTTGGGCTCTGCTGGTATTGTTCAGCGTTGAACGGGTCTGGGACCTGGCCCTGCCTCCCGCTGCACTGGGTTTTTCGGCCAGTGTCGCGGCGGCATTGTCGTTACTGCTGGCCTTTGGTTTGCTGGTGCTGGAACGGCAACTCGCCCAGGAAAACGTAGCGCAATGGCCCGAAGCAGGTTCGCTGGCGCAGCTGACGCGCGTGGCAATTATCTGCCTTGTGCTAAGCGCGCTGTGCCTGTTGTTGGGCAGCGAAGCGTCGGTGTGGCCGGTACGTCTGGCGGTGCTGATTGGCCTGCTTCCGGGGCTGGTCGCGGTCGAACTGCTGCTACGCGCGGTGTTGTCGCTGTTCAGTCCGCAGCGTGAACAACTCGAACCGGCGTTGCTGGCACGCAGCTTCGTCGCCGACATGCTGCGCTGGCCGCCCCAACCGTTGCTGGCGCTGCAACACGAATTGCATAACCGCTTCGGCATCGATCTGCGGCAGATCTGGGCCTTCACTTACATGCGCCGGGCGTTCGTTCCGGTGCTGGCGGTGGTGGCACTGGTCGGTTGGTCGCTCACCGGCATTCACGAAATTGCCCTGCAAGGGCGGGGCATCTACGAGCGTTTCGGTAAACCGGTGGAGGTCTTCGGGCCCGGTTTGCACGCAGGTCTGCCGTGGCCGCTGGGCCGGGTGTTGAGTGTCGAGAACGGTGTGGTCCACGAGTTGGCCACCAGTGTCGGCGAAGCGGCGGCGCCGATAGTGGCTGAACCGGCTGAAGGTCCGGCGCCGGCGACGGCCAATCGCTTGTGGGACGCCAGTCATGTGAACGACAAGTCTCAGGTGATTGCCAGTAGTCGCGCCGATAAACAGAGCTTCCAGATCGTCAACATGGACGTGCGTTTCGTCTATCGCATCGGCCTCACGGATCAAGCGGCGTTGGCCGCGACGTACAGCAGCGCCGACGTACCCACACTGATCCGCAGCACCGCCAGCCGAATTCTGGTGCACGACTTTGCCTCTCGGACCCTCGACGGTCTGCTCGGTGAGGACAGGGTAGGGCTCGCCGAGGAGATCGGCCGCGCGGTGCAGGCGGACCTGGAAAAACTCGACAGCGGTGTGGAAATTCTCGCGACCGTGGTCGAAGCGATTCACCCACCGGCCGGCGCGGCCAACGCTTATCACGGCGTGCAAGCGGCGCAAATTGCTGCGCAAGCCTTGATCTCGCGTGAGCGCGGCGCAGCTGCCGAAGCCACCCATCAGGCGCAATTGCAAGCCAGCATCGCGCGCGATCAAGCGACGGCCAGCGCGCGTGAAATCAATGCTGCCGCGCAAGCGGCGGATCTGAAATTCAGCGCCGAGCAAAAAGCCTATGCCCACGCAGGCCAGGCTTTCGTGCTGGAGCAGTATTTCAGCCAGCTCTCCCAAGGCCTGAGCAACTCCAGGTTGCTGGTTCTCGATCATCGTCTGGGCGGCAGCAGTAACGCGCCGACCATCGACCTCCGTACTTTCACGCTGCCGGTTGACCCTGCATCGGCGCGTAAAACTGCTCAGCCAGGAGCTGCCAATTGAGCCAGTCGCACACTCACGATCATGATGACCACGCCGGCCTCGATCACGGCCATGGCGGGCATCACCACGGGCATCACCATCACCACCATGGCGATCCACAGGAAGCAGGTCCATTCCCATGGCGACGCATGGGATGGGCGGCGTTGCTGGTGGCGTTTGCCATCGCTGCGGCGAGCCTGGTGCAAGTGCGTTCCGGCGAGGCCACGGTGATCACGCGCTTCGGTAATCCGTCGCGGGTGTTGCTGGAGCCGGGACTGGGCTGGCGCTGGCCCGCGCCTTTTGAAGCAGCGATACCAGTCGATTTGCGTCTGCGCACCACGTCCAGCGGTTTGCAGGATGTGGGCACGCGTGACGGTTTGCGCATCATCGTTCAGGCCTACGTGGCGTGGCAGGTGCAAGGCGATCCGGACAATGTTCAGCGCTTCATGCGCGCCGTGCAGAATCAGCCGGACGAAGCGGCGCGGCAGATTCGCACCTTCGTCGGCTCGGCGCTGGAAACCACGGCCAGCAGTTTTGATCTGGCCAATCTGGTGAACACCGATGCCAACCAGGTGCACATTGCCGACTTCGAAACGCAGTTGCGTCAGCAAATTGATCAGCAGTTGCTCACCACTTACGGTGTTCGTGTGCTGCAAGTCGGCATTGAACGGTTGACCTTGCCGTCGGTGACCCTTGCCGCCACGGTCGATCGCATGCGTGCCGAGCGTGAAACAATCGCCACCGAACGCACGGCCATCGGCAAACGGGAAGCGGCGCAAATCCGCTCCGCCGCCGAGCGTGATGCGCGAATCGTCCAGGCCGATGCCACGGTTAAAGCGGCCGACATCGAAGCTCAATCCCGGGTCGAAGCCGCACAGATATACGGCCGCGCTTACGCGGGTTCGCCGCAGTTGTATAACTTGCTGCGCTCCCTCGACACCTTGGGCACCATCGTTACGCCTGGGACCAAACTGATTCTACGCACCGATGCCGCGCCGTTCCGGGTGTTGGTTGACGGTCCGCCGACGCTCGATAATAAGTCCGGGTCGCAGCCATGAATTTGGTTCCACGTGGAACAATTGAATTGAGCAGCCCGTGGATTCAGGCCGGGCGCTTGGCTTTTCTCGCCCTGTATGCGGTGACGGTGGTGGCCGCGTTGGCGTGGGCGTTTTCCAACGTGCGGCAAATCGACCCGCAAAATCGTGCGGTGGTGTTGCATTTTGGCGCGCTGGATCGCATCCAGAATGCCGGTCTGTTGTTGGCGTGGCCGCGACCGTTCGAGCAGGTGATTTTGTTGCCGGCAGCAGATCGGGTGATCGAGCGTCGGGTCGACAATCTGCTGCGCAGCGATGCCGCGTTGCAGGCCGACCGAGCCGCCACATTCGCCACGCCGATCAGTGATGCGCTTGCAGGTTCCGGTTATCTGCTGACCGGTGACGCGGGTGTGGTGCAACTGGATGTGCGGGTGTTTTACAAAGTCACCGAACCGTATGCGTTTGTGGTTCAAGGTGAACACGTGCTGCCTGCATTGGATCGTCTGGTGACCCGCAGTGCCGTGGCACTCACCGCTGCGCGAGATCTGGACACCATCCTGGTCGCCCGACCGGAGTTGATCGGGGCGGACAATCAAGCGGCGGAAAGACGCGAACGCCTGCGCGGAGATTTGGTACAAGGCATCAATCAACGTCTCGCGCAGCTGACCGCAACCGGGCAGGGACTGGGCATCGAAGTGGCACGCGTTGATGTGCAATCGAGTCTGCCAGGACCTGCGGTCAATGCTTTCAATGCCGTTCTGACGGCGAGTCAGCAAGCCGACAAAGCCGTTGCCAACGCCCGCACTGACGCCGAGAAACTGACTCAGACGGCCAACGAGCAAGCCGACCGCTCGCTGCAAGTCGCCCACGCTCAAGCCAGCGAGCGGTTGGCCAAAGCCTCCGCCGACACGGCCACAGTACTGAGCCTGGCCAAGGCGCAACAACAAGGCACCGACCCGCAAATGCTGTTGCGCATTTACCGCGAACGCTTGCCGAAAATACTTGGCCAGGCCGGCTCGGTGACCACGGTCAATCCGAAAGACGATTCCCGCCTGATCATTCAGGGAGCTGCACAATGACCGCCCAAACCGCCGCCGCACCGAGCATGTTGTCCTCGGCCGAACAACGCAGCGCTGCACGCCAACTGACCCTGGCCATGCTCGCGCTAGGCTTGCTGGCGCTTGGTTTGATCTGGCGCTGGTGGTCGCCGGAGCAGACGGGTGTCAGTCAATTGCTGCTGGGTTTTGCCTCGTTGCTGGTCGCCGTACCCGTGATGCGTTCGGCCTGGTACAGCCTGCGTTATCCCAGCTTGCACGGGATCACCGATCAGTTGATTGCGTTGGCGATGCTGGGTGCCTGGGCGACTGGCGATCTGCTGACCGCTGCGTTATTGCCGATCATCATGATCTTCGGCCATGTGCTGGAAGAGCGCAGCGTAATCGGTTCCCAGGAGGCGATTCACGCGCTCGGCAAGCTGACGCGCAGCCATGCGCGCAAGGTTCAGGCGGATGGCTCCATCGTTGAAGTCGACAACAGCACACTCAAGGCCGGCGACCGCGTGGAGGTGCGCGCCGGTGATCGAGTTCCGGCCGATGGTCGTGTCCTCTCCGGTCAGGCGAGTCTTGATACCGCGTCGATCACGGGCGAGTCGGTGCCGATGGAGGCGGGCGTCGGCATGACGGTGTTCGGCGGGGCGATCAACCTTGATGGCCTGCTGCGCATCGAAGTGACCCGCACCGGCAACGAGTCGACACTCGGTAAAGTCATCGCGCTGATGCAAAGCGCCGAGCGCTCCAAACCGCCGATCACCCGGTTGCTGGAACGCTACGCCGGCAGCTACATGGTGCTGGTGTTGTTGCTGGCCGCTGTGACCTGGTTCATCACCAACGATGCGCAAGCGATGCTTGCCGTGTTGGTGGCAGCCTGTCCGTGTGCGTTGGTGTTGTCGGCACCGGCCACGGCGATTGCCGGCGTTGCGGTTGCCGCACGACACGGGATTCTGATCCGCAGTTCGGCGTTTCTCGAAGAGCTGGCGGATCTGACGTCGTTGGTGGTCGACAAGACCGGGACGCTGACCTTCGGCACCTTGCGCCTGCAATCCATCGACAGTCCGCTGGAAGACCGCAGCCACGTGCTGAAACTGGCTGCCAGCCTGGGCTCCGCCAGCAGTCACCCGGTCAGTCGTGCGCTCGCCGGGTTGGTCACTCAAGAGCATTTTCTGCTGCTCACGGACATTCACGAGCGGCAGGGTCTGGGCGTGGTAGCGATGACGGAGCAGGGCGAAGCGGCACTCGGGCGACCGGAGTTGTTTGCTCAATTGGGCATTCCCGTTTCAGTTGTTCCCGAACACGATGGCCCGATTGCCGGGCTGGCGCTCAATGGAGAGTTTCTCGCCTGGCTGTTACTGGCGGACAGCGTCAAACCCGAAGCGCGGTTTGCCTTGAACGAGTTGCGTGAACTCGGATTGGGCCGGCAATTGCTGCTCACCGGCGATCGCCAAAGCGTCGCGAATGCGTTGGCCCGGGATGTCGGAATCCGTGATGTCGAGGCCCAGGCCTTGCCCGAGGACAAACTCAATCGCGTGCTCAAGGAGATCGACAGCGGCTTCCGGCCGATGGTGGTCGGGGATGGCATCAACGATTCGCTGGCCCTCAAGGCAGGCGTGGTCGGCGTTGCGATGGGCGCGGGCGGTGCCGACATTGCCTTGGCTTCCGCCGATATCGTGCTGATTGGCAGCGACCTGCGTCGGCTCGGCACTTGTGTACGTTTGAGTCGGCAATGCCGCCAGACCTTGCAGGTCAACGTGATTATCGGTCTGGGCTGGACACTGGCAATTGTCGCTTTCGCGGCCTTCGGCTGGCTTGGCGCGGCGGGGGCGATGATTGCGGCGTTGCTGCATAACCTGAGTACTTTGCTGGTACTGGGGAACGCCGGGCGGCTGCTGCGCTTTCAGGAGCCATTGCTCAAGCTGAAGGACGATATTTGAGGGGGGTTCAACTTTTCAGAACTGTGCGCCCGATACGTAGTCATCTAGGGTAAGGGCAATCATTTCTGTGAATGTGCGCCGGGTTGGTTTGAACGCTGCGGGTCATAGAAAAGGGCTATGAAATCGATAGCCTGCTATTTTTCAAGGATGGTCTAACCTCACAGCAGACGTCTGAAACAAGGGGGATATTCCATGCTCGCGCAACTTCCACCGGCCTTACAGAATCTGCAGCTACCGCTACGCCTGCGACTCTGGGACGGCCATGAATTCAATCTGGGGCCGACGCCCAGCGTCACGATTGTGGTCAAGGACCCACAAATGGTTACCCAGTTGACTCATCCAAGTCTCGACGCGCTCGGAGCGGCGTTTGTCGAGGGCAAACTCGAGCTGGAAGGCTCTATCAGCGAGGTGATCCGCGTCGTTGATGAATGGAGTCATGCATTGCTGGGCGACCTCGACAGTCAGCCTGTTCGCACCGCCCACGACAAGGAAACCGACGCCAAGGCGATTTCCTATCACTACGACCTTTCCAACGCGTTTTATCAGCTGTGGCTCGACAGTGACATGGCGTACTCCTGCGCCTATTTCGAGACCGGCAGCGAAACGCTTGAGCAGGCCCAGCAAGCCAAGTTCCGCCACCTGTGTCGCAAGTTACGCCTGCAACCTGGCGAATACCTGCTGGACGTCGGGTGTGGCTGGGGCGGTTTGGCGCGTTATGCGGCGCGGGAGTTCGGCGCGAAGGTGTTCGGGATCACACTGAGCAAAGAGCAACTGGCCCTGGCCCGTGAACGGGTGACAGAGGAGGGCCTCGACGATCTGGTCGAGTTGCAACTGCTGGACTACCGCGATCTGCCTCAGGACGGGCGCTTCGATAAAGTGGTCAGCGTCGGCATGTTCGAGCACGTGGGGCATGAGAACCTGGCCGAGTACTGCAAAACCTTGTTCGGCGCGGTGAAGGAGGGCGGCCTGGTGATGAACCACGGCATCACTGCCAAGCACACCGATGGCCGGCCGGTGGGGCGCGGTGCCGGTGATTTTATCGAGAAGTACGTGTTCCCCAACGGGGAGCTGCCGCACCTGTCGATGATCTCTGCCGAGATCAGCGAAGCCGGGCTGGAGATCGTCGATGTCGAGAGTTTGCGCCTGCACTACGCGCGCACCCTGGACCATTGGAGCGAACGCCTGGAGGACAACCTGGAAGCAGCGGCCCGGCAGGTGCCGGAGCAGGCCTTGCGCATCTGGCGGCTGTACCTGGCAGGCTGCGCTTATGCGTTTGCCCGGGGCTGGATCAACCTGCACCAGATCCTCGCGGTTAAAGCCCACCCCGATGGCAGCCATGAACTGCCCTGGACCCGCGACGACATCTACAACCCTTAAAGGATCGGTGAAATAAGCCGGGCGATCCGCATGCCGACCTGTTGCAGGCGGTGGGTCTCCCGGCTTTCTTCTTTGGCGACTTCGTGCGCTTGGGCGAAGTCATTGTTGAGCATCTGCTCCACTTCGCCAGCAAAGGCACTGTCGACGGTCAGCAACATCACTTCGAAATTCAACCTGAACGAACGGTTGTCCATATTGGCGCTACCGATAGCGCTGATTTCGCTGTCGATCAACACCACTTTCTGATGCAGGAAACCGGGCTCGTAACGGAATACCCGCACACCGGCGCGTACCGCTTCGAAGGCATACAGGCTGGAGGCGGCGTAGACGATGCGGTGATCCGGTCGTGAAGGCAGCAGCAATCGCACATCCACGCCGCGCAGAACCGCCAGCCTCAAGGCGGCAAACACCGCTTCGTCGGGGATGAAATAGGGGCTGGTAATCCACACCCGCTCGGTCGCCGCGTGAATGGCTTCGACGAAGAATAACGAACAGGTTTCGTAGGAATCTGCCGGCCCGCTGGCAAGCAATTGGCAGAGTACGCCGTTGTCCGGATACGTGTCCGGCAGTATTAACGGGGGCAACGAGCGCGCTGCCCAAAACCAGTCTTCGGCGAAGGACTCCTGCATGCTCGCCACCACCGGCCCACGCACGCGCACGTGGGTATCACGCCAAGGGGAGAGGGGTGGTTTCTCGCCCATGTATTCGTCGCCGACATTATGCCCGCCGACAAAACCCAGCACGCCGTCCACCACGACGATCTTGCGATGGTTGCGGAAGTTGACCTGAAAGCGATTGAGCCAGCCGCCACGCGTCGCGAAGGCTTTGACCTCGACACCGGCATCGCGTAACGGCTGCACATAACTGTGAGGCAGGGAGTGGCTGCCGATGCGGTCGTACAGTAAATAAACGGGGACACCTTCGGCGGCTTTTTTCAGCAACAAGGCTTGCAGGCGTTGGCCCAGACGGTCGTCGTGGATGATGAAAAACTGGATCAGCACGGCTTCCTTCGCCTGGCCGATGGCGTCGAAAATCGCTTCGAAGGTGGCGGTGCCGTTGATCAGCAGGCTGACTTCGTTGTTCGCCAGGCATGGCATTCGCCCCAGTTTCGGCATTGCCCTTAATGATGCGTAGGCGTTGGAGGCGCGGGCGGTCAGGGCCTCTTCGACCCACGGGCGCCAGTTCAGCTCTGAGATGGCTTTGCGCATTTCCTCGTTGGCCTGTCGCCGCGCCTTGATGTAACCATCAAAGGTGCTGCGGCCGAAAACCAGATACGGGATGAGCGTGAGGTAGGGAATGAACAACAACGACAAGGCCCAGGCGATCGAGCCTTGGGCGGTCCGAACGGTCAATACGGCATGAATGGCGGCGATCATGCCTAACGAGTGCAGAAGTGCGATCAGATAACCGAATATATGCGGTCCAAAATAATCCATGGGGGCAGCCTTGCTCCTGAAGATTCAGTGCTTAACAGACCATGTTCCGTGCAGAATGTCGCTATTTAATTGGCCCATGAACCGAAGCCCGTGGCCGACGTCTAACGGCCACTACTGATCAGGAGTTACTCGATGAACGTTCGTCTGCTGGGTTTGGCTGTGGCTTTAGGTTTAGCAGTTCCGGTGGCCGCTCAGGCGCAGATGCTGCAGCCGGGTCTGTGGGAATTGACCTCGAGCAACATGAAAGTCGATGACCAGAACCTGCCGGATCTGCAACTGATCCTCGGTCAGATTCAGAGCCAAATGACGCCTGAACAGCGCGCTCAATTGGAAAAGCAAGGCATCACCATGGGTGGCAAGGGGATCCGGTCTTGCCTGACGCCGGAGCAAGTGAAGACCGACAACATTCCACTGACGGATCCGCAATCGGGCTGCAAGCAAGAAATCACCGAGCGCACCGGTAATCATTGGAAATTTCGCTTCAGCTGTCCGAAAGCACAGGGTGCGGGCGTCGCCACATTCCTCAGTGATCGCGAGTTCACCACCAAAGTGAATGGCACGTTCAACGCCACCGGCATTCAGCAGAAGGGTAGCCTTGATACTCGCGCGGTTTGGTTGGGGCAGGATTGCGGGACGGTAAAACCAAGAGCCTAAAAGCTTCGCGGGCAGGCCTCGTTCCCACAGGATGCCTACACCCTGTGGGAGCGAGCCGGCGCCGGGCGGCGTTCCGACAAAGGCGTGCGCTCAGACACCGGCAATGCCCGTTAATCTCAGCCAGTCGCACATCGCTTCAATGGCCATCCGGCCAAAATTCTCCCCGGTGCGGCTTCGCACGCTGACAAACCCGCCTGCTTTTTCTTTCTCCCCGATCACCACCAGATACGGCACTTGCTGGCTGTGCTCGCGAATCTTGTGCCGGACTTTCTCGTTGCGCAGGTCCGCGCGGGCGCGTATACCGCTTCGGCGCAACGCCTCGGTCACCCACTGTGCGTAGTCCGATTGGCGATCATCCATGCTCACCACCATGACGTGGGGTGGGGCGCGCCAGTTTTCCAGTTCCTCCTGGCAGGACCAGCAAGTGCCATAGATCCGCTGTGGCGCAGTGCCGCTGATGTGATCGAGCGCGAATGCCTGCAACACTCTGGTTGCAGGGGCATGCGGACCTGTCGACACACATTCGAAGCCCCCGAGCACGTAGGGCGTTAACTTTTCCATGTACCTGGACCGCAATGACGGCTCGCGCCGGCGGATCGAATGATTGGTCGCCGCCAGGGTTTTCATGCGTGCTTCGATGCCTGCAAGGTCGACCAGGTTTAACGGTCGCTCTAAGGAAAACTCATAATAGAACCCGTCACCCAGCGCCGACCCGGTCTGCAATTGCGCTTTTGGATAGAGCTGTTTCACGGCCATCGCCAGCATCAACGCGCAGGAACGGCGCAATATTTCCAGGCCATCGGGCTCTCGAGGCGTCACGATGTTGACCCGGGCATCGGCCTCAATCATGAATTCGCAGTCCACCAACACGCCGTCCACCCGACCGGCGACGGCTGCTTTGGCAAGCCCGGGACCAATGCTCGCGGCGAACTCATACACCGACAACGGTTGGTCGTATTCACGCAATGAACCATCGCTCAGAGTGATGTGGATCATGTCGGTGCTCTCGAGTGCTGCGCTAGCGCATAAACCGTAGCGGTAAACCCTGGCAGCTGTCATTAAGACGTTGGTCGTGCCAGGCCATTTGCCCAGATACCAGGGTGGTACTCACGCTGTGGCGAAAGCGCCTTCGTGCGAAGGGCGTCCAGCCGCATTGGGATAGGATGGGTTGCTGAGAGACGGCAACGCCACCAGGTTCGGGTTTTATCAGCACCAGGTCGGCCCAGTAACCTTCGCGCAAATAACCTCGGTCGGGAATCGCAAACAGATCAGCGACACGGTGACTGGTCTTGGCCACAAGGGTTGTGATCGGCAGAACGTCATCCGCCACCAACTCCAGCAACGCGGGCAGGGCGTGTTGCACCAACGGCAAACCGGACGGTGCCAGGTCGTAGGGACGTTGTTTTTCGTCCCAGGTGTGAGGCGCGTGGTCGCTGCCGATGACGTCCAGTCGATCACTCAACAAGGCTCGGCGCAAGGCGTCGCGATCGGCCTGGGTCTTGATCGCCGGGTTGCATTTGATCAGGTTGCCGAGGCTTGCATAGTCGCGATCGTCGAAGAGCAGGTGGTGCAGACAGACTTCGGCGGTAATGTGTTTTTGTGACAGTGGCCTGTCTTCGAACAAGGCCAGTTCGCGTGCGGTGGTCAGGTGCAACACGTGAAGTCGGGTGCCATGACGCTTGGCCAGATCCACGGCCATCGAGGACGAGTGCAAGCAGGCCTCGGCATTGCGGATCAACGGATGGGCCGAGGCGGGAATGTGCTCGCCAAACAGTGCTCGCAGGTTCATCGCATTAGCGTTGATGCTGGGGGTGTGTTCGCAGTGGGCCAACAGAATGGTCGGCACTTCAGCAAATAGCCGTTCGAGAATCCTTGGATCGTCCACCAGCATATTGCCCGTGGACGCGCCCATGAACACTTTTACACCGGCCACTTCATAAGGATTGAGCGCGGCCACGATGTCCAGATTGTCGTTGCTCACACCGAAGTGAAATCCATAATTGGCCACAGAACTAATCGCTGCGCGACGCTTCTTGTCAGTAAGTGCCGCAAGGCTCAATGTCGCCGGATTCGTGTTGGGCATGTCCATGAAACTGGTGATACCACCGGCCACCGCCGCTCGCGATTCGGAGTAGAAACTGCCCTTGGCGGGCGAACCGGGATCGCGGAAGTGCACCTGATCGTCGATCATCCCGGGCACCAACCACTGGCCGTCAGCATCGATTTCTATCGCTGCATTTTCCCCTTTAATGCTGCTGGCGATCTTGACGATGCGCCCATGGCTGACCAACAGATCACCGTCGAACTCACGTCCTTCATTCACCAACCGGGCATTACGAATCAGCACGCTGCTCATGGTCAGAACTCGTTCTGCAGGGCTTTGTAGCCACGCACCAGATCGACGTTGGTGCGCGCCACGTCCTCGGAAAACTCCGAGGCGCTGACACTCACTGGCGGGAATTGCGACAGGTCAGTGTTGGGCCCGATGCGGGTGGTGGAAGGCACGTAGAAGTCGGCGGGCAAGTCGCGGCCATCGACCACCGAGTTGTGCCGCACCACGCAGCCATCACCGACGGCGCAGTTGAACAGTACGCTATTGAATCCGATGAACACCCGGTCGCCCACAGAGCACGGACCATGCACGATGGAGCGGTGGGCGATCGAGCTGAACTCGCCGATCGTCACCGCCGCACCGGACTTGGAGTGGATCACCACACCGTCCTGGATGTTCGAGTTGGCGCCGATGGTGATCGGCTCCATCTCGCCCGAGGCGTCGACTTCGTCGGCGCGAATCACCGCGTAGGGGCCGACGAAGACGTTCTCGCCGATCACTACTTTGCCGCAGATGATCGCGGTTTTATCGACGTAAGCGGACTCCGCAATCAGCGGCAAATCACCTGAGGGATTCTTGCGGATCATGGCTTGCTCAACGCCTCGTACAAGGTGTTGAGGTTGTACTCGAACAACCCGGTGAAGGTGCTCGCCGGACCGGTTGCGGCGAGCGCGTCCGAGTACAGCGTGCCACCGATGTGCGCACCGCTTTCATCGGCAATCTGCTTGAGCAGGCGGGCGTCCTTGATGTTCTCCATGAACACCGCTTTGACCTTGGCCTGGCGAATCTGAGTGATCAGCGCAGCGACTTCGGCGGCGGAAGGTTCGCGCTCGGTGGACAGACCCTGTGGTGCCATGAAGTCGATGCCATAGGCCTGACCGAGGTATCCGAATGCATCGTGGGACGTAACGATCTTGCGGTTGCCCGGCGGCAGAGAGCCGAGTTTGGCTTTGGCTTCGGCGAGCAGCGCGTAGATCTGTTTCAGGTAGGCCTGGCTGTTGCGTTCGTAGTCGGTTTTGTTCGCCGGGTCAGCGGCGATCAGCGCCTTGGTGATGTTGCTGATGTACAGCTCGGCGTTTGCCAGGTTGTGCCAGGCGTGAGGGTCTGGAACAGTCTCGCCGTCTTCATCCAGCGAGCGTGGGATGACGCCGTGGCTCGCGCTGATGACCGGGGCTTTGGTCTCGGTGCTGGTCACCAGGCGGTCCAGCCATGGCTCGAAACCCAAGCCATTTTTGATGATGAGTCTGGCCTTGAGCAATGCCTTGGCATCTTCCGGGGTCGGCTCATAGGTGTGAGCATCGGCATCGGGGCCGACCATGTTGGTGATCTGGATGTGCTCACCGCCGACCTGATGGGTCATGTCGGCGAGGATGCTGAAGCTGGTGACCACCTGCAGTTTTTCTGCCGCAGACAACGACATCGACAGCATCAAACTGAACAGCACGAGTAAAGCGCGCATCGGGAAACACCTCATTGGGATGTGAGCAAGGGCGGGCGGCGCAGCAAGCCGTGCACCGGTCCGAACACCACGGACAGCAGGTACCAGCCACCCGCTACCAACACGATCGCCGGGCCGCTGGGCAGCGAGTAATAGAACGACAGCAACAAGCCGAGCCACACCGAAAGGCAGCCAAGCAGCCCGGCGACGGCCATCAATACGGGCAAGCGTCGGCTCCAGAATCGCGACGCGGCGGCGGGCAACATCATCAGACCGACGACCATCAACGCCCCAATGGCTTGAAAACCGATCACCAGGTTCAGCACCACCAATGTCAGGAATACGCCGTGTGCCAGCGGACCGAGACGGCTGACGGTTTGCAGAAAGAGTGGGTCGAGGGTGTCCAGCAACAACGGTTTGTAGATGAGCGCCATGGCGATAAGGCTGATCCCTGAGACCCACAACATGCCCGTCAACGTCGGACCGTCGACTGCCAACGCCGAGCCAAACAGCAGGTGCAGCAGGTCCAGACGTTTGCCCGCGATGCCAAGGATCAGCACGCCGCTGGCGAGTGAGATGGGATAGATCGCAGCAAGGCTCGCATCTTCTCGCAGACCGGTGCGACGGGTGATCCATGCCGCGAGCCCGGCCATGCTCAGGCCCGCACCGAGACCACCGAGGGTCAGTGCCGGCAGGCTCAGACCGGCGAACCAGAAACCGAGTGCAGCGCCGGGCAGGATTCCGTGAGCCACCGCGTCGCCGATCAGACTCATGCGCCGCAGAATCAAAAACACCCCGAGCGGTGCCGTGCTGCAGGCCAACACCAAGCCACCGAGCAGTGCCCGGCGCATGAACACAAACTCGTGGAAGGGCTGCCATAGATGAGCGGCGGTGAGCATCAGGCCACCTGCGTCTGTGGTTGCTGACGGATAAGCTCGGTGCTTGAGCCGAGGACGCAGCCGCTACTTTTGATCAACAGCGTTTGAGGAATGTGTTGGCGCACGGCGGCGAGGTCATGGCACACCACCACCAGAGTTCGGCCTTCGGCATGCCAGGCGTGAATGTTTTTCCACAGCAGTGATTGACCTAGCTCATCGAGGGCGGCGTGAGGTTCGTCGAGCAACAGCAAGGGGGCGTCGGCAAGGCTCAATCGGGCGAGCAGGGCGCGTTGCAATTCACCGCCGGAGAGGGCCATCAATGGGCGCTGTTCCAGGCCGGTCAGGCACCAGTTTTCCAGCACGGATTTGAGACGTTGGCTTCGGACGTCGGGGGATTGCTTGCTGCCCCAAAAACCCGCCGCGACTAACTCTTGCAGGCTGATTGGGAATTGCCGGTCAAGGTGCTGTTGCTGGGGCAGAAACGACAGTGAGCCTTTGCGTGGAACATCAAGGATGACTTTTCCGGTTAAGGGTTTTTGCAGACCGGCGATGACTTTCAACAGGCTGCTTTTGCCTGAGCCATTGGACCCGATCACAGCGGTCAGGCTGCCTTGGTTCAGTTCGACATCTACCGGTGGCGTCAGCGGTTGGCCCGGTGCGCCCCAGCACAACGCCTCGCAGCGAATCACGCGGCCTCCCAATTCCATCTGCTTTCGGCGACGGCGTCGTGGGCGTGCAGGCTTTCGGCGTGGACGACTTTCAGGTGGAAGGCGTTGATGCCAGGCGAGCGCTTCAATGCCAGATTTAAACGTCGAGCCGCGTCTTCGCAGAACATCAGGTTTTGCCCGTTGGCCAGCGCGAAGGCTTGTTCGTCGGCACGCTTTACCGCGGTTTGGACGGCGGTGCCGAGGGCGGCTTCGGCGTCGTTGATCAGGGTAATCAGCGGCAAGTCATCGAGATAATCACCGAGGCGCAACGTCAACTGCGCATTGCTGCGTTGACTGTGCGGCGTGGCAACAATGCCTTTTGTGGAACCTAGCCAAGCCAAAACATCAGCGTGTTGCAGCGGCTGGTTGGCGAAGTCATCGACGAATTGCTGCTGAATCAACTGCCGAGCCAGTGCGGCTGAGCAGGGGCAAGTTGAGGAATAAGAGATGTCGATTTTTAGTTCCACGTGGAACATCGCGTTTTTCAAACGTGCATTGATGCTGACTGGATAGGATTTCCAACCGGCCAAGGGACTGATCAGCGCGGGTCGTTTGAGCAAGAAATCTGCGTGGATTGTCAGGTAAGCGCTGTTGGACAAACCTTCATGGGTATCGAGAAATCGCTGCAAGACACGCCGCAATAGGGCCGGCGTCAGGTTTTCCTGCTCGAGCATTTCCAGCGCCAGGTACAGCCGCGACATATGAATGCCGCGCGCTTCTCCATCATCGAGGCTCACACCTGCATCGGCCTTCGCGCTCAATCGCTGGCCATTGAATAGAATTGGAAGAGCAATGCCACACATGCCCACCCATTCAAGTGGCAGGGCTTGGCGTGAGGCCTGCGCGGCGATATCCGGCAGAGTCAGCGCATTCATGAGCAGGTCCATCGTGGAAGTCGGTTCGACATGTTATGTTATTACATTAGAGTCGACTACGCCTTTTTCACGAGTGGCTTTCACCATGCACAGACGTCACTTGCTCATGGCGCAGCGAGAGAACGGCGCGGACCTGTTGGGGGCGCCGTCGATCCTGGTGGAAACCAGCTTCATTTCCAACGCTCGCGACAATCAGCTGCTGCTCACAGCACCGCATCAGCAGGCCTAGCAGCCCGTAATCCGGCTGCAGGTGAACCTGGCGCTGCTACCGCCGGAGCTGGAAAACCGATTGATGGTGGTCCAGCCGACCCGACGGTTATAGCCCACCCAGGCTTCGCCGTCGGAAGCGATCCCGGTGAAGAATGTCAGTTGCCCGTAGCGACTGTTGGTTTGCGCCCAATAGCGCTTGCCCGCCCGTTCGAAGCCGCGCAAGTAGATCGTACTGCCGACGGTGTTGACGCTGTAAGCATTGCCGTCCGCATCCACACAGGCCAGCAGGTTGGCGCTGCGAGTGCAGGTGGCAAGGCTCGGGATTTGCGCCCAGGTGTCTACGGCGAGCAGCAGCGAAACGCTCATCAGCGTTAATTTCAGGGCAATGCGCATGGGATTTCTCACAGGGCGGGCTACAGCATCGTGCCCTTAGTCACGGTCGGCAAGAGGGGAGTGGTTTAATTGCATTGTTATACTATAACATTGAATTAAGCCCGACACTGCGACCGGGCATCTCCTGTGAGGATCAACCTGATGCCCAATCGTCTCCCTGTGACCGTCCTGTCGGGCTTTCTCGGCGCCGGAAAAAGCACGCTGCTCAACTACGTGCTGCGTAACCGTGAAAACCTGCGAGTCGCCGTGATCGTCAACGACATGAGCGAAATCAACATTGATGGCAGCGAAGTTCAGCGTGATGTCACCCTGAACCGTGCCGAAGAAAAACTCGTGGAAATGAGCAACGGCTGCATCTGCTGCACCTTGCGTGAAGACCTGCTGGAAGAAGTCGGCAAACTCGCCAGGGACGGCCGCTTCGACTACTTGCTGATCGAATCCACCGGCATTTCCGAGCCCCTTCCCGTGGCGGAAACCTTCACGTTCCGCGACGAAGAAGGGCAGAGCCTGGCCGACATCGCGCGGCTCGACACCATGGTCACTGTGGTCGATGGCATGAACTTCCTGCTCGACTATCAGGCCGCCGAAAGCCTCGCCTCCCGTGGCGAAACCCTGGGCGAAGAGGACGAACGCTCGATCACCGATCTATTGATCGAGCAGATCGAATTCGCCGACGTGATCCTGATCAGCAAGATCGATTTGATCAGCAGCCGCGAGCGTCAGGAGTTGATCGCGATCCTCGAACGCTTGAACTCGCAAGCCGACATCATCCCGATGGTCATGGGCGAAATTGCGCTGAAGAAGATCCTCAACACCGGTCGCTTCGACTTTGAAAAAGCGGCGCAGGCGCCAGGCTGGTTACAGGAGCTTCGCGGTGAACACGTGCCGGAAACCGAGGAGTACGGCATCGCTTCCACCGCGTATCGAGCTCGCAGGCCGTTTCATCCACAGCGCTTTTTCAGCTTCATCGACCGTCCTTGGGTGAATGGCAAACTGTTGCGTTCGAAAGGGTTTTTCTGGCTGGCGAGCAAACCCATGGACGCGGGCAGTTGGTCTCAGGCGGGCGGTTTGATGCGCCATGGTTTTGCCGGACGCTGGTGGCGTTTCGTGCCGAAAACCCAGTGGCCGCAGGATGAAGAAAGCACCGCCGGGATCATGCAAAACTGGACCGCCGCCACTGGCGATTGTCGGCAGGAGCTGGTGTTCATTGGCCAGAACATCGACTTCAACTTACTCACCACGGAACTGGACGACTGCTTGCTGAGTGATGAAGAAATGGCCTCAGGCATTGAAGGCTGGCGCTTGTTGCCCGATCCATTCGGCCCCTGGCATGAAGAGGAAGCCGCCTGATGCTGGCCCCGACCTTGAAGTTGCGACCGGTCATTAGTCAGGTTCAGGGCGAGACGCCGCAAGCCCTCGCGCGGATTCTGGACGACGGCGTGAACCTCGCTATTTGGCAGCGTCGGCTCCCGGTGCACATCGCCGATTTCGGCGGTTTGTTGCTGTCCCTGAACGAACCGTTGGCCGAGTCGCTGGTGTTGGAAATACCCGGTGACGACACCGAGCCCAATCTGCAGGGACTGGCCTCGGGCTTCAGCGATCTTGAGGGGTATGAAGGCTTTATCGCCGACGTTTCCTGGCTGGTCAGTGCATTCGCCTGTCTGTTGGGCGCCCAGCGTATCGGCGTGCGTCTGCGGGTTCTGGACAAAGCCATGTGCCCGCGTTTTCACGTCGATCATGTGCCGGTGCGCTTGATCACCACGTATGCCGGAATCGGCAGCGAATGGCTGAAGGAAGGCGCAATGGATCGTCGCCAATTAAGCAAACCTGAAGCCGAACCCACGGATGATTCGCTGACCCAGCAGATCGGCAGCGGTTATGTGGCTTTACTCAAGGGCGAGAAATGGCACGGCAACGAAGGCTTTGGCCTGATTCACCGTTCGCCGCAACTCGCGACGGGCGAGCGCCGCTTGATCCTGACCCTCGACTGGCTGAATTAGCGGATCAAGGCTTGAGCCAGTTGCCCTGGCTCTGGCCTTCGCAAAAAGGCTTCAGGTACGCCGCGTCGGTGGCCACGCCGTAATAGTGAATATCCTGCCGGTAAGGCATATTGGCGACCTGGGCATTGCTGCACACGCCGAATGCGCCGCCGGGGCATTGGTCGACGTATTGCACGTCGATTTTCTGGCCAGGAAGGTTAGGCTGACAGAAGCCATCGGCGAAGAGTTTTTCCGGGATGTTGCGGTTCTGCTGGCAGACTTTTACGTCGAGTCGCTCAGCCGTGCTATGTACCACGCAGGCCTGGGCCAGCGCCTCGCCGCAAACCAGCGCCAGAAGCAACGTCCAGCCAATCAACCGCATCCTTTACCTCCTCAGAAAACACTCACCATGTTGCAGAACATTCCCACACACGTCATTGCCGGCCCCTTGGGCGCAGGCAAGACCAGTTTGATCAAGCATCTGTTGGCGCAGCGACCGGCGAACGAGCGCTGGGCGGTGTTGATCAACGAGTTTGGCCAGATCGGCCTCGACGCTGCGTTGCTGACCCGGGACGCCGATGGTATCGCAATGGGCGAAGTGGCCGGGGGCTGTTTGTGTTGCGTCAATGGTGCGCCGTTTCAGATCGGTCTCGGTCGTTTGCTGCGCAAGGCACGGCCGGATCGGTTGTTCATCGAGCCGTCCGGACTGGGCCATCCGGCGCAGTTGCTCAGGCAATTGCATGAGGCGCCGTGGCTGGGTGTGCTGGCCGTTCAGCCCTGCGTGCTGGTGCTGGATGCCCAAGCGCTGGCAGCCGGCAAACCGTTGCCTGTGACGCAGCAGGAGGCGTTGGGCAGCGCCGGATTGCTGTTGCTGAACAAGTCGGAAAATCTCGACACAAGCGATCGTCAGCGAATCGTCGCGCAGTTGCCGGAACGGCGTGTGTATTGGACGCAACAGGCCATGTTGCCGTTGAGCGAGTTACCAGGCCTGGAGGCGCAGGCTGTGGCGGGTGTGGATAACTTCGTCCCACCCACAGGATTGGCGCAGATGCCGGCCATCTGGACCGATCCCGAGGTGCCGATTTGCTTGAGTCAAGATCAGGAGGGTGGCTGGAGCATCGGTTGGCGCTGGCATCCGCGCCAGACTTTCGATTCCGCCCGCGTTGGCCGGTGGCTCGAAAGCCTTGCGTGGCGGCGGGCCAAGTTGGTTATCCACAGCACCGAGGGTTGGATTTCGGCGAATGCCCTGGATAACTCGCCGCTGGATTGGCAGCCCAGCGAATGGCGCCGGGATTCGCGGATCGAGCTGATTTTCAGTGAGCCGCAGGAAGTTGATGCGTTGCAAAGGGCACTGGCCGACTGCCGATTGAATTAAGGACGCCACTTGGTGTGATCTTGCCGCCACTGACTAAGCTCAATCACTTCAGCGCGCGGCTTCGCGACATCCACCACTGCAGGCGTGTCGTCGAACGGTATCGGGTAGGGCGCCAGTTCGATCTGCGCGCTATGGGCGCCGAACTGGGTGATGGTGCCGTTGTGGCGGGTTTCGCCGGTCACCGTGAACTCGAAGTTGTACACGCGGGCCAAGCGTCGCCGACCGTTGGCATCCTTGATGAAAGCGATTTTTTTCAGCGCCACGTTGCCGTCCAGCAACTCGATCCCGAGCTTGCCGCAATGCTGCTTGACCCGCTCCAGCGCACGCTCGCGCAAGCCATGGTTGTGCCACAGCCACGCGCCGCCGGTGGCCAGCAGCATCAGCACGAAGATATTTCCGAGGGTCAGCATCAACAGGGTGCTCCAACAAGATAGTGCCAGCTTAACTGCGTCGCCGGTCTGTCGTACAGGCTGCGTTTAGTCGCATACTGCGCGGCTCGAATTTCAATCGTTTTACGGAACTCACCGCATGAAACGTACGCCCCATCTGCTCGCCATCCAGTCCCACGTGGTGTTCGGCCACGCTGGCAACAGCGCCGCGGTTTTCCCGATGCAGCGGGTCGGGGTGAATGTCTGGCCGCTCAACACCGTGCAGTTCTCCAACCACACCCAATATGGCCAGTGGGCGGGTGAAGTGATGTCGCCGCACCAGATTCCTGAATTGGTCGAAGGCATTGCGGCGATTGGCGAGTTGGGCAATTGCGATGCCGTATTGTCCGGTTACCTTGGCAGTGCGGCGCAGGGCCGGGCGATTCTGACGGGGGTGGCGCGGATCAAATCGATGAATCCCAAGGCGCTGTATCTATGCGATCCGGTGATGGGCCATCCAGAGAAGGGCTGCAGCGTGCCGGCCGAAGTCAGCGATTTCCTGCTGGAAGAAGCGGCTGCCGTGGCGGACTTCATGTGCCCGAACCAGCTGGAGCTGGACAGTTTCTCAGGGCGCAAGCCGCAGTCTCTGTTCGATTGCCTGGCCATGGCGCGAGCGTTGCTGGCGCGCGGCCCGCAAGCGGTGCTGGTCAAGCATCTGTCCTATCCCGGCAAACCGGCGGATGCGTTTGAGATGTTGCTGGTGACGAGTGAAGGCAGTTGGCACCTGCGACGTCCGATGCTGGCGTTTCCGCGTCAGCCGGTGGGCGTCGGCGACCTGACGTCCGGGCTGTTTCTGGCGCGTGTACTGTTGGGAGACAACCTGGTGGCGGCGTTCGAATTTGCTGCGTCGGCAGTGCATGAAGTACTGCTGGAAACCCAGGCGTGCGCCAGTTACGAGCTGGAGCTGGTTCGGGCGCAGGACCGGATTGCGCATCCGCGAGTGCGGTTCGAAGCGACGGCGATCAGTCTCTGATTACGCGTCGCACCCGTTCGCTCACTCCCACATAGATCCCTGTGGGAGTGAGCCTGCTCGCGATGGTTATCTGAAGCTGATAACAGCCCTCAAGCGTCGCCCTTGATCTCCTGATAGCGCTTTTCCAGTTCCTGACGAATCTGACGACGCTGCTGGGCCTGCATGAAACGGCGTTTGTCTTCGCTGTTCTGCGGTTGCAACGGCGGCACGGTGGCCGGTTTACGGTCGTCGTCTACCGCGACCATGGTGAAGAAGCAACTATTGGTGTGGCGCACCGAGCGCTCGCGGATGTTTTCGGTCACCACCTTGATGCCGACCTCCATGGACGTGTTGCCGGTGTAGTTGACCGACGCCAGGAAGGTCACCAGTTCGCCAACATGGATCGGCTCGCGAAAAATTACCTGATCCACCGACAGGGTGACCACGTAGCGGCCGGCATAGCGGCTGGCACAGGCGTAGGCCACTTCGTCCAGGTACTTGAGCAAGGTGCCGCCGTGGACATTGCCAGAGAAGTTGGCCATGTCGGGGGTCATCAGTACCGTCATCGACAGCTGGGCATTTCCGGGTTCCATAGCGTTCTCACGGTTCAAGGCAGGTTTCGGAGGAGTGCACCTCTGTGGGTGCCTGGTCGGTTTTTTCAAACCACAGTTATCGGGACGCCGGGCGGGTGATCGTCGTCACGCCGGATCGATCTGTTTCCATATATTGCACCGCCTTTCTGGCGGAAGTCGCGGTGTTACCCTCCGAAAGTCCACCTTAAGGAGCCCCACACCATGCATGCCATCAGTTTTATTCAGGATTTGGCAGTGATCATGCTGGTCGCAGGTGTGGTGACCGTGCTGTTTCATCGCTTCAAGCAACCGGTGGTGCTCGGCTATATCGTCGCCGGGTTCATCATCGGCCCGCACACGCCACCTTTCGGTCTGATCCACGACGAAGAAACCATCAAGACCCTCGCCGAACTCGGGGTCATTTTCCTGATGTTCTGCCTGGGCCTGGAGTTCAGCCTGCGCAAACTGTTCAAGGTCGGCGCCACGGCGTTTATTGCAGCGTTCCTGGAAATCGTGCTGATGATCTGGATCGGCTATGAAATCGGTCGCTGGTTCGACTGGAACACCATGGACTCGCTGTTCCTCGGCGCGATCCTGGCCATCTCCTCGACCACCATCATCGTCAAGGCACTCAATGACCTGAAGATGAAGAACGAGCGCTTTGCGCAGCTGATTTTCGGTGTGCTGATCGTCGAGGACATTCTCGGCATCGGCATCATCGCGTTGCTGTCGAGCATCGCGGTCAGTGGCACGGTCAGTTCCGGTGAAGTGTTTTCCACGGTCGGCAAACTGTCGCTGTTCATGATCGTGGCACTGGTGATTGGGATTCTGCTGGTGCCGCGGCTACTGGCCTACGTGGCCAAATTCGAAAGCAACGAGATGCTGTTGATCACCGTGCTGGGCCTGTGTTTCGGCTTCTGCCTGTTGGTGGTGAAGCTCGAATACAGCATGGTGCTTGGCGCGTTTCTGATTGGCGCGATCATGGCTGAATCCCGCCAGTTGCTGAAGATCGAACGCTTGATCGAGCCGGTTCGCGATCTGTTCAGTGCGATCTTTTTTGTGGCCATCGGGCTGATGCTCGACCCGATGATTTTGCTGCAATACGCGTGGCCGATTGCGGTGATCACTGTGGCCGTGGTGCTCGGAAAGATGTTGTCCTGCGGTCTCGGTGCCTTTATTGCCGGCAATGACGGACGCACCTCACTGCGCGTGGGAATGGGGCTTTCGCAGATTGGCGAATTTTCTTTCATCATCGCGGCCTTGGGCATGACCTTGCAGGTCACCAGCAACTTCCTCTACCCGGTCGCTGTGGCGGTGTCGGTGATTACCACGCTGCTGACGCCTTATCTGATCCGCGCCGCCGACCCGCTGTCGATCAAACTGGCTGGCGTGATACCGAAGCGGTTGGGCCGCGTATTGGGGATGTACGGCGAATGGCTGCGCAGCATCCAGCCTCAGGGCGAAGGTGCGCTGCTGGCGTCGATGATCCGGCGGATTCTGTTGCAGGTGGGCGTCAATCTGGCGCTGGTGATTGCGATTTTCTTCTCAGGCGCTTTCTTCGCCGAGCGCATGTCCACGTACCTGGAGGACTGGATCAGCGACCCGAGCTGGCAGAAAGCATTGATCTGGGGCGGGGCATTGTTGTTGTCGCTGCCATTCCTGATCGCCGCCTATCGCAAGCTCAAGGCGCTGTCGATGTTGTTGGCGGAGATGGGCGTGAAGCCGGAGATGGCTGGCCGGCACACGCAGCGAGTGCGTCGTGTGATCGCCGAAGTGATCCCGATCCTGTCGCTGCTGGTGATCTTCCTGCTGTTGGCAGCCTTGTCGGCCAGTATTCTGCCGACCAACAAGTTGCTGGTGTTGATTGTCGTGGTCGCGGCTGCTGTGGCAGCGCTGCTTTGGCGCTGGTTCATCCGCGTGCACACGCGGATGCAGGTGGCCTTGCTGGAAACCCTGGACAATCACAAGGAATCTTCGGGGCATTGACCACGTGGCGCGTCAGACGACTCAGCTTTCCAGCCAGACGTCTCGCGCCCAGTGCCACACCGATTCCCAGGTTTCCTCGGCGATCAGCTCTTCTTCGGCTTGCCACAGCACGACAGTGCCGTCTTCCTCGACGCAGTAGTAGTCGTCACCGTCCTGGCAGATCGGGATCAGGCTGCGATCGACACCGGCGTCCCAGGCGTTGGCGGCAACGTCGGGCAGGTAGGTGTGGGATTGCGGGTCGGTGACGGTCACCGGCTCCAGGCTGCCGTAGACCACGTCGCTGACGGTCAGCAAAAATTCTCTGAAAACAAACGGAATGTCGATGAACAGTTGTTCTTCGATTTCGACCAGCAGATCTTCGTCGGGCAGCTCCAGGGGGACCGGTACCGGTTCGTTGGCTTCACGCAGTTGTTCGATGATTTCTTCCACGTCCGGGATCCTCGTGCTTGTATGGCGCGGTTTAGTTGGGGCGGTTTATACAGTAGCTCGCTATAGATGCAACCGTGAAATAGAAAACCCCGGCCGAGGCCGGGGCTTTTGTTGCGACACATTTAACGCGGGTCGGTTCAGCCGTTCTGGCGGATACCGGCTACCAGCCAAGGCTGGTTTTCACCCTGTGGACGTTCCATGTTCCAGCTTTCGCTGAACACTTCGCCCTGGTCGAAACGCGAAGTTTTCGACACGCCGCTGAAGGTCAGGGTGGCGATGGTCTTGTCGGCGCGATCATCGACGCCATCCAGTTGAACATTGAGGTCATCAATGTAGGTGGACTGGAAGCCCTCACCCAGATCGGCACGTTCGCGCTTGAGGAACTCGAGCAATTGCGGGGTCACGAACTCGGCGATCTTGTCCATTTCGTTGGCGTCCCAGTTTTGCTGCAGGGACTGGAAGTGGTTGCGGGCCGCTTCAATGAAGTTCTTTTCATTGAACCAGGCCGGCGCGTTGATGACCGGACGAGCGGCAGCAGGCGCGGCCGAGCCACCGAAGATCGAGCCCATGGCGGATGGCTTTTGCTCGAACACTTCACGCTGCATCGGCGCGCCAGCCGGAGCCAGGTGCTCCTGCTGCTTGCGACGACGAGCGGCGATGAAACGGAAGACCAGGAAGGCGATGACCGCCATGATCAGGATGTCGAAGATCTGCATGCCCTGGAAGCCGCCGCCCATGAACATGGAGGCCAGCAGGCCACCGGCAGCAATGCCGGCCAGAGGGCCGAGCCAGCGCGACGCACCGCCGGCCTTGGCCGCAGCGCCAGCGGCACCGGCCGCGCCTGCAGTGGCCGCAGCGCCACCTGCAGCAGAAGAAGGAGCCATTTGGCTGGTCTGGTGAGTCGGCGCAGCGCCGGAGCTCTTGCCGCCACCAAAGCGCTTGGCGTTGGCGTCGAGGCTCATCGTCAGGCCGATGCACAACGCCATGGCGATGCTAAGAAAACGTTTCATAAAGGGAATTCCCATTTGTGGAAGGCACGCGCGCCATGTTGCACAGCTGAAGTGTTACTGGCTAGCGGCAGAGTGTTTCGGGCTTTTGCCTGACAGGTTGCGTTCAGCTTCAGTCAGGGCATTAAGGCCTGTAAACTTTGGTCTGTAGGACGAGTGGATAAGTTCTGTAGGAATGATGTCCGACCGGACGAACTCTGTGGGAGCGAGCAGGCTCGCTCCCACGTTGAATCAATGGGGGCTTTAGATCGCTTCCAGCTTGGCGTAACCGAGCATCAGCCACTTGCTGCCTTCGCTGAAGTTCACCTGCACCCGCGCCTGAGCCCCGGCGCCTTCGAAGTTCAGGATCACGCCATCGCCAAACACTGAGTGCCGAACGGCCTGGCCGAGGCTGAACCCGGTATCCGGAATCTCACTTCCGCCGAACAGACTGCTGGAACTCTGCTGCTGACCGCCGCCGAACGGACGGCTGACGCTGTTGGATAGCCGCACTTCCTGGATCAGGCCTTTCGGCACTTCACGTACGAAACGCGACACCTTGTTGTAGGTTTCGCTGCCATACAGGCGTCGGGTTTCCGCGTAGGTCATCACCAGGTTCTGCATGGCCCGGGTGATGCCGACATAAGCCAGACGCCGTTCTTCCTCAAGACGTCCCGGTTCTTCCAGGCTCATCTTGTGCGGGAACAGGCCTTCTTCCATGCCCACCAGGAACACGTAGGGGAATTCCAGGCCTTTGGCGCTGTGCAAAGTCATCAACTGAATGCTGTCTTCGTGCTCGTCGGCCTGAGTATCGCCAGCCTCCAGCGACGCATGACCTAGGAACGCCGCCAATGGCGTCAGGTCTTCGTCTTCTTCAGCGTTCTCGAAGTTGCGCGCTGCGCTGACCAGTTCCTCAAGGTTTTCTACCCGGGCCTGGCCTTTCTCGCCTTTTTCCGCTTCGTGGTAAGCAATCAGTCCGGACTGCTCGATGACGGTCTGGGTCATCAAGTGCAGTGGCATTTCCATGCATTTGGCGGCGAGGTTCTCGATCAGCTCGATAAACGCGCCGAGCGCACCCGCCGCACGGCCGGTAAGGCCTTTATTGGCGACCAGCAGGCGCATGGCCTCCCACATCGACACATCGCTGTGGCGAGCATGGTCGCGAATCGCTTCAACGGTTTTCTCGCCGATGCCACGAGCCGGAACGTTGATCACCCGCTCCAGCGCTGCATCGTTGCCACGACCTTCCAGCAACCGCAGGTAAGCCATGGCGTTCTTGATTTCTGCCCGCTCGAAGAAGCGCTGACCGCCATAGATGCGGTACGGAATGCGCTCGCGCAGCAAAGCTTCTTCCAAAACGCGCGACTGGGCGTTGGAGCGGTACAAAATCGCGATATCGCTGCGAGCCAGGCCGGTTTTCAGCGCGCTTTCGATGGTTTCCACCACGTAGCGTGCTTCGTCGTGTTCGTTGAACGCCGCGTACAGATTGATCGCTTCGCCTTCGCCGCCATCGGTCCACAGCTCTTTGCCCATACGCCCGGTGTTGTTGGCAATCAGGGCGTTGGCCGCTTTGAGGATGCCGGCGGTGGAGCGGTAGTTCTGCTCCAGACGAATGGTCTCGGCGTCCGGGAAATCGTCGGAGTACTGGTAGATGTTCTCGATTTTCGCGCCGCGCCAGCCGTAGATCGACTGATCGTCGTCGCCGACCACCATCAGGCTGTCGCCCCCCTTGGCCAGCAGACGCAACCAGGCGTACTGCACGGCGTTGGTGTCCTGGAACTCGTCCACCAGAATGTGCCGGAAGCGCTTCTGATAGTGCGCCAGCAACCCCGGGTGATCGCGCCACAGATCGAGGGCGCGCAGCAGCAGTTCGGAGAAGTCGATGACGCCAGCGCGCAGGCACGCGGCCTCATAGGCTTCATAAATGCTGCGCATGGTCGCCAGGAACAGATCGCCGCTGGCTTGAATGTGTTGCGGACGCAGACCTTCGTCTTTCTGCCCGTTGATGAACCACTGGGCCTGACGGGCCGGCCAGCGTTGCTCGTCCAGGCCCAGCTCGCGGATCACCCGCTTGACCAAGCGTTGCTGGTCGTCGCTGTCGAGAATCTGGAAGGTCTGGCTCAGGCCGGCTTCCTGCCAGTGCGCCCGCAGCAAGCGGTGCGCAAGGCCGTGGAAGGTGCCAACCCACATGCCGGCCGGGTTAAGACCCATCAGCTGCTCGATGCGATGACGCATCTCGGCTGCGGCCTTGTTGGTAAAGGTCACCGACAGGATTGAGTGGGGCGAGGCGTTCTCGACCTGGATCAACCAGGCGATACGGTGCACCAGCACTCGGGTTTTACCGGAACCAGCACCGGCCAGGACCAACTGACGACCCACGGAGGCAGCTACGGCCTGGCGTTGGGCATCGTTGAGGGAGTTCAGCAGAAGGGAGAGATCATCGCGCATCGGGGCATTCTAGGGGGAGGCGTCACACCGGGCAAACCCCGCTTTGCTTTAGCCGATGAAAGATACGCGCAGGACGACCGGTCGGTCACTGGCTGCAGGCGTTGGCGGGGCTCGCTTCCAGCGTTTTCGGGGGGCAAAGGTCCTTCGGACTTTAGTAAAAATTATGATCTGGAGCTGTTTGGTAAGGGCATTGGCTTGTGTATGCTCCGTCCACGTTTCGGGCTCATGCTCATCATTATAAGAACAAGAACATTGCCTATGACCCTCAGCTCCGACCTGTCGGGCCCCACTGTGGAGCCCCGGGTTATCCGCAAACAGTACGCCATGGAAATGGCGGTCGAGCGCACGCGCCTGCTTTATCAAGGCTCGTTGCTGCCGACGCTGTTCATGCTGATCAATGGCCTGGTGTGCGCGGGATTGCTCTGGAGTCCGCAGCGCTACTTCCTGGTCAGCGTCTGGCTGGTGTGGCTGTTGTCGCTGGTGGCGTTGCGTGTGATTCAGGTCGCCGCTTTCGATTCGGCCATTCCCCATCGTCAGGCGCATCCGATCTGGCGTCGCATGTTTTTGCTCGGTTCGGCCATGACCGGCCTGACCCTCGCCGGCGCCGGCATCGCCCTGGTGCCCGCCGACAATTTCATCCAGCAAGCCTGGGTGTTTGGCCTGATCGGCGCGGCAGCGCTTTCGGCCAGCGTGGCCTACGCGGTCAGTCTTCCGGCCTTTCTATCCTTTACCTTGCCGTGTCTTTTGCCGGCCATTGCCTATTTATTCTGGGGCGGCGACCCGCAGGAGCAGGGCTGGGGCTGGTTCGGCCTGATTTTGCTGGGGGCGTTGAGCGTGGTCGCCTGGCAGGTCAATCGGCTGATTGACCGCGGGTTGTTGCGTCGCTTCCAGAATCAGGCACTGATCGAGCACTTGCAGCAGGCCCAGAGCTGTAGCGACCAGTTGAACCACGATCTGGCCAAAGAAATCGATCAGCGCCGTCGTGCCGAAGACGAGTTGCGCGAAATTCAGACTGGACTGGAAAGCCGCGTCGCCCAGCGCAGCCTGGAGTTGGATGCGGCCAACCAGGCCCTGAGCAAAAGTGAGGCGCGCCTGGCGCTGGCGTTGAAGGCCAGTGAGCTGGGGCTATGGGACTGGAACCTGCAAACCGACGAAGTCCATCACACGCATATTCAGGAATTGTTCGGCCTGGAGCCGGAGTTCGTGACGGCCATGTTGCGTCACCTCAAGCCGCGCCTGCATCCCGAGGACTTGCCGTCGCTGAGGCGCGCGCTGGTCGAGCATTTGAAGGGGCGCAGCGAGGACTATCAGATCGAATACCGCGTGCGCCATGGCGATGGTCATTGGGTCTGGATCGAGGACCGCGGTCGAGCGGTTGAGCGCAGCGAAAGCGGCCGGGTGATCCGCATGGTCGGCACCCGCCGTGACATCAGTGCCAGCAAGCGCCAGGAAGCGCAGCAGCAATTGGCCGCGACGGTGTTCGAGGCGGCCAGTGAAGGCATCATGATTTTCGATCCGAATTACGCACTTATCGCGGTAAACCAGGCGTTCAGCCGCTTAACGGGCTATGACATCGACGACATGCTCGGGCGCAATGTGGTGGAGTTGCCGTGCAGTCGCGACGCCCGCCGCCACTATGGGGCGATTCATCAGGCCCTGGAGCAGCACGGCAGTTGGCAGGGCGAACTGGTGGAAACCCGCAAGAACGGCGAGCTGTATCCGCAATGGCTGCAATTGAATGCGGTGCGGGATACGCGGGGAAATGTCAGTCATATTGTCGGCTTCTTCGCCGATCTCTCGGCGCGACGCGAATCCGAAGAGCGCATGCGCTACCTGACTCACTACGATGAACTCACCGGCCTGGCCAACCGCTCGCTGTTCCGCGAAAGGTTGCGCGAAGCCCATCAACGCGGGCGTCAGGGCGGACGCAGTCTGGCGTTGTTGCACATCAACCTTGATCGCTTCAAGTTGCTCAACGACAGCCTTGGCCATGAAATCGCCGATCAGCTGTTGCAGAAGATGGCTCGACGGCTGGTCCATGCACTACCGGAAGCTGACACCATTGCGCGATTGTCCGGCGATGAGTTCGCGGTGCTGTTCGATGCGTACGGCAGCCTCTCAAGCCTGGCGCGAGTGGCGACGCGCCTCTCGAGCAAATTGCGTGTGCCGGTGACTGTCGAGGGGCATGAGTTGGTGGTCAGCGCCTCCATGGGCATTAGCATGTTGCCGGATAACGCCAGGGAAATTTCTGCGTTGGTGAGCCAGTCGAACATGGCGATGCAACATGCCAAACACCTGGGCGGCAACAATTTCCAGTTCTACACCGACAGCCTGCAAGCGAGCACGCTTGAGCGCTTGCAGCTGGAAAACCAATTGCGTAAAGCCATCGAAGAGAAGCAGCTGAAGGTGTTTTACCAACCGAAGCTTTGCCTCGCCACGGGCCGGCTGAATGCCGCCGAGGCTTTGGTGCGCTGGGATCACCCGACCATGGGCAGCGTGCCGCCAGGAGACTTTATCGGTCTGGCCGAGGAAACCGGACTGATCGGCCCGATCGGCGAATTCGTGTTGCGCCAGGCGTGCTGGCAGGCTTGCGAATGGCAGCGCCAGGGGCTGGAGCCGATTCGGGTGTCGGTCAATTTGTCGGTGCATCAGTTGCGACAGGGCAAGCTGGTCAGCCTGGTGCGCCAGGTGTTGGAGGAAACCGGCCTGGCGCCGCACTACCTCGAACTGGAGCTCACGGAAAGCCAGTTGCTGGACAGCGTCGAACACATCATCGCGACCTTCCAGCAGTTGCGTGATCTTGGGGTGAAACTGGCCATCGACGACTTTGGCACCGGGTATTCGTCCCTGAGCTACCTCAAGCGCATTCCAGTGGATTACGTGAAGATCGATCAGGCGTTTATCCGCGGTCTGGGGGAGGGCAGTGTGGATGCCGCGATCACCCGGGCGATCATCGCCATGGCTCACGGGTTGTCGTTGAAGGTCGTGGCTGAAGGCGTGGAGCGGGCTGAGCAGCTCGAGTTCCTGCAGGCTGAGCGTTGTGATGAAGTGCAGGGGTATCTGATCAGTCGCCCGATAGAAGCGGGTGGGTTGGCGGACCTTCTACGAGCGCAATCCTCTCATTGATTGTGCATCGTACAATCAGGCCTTCCCGCCACGTAAAGTGACGGGAAGGTATTTATAGACTTAGTTTGTAATCAGCACTTCATCGATGTGGTGAATTTTTTCGCCGTTATAGAAGATGCTCACGCCGGAAACATTAGAATCCCCCAGCGCTTTATATTCGACAACTTTGTCTGTTTCAACTTGCAGCGAAATGTCGTTGGAGTTTTCAAGAATCAACTCCAGTCGCAGATCAAAGGATTTATCCTGCAGAGCTGTCATCACCAGCTTAGGGGTAATGCCTGTGTGTGCGACGGTTACGGTGCCAGCGGTGCGGAAAGAAGCTGCGCCAGGCATGCGGTCGATTTGTGCGGTCCAGTTTTTGGTTTTAATACTCATAGTGCGTAACTCCTGTAATTAAGTTTGATTGCTCCTGCACGATCAAAGTAACTAGGCGCCGTTGTTTTTGGAAGGGGGGTGTTAGTTGTATTTGTAAGTTTTAGTGTTTAATTAATTTGTTGTAATTGCAACTAAGCTTCGAAAACTTCGAGTAGGTCGATCAGGGGTGGTTGTCAGCCTCAAGGGTGTGCTTCGGTTGCGTTGGAGCACTGACAATGAGTGCTACATGAAGCGCGCACGCCTGAAAACGAGGGATTCGGTTACGCATTGAGCAGGCAAAAAGCCAATTCATGTAGTATAACTACAAGCTTGCTACATCCCCGGCACCTGCCAATAACAAAGAGTCCAGCCCCTTGAATCTGCTGCAACACATCGCCCAGTCACGCCACCTGTTACGCAAGTCGGAGCTGAAGGTCGCCGACCACGTGCTGCTTGATCCAGCGGCGGTGATGCACAGTTCCATGGCCGACCTGGCCCACAGCGTGGGCATCAGCGAACCGACCATCGTGCGGTTCTGCCGCGCCATTGGTTGTTCCGGGTTTCAGGATCTGAAATTAAAACTGGCGCAGAGCCTCGCGGCGGGTGCGAGCTTCGGCCAGTTTGCGATCCATGAAGATGATTCTGTCGCCGACTACAGCCTGAAAATCTTCGACACCACCCTGCACACCCTGATGGAGGTTCGCGAGAAGCTCGACCCGGTGGAATTGCAGCGGGCGGTATCGCTGATGTCCCAGGCTCAACGTGTCGAGTTTTATGGTTTTGGCGCCTCGGGTGCCGTGGCGGCGGATGCCCAGCACAAATTCTTCCGTTTGCTGCTGACGGCGGCCGCGTATTCTGACCCGCACATGCAAGCGATGTCGGCGGTCACGTTGAAGCCGACCGACGTCGCAATCTGCATTTCCCAGTCGGGGCGCTCCAAAGACCTGTTGATCACGGCCAACCTGGTGCGCGAAAGCGGCGCCTCGCTGATCACCTTGTGCCCGAGCCAGACACCGCTGGCTGAGCTGTCGACCGTCAATCTCGCGATCGATGTGCACGAAGACACTGAAATCTATACGCCGCTGACCTCGCGCATCGCCCACCTGGTGGTGATCGACGTGTTGGCGATGGGCGTGGCCATGGCGCGCGGGCCGAGCCTGGTCAACCACCTCAAGAGCGTCAAGCGCAGCCTGCGCAGCTTGCGGTTGTCGCCCAAGTCGGTGAAAGCGCTGGACGACTGACGTCGTCGTAAGGTCGTTCCGACCTTGATCGCGAGCAGGCTCGCTCCCACAGGGGCCGCGTCCGTCAGAACAACTCGGTCAAATGTGGGAGCGAGCCTGCTCGCGATGGCGTCATCGAAAACGCCGAAGATTCACATCCCTGTAACTCACCCGCCGCCAAACCGTCATCCCTCGGGCCCATCCTGTAACTCCCGTACTCGCCTTGGGAGACTCGAAATGGCCCAGCCCTACGAAGAACGCAACAGCGCCGTTAAAACCCGTCGTCAGCAAGAAGACCAGCGCCGCATGGAATTTCGCCGCGCCATCGAAGATCGCTGCGAGCGCCGCCAGCTGCTGGCCGAGATCGGCGATTTTTCTGATCTGGAACTCAACTACTGGCAGGCAGCGCCCGCAACTTCCCGTCGAAACGCTCAACCAGGGCGCTGATCTGCACCCGTTCGCTGCGGATAAACGCAAGGAATGCGTGGGCCACCGGCGACAGCCGTTTGGCCTTGGCCTGCACCAGGCACCAACTGCGAAACAGCGGCAGTTCTTCGACCGGTAGCTCGATCAGTCCACCGGTCGCCAATTCAAGGTTCAGGGCGTGGCGCGTCAACAGCGCAACGCCCAGACCCGCCAGCACACATTCACGCTGCGCTTCGGCCGATGCGACCTCCTGGGTCTGGTTGAAGTGCACGCGCTTTTCCTTGAAATACTCTTCGCACGCCAGTCGCGTACCCGAGCCGGGCTCGCGCAGTAGCAGTGTGTAGGGTTCGAGGTCCTGCAAGCGCAGCGGGCCCATGTGGCACAGCGGATGATCCGGTGGCGCCACGGCCACGATCGGATTGTTGAGGAATGGCAGAAACTCCAGCCCCATGTCCTGCGGCACCATGGACATGATCACCAGGTCATCGCGGTTGTCGGAGAGGCGGCGGATCACTTGCCCTCGGTTGACCACCGTCAGTTGCAGGTTCACTTCCGGATGCTGGCGTTTGAACGCGGCAAACAGGTGTGGCACGAAATACTTCGCGCTGGATTCCACTGCCAGCTTCAATTGGCCTTGCAGCGAGCCCTGCATGTCCGACAGCTGCATGTCGAGGTTTTCCAGGCGCCCGAAAATGTCCCGACTGGCACGTTGAAGAGCTTCGGCGGCTTCCGTCATATAGAGTTTTTTGCCGACGTAATCGAACAGCGGCTGACCAATCAGCTCCTCAAGTTGACGAATTTGTAAGCTCACAGCAGGTTGTGTAAGCGACATTTCGTCGGCCGCGCGGCTGTATGACCGTAAATCACAGACCTCATTGAAGATCTGCAATTGACGTAATGTCATACGCATCAATGACTTACGCATTATTTGAGCGCTCCCACAGCAGGCTGATAAATCAACTATAAGTCTTTACTTATGCCTGACCCAATAATTAATCATTTTTGTTTATTCCTTGTGGGGACTAGTGTGGGGCTGCGACTAAATTGAAACATTTGGTCACGCGTCGACCTGGTCTAGCAGGTCGTGGGTACCACCGGCTCAAGGGAACCTCCAAGTGATAACAAAGATCCTGATCGCCAACCGTGGTGAGATTGCCGTACGAATCGTGCGTGCCTGCGCCGAGATGGGCATTCGCTCGGTCGCGATCTATTCCGACGCCGACCGCCATGCCTTGCATGTGAAGCGCGCGGATGAAGCTCACAGCATCGGTGCCGAGCCCCTGGCTGGTTACCTGAATGCGCGCAAGCTGGTGAATCTGGCGGTAGAAACCGGTTGTGATGCGTTGCATCCCGGCTACGGTTTCCTCTCGGAAAACGCTGAACTGGCAGATATTTGCGCAGAACGCGGCATCAAGTTCATCGGTCCATCGGCTGAAGTGATTCGTCGCATGGGCGACAAGACTGAAGCCCGCCGCAGCATGATCAAGGCTGGCGTACCCGTCACCCCAGGCACCGAGGGCAACGTCGCGGACATCGCCGAAGCGTTGATCGAAGGCGACCGCATCGGTTATCCGGTGATGCTCAAGGCGACTTCCGGTGGTGGTGGCCGTGGTATCCGTCGCTGCGACAGCCGTGAAGAACTTGAACAAGCATTCCCTCGGGTCATTTCCGAAGCCACCAAGGCCTTCGGTTCGGCGGAAGTGTTCCTCGAAAAATGCATCGTCAATCCAAAACACATCGAAGCGCAGATCCTCGGTGACAGTTTTGGCAACGTGGTGCACCTGTTCGAGCGTGACTGCTCGATCCAGCGCCGTAACCAGAAGCTCATCGAGATCGCCCCGAGCCCGCAATTGACCCCGGAACAGCGCGCCTACATCGGCGACCTGTCGGTGCGTGCGGCCAAGGCCGTGGGCTACGAGAACGCCGGTACCGTGGAGTTCCTGCTCGCCGAGGGCGAGGTGTACTTCATGGAGATGAACACCCGGGTGCAGGTAGAACACACCATCACCGAAGAAATCACCGGCATCGACATCGTGCGTGAACAGATCCGCATCGCGTCGGGCCTGCCGCTTTCGGTGAAACAGGAAGACATCCAGCACCGCGGTTTCGCCCTGCAATTCCGGATCAACGCCGAAGACCCGAAAAACAACTTCCTGCCGAGTTTCGGCAAGATCACCCGTTACTACGCACCCGGCGGTCCTGGTGTGCGTACCGACACGGCGATCTACACCGGCTACACCATTCCGCCGTTCTACGACTCCATGTGTCTGAAACTGGTGGTGTGGGCGCTGACCTGGGAAGAAGCGATGGACCGTGGCTTGCGCGCCCTCGACGACATGCGTCTGCAAGGGGTCAAGACCACCGCCGCCTACTACCAGGAAATTCTGCGTAACCCGGAATTCCGTAGCGGCCAGTTCAACACCAGCTTCGTTGAAAGCCACCCGGAACTGACCAACTACTCGATCAAGCGCAAACCCGAAGAGCTGGCCCTGGCCATCGCCGCCGCCATCGCCGCCCACGCAGGCCTGTGAGGAAAAGAACAATGAGCAAGCAAATCCACGTTACCGACACAATCCTGCGCGACGCCCACCAATCGCTGCTCGCCACCCGCATGCGCACCGAAGACATGCTGCCGATCTGCGACAAGCTCGACAAAGTCGGCTACTGGTCGCTGGAATGCTGGGGCGGCGCAACCTTCGACGCCTGCGTACGCTTTCTAAAAGAAGACCCGTGGGAGCGTCTGCGCCAATTGCGCGCGGCGTTGCCTAACACGCGTCTGCAAATGCTCCTGCGTGGCCAGAACCTGCTGGGCTATCGCCACTACAGCGATGACGTGGTCAAAGCCTTCGTCGCCAAGGCAGCGGTCAACGGCATCGACGTGTTCCGTATCTTCGATGCGATGAACGACGTGCGTAACCTGCGCGTGGCCATCGAAGCGGTAAAAGCGTCGGGCAAACACGCCCAAGGCACCATCGCTTACACCACCAGCCCGGTGCACACCATCGATGCGTTCGTTGCGCAAGCCAAGCAAATGGAAGCCATGGGTTGCGACTCGGTGGCGATCAAGGACATGGCGGGCCTGCTGACGCCATACGCCACCGGCGAACTGGTCAAGGCGTTGAAAGCCGAGCAGTCGCTGCCCGTGTTCATTCACTCCCACGATACCGCTGGCATGGCGACCATGTGCCAGCTCAAGGCCATCGAAAACGGCGCCGATCACATCGACACCGCGATCTCCAGCTTCGCCTCGGGCACCAGCCACCCGGGTACCGAGTCGATGGTCGCTGCCCTGAAAGGCAGCGAATTCGACACCGGCCTGAATCTGGAGCTGCTGCAAGAGATCGGCTTGTACTTCTACGCCGTGCGCAAGAAGTACCACCAGTTCGAAAGCGAATTCACCGCCGTCGACACCCGCGTGCAAGTCAACCAGGTGCCGGGCGGGATGATTTCCAACCTGGCCAACCAGCTGAAAGAGCAGGGCGCGCTGAACCGCATGGGCGAAGTGCTCGCTGAAATTCCGCGCGTTCGTGAAGACCTCGGCTTCCCGCCGCTGGTGACCCCGACCTCGCAGATCGTCGGCACCCAGGCGTTCTTCAACGTGCTGGCCGGTGAGCGCTACAAGACCATCACCAACGAAGTGAAGCTCTACCTGCAAGGCGGCTACGGCAAGGCGCCGGGCACCGTGAACGAAAAACTGCGTCGCCAGGCCATTGGCAGCGAAGAAGTGATCGACGTTCGTCCGGCTGACCTGCTCAAGCCGGAAATGACCAAGCTGCGTGCCGAAATCGGCGCGGTGGCCAAGTCTGAAGAGGACGTGCTGACCTACGCGATGTTCCCGGACATCGGCCGCAAATTCCTCGAAGAACGCGCTGCGGGTACGCTCACTCCAGAAGTGCTGTTGCCGATTCCTGAAGCGGGTGGCGTAGCCTCTGCCGGTGGCGAAGGCGTGCCGACCGAGTTCGTCATCGACGTCCACGGCGAAACCTACCGCGTCGACATCACCGGTGTCGGCGTCAAGGCGGAAGGCAAGCGTCACTTCTACCTGTCCATCGACGGCATGCCGGAAGAAGTGGTGTTCGAACCACTCAACGAATTCGTCAGCGGCGGCAACAGCAAGCGCAAGCAAGCCACCGCGCCGGGCCATGTCAGCACCACCATGCCGGGCAACATCGTCGACGTGCTGGTCAAGGAAGGCGACGTTGTGAAAGCCGGCCAGGCCGTGCTGATCACCGAAGCGATGAAGATGGAGACCGAAGTGCAGGCGGCCATCGCCGGCAAAGTCACCGCCATCCACGTGGCCAAGGGCGATCGGGTGAATCCGGGCGAAATACTGATCGAGATCGAAGGCTGAGTTAACAGCCTCGATTTACCGCTTTAAACCTCGGGGGGGCATGTGCTCCCCTTTTTTTTCGCCCGGGATTTGTGAGGGTTAGAAGGTCATTCGCCACTGACCCGTGACGCCATGGTTTCGGCTGTCGGTGCCGATCTCTCCGGTGGCGCCAACGCCCAGCGTATGCCGCGCCGAAAGAGACAGGTCGAGCCCGACATCGAGCACCACGCTGTGACGATCCAGCGGTGCACCTTCCACGGTGAAGCGCGTGCCACCCGTCGCCAGTTTTTGTCGGGTGTGGCTCTCGAGTTCACCGTAAGTCTGCTTCCAGCCTGCGCTGAAACGCGGGGTCAACTGCATGCCGTTATCGAACGTATTGAGCTTCGCCACGCGCAGACCGAAGGTACTGTTGACGTTGTTGCGCGTTTGTCCCAAGACTTTCAGGGTCGCATCCCCACCTTTTTCTGTGTAGCCGTCGCGTTGGTAGCGCTGATAGCCGAGGCTGGCGAACGGTTCGATGCGGTAGACGTCGCGACCCAGGTTGTAACCCGCTTCTGCGAAGACTTGTTGCGTATTGGCCTCGTACTGACCTTTGGGGTTGTCGCTGAATCCATTGAAGGCTACTCGACGTTTGGTGCTGCCATCGTGGCTGCTATGGGTGAGCCCTAAACGCAGCGCCAGTGGTCCATTCTGGCGCACTGCATAGGCCCCCAAATGCCAGCTATCGAGGTCACCGTCGAGTGTGCGGCTATCCAGGCGAGTGTCGGATTTGCCGCCGATCACACCCAAGCGCCATTCCTCATCAATTGCCCAATCAGCCCCCACGACCAGACCCTTGGTGGAATGGCGCAGAGCGTCATAGTCGCGATCCACTTTCCCACCGTGTCCCAGCGCTTGCAGCCAGACTCTACCGCCGTTTTCGCTGCCGGCAGCCAAGCGAGGCGCGTTGTTTCGCCTGCCGGGTTTGCTATCGGCGCTATCCAACTGACGCATCGCCGAAAGCATACTGGCGCTGATCGGGGCGTCGCTGTTCAGGGTCATCTTGGCGAGATTGGCGGTGTTGTCACCGGCGAGTTGATCGAGGGCATTGGCCGCAGTGTCCGCGGTCGAACCGAGGAGGGCAGCAATGGCGGCATTTGCTGAGGCCGCAGGTTCCACAACACTCTGGCCAAAGTTCTCGCTGTTGTCGTTGAGGGCGAAGTACCCCAACGGCAGTTCATTGCGAGCGTATTGCAGCATCACCTCGGTTTCGGACTGGAATAGTTTTGGAGTCAAGTACGCCAGATTACTGGTGACATGATCGAATTCACCATCCACTTTGCTGGCCCGGATCAGGGTGTATACGGTGTTGGTGGAATAGCTGCCCGGCAGTGCGACGAGATTCAGAGAGGCGTTCCAAAGCTCGGCTACACCGTCGACAACAAGGGTCGGTATTTGATCTGCAGCGGTTACTACATAAGATAACGTGGCGCTTTGCGAAAGGGTCAGCTCTCCTTTGACGTGGGGCGCCCCCAACAGCTCAGTGACCATTAGCGTACCGTCTACGAACAGGTCGCGAACTTCACCGTGCCCACCGTAGGTGCCGCCCTCGAAAACATCGACATCACCCGCGATACTGCCCCGATTGAACAGCTTCGCACCGCTCAACACTTCTGCTCCCAGGCCAAAGTCACCTTTGCCGATCAAAGTCCAGGCACCTTGGGCCACTCGCAAGCCAAGAAAGTTACGGGTCTGGCCGAGTATGCCGCCTTCGGGTGAGTCCAGGAGTATACCGTTCACCCCGTCGCCGCCCTGTATTTCCCCTGAAAAGCTGGCGCCCTTGTTGATGATCAACAGGTCATTTTCCTCCCCTAGCGCCAGCGAGACTCCATCGATGCTTGCGTACTGCCCTGAAGCAGTAGTGCGCTTGGTTGTGTCGGCTTTTGCAAAGTCCAAGAACGTGAGCAGCACGTCGTCGTTTACCGGTTCGAAAGGGGGGTCAGGTGTCTTGTGAGTTTCATCATGCTGATCCATCGAAGGGGGCAATTTCCCGGTTGCTAACGGGTCATTGATGATCGGCTCGGCGGTGATGTGCTCTGCGACTGTTTCGGGCAGGTTGGGTAAGAGTGAATCGTTGGGCGTTTCGGGAAACTCATAAAGATCTGCAGCAAGATCCACAGGTTCCGGAGCCGGTGGAGCGGATTCCACCGGGATGGACGGTTCTTTCGGTTCAGGCGCAGCGGCGTTGACGGCATGCGACATCGGGCCAATGAAGTTTCTGATCGCCAGAAGGTCGTCTTTTTTCGGCCACAGCGCTGCACTAGTCTTCTTGACAGGAGCTTCGATGACGGTAACAGGCTCTGCTTGCTGAGCCATGGACAGCTCGATGCTGCCGAGTGTGAGGGCGATCGCTAATGCGAGTCGGTGCGGGCGATGGGTGTAAGGCTTGGGCATTGAGTGCGACCTCGTTTTTCAGGAGGTCGAACTTTAGGAGGCAGGCCCAGTGCTTGAATGCCGGGCGTTTCGGGCATTTCTGCAGGGTCTTGGACATTCGGTTGTAGCTAAAATTGGGCGTTGAAGTCTACTTGCGCAGCGGCCTTCATGAGCCGGGGTTTTTGCCTACAGCATTTCAGGACCGGTCTGTTTGTTAAGGCCTGGAAACTCGTCTACCCATAGCTGATTGCTCTGGAGAGCCCGGCTTGCCGGCGATGGCGCCCTCGAGATCGTCATCGCCAGCAAGCCCGTTCTACAAGGGTTGCGCATGTTCGAAAGCTGCAATCCTTCCCTAGCTGCGACCCAAATACGCCTTCCCGTAATGCCGCTCCATCCGCGCCTGAATCAGCTCCAACCCAATCGACATCACCCAGTAAATAATCGCCGCGGTCGTCAGCATCTCGATATACCGATAGCTCGACCGCCCATACGATTGCGCCAGAAACATCACTTCCCAAACGCCCATCACCGAGATCAGTGACGAGTCTTTGAGCATCGAGATGAATTGATTGGTGGTCGGCGGGATGATGGTGCGCATGGCTTGTGGCAGGGTGACGCGCCAGAATATCACGGTTTCGCGCATGCCCAGTGCCAGCGAGGCTTCGCGTTGGCCGTGGGGGACGCCGAGGATGCCGGCGCGGAAGATTTCGCTCAGGTACGCGCCGTAGTTCAGCGACAGGGCGATGATGCCGGCGGCGACGGCGCCCGGCACAATGCCGAGTTGCGGCAGACCCAGGTAGATCAGCAGGATCTGGATCAGCAAAGGGGTGCCGCGAAAGAACGAGGCGTAAAAACTCGCAATCCCGAAGGCCACAGCGCTTTTCGACAGTCGTGCAATGGCCGTGATGAAGCCCAGCAGCGACGATGCGAGGATCGAGCACAGGCACAAAAACAGGGTCAGCGCCGCGCCCTGCAGAAAGCCGTTCGGCGCCAGGTGCAGGCCGATCAGGTTGGGCAGTTTGTCGAGGATGATCGAGAACTTCAGGTCGAAGCTCAGGAAGAAACTGGCGAACAGACCCAGCATTGCCGCCCAGGTCAGGTACAGCCGCGTGCGAAAACCGAAGAACCGTTGCAGCCGAGACTCAGCCGCCGGTTGTGGCGGCTGAGGTGGGTTGGGAAAGGAAGTCATTTGCTGATGTCGGCGCCGATCCATTTTTGCGAGAGCTTGCTCAGGGTGCCGTCCTGTTTCAGTTGCGCGAAGACGTCACGCACCTTGGCGTCCCACTGCGCGTCGCCTTTTTCGATGGCCACCGAGTTCGGCTCCGAGTACAGCGGTTCGCCGGCGAGCTTGAAGCGTTTGTCTTCGGTCAGTCGCGGCTGCGCGGTAACCAGGTTGGTGAGGACCGCATCCAGTCGCACGCCAGTACCCAGCCCCAGATCCTGGAACGCCACGTTGTCGGTGTCGTACGGGGCGATTTGCACATTCTCGAAGGGGTACTGCAACTGCGTGTCTTCGGCGCCTTCGATCACCAGGTTTTTGTTCAGGTAGCTTTCGTAGCTGGAGGCGCTGGTGAGGCCGACTTTCTTGCCGCTCAGGTCCTTGGCGCTGTGGATGCTGTCGTCCTTGGCGTTGACCACGATCACCGCCGGTGAGGCGTAGTACTCGACCGGGAAGTCGAAGACTTCGGCGCGGGCCTTGCTCGGGGTCATGGAGCAGATGCAAATGTCATAGCGCCCGCTCCAGCGGCCGGCGGCGATCACGTCCCAGGATGGCGTTTCGAGGCGCAGTTTGACCCCGAGTTTATTCGCCACGGCTTTGGCCACATCAACATCGAAGCCGTCGAGTTGGTTCTGGTCATTGAGGAACGAGAAGGGTGGATAGCTTTCCATCAGCACGCCGACCAGTTCTTTCTTTTGCTCGATGCGGTCCAGCGTTGCGCCGCCGAAGGCATGGGTGGAGGCGGCCAGAATCGTCAGGCCCAGGGCCAGGAGTGGTTGAAGTTTCACAGTCGATCCCTGAAAAAAATTGGTTGTTATTCACCGAATGGTACGTATTAAATAGTTATAAATATGACTCCGGTAGTGAGTTTTTTTCATAAGCTTATGAGTGAAAAGCATATGGGCGCAGCAAGCACAGTGATTCTGGATGGCGGCATGGGTCGTGAGTTGCAGCGCCGCGGTGCGCCATTCAGGCAGCCTGAATGGTCGGCGCTGGCCTTGAGCGAAGCGCCGCAGGCCGTGGAGGCGGTGCACGCGGCTTATATCGAAAGCGGTGCGAACGTGATCACCAGCAACAGTTACGCGGTGGTGCCGTTTCACATTGGCGAAGCGCGTTTTGCTGCTGAGGGGCAGGCGCTTGCAGCGCTGGCCGGTGAGCTGGCACGGCGTGCGGTTGATGCCTCGGGCAAACCGGTCCGCCTGGCGGGCTCACTGCCGCCGCTGTTTGGCTCCTACCGCCCAGACCTGTTCGACGCCAGTCGGGTAACTGAACTGCTGACGCCGCTGGTAAACGGCCTGGCACCCTATGTTGATTTGTGGCTGGCGGAAACCCAGAGTTCGATCGTTGAAGCGCGAGCGATTCAGGCCGGTCTGCCGAAAGACGGCAAGCCGTTCTGGCTCTCGTTTACCCTGAAGGATGAGGACACGGACGAAGTCCCGCGTTTACGCTCCGGTGAGCCTGTGGCTGAAGCGGCTGCGGTGGCTGCCGAGCTGGGCGTCGAGACGTTGCTGTTCAACTGCAGCCAACCGGAAGTGATCGGTGCGGCGATTGATGCAGCGCGAGAAACCTTCGAGCGTTTGGGGGTGAAGATTCACATCGGCGCGTATGCCAATGCCTTCCCGCCGCAACCGAAAGAGGCGACGGCCAATGATGGTCTGGACCCGTTGCGCGAGGACCTTGATCCGCCGGGTTATCTGCAGTGGGCGGCCGATTGGCAGAAGCGCGGCGCCAGCCATTTGGGTGGGTGCTGCGGGATTGGGCCGGAGCATATTGCGGTGTTGGCCCAGAAGTTGGGGTGAAGCCAATCGCCGGCAAGCCGGTCTCGCTCCCACATTGGATTGGGGCTGTTCACAAATGTGTGGTCAACCCAAAACCCTGTGGGAGCGAGCCTGCTCGCGATGGCGTCCGAAAGGGCGCCGCTGATTTACCCGCGACACTCAGCCAGAGTTTTCACCTGCCCCGAACCCGTCTGATTCTCATCAGACAGCCACCGCTCAAACCCCGCACCAATCGCCGGCCATTCCGAATCCAGAATCGAATACCACGCGGTATCCCGGTTCTGACCCTTCACCACCATGTGCTGGCGGAACACCCCTTCAAAACTGAACCCCAACCGCTCCGCCGCGTACTTGGAGCGTGCGTTGCCGTTGTTGCATTTCCACTCCAGACGCCGGTAACCCAGCGCAAACGACTCTTTGGCCAGCAGATACACCGCTTCGGTACTTTTTGGCGAACGCTGCATCGACGCGCCGAAGGTGACGTGGCCGATCTCGATGCGACCTTGTGCCGGAACGATCGACATCAAGCTGAGAATGCCTTGCACATCACCGCTGGCACGGTCGATCACGCAGAAGAAATACGGATCGCTGTTGGCGGCGTGGTTGTTCAGCCAGTCGTTGAAAACGCTGCGCTCCGGGAAAGGACCGTAAGGCAAATAGTCCCAGAGTTTCGGGTCGGCGCCGGGACCTTGCAGGGCTTTCCACAAGCCGTCGGCGTGACGCGCCGGGTCAAGTTTTTCCAGGCGAATAAACCGCCCTTCGAGGGTTTGCACGGAGGGGGCTGGGGCACCTTTCCAGTCTGCGAGTGAATTCGTCATGTCGTTCTCTTTGAACACTAAAGGGCTTTGCGAAACTGGATGAAACCAGGGCGTTCAGCAATGCGCTCGTAAAGCTGGATCGCGGTGGCGTTGGTTTCGTGGGTCAACCAGTGGACCTTGCAGCAACCGTCCGCTTGGGCGGTCGCGTAGACAAACTCGATCAGCTTGCGGCCGACGCCAGTGCCGCGGGTTTCGGGTGTCACCAACAGATCTTGAAGGTAGCAGGAGTTTTCGATGCTCCAGTTCGACCGATGGTAGATGAAGTTCACCATGCCGACCGCTTTGCCGTCGCTCCAGGCCAGTGCCGAATGTGTCGGTTCATTCGAGTCGAGCAGGCGTTGCCACGTGCTGTCAGTGACCACCTCAGGCAGTTCGGTGTTGTAGAAGCGCAGGTAGGCCTGCCACAACGGCAGCCACGCCGCGTGATCGTCGGCGGTGACCTGGCGGATTTCAATCTGACTCATGTTCAATCCTTAGCGCATCAAGTGGGCGAGGGCCTGATCATGCGTATCGGGGCTGGCAGCAAGCCCCTCGCGCACGCCGGCGATGTCTGCGGTGCTGCGGTTCTGACTGAGTTTGCGTTTGCCTTCCAGGCGCTGGATCGGCAGGGCAAACCCGACGATGGCCTTGAGCATGCCGTCGATGTAGTCGGCGGGTGCATCGGCGACTTTCCACGGTTGGTCGCGACCGGCTTCATGGCGGTCGGTCAACGCACTGACCAGGTTGAGCAGGCGGTCGGCATCGCTGAAAACCTCTGCGGTGCCGTAAGCGTGTACAGCGACGTAGTTCCAGGTCGGCACGACTTTGCCGTGCTCGGCTTTGCTCGGATAAAACCCCGGGCTGACGTAAGCGTCGGCACCGGCAAAAATGACCAACGCTTCGGCACCGTTCTGTAGTGCCTTCCATTGCGGATTGGCCCGGGCGAAGTGACCGTACAGAGTGCCATTCGGACCTTGGTCAGGGCTGAACAGCAGCGGCAGATGACTGGCTTGCAGACCCTGCTCGTCGTGGGTGACCACCACGGCCAGGCGCGTATCGAGTATCTGCTGCTGCAGTTCATGCAAATCTTTGATGGCAAAGCCGTTGGGGTTGTACATGGAAAAATTCCTTGGCGAATGCGTCCATCCTAGGCAGGCTATTGGTCTGTTGTAAGAGCCATTAACGACCAATTTCATAGGTCCATTGTCATGAGCGAAGCGCCGCTTTCCCTGTCATTCAACCCCGCAGGCATCGAACTTGACCGCCGTCAGGGTCTCAGTCGCCAGCTCTATCAAGCCTTGCGCGTGCGGGTGCTCGACGGGCGACTGGCCAGCGGCACGCGATTGCCGGCCAGTCGGGATTTGGCGGCAGCGCTGGCAATTTCTCGCAACAGCGTGGTTCGCGCCTACGATCAGCTCTACGCAGAAGGCTTCATCGAGGGGCGTGTCGGTGACGGGACTTACGTCGCGCAATTGCCTCAAGCGTCGCGGCCCACGAAAAAACTATCCACAAAAGTATCCACAGGGTTTTCAACAGGGTTACCCACAGCCTTATCCACAAATTGGCTGGATTTACCTGTGGTTCCATCCAGTAAAGTTATCCACAGCGGAGCGCTGGGGCGCGTTGAAAAGAACCATTTAGCCACGCCGCCCAGTGGTCCGCCCCGGGCTTTTCGGGTGGGTGTTCCGGCGTTCGATCTTTTTCCTTTCGAGGTGTGGGCCAAGTTGAACGCGGCTTTCTGGCGAAAACCGGATTTGCAGCAACTGTGTTATGGCGATCCGGCGGGGGATGCGCGCTTGCGCGCAATGATTGCTGCTTATTTGCGCAGTTCCAGAGGCATGCAGTGCACGGCTGAGCAAATAGTGATCACCAGTGGCGCGCAGCAGGGGATTAGCCTTTGTGCACAGCTGCTGGTGGAGCCGGGCGACGGCGTGGCGATTGAAAATCCGGGGTATCGGGCGGCGGGTCATGCGTTCGCCGTGGCCGGTGCGAAATTGCACGGAGTGTCGGTGGACAATGAGGGGATCGACTGCACCGAGCTGGCCCGGCTCAGCGATTGTCGGCTGGCCTATGTCACGCCTTCGCATCAATACCCGACCGGGGTGGTGATGAGCCTGGCGCGACGCCTTGAATTACTCGCGTGGGCAGAGCACAACCAAGGCTGGATCGTCGAGGACGACTACGATGGCGAATACCGTTACAGCGGCGCTCCCCTGGCGCCGTTGGCGGCACTCGATCGACAGGGTCGGGTCTTGTACGTCGGAACCTTTGGCAAAGTCGCGTTCCCGGCGTTGCGCCTGGGTTATCTGGTGTTGCCGCCCGCACTGGTGCAGGCGTTTTCTCAACGTCGAGCGGTGGACGTTCGGCATTCCGAAGTCAGCACCCAAGCGGTGATGGCCGAGTTCATGGCCACCGGGCATTTCCAGCGGCACATCCGCCGCATGCGCCGTGCGGCCCTGAGTCGACGCAATACATTGTTGGCCGGCTGGCCGCAGAACATCCCCGGCATCGGCAGCCTGCCGAGTGTTGCGGCAGGGTTGCATATGACGGTGCCGGTCGAATCACAGGCCCGCGAGTACGAACTGATAGAAGCAGCCGCCAGCGTCGATGTCGAGATCAATGCACTGAGCAGCTATTGGCTGCCGGATTCGCAGCAACCGGTGGACCAGCGTGCCGGGCTGGTCCTGGGTTTCGCGGCCGTGCCCGAGGCGGCCATCAGTACCGCACTCGGGCAACTGGAAAAGGTCTGGCGCCGTTAAGCGGTTGCGGTTCAACGCGACGCAAGCCTTACGATTTTGAGGCCGATGGCAGCACCTTTGCGAAGAACAGGGCCGTCGCCAGTTGTGGGCTGATTTCGCTGCGATAGATCGAGATCGCATGGAGATCGTCATTCGCACTGCGAGCTTCGAATGCGCCGCCCAGCAGCCGTTGCTGCACGGTTTTCAAATGCGCCGCGGTGAAGGTTTGTGCGGGCGATGCGGGCTCTGAATAGTGAAAGTGGGCATACCACAGAACATTTTTGCTGGTGTGGTCACGGACTTCGTATTCCTCGAGGTAGTCTTTTTTGCGGCTTTTGAGCAAACGTCGGCCGGGGTTCTTGACGATGTCGACTTGACCTTCGCTTTGCAGCCACTGAACACGTTCTGCCGTAGGCGGCTGCAGCTTGGTCATGCTGATTCGCGTTGCGCGGCCCTGGCTGTAGAGCCGGGTTGCTCCGTCATTCAGCTGCTTGGCCAGTGTGACGGCAGATCCCGGACCGTCATCGACGGAGTTGCTGGCAATCAGCGCTTCGTCGATAGCCTTGGCGACCTCCTGCAATCGATGGGCTTGCTGATGGAACATCTCTTCGATTTCCACGGGTATTCGCCGCGGTCCTTTTGAATGGGCGTCCGTTCGGCGAATGAACGCCTCCAGCCCGTTCAGCAATGCCTGACCCTGAACAATGCTGGCACTCAAATCAGGTAGGACGACGACGGGGGAAACCGCTTTCGCGGCGACTCTTTCAACCCATACACCCGGGGTTTTCTCATGAAATGTCGAAATGACTTTGCCCGTCAGCGTCGAGGTAACGTCGACCAGTTCTGATCCGTCCGCCCCGGAACCGGCGCGTAGCTGGCCGACCACCGTGCCGTTGTAGCGAGTCTTGATGATGCGCTTGGCGGGAGCGGTCGGCAGGCGGGAAGGGCCAGGTTGTGGCTCGAGCGCCTGACGCTCTCGCAGCAGACTCGCCAAGTGCTTCACGGTGCGTTGTTGAAACGCGTCGATACGTTGGCGCATCAGATCGAGCGGTGGTTGCAGGAACTGGCCGGGAAACTCGCCAGGCAGATCGATGATGCGCTGGTCGGTAATCGTGAGTTGCTCCACCAGATCACTGAGCCCTTCGATTCGCTCCGGCAAGCGCAACACTTCTTCGTCGGCGGCCAGATCCAGTGAAGCCTGAATGGCGAGCGCTGCGTTTTCGACGACGGTCTCCAGCGCCGGGCGTGCTTCGTGTGGGGCTGCAACAGAGGTCTCGAGGCACAACTCCTGGCCCAGTGTGATCTGGAACAGTTTGAGGTCCTGTAAATCGAACGACGGCATATTGGCCTTGACGTCGCGAATCACTTCCACGGCTTCTTTACCGAGCAGGTTCAGTTGCTCGAAGCGCGAATGCGCGAACTCGATTTTCTCGATGTAGCCTTCGGTCAGATCGCTCGTGAGTTGATAGGTCTGTCGGGCGGCCTGCGTGTTTTCCGTTGGCTCTGTGTCGAGAAGATTGAGGGACAGGCGCATCTGATTTTCGAAAACAGGACGCTGGTGGTTGAACCATCTTTCCAGCAGCGCTAACTGAAAATCCAGGCGGCTGATCATCGCCTTTCGGAAATTCGGGATGGCCTCGCGAGCATTGAACGCTTTCATCTGTTCAATGTTGGTGCTGATGAATGCCATCTGCGCGTCGAGCATTTCAAGGTACAAGCGACGATGGCTGTCGGTGGCGGTGGGGGCCTTCGCGTTTTTTTCTGCTTCTTTGAGCTCGGTTTCCCGACTTTTGGCCTGGCCCTCGAACGCGATCATTTGCTGTTTCAGTTCAGCCTGGCGCTGCCTGTTTTGCTGTTCCAGCCGTTGCCTCTCCTTGCCCCCGCCCCTCAGTCTCAGTCGCGTATCGATAAACCATTCGCCTTTGGCGTTCTTGACCAACAACGGCCCGCTGCGTGTGGGGGACTGGCGTGAGTCAATGATCTGCACGTCGTGATTGTCGTTGAGGGTCACTTCGAACCAGCGCTGGCCCACCTTCGCATACCATTTTCCGTTAAGTGAATTGAGGTGTTGGTGAGGGCCGGGCGCGCTGGAAGCACCGGCCAGGTCTTTGGGTTCGGCGATGGCCAGTTCATCCAGCAAGGTGCCCAACGCTACGGGCGGTAACGTAGCGACAGCGTGCAGAGACGTCTCATGGGTGTGAGGCAGTTGATTGAGGTCGGGCAGACGCGTGACGGTGATTTCCTGCGCCGGTTTGATGTCCGTTGTGACCGGTGGCCCGACGTTCTCGACCCGCCGCGAGACCGGTTTTTGGCGAGCGGCAGCCCGATGGGCCAGCACCATGCCGAGCGTCAACAGCAAGTCGGTCAGGGCGGACCAGGCGGATTCGCTGTCGTCGTTCTCTTTGGCATCGGTGATGGCCTGCAAGTCGTCCATGATCTGCCAGATCCACCCGGCAACCCCGGCAGTGCGACCAAGAAAGGGCAGTGCGACGTTGAACAGCATCCATGCGCCGTGCTTGAGCGTTGCCCAGCGAGCTTGGGCGTTGGACACCGATTGCCGGTCAGCCAGGGTCATCATAGCGTTGGCGTTGGCTTTGAACAGCGGCGCCAGTGAAGCGTCATCAAGGGCTGCCGCACTGAGCGACACCGCGCCCATTTTGCCCAGCGCTGAAGTGGGGTCGACCAGCAATTGGGTCAGGGTCCAGACCGAAGGCAACTCACCGCAAAACACATACTGGGAATAGTTGAAGCGCACGTCATCGGCCAGCCACGCCAGAACCGATTGGCGAAGGGACTTTTCGTGCTTGATCGCATACAGCAGATTGGCCTCGTTCGGGTACTGCGTCAGCGAGGGGACGAGCAATGGCCGGTAGAGCAGACAGGGTCCCTGATCAGCGGACTTCGGACCGATGACGAACATGTTGGCGACTTCGTCGCCCTTGCTGTCGGCGCGATCGCCGGTGATGAAGGCCAACGGGCGAATGACAATCTCCTGTCCGTTCACTCGGCGGTCGGTCGCGTTTTGCTGCAGGGCTGCGTTGACGTACTGGTAGCCTCTTTCATCGATACCGGCTTCGCCGCGCATCTTGTGTTGCAGCGCCTGCAACGGCAACTGGGTGCGTAAATGACGCGTGTAGAGCGCTTGCCGGCGCGCTGTTTCTTGCGAGTCATCAAGCAGCTTGCGCTTGATCAGTGCCGGGTAAACTGCGCCGATATCCACCTGGGTGACGAGGTTCTCCAGGTAGGCGGGCGTCATCCAGACGGGCACCGGGTCGCCGTTTTTGTACTGCACTGTCTTGTTACCCAGCGGAACGGCAATCAGGTTTTGCAACGCCAGCTCGATCAGCGACAAGGTGAAGGTCTGCGTTTTGCCGGGTATCACGATTGCGCCCAGCACGATGACGCTGGTGATGCTGATTTGCACGTCCTCAAGGTTCAGGTTCGCTGCCGCTGGATGATCTTTGATCATCTGTTCTCGCAAGGTGTGCAAGGCGAAATCCGGCAGTGAAGCGATGCCTTCGTCGAAGGTTTTTCCAGCGTCCTGCTCCCGCAACTGCGCCAGGTCCATCAGGTGGCGGCTGTAACGGGTCAGGTCCGCGGACGATGCGTTTTTCAGCCAGTCTGTCAGCAACCCCTGAACCTTGTTGAAACGCGACGAGGGCAAGGCTTCAAATTCTGTGAAGCTTTTGGCTGCCGCGCTGATGTGCGGTGAAAGCCTCGTTGGAGCGGTGCTCCGGAAGGAATTGAAGGTACCGATGGCTTCTGCTTCAAGTGCGATCAGTGCACAGGCCTGATGATGAAAGAAATTGCCCTCGGGTTCGTACAGGCGCCATTGCAGCGTCTGCTCGGTGCTTGACGTCCCAGGATGTGCGAACAATGTTTCACCCAGTGCCGCAACAGAGTCGTAGTGCTTGAAGCCTTCGGCAATCGAGTGCGTCAGCACCAGGGTTCGGGTGCCCAGCGTGCCCACGAACACGGCGATCTCCATTACACGCAGATGTTCGGTCACCGCGTTTGCTGTGCGTTCGGTGTCGATCAAACAGGCCTTGGTCAGGTACTTGTCCTGTAGGCGCCGTGTGGCTCGATCCGGATCATTGAACACGGCACGGGCCATGGCTTTTTGATCGGCATCCCAATCCGTGGCCTCATCGAGATTCCAGAGGTCCTGCAGCGCCTGTGAGAGCTGATGCCAGCGCGGGATCGAAGGGCTTGTCTCATGATTCCAGTAATCAAGTTGCTGTTGCTGGTAGGCAATGAACAGCTGCGAAGCGAGCGTATTGATCAGCGATCCGATGGCAGTAATGTTTACCGGCAGTTGAGCCGGCGGGTCAACGCCCGGTTGCAGGGTCAGGAAATGCTCGCCATCGATGAGTGTCACCGTGGAGTCCGACAGCCCGATCCGCACCAACACGTCGGTGAGCGATTCATACAGATTACTGCCGGGCACGACATCGTCGCCGGTCTCGACCCAGGTCGGGGTGACGACCGTGGCGAGCGTCGGATCAATCTTCAACTGCGGATAGAGCGCGTTGAGCGCAGGCGCCAATGCAGTCGCTGCAACCTCTCTGATCGAGGGGCCGGTGACCAGTTGGGTCAGTATGTTTTCTGCACTCGGGGAAGCGGTGTCGGGCATGGTCGTTTCCTGATTGAGGATGCGCCGCTGTTGATTGCGCAGCGCTGGATCAGGTGACGGTATCGGGCGACCTCACAGGCCTGGCGGTACATAAATATCGCAGGCAAAAAAAGACCCGCATCACGGCGGGTCTTCGGTTTTCAAGGGGTTTCAGGTCCCTGACTTGATTTTGGTCCAGGCGCGCGTGCGTGCACGTTCGGCATCACGCGGCAGTGGTTGCAGTGTGTAAAGCGTGCCCATGGCCGCTTCGGTCGGGTACCGGTTGGGATTGTTGCGGATCGCCGGGTCGACCAGTTCCGTGGCGTCCTTGTTCGGGTTCGGGTAACCGACGAAGTCGCTGACCGGCGCGATCACCTGCGGTTGCAGCAAATAGTTGATGAAGGTGTAGGCGTCTTCCGTGTTCTTCGCGCCCTTCGGAATGGCGAGCATGTCGAACCAGATCGGCGCGCCCTCTTTGGGCAGGCGCATGTCGACGGTCACGCCGTTCTTGGCTTCCTTGGCGCGGTTGGCGGCCTGGGAGAAGCTGCCGGAATAACCGACCGCGACGCAGATGTCACCGTTGGCGATGTCGGCCATGTACTTGGAGGAGTGGAAGTACGTGACGTACGGGCGGATTTTCATCAACAGCGCTTCAGCCTTTGCGTAGTCCGCCGGCTTCTTGCTGTTGGGGTCCAGGCCGAGGTGTTGCAGGGCCAGCGGCAAGATCTCCGACGGCGAGTCGAGCAGGGCGACGCCGCACTGCTTGAGCTTGCTGATGTTTTCTTCCTTGAAGATCAGGTCCCAGCTGTCCACCGGCGCGTCGGCGCCCAGCGCGGCTTTGACTTTGTCCGGGTTGAAACCGATCAGGATGGTGCCGTACATGTACGGCACGGCAAATTTGTTGCCCGGATCGTTGGCTTCGATCAGCTTCATCAGCTTCGGATCGAGGTGGTTCCAGTTCGGCAGTTTGCTACGGTCCAACGGTTGGAAAACGCCGGCCTCGATCTGCTTGGCGAGGAACACGTTGGACGGCACCACCACGTCGTACCCGGAGTTGCCGGTCAGCAACTTGGCTTCCAGCGCTTCGTTGGTGTCGAAGATGTCGTAGACCAGTTTGGTCTGGGTGTTCTGTGCCTTGAAGTCTTCCAGCGCTTTGGGGGTGATGTAGTCGAACCAGTTGTAGACGCGCAACGTTCGCTCTTCGGCGTGAGCGGCCCCGCTGAGCACCGTGGCGCACAGGGCGGGGACGATAAGACGCTTGAGTCTGTTCATTATTGTTGTTTCCTCATTGAGCGCTTTCAAAACCTTCAAGAACGTTCACCGCGTTGATACCGATTTCTTCGACCGCGTAACCGCCTTCCATCACGAACAGCGTCGGCACGCCGAGTTTCGCAATGCGCTCGCCCATCGCCAGGTAATCCGGGCTGTCGAGCTTGAATTGGGAAATCGGATCGTCCTTGAACGTATCGACGCCCAGGGACACGACAACGATGTCGGCGCCGTACTTTTCGATCTCTTTGCAGGCGTGTTCCAGCGCTGCGCTCCAGGTGTCCCAACCGCTGCCGGCGGGCAAAGGGTAGTTGAAGTTGAAGCCTTCGCCCGCGCCTTCGCCCAGCTCGTCTTCATAACCGAGGAAGAACGGGAATTCGGCTTCCGGATGGCCGTGGATCGAAGTGAACAGCACGTCGCTGCGCTCGTAGAAAATCGATTGGGTGCCGTTGCCGTGGTGGTAGTCGACATCGAGGATCGCGACTTTCTGGTGGCCCTGATCGAGGAAGGCCTGAGCGGCGATGGCCGCGTTGTTGAGGTAGCAATAGCCGCCCATCAAGTCGCTGGCGGCGTGGTGTCCCGGTGGACGGCACAACGCGAAAGCGCTGCGTGCGCCGCGCTGGATTTCTGCCTGGGCGGTGAGCGCCACTTGGGCTGCGCTGTACGCTGCTTGCCAGGTGCCGGCGGTAATTGGCGCACCGCCGTCGAAGCTGTAATAACCCAGTTCGCCATGCAGGCTGGTGGGTTTGATGCGACGCAAGGTGCGGGCTGGCCAAGTGTAGGGCAGCAAATCGCCGTCGGTGTTGAATTCGGTCCAGCGCGCCCAGGCGCCTTTGAAGAAGTCGAGGTAGTCGCGGCTGTGGATGCGCGCGATCGGGTCGAGGCCGAAATCCTTCGGCACTTCGACGGGGCCCAGGTTCTGGTTTTGCACCCGCGCCAGCACATGGTCGGCACGCGAAGGCATTTCAAAGCAGGGCTTGAGTTGCCCGTCTATCAATTCACAGCGGCCGTGGTGCAGGTGGTGATCGTGCGAGTAGATCGTCAGCATTTCTTGTTCTCCGCAGGCTGATTCGGTTGAACACAGTCTTGCGGCGGATGGCGATTCGGAGAACGGCAGGAAAGGCCAAAAGGGGATCGATATGGCCAAAATAGTTGACCGAAATTCGCCCCTTGTTGGCAAGGGGGTGCACCGACCCTGTGGGAGCGGGCTTGCCCGGGTAGAAACCGGAGACATCCTTTACGTTTTAAACCGGAGA
>NZ_JAVLRV010000003.1:561532-599222 GCF_055803035.1 Pseudomonas sp. 300 | reverse complement strand
CCGGCTTTCGGCGTCGTAACCGAAGCGCTGCAGGCCCCGTTTAGCGCTGCGTTTTTCGATCATCCGGCCGAAGGCGTCGTAGCGGTAACGCTTGTCCTGGAAGGTCAGCAGTTTGTTGTGCACCACCAGCCCGGCGCCGGGTTGCGGGCCATCCAGCAGGTTGGCGGCGGCGTCGTAGGCGAAGGTTTCGCGCTGGCCGTGCAGGCTGTCCTGGCTGGCGATGATGCGGCCGGTGGCGTCGTAGTGCAGCCGTTGGCGGTGTTGCCCGGCGGGTTGCTGGTCGAGTTTGCCGATCAGGTTGTCGGCGGGGTCGTACTCAAAATGTTTCTGCACGGCGGCCGGCATCAGCGATGGCTGGCTGCTGTGTCGGCGTTGGCGTGAGCGTAAACGGCCGCTGCGGTCGTACTCGCTGCGGGTGCTGATCTGGCCTTGGGTGCGCAGCACTTCGCGGTGCAGGCGGTCGCGTTCGAAGTCGCTGATGACTTGGCCGTCGAGATTGATCTGGTGCAGGTGGCCGCTGCCGTAATACAGGCGATTGATCCAGCGGCCGTCGGGCAGTTGGGTCTGGATCAGAACAGAAACGTAAAGGATGTCCCCGGTTTCAATCGTAAAGGATGTGTCCGTTTCTACACCGCGAAGGCAATATTTCAACCGATGATGCTGTGTCGGAGGTACTGGCCCCTTCGCGGGCAAGCCCGCTCCCACAGGGTTTGTCAGTGCGGCCGGAATTGGCTGGGTGCGACCCCGCTCCAGCGCACAAACGCATGGCGGAAACTCGCGGTTTCGCTGAAACCCAGCATTTCGGCGATCCGGTAAATAGGCATCTGATCTTCGCAAAGCATGTGCTTGGCCTGTTCGAAGCGCAGCTCATCCAGCAATTCCTGATAACTGCACCCCAGATCCTTGAGGTGCCGACGCAGGGTCCGCGCCGAGCAATTCATCTGCTCGGCCAACCCTTCGAGGCCAGGAGCCGCGTTGAGCTGAGCACTGAGCAACTGCCGAATCCGCCCCAGCCACGCCTGGCGCCCGGTGAACTCGAGGTTCTGCTTGCGGCAGCGTTCGGCCATGGCTTGATGGGTGATGACATCGGCGAGCGGCAAGGGTTGGTCGAGCCAGCGCTTGTCGAAGGCAAAGGCGTTGTCCCGAGCGTTGAAGTGCAGCGGGCAGTTGAAGTGTTCGGCGTAGGTCGCCTGATAGTCCGGCGCAGCGTGTTCGAAGCGCGCAGCGATCAACGGCAGCGGGTGACCGAGCAGGTCGTCGCAGATGACTTTCAATGACACCAGACAGAACTCGGCATTGAACACCGCCATCGCCGGGCTCTCCCGGTAGTCGGCGGCGACGAACCAGATGCGCTCGCCGTCGTCCTCCAGGCTCAGCTCGAAAAGTGTTCCCAACAGCGCCGGATAACGCATCGCCAGACGCAAAGCGTCACCGAAGGTGGCACTGGTGAGCAGCGCATAGCCGAGCATCCCGTAGCAGGAAACGTGCATGCGCCGACCCAGCTCCAGGCCGATATCACGCTTGAGCGCGACCGCGTTGGCGCAGACCTGCATCTCCTGGTTGGTGGTGATGCGCGTGTCCGCACGGTTCAGGTCCGCTGCGCTGATGCCACTGCCGGCGAGCAACGCGTCGCTGGATAGGCCTTCGGCCTTGAAGGCGTTGAGCACCAACGAGACGGCGTTGAGGGTGGTGAGGTGGGAGTGGAGCATGGCGGCTTCCAGCCTGGGGATGGCTGGAAACTGAGCAAATTGTGTGCCGACCGAGGAACCTTGTGGGAGCGAGCCTGCACGCGATGGCGGCATACCAATCGAAATAGTTGTCGAATGGTAAACCGCCATCGCGAGCAGGCTCGCTCCCACAAGGACGGTGTTGTATCAGCTAAGTTCGCCGCACAAGTCGAGTTCTACCAGCCGCCTAACCTCGGTGGTGTCCAGACCCGCACCCAGCAAACCATGCAACTTGCCGAACGCCGCCTCACGGGTCATACCGCCGCCCGACAGTACGCCGACGCCGCGCAACCGGCTGCCAGCCTCGTACACATCCAGCTCGACGCCACCTTCATGGCACTGCGTCACCGCGACCACCACGACACCGTTGTCCCGCGCCCGCGAAAGCGCGGCGAGAAATTCGGGGTTGTCGCTCGGCCCGGTGCCGCTGCCGTAGCACTCCAGCACCAGACCCTGGATGCCGCTGTTCAGCACGCCATCGAGTTGCTCGGCGCCAATGCCTGGGAACAGCGGCAACACAGCGACTTTCGCCAGTTGCTTGCTCTGGTTGTAGTTCAACGCTGCTGGCAGTGAAGTCGCCTTCACGCCACCACCCTGACGCTCCAGGCGCTTGAACGGATGCCGACCGAAACTGCGCACCTTTGCGCATCGGGTCGGGTCCAGCAGTTCGCCATGGAAGTACAGATGAACGCCCGGTGCCAAGCCATGGCCCAGCGCAACCAACGCGCCGCCGAGGTTTTCCCAGGCATCGCTGTCGGTCACGCCGGCCGGCAGCATTGAACCGGTAAAGCACACGCGGGCCTGCAAGCCGAGCAGTTGAAAGCTCATGGCCGCCGCGCTGTAGGCGAGGGTGTCGGTGCCGTGCAGGATCAGCACACTGTCGCAGCCCTGCACATCCACTGCATCGACCACGGCCTCGCGCAGTTGCTGCCAATACGCCGGGGACATGTTGGCGCTGTCGATCAGCGGTGACATCTCGCGAAAGCGCCACTGCGGCACCACCAGCTCTGGCTGGCTGTGCAGGTATTCGCGCATCCGCGCTTCAAAACCGGATGCGGGTGCCAGGCCATGTTCGCTGGCTTGCATGCCGATGGTGCCACCGGTGTAGAGCACCATGACGTGCTGGGCGGCGGGAAAGGAATTGGGAACCATGGGGAAGTCTCCGCAAGAGATGACATGTGGGAGCCAGCCTGCTGGCGATGACGGTATGTTAGACACTAATGCGTCAACTGACAGTCTGTCATCGCCAGCAGGCTGGCTCCCACAGGTTGTGCACCCTTCGTTTACCGATCAGCGTTGCGCTGCGGGTACGCCTTGGGGCTCGGCTTGAGCCTTGGTGGCGGCTGGCGGGTTGGCTGGCCAGGCGTTCAGGTCCAGGTCCAGATCCGGGAACTTGCTCGAATCGAACACCGGTGTCTTGATCCCGGCAGCGCGCTGGTCATCGTAGTCGCACAGGATGCGCATGCCGACCTTGAACAGCAGGAACAGCGCAATCAGGTTCACGAACGCGAGCAGGGTCATGGTGATGTCGGCAAACGCGAACACCGTGCCGAGGTTCTCGATCGCACCCCAGAAAATCAACACCAGTACCAGTGCGCGGTAGCCGATCAACGCCTTGCGGTTTTCACCGATCAGGAAGCGCAGGTTGCTCTCGCCCAGATAGTAGTTGTAGAGAATCGAGGTGAACACGAACAACGCCAGTGCCACGGAGATGAACATCCGGCCCCAGTCGCCCACGACAGCGGCGAGCGAGTTCTGGGTCAGGGCAATGCCGTCGCCTTCGAAGCCCGGGGTGTAGAAGCCCGAGAGCAGGATCAGCAAGGCGGTGCAGGTGCAGATCACGAAGGTGTCGAGGAATACGCTGAACGCCTGAACCACGCCTTGTGCCACCGGGTGCTCGACCGACGCGACTGCTGCCACGTTGGGCGCACTGCCCAGGCCCGCTTCGTTGGCGAACACGCCACGCTTCACGCCCATGACGATGGCGCTGCCGATCAGGCCGCCGAAGGCCTGGTCGAGACCGAAGGCGCTTTTGACGATGGTCATCAGCATCGCTGGTACGTGGTCGAATTGCAGCACGATCACGTAGATGGTCACGCCGATGTACACCAGGGTTTTCACCGGCACCAACAGGTCAGCGACCTTGGCGATGCGCTTGATCCCGCCGATGAACACCAGGCCCAGCAACACTGCCAGGGCCAGGCCGGTCCAGGTGGTATCGAAGCCGAATGCGTTGTTCAACGAGTGCGTCACGGCGTGGGATTGCAGGCCGTTGAAGGCAAACCCGAAGGTCACCAGCAACAGGAACGCCATGATCATGCCCAGCCAGCGTTTCTGCAGGCCGTGCTGGATGTAATAGGACGGGCCGCCACGGTAAGTGCCGTCGGAATCGCAGCGCTTGTAGAGCTGGCCGAGGGAACATTCGAAGAAGCTGCTGGACATGCCGACCAGTGCGGTCACCCACATCCAGAACACTGCACCTGGCCCACCGAGGGTCACGGCAATGCCGACACCGGCGATGTTGCCTGCACCGACGCGGCCGGCAAGGCTGAGCATCAGGGCCTGAAACGAGCTGAGTTGACCGGCGCTGCTTTTGAGGCTGTCGCGGAACACCGCGAACATGTGGAAGAAGTGACGCAATTGAACGAAACGCGAGCGGATCGTGAAGTAGCTACCGAGCCCGACAATGAGCACGATCAGTACTTTCCCTGAGAGGAAGTCGTTAATGACTTCGAGCATGGATTATTCCTCGCTGTTTTTTGTGTAGGCAAATGCTGGGCGGTCGGAAACATCGCGTTACACCGGTTTGCGCACGGCAAAACAGGCGAGGCGAAGGTTCGTCCCGATTTCATATTGCGGGTTTGTTATTAGTTCGGGTTTCGCATGGGTTTGGGCCTCGTTACCGACGACCGCTCACGCGAAGAGGGGCGGCACTATACCTATGAGAGTGCCGTCCGTCTGCACGGTTGTGGTGCATCCGATGAAACGAAGCCTTTGAAACACCTGACGTTGATGGCGCCTGGTTCTTGTGGGAGCGGGCTTGCCCGCGATGCAGGCACCGCGGTTTATCAGGAACTCCGCGTTATCGTTCATCGCGGGCAAGCCCGCTCCCACAGGTTCTGTGTTTGCTTGTAAATAGTTAAAAAAAAGGGCCTGGGGAACAAATCCCCAAGCCCTCAAAAGGTGAGAGGTGTCTAGTCCCTCGACCTGGTGAGTGGTGCTACAAGTAACGCGTCGGATCAGGCTTTAAGCGGAACCAGACGCGGAGCGATCATGTTTTCCGGGCGCAGGATGTCGGCGAGCATTTCTTCGTCGAGCAAGCCTTCTTCGCGCACCAGTTCCAGCACGCCGCGGCCGCTTTCGAGGGCGATACGGGCGATGCGGGTGGCGTTTTCATAGCCGATGTACGGGTTCAGCGCGGTGACCAGGCCGATCGAGTGCTCGACCAGTTCGCGGCAGCGCGCTTCGTTGGCGGTGATGCCGACGATGCAGTGCTCGCGCAGCATGTCCATGGCGCGTTGCAGCAGGCGGATCGAGTCGAAGATCTTGAAAGCGATCAGCGGCTCCATCACGTTCAGTTGCAACTGGCCGCCTTCGGCGGCGATGGTCAGGGCCAGGTCGTTACCGATGATCTGGAACGCCACCTGGTTCACGGCTTCCGGGATGACCGGGTTGACCTTGCCAGGCATGATCGAACTGCCCGGCTGACGTGCCGGCAGGTTGATTTCGTTGATGCCGGTGCGTGGGCCGCTGGACAGCAGGCGCAGGTCGTTGCAGATCTTCGACAGCTTGACCGCGGTGCGCTTGAGCATGCCGGAGAACAGTACGAAAGCACCCATGTCGGAGGTGGCTTCGATCAGGTCGGCGGCTGGAACCAGTGGTTGACCGCTGATCAGTGCCAGGCGTTGAACGGCCAGGTGCTGGTAACGCGGGTCGGCGTTGATGCCGGTGCCGATCGCGGTGCCGCCCAGGTTCACTTCGGTCAGCAGCTCAGGCGCCAACGTTTTCAGGCGCGCCAGGTCTTCGCTCAGGGTAGTGGCGAAGGCGCGGAATTCTTGGCCGAGGGTCATCGGCACAGCGTCTTGCAGCTGGGTACGGCCCATTTTCAGGACGTGGTTGAATTCTTCACCCTTGGCGGCGAACGACTGGATCAGGCTGTCGAGGCTGGCCAGCAATGCGTCGTGACCCAGCAGCAGACCCAGGCGGATCGCGGTCGGGTAGGCGTCGTTGGTCGACTGCGCCATGTTCACGTCGTTGTTCGGGTGCAGGTATTGGTATTCGCCCTTCTGGTGACCCATGGCCTCCAGCGCGATGTTGGCGATGACTTCGTTGGCATTCATGTTGGTCGAAGTGCCAGCGCCGCCTTGAATCATGTCCACCACGAACTCTTCGTGGAAATCGCCGCGGATCAATCGTGCACAGGCTTCGCTGATGGCAGCGTGCTTGGCTTCGCTCAGGTGACCCAACTCGCGGTTGGCGTCAGCGGCGGCCTGTTTGACCATGGCCAGGCCGACAACCAGCTTCGGGTAATGCGAAATCGGAACGCCGGAGAGACGGAAGTTGTTCACCGCTCGCAGGGTCTGGATGCCGTAATACGCTTGAGCCGGTACTTCGAGTACGCCAAGCAGGTCTTTTTCTGTGCGGAAAGATGCAGCGGAGGACATGATAGAAATCATCTCGATATGGACCCGGTCTGTGCCGGAACACTGCAAATGCTAGGCTTGTAGAGAATTTTCGGCCAATGCTGTTAAACACTGGCCTATGCACATTCGGCATAATGCCCATGTGACGCCGTGTGTGCGGCGAGCGTGTGACCTAATTTGGTGCGTGTCCGGGAGGACGTGATGAATCTGGAAAGTAAATGGCTTGAGGACTTCAGTGCCTTGGCCGCCACCCGCAGCTTCTCCCAGGCTGCCGAACGCCGCTTCGTGACTCAGCCGGCGTTCAGCCGACGGATCCGCAGCCTTGAAGCCGCGCTGGGGCTGCAACTGGTCAATCGTTCACGCACGCCAATCGAGCTGACGGCGGCGGGGCAGTTGTTTCTGGTGACTGCGCGGACCGTGGTCGAACAGCTCGGCGAAGTGCTGCGCCACCTTCATCACCTGGAAGGCGGGCAAGGCGAAGTGATGCAAGTCGCGGCGGCTCACTCCTTGGCATTGGGTTTCTTCCCGCGCTGGATCGCGCAATTGCGCAATGAAGGGCTGAACATCGCCACGCGGTTGGTGGCGACCAACGTCGGCGACGCCGTGCATGCCCTGCGCGAAGGCGGGTGCGACCTGATGCTGGCGTTCTACGACCCGGACGCCGCGATGCAGATGGACCCGGAGATTTTCCCGTCCCTGCACTTGGGCCACACCGAAATGCTCCCGGTTTGCGCGGCGGACGCTGACGGCAAGCCACTGTTCGACCTGGAAGGCGACGCCAGTGTGCCGCTGCTGGCCTACAGCGCCGGAGCGTTTCTCGGGCGCTCGGTGAATATGCTGTTGCGCCAGCGGGCGCTGCGCTTCACCACCATTTACGAAACGGCCATGGCCGACAGCCTGAAAAGCATGGCGCTGGAAGGCCTGGGCATCGCCTGGGTGCCGCAACTGAGCGTGCGCGCCGAACTGGCGCGCGGTGAACTGGTGATTTGCGGCGGCCCGCAATGGCATGTGCCGCTGGAGATTCGTCTGTATCGCTGTGCGCTGGTGCGCAAGGCCAACGTGCGATTGTTGTGGCGCAAGCTGGAAGGCGGTGCGGCCAGCCCCGCTTCCTGAGTCGGGTGCAAGCCCATGCAAATGGCGTGCACCCGATGGTCAGACTCAGCGGCGTTTCAGTCGAATTGATTGAGGTAGTGACGAATATTCTCTCGGTTCCTGTCGCTGAAACGGTAGGCATTGCCACGAAAAGTCGTCGCCCAGTCCGCTTTCGTGATCGTGTCGTGCCACCAGCCGTCGTAGATCACGTCCGCATCGTCATGGGTGGCACCGAACATGTGGCCCACCTCGTGCGCGGGTGCCATGTAGTAGAAAATCGATGCGATTCCACTCTGACCCTTTTCGATCGCAGCGCCGGCAACGCTGCTGTTGATCGGGTGGCGGGTTAACAAAGAGGAATTTGTTCAGGTCCGGATCGTAAGGACGGGTCTCCTCTACCTTTGAAGTTAACGCTTTAACCATTGCTTTCCAGCCCTGACCTGAATCGTAGACGCTTTCATTTTTGTAGTGGTATTGGGTCATTCCCGGGGAGGTGGATTTAGAGTTGAAGATGATTGTGACGTCACGACCGGATATATATTCGAGCTCGGTTTTCAGCCAGGCGAAATGGTCGTCGTAAAGTTTGCCTTCATCATACCCATCCAGGTCGTCGTGGATATAGACCATTAAAAGGACAGGGTTTTTGGCTTGATTTGTTTTATTGTTCTTCACGCTGCTTTCCATTTTGTTATTTTTTGTTGGGTTGAGAGGGGGTGGCTGTAGTAATTTCAATACAAGCTGTCGACATAAGCCTTGATACGTTTTTCGTTTGCTTGACTAAACACATAGCAATTAGAGCGAAGCAGGAACGATTCCGGAAACACAAAGGTTTCACACCACCACCCTTTAAAAAGAATTTCACTGTCCTCATGGCGTGCATTAAAGGTATGTCCAAGTTCATGCCCAATTGCCTGCCCTTGCTCGAACGAGGCAATTGCAGTGTGTCCGGGTTGAGTCGCGAGCCCACCCATGCCGCCCATTAGCGGACTGCCATTGATGTAATCGTTGGTGACCAAGAGAATCCGATCATTGCGCGAAGACAAAAACTCATTGTTGTCATGTCGTTCTTTCTTGTATGCCCAGGCGAGCTTTTTCCACTCTTCAAACATCTTGTAGGGGGTGTCAGATTTATAGTTGAAGTTGGTATAGGGCGGGCGGTTCCGATCGAAGACCACCGAGATGTGCCGGCCAGTGATACGCTTGAACTCGATGACAAAGGGGCGAATGCGATCAGCGTAGGTTGAACTTCGTTTCGATTCAGGCACATCATCATGGAATATGACGAAAATCCGGATCGGATTCAAAGGGTCGTCTTTGAGTGTGTTGTCATTCAGTGCGTGGGCGCTGATATTGATACTTAAGGTGGTGACAAGTATCAGTAGTGTTTTTAATAGTGTGCTCATAGTGAAGGCTCATGAATAAATCGCTCTCGGTGATTTGGGCGAGGGCGTTAAAAGTGGTTGTTTATTAATTAGGTGGCACGTTAATTTGGTGCCGCTTGATATATAACACGAGTTTTTTCGGGATCTACCCTTGTTGATATCCCTTATTTATTACTTGGTGTTTGTTCGTGATAAATGGCACTTCTTGTGGGCGTTTTTCATTGACTCGGTTATTGCCTTGAAGGGCCGTGGCGGGCACTGTGCGCTCTTGACCTTCAGGTCAATAAAACCGGCACTTTGTGCCGTATGACAGATGGTCGTTTCGGGGGCTGTTTATCCGCTTCATTGAGGTATACTGCGCGGCCTTCGGCCGGTTCGTCCGGCCATTTTTCGTACAATCAAGCCACGCATTTTTGCGTGGCTTGTTGTTTTTTGACGCGCCTGCGGGCGCCCAGAGAGAAGAGGCACGACGATGAGTGCACTGGTTGGCGTGATCATGGGCTCCAAGTCCGATTGGTCCACCCTTAGCCACACCGCCGATATGCTGGAAAAGCTCGGCATCCCTTACGAGGTGAAAGTGGTCTCTGCCCACCGCACCCCGGACCTGCTGTTCCAGTACGCCGAAGAGGCTGAGGCGCGTGGCATCGAGGTGATCATCGCCGGTGCCGGTGGCGCGGCCCATTTGCCAGGCATGTGTGCGGCCAAGACCCACCTGCCGGTGCTGGGCGTGCCGGTGCAGTCGTCGATGCTTTCGGGCGTCGACTCGCTGCTGTCTATTGTGCAGATGCCGGCAGGCATTCCGGTCGCCACCCTGGCCATCGGCAAAGCCGGCGCGATCAACGCCGCGCTGCTGTCGGCGAGCATCCTCGGCGCCAAGCACCCGCAGTTCCACGAAGTGCTGAAGACTTTCCGTGCTGAGCAGACAGACAGCGTCCTGGAAAATCCAGACCCACGCATCGCCTGAGGTTGTTGACGATGAAGATCGGTGTAATCGGTGGCGGCCAGTTGGGTCGCATGTTGGCGCTGGCGGGCACCCCGCTGGGCATGAACTTCGCTTTCCTGGACCCCGCGCCGGATGCTTGCGCAGCCGCGTTGGGCGAACACCTGCGGGCCGATTACGGCGATCAGGATCACCTGCGTCAGCTCGCCGATGAAGTCGATCTGGTGACCTTCGAGTTCGAAAGCGTCCCGGCTGAAACCGTAGCGTTCTTGTCGCAATTCGTCCCGGTCTACCCGAGCGCCGAAGCCCTGCGCATCGCTCGCGATCGCTGGTTCGAGAAGAGCATGTTCAAGGACCTGGGGATTCCCACCCCGGCGTTCGCCGACATCCAGTCGCAAGCCGATCTGGAGGCCGCCGTGGCCTCCATCGGTCTGCCAGCCGTATTGAAAACCCGCACCCTGGGTTACGACGGCAAGGGCCAGAAAGTCCTGCGCACCGCTGAAGACGTGGTCGGCACCTTCGCTGAACTGGGCAGCGTTGCCTGCCTGCTGGAAGGCTTCGTGCCGTTCACCGGCGAAGTGTCGCTGATCGCCGTGCGTGCTCGCGATGGCGAAACCAAGTTCTACCCGCTGGTTCACAACACCCACGACAGCGGCATCCTCAAGCTGTCCGTGGCCAGCACCGACCACCCGTTGCAAGCCTTGGCCGAAGACTACTCCAGCCGAGTGCTCAAGCATTTGAGCTACGTTGGCGTGATGGCGTTCGAGTTCTTTGAAGTCGACGGTGGCTTGAAGGCCAACGAAATCGCCCCGCGTGTGCACAACTCCGGGCACTGGACTACCGAAGGCGCCGAATGCAGCCAGTTCGAAAACCACCTGCGGGCCGTTGCCGGTCTGCCGCTGGGGTCGACGGCCAAGGTGGGGGAGAGCGCCATGCTCAACTTCATCGGTAAAGTGCCGGAGACCGAAAAAGTCCTGGCCATCGCCGATTGCCATCTGCATCACTATGGCAAGGCCTTCAAGGTCGGGCGCAAGGTCGGTCATGCCAACCTGCGTTGTGCAGACCGCGAGACGCTGGCCGCACAGATCCTCAAGGTCGAAGCGCTGATCACCGAATAAACGGTTTCATGTGGCCGCGGCGGAACCATTCAGGGCCGCCGTTCTCTCATGGCAGGATGCAAAAGTCTGTCTAGGCTTTGGCATGTCCAACCAATCAGAGGGAAATGCCATGGGAATTATCGGAACCATCTTTATCGGCTTGATTGTCGGCCTGCTGGCCCGGTTCCTGAAACCGGGTGACGACAGCATGGGCTGGATCATGACCATCCTGCTCGGTATCGGCGGTTCACTGGCGGCCACTTACGGCGGTCAGGCCCTGGGCTTCTATCAGGCAGGACAAGGCGCAGGCTTCCTGGGTGCGCTGGTTGGCGCCGTGATATTGCTGGTGGTCTACGGCTTGATCAAAAAGAACTGATCCAGGCGACAAAGCCCTCTCTGCGCCGCACGCGGGGAGGGCTAGAATGCTCGGCGCCATACCGTCCTTTCTCTTGCCGAGCACCTTCATGCGCCGTCTTCTATTGACTGTCCTTTTACTGGGTTCGGGCCTTGCCCATGCCGGCGAACTGCCGGAAACCGACTGGCTCGAACTGATGCCGAAGTCGGACCAGAAAGCCCTTGAGGCCATGCCCGAAATCGATCACAACTCCCCCGAAGCCAATGGCACCTTTACCGAAAAGGGTGGCATGAAGCAGAGCAAGGGCTTGCCGGCGGTGATGTACTCGACCAAAACCGTGCCGTCGATGAACGACAAGAACATCCGCATCGGTGGTTATCCGGTGCCGCTGGAATCCGACGCCAAGGGCCGCAGCACGCTGTTCTTCCTCGTGCCGTATCCGGGCGCCTGCATCCACGTGCCGCCACCGCCGCCTAACCAGTTGGTGCTGGTGCGCTATCCGAAAGGGTTGAAGCTGGATGATATCTACACGCCGCTGTGGGTGACCGGCACGCTGAAGATCGAGAAGGTCAACAACGAACTGGCTGACGCGGCGTATGCGCTGGATGCGGCGAAAGTGCGGGTGGTGCAGGAATCAGATCTCTAGCAGCCAACCAAAATAACTGTGGGAGCCAGCCTGCTGGCGATAGCGGTCCGTCAGGCACTTTCAAGTTGACTGACATGACACCATCGCCAGCAGGCTGGCTCCCACAGTTCGTATTGCGGTGTTGATTAGAGAAGTGTGCTGGCGATGCTCACACCGAGGGTGTGGGTGGCACCCGGTTTCAGCGTGATCACATCATCCATCACATTCGCCGTCTCGATGCACAGCATGCGCTGCCAGCCATCGTCTGCCATATCGCTGAACGCCGCCGCGCGATCGATCCACGGGTTCCAGATCACTGCCGAACGCGAACCGCGGCTGGTCAGCTCGATGCGCCGTTCCCACGCCGGATCGACAATGCTCAGCTTCGCCGGGGTGTTCAGGTAGATGCGATCGGTCTCGCCGTTAAAACGCAGGTCACCGGCCTGGGGCACAGTTTTCCAGTCATCCAGCGTCTCGATGTAATTCAAGCCATCCAGCCCTTCAACGTGCACATTGCGCACATCGCTGACCGCGAAATAGCTGTGCAGCGCCTGGCTGATGGTGACGGTATCGGTGCCTTGGTTGTGGCTGGTCAGGCTGATGTGCAGTTGCTCATCCAGACGAATGCTCAACTTCAAATCCACCTGATGCGGCCAGTCGGGGAAGCCGCCTTCGGGGTAGGGCAGGACGAATTCCACCTTCAGGCTTTCACCTTCGGTTTCGATGCCGCCCAGTTCCCAGTCCATTGCCCGCACAAAACCGTGAGCGGTCGGCGGTTCGTTGCTGACGCGCATCGTCTGAACGCTCGGCGGGTTGCGCGAAAGGTTGCCGAACCACGGCCAGCACACCGGCACGCCGGCGCGGATGCTCTTGCCGGTCTTGAACACGGCCTCGTCGTTGAGCCAGATCAGCGGCGGTTGGCCGGCCAATTGATAACTGAGGATGTGCGCACCTTGCTGGGCAACCAGCAATTCGGCCTGACCGTGGCGGATGCGCCAGCAGTTCAGTTCATCCAGCTTCACGGCTTCAACGTTGGGCGTGTTCATGGGGCAACTCTCGGTCAGGAACAATGACTGCAATGGACCGCAGAACGGTCGCCGCGTTTAACGCGCGCGTGGCGGAACCGAGCGGGTGCGACCGCTGCCGTCGATGGCCACGAACACAAACACGGCTTCAGTCACTTTACGCCACTCACTGGACAGCGGATCGTCGCTCCAGACCTCGACCATCATCTGGATCGAGCTGCGGCCGATTTCCAGCGCCTGGGTATAGAAGGAGAGCTGAGCGCCCACCGCCACCGGAACCAGGAATGCCATGCGATCAATCGCCACGGTAGCCACCCGGCCGCCAGCGACTTTGCTGGCCATTGCGGTGCCGGCCAAATCCATCTGCGCCACCAGCCAGCCGCCGAAAATATCGCCGAAACCGTTGGTTTCACGCGGAAGCGCGGTGATTTGCAGGGCCAGGTCGCCTTGCGGGATTGGATCTTCTTGTTCGAGCTCTATCATGCCGGGGGTGCCTCTGACCCGTGACTCTTCATTGGTACTTCAAGGTGAATAGCCGTCTCAAGGAAAAACGATTCAGCCCCGAACATACTACGTTCGTCACGTTTTTCGTAAGGCGCCTAAAGGGGAACTCTGCGAAATCGACTGGCCGCGCCAGCAGCGTCTTCGCACAGCAACCCTTTCAAACTGCTGCAGATCGCGAGTATATCGGTCGGTAGACTCCGAGACGACCGTCCGGTTCTCATTTTGACCGTCAAATACGCACCTCTATGTGCTTTTTCGAACAATTTGCTATCGTGCCGGACCTGCCCAAGCCTCCGCCAGCGTTGTTGGGGTTGCAGATCCGACTATAAGAGAAGCCTTGCCATGACCACAGCGCCCTCGAGCACTGCGCAGCCAACGCAATCCGCACGTCCGTTGACCCGCAATGACTACAAGACTTTATCGCTGTCCGCCCTTGGCGGCGCGCTGGAGTTCTACGACTTCATCATTTTCGTGTTCTTCGCCACGGTGGTCGGCAAGCTGTTCTTCCCGGCCGACATGCCCGAGTGGCTGCGCCTGATGCAGACCTTCGGCATCTTCGCCGCCGGCTACCTGGCGCGACCGCTGGGCGGCATTGTAATGGCGCACTTCGGCGACCTGCTGGGTCGCAAGAAGATGTTCACCCTGAGTATTTTCATGATGGCGGTTCCGACCCTGATCATGGGTCTGCTGCCGACGTACGCGCAGATCGGCATGTGGGCGCCCATCCTGTTGCTGCTGATGCGGGTGATCCAGGGCGCGGCGATTGGCGGTGAAGTGCCGGGCGCATGGGTCTTCGTTTCCGAACACGTGCCGCAGCGGCACATCGGCTACGCCTGCGGCACGCTGACCAGCGGTCTGACGGCCGGCATCCTCCTGGGGTCGCTGGTTGCCACGGCGATCAACAGCATTTACACCCCGGTGGAAGTGGCGGATTACGCCTGGCGGATCCCGTTCCTGCTCGGTGGTGTATTTGGCCTGTTCTCGGTTTACCTGCGCCGCTGGTTGCACGAGACGCCGGTGTTCGCCGAGCTGCAACTGCGCAAGGCGCTGGCCGAAGAAGTGCCGCTGCGTGCCGTACTGCGCGACCATCGCGGGGCGATCCTGATTTCCATGCTGCTGACCTGGTTGCTGTCCGCCGGCATCATCGTGGTCATTCTGATGACCCCGACCGTGCTGCAGACGGTCTACCACTTCACTCCCACCACCGCGTTGCAGGCCAATAGCCTGGCGATCGTATTCCTGAGTCTGGGCTGCGTTGCTTCCGGTGCGTTGGCTGACCGCTTTGGCGCGGGCCGGGTGTTTGTGTTCGGCAGTGCGGCGTTGCTGCTCAGCTCGTGGACCTTCTATCACAGCCTGTTCAACCACCCGGACTGGCTGTTCCCGATGTACGCCCTGACCGGTCTGCTGGTCGGCACTATTGGTGCGGTGCCCTACGTGATGGTCAAGGCCTTCCCGGCGGTGGTGCGCTTTAGCGGGCTGTCGTTCTCCTACAACCTGGCCTATGCGATTTTTGGTGGCCTGACGCCGATGGTGGTGACGCTGCTGCTCAAAGAAAGCCCGATGGGGCCGGCGTATTACGTGGCGATCATCTGTGGTGTCGGGATTCTGGTGGGTGCGTACCTTTGGAAGAAGGGGCGCTGATCCCCGAGACTCTCTGTAGCTGTACCGGCCCCAATCGCCAGCAGGCTGGCTCCCACATTGAAATGCATTCCAATGTGGGAGCCAGCCTGCTGGCGATTTGGGGTACATGAATTATCCGGTAAAAACTCGAATACTGGCCTTTCATCCAATTGTCATATTTCAGCCATAGAGTGTTCACACGGCCTGCTGATACTTGGCCCCGACTTAACACACCCTATCTGCTAGGAGTAAGGCATGAAACTGAAGCGTTTGATGGCGGCAATGACTTTTGTCGCTGCTGGCGTTGCGACTGCCAACGCGGTTGCCGCTGTTGACCCTGCTATCCCGAGCTACACCAAGACCACTGGTGTGTCGGGCAACCTGTCCAGCGTCGGCTCCGATACCCTGGCCAACCTCATGACCCTGTGGGCTGAGAACTACAAAAAAGAATACCCGAACGTAAACATCCAGATTCAGGCTGCCGGTTCTTCTACCGCGCCACCTGCGCTGACTGAAGGCACCGCTAACCTGGGCCCGATGAGCCGCAAGATGAAGGACAACGAGCTGCAAGCCTTCGAAACCAAATACGGCTACAAGCCAACGGCTATCCCGGTTGCCGTGGATGCCTTGGCTGTGTTCGTACACAAGGACAACCCGATCCAGCACATGACCATGGAGCAAGTCGACGCGATTTTCTCCTCGACTCGTCTGTGCGGCGCTAAAACCGACGTGAAAACCTGGGGTGACCTGGGTGTGACCGGCGATCTGGCCAACAAGCCGGTTCAGCTGTTCGGTCGTAACTCGGTATCCGGCACCTACGGCTACTTCAAAGAAGAAGCCCTGTGCAAAGGTGACTACAAGCCAAACGTCAACGAACAACCAGGTTCGGCTTCGGTCGTGCAGTCGATCAGCTCCTCGCTGAACGGCGTAGGTTACTCGGGCATCGGCTACAAGACCGCTAGCGTGAAAACGGTGGCTCTGGCCAAGAAAGGCAGCACTGAATTCATCGAAGACACCGAAGAAAACGCCCTGAACGGCAAGTATCCGCTGTCGCGTTTCCTCTACGTTTACGTCAACAAAGCCCCGAACAAGCCTCTGGCCCCGCTGGAAGCCGAGTTCGTGAAGCTGATTCTGTCCAAACAGGGTCAGGAAGTTGTAGTGAAAGACGGCTACATCCCGTTGCCAGCCAAGGTTGCTGCCAAAGCACTGGCTGACCTGGGTCTGCAAGAAGGCGGCGCTGAAGTCGCAAAAAAGTAAAACCCTGATCCGGGGCTAGCCCCGGATCAGTAGGAGCCGACTTACTGGCGATCCTGTCGACTCGGTCTGACAGGTTCACTGCGGTGAAGCCATCGCCAGCAAGCCGGCTCCTACACCCCCCAAATTTTTGATCCACTGCCAGTTCCCGCTGGCGGCGGATTTGCTGCGTCACTGCATTGTCATCTTTCTGTCATACAGGATCGCTAGGGTGAGCGCATGAATGATCTGGCCAATTCCACCATGACTACAAATCCCCCCAAGCGAATTGATTTCAATACGCCTGAGCTGCAACGCAAGCGCCGCATCCGCGCGCTCAAAGACCGCCTGACCCGCTGGTACGTCCTCGTTGGCGGCCTCGCCGTTCTCGGCGCGATCACGCTGATCTTCTTCTTCCTCGCCTACGTCGTCTTCCCCTTGTTCCAGGGTGCGAACCTGACGGCCAAGGACGCCATCACGCCCGCCTGGATGCAGGACGCCGGCAAGCCGTTGATGATCTCCCTGGAAGAGCAGAACCAGGTCGCCATGCGGGTTTCCGACAAAGGGCAGGCGCTGTTCTTCGACATCGACAGTGGCGCCGAACTCAAGCGCGTCGATCTGCCGATCCCGGCCGGCACTACCGTGACGTCCATCGGCGAAGACCAGCCGGGCCATCCATTGGTGGCTGTGGGCCTGTCCAACGGCCAGGCTTTGGTATTCCGTCACACCTATAAAGTCAGCTACCCGGACGGCAAGAAAACCATCTCGCCAGCCGTCGAGTACCCGTACGGCGAAACCCCGATCGCGCTGAACGAGGCGGGCGGTGCGCTGGAGCATGTCAGCCTCAACGCCACTGATTCGACCCTGATGCTGGTCGGTTCCACCGGTTCGCAACTCAATGTGCTGTCGCTCACCAGCGAAGAGAACATGATGACCGGCGAAATCACCAACGAGCAGAAGCGCATCGATCTGCCGCAGATGACCGAGCCGGTGAAGAACATCTTCGTCGACCCACGTCAGCAATGGCTGTACGTGATCAATGGTCGTGCGCAAGCTGACGTGTTCAGCCTGCGCGACAAGAGCTTGAACGGTCGCTACAAACTGCTCGAAAACGGCGATGCCGAGATTACTGCCAGTACCCAGCTGGTGGGCGGTATCTCGCTGATTCTTGGCGACTCCAAGGGTGGCTTGGCCCAATGGTTCATGGCCCGCGACCCGGATGGTGAGCAGCGCCTGAAGCAGATCCGCACCTTCCAGATGGGCACCACGCCGATCGTTGAAATCACTGCCGAAGAACGTCGCAAAGGCTTCATCGCCCTCGATGCCTCCGGCAAGCTCGGCGTGTTCCACAGCACCGCGCACCGCACCTTGCTGGTGGATCAGGTCGTAGAAGGCCAGGGCATCTTCGGTCTCTCGCCACGGGCCAACCGCATCATCGTGGAGCAAGGCGGCAAGATTCAACCGCTGCTGCTCGACAACCCGCACCCGGAAGTGTCCTGGAGCGCGCTGTGGAGCAAGGTCTGGTACGAGAACTACGACGAGCCTAAATATGTCTGGCAATCGACCGCCGCCAACACCGATTTCGAACCGAAGCTGAGCTTGTCTCCGCTGACCTTCGGCACCCTGAAAGCCGCGTTCTACGCCATGCTGCTGGCCGCTCCACTGGCCGTTGCTGCAGCGATCTACACCGCGTACTTCATGGCCCCGGGCATGCGCCGCAAGGTCAAGCCGGTGATCGAGCTGATGGAAGCGATGCCGACGGTGATCCTCGGTTTCTTCGCCGGTCTGTTCCTCGCTCCGTATGTAGAAGGGCATTTGCCGGGCATTTTCAGCCTGCTGATGCTGCTGCCGATTGGCATCCTGGTGGCCGGTTTCGTCTTCAGTCGCCTGCCTGAATCTATCCGCCTGAGAGTACCGGATGGCTGGGAAAGCGCGATTCTGATTCCGGTGATCCTGTTCGTGGGCTGGCTCTCGCTGTACATGAGCCCGTACATGGAAACCTGGTTCTTCGGCGGCGACATGCGCATGTGGATCTCCCACGACCTGGGCATCACTTACGACCAGCGCAACGCACTGGTGGTCGGTCTGGCCATGGGCTTCGCAGTTATCCCGAACATCTACTCCATCGCCGAAGACGCCGTGTTCAGTGTGCCTCGCGGTCTGACCCTCGGTTCCCTGGCACTCGGTGCCACGCCGTGGCAGACCATGACTCGCGTGGTGATCCTCACCGCCAGCCCGGGCATCTTCTCGGCGTTGATGATCGGCATGGGCCGCGCGGTCGGTGAAACCATGATCGTGCTGATGGCCACCGGCAACACCCCGGTCATGGAAATGAACCTGTTCGAAGGTCTGCGAACGCTGGCCGCCAACGTCGCGGTGGAAATGCCCGAATCGGAAGTCGGCGGCAGCCACTACCGCGTGCTGTTCCTCTCGGCGCTGGTGTTGCTGTTGTTCACCTTCGTCATGAACACCCTCGCAGAACTGATTCGTCAGCGTCTGCGCAAGAAATACTCGTCGCTTTAAGAAAGGTAGAAGTCTGTGAAACAGAACTCCCTGAATGGATGGTTCAAGAGCGGCGCCCCCGGCGTCTGGATCAGCGGTGGCGCGGTGTCCATCGCGGTCATCATGACCATTGGCCTGCTTGCGGTGATTGCCGTGCGCGGACTGGGTCACTTCTGGCCGGCGGACCTGATCCACGCCAGCTACGACGTGCCGGGCCAGGCCAATCACCTGGTCATCGGTGAAGTGGTGCAGAAGGAAGAAGTGCCGCGCGAGCGCCTGAAAAGCGCTGGCCTGCCGGTTCCCGATCAGGGCCCGGAGTTCATGACTCGCGAGCTGATCAAGGTCGGCAACCGTGACTTGAACGGCAACGACTTCACCTGGATCGTCGGCGAGTGGCTGACCAATCAGAAAACCCCGCCTGAGCTGATGGCCATCGAGCGTCGCGAGTGGGGCAATTTCTACGGCTACCTGGTCAACGTCAAACAGGACGGCAAGATCATCGCCGAAGGCGAAGCGGCGTGGCCTGAGTTGCAGGCGCGAGTGGATCGCGTGAACAAGCTCGCGGCCCAGCTCAAGAGTCTGGAAAAAGTCGACATCGGTGCGATCAACGCAGGCCTCGAACGCATCCGTCTGCACGGTCGCAAACTGGAACTGGCGGGCAAGCTCGATGCGACTGCGCAAGCGGACATGGAGTCTGAGCGCGCCGAGCTGAACGCACGTTATCAGGACATTGAAGCGCGCCTGAACGACCTGCACGCCCAGTTCAACCGCGACAGCCTGACGGCCCGCGACGCCAACGGCAAAGAGATTGAAATCGGCATCGGCAAAGTGGTTCACGCCTATCAGCCGAACGCCATGGGCACGATGACCAAGATCGGTTTCTACTTCAGCAAGGTCTGGGAATTCCTCAGCGACGACCCGCGTGAAGCGAACACCGAAGGCGGGATCTTCCCGGCGATTTTCGGCACCGTGATGATGACCCTGATCATGGCGATGATCGTGACGCCGTTTGGTGTGCTGGCAGCGGTGTACCTGCGCGAATACGCCAAGCAGAACGCACTGACGCGGATTATCCGCATCGCCGTGAACAACCTGGCGGGCGTTCCGGCCATCGTTTACGGCGTGTTCGGTCTGGGCTTCTTCGTTTACGTGCTGGGCGGCTCGGTCGACCGGTTGTTCTTCCCTGAAGCGCTGCCGGCTCCGACTTTCGGTACGCCGGGCCTGCTCTGGGCTTCGTTGACCTTGGCGCTGCTGGCGGTGCCGGTGGTGATCGTGGCCACCGAAGAAGGCCTGGCGCGGATTCCTCGTACCGTGCGTGAAGGCTCGTTGGCCCTCGGCGCAACCAAGGCGGAAACCTTGTGGAAGATCGTGCTGCCGATGGCCAGCCCGGCGATGATGACCGGCATGATCCTCGCCGTGGCTCGCGCCGCCGGTGAAGTGGCGCCGCTGATGCTGGTAGGTGTGGTGAAACTGGCACCGTCGCTGCCGCTGGATGGCAACTACCCGTACCTTCACCTTGACCAGAAGATCATGCACCTGGGCTTCCATATTTATGACGTCGGCTTCCAGAGCCCGAACGTCGAAGCCGCACGACCGTTGGTGTACGCCACCGCGCTGCTGCTGGTACTGGTGATCGCGACATTGAACCTGTCGGCCGTTTATATCCGGAACCATCTGCGCGAGAAATACAAAGCACTGGATAGCTGATTTGCAGCATTGATTTCTATGTGGGAGCCAGCCTGCTGGCGATTCAGGCACCGCGGTTTAACTCTGAAACCGCGGTGATGCCTTCGCCAGCAGGCTGGCTCCCACAAAAACCGAACCGAATTTGTCAGCACAGGGAGCCTCCCATGCAGCACGAAGCACATACCCACGGCATCAACATGTCTGCCCTGGGCCGCGACAAACAGAGCCTGAGCCTGGCGCAGGAAACCGTAGCCATTGAAGTACCGGGCCTGAGCCTGTTCTACGGCGACAAACAAGCGCTGTTCGACGTCAGCATGAACATCCCGAAACAGCGCGTGACCGCCTTCATCGGCCCGTCCGGCTGCGGTAAGTCCACGCTGCTGCGCACCTTCAACCGCATGAACGATCTGGTGGATGGCTGCCGCGTAGAAGGCGAAATCAACCTCTACGGCAACAACATCTACCGCAAGGGCGAAGACGTGGCCGAGCTGCGTCGTCGCGTCGGCATGGTGTTCCAGAAGCCGAACCCGTTCCCGAAAACCATCTACGAAAACGTGGTTTACGGCCTGCGCATCCAGGGCATCAACAAAAAGCGCATCCTCGACGAAGCGGTCGAGTGGGCGTTGAAAGGCGCGGCGCTGTGGGACGAAGTCAAAGACCGTCTGCACGAGTCGGCACTCGGCCTGTCCGGTGGTCAGCAACAACGTCTGGTCATCGCGCGCACCATCGCCGTGGAACCGGAAGTGCTGCTGCTCGACGAACCGTGCTCGGCACTTGACCCGATCTCCACGCTGAAAGTCGAAGAGCTGATCTACGAACTGAAATCGAAATTCACCATCGTCATCGTGACCCACAACATGCAACAGGCCGCGCGGGTTTCCGACTACACGGCGTTCATGTACATGGGCAAACTGGTGGAGTTCGGTGATACCGATACCCTGTTCACCAATCCGGCGAAGAAGCAGACCGAAGACTACATCACGGGTCGCTACGGCTAGGAAGCTGTTGTTGCTCACTGAACTGACGCTGCGGTCCACCGCACTTTACCGGACGCTCCAAGGACGCCAACATGATTAGTAAAGAAGGCCTTACTCACCACATTTCCGCGCAGTTCAACGCCGAGCTGGAGGAAGTGCGCAGCCACCTCCTGGCCATGGGCGGGCTGGTGGAAAAGCAGGTCAACGACGCGGTGACCGCGCTGATCGAGGCCGACTCCGGCCTGGCCCAGCAGGTGCGCGAGATCGACGACCAGATCAACCAGATGGAACGCAACATCGACGAAGAATGCCTGCGCATCCTGGCCCGTCGTCAGCCGGCGGCGTCCGACCTGCGTCTGATCATCAGCATTTCCAAGTCGGTGATCGATCTGGAGCGCATCGGCGACGAAGCGACCAAGATTGCCCGCCGCGCCATCCAATTGTGCGAGGAAGGCGAAGCGCCGCGCGGTTACGTCGAAGTTCGCCACATCGGTGATCAGGTGCGCAACATGGTGCGTGACGCACTGGATGCGTTTGCCCGTTTCGACGCGGACCTGGCGTTGTCGGTGGCGCAGTACGACAAGATCATCGACCGCGAATACAAGACCGCCCTGCGTGAACTCGCCACCTACATGATGGAAGACCCGCGCTCTATCTCGCGGGTCTTGAGCATTATCTGGGTGTTGCGTTCGCTGGAACGGATCGGCGACCACGCGCGCAACATTTCCGAGCTGGTGATTTACCTGGTGCGCGGCACCGACGTGCGGCACCTGGGCCTCAAGCGCATGAAGGAAGAAGTTGAAGGCACAAGTGGTGAAACCGCTAATGTTCCGGGCAAAGTTGACGATAAGTAATATTGCCCAAGTAAAGCGCCCGGCCTTTAGGCCGGGCGTTTTTGTTTGCGGGTTACGAATTTGAATGCAGCACCCGCGAACGAAAAGTCCCGGCGTGACTGAAGGTTTTTGGCAATGTGCCATCAGCAAAGCGGTATGCTTGCCGGGATTTTTTAAAGGGGTGATGGATGAGTAAGGTCAGTGTGTTGGTCGTGGACGATGCGTCGTTCATTCGTGACCTGGTGAAGAAGTGCCTGCGCAACTACTTCCCCGGGATCCGCATTGAAGACGCGGTCAACGGTAAGAAGGCTCAGGCCATTCTCGCTCGGGAAGCGTTCGATCTGGTCCTGTGCGACTGGGAAATGCCGGAAATGTCCGGTCTGGAACTGCTGACCTGGTGCCGCGAGCAGGACAATCTCAAGACCATGCCCTTTGTCATGGTGACCAGCCGTGGCGACAAAGAGAACGTCGTCCAGGCGATCCAGGCCGGTGTATCCGGCTACGTCAGCAAGCCGTTCACCAACGAGCAACTGCTGACCAAGGTCAAACAGGCGCTGAACAAGGTGGGCAAGCTCGACACGTTGATGAACAGCGCACCGACCAAAATGAACTCGGCATTCGGCAATGATTCGTTGAGCGCATTGACCGGCGGCAAGGCGGAAGTGGTCGCGGCGGCACCCGCCCCGGTTGCTGCGCCATCGCGAGGCCTGCTCAACAATCCGCCCGTCAAGGCTCCGGTTGCCGCCGCTGCAGCCTCCGGCGGTCGTGGGCAAGGCCAACTGCGCCTGCCGAACGGCATTCAGCCATGCGTGATCAAGGCCTTGAGCCTCAAGGAAGCGCTGCTGGTCGTGAAACGCACCGATGCGCTGCCGCAAGTGCTCGACAGCGCCGTGCTCGACATGGAACAGGGTGACAACGCTGAAGTCGCCCGCCTGAACGGTTACCTGCACGCCATCGTCGCCCACGAGCAGAAGCCCGACAGCGATTGGCTGCAACTGACGTTCCGCTTTGTCGATCAGGACGCGCAAAAGCTCGATTACATCTCCCGTTTGATAGCACGTGGTACGGCGCAGAAGCATTTCGTTCCGGGCGCGTGATCTTCGTCGCCTGACAATCCGCCATCGCTAACAGGCTGGCTCCCACATTGGAATGCATTCCCCTGTGGGAGCCAGCCTGCTAGCGATGGGGCCATCACATACACCGCACATCTGCGCAACTGCCCATTTTGAAACATCTGCCGACTACCCGGGTCCATTGCAGCTGCTAGGCTCTTTCCCAGGCCTTACTCGACAGAATCCTGCCCATGCTCGCGCGCCTGCTGTTTTTCTGTGGTCTGTTCATGGCGTCCACCGCGGCCATGGCGATGACCATCTACAAATCCACCGATGCCAATGGCGTGGTCTCCTACAGCGACCGCCCCACGAAGGGCTCCCAGGTGTTCACGTTTCGTGATCGCATGGTCGAGCACCTTGAGCGTCAGGTGTACCTCGTCATCACGAAGAAGAAGGGCGTGGACAGCGTGTACGTGCGCAATGACCTGTATGCGCCGGTAGAGATCGAGTTGAGTTTCGCCGGGCTGCAGAACGTCAGCGGTGCGCCGAGCCGGCCGATTCGCCGGGTCATGCCGGCGCGCAGCAGCATTCGTCTGGCGCTGCTCACGGCCACGAAAGCGGAGATGCCGCTGGCGTATACCCCCAAATTCGAATACTCCCTGGGAGACCCCTCAGGGGCTGCCATGGCCTATCGATACCCGTTCCCCTGGCGTGGCGGACCGTTTCGGCTCAGTCAGGGTGCCAATGGCCAATACAGCCACTTTGGCCCAAGGAATCGCTACGCCATGGACATCGCCATGCCCGTAGGCACGCCGATCGTCGCGGCGCGAGGCGGGGTGGTGGTGAAAACCGAGAATGCCCAGACCGGACGCGGCAACGATCCATCAGGCAATTTCGTGCGCGTGCTGCACGATGACGGGACGATGGGCGTTTACCTGCACCTCAAGCAAGGGTCAGTGAGCGTTCGCGAAGGGCAACGGGTGTCGGTGGGGAGTCCACTGGCCTTGTCGGGCAATACCGGCAACAGCAGCGGGCCGCACCTGCATTTCGTGGTGCAGCGCAATACAGGATTGGGGCTGGTGTCGATTCCGTATCAGTTCAATCAACCGGTAGGGCCGTTGCCCAACTTTGCGTTGGGCAGGCAATAATGGGCTGCCTGACCTGATGCCATCGCGGGCAAGCCCGCTCCCACAGGTCCTGCGCTAGTCCTTGTGGGAGCGTGCTTGCCCGCGATGGGATCGACAGGGTTCCGGGTCTGCCTGTTTAATCCAGCATCAACACCTTGGCCAGAATGATCTTCGGCCCTTTCATTTTCTTGATGATGATCCGCAAACCTTCGACTTCCAGCACTTCTTCCTCTTCCGGCACCCGTTTCAGGGATTCATAAACCAGCCCGGCGAGGGTTTCGGCTTCGATGTGATCCAGATCGATGCCCAGCAGGCGTTCGACCTTGAACAGTGGTGTATCGCCGCGAACCAGCAGCTTGCCCGGTTGGTACGCGAGGATCCCGCGTTCAGCCTTGCGGTGTTCGTCCTGAATGTCGCCGACCAACACTTCCAGCACGTCTTCCATGGTCAGGTAGCCGATGATGTTGCCGTCGGCCTCTTCGACCAGTGCGAAGTGCGAACCGCCCTTGCGGAACTGCTCCAGCAACTGCGACAGCGGCATATGGCGCGACACGCGCTCCAGCGGACGGGTCAGCTCTGCCAGGTTGAACGACTCGGGAATGTGGTCCAGCGCTGCCAGTTCCAGCAACAGGTCCTTGATATGCAGCAGGCCGACGAACTCCTGGCGATCGCTGTCGTACACCGGATAACGGCTGAACTTGTGGCGACGGAACATCGCCAGGATTTCCTTGAGCGGCGCGTTGAACTCCAGCGTCACCAAGTCTTCGCGGGAGTTGGCCCAGTCGACCACTTCCAGCTCGCCCATTTCCACGGCGGAGGCGAGTACGCGCATGCCTTGGTCGCTTGGGTCCTGGCCACGGCTGGAGTGCAAAATCAGTTTCAGTTCTTCACGGCTGTAATGGTGCTCGTGGTGGGGGCCGGGTTCACCCTGGCCAGCGATCCGCAGAATCGTGTTGGCGCTGGCGTTGAGCAGGTAAATCGCCGGGTACATCGCCCAGTAGAACAGGTACAGCGGCACGGCGGTCCACAGCGACAGCAGCTCGGGTTTGCGGATGGCCCAGGATTTCGGGGCCAGTTCGCCGACCACAATGTGCAGGTACGAGATCACAAAGAACGCGGCGAAGAACGATACGCCTTTGACCACTTCAGGCGACTGCACGCCGACGGCTTCCAGCAGCGGTTCGAGAATGTGCGCGAACGCCGGTTCACCAACCCAGCCAAGACCAAGGGAGGCGAGGGTGATACCCAATTGGCACGCCGACAGGTAGGCATCGAGCTGACTGTGAACGGTGCGCAGGATATGCCCGCGCCAGCCGTTTTTCTCAGCGATGGCCTCGACCCGGGTCGAGCGCAGTTTGACCATGGCAAATTCCGCCGCAACGAAAAAGCCGTTGAGCAAAACCAGGATCAGAGCAAAAAGAATCATGCCGAAGTCGGCGAAGAGTGTCGCGAGGGTCAAGCCAGGGGAAGGGTCCATGATGGAGTTTTGCGGGTTCCGTGAATTCGAAAAAGGGGTAAATGCGGTGCCTGAAAGGCAGGCCCAAGTCAGCCAATGTAGCGGCTGACTTGTCGATTTGCCTAGTGGCGAGTGCTCGTCGGTATCAATCGGCTGTGCTGATGACCCGGGATTTGGTGACCTGGGCCGGCGCGAAATGGCAGGTAAACGTACTGCCATGGCCCGGCACGCTGCTGATTTCCATCCGTGCGCGGTGGCGCAGCAGCACATGCTTGACGATGGCCAACCCGAGCCCTGTGCCGCCGGTGTTGGAGTTGCGACTGGAGTCGACACGGTAGAAGCGTTCGGTCAGGCGCGGCAGGTGTTTGCTGTCGATGCCGATGCCCGAGTCCTGCACGCTCAGGTGTGCGCCTTGCTCGTCACCCCACCAGCGAATGCGGATATTGCCTTCGGCCGGGGTGTATTTCACCGCGTTGAACACCAGGTTGGAAAACGCGCTGCGCAATTCGGCTTCGCTGCCCTTGAGCAGAATCGTCGGATCGGCTTCCAGGGTGATGCGCTGATTCTTTTGCCCGGACAGTTGCTGCGCATCGCCCTTGATCGATTGCAGCAAACCGTCGATGGCCACGGGCTGGTTGTCCGACGGGTAATCGGTGGCTTCCAGTTTGGCCAGCAGCAGCAAGTCGTTGAGCAACGTCTGCATGCGCCCGCCTTGTTGCTGCATTTGCTGCAAGGCACGGCTCCAGCGCGGATTCACGTCCTCGACGTTGTCGAGCAGGGTTTCCAGATAGCCGCAGATCACCGTCAGCGGTGTGCGCAATTCGTGGGAGACGTTGGCGATGAAGTCCTTGCGCATCTGTTCCAGCTGATGGATGCGCGTCACGTCGCGCACCAGCATCAGGTGTTCGTTGTTGCCGTAACGGGTGATGTACAGCTGAATGCGCAGGCGATCATTGATCGGCGAGGGGATTTCCAGCGGCTCGGCGTAGCTGTCCTGCTCGAAGTATTCCTTGAAGCGCGGATGGCGCACCAGGTTGGTCACCGGTTGGCCGCTGTCCTGCGGAGTCTTGAGACCGAGCAGGGTTTCCGCCGCGCGGTTCCACCATTCGAGGTTGCCGTCGGTGTCGAGCATGATCACCGCGTCTTTCAGCGCGGCGGTGGACTCCTGGACCCGGTCGATCACCGCTTGCAGGCGTCCGCGCACCCGTTGGTCGCGGCGTTGCAAGTGATAGATGCTGTCGAACACTTCGCCCCACAGGCCATAGCCATCGGGTGGCGCTTCATCGGGTTTGTGCAGGCGCAGCCACTCGTGCAGACGCAGCAATTGCTTGAGGGTCCAGGCCAGGTAAAGGCCCAGGCCTGCGGCGAGACTCCAGCCGTAATAGCCGGTGATCAGACCGATCACCAGGCAGGCGGTGACCAGCAGCAGCATGTGGCGAATCAGGGTGCCATGCCAGTTTTGGTTCACTTGAACGCGCGTCCTTGTCAGCTTGTCGGGCGGGAAAGGTCCGGATCAGGCTTTGGTAGAAAAGCGGTAGCCGGTGCCGCGCACGGTTTGTACCAGATTTTCGTAAGCATCGCCGAGGGCTTTGCGCAGACGACGGATGTGCACATCGACGGTGCGTTCTTCGACATACACGTTGCCGCCCCAGACCTGATCCAGTAACTGACCACGGGTGTAGGCGCGCTCCTGGTGGGTCATGAAAAACTGCAGCAAGCGGTATTCGGTCGGACCCATCTCGGCAGGCTTGCCGTCGATGGTCACGCGATGGCTGATCGGGTCCAGCAGCAGGCCGCCGACTTCGATGGGTGCCTCGCCATCGGTCGGGCCGGCACGGCGCAGCACGGCTTTCAGACGCGCGACCAGCTCGCGTGGGGAAAACGGTTTGGTGATGTAGTCGTCGGCGCCGACTTCCAGGCCCTGGATCTTGTTGTCCTCTTCGCCCTTGGCGGTGAGCATGATGATCGGGATGTCCCCGGTCAGCTCATCGCGCTTGAGACGGCGGGCCAACTCGATGCCGGAGGTGCCGGGCAGCATCCAGTCGAGCAGGATCAGGTCCGGTTTGCGGTCGACAATGATGGCGTGGGCCTGCTGCGAGTTCTCGGCCTCCAGGCAGTCATAGCCGGCCATTTCCAACGCAACGGCGATCATTTCGCGAATGGGCGCTTCGTCGTCGACGATCAGAATGCTCCTGCCAACCATGCCATTAATCCTCTTGTCATTTAACTGTCTTGCGCCGCATTAGATAACGGAATTATTGCAGTCGTGTGACAGTATTCTAGTCGCCCGGCGATTGTCGTGATCCTGAACTAAGCTCTAAGTCCGAATCCTGACAACCACAAAAGGAAGGTTTCCATGAATCACATTGCTCAATCCTGGAAGTCATTGTTAATGACTGCAGCGCTAACGCTGCCGACCATGGCCTTCGCCGCCGACCCGGCGATGATGAAGGATGGGATGATGGTCGACCACAAGGGCATGACCTTGTACACGTTTGACAAGGACAGCGGCGGCAAGTCGATGTGTAATGACGATTGCGCCAAAAACTGGCCACCCATGATGGCTCCGGCGGGTGCCACCGCCGCCGGCAAGTGGAGCGTCATCAAGCGCGATGACGGCACGAGTCAATACGCTTACGACGGTAAACCTCTTTACACGTTCGTGAAGGACAAAAAACCCGGCGACATGGTGGGCGACAAGATGAAGGACGTCTGGCACGTTGTACACGAGTCGCAAAAGTAGCTGACTCAAAGCCCGTAACCGCTGCCGAAGCATTGCGTTCGGCAGCGACTTGCTGCTCAGCGAGTTGCGTAATCCAGCACAATCCCGACAAAAATTGCCAACCCGGCCCAATGGTTGTGCAAAAACGCCTTGAAACACCGCATCCGGTCCTTGCCACGGGTGTACCAGAACTCCCACGCAAAACAGCCCGCCGCCGCCAGCAATCCCATGTGGAACCAGCCGCCGAGCTCGAATTTCGACCCGGCCAGCAACAAGCAACCCAACGCCAGCCCTTGCAGCGTCAGGATGATCACCCGATCGGCCTCGCCAAACAGAATCGCCGTGGATTTCACGCCGATCTTCAAGTCGTCGTCGCGATCCGTCATCGCGTAGTACGTGTCGTAACCCACCGTCCACAGTAGATTGGCGATCCACAGCAGCCACGCCGCTGCCGGCAACTCACCGGTTTCAGCGGTGAACGCCATCGGCATCCCCCAGGAAAACGCCGCGCCCAGCACCACTTGCGGGTAATAGGTGTAGCGCTTCATGAACGGGTAACTGAAGGCCAGCGCCAAGCCGCCAAACGAAAGCCAGACCGTCGCCGCGTTGGTGCACAACACCAGCAGGAAACTCACGCCCATCAACAACGCAAAAAACACCAACGCTTCCCTGGAGCTGATCTTGCCGCTCACCAATGGCCGCTGTTCAGTGCGTTTCACGTGGCCATCAACCTTGCGATCCGCCCAGTCGTTGATCACGCAGCCGCCAGCGCGGGTCAGCACCACACCGAGCACGAAAATGACGATGTTGGCCAACGACGGCGAACCTTTGCCGGCAATCCACAGCGCCCACAGCGTCGGCCACAGCAGCAGGTAAATGCCGATCGGCTTGTCCATGCGCGTCAGTTGAATGAAGTCCCAGGCCCGTGGGTTCAAGCGGTTCAGGGACTTGAGCAGGCTCTGGTACATCAGCAGTTCTCCGGATGGGCGCGGGTGGCGAGCCACAAGGTCGGCAGGAAGATTTCGGCTACCAGTACGCTCAAGGCGCCACGGTCGAAACGAGAGCGCCGGCCCCACAAATCAGCTGTCCGACACTCCAGCGGCAGCCATTCCTGAGGATAGTGGCAAACCTCGATGGCGCGCCGCTGGAACGCTTGATCGCAGAACAGCAGCTCGCCCAGCGAACGGCTGCCCAACTCGTCCATGTGCAGACCATCGCCCTGCAACGCGCTACGTGCCGCCACACTGCGGGCAAACACCCAGGCTTCGCCGTGCCCGCGCAAATACACCTCGCGCACCCAGCCTTCGCTGCCTTCGGCCAGATCCAGCGCGGCACATTCGTCGGCGCGCAGCGGTTGCCAGCCTTCGAACAATGGCGTGACGCTGAAACCCTCATTCGACAGGCGGATCAGCCGTCGGGTCAGCGAACCTTCGTCGAACAGCCAGTCGAGGGTAGAAGCGTCGGGGAGCGGCGCGAGTTGGCTTTGGGGAAGCCAGAATGGAGGTTTTGAGTGCGGCACAGTGAGCCAGTATTGGCAGCAAATGAGGCGGCGAGCTTACCATGTCGGTCGGCGATTTTGATTGATCCGGCACCCCATTGCGCCGAACAGGCTTGCATCTGCCGGGCCCGATCAGTACAAAACGCCCTGAGCCGGACGGCAGCGCTGCAACCATCGACCGTTCGCGCCGGCAATAAGCCTGAATCCTGAGGAAGTACCTGAATGAAAAAGTGGCAATGTGTGGTCTGCGGCCTGATCTATAACGAAGCCGACGGCTGGCCGGATGACGGCATTGCGCCGGGCACCCTGTGGCAAGACGTGCCGGAAGACTGGCTGTGCCCGGACTGCGGCGTTGGCAAGATGGATTTCGAAATGATCGAAATCAACTAAGACATTTAGAGGAGAAAGGAATGAACGCACCTGTCGTGATCGTCGGCACCGGGCTCGCTGGCTACAACCTGGCCCGGGAGTTTCGCAAGCTCGATAGCGAAACCCCGCTGCTGCTGATTACTGCCGATGACGGACGTTCCTACTCCAAGCCGATGCTCTCCACCGGATTCGGCAAGAACAAGGATGCCGACGGCTTGAGCATGGCCGAACCGGGGGCGATGGCCGAACAACTGAAGGCCGAAGTGCGCACCCACACGCGCATCAGCGGCATCGACCCTGGCCACAAACGCCTGTGGATCGGTGAAGAATCGGTGATCTACCGCGACCTGATCCTGGCCTGGGGCGCTGAAACCGTGCGCGTGCCCATCGAAGGTGATGCCGCGGATGCAGTGTTCCCGATCAACGACCTCGAAGACTACGCGCGCTTTCGGGCGGCAGCGGCCGGCAAACATCGGGTGTTGTTGCTCGGTGCCGGGCTGATCGGCTGTGAGTTCGCCAACGACCTGATCCTCGGCGGTTACGAGGTGCAACTGGTTGCGCCGTGCGAACAGGTCATGCCGACCCTGCTGCACCCGGCGGCGGCCGCTGCGGTCCAGGCCGGGCTGGAAAGTCTCGGAGCACGTTTCCACCTCGGGCCGGTGCTCAACCGTTTGCAGCGTGTTGAAGATGGATTGGAAGCGCATCTGTCGGACGGTCAGGTCATCCCGTGCGACGTGGTGGTCTCGGCCATCGGCCTGCGTCCGCGCATTGACCTGGCGGCGGCGGCCGGTGTGCAGGTCAATCGCGGCGTGGTGGTCGACCGTCACCTGAAAACCTCTCACGCCAATATCTACGCGCTGGGCGACTGCGCCGAAGTCGACGGGCTGAATCTGCTGTACGTGATGCCCCTCATGAGCTGTGCGAGAGCGCTGGCACAAACCCTTGCCGGAAACCCGACGGCCGTGAGCTATGGCGCAATGCCGATCACCGTCAAGACACCGGTTTGCCCCTTGGTGGTTTCGCCGCCGCCACGGGGTTTGGAAGGCGTATGGACTGTCGAAGGGCAGGGCGCTGACATCAAGGTTTTATGCCGCGATGCCGCCGGAAAACTGCTCGGTTATGCCCTGACAGGCGCGGCGGTGATGGAAAAACTCGCATTGAACAAAGAACTTCCACCGCTGCTGGCGTAAATACCGGTCGTTCTGTCGGAATCACCCCGCTTTTGCCCCTACAAACGTCGCGCCGAGACTGGCGCGGCTCTTCCGTGCGTGCCATTCTCACTCCCGTCTGCCGCAGAGTAGAGCACCTGCGGCGCTTTGGGCGCTGTTCCAACGAGAACAGCACGGACATAACAACAAAAAACCGTCAAAGGGGCTTCACTAATGCGTAAACCAGAACTCGCCGCCGCCATCGCGGAAAAAGCAGATCTCACCAAAGAGCAGGCCAACCGCGTTCTTAACGCCGTTCTCGAAGAAATCACCGGCGCCCTGCACCGCAAGGACAGCGTGACGCTGGTCGGCTTCGGCACTTTCCTGCAACGCCACCGCGGCGCCCGCACCGGCAAAAACCCGCAAACCGGTGAGCCAGTGAAAATCAAGGCCAGCAACACCGTGGCGTTCAAGCCAGGCAAATCGTTGAAAGACAGCGTTAATCCGTAATTGCGGCGAACTCCCTGAGTGACAGGGGGAACCGTATTGAAAAATGGGCACGCCGATTGAATCGGGTGCCCATTTTTTGTGGGACGCAGAGATGAATGTCTAACGAAGTCCCTCTAGCAGTATCTTGTCTTTTTCTCCGCCCCAAGGATCGTCCAACAGGTACTTGGTCATCCTGAGCACGCTGCCGTTTTCATTGCGCACTTCAACTATCCGGCTTTCGGCGTCGTAACCGAAGCGCTGCAGGCCCCGTTTAGCGCTGCGTTTTTCGATCATCCGGCCGAAGGCGTCGTAGCGGTAACGCTTGTCCTGGAAGGTCAGCAGTTTGTTGTGCACCACCAGCCCGGCGCCGGGTTGCGGGCCATCCAGCAGGTTGGCGGCGGCGTCGTAGGCGAAGGTTTCGCGCTGGCCGTGCAGGCTGTCCTGGCTGGCGATGATGCGGCCGGTGGCGTCGTAGTGCAGCCGTTGGCGGTGTTGCGCGGCGGGTTGCTGGTCGAGTTTGCCGATCAGGTTGTCGGCGGGGTCGTACTCGAAATGTTTCTGCACGGCGGCCGGCATCAGCGATGGCTGGCTGCTGTGTCGGCGTTGGCGTGAGCGTAAACGGCCGCTGCGGTCGTACTCGCTGCGGGTGCTGATCTGGCCTTGGGTGCGCAGCACTTCGCGGTGCAGGCGGTCGCGTTCGAAGTCGCTGATGACTTGGCCGTCGAGATTGATCTGGTGCAGGTGGCCGCTGCCGTAATACAGGCGATTGATCCAGCGGCCGTCGGGCAGTTGGGTCTGGATCAGACTTGGCTCATTCACTCTTCATCCAAATCTTCCTCATCGATCAGCCCTTGAACAAACCGGAGGAAATTCGAGCAAACCAGTTTTTCGGATTCAGTCTGATTTTCTTTCGGGCTTAGGTCGCTATCAAAGCTATCAGTCGTGAAATAACTAACGGCCCCCGTATCAAGATTCAGGCAGAAGAAGTTGCCACCCCAGTCGTTCGCGAAAGGCAGGAGGTGCGCAGGAAGCACCTGTTTTTTTAGCATCAACTGGTAGGTGGACAGCAGTGTGGAGTCGCCACCGGTAATCGGCTTGAACGCCGCCACTTCCAGTGGCTCGTCAAAATCTTCGCTGACCCACTAGGTCCGCTCCGGTACACCTCCGTTGTACTTGAGGCAATGGATTCTAAAGGGCGTCGGTAGCTTCTTACCAATGGCGGATTCCAGATGATCCAGATCCGCTGGCGTAATGGCCGCTTCGTCATTTGAGAATGTGTTTTCAAGCATCGTTAATCTCCCGTCACGAGCAGCGCCCAGGTTTGGGTTTAGGAGTTTTGTTAGCCAGCCAACCTTTTTTGGAGGCCGCAAGGACTGACTCAGTGCTCTCGTACTTAACCTTGAAGTGTTTTTCATATTGAGCGACCGACCCACCGTGCGGGAACGTAGCCGACAAGTTGCTTCGTGGTTGTCCGTGTTCGCTCCACTTTTCTATTGCGTCATCTCTGGATCCGGAGCCGGAGTGACCACACTCGCCCAACTGGCCGTACGTTTGCGTTGTGTCAGAGCTCGCAATGCTACTGCGTCAGGCTCGCCCTTTTTTGTGAATTTGACAGGTGCCAAAACATAGAGCATCACCTTTTCATCGTCGGGGATCGTCTCTTTTTCAGTCTTCGTATCCCAAGCTTTATCCACGGCCACGAAAGCATCCACTCCGGCTGGCCAAGCCAGATCTGCATACACGGCATCGGAACGACGAATCAAGAAACCTTCCGACAAGGGGCCATTATCGAACGTGTGGCGAGCGAGCAGGGACAGCAACTCGACCGGGAAAACCCAAGGACTGTGGGGGGGGAAACCTTGCTGTGTCAAAGGCCAGTCGCCAGGCAAGCATATGAATAATTCGGTATGAGGACTTTTGGCAAAAAGTCCGATGGTGAAGAGCAATTTGAACTTGTTTTTGCCATCGATGCAGCTAACACGCAGCTCCAGACCCTTTTCATTGGTGAAGGGGCTCAATTGGGCGGGTAAAACCCAGCCAGCGGTGTTGTGCACGAAAGTGACTATAGAACCGCCAAACTCCTCAGGTCGGCCTTCCATAATGTCCATGATACTGACCGCGCCCAATTTTCTTAATGTGGACGCAATCTCGGTAAATCCCCAGGTATTGGCGATGTCCAATGGCGCAGTATTCAGTCTGGTGTGCAGTCGATTGATGTTGGCATGGTGTTCTATAAGAAGATTGACGACGTCCAGATGCCCAAAGGTAATCGCGTCAATCAGCGGGGTGGTTATGCTGTTAGGCCACCCATCCACCAAAGCACCGGTCTCAAGAAACCATTGGCATGTTTGTAGATGTCCATTGCCAGCGGCTGCGGCAAGTGGCGTGCTATTGCCGGAACTGACGGCAGGCTGGTCCAGCGCAATACCTAACGACACCAACAAGCGGCAAATTTCGGTTTGACCCTGTTCAGCAGCCACGTGCAGCAGGGTCTCATGCCCATCAAGGCCATACATGGGCAGATGCAATAGAACAGAATTTCTCTCTAGGTGCTTTTTTAGAGAGGCTGCATTTCCCGACGCAATGTCTGCGTGAATGGCTAATAAAGTCGTGATGTTCTTTTCATAAATTTCTTCTGGGTTGTTCATTTAAAAAACACCTTTTGTCATTTGTGCACCCATTTTCTGTAATGCATTCTGGACACTGGCCAGCCCGCCGACGTCCGCTTTCTGTAGTACTTCATAGACTTTTTTGGCGCTGGCTATCGAGTGATTGCCTCCCCCATTTTGGGCCCAAGTAAAGTTGCGCGGATCGTTGTTTAGACCAATCTTGTGTTTGGCCAGAATCTTTTGCGAGTCGGTAATGTACTTTTGATTTTGAGCTTTCCAGCTTTTTGGAGCTTTTTCGCGGACGATATGATGGTAATGCGGTTTTACCATACCCTTAGGTGCAGGCCCCATGGCTCTCTTCTGTGAGGTGCTGAGTCGACAAACTTCCCACCCCCACGGATCCACCCACCCAATCGGATTCGGTGCGTATTGATAGAGGTTGAATCCCCCCGCCAACCCAATCGGATCCGGCGTCGTAAACCGCCCCACATCCGGATCATAAAACCTGAACGTATTGAAATGCAGCCCCGTCTCCCGGTCCAGGTACTGCCCCTGGAACCGCAAATTCTGCTCCTCAATGTAGTACGGCTCGCGCACCTCTTCTAACGTGTTGCCCCACACCCGATAAGTTGCGTGCCAGACGTTGTGGCCGTCCGCCTCGGTGAGCTGTTCCGGCAGGCCGTTGAGGTCGTTGTGGTAATAGCGGATTTTTTGCAGCGGGCCGGTGCCGTCGATGCGGGCCAAGGGTTCGTACCCTTCGTCTTCATAGAGGTAAAGGCTGGTCTGTTGATGGCGATTTTCCTGCAACAGACGCAGGCCGTCCCAGGTGAAGCGGGTTTCACCGAGCGGGTAGCCGTTGGGGTCGTGCTCGGTTTTTTCGATGCGTCGGCCCAGCGGGTCGTAGGTCATCCTGAGCACGCTGCCGTTTTCATTGCGCACTTCAACTAACCGGCTTTCGGCGTCGTAACCGAAGCGCTGCAGGCCCCGTTTAGCGCTGCGTTTTTCGATCATCCGGCCGAAGGCGTCGTAGCGGTAACGCTTGTCCTGGAAGGTCAGCAGTTTGTTGTGCACCACCAGCCCGGCGCCGGGTTGCGGGCCATCCAGCAGGTTGGCGGCGGCGTCGTAGGCGAAGGTTTCGCGCTGGCCGTGCAGGCTGTCCTGGCTGGCGATGATGCGGCCGGTGGCGTCGTAGTGCAGCCGTTGGCGGTGTTGCCCGGCGGGTTGCTGGTCGAGTTTGCCGATCAGGTTGTCGGCGGGGTCGTACTCAAAATGTTTCTGCACGGCGGCCGGCATCAGCGATGGCTGGCTGCTGTGTCGGCGTTGGCGTGAGCGTAAACGGCCGCTGCGGTCGTACTCGCTGCGGGTGCTGATCTGGCCTTGGGTGCGCAGCACTTCGCGGTGCAGGCGGTCGCATTCTTGTGGGCTTTGGCACCGTAACCGGCCACCTCACCTTCTTTTAGCAGGGTCAATCCACTCGGTGGAGTTGGGAGCTCCATATCCGGATCATGAAGCCGGAGCGTGTTGAGTGCAGCCAGGTCTCTCGGTAGAAAAACTTATTCCCGTTTTTTATCCAAACATGCATGTTATGGTTTTCGCTAAAAAGTAAAGCCGGAAGTTGTTTAGCCCTTCCGACTCCTTTTCTAATCTAGTCTAGAAAGTCATCGTTTTCCAAATAATAAGTAACTGCTTTCAGTAGTTCTTCTTTGCTGGCGTTCGGATGATGTTCTGTTTTATTTTCAATGATCGCTTTGAGTATTGGAGACTCAAGAAATGTTCCGTATTTGTCATCGAACTCCATTTCTTCGTCGTCATTTTCTGCAAGGTAATATTTTTTATTTAGGATGTCGTTTGTTGACTCCAAATCAAAATCAGTATCCACATATAACCAGCCGACATTGGGTAGGTCATTACATTTTTGCAGAAGTTCGTCAAAGCCATTAATGGTTATCATAAGTACTCCTTATTTTCGACATTTCGTACCGCCGCCCCATTTATTTCGACCGCCTTTACCATCAGGGTGGTAGATTTTATGATACGTTTTATGATCATTGAAGTCGGCTAGCTGTAATGAGCCTGGTTTGTTTCCATGATGCCAAGTCATATTGGCTGGGGAGGTTCCTCTGAACGTCCCATTCGATCGTGGTTGCACATGCTCTACAGTGCCAGGGTATTTAGTTTGCATTTGACGTTTAAAGTCCGGATCTGTTTGCATTCGTTTGTAAACAGATTCATTTGCGCGGCTAAAGTGCTCTGCGTCAGTCATTTTGTATTCGGACGCGTTCAGTGAGTGCTCATGGAACACATGATATTTCCCTAGGTCGCGAGATCCTTCACCATTGTATAGCCCAAGCGGATCTATCCAGGTCAGGGGGTTTGGGGCATAACTGTAAAAATTCAGTCCTCCCGCCAACCCAATCGGATCCGGCGTAGTAAACCGCCCCACATCCGGATCATAAAACCGGAACGTGTTGTAGTGCAGCCCAATCTCCCGATCCAGGTATTGGCCCTGAAATCTCAGGTTCTGCTCTTCGATGTAGTACGGTTCGCGGACCTCTTTAACGGTATTGCCCCAGACCCGATAAGTGGCCTGCCAGACGGTGTGGCCGTCGGTTTCCGAGAGTAGTTCGGGGAGGCCGTTGAGGTCGTTGTGGTAGTAGCGGACTTTTTGTTGCGCGCCCGTGCCATCGACCCGGGCCAGTGGTTGATAGCCGTCATCGGCGTAGAGGTAGAGGCTGCTCTGACCTTTATGTTCTTGCAGCAGACGCAAGCCGTCCCAGGTGAAGCGAGTCTGACCCAGAGGGTAGCCGTTCTTGTCGTGTTCGGTTTTCTCGATGCGTCGACCGAGCGGATCGTAAGTCATGTTGACCACAGTTTCGCCGCTGCCACTCTGGTTGCGCACTTCAATCAATCGACTCTCGGCGTCGTAACCGAAGCGCTGCAGGCCCCGTTTAGCGCTGCGTTTTTCGATCATCCGGCCGA
>NZ_JAVLRV010000003.1:437356-561522 GCF_055803035.1 Pseudomonas sp. 300 | reverse complement strand
ACCCGGCGCCGGGTTGCGGGCCATCCAGCAGGTTGGCGGCGTCGTCGTAGGCGAAGGTTTCGCGCTGGCCGTGCAGGCTGTCCTGGCTGGCGATGATGCGGCCGGTGGCGTCGTAGTGCAGCCGTTGGCGGTGTTGCCCGGCGGGTTGCTGGTCGAGTTTGCCGATCAGGTTGTCGGCGGGGTCGTACTCAAAATGTTTCTGCACGGCGGCCGGCATCAGCGATGGCTGGCTGCTGTGTCGGCGTTGGCGTGAGCGTAAACGGCCGCTGCGGTCGTACTCGCTGCGGGTGCTGATCTGGCCTTGGGTGCGCAGCACTTCGCGGTGCAGGCGGTCGCGTTCGAAGTCGCTGATGACTTGGCCGTCGAGATTGATCTGGTGCAGGTGGCCGCTGCCGTAATACAGGCGATTGATCCAGCGGCCGTCGGGCAGTTGGGTCTGGATCAGGTTGCCGAGTTCGTCATAGTGATATTGCAGGCTGCCAGCCGCGCTTTGTTCTTCGAGCAACTGGCCGAGGGCGTCGTAGGCGAAGCTCAGGGTTTGTGCGTTGCCGTGGTGGTCGGTGAAGGTGACGGCGGTGAGCTGGTCCAGCGGGTCGTAGGTGTAGTCGGTGCGGCCATCGTCGGTGATTTTGGCGATCAGCCGTCCGATGGCGTCGCGCTCCAGTCGATGAACGATAGGGGCCAGAGGCGTCTCGGGGACGATGGCCAAACCGTTGCCGAAAGGCGCCGGAGCAGCCGTCACCGCCGCGACGTTATCCAGCAGGTCATAGGTGTAGCGCTTGGCGCTGCCGTCGAGGTCTTGTTGTTCAGTCAGCCGATCGGCGGCATCCCAGGCAAACCGATAACTCTCGTCATTTTCGTTGGTCAGCGCTTGCAGCCGCCCGTAGCTGTCGTACCCGAATTGCACCTGCCGGCCGTGGGCGTCGGTGCGCTGGCGGACCTGGCCGCGGCGGTTGTGTTGATAGAGCGTGGTGTGCCCGGCCGGGTCCGTATAACCGACCAACTGGCCGCTGACGTCGCGCTGATATTGCTCGGTGCGCCCGTCCGGCAATTGGCTACTGAGCAGGCGCCCCTGGGCGTCGTAGCTGAACTGGGTGCGTTCGCCGAGGGCGTCGGTGATGACTTGCAGATAGCCCCGGTTGTCGTAGCTGAACCGCGTCGGGTAACCCGAGCAATCGATGTGCTCGACCAGTTGGCCGAACGGGTTCCAGCGCAGCTTTTTGCTTTTGCCGGTGGCGTCGATGATCTCTACGACCTGGCCGTGGGTGTCGTAGTGGTAGCGGGTGATGTGGCCCAGCGGATCGGTTTCGGCGATGCAGTTGCCGCGCTGATCATAGCGGTACCGCCAACTGTGGCCGGCGGCGTCGGTGTCCACCAGCGGCAAAGCCCAGAATTCCAGCCATAAAGTCGAGTCGCTGCGGCCCAGCGGGTCGGTTTCGCCGATCAGGTTGCCGGCCTCGTCGTAGCTGTAGGCATAGCGCCCGCCCTGTGGATCGGTGGCGCTGAGCAATTGGCGCTCGTCGTTCCACTCGAACCGCCAGGTCTGGCCGAGGTTGTCGGTGGATTCGGTGATCTGGTGTTGGCTGTTCCATCGCCGCGTACTGACGCGCTGCAAGCCATCGGTGATGCGCGTAGTGCCGGCCTTCAGGTCATAGTCGAACTGGTAGGCGTCGCCCTCGTCGGTCCAGTGCCGGACCACACGCCATTCACGGTCTTCAATCAACGCCCATTCATAGAAACACCGCAGCCCCGTGGGCAACTGATGCTCGACCATCCGCTGTCCGGCATCGTAGGCGAAGCGCCGTTGCACCTGGCCGGTGGCGTCGCGCACTTCGGCCAGGTTGCCGGCTGCGTCAAAGCCATAGCTGGCGAGTATTTCGCGGTGTTGGTCGGGGTACAGGCGTTCTATTTGGGTCACGCGGTCGCGTTCGCGAATCAGCTCGACCTGCACCAGATCGAAGGTGTCGCGCAGTCGCACCAAGCGTCCGGTGTCGTCATAGTCGAGATAGATGCGGTTGTCATTACGATCGCCCAGCTGGCTAAGGCGCAGTGCCGATGAGTTTCCAGGTGTTGCATCGAACAAGCGGTATACGCCGTCATCGCTCTCAATCAGCAGTTGCCCATTGCGATGCCGCCGAACACTAAGCCCTTCACCGGCGCTGAACACCGCACCACCCAGGGGGATCGAACCCATGTCGATACGCCGGCCCTGTTCATCGCTGTAGACCAGCGTTTCGCCGCCCTCCAGGTGCGGCAGGATTTCAACCCGCACCTCATAGGACACGCTCCAACCCGCGCCGAACATCCCGTTGCGCCGCTCGTCGCGGCTGTTGTAGAAGCGCTGCCAATCCATCGGCAAGATTCCAGGCAACACGAAATCCAGCTCTTCTTCGCCACCCAGCACCTTGGCCCCGGTGGCAGCATGCACCGGGTTCGGCGAGCCCATAGCAGCGTTGGCCATCGCGCCCATCGCGCTGCTGACGGCCATCGACGTCGCGCCACCGATCAGCATGCACGGCAATTTGCTGAAGAATTTCCCCTTTCCGCCCTTGAGCATCAGCAACGCTGTGACCGCCAGCCCCACGCCCGGGGTTTTGCCGCTGCGGATCTCGCGCACCACCACCGAACCGCCGCCGATGGTGACGTTGGAGGAGATCAGCCCGGCCGACACGACCTTGGCATCGCAGGTGCTGCGATCGCCGCTGCGCACGGCGGGCTGGCCGTTGATAGTGACTTTGTCCGAGCCCTCGGCGAGAAACTGCGGCGGCATCGGCGGATGCTTCATGCAGACGAGCAGGTCCAACGGTTTGGGCACCGCGCCAGGCGCCGGGGTGGCAACGGTGGGGCGCCACATCTGGGAGAAGAAGCTTTCGGCCATGTCGAGGTAGCTGGCTTCTGCTTCCGGCTCGGGCATTTCCAGCTCGGTACCGGCCGGCGCGACATGGGACGGGATCGCTCCGGCGGCCCGGGCGGCGGGAATGCTGTTGGTGAGGGTGTTGGTGGAGCCGGTGAGAATGTTCGCCTGCACCGTGGGCGGAAACAGCGAATTGCTGAAACTCTCGCATAAATTGCTCAGGCCCTTGTCGGCCCCGGTCTTGCTCATGGCGAGACCGACGACCGTGCCCACCACCAAGCCGAGCACAAAGCAACCCAACCCGCCGGTGACGACCGTGATACCCGTAGCCGCCACCACGGCGGCGGTGGCCAACGCGGTAATCGCGATGTTGGCCGCCACCTCCAGCACGCCGCCGAGGATGTCGGCCATCATTGAGGTGTGGTTCAGCGCATCACCCAGGCGGGCGGCCCAGAGTGCGTCAGACATGCGGGATGTTCATCCGACGCAAGGGTCTGGCTGCCGGGTAATCGTTGCGCTTGTTGCGCAATTCAATGCCTTCCATTGCATCTTTCTCCTTGTTGATTACGGCGTACTCATCAGCGCCATCCTCAGGCGTTTGATCAGTTTCGGGGTCTTGAGACACATCATAGCCGTTGGTTTTCGCGCAGGCATCAAAAGTGAGACGGGTGTCATGGCCTCAAAAACGGCTTGTCCATGTTCCTTGATTGTTGTCATTTATTGCTTGAACATCTGCCGCTTGCTGAGCCATCCCTCTAGCCTGGAAAACGGTCCGAATCATGACGCTTTATCGCCTTCAAGAAGCCGATCTCGATATACCTGACAGTTGGCAGGACCAGAGCATCAACATCTTCAAGCTGCCCGCCGTCGGCGGAGCCAAGGAAGCCAGTTTCGTCATCAGTCGCGATCCGAGCCGGGGTGACACGCTGTTCAGTGACTATGTTGACGGGCAACTGGCAAGCGCCGAACAGCAATTGCCCGGATTCAGCCTGAGCCAACGGTGGAACTTCGTTCTTCACGACCATGCTGCCGTGCTGCTCGATTACAGCTGGCAGCGCGAAGGGCGTGAGCTGATGCTGCGCCAGGTTTTCATCGACCGCCAGCCTGTGGGGTTGATTACGACGCTGACTACCACGCCGAACGATCTCGTGTATCACGAACCGGCGTGGAAAGTTGCCATGCATTCACTCAAGCTCCTGCCTCAGATCGCCTGATCACCTTCAAGGAAGAAGATAAACGCAATGGATATGCTAGCGGCTGCGCGCCTTGGCGATGAAGTAGCCCACGGTTTTGGTGTCGCCGCGATGGTGGCGGGCGCCGTCGCCGGGGCGTTGATCGGGGCTGCGGTGGTGGCGGCCACAGTGGCGACCGGCGGCGTGGCGCTGGCTATCATGGCCGGTTCGATTGCGGCGGGCGGCCTGTCGATGTTCCAGATCATCAAGGGCCTGAACACCCTTTTCAACTTGCCCGAACCGACCACGGGGGCGTTGATCATGGGCAGCTTCAACGTCCGTATCAATAGCCGCAACGCGATGCGCGCCGGGGTCGACGTCGCTGCCGGATGCTCGGGCCTGCCGCTGAATCACCCGGTCTGGCCGTTTCCGGTGCTGATCGCCGAAGGCAGCGCCTGCGTCTACATCAACGGTAAACCGGCGGCGCGGTTGCAGAGCAAGATGGTCTGCGGCGCGCACATCAAGAGCGGCAGCCCCAATACTTTTATCGGCGGGCCAACGATCTCCGTTGCGTTTGTCCTCGATATCGAAGGTTGGCTGCACACCGGTCTCGAAGCGCTGGGGATGGTTGCCATGGGCGCGGCAGCCGTCCTGGCCGCAATGGCAGGCGCGGCGGCTTTTATCGGGTTCGCGGTGATCGGCGGCGCGATGATGGGCGGCATGGCGCTGTTAGGCGAGTTGGGCGACCGTCTTGGACCGGGCTATCGCGACCTGCTTCAAGGTATCGCCGGCATGGCACTGCTGGGGTTGGGGCCGAAAATGGCTCGTCTCGGTGCCGCACCGAAGCCCCGTGCGGCAGCCTACAAACCGGGTATGACCGAAGCCGATATCATGGCGATTCCCAAGGGCAGTCGGCCGCCGCCGAGCGACTATCTCGAAGGCCCGTATGTTGACAAACACCTCAAGACTTTCGAGGACGAGGGCGGCAGTTTTCTCTTCACCTCCGACGACATCGCCAACCCCAAGTACGGCTCGTTCAATCCGAACAAGTTCGTCATGGCAAAATCCGACCTGAACACCGTGGTCGCCGAGTACAAGAAAACCGGCGACGTTTCAGTACTGGAGTCGGCCTTGGGGTACGATCCGGGATCGCTGGTTGGCAAGGACATCTACATGATGAACCTGGACAACCCCAAGGTGCTGATGCCTACCGGTAACGAAGGTGGTGTGAACTCGCTTTGGCGACCGGGCGGCCTGACTCATCCCGGCGGCATGCGCGAAGCGGTGCTGGACAATGTACCCATCTCCCACGGTAACGACATCAATGCGCTGATGACGACCCGAGACGTAGTGAGAATTCAATGAGCAACCCGCAAGACAACGTGCTGCTGTTGGCGCTGGCCAATGATGAACTGGACAAATTTCTGGTGGGCGAGCCGTTCTACTTTCTCGAAGCCAAGAACGAAAACGACGAACCACAGAACGTAGTGGCGGCGTTCGATCAATTGATCATGCCGTATTGGCGCCAGACCCACGACGCAAGTTTCCCCACGCGTTTCGTGTCGGCCTTGCTGAAGATGCTGGCGACTTATCCAGACCGCGCGCGGGCGATCTACATCGCTCACGACTGGGTTTGGTACTACCGCTTTTGCCAGGACAAACAGCGCAAGCAGCCGCAAGGACCCTATGGCGATTTGTTTGACGTGGATATGGGCAGCGTCGCCGTGGCGCTCAAGCGCCAGTTGGAAAGCCACAAGGCCGAGTTGGTCGCCGACACCCGTTGGGCAGGCGCGGCGTGGAACAGCCCGGACGGTATGTGGACGCCGTTGATGCGCTCGGCGGTGATGGTGCGGGACACATTGGGTGGGCCGGATTTTGTGCCTGCCAATATCTGATGGGGCGAACCCCTTCGATAATGAGGGAGCTGTCTAGTCCTGAAATAGGTTTACACCTGTTTCACCCTAACGCCCGATGCACCGCATCGGGCGTTTCGTATTTCAAAGGCAGGTGCGGTCGCTCACCGTTATAGGTCGATATCGACTCACTCACCATCTTCTTCGCTTGCGTCAGACATGCAGGGAGTTCATCAGGCCGGAACGTCGAACAACAGCGAACTCTTGATGGTCGCCCAATGCGCGGCTTCGGCATCGCCGAGTTTTTCGGCCTTCACGTAGCTCAAGGCGAGCATTTTGCGGGTGCCGGGCAACACCAGTGCCAACTGGTATTGGAAGACTTTGTCGTTGCCCTTGTTGAACTGGCTGCGCAACTCGATGCCTTCGACTTCCTGGCTGGCGCCCAGACGCACGGCAACGCCCGGTTGAAAACGCAAGTCTTGCACTTGTTTTTCCAGGCGCTTGAGCTGGTCGTCGAAGTTGCTTTGCAAGGTTTCGCCCTCGGCCAGCAAGCTACGGCTGACAATCAGCGAAGTGCCCAGTTCAGGGAACTTGAGGATGTTGATCGTTGCGTCTTGCAGTTCGCCTGCCGGCAGTTGGAACTGGAATTCATTGATGCGGTAAGTCATGGCGCCTGAATCTCTTGGTTAGCCCTTGGGCTTGTGAAACGCGGCATTGATGTTGGCGTCGATGCTGGCCTTGACGCCCTGGCCGTCAGGCGTGGCGCCAGGGCCGCCGCCATTGTTCAGGTGCAACACGCCACCGGTGTTGAACTCGGCATCACCGCTGGCATGGAAGCTGATTTGCACGCCGCTCAAGTTGATCTGGCCGCTGGCATTGAGCTCCAGGATGCTTTCACCACAGACCAGCCGCAGGTTCTCACCCACTTCAATGACGTAGCTCTGGCTGATGCTGTCGGTCTTGCGCTGACCCACCGAAAGAATGTCTTCCTGTTTGACGATTCGCAGGCGGTTGTTGCCGATGGTGACCGTCTCGTTATGTCCGATGCTTTTGTTGCGATCGTGGCCTACCGAGTGGCTTTCATCGACCTCGACCACGATGTCCTGATTGCGCTCGGCATGGATGTACAGCTGCTCGGCGCCTTTCTTGTCTTCCATGCGGATTTCGTTGAAGTTCGCCGGTGTGCCACCTTTGCTCGAACGGCTTTTCATGCCGCTCTGGGTGGCGTTTTCGGGCAAGTCATAGGGCACGGTTTGTTCGGCGTTATAGACGCGGCCGGTGATGATCGGCCGATCCGGGTCGCCTTCGAGGAAACTGACGATCACTTCCTGGCCGATCCGTGGGATCTGCATCGAGCCCCAGTTTTTACCGGCCCAGGATTGCGACACGCGAATCCAGCACGAACTGTTTTCGTTGGACTGGTCATGACGGTCCCAATAGAAATGCACCTTCACCCGGCCGAACTGGTCGGTCCAGATTTCCTCGCCCTTGGGCCCGACCACCAATGCGGTCTGCGGGCCTTTGACGATGGGGCGGTGGGTGTTGGGCAGGGGGCGGTAACTTTGTTGGGCGTCGATACAGGTCAGGCTGCTTCCGAACTGCGCCGAGGCCGCGCCGCCGCCGGTTTCCCCGCTTTCCTGGGAAATGTAATAGCGGGCGCCGACGATCAGGTACTCGCGGTTCTGGTCCTGACGGCTGAAGCCGGTGAGGCTGAACAAATGACCCGGGCCCAGGCCCCGAGCGTTGCCGGCGAGCTCGACCTGTTCATGCAGCGTCTGCAAGGCTTCGATGCGGGTGCGGGCGTAATGTTCGCCGTCTTCGCTTTGTACATAGGTGCCGGGGTAGTCGTACAGCGGATAGTCGCCGGCGGTGTGCGGACGGGGCATGGCCGAGCGCACGTCAATTCGCGCGCTGGGGCGCTGGAAGTCATAGTCGTTGAGTTCCAGCGAGCCCGGCTGGACTTCCTGGGTCAGGTGCCAATCGTGGATGTGATCGCGTTCACGCTGCTGTTCATTCTTGGGGTAGTAGGGCACCGAGGCGTAGCCGGGCACGCTGGTGTGGGCGCCGTAGGCATCGGCCAGCACCAGCACATGACGACCCTGTTCATGGCGGAAGAAGTAGTAGATCCCTTCCTGCTCCATCAGGCGGCTGACGAAATCGAAGCTGGTTTCGCGATACTGCACGCAGTATTCCCACTCGCGATAAGGCCGGCTCAGGGCATCTTCGAAATCGGAAAAGCCCAGGTCGCGAAACACCTGCTTGATGATCTGCGGGATGGTCAGGTTCTGGAAAATCCGGCAATCGGAGGTGCGGGTCAGCAACCATAGCCAGGGCCGCAGCGTGGCCTGGTAGCTGGCAAACTGGCCCTCGTCGACGTTCTGGCTGCAACGGGCAACGATGCCATGGAAATGACGCTCGCCACCGCCGTCCAATTGCAGGCTCAGGCACAGGGGTTTGCCCAGCAACTGGTTGAGGTCGATGGCGTTATCCAGCGAGTGGAGCTGCAACTCATAGTTGAACAGTCGCCCCAGCTCTTCGCCGCCGCCCATGTCCTTGAGCAACAGTGCATCCGGCCCCAGGGGGCTGGTGATTTTTGCCAGGCGTGAGAGTTGCTTGAATAGCATCAGTTATCCCGTAAACGTTGTAATCGTCGCGCCGCTTTTTCCAGCAGAAACCAGATCAAGTGTGGGAGCGAGCCTGCTCGCGATGGCGGGCTGACATCCAACATCGATGCTGGATGTCATGGCCTCATCGCGAGCAGGCTCGCTCCCACATTGACCGTGTTCCAGGACGGTCAGGCGGCGTCGCTGAAGTCGTAGTGCAATTCGTTATCCCGGGCGCTGATCCGCACGCCTGCCAGCGCTTTGCCTTCGAGCATGCGGGTGAGGAACTCGCGGCTCATGTCCGGCAGCAGACTGTTGGTCAGGATGGTGTCGATCATCCGTCCACCGCTTTCGGTTTCGGTGCAGCGGGAGACGATCAGGTCGATCACCGCGTCGTCGTAATCGAACGCCACTTTATGGGTGTTCTCCACGCGCTTCTTGATGCGGTTGAGTTGCAGGCGGGTAATGGCCTTGAGCATCTCGTCGCTGAGCGGGTAGTACGGAATGGTCACCAGGCGGCCCAGCAATGCCGGCGGAAAAATCTCCAGCAGCGGCTGGCGCAGGGCCTTGGCGATCTCTTCGGGCTCGGGCACGTTTTGCGGGTCTTTGCAGACCTGGGCAATCAACTCGGTGCCCGCGTTGGTGGTCAGCAGGATCAAGGTGTTCTTGAAGTCGATCACCCGGCCTTCGCCGTCCTCCATCACACCTTTGTCGAAGACCTGGAAGAAGATCTCATGCACGTCCGGGTGGGCTTTTTCCACCTCGTCCAGCAGTACGACGCTGTAGGGTTTGCGCCGCACGGCTTCGGTCAGCACACCGCCTTCGCCATAGCCGATGTAACCCGGTGGCGCGCCCTTGAGGGTGGACACGGTGTGGGCTTCCTGGAATTCGCTCATGTTGATGGTGATGACGTTCTGCTCACCGCCGTACATGGCTTCGGCCAGGGCCAGGGCGGTTTCGGTCTTGCCCACGCCGGAGGTGCCCGCGAGCATGAACACGCCAATCGGCTTGCTCGGGTTGTCGAGGCCGGCGCGGGAGGTCTGGATGCGCTTGGCGATCATCTGCAAGGCGTGGTCCTGGCCGATGATGCGTTTCTTCAGGTGCTGGTCGAGGTTGAGCACGGTTTCCAATTCGTTGCGAGCCATGCGGCCCACCGGAATACCGGTCCAGTCGGCGACCACCGAGGCCACGGCCTGGTAATCGACCGTTGGCAGAATCAGCGGGGTTTCGCCTTGCAGGGCACTGAGGCGCTGTTGCAGGTCCGACAGTTTCTCGCGCAGGGCGTGGCTGTCTTCACTGCCAACGTCGCTGTCTACCACACCGACGCTTTCACGCAGGATGGCACGGGTGGCGAGCAGTTCGTCCACCAGGGTTTTTTCTTCGGCCCAACGGCTTTCGAGTTCGGCCAGGCGTTCGCGCTCGGCGGCCAGCAGGTTTTCGCTGTTGCTCTGGCGGGCGCCGATGACGATACCGATGGCGTGCTCGCGGGCGATGATTTGCAGTTCGGTTTCCAACGCCTCGATGCGGCGACGACTGTCGTCCACTTCGGCCGGCACGGCGTGCAGGCTGATGGCGACCCGGGCGCAAGCGGTGTCCAGCAGGCTCACGGATTTGTCCGGCAACTGGCGTGCCGGAATGTAGCGATGGGACAGCTTGACCGAGGCTTCCAGGGCTTCGTCAAGGATCTGCACTTTATGGTGTTTCTCCATGGTCGAGGCCACGCCGCGCATCATCAGCAGCGCCTTGTCTTCGGACGGCTCGGCGACTTGCACCACCTGGAAGCGACGGGTCAGGGCCGGGTCTTTCTCGATATGCTTCTTGTACTCGGCCCATGTCGTGGCGGCCACGGTGCGCAGGGTACCCCGGGCCAAGGCCGGTTTAAGCAGGTTGGCCGCGTCCCCGGTGCCGGCGGCGCCACCGGCACCTACCAGCGTGTGGGCTTCGTCGATAAACAGGATGATCGGTTTTGGCGAGGCCTGGACGTCCTCGATGACCTGGCGCAGGCGCTGTTCGAATTCCCCTTTCATGCTCGCGCCGGCCTGCAACAGGCCGACATCGAGGCTGCGTAATTCCACATCCTTGAGCGCTGGCGGCACGTCACCGGCGACGATGCGCAGGGCAAAACCTTCGACCACGGCGGTTTTACCGACGCCGGCTTCACCGGTCAGAATCGGGTTGTTTTGCCGACGGCGCATGAGGATGTCCACCAGTTGGCGGATCTCTTCGTCACGGCCAACAATCGGGTCAAGCTTGCCGCTACGGGCCTGCTCGGTGAGGTCGACGGTAAAACGCTTGAGCGCTTCCTGCTTGCCCATGGCGCTTGGGGCCATGGCGCCGCTGGCTTCACCCGGCACGCTGCCTGCGTTGAAACCATCGCTGGCGCTGAGCGCATTTTCCGGTGAGTCACCGACGTATTCGTCGAAACGTTCGCTCAGGGCCTCGACCTTGATCTTGTCAAACTCTGCCGACAGTCCGAGTAGCCCGTGGCGCAGGCTCGGCGTCTTGAGGATGCCCAGCACCAGGTAACCGGTACGCACCTGGCTTTCGCCGAACATCAGGCTACCGTAGACCCAGCCACGCTCCACGGCTTCCTCCACATGGGAGGACAAGTCAGTGATTGAAGTCGAGCCCCGTGGCAAACGGTCCAGGGCTTCGGTCAGGTCCCGGGTCAGGCGTGCCGGCTCGATATTGAACTGGCGGATAATGCGGTGCAGGTCCGAGTCCTGCAGTTGCAGCAACTGATGAAACCAGTGGACCAGTTCCACATAAGGGTTACCGCGCAGCTTGCAGAACACGGTGGCGGCTTCGATGGCTTTGTAGGCCACGCTGTTGAGTTTGCCGAACAACGCGGCGCGACTGATTTCACCCATGCTCATGGCTCCTTGAGGTCTGTGAGGTGTTGGCCTGCTCGGCGTAATGCCTGGCCAGTATTAAATCCTTGGCATCTGTTTCGGGCCGGCCCAGCCAGGTATTGAACCCCAGGCGGAAGCGACCATTGAGTTGCAGCGCCGGTACTTCTGGCTGTTCCAGGATCAGGTTCAAGTCCCAGTCCAGTTCATGGCCCAGGTATTCGGCGACCCAGGCCACCAGCTCGTTGAAGGGTTGGCTGCCGGGCAACATGCCCATGTAGTTATCCAGCTTGAGTGGCCCGAGGCGAATGCGGAATTTGTGCTGGCGATCCCAGACATAACGACCCAGGCAAAAATCCATGCCCAATTGATGGGCGCTGACACCCACGCGGCTGCGTTCCGGCAGCTCCAGCCATTGGCCGACGTACTCTTCGATCTCCACTGGCAGGCCGAAGTACTCGCTGAGAATGGCCTTCAAACCGTCCGGGTAGCGGGTTTGTGCCGACAGATGGCCGCTGTAGTGCAACTTCGCCGTGTCGGGGATCAGCCCTTGTTTGAGCAGGCTCGGCATGCCCCGGCCGCTCAGTGCTGCCAGGCGTGCCGACCAGTAGTCATCGTCCGGGCGGTCATGGCTGACCGTCGGCCGTGCTTCGGCCCAGGCCCGATAAAACAGGCTCAGCAGGCGGTGATGGAACACATCCAGGAAGCGTTTGCTGGTGCTGTCGGCGTTGTTGCGCTGGCGTTCGCGCACATATTCGGTGATGTGCAGCGGCAACGGGCCGTTGGGGCCGCCGAGGCCGAAAAAGAACTGCTCCAGACGCGCCGGCGAACCGTCGACACCCGGCTGAACCGACGCCAGGGTCGCCGGGGCGAAGGTGCAATCGGCCTGTTGCCCAAGGCGCAGCGGATCATCGGCCAGGCGCAACGAATGGCCAAGGCGCGGCAGTTCAGGCGATTCGCATTCGATACGCCGCAATGCCTGGAAGAAGTCGTATTCCCAGGGCTCCTGGTGCATCGCGTCCAGGGTACTCACAGGGTCGGACGGCGTCCGGGTTTGGCTTTCCATCGCATGATCTCGCCGCGTTCGGTGGTACGGATCACCGTCTCGGTAAAACTGTTGATCGACACGTAGCGTGCCAGGAAGCGCTCGAACACTGCACCGAGCAAGAAAACCCCAGTACCGCGAAACGCGTTTTCATCGAATTCCAGGGTGATCTCCAGGCCACGACCAAACACGATCGGGCCCGGCATTGGCAGGCGTCGTGTGCAGGCCTTGCTGCTGACTTCGCGCAGGCCTTCGATCTGCAATTGCAACGCCGCATCGTTGCTGTCGCCATACAGGCGCAGCAGTTCGCGCAGGGCGGCGGCGCCCTGGCCTTGTTCGCTGAGGGACAAGTAGTTCAGCGAAAGCTGGCTGATCAACCGCCAGGCCTTGGCGTCGTGGGCATGGCTGGCGCGTGGGCGGCTCGGGCCTGCCACGCAGCGCACCGCCGCTACAGGTGCGCTGTCGGCCAGGGTGAAGTCGGTCTTGCTGTTGCCCACGCTCATGAACAGCGGCAGGTCGCGGTTGGTGCACAACGCTGTTACGCCCAGTTGGCGCAGGTCGTGGCGATAAGGCGCCTGTTGGCCGTCCACCAGGCTGACGAAGGTTTCGCTGCCGATGTAAGTCGAGCGCGGGCCGTTGCGTCGCTGGCCGCTGGACAGTACGCGGGGTTCGCGCCGCACCGTGTACCAGGCCTGATCGCGACCGTAGCGAGACGGATCGCGTACCGCATAGAACGGCAAAAAAGGCTGCTCCGACCCGGTGCCATGACCGGTGAGAGTGGTCAGGGAATGAATCTCAAAATCCATCGGCCGGGTACGGTCGGCGATCACATGGTGTTCATTGACCCGTTCCGACAAGTGGATGCGATCCAGGCGCTTGGGAAACAAGTTGATTGCCGGAGTACAGAACGGCAGGAACTGTGCGGCACCGACACTGCCTTCCAGGCTCGGATCGTGACGGTCGAACAGCACGATCAATTCCAGTTCCTGGCCGTCGCAGCGTTTGACCGCACGGCTCAATTGGGTGAAGTCGACAAACAGAAAACGCTGGGGCAGGGCGAAGTATTCCTGCAACAGGCGATAGCCCTGGAAGGCCCGCGAGACCACTGGCAGCGCGGCGTCGGTATCGTCCAATCCCTGGGAGCGCAGTGCGTCCTGCGGCAGGCGTTCCACCCAATCGCTGCCGGGCTGCCGGGCGAACACGGCGCAGGCGTTGCCCAGCAGTTGTTCGTAGAGGCGGAAGGGCTGCTCGTCTGCGCCGCTGAGGTACAGCGGCAGGTTCTCCAGGGCCAGGCTGTTGAATGGCAGTTCGGCACCGGTGCGCAGGGTCAGACGCAGACCGGCCTTGGCCTTGGGTTCGCTGGCGGCCAGACGCCCGAGCACGGCGGACGGGTTGCCGAAGTACTCGGCCTGGCTGACCTGCAACGGCCACAACGTCACTGCATGGGCGGTGCGGTACTCGCAGCAGGTTTGGCTTTCGCGGCCCAGGGCGGCGCGCAGGACTATGTCCCGGGGCAGCGGGAAGCCGCTGCTCAGCGAACCCTCATCGGGGTCGGCCTGCAACTGCACAACGGTCATCGACGGTGTCGGCGCCAGGTAATGGGGGTAAGCGATTTCCAGCAGGTTGTGAGTGAAGGTCGGGTATTCGGCGTCGAGCTTGAGCTGGACCCGCGCCGTCAGATAGGCGAACCCTTCCAGCAAGCGCTCCACGTAAGGGTCGGCGCAGTCCATACCGGACAACGTCAGCCGACTGGCGATTTTCGGGTATTCCTGGGCGAACTCCGCGGCGCTTTCGCGAACGTGGTGCAATTCCTGGTTGTACAGTTCCAGCAGGCGGGGGTTCATGAGCGTCTCCGCTGTTCGGCGTTGACCACCCGCACATGACCGGATTCCAGGTCCAGGTCGGTTTGCAACATCAGGCGCAGTGGCACTGGCTGGGCCCAGAGATCGCCTTCGATCTCGAAACTCAGGGCGTTGTGGTTCATCTCGGCGGATGCCCGGGCCCGCACGCGCAAGGTGTTACGCAGAATCCGCGGTTCGAATGTGGCGATGGCCTGGTGGATCAACGCTTCAAGCGCCGCGATATCGACATTCGACGCACTGTTGCCGGCCAGGGCTGGCAGCCCGAAATTGATGACCGAAGTGCCGGCCGGGGTGTGCAACGTCGCATCGGCGCTGAGCAATGAAGTGGTGTTGAGCAACCACGCCAGGTCCCGCAGCACCGAGGCTTTCAGTTGGGTCAGAGAGAGCACGCGCTTGTCGGCGCTTTCCTTGAGGTTGCTCGGGTCGTCGTCGGTCAACCGGTCCAGCAGGGACGGTTGCAGGCGATCGCGGGTGGCGATTTCGGTTACCACGAGAAATGCGCCACGAAATTTTTCTGGTCCATGACGCCGGTCATGCAGCCAGCACTATGAGCGACTTTCGACACTTCCATGGGTTGGTCTTTGATTTGGCGGATTGCCTGATACCGAGCGTCACAATCATGGCTCGGAGCGGGTTTGGGTGTGGAGTGCTCCACGATAATGATTTGGGCGTTGTTGAAGATTTCGACCCGTGGCTGACCTTTTCGGTCGACACTCAGAAAACAAGGCCACGGCATGTCTAGATTCAAGAGGCTTTGGTCCTGTTTGCGCAAGGCGCATTGCTGATCGTGGTTTTCCAGGGTCAGTGTTTGTCCGGCAAAAATGACTTGATTGCTGGGTGCCGCGAGTTGCTTTTGTTCGGCCCAGGCATTGGCGCTCAACAGGAGGCCGCTAGAGAGCAGAATCAACAGGGTTCGCTTAGTCATTTCAACCCTCAAAGCCAACCTGTCATGAGTGATACGCAAAGTCGTGGGCGAATGCATGTGAAGTCGCTTACCAAGTGAAAAGCGCTGTGTAGTCTTTCTGATCGCCTGCACCGCGCAAGCAACTGGCACTGGGTGCGACGATCGAAGGTTCGAGCTGGCCGTTGATTTGACGAATGGCGCGGTACTCGGACCGGCATTCACGACTGTTCGCTGGGTCAACGTTCACATGCAGCACGATCACGATCGGTACGTTGTTGAAGGATTCGACGTGAGGTTTGCCCTGTCGGTCGACAGCAAATTGGCAAGGCCATGGCATTTCGAGGGGCAGCACGCTCTGATCCGGTTTACGCAACACGCATTGCTGCTGATCGTTCTCCAGCATCAATCGTTGTCCGCCCAAGATGACGACTTGATCCACGGAAGCTGGAGTAGTTTCCTGGCTGGCACACGCCCACAGGCTCGGCAACACGCAGCACAATGCCGCCAGGTTTCGGCTGGATTTGATCATGTGAGCTCCCAGAACCAGATGGCTCTGGATTGGTAGGTAAGGTCGCTGTAACGGCCGATGGTAAAACCGCGATTCCAAAGGTCGATATGGTCGCCCGTGCGATTTTCTGCAGCTTCCCCAGGCTGCCGGAAACAGTCCTTGAAGAAGATGAGCCCGGTCTTGTCTTTCAACTTGCGGCGTTCTTCGGCACTTCCACCGAGAATCAGTGGCCGCCCCAGATGATGCTTCCATAACCAGTTCGCCAGCGACTCGGCTCCCCTGGCATGTTCATGCGCACATTTGGGTTCGGTATAGGTAGATTTGTTGATCTTGATGGTCCGCTCCGCATTGAGCGTCATGCTCATACGGATAGCGCACTGGTTTGCCCACGGACCGTCGCAAGGCTTTGCGTCAGGATGAGTAACCAGCAGATCGGAATACGCTTTCCACAAATTAATAAACGAAGGCTTGGCCATGACTCAGATACCGAAAAGGGGATGGTCGAAATTCGAGCAAGCACCAAAACCCCCGGCGCGCGGCGCCAGGGGGCTTCGCATCAACGCTTGGTGTTGGAACGGATATTCCAGCCGAACTTGATCGGGCCGCCGTCCTTGGTGCCGTCGGCTTTCTGCGGCTGGTAGTCGACCATCACCTGGGCAAAGTTCAGGGTGACGTTTTCGGTCAGGCGATCATCGCTACCCGAGCCGCCGGTGCTCAGGGAAGTGATCAGTACTTCTTCCAGGTTGATGATCATGTACTCGACCTGGCTTTCGCCGCCGGCCTTGCGCACGGTCAGCTTGACCTTGTCGATGTGCTTGCCGCTGGCGCAGTGCATCATCAGGTTCGGTGTGGCCTTGTCGACGTATTTGGTCAGCGACAGGTCCTGGATATTCACCTTGCCGGCACCGCCGCCGCTGCCCACGTGCATGTTGCCGGACTGAGCCATGCCCCAGCTCCAGTTCAAGACGTCGATTTCGTCCTTGTGGGCCTTGTCCATGGACTCGCCCTTGATGTCGCCGATCTTGATGAAAATATCAACAGCCATGTTTTCTCCCTGTGTGGTCTCTACCACATTGTTTGGTTGACGCCGACCTTGCGAAATCTGTTCAAAGCTACTGCAGAATCACGCTTTCTCGAGCCTGGTCCAATGCCAGTCAAGGCACAGAACCTGTGGGAGCCGGGCTTGCCCGCGATGCAGGCACTGCGGTTTTTCAGCAGAACCGCGTTGATGCCATCGCGGGCAAGCCCGGCTCCCACACAAGCGTGCCGCTGCAGTCTTTTATGCGCCTTTGGCCGAAGGCAGCTTGGATACCAGGCGCAGCGACACGGTCAGGCCTTCGAGCTGATAGTGCGGGCGCAGGTAGAACCTGGAGTTGTAGTACCCCGGGTTGCCTTCCACATCCTCGACGATCACTTCGGCCGCAGCCAATGGATGCTGAGCCTTGGTGGTTTCGGTGGAGTGCGCCGGATCACCGTCGACGTAGTTGAGGATCCAGTCCTGCAACCAGCGCTGCATTTCGTCCTTCTCTTTGAAGGAGCCGATCTTGTCGCGCACGATGCACTTCAAGTAATGAGCGAAACGGCAGGTGGCGAACAGGTACGGCAGGCGCGCGGCCAGGTTGGCGTTGGCGGTGGCGTCCGGGTCGTCGTACTCGGCCGGTTTCTGCAACGACTGGGCGCCGATGAACGCGGCGAAGTCGGTGTTTTTCTTGTGCAGCAGCGGCATGAAACCGTTCTTCGCCAGCTCCGCTTCACGGCGGTCCGAAATGGCGATTTCGGTCGGGCATTTCATGTCCACGCCACCATCGTCAGTCGGGAAGGTGTGCGCCGGCAGGTTTTCCACTTCACCGCCAGACTCCACGCCACGAATGCGCGAGCACCAGCCGAAGTGTTTGAACGAGCGGTTGATGTTCACCGCCATCGCGTAAGCGGCGTTGGCCCAGGTGTACTTGGAGCTGTCGGCACCGTCGGTGCTTTCTTCGAAGGCGAAGGCCTCCACCGGATCGGTCTTGGCGCCATACGGCAGACGCGCGAGGAAGCGCGGCATGGTCAGGCCGATGTAGCGCGAGTCTTCCGATTCGCGCAGCGAGCGCCAGCCGGCGTATTCCGGGGTGGTGAAGATTTTGGTCAGGTCGCGCGGGTTCGACAGTTCCTGCCATGAGCCCATGCCCATCACGGTCGGCGAGGCGGCGGCGATGAATGGGGCGTGCATGGCGGCGCAGACTTTCGACAGTTCGCCCAACAGTTCCACGTCTGGAGGCGACTGGTCGAAGTAGTAATCGCCCACCAGGCAACCGTAAGGTTCGCCGCCGAACTGGCCGTATTCTTCCTCGTACATCTTCTTGAAGATCGGGCTCTGGTCCCACGCGGTGCCCTTGAATTTCTTCAGGGTCTTGTGCAGATCATTCTTGGAGATGTTGAGCACGCGGATCTTGAGCTGCTCGTCGCTCTCGGTGTTGTTGACCAGGTAATGCAGGCCACGCCAGGCGCTTTCCAGTTGCTGGAAGTCGGGGTGGTGAATGACCTGATTGACCTGAGCGGTGAGCTTGGCGTCGATGGCGGCAATGATCGACTCGATCGACTTGATCGCGTCGTTGGACACCAGGTCGGTCTGCGCCAGGGCCTGTTCGGCCAGGGTGCGCACGGCGGTCTCGACGGCTTCGCGGGCACGGTCGGTCTTGGGTTTGAATTCTTGCAGCAGCAGGGAGGCGAACTCGCTGGCTTCTTCGGTGGTGCTCAGTGTCTGAGCGTCTGCACGTACTGAATCGGTCATGATCATTCGTCCTGATTAAGCCTGAGGCTCGGCTGGCTTCGGCGCACTGGCAAGCGCCTGGAGCAGCGCCGGATCCTTGATGGCCTTCATGATGATTTCTTCGGCGCCAATCTTGCCGTCCATGTAAGTCAGCAGGTTGGCGAGCTGGGTGCGTGCTTCGAGCAGCTTGTTCAGCGAGTCGACCTTGCGCGCCACGGCGGCAGGGCTGAAGTCGTCCATGCTTTCAAAGGTGATGTCCAGGCTCAGGTTGCCTTCGCCGGTCAGCTCGTTGGGCACGTGGAACGCGACGCGTGGCTGCATGGCCTTGAGACGCGAGTCGAAGTTGTCGACATCCACTTCGAGGAACTTGCGATCGGCCACAGGCGCCAGCGGCTCGGCGGGCTTGCCGGCGAGGTCTGCCATGACGCCCATGACGAAAGGCAACTGGACCTTTTTCTCGGCGCCGTAGAGCTCGACGTCGTACTCGATCTGCACTCGAGGCGCGCGGTTGCGCGCGATGAATTTCTGAGAACTTTGCTTCGCCACGTTGCTGCTCCTGGTCGCTTAAGCGACGGTGTTGGCGTCACCGATGGGACCGGTGACGTGACTGCGTGATCCGTTCGCTTTTATTCGCTGTCTGGTCCGCGCAGATTTTCAAATTGACTCATGCCGTCGGGAATCAGATTGCGCACGATGGCCGCAAAGTCGGCGTGCACCAGATTCTTCGCCCGGTTCAACAGCACCGGCAGCGGGCTGGAAGGCTCATGACGGGTGTAGTACGCAAGAATCCGGTCCAGGCTGCGCAGCACGTCGTCGCGGTTGTTGATCTCGCCAGTGCCGGTACTGCGCGGTGCGCTCGGTGCGGTGGCGTATTCAACCGGCGCGGCGCTGTCGTCGTCGAGGGTATCGGGCAGGGGGCTGTCGCCGCTCTGGGGGGCGAACTGGCCGAGGATCTGCAAGGCCATCTTGAGCGGTTGCTTCAATGGACCAAGGTCAACGCCCTGGGCGGAACCGATTTGTTCGCTGACCTGTTGCTCGATGGCCTCGGCGACGCTGCGAGCCTCGTGCAAAGCAGCGCGGGTGATTTCCAACTGTTCGGGATCGCTGTCGAGGAACGCCCCGGCGAGCTGCTCGGCGCCGAGGTTTTCGTCAGGGAAGCTTTGCAGGCCGCTGGCGTTGGCGGCGGCGCGCAGGCTGACAGGGCCAAAGGTACGCGAGCGGGCCAGGATGCTTTCGCGCAGCAGGCGAATGGTGGCATCGGACGTCAGGCCGGCGAGGGCATTGATGCGCACGGTGGGGTCGTTGTCGTCTTCGGCATCGAGGCGCGGATGCAGGTCGGCCCAGTATTGCTTGAGCAACTCGCTGATCAGTGTCAGGACGCGGGCCAGACCGGTGACGCCTTCGAGGGCAAGGGAGCTTTGCAAAAGGAAATGGGTGATACGCAGGTCTTTGCTGCGTTGCAACATCTCCAGGCTTCGCTGCTGGATGCTGCGCCATTCAGGAGGTTCGGCAGGCAATATCGAATCGCCCATGCTGCGCTCGGGCTTGCCTAGGGAATCGCGTTCCAGGTGCAAAAAATCCGCGTCATATTCCAGATCTTCGCCACAAGGCGAAGTCGCGGAAACGGCGGCGAGCAACAAAGGCACTTCCACTGAATTTGATCTCCATATCGCCCGCTCGAGAGTCGGGCAGTTCACATGTTAGTTCCAGGTGGAACTTCACATGTTCCTTGCGTGTAATGGCCCTTTAGATGCTTGGTGATCTTAAAGTGCCATCATGTATATTCAAGAAGTTGTGCATTTTTGGTGTAGTACTTATGGCTTGTCAAGGTAAGCTATTTCCTCTGTGTGACAGATGTGAGGTGCTTAACAACCCGCGCGACCGATAGGTCGAGGTAGGCACTGATGCAGGTTTTTTGTCACGTAAGCCGGTTAAGATCAGCAATCATGCTGGTAAAAAGGCCGTTTTCCAGGTTGTTTGCAAGGGTTGTCGGCGAGTAGCACGGGCGTAGAGCCCTCACTCGCCCGCGCGCAAAGTGTTTAGCAAGGAGGCAAGATGTCGCTGTGTTTGACTATCACTAGTTATCACAAAATTACCCCTGGTCAGTGCTCTGAAAAATCTATGAATCAGGGAGTGATGGCGATTGGCCGTAATTCTGATAATGACTGGATATTGCCCGACCCTGAGCGTTTGGTTTCCGGCAAACATTGCGTTATTCAATACAAAGATGGCCGCTATTACTTAACCGATAACAGCACTAATGGTGTGGAATTGGTTAAGGCCGGTATTCGTTTGCGCAAGGGAAACAGCGAGCCATTGCAAGATGGCGAAGTTATTCGCATCGGTGATTACGAAATCCAGGCGCGCATCGATTTCAGTCTGCCGGTGACTGACAGCAACCCTTTCGCCGATTCGTCCAACAGCTTCGAGGCCCTGATGGGGCGTCAGGGCGCCTTCGCGACTACTCCGACGTCGTTGCCCATGACACCACCTGCACATTTTCAGGGCGTATCGGCCATGGACACGATGCCGGACCTGTTCGACTTTCTGGCACCGACCACCGTCCCGCCGGCCACCCAGCCCGACCATGTCCCGGCCGAGCAGCACGACTTCCGCCCACCGACTCCGATTACCCACCCAACGCCTGTGATCGAGACTGCGCCGCTGACGTCAACGCCGGTGATTCCGGAAGATTGGGACCTGTTCAGCGACAAGCCTGCGCCGGTGACGGTTGCTCCCTTGCCTGTTGCAGAGGTCACGCCGCCCCTCCTGCCTCAAGTCAGCGCACCGATCGAGCCAGCACCCTTGCGCGAACCGCCCGCGGCCATCGTCGAGAGCCCGGTCAATCCGGTCAGCCCGGCCAATAATTCTCAACCCGACCTGTTGCAAGCCTTCCTGCGTGGAGCCGGGCTGGATCAGTTGCGCCTGGACAAGGCCCAGGCCGAAGCGCAGATGGAAAGCATCGGCCGCAGTTATCGGCTGATGGTCGAAGGCCTGATCGATGTCTTGCGCGCCCGCAGCAGTCTCAAGGGCGAGTTCCGCATTCAGCAGACGATGATTCAACCGGTGGAAAACAACCCGCTGAAATTCGCTCCCAATGTCGATGAAGCATTGCTGTTGCTGTTGCGCCACAGCAATCAGGCGTTCATGGCGCCGGACCTGGCGGTGCGCGACAGCTTCGATGACTTGCGTGCCCACCAATTGGCAGTGATGGCCGGTGTGGAAGCGGCGATCAAGCACCTGCTGGCGCGCTTCGAGCCGGCGCAACTGGAAGAGCGCATGGGCAAGCCCGGTGGCCTGTCGAGCATTTTCAATGGCTCGCGACAGGCCCAGTACTGGCAACAGTTCACCGAGCTCTACAGCAATATTTCCCGTGAGGCCCAAGAGGATTTCCAGGACCTGTTCGGTCGGGAGTTCAGCCGCGCCTACGAAGAACACAGTACGAGGCAGCGTCGCGGCTGAGCGCCGCCTTACAACGCCATTCATAGCAAAAAACGGAACAACGGATAGCTGAAACGTCATTGAGGACGCAGGATGATTCCCAGGTTTTTATTCGCAGTTGCCACCGCGCTTCTGCTGGCCGCGTGCGCAAAGGATACGGTCAAACCCGAGGCCGCTGAGGCCGAGGCCGACACCGCCGCCGTCGAGTTGCACTTCCACGCCATCGCCGGCCTCAACCCCGGCACCACCGGCCAACCGGCCCCGGTCCGGGTGCGCATTTTCGAACTGAAAAATGCTGCCACCTTCGGCCGTTCCGATTATTTCGCCCTGGCCGAACGGGCCCAGGCAACGCTCGGCGCAGATCTGATCGACCAGGACGAAGTGCTGGTCCAGCCCGGCCAGCAATTGAGCCTGCAACGCGACCTCGACCCGGCCACCCGCCACATCGGTGTGCTGGTGGGGTATCGCGAACTGGATCAGGCGCAGTGGCGCACGGTGATGAATGTCCCGCCGCGCCAGTACACCGAATACCAGATCAGCCTCGATGCGCGCGCCGTGCGCAGCGCCATCGTGGTTCCCCCATCCAGCCCTGCCCAATAAGCAATCGGAGCTCCCATGTCCTGGAACAATCGCGTGGTCTGGTCAGAAGGCATGTTCATTGGAACGCAGCATTTCCAACAGCATGACCGTTACCTTGAAAACCTCATCGATGCCCGAAGCCGCCCGTTGTCGGCCGGCGCCTGGGGTTTTTCCGAATTGCTGATCGATCAGGGGCTGTTGGCCCAGGGCAAACTGGCCATCATCTCGGCGCGGGGCCTGTTGCCGGACGGCACGCCATTTAACATTCCCCAGGATGACCTGGCGCCGAGCCCGCTGAATGTCGACGACAACCTGCGCGATGGTTTGGTGTACCTGGCCTTGCCGCTCAAGCGCGCCGGTGCCCGGGACACCGTTGATGACGGCGAAACCCTGGGCGCTGCGCGCTACGTGAGCCAGGTGCGCGAAGTACGGGACGACAACGCACCGTTCGAAAACCGTGCGCCGGTGGCCGTGGGTTCGAGGGCGCTGCGATTGTTGATAGCCGAAGATGGCATCAGCGACTACGCCGCCATCGGCCTGGTGCGAATCAAGGAGAAACGCGCCGACCGCGCCCTGGTGCTCGACGACACTTACGTTCCGCCGTTGCTGGATGTTTCCGCCTCCAAACCGCTGGCCGCGTTTCGCAGCGAACTGCTGGGCCTGTTGCACCAACGAGGCGAAGCCCTCGCCGGGCGGGTGGTGGCGTCCGGTGCCGGCGGTGCCTCGGAAATTGCCGACTTCATGCTGCTGCAACTGGTCAACCGCGCTCAGCCGTTGATCCAGCACTTGAGCCAGTTGAGTCCGTTGCACCCCGAGCGGTTCTACAGCGAACTGGTGAGCCTGGCCGGTGAGTTCTCGACCTTTACCGCTTCCGGGAGGCGACCGCAGGAATACCCGCAGTACCAGCACGATAACCTGGCGCTGAGTTTTGCGCCGGTGGTGCAAGCCTTGCGTGAAGCGCTCTCGATGTTGATCGACAGCAAGGCCACGCCGATTCCGATTGTCGAAAAAGCCTACGGCGTCCATGTCGCGATGTTGGCCGACAAGACCCTGCTCGACAGCGCCAGCTTCATCCTGGTGGTGCGCGCCGACGTGCCCGCCGAAACCCTGCGCGGCCACTTCGGCCAACAGAGCAAGGTCGGCTCGGTGGAGCACATCCGCAACCTAGTCAACCTGCAATTGCCGGGCATCGGCCTACTGCCGCTGCCGGTGGCACCACGGCAACTTCCTTACCACGCCGGCTCCACCTATTACGAATTGGACCGGGGCAGCGAGCATTGGCAGCAACTGGCCAACTCCGGCGGTTTTGCGTTCCACATCGCGGGGCAGTTCCCGGGGTTGAACCTGGCTTTCTGGGCGATCCGAGGATAAACCGCGATGAACAATGATGATCGTACCCAGTTCATGCCGACCCCCGGTGGTCGTGGCGCCGACCCGGTCCGCCCGGCGGCTGGCCGCGCCCAGCCCGCGCCGCTTTCGATGCCGGCTGCGCCGCTCTTGAGCGACAAAGCCGAAGGTCTCAACCCCCTGGAGAGCGCCGCTGGCCCGCTGCTGGCTCTGCTGACCCGCTTGCGCAACACCATCGCCCATCCGGCGCCGGCGAGCCTGCGGGCGCAATTGTTGGCCTACCTGCGCCAGTTCGAGGAGCGCGCCGAGGCCGCCGGCGTGGTGCGCAACGATGTGTTGCTGGCCCGTTACGCCTTGTGCACCGCCCTGGATGAAGCGGTGTTAAGTACGCCGTGGGGCGGCACCAGCGACTGGGGTAAACAGAGCCTGCTGATCACCGTGCACAACGAAGCCTGGGGCGGCGAGAAGGTGTTCCAGCTATTGGAACATTGTCTGCAAAGCCCCCGCGAACGTTTGTACCTGCTGGAGCTGTTGTACCTGTGCATGTGCCTGGGTTTCGAAGGGCGCTATCGGGTCATGAACGACGGTCGCAGCCAACTGGAAGCCTTGCGTGAGCGCACCAGTGCGGTCATCCGCAGCGCCCGTGGCGATTACGAGCGTGAACTCTCGCCCCATTGGCGCGGCGTCACCGTGGCCCGCGATCGGCTGGCGCAATTCATGCCGCCATGGATCGCCGTGGTCATCGGCGTGGCGTTGCTGCTGGCGCTGCTGTTCGGCCTGCGCTTGAAACTGGCTTCCGATGCTGAACCGGTGTTCAAGAACATCCATGCCCTGGGCGAAATCCCGGTGCAGGCCATCGACCGTCCGGTGGTGCAACCGAAACTGATCGAGCGCCCGCGTCTGGCAGGCTTCCTGGCCGATGAAATCAAGGCCGGTCGGGTGGCCGTGGAAGATGCCGTTGACCGTTCAGTGGTGACCATCCGTGGCGATGAACTGTTCGCCTCGGGCAGCGCCAGCGTCGTCGACAATTTCCAGCCGCTGATGCTGCGCATCGCCGATGCCATTCGCAAGGTCAAGGGTCAGGTCCGGGTGACCGGCCACAGCGACAATCGCCCGATTGCCACCCTGCGGTTTCCTTCGAACTGGGCCTTGTCCGAGGCCCGGGCCGCTTCGGTGCAGCAAATCCTCTCGGCCAAGACCGGCCAGCCTGAGCGTTTCAGCGCCGAAGGCCGTAGCGACACCGAGCCGCTGGCCTCGAACGCTACAACAGAGGGCCGCGCACGCAATCGTCGGGTCGAAATCACAGTATTGGCGGAGGGGGTCGAGTGAAGGCGTTTTTCAGTTTTATCATCCGCTGGGTCATCCCGCTGCTGGGGCTGATCGCCCTGAGCCTGATCATCTGGTTTGTCGGGCCGCTGTTCGAATTCCTGGTGCCCGAAGGTCGGCGCTGGGCGCTGATCGTTCTGGTGTTCGCGGTGTGGATTGCCTACCGGGTGTTTCACATCATCCAGGCCCGCCGTCAGGCCGCCGAAGTGATGCGCAGCCTGGCGGCGCAAACCCCGCCGGACCCGACCAGCATTGCCACGGCCGAAGAGCTTGAAACCCTGCGCCAGCGCATGGACGAAGCCCTGGTGCTGTTGAAGAAAGCCAAGCTGGGTGGTGACGAGCGCCGCAATCTCTACGAACTCCCGTGGTACGTCATCATCGGCCCGCCGGGTTCGGGCAAGACCACGGCGCTGGTCAATTCCGGGCTGCATTTTCCGTTGGCGGCGCAGTTGGGCGCCGGGGCGGTACGCGGCGTCGGTGGCACGCGCAATTGCGATTGGTGGTTTACCGATCAGGCCGTGCTGCTCGACACCGCCGGGCGCTACACCACCCAGGACAGCGACGCGACGGTGGATAAAGCCGCGTGGCTGGGTTTTCTCGGCCTGTTGAAAAAACAGCGGGCCCGGCGCCCGATTGACGGTGCGTTCATCGCCATCAGCCTCTCCGACCTGCTGCTGGGCAGCGATGCCGAGCGCGCCGCCCATGCCGCCGCGATCCGCCAGCGTATCCAGGAGCTGTACACGCAACTGGGCGTGCGTTTTCCGATTTACCTGATGCTGACCAAGCTCGATCTGGTGCCGGGGTTCATGGAGTATTTCGATACCCTGAGCAAGGAAGAGCGGACTCAGGTCTGGGGCATGACCTTTGCCCTGGACGACGGTAAAGGCAATGACAGCCCGCTGGCCCATCTGAAAAGCGAATTCGCCGGCCTCGAGCAGCGCCTCAACGATCGTTTGGTGGAGCGTTTGCAACAGGAACGCGACCCGGCGCGGCGCGATCTGATCTACGGCTTTCCGCAGCAGTTCAGCGCGTTGAAGGATTGCCTGCAAAGCTTCCTTGAGGGCGTATTCAAACCCAACGCCTTTGAAGAGCGGGTGCTGTTGCGCGGGGTGTATTTCACCAGCGGCACCCAGGAAGGCAGCCCGATTGACCGTCTGATCGGCTCCATGGCCGAGAGCATGAGCCTGGACCGCCAACATCTGGCGCGCCAGAACGGCACCGGGCGCAGTTACTTCATCGAAAAACTCTTCAGTGCCGTGGCCTTTGCCGAGCGTGGGCTGGTGGGAGTCAACCCGAAAGTCGAACGTCGGCGCAAGTGGATTGCCCGGGGCGTGTTGGCCTCGACCGTGGTTCTGGTGCTGGTGGTCGGGACCTTGTGGTGGGTCAGCTACCGCGCCAACCAAGCGTATATCGCGCAAGTCGATCAGAAAGTCGCGCCCCTGGGCCAGACCGTGCAAAACCTCAGCCCGGCCCAGCGGGACGTGCTCGCCGTATTGCCGTTGCTCAACGCGGTGAAGCACCTGGCCGGTGACGCGCCGAACTGGGCCGAAGGCCTGGGCCTGTTTCAGGGCGACATGCTTGAAGCCGAGTCCGCCAGCGTCTATCGCAAGCTGTTGATCGCGGTCTTCGCGCCACGCTTGCTCACGCGCATCGAAGAACAACTGCACGGCGGCGGCAATTCGGACTTCCTTTATGAAGGCTTGAAGGCCTACCTGATGCTCGCCGACAGCGAGCATTACGATGCCGACTTCATCAAGGCGTGGATCGCCCTGGACTGGGACCGCAGCCTGCCGCGCGACTTGCCGGCCGAGCAGCGTCTGGCCCTGGCGGAGCACTTGCAGGCGCTGTTCGAGCGCCATCCGCCCACCGCACGTCTGGACCCGCGCCTGATCGACGACCTGCGCCGACAGTTGCAACAACTGCCGGTGGCCCAGCGTGTCTATGACCGGGTCAAGCGGCAGAAACTGCCGGACGGCATTCCGGACTTTCGTATCAACGAAGCGGCCGGGCGCGATGCCGCGCTGGTGTTCAGGCGCAAGAGTGGCAAGCCGTTGGGCGAACCCTTGAGCGGCTTCTTCACGGCCAAGGGTTATCGGCAAGGGTTTTTACTCACCAGCCTGAACCAGACCGGCACCCTGGCCGAGGAGCAGTGGGTGCTTGGTCACGACCCGGCAGAACAACAGAACGTCGCCAGCCTGGCCGCCGACGTGCGCCGCCTGTATTTCCAGGATTACCAGCGTCAGTGGGACGCCTTGCTGGCTGATATCGACTTTGTGCCGATCACCAGCGTGGCTCAGGCCGCGGATGTGTTGCGGGTGATTTCCGGTCCGACCTCGCCGTTGAAAAAACTGCTGGTGGCGGTGGCGAAAGACACTGACCTGCAACAGGAAGATCGCCTGCTGGCCGCCAAGGGCGCGCCGGTGGAAGGCGGGGTCGACAAGCTCAAGGAGCGCCTGGGCACCTTGCTCGGCCAGGAGCAGGCGACGCAAAACACACCTGAGGCGAGTGACGATCCGATCACCGCGCATTTTGCCGAGCTCAACAGCATCGTCAGCAAGAACGACGGCGAGCCAGCGGCCATCGACGGCCTGCTGGCCGACATGAACGCCCTGTACGTGCAGGTCAGCGCCATGGTCGGCGCCAGCGGCGACGCCTTGCTCGGCGAAGCCAAGAACCAGGCCGCAGCGGCCGCGACACGGGTCAGCCTCAACGCCGAACGTCAGCCGCCGCTGGTACAGGGCCTGGTCAAGTCGGTGGTCAACTCCACCACCAACAGCATGATGGGCGGGGTACGCAATCAACTGAACGCGGCCTGGACCAGCGAAGTGGTGAACATCTACCGCCAGTCCCTGGCCGGGCGTTATCCGATGTCGCCGGGCAGTGCGCGGGACGCGACCCTGGACGACTTCGGCCAGTTCTTCGGCGTGGGCGGGGTGATGGACAACTACTTCCGCAAATACCTGCAGCCGTACGTGGATACCTCGACCCAGGCCTGGCGCTGGCAACCGGGCGCCGCGCAGAAGCTCGGTATCGCCCCGGGCGTGCTGCAAACCTTCCAGCGGGCAGCGACCATCCGGGATGCGTTTTTCCGTTCCGGCGGTACCCAACCGATGGTGCGCTTCGAACTCAAGCCAGTGGCGATGGACGCCACCATCAGCCAGTTTTTGCTTGACCTCGATGGCCAGCAATTGAGCTACGACCACGGCCCGAGCCGCCCGACCTCCATGCAATGGCCCAACCCCGGCAGCATCGGCGTGGTGCGGATCTCGATCATGCCGCCTTCGGCCAACGGTCGTTCCGGGATCACCCTGGACGGGCCCTGGGCCTGGTTCCGTCTGCTGGAGCAATCGGATCTGACGGCCGGCAATTCGCCGGATCGCTTCAACCTGCGACTGCGGGTCGACGGTGCCAGCGCCTCTTATGAACTGCGGGCCAACAGCGCCTTCAACCCGTTCAAGAGCCGCGTGCTCAGCGGTTTCAGCTTGCCGGAGCGGTGATGAACACGCCGGGCTTCTATGGAAAGTTGGCCAGCCGCGGGGATTTTGTCAGCCGAGGCTTGCCGCCGAGTTTTATCGGCCCCTGGGATTCGTGGCTGGCGGCGGGCCTGCTCGCCAGCCAGACCAGCCTCGGGGACCGTTGGCTGGATGCCTATCTGGTCAGTCCGCTGTGGCGCTTTATGGTCGGGCCCGGTGTATGTGGGCCGCAGGCCGCCGTTGGGGTGGTGATGCCGAGCATCGATCGGGTTGGCCGGTATTTTCCGCTGACCGTCGCGGTGCTGCTGGATCACGACGCTGATCCGGCGTCGGTGGTGGGCGGTCCGGATGTCTGGTTTGAACAGGTTGAGCAATTGCTGTTGAGCACGTTGAGCGTGGAGGCGAGCTTCGAAGCCTTCGGTGCAGGGTTGGAGACGCTGGGTAGCCCGGGGTGCCTGTCACGCATGCCAAGCAGCCGTTTTGCCGGCCTGCATCGCTTTGATGCCACTGACCCGAAGGCGCGAATGATCGCGCTTGCCGAACAGGCCTGCGAAGGCACAAGCCTGTGGTGGGGCCAAGGTTCGGAGCGTATCGCCCCCGCTTTATTGCGGTGTCAGGGCCTGCCTGTCGCCGCCGATTTTGCGCAATTTTTGCTCGGCCAAGAAGGTGTTGTGTAGATGCGCCTAACCGCTGGAAAAACCTTCAATTCTGCAAGCAAGAGCCATGTCGGCATGGTTCGCCAGGTTAATGAAGACGCTTGTCTGGACCTGCCGGAAAACGGCCTGTGGGTGGTCGCCGATGGCATGGGCGGGCACGCGGCGGGCGACTACGTCAGCAGTCTGATTGTCGATAGCCTGCGCCGAATTGCCTTAGGCCGTTCGCTGGATGAATACGTCGCGGCGCTGAAAAACGATCTGCTGCGAGTCAACGCCGCCGTGCGTGAAGAAACCGCCAACCGCGGCGTGACCATGATGGGTAGCACGGTGGTGGTGTTGGCGACGCGTGACTTGCGCGGGGTGTGCCTGTGGGCGGGTGACAGCCGCTTGTATCGCCTGCGCAACGGCCTGCTTGAAGGTATCTCGCGGGACCACAGTTACGTTCAGGATTTGCAGGACAGCGGCCTGCTCAGCGAAGCCGAAGCCCGAGTGCATCCGCGGGCCAATATTGTCACCCGCGCCATCGGGGTCGATGCGCAACTGGACCTGGCGATGGTCGAGCTGCTGTTGATGCCCGGCGACAGTTACCTGCTGTGCAGCGATGGGTTGAACAAGACCGTCGAGGACCATGAAATCAGCGAGGTGCTGAGCCACGACGAGCCTGGGGAGATCGCCAGCAGCCTGGTGTCCCTGGGCCTGATGCGCGGCGCTCCGGACAACATCACCGTCATCGTCGTGAAGGTGCCTTCATGAACCCCACCGTGAACATTCTGATCCCCGGCTACGACATCGGCGATGAGATCGGCGAAGGCGCCATGGCCAGCGTTTACCTCGCGACCCAGCGCTCGCTGGAACGCAAGGTGGCATTGAAGATCATGGCCGCCGCGCTGGCGGCCGACCCGAGCTTCTGCGAGCGCTTCCTGCGTGAAGGCAAAACCCTGGCGCGCCTGTCTCACCCGCATACGGTCACCATCCATGACATCGGCAATGTCGGTGAGCTGTATTACATGGCCATGGAATACCTGCCCAACGGCACGCTCAAGGAGCGTATCGCCGCCGGCCTGACGCCGGAGCAGGGCCTGATCTACATCCGCCAGATCGCCTCGGCCCTGGGCTATGCCCATGGGCTGGGGCTGGTGCATCGCGACGTCAAACCGGCGAACATTCTGTTCCGTGCCGATGGCACGGCGGTGCTCTCGGATTTCGGCATCGCCAAGTCCCTGGACGACCGCACCCAATTCACCCAGGCCGGTTTCGCCGTCGGTACTCCCAGCTACATGAGCCCGGAACAGGCACGCGGCCAGGACATTGACGGCCGGGCCGACCTGTATGCGCTGGGCGTGGTGCTTTACGAAATCCTCGTCGGCAAGCTGCCGTACACCGGCAACGACGCGCTCTCCACGGCCCTGGCGCATTTGACCGAACCGTTGCCGGAGCTGCCGGTGCACCACGGTCGTTATCAGGACGTGCTGCGCAAGCTGTTGGCCAAGGATCCGGCGGAGCGTTTTGCGGACGCGGCAGCGCTGTTACAGGCGCTGGATAATCTGCCCAAGGCATCGGTTGAAGTTGAAGCGACCTTGATTCAGCCGTTGGCGATTCCGGTGTCGCTGAAATCGACCGGCGATGACCTGGCGGGATTGACGCCGGTGTCCATCGACATACCCAGCGGCCCCGCGCAGCCTCAATCCCGAACTGCGCCAGTTCCGCCGACCGTCAAGCCGACGCCGCAGTCCTCGATCTCGGAGCAGCGAAAGGGCCCCGTGTTCGCACTCGCTGCCGTCGCGGTGGCCGTGGCGCTGGCCTTGGGCGGCATGGGTTATTGGTGGTTGGGCAGTGATGCTGAAGTCGATGCCGACGTGAAGACGCCGGTGGTTTCAGCACCGACGACCTCTACACCCCCGCTCAATACGGCGCCCGCCATGCCACCATCGATGAAGCCAGCCGTGGCGGCGACGGAGGTCGATGGCGGTCAGCGTCCGCTGCTGATGGCCGGCAAAAAAACCTTGTTCCAGCGGGTGCTCAGCAAGCCGGGGGCGAAGCTCGCCAGCGAAGCGGGGGGCGCGCCTGACAAGGCCTTGCCGGCGTTTTCCGTGCTTTACGTCTATCAACGCAAAGAGGTTGATGGCAGCCCGTGGCTGCGGGTCGGCGCCGCCACCGACGGGCGCAGTGACGGCTGGTTGCCGGCCGCGCAGGTCAGCGACTGGAAGCAGAGCCTGGTGCTCAAGTTCACCGAACGCTCCGGTCGTGCGCCGGTGATGTTCCTGCGTCAGCCCGGCGACGTGGAGAAGCTGCTGGCCGATCCGTCGGCGGCCAAAAACCTGCTGCTCAAGACCCAGCAGAACCCTGAAGACAATCAACGCGTGCTGGCCCTGGAACCGGCGGCCAGCGCGGTGCCGCAGAACCAGTTTTACCTGTTGCCGATCTTCGATTCGCGCGAGAGCTTCGATGAAAACGGTCAGCCGGTGCAGTTGCTGAACGTGGCGTCCATCGACCCCGGTAATGCTCCGAAGGTCGCTGCCAGCAACACGCCAATCACTACCGCTAACGCCGACGCGTTCCGCACCGCCGTGGTGCTGGTGGTCGATACCACCGTGTCCATGCAGCCCTACATCGATCAGGTGCGCGACGTCGTGCACGAACTGCAAACCCGCATTGCCGGGCGCGGCGAGCAGGACAGCGTCAGCTTCGGACTGGTGGGGTTTCGCAGCAGTATCCAGAAAACCCCGGGCCTGGAATACGTCGCCAAAACCTTGATCACCCTGGAGCAGGGCCGCGACCCGCAGCGCTTCATGGACCTGGCGCGGCAGGTCAAGGCGTCCACGGTTTCCAGCCATTCGTTCAACGAAGATGCGTTTGCCGGTGTGATGGAAGCAGTCGAGGGCATGGACTGGCACGGTTATGGCGGGCGCTTGATCCTGTTGGTCACCGATGCCGGTGCCTTGCGCAAGAACGACCCGTATGCCGCCACGCAAATGAACGAGGCCGAAGTGCGTCAGGCAGCGCTGGGCAAGCAGATCAAGATCTACGCCTTGCACCTGCTCAGCGATGCTGGCAAGAAAACCCACGGTGGTGCGCAAAGCCAATATCGCACCCTGACCGCCGATGCCAATCCGCAGATCGGCGACCTGTACATTCCGGTGCCGGGCGCCGATGTGCGCAAGTTCGGTGAGCGGGTGGACGAGATCGGTTCGGTGTTTGCCGACCTGGTGCATCAGGTGCGTAGCAACAAGCCGCAAGCCGTGCCGCTGCTGAGCGCCGCGCCGAGTCTGAGCGACAAATCGGCGGCCGTCGGCTACGCGATGCACATGGACTTCCTGGGGCGTAAAGCCGCCAGTCAGGCGCCGCAACTGGTCAGCGCCTGGACCGCCGACCGCGACCTGACCAACTCGGCACTGCCGGCGTTTCAGGTGTGCGTGATGCTGACCAAATTGCAGCTCAACGACTTGCAGCAATCGCTGAAACTGATCGTCGATGCCGCCCGCAAGACCCAGACCTCGCCGAAGAATTTCTTCCAGGAAATCGCCAGCGCCAGTGCCTACATGAGCCGCGATCCTTCGGCGTTGCGCAAGGGCGGCAACCTGGCCGATGGCGGGGTTCTGGGTGAGTACCTGGAAGGGCTGCCCTACCGCAGCAAGTCGTTGAGCATGACTCAGGACTTGTGGCTTTCCCTGAGTGTGGCCGAGCAGGAAGACTTTATCGACGAGCTGGATTCGAAAATCCGCCTCTACGAAACCTTCCACAACGACCTGGCCAACTGGGTGCGTTTCGGCGATGCCGAACCGGGTGATGCCTTGTACCGCGTTCCGTTGTCGACGCTGCCGTGATGCTGAACATGAGCGCGGTGCACAAAAGCCGGGGCGCCGGCAGCCAGCGCTACAGCCTGGTGATTCCACGGCTGCAACTGCGTGCCGGTGAACAACTGGCGGTGGTCGGTCCCAGTGGGTGCGGCAAAAGCACGTTGCTCGATTTGCTGGCGCTGGTGCTGGCTCCGGATCAGGCCGGACAGTTCGATTTTGCGCCCGACCAAACCAGGACGGACATCACCGGGCTGTGGCGTGCAGATGCTCAAAGTGCCTTGGCGGACCTGCGCCGCCGGCACTTGGGCTACGTGCTGCAAACCGGTGGCCTGCTGGGTTTTCTGGACGTGCGCGGCAACATCGATCTGTCGCGAAAACTGCTCGGCTTGAAAGACGACGGCAGCGTGGATCGCCTGGCCGGGGCATTGGATATCGCCGAGCAACTGGGCAAAAAACCGGGCGACTTGTCCGTCGGTCAACGGCAACGGGTGAGTTGCGCCCGCGCCCTGGCCCATGGACCGCGTCTGCTGCTGGCCGATGAACCGACCGCCGCCCTCGATCCGCTGAACGCGGAACGCGTGATGCAGTTACTGGTGACCCAGGCCCGCGAACACGGCGTGTGCTGCGTTGTCGCCACCCACGACGAGTCGCTGGCCCGCGCCAGCGGTTTGCAGGTGCGGCGCATCAGTTGTCGTCGCGACGTCGATGGCGGTGTCACCGCCACCCTCGGGGAGGCCTGCTGATGCGCGCGCTGGTGGCTTCCCTTGCCTGGCAGGATTACCGCAACGATGCGTGGCTGTCGGCCTGTTCGGTTCTGGCGTTGGTGGCGGTGGTCGCACCGCTGTTGGTGCTGTTCGGCTTGAAATTCGGCCTGGTCAGCAGTTTGACCGAGCGCTTGGAAAACGACCCGGCCACCCGGGAAGTCATCCCCTTGGGCGGCGGCCGGTTCAGCGCCGCGTTTATCGAACAATTGAGCCAGCGCAGCGACGTGGCTTTCGCCTTGCCGCGCACCCGGCAAATTGCCGCGACGGCGGATCTGACCGCTGACGCTGCGACGGTAACCGTCGAAATGATCCCCACCGTTGCCAACGACCCCTTGCTCGGCAGTCTGCCGGTGCCCCAAGGGTTGGATCAGGTGCTGCTCAGCCAGACCGCCGCGGAAAAGCTCGGGGCCAAGGCCGGTGATTGGCTGCAGGCCAGTTTCGGCCGGCAGGTGGCCGGTCGTGGTGAGGCGCAGCGCACTCGCGTCCAGGTGCTGCACGTTCTGCCGCTGGAAGCCTTCGCCCGGGACGGATTGTTCGCGCCGTTGACGTTACTGGAAGCGGCTGAAGATTACCGGGACGGGCGCGCCGTGCCAGCGTTCGGTTGGCCGGGAGATGCGGCAGGCGTGTTGGCGCAGCGGGTGTATCCGGCGTTTCGCCTGTATGCCCGCAGCCTCAAGGATGTCGAGCCGCTGCGTCAGTACTTCGCTGCGCAGAACCTGCTGGTCTCGACCCAGGCTCAGACCATCGCCCAGGTGCAATCGCTGAGCCGCAACCTGTCGATCGTGTTCTGGATCATCGCCGGGTTGGCCTTGGCGGGAGCGTTCGCGGCGATTTTTGCCGGCGCGTTGGCGGCAGTGGAGCGCAAGCGCCGAGAGTTGTCAGTGTTGCGCCTGCTGGGGTTTTCCACGGCAGCGTTGCTTTGGTTTGTGGTGTTGCAGGCGCTGTACAGCGCCGGCCTTGCCGCCCTGTTGAGTGCCGGGCTGTATGGCCTGGCGCAATCGGGCCTGAACCATTTATTTGTGCAGATGCCAGGCGAGTACGCCAGCCATCTGCTGGCGCGTCACTACGCGTTGGCCCTGGTGGCCGTGCTCGGCGTCAGCGCCGTGGCAGCGGCCTGTGGTGGCTGGCGAGTGGCGCGTATCCAGGCGTTTGAAGGAGTCAGAGATGTATAAGTTACTGGGCGCCGCCGTGGCGCTGAGCCTGGCCAGCATGGTCTGGGCTGATGAAAGCACAGACAAACTGGACAACCCCAAGCCGTTGCCCGATGACGTCAGCCTGCCGCTGCCGTGCGAAGGGCAGATGGTATTCCGCTACGTCTACATTCTGGCCCAGGGCACTCTGGACGACCGCGAGATCAGCCTCGGCTATCCATTCAGTGAGGGCGAGGCCGGTTATCAACAGTCGTTCATCTCCGGTTACCGCCGGGACTTTATCAACGGCCAGTTCACCCTCAAGGATCTGCCCAAGGGTTGGGGCAAGACCATCACGCCGTTGATGCCCAAGACTGACGCCAAGACGCCGCTCAAACCGATGCTCTATTTCATCGGCAAATACGAAGTCACTGCCCGCCAATACGCCCAGGTCATGGCCCAGGCGCAATCGTTGGCCAGCGGCGAGCCGGCGCCGGCCTGCGAGGCGTTGCAAGCCGAGGCGCCGCAAGGCATGGCCGGGCGTTTGCCCAAAGTGAAATTGTCGCGATTCGAGGCCGAACGCTTTTCGGCGGTGTACAGCGCCTGGCTGATGAAATACCACAAGGACCTTCTACCGGTGAGCGGTCGTGGCACCTCGGCTGAAGAGGGCGGGCTGGGTTTCGTCCGGTTGCCGACCGAGGTTGAATGGGAATTTGCGGCCCGTGGCGGGCAAGCCATTAGCCGTCAAGACCTGGAAGGGCGCCTGTTTCCCCGTCGTCTGGAAGGCAGCGACAGTGACGGGCCACTGGCGGACTGGGCCGTCTTCAATCAGGTCGCCGGCGGCACCGGCCAGGCAGCGCGTCTGATGCCGATCGGCACCAAACTGCCAAACCCCATCGGCCTGTTCGACGTGATCGGCAACGCCGCCGAGATGGTCCAGGAGTCCTTCCAGCTAGTGCATGCCGGACGCCGTCAGGGCACCTACGGTGGCTTCGTGGTCAAGGGCGGCAATTACCTGGAAGGCGAGGGCACCTTGTTCACCGGGATGCGCCGTGAGTACCCGCTGTTCGCCGCCGACGGCACCGAGCAAAACAACGAAACCACCGGGTTCCGGGTCGCGATTGGCGCGTTGTCGGCGCCACGTTCGCGCTACAAGGAGCTGTTTGCCCAATGGCAGAAAGAAGGTCGGCTGGCTTCGCTGACCGATGCCATCGACGACGCCCAGGACCCGACCAAACGCCTGGACAGCATCATCGCCGCCAGCATCGACCCGCGCCTGCAAGCCGAGTTGGGGCTGGTCAACGAAGAGCTCAAGCGCAACGTCTCGCTCATCGCCCAGCAGCGCGAGGAAGCGGCCGGCAACCTGATCCAGTCGGCGGCCCTGGTGGCCGAAACCGTCAACAACTACAACATTCGCCTGACCAATTTGCAGAAGAGTCGCCAGCAGGCCGTGGACGCCAAGGACGAGGCCAGCGCCAAGCTGTTCGCCACAGCCATCGCCAACGGCCGCAGCGCGCTGGACGGCGCAGTGGCGATTTACATCGACAACCTGGCAACTGGCACGCGCTATACCGATGCCGTGATCCAGGCGCAGTTTCAACGCATCAAGGAAGAGTTGGATCGCAAGCCGGTACTGGGCAAGAGCCTGGTCACGCGCGCGACGTTATTCGTTCGCCATGTCGGTGATTATCGTCAGCAACGACGAGCCGACCCGGCGGCGATATTGAAGGAATTGCTCGCATCGAACGCTCAGCGGTCTTGATCGTTCGTTGTACAGCGAGCTTGGAAGGGACTCAGGCGGCGGTGGGCCGTGCTGAGCTAGTCAAACTTAAAAGAGAACACACCTATGCTTTCCTCCCGTAAACCTGTTGCTTCGCTTTCCAAGCGTCATTTGCTGCTGATCGCCGTCGGCTTCAGCACCGTACTGACCGGTTGCGCCACGTCGCCGACCTCCAAGGTCGCCTCGAGCACCAAGGTCGAGTACTACCCGAACTGCTACGAGCCGGTGCAGCATCTGCGTGCCACTGATTCGAACATGACCAAGTCGGTCGTCACCGGCGCGGCCGTCGGCGCTGTCGGCGGTGCACTGCTGGGCGCCCTGACCGATTCCGAGAACCGTGGCCGCAATGCCGCCATCGGTGCAGCGGGCGGTGCCCTGGCAGGCGGCGCGGCCGGTTACTACACCGAGCGCCAGAAGCAGATCGCCGATGACAACCAGCGCATCGCGTCCTACGCCACCGACGTCAACAAAAGCGCCGCCGACATCGATCGCAGCACTGCGTACGCCAAGACTTCGCAGCAGTGCTACCAGAACGCGTTTACCAAACTGGTCGCCGACCGCAAGGCCAAGACCGTCAACGACACCGAGGGCCGCAAGCGCCTGGTAGAAATCGTCGCGGGCCTCAAAGAGTCCAACGACCTGATCGTCGCGGTTAACGGTAAAGCCAGCGAAGACCTGAGCAACTACACCCAGGCCTATGAAAAAGACCTGCAGCAAGTCGGCGTGCAGCGCACCGACGTGGTCACCGTGGCGAGCGCCGAAACCACGCCAGCCGTGACCCCGACCAAGAGCAAAAAAGCAGTGAAACCGGCGAAAAAACCCGTGCTGCCAACCGTGCCGAAAGAAGCGGTCACCACCGAGAAAACCCTGCAGACCGCACAAGCCAAACAGGCTGAAAGCAAACAGGTCGCCAGCGCTGGCACCACTCAGGTCAACAGCATGTGCAAAAACCCGGACCTGGGCGACTGGGCACCGGTGCCTTGCCCGAATGCTTGATTGAGTTTTCTGTAGGTCTTTAAGCATTCCCACGCGCTTTGCGTGGGGATGCTCAGTACTGGCAACACCTTGGCGCTATGCGCCGCCATCTCTTGCGCTTGCAGATGATCAAGCGCCCGCTCCATCAGCAGGCTTCGTAGGTTTGCGATTCGGCCATAGACTGCCAACGTACGTAGACCAATCGAGGTAGATCAGCGCCCTTTACATACCGCCCCTTTCCTCCTGGATTTTCTCGCCATCCCGCTGGTTTGCCTCTGAACTCAGACGGTACGCCTTTACTCAGCGCGCGTGGATACCCCATAGCCGGTATGCCGCTGCCCGCCCTCCGGAACACCTGCTCATTGATATCAACGACATCCGCAGTCGGGCGGCGTTTAACCACCGGAAGTGTTTGTACTCTTTACCAACTTCCATAGGGAATACCGAATTTGTCGATGTAGGCTTTGGACTCCTCCTGAAGGGGGTAATAGGCGCCGTCAGACTGCCCACTGTATGGGCCTTTTGGACTGATCGTGCCTTGGACTCGGGTGACCTCGGTCGATTTAAGACAGGGCCCTCCAACCCACACCTTGGCGATCCCTCCTGGCGCCAAGCCGACAGTCAAAAACTTTCGGTAATCGGTTTTCCATTTGCCAGAAGCCCCGCAAAAAGCTTCTTCACCTTTAAGCATGGTGTTGCGCGCTGATTGGGGGATCTCGATGTAAGCCTCGTAGGTCTGCGGTTCTGCTGTGGATTGCCAGCGTACATAGACAAGGCGAGGCAGGTCAGCCCCCGTTACATATCGACCTTTTCCTATTGAATCTGTAAACCAACCTTTTGCGTCTCCCCTGAAGTGCGCCGGTATGCCTTTACTTAGTCCTCGGGGATAACCAGTCGCGGGAATTCCGCTACCCGCACCCCGGAACACTCGGTTTTTGATATCAATTACATCGGCCGTTTCGATCCAGACCTCCATATAGTCAGGGGAAAAAAAATCGAGGCTCCAAGCGTCGTAAGGTAATGATCTACTCTCGTGAGAGACACATCCCCCCAACAACGCAGCTAGCAGCGCAAAGCCTAATGTGAACATCCATGGGCGCTTACTCATTGGGATGCACCCCGCGTTCATAGTTTTCGGCGGGGCGATTGATAAACACAATATCCAGAGCGCTGTTATTCCAGGTTTTGGCGGCATTCCAGTGGCCGTGAATGCCTTCGCCGTTGTGCCCGAACTGGAGAAATGCGGGTTGGTTGAGCAAGCTCTCCAGATCGAAATCCGGGTACTCACTGACCAGATTGAGCATGCGCTTATCCTTTTGCTTTTTAGCTCATCCTTGAGCAGAGAGATAAAAAATTACGAGGCTCTTGTCATGTTTCAACTGATCGAGTCGCAAGAATCCGAAACGCTATCAGTGCACGGGAAAGAAATGATGTAGGAAGGGGCTAGAAACTGTGTGCGAACCTTCCCGCGTTACCGAATATTGCTGATGTCATCGGAAAAGAGGAACTCTTGATATCGTTCTATGCCTGTGCCTCCAGATGCTTATAACGATAGCCTCGAAGCTCGGGGAACAGCTCGGTCGCGAAGCGACTTCCCAGCAATAGGTCATGGCGTTTATGCGAAAGAAAAAATTTAACTCGCGCTACCAGGCTTGAAACAGATTGATGAAAGGAGCTTCCCGGACGTTTGTAAGAGCGTTCCGCATACAAAGCATTGTGAGACGCTGAAGAGTTGGCCGTTGCGTTGCGTTGCGTTGCGTTGCGGTGGTTTTGGTTCGGCTGCGGGAAGTCATGCTGAAAACACGTAGGCGACTGATCGAAGAAGTGGCAGCTGTCACCGGCTAACAAACTGGGAAAGCTTGCAAAGTCGCATAATTCAAAGATGCCCTGCATATAGCCGCCAATAAAATCAGCCTGTTTCTGCCCGTCGCTTTTTACAAGGCACATTCGTTTAATGTGCCGGGAGGGCGAAGCCCAATGGTTGGCGACGGAAAACAAACCAGCAGGTCTTAAGGCAATTCGGCCAGCTAATTCCATTGGCTTTGTAGGCCAGAGCGATAGGCGTTGTAGCCTTCACGAAGTCGGCTTGCGTTATGTTTAACGAGCACAGGCAAAGAAGTGGTTTTTTCCCGCGAACGAGGCGAGGAAACGATGAGTACGGTAATAAAATCAAGGAAGTGTCTTACGTGTTTTTAGGGTTGGCGGCCGGAAATCCGAGGTATAGCGTAACTGCTCCTTCACTGAGCGGAGACGAAGCATGAGCGACGCAATAACCTCTATTCCCGAACCGTCAGACACCGTAAGCACATCCCCGTACATTTCTTTAAATTCAAAGGAATTTCACAGTGCAGCCAATCGTGCACTCGACCATTACTTGAACCCCTCGGAACCTGAGCTCCAAGCACTGCGCAAACCCAATTCGGTTTTTATGGTGGCGCCGGACGTCAACGCTGAAACGCTATTGGTTCAAGCGTGTGAATCTCTGGCATCAGCAAGTGTGATGGCGAGTGATTTCGCTGCGTTGTTGGAGGGAGCGCAGCGCAACACAATGATCGCGCTACAACAAATCATCATGTTGGGGGAGTTGGCAGTGAATCGAATGCTGGATAACGTTGAGATGCCTCAGACGCCCACCCAAGTAGATTGCCCGCCAATGGATACCTAGCAGCCTGCTGCTTTAGCAACGGAGCGATGGTCGTTTTGTAGAGCACACCCAGTATCTGGACGATGGATCAAAAGGAATATTGATATGGAAATCCGACAATTCAGTAAGTTTGACGCGGCCGTTACTTCCATTTTTAAAGGATTGCTGGAAAGTTATCCAACGCCTCGTGAGCTGGAAGCGACCATTATTGGCTATAAAGCCAATACGAAGTACAAGTCGATATACAGAATTGCGGTTGAAAAGCGCGCCTCATTACACCCATCTGAAGATGAGCATTTTTTTGCAGACATCGTTCGGTGGTTGGCTTCACACAGCTATTTGCTATTCGATAAAGAGCAGGCGTGTAAGTTTTATGGGGCTGTGGTGACGGATAAAGGGTTGGAACTCTGCGAAAGTTTGCTCGGAGTCTGACACTAGTAAGCACTGCATAGGTCGCTTCGTTAGCGAACTTTGTAGTGCTTTTTTTTTCAGTTGTCCTTTCGGACGATGGTTAATTTGACCAAGAAAAACGCCACCGGCGGCGGGAATACAAGCATGCCGAGCAATGATGATAAATTTTAGGGAGCACGCCAACGCAGGCGCGCTCCTGGTTTTCGGTTACGTCTTTGCTTGATGCCCCGCCGGATCCGGCGAATCAATATGATCCAGCGCTCGTTCCACTAATAAATGCACACCGTCCGCCATTCTGCTGAGTGCCAGGGCGACGGAACGTCGTGAGCCTTCCACTCCGTCGGCCAGGTCGGCGGCGATGGCGCTGATGGACAGCAGGTCTTCCGAAGCATTAGCTAAGAGGGTTTCGGTGTGGAGGTCGGGAGCGACGATGAAGAGCGCACCGTTGCGACGTTTCGATTGTTTATCCGGAGAGGTGCCGAGGTGATGGTCGAGGGCGCGTTCGGCGGCTTCTTGGAGTTTTTTGGAGTCGAAGGATTCGTACGGGGAGGTGGCTTCGTGTTCTGGGGGGTTGGGTGTTGGCTTGATCATTGGCATTTCCGATATGTGTTTTTGGGTGTGGCTGACTCCTCATCGCTTGCATTCGAATAAGGGTGGCAGCCGTGCGCAGGTGTGCAAGACCGGGCATATCGGAACCCGGCAGACCCCAAAGGGACCTCCCACGCACAGCCGCCATAAAGCATTTACAGCGAGCAAAAAAAAACGCTCGACGTTTGGTTGGCGAGTGTGCGGCGATATGTACCGGACTTGCACGTCCGTGTCACCGTTTTTGCGGTAACGAACAAAGACTATCGGCGAAGCCAGTAGCTGCCTAGTTCATGAACAACGCCGTGAGTCGAAGGAAATGTCCGATACGGTCGAGCGTAGAAACCTCAAATAATCCGGCCTTTTAAACAGCAGTGTTTCGTCAATGACTTGGTAGTCATCAGCGTCAAAAAGTACGGCATCTTCTTCTAACACTGCGCAATGGTGGCGTTCTCGCTTGAAGCCGCTACACTGCGCCGGCCGTTCATTTTTCTCTTGAGGCTGTGCGCATGAAATTTCGTTTTCTTCTGTGGATGCTGGGTTTGTTGATGGGTAAGGCCAGCCGGACCAATCCTGCGTTTCAGCAGCAGTTGGGTGACAAGGAATTGGTGTTCCAATTACAGACCCTGGACGGGAAAGTGGCGCGGCATTTCTTTGTGAAGGACCAGCGCATTACCAGCCAGTCGGGCGTATATGCCGAGCCGGCGTTTGCGATTGCGTTTAAAGATGCGGCGTATGGTTTTGCGACGATGCAGGCGAAGAACAAGCAGTTGGCGTTTATGACGGGGATTCAGGACAAGTCGATTCAGATCAAGGGCAACCCGGCGCTGGTGATCTGGTTTCAGGGGTTGACCAAGTATTTGAAGCCTAGGAAGGCGAAGGCTAAAGCCAAGGCTTGAGGCCGATGATTAACCCTGTGGCGAGGGGAGTTTCAGGTAGACCGAGGTGGGTTCATCGCGGGCAAGCCACGCTCCCACAGGATCACCTAAATCCTGTGGGAGCGTGGCTTGCCCGCGAAGCTTTTTAGGCTTGAGTAAATTGCGAGGCCAGTTCGCGCAGCAGCACTTCGGCTTCAAGCACTTTGCTGACCACATCGTTGGCTTTGTCGCGGGTCAGGCCGACACGCTCCAGCAAAGCATCCGGGATGTCTTCATCCGGGCCGGAGCCGATGCCGCGGCTGCGCAGCAATCGCACGGACAGGCACACGAGGTTCGGGTACTCGGCGTAGGCACCGTCATAACTCGGGTCGTGCTGGAAGCGCAGCGCGGTGGCCAGTTCGTCGGGCATGTCCCAGTAGCGCATCAGCCACGAGCCGATCTGTTCGCGGCTGATGCCCAGCAGGTGTTGCTCGACAAAGCTGTGGCACAGGTGCGGGTTGACCTCCAGGTGGCGGCAGATCAGCGAGAAGTGCGGCGGGAACACGTGGGCCAGCAACAAGTAGCCAAAGTTGTGCAGCAGGCCGGCGAGGTAGGTCAGGCCGGCTTCCGGGCGCTGGGCGCGAGGCATGGCGCGGGTCAGGCCTTCGATGACGGCGGCGGTGTAGATCGATTGCTGCCAGTACGGCGTGGTGTGTTGCGGATGGTCTTTGGGCAGGCTGAGGGTTTTGCCCAGGGCCAGGCCCAGCGCGAGGTTGATCACCAGGTCGAAACCCAGCACCCGCACGATGGCGTCTTCAACCGAGCGAATCTTGCCCGGCGAGGCGTAGTACGGCGACGCCGCCCAGCTCACGACTTGCGCGGCCAGGGCCGGGTCGGTTTCGACCACGCCGGTGATGTCGTCGATGGTGGCGTTGGGGTCGACGCGCAGTTTGATGATTTTTTGCGCGGTCTCGGCCAGCGGCGGAATTTCGATGGTGGCTTCCAGGCGTTGCTGGATGCGTCGCGCGGTAAACGCCTGGACGGCCTGGGTGATTTCCTCGCGGTCATCGTCGGGGCGGTCGAGGTTCGGGCGGATGCTGCTCACGTTCTCGCCGAAGTTGGCGGCGCTGGCCTTGGTCAGCATGGTCTTGAAGGCTTCGCTGGTGATTTCCAGCAGCACGCCCGGCTCGCCCGAGTTGATCAGCAACTTTGGTTCGCGCAGCAGGCTTTCTTCGTACAGGCACGGTGAGCTGGTCAGCGCCGGCAGGCCGGGCAGCAGGCTCAGGTTGTGTTTGCCGAGCATCTTTTCCAGGCGCTCGGTCGACACGGCGGCCAGGCGGCGGCCGGTCAGTTCTGCGAGGCGGTTGAGGTCGAGCAATTGGCTTTGCGGGAACAACACCATCAGCGCGCCCACGGCATCGTCGAGCAGCACCGCTTGTACCTTGCGCGAGGCATTCAGGCCGTGGTGGTCGAGGACTTCTTCGTAGGCGATGCCCAGTTTGGCGAGCAGCAGCCGAATAACAGACGGAGCGTGCGGGGGTTCGGGGACGAGGGCAGCTTCAGTCATGGTCTGTATCCGTATTCAAACAATTGCAGGAGTATAACCAGCTTGTTTAAAGGCAGGGTCCAGAAACTGCGACGGTGCTCACACTTGGCCGTATTGCTGCCCGTGGCGTAGCCAGCGGTCCAGCAGCGGGCTGACGTGATCCGGCCAACGCTCCAGCAATGCCTGGGCGGCGTCGCGCACGGCGGGCAGCAAGTCGGCGTCGCGCATCAGGTCGGCGACCTTGAATTGAAGCAGACCGGTCTGCCGCGTGCCGAGCATTTCGCCGGGGCCGCGCAGTTCGAGGTCTTTCTCGGCGATGACAAAGCCGTCGTTGGTTTCGCGCATGATGCCCAGGCGCTGACGACCGATTTGCGACAACGGCGGATGGTATAGCAGCACGCAATGGCTGGCGGCGCTGCCCCGGCCGACACGGCCGCGCAATTGGTGCAGTTGCGCGAGGCCGAGGCGTTCGGGGTTTTCGATGATCATCAGGCTGGCGTTCGGCACGTCGACGCCGACTTCGATCACGGTGGTGGCGACCAGCAGTTGCAGGTTGCCGGCCTTGAATTCGGCCATCACGGCGGCTTTTTCCACGGGCTTCATGCGGCCGTGAATCAACCCGACTTTCAACTCGCCAAGGGCGGCGGTGAGGTCTTCGTAAGTGGTTTGTGCTGCTTGGCAGGTCAGCTCTTCCGACTCTTCGATCAGCGTGCACACCCAATAGGCCTGGCGCCCTTCGGCACAAGCGCCGCGCACTCGCTCGATGACTTCGACGCGCCGGGTATCGGTGACCAACACGGTGTTGACCGGGGTTCGGCCCGGCGGCAGTTCGTCGAGGATCGAGGTGTCGAGGTCGGCGTAGGCACTCATCGCCAGCGTCCGTGGAATCGGCGTGGCGGTCATGATCAGCTGATGCGGACACATGCGCCCGCCGACGCCTTTCTGGCGTAACGCCAGCCGCTGCTGCACGCCGAAACGATGCTGTTCGTCGATGATCACCAAAGCCAGGTTCTTGAACTTCACTTCGTCCTGGAACAGCGCGTGGGTCCCGACCACCATCGGTGTGCCGCTGGCGATTTGTTCCAGCGCGGCCACGCGGTTCTTGCCTTTGAGTTTGCCGGCCAGCCACGCGACTTCGATGCCCAGCGGTTCGAGCCAGCGCTTGAAGGTGATGAAGTGCTGCTCGGCGAGGATCTCGGTCGGCGCCATCAACGCGACTTGATAACCCGCTTCCAAAGCCTGAAGCGCGGCGAGGGCGGCGACCACGGTTTTACCCGCGCCGACGTCGCCCTGAATCAAACGCAGCATCGGTTCGTGCTGACTGAGGTCGTAGGCGATTTCGTTGCCGACGCGTTGTTGGGCGCCGGTCGGCGCGAAGCCGAGGTTGGCCAGGTATTTCGCCGGTAACTTCGTGGCTTTGGGCATCGCTGGCGCACGCAGGGAGCGCATGCTTTCGCGCAGACGCTGCTGCGACAGTTGATGCGTCAGCAGTTCTTCAAAGGCCAGACGGTGCTGCGCCCAGTGATGACCGAGGGCGAGTTCATCGACATCGGCATCGGCGGGTGGGTGATGCAGGTAGCGGATCGCATCGGCCAGTGGCGCCAGTTGATAGTCCCGCGCCAGCTCGGTCGGCAGCCAGTCGGGCAGGCTGGTCGGGCCGAGCATCGTCAGGGTTTGCATGCACAACTGGCGCAGGCGCTGTTGGGTCAGTCCTTCGGTGAGCGGGTAGACCGGGGTCAGGGTTTCATCCACCGGCGGCGGTTCGTCGCCGGTGATGGCGCGGTATTCCGGGTGGTAGATCTCCAGTCCCGACGCGCCGGGCCGCGCTTCGCCGTAGCAGCGAATCCGCGTGCCGCGTTTGAGGCCTTCTTTTTGGGCGTTGCTGAAATGGTAGAAGCGCAGGCTGAGCCCGCCGGTGCCGTCCTGCAAGCGCACGACCAGGCTACGTCGACGGCCCATGACCACGTCGGCGCCGCTGACGGTGCCTTCGATCACGGCGTCCTGCCCCGGTCGCAAGTGGCCGATCGGGACCACGCGGGTGCGGTCCTGATAACGCAGCGGCAGGTGGAACAACACGTCCTGGAGATTCTCCAGGCCGACCTTGGCCAATTTCTCGGCCATGGCCTCGCCGACACCTTTGAGTGCCGTGACCGACACGTGCGACAACTCGGTCATGGCAACGACTTAAGCCGCAACCACCGGCGCGGGCGGCTTGGCCACCGAGCACAGGCGAATGGAGTCAGCGAGAATTTCAATGGCCTTCGGACGCGGGAAGCTTGCACGCCAGGCGATGGCCACGGTACGGAACGGCACCGGCGGGGTCAGTGGGCGCACTTCGATCACGCCAGGGGCGTAGTGATGGCTGTCCACGGCCGACAGCGGCAGGATCGAAATCCCGAGGCCCGAGGCGACCATGTGGCGAATGGTTTCCAGCGAACTGGATTCCACCGTGGTGTGCTTGGCGCCGTCGTTGCCTTTGGTCAGCGTCGGGCAGGCTTCCAGCACTTGATCGCGGAAGCAGTGGCCCTCGCCGAGCAACAGCAGACTCTTGTCGTTGAGCAGGGCGGCGTCGATGGATTCTTTTTGCGTCCACGGGTGCTGGGCCGGCATCAGGACGTAGAACGGCTCGTCGTAGAGCTGCAGGGTCAGCACGTCGGCTTCGTTGAACGGCAGGGCGATGATGATCGCGTCGAGTTCGCCGTTGCGCAGTTTGTCGCGCAGCACGTGGGTGAAGTTTTCTTCGATGTACAACGGCATCTGCGGGGCGACCCGGTGCAGTTGTGGAATCAGGTGCGGAAACAGGTACGGGCCGACGGTGTAGATCGCGCCGACTTTCAGCGGGGCGGTCAGCTGGTTCTTGCCGGCCTGGGCCAGCTCGCGGATGCCTTGGGCCTGCTCCAGGACTTTTTGTGCCTGGGCCACGATGCCTTCGCCGACCGGGGTCAGGCGCACGGCGCTCTTGCTGCGCTCGAAAATCAGCACACCGAGTTCGTCTTCAAGCTTTTTCACGCCCACCGACAAGGTCGGCTGGCTGACGTGGCAACGCTCGGCCGCGTGGCCGAAGTGCTGCTCTTGGGCGAGGGTAACGATGTAGCGTAATTCTGTAAGAGTCATAGCGAGCGTCCATGAAGTTGCGGGCCAAGCATACCGGCTGCAATCGATAGACGCACGTTATCAGAGAGAGTGTGTCGAGTGACACCGGGCAATGCAGGTTTGCCGCTGGCAGATACGCGAAAGGCACCTTTCGGTGCCTTTCAAGTTTGTTTTGTATGGCTGCTTAGCGACGGCGTTCCAGCGAGTAAACAAACGGGGCAACAATTTCGATGGCGCCGTTGGTCAGCATGTCGGCCGGTGGCTTGGGCAGCGGCTGGGCGCGTCGGATCATTTCCAGGGTGGCCCGGTCCAGATCGGCGTTGCCCGAGCGGCCCACCAGTTCGAACGACAACACATTACCTTCACCATCCACCACGAAGCGCAGTCGGTTCAAACCTTCCTTGCCCCGCGCCTGAGCACTGGCCGGGTACTTTTTGTACTTGGCCAGGTGCGCGAGCAGTGTGCCTTGCCAACTGGCCTTGGCTGCTTGCTGCGCCGGTGATGGGCCCGGTGCCGGTTGCGCGGATTTCTCCGTCGGTGCCTGGGTCGGTTGAGTGTCGGCCGGTTTTTCCTCGGAAGGTTTTTCCTTCGGTGGCTCTGGCTTCTTCTCCACAGGCTTGGGCGGTTGAGGCTTCGGCTTGGGTTTGACCGGCTTCGGTACGGTAATTTCCGCCTTCGGCACTTCAGCCAGTTTCGGGATCGGCAGTTCTTCCACCGGAGCGGGTGGTTGTGGCGGCGTTATCACCTTCGGCGGTGCCGGTGGTGGCGGGGCCGGAACCGGTGCCAGCTCGACCATCATCGCCTGCGGCGGCAGCTCGATGGGTGGTCGTGCGGTCCAGTTCATCGCCAGCGCAATGGCCAGCGCATGGACGCCCAGCACCACGGCCAGGCTCCCGCTGTAACGCGTCAGCTTATGGCGCGTCGTGATCATTTCTTGACTGCCGTCTCGAGCCCGACCAGACCTACCTTCAGGTAACCGGCGGAGCGCAGGTTGTCCATCACGCTCATCAGGTCGCCGTAGTCCACGCCTTTATCGGCCTGGAAGAAGATCGTCGTGTCTTTCTTGCCCTGGGTCTTGGCGTCGAGCGTGGCACCGAGGGCTTCGGCTTTCACTTCGTCTTCGCCGAGGAACAGGCGCTGGTCAGCCTTGACGCTGAGGAACACCGGTTTCTCTGGCCGTGGCGCCGGTTTGGCGCTGGAGGCAGGCAGGTCGACCTTGATGTCCACGGTGGCCAACGGAGCGGCCACCATGAAGATGATCAACAGCACCAGCATCACGTCGATGAACGGCGTGACGTTGATTTCGTGGTTCTCGGCCAGATCGTCGTCTGCGCCTTCTTTCAAATGCAGGCCCATGGCCGATTACCCCACTTTCACCATGTGCGGTTGCGAGCTGCGCTCAGGCTGGTGGTCGAGGTCGCGGCTGACCAGCAACAGGACTTCTGCCGAGGCGTCGGACACTTGCGCCTTGTAACCGGCGATGGAGCGGGCGAACACGTTGTAGATCACAACGGCTGGAATCGCGGCCACCAGGCCCAACGCAGTCGCGAGCAGGGCTTCGGCAATGCCGGGTGCCACGACGGCGAGGTTGGTGGTTTGGGTCTTGGCGATGCCGATGAAGCTGTTCATGATGCCCCACACGGTGCCGAACAGGCCCACGAACGGCGCTGTGGAGCCGATGGTGGCGAGCACGCCGGTGCCGCTGCTCATGTTGCGACCGCAGGCTGCGACCAGGCGCTCGAGACGGAAAGCCACACGCTCTTTGATGCCTTCTTTTTCGCGGCTGTTGGTCGACAGGTGCATCTCTTCCAGCGCATCGTGCACCAACAGGTTGGCGAGCGTGCCGGGCTTGGCGGCCGTCGCACTGGCTTCCTTGAGGGTGGCCGCCTTCTTCAGGTGGACGATTTCAGTGCGCAGCCGGCGCTTGGCGCCCATCAGCTCGAAACCCTTGGCGATCCAGATGGTCCAGGTGATGATCGAAGCGATAGCCAGGCCGATCATCACGATTTTCACGATGATGTCGGCGTTCTGGTACATGCCCCACGGCGACAGGTCGTGGGCCATGCCCAGGGTGTTGTCGGCTTCGAGGACTTCAGGCGCGCCTTCGCTGGCGGTGTCTACGGCCTGGGCCGGGTCGGTGGCAGCCGGTGCTGCGTGATCGACGGCGTGGTCGGCTGCAGCAGGTGCAGTGGCGGCAGCCGGGGTGGCCGGCGCTTGTGCGTCAGCGAATGCGGCGGTTGGCGCCAGCATCAGGCTGATCAGCAGGGCGGCCACCGCGCTCCAGGCGCGAGGTCGTTTGGTTGGCGAAGCGGGGAATTGATTGCGTGTCATGCTGGCCGGACCTGAGAGAAAAAGACGGTAAATGTTCTTCCAGGCCTCGAAGGCCGAGAACAAAAGTGGCGGGCATTATTGCAAGTAATTCTTGTTAACAAAAGTAATAGAGTATCTTTTTTTCCTTCATTGCTAGCCGCTCGTCCATTGCCGGCGCTAGTCTGTGGCTTTCCGATAGGAGTTTTTTGATGTCCGCGCCTTCTGTTTTGATCGCCGGCTGCGGTGATGTCGGCAGTCGTCTGGCTACACAATTGCTGGCTTGCGGGTGGGAGGTTCACGGCCTGCGCCGGGATGTTTCACGCTTGCCGGACGGTGTCATTGGTGTTGCCGGCGACTTGTTCAACAAGGACTGTCCGCAGACCTGGCCAGTCGGTGCGGTGGATTATCTGGTGTATTGCGCGGCAGCCACCGATCACGATGAAGCCGGCTACCGCGCCGCTTATGTCGAGGGCTTGCAGCATGTGCTTGAGTGGCTGGACGACTACGGGCAGGTGCCGAATCGCCTGCTGTTCGTTTCCAGCAGCAGTGTTTACGGCCAGCAGGGCGGCGAGTGGGTCGACGAAACGTCGCCGACCATCGCTGCCGGCTATTCAGGTCGGCTGATGCTGGAGGCGGAACAAGTAGCGCTCAACAGTGGCATCCCGGCCAGCATCGTGCGGTTGACCGGCATCTATGGCCCGGGCCGCGAATGGCTGCTGACGCAGGTTCGTCGCGGATATCGCGTGGCGATCGATCCACCGTTGTACGGCAATCGGATTCACGCGGATGACGCAGCGGGGCTGATGGCGTTTCTGCTTGAGGCGGATCGGCGTGGTGTCGCGCTGGATGACGTCTATATCGGTGTCGACGATGCGCCTGCACCGCTGGCCGAAGTGGTGGATTGGCTGCGTGAATATCTGGGCGTGACTGAATGGGCCGACGATGCGAGCGTGCGGCGCACGGGTAGCAAGCAGTGCAGCAATGCGCGGGCGAAGGCCTTGGGCTGGGAGCCGAAGTACCCAAGCTATCGCGAAGGTTACGCCGCCATCCTCGAAGGCGGCTGCTGACTTCCAGTCACCACAAACCACTGTGGGAGCTGGCTTGCCCGCGATGGGGCCATAACATTCAACATCCAGGTTGACTGTTAAACCGCCATCGCGGGCAAGCCCGCTCCCACAGGGTTATCTGTTGGCTTCAGATCCGGGTCACTGTTTTTCCAGCAACCACTTGCGCTGACCCTGCGTGAACTGCGGCATTTCGTCTGCCTGTGCAGTGTTTACCGCCTGGAGGATCTCCAACTCCTTGCCCTTGCGCGCAAAGATCCAGGTGTTGCCTTGTCCGTTCAGTTGCAGCCACATGTTGTCGTTGCCGTCACTCATCGACGCGCAATCGCCTGCCAGACACAGTGCATAGCGATCCGCCCCCGGCAGGCCGGTCACTTGGCCATCGGCCTGGAACTGCACGGTGCTGCCTTCACCGGGACCGCTGATGACTTTCCAGCTACCGCCCATGTAGGCCGAATACAGCGCGCGTTCGAAGCTCGCGCCAATCGGTGCGCCATCCGGCACGGGAATCAACGCGCGGTCGAAGACTTGTGCGGGTTCATTGTCGCTGGCGGCCTGACTCAGTTGCTTGCCGTCACGCTTCAGTTCACTGGCGGAACTGCCGTAAAAGTCGACTTTCCAGGCGCCGGACGCTTCGCCGAGCAGCTTGCCTTCGACGTTCTCAAAACCGTTGGTGTATCGGGCCTGACTGGCCTTGGTGTTGACGTCCCATTCCAGGTTCGGGCCGTATGCCTGGAGCGCTTCGCGCAGAGGGCCACCTTTGGACGCAGCATCGATCGCCACCTGATTGATCCAGGTGCCGCTGATGTCACGGTCGGCAGGGTTGCTGGCACATCCGCCCAAGAACAGGGCGACCAGCGAAAGAGCTAGCGCATGGCGCATGGTGGAATCCTTTCAAGACAGAATCGACGCAGCCCTTGGGGCTGCGCCGGACGTATTACTCGATGACCAGAATGGCATCCATTTCAACCTGCGAACCCTTTGGCAGGGCAGCCACGCCGATGGCGGCGCGAGCAGGGTATGGCTGATCAAAGTACTTGCCCATGATCTCGTTGACCTTGGCGAAGTGGCTCAGGTCGGTGAGAAAGATGTTCAGTTTGACGATGTCCTTGAACGAACCGCCAGCGGCTTCGGCTACGGCTTTGAGGTTCTCGAACACCTGGACGGTCTGGGCTTCGAAGCCTTCAACCAGTTCCATGGTTTTTGGGTCCAGAGGAATCTGACCCGACATGTAAACAGTGTTGCCAGCCTTGATCGCCTGGGAGTAGGTACCGATGGCGGCCGGGGCCTTGTCGCTGGTGATAACAGTCTTGGTCATGAATGACTCCTTGTAATAGGTTGGCTTAGGCGCGCATGCGGGTGATACGAATCACCCCGGTCAGCGCGCGCAATTTCTTGATCACGCGGGCCAGGTGCACGCGGTCGTGCACGCTGACCACCAGTTGGACCACGCTGATGCGACCATCGCGTTCGTCCATGCTGATTTTCTCGATATTGCCGTCGGCCGCATTGACGCTGCTGGCCAGCAGGGCGATCAGGCCGCGCTGGTGTTCCAACTCGACGCGCAGCTCGACGTTGAATTCGCCGGTGACATCCTTGGCCCACGAGAGCTGGATGCATTTTTCCGGGTTATGGCGGATTTCGCTGATGTTGCGGCAGTTGTCCAGGTGCACGACCATGCCTTTGCCCGCCGACAGGTGACCGACAATCGGGTCGCCCGGGATCGGCGTGCAGCATTTGGCGTAGCTGAGCACCAGGCCTTCGGTGCCGCGAATCGCCAGCGGGCCTTCAGGGCTTGGCAATTGTTCGCCCTCGCCGAGCAGGCGTCGGGCGACCACGTAAGCCATGCGATTGCCCAGGCCGATGTCTTCAAGCAGGTCTTCGATCAGTTCGAGGCGGTACTCGGTGAGCATCGCCTTGACGCGCTCGGCCGCGACTTTTTCCAGCGAGCTGTCGAAGCCATTCAGCACTTTGTTCAGCAGGCGTTCACCCAGGCTGATGGATTCGGAGCGGCGTTGCAGTTTCAGCGCATGGCGGATATGCGTGCGCGCCTTGCCGGTGACCACAAAGTTGAGCCACGCCGGATTCGGCCGTGCGCCGGGAGCGCTGACGATCTCGACCGTGGAGCCGCTTTGCAGCGGCTCGGACAGCGGTGCGAGACGACGATTGATCCGGCAGGCGATGCAGCTGTTGCCGACGTCGGTATGCACCGCGTAAGCAAAGTCGACCGCCGTGGAGCCTTTGGGCAGCTCCATGATCCGGCCTTTGGGCGTGAACACGTAGACCTCGTCCGGGAACAGGTCGATCTTCACGCTCTCGATGAATTCCAGTGAGTTGCCGGCGCGTTGCTGCATTTCCAGCACGCCTTTGACCCACTGGCGGGCGCGGGCGTGAGTGCCTTTGGGCTGCTCGTCGCCGCTGGATTTGTACAGCCAATGGGCGGCGATGCCGTTGTTGGCCATCTCTTCCATTTCGCGGGTGCGGATCTGGATCTCGATCGGAACACCGTGCATGCCGAACAGCGTGGTGTGCAGCGACTGATAGCCGTTGGCCTTGGGAATCGCGATGTAATCCTTGAAGCGCCCCGGCAACGGTTTGTACAAATTATGCACAGCACCCAGCACGCGGTAGCACGTATCGACCTTGTCGACGATGATCCGGAACGCGTAGACGTCCATGATCTCGTTGAAGGCCCGACGCTTGCCGCGCATTTTCTTGTAGATGCCGTAGAGGTGTTTCTGACGACCGCTGACCTCGCCCTGAATGCCATCGATGGCCAGGCAGTGGCTGAGGGATTCTTCGATCTTGTTGACGATTTCCTTGCGGTTGCCCCGGGCGCGCTTGACCGCCTGGTTGATCCGCGCGGAACGCATCGGGTGCATGGCCTTGAAGCCGAGGTCTTCGAATTCTATGCGGATGGCGTGCATGCCCAGCCGGTTGGCGATGGGCGCATAGATTTCCAGGGTTTCCTTGGCGATCCGTCGGCGTTTTTCACCAGACAGGACTTCCAGCGTGCGCATGTTGTGCAAGCGGTCGGCGAGTTTGACCAGGATCACGCGAATGTCGCGTGCCATGGCCATGGCCATTTTCTGGAAGTTTTCGGCTTGTGCTTCGGCTTTGGTCTCGAAGTTCATCTGGGTCAGTTTGCTGACCCCGTCGACCAGTTCGGCCACGGTTTCGCCGAACTGCGCTTGCAGCGCTTCCTTGGCAATACCGGTGTCTTCGATCACGTCATGCAGCATCGCAGCCATCAAACTCTGATGGTCCATGTGCATGTCGGCAAGAATGTTCGCCACGGCAAGAGGATGCGTGACGTACGCCTCACCGCTGCGGCGGCGTTGGCCGTCGTGGGCTTGTTCGGCGTAGAAGTACGCTCGGCGGACCAGGTTGACCTGGTCCTTGCCGAGGTAGGCCGATAAGCGATCGGCGAGGGCGTCTATGCTCGGCATGATGACTCCTGCCGTTCGCTGTGACCCCGCGCCGTGCTACGTCGACCAGGCATAGGCTTAGACGGCCTCGTTGGACTCGTCCTCGAACGCTGCGAACAGCGGTTCGTCTTCGACGATTTCAGCATTGGCGATGAACTCGTAGCTCATCAGGCCTTCAGCGATTTCACGCAGCGCTACAACGGTAGGCTTGTCGTTTTCCCACTGAACCAGGGGCTCTTTGCCGCCGGTGGCCAGTTGACGGGCACGCTTGGTAGAGAGCATGACCAGCTCAAAGCGGTTTTCCACGTGTTCTAGGCAGTCTTCAACGGTTACGCGGGCCATGGTATTCCTCGGAGCGAATGCAATATGCGCGCTGCCCGGTTGGGCGAGCGGACTCAACAGTTTAAAAAATCACCAGCGATTAGGGAAGCGCTGATTTTTTGACCAAGCCCTTCAAAGCGCTGCAAGTGCCAATGTAAAGCCCTTGCAGCGGTTTTGGGAAGAGCTGTTTAGCCGAGCAATTCAGCCAAAAGTTTGCCGTGACGCTGTTGCTGGCGCTTCTGGTGCAGCTGATTGGCGCGGAAAATCGCCTGCAAATCGCGCAGTGCATGGGCGAAATCGTCGTTGATGATCAGGTAGTCGTAGTCGACGTAGTGGCTCATCTCGCTGACGGCTTCACGCATGCGCCCGTCAATGATTTCGTCGCTGTCCTGGCCGCGATTGGTCAGGCGCTGGTGCAAGGCCTGCAGGGACGGCGGCAGAATGAAGATCGAGCGGGCTTGCGGCATCAACTTGCGCACTTGCTCGGCGCCCTGCCAGTCAATTTCCAGGATCAGGTCGTGGCCTGCATCCAGGGTCTGTTGCAGATGGCTTTGCGACGTGCCGTAGAGATTGCCGAACACTTCGGCACGCTCCAGGAAATCACCATGTTCGCCCATCTTCACAAACGCTTCACGCGAGACGAAGTGATAGTTCACGCCGTTCACTTCACCGGGGCGCATGGCACGGGTGGTGTGGGAGACCGAGACACGGATCTCCGAATCAGTGTCGGTCAGGGCCTTGACCAGGCTGCTCTTGCCCGCGCCTGAAGGGGCGGAAATGATGTACAGGGTGCCGGTGCTGTGGGTCATGTCGGGTTTGCCTTACTCAATATTCTGCACTTGTTCGCGCATCTGCTCGATCAACACTTTGAGGTTGACCGCCGCCTGGGTGCTGCGCGGGTCGAAGGCTTTGGAGCCCAGTGTGTTGGCTTCGCGGTTGAGTTCCTGCATCAGGAAGTCGAGGCGCCGGCCGGCAGCGCCGCCGGATTTGAGCACCCGACGAACTTCGATGATGTGAGTGCTCAGGCGATCCAGTTCTTCGGCGACGTCGCTCTTTTGGGCGAGCATGACCATTTCCTGCTCCAGGCGCTGCGGGTCCATCTCGGCTTTCATGTCGGCGAAGCGGTCGAGGACTTTCTGGCGCTGGGTGGCGAGCATCTGCGGGACCAGTTCTCGCAGGGTCACCACGTCTTCTTCAATGGACGTCAGGCGATCGTTGATCAACCGTGCCAGCTCCGCGCCTTCGCGCTCGCGGCCGGCCTTGAGTTCTTTCAGGCCTTCGTTGAACAGTGCCAGCGCTTCGGCATTCAAGGCTTGCGGGTCGCTGGCGTCGCCGACCAGAACACCGGGCCAGGCCAACACTTCCAGTGGGTTCAGCGCAGCTGGATTCTTGATCAGACTGGCGATGGTTTCGGCGGCTGCAACCAATTGCGCGGCGCGCTCGCGATCCACTTGCAGGGGTTTGTCAGCGTTTTCTTCGGTGAAGCGCAGGGTGCATTCGAGTTTGCCTCGGGAGATGCCCTGACGCAGCGCTTCGCGGACCGCGCCTTCGAGGTCGCGAAACGACTCGGGCAGACGCAAGTGCGGTTCCAGGTAGCGGCTGTTGACCGAGCGCAATTCCCAGCTCAGGGTGCCTTGGGCGCCGGCTTTTTCAACGCGGGCGAACGCGGTCATGCTGTGCACCATGGAGGTACCTCGCAATGCAGGTCCGTGCGTTACCAAAGGTTTCGCGGACCCGCTATCTGTGAATGAAAGCCGACAGGCAGCAAAGGCGCAGGATTGTAGCGCAGTGGGGCGGATGCGCCCAAACACACGGTGTGACAAAGGGCAGCAGGCCGTCGGTTAAGCGCTGTTCTAAGCTCAAGCCAGAGCCTTCAATCGTCGGGCGAATTTTTTAGAAGTGCCCAGGCTCGGCGCGCGGCTCTATAATGCTCGGCAGTTTTCCGTCCTCCGTACAGGTATTCCCTATGAAACGTCCAAGTGGTCGCGCTGCCGATCAGCTCCGCTCGATCCGCATTACCCGCAACTACACCAAACACGCCGAGGGATCCGTACTGGTCGAGTTCGGTGATACCAAAGTCATCTGCACCGTCAGCGTCGAAAACGGCGTGCCGCGTTTCCTCAAAGGCCAAGGCCAGGGTTGGTTGACCGCCGAATACGGCATGCTGCCGCGCGCCACCGGCGAGCGTAACCAGCGTGAAGCGAGTCGCGGCAAGCAAGGCGGCCGGACCCTGGAAATTCAGCGTCTGATCGGTCGTTCCCTGCGCGCATCGCTGGACATGTCCAAGCTGGGCGACGTCACCCTGTACGTCGACTGCGACGTGATCCAGGCTGACGGCGGCACCCGCACCGCATCGATCACCGGCGCCATGGTTGCACTGGTCGATGCCTTGAAAGTGATCAAGAAGCGCGGCGGCCTGAAAGGCGGCGACCCGCTCAAGCAAATGATCGCGGCCGTTTCGGTCGGCATGTACCAGGGTGAACCTGTGCTCGATCTCGACTACCTGGAAGACTCGGCTGCCGAGACTGACCTGAACGTGGTGATGACCAGCACTGGCGGCTTCATCGAAGTGCAGGGCACAGCCGAAGGCGCACCGTTCCAGCCTGAAGAGTTGACCGCTATGCTTGAACTGGCGAAGAAAGGCATGAGCGAAATCTTCGAATTGCAAAAGGCTGCACTGGCTGACTGACCGGAACCATTCCAGGCAAGGAGGACGTTATGAGTGACGAGCAAGAGCTGCTTCCCACCCCGAGCAAAGAAGTTCGGCAGTGGGCGATGTTTTGTCACCTGTCCGCCTTGCTGGGGATCTGGATTCCGTTCGGTACGCTGATCGGCCCGCTGATTCTCTGGCAGATGAAGCGCGAGATGGACCCGTTTGTCGATGCGCAGGGCAAGGAGGCGCTGAACTTTCAGATCACCGTCGCCATTGCCTCCGCCATCTGCTTCCTGCTGATGGTGGTGATCATCGGGTTCTTCCTGTTTGGGCTAGTGGCGATTGGCGCCTTGGTGTTAACGATCATTGCTGGTGTTAAGGCCAATGAAGGAGTCCCTTACAGGTATCCGTTCACTTGGCGGCTGATCAAGTAGCGAGCAGCGCGTAACTCTTGTGGGAGCAAGCCCGCTCCCATATTTAGATTTCAGTGTGCATAAAAATATCGATAGTCATCGGGCTGTGTGCAACGCGCAGTGCGCCGAAATTGTAATTTAATTACCCTTTCTTGTAGGACTTTTCTTTTTTAAAGTTAGAACTTTCCCTCGATCTGAAAGCTAAATGGCCGAAAGCTTAAGCCACTGTCCAGATTCTCACTTGTACAAATCTCTTTCCTACACTTCTAGTCACAACTGCACGGTCTCAGCGCGGTGTATGAGCTTGGCAATGGGACTTGGTGGTTGATAAAGTTGTGCCAAGTAATATTTATCAAGAAATATTTCGATATATTCTGACCATTGACGGTCCTTGAATCAAATACTAGCCAGCGTTGAGAGATCAACCTGTTCAAGTGGCGTGTCCAGGTAAAAAGTTCGCCCCTGAATATATAAAAGAATAATGCCGATGATTCAGCTCGACTTTTACGGAACACTTGTGGCCGCCTCTTTAGTGCTGTTGCTCGGGCGCGGGCTTGTTACACGTGTTGGTTTTTTACGTGCCTACAATATCCCTGAGCCCGTAGCCGGAGGTCTTGTGGTCGCCTTGCTGCTCTTGGCGTTACGGGGCCTTGATATTGAAGTGCGCTTTGATACTTCACTGCAGACGCCCTTGATGCTGGCGTTTTTTGCCACAATTGGATTGAGTGCGGACTTCGCCAGCCTGAAGAAAGGCGGTCGCGTTGTGGGGGTGTTTCTACTGGCGGTCATCGGCCTGCTGGTGGTCCAGAATGCCATGGGCATCGGACTCGCGACGGCCTTGGGGCTTGATCCGTTGATGGGCTTGTTGACGGGCTCGATTACACTGGCAGGTGGTCACGGGACAGGCGCTGCATGGGGCGCCACGTTCAGTGAGAAGTACGGTCTGGCTTCCGCCTCTGAACTTGCGATGGCCTCTGCGACGTTCGGCTTGGTACTGGGTGGTTTGATTGGTGGTCCGGTCGCTCGTTTGCTGATCAAGCGCGTCCAGGCACCCTGCCTCGAGCAAGACAAGCCGCGGTTGCCGAAGGGTTTTGAGCAGCCAAACAAAGAGCGTTCGATCACACCTTTTTCGTTTATCGAGACACTCGCCTTGATCGCCGTCAGCCTGATGGCTGGCTCCCTCTTGAATGGCCAGCTTCAAGGAACAGCGTTTGAGTTGCCGACGTTCGTTTGCGTCTTGTTCATGGGCGTGGTTTTACGCAATGGGCTTTCCGCATTGGGCCTGTATCAGGTGTTTGAGCGTGAGGTCTCCGTGCTGGGTAATGTCAGCCTGTCGCTGTTTCTGGCAATCGCTCTGATGTCACTCAAACTGTGGGATCTGGCTGCACTGGCGTTGCCGATCTTCATCATCCTGGCTGCTCAAGCGTTGGTCATGGCGCTGTATGCGATTTTCGTGACGTTCAGAGTCATGGGCAGTAACTATGATGCGGCAGTACTGGCGGCGGGGCATTGTGGTTTTGGATTAGGTGCAACGCCAACAGCCATTGCCAACATGCAGGCTGTGACACAGCGTTACGGGCCTTCGCAAATAGCATTTCTGGTGGTGCCGATGGTGGGCGCTTTCTTCATCGACATCATTAATGTCGTCGTGATCAAGTTGTACCTCACGCTGCCGTTTTTTGCCGCTGCTTGAAGTTCTGATCACTGCTGAATATCCATAAAAAATGCCCGTATCTTGCGATACGGGCATTTTTTTCTACCGACCAGACCAAATTAAATGGTCAGTGTCCAGTCGTAGTCCACGATCAGCGGAGCATGCTGCGAGAACCGTGGCTGACGTGGCAGGCGCGCACTGCGTACAAAACGGCGCAGGCCCGGGGTCAGTATCTGGTAATCGAAGCGCCAGCCCAGGTTGAGCATCTCAGCCTGTTCGTTATCCGGCCACCAGCTGTACTGATCGCCTTCACGGCTGACTTCACGCAGGGCATCGACATAACCCATGTTGCCGACAATCTCGTCCATCCAGGCACGCTCAGGTGCCAGGAAGCCCGGGGATTGCTGGCTGTCGCGCCAGTTCTTGATATCCAGCTTCTGTTGCGCCACGTACAGCGAGCCACAGTAAATGTACTCGCGACGTTTGCGCCGCTGTTTATCCAGATAACGGGCGAAGTCGTCCATTAGCTTGAACTTCTGGTTCAAGTCTTCATCGCCGTTCTGCCCCGAAGGGAGCAGTAAGGTCGCGATGCTGACCTTGTCGAAATCGGCTTGCAGGTAGCGCCCGTAGCGGTCGGCTGTCTCGAACCCGAGACCGCTGATGACTGCCTTCGGTTGCAACCGCGAATACAAAGCCACGCCACCCTGGGCGGGAACTTCTGCTTCGCAGGCATAAAGGAAGTAGCCATCCAGTTGGAAGGCTGGATCGTCCAGTTCAAAGGCGGAGGCGCGGGTGTCCTGCAGGCAGATGACGTCGGCATTCTGTGCTTGCAGCCAACTGAGCAAACCTCGCTCCACTGCAGCCTGAATACCATTGACGTTCACACTGATGATCCGCATAAATGGCCCCAAAAATCGCGTGCGTGTATGATACACGGCGTCAACCTAATTAGCTAAATCCGTGGTATTTGGGGTTTTTTTCATGCAAGCGTATCAGCGCGATTTCATTCGTTTTGCCATCGATCGCGGCGTTTTGCGCTTCGGTGAGTTCACCCTGAAGTCCGGGCGCACCAGTCCTTACTTCTTCAATGCGGGGCTTTTCAACTCCGGTTCGGCCCTGGCGCAGCTGGGTCGTTTCTACGCGGCAGCCATCGTCGAAAGCGGTATTTCGTTCGATGTATTGTTTGGCCCGGCGTACAAAGGCATTCCGTTGGCGGCGACCACTGCGGTGGCCCTGGCTGAACATCACAACCGTGATTTGCCATGGTGCTTCAACCGAAAAGAGGCCAAGGCGCACGGTGAAGGCGGCAGCCTGGTTGGCGCGCCATTGACCGGCGACGTGCTGATCATCGATGACGTGATCACCGCTGGCACCGCGATTCGCGAAGTGATGCAGATTATCGCTTCCCAGGACGGCGCCAAGGCAGCGGGCGTGCTGATCGCCCTGAATCGCCAGGAGCGTGGCAACGGCGAGCTGTCAGCTATTCAGGAAGTGGAGCGTGACTTCGGTATTCCAGTGATCAGCATTGTTTCGCTGAATCAGGTGCTCGAATTCCTGGCGGACGATCCGCAGCTCAAGCAGCACCTGCCAGCCGTAGAAGCCTACCGCGCCCAATTCGGCGTATAACCGCAGCGCCCTCAGGGATCGCAGGCGAAAAAAAACCCCGCTCAGTCAGGCTGATCGGGGTTTTTTTCTGGATCGGGGCGCCCGCGAGGTTATTTTTTGCTCGCGGGTTTGATGACCTCGGCGCTTTTGATTCCAGGTTTTTCCGATTTCTCCGGGTAGGGATCTTTCACCGCGTCGCCTTGGCCGGTCAGAATTTTCCAGCCATAGAGCGAATGCACGGTTTTACGAAACTGAGGACACGGCGGCATCGACGTTTTGGCCTGATTCGAATATTGGTGGCCGCAGTCGACACACTCGTAAGTGCCTGCGGAAACATCGCTGCCGTAAGGAACGTAATCTTTTTTCATTAGGGAGTCCTCCTCTGGATACAGGGAAGATCCTATGCAGATTGATTCTTGCGCGATGTCAGACGTTTCGCTGAGTCAGGTCAGGCATTTCCTATGCCCATAAAAAAGATCGCAGATTTCTTCAGAGCCTACGGAATATTCTTACATCCGAAGGCGCTGCCAAAAGCTGCGATCTTTTAACGTTTTTAAATCAGTGACGCTTGCGATTGCTGATCAGCGTACCCACACCCGTATCGGTGAAGATCTCCAGCAGAATCGCATTCGGCACCCGACCATCGATGATCAACGAGCTGCCCACGCCGCCCTGAACCGCTTCCAGTGCACAACGGATCTTCGGCAACATGCCGCCGTAGATGGTGCCGTCGGCGATCAGATCGTCCACTTGCTGAGTCGTCAGACCTGTCAGGACCGTGCCCGACTTGTCCATCAGGCCAGCAATGTTGGTCAGCAGCATCAGCTTTTCAGCCTTCAGCGCTTCGGCGACCTTACCGGCCACCAAGTCAGCGTTGATGTTGTACGACTCGCCGTTGGCACCCACGCCAATCGGCGCGATCACCGGAATGAAGTCACCCTTGACCAGCAGGTTCAGCAAATCGGTGTTGATCCCGACCACTTCGCCCACCTGGCCGATGTCGATGATTTCCGGTTGGGTCATCTCCGGCGTCTGGCGGGTCACGGTGAGTTTCTTCGCACGAATCAGCTCGGCGTCTTTACCGGTCAGGCCGATGGCGCTGCCGCCATGACGGTTGATCAGGTTGACGATGTCCTTGTTGACCTGGCCGCCGAGGACCATTTCCACCACGTCCATGGTTTGCGCGTCAGTCACGCGCATGCCATCAATGAAGTGACTCTCGATCGACAGACGCTTGAGCAGGTCGCCGATTTGCGGGCCGCCGCCGTGAACCACCACCGGGTTGATACCGACGGCTTTCATTAGCACGATGTCGCGGGCGAAGCCGGTTTTCAGCTCCTCGCTTTCCATCGCGTTGCCGCCGTATTTGATCACCAGCGTCTTGCCGACATAGCGGCGAATGTAAGGCAGCGCTTCGGACAGGACCTTGGCGGTGTTGGCGGCGGCTTCGCGTTCGAGGGTCATTCAGGGCTCCGGGTGAATCAGAAGATCAAAACGGTAATTGGAGATCAGGTGCAACACGCTTCAACTGGACTTTGAAAACGTCCTTGATGCGCTGCAATTCAGCCTCGTCATCGGCCTCGAAGCGCAGCACCAGCACCGGCGTGGTGTTGGACGCGCGCACCAGGCCCCAGCCTTTGGCGTAGTCGACTCGCACGCCGTCGATGGTGGTCAGGTCGGCGCCTTCGCCCCACTTCGCGTCGTGCAATGCATCAATGATGCTGAATTTGCTCTCTTCGGTCACATGGATATTGATTTCCGGCGTAGAAATATCGTTCGGGAAGGTTGCAAACAGCTCTTCCGCGGTGGATTTTTCCTTGCTGAGGATTTCCAGCAGCCGTGCGGCGCTGTAAATGCCATCGTCGAAACCGAACCAGCGTTCCTTGAAGAAGATATGCCCGCTCATTTCGCCGGCCAACAGCGCGCCGGTTTGTTTCATTTTCTTTTTGATCAACGAGTGACCGGTCTTCCACATTAGCGGACGACCACCGTATTCCTTGATCAGCGGCGTCAGGCGGCGGGTGCATTTGACGTCGAAGATGATTTCCGCGTCTGGGTTGCGCGCCACCACGTCACGGGCGAACAGCATCAACAGGCGGTCCGGGTAAACGATGCTGCCGGTGTTGGTCACAACGCCTACGCGGTCGCCGTCGCCGTCGAAGGCCAGGCCGATGTCGGCGTTGGTTTCCTTGACCTTGGCGATCAGGTCGACAAGGTTTTCAGGCTTGCCCGGGTCCGGGTGGTGGTTCGGAAAGTTGCCGTCGACGTCGCAGAACAGCGGGATGACTTCGCAGTTCAGTGCTTCGATCAGTTGTGGGGCGATCACGCCAGCCGCGCCGTTACCGCAGTCGACCACGACTTTGAGGCGGCGAGCCAGTTTGATGTCCTCGACGATTTCAGTGTGGTAGCGGTCGAGGATTTCGACTTTGGTGATGCTGCCCTTGCCGCTGCTCAGGTTGTTAGTCTTGAGGCGCTCGTGCAGGGCCTGGATTTGTTCGTTGGCCAAGGTATCGCCAGCGATGACGATCTTGAAACCGTTGTAGTTCGACGGGTTGTGGCTACCGGTGAGCATCACTCCCGATTTGCCGGCCAGTACGTTGGCGGCGTAGTAAAGCGCCGGCGTTGGCACCAGGCCCACGTCACTGACATGGCAACCGGCGTCGGCCAGGCCTTTGATCAGTTGCTCGACCAGTTCCGGGCCGGACAGGCGGCCGTCACGGCCAACGGAAACGTTCGGCTCGCTCTGGGCCAGGCTCTGGGCGCCGATAGCGCGACCAAGCCAGTAAGCGGTTTCAGCGTTCAGGAATTCCGGGACGGTGCCGCGAATGTCGTAGGCGCGGAAAATGCTGTCGGGGAACTTGGGTGCGACTTGGGCTGGGGTGCTCATCTGTGGGAATGCTCCATCTCGAAAGTGGCTGGACCTGTCCGCGAAGAACTCGTCGGCCGGCTCAAACTGAAGGGTATGACGGCGTTTTCCGCAGAGAGTTCGTGGTGCGAAAAGGCCATGACACCGGTTTCACTGAGCATCTGGGCGGCCAATGCCTTGATTTCCAGTGTTAAACCTTGCAGATGACATTCGTGCAATTTGTGCCGAGGGAGCTTGCTCCCGGGGGCCGGTCCGCGCTCGGGCGTAGCGGCTCCATTATGAGTGCTGCGCACTCAACCGGAAACAAGCTCCCTCGCCACCAGGTCGCCTGCTTTTCGATCAGTGGCTGCCCGAATGGCCAAAACCACCGGCGCCGCGTTCGGTTTCAACGAATTCTTCAACCATTTCGAAGTGCGCTTGAACGACCGGCACCAGAACCAGCTGGGCCAAACGCTCACCCACCACCATGTTGAAATCGGTCTGGCCACGGTTCCAGCACGAAACCAACAGTGGACCCTGGTAATCAGAGTCGATCAAACCAACCAGGTTGCCCAGCACGATGCCGTGCTTATGGCCCAGGCCGGAGCGCGGCAGAATCAGCGCGGCCAGACCTGGATCGCCAATGTAAACGGACAGACCGGTCGGAATCAGCACGGTTTCACCCGGCTTGATCACGGTGTCTTTTTCCAGCATGGCGCGCAGGTCGAGGCCGGCGGAGCCTGGGGTGGCGTACTGCGGCAGCGGGAATTCGGTACCGATGCGAGGGTCGAGGATCTTGGCTTGCAAAGCGTGCATGTAGATTAAACCTGGTTCAGACGTTCGGCGATAAAAGTGATCAGCTGGCGAGCAATCTTGCTCTTGCTGGTCTGGGCGAAAAGTGTGGCGTGTAGCTCGCGGTCGATCACGCTGCAGGCGTTTTCTTCGCTGTTGAAGCCAATGCTCGGGTTGGCGACGTCGTTGGCGACGATCAAATCGAGGTTTTTGTCTTTCAACTTGCGCGCAGCGTAGTCGAGCAGGTGTTCGGTTTCGGCGGCAAAACCGACACTGAACGGACGATCGGGGCGTGTGGCGATGGTGGCCAGGATGTCTGGATTGCGCACCATTTGTAGCAACAAGCCGTCGCCGTTCGTAGGGTCTTTCTTGAGTTTCTGTGGGGCGACGACCTCGGGGCGGTAGTCCGCGACCGCTGCCGAGGCGATAAACAGGTCGCAAGGGATCGCGGCTTCGCAGGCGGCCAGCATATCGCGGGCGCTGACGACGTCGATGCGCGTGACGCGATCCGGGGTTGGCAGGTGCACCGGGCCGGTGATCAGGGTCACGCGGGCGCCGGCCTCCACCGCGGCTTCGGCCAGGGCAAAGCCCATTTTTCCGGAGCTGTGGTTGGTGATGTAGCGCACCGGGTCGATATTTTCCTGGGTCGGGCCGGCGGTGATCAGCACGTGTTTGCCGGTCAGCGCCTGACGCTGGAAGCAGTCCGCCGCGCACTGGGCCAATTCGACGGCTTCGAGCATGCGGCCGAGGCCGACGTCCCCGCAGGCCTGGCTACCGGACGCCGGGCCAAAGGCTTTGATGCCGCGGCTTTCGAGGGTTTGCAGGTTGGCCTGGGTCGCCGGATCGCGCCACATGGCCTGATTCATTGCCGGGGCAACGGCAACCACGGCGTCGGTGGCCAGCACCAGCGTGGTCAGCAGGTCGTCGGCAATGCCTTGGGCCAGACGGGCGATCAGGTCTGCAGTGGCGGGGGCGATCAGCACCATGTCGGCCCACTTGGCGAGCTCGATATGGCCCATCGCGGCTTCAGCCGCCGGGTCCAGCAGGTCCAGATGAACCGGGTGGCCGGACAAGGCCTGCATGGTCAGCGGAGTAATGAACTCGGCGCCGCCACGGGTCATGACCACGCGCACTTCGGCGCCTTGGTCGATCAGGCGGCGAACCAGGTCGGCGCTCTTGTAGGCAGCAATGCCGCCGCCGACGCCCAGAACGATGCGTTTCCGATACAGCCGCTGCATAGGTCTGCCTTTCATTTCGTTGATGACTGCGTGGCGATACCCCCTCCCCAGGAGTGAAATCGCCCGCAAAAAAGATGGGCTACGATATCACAGCGACCGCTATGGAACAGCGGCGCCCACAGACAGGGAGGTGCTATGAGTATTCGCGATTGGCCGGCGGCGGAGCGGCCGCGGGAGAGGTTGCTGGAGTTGGGCTCGGCGAGCCTTTCGGACGCTGAGCTGCTGGCAATTTTTTTACGGACCGGCGTGGCCGGCAAAAGCGCGGTAGACCTGGCGCGACATCTGTTGACTCAATTTGGAAGTCTGCGCTCGCTGCTTGAAGCCGATCAGATAGCGTTCAGCAAGCAATTGGGGCTTGGGCCGGCGAAATTCGCTCAGCTGCAAGCGGCACAGGAAATGGGCCGACGGCACTTGGCCGAACGTGTGCGGCAGAAGTCGGCGCTGGAAAACCCGCAGGTGGTTCGTGATTACCTGAAATCGATGCTGCGTCACGAGCCGCACGAAGTTTTTGGCTGCTTGTTTCTGGACTCCAGGCATCAAGTGCTGACGTTCGAAGTGCTTTTCCGTGGATCCATCGACAGCACCAGCGTCTATCCGAGACAAGTGGTCAAGCGTGCATTGGCCCACAATGCTGCGGCTCTGATCCTGTGTCACAACCACCCATCGGGCAACACAAATCCCAGTCAGGCCGACCGAAAACTGACCAAGCGCCTGCAAGAGGCGCTGGACCTGATCGATGTGCGGGTGCTTGACCATTTCATCATCGGCGACGGAGATCCGCTGTCGATGGCTGAATATGGGTGGATGTAGGAAGGGCTTTCAGTTAACCGAAAACCCGGTGGGAGCGGGCTTGCCCGCGATGGCGTCGGCACAGTCGGCACCTATGTTGGATCTGCCTGCCTCATCGCGGGCAAGCCCGCTCCCACAGGTTTAGTGTTGTAGCGACTACTTGAGGTTGACCTTGGAGTAATCCTGACGGCCAAACGGGCTCACCGAATAACCCTCGACTTCCTTGCGCATCAGCGCAAAAGCCGTCGGATGCGCCAGCGGCAACCACAGCGCCTGCTGCTGGATCTGCGCCTGAGCCTGTTCATAAAGCTTGGTGCGAACCCCTTGCTCGGAAGTGGTCTTGCCGGCACTGATCAGCTTGTCCAGATCCTGATTGCAGTAGCGAGCGAAGTTGGTGCCGGACTTGACCGCCGCACAGGAAAACTGCGGTGTGAGGAAGTTGTCCGGGTCACCGTTGTCGCCGGCCCAACCCATGAACAGCAGATCGTGTTCACCGGCCTTGGCGCGACGGATCACTTCGCCCCATTCGATCACGCGAATTTCGGCCTGAATGCCGATCTCTGCGAGATCCGATTGCAGCATCTGTGCGCCGAGACTTGGATTCGGGTTGAGCAGGCTGCCGGACGGACGGGTCCAGATGGTGGTCTGGAAACCGTCCTTTAGCCCGGCTTTAGCCATCAGTGCCTTGGCCTTTTCCACGTCGTACGTGTAGCCCGGCAAGCCTTTGGCGAAACTCCAGGTGTTCGGCGGGTACGGGCCGTTGGCAGGCTCGGCGGTGTCTTCGAACACGGCTTTGACGTAGCTGGCCTTGTCGAATGCGAGGTTGATCGCTTGCCGTACTTCAGGCTTGTCCAGCGGTGGATGCTGGCTGTTGATGGCGACGAACGCGGTCATGAACGCGTCGGTCTTTTCGATCTTCAGCGTCGGCTCTTTCAGCGCGGCTTGTACGTCCAGCGGCTTCGGCGACAGGGCAATCTGGCACTCGTTGCGGCGCAGTTTCTGCAGCCGCACGTTGGCGTCCGGGGTGATGGCGAAGATCAGCGGGTCCACTGCAGGCTTGCCACGGAAGTAATCCGGGTTGGCCTTGTAGCGAATCGAAGCGTCTTTCTGGAAACGTGTGAACACGAAGGGCCCGCTGCCGATTGGCTGGCTGTTGAGCTTCTCCGGCGTGCCGGCCTTCAGCAGTTTGTCGGCGTATTCGGCGGAGTAGATCGAAGCGAAGCCCATGCTCAGGGTCGGCAGGAACGTCGAGTCCGGATGATCGAGGGTGAAACGCACGGTCAGCGGGTCCAGCGCGTCGATCTTCTTGATCAATGCCGGCAATTGCATCGATTGCGCGTGCGGGAAGCCGCTTTGTGCCACTTTGTGCCAAGGATTTGCCGGGTCGAGCATGCGGTCAAAGCTGAATTTCACGTCTTCGGCGGTCAGGTCGCGCGTCGGGCTGAAATATTCGGTGCGGTGGAATTTCACTTGCGGGTGCAGCTTGAACACGTAAGTCAGCCCGTCAGGCGTGACTTCCCAGCTGTCCGCGAGGCCGGCGACCACTTTGCCGCTGGCGGTGTCGAAGTCCACCAGACGGTTCATCAACACGTCGGCCGAGGCGTTGGTGGTGGTCAGCGAGTTGTATTGCACCACGTCGAACCCTTCCGGGCTGGCCTCGGTGCAGACGCTCAGGGCGGCAGCATGGGCCAGCGGGCTCAGTAGAAGCGGGGCGAGCAACAGCGGTAGGGCAGCGAGGCGCATGGTCGGATTCCTTTACAGATCGAAGGCCCATCTGCAAGTGCAGTCTGGAAAAGGCTTACCCTAGTGGGCTCTTTTGCAAATGACTATCCCCTTTTTCATTTTAAGGGGAGTATGTGCGATTGTTTTCGAAGCGTGCTGCTTGAGGAAACCTCCGGATTGGCCGGTTGGCCGATGTTCTGCGACGAGCGGTCTTTATCGACGATAGCCTTTATCCAAGGCGCTCGCAGCCTGAAAAATGGGGTTTTTATCAAGTCTGTGCGCACGGAATGTTGTTGCACCCCAGTCTTTCTGGTATAAAGCAGCGCTCTTTTCTAGGGGCCCGGTTCCTTCACTGTAGGTGTAGCCGGTAAGACCTCTAAAGAAACGCGGCGCTTGGCGCCAAATGACTGAGAGATTAAGCGGCCAACCCATGCCGGGTTGGGCATGTGGTTTTAGAGGGCTGAGGCATGTCGAGAGTATGTCAAGTTACCGGTAAGGGTCCGGTGACTGGGAATAACATTTCCCACGCAAACAACAAAACCCGTCGTCGTTTCCTGCCGAACCTGCAGCATCACCGCTTCTGGGTTGAAGAAGAGAAACGTTTCGTGCGTCTGCGCGTATCTGCCAAAGGCATGCGTATCATCGACAAGCGTGGCATCACTGTCGTGCTGGCCGAAATCCGCAAAGCTGGCAAGATCTAAGGGAGATAATCATGCGTGAATTGATTCGTTTGATCTCGAGCGCCGGTACTGGTCACTTCTACACTACCGACAAGAACAAGCGCACTACTCCGGACAAAATCGAGATCAAGAAATTTGATCCGGTTGTTCGTAAGCACGTGATCTACAAAGAAGGCAAAATCAAGTAATTGATTTTTCCCTCTTACGAAAAAGGCCCGTATCGCGAGATACGGGCCTTTTTTGTTGCCTGTTGGGTTATGCAGCGCCTGTCAGGGCCTCATCGCGAGCAGGTTTTGTGATCGACACAGATCCCTGTGGGAGCGGGCTTGCCCGCGATGAGGCCGGCCCCGACAGCACAAATCCTCAGGCCTTCTGTTCAAACGCCACATAGATCTTGCGGCAAGTCTCCAGCACCTCCCAAGTGCCTCTGAACCCCGCCGGGATCACAAAGCGATCACCCGCGCGCACAGTCTTGCTGTTGCCATCGTTGTCGCGCAGCACTGAAACACCCTGAACGATTTCGCAGTATTCATGTTCGGTGAAGTTCACCAGCCACTGGCCAACCGCGCCTTCCCATACGCCCGCATTCAACTGACCGCACGGGCTGTTGTAGTGGTTGTAAACCACCTGCTCGGGGTCGCCTTTCAAGATTTTCGCCTGGTCTGGTCTGTAACGCTCGGGCTCGGTGGTGGCCTGGCTGAAGTCGACGATGTTCTGGATGCTCATTGTTGTTATCCCCCGTGATTGCGGCGCGAGTGGCTGGAAAGCCCAAAGTCTATGTTTATTAAAATGAACACCGCAAGGCTGTTTACCGACCTTATGTCAAATATATTGAAACAACCCCGGCCACTGGTTTAGGGTGGCGGTTGCCTTGAGCCGAAATGCAGGCTGGCCGGGCAGAATTCCTGGGGACGTCCGCGAAGAACGCGGGGCGCTCGTATTCAATAAGAGGAGGACACTCGAATGACCACCCTGACTCGTGCCGATTGGGAACAACGGGCTCGCGATCTGAAGATCGAAGGCCGTGCCTACATCAATGGCGAATACACCGATGCCGTCTCCAGCGAGACCTTCGAGTGCATCAGCCCGGTCGATGGCCGTCTGCTGGGCAAGATTGCCAGCTGTGACGCCGCCGACGCCCAGCGCGCTGTTGAAAACGCTCGCGCTACGTTCAATTCCGGCGTCTGGTCGCGCCTGGCGCCGACCAAACGCAAAGCCACCATGATCCGTTTCGCCGGTTTGCTGAAACAGCACGCCGAAGAGCTGGCCCTGCTTGAAACCCTCGACATGGGCAAGCCAATCAGCGATTCCCTGTACATCGACGTTCCTGGCGCGGCGCAAGCCCTGAGCTGGAGCGGCGAAGCCATCGACAAAATCTACGACGAAGTCGCCGCGACCCCGCACGATCAACTGGGTCTGGTGACCCGCGAGCCGGTGGGCGTCGTCGGCGCGATCGTGCCGTGGAACTTCCCGCTGATGATGGCCTGCTGGAAACTCGGCCCGGCGCTGTCCACCGGTAACTCGGTGATCCTCAAGCCGTCGGAAAAATCGCCGCTGACCGCCATCCGTATCGCTGCGCTGGCCGTTGAAGCCGGCATCCCGAAAGGCGTGCTGAACGTGCTGCCGGGCTACGGTCACACCGTCGGCAAGGCCCTGGCCCTGCACAACGATGTCGACACCCTGGTGTTCACCGGTTCGACCAAGATCGCCAAGCAACTGCTGATCTACTCCGGCGAATCGAACATGAAGCGCGTCTGGCTCGAAGCCGGCGGCAAGAGCCCGAACATCGTGTTCGCCGACGCGCCAGACCTGCAAGCTGCCGCTGAAGCAGCAGCCGGCGCTATCGCCTTCAACCAGGGCGAAGTCTGCACCGCCGGTTCGCGTCTGCTGGTCGAACGTTCGATCAAGGACACATTCCTGCCGCTGGTGATCGAAGCCCTTAAAACCTGGAAGCCAGGCAACCCGCTGGACCCGGCGACCAACGTCGGCGCGCTGGTGGACACCCAGCAGATGAATACCGTGCTGTCCTACATCGAATCCGGTCACGCCGATGGCGCCAAACTGGTCGCTGGCGGCAAGCGCACGCTGCAGGAAACCGGTGGCACTTACGTTGAACCGACGATTTTCGATGGTGTCAGCAACGCGATGAAAATCGCTCAGGAAGAAATCTTTGGCCCGGTCCTGTCGGTCATTGCTTTCGATACCGCCGAAGAAGCCGTCGCGATTGCCAACGACACGCCTTACGGCTTGGCCGCCGCGGTGTGGACCAAGGACATCTCGAAAGCTCACCTGACGGCCCGTGCGCTGCGTGCCGGTAGCGTGTGGGTGAATCAGTACGATGGCGGCGACATGACCGCACCGTTCGGCGGCTTCAAGCAGTCGGGCAACGGCCGTGACAAATCGCTGCACGCGTTCGACAAGTACACCGAGCTGAAGGCGACCTGGATCAAGTTGTAAGCCGTTAAGGGAGGCCTATAAGTAACAGGCCTCCCGAACGACGCAGATCCCTTGTGGGAGCGAGCCTGCTCGCGATAGCGGTGTAACAGTCGACGAAAATGTTGAATGTTGCTCCGTCATCGCGAGCAGGCTCGCTCCCACAGTGTTTTGTGTTGTACATAAAGATATCCACAGGAGCGTGGAACATGCGTTGGGCGACTTATTTCGCCGTGTTGGCGTCTGTCTTGAGTGTCGGTCTGGCCCTGGGCGTCAGTATGCCGCTGGTGTCTTTTCGCCTGGAAGGCTGGGGTTATGGCTCGTTTGCCATCGGTGTAATGGCCGCGATGCCGGCGATTGGCGTGCTGCTGGGGGCGAAAATCTCCAGCCATCTGGCGGCGCGACTCGGCACGGCCAATCTGATGCGTTTGTGCCTGTGGGCCGGTGCGGTATCCATCGGTTTGCTGGCCCTGCTGCCGAGCTATCCGGTGTGGCTAGTGCTGCGGCTGATGATTGGGGTCATCCTGACGCTCGTCTTCATCCTCGGTGAAAGCTGGATCAACCAGTTGGTGGTCGAGCAATGGCGCGGACGTCTGGTGGCGCTGTATGGCAGCAGCTATGCGCTGAGTCAGTTGGCCGGGCCTTTGCTGCTAGGCGTTTTGGGCACAGATCACGATTATGGATTCTGGGTCGGCGTCGGCTTGCTCACGGCGGCACCGTTCCTGTTGCTCGGCCGCAGCGGTGCACCGACCAGTGAAGCCTGCAGCGTGACCTTCAGCGACTTGTGGGGCTTCTGCCGAGGCTTGCCGGCGATTGCCTGGGGCGTGGCGCTGTTCGCGGCGTTCGAGGCAATGATCCTGACCTTGCTGCCGGTCTATTGCTTGCGCCAGGGCTTTACCACGGAAATCGCGTTGGCGATGGTCAGTACGGTGGTAGTCGGTGATGCCTTGCTGCAACTGCCGATTGGCGCGCTGGCGGATCGTTTGTCGCGACGTACGCTGTTTACCGGTTGTGCTGTGGTGCTGATGCTGTCGAGCCTGGCGATTCCGTTGCTGATCGACACGTTGCTGATCTGGCCGTTATGGGTGCTGTTCGGCGCCAGTGCGGGGGGCTTGTTCACCTTGTCACTGATCCTCATCGGCGAACGTTACCGCGACGATGCGCTGGTGCGGGCCAATGCGCATATTGCGCAACTGTGGGGGATCGGTTGTCTGGTCGGACCGCTGGCCGCCGGCGCGGGAAGCCAGTGGATCAGCGGGCATGCGTTGCCGTTGCTGATGGCGGCAGGGGCGTTTGGTTTGGTGATTCTGTTGATGCGCCAAGGTGCGTTCGGCACGGTTGCCGAGCCTGCCTAAAACCTGTGGGAGCGAGCCTGCTCGCGATAGCGGTGTGTCATTCAGCATCTGTGGTGGCTGGCACGACGCCTTCGCGAGCAGGCTCGCTCCCACAGGGGGTTGTTGTCTGTCAGAGCATTCGCTCCAGGCCGATAGCAGTACTCATCCATGCATTGAACTGGCGCCACCAGCTGCCCGGTTCCTTGGTCAGCGTGTGCAGTTTGCCGTCATCCTCGGTCACCCAGACGATCCGGTCATTTTCCAGTTTCACCTGATAGCTCACGGGCGGCGCCATACCCTCCATGGCCGCTTTGCGCACATGCGCGGCGAGTTCGGGGCTGTCCACCAGCACCCCGACTTCGGTGTTCCACAGCACTGAGCGCGGGTCGAAGTTGAACGAGCCGATGAAGGATTTCTGCTGGTCGAAGATCATCGCTTTGCTGTGCAGGCTGGAATCGGAGCCCCGGAACGACTTGCTGTAGAAAAGATGCGGCCCGCTGCCGCCGCCTTCGCCGGGCTGGCGACGCAATTCGTACAACTTCACGCCATGTTCCAGCAGTGCCCGGCGATAGGGCGCGTAACCGCCGTGCACCGCGGGGACGTCGGTGGCTTCCAGCGAGTTGGTCAGCAGGCTGACAGAGACCCCGGCATCGGCGCGGCCAGTGAGGTAAACCAGCCCTGGCTGGCCAGGTACAAAGTAAGCCGAGATCATGATCAATTCTTTGCTGACCCCGGTCAGCTCAGGCGCCAACTGCGTGGTCAGCAGCAAGTGCGGGTCAGGCTCGCCATCCGACAAGACCTTGCTCGGTGCGTCCCACAACGCCTGGTTCCAGGCCCAGATCAGCTCCCGGCGCCAGATGTCCATGCGCGGGTTGGTGGTGTAAGTCATCAGCTGCTGATACAGCGCGTGATTCTGCTTGCGCGTCTCTTCCAATGACTCTTCCAGGCGCGTGCGGGTATTTTGCAGGTCCTTTTGCGTCGGTTTGCTCGACAGGAATTCATCGATCGGCTTGCTCAGCGCACTGTTCCAGTACTGGTCGAAGCTGTGGCCAAGCTGCTCGGCGACCGGGCCGACGCCCAGCATGTCGATGTCGGTGAAGTTCAGGTTGGGCTCGGCATCGAAATATTCGTCCCCCAGATTACGGCCGCCGACAATGGCTGCGCTGTTGTCCGCCAGCCACAATTTGTTGTGCATGCGCCGGTGTTGCAGCGACAGGTTCAACAGCCGGCCCATGGTGCGAGTCACGCCTGTGGCCCGGCCCAGGTGCAGCGGGTTGAACAGGCGGATCTGAATTTTCGGGTGCGCCGCCAGGGTGGCGATGATCCAGTCGAGGCCGTCGCTGGTGGTGTCGTCGAGCAGGATTCTCACGCGCACGCCACGGTCGGCGGCCTTGAGCAGTTCCTCCACCAGCATGCGCGTGCTGATGCCGTCGTGGACGATGTAATACTGCAAGTCGAGGCTGCTTTGGGCGTTGCGGATCAACTCGGCACGGGCCATGAAGGCTTCGCCGCTATTTGACAGCAGGCGAAAACCGGACTTGCCCTCGTGGGGCGCGGCCTGGGCCTGGATTGATCGACCGAATGCCGAGTCGCTGGCGGGCAACGCCTGGCTCGGTTCGCGTTGAACGTCGAAGCTGGCGCAACCGCCCAGGAACGAGGCGAGTAGCAGAAGAGCGAGCAGGGGCTGTCTGACTCTCACGTGGGATCGTTCCGATTGGCGGCGGGTGTCGGCATATGGACGCTGAAATCCCGTTAAAAGTCAGTCAGTGAAGGTGTCATTTTCCGCCAGCAGTTTGATTGCCGCGGCGCCGACCTTGCGCACCGCCTCTTCGATCTGTGCCGTTGGTTTGGCAGCGTAGTTCATTCGCAGACAGTTACGGTATTTGCCCGAGGCAGAAAAGATGCTGCCGACGGCAATCTGTACGCCTTGGTCGTGCAAGGCACGGTTCAGTTTCAGGGTGTCGAAGCCATCGGGCAGTTCGACCCAGAGCATGAAACTGCCTTGCGGGCGACTGGCGCGAGTGCCAGCGGGGAAATAGCGGGTGACCCAATCAATCATCATGTCGCGATTGCGTTGATATTGTGTGCGCACCCGCCGCAAATGAGGCTCGAAATGACCGGCCTTGAGGAATTCGGCGATGGCAATCTGCGGTTGCGGCGCGGTACTGCCGGTGCTGATGTATTTCATGTGCAGCACCCGTTCCAGATAGCGGCCCGGTGCAACCCAACCGATACGCAGGCCGGGCGCCAGCGTTTTGGAGAACGAACTGCAGAGCAGGACGCGGCCGTCTTCGTCGAAGGATTTGATCGTGCGCGGTCGCGGGTAGTTGTAGGCCAGTTCGCCATACACATCGTCTTCGATGATCGCCACGTCGAAACGCTGGGCGAGCGTCAACAACGCGCGTTTACGCGACTCCGGCATGATGTAGCCCAGCGGGTTGTTGCAGTTTGGGGTCAACTGTATGGCCTTGATCGGCCATTGTTCCAAGGCCAGTTCCAGCGCATCGAGGCTGATCCCGGTCAGTGGGTCGGTGGGGATTTCCAGGGCCTTCATGTTCAGGCCCTTGAGTGTCTGCATGGCGCCGTGAAAGCTTGGCGAATCCACGGCGACGATGTCACCCGGCTCGCAGATGGAGCGAATGCTGGTGGACAGCGCTTCGTGGCAGCCGGTGGTGATCACCAGGTCGTTGGCGGTCAACTGGCACCCGGAATCGAGCATCAGGCGGGCGATTTGCTCACGCAGTTCGAGGGTGCCGTGGATGTTGTCGTAATACAGACCGGGCATGTCCTGCCGTCGGCTGATACGCGCGAGGTTGCGCAGCAACGGTTTCATGGTCGGCGTGGTGATGTCCGGCATGCCGCGACCCAGTTGCACCACATCCTTGCGTGGCACCGCACGTATCAGTTCCAGCACCTGATCCCACTGCGAGATATCTACCGGCCGTTGGGCCGGCCGGCCAATCGCTGGCAACTCCGGCAGGTCGCGACTCACCGGGACGAAATAGCCGGACTTGGGTTTCGGCATCGCCAGGCCGCTGTCTTCCAGCACCCGATAGGCCTGCTGCACCGTGCTCAGGCTGACCCCGTGTTCGACGCTCAACGCCCGCACCGACGGCAGCCGGTCACCGGGGCGATAGAAGCCCTGTTCGATCCGCGTGCCCAGCAATTCGGCGAGGTTGACGTAAAGGGTCATGGCGCAGTCTCGATGTGGATGATTCGGTTAACCAGTACAGATCAGGCAAAAAATTGAGATTCAGAGGCTAAAACGCGAAATCTGTATGGAGTTAATACTTCCAAGTTGAATCTGTAATGCTTTTTGCCGTCCACGCATCATGAAAGCTCTGGCTACCCAAGTAAACAGGAGCAATCAAAATGAACGGCTTGAGCGATGTGCGGCTGACGTTACGCAGTCAGGAACTGGCGGCAGGGCAAATCAACGGTGCGCGGGAAGTGATCATGCGCAACGCGCCGTCCAGCCTGAGTCGTTGGGGTCTGTTCTGGCATCGTCTGCACACGCGCAAGGCGTTGCTGGAGCTGACGCCTGAGCAGTTGAAGGATGTCGGGTTGAGTCTTGAGCAGGCCAGGGAGGAGGGGTTGAAGCCTTTCTGGCGGATTTGAGATTTGCGGTATCTTTGCGGGCAAGCCCGCTGCCACAGGGTTTGCGGTGAGCATAGTTTTTGTGAGCACCCGCGACCGCTGTGAGAGCGGGCTTGATCGCGATGAGGGCCGAAAGAACATGAGTAACCTTTAGATCAATTCCTTCATCCGATGCCACAACATCCCCAACGCCAACAACGGCGAGCGCAAATGCTTCCCGCCGGGGAAGGTGATGTGCTGCACCTTCGCAAACAGATCGAACCCGCCACCCTGCTGGCCACTGATCGCCTCGGCCAGCAGCTTGCCCGCCAGGTGGGTGGCATTCACCCCGTGACCTGAGTAAGCCTGGGCGTAATACACGTTCGGTTGATCTTTGAGCCGGCCGATCTGCGGCAGGCGGTTGGCGCCGATACCGATCATCCCGCCCCATTGATAATCGATTTTTACCCCGCCCAGTTGCGGGAAAACCTCCAGCATCTTCGGCCGCATGTACGCGGCGATATCCTTGGGGTCGCGACCTGAATAATGGCAGGCACCGCCGAACAGCAAGCGACGATCCGCCGAGAGCCGGTAGTAATCCAGCGCCACCCGCTGATCACACACCGCCATGTTCTGTGGCAGCAGTTTGTGCGCCTGTTCTTCGCTCAAGGGTTCGGTGGCGATGATGTAGCTGCCGGCGGGCAACACCTTGCCGCTGAGTTCGGGGTTGAGCTGGTTGAGGTAGGCGTTGCATCCCAGCACGAGCGACTTCGCGCGCACCGACCCGCGGGCTGTGTGAACTTTGACCTCAGGGCCGTAATCGATGCGGGTTACCGCCGATTGTTCGAACAACTGCGCGCCCAATTCCTGCGCGGCAGCCGCTTCGCCCAAGGCCAGGTTGAGAGGGTGCAGATGCCCTGAGCCCATGTCGATCAAGCCGCCAACGTAGCGGTCGGAACCCACCACCGAGTGCATTTCATGGGCTTGCAGCAAACGGGTTTCGTAGCGGTAGCCGAGGCTGCGCAGTTCTTCGGCGTCTTCGGCGAAGCCTTCCAGGTCGCGGGGTTTGTTGGCGAGATCGCAGTACCCCCACGTCAGGTCGCAAGGGATCTGAAAACGCTCGACCCGCTGTCGGACGATTTCCACCGCTTCCAGGCCCATGAGTTTCATCTGACGCACACCGTCCGCGCCGATCACGTGGGTGAATTGATCGAGCCCATGGCCGACGCCACGAATCAGCTGCCCGCCGTTGCGGCCGCTGGCGCCCCAGCCAATCTTGTGCGCTTCGAGTAGCACCACGCTGAGGCCGCGTTCTGCCAGCTCAAGGGCGGTGTTCAGCCCGGAAAACCCGCCGCCGACCACGCACACGTCGGCCATCAGTTCGCCTTGCAACACCGGATGATCGGGCTGCGGCAGGCTGCTGGCGGCGTAATACGAGGCAGTGTGCTGAGCACGGGCATTCATGCGCGTCATCCTGATTTTTGTGTTTAGAAAATTTGACGGAGCATAAGCCGGACCTTCCGGCGCGGGCAACACTGGTCGGTTGTAGCTGTCTGGATCGACACTTTTGCGTCAGAATCCCGCTCTATTCCGCTTTGGGTCACCGTTTCGATGAGCTGCAACAGTCAGAAAATTCGCACGCTTCGCCAACAGATTCCCTCGTTCGAGTGCGTGCCCGGCTGCCATGACTGCTGTGGACCGGTGACCACTTCGCCCGAAGAAATGTCCCGCCTGCCGCGCAAGACCCGCGCCGAGCAGGATGCGGCGATGGACGAACTCAACTGTGTGCACCTTGGGCCAAACGGCTGTACGGTGTATGACGAGCGGCCGCTGATTTGTCGGTTGTTTGGTACGACCAAGACGCTGCCTTGCCCGAATGGGCGGGGGCCGGTGGAGTTGATTCATCCTCGGGTGGAGAAGCAGATTCATGAGTACATGGCGTCGACCCGGCAGGTCCTCGTCTGAGGGAAGACCGAGTCGCCTGTAATAGCTAGCAGGCTAGCTCCCACAATGGGTCCGTGTCGCACACCAAACTTGTGTCCGCTGAAGATCAACTGTGGGAGCTAGCCTGCTAGCGATGGGGCCGAACAGGTACCGCAAATCTCAATCCGGAATCGGCAAACTCAAACTCTCCTTCACCTCTTCCATCACGATATAGCTCTTGGATTCCCGCACATGCGGCAGCTTGAGCAGAATGTCGCCCAGCAGCTTGCGGTACGAGGCCATCTCGGAAATCCGCGCCTTTACCAGGTAGTCGAAATCCCCTGACACCAAATGGCATTCCAGCACATGGGGCAGTTTCAGCACCGCGCGTCGGAACTCTTCGAAAGTATCGCCGGATTTGTAGTCGAGGCTGATCTCGACGAACACCAGCAGACTACCCTTGAGGTGCTGCGGGTTGAGCCGGGCGTTGTAGCCCATGATGATCCCTTCGCGCTCCAGGCGCCGGACCCGCTCGGTGCAGGGCGTGGTCGAGAGCCCGACCTTTTCCCCGAGCTCGGTGAATGAGATACGCCCGTCCGCTTGCAGGATCCGCAGGATGTTGCGGTCGATCTTGTCCAGCTCACGTTTGGTCTGAGTGTTGGTACGCATAGGGGATGCGCCTCCGTGAAAAGCGTTTTTGCCGAGAATTGTCGCCAAATATAGGTGCTTATATAGTGAAATGCACTGGCTAATCTTTTTTAAACTGCCCACATCTACGGTCTGAACTACAAACGTCAGCGGCACGCCGCGATGAGGGATATGAAAATGCGCGTTATGGTCTTGGGTAGCGGCGTCATCGGTACCACCAGTGCTTATTATCTGGCGCGTGCCGGGTTCGAAGTGGTGGTGGTGGACCGTCAGCCGGCTGCGGCCATGGAGACCAGTTTCGCCAACGCCGGGCAGGTATCGCCGGGGTATGCCTCGCCGTGGGCCGCACCGGGTGTGCCGCTCAAGGCCATCAAGTGGCTGTTGCAGCGCCACGCACCGCTGGCGATCAAGGCCACCGCCGACATCGACCAATACCTGTGGATGGCGCAGATGCTGCGCAACTGCACCGCCAGCCGTTACGCGGTGAACAAGGAGCGCATGGTCCGTCTGTCCGAATACAGCCGCGACTGCCTCGACGAATTGCGCGCTGAAACCGGCATTGCCTACGAAGGTCGCAGCCTTGGTACCACGCAACTGTTCCGCACCCAGGCTCAGCTCGACGGCGCCGCGAAAGACATCGCCGTGCTGAAAGAGTCCGGTGTGCCGTTCGAATTGCTCGATCGCGCCGGCATTGCCCGCGTTGAACCGGCGCTAGCCAACGTTACCGACATCCTTGCCGGTGCCCTGCGCCTGCCGAACGACCAGACCGGCGATTGCCAGATGTTCACCGTTCGACTGGCCGAAATGGCTGTGAAGCTGGGTGTGGAATTCCGCTTTGGCCAGGACATTCAGCGCCTCGACTATGCCGGTGATCGCATCAACGGTGTGTGGATCGACGGCAAGCTGGAAACCGCGGACCGCTACGTGTTGGCACTCGGCAGCTACTCGCCGCAACTGCTCAAGCCGCTGGGCATCAAGGCTCCGGTGTATCCGCTCAAGGGCTACTCCCTGACCGTGCCGATCACCAACCCGGCGATGGCCCCGACGTCGACCATTCTCGACGAGACCTACAAGGTCGCGATCACCCGTTTCGACAACCGCATCCGCGTTGGCGGCATGGCTGAGATAGCCGGTTTTGACTTGTCGTTGAACCCGCGTCGGCGCGAAACCCTGGAGATGATCGTCAACGACCTTTATCCTCAGGGCGGCGATCTGGCCCAGGCGAGTTTCTGGACCGGTCTGCGTCCGACCACCCCGGACGGTACGCCAATCGTTGGCGCAACGCCGTTCAGCAACCTGTTCCTGAACACCGGGCACGGTACGCTCGGCTGGACTATGGCGTGCGGTTCCGGCCGTTTGCTGGCCGACCTGATGGCGAAGAAAACGCCGCAGATCAGCGCCGAAGGCCTCGATATTTCCCGTTATGGCAGCAAAATCCAGGAGTCCGCAAAACATGGCAATCCAGCGCCAGCTCACCAATGAGCGTATGAGTCAGATCGTCGCTCACAACGGTACGGTGTATCTGGCAGGGCAGGTCGGCGATGACATGAACGCCGGGATTGAACAGCAGACTCGCGAAACCCTCGCCAATATCGAGCGTTTGCTCGATCTGGCGGGTACCGACAAGCACCATTTGCTGTCGGTAACGATTTACCTGAAGGACATCGACGCGCACTTCGAAGGCATGAACGCGGTGTGGGACAAGTGGCTGCCCAAAGGCGTCGCCCCGGCCCGTGCGACGGTTGAATCGAAGTTGTGCGAACCGGAAATCCTGATCGAGCTCTCGGTTGTAGCCGCTCTGCCGTAAGCCCGTCAGAAAGATCCCTCTCCCGGTGCTGTTGGCGGTTAACGTCGTCAGCCAGCGCCGGTTTTTATTCCCATGACCGCCTAGAAGCCCTGCCGCCATGCGTCCAGCCCGTGCCCTGATCGACCTTCAAGCCCTGCGCCACAATTTCCAGATCGCCCGTGAACTCACCGGGGCCAAGGCCCTCGCGGTGATCAAGGCCGATGCCTACGGCCATGGCGCGGTACGTTGCGCCCAGGCGCTGGAAGCCGACGCGGACGGGTTTGCCGTGGCCTGCATTGAAGAAGCGTTGGAGCTGCGCGCCGCGGGCATTCGGGCGCCGGTGTTGTTGCTGGAAGGCTTTTTCGAAGCCGATGAACTGGCGCTGATCGTCGAGCACGATTTCTGGTGCGTGGTGCATTCGCTGTGGCAACTCGAAGCCATCGAAAAAGCCGCGCTGAGCAAGCCGATCACGGTCTGGCTCAAACTTGATTCGGGCATGCACCGGGTCGGTCTGCATCCAAAGGATTACCAGGCGGGCTATCACCGGCTGCTGGCCAGCGGCAAGGTGGCGAAAGTGGTGCTGATGAGCCATTTCGCCCGCGCCGATGAGCTGCACAGCCAGGCCAGCGCCGAGCAGGTGGCAGTGTTTGAAGCGGCGCGTCAGGGTTTGGCGGCCGAGGTCAGTCTGCGCAACTCGCCGGCAGTGCTCGGTTGGCCGCAGATTCCGAGCGACTGGGTTCGTCCGGGCATCATGCTCTACGGCGCCACGCCGTTCGAGGACGCCAATGCCACGGCGTCGCGCTTGCAACCGGTGATGACCCTGGAATCGAAAGTGATTTGCGTGCGTGAGCTGCCGGCCGGTGAGCCGATCGGTTACGGCGCCAAATTCATCACCCAGAAGCCGATGCGCGTTGGCGTGGTGGCCATGGGTTATGCCGATGGCTATCCGCGTCACGCACCGACCGGTACGCCGGTGTTGGTCGCCGGTCAGCGCAGCCAGTTGATCGGCCGGGTGTCGATGGACATGCTTTGCATCGATTTGACTGACGTGCCGCAAGCAGGTCTGGGGTCGACCGTGGAATTGTGGGGTAAAAACATCCTCGCCAGCGACGTTGCGACGGCCGCGGACACGATTCCTTACCAGCTCTTCTGCAACCTGCGCCGGGTGCCGCTGCTCTATTCCGGGGCCTAGGCCAAAACGCTGCGCACCAGAAGTCGCCTCGCCGAACAGGATTCAGGCCAAAGTGTTGTAAATACTGAACGCTGTCGCCATGATAACGCTCAATATTCCTACAACCTGAATCCCTGGAGGCTCCAGCATTGGACGTCGGTGAACGACTGCAATCCATCCGTAAGCTCAAAGGTCTTTCGCAGCGTGAACTCGCCAAACGCGCGGGCGTCACCAACAGCACCATTTCGATGATCGAGAAGAATAGCGTCAGTCCCTCGATCAGTTCGCTGCGCAAGGTTCTGGGCGGGATTCCCATGTCCATGGTCGAGTTTTTTTCCGAAGAAATCCTGGAGGAAAGACCGACTCAGATCGTCTACAAGGCCAACGAGCTGATCGATATTTCCGATGGTGCCGTGACCATGAAGCTGGTCGGCCGGGCGCACCCGAGCCGCGCTATCGCTTTCCTCAATGAAATCTATCCGCCTGGCGCCGATACCGGTGACGAGATGCTCACCCACGAAGGTGAGGAAACCGGGATTTTGGTGGAGGGTCGGCTTGAACTGGTGGTCGGGCTTGAAACATTTGTGCTCGAAGCGGGCGATAGCTACTACTTTGAAAGTACCAAGCCGCACCGTTTCCGTAATCCGTTCGATGCGCCGGCGCGACTAATCAGCGCAGCCACACCCGCGAATTTCTAAGAGAAGAGGCGTCCTGCCAGCACGGCAGCGGCACCCGAAGGTTTTTTCCGCGGCGCAACAAGACCCCTTCGACTTTGGGGTTGTTTCAGTGCGGCGGGCTTACCGCTATACTTGCGCCCGCCTGCGAACCGTGGCCGTAGGCGTGACTAGCCACCATTGAGGGTGAACGCGTGAACCTAATTATGAAAATGCTGGCTGCACCAGCAACCGTATTGGCCCTATGGGCTGTCAGCGCTCAAGCTGCGACCAACGACGATATTGCCAAACGCCTTGAGCCAGTCGGCCAGGTCTGTGTGACAGGTCAAGAGTGCAAGGGTATGGAAGTGGCTGCCGCTTCTGGCGGCGGTGGTGCCAAGGCACCGAAAGACGTTGTTGCTAAACATTGCAATGCGTGCCACGGAACCGGCCTGCTGGGCGCGCCGAAAATCGGTGACAAGGCTGCCTGGAAAGAACGCGCCGATCACCAGGGCGGCCTCGACGGCATCCTGGCCAAAGCCATTACCGGTATCAACTCGATGCCGCCTAAGGGCACCTGCGCCGACTGCTCCGACGACGAGCTGAAAGGCGCAATCAAAGAGATGTCCGGCCTGTAAAGCGCCTGCATCTTTCGCGAAAAAGCCGCTTTCGAGCGGCTTTTTTGTGCCCGCGATTTAACGTCCGAGACTGTTCATTGCAGCAAAGACCCGGCAAGCTCGGTCCAACCCCAATTCACGGAAAGTACGGGAGGATCAGATGGTGCAGCTGTGTTCTATCGAGCAAGCGGTCGATGAGGTGCTGGCACGGTTGCCGGCGCATATCCACATGGGCCTGCCCCTCGGTCTGGGCAAACCCAACCACTTCGTCAACGCGCTGTATCAACGCGTGGCGCAACTGCCCGAACGGCAGCTGACGATCTATACCGCGCTGTGCCTGGGCCGTCCTGCATTGGGCGACGGTTTGCAGAAGCGCTTCCTTGAGCCCTTCATCGAGCGAGTGTTCGGCGACTACCCGGAGCTGGATTTCCTCGCGGGTCTGCACAAGGACAACCTGCCGCCCAACATCCATGTTCAGCAGTTTTTCATGCAACCCGGCAGCCTGCTTCACAGCGAATCGGCTCAGCAGGATTACGTCAGCAGCAACTACAGCCACGCCGCGCGGGACATCTACGCGGCCGGTTTGAACCTGGTCGCGCAACTGGTGGCCAGCCACTCCGAACACCCGGATCGCCTGAGCCTGAGCTGCAACCCGGACATCACCCTCGACCTGTTCCCGATGATCGCCAAGCGCAGGGCAGCGGGGCAGACAGTCTTGCTCGTGGGCCAGGTGCACAACGACTTGCCGTACATGCCCGGTGATGCCGAAATCGGCATCGACACTTTCGACCTGCTGGTCGACGAGAAAGACAACACCACGCTGTTCTCGACGCCGAACATGCCGGTGGGTTTCCAGGACCATTTCATCGGATTACACGCCAGCGCCCTGGTTCGTGATGGCGGCACCTTGCAGATCGGCATCGGTGCCATGGGCGATGCGCTGACGGCGGCGTTGCTGGCGCGGCAGGCCGACAATGCCGGTTACAAGGCCTTACTGGCGGAGATCAATCTCAGCCAATGGGCGCAGTTGATCGACCGCGAGGGCGGCATCGAACCCTTCGCCAAAGGCCTGTACGGTTGCAGTGAAATGTTCGTCAACGGCTTGTTGGTGCTGGCCGATGCCGGGATCCTGCGGCGCAAGGTCTACCCGGATGTGGCCACTCAGCAGCAGGCGAATGCCGGCACGCTGGACGAGGCCGCGCAGACTGACGGCATTTCGGTGCACGGCGGATTTTTCCTCGGGCCGCGCAGCTTTTATGAACGCCTGCGCGAGCTGCCGCAGAGCAAGCGGCTCGAATTCAACATGACCCACATCAGCTACATCAACGAGCTCTACGGCCAGGAAGAACTCAAACGCTTGCAACGCCTGGATGCGCGATTCATCAACACCGTGTTTACCATGACGTTGCTTGGCGCCGGCGTGGCCGATCAGCTCGAAGACGGGCGGGTGCTCAGCGGTGTCGGCGGGCAGTACAACTTCGTCGCCCAGGGCCATGCGCTGGAGGGCGCGCGTTCGATTCTGCTGCTGCGCAGCTGGCGCGAGGCGGGCGGGGAGGTCAGTTCCAACATCGTCTGGCAGTACGGCCATTGCACGATCCCGCGGCATCTGCGCGACATCGTCGTCACCGAATACGGCGTCGCTGATTTACGCGGCAAGACGGACGCGGCGGTGATCGAGGCGTTGCTCAACATCAGCGATTCGCGTTTCCAGTCGGGGTTGATCGAACAGGCGCAGAGCGCCGGGAAACTACCGAAGAATTTCCGCCTCGATCCGCGCTTTGCCGACAACCGCCCGGAACGCTTGCAGGCGATTCAGGCCGGGCATCCGCAGTTGTTTCCGGAGTATCCGCTGGGGAGTGATTTCACGGCTGAAGAGCGGGACCTGTTGCGGGCGCTGAACTGGCTGAAGAGCAAGTTCAAGCTGACGGAGATTCTGGAGTTGGGCAAGGCTGCGCTGGATGCGCCAGAGGCTTCGGCGTTTCCCGAGCATCTGGAGCGGATGCAGCTGAGCAATCCGGAAGGCCTGAAAGAGGATTTATTTCAGCGGTTGTTGCTCGCCGGCCTGAAAGCCACCGCGCAATAACGCCTAACGCATAACCAACTGTGGGAGCCAGCCTGCTGGCGATGGCTGTCTGTCAGTCATGAAGATTTTGACTGACACGACGCCATCGCCAGCAGGCTGGCTCCCACAGGGGGAATGCGGTGTTGCGGATTACTTGATGAAGGTTACAACGCCATCCTTCAGCGACTGCACCCGAGCCAGCGACTCAACCCGATAACCCTGCGCATCCAGTTCCGCACGCCCACCCTGGAACGACTTCTCGATCACGATCCCCAAACCGGCCACGGTCGCGCCGGCCTGCTTGATGATCGAGATCAGTGCTTGGGACGCCTTACCGTTGGCCAAAAAGTCATCGATGATCAGCACGCGGTCGCTGCTGGTCAGGTGGCGCGGGGAGATCGCCACCGTGCTCTCGGTCTGCTTGGTGAACGAGTAAACGGTCGCCGACAGCAGGTTTTCGGTCAGGGTCAGGGACTGATGCTTGCGCGCAAAGATCACCGGCACGCCGAGGTTCAGACCGGTCATGATCGCTGGGGCGATGCCCGAAGCTTCGATGGTGACGATCTTGGTGATGCCCGAGTCCTTGAACAGCGCAGCGAACTCGTCGCCGATCAATTTCATCAGCGCCGGGTCGATCTGGTGGTTCAAAAAGGCGTCGACCTTCAGGACCTGATCGGAAAGCACGATGCCTTGTTCGCGAATTTTCTGGTGCAGTGCTTCCATGAAGCGATCCTCTACTGGCGCCGTGTGCGCCTAGCTTGTCAAAAAGTGTTTGGTTGAAAAGTGCTCAATTCTAGCGCTTTAGCATCGCCCGTATATCCGCCAGTGCGGTGTTGCCGCGAACGGCTTTGACTTCAACCGGCGTGTCATCGGTGCCTTCCCAAGCCAGGTCGTCCGGCGGCAGTTCATCGAGGAAGCGGCTCGGTGCGCAGTCGATGATCTCGCCGTATTGCTTACGCTTGGCGGCGAAGGTGAAGGCCAGTGTCTGACGCGCGCGGGTAATTCCGACGTAGGCCAGGCGGCGTTCTTCTTCGATGGTGTCGGCTTCGATGCTGGAACGGTGCGGGAGGATTTCCTCTTCCATGCCCATGATGAACACGTAGGGGAATTCCAGACCCTTGGAGGCATGCAAGGTCATCATCTGCACGCCTTCGGCGCCATCTTCCTCTTCCTGCTGACGTTCCAGCATGTCGCGCAGGACGAGTTTGCCGATGGCGTCCTCGACGGTCATCTCGCCTTCTTCGTCTTTCTCCAGGGTGTTTTTCAACGCCTCGATCAGGAACCAGACGTTACCCATGCGGTAGTCGGCGGCCTTGTCGCTGGAGCTGTTGGTGCGCAGCCAGTTCTCGTAGTCGATGTCCATGACCATGCTGCGCAGCGCCGAGATCGGATCTTCGCCGGCGCACTGTTCGCGAACCTTGTCCATGAAACGCTTGAAGCGCGACAGGCGATCGGTGAAGCGCGCATCCAGGTGTTCGCCCAGACCGATTTCGTCGGTGGCGGCGTACATCGAGATCTTGCGTTCGGTGGCGTAGTTGCCGAGCTTTTCCAGGGTGGTCGAACCGATCTCCCGGCGTGGGACGTTGATTACCCGCAGGAAGGCATTGTCGTCATCCGGGTTCACGATCAGGCGGAAGTAGGCCATCAGGTCTTTGACTTCCTGACGTCCGAAAAAGCTGTTGCCGCCCGACAATCGATACGGAATCTGGTGGTGCTGCAGCTTCAGCTCGATCAGCTTGGCCTGGTAGTTACCGCGATACAGAATTGCGAAATCGCTGTAGGGCCGGTCGGTACGCAAATGCAGGGTCAGCAACTCCACGGCCACGCGCTCGGCTTCGGCGTCCTCGTTGCGGCAGCGAATCACGCGGATTTCGTCGCCGTGGCCCATCTCGCTCCACAGCTGTTTTTCGAACTCATGCGGGTTGTTCGAGATCAGCACGTTGGCGCAGCGCAGGATGCGGCTGGTGGAGCGATAGTTCTGCTCCAGCATGACGACTTTCAGGGACGGGTAATCGTCCTTGAGCAGCATCAGGTTTTCCGGGCGGGCGCCGCGCCAGGCGTAGATCGACTGGTCGTCGTCGCCCACCACGGTGAACTGGTTGCGCGTGCCGATCAGCAACTTCACCAGCAAATACTGGCTGGCGTTGGTGTCCTGGTATTCGTCCACCAGCAGGTAGCGGACTTTGTTCTGCCACTTTTCGAGGATGTCGGCGTGTTCCTGGAACAGCTTCACCGGCAGCAGGATCAGGTCGTCGAAGTCCACCGCGTTGAACGCCTTGAGCGTGCGCTGGTAGTGGGTGTAGACGATGGCGGCGGTCTGTTCCTTGGGGTTGCGTGCGTTTTCCAGAGCTTCGGCCGGCAGGATCAGGTCGTTTTTCCACGAGCCGATCATGTTCTTGATCTCGTCGACGCCGTCGTCGCCGGCGTATTCCTTTTGCATGATGTCGGTCATCAGGGCTTTGACATCGGTCTCGTCGAAAATCGAGAAGCCCGGTTTGTAGCCCAGCCGCGCGTGTTCCTTGCGGATGATGTTCAGACCCAGATTGTGGAAAGTGCACACCGTCAGGCCACGACCTTCGCCGCCTTTGAGCAGGGTGCCGACCCGTTCCTTCATCTCGCGCGCGGCCTTGTTGGTAAAGGTCATGGCGACGATGTACTGGGCGCGGATGCCGCAGTTCTGGATCAAGTGCGCGATCTTGCGCGTGATCACGCTGGTCTTGCCGGAGCCTGCACCGGCGAGCACCAAAAGAGGGCCGCCGACGTAGCTCACGGCTTCTTGCTGCCGGGGATTGAGTCGGGACATACGAAATCAGGGAGTCGTTTGCGAAATGGGCCGGCATTTTAACAGGCTCAGCGAATTGTGCTGCTCTCTCCGACTTGTGACGCAATACGCTATCTATATTTGCCGGTTTTGTTACTTTCACGCAGGATGCGCGATGAGTTTGCGTCTAATGTTCGTAATTCCGGATACAAAAGCCTCGTTTGATAACTGATGTCATTTGGTCATTGGTTATCGGCACGGCATAATGCCCGCCGCCTACATCATTGCAGAGTCTAGGGAGCTAGCTTGTCTACGCCTGTCGAACCCTTGCGTTTGCTGCTACTGGCTGAAGAGCCAGCGTGGGCAGCGTTGTTGCGCGAGTGTCTGGCTCCGATGGGGAGCTCGGCCGTGCTCATCAGCGCTCCAAGCTGGGAATCGGTCAGCACTCTGTTCGATGACAACCGCAGCGCGGTGTTGTTGACGATCCCGGCCCTTCAGCCGGCGCCCGGCCGTTGCAATTTGCCAACGGTGTTGCTGCTCGAACAAGAGCCGCTGTTGCCGCCCGATGGCGTGAGCGACTGGCTGGTGCGCGATCATCTCGACCCTGGCATGTTGCGCCGTTGCCTGCGCCATGTGCGCGAGCGCGGCGTACTGGAAAACACCCTGCAGCGCCTGGCCGAGCAAGACCCGCTGACCGGCATCGCCAACCGCCAGGGTTTCCAGACCTTGCTGGCTGCGCGCCTGGCAGAAAACGAGGGGCGCGGCCTGGCCCTCGGTCACCTCGACCTCGACAACTTCCGCCACGCCAACGACGCCCTCGGCCATCAGGCCGGCGATCGGTTGATCCTGCAAGTGGTCGCGCGCCTGAAAAGCCAGCTCGAGGCCGGCGATCAACTGGCGCGGCTGGGCAGCGATGAGTTCGCCCTGCTGATCGACACCCGCCGCGCGCCGCAACGTGCCGAGTGGATGGCCGAACGCATCACCGAGGCGTTGGCCGAGCCTTATTGGGTCGACGGCGAAAGCCTGTTGATCGGTTCCAGCCTGGGCATTGCCCACGCCCGCGCCCAAGCCGGCGCCGACCCGCTGATGTGGCACGCGCACATCGCCATGCAGCAGGCCAAGAGCACCCAAGGCTGCACCTTTCACATCTTCAACGAACGCATCAACCGCAATGCCCGCAGCATGGCCGACCTCGAAAGCGAGTTGCGCCGGGCGTTGCGTCGCGATGAGCTGGAACTGCATTACCAGCCACGCCTGAACCTGGAAGACGGCAAGATTGTCGGCCTCGAAGCCCTGGTGCGCTGGCGCCACGCAGAACGTGGCTTGCTGCCGCCAAGCGAGTTTGTGCCACTGGCCGAGCAAAGCGGTTTGATCGTGCCGCTCGGTTACTGGGTGATTTCCCGTGCACTGCGCGACATGCAGGCGCTGCGCGAGCTGGGTTTGCCGGCGTTGCACATGGCGATCAACCTGTCGTTCCGGCAGTTTCAGGACAGCCAGTTGCTTTCGACCCTGAGCCGGCTGATTGCGGAACGTGGCGTCGAGGCGCAATGGCTGGAATTCGAACTGACCGAAACCGCCGTCATGCGCCGCAGTGATCTGGTGAAGCAGACCATGGATGCCCTTGGGCGTCTGGGCGTGCGCTTCTCTCTCGACGACTTCGGCACCGGGTTTTCGTCCTTCGTGCACCTCAACAGCCTGCCGATTGCCTTGCTGAAGGTCGACAAGAGTTTCGTCGGCGGAATGGAAGGGCGCGAAGAGAATCGCAAACTGGTGCACGCGATGATCAACCTGGCGCACAACCTCAATCTGGAAGTGGTCGCCGAGGGCGTGGAAACGCCGGAGCAGCTGGATCTGTTGCGCGGATTTGGTTGCGATCAGGTGCAAGGCTATCTGATCAGCAAGCCGTTGCCGTTGACGGAGCTGGTTGAGTATTTGAGCTTTGGCAGCAGTCAGCAGCCGATCTTAGAGGTCGGGAGCTGACGACGAACGAATGTGGGAGCGAGCCTGCTCGCGATAGCGGATTATCAGTCGACATTAATGTTGACTGACATGGCCTCATCACGAGCAGGCTCGCTCCTACACGGGATCTCAGTCCGGCTGGGCGACTTCGAAACGCTGCGACGACGGCTCCCGCCGAATCATCCGCTTCATCTTCCACTCAAACGCCAGTGTCAGGCTCACCGCTGCGCACGCCAGCCCCAGCGCCAACCCCCACCAGACGCCCGTCGGTCCCCAGTTCAGATGGAAGGCCATCCACCAGGCGGCAGGGGCGCCAATCAGCCAATAGCAACCCAGCCCGACCAGGAACGTGGTCTTGGCATCCTTGAGCCCGCGAATGCAGCCCATGGCGATGGTTTGCGTACCGTCGAACAGCTCGAACCACGCCGCCACCGCCAGCAGGCTCACAGCCAGTTCGATGACCGGGCGGAAGGCCGGGTCGTTGTGGTCCAGGAACAGGCCGATCAACTGATGGGGTAGCAGCCAGAAGACCATCGCGAAGCCGAGCATCGCTGCCGCGCCGAACGCGATCCCGACCCGTCCGGCCAGTCGCGCGTCCAGCAGCTGCCCGGCGCCGTAATGCTGGCCGATGCGCATGGTGATCGCATAGGAAAGCCCCGCCGGAATCATGAACGCCACTGAGACGATCTGCAGCGCGATCTGGTGCGCGCCCAGTTGCGTGCTGCCCATGGTGCCCATGCACAACGCGGCGAAGGCAAACAGCCCGACTTCCACTGCGTAGGTGCCGCCAATCGGCAGGCCCAGGCGCCACAACTCTTTCAGATACTGCCGGTTAGGCCGCGACAAACCCTGGCACAACGGATACGCGTCGTACGCCGGATGCCGCCGAATGTGCAGCGCCAACGCCACGGCCATCAGGTTGGCGACAATCGCCGTGACCAGACCGATGCCCACCAGGCCCATTTTCGGCAGGCCGAACATCCCGGTGATCAACGCATAATTGAGCACGAAGTTGGCCACCGTGCCGCCGAGGCTGATGACCATCACCGGCGTCGCCCGGCCGATCGCGCTGGTGAAACCGCGCAGGGCCATGAAACTCAGGTAGCCGGGCAGGGCGAACGGCAGGATCAACAGGAACTGCCCGGCTGCCTGAACGTTGGTTTCAGTCTGGCCGAACAGCAACAGCACCGGTTTGAGATTCCACAGCAGCAAACCGGCGACCAACGCCATCAACCACGCCAGCCACAAACCGGCCTGGGTCAGCCGCGCCGCACCGGCGATATCGCCCGCGCCCTGACGGATCGCCACCAGAGTGCCGACCGCCGCAATCACGCCAATGCAAAAGATCGACACAAACGAATAGGTCGCCGCGCCGAGCCCGCCGCCGGCCAGCGCTTCGGGGCTCAGGCGCGCCATCATCAAGGTGTCGGTGAGGACCATCAGCATGTGCGCCAACTGCGAGGCAATCAACGGCCCCGCCAGCCGCAGGATGGCCCAGAGTTCAATACGCGCTGGATGCTGCATGGTCATCACGCTCTAGGGTCGAAGAGAACAGGAAAGCGTCGATTCTCGGCGCTCTGCAGGGTTTGCACAAAGGGATAAAAAGGATGGGTGGCATGATTAAAACTCATCCAGGGGAGTTTCTGATAAGTTGACGAAATTACGCCATAGGAGCTTTCCGTATGTCCCGTCGTCTTCCTCCTCTTTATGCCCTTCGCGCATTTGAAGCGGCGGCGCGGCATAGCTCGTTTACCCGTGCCGCTGAAGAGTTGTCGATTACGCAGAGCGCGGTCAGTCGGCACATTCGTACGCTTGAAGAGCATTTTGCCTGCCGGCTGTTTCACCGCAGCGGGCGCAATTTGCAACTGACCGAGTCGGCGCGGCTGATCCTGCCGGGCATTCGCGAAGGATTCACCGCCCTTGAGCGCGCCTGCAATACCTTGCGCGCCGAAGATGACATCCTGCGCATGAAGGCGCCGTCGACCCTGACCATGCGCTGGCTGCTGGCGCGGCTCAGCCGTTTCCGCCACCTGCAACCGGGTAACGAGGTGCAACTGACCAGCGCCTGGATGGACATCGACTCGGTGGACTTCAACCATGAACCGTTCGACTGCGCCGTGATCCTCAGCAACGGGCATTTTCCGCCGGACTGGGAGGCGAGTCTGCTGTTCCCGGAGGAACTGATTCCGGTCGGCGCGCCGAATCTTCTGAAGGATCAACCGTGGGACGTCGCGCGCCTGGCCAATGCCGAATTGCTGCACCCGACGCCGGACCGACGTGACTGGCGCAACTGGCTTGAGCGCATGGGATTGACCGATCAGGTGTCGCTCAAGGGCGGACAGGTGTTCGATACGCTGGAGCTGGGGATGATTGCCGCCGCCCGGGGTTATGGCGTGTCCATGGGCGATCTTTTGATGGTGGCCGAGGATGTGGCGCAGGGCCGTCTGAGTTTGCCGTGGCCGACTGCCGTCGCCAGCGGTGAGCATTATTACCTCGTCTGGCCGAAAACCCGCCCCGGAGGTGAACGTTTGCGCCGCCTCAGCGATTTTCTGCAAAGCGAAGCGCAGGCCATGAAATTGCCGGACGTCGAGCACTTGAGCTGAATCGATAGAGCCCTCGAAATAGCGGCCTTGAGCCATATCCCGGCTTTTCACTCAAGTATTCAGGTTTGCCGCCGAAAATCTGCAGATGGAACCTTCGTGCAGGTTCGACGCAATTCCCATTATTAGAAATTTTGCTGAGTAGCCGATCAAGGAGGATCAGATCGCTCGGCCAGGAGCTGTCATGTCTCAACCTCGTGCCCGGATTGCCTCACAGCTTGGTCTTGCGCTCGCCGTTATTCTGGCGATTGTCATCAGCGGCAGCACCCTGTTCGCCTTGCGTTCGCTGGACACGGCCAACCTCGCTACCCGCGAAGAACACCTGGCCAGCGAGGCGAGGTTGCTGGCCGACCAGTTGAGTACGTTTCACGGCACATTGCGTGAAAGTACCCAACGCCTGGCGGGGCTGTTCGAGAAGCGCTTCAGCGCAGGGTTGAGCGTACATCCGGACGAACCGGTGACCGTGGCGGGCACGCAGACCCCCGGCCTGCACTTGGGCAGCGAGGTGCTGAACAACAACTTCAAGGAAGTGGACGAGTTCAAGCAAATGACCGCGGGCGTTGCGACGGTGTTCGTGCGCAGCGGCGATGAGTTCATTCGGGTCAGTACGAACGTCACTAAACAGGACGGCAGCCGCGCCATCGGCACGTTGCTCGATCACGCGAACCCGGCTTACACCCGCCTGTTGGCGGGGCAGAATTACGTGGGTCGAGCCTTGCTGTTCGAACGCTTCTACATGTCGCAATACACCCCCGTACGCGACAGCAGCGGTAAGGTTATTGCCGTGCTGTACGTAGGGTTCGATTACACCGACGCGCAGAACGCGCAATTTGCCAACCTCACACGCTTCCGCATCGGGCAGACCGGTTCTCTGGCATTGCTCGATGAGCAGAACAAATGGCTGGTGCCGATTGCAGGCGTGCAAGCACCGGATCAAGCGGTCAAGACGATAAACAGTCTGGCCAAGACGCCGGGTAAAGGTGAGTTCTGGAGCGACAAATCCGAAGACTTCTACAGCATTGCCGTGCCATTTGAAGGCGGGCCGTGGTCAGTCGTGGCGAGCATGCCGAAAAGCGAAATCCGTGCTGTCACCTGGGCTGTCGGCATTCAATTGGCAATTGGCAGCCTGCTGGCGATGTTGATCGCCGTGGGCTCGGCTGTCTGGCTGCTGCGCAGCAAGCTGGCGCCGCTGGGTGATCTGGTACGTCAGGCCGAAGCTTTGGGTGCGGGTGATCTGAGCGTGCGCCTGAGTGTGTCGAGCAACGACGAAATCGGTCAGTTGGCCCGCGCCTTCAACCAGATGAGCCAAGCGCTGTCGACCATGGTCGAGCACATCCGCAAGGCCTCGCAAGAGGTCAACAGCCGTGCCCAGGCGTTGTCCGGTTTGTCGGGTGGTGCCTATGAAGGCATGGAGCAGCAGTCCGGCGAGATCACCAGTATGGCCGGCGCCGTGGAAGAATTCAGCGCCACCTCGTTGAACATTGCCGACAACATGGGCAGCACTCAGCGTCTGGCGCAGGAAAACGCACAGCAAACCCAGATCGGTCGTACATCGATGGATGAAGCGTCCTCGTCCCTGGAGCAAATCGCTGGCGCGCTGAACAGCACCGCCACGGTGATCAACACCTTGGGTCAGCGTTCGCAGGAAATCGGGGGCATTGTCGGCGTGATCACCTCGATTGCCGAGCAAACCAACCTGCTGGCGCTCAACGCCGCCATCGAAGCGGCGCGTGCCGGTGAACAAGGTCGCGGTTTTGCGGTGGTGGCCGATGAAGTGCGCAACCTGGCTTCACGCACCCGCCAGGCCACTGACGAAATTTCCGGGATGATCCAAAGCATTCAGCAGGAAACCGGCAACGCCATCAGCACCATGGAGCAGGGCAACGTTCTGATGCAGGAAGGCTTGTCGCGCAACGCCAATGTCGCTTCAGCACTGGCGCGGATCGATGAGCAAAGCCGTTCCGCCGGTGAACAATTCGCGGCGATCACCACGGCGACCCAGGAGCAGAGCAGCACCGCGACCCTGCTCAGCAGCAACCTGCAAAGCATTGCGCTGGCGAACAGCGAGCAACGGGAAGTGGTGTCGAACCTGGCGGTTACTGCCAAGGAGCTTGAAAGCCTGGCGGCGGACTTGCGTTCTGAGGTTGACCGGTTTCGGTGAGGCGTCTCTGAAGTAGTCATCGCGAGCAGGCTCGCTCCCACATTAGAACTGCGGTGTTCACAAATATTGTGTTCGCCTCAGATCCAATGTGGGAGCGAGCCTGCTCGCCAAGGGATCGACCCCATTTTCGATTTGCCGCACATTCGCGGATCAATACCCCTCGATTGTCTTCTTGGCGTTTGTCTCCCATCTTTTAACTTGATGAATCGTTTCAGCAAGTCTATAAAAATGGCACAACTCCAAGAAAGGCTCCTGCCATGACTCCGCTCAAACTCATCATCGCGCTCAGCGCATTCTCTGCTGCCTCCCACGCAATGGCCTGGGACTACGTTCTTCTCGACACCGAAAAGGCTGCCCAGAACTGGCAAATCACCAGCCAGCAACTCGGGGTGAAAACCGACAAACCCTTTTCCGTAACCCTGCGAACTCTGCACGGCGGTCGGCAGGAGGGTGTCAGCATCGTCGACATCGATAACGGCACGATGAAACTCTCGGTGGTGCCTACTCGCGGGATGAACGTCCTGCAAGCCTCGGTCGGCAATGTGCGCATGGGCTGGGATTCGCCGGTCAAGGAAGTGGTCAATCCATCCTTCATCGAACTCAACGGTCGTGGTGGACTGGGCTGGCTGGAAGGTTTCAACGAGTTGGTCACCCGCTGCGGCTACGAGTGGGTCGGCCACCCCGGTATGGACAACGGCGAGTTGCTGACTCTGCACGGCCGCGCTGCCAACATCCCGGCCAGCACCGTCACCCTGCGCATCGACGAAAAACCGCCGTATGCCATCAGCCTGCGCGGCGAGCTGAAAGAGCAGGCGTTCAAGAAAGTCGACTTTTCTGTCACAACCGAACTGGTCACTGAACCGGGCAGTGTGAGCTTCAGCCTCAACGATACTCTGACCAATAACGGCGACTATCCGAAGGAATACCAGGCGCTGTACCACAGTAACTTCAGCACCCCGTTCCTTGAGCAGGGCGCCCGCTTCGCCGCACCGGTGAAGCAGGTCTCGCCGTTCAATGACAAGGCCAAAGACGACCTGCCGGACTGGCAGACCTACCGCGCACCGACCAAGGACTACGACGAAACGGTTTACAACGTCGTGCCATATGCCGACGCCAAGGGCGATACGCTGACGGTCCTGCACAACAAGGCCGCTAACCTGGGCATTTCGGTCGGCTTCAACACTCAAACGCTGCCCGTGTTTTCGCTGTGGAAAAACACCGATACCCAAGGCCAGGGCTACGTCACCGGTCTCGAGCCGGGGACCAGCTTCTCCTATAACCGGCGCTATCAGCGGCCGCTGGGGCTGGTGCCGACGATTGCACCGAAGGAGCACAAGCAGTTTCAGATCAGCTACAGCCTGTTGGCGGACAAGGGTGCTGTGGACAAGGCGCTGAAACGGGTGAGTGATATTCAGGGCGGGCGTGAAACCGAGGTGCGGCAGACGCCGTTGGTGGATCTCACCAAGGAGTGACTTCATCAGCTGGCGGTTGGCCGGTACTGCAACGCTTCCGCCAGATGCTCACGAGTGATGCCATTGACCTGTTCGAGGTCCGCCAATGTGCGCGCGACCTTGAGCAGTCGGTGGGCCGACCTGAGTGACAAGGTCAAACGCTCGCAGGCGGTTTCCAGCCAGGCTTCGTCGGTTGTGGATAACTTGCAGTGACGGCGCAGTCCCGGCAAATCAAGGAATGCATTGGCACAACCTTGGCGTTTGTGTTGCCGCTCCCGGGCTTCGGCGACCAGCGCTGCAGCAGTGGCGGTGTCATCGCCGGGTTTTAGCGCAGGATTCAACGCCGTGGGTTCCCGGGCGACGGTCAGGTGCAGGTCGATGCGATCCAGCAGTGGCCCCGACAGTTTGTTGCGGTAACGCTGGACCATGTCCGGGGTACAGCTGCATTTGCCACTGGGTTCGCCAAGATATCCACAGGGACACGGGTTCATCGCGGCGACCAATTGAAAGCGCGCGGGAAACCTCACGCGATCCTTGGCGCGGGAAATCACGATGTGGCCGGATTCCAGTGGTTCTCTTAAAACCTCCAACACCTTGCGATCGAATTCCGGAAGTTCGTCGAGGAACAGCACACCATGATGGGCGAGGGTGATTTCGCCGGGTTGTGGTTTTGAGCCACCGCCCACCAACGCCGGGCCCGAGGCTGAATGGTGGGGTTGGCGGAAGGGTCGTTGCGGCCAGTGACTCAAGGGCACGCAACTGGTGACGGACTGAATGGCGGCGACTTCCAGTGCTTCATTTTCTGCCAATGGCGGAAGCAGTCCTGGCAAACGACTCGCCAAAAGCGTTTTTCCCGTACCCGGTGGTCCGCTGAACAGCAGGTTATGAGCGCCCGCCGCCGCGATCAGCAGAGCGCGCTTGGCCGACAGTTGGCCCTGTACTTCATTCAAGTCTGGATAGGGTTTGCTGGCGTAGAGCAGGCCATTGGAAACGTAGGGCTCGACCGGTGTATGCCCATTGAAATGCGCAACGGCTTCCAGCAGGTGATCCACGGCAAACACCTTCAACCCTGACGCCAGGCACGCTTCCTCGGCGTTCGCTCGCGGCACCATCAACGAGCGCCCGGCCTTGCGCGCTGCCAGCGCTGCCGGCAACACGCCTCTCACGGCACGTACCGCGCCGGACAACGCCAACTCTCCAAGGCATTCAATGTCATCCAGTGTCAACGTCGGCACCTGCACGCTGGCAGAGAGAATCCCCAAAGCAATCGCCAGATCGAATCGTCCGCCGTCCTTCGGCAAATCAGCGGGGGCGAGATTGAGCGTGATACGCCGCGCCGGGAATTGCAGGCCTGAGTTGATGATCGCACTGCGTACCCGATCCTTGCTTTCCTTCACAGCGGCTTCGGGCAAGCCGACCATCGTCAATGACGGCAGACCGTTGGCCAGATGGACTTCTACGGTAACGGCGGGCGCATCCACGCCAATCTGGGCGCGGCTGTGGACGATGGAGAGGGACATGGTCGTTCCTTGAACTTTTACGGGAACCGCTTCCTGCGGTTTTTGAAGGGTAGTCGGGGGCGCGTGATGGCGCAGGTGCCAAATATTCGCAGGATGTTGCGAGTGTCTTTCTGATGGGTGAAGCGTAAGGGAGTGGGGATCTACGACGTAATCAGTCGCGGGATGAGGTTGTTGTAGCACGTTGCCTGGATCTATGAAGGACTGCGGCGAAAGCTGAATCGAAGGCGATAAAAAACCGCCTTGAGGAAGCGGTTTTTTGTGTGGTTTCGGGGAGGCTAGGGCCTGCGTCCTTAGTGAATACACTCACGGTGCTGAGGTTGTTCACCTTTTGTTGTCGAATTAGCCGTAGCGGGTGCTCTGTAACCGGCGAGCCAGCCGCTTGGTTCCAACTCTTTACCGCGAGCCGCAGCAACCTCAAAAAAGCGGCGTTGAGTGGCAGATACGTTCCCGGCCAGCCGGAGTGCCTCCGCATGATATCCAGCGATGAGTCGCAGTTTGTCTTTTCGTTTTCCGGGTTTCATAGCGATCTCTTCTGGATTTGCAGATGGTTTTACAGGTTGATCAGCTTAAGAGGTGAGCGCGGTAGTGATGCAATGAGAATTGGTGCTCCTTTTTGTAGGAAGCGTCTTGGTTTGGAAGGAGTTCTGAAGGCCCTTGGTAGTCCTTTTCCTAAAGCTTTGAAGGGATGGCCAAGAGTCGCATTGGCGCATTTGCATAAGTGAATTCAGGTTATACACTTAAGATTAATGCATAACGTTAAGCTTTAATTTATGATCGTTAGCTTTAAGTGTTCTGAGACCGAGTACCTGTTTCGCAACGGTAAGACCCGTATGTGGTCAGCCATTCTGAGTGTCGTGGAACGAAAGCTGACGATGCTTGATGCTGCTGCCGTACTGATTGACCTTCGATCCCCGCCGGGAAATCGCTTGGAGGCATTGGGGGGAAACCGAAAAGGTCAGCACAGCATCCGTATCAACGCTCAATGGCGAATTTGCTTTGTTTGGGGTCTTAACGGGCCAGAGAATGTCGAAATCGTCGATTATCACTGAGGTGAGTAATGACTAAGAATGGTATGCGCCCGGTTCACCCCGGCGAGATCCTCAAAGAGGAATACCTGGAGCCTCTGAGCCTTACGGCGGCAGCCTTGGCTAGAGCATTGAGCGTTTCGACACCTACGGTGAACGACATCGTGCTCCAGCGTCGGGGTGTCAGCGCTGATATGGCTCTAAGGCTATCTATCTGTCTGGACACGACCCCGGAATTTTGGCTGAACCTGCAATCGACTTACGATTTGCGCAAAGCCGAGATTGAGCGAGGAGCAGCGATCCGGGATCAGGTTGAGCGGCTTCCGCACTGCGCCTGATCCTCAATTCCTGAACGAACCCCACGCTATAACGTGGGGTTTTTTTTGTCGTTCAGAATGCCTGGAGTATTCGGGAAGCACGCTTCCACCATGGTGTATTGATCGAGCGCTGCGTCCGTTCACCATCTGCCAGCATCTGCGGAACATCCTGCAACCGAATCCACGGCTGGTTATTCCAGTGCAGCAAACTCAGTGACATCTCCGGCCAGTTCAACAGGCTCAGGACCGGGCGTTCGCTTGCTGCCGGTTGTTGGGCATCTCTGAGGGCTGGCACTACGTCGTGGGTCAGCCATTCGCGCAGTCCTCGGTATTCGGGGCAGTAGTGGTAGACGAGCAGGGCGTAGACGCCGGATTCGCTGATCAGCAGGGTGTTTTCGAGGGTGCCGTGGATGAGCATTCGTGCGGTTTGGTGTTGGTCGGGGTCGAGTTTGCGGACGGTGCGTTCTTCGATGTAGAGGCGCAGGAGGCGGCCGAGGTCGCGGGCGCAGAACCAGGGTTGGTTTTCGAGGAGGAGGGCGTGGAGGTGGAGTTTGTGGCGGGTGAAGATGTGAGGGATTAGATAATTTTCGTCCATCGAGCAGTACCCCAATTTCGCTTGGTAGATGACTGCCACTTATCGTCGCCAAACAATAAGGGTGGCAGCTGCGTGCGGGTTGGCGAACCGGCCAAGCGAATTCCGGCAGACCCTAAGGTCTCCCACACACAGCCGCCATATTTCGAATCGGGAAAAAAATACCTGAAATCGAACGATGTTTGCTGCATTGCTTGGTTCCGGGTCGCCAAACCCAGTGCTGAACATTCAGCATTGGGTGAGCTTAGGAACCGGGGCTTTGCGGCGCAATCGGACGGCGGTGGTTTTGTTGTAGGAAGATGCCCGGTTTTTTGCGGGGCTGAAGATCGAAAGATCGCGGCCTGCGGCCGTTCCTACAGGTAAATCTGAAGGTCGTTCCGACCTTCAATCGCGAGCAGGCTCGCTCCCACAGTAGATTGGGTTTCAAAGTGGGATATGCGGCGTTACTCGGTCGGCGGATTGAGCTTCGCTTCCAGCTCCGCGACCTTCGTCTCAAGACTCTCCAGCCGCGCACGAGTGCGCGCCAGCACAACCATCTGACTATCAAATTCTTCCCGGCTCACCAGGTCCAGTTTGCTGAAGCCGCTCTGCAACAACGCCTTGAACTGGCTTTCGATTTCGCTTTTCGGCAGCGGGGTTTCGCCGCTGAAGAGGCGGGAGGCGGTGCCGGTCAGGGCGTCGAGGAAGTCTTTGGGCGCGAGCATGGGAAAAGGTCCTGGAAACAATGGCGGGCAGTGTATCACGCAGTGTCTATAGTCAATCCCGACGCCCGGGATGCACGCTTTTCGCGCATGCGGACGGACGGCGCCGCACCGTTGTTGTGCGTAACGCGTCAGGTGTTGCCGCGATGTGGTGGGCAAATACGGGCAACCGCTTGAAAACTGAGGGTTTTGTGGAGATGGCAAGCTTTCTGCTTAGACGGTAGTGACCCATGCACTGATGCAGTCGCTGTGACGAATGCAGTGCGCCAAGCGGAACGGGGAAGTGTTTCGTACGGAGCGGTTAGCTGGCGTCGGACGGGCAGGTAAGGCCGACGATGCGTTACAAAGCCAGGCACTGCGCTTAGACTTGAGCCGGGTTTGTTTTCCTGGGGCAAGTCCACCAATTCGGGAGAGAGTTTTCATGAAGCTAGTCACTGCCATCATCAAGCCGTTCAAGTTGGACGACGTGCGCGAATCGCTGTCCGAGATCGGCGTGCAGGGCATTACCGTTACTGAAGTCAAAGGCTTCGGTCGGCAGAAGGGTCACACCGAGCTGTATCGCGGCGCGGAATACGTGGTCGATTTCCTGCCCAAGGTGAAGATCGATGTCGCCATTGACGACAAGGATCTTGACCGGGTTATCGAGGCGATAACCAAGGCTGCCAACACCGGCAAGATCGGTGACGGCAAGATCTTCGTGGTCAATCTGGAACAGGCGATTCGCATCCGTACCGGCGAAACCGATACCGACGCAATCTAAGCCGCCACAAACCCAACGCCCCAGGAGAAAACAATATGACTCTGCGTAAATTCGCAGGGCTAGGAGCCCTGTTGTCCCTCGTAATGCCCAGCCTGGCTATGGCGGCAGACGAAGTGGCGGCCCCAGTCCTCAACTCCGGCGATACCGCCTGGATGATGACCTCGACAGCCCTCGTGCTGTTCATGACCATTCCCGGCCTCGCGCTGTTCTACGGCGGCATGGTTCGCTCCAAAAACATTCTTTCCGTGATGATGCAGTGCTTCGCCATTACCGGTCTGATCAGCATTCTGTGGGTTATTTATGGCTACAGCATTGCGTTCGACACCACCGGCATGGAGCAGGGCGTCGTCAACTTCAACTCGTTCTTCGGCGGCATGGGCAAGGCTTTCCTCGCCGGTGTCACGCCAGCCAGCCTGACCGGTCCGGCGGCGCTGTTCCCTGAGGCGGTGTTCATCACCTTCCAGATGACTTTCGCCATCATCACCCCGGCGCTGATCGTCGGTGCTTTCGCCGAGCGGATGAAATTCTCCGCGATGCTGATTTTCATGGGCATCTGGTTCACTCTGGTTTATGCGCCGATCGCGCACATGGTCTGGTCCGGCAACGGCGGCCTGATGTGGGACTGGGGCGTACTCGACTTCGCCGGCGGCACCGTGGTGCACATCAACGCCGGTGTGGCCGGTCTGGTGGCGTGCATCGTGCTCGGCAAGCGTAAAGGCTTCCCGACCACCCCGATGGCCCCGCATAACCTCGGTTACACCCTGATGGGTGCGGCCATGCTGTGGGTCGGCTGGTTCGGCTTCAACGCCGGCTCTGCCGCAGCGGCCAACGGCACTGCCGGTATGGCGATGCTGGTGACGCAGATCGCAACCGCCGCCGCCGCCCTGGGCTGGATGTTTGCCGAGTGGATCACCCACGGCAAGCCAAGTGCACTGGGTATCGCTTCGGGTGTGGTCGCCGGTCTGGTTGCCATCACTCCGGCCGCTGGCACCGTGGGCCCGATGGGCGCTCTGGTGATCGGTCTGGCTGCGGGCGTGGTGTGCTTCTTCTGCGCCACCACCCTGAAACGCAAACTCGGCTATGACGATTCCCTGGACGCCTTCGGCGTGCACGGTATCGGCGGTATCCTCGGCGCGATTCTGACCGGCGTATTCGCCGCTCCGTCGCTGGGTGGCTTCGGCACCGTCACCGACATCGCCGCACAAGTCTGGATTCAGTGCAAAGGCGTGGGCTTCACGGTGATCTACACCGCAATCGTTACCTACATCATTCTCAAGGTGCTGGACGCTGTCATGGGGCTGCGTATCACCGAAGAAGAAGAGGCTGTCGGTATCGATCTGGCACTTCACAACGAACGCGGCTACAACTTGTAAGACGCGCATAAAAAACTTGCCCGGCTTGCCGGGCATTTTTTTGTCTGGAGTTTGTCCGTGCAGGCGCTGCTGAAAGGTTTTTTCGTACACGTTTAGGGGTGTTTACGGCAGGCGTTTTTCTGCGGCCAATGGCTTACATGATTGAAGGAATATTAGGGCCTTTGTTTTTTCCCAGAGCGCGCTAGAATGCGCCCCGAACGTGCGGAGAACTGTATGTGGCAACAGACTCTGATTACCCTGCGGGCAAGGCCCCGGGGCTTTCATCTGGTAACGGACGAGTTACTCGCCGGCCTGCCTGAACTCAAGGCGTGTCGGGTCGGTCTGTTGCATTTGTGGCTGCAGCATACCTCGGCGTCGTTGACCATCAACGAGAACGCCGATCCGGCGGTACGTCGCGACTTCGAACGATTTTTCAATCGTCTGATCCCACAAGGAGCAGACGGCTATGAGCATAACGACGAAGGCCTGGACGACCTCCCGGCGCACTTCAAGGCCAGCGTGCTTGGCTGTCAGCTCAGTTTGCCGATTTCGGCGGGCCGACTGGCGCTGGGAACCTGGCAAGGCGTTTATCTGGGCGAGCACCGTGATTTTGGCGGTGCCCGTAAAGTCCTCGCCACCGTGCACGGTGAAGGGGCATGAGCCGCTGGTCATCAGTGGTTATTGAATTTTTCCGGCGGCTGTCGACAGACGGTGAAGCTGGGCTATAACTAATCTGCTTTTCGCAAGTCATGAGGTAGAACATGAGCGACGATGATCTGGAAAACGACGACCTCGAAGTAGGCGACGACGACGAAACCGAAGAAGGTCTGGAAACAGCAGCGGAAGACGTTGCTGACGACGATGGCGGTGAAGCGCCCGTTCCGACCGCCAAAGGCAAAGCCAAGGCAGCGGTGTCGGTCGATGAGCTGCCGAGCGTCGAAGCAAAAAACAAGGAGCGTGATGCTCTGGCGCGGGCCATGGAAGAGTTCCTGGCCAAGGGCGGCAAGGTGCAGGAAGTGGAGGCCAATGTGGTCGCCGATCCTCCCAAGAAGCCTGACAACAAGTACGGCAGCCGGCCTATCTAAGCGTCTGCCCTTGCTTGCAGAAAAAGCCCGCCGTCGCTGCGGGCTTTTTCATGGGCGGTACAAAAATCCCAAGACTGCTGTGATCCCCTGTGGGAGCGGGCTTGCCCGCGATGGGGCAATTACATTCGAAAGTGATGTTGCCTGACACGCCGCTATCGCGGGCAAGCCCGCTCCCACAGGTTATGTGTCAGGCGGATACCGAATTCCACCGCGCCAGCAACGCCGGCAACTCGGTCAGGCTGCGAATCTCGGCATCCGGCGCCTTCTGCGCCTCCCACAACTTGCCTTGCGGGTTAAACCAGATCGCCCGCAACCCCGCCTGTTGCGCCCCGGCAATGTCATCGCCCGGGTGGTCGCCGATATGCACCGCCGTCGCGGCCGTTGCGTCGCCACGCTTCAAGGCTTCATGAAACAGGCGTGCGTCCGGTTTGGCGATGCCGATGTCTTCGGCGCACAACGCAAACTTGAAGTAGTCGGCCAGCCCCAAACGGCGCACATCGGCATTACCGTTGGTGACGACGCCGAGTGCGTAGTGTTTGGCCAGCCTCTCCAGCGTCGGTTCGACTTCCGGAAACACTTCGATCTGATGCCGCGCATGCAGAAACACTTCGAAACTCTGATCGGCCAGGTCTGAGGCCTGATCATGGCCGTAACCGGCCTCTTCCAGAGCATGAAAAAGCACGCGGCGACGCAGCGCGCTGATTCGATGCTTGAGGCTCGGTTCGCTGCCCAGAATGCGCTCGCGAATCCCCCACAAATGCTCCACCGGCACCGCGCCCAGGTTCGGTGCGTGTTCAGTCAGCCATTCACGCAATACGGCTTCGGCGCTGACGATTACCGGGGCGGTGTCCCACAGGGTGTCGTCGAGGTCGAAGGTGATCAATTGGATTGTCATGAATCATCGCCCTTAATGCGTTTGGCCCGTGGATGGGCGCTGTCGTAAACCGTCGCCAGATGCTGGAAGTCCAGGTGGGTGTAGATCTGGGTGGTCTTGATGTCCGAGTGGCCGAGCAGCTCCTGCACCGCGCGCAAGTCCTGCGAGGATTCCAGCAAGTGGCTGGCGAAGGAGTGCCGCAACATGTGCGGATGCAGGTTTTGCCCCAGTTCGCGCGCGCCAGCGGCCTTGACTCGCACCTGAATCGCCCGAGGGCCAAGGCGCCGGCCTTGCTGGCTGACGAACACTGCGTCATCCGCCGGATGGGTCATGGCCCGCAGTGGCAGCCATAACTCCAGTGCTTCGCGAGCCTTTTTGCCCACCGGTAACAGGCGGGTCTTGCTGCCCTTGCCGAGCACCTGAACCATGCCGTCGGCCATATCGAGCTGATCGAGATTGAGCCCGGTCAGCTCCGACAGCCGCAAACCCGAGGAATAGAACAGCTCCAGAATCGCCTGATCCCGCCGTGCCAGAAAATCATCCTCCACCGCACCTTCAAGCAGTTGCAGCGCACGGTCAGTGTCGAGGGTTTTCGGCAGTCGGCGCTCGCCTTTCGGCGGCGCCAGACCATTGGCCGGGTCGTGGTCGCAAAGACCTTCGCGATTCAGGTAGTGATAGAGCCCACGCACCGCCGAGAGCAGGCGCGCCAGGCTGCGCGACGATTGACCCTGGGAATGCAGGCGAGCGATCAGGCTGCGCAGGCGCTGGATATCCAGCGCGGCCCAGCTGCCGATGTTCTGTTTGACACAGAAGCCCAGCACTTTGTCGAGGTCGCGGCGGTAGGCGTCCAGCGTGTGGGGCGACACCTGCCGCTCACTGCGCAGGTGTTCGCAGTAAGCGTCCAGTTGCCGTTCCACGATCAGCGTACCGAGCGAAGGGAGTTGTTGACCCGTGGCAGCACGCGGCCCATGACTTCGGCGATGTAGCTGAGGAACAGCGTGCCGACCGAGCTCTTGTAGTGCTGTGGATCTCGGCTGGCGATGGCCAGCACGCCGTGAATGCCTTGATGGCTGATGGCGACGACGGCGGTCGAACCGATCTGCTTGCGCTGCTCTTCGCCGAACAGGAAGTCCAGTTCATGCTCGCGCAGGCTGCCGCTGACGCTTTTGTCTTCCGAGAGCAAACCGCCAATGGCCGTTTGCGCATCGGCGTGGGTCACCCAGCGGCCGACCGGCATCGGGTTGTCGCCCAGCAGGATCAGGCTGACAAAAGGCACCTGGAAGTCCTGGCGCAAGCTGTCTTCGACGCTGATGACCACGTCTTCCAGGCTGGTGGCGTCCATCAGCGCGAGAATCAGGCGGCGGGTCTTGTCGAAGAGGCGGTCGTTGTCGCGGGCTACGTCCATCAAGTGCGAGAGGCGATGACGCAATTCGATGTTGCGGTCGCGCAGGATGGTCATCTGGCGCTCGACCAGCGAGATGGTGTCGCCACGCTGGTGCGGGATGCGCATCGCCGGAAGAAGGTCTTCGTGCTCGACGAAGAAGTCCGGATGAGCCTCCAGGTACGCGGCAATCGCCGCCGCCTCAAGGCTTTCGGAAGGGGATTCGTCGGGCTGTCGGGCGGGAACCTGGGGCTTGTCGGTCATGGGTTTGACTCACTCAAAGACGTACTTGTCCTTCGTAAACACGGACTGCCGGGCCGGTCATCAACACCGGTTGGCCTGGGCCTGCCCATTCAATGGACAGACGCCCGCCGGGCAGGTCGATCAATAGCGGCGAATCCATCCACCCCTGGCTGATCGCGGCCACTGCAGCCGCACAAGCGCCGGTGCCGCAGGCCTGGGTTTCCCCGGCGCCACGTTCCCAGACGCGCAGCTGCGCGCGGTTCCGGTCGATGACCTGGAGAAAACCGACATTGACCCGTGCCGGGAAGCGCGGGTGATGTTCGATTTTCGGCCCCAGTTCATGCACCGGTGCGTTGTTGATATCCGTGACGCGCAACACCGCATGCGGGTTGCCCATCGACACGGCGGCCAGTTCAACTGCTGCGCCGTCGACGTCGAGCGAGTAGCTCAGCGCCTGACTGTCGGCAACGAACGGTATGTCGGCCGGCACCTGGCGCGGCGCGCCCATGTCGACGCTGATCTGGCCGTCGCTGCGGATATCCAGCTCGATAATGCCACTTTTGGTTTCGACGCGAATCTGCCGTTTTGCGGTCAGGCGCTTGTCGAGCACAAAACGGGCGAAACAGCGGGCACCGTTGCCGCACTGTTCCACTTCGGAGCCGTCGGAATTGAAGATCCGATAACGGAAATCCACGTCCGGGTTGCTCGGCGCTTCGACGATCAGCAACTGGTCGAAACCGATGCCGGTGTGCCGATCGCCCCATTGCTTGGCATGTTTGGGCAGGATGTGCGCGTGCTGGCTGACCAGGTCGAGGACCATGAAGTCATTGCCCAGGCCGTGCATTTTGGTAAAACGCAGCAGCATGGTTTTACTCCGGCAGCAGGCTTTCGCCAGCAAACAACTCGGCTACCGTCTCACGGCGACGCACTTCAAATGCCTGATCACCGTCCACCAACACTTCGGCGGTACGGCCGCGGGTGTTGTAGTTGGAACTCATGACAAACCCGTAGGCGCCGGCCGAATGCACGGCCAGCAGGTCGCCTTCTTCCAGCGCCAACTGACGATCCTTGGCCAGGAAGTCGCCGGTCTCGCAGATCGGTCCGACAATGTCGTAGGCACGAGCGGCGGTTGCGCGAGGGCGCACGGCGGTGACGTCCATCCAGGCTTGATACAGCGCCGGGCGGATCAGGTCGTTCATGGCTGCGTCGACGATGGCGAAGTCTTTGTGTTCGGTGTGCTTGAGGTACTCGACCTGAGTCAGCAGCACGCCGGCGTTGGCGACGATGAACCGGCCCGGCTCGAACACCAGCGCCAGGTCGCGACCGTCGAGACGCTCGCGCACGGCTCTGATGTAGTCGGCGGCCAGCGGCGGCTCTTCATCGCGATAACGTACGCCCAAACCACCACCGAGATCGATGTGGCGCAGGTAGATGCCGCAATCGCCGAGGCGGTCGACCAGACCCAGCAGGCGGTCGAGGGCGTCGATGAACGGCGGCAGGGTGGTCAGTTGCGAACCGATATGGCAATCGACGCCGACCACTTCCAGGTTCGGCAGCTGCGCGGCGCGGATGTACACGTCTTCGGCGTCGGCAATGGCGATGCCGAACTTGTTCTCTTTGAGACCGGTGGAAATGTACGGGTGGGTGCCGGCATCGACGTCCGGGTTCACGCGCAACGAGATCGGTGCGCGAACGCCCAGTTCGGCGGCGACCACTTGCAGGCGCTCCAGCTCGTCGGTGGATTCGACGTTGAAGCAATGCACGCCGACTTCCAGGGCGCGACGCATGTCGTCACGGGTCTTGCCGACGCCGGAGAACACGATCTTGTCGGCGCTGCCGCCAGCGGCCAGTACGCGTTCCAGCTCGCCACGGGAAACGATGTCAAAACCAGCGCCCAATCGCGCCAGGACATTCAATACACCGAGGTTGGAGTTGGCCTTGACCGCGTAGCAGACCAGGTGCGGCATGCCAGCCAGTGCATCGGCAAACGCCAGGTACTGGGCTTCGATGTGGGCGCGGGAGTAGACGTAAGTCGGTGTGCCAAAGCGTTCGGCGATGGCGGACAGGGCAACCCCTTCCGCGAACAGCTCGCCGTCACGGTAGTTAAAAGCGTCCATGGCGTTCCCTTATTGGTAGACGTCGTGCTTGTGAGCTTTCGACGGCTGCTTTTGCGAGGACTGGGCCTGCTCGGCAGGGTCCTGGGAATCGTCAGGCAGGTACAGCGGGCCTTTTTGACCACAGGCCGACACAAGGCAGGCAACCGCGGCGAGCGCAGCAAGGGAAGAGATCAGGCGCTTCATGGCGAAATCCTTGAGAATGCGTTAATTGCGCCGGAGTATACCGGCCACCCGGCAGCTTGCCTATGCGACCGGGCTCCCGTCCGGCGGGGCTTGGCTCGATGCCGACCAGCCGGATGCAATCCCTGTGGGAGCGGGCTTGCCCGCGAAAGCGGCGGTTCAGTCAATAAAGATGTTGAATGTGCTGGCCCCTTCGCGAGCAAGCCCGCTCGCACAGGGGCGGTGTTTGATGTACCTATATCGGTGCTTGGTCGTTATCCTTTGCAATCACCGGGGCTCGCCCGTATCTTGCGGCGCTTGAGCGTGAACAGACACTTTTTGAGGTTGCCGCAATGAGTTTGACCGAAGCCCGTTTCCACGATCTGGTCGATGCCACCCAGCAATCGCTGGAAGATATTTTCGACGAGAGTGACCTGGATATCGATCTGGAGAGCTCGGCCGGTGTGCTCACCGTCAAGTTCGAAAACGGCAGCCAGTTGATCTTCAGCCGTCAGGAGCCACTGCGTCAGCTGTGGCTGGCGGCGGTGTCGGGTGGCTTCCACTTCGACTACGACGAAGAGAGCGAACGCTGGATGTGCGACAAGAGCGAAGAGCAGCTCGGCGAGATGCTTGAGCGCATCGTCCAGCAACAGGCTGGCGTTGAATTAGACTTCGAAGGCCTGTGAGATCGTGACCCAGCCTGCACCCGTTCGACCGCCAAAACCGCTCTACAGCAATGTCAGCCCGGCGGTGCCTTCGCCGTGCAGCGGTGTGTGTCGGCTGGACGAGCAGAAGGTCTGCCTGGGGTGTTTTCGCCATGTCGAAGACATCCGCGAATGGCGCTCGGCCGATGATGATCGGCGGCGCACGATTTGCGCCCAAGCCTCCAATCGCAAAGCCTGCGCCGATCCTCTGTAGGGGCTGGCTTGCCAGCGATGGCGGCCTTAAGGTCGCTGCAACGTTCAAGATCCTGTCGCCAGGTGCTACAGGGATTGCACGCCGTCCGCTTGCGGCTTGTATATTTTTTGAGCTGTGATAGTGTCCAGAAACGCCTCAACCCATCGAGGTTCGTGAAAACCCCGCCTTTTTCTGGCGGGGTTTTGCTTTTTCTGTGCAGAAGAAAGGAGTCTGCCTCTATCATGACCGCACCTTCCATCACCCTTACTCGTCTGGACGTTCAACGTCTGGAACGCCTGATCGACAGCCTGGATGACTCGCTGCCGGGCGTTATCGCGCTGCAAACCGAACTGGATCGCGCCGATACGCTGGTCGGTCACGATGAAGTGCCCGCCGATGTCGTGACCATGAATTCCCGTGTGCATTGCCGTGAAGAAAGCAGCGGCAAGGACTATCACCTGACGTTGGTCTATCCAAAGGATGCCAACGCTGACGAAGGCAAGATCTCCATTCTGGCGCCTGTCGGCAGCGCACTGCTGGGCCTGAAGGTTGGCCAGCACATCGACTGGCCCGCACCCGGTGGCAAGACCCTGAAACTGACCCTGCTTGAAGTCGAATCGCAGCCAGCCAATGGCGGCTCCTTCCCGGAATAACTTTCCTCAGACCACCTCGAGCGCGTCATTCAATGCGCGCTCCAGATCGGCCTTGTAGCGCAAATACAAATTGCTTGAGCTCTGACCATCACCGAGCAGCCCCGACAGGTCGAGGTCGGTGATGTAGCAGCGATAGCGTTCGGTTTCACGGCGCTGCTCGACGATTTCCCGGGCGACCACACTGAACAGTTGGTCGCCATGCTCCAGCTCTGAAAATTCCCGCTGATTGCAATACAACGTGACTTGCACTTCGCCCGGCGCGGCTTTGCCGACGATCGCCTGCACATCATAGAACGGCTTGTTGACCGGGGTTTGCGGCGCGATTCGGGCTTCGACCCGGCGCGCTCGTCCGGGGCCCGACGGCAGCAATTGGTAATACAGCGTGTCCAGGCTCAGAGGTTGGGCGGCGTCCATCGGCAGCAAGGCATCGCGCCGGTACTGGATCGATAACAGGAAGCGTTGCAACGGCACCAGCAGGCTTTGTTCGTCGTGGTATGGCAAGCGCTGCTGCCACAAGGCATTGAACTCATCCAACACGTACAGATCGGCCTGGTCTTCGTGAATTCGGTAGAACACCTGAACGCACTCTGGCTGACCCATGGGCAGAATCAGCGCCAGGTCCTGATCCTCCAGCGCCATCGGGTCCAAGTGCAGCGGGCTGTAGCTCGCCAGCTCTTCGCCGAGGTAGTCGAACAGCGCCGGCAGGGTGGCGAGGGCGACGTGATTGACCTGCCCCGGCACCAATTCCAGCACGTGGTAATGCTGCTGGACCTGAATCAGGTAGCGGTGATTGAGCTTGCTCAGCAGCAGGTTCTGCGCGGTGTCGATCACTTCCTCGACCCGTTGCGCGATGAACTGCGCGCGGTTATGGCAGAAGCAACGCACGCGTAATTTGGGTTGCTGTGGGCCGCTTGGCAGGTTGTTGAGGTAATCGCGCAGACAATTGAGCAGGGCGTGAGGGCCGTCGAAGCGATTGACCGACACCTCGTTCCAGCTGTTGAGCGTGACCTGATCGAGGGTCAGCACCAGGTTCTCTCGGACACCGGCGTAACTCAGGGAGTCCGTGCGCTCGGTGGTCATCAGAATATTCAGGTCACGGTGATGCTTGAGCGGATCGACGCCGACATTCACCAGAATCAGCACCTCGCTCGGTACGCTGGCGCGCAGCAGCGGTTCTTCGGCGACCGTGGGCAAGGGCAGGGCGATGCTCTGTTGCAGGCTGCCGAGCAGGTTGAACAGTTCGAACTCGCTCAGGTCACTGTCGCCCGGGTGCAGCGCCAGGCGCGTGCTGCTGTCGATCACGCCGTTGCGGTGGCACCAGGTCAACAGTTGCAGTAGTTGGCGGCTGCGTTTGATCGGTGCGAAATGCTCCCACTCGAGAGCGGTGAGGCTGCCGTTGTATAAGCCCCACTGGGTTTGCCCCGATTCTTTCTTGTCAGGCGCATGCACCAGGGTCAGGGTGTCTTCGGCCAGATCCGGGGCGATGCCCGGGTTGATGAACTCGACTTTGTCGGCCTTGCGCTCGAACGCTGCGTACAGACGTCGCCCCAGCACATTGAGGTCGCGCTTGTTGATCAGGCTGACGGTCTGTTCGCTGCGGGCGAACTCGGTGAGGAAGCGGTAGCTGTAATTCAGTTCGTTGACCAACGCCCTGCGTTCGGAACTGACCTGGCGGACTTTCCACTGACTGCGGCTATCCAGCAGCGCCAGTTGACGTTGATCCCAATGCCATTCCCGGGCCAGGCGTTCCAGCAGCGAGCGCTGCCAACTCTGGGTGCGACTGCTGCTGCCGGTGAGTTTGCGATTGACCTTCAGGTACAGCGCGCGCCGCACCAGCTCCAGGCGCTCCGGTTCGCCTCGGGCGGTGAGGTATTCCTCGATGCGCCGGTAGACCACGATGTACGGGTCGAGCTCATCGAGGTCGAGCCGGTTGGCGAACACCGCTTGCTTGAAACGCAGGCTCAGGCATTGAACCCTGGGGTGTTCGCTGGCGTAGACCTCGGTCAGCAACAGCTTGAGCACCGACTTGTAGGGTGACTCGATCCCTTTGAACAACTGCCAGAGCCCGGCGCCGATGAATTCGCCGGGCGGGATGTACGCCAGATGCCCCAGGTCCAGGGTTTCGTCGGCACGGATGAAGCGCTTGGACAGCAGCGTGTGGGTGTAGCGGTCGTAGGCGGCCTCTTCATATACGGGCACCAGCCACCAGATCGGCGTGCGGCCGGCCAGCCAGATCGCGGTGCGGTAGAACTCGTCCAGCAGCAGGTAATGCTGGGTGGTGCCGCAGTCTTCCGAACTCAATTGCGTGTCGCGTTCGCCGAGCACGAAGCGGGCAGGGTCGATCAGGAAAAAATGCGCCTCGGCGCCTTGGCTCGCGGCCCAGGTTTCGAGCAACTGGCATTTTTTGCGCAGCTCGTTGAGTTCGCTTTCGCTCAAGTCCGGCGCGTGACAGACCCACACGTCCATGTCGCTTTGATCGGCCTGGGCGAGGGTGCCGAGGCTGCCCATCAGGAACAGGCCGTGAATCGGTCGGGGTGGATTGCTGCCGTGGCGCGGCTTGTAGGAAAACGAACGGGTCAGGCGTTGGGCTTCGGCCAGGGCGTTGGCGTCAGGCTCGAAGTTAGACAGTCCGGCGGGCGTGCTTCCGGAAACGTAACCCGGCAACAGCGGATGATTGACGTGGAAAAACAGCGGCAGCAGGGTCAGCACCCCTTGCTGGCGGGTCGACAGCCCTTCCATGGCCCGCGCCATGCGGCCCTCGTTGAGCTTTAGAAAGCGTGCGCGCAGCTGGCCGAGAACCTTGCGGTCAATTCCCTCGTCCAGATCGGGGCGTATTTCATGGGTGCGGGTCATGTCAGCTCAAACCGGCTCGCAGGGCTCGGACGTGGAGGGTCTCAGGATGAGGGGCAGTTTAGCGCCTCGGCTCCGGGACTATCAGGCTGATTTTGTTTTTTTGGCGTCAGATTTCTATCGTTGGGCGACAGTTTGTATCAGAGAGTGCCCGCGGAAATCCCATAGCAGGGGTTTCCGTGGGCGATACGGTGGCTCAGGCTGTTTCCTGGACGCTCAGAATGGTGAGAACGGTTTGCACACTTTGCGCGGCATCACGACCCAGGCTGGTCAGATAACCGCCATCGGGCTGGTCGATCAGTTCTTTTTCGTACAGGCGTTGAGCGGCAGCAATGGCTTTCGGGGCAGCGGTCTGATGAATTTTCAAACCTTCCTGGGAACTGTCCAGGTTGAAGAGTGCGAGGATTTCCAGTTCGGCAACCAACTCAGGGGTAAGCGACATAAGGACTCCAGACTTTCTAGGAATTGGACGACAGCGCCCCTAAGGTGATCCCACTCGGGCGGCATGTCCAGTGCTCGCGACAGGGTTTTTTCACCTCGGGAAGCATTCCCCGGCGGGTGGTGCGGCAGCGGGGTGCGTACCAGTGTAGTCAGGGTCTGGGGGAAGGCAGGAATGATGGGTGACAATTTGTGTGGGAGCGGGCAAGCCGCTCCCGGAAGGTCTTCGCTTACTTCTTTTCCGGCGGCAATTCCGGCAGTGCGCGCAGCGCCGCTTCGTACCATTCGGTGTTGAACGCGCGGTCTTCTTCGAGGATCGCGTCGATTTCTACCGCTAATACGTGAGCCATCAGGTTGAGGATTTCCTCACGCTCATAACCCACCAGGGTCAGCTTGTTGAAGGTCGCCTTGGCCGCTGGCGGGTTGTCGCTTTCGATCTGGTTTTCGATCGCTTCGATGAGGGTGTTTTCAGTGAATTCTTCTTCGTCGCTGTCGATGTCGGTTGGCTCGCTCATGGCAGGCTCCTCAAGTTAAGGCGGGCAGTTTACCTGCATTCAGCGCCATGATGCTGCTGGCGAGAAACGCCTTGGCGTTCTATAAAGCAGGCACTGCCAACCCCGCACGGCCTGGAGGCTTTGTGATGCTCAAGCTTTATGGATTTCCCGTCAGCAACTACTACAACATGGTGAAACTGGCGCTGCTGGAGAAAGGACTGCCATTCGAGGAAGTCCCGTTTTACGCGGGCAAAAGCCCCGAGGCATTGGCGATCAGCCCGCGCGGCAAAGTGCCGGTGCTGCGCGTCGAGCAAGGGTTTGTCAACGAAACCGCGGTGATTCTCGAGTACATCGAACAGAGCCAGAAGGGCACGCCGCTGTTGCCGAGCGATCCCTTCGAGCGCGCACAGGTCCTGGCGCTGGCCAAGGAAATCGAGCTGTACATCGAGCTGCCGGGTCGCGCCTGTTACGGCGAGGCATTTTTCGGCGCGCCGGTGCCGGACGCGATCAAGGACAAGACTAAAACCGAGTTGCTGCTGGGTTTTGCCTCGCTTGAACGGCACGGCAAGTTTGCCCCTTATGTCGCAGGCGACAGCCTGAGCATTGCGGATTTGTATTTCCTGTACAGCGTGCCGCTGGCCTGTGCGGTGGCGCACAAGCTGTTTGGTATTGATCTGTTGGCCGACATGCCGGCGGCCAAGGCGCTGCTCGAGCGTCTGGAGCAGAACCCCAACGTGCAGCGGATTGCGGCGGACAAGGACGCGGCGATGCCAGCGTTCCTGGCGATGGTCGCGTCCAAGAAGTAGGTGTTGCAGTGCTCTGAAGTTAGCCTTCGCGAGCAGGCTCGCTCCCACGGGTTTCTCTGTATGCCACAGATTTTGGCCTGTCAGAGATCCTTGTAGGAGCGAGGTTTGTCCGCGAAGCTTTTAGCGGCTGGCGAGTAACGCCTGACCGCGAGCCACCGCTTGCTTGACCTGCGCCGGAGCTGTCCCGCCGATATGGTCGCGGGCGTTCACCGAACCTTCGAGGGTCAGCACGGCGAACACGTCCTGATCGATCTGGTCGCTGAACTTGCGCAGTTCTTCCAGGCTCATTTCCGCCAGGTCTTTACCGCTTTCCACGCCGTACTTCACGGCATGGCCAACGATTTCGTGGCAGTCACGGAACGGCAGGCCACGGCGCACCAGGTAGTCCGCCAGGTCGGTGGCGGTGGAGAAACCGCGCAGGGCCGCTTCGCGCATCATCGCGTGTTTCGGTTTGATCGCCGGGATCATGTCGGCAAAGGCCCGCAGCGAGTCGCGCAGGGTGTCGGCAGCGTCGAACAGCGGTTCCTTGTCTTCCTGGTTGTCCTTGTTGTAGGCCAAAGGCTGGCCTTTCATCAGGGTCAGCAGGCCCATCAGCGCGCCGAAGACGCGGCCGGTCTTGCCGCGAACCAGCTCCGGCACGTCCGGGTTTTTCTTTTGCGGCATGATCGAGCTGCCGGTGCAGAATCGGTCCGGCAGATCGATGAACTGGAACTGGGCGCTGGTCCACAGCACCAGCTCTTCGGAGAAACGCGACAAGTGCATCATCGCGATGCTCGCAGCCGAGCAGAACTCGATGGCGAAGTCACGATCGGACACATTGTCCAGCGAGTTGCCGCCCACGGCGTCGAAGCCCAGCAGTTGCGCGGTGTATTCGCGGTCGATCGGGTACGTGGTGCCCGCCAGCGCGGCACTGCCCAATGGCATGCGGTTGGTGCGCTTGCGGCAGTCGACCAGGCGCTCGTAATCGCGACTGAGCATTTCGAACCAGGCCAGCATGTGGTGCCCGAAGGTCACTGGCTGCGCGGTTTGCAGGTGAGTGAAGCCGGGCATGATGCTGCCGGCTTCGCGCTCGGCCTGTTCCAGCAGGCCTTGTTGCAGGCGAGTGATTTCCGCCAGGATCAGGTCGATTTCGTCACGCAGCCACAGGCGAATGTCGGTGGCCACCTGGTCGTTACGGCTGCGACCCGTGTGCAGCTTTTTACCGGTCACGCCGATGCGGTCGGTCAGGCGCGCCTCGATGTTCATGTGCACGTCTTCGAGGTCGATGCGCCAGTCGAACTGGCCGGCCTCGATTTCACCCTGGATGGTCTTCAGGCCATCGGTGATGCTGTCGCGCTCGGCATCGGTCAGCACGCCGACCTTGGCCAGCATGGTAGCGTGGGCAATCGAGCCCATGATGTCGTGGCGATACAGGCGCTGGTCGAAAGTGACGGAGGCGGTGAAGCGGGCGACGAAGGCGTCGACGGGTTCACTGAAGCGGCCGCCCCAGGACTGATTGGTCTTGTCAGTGCTCATGAATTCGCTCGTATCGGCTGAAGAAAGATGGCGTTGAAAGCTGGCGCGGATAATAACAGGGTTGCCAATCCTGTCGCTGACACTGGTCGACACGTTTTTTTCTCATACGTCGGCCCATACTCGAAGCAGGCATTGTGGAAATTGCGCAACGATATTTTTCAATTGAGCAATAACGTCCCGGCAACCGTCTACAGTTGGACAGTAGGATCAGCGCACTTCTCGGCGCTGCAGCGGACTAGTAAGAAGAGGGGGTGTTCATATTGTGTATCAGCAAACCCTACGGCGACGCCTCGCCAACCGCCAATTGCCCGGCAAATAAAAATTTAGCGGTCGGACGGGCGGCACTTTTTGGCCCTCGCGCTAGTCTTAGCGTGGATCGCGGTGACGGACGTCACTTCACCTGTCTACGCTATCCTTGTGCGAGACTCACGCAGGAATCCAGCGCAATATGAATGTCCTGATCGTTGATGACGAACCCCTTGCCCGCGAGCGCCTGAGCCGAATGGTCGGTGAACTCGAGGGATACAGTGTCCTGGAGCCGAGCGCCACGAACGGCGAAGAAGCGTTGGCACTGATCGACAGCCACAAACCGGATATCGTGCTGCTCGATATCCGCATGCCGGGCCTCGATGGCCTGCAAGTGGCCGCGCGATTGTGCGAATGCGAAACGCCGCCAGCCGTGGTGTTTTGCACAGGGCCCGATGAATTTGCCGTGGAAGCCTTGCAGGCTAGCGCCGTAGGCTATCTGGTGAAACCTGTGCGTACAGAACAATTGCATGAAGCGTTGAAGAAAGCCGAGCGCCCCAATCGCGTCCAGCTCGCGGCGTTGACCCGTCCCGCCGCCGAAACCGGCAGCGGCCCGCGCAGCCATATCAGCGCCCGCACTCGTAAAGGTATTGAACTGATCCCGTTGGGGCAGGTGGTCTACTTCATTGCGGATCACAAATACGTGACCTTGCGCCACGAAGGCGGCGAAGTGCTGCTGGATGAGCCGCTCAAGGCCCTTGAAGATGAATTCGGTGACCGATTCGTGCGCATCCACCGCAACGCTCTGGTTGCCCGCGAACGCATCGAACGCCTGCAACGCACGCCACTGGGGCATTTTCAGTTGTTCCTCAAAGGCCTGAACGGTGACGCCCTGATCGTCAGCCGACGCCATGTGGCGGGTGTGCGCAAGATGATGCAACAGCTTTAACTCGCCACCCGCAGGCGAGTTTCTCACCCGATTGCCGGACGTCCGGGGCCAGGGAGGCCAGGCAATTCCTGATTCAAGTCAAAGCGGATTTGGCTGAGCTGTTATTATCTGCCGTATCTATTCAGTACGGATTGATCCATGTCCTCTCGCGAAATCCGCATCGCCACCCGCAAAAGTGCTCTCGCCCTGTGGCAGGCCGAATACGTCAAAGCCCGTCTGGAAGAGGCCCATCCGGGTCTGCTCGTGACGTTGGTGCCCATGGTCAGTCGCGGTGACAAGCTGCTCGACTCGCCGCTGTCGAAAATCGGCGGCAAGGGGCTGTTCGTCAAGGAGCTGGAAACCGCGCTGCTGGAAAATGAAGCCGACATCGCCGTGCACTCCATGAAAGACGTACCGATGGACTTTCCGCAAGGCCTCGGTCTGTTCTGCATCTGCGAGCGGGAAGACCCGCGCGATGCCTTCGTCTCCAATACCTATGCCAGCCTGGACGAATTGCCGTCAGGCAGCATCGTCGGCACCTCCAGCCTGCGCCGTCAGGCGCAGTTGCTGACCCGTCGTCCGGACCTGGAAATCCGCTTCCTGCGCGGTAATGTCAACACGCGCCTGGCCAAGCTTGATGCCGGCGAGTACGACGCCATCATCCTCGCGGCGGCCGGCCTGATTCGCCTTGGCTTCGAAGATCGCATCACCTCTGCCATCAGCGTCGATGACAGCCTGCCGGCCGGTGGCCAAGGCGCCGTGGGCATCGAATGCCGCTCCGCCGACCGCGAAATTCACGCCTTGCTCGCGCCGCTGCACCATCAGGACACCGCCACCCGTGTCACTGCCGAACGTGCTCTCAACAAACATCTGAATGGCGGTTGCCAGGTGCCGATCGCCTGCTACGCCGTGCTGGAAGGCGAGCAGATCTGGTTGCGTGGTCTGGTGGGTGATCCGAGCGGCGGCCTGCTGCTGAGCGCCGAAGCCCGTGCGCCGCGCGGCGATGCCGAGGCGCTGGGTGTGCAAGTGGCCGAAGACCTTCTGAGCCAGGGTGCCAACGACATTCTGAAAGCGGTCTACGGTGAGGCAGGTCACGAGTGACGAGCTGGCGCCTGCTGCTGACGCGTCCGGCGGATGAGTCGGCGGCGCTGAGCGCTGTGTTGGCCGAAGCGGGGATTTTCAGCAGCCGTTTGCCGCTTTTGGAAATTGAACCGATTCCTGTCTCTGCCACAATGCGCCAGGTGATTCAGGATCTGGAGTGTTATTGCGCGGTGATCGTGGTCAGCAAGCCTGCCGCCAGAATCGCGGTGGAACTGGTCGACCAGTACTGGTCGCAACCACCGAGCCTGAAGTGGTTCAGCGTGGGCGCAGCGACGGCACAGATCCTTGATGAACACGGGTTGGACGTGAGTTTCCCCGGCGAGGGTGATGACAGCGAAGCCTTGCTGGGGCTTGCGTCGTTGCGCGAGGCGGTCGCACGGCCCGATCCACGGGTATTGATCATGCGGGGAGAGGGCGGGCGCGAGTTGCTCGCTGAGCGTTTGCGCGAGCTTGGTGCTAGTGTCGAGTATCTGGAGTTGTATCGCCGCGAGCTCCCACAGTATCCGCCGGCAGCATTGCCAGAGCGGATCAAGGTGGAACGCTTGAACGGGCTGGTGGTCAGCAGTGGACAGGGTTTTGAGCACTTGTATCAATTGGCCGGCGATGCCTGGCCGCAATTGGCGCGGTTGCCGTTGTTTGTACCAAGCCCCAGGGTCGCTGAGCTGGCACGAGCCGCCGGGGCCCAAACAGTTGTGGATTGTCGTGGCGCCAGTGCCGCGGCTTTGCTGACGGCGTTACGGGAGCATCCCGAACCCGTTCTCTGATGCAAAGGATGGATACGTGAACGAAACAGCCTTGCCTAAAGATGACGTGAAGCCAGTGCTTGATGCGCCGGCTGAAGCACCGGTTGAAAGTGCACCACCCGCTGCAGTGCAGCGCCGAGGCAATGGGCTGGCGATCGTCGCGTTGCTGCTGGGCGCCGCCGGTGTGGCGGTGGGCGGTTGGGGCGTCTGGCAGGTGCGTCACCTGCAAGCCAATACGCAGCAGCAGTTGAGTCAGGTGCAGGCGTTGAACGATCAGGCGCAAAGCCTGAAGCTCAACGAACAGCGCCTGAGTGCGCGGCTTGAGCAAATGCCTGCCGCCGAAGAGCTGGACGCTCGCAGCCGTCTGGTGATTCAACTGCAAGGCGATCAGCAGCGCTTGAACCAACGCCTGGAAACTGTCCTCGGTGCCAGCCGCAAGGATTGGCGTCTGGCCGAGGCCGAGCACCTGCTGCGCCTGGCTAGCCTGCGTCTTTCGGCGTTGCAGGACATCAGCAGCGCCCAGGCGCTGGTGCAGGGCGCCGACGAAATTCTTCGTGAACAGAACGATCCGGGTTCCTTTGCCGCTCGCGAGCAAGTGGCGAAAACCCTGGTCGCCTTGCGCAGTACCGAACAGCCGGATCGCACCGGTCTGTTCCTGCGACTGGGTGCATTGCGCGATCAGGTGGTCAATCTCACCGAGTTGGCTCCCGAGTACAAGGACCGGGGCGATTCGCTGTTGGGCCTGACCGCCGATGGAGACGGCGCCAGTCGTTGGGCGCAGTGGTGGGATCAGATCTCGCGTTACATCCGCATCGATTTCAATGCCGATAAAAATGTCCGTCCGCTGCTGGCAGGGCAGAGCCTGAGCCAAGTGCGCCTGGCCCTGAGCCTGGCGCTGGAGCAGGCGCAGTGGGCTGCGCTCAATGGTCAGGCTGCGGTTTACACCCAGGCGTTGGCCGAGGCGCGGGACGTGCTCAAGGGTAATTTCAACCCGGACAACCCGCAGAGCAAAGTGATGCTCGAGCAGGTGGGTGAGTTGAGCAAGCAGCCAGTCACCGTGGTCACGCCGGATCTGACCGGCACGCTGAGCGCAGTTCAGGGCTATCTCGAGCGACGTAATGTCAACGCCGAGGACTCGATCAAACCCATGGCCAAACCTGCCGCAAGCACCGCGCAGGAGGCCACGCCATGAAACGCCTCTATGTGATCGTGTTTCTGGCCATCGCCGTTGCTGCCGCGCTGGGGCTGGCGATTGCCGAGCATTCCGGCTACGTGCTGATCGCCTACAAGAGCTTCCGTTTCGAATCGAGCCTGTGGGCCACCCTGGCGCTGGTGGCGGTGCTATGGCTGGTGTTCTGGGGTATCAAGGCGTTGATCGAATTGGTGATGACCTCCAGCGGCGTGGTCAATCCCTGGTCACGGCGCAATCGCAGTCGTCGGGTGCAAGTGGCAATCGAACACGGTCAGTTGGACCTGGCTGAAGGTCGCTGGGCCAGCGCGCAGCGTCATCTGCATCGCGCCGCCGAAGCCGAGCGCCAGCCGCTGCTTTACTACCTCGGCGCTGCCCGCGCGGCGAACGAACAAGGTCATTACGAGGAAAGTGACAACCTGCTGGAGCGCGCGCTGGAGCGACAGCCTCAGGCCGAGTTGGCGATTGCCCTGAGTCACGCCCAATTGCAGACCGACCGTGGCGACACCGACGGCGCCCTGGCGACGTTGCAGGCGATGCATGAGCGTCATCCTCATAACGTACAGACCTTGCGCCAGTTGCAGCGCTTGCATCAACAGCGCGGTGACTGGTCAGCGGTGATTCGCCTGTTGCCGGAGCTGCGCAAGGACAAGGTCTTGCCAGCGGCCGAGCTGGCCGAACTCGAGCGCCGGGCGTGGGGTGAAAACCTGTCCCTGGCAGCGCGTCAGGAAGAAGATGGAACGGTGGGTTTGCAATCGCTCAACCGCGCCTGGCAACAACTGACGTCGGCTCAGCGCCAGGAACCGCAGCTGGTATTGGCCTATGCCGAGCAACTTCGTCAACTGGGTGCGCAGGTTGAGGCCGAAGAGGTCCTGCGAACGGCGCTCAAGCGCAACTACGACAGCCATCTGGCACGCCTTTACGGGCTGGTTCGCGGCAGTGATTCTGCTCGTCAATTGCAGACCGCCGAGGGCTGGCTCAAGGATCATCCGGCTGACCCGAGCCTGCTGCTGACCCTCGGTCGCCTGTGCCTGCAAAGCAGTTTGTGGGGCAAGGCTCGGGACTATCTGGAAAGCAGCCTGCGTGTGCAGCGCAACCCGGAAGCCTGTGCCGAGCTGGCTCGACTGTTGGCGCAATTGGGCGACACCGAGCGCAGCAATCAACTGTTTCAGGAAGGTCTTGGCCTGCTGGACGAACGCTTGCTGGCAGCGCCGTTGCCGGTGCCGGTTCACGCTTGATTGTGTGGCGAGGGAGCAAACGCCCTCGCCACAAAGTAGGTGTTGCAACGACGTTTTCTTACTCTCGTACTGCCTCGACGGCATAGTCCTACAGAGGACTACACCTGATCCTCTCGCTTCTGTCGGGAATTCCCTACACCTCTGTTGAAGTGTCCGTGCTGGCTTACCTTGAAAGGCTGGCGCGCTTTCCTCTACCGTAACCACTTGTCTCTACTGGTACGGAAAAGCCATGTCGTTGGCCCGCTCACGCTCCTTGTTCTTCATGGTTTTCATTGCCGGCACCCTGGCTTTGGGCGTTTCCTACTATCTGGAATATGCAGTCGGTCTCAAGCCCTGCGGGCTGTGCCGTTTACAGCGGATTTGCCTTGCGATGCTCACGGGCGTCTGCCTGATGGCTTCGGTTCATGGTCCCGGCCGCTTCGGTTCGTTCCTGTATTGGCTGCTCGGTCTGCTGTGCAGTCTGGCAGGTACGGTGACAGCGTGGCGTCAGGTGTTGTTGCAAGGCGATCCGGTGCAACAGCTGTCAGCGTGTTCGCTCAATCTGGCGGATCCGTCCGCAAGCACTCCCTTGGTTTATGTGGTGCAGCAGATGTTCAAAGGTGCGGCCGAATGCGCACAGATTTCCTGGACGCTGTTCGACCTGAGCATCCCCGAGTGGAGTCTGCTCTTCTTCATCGCCATGACGACCCTGAGTGTTTATCAGGTGCTGCGCGTTGTCTGGATAGCCTGTCAGCGACCGCTCAGCGGCACGTCGTCGCACCGGGTGCTGGCGGGCGATTAAACACTTGTATGAACTTTATCTCCTGCGTACCTTGAAGCCACAGTCGCGCGGGCATAATCTGGCCCGCACGTGTCATTGGAATTATGTTGCTCGAATGACGCTCTGCCTGGCCGATTCTTGATCTTCAAGTGTGCGACAGGTGTAGGGCAGCATGACCCACAAGGGAAGAGAGATCACCATGCTCGAAAGTTGTCAGAATGCTCAGGAACGCTGGGGTGGAGTGCATCTGCTGATCGATCGCTGGTTGCAGGAGCGTCACGAACTGGTTCGGGCCTATGATGATCTCGGCGCCAAGCCTGAGGCTCTGGGTGAAAACCGCAAACCATTGCAGGAATTCTGCGGCGTGCTGGTCGATTATGTATCTGCCGGGCACTTCGAGATCTACGAACAGCTGACGGGGGAAGCCAAGGCTTTCAACGACAAGCGTGGTTTGGAGCTCGCCGAGACGATCTACCCGCGCATCGACGTCATCACCGAAAAGCTGCTCGCGTTCAACGACCTGTGTGATGCAGGCAAGTGCGTTGCAGAGAAATTCAAGGAGCTGGGTGGCCTGTTGCACGAGCGCTTCGAACTGGAAGATTGCCTGATCGAAGTGCTGCACACCGCTCATAAGGAAGAGGATTCGGTTCAGGCCTGATCCCTTTCCAGTCACACCTCAAAACGGTGCGCTATGCGCGCCGTTTTTCGTTTGTGTCATTCAGCTTGTGGCGCCGCGCAATTCGACTTCGAATACCAGCGGCGTGAACGGCTCGATCAAGTCGCCGGCCCCGTCGGCGCCATAGGCCTGGGCCGAAGGAATCACCAGTCGCCATTTCGCACCGACCGGCATGTTTTGCAGCGCGCTGCGCCATCCGCTGATCACGCTGTCGAGACTGAACCACTGCGGCTGAGTGTTCTGATCGAATACCGTGCCGTCGGGAAGGCGTCCGATGTACAGCACCTGGACTTTGCCATTCGGGCCGGCTTTCGCGCCGGTGCCGGGTGTCAGCTCCGTCAGCAGTATTCCGTCGGCCAATTCACGAACGCCGGGTCGGGTTTTTTCTTCGGCGAGAAACCGGTGCTCTTTTTCGAGGGCGGCTTCGCTCTGCGGCAGAGTGGGCTGCAAGGCTGCCTGCGCTTCGTGCTCGGTAAGAATCTGTTCGATCTGCTCATCTTTCAGGGCCAGGGGTTTGCCTTGATAGGCTTGCTGCAAGCCTTCGACAAGCGCCTGCAGTTGCAGGTCGGGAACCTCCAGACGCAAGCGTTCGCCGAGACTCGCGCCGAGGCTGTAAGCGAGATCGTGAGCTTCGTTTTCCTTGGTTTTTTCGGCGGCTTGGGCGATGGAAAAAAACACGCACAGCGATAAAAAAAAGTAGCGCGACATGGGCACTCTCCGACCTGAGATGCGGCAGATTATGCCAGTGTGAATGCGTTCGACAGTGAACTTGTTTTGCGCAAGCGCAGGAGATTTTCAATCCATTGCAACGCAGCGCTTTCGATACTGTCAACATGCCCTAGCGGCGGTCCCTGCAGAGGTCTAGTATGAGCCGCACCCACGTCAGCCAGGAGGTAAACCATGTCGGCCACCAAGAAGCCTGTAAATACCCCGTTGCACTTACTCCAACAACTCTCGGGCAGCCTGCTTGAGCATTTGGAAACCGCTTGTTCCCAAGCCTTGGCTGATGCTGAAAAACTGCTCGCCAAACTGGAAAAACAGCGCGGAAAAGCGCAGGAAAAATTGCACAAATCCCGCACCAAATTGCAGGACGCTGCGGCAGCCGGCAAAGCCAAGGCACAAGCCAAGGCGAAGGACGGCGTGCAGCAACTCGAAGACGTACTCGATGCCCTCAAGGATCGTCAGTCCGACACTCGGGCCTACATTCTGCAACTCAAGCGCGATGCTCAAGAAAGCCTGAAACTGGCCCAGGGCGTCGGTCGCGTACAAGAGGCTGTCGGCAAGGCGTTGTCCCTGCGTTCGGCCAAGTCTGCTGCAGCCCCTGCCAAGAAAGTCGCTGCCAAACCGGCTGCTGCAAAAGCACCGGCCAAGCCTGCCGCCAAGGCACCTGTGAAAGCCGCGGCGAAACCTGCAGCTAAACCTGCTGCGAAAAAACCGGTTGCGGCCAGTGCTGCGAAACCGGCTGCGAAAACAGCCGCTGCCAAAACTGCAGCCGCTAAACCGGCTGCAAGAACCGCAGCTGCGAAACCTGCTGCGGCGAAAACTGTGGCGGCTAAACCGGCTGCAAAAACCGCCGCTGCCAAACCTGCTGCGGCGAAAACCGCGGCGGCTAAACCGGCTGCAAAATCCGCTGCTGCCAAACCTGCTGCGGCGAAAACTGCAGCGGCCAAACCAGCCGCTAAAACCGCCGCTGCGAAACCTGCTGCCAAGCCTGCCGCAAAACCAGTCGCGGCAAAAACCGCTGCCAAGCCTGCCGCGAAACCCGCTGCTAAATCGGCCGCAAAACCAGCTGCAAAAACTGCTGCTGCCAAGCCAGTCACCAAACCGGCGACAGCCGCAAAACCAGCCGCTGCCAAGCCGGCTGCAAAACCAGCCGTGAAAAAACCGGCCGCCGTTGCCAAGCCAACCCCGGCTCCTGCTGCCAAGCCAGCGACGCCAGCGCCGACGCCATCCGCTTCGGCCGCTCCTGCACCAGCAGCCTCCACCTCGACAGCCACCACTGCGCCAACGCCAGTAGCACCGTCGAGCACCACCCCAACCAGCGCGTCCTA
>NZ_JAVLRV010000003.1:428034-437299 GCF_055803035.1 Pseudomonas sp. 300 | reverse complement strand
CCAGACGCTCCAGTCGCAACAACAGATGCCGTTCGGCTTCCATCTCCAGCGCCTTGACTTCCTGGCGCAAACTATTCAGCTCGGTATCCACGCTCGCGGCGGCTTTCCATTGCAGTCGCAAGGTGCGTAACGGTTGCACGACATCCGCGTCCCAGGGCCCGGCTAGATCACGCAGCAGCTGTAAGCGTTGTTCGTTGCAGGTAACGCCACGCTCTCCCAGCCATAGCCCACACAGCAACAGGCACACATTCACCCCCGCCGACTGCAAGGTCAGGCACGCGGCTTCAACGCCGGGACGGGCGTAAGTGCCAAGGGAAAAGCTCCACAGGTCAGAGGACATAGTGCTACTCGCGCCAGTTGCGAGCGAAGCTGGTAGACTCCGCCGCCATTATGATTCGACTTCAGAACCTGACTTTACAGCGTGGCCCGCAACGTCTGCTAGAAGACGCCGAGCTGACCCTGCACGCCGGCCACAAAGCCGGCCTCATCGGTGCCAACGGCGCCGGCAAATCGAGCCTGTTCGCCTTGATTCGGGGCGAGCTGCACCCGGACTCGGGTGACTGCTTCCTGCCGGCCGACTGGCGCATCGCCCACATGCGCCAGGAAATCGAGACGCTCGAACGCCTGGCGGTCGACTACGTGCTCGACGGCGACCTGCGCCTGCGCGAGGTGCAACGTGACCTCGCCGCAGCCGAAGCGGCCCATGACGGTGCTGCCCAGGCCCGCCTGCACTCGGAACTCGACAGCGCCGACGGTTACACCGCCGACGCTCGCGCTCGCAAGCTGCTGGCCGGCCTTGGGTTCACCAACGAGCAGATGGATCGGCAGGTAGGAGACTTCTCTGGTGGCTGGCGGATGCGTCTGAACCTGGCGCAGGCGTTGATGTGCCCCTCGGACCTGTTGCTGCTCGACGAGCCGACCAACCACTTGGACCTCGACGCCATCATCTGGCTCGAAGAATGGCTCAAAAGCTACCCCGGCACCTTGTTGCTGATTTCCCACGACCGGGACTTCCTCGATGCCGTGGTCGATCATGTGGCCCATGTCGACCAACGCAAGATCACTCTTTATCGCGGTGGTTACAGCGCTTTCGAACGCGCCCGTGCCGAACGTCTGGCCCAGCAGCAACAGGCCTACGAGAAACAGCAGGCGCAACGTGCGCACATGGAAAGCTACATCGCGCGTTTCAAGGCCCAGGCGACCAAGGCCCGTCAGGCCCAGAGCCGGATCAAGGCGCTGGAGCGGATGGAAGAGTTGTCCGCCGCTCACGTCGATTCGCCGTTCGACTTTGTCTTCCGCGAGTCGACGAAGATTTCCAGCCCGTTGATCGACCTGTCCGACGCCCGTTTGGGCTACGGCGACAAAGCCGTGCTGGAGAAGGTCAAGCTGCAACTGACGCCCGGCGCGCGCATCGGCTTGCTCGGCCCCAACGGCGCCGGTAAATCGACCCTGATCAAAAACCTCGCCGGTGAACTCTCGCCGCTGGCCGGTCGCTTGACCCGTGGCGAGAACACCGTCGTCGGTTACTTCGCCCAGCATCAGCTCGATTCCCTCGACTCGAAGGCCAGCCCGTTGCTGCACTTGCAGCGTCTGGCGCCGACCGAGCGCGAACAGACTCTGCGCGACTTCCTTGGCGGCTTCGACTTCCGCGGCGCGCGCATCGATGAGCCTGTGCTGAATTTCTCCGGTGGCGAGAAAGCTCGCCTGGCCCTGGCGTTGATCGCCTGGGAGCGGCCGAACCTGTTGCTGCTCGATGAACCGACCAACCACCTGGACCTGGAAATGCGCCTGGCGCTGACCATGGCCCTGCAGGAATTCAGTGGTGCGGTGCTGGTGGTCTCCCACGATCGCCATTTGCTCAAAAGTACCACTGACAATTTCTATCTGGTGGCGGACGGTAAGGTCGAAGAGTTTGACGGTGACCTGGAAGACTACGCCCGTTGGCTGGTCGACTACCGTCAGCGCAATGCCCCGGTCAGCAACACGCCGGTCAACCCGGACAAGACTGACAAGAAGGCCCAGCGTCAGGCGGCGGCAGCCTTGCGTCAGCAACTGGCGCCGCACAAGCGTGAGGCTGACAAGCTCGAAGCCGAGCTCGGCAAGCTCCACGAGAAGCTGGCGAAGATCGACGCCAGCCTGGGTGACAGCGACATTTACGAACCGGCACGCAAGAACGACTTGCGTGATCTGCTGGCCGACCAGGCCAAGCTGAAGGTGCGTGAAGCCGAATTGGAAGAAGCCTGGATGGAAGCCCTGGAATTGCTGGAAAGCATGCAGGCGGAGCTGGAGGCGCTGTCCTGATGGAAGCCTTCAAGCTACCGTTGCCGGCGATGTGGGTCGAGCCGATCTGGCTGGTCGTGCAAATTCTGCTGATCCTGCTGGCCGGTTATATCGCTCAGCGCGTCGTCGCTAAATGCCTGACTCGATTGGGCGAGCGTTACCCGTTTCCGCCACAGTTCTTGATGCCGCTGCGCGGCGGTCTGCGCTGGCTGATCATGGGCAGTGCGCTGATTTTTGTGCTGGAACGCCTCGGGGTGTCGGCGACGGTGCTCTGGACCGCGTTGTCCGGTTTCGTCGCGGTGGCCGCGGTGGCGTTTTTCGCCATGTGGAGCGTGCTCTCCAATCTGCTCTGCGCGATCCTGATCTTTACCGTCGGCCCTTTCCGTATTGGTGACGTGGTCGAGTTGGTGGACACCACTGACAAGCCTGGCGTCAAAGGTCGGGTAGTGGCGATCAATCTGCTCTACACCACGCTGATCGAAGCGGAAGAACTCGGCACCGGCAGCGCGATGGTGCAGGTGCCGAATAGCCTGTTCTTCCAGCGCTCGGTTCGACGCTGGCGTGGCAGCGATGTATTCCCTGTGAGCGGCTTCGAGAAATAAGTCTTCTACTGCCTGACACGCCGCTATCGCGGGCAAGTCGAATCGTCGCACCGCCCGCGATAGCGGTCTGTCTGATGACGAACTCTTCAAGCCCTAATCGCTGGTCGGCAGTCGCAACATCCGGTAAAAAATCGGTAGTCATCGGCCCCAAGTCGCATTAGTTTAGACGTCTGTCACGAGTCTGAGTCGAGGTGTGCGATGGAGCTTCAAACATGGCTGGCGTTTTTTGCCGCCTGCTGGGTGATCAGCCTGTCTCCCGGTGCCGGCGCCATTGCGTCGATGTCCAGCGGTCTGCAATACGGTTTCTGGCGCGGTTACTGGAACGCGCTGGGCCTGCAATTGGGGCTGGCGGTGCAGATCGCGATTGTCGGTGCGGGTGTTGGCGCGATTCTCACGGCATCGGCCACCGCGTTCTACGCAATCAAATGGTTCGGCGTGGCGTACCTGGTTTACCTCGCGATCAAGCAATGGCGCGCGCTGCCCAGCGACATGAGCGACGATGCGGCGGTGCGTCAGATCGGCAAGCCGATGGCCCTGGTGTTCCGCGGTTTCCTGGTCAACATCAGCAACCCCAAGGCCCTGGTGTTCATGCTGGCGGTGTTGCCGCAGTTCATTGACCCCCATGCGCCGCTGTTGGCTCAGTACCTGATCATCGGCGTGACCATGGTCTGCGTTGACCTGATCGTCATGGCCGGTTACACCGGGTTGGCGTCCAAGGTGCTGCGCTTGTTGCGCACGCCCAAACAGCAAAAACGCATGAACCGCACGTTTGCCGGGCTGTTCATTGGTGCGGCGGCGTTCATGGCGACGCTGCGTAAAGCCGCGGTGTAAACCGCCCAGCCACAAAAAAGGCGACCCCCTGCAGTAGCGAGCAAGCTCGCTACTGCAGGGGGTCGCCTTTTTCGTTCAAGGGATCAGCGCAAAATCACCGGCGCGGTATCCCGTGGCAGGTTGTTGCGCAACGGGGCTTGCCCCGGCTGCTCGTAACCGCCGCCACCGAGTTGTTGACTCAACTGCGTGGCCACGTCTTCACCCAGCGCCTTGGACACGTCACGAACCACCCGTGGCCGGTTCAGTGAAACCTTGATGTCCCGGCCATTCACCAGTTTGGTGTCCTGACCTTCGCCCATCGCCGTGAAGGCCGAGGTGATTTCAAAAGTCCGGGTGTTGATCAGGCTGAAGTCAGCCACCAGGGTCAGTCCCAACACGGCCGAATGGCTGTCGGTGTTGGCCAGCTCGGTCACGTCGCGGGTGAAATCAATGTCCGACACGGTGCCGAACAGCACATAGTCGGCACCCTTGAAGTTGCCGGCCTTGATCCGCTTGATCACGTCGTAGACGTCACCCTTGGACGAGGCGGTATACGGCGTGCCTTGCACCAGCTGAAACATGCCGGTGCGCAATATTTCGCCCTTGATGTCGCCGGTGAATTTACGCAATTCACCTTGTTCGATGTAGCTGTAGGTGGCCTCGATTTCGTTGTAGCTCGAAGAACCACTGGCGCTGTAGTAACCCTCACGATAATTGTTCTTGGCGGAAACGATGTGGATGTATTGCTCCACCCGCTCCTGATACGCCAGGTCCGTCACCGCGACTTTCGGGGCTGCCTGCGCGCTGAACGCGCAAGCCAGGGCCATCATGCCAATCCATGCGCGCATTGATTAACGCTCCGTGGTCTTGCGGATCTCTTTCTCGTCCATCCACTCGGCCAGACCGCTTTCAACGTCGATCAATTGCAGGCTGAATTTGTAGAAGACGTCCTTGTAGTCGCTGCTGCGCTTGACGATCGAGCTGATCGAACCTTCAAGACGGTATTTGGCGGCGATCATGTTGCCGGTCTTGGCCACGGTGGCTTTCTTGTACAGGCCGCTCTGGTTTTGCAGCTTCAGCTGGTCGACCTGGCTCTGCATGGCAGTGTTGTCGCTGGCGAAGCGGGCGGTGCCGGATTTCATCAGCTGGGTCTTGATGCTGGTGGTGATTTCGCGGGTGTCGATGTACTCGCTGGTCTTGTTCTTCACGTCGTAGACCTGAACCACCGGACGGCCCTGCAGAATGCCGGACTGTGCCAGGGAGCGGGTCATGGACTCGGCAATCATCTGCAGGTCGGTGGAACCGAACTCGTTGGTCACGGTTTCCACGGCCTTGGTGTCGCCGTAGCTGATGTTTTTGCTGCCCAGAGTAGGCGAAGTATTGGCGCAACCGCTGGCCAGCAGGGCGATAACGGCGATGAACGAAAAACGTGCAAACATGGGAATGCTCTCTAAAACTGATCGAATTGGGTGTTAAGGCGTTTTGATTTCGAGGCGGAAATCCACGGCTTTGGCGGTGGGCGCGATGGCCTGGATGAAACTGGTCTGCTCGCCGTACATCATCTGGCTTTTCCAGGTTTCTTCTTCGGCAATCGGAAAGCCTTCAGGGCCGAGCCAGGCAAAGCGGTAGTAGAAGGTCTTGTTGTTGAAGCTGGTGTTGCTCAGCTGCACATTGACCGTCATGAAGCCGTTTTCCCGGGCGACGCGCATGGCGCCCACCACAATGTTCTTCAGCTTGCCCATGGCCACGACTTTGCTGGCGGCGCTGCCTGGCTCAGGTGGCGGCAGTGTGGCGCAACCAGCCAGCAAGGCCAGGGCGACGACAGCGATGAGTTTGAAACGCATGTAAAGACTCCGTTCTTAAGGTTGTTTGAGGCTGGCCACAGCCGTCGGGCTGCTGCTCGAGACGACGTGAGCCGCGAGGCCGCTGGCAAACACCTGGTTGCCCACGGCACGCAGGCTGATGACCTGATAGCGTTGATCGACGGTGACCTTGACCACCGAACCACCGACCGCACTTGGCAACGTGACCTGGTGCTCACCTTTCTTCAGGCGCAGGCGTACCACCTGGGTGTTGTCCGGCAGGGTGCGCCACGTACGGGTATCGGCACCTTCGAGCACGGCTGAAGTGATACCGACCGCCAGGCCCGCGAGCGGGTTGGTTTCGTTGATTTTCTTCTGCGCGATGCCTTTGGTGACGGCCCGTACGGTGGTGCGCACGATGATGCCCGGCATGTCGTCACGCAGCGCGCGGCGGGACATGGCGGTGATGCTGTTGAGTTGCGTCAGATTGAGCTGCTGGCCGTCCACGCCGATCTGGGCAAGCGTGGCGGTGGAGGTATCAGGCTTGATGATCGGGAACGACAGCGGGGTGATCACCACATTGCCGCTGATCGGCAACGGCAGGGGCACGCGGATCGAATCCCGGGCCGGCGCCAGGCCGCTTTGCACGACGATCAGGATATCGCTGTCCTCGTCCTTGGCACTTTTCTTGTCGAGGTCTTTCAGTGCCTGTTCCAGCAGCGGGGTGTTCGGGCGCAGTTCGGCGGCTTTGCGATAACCCGGCGCGGCCAGGTCTTTTTCACCCAGGGCTTCGTAAACGAAGCCGGCCAGGTAATGGCTGAACGCACTCTGGTAGCTGTTTTTCAGGCCGACTACTTCCGGCGCATCGAGGCTGGCGACCGGGTAACCCTGCAGGTCTTTGTATTCGGTTTTGACGCCTTCTTTCTCGGCTTCCTCTTCGCTCTTGAGGTATTCCTTGTCGCGCAGGTCCGCGATCACCGCTTCACGTTCGTGGGTTTTCTTGATCGCGGTGCGCGCGCCGTCGAAGTCATTCACGGCCAGCAGGTTCAGGGCCATTTGAGTGGTCAGCATGACTTTTTCGTAGTCGTAGCCTTCGTAGCGACGGACCTTGTCGTTCACCAGGAAGCTGCCGAACTGGGCGAGGTACTTGCCGGTATCCAGCTTGACGGCGTCTTCCCACTTGCCAACCACTGCATCGGCGCTGGTCCAGGCGTTCTGGCTGCCGGACAGGTCGCCCTTGGCGCGCAGCAGTTCACCTTTCTCGAAGTAATACAGCAGGTCTTTGTCTTCGCCGGTGTTGTTCTTTTCCAGCAGGGTCAGAGCGGCGTCGACATTGCCGGAAGCCAGCTGCTGGTTGGTTTGTGCGAGTTCCGAGTCGTAGTTGCGGAATGCCGAACAGCCGGAGAGCAAAGTGACAGCGCTGAGCGCGATCAAGGTTAAGGCGCGGGAGGCCATAGTACTTCTTCCCTGAATGTATGCAGCCGTGCTTGCTGGTCGGGCTGTTGAGACCTATCGGCGCAGACGGGCGTCCTGCCAATTCCTCATGAGCAGAGGAGCTTGAGTGCCATGTCGATCAATTGCAGGCGCGACATTATAAGCAGGGACGATAGCTAAGTAATGGCTTTTTAATTCCATTTTTATAGAAAGTGCCATCATGAAGTCAGCGCGTAAATCGAGGCGTGATGCCGCATTTCACACAACAAAGCTTGAGTGAAACTCATTCGAAGTGAACAATGTGTTACTTCGTATTTCCAATTGAGATTCATTCATGACTGCCCCGTCCCGTTTCCTGGCCTGGCTGGTATTGCCGCTGTTTGCCTTGTGCAGTTCCAATCTGCTGGCCGACACCGTGGAAGGTGCGCCGCAAGCGCTGCATTTGCTCGATTACATTGGCGCGGACTACCCGCAATCTGTGCAAGCGGGCAAGGTCATCAGTGAGTCCGAGTACCGCGAGCAGCTGGAATTTACCAAGGTGCTGCAAGGCTTGATCGCGGCCATGCCGGACAAGCCGGAAAAGGCAGGGTTGGAGCAGGGCGTCAGCACACTGCACAGCGCCATCGCTGCTCGTCAGGACGGTGCGGACGTCGCCCGTCAGGCTCGGCAGCTTGGAGCGAAGCTGGCCGTGGCTTATGAAGTCAGTCAGGCACCGATCATTACGCCGGACCCGACCCGGGGCGCGCCGCTGTACGCCCAGCATTGTTCGGTCTGCCATGGCGATGCGGGTGCCGGCGATGGCCCGGCCGGTGTCGGTCTGACGCCGCCGCCGGCCAATCTGCGCGATGTTGCGCGCCAGGATCGATTGAGCCTTTACGCGATCTACAACACCTTGGGGATGGGCGTAGAAGGCACTGACATGCCGGCCTTCGCCGATCAGCTGGATGACCGTCAGCGTTGGGACTTGGCGACCTACATCGCCAGTTTCAGTGCCGATCCGGCCGCGGCAACATCCGAAAAAACCTACAACATCGCCGACCTGGCTCGACAGACCCCGGCCGAAGTGCTGGCCGCCGAAGGCCCGCAAGCGGCAGCGACCTTCCGCGCCCAGCGTGCGCAACCGCCGCAGGTCAAGCGTGGCCCGGCGCAATTGCTCGACTACACCGCTGCAACCCTGGACAAAAGCGTCGCGGCATATCGCGCCGGCGATCACGATCAGGCTTATGACTTGTCGGTAGCGGCTTACCTGGAAGGCTTTGAACTGGTCGAAAGCTCCCTGGACAACGTCGATGCCAACGTGCGCAAAGATACAGAAAAATCCCTGATGGCTTACCGTCAGTCGTTGCAGGACGGCTTGCCGGTGGCCGAGGTCCAGAAACGTCTGGATGCAGCCAAAGCCAGGTTGAAGGCGTCTGCCGGCCTGCTCGGCAGTGATGGTTTGAGCTGGTCCCTGAGCTACATCTCCGGGTTGCTGATACTGCTGCGCGAAGGTCTGGAAGCGATCCTGGTGCTGGCGGCGATCCTCGCGTTCCTGCGCAACACCGGCCAGCAATCGGCGGTGCGCGGTGTCAACGTCGGTTGGGGCCTGGCGCTGGTGGCCGGTCTGGCGACATGGGCGCTGGCGGCGTTTGTGATCGATGTCAGTGGCTCGCAGCGTGAATTGCTGGAAGGCGCGACGGCGTTGTTCGCGGCGGTCATGGTGCTCTGGCTCGGCGTGTGGATGCACGACCGTCGCCATGCAGCGGCCTGGCAGGATTACATCAAGAGCAGCCTGGTGGGCGGCGGCGGGCGTTTCGGCTTTGCGACGCTGGCATTCTTCTCGGTGTATCGCGAACTGTTTGAAGTGATCCTGTTCTACGAGACTTTGTGGTTGCAGGCCGGGCCAGCGGGGCATAACGCGGTGTTGGCCGGCGGGGCGACGGCGCTGGTGCTGTTGGTTGGTCTGGCGTGGGTGATCCTGCGGGGCTCGGCGAAACTGCCGCTGTCACTGTTTTTCAGCATCAATGCCGGGTTGTTGTGCGCTCTGTCGGTGGTGTTTGCCGGTCATGGCGTGAAGGCGTTGCAGGAAGCCGGGATCTTCGGCACGCGGCCGGTGCCGTTCTTTGACTTCGACTGGCTGGGCATTCACGCCGATGCGTATTCGCTGAGTGCTCAGGCGGTGGCGATCATTGCGATCATTGTGTTGTATGGGCGTAGCTGGATGGCGGAGAAGCGGCGGGTGCAGGTTTCTTAAAGGCATTCGCTGCGCTCACAATCGCGAGCAGGCTCGCTCCCACAGGATGGCGTATAACCTGTGGAAGCGAGCCTGCTCGCGATTTTTTTTGAGAGGTAAAACCT
>NZ_JAVLRV010000003.1:371927-428020 GCF_055803035.1 Pseudomonas sp. 300 | reverse complement strand
TTTGGATCGATGCCGACGCCTGCCCTCGGGCAGCCAAGGATCTGGTGGTGAAGTTTGCCCTCAAGCGCCAGTTCGAAGTGGTGTTGGTGGCGGGGCAGCCGCAGATCAAGCCTGGGCTGGCGCTGGTGAAGCTGATCGTGGTGCCGAGTGGCCCGGACGCGGCGGACGATTATCTGGTCGAGCACGCGGTGCCCGGTGAACTGGTGATCTGCAGCGACCTGCCACTGGCCGACCGGCTGGTGAAGAAAGGCGTTGCAGCGCTGGACCCGAGGGGCAAGGAGTTCGACGCGCAGAACATGGGCGATCGGCTGGCGGTGCGCAACCTGTTCGCCGATTTGCGTGAACAGGGGCAGATGAGCGGCGGCCCGGCCCCGTTTGGCGAGCGTGAGAAGCAGGCGTTTGCCAATGCGCTGGACCGGATTCTTACGCGGCTATCACGCAAAGCCTGAGCACGACGCTGAGCCCTGTGGGAGCGAGCTTGCTCGCGATGGGGCCGGCACATTCAACATTTATGTCGATGGATAGACCGCAATCGCGAGCAAGCTCGCTCCCACATTTTGACTGTGTCAGGCGTCGTTTTCGTGGGTCAGTTCGAGCACGCGATCGACCAGTTTGTTGATGCCGGACGCGGCTTCGCTGATGCTCTGTGCCAGCATGTAAGCCGGAGTGCTCACCAGTTTGCGGGCTCTGTCTTCAACGATGTCAGTGACTGCGCAATCCGTGTGAGTGGCGCCCATCTTGTTCATCGCTGCGGCGGTGTCTGTGTCGTTGCCGATGGTGCAGGTCACGCCCGGACCATAAATCTTTGCAGCCAATGCCGGCGAGATGCAGATCAGCCCGACCGGTTTTCCCGCTTCGGCAAACGCTTCGGTCAGGGCGAGCACATCGGGCTGCACGGTGCAGCCAGCGCCTTCGATGGCGAAGTTCGACAGGTTCTTGGCCGCGCCAAAACCACCGGGCACGATCAGCGCGTCGAAATCCTCGACGTCAGCCTCACGCAGATCCTTGATGTTGCCCCGGGCAATCCGCGCCGATTCCACCAGTACATTGCGTGACTCGGGCATTTCTTCGCCGGTCAGGTGGTTGATCACGTGCAACTGCGCGATGTTTGGCGCAAAACACTGCACCTGCGCGCCACGCTGATCGAGTCGCAGCAAGGTAATCACGCTCTCGTGGATCTCGGCGCCGTCGTAGACGCCACAGCCGGAAAGGATCACTGCAATTTTTTTGCTCATGGGCTTTTCTCCAGATTCATGGCGTTAAATGTCCACTAATTTGTCACTCGTTGCCATAGGGTTAATTCGCGGCTACACCTAGCATCTGTCCTCAAGATTCCGACCGGGGCGCGTCATGGACTTCATTCTGTATGCGGTGCCGTTTTTCTTTGTGCTGATTGCCGTCGAACTGCTGGCCGACCGTTGGCGCGGGGTGAGCAATTATCGGGTGGCCGACGCGATCAACAGCATCAGCACCGGGGTGTTGTCCACCACCACCGGCCTGCTGACCAAAGGCGTGGGGCTGGTGACCTATGCCTTTGCCCTCAAGCATCTGGCACTGTTCGAACTCGCGGCCAACAGCGTCTGGGTCTGGGTGTTCGCCTTCGTTCTCTACGACTTCTGCTACTACTGGCTGCATCGCATGGGCCACGAACGCAACATCCTCTGGGCGGCGCATTCGGTGCATCACCAGAGCGAGGACTACAACCTCTCCACGGCGTTGCGCCAGACCAGCACCGGGTTCCTGCTGAGCTGGATTTTCTACCTGCCAATGGCTGTGCTTGGCGTGCCGCTGCTGGTGTTTGTCAGTGTCGCCGCGCTTAACTTGCTGTATCAATTCTGGGTGCATACCCGGCACATTCCCAAGCTCGGCTGGTTCGAGTGGTTCTTCGTTACGCCATCCAATCATCGGGCCCACCATGCACAGAACGCTCTCTACATGGATCGCAACTACGGCGGGGTGTTCATTATTTGGGACCGTCTATTTGGCTCGTTCCAGGAAGAGGACGACAACGAGCCGGTGATTTTCGGCGTGACCACGCCACTGGCGAGTTGGAATCCGTTGTGGGCAAACGTGCAGTTTTACGCGCAGCTCTGGGATGACGCGCGGCGGGCTGAAAGCAACTGGGACAAGCTGCGGATCTGGTTTATGCGCACCGGTTGGCGGCCGGCGGATGTGGCGGCCAAGTACCCGATGAACAAGCCGGAGCTGAGCCAGTTCCGCAAATTCGAGGTGCCGCTGGACGGGCGCCAGCAGATTTACGTCCTGTTGCAGTTCTGCGCCTATATCGCGCTGGGCAGTTACTTGATGAATTTCGAGCCGCATCTGCCGACCCCTGCGTTGGTGCTCGGCTGGAGTGCGGTGGCGTTGGGGTTGTTTACGTTGGGCGTGGCCCTGGAGAATCGCCCGTGGGCGTTGAAGCTGGAGTTGCTGCGGCTGGCATCGAACGTGCCGCTGGTGTGGCTCGCGCCGATGGTCGGGCTGTGGCCGGCCAGCGCGGTGGGCTGGGTCGGCCTGCTGAGTTACAGCCTGCTCAGCGGAATCGGTCTCTACTGTTGCAGAAACCGTTTCACTCGTTTGGCGTCTTGACTTCGGCAGCCTTGGCCTGCTCCGCCTTCAAGGCCTGCTCGTCGGCGTAGACCTGCTTCGCCAGGCGCGCATTCTTGAAGCGCCGGCGCAGCCACAGTACGACGCCCAGCACCAGCAGGGCGCCCAGCACCCATAGCTCGTACTTCTTGACGCTGCCCAGCATGCCTTCGAGCACCGCGCCGAAGTGATAGGCCGCTGCGGCCAGGGCGCTTGCCCAGATCGCGGCACCAATCCCGTTCAGCAGCAAGTAACGTCCCGGCGGGTAGCCTGACAGGCCGATCGCCACTGGCATCACCGTGCGCAAACCGTAGACAAAGCGGAAGCTCAGCACCCAGATGTCCGGGTGCCTGCGAATGTGTTCCAGTGCCCGGTCGCCCATCATCTGCCAGCGGGGTTTGCGCGCCAGCAACTTGCGGCCGTGCTTGCGCCCCAGGAAATACCACAGCTGGTCGCCGGCATAGCTGCCGAAAAACGCCACGACCACCACCACGTTGATGTCCATGTATCCACGGAACGCGAGGAAGCCTGCGAGTACCAAGATGGTTTCGCCTTCGAAGAACGTGCCGAGAAAAAGGGCAAAGTAGCCGAAGTCATGCAGAAATTGTTGGAGCATTGTCTGGGTGCTGGCGAAATGAACGCGCAGCCTACGCCTTCGTGCACATTCATGAAAGTGTCCAAATGTGTCTCGACGTGAACATTTCCTACACGGACAATGGAATGCGGCTACGTGTCACAGGGCTAAGCACGACTGTCATCTGTCCGTCATAATGGCCGCTTATAACTGTCACGCTCGCCCGTCAGCGCGGGCTCAGGAGTCTGCCGTGAGCTTTACCCCCGCCAATCGTTTGTTTCCAGCCACCCGCCTGCGTCGCAACCGCCGTGATGATTTCTCGCGTCGACTGGTTCGTGAAAACGTCCTGACTGTCGATGACCTGATCCTGCCGGTGTTCGTGCTGGACGGTGAAAACCGTCGTGAAGCGGTGGCGTCGATGCCGGGTGTCGAACGCTTGACCATCGACCTGTTGCTGGAAGAAGCGGCTAAGTGGGTCGAGCTGGGGATTCCGGCCGTGGCGCTGTTCCCGGTCACGCCATCCGAGCTCAAGTCGCTGGACGCCGCCGAAGCGTGGAACCCGAACGGCATTGCCCAGCGCGCCACCCGCGCCCTGCGAGCGCAGTTCCCTGAGCTGGGTGTGATCACCGACGTTGCGCTGGACCCGTTCACCACCCACGGTCAGGACGGTATCCTCGACGAAGAAGGCTATGTGCAGAATGACATCACTGTCGATGCGCTGGTCAAACAGGCTCTGTCCTACGCCGAAGCCGGCGCTCAGGTGGTGGCCCCGTCGGACATGATGGACGGTCGCATCCAGGCGATCCGCGAAGCCCTTGAACTGGCCGATCACGTCAACGTGCGGATCATGGCCTATTCGGCGAAGTACGCCAGCGCCTATTACGGCCCGTTCCGCGATGCGGTCGGTTCGGCGCTGAACCTGGGCAAGGCCAACAAGGCCTCCTATCAGATGGACCCGGCCAACGGCAATGAAGCCCTGCACGAAGTGGCGGCGGACTTGTCAGAAGGCGCGGACATGGTCATGGTCAAGCCAGGCATGCCGTACCTGGACATCCTTTACCGGGTCAAGGAAGAATTCAAAGTGCCGACCTTTGTTTATCAGGTCAGCGGTGAATACGCCATGCACATGGCGGCGATCCAGAATGGCTGGTTGAGCGAAGGGGTTATCCTCGAATCCCTGACCGCTTTTAAACGTGCAGGCGCTGATGGCATCCTGACTTACTTTGCCGTTCGTGCTGCTCAACTGTTACGAGAGCAAAAATAGCCCTCCCAGGAACATTCGATGAATACCGAAGGACTCACTGAAGTTGCAGTACAAGAGGCTCAACCTGTGGTGGAGCAGATCGCTGAAACCCCGCCGGTGCTGGAGCCTGCTCCACCCGCGGTGGTGGTCGAAACTGCGCCGGCGGCGCCAGCGATTGTGGTTCCGGGCCTGGATGACAGCAGCCTGTACATTCATCGCGAACTCTCGCAACTGCAGTTCAATATCCGGGTGCTGGAACAGGCGCTGGACGAGTCCTACCCGTTGCTGGAGCGGCTGAAGTTCCTGCTGATTTTTTCCAGCAACCTGGATGAGTTCTTCGAAATTCGTGTGGCCGGCCTCAAGAAGCAGATCACCTTCGCCCGTGAACAGGCCGGCGCCGATGGTCTGCAACCGCACCAGGCCCTGGCCCGGATCAGCGAGCTGGTGCACGGTTACGTAGACCGCCAGTACGCGATCCTCAACGACATTCTGTTGCCGGAACTGGAGAAGCATCAGGTCCGCTTCATCCGTCGCCGTTACTGGACCACCAAGCTCAAGACTTGGGTTCGCCGTTATTTCCGCGACGAGATCGCGCCGATCATCACCCCGATCGGCCTCGACCCGACGCACCCGTTCCCGTTGCTGGTAAACAAGAGCCTGAACTTCATCGTCGAGCTCGAAGGCATCGACGCCTTCGGTCGCGATTCCGGTCTGGCGATCATCCCGGCGCCGCGTCTGTTGCCGCGCGTCATTAAGGTTCCGGAAGAAGTCGGTGGCCCTGGCGACAACTATGTCTTCCTGTCGTCGATGATCCACGCGCACGCCGATGACTTGTTCCAGGGCATGAAGGTCAAGGGCTGCTACCAGTTCCGCCTGACCCGTAACGCCGACCTCGCGGTCGACACCGAAGATGTGGAAGACCTGGCCCGCGCTCTGCGCGGCGAGTTGTTCTCCCGTCGCTACGGTGACGCGGTGCGTCTGGAAGTGGCCGACACCTGCCCTAAACACCTGTCCGACTACTTGCTCAAGCAGTTCAACCTGCACGAGACCGAGTTGTATCAGGTCAACGGTCCGGTCAACCTGACCCGTCTGTTCAGCATCACCGGCCTCGACAGTCAGCGCGAGCTGCAATACCTGCCGTTCACCCCGCAGATCCCGAAACTGCTGCAGAACAGCGAAAACATTTTCAGCGTGATCAGCAAGCAGGACATTCTGCTGCTGCACCCATTCGAATCGTTTACGCCGGTGGTCGATCTGCTGCGCCAGGCTGCCAAGGACCCGCATGTATTGGCGGTCCGTCAGACGCTGTACCGCTCCGGCGCCAACTCGGAAATCGTTGATGCGCTGGTGGATGCGGCGCGTAACGGCAAGGAAGTCACGGCGGTGATCGAATTGCGTGCGCGGTTCGACGAAGAGTCCAACCTGCAACTGGCCAGTCGTCTGCAAGCGGCCGGTGCGGTGGTGATTTACGGCGTGGTCGGCTTCAAGACCCACGCCAAGATGATGCTGATTCTGCGCCGCGAGGCCGGTGAGATTGTGCGTTACGCCCACTTGGGGACCGGCAACTACCACGCCGCCAACGCCCGTTTGTACACCGACTACAGCTTGCTGACCTCGGACGACGCCTTGTGCGAAGACGTCGGCAAACTGTTCAGCCAGCTGATCGGCATGGGCAAGACCCTGCGCATGAAGAAGCTGCTGCACGCGCCGTTCACGTTGAAAAAGGGCATGCTCGACATGATTGCCCGCGAAACGCAGTTCGCCCTCGACGGCAAACCGGCGCACATCATTGCCAAGTTCAACTCGCTGACCGATCCGAAGATCATCCGCGCGCTGTACAAGGCCAGCCAGTCCGGCGTGCGTATTGATCTGGTAGTGCGCGGCATGTGCTGCCTGCGTCCGGGCATCGCCGGGGTTTCGCACAACATCCACGTGCGTTCGATCATCGGTCGCTTCCTGGAACATACCCGAGTCTTCTACTTCCTCAATGGCGGCGAAGAGCAGATGTACCTCTCCAGTGCCGACTGGATGGAGCGCAACCTCGACAAACGCGTCGAGACTTGCTTCCCGGTGGAAGGCAAGAAGCTGATCATGCGGGTCAAGAAAGAGCTGGAGCTGTATCTCACCGATAACACTCACAGCTGGAGCTTGCAGGCAGACGGTCGTTACATCCGCAACACACCGACCGGCAACCAGAACCCGCGCAGTGCGCAGGCGACGTTGCTGGAGCGGTTGGGCAGCCCGATTCTGGCTGTGCGTTAGCCCACACGCGGCATAAAAAATGGCGATCCCTGCGGATCGCCATTTTTGTTTCCACTATCCCTTGCAGGTCACTGTGGGAGCTGGCCTGCCAGCGATGACGATCGTGCAATCACCGCAAGGCTCAGATCCTGTCGCCGGCAAACCGGCTCCAACAGGACCGTGTTTTCCGAGCGGTTATCGGTGGTTTATCGAACGCTGAGCACGAAACCAACCCGCGTCAGCCATTCCGCTTCGAGCGCGAAGTCAGCTTGGGTCAGCTGGTTTTCGTCCAGCCAGTTTTCCGGGAACTGCACATCCAGGCTGTGGCCATTGGCGTGCAACACCACCTGAGGCATTTCCTGGGTGCCGCGGATGTGATGGAACAGGATCGCAAAGCGCAGCAGCACGCACAGGCGAATCAGCTTGATGCCGTCGTCGCCAAAATCGGCAAACCGGTCCTTGGGAATATTGCGACGGTGGCCACGCACCAGCAGCGCGAGCATCAATTGGTCTTCGCGAGAGAACCCGGCCAGGTCCGAATGCTCGATCAGGTAGGAACCGTGTTTGTGGTACTGATAGTGAGCGATGTCCAGGCCCACTTCATGGACCTTGGCGGCCCAGCCCAGCAACTCGCGCCAGACGCCGTCATCCAGATCCCAGTCCGCCGCCACCTGATCGAAGGCATGCAGCGCTTTGCGCTCGACCCGTGCCGCTTGTTCCAGGTCGACGTGGTAGCGCTCCATCAGCGAGCTGAGCGTGCGCTCCCGGACGTCTTCATGATGATGACGGCCCAACAGGTCATAGAGCACGCCTTCGCGCAGAGCGCCTTCACAGTGATCCATGCGTTGCAGTTCGAGGGCATCGAAGATTGCTTCGAGAATCGCCAGGCCCGCCGGGAAGATTGCCCGGCGGTCAGGCTTGATGCCTTCGAAATCGATTTTCTCGACGTCACCAAGTTTGATCAGCTTGCGCTTGAGCCAGGCCACGCCCTCGGCGTTGACCTCCCCCGTGCCGTGGCCGCCGGCCTTCAGCGCCAGGCCGATGGCGCGAATGGTGCCCGAAGAGCCGATGGCTTCATCCCAGGTCAGGCGATGCAGGGCGTGTTCGATGCTCATGATCTCCAGCCGCGCCGCCGTGTACGCCTGGGCGTAGCGGGCCGGGGTGATCTTGCCGTCCTTGAAATAGCGCTGGGTGTAGCTGACGCAGCCCATTTGCAGACTTTCACGCAGCAGCGGCTCAAAGCGCTGGCCGATAATGAATTCGGTACTGCCGCCGCCGATGTCGGCCACCAGGCGCTTGCCCGGCGTATCGGCGAGGGTGTGGGACACGCCGAGGTAGATCAGGCGCGCTTCTTCACGGCCGGAGATGACTTCCACCGGGTGGCCGAGGATTTCTTCGGCGCGGTGGATGAATTCGTTGCGGTTACGGGCTTCACGCAGGGCGTTGGTGCCGACGATCCGCACGGCGCCCGTGGGCATACCGTTGATCAGTTGGGCGAAGCGCTTGAGGCAATCGAGCCCGCGCTGCATGGATTCTTCGCTGAGCTTGCGCTCTTCGTCGATGCCCGCGGCCAGCTGAACCTTCTCCCCGAGACGCTCGAGAATACGGATTTCGCCGTTCTGGGCCTTGGCCACGACCATGTGAAAGCTGTTGGAGCCCAGGTCGATTGCGGCGATCAGGGACAGATTCTTGGCTTGGGATTGCGGCATGGTCAGGGGGTCTCGGTCGATAACCCAGACATCGTGCCACGATCAAACGCTGACGCCAACGCGCAGTGTTCAAACCCTTGATCCTGCGCAGTAATGCCAGTGACCGCTGCGCGGTCAATCGCTAGCAGGCTAGCTCCCACATTGGAATGCATATCCCTGTGGGAGCTAGCCTGCTAGCGATGAGGGCATTAAAGACACTGAGGTTCTTTCAGGCTGTCGCTTCCACCGTCCCGATAAAGTTTGCCAGCTCCGCCGTCCGAGGATTCGCGAACAAAATCTTCGGATCCCCCACCTCATGCACCTTCCCCAGATGCATGAACACCAACTTATCCCCAACCTCGCGGGCGAAACGCATTTCATGGGTGACCATAATCAGCGTCATGCCCTCCTTGGCCAGTTGCCGAACCACGCTCAGCACCTCATTGACCAGTTCCGGGTCCAGCGCCGAAGTGATCTCATCGCATAGCAAGACCTTGGGTGACATCGCCAGCGCACGGGCAATCGCCACGCGCTGTTGTTGCCCGCCGGACAGCCGGTCCGGGAAGGCATCAAACTTCTCCCCGAGCCCGACCCGTTCCAGCATCTCCCGCGCCAGCTCCTTGGCTCTGGCCTTGGGCACTTTCTGCACCACCTGGGGCGCGAGCATGACGTTCTCGCCCACCGTCAGGTGCGGGAACAGGTTGAACTGCTGAAACACCATCCCGACCTTCTGTCGCAGGCTGCGCAGATCGGCGCGGGCGGCATCGAGGTATTCGCCGTCGACTTCAATCACGCCGTCGTTGATCGACTCCAGGCCATTCAACGTGCGCAGCAAGGTCGATTTGCCCGAGCCGCTGCGGCCGATGATCGCCACCACCTGGCCTTCCTCGACGCTCAGGTCGATGCCTTTGAGCACATGGTGATCGCCGTAATATTTATGCAGGGCGGAAATTCTAAGCAGAGGCATGCAGTCTCCTTTCCAGGTAGCGCGCACTGAGGGACAAGGGGTAGCAGAGCAGGAAGTAACCGAGGGCGACGAGGCCGTAGACCATGAACGGTTCGAAGGTCGCGTTGGCGAGCATCCCGCCGGTCTTGGTCAATTCGGTGAAGCCGATGATCGAGGTCACAGCGGTGCCTTTGACCACTTGCACCGAGAACCCCACGGTCGGCGCCACGGCGATGCGCAGCGCTTGCGGCAGGATCACGTAGCGCAGTTGCTCGAGTGGATTGAGCGCCAGACTCGATGAGGCTTCCCACTGGCCGTTGGGGATCGAATCGACGCAACCGCGCCAGATCTCGGCCAGGTAAGCGCTGGTAAACAGGGTCAGGGCAATCGCCGCAGCCATCCACGCGGAGATTTCCACCCCGGCCAGCGCCACCCCGAAGAACACCAGGAACAGCTGCATCAGCAGCGGCGTGCCCTGGAACAGCTCGATGTAGGTGCGTGCAACGTTGCGCGGCAGGGCTTTTTTCGAAATGCGCATGACCATGATCAACAAACCGATCAACCCGCCGCCGATAAACGCCACCAGCGACAGCGCCAGCGTCCATTGCAGCCCCGTGAGCAAGTTGCGCACGATGTCCCAAAAGGTGAAATCGCTCATTGGCCGCTCCTCGCTATGTATCGACGGCCGATCCAGTTCAGCAACTGACGGATCAATAAAGCCATGCACAGATAGAGCAACGTGGTCAGGGCGTAGGTTTCGAAGGCGCGGAAGTTGCGCGACTGAATGAAGTTGGCAGCAAAGCTCAGCTCTTCGGTGGCGATTTGCGAACAGACTGCCGAGCCGAGCATGACGATGATGATCTGGCTGCTCAGCGCCGGCCACACCTTGCCCAGCGCTGGCAGCAGCACCACGTGGCGGAAGGCTTCGAACCGGGTCATCGCCAGCGCCGCTGCGGCTTCCAGCTGTCCTCGCGGAATCGCTTGAATGCCGGCGCGGATGATCTCGGTGGAATAAGCGCCGAGGTTGATCACCATCGCCAGCACCGCCGCCTGCCATTCAGAGATCTGCAGGCCCAGCGACGGCAAACCGAAGAAGATGAAAAACAGCTGCACCAGAAACGGCGTGTTGCGGATCAACTCGACGTAAACCCCGAAGATCGCCGAGAACGGGCGGATGTTCCACGCCCGCACCAGCGCACCGATGATGCCCAGACCGACGCCGAGCACTGCGCCGATGGCCGTCAGTTCAAGGGTGAACAGCGCACCGCGCAGCAGCAGGTCGGTGTTTTGCACCACCGGCAGAAAGTCGAACTGATAGGCCATATCAAATCTCCCGAGCGACGATCAGAGATCGGCCGGCAGCGGCTCTTTCAGCCAGGTCTGTGAGTTTTTTTCCAGTGCACCGTCAGTCTTGGCGGTGGCGAGGATCTGGTTGACCTTGCCCAGCAACGCCGGCTCGTTCTTGTTCACGCCGACGTAGACCGGCGAGTCCTTGAGCTTCACTTTCAGCGCCGGTACGCGTTTCGGGTTTTTCTCGCTGATCGCGATCATTACCACGTTGCCACTGGCAATCAGGTCGACCTGGCCGGCGAGGTAGGCGGCGATGGTCGAGTTGTTGTCTTCGAAGCGCTTGATGGTTACGCCTTCGGGGGCGACTTTGGTCAGTTCGATGTCTTCGATGGCACCGCGAGTGACGCTGATGGTTTTGCCCTTGAGGTCGTCCAGGCCTTTGATGGCGGCATCCGGCGGGCCGAACACCGCGAGGTAGAAAGGCGCGTAGGCGCTGGAGAAATCGATGACCTTCTCGCGCTCGGGGTTCTTGCCGAGGCTGGAAATCACCAGATCCACCTTGCCGGTGGTCAGGAACGGGATACGGTTGGTGCTGTTGACGGGCGTCAGCTCGAGTTTGACCTTGAGCTGGTCGGCCAGCAGTTTGGCGGTGTCGATATCGAGGCCGCGGGGTTTCATGTCCGGGCCGACCGAGCCGAACGGCGGAAAGTCTTGAGGCACGGCAACCTTGAGGACGCCGCGTTTGACCACATCCTCCAGACCGTCGGCGTGGGCGGGCGCCTGGCTCAGCAACAGGCTGGCAAACAGGGCGGCGAGGAGGGCGCTGTAACGCTGGGTCATGGCAAATCTCCGGATCGGCGAGGAATGATTTCTGCGGATCGACAGAGCACGGGCCATGCCAACATCGGTTTTACGGGCGCGAAGCCGCGGATTTGCTGGTGTTTCTCGGTCTTACTGGTCTGAACAGTCGAGCGGCGTTTTGCACTCCCATAGCGCATCCTCGCCAATCACCGAACCCCGGTGGGGCACGACTTGCCGGGCGCCGCGAATAGCTTTAAAACTAACCGCTCATTTGCCTGGTTCGTCCGAAAACCATGAATTCGATTTCCCGAGCTGTACCTGAAGTGGCACTGCAAGCCATCCGCAAATTGATCGCCGAACACGGTTTCGGGCCGGGGGATGCCTTGCCTTCGCAACGGGATCTGGCGGTGCAATTGGGGGTCAGTCGAGCGTCGTTGCGGGAGGCGTTGTCGTCGCTGAGTGCATTGGGCGTGATCAGCATTCAACCAGGCAAAGGCGTTTTCGTGCAGGCGCCGGTAGACCTGCCGCGCGCCGATGCGTCATTGAGCTGGCCATTCGCGGCACAGGCGTCGCCGCTGGATATTTTCCAGTTGCGCTATGCCCTGGAAGGTTTTGCCGCCGGGCTGGCCGCCGTGACGTTGAGCACCGATGACCTCGATACGCTGGAGGATAATGTCGCCGCCATGCGTAATGAGTTGAAGGTTGGCGACTTCGAGGCGGCGGCGCGCCTGGACTTCGAGTTTCACCGGCGCATCCTGCTGGCCAGCGGTAATCAGGCGATGCTGAGCATCCTGACGGCCAGTGCCGACATTTTTCTGGAGAGCCAGAAGCTACCGTTCATCCGGGCCGAACGGGCCATGGAAACCTGGCACGAACACCGCAAAATCCTCCGTGCACTGGCCCGGCGCTCGTCCGGCGCGGCGCAGAAGGCGATGCACGAACATGTGCGCAACGCCGCCCTGCGTACCGGAATTGCCTTCGTCGCTCCCGCCACATCCTGACTTGAGCTATACCCAAACTCATGTACCACCATAGCGAGACTCAATCATCTGCACCTTCCTGAACGAGGGAAGGGCGGCTATGATGGGCCACGTTTTTTTGCTTACAACCTGGAGACTTCCATGAGCAGCGATCTTATCAAACACGTTAGCGACGCTAGCTTCGAGGCCGACGTACTCAAGGCCGAAGGCGCTGTACTGGTCGACTACTGGGCTGAATGGTGCGGCCCTTGTAAAATGATCGCTCCTGTTCTGGACGAAATTGCTGAAACCTACAAAGGCAAGCTGACCGTTGCCAAACTGAACATCGACGAAAACCAGGAAACCCCGGCCAAGCATGGCGTGCGTGGTATCCCGACCCTGATGCTGTTCAAGAACGGCAACGTTGAAGCGACCAAGGTCGGCGCACTGTCGAAGTCGCAACTGGCTGCTTTCCTCGACGCCAACATCTAAGCGTCGCAGTAAAGTGTCCGAAAAAAGGCCCCGCATATTGCGGGGCTTTTTCGTTATTGAGGGCTAGACGCTCCGAAATTCAGGTGTTACATTCGGCCCCGCACTGGTTTCTCCACTGCCCCCTGCTAGCCGTCGCCGACGCACTCCTTTTCGAATAAGTACGCGATCCTGTCGCCTTCTCTGCGGCGCGGCCTCATTAAGCCAAAAGCTTAATTTCCCCCCCTCCATAAATGATTACGTCATTCCTATATGAATCTGACTGAACTCAAGCAAAAGCCGATTACCGAACTGCTCGAATTGGCCGAACAAATGGGCATAGAAAATATGGCCCGTTCGCGCAAGCAGGACGTGATTTTCTCCCTGCTCAAAAAGCACGCTAAAAGCGGCGAGGAAATCTCCGGTGATGGCGTGCTGGAGATTCTCCAGGACGGCTTCGGCTTCCTGCGCTCCGCTGACGCTTCCTATCTCGCCGGCCCGGACGATATCTACGTCTCGCCGAGCCAGATCCGCCGTTTCAACTTGCGCACCGGTGACACCATCGTTGGCAAGATCCGCCCTCCGAAGGAAGGCGAGCGTTATTTCGCGCTGCTCAAGGTCGACACGATCAACTACGATCGTCCCGAGAACGCGAAAAACAAGATTCTCTTCGAGAACCTGACCCCGCTGTTCCCGACCGTGCGCATGAAGATGGAAGCCGGCAACGGTTCCACCGAAGACTTGACCGGTCGTGTCATCGACCTGTGCGCCCCGATCGGCAAAGGCCAGCGCGGTCTGATCGTTGCACCGCCGAAAGCCGGTAAAACGATCATGTTGCAGAACATCGCGGCGAACATCGCACGTAACAACCCTGAAGTTCACCTGATCGTGTTGCTGATCGACGAACGTCCGGAAGAAGTGACCGAAATGCAGCGCACCGTGCGCGGCGAAGTGGTTGCCTCGACGTTCGACGAGCCGCCAACCCGCCACGTGCAGGTTGCCGAGATGGTGATCGAGAAGGCCAAGCGCCTGGTCGAGCACAAGAAAGACGTGGTGATCCTGCTGGACTCCATCACCCGTCTGGCTCGCGCCTACAACACCGTGATCCCGAGCTCCGGCAAAGTGCTCACCGGTGGTGTCGATGCCCACGCCCTGGAGAAACCGAAACGTTTCTTCGGCGCCGCGCGGAACATCGAAGAAGGCGGTTCGCTGACCATCATCGCCACCGCGCTGGTTGAAACCGGCTCGAAGATGGACGAAGTGATCTACGAAGAATTCAAAGGCACGGGCAACATGGAACTGCCGCTGGATCGCCGTATCGCTGAAAAACGCGTCTTCCCGGCCATCAACATCAACCGTTCCGGCACCCGCCGCGAAGAGTTGCTGACCGCCGACGACGAGTTGCAGCGCATGTGGATCCTGCGCAAGCTGCTGCACCCGATGGACGAGATCGCTGCCATCGAGTTCCTGGTCGACAAGCTGAAAACGACCAAGACCAACGATGAGTTCTTCCTGTCGATGAAACGCAAGTAACACGCAGTCCGCTGCAAAAAAAGCGCCCCGAACAGGGCGCTTTTTTTTGTGCGTGAGATTTGTGTCTTGATTGATAACTTTCATGCCGCCACGATGTCCCTTTCTGATCGTTTTTGTATCGGATACGACAAGGGACGTTATGCATACATTTGGCAGTCGCCGTGACATTGACGGCTTGCGGGCTTTGGCCGTCATTCCGGTCGTGCTCTTTCACTTTGGTTTCAGTACGTTTAGCGGTGGCTTCGTCGGTGTTGATGTTTTCTTTGTCATTTCCGGGTTCCTGATTACCAGCATCCTGTTCCGCGAGATCAGCGCGCAGCGTTTCAGCTTCGTCGATTTCTGGGCGCGCCGTGCACGACGCATCCTTCCGGCACTGAGCGTGGTGCTATTGGTCACGTTGGCACTGGGCTGGTTATTGCTGACGGCCAAGGACTTCTCCGAGCTGGGAAGGACGGTTCGTTATCAGTCGCTGTTCATTTCAAACATTCTGTTCATGCGCGAAGACGGTTACTTCCAGCCGGCGTCGGATTTGAAACCGTTGCTTCATACCTGGTCGCTGGCCGTTGAAGAGCAGTACTACATCTTCTTTCCACTGTTGATGGTGGTGTTGATGCGCCATGTTCGCCATTGGCGCTGGATGCTGTTTGCGGTGCTGTTGATCTCTTTCGGACTGAACATCGCTTATATCGATCGTAAACCCGACTTCACTTTCTTTTCGCTGCCGACGCGTGCCTGGGAGCTGTTATGCGGCGCAATGCTCGCGGTGCTGCCTGCGCGCAAACACGCTGTTCGACCCTGGCTCGCTCAGTCTGTCGGTGCTGCCGGGTTGGCGGCTGTTCTACTGGCGGTGTTCACGTTTGACCGGGGGACGGTGTTTCCAGGCTGGGCAGCGTTGTTGCCGGTACTCGGTGCCACGGCGCTGATCTGGTCGGGCGGACAGGGTTCTACCTGGGCCGGCCAGCTGTTGAGTGCGCGTGTTTTTGTCTGGATCGGCTTACTCTCCTATTCTTTTTATCTGTGGCACTGGCCGGTCTTTGTCTATGCCAATGCCATTTCGATCGACGGCGTTCAGCGTTGGGAGGCGGTCGGCTGGATTCTGCTGGCGCTGGGCCTGGCCTGGTTGAGCTGGCGCTTCGTCGAATTGCCGTTCCGTGAAAAACGCCTGCTGGCCGGACGCAAGCACGTGCTGGTCGGCGGCTTGATGGCGATGGCTGTCCTCGCGGTGACGGGCTCCGTCGTGCGTTCTCAGGAGGGCTTTCCTCAGCGTCTGACCGGCAAAGCGCTGGAGTATGCGCAGGCCAGGGAATGGCGCGCCGGGCAGATGAAATGCATGCTGGTGACCAAGGACAAGAAGCTCGACAAGGCCTGTCTGCTTGGTGGCAACCAAGAGGTCCCTGCGACCCGATTGGTCTGGGGCGATAGCCATGCCGCGGCTTTGATGCCGGCCATTGAAAGTGGCGCCAGGCGCGAGGGCCGCCCGGTGTGGCTTTACAGCATGAGCGCCTGTCCGCCGATCCTCAGCGATGACCCGCGCCAACGCTGCAAGGACTTCAACGAACAGACCATGGAGCAGGTTCGTCGGTTGCAGATCAAGGACGTGGTGCTGGCCTCCAACTGGAGTCTTTACGTTTACGGTCGTGAAGACGGCGACAAAAAAGTCTTGCTCAACGCCCGCGACAATACGGCTCAGTCTGAGGCGCGCATGGCCTCGGCGATCGAAGCACGGGTGGCGGCGATCAGGGCTACGGGGGCGCAAGTCTGGCTGTTCAAGGAAGTGCCGCTGCAGCGCAAGGGTGCAATCAGCCGGCTGACGAGTCTCGCCCGGATCGGGCGTTCGGCCGAGGGGCTGGGGCGGCCGCTCGATGAGCACCTGGCTCGCCAGCATTTTCTCAGCGGCTTGTTCGATTCGATGAGCGCCGCCGACCCGGGCGTGCATGTCATTGATCCAACGCCGCTGATGTGTGCGGACGAGGTCTGCAGCATCGAAGTCAACGGCCATTCGAAGTACAAGGATGAGGATCATCTCTCGGACACTGGCAGCGCCTGGCTGAGCCCGCTGTTTACGCCGATGCTGCTGGGCGCAAATCACAATTGACCGTGCTGTTTTAACGCCAGAGCAGGTAGGATGTACGCCTATTTTCGGGGTGGCATCTTCAATGAAATTCAAGGACCTTCGGGATTTCGTGCAGCAACTTGAGCAGCGCGGAGAGTTGAAACGCATCCAGATTCCCGTCTCTCCAGTGCTGGAGATGACGGAAGTCTGCGACCGCACGCTACGGGCCAAAGGCCCGGCACTGTTGTTCGAGAACCCCACCGGCTACGACATCCCGGTTCTGGGCAACCTGTTCGGGACCCCCGAGCGGGTGGCCATGGGCATGGGCGCCGAAGCGGTGAGCGAACTGCGCGAGATCGGCAAGCTGCTGGCGTTCCTCAAGGAGCCCGAGCCGCCGAAAGGCTTGAAGGACGCCTGGTCGAAGCTGCCGATCTTCCGCAAGATCATTGCCATGGCACCTAAAGTGGTCAAAGACGCGGTGTGCCAGGAAGTGGTCATCGAAGGCGATGACGTCGACCTCGCGATGCTGCCGGTGCAGACCTGCTGGCCCGGCGACGTCGGCCCGCTGATCACCTGGGGCCTGACCGTCACCAAAGGTCCGAACAAGGATCGTCAGAACCTCGGCATCTACCGTCAGCAAGTGATCGGCCGCAACAAGGTCATCATGCGCTGGCTGAGCCACCGTGGCGGCGCGCTGGATTACCGCGAGTGGTGCGAGAAGCATCCGGGCCAGCCGTTCCCGGTCTCCGTGGCGCTCGGTGCTGACCCGGCGACCATCCTCGGTGCCGTGACGCCAGTGCCGGACAGCCTCTCCGAATACGCCTTTGCCGGTCTTCTACGCGGTAACCGCACCGAACTGGTGAAGTGCCGCGGCAATGACCTGCAAGTCCCGGCCACCGCCGAGATCATCCTTGAAGGCGTGATCCATCCGGGCGAAATGGCCGACGAAGGCCCGTACGGCGACCACACCGGTTATTACAACGAAGTCGACAGCTTCCCGGTGTTCACCGTCGAGCGCATTACCCACCGGATCAAGCCGATCTACCACAGCACCTACACCGGTCGTCCGCCGGATGAGCCGGCGATTCTCGGCGTCGCGCTGAACGAAGTGTTCGTGCCGATCCTGCAGAAGCAGTTCCCGGAGATCACCGACTTCTACCTGCCGCCGGAAGGTTGCTCGTACCGCATGGCCATCGTGACCATGAAGAAGTCGTATCCCGGCCATGCCAAGCGGGTAATGCTCGGTGTCTGGTCGTTTTTGCGACAGTTCATGTATACCAAGTTCGTTATCGTCACTGACGACGATATCAACGCACGGGACTGGAACGACGTGATCTGGGCCATCACTACGCGCATGGACCCCAAGCGCGACACGGTGATGATCGACAACACGCCGATCGACTACCTCGATTTCGCCTCGCCGGTATCCGGCCTGGGGTCGAAAATGGGACTCGATGCCACGCATAAATGGCCCGGCGAAACCACGCGCGAGTGGGGCCGGGTAATCGTCAAGGATGATGCCGTGACCCAACGGATCGATGCCATCTGGAATCAGTTAGGAATAGATTGATGCGTGTAACCTTGCAGCCCTCCGGAGCAGTGCTTGAGATTCTGCCCGGCGAGCGGATTCTCGATGGCGCACGCCGTCTGGGCTATGAATGCCCGCAAAGCTGTCGTAATGGCAACTGCCATGTGTGCGCCGCGCTGCTGGTGGAAGGGCGAGTCGAGCAGGCAGGTGGTGTGCGCGACCATGGCGAGTTCTACACTTGCATAGCAGAGCCGCTGGAAGACTGCATCGTGCTGTGGGATGGCGTGCTCGCGCTGGGAGAATTGCCGGTGCGCAGCGTTTCGTGTCAGGTCATTGAATGCAAGGATGTCGGCGGCGATACCTGGCGTGTGAGCCTGCGCACGCCGGCCGGCAAACCCCCGCGTTATCACGCCGGTCAGTATTTGATGATCGAGCGGGAGAACGGCGAGAAATCCGCATTTTCCCTGGCCTCTGCACCGCATGCGGGGCGTGACCTGCAAATTCACGTACTGGCGCGCGAAAGCAGTGCGCTGAGCCTGATCGAGCAACTGCAACGCAATCCGCTGGTGCGGATCGAAATGCCCTTCGGTGATACCCACCTGGCGGAATTGCCGGACGGGCCGTTGGTGCTGATCGCTGCGGGTACGGGCATGGGGCAGATCCACAGCCTGATCGAACATTGCCGAGCCTCCGGCTTCAAGCATCCGGTACATCTGTATTGGGGCGTACGTCGTCCCGAAGACTTTTATGAAATCGAGCATTGGGACGAGTGGCTGAAACTGCCCAATCTGTTCTTGCATAAAGTCGTCAGCGATCAATGTGGCTGGCCGGGGCGTTGCGGGATGTTGCATGAGGCGGTGTGCGAGGATTTTTCGGACCTCAAAGCGCTGCATGTCTATGCCAGCGGTTCTCCTGCCATGGTCTATGGCACGCTGGATGCTCTGGTTGACGCCGGGATGGATGCTCATCAGATGCGTGCGGATGTGTTTGCGTACGCGCCGCGCTCTTGAGCCGCGCTCTTGATCGTTATAACTCCATATATAGCCGATCGGTATTTATAGAATTTTATAAATACCGGTAGGTTATATATCGTTCCGGTATTTATCTAAAACTGTGCCATGGCACTTAAATTGCCTTAAAACATATGTGCCTTATTGTTACAGCGGTGCGTTCTATTAAGTAATCATCACCCGCGGGGAGCTGAACGCTATTCGCCATGAGCGCCATTGAATCTGCTTTCATGAATCTGGCTTATCCTCCGCAGCTCGATCTGGGGCCGCAGCTTACACACGAACAATTGCTCAGCTCGATGCAGTCGACCATGGCGCGCCACAAGGGTGGGCCGGTCTGGCTGTTTGCGTATGGCTCGCTGATCTGGCGTCCAGAATGTGCGGCGGTCGAACGCGTTCGCGGCCGGGTGCATGGCTACCATCGCGGTTTGTACTTGTGGTCTCACGAACATCGCGGCACGCCGGAAGTGCCAGGGCTGGTGTTTGGCCTGGATCGCGGCGGTTCTTGCAGCGGCTTCGCATATCGCTTGCCGGAAGAACAACTCGAAGCCTCTCTTTACGCGTTGTGGCAGCGCGAAATGCCATTCCCTTCATATCGCCCACACTGGCTCAACTGCCGTCTCGAAGACGGAAGCCAGGTTCAGGCGTTGGGGTTTGTGTTGGAGCGACACTTGCCCAGCTATGCCGGTAACTTGCCGGATCACGTGCTGAGCCATGTGTTTGAGAACGCTTGCGGGCGTTACGGTACCACTCGCGATTATGTCGAGCAGACCGCCAACGCCCTGCGTAGCCACGCCATGCCAGACCGGAATCTGGAGGCGCGGCTCAAGCGCTGCAAATCAAAGGTCGATCAAGCGATGGCTTCGCGGGACTGACTGGCGACCTGTTTGTGCCACAAGGTTGGTGCAAGGAACGCCATCGCCAGCAGGCACGCGCCGATCAGCAGGACGAAACCGCCGTCCCAGCCGAAATGGTCCACGGTGTAGCCCATGGCTGCACTGGCCGCGACTGAACCACCCAGGTAACCGAACAGACCCGTGAAGCCCGCTGCGGTACCGGCGGCTTTCTTCGGTGCCAGTTCCAGCGCCTGCAAGCCGATCAGCATCACCGGACCGTAGATCAGGAAACCAATCGAGATCAGCGCGATCATGTCGACCGTCGGGTTACCGGCCGGGTTGAGCCAATACACCAACGTCGCTACGGTCACCAACGCCATGAACACCATGCCGGTCAGGCCACGGTTGCCACGGAAGATCTTGTCCGACATCCAGCCGCACAACAGCGTCCCGGGAATACCTGCCCACTCGTAGAGGAAATACGCCCACGAGGTTTTATCCACGCTGAAGCCTTTGGCTTCCTTGAGGTAGGTCGGTGCCCAGTCCAGCACGCCATAGCGCAGCAGGTAGACAAAGACGTTAGCCATGGCGATGTACCAGAGCATTTTGTTGCGCAGCACGTATTTGACGAAGATTTCCTTGGCGCTGAATTCCTCTTCGTGACTGGCGTCGTAGCCTTCCGGGTAGTCGTTCTTGTACTTCTCGATCGGCGGCAGGCCGACCGATTGGGGCGTATCGCGCATCGTGGCGAAGGCAAACACCGCCACGGCCATGGCCACTGCAGCAGGCACGTAAAACGCCGCGTGCCAGTCATTGAACAGGCCCATGCCGAGCAGGAACAGCGGGCCGATCAAGCCGCCGCCGACGTTGTGCGCCACGTTCCACAAGGACACCACGCCCCCGCGTTCCTTCTGCGACCACCAGTGGACCATGGTCCGGCCACTCGGCGGCCAACCCATGCCCTGCGCCCAGCCATTGATAAACAGCAGGATGAACATGATGGTCACGCTGGACGTCGCCCAAGGCGCGAAACCGAAAATGAACATCACGCCGGCAGAAACCAGCAGGCCGAACGGCAGGAAGAAGCGCGGGTTGGAACGGTCGGAAACAATGCCCATCAGGAACTTGGACAGGCCGTAGGCGATAGCAATCGCCGACAACGCCAGGCCCAGCTCGCCGCGGGTATAGCCCTCTTCGATCAGGTAGGGCATGGCGAGGGAGAAGTTTTTGCGCAGCAGGTAATAACCCGCATAGCCGATGAAGATGCCGGCGAAGATCTGCCAGCGATGGCGTCGGTAGGCGCTGTCTATTTTTTCTTCAGGCAATGGAGCCTGATGTGCGGCAGGACGAAAGAAAGCAAACATTCAAGAGCTCCAGTTTTCTTGTTTTGACTGCGGATGCGAATGTTACAGTTTCGTTACCGAAAATAGCACTGGTTCGCATCCTCAAAACAGCGGAAATGTTGGAGATCGCATGTTCTTTTACGAACATGTCGCTCAGGTATAAGTGAAGGGCGCTGTGGGAATTGTTACCTGACGATCCTTTATGACGCGGTTTTGTCCAGAGTAGGGCGGGGCTTTGGGAAATGTCCTGCGTCTAAAGGGGAAGCCATGGCGTTATGCAAAAAATCATCGAGCCTTAACCTTTGTGCTGTTGCCAGATTTGGCTTTTCAGTCGCGAAGGAGTGGGAGTTATGCGGTGGTTGTTGTGTGTGCTTTTGCTGGTTTTGTCCATCGAAGTCAGGGCTGGCGAGGTGTTCCTGATTCCGGAGAACAATCCCAAGCCGGTTTACCCTGTAGCACTTTCCCGAAGCGGTATAACCGGCGCGCTGAATGTCAGTTTTACCGTCCATGCCGACGGATCGGTGAATCAGGTAGAGGCTTCAAAGGACGCTCATCCCGACTTTGTCGAAGCCTCCCGAACGGCGGTGAGCCAATGGCGATACAAGCCCTGGGAGATTTCCATCGAACGACCCGCGCAAATCCAGGTGGTCGCGCCAATGGTGTTCAGGCTGGACGACAAGATGCCGATTCATGCCAACGAGGAGTTGAAAAAGTTGAGTTGTGGTGAGGTCGCCAAGGCAGCACTGCGGCTTGCAAACTACTCGTGGGTGGACATGCCGGTGTTCAGCTGGACGCGCAGTTACCTCACCCACTCCCTTCCCCCCACGCAATTGCCGGAGGCGAGACGTCTGGAACTCATCGCTAAACTCAACAAGAGCGTGCCTTCGATTATTCGGCGTTGTAATACGCATCAGGCGTCACGGTATGTGCGTTTTCTTCCGAAGGAAATTCGTGAGTTGCTCTGATTGAAAACATGCAGCGATGTCTGTTTTCCAGTCATGTATCGAAAAAGCCAGAACAACCTCATCAGTTGTCCTGGCCTTTTTGCATCCTGCTGCGATTCAGCGAACCTGCACCACCACTTTCCCAACCGCCTTGCGCTGGCCAAGATCATTGATCGCCTGCGCCGCATTGCTCAGCGGATACACCTGCGACACCAGCGGCTTCAGCTTGCCTTCGGCGAACCAGCCAAACAATTGCTGGAAGTTCGCCGCGTTGTCTTGCGGTTGGCGCTGGGAGAACGAACCCCAAAACACGCCAACCACTGCGGCGCCTTTAAGCAGGGCGAGGTTGACTGGCAGTTCCGGAATGCGTCCGCTGGCGAAGCCGACCACCAGCAGGCGGCCGTTCCAGGCGATGGCGCGGATGGCTTGGTCGAACAGGTCGCCGCCGACCGGATCGTAGATCACGTCCGCGCCCTGGCCATCGGTCAGGCGTTTGATTTCGTCTTTGAGGCTGGTTTCGCTGTAGTTGATCAGTTCATCGGCGCCGGCAGCCTTGGCCACGGCGAGTTTTTCGGCGCTGCTGGCGGCGGCGATCACGCGGGCGCCCATGGCTTTGCCGATTTCCACGGCGGCCAGGCCGACACCGCCGGACGCACCGAGCACCAGCAGGGTTTCACCCGGTTGCAGGTTGCCGCGTTGCTTGAGCGCGTGCATCGAGGTGCCGTAAGTCATGCTGAAAGCAGCGGCGGTGTTGAAGTCCATGGACGGCGGGATCGGTAGCACGTTGTAACCCGGAACGGCGACCTGCTCGGCGAAACTGCCCCAGCCAGTGAGGGCCATGACCCGATCGCCGACTTTCAGGTGACTGACTTTCTCACCCACGGCGCTGACCACGCCAGCCGCTTCGCCGCCCGGAGAAAACGGGAAGGGTGGCTTGAACTGGTATTTGCCCTCGATGATCAGCGTGTCCGGGAAATTCACCCCGGCGGCGTGCACGTCCAGCAGGATTTCGTTCTTCTTCTCGACAGGGCTGGCGACGTCTTCCAGCACCAGCGATTCGGCAGGGCCGAAGGCTTTGCACAGCACGGCTTTCATCAGGGCTATTCCTTTGGGAGTGATGGCCGATAAGTGTAGGTGTGTGAGTCGACGGGTCAACGAGCATGCCCCGCCCTGATAGTCAGCCATAAGCTTGTGCTTGCGCGGCGGGTCGTTATGCTAGGCCGCAAACCGGATAAGGAGCGAATTGTGAAAGCGTGGATCATGTTGTTGCTGGCCCTGTCTCTGCCTGTGGCAGCAGTGGCTGAAGAAGCCGCCAAAGAAGGTGAAGCCCCGAAAGTCAGCTACCTGACCCTGAGCCCGCCATTCGTGGGTAACTACGGGTTGGATGGCACGCCGAAGTTGAAGGTCTTCAAGGCTGATGTGGCGTTGCGGGTCACCGGTGATGAGGCGGCCAAACTGGTGAAGGCCAATGAACCGTTGATTCGCAATCAACTGGTGGCGTTGTTCACCCAGCAAACCACCGAGGCGATGAACAGCATCGAGGGAAAGGAAAAGCTGCGTCAGGAAGCCTTGAAGCAGACCCAGCAAATCATGAGCGATGAAACCGGCAAGCCGGTGGTTGAGGATCTGTTGTTCAACAACCTGATTATTCAGTAAGTCCGGATCTCAAGGGTGCTGGCCTGCCAGCGATGGTGCCTTCAGAGCGCCATCGCTGGAAGCCATGCGGCGCCAATGATCAATGCTTCAGGACGTCAGGCTGCGGCGAAACCGCAGCAATGCAATCGCGAAGAACAGCAGGCCGATCACTGTGAGCGCCAACAGGTCCGGCCACACAACGCTCAGCCCGGCATCACGAAACAATATCGCGGCGCTCAGGCTGACAAAGTGCGTTGATGGCGAGCCTTGCATCACCCATTGCAGCCATTGCGGCATGCTGTCGAGCGGTGTGCTGCCACCGGACAACAGCAGCATCGGAATGATCACCGGAATGGCCAGCAGGCCGAACTGTGGGGTGGACCGGGCAAGGGTCGCGAGGAAAATTCCCAGTGCTGTACTGGCGAACAGATAAACCGCGGTGACCAGCAAAAACAGACTCATCGAGCCGGCCAGCGGCACGCCCAGCGCACCTTTGACAATCACTTCCAGCGATAACCAGGTGCACAGCACCACCACCAGCATGTTGCTCCAGATTTTCGCCAGCATGATTTCCAGCGCCGTCAGCGGCAGCACCAGTAAATGGTCGAGGGTGCCGTGCTCGCGTTCACGCAGCAACGCCGTGCCGGTCAGGATGATGGCGAGGATGGTGATGTTGTTGACGATTTGAATCACCGCCAGAAACCAGCCGCCTTCCAGGTTGGTATTGAACAGCGAGCGGGTTGTAAGCAGCGCCGGGGACTGGCTGGCGGCATTGCTCTGGCCGCTATAGTTCAGCAGTTCGCGCTGAAAAATCCGCCCGATGTAACCTGCGCCCATGAACGCCTGGCTCATGGCTGTGGCATCGACGTTGACTTGCAGCGCCGGCTGGCGGCCGGCCAACAAGTCCGTCTGGAAACCGGCCGGTACGTTGATCACGAACGTATACCGACCACTGTCCATGACTTGATCGAGTTGCCCGTAAGGCAGCAACACCGGCGGCTGGAACTCCGGTGGTAGCAGGGCCTGGGCCAGTTGTCGCGACAGGTGACTGTGGTCTTCGTCCACGATGGCCACGCTGGCATTGTGTACACCGATCACCGAGCCGGCGGCGGGCATGTAGATCGCTACGGTGAAGGCGTAGAACAGGAACAGCAGCAACACGCTGTCGTGTCGCAGGCTGGTCAGTTCCTTGAGACCCAGTCGCAGGATATGCGCACACTTATGCATCAGGCCTCCTGCTTTTTCAGCATGATCAGACTGAGCCCGGTGAACCCCAGAAAGAACCCGAACAATGCCAGGCATTGTGGCCATAACTGGCGCAGGTCCAGGGCTTTGGTGAAGGTACCGACGGCAAGATCAAGGAAGTAGCCGGCTGGAAACAACATCCCCATGATCGCTGCAGCACCGTCGAGCGATGAGCGTGGCACGATCAACCCGGAAAACTGGATAGTCGGCAGGCTGGTGATGATCATCGTGCCGAGGATTGCGGCAATCTGGGTTCGGGTAAACGATGAAATCAGCAGGCCCATGCTGGTGGTTGCCAACACATAGAGCAGCCCGCCCAATGCCAGGGTCAGGCCGCTGCCCTTGAACGGCACGCCGAACAGCCAGCGGTTCATGGCGACCAGTACCGCGAGGTTGATCAGGCTGATGGCCAGATAAGGGGCCTGCTTGCCCAGCAGGAACTCCAGCCGGGTCAGCGGCGTGGCGTAAAAATTGGTGATCGACCCCAGTTCTTTCTCCCGGACAATACCCAACGCCGTCAGCATGGCGGGGATGAACGCCAGGATCAGTGCCATGACTCCCGGGCCGATGGCATTGACGCTCACGACATCCTGGTTGTAACGGAAACGGGTTTCCAGTTTGGCTGCCGCCTGCCCTTTCAACGCCGGGCTGCTCTGTTCGGCCAGTTGTTCAATGTTGGCCTGGTGCACCGCTTCCACGTAATTGCGGCTGGTCTCGGCTCGAAAAGGCATGCCGCCATCGAGCCAGGCCGCCACGACGGGCTGTCGAGCGGCGTACAAATCCCGGCCGAATCCCGGTGGAATTTCCAGCGCCAATTTGATTTCCGAGCGTTGAAGGCGGCGGTGCAATTCTTTCGCGTCGCGAATGGGCGGTTGTTCGTCGAAGTAACGAGAACCGCGAAATGCTTCCAGATACGCGCGACTCTGGGGTGTCTGGTCTTGATCGAAGACCGCGAAGGCGAGCTTTTCCACGTCCAGGGAGATGCCGTAGCCGAAGATCACCATCATGAAAATGGCGCCGAGAAAGGCAAATGCCATCCGCACTTTATCGCGCAGCAACTCCTTGCCTTCGCGACGGGCCACCGCTATCAGGCGCCCGACACTGAAGCGACGTTCCTTAAGAGGCGTGGTGCGCTTGACCGGTGAGTCGTCGGACGCTACCGGCGTCGGGGTTTCCATGGGGGCTTGGACCTGTTCCAGGCACGTGACAAACGCCGCTTCCAGGGTCTCGCCCTTGAACTGCTGTTGCAGTGCCGCAGGGGTGTCGCAGGCAAGCACCTGGCCGGCGTGCATCAGCGAGATACGGTCACACCGCTGGGCTTCGTTCATGAAATGCGTGGAAAGAAAGATTGTTACGCCTTGCTCGCGCGAAAGCTCGACCAGCAATCGCCAAAAATCATCGCGCGCCGCCGGGTCTACGCCGGAGGTCGGTTCGTCGAGTATCAGCACTTCCGGACGATGCAGCACGGCCACGGCCAGTGACAGTCTTTGGCGCAGACCCAAGGGCAGGGCGCCGGACTGTTGATCGGCGACGCTGCCCAGATTGAAACGCTGGATCAGTTCGTTGATGCGTTGAATGCTGTCCGTTTTGGGCAAATCGAACAGCCGGGCATGCAAGTCAAGGTTCTGCCGGACACTGAGTTCGCCGTACAGGGAAAAGCTCTGGGACATGAAACCGACGCGTTTGCGAGTCGCCAGGTCCTTGGCATTCACCGGGTTGCCCAGCAATGTGGCGCTGCCTTCACTGGCCGGAATAAGCCCGGTTAAAACTTTCATGGTGGTGGTTTTGCCGCAGCCGTTGGAGCCGAGAAAACCGAAAATTTCGCCTCGGCCAATGGCAAAACTGACCTTGTTGACGGCGGTGAAATCGCCGAAGCGCAAGGTCAGTTCGTGGGCTTCGATGGCGATGTCCGCGTTGTCGCCGGTTCTGGATGGAATCACCAATGCCGGTTTGTCTTGGCTGCCGTCGCCCTGAAAGTGGGTGAAGGCAGCGTCAAGTTTGCCGCTCGGCGTTGCTGCCGCCAGTTCGCCGGTCAGCCCTGTGGCAATCAGCTTGCCGCCGTCGAGCATCAGGCAGTGCTCGAACTGCTCGGCCTCTTCCATATAAGCCGTGGCCACCAGCAATGTCAGTTGCGGGCGTTGTCGACGGACGTCGTCCACCAGTTCCCAGAAGTGCCGGCGAGACAAGGGATCGACCCCGGTGGTCGGCTCGTCGAGGATCAGCAGGTCTGGCTCATGGATCAGCGCGCAACAGAGTCCGAGCTTTTGTTTCATGCCGCCGGAGAGTTTGCCCGCCGGACGATCGGAGAATCGCAAAAGATCGGTGGCCAGCAACAGGTTGTGCATACGTTGATTGCATTCAGCTTTCGACAGGCCGAACAGGGTGGCAAAAAACTGAATATTCTCGCTGATAGACAATTCGGGATACAGGTTGCCGCCCAGACCTTGGGGCATAAACGCAATTCGGGCATAAAGACTGCTGCGATGGCGGCGATCCTGGATTGAGCCACCAAGCACTTCCAGCTGACCCTCCTGCAGGATTTTCACCCCCGCGATCAACCCCAGCAGACTGGACTTGCCGGCGCCATCGGGCCCGATGAGCCCGCAGCGGGTTCCTGCGGGCAGACTGAAATGGATATCGCTCAGCGCCTGCTGTTGGCCGTAGCGGTGATTGATGCCGGTCGCTTGCAGCGCCAGGCTGGTCATTGCAGATTGGCCGGCCAGTCAGTCGGCGCGGTGCGCACATAACCGGCACCTGGCATACCCGGTTTGACCTGAGGCAGGGCGCTCGGATCGGTCAGACGCAGCTTGACGCGGAACACCAGTTTTTGCCGCTCATCGCGGGTCTCGACTTCTTTGGGGGTGAACTGCGACTTGCCTGCGACGAAGCTGATTTTTGCCGGCAGTGGGTGGTCGGGCAGGGCGTCGAGCAGGATTCGCGCATCGTCGCCGACCGCCAAGCGACCTGTCACCGAGGTGGGGAGATAGAGGTTCATGTACTGGTCGTTGGGGTCGATCAGCAGCAGAACCCGTCCGCCCGCGCCGAGCACTTCGCCGGGTTCGGCCATGCGCAGCTGGATGACCCCGTCGATAGGCGCCCGCAGGCTGCTGTCCTCTATTTCGCTGGTCAACATCGCGACCTGTGCCTGTGCGGCACCAATCGCCGCGCCGACGGCCGACACCTGCGCCCGGGACGCTGCAACCGCGGCACTGCCAGTGTCCAGGCGGGCCTTTTGTTGATCAATGATCTGGCCACTCACGAAACCGTGCTTGAACAGCTCCTGTGAGCGGTTGAGTTCCTGTTGGGCCAGCAGATGTTCGCTCTGGCGCAGTTGGACATTGGCCTGAGCGGCGGAAAGATTTTCCCGGGCGCGCAGCACCTCGGCTTCGGCCTGGCTGCGCTGGGCTTCGAGGGTGCGGGTGTCCATGCGTGCCAGCAGCTGGCCCTTGGTCACCTTGTCGCCTTCATCGACAAGCACCTCGGCCAAGCGCCCCGGTGTCTTGCTGGCGATCTGTACTTCGGTGGCTTCGAGGCGACCGTTACCGACATACAAACCTTCGGGTAAACGGTCATGCATGGACTTCCAATATCCGAAACCACCGGCAGCCAATAACAGGGCCATCAAGGCACTGGCGAAAACGATCGAAGAGCGGCTATGGGTAGACATGCGGGCATCCTGCGGCTGTTGCGTCCTAGTCTGGCGTATTTGACACCAAGACGATTTGATACCAGTCAATTCAAGTCAAGAGGCAAGCCTACGCGATCGGGTGACTAAAAAGAGGATGACTGGGTAGTTCTCGTTCAATTAGCGCAAATCGAGCACTGCGGCCCATTGCTCGGCAGTCACCGGCATCACCGACAACCGCGAACCTTTCTGCACCAAGGGCATTTCCGCCAGCGCCGTCTGCTGTTTCAAATAATCCAGTTTGAGCACTTTGGCAAACGTCTCGACATGCGCGACATCAATCGCGCTCCAGGCGTTTTTCTCCAGGGTGGCCTTGGGATCGTAGTAATGACTCTCCGGCTCCAGCGCCGTCGGGTCGGGATACGCGGCTTCGACTATTTTCCCGATTCCGGCGATTCCTGGTTCGGGGCAGCTGGAGTGATAGAAGAAAAACTCATCCCCCACCGCCATGGCCCGCAAAAAGTTACGCGCCTGGTAGTTGCGAACCCCGTCCCAGCGCGCTTTGCCAAGCTTCTCCAGACCCTTGATCGAGAGTTCGTCGGGCTCGGATTTCATCAGCCAATAGGCCATGGTTTTTGCTCCTTGCGAGTCAGGTGGGCAAGTTGTCGGGCAATTTTATGACAAACCGACAGTCGGTTGACGCCAGCGTTTGCGTGTCGGTTCACGTTGTCGCAAAATGCCGGCCTTCTAAGCTTGACGCTGCTGCACGGCCTACACCTACAACGGAAACCGCTGCTGTCATCGTGTTGATGTGCCTTTGGGGGGCAATCGATGAAACGCAAACCGGATTTACTATGGATATTGGTTATTTTGTTCGGCCTCGGCGTCGTGACCACTGGCTATGCCCAAAGCCTGTGGAGCAACAAGACCGATGCGCCGGTTGAAATCGCGCAGCAACAACAGCCGTCGGCCTTCAAGCGCTGACCTGTCTTTTCGACGCCGCTGATTCCAGTGGCGTCTAGTCTGCGAAATACCACGCCTTGTCTGTCACCGTTCCTTGCAACGGCACATCCCAGCTCGCTTGAGCCAGTCGTTCGACCTTCTGACATTCATGGGCCAGCCCCAACAGCGTCGGCTTGCGCCAGTTTTTGCGCCGCGCCAGGTACGCCAGGCTCCGGTCGTAGAAACCACCGCCCATGCCGAGTCGGCCACCGACATCGTCGAACCCCACAAGCGGCAACAGCACCAGATCGAGCGCCCAGACTTTGCGTTGTCGGGCGAGGTTGTGCCTGGGTTCGAGAATACGGAAGCGATTGAGTTGGAGTTTTTCGCCGGGGCGAATCCGCTGGAACACCATTTTGGTTCGCGGCCAGGCGCTGAGCACTGGTAGGTAAGTCGCCTTGCCCCGGCGTTGCGCGGCGCGCAGCAACAGGCGCGGATCGATTTCACCGTCGGTGGGCAGGTACAGGGCGATATGTTTTGCGCGGCGAAACAACGGCTGCTGGGCCAGTTGCTTGTACAGCCCGCGAGCGGCCTGGCGCTGCTGGCTGGCTGTCAGTGCGCGGCGGGCCTTGCGCAGCATGCGTCGAAGTTGCGGGCGGGGCAGCAGCGCAGGTTCGGTCATGGATTCGGGCTTCGGCAGTGCGGGTACACAAAGCGTACCCGTAAAAAAGCCGATGCCGGTATTGAACCGGCATCGGACTGGAATCAGGCTCCCCGGATGAACCGCTGCTGACTTAGCCCTTGAACCCGAAAGTTCAAGGTGGAAGATGCAGTAGGCTTTAAGGCTTTCCGTCTAGCGGACATGCACACCAGCCCAACGTGCAGCCTCCAGGGTAGTGCGAATCGGCTCAGGGACGTGGTCAACTGGCAAGCACCCCAGGGAGTGTTGCGAGTATAACCCAAGCGGTTCGGCGAATCAGCCCTTGGTGACGTCCGGATCGGTGGCGAGCACCAGATCGACGCGATCCAGCAGGTCGCGAACCTGCTCACGGGTCGAGCCGCTGACCTGCACATCCGGACTTTCCTGCTTGTGCAGAAGGTCGTGCGTGATGTTCAGCGCGGCCATTACGGCGATGCGATCGGCGCCGATGACTTTGCCGCTGCTGCGGATTTCACGCATCTTGCCGTCCAGGTAACGGGCAGCGCTCACCAGGTTGCTGCGCTCTTCCTGGGGGCAGATGATCGAATACTCTTTGTCGAGGATCTGCACGGTTACGCTATTGCTTGAACTCATGAGTCTTGCTCCAGGGCCTTGAGGCGCGAAATCATCGATTCGACCTTACGCCGGGCGATTTCGTTCTTTTCAATGAGGTGAGCGCGTTCCTCGCGCCAGGTCTTTTCCTGAGCTAGTAGGAGTCCATTTTGACTCTTAAGTTGCTCGACTCGGCTAATTAACAATTCGAGTCTGGCCATCAGCGCTTGCAGGTCGGTGTCTTCCATTGTCTTCACTGTCTGATGGATGTCGGACTGTAGGAGCGAGCTTGCTCGCGATGGTCGCCAACGATAACGCTGGGTCCCTGACACCCCGCGGTGTTCTGGGGTTCATCGCGAGCAAGCTCGCTCCTACAGAGGAGTCGATGTAGGATACAAGGCCTTCATTCTAGACATAGCGCCGTCTGGCGCCTAGCTGCCCATGCCCATTCAGAATTCTCCGTACCAAGCCTTCGCCACGCTGCTGACTTCCAGCGGTCATAACGTCTCGCCTGCCGAACTGCATGGCCTGCTGCTCGGTCGCAGTTGCGCCGGTGCCGGTTTCACTGCCGAAGAGTGGCTTATCGATGCTGCCGAGCTGCTCGAAGGCGAGCCGCAAGACAACGTTCGCAATGCCTTGATCGGCCTGCAAGAGATGGTCAAGGGCGAGCTCACCGGCGACGACGTGACCGTCGTTTTGCTGCTGCCGACCGATGACGAGCCGCTGGCCGACCGTGCTGCCGCACTCGGCCAATGGTGTCAGGGCTTCCTCAGCGGGTTTGGCCTGAACTGCCGCGACAGCAGCATGCTCAGCACCGAGGCCACCGAAGTGTTGCAGGATCTGGCGGCCATCTCCCAGGTGCAAGACGCGCTGGAAGAGTCCGACGACGGCGAAAGCGACTACATGGAAGTCATGGAATACCTGCGTGTCGCGCCGCTGCTGCTGTTCTCCGAGACCCGGAAGCCGGACGCACAGGCCGCCGCCAAACCGTCGTTGCATTAATCGCGAGCCAGGAAAAGCCATCTGCCCATGATTCATATCCCGAAATCGGAATACAGCCGTCGCCGCAAGGCCTTGATGGCGCAGATGGAACCCAACAGCATCGCCATCCTGCCCGCCGCCGCGGTAGCCATCCGCAACCGCGACGTCGAGCATGTTTACCGCCAGGACAGCGACTTCCAGTACCTCAGCGGTTTCCCCGAGCCTCAGGCCGTCATCGTGTTGATGCCTGGCCGTGAGCACGGCGAATACCTGTTGTTCTGCCGTGAGCGCAACGCCGAACGGGAACTCTGGGACGGCCTGCGTGCCGGCCAGGAAGGCGCGATCCGCGACTTCGGTGCCGACGACGCTTTTCCCATCACGGACATCGACGACATCCTGCCGGGCCTGATAGAAGGCCGCGACCGGGTGTATTCGGCCATGGGCAGCAATCCGGAATTCGATCGCCACCTGATGGACTGGATCAACGTGATCCGCTCCAAGGCGCACCTGGGCGCCCAGCCGCCGAACGAATTCGTTGCGCTGGATCATCTGCTGCACGACATGCGCCTGTATAAATCGGCGGCAGAAGTGAAGGTGATGCGCGAAGCCGCGCGGATTTCCGCTCAGGCGCATATACGTGCGATGCAGGCCAGCCGGGCCGGTTTGCACGAGTTCAGCCTTGAAGCCGAGCTCGATTATGAGTTCCGCAAGGGCGGGGCGAAGATGCCGGCGTATGGTTCGATTGTGGCGGCGGGGCGCAACAGCTGCATCCTGCATTACCAGCAGAATGACGCGGTGCTCAAGGATGGTGACCTGGTGTTGATCGACGCCGGATGCGAGATCGACTGCTACGCCAGCGACATCACGCGCACCTGGCCGGTCAACGGCAAGTATTCCGCGGAACAGAAGGCGATCTACGAATTGGTGCTGGCTTCACAAGAAGCAGCCTTCGCCGAAATCGCCCCGAACAAACACTGGAACCAGGCGCACGAAGCCACGGTCCGGGTGATTACCTCCGGCCTTGTGAAGTTGGGCCTGTTGCAGGGCGACGTCGACGAGCTGATCGCCAGCGAAGCCTATAAAGCGTTTTACATGCACCGCGCCGGCCACTGGCTGGGCATGGATGTGCATGACGTCGGCGAGTACAAGGTCGGCGGCGAATGGCGCGTGCTGGAAGTCGGCATGGCGCTGACCGTGGAACCGGGGATCTACATTGCCCCGGACAACCAGAACGTAGCGAAGAAATGGCGCGGCATTGGCGTGCGCATCGAGGACGACGTCGTGGTGACCAAAACCGGCTGTGAAATCCTGACCAGTGGCGTACCGAAAACGGTCGCCGAGATCGAGGCCTTGATGGCCGAAGCGCGGACAAAAGCGGCATGAGTCGAGTCAATCTGGCAATTATCGGTGGCGGTCTGGTCGGCGCCAGCCTGGCGTTGGCCCTGCAAGCCGGGGCCAAGGCGCGCGGCTGGAAGATTGTGCTGATCGAACCGTTTGCCCCCGGCGACAGCTATCAACCGAGTTACGACGCCCGTTCTTCGGCGTTGTCCTACGGTGCCAAGCAGATTTACCAACGGTTGGGCGTGTGGCAGGACATTTCCCGTCGGGCCGAACCGATCAAGCAGATTCACGTTTCCGACCGTGGCCGTTTCTCCACCGCGCGTTTGTCGGCGATGGAAGAAGGCGTACCGGCGCTGGGCTATGTGGTGGAAAACGCCTGGCTCGGCCAATGCCTCTGGCAAGGTCTGGACAACGACGTGGTCACCTGGCGCTGCCCGGCGGAAGTCACGCGCATGGAGCCGCTGACCGACGGCTATCGCCTGACCCTCAACGACGAAACCACCTTGGAATGCGACCTCGCGGTGCTCGCTGATGGCGGCCGTTCCGGCCTGCGCGAGCAACTGGGAATCGGCATCAAAACGCGCCCGTACAACCAGAGCGCGCTGATCGCCAACGTCACCCCGAGCGAAGCGCACAACGGCATGGCGTTCGAACGTTTCACCGACGATGGCCCGATGGCGTTGTTGCCGTTGCCGGAAAACCGCTGCGCCCTGGTCTGGACCCGTCTGGGCATGGACGCGCAACGGTTGGCGGCCCTTGATGAACGCAGTTTCCTCAGCGAATTGCAGGGCGTGTTCGGTTACCGCCTCGGCACGTTGAAACAAGTGGGCGCACGGCATCTGTATCCGTTGACGCTGATCGAAGCCGAAGAGCAGGTGCGTCCGCATCTGGCGATTCTCGGCAACGCCGCCCACAGCCTGCATCCCATCGCCGGCCAGGGGTTCAACCTGTCGCTGCGTGATGCGCAAGCGTTGGCGGATGCGCTGCTGGGGAGCGAGACTTCGCCCGGCGACTTCGCGACCTTGCAGGCTTATCGCGAACGCCAGCGGATGGACCAGAACCTGACCGTGGGTTTTTCCGATCAAGTCACGCGCCTGTTCGGCAGCACTCAACCGCTGGTGTCGCTGGGTCGCAACCTCGGCCTGCTTGGCCTCGATCTGCTGCCGCCGGCCAAGCGCTGGTTCGCCCGACAGGCCATGGGCCTGGGTACGCGTCCCGATGCTTAAGTGGTTGACGAGCAGGTTCGGCAAAGCGCGGTTGATGCGTTGGTTCATGACCTTCTACCCGCCGTACCTTGGCGCCGGGGTTCGCGTGCGTCACATCAGCGATGATTTTCGCGACATCAAGGTGTCCATGGGATTGGGCTGGTACAACCGCAATTACGTCGGCACGCAGTTCGGTGGCAGCCTGTATTCGATGGTCGACCCGTTCTACATGCTGATGCTGATGGAAAACCTCGGACGCCATTACATTGTCTGGGACAAAGCGGCAGACATCGATTTCATCTCGCCGGGCAAAGGCCCGGTGTTCGCCAACTTCAGGATCGACGAGACCTTGCTCGACGAGGTCCGCCGGCAAACGGCGAACGGCGAAAAATACCTGCCGCAGTTGCAGGTCGATATCCACGACGGCGCCGGCACCTTGGTGGCGCGGGTCCAGAAAACCCTTTACGTGCGGCTCAAGCCGCAAGCGAGACAGGCTTAAAGCATGGACATGCGCGCAGATCTGCTGATTGTCGGGGCCGGAATGGTCGGCAGCGCCTTGGCGCTGGCGTTACAGGACAGCGGGCTGGAAGTCCTGCTGCTGGATGGCAGCCCGATGAGCGTCAAACCCTTCGACGGGCAAGCGCCGTTCGAACCGCGCGTGAGCGCGTTATCGGCAGCGAGCCAGCGGATTCTTGAACGCCTCGGCGTGTGGGATGGCATCGCCAGTCGACGCAGCAGCCCGTACACCGACATGCACGTCTGGGATGGCAGCGGGACCGGGCAGATCCACTTTTCCGCCAGCAGCGTACATGCCGACGTGCTTGGACATATCGTCGAGAACCGCGTGGTTCAGGACGCCTTGCTCGACCGCTTGCACGACTGCGACCTCGGGATGCTGGCCAATGCGCGCCTGGAGCAGCTGCGCCGCTCCGGTGATGACTGGCTGCTGACGCTCGCCGATGGCCGCACCTTGCGTGCGCCGCTGGTGATTGCGGCGGATGGCGCCAACTCGGCCGTTCGACGCCTGGCCGGAGTGGCCACGCGCGAGTGGGATTATCTGCACCACGCGATCGTTACCAGTGTGCGCAGCGCCAAGCCTCATCAAATGACAGCCTGGCAACGCTTCACCGACAACGGCCCCTTGGCGTTTCTCCCGCTGGAACGCGACGGTCAGCAGGATTGGTGTTCGATCGTCTGGTCGACCACGCCGAGCGAAGCCGAACGGCTGATGGCGCTGGACGACGCAGCGTTCTGCCTGGAGCTGGAACGCGCCTTTGAAGGCCGGCTCGGCACGGTGCTGAGCGCTGATCCGCGTCTGTGCGTGCCGCTGCGTCAGCGTCATGCCAAGCGTTATGTGGCCGAAGGTCTGGCGCTGATCGGCGACGCAGCGCACACCATTCACCCGTTGGCCGGGCAGGGGGTGAACCTCGGTTTCCTTGATGCTGCGGTGCTCGCCGAAGTGCTGTTGCAAGCGGCAGGACGGGGCGAGCGGCTGGCGGACGTGAAAGTGCTGAGCCGCTACGAGCGTCGGCGCATGCCGCACAACCTGGCATTGATGGCGGCGATGGAAGGCTTCGAGCGGTTGTTCCAGGCCGATCCGCTGCCGGTGCGCTGGTTGCGTAATGCCGGGTTGAAGATGGTTGATCAGATGCCGGAGGCCAAGGCGTTGTTTGTGCGTGAGGCGCTGGGGTTGATCGGGGATCTGCCGGCACTTGCCAAGGCCTGAGATTTTCACTGCGGCTGATGGCCTCATCGCGGGCTAGCCCGCGAAGGGGCCGGTAAAACTATCCTATATCTCCAGCCGTGCAACATCTGGTAACTCCTCCGCGAATAGTTCGATTGAGAAGCTAAATGTGAGTCCTTATCATTTGCCCTCCCTTTTCCAAATCGAGAGATCGCTCCCATGTTGGCACCGAAGCGTCTATTGACCGCACTCGCCCTGACCCTGATTGGCAGCACCGCCGCCCAGGCCGCCGACGAGGTGGTGGTTTACTCCTCGCGTATCGACGAGCTGATCAAACCGGTCTTCGATGCCTACACTGCGAAAACCGGTGTGCAGGTGAAGTTCATCACCGACAAGGAAGCGCCGCTGATGCAGCGCATCAAGGCTGAGGGAGAAAACGCCACTGCCGACCTGCTGCTGACCGTCGATGCCGGCAACCTCTGGCAGGCCGAGCAGATGGGCATCCTGCAACCTTTCACCTCGAAAACCATCGACGCCAACATCCCGTTGCAATACCGCGCGGCTTCTCATGCCTGGACCGGCCTGAGCCTGCGGGCGCGAACCATCGCGTACTCCACGGACCGGGTGAAGCCGGGCGAGTTGAGCACTTACGAAGGTCTGGCCGACAAGAACTGGGAAGGCCGCCTGTGCCTGCGTACGGCGAAGAAGGTCTACAACCAGTCCCTGACTGCCACCATGATCGAAGTGCATGGCGCCGAGAAAACCGAGAAGATCCTCAAGGGCTGGGTCAACAACCTGTCCACCGACGTGTTCTCCGATGATGTCGCGGTATTGGAAGCGATCAACGCCGGCCAATGCGACGTCGGCATCGTCAACACTTATTACTACGGACGTTTGCACAAACAGAAGCCTGACCTGGCGGTGAAGCTGTTCTGGCCGAATCAGGGCGATCGTGGCGTGCACGTGAACCTGTCGGGCATCGGCCTGACCAAACACGCGCCGCACCCGGAAGCGGCCAAGGCGTTGGTGGAATGGATGACGACGCCGGAAGCACAGAAGATCTTCGCTGATGTGAATCAGGAATTCCCGGCCAACCCTACAGTGGCGCCGTCCGCGGAAGTCGCCGCCTGGGGCAAGTTCGTGGCCGATACCTTGCCGGTAGAAGTTGCTGGCAAGCGTCAGGCCGAAGCGATTCGCATGATGGATCGGGCTGGCTGGAACTGAGTCTGTCGATATACTGCGCCCCGCTTACGCGGGGCGTGCTGATCGTTCCCATGCTCCGCGTGGGAATGCATCCACCGACGCTCGGCGTCGAAGCGTGACGCAGAGCGTCACAAGATGTGTGCCCACGCAGAGCGTGGGCATAATCATTTAAACGAGAGCTTTTCCTTGGCCCACCCCGCCCAACGTCGCTGGTATCCCTTGGTCTTCGCCATTGCTGCGTTGGTCTTGCTGCCCCTCAGCGTTCTGTTGCTCTCCTGGCAAATCATCGATCATCAAATCTGGTCCCACCTCTGGGACACGCAGATGCCGCGGCTGCTGGGCAACACGCTGACCCTGGTGCTCGGCGTCGGTGTCGGTGTAACGCTGTTGGGCGTCAGTCTCGCCTGGCTGACCAGCCTCTGCGAGTTTCCCGGTCGGCGCTGGCTGGATTGGGCGTTGATGCTGCCGTTCGCGATTCCCGCCTATGTGTTGGCTTTCGTCTTCGTCGGGCTGCTGGATTTTGCCGGTCCCGTTCAAACGTTGATGCGCGAATGGTTCGGCACGGGTCTGCGATTCCCGCGAGTCCGCTCGACCGGCGGCGTCATCCTCGTTCTGGTGCTGGTTTTTTATCCCTACGTTTATTTGCTGGCGCGCACCGCGTTTCTGGCACAGGGCAAAGGCCTGATGGAAGCGGCGCGAGTCCTGGGGCAGTCGCCGTGGCAAGCATTCTGGCGAGTGGCCTTGCCAATGGCGCGCCCGGCCATCGGCGCGGGTGTGGCATTGGCGCTGATGGAAACCCTGGCGGATTTCGGTGCGGTGTCGGTGTTCAACTTCGACACGTTCACGACGGCGATCTACAAAACCTGGTACGGCTTCTTCAGCCTTTCGACTGCCACACAACTGGCCAGCCTGTTGCTGTTGGTGGTGATGGTGGTGTTGTACGGCGAGCGCCGCGCACGCGGGGCCAACCGCACAAGCAACGAACGACCACGAGTCAAAGCGTTGTATCACCTGCGCGGCCTCAAGGCGTTGGCGGCGATGAGCTGGTGCGGTCTGGTGTTTGCCTGCGCTTTTGTCATTCCGGTGCTGCAACTGATGGTGTGGTTCTGGCAGCGCGGGCGTTTCGATCTGGATGAGCGGTACACCGGGCTTATTGTTCATACGTTGTACCTGGGCGGCATGGCGGCGCTGATCACCGTCAGCGTCGCGCTGATACTGGCCTTTGCCCGGCGCCTGGCGCCAACCCGGGCGATTCGTTCCGCTGTGAGCCTGGCCAACCTCGGCTACGCGCTACCGGGTTCGGTGCTGGCGGTGTCGATCATGCTGGCGTTCAGTTACCTGGATCGCGAGCTGGTGATTCCGCTGTCGGGATGGTTGGGCGGAGCCGGAAAACCGTTGCTGTTGGGCAGTCTGTCGGCCTTGCTGTTGGCCTATCTGGTGCGTTTCATCGCGGTAGCTTATGGGCCGCTGGAAAGCAGTCTGGCGCGAATACGGCCATCTTTGCCCGAAGCAGCACGTAGCCTTGGGGTCAGTGGGCCACGACTGTTTTTCAAAGTGTATCTGCCGTTATTGCTGCCCGGCACATTGAGCGCTGCGTTGCTGGTGTTCGTCGACGTCCTCAAGGAAATGCCTGCGACCCTGCTGATGCGGCCGTTTGGCTGGGACACGCTGGCCGTGCGCATCTTCGAAATGACCAGTGAGGGCGAGTGGGCGAGGGCATCATTGCCGGCGCTGACCCTGGTTTTGGTCGGGCTGTTACCGGTCATCGGATTGATTCGACGTTCGGCGCATCGAAACACCTAGGTGCCAGTCCTACACCTTGAGGCTACAATGCGCGGCATTCGGTGCGGTCCGTCCTACAGACCCGGTCGCTGAAATCGGCTTAAAGCCTTCTATATCAAGGCTTTCACTCCGTACAGCACCGGCCCGCACCTTCGCCACGCCCGGAAGGAGAAACCCATGGGACAGCGTACGCCTCTGTATGACCTTCATCTCGCCCTCGGCGCGAAGATGGTCGATTTTGGCGGTTGGGATATGCCTTTGCATTACGGCTCGCAGGTCGAGGAACACCATCAGGTGCGCCGCGATTGCGGGGTTTTCGATGTATCCCACATGACCGTGATCGATGTCAGCGGCGGGCAGGCCAAGGCCTGGCTCCAGCATTTGCTGACCAACGACGTCGAACGTCTGCACAGCCCCGGCCGTGCCTTGTACAGCACCATGCTCAATGAGCGTGGCGGCATCGTCGACGACATGATCGTCTATCGCCTCGACGACGGTTATCGCCTGGTGGTCAACGCCTCCACCCGCGATCAGGACCTGGCGTGGATGCAGGCGCACCTCGACGGCTTCGATGTGCAGCTTAACGAGCGTTCCGAACTGGCGATGCTGGCCATTCAAGGCCCTCATGCCCGACACAAAATCTCCGAACTGGTGACCCAGTCTCGCGGCAACCTGATCCAGTTGCTCAAGCCGTTCGAAGGCCAGCCTGACGGTGACTGGTTCATCGCACGCACCGGTTACACCGGCGAAGACGGTCTGGAAATCATTTTGCCGGCCGATCAGGCTCCGGGCTTCTTCAACGATCTGGTCGGCGCGGGCATCTCGCCGATTGGCCTCGGGGCGCGAGATACGCTGCGTGTCGAAGCCGGCATGAACCTGTACGGTCAGGATATTCATCAAGACGTTTCACCGCTGGCCTCGAACATGGCCTGGAGCATCGCCTGGGAGCCGGCCACTCGCCAGTTCATCGGACGCGACGCTCTCGAAGCCGAACGGGCGGGTGGCGTGCAGCACAAACTGGTGGGGCTGGTCCTTGAGGAGCGTGGGGTTTTGCGCGCTCATCAGGTGGTCCGAATCGCCGAAGTTGGCGAAGGAGAGATCACCAGTGGTAGTTTCTCTCCTACGCTTAGCAAGTCGATTGCACTGGCGCGCGTGCCAATGGCGACTGCCGACCGCGCAGAAGTGGAAATCCGTGGCAAGTGGTACCCGGTCCGAGTGGTCAAACCGACCTTCGTACGCCATGGTAAAACCTTGATCTAACCTTTTCTGGCGGGCAACGACCGCTGACAATTTTCTTGAGGACACAGAACATGAGCGATATCCCTGCCGACCTGCGTTTTGCCGAAAGTCATGAATGGGCCCGTCTAGAAGCTGATGGCACCGTCACTGTGGGCATCAGCGATCACGCTCAGGAAGCCTTGGGCGATGTGGTGTTCGTTGAACTGACCGAAGTCGGAACCACCTTCGCTGCTGGCGATCAATCCGGTGTCGTTGAATCGGTTAAAGCCGCGTCCGACATCTATTCCCCGGTTGCCGGTGAAGTGATCGCGATCAACGAAGAACTGAGCGCAACCCCGGAACTGCTCAACTCCGACCCGTACGGTGCCTGGATCTTCAAATTGAAGCCAAGCAACACGGCTGATCTGGAGAAGCTGCTGGATGCGGCTGGCTACAAGGCCGCCATCGGCGAGTAAGCCTTCAGCGTCACCCAAAGCCCCGACTAGTCGGGGCTTTTTATTGGGACGGTTTTCCCCTGGCAGGCGCGAGCTTGCTCACGATGAGGGGTTTACATTCAACATTGATGTTGACTGATCTACCGTCATCGCGAGCAGGCTCGCTCCCACAGGGTAGGTGTCAACTTCCCACAGAGATTCGCTGTTGGCAGTGGCTGCTATGCTGGTTTGACCGTGTTGCATCGACGTTGAGCGCCAGTCAAGAGAGAGCCCGTCATGTCCCAGTTGCCGTCCTTGAGCCAGTTACGCGACCCCAATGCCTTCCTTCGCCGCCACCTCGGCCCCGATGCCGCCGAGCAGCAGGCGATGCTCGACAGTCTCGGTGTCGGCAGCCGAGTCGAACTGATCGAGCAGACAGTGCCGCCGGGAATTCGCCTGAACCGGGCGCTTGACCTGCCACCCGCCCTCGACGAAGAAGCCGCGTTGGCCAAACTGCGTGGCTACGCCGAGCAGAACCAGGTCTGGACCAGCCTGATCGGCATGGGCTACCACGGCACGCTGACGCCGACTGTCATCTTGCGTAACGTCCTGGAAAATCCCGGTTGGTACACCGCTTACACGCCGTATCAACCCGAGATCGCCCAAGGTCGACTCGAAGCGCTGCTGAATTTCCAGCAATTGACCATCGACCTCACCGGCCTGGAGCTGGCCAACGCCTCGCTGCTGGACGAAGCCACGGCGGCAGCGGAAGCGATGGCCCTGGCCAAGCGTGTCGCCAAGTCCAGAAGCAATCTGTTCTTCGTCGATGAAAACTGTCATCCGCAGACCATTTCCGTGGTGCAGACCCGTGCCGAAGGTTTCGGTTTCGAGCTGATCATCGACTCTGTGGATAACTTGAAACAGCACCAGGTGTTCGGCGCGCTGCTGCAGTATCCCGACACCCATGGCGAGATTCGCGATCTGCGTCCGTTGATCGATCACCTGCACGCCCAGCAAGCCCTGGCCTGCGTCGCCACCGATCTGCTGAGCCTGTTGTTGCTGACGCCGCCCGGCGAGTTGGGCGCCGACGTGGTGTTTGGCTCATCCCAGCGGTTCGGCGTGCCCATGGGGTACGGCGGCCCCCACGCGGCGTTTTTTGCCAGTCGTGATGAATACAAACGAGCGATTCCAGGACGCATCATCGGCGTTTCGAAAGACGCGCGCGGCAATACCGCGTTGCGCATGGCCCTGCAAACCCGTGAGCAACACATCCGCCGGGAGAAGGCCAACTCGAACATCTGCACCGCCCAAGTGCTGCTGGCCAACATCGCCAGTTTCTACGCGGTCTACCACGGTCCGGAAGGGTTGAAGCAGATTGCCCAGCGTGTTCAGCGGCTGACCTGCATCCTCGCGGCGGGTCTGGAGCGGCGCGGCATTGTCCGCTTGAACAAACACTTCTTCGACACGTTGACGCTGGAGGTCGGTGGCACTCAAACCGCGATCATCGAGAGTGCTCACGCGGCACAGATCAACCTGCGAATCCTGGGGCGCGGGCAGTTGGGCCTGAGCCTTGACGAAACTTCTGACGAAAACACCGTGGCGAAGTTGTTCGATGTTTTCCTGGGTGCCGATCATGGGCTCAACGTCGATGAACTGGACGCCGAAACCCTGCCTTCCGGCATTCCTGACGGGCTGCTGCGTACCTCACCTTATTTGCGTCATCCGGTGTTCAGCGCCCATCACAGCGAAACCGAGATGCTGCGTTACCTCAAGCAACTGGAGAACAAGGACCTGGCGCTCAATCAATCGATGATTCCGCTCGGCTCTTGCACCATGAAGCTCAACGCAACCAGCGAAATGATCCCGATCACCTGGCCACAGTTCGCCCATTTGCACCCCTTTGTGCCGAAAGAGCAGGCGGTCGGTTACTCGCTGATGATCGAAGAGCTGGAGCGCTGGCTCTGTGCAATCACCGGTTTCGATGCGATCTGCATGCAGCCCAACTCTGGCGCGCAAGGCGAGTACGCCGGGTTGCTGGCGATTCGCAAATACCACGAGAGTCGGCATCAAGGAGCGCGGGAGATCTGCCTGATTCCGTCCTCGGCCCACGGGACCAATCCTGCCTCGGCGCAAATGGCCGGGATGCGCGTGGTGATCGTCGAGTGCGATGAAGCGGGCAACGTCGACCTCGATGACCTTAAGGAAAAAGCCGCGGCTGCCGGTGACAAACTGGCCTGCCTGATGGCGACGTATCCTTCGACCCATGGTGTGTACGAGGAAGGCATCAGCGAGATCTGTGAAGTTATCCACCACCATGGCGGTCAGGTGTACATGGATGGCGCCAACCTCAATGCGCAAGTCGGGCTGGCGCGGCCGGCGGACATTGGCGCCGACGTTTCCCATATGAACTTGCACAAGACCTTTTGCATTCCCCACGGCGGTGGCGGTCCGGGCATGGGGCCGATTGGCGTGCGGGCACACTTGGCTCCGTTCGTGGCCAACCACCCGGTGGTGGCAATTGAAGGCCCGTTGCCGCAGAACGGCGCAGTCAGCGCCGCGCCTTGGGGCAGTGCGAGCATTCTGCCGATCAGCTGGATGTACATCGCGATGATGGGGCCGCAACTGGCGGACGCCAGCGAAGTGGCGATCCTCGCCGCGAATTACCTGGCGCAGCATTTGTCCGGTGCGTTCCCGGTGCTCTACACGGGGCGCAACGAGCGGGTGGCCCACGAGTGCATTCTCGACCTGCGGCCACTCAAGGCACTGACCGGCATCAGCGAAGAGGACGTCGCCAAGCGCCTGATGGACTATGGCTTTCATGCGCCGACCATGTCGTTTCCCGTGCCGGGGACCTTGATGGTCGAGCCGACCGAAAGTGAATCGAAGGCGGAACTGGACCGGTTTATCGGGGCGATGCTGAGTATCCGAGCGGAGATCACTGAGGTGCAAAACGGCAACTGGCCGGCGGAAGACAATCCGTTGAAACGGGCCCCGCATACGTTGGCCGACATCACCGGGGTGTGGGAGCGGCCGTACAGCATCGAGCAGGCCGTTACGCCGGATGCGCACACCAAGGCGCACAAGTATTGGCCAGTGGTGAATCGGGTCGATAACGTCTACGGCGACCGCAACCTGTTTTGCGCGTGCGTGCCCGTGGATGATTACCGCTGAGGACGCCGATCAAATGTGGGAGCTAGCCTGCTAGCGATAGCGGTGTAACAGTCGCAGATGATGTCGACTGATCCACCGCTATCGCTAGCAGGCTAGCTCCCACAGGGGGATTTGTGTTGGGCATAAAAATGCCGCTCGGTTGAGCGGCATTTTGTTCGGCTGAAAAGCTTACTCGGAAGCGACGGCATTCTTCGCCAGGATCGCGTTCGCCAGTTCCATGTCCGTGGCTTGCAGGCCCGGGTTGTCTGCGCGGACTTTCTGCATTGCGGCTTCCAGGTAAGGGCCGCGGATGCCGCCGTCGCTGGCGACGAAACTGCCGGCATCGTCCTGGGCGGCAATGATCAGTTTGTGATCCTTGAACGTCAGGTAAGTCGAGCCGGTGGTTGCACCGGATGAAATGACGTTACGCCAAAAGCTGTCGGCCATTGCCGAACCGACTGGAAGGGACAACAGGGCGATGGTAGCGACAGCAAGTTTGAGACGCATGATGGGTGACTCCACTGGGTTAACTACGGGGTTGGATTGCCAATGGCCCTGTCGAGTTCCATCACGGCAGCCGCTACTTCTGCTCACTCTGCGGCGTCACCCGCAGCACCTCCTCGATCGTTGTCAAACCCGCGGCGACTTTCTGTGCGCCCGACAGTCGCAAACTGCGCATGCCCTCCTTGAACGCCTGGCGCCGGATCGCCAGCAGATCGGTGTCGGGGTTGATCAGCGCTTTGAGGCCATCGGTCAGTTGCATGATTTCGTACACCCCGGCGCGACCGCGATAGCCGGTGTCGCGGCACTCCAGACAGCCGATGGCGCGCTGGGCATTGCCCGGCAGCGGTGCCTGCCAGGGTTTGGTCAGGGTTTGCCAGTCTTCTTCGCTCAGTGTCTGCGGTGCCTTGCAGTGCGGGCACAACGTTCTGACCAGTCGCTGCGCCATGACGCCGAGCACCGTGGCCTTGATCAGGTAATGCGGTACGCCGAGTTCCAGCAGGCGGCTGATGGCGCTGGGTGCGTCATTGGTGTGCAGCGTCGATAGCACCAGGTGGCCCGTGAGCGCGGCCTGAATCGCCATTTCAGCCGTCTCCAGGTCACGGATCTCGCCGATCATGATGATGTCCGGGTCCTGTCGCATCAGTGCGCGCACCCCGGCGGCGAAGGTCAGGTCGATGTTGTGCTGGACCTGCATCTGGTTGAACGCCGGTTCCACCATTTCGATCGGGTCTTCGATGGTGCAGAGGTTGACCTCCGGTGTCGCCAGTTTCTTCAACGTGGTGTAGAGCGTGGTGGTCTTGCCCGAACCGGTAGGCCCGGTCACGAGGATGATGCCGTTGGGCTGGGTCGTCATGTCCTGCCAGCGGCGCAAGTCTTCGGCGGAGAAACCCAGTTGATCGAAATCCTTGAGCAGCACCTCCGGGTCGAAGATTCGCATGACCATTTTTTCGCCGAACGCCGTCGGCAGCGTCGACAGCCGCAGTTCGACTTCACCCCCGTCCGGGGTTTTGGTCTTGACCCGGCCGTCCTGGGGTTTGCGTTTTTCCGCGACGTTCATCCGCCCGAGGCTCTTCAGGCGACTGACAATTGCCATGGTCACCTGCGGCGGGAATTGATAGACGTTGTGCAACACACCGTCGATGCGAAAACGCACAGTGCCCTGCTCGCGCCGGGGCTCGATGTGGATATCGCTGGCACGCTGCTGGAAGGCGTACTGGAACAGCCAATCGACAATATTGACGATGTGCGCGTCGTTGGCGTCCGGCTCCTGATCGCTGGCGCCAAGATTGAGCAGCTGTTCGAAGTTGCCCAGGGTGCTGGTCTGTTGATCGGCGTTGGTCGCACCGCTGACCGATTTGGCCAAGCGAAAAAACTCCACGCTGAAGCGCTGGATATCCACCGGGTTGGCCACTACACGCTTGATCGGCAGCTTCAACACGTGGGTCAGGTCGGCTTCCCAGCCTTTGACGTAGGGCTGGGCGCTGGCCACGGTCACCGCGTCGCGATCGATGGACACCGCGAGAATCTTGTGGCGCTGGGCGAAGGCGTAGGACATCAGTGGCGTAACGGCCGCAACGTTGATTTTCAGCGGATCGATGCGCAGGTAAGGCTGACCGGCCTGCTGCGACAACCACAGGGTCAGGCTTTCCAGGTCAAGGTGTTTGCCGGGACGGCTGAGGTCGTCCAGCTGTTGGCTGGCGATGAACTCCAGCGGATGCATCTGGCCATTGGCGGCGTGACGGCGGCGGGCATTCAGCGCGTGCTCGGCCGAGTCCTGGCTGATAAAGCCCTGGGCGACCAGTTCGCGCAGCAAATCATTGAGATCCAGCCAGCGGTCCTGAAGGGCAAGTTGAACGGACATGCGGGCTCCTCGTGAACAACAGTTCGCAAAGGATAGTCGCGGACCTGCCGACCGTTGGGCCACTACCCGACGAAGCCGTATCGAGTTTTTTCAGCCAGCCGCCTGAGCGGCTTCAACCCACGCGGAATCAGACGCTTGCAGGTCCACCGAGCAGACGCTGATCAGGTTACGCAATTTTTCCGCGATCACTTGAGCACGGTGCCAGCTCAGCTCGTCCATGACGATGTCGATTGCCAGCAGATCGCCCGTGCGCTGCACATTGACCTGTTGCGGGGTCAGGCACTGCAACGCGAACAGATTGAGCGCCCGACACAGCAGGTCCGGTTCGGCTTCGGCCAGCAACTGATAGTGCACGCGACAGTGAGCGTTGCTGGCGTTCCAGACATCAGCGCGGGTGGGCGGGGTGTTGACGGCTTCAAGATGCGGCATGGTTGGTCTCCAAAATCACTGGAGGAATTTTTACATTCGATGCCGGGCATTTCTTATCTATGATGGGGCTTATTGGCGATTTATCGAATCGTACTATTCAACAAGACATCGATTACAGGTTTTTCTATGCAAAGCGAGCTGGATGGCTACGACCGCAAGATTCTGGCGTTGCTGCAAGAGGACGCTTCGCTCTCCAGCGCGCAGATCGCCGAGCAGGTGGGGCTCTCGCAGTCGCCGTGCTGGCGGCGGATTCAGCGGATGAAGGAGGAGGGGATCATTCGCGGTCAGGTGACGCTGCTGGACCGGAAGAAGATCGGGCTCAACACGCAGATTTTTGCCGAGGTCAAACTCAACGCACATGGGCGTTCGAACTTCACGGAGTTCACCGAAGCGATTCGCGGTTTTCCCGAAGTGCTGGAGTGTTATGTGCTGATGGGGTCGGTGGATTTCTTGTTGCGGATTGTCACGGCGGACATCGAGGCGTATGAGCGGTTTTTCTTTGAGAAGCTGTCGATGGTGCCGGGGATTCAGGAGGTGAACTCGATTGTGGCGTTGTCGGAAATCAAGTCGACCACCAGCTTGCCGGTCTGAAGATGTTGTGGTGAATGTGCGGGCCTCATCGCTAGCAGGCTCGCTCCCACACTGGTTTTGTGGCTTGCACAAATTCAATGTGGGAGCCAGCCTGCTGGCGATGGCGGTCTTACATGCGCAGCAGCATTTTCCAGGCACGATTCTGATACACGGCAATCGCCTGCTGCTTGCGCGCGTCCAGCGATTCTTCGGTGATCGGCTCGTTGGCCAGCTGCGCAAGCTGCTTCAGCTCGCCGTACAGTCGATCCATTTCCGGGATTTCCAGCACGTTGCGGGCGTGGTGCAGCCAGGCCTGGATGCGCTCGATGCGCGGCAGTTGCTCGGCCAGATCTTCCGGCTGCTGCTGGTAACGCTGCAATTGCAGGGAGGTCGCTTCTTCACCGAGCAAGCGCGGCAACCAGCTACCCAGTTGTGCAGCGCCCTGGCGATTGCCGCGAACATTGCGATCGGCGGCCCAGGTGCGGGCCAGCAACCAGCGCGAGGTGTTCAGCGAGAACAGGCCCCAGCGCGGGTCTTCGAGTTCTTCGAGGAACTGCTCCGGCGCCGCTTTGCGCACGTCTTCGTCGTCCAGACCGGCTTGAACCAGCGGGCGCCAGTCTTCAAGCAAGGCATCCAGCGCGAGACGCAGGTCGTGCGTCGACTGACGCGGCGCGGCCTGGCCAAGGCTGCTCAGCAGGGCGCGCAATTCAGCGAGGTTTTCCACCCAGTCTTGCAACAGACGCCAGTGGCCGTTGAAGCGATATTGCTCGGCCAGACGCTGGCTGCTGCTCAGCAAATGCCAGCTCAACGCGGCGAACGCGTCGTCCAGCGGCATTTCGGTGCTGATCTGCGGCGCCGGCAGGCTCAACGAATAGCTGTTGGCATCGTACAAGCGATAACCGCGTTCGGCCTTGCTGATGTCACACGGCATCAGGGCCAGGGTCGCGGCCAGTTCGGCGGCCAGCTCCAGCAGCGCGGCCGGTTCGCCTTCGCGCAGTTCCAGTTCCAGCTCGCAGATTTCTTCTTTCTGCTTGCCGACCACCACGTGGCCCAAGTCCAGCGCCGCTTCGATGACCACTTTGGTCTTGCCACGGCCCCAGGCGATTTCGGCGCGTTCGCGGACGAAATCGGTGGTGAAAATCGGCTTCAGGGTTTTCTTGTCCAGTTCGGCCAGCTCTTCAGGCCAGCATTCGCCGTCGAGTTTTTTCACGTCGAGCTTGGCTTTGGGCAGGTTCCAGTCGTATTCGTTACGCTCGGACAAACCGGCGACGCTCTGGCCACGGGTCTTGAGAGTCTGGATGACTTCTTCGCCATCACGGCGCAGGCGCAGGGCCACCTTGGCACGGGCCAGGTCGCGCTCAGGCGTGTCGAAGTACTGGTTCATCAGTTCACGGCGTTCCCAGCCACTTTTGTTGCGTTTTTTCAGGAGCGGGTGCTCGCGCAGGGCGGCGAGGGTTTCGCGGCTGACGCGGAGTTTGATTTCGGTTTCTTTCTGCATGGCCGGAAAATCCAGGATCGGGAGCGCAGCCGGGGGAATATGTGGCTGCCAAGGTCGTGCAGTGTACAGGACTCGTTCGTCCTACGCGCCGCGACGGTTTATTCCTGTCGCTGGATGGCTCTATGATGGACTTCAATTCGGGAGTTGGAGTCAGCGATGCCGTTGCCATCGATGAAAGATCAGTTCGCTGCGCTGATTGCCGCACCATCGGTCAGCTGTACCCAGGCCAGCCTCGATCAGACCAACCGTCCGGTGATCGACTTGCTGGCGACGTGGCTCGGTGATTTGGGTTTTGCCTGTGATATTCAGCAGGTCAGCCCCGGCAAATTCAACCTGCTGGCCAGTTTTGGCTCCGGCCCCGGCGGTCTGGTGCTCGCCGGGCATAGCGACACGGTGCCGTTCGATGGCGCGTTGTGGCAGACCGATCCGCTGAAGCTGACCGAAGTCGATGGCCGTTGGGTTGGTCTGGGCAGTTGCGACATGAAAGGCTTTTTTGCCCTCGCCATCGAAGCCGTCATTCCCTTGCTCGACCAACCGTTCAAGCAACCGTTGCTGATCCTTGCCACCTGCGATGAAGAAAGCTCGATGTCCGGTGCCCGTGCGTTGGCCGCAGCCGGGCGGCCATTGGGCCGTGCAGCGGTGATTGGCGAACCGACCGGGCTCAAGCCGATCCGCATGCACAAAGGCATCATGATGGAGCGTATCGACATTCTCGGTCAGAGCGGCCATTCCTCCGATCCGCGCCTGGGCCATAGCGCCCTCGAAGCCATGCACGATGCGATTGGCGAACTGCGGGGCCTGCGCCTGCTATGGCAGCGTGAGTTTCGCAATCCGCAGTTCGGCGTGCCGACACCGACCCTGAACTTCGGCTGCATCCATGGCGGGGATAACCCCAACCGGATTTGCGGCCAGTGCTCACTGGAATTCGACCTGCGTCCGTTGCCGGGCATGGACCCCAAGGTGCTGCGCGCGGAGATTCTGCAGAGACTCAAGCCGGTTGCCGAGCGTCATCAGGTGAAGATCGATTACGCGCCGCTGTTCCCTGAAGTGCCGCCCTTCGAGCAGGCCGAGGACGCCGAATTGGTCCGCATCGCGGAACAGCTCACCGGTCATCGCGCCGAAGCAGTGGCGTTCGGGACGGAAGCGCCTTATCTTCAACGCCTTGGCTGCGAAACGCTGGTGCTTGGCCCGGGTGACATCGCATGTGCTCACCAACCGGGGGAATACCTCGAAATGTCACGTTTGCAGCCTACCGTGCATCTATTACGTCAACTGATCGAACATTACTGCCTGACGCCGGCTCAAACGCCAGAGTCAGTCGGTTGAGCACCATCCATGTGGGAGCGAGCCTGCTCGCAATGGCGGTCTTTCATTCAACATCCATGTTGACTGGTCTGGCCTCATCGCGAGCAGGCTCGCTCCCACAGGGTCTGTGTCATGACCGACAAAGTGTATAAATTGCCGATGTTTAAACCCGTATTCATGAGGAGAGCTCGCGTGTTGCCAAGCCTGTTCCGACGATAACCATCAGCCCGCTGTGCGTTTTCTGTTTCGCCCATTTTTTGGCTGCTATTTATTACAGGCCCAGGTTCATGCCCGAATACGTTAATTGGCTTCGTCACGCTTCGCCTTATATCAATGCCCACCGTGATTGCACCTTCGTCGTCATGCTGCCCGGCGACGGCGTGGAACACCCGAATTTCGGCAACATCGTCCACGACCTCGTGCTGCTGCACAGCCTCGGCGTGCGACTGGTGCTGGTTCACGGCTCACGGCCACAAATTGAAACCCGTCTCGCTGCACGCGGCCTGACCCCGCATTACCACCACGGCATGCGCATCACCGATGCGGCAACGCTGGAGTGTGTGATCGACGCGGTGGGACAGCTGCGTATCGCCATCGAAGCGCGCCTGTCCATGGACATGGCCTCGTCGCCGATGCAGGGCTCGCGCCTGCGGGTGGCCAGCGGCAACCTGGTGACCGCACGGCCGATCGGTGTGCTCGAAGGTGTCGACTATCACCACACCGGCGAAGTGCGCCGGGTTGACCGCAAAGGCATCAATCGCCTGCTGGACGAGCGCTCCATCGTGCTGTTGTCGCCGTTGGGCTACTCGCCGACCGGTGAGATTTTCAACCTCGCTTGCGAAGACGTCGCCACCCGCGCGGCCATCGATCTGGGTGCAGACAAGTTGTTGCTGTTCGGTGCGGACATGGGCTTGATCGATGAAAACGGTCGTCTGGTGCGCGAACTGCGCCCGCAACAAGTGCCGGCGCATTTGCAGCGTCTTGGCAGCAACTATCAGGCCGAGCTGCTGGATGCGGCAGCTGAAGCCTGCCGTGGCGGCGTGGCGCGCAGTCATATCGTCAGTTACGTCGAAAACGGCGCACTGCTGACCGAACTGTTCACCCGTGACGGTGGCGGTACGCTGGTGGCGCAGGAACAATTCGAGGTCGTGCGTGAAGCCGCGATTGAAGACGTTGGCGGTTTGCTGGACTTGATCAGCCCGCTGGAAGAGCAGGGGATTCTGGTGCGTCGCTCTCGCGAAGTGCTGGAGCGAGAGATCGAGCAGTTCAGTGTGGTCGAGCGCGAAGGCATGATCATCGCGTGCGCGGCGTTGTATCAGATTGCCGATTCGGATGCCGGGGAGTTGGCGTGTCTGGCGGTGAACCCGGAGTACCGTCATGGCGGTCGCGGGGATGAGCTGCTGGAACGGATCGAAACCCGGGCCCGGGCTCAGGGGCTGAAGACTCTGTTTGTTCTCACCACCCGGACCGCTCACTGGTTCCGCGAGCGCGGGTTTGTGCCAAGCAGCGTTGAACGCCTGCCGTCGGCGCGGGCGTCTCTGTACAACTATCAGCGTAATTCGAAGATCTTCGAAAAAACCTTGTGACCGTGTCGTTGCCATCGCCGGCAAGCCGGCTCCTGCAGCCTTTGGGTGATCCCATGCAGGAGCCGGCTTGCTGGCGATCGGCGGCAAAGCAAGCGCAAAAAATTACTCGGTGACGAACTTCGCACTGACATACGGCGAGTAATCCGGCAGCACCGTCTCAACCTTGCCTTGTTCCTTCAAGAACTTCGCCGTCTCACCAATCGCCTTCGCCGTGCCGCCGTCCAGCAGCGCGGTGGTTTGTTGCGCCTTGGCGTCCGGGAAGGCCGAACCAGCCAACAATTCCGGCACATCAGCGGCATTGGCGCCGGTCAGTTTGGCGATTTTCTGGACCGGCACCGAATCTGCGGTCCAGCTGTCCTTATGCGCCGCATAGTCGGCGAACGAATCCAGCGTCACCTTGGCGAACTTGGCGACAACCTCCGGATGCTTCTCGGCGTACTCCTTACGCGCCACCCACATTTCAAAGGTCGGCGCGCCCCACTGACCCACCTGTGCGGCGTCAGTCAAGGTCTTGCCGGTCTTGCGAATTTCCCCCAGAGCCGGCGACCAGACGAACGCGCCATCGATGTCGCCGCGCTTCCAGGCTGCAGCGATTTCCGCCGGTTGCAGGTTCACCACTTTGACTTTCGAGGCGTCCAGGCCCCAGTGCTTCAAGGCTCCGAGCAAGCTGTAGTGAGAGGTTGAAACGAACGGTGTGGCGATGGTCTTGCCGATCAGATCTTCCGGTTTGTCGATGCCACTGCCGTTGCGCACCACCAACGCTTCGGCGGCGTTGATCTGGGCAGAAACGATAAACGCGACTATCGGCAGATTGCGCGAGGCGGCCGCAGCCAGTGGGCTTGAGCCGAGGTTGCCGATCTGTACGTCACCCGAAGCGATGGCGGTTACTACTTCCGGCCCACTGTTGAAACGACGCCAGTCAATTTTTTGGCCGATGGTTTTCTCGTACAGTCCATCCGCTTGGGGGACTTTGCTGGGGTCAATGCCGGTTTGATAACCCACGGTGAGGTTCGCGGCATGGGCCGAAAAAGAAAAAAATACCGATACACAAACTGTAACAATTGGATTGGATAGTGCGCGCTTGGTCGTCATGGCATGGCCTTCGATGAGATTGAATGCGGATGCTTTAAATCTAATCGATCTAACAAAATACAAATAAATACCCTTTGGGAATTAGCTTATGAAACGGTTTTTCATTGAGCCAATTCCCAAAGGGTATGAAAAAGAATCGCAGCTTTCTTTTTAGGTTTGTTGACGCGGTCATAAACCTGCATGGACCGAATTGGCGGGGGTTAGACCATGGTCGTAGACACACATGGTTACGATTGACTTGTGGGTCACGGTCTGGCGCTAATCGCCAATCCTAGGATTCCGGGCGTTTGACTCGGGGCCAGGACTACAAGAATTAGAAACGAGAGGAGCTAAACAATGAACAAGTCCACCTTGGCCTTGGCCGTGGCCGTAGGGGTTTTGGCGCAGCAGGCAGGCGCCGCCGGTTTCATCGAAGACAGCAAGGCTTCCGTCAGTTCTCGCACGATGTATTTCAACGCGGATAACCGAGAAGGTACTGCCAACGATCAACGTGAGACTGCTGAAGGTCTCAAGTTCGACTTTCTCTCCGGTTATACCCAAGGTGTGGTCGGTTTCGGTTTTGACGCCCAAGCGCTTGTTGGCATCCATCTTGATGGCGGCCGCGGTCATCACCCGGACAACAACAACTTTTTCCCAAGCGACAGCGACGGCTCGGCATCCGATCCATGGAGCCGCGTAGCGGGTAACGTCAAAGCGCGCTTCTCGAAAACCGAGGCTCACCTGGGTGGGGCGCTGCAACCCAACATGCCGATCCTGGTCGCGAACGACAGCCGTCTGCTTCCACAGACTTTCGAGGGTGGCACCATCACCTCGAAGGAGATCGACAACTTCACGTTCAACGTCGGTCAACTTGAGCATGCAGCGGGTCGCGCATCCTCGAACACCACCGGCCTGGCAGTGGCTGGCGGTACCGAAGAAAGCAACCAGTTCCGTTACGCCGGTGCTGACTGGAAGGTTACCAAGGACCTGACGCTGCAGTACTACCACGCGAACCTGGAAGATTATTACAAGCAAAACTTCTTCGGCCTTGTGCACGTCTTCCCGATCAGCAACAACCAGTCTTTCAAGACCGACCTGCGCTACTTCGACAGCAGCTCCGACGGCAAGAATGGTGATGCGGGTTATCGCTTCAACAACAACAACGGCTACGCCAAGACCCCAGGCGAGGTTGATAACACGACCTGGAGCGCCATGTTCACTTACACCTTGGGTGGCAGTGCTTTCCTGGTCGGTCACCAGCGTGTCAGCGACGACGGCGGTTTCGTTTATCTGAACCAGGGCAACGTGGTCGATGGCAATGGTCGCAACGAAGGGGCGGCGGGCGCCAGCTTCTATCTGTTCACTGACTCGATGATCAACGGTTTCGTCCGTGCAGGCGAAAACACCACCTTCGGTCAGTACACTTATGACTTCGCCTCTCTGGGCGTTCCAGGCCTGAAGGCCTCCGCCTCCTATCTGCGTGGCGAGAACATCAAAGCTTCCAATGGCGTGGGTAAAGACCTGACCGAGTGGGAGCGCGACCTGCGTGTGGATTACGTGATTCAATCGGGCGCATTGAAAGGATTCGGCACCACGCTGCGTCATGGCACATACCGTGGTGACACCCCGAACGCGACCACGAACTCGTCACGCATTGCTGCTCAAGACCAGACCCGTCTGATCTTCAATTACACCTACAGCTTCATGTAACAAGCTTCGCAAGAGAGCCTCGCCGATTGGCGGGGCTTTTTTTTTGCGATTTTTTCATATTCGAATTAGGTATTGCTTAGTAATTTAATATTCTTTTTAGCTTTTAAGATAAATCCCTAAAGTGCATCCCGTCGGGGCCGATACCTAGTGTCCCTTGGCGATCAAAACGCCGTTTTTTATTCCCGTACGGAATGAAAAAGAATGAATTGATTTTTTTTACGTTTACCATGCCGGCCCATTCGCCGCCGTCAGACCTTTGATTTAGACGCATCGGTTGAGTGGCGAGCGGATTGCGGTCAGCGGTACGCGCACATTTCAGGATCCAGAGCATTCGACTCAGGACCGAAAAATTAGAAACGAGAGGAGCGAAACAATGAACAAGTCCACCTTGGCCCTGGCTGTGGCCGTAGGGGTTTTGGCGCAGCAGGCAGGCGCCGCCGGTTTCATCGAAGACAGCAAGGCTACATTGGGGCTGCGTAACTTCTACATCAACACGGATAACCGTGACGGCACTGCCAGCCCAAGTAAAAACGAAGAGTGGGGCCAAGGCTTCGATCTGCGCTTCACTTCCGGTTATACCCAAGGCACTGTCGGCTTCGGTATCGACGCCATCGGCCTGCTGGGTGTACGTCTGGATTCGGGCGGCGGCACTAACGGCAACGTTAACGCCAATGGCACCCCAGGTAACGCTTATGGCGGCACTGTGTTCCCGAGCAAGTCCAACGGCGAAGCGGTTGATAACTTCTCCAGCCTGGGTCTGACTGCCAAAGCCAAGATCTCCCAGACTGAACTGAAGCTGGGTACCTTGCAGCCAAAACTGCCGGTCATCGTGACCAACGACGGGCGTCTGCTGCCACAAACCTTCCAGGGTGGCCAGATCACTTCGGGCGAGATCAAGGACCTGACACTGGTCGGTGGTCAGATCGAGCACGCCAAAGGTCGTAACTCCAGCAACAACGAAGAGTTGTCGATCGCTGGTGCCAACGGTCGCACTGCGGCTGGTCGCGACAGCAACAAATTTTATTACGGTGGCGGTGACTACAAAATCACCAAAGACCTGACTGCCCAGTACTACTACGGCAACCTGGAAGACTTCTACAAGCAGCACTTCCTGGGACTGGTTCACAACTGGGCAATCGGCCCGGGCGTTCTGAAATCCGATCTGCGCTACTTCAATAGCCGGGATGACGGTGCCAACGGTCACGACGCCAACTACTTCACGTCTGGCAACTACAATGCGCCAAACGGTAAAGGTAAGGTCGACAATAACCTGTACAGCGGCCTGTTCCTTTACACCGTTGCCGGTCACACCTTCGGTGGTGGTTATCAGGTCAGCAACGGTAGCAGTGACTTCCCGTGGATTAACCAGGGCGACGGCTCCTCGGCTTACATCATCACTGACATGCAAATCCAGAAGTTCGCCCGTGCCGGCGAGCGCACTTGGCAAGGACGCTACTCGTATGACTTCGCCAAAGTCGGTGTACCAGGTCTGACGGCCGGTGTGGTCTACCTGAAAGGCGATGACATTGATACGTCCAACGCTCGCGGTGGGCAATTGGCTAACGGTGCTTCCGAGTGGGAACGCGACCTGACCCTGGCTTACGTCGTACCAGAAGGTCCGCTGAAAAACCTGGGTTTCATGTGGAAAAACGCTATGTGGCGTACCGACCTGCCGAGCACTCGCTCCCAGGACGAAAACCGCCTGATCGTCAGCTACTCGATCCCGCTGTTGTAATAGCGCTCGCGTAACCGCTGAAAAAAGCCCCGCCCGGCATCACGCCGGGCGGGGCTTTTGCGTTTTCAGGGCGGGGTCACCCCCGTA
>NZ_JAVLRV010000003.1:348274-371917 GCF_055803035.1 Pseudomonas sp. 300 | reverse complement strand
CCCACCCTGAAACTTCCCTCTTTTGCAGCGACTCAAGGCCTTCTCGAACCTTGGAAGCGATAGTCGTCGCGATGCCTTTGAAGGTCCAGTGAACAGATTTTTAATATTCATTTGTGATCTAAGAGGGTTGATATTTATTCTTTTTAATAAATCCAAAACACAAGCTACAGTTGAGTTCTACACATACTCATCAGGAGCCCACCATGAGCATTAGACTCGGCGACATCGCACCCGACTTCGAACAGGATTCCAGCGTCGGCACTATCCGTTTCCATGAATGGCTGGGTGATAGCTGGGGCGTGCTGTTTTCCCACCCGGCGGACTTCACCCCGGTGTGCACTACCGAACTCGGCTTCACCGCCAAGCTCAAGGATGAATTCGCCCAGCGCGGGGTCAAGGCCATCGCGCTGTCCGTGGACCCGGTGGACTCGCACCACAAGTGGATCGAGGACATCAACGAAACCCAGAACACGATCGTCAACTTCCCGATCCTGGCCGACGCTGATCGCAAGGTATCGGACCTGTACGACCTGATTCACCCGAACGCCAACGACACTTTGACCGTGCGTTCGCTGTTCGTGATCGATCCGAACAAAAAGGTTCGGCTGACCATCACTTATCCGGCAAGCACCGGCCGCAACTTCCATGAAATCCTGCGGGTAATCGACTCGCTGCAACTCACCGACAACTACAAAGTGGCCACCCCGGCCAACTGGAAGGACGGTGAAGAAGTGGTGATCGTGCCGTCACTTCAGGACCCAGAGGAAATCAAGAAGCGCTTTCCCAAAGGTTATCGTGCGGTGAAGCCGTACCTGCGCCTGACGCCACAACCGAACAAGTAAGCCCTCAGCGAATGCGCTGCGGCTGATGCCGCCATCGCGGGCAAGCCCACAGTGGATCAAGGAGGACCGAAGATTTATGGCAAGCCCTAACCCTGTGGGAGCGGGCTTGCCCGCGATAGCGGCCTATCAGGCAACCCAATATTCAGATTCAGCAGCATCCACAAAGCAGGGGAATTTCAGGCCGTTTCAAGGCCTGTTTTTTTGCCCGGAAGAACGGTTTTTGTATATCGCTTAAACGAATAACCAAATGAATAAATATGATTTATGGATATATAAATCACCTGTTAAGGTCACTTCCATTGAAGCGACATCGCGCACTGCGAATCGCCTACACCGTTCAAGGAATCATCTGAATGTTGGTCGTCTCACTCGGTGGCAGTCCCAGCCAACGCTCCCGTTCCGGGGTGCTGCTGGAGCGCTCCAAACGCTGGTTGCAAGAACAAGGGGTGGAAGTGGTGAGTTACCAGGTACGGGACTTCCCGGCCGAAGACTTGCTGCACGCCCGGTTCGACAGCCCCAAGGTAATCGACCTGCTGCAACAGATTGAAAACGCCGATGGCTTGCTGATCGCTACCCCGGTTTACAAAGCGTCGTTCTCCGGTGCTCTGAAAACCGTGCTGGACCTGCTGCCCGAACGCGCCCTGGCCCACAAAGTGGTGTTGCCGATGGCAACCGGTGGCAGCATCGCTCACATGCTGGCGGTGGATTACGCACTCAAGCCAGTGCTGTCGGCATTGAAGGCCCAGGAAATGCTCCACGGGATTTTCGCCGTCGACAGCCAGATCGCTTACGGCGAAGGCGGCGCCCAGGCGCAATTGGCGCCGGAGCTGGAACAAAGACTGAATGAATCGCTGGAGCTGTTCTTCAGCGCCATGGCCCGACGGCCGAAGCCGATCGATCCGAACCTGCTGAATGATCGTCTGTTGAGTGCTCGCTGGAGCATTTAAGCCTGCACTCAAGCCTCAACTGAACTTGATGTACTCACCTTACTCAGCCGCCAACGGCCAAGCAGGTGCAGCCAAAACCCAACTGCAAAAAGGAGAGCGCTATGCGCACTGTCATTTTGCGTCGTGGTCTGGTCGCTCTGTTTGCTGCGGCTGTAACCTTCGGCGCCATTACTCAAGCACACGCTGAAACTCTACGGATCGGCTATCAAAAGTACGGCACGCTGGTGCTGCTCAAAGCCAAAGGCACCCTGGAAAAACGCCTCGCCGCCCAAGGCGTGGACGTGCAATGGACTGAATTCCCTGGCGGCCCACAGCTGCTTGAAGGCCTGAACGTGGGCTCCATCGACTTCGGCGTCACCGGCGAAACCCCGCCGGTATTCGCCCAGGCCGCCGGTGCCGATCTGCTCTACGTCGCCTACGAACCGCCGGCGCCGCACAGCGAAGCGATCCTGGTGCCGAAGGACTCGCCGATCAAATCGGTGAAGGACCTCAAGGGCAAGAAAGTCGTGCTCAACAAAGGCTCCAACGTTCACTACCTGCTGGTCCGCGCGCTGGAAGACGCCGGCCTCAAATACACCGACATCCAGACCGTGTTCCTGCCGCCGGCCGATGCCCGCGCCGCGTTCGAGCGTGGCAGTGTCGATGCCTGGGTCATCTGGGACCCGTATCAGGCCGCCGCCGAACTGCAGCTGCAAGCGCACACCCTGCGCGATGGCCAGGGCATCGTCGACAACCATCAGTTCTACCTGGCGACCAAGCCATACGCACAGAAAAATCCGGAGGTGATCAAGACCCTCGTGGAAGAAGTGCGCGCCGTCGGCGAGTGGTCCAAGGCCAATCCTGAAGACGTGACCAAACAGGTCTCGCCGCTGCTCGGCCTGCCGGCGGACATCACCCTGACCTCGGTGAAACGCCAGGGCTACGGGGCGTTGTTCCTGACCCCGGAAGTGGTCGCCGCACAACAGAAAATCGCCGACAGCTTCTACCAGCTCAAGCTGATTCCGAAGCCGCTGAGCATCAAAGACGTGATCTGGACGCCGCCGGCAGCCGTTGCCAAAGCGCAGTAATTCGATTCCCCAAGGAGACCACTCCATGAGCCTCAATATCTTCTGGTTCCTGCCTACCCACGGCGACGGCCATTACCTTGGCACCGCCGAAGGCGCTCGCGCCGTTGACCACGGTTACCTGCAACAAGTCGCGCAAGCGGCGGATCGACTGTTCCCGCACCTGGACATCGAGCGTCCGGAACTGCCGAAAAGCGCCGGTTACGTCAGCCCGTTCGGCGAGATGGTCGCCAACGACATTCTTCCCAAAGCTGCGTCCCAGAGCTGAGGCGCGCCATGAAGAGAGCCATTCATAACGTTGCGCCCTGGGCGTTGCCGATTTTGCTGTTGGCGGTGTGGCAGTTGTCGGTGTCGGCAGGCTGGTTGTCGACACGGATTCTGCCCGCACCCATCGCGGTGATCGAAGCCGGCGTGAGCCTGGTGCGCAGCGGTGAAATCTGGACGCACCTGGCAATCAGCGGCTGGCGAGCAGCGCTGGGCTTCACCATTGGCGGCGGCATCGGTCTGGCGCTGGGCTTCATCACTGGCCTGTCGAAATGGGGTGAGCGCCTGCTCGACAGTTCGGTGCAGATGATCCGCAACGTGCCGCATCTGGCGCTGATTCCGCTGGTGATCCTGTGGTTCGGCATCGATGAGTCGGCGAAGATTTTTCTGGTGGCGTTGGGCACCTTGTTTCCGATTTACCTCAACACCTATCACGGCATTCGCAACGTCGATCCGGCGCTGGTGGAGATGGCGCGCAGCTACGGCTTGTCCGGTTTCAGCCTGTTCCGTCAGGTGATCCTGCCGGGTGCATTGCCTTCGATTCTGGTCGGCGTGCGTTTTGCGCTGGGCTTCATGTGGCTGACCTTGATCGTCGCCGAAACCATTTCCGCGAGTGCGGGCATCGGCTACCTGGCAATGAATGCACGGGAGTTTTTGCAGACCGATGTGGTGGTGCTGGCGATCCTGATGTACGCGGTGCTCGGCAAACTGGCCGATCTCGCGGCCCGTGGACTTGAACGTGTGTGGCTGCGCTGGCATCCGGCGTATCAGGTCGTCAAAGGAGGTGCCGCATGACGGCTCAACAACCTCCACGCCTGCTGCGCGGCATTCCGCTGGTGGTGCGCACGCTGCAAAAAACCTTCGGTTCGCGGCAGGTGCTGCGCGAGATTGACCTGCACATTCCGGCCGGCCAGTTCGTCGCCGTTGTAGGGCGCAGTGGTTGCGGCAAAAGTACCTTGCTGCGCTTGCTCGCCGGTCTCGACAAACCCACGGGCGGTGAGTTGCTCGCCGGCTCCGCGCCGCTGAGCGATGCACGGGAAGACACCCGGCTGATGTTCCAGGAAGCGCGTCTGCTGCCGTGGAAAAAGGTCATCGACAACGTCGGCCTCGGGCTCTCAGGCAACTGGCGGCCACACGCGCTGGAAGCGTTGGAGTCGGTCGGCCTGGCGGATCGCGCCAATGAATGGCCGGCGGCGCTATCCGGTGGACAGAAGCAACGTGTGGCCCTGGCCCGCGCGCTGATCCACCAACCGCGTTTGCTGTTACTGGACGAGCCGCTGGGCGCCCTGGATGCCCTGACTCGCATCGAAATGCAGCAACTGATTGAACGGCTTTGGCAGAAGCACGGTTTCACCGTGTTGCTGGTAACCCACGACGTCAGTGAAGCGGTGGCGATTGCCGATCGGGTGATCCTGATCGAAGAGGGCGAAGTCGGCCTCGACCTGCACGTGGAACTGCCGCGACCTCGGGTTCGGGGTTCGCATCGGCTGGCGGCGCTGGAAACCGAAGTCCTCAATCGCGTCCTCGCGCTGCCCGGCCAGCCGCCGGAACCGGAACCTGTTTCACCCTTGCCTACGCAATTGCGCTGGGCTCAATAACTCAAGCCTCATCCAACGACAGGAATCAACATCATGACTATCAAGGCCATCAACGTTCGTAACCAGTTCAAAGGCTCGATCAAGGAAATCGTCCTGGGTGACGTGCTGTCGGAAATCGACGTGCAGACCGCTTCCGGTATCGTCACTTCAGTGATCACGACTCGCTCGGTGAAAGAGCTGGAACTGGTGGTCGGCAGCGAAGTGATCGCGTTTGTGAAATCCACCGAGGTGTCGATCGCCAAGTTGTGATCGCGTGCAGTGCACACAACCCCGGAGGGTTTTAGCCCTTCGGGGTTTTTTATGCGCGTGATTCAGTGGAGTTCGGCGGTGCGGCCATCGCGAGCAGGCTCGCTCCCACAGGGAATTGTGCCGTACACAAAATGCACTGTTCACTGACGATCAAATGTGGGAGCGAGCCTGCTCGCGATGGGGCAGTGAAGTCGGCGCAGAACTCAGGCTGGAATGTCCCGCTTCGGCAGGTACGGCGGCAAATACAGCCCCAGATAAGCGTCGAATACCCGCATCCCTTCCTCGGCCATGCGCGGCGTGATCTGCCCATGCTGTTGCACCGAGCGCGCATACACCCGATCACCCAGCTCCATCGCCAGGGCAAACACATCAACGTCTGTAGGCAGCTTCGGCAGTTCGAAATGATGATCGAACAGCTTGTGCATCAAATCGCCCAGTTCGATGTCGTGCTGACGGTCGGCTTGGGTGACTTCAGTCAACCCGTGCTGCGCGAGGATCAACTGGCGGGCGGCGGCGTCTTCGTCGTAGATGTCGAGCATGCGTTGTTCCACCAGCCGCGACAGGTCGCGCCAGCCGTTGAGCGCGGCGTGGTCGATGGGCGCTTGCAGGCAGGCGCGGAAAGCAGCGTGAACGTCGGCGGTCAGCGCTTCGAGCAGGGCCGGGACACTGGCGAAAAAATGGTAGACCGAGGAGGGCGGGATTTCCGCGCGTTCGGCAACGCTGTAGATCGACAGACTGGCCACGCCCTCGGCGGCCAGCAGCGTGCGGGCGGCATCGAGTATCGAATCGATCCGGGCCTGGCTTCGGGCGCGGGGTTTGCGAATGGTGGCGGGGCGCGTCATTGGAGTCTCCTGCAAAGGCAGCGGGCATTGTACGAGGCGCATTGCACCTTGTCTGTACGCTGCCTGATGCCTGGGTTTCCTGTCGGAGTGGTTTAGCCGCCGACTTGTACACGACGACCGTTCAAGGGTTGAACCGGGCGTGCGTTCATCGGGTAAAGCGCCTGGAAAGCCTGCAGCTGTGCTGTGGATAGCTGCGCCACTGTGGAAAATACATGCCAGCGCACGCCTTCAGAACACGGTGGAGTCGTCAGCGATCCCGCGTAGGAATAGTGGTGACGACTTGTGGGCAAAAGATCGGCAATGTTCAGCGAATCCAGGGTCGCCAAGCCGCCCGTTTGAGTGGGCATGGCTGTCAGGATCGGCTCCAGCGTCGGGTTGTGTGTGCCCTCTTCAAACAGCAATGCAACCACCGCGAGTTCGCCTGCCGTGTTGCGGTGAACCAGGTGCGCGTTTAACGGGAAGGTGCGCCCCATGATTTTTTCTTCGCTGGGCGTATGGAAGTGCATTTGTACGAACGCGTAGTCGCCAGAGGGGACGGTGATGCTGCCAGTTCCCGATGACGACACCTGGAGGGTATGCCCGTTGTTCAGAACGGTGGCGGTGCCCGGTTGATAGGTGAAGACCAAGGGGGCAAGTTCAGTCTCGATCGCATCACGAATATCGATAGGCGATTGCGCCAGGCCGGAGGTACAGCGTTTATATTCGCTGCTCAATTCGCCCCAGTTTTCCGGGCCGGTCGGCGTGGTGTAGCTCCAGTCAGCGGCTTTTCCGGTGGTTGCCCAAGCGCTGTTGCACACGCCAGCGATGATCAGGGTGATGGCTGAAGCCAATAGCTGTTTTTTCATGATTGTTTTTCAACACTCTGGAAGGAATACCGGCCAAGTCCCGGCGTTCTTGAGTGTGTGAGCGCGCAATGATCCGCTATGCAGGTTGCGTCCGACGTTTCCGTAGGGGCATTCCTGTTTGTCGAGGGGAATGGTCGCAACAAATTTGAGTACAAAAAAACGCCGCAGGCTTTATCAGCCGGCGGCGTTCTTTTTTACTGCAACCGCTTACACGGTATGCAGATACCAGTTGTACTCAAGGTCGGAGATGGAGTGTTCAAACTCCTCCAGCTCACTTTCCTTGCAGGCCACGAAGATATCGATGTATTTCGGATCGATGTACTTGGCCATGACTTCGCTGTCGTCCAGCTCGCGCAATGCATCGCGCAGGTTGTTCGGCAGGCTTTGCTCGTTCTGCTCGTAGGAGTTGCCTTCCACGGGGGCGCCGGGTTCGATCTTGTTGGTCAGACCGTGGTGCACGCCTGCCAGGACCGAAGCCATCAGCAGGTACGGGTTGGCGTCGGCGCCAGCCACACGGTGTTCGATACGCACGGCATCGGCGGCACCGGTTGGAACGCGGATCGCTACGGTACGGTTGTCCAGGCCCCAGCACGGCGAGTTCGGCACGTAGAACTGTGCGCCGAAACGACGGTAGGAGTTGACGTTCGGGCAGAGGAAAGCCATCTGCGCCGGCAGGGTCTCGAGCACACCGCCGATCGCGTGACGCAGTGCGGCGTTCTGCTCGGGATCCTCGCTGGCAAAAATGTTTTTGCCGTCTTTATCAAGAATCGAAATGTGTACGTGCAGACCGTTGCCCGCCTGGCCCGGGTAAGGCTTGGCCATGAAGGTGGTGTCCATCTCATGGTCGTAGGCGATGTTTTTGATCAGACGCTTGAGCAGTACGGCGTAGTCGCAAGCCTTGATCGGGTCGGCCACGTGGTGCAGGTTCACTTCGAACTGCGCCGGGGCACTTTCCTTGACGATGGCGTCGGCCGGGATGCCTTGCTCTTTCGCACCTTCCAGAATGTCCTGGAGGCAGTCGACGTATTCGTCGAGGTCGTCGATCAGGTACACCTGAGTCGAGTGCGGGCGTTTGCCGGACACCGGCGAGCGTGGCGGTTGCGGACGACCGTTCACGTTCTCCTGGTCGATCAGGTAGAACTCCAGTTCGAACGCGGCGCAGATGGTCAGGCCCATCTCGTCGAACTTGCGAACCACATTGGCCAGCACTTCTCGCGGGTCGGCAAAGAACGGCTGCCCTTCGAGTTCGTGCATGGTCATCAACAGTTGCGCGGTAGGACGCTTCTGCCAGGGCTCATTGCACAGGGTGTCAGGGATTGGATAGCAGATTCGGTCAGCATCGCCGATGTCCAGGCCCAGGCCGGTGCTTTCCACCGTCGAGCCATTGATATCCAGAGCAAATAGAGAGGCCGGCAGGTTGATGCCTTTCTCGTAAACCTTGTGGAGGCTGGTGCGTTCAATGCGCTTGCCGCGCACCACACCATTCATATCCGCAATCAGAAGGTCAACGTACAGAACCTCAGGATGTTCCTTAAGGAACGCGTTCGCTTCGTTAAGCTGAACGGCACGCGGGGGTACCGACATGATGCAACACCTTTGTTGTTAAAAATATCAATCATTGATCTCTTCGGGTTTCAGTCAACCCGAACGGCATGCCGAAGTCAAGCGAGGCCTTTTTTGCCCTAAAAAAGCGCCCTTGAGGCTTTTTTGAGGCGCTTTGGGGCGTTTTTATGCCTTTGAGCACTTTACCTGCCGCGGGCTTGAGCGGGCCGTGTTGTATTTTTTACGGGGGTGTTGTGTAAAAAAATGAACAAGGCTAAGCTCGATTCAAACCCATAACAGCAATAATACCGGGGTGCTTCATGTCTCGCCTGCCGTTAATCGGCGTCGCCATCTGCCCCAGGCAGATCGGTCTGCATGCTCATCACATCAGTGGCGATCGTTACGTCCACGCCAGGGCCCGTGTTGCCAAAGGCGTGCCGTCGACTCTTCCTTCCCCGGCAGACTGGCTGGCTCCGTCCGATATTCTGGACGGTCCTTGCGACATTCTCTTTACGGGTTGTCCTTCCAATATAGAACCGTTTTACAGAGCTGGCCCGACCAACGTGTTGGCCGCTGCTCATGATTCTGCACGCCCTGCAACGCGCCCGTTCACCCTTGCCATCGTCGAGGCAGGTATTTGTGCGCGGCAATTGCAGTGGCAATCTGTACCAAGCGACGCCCGTGCGTCAAACAACGCCTGACTTATAAGAGTCAGGAAACTCAGCCTAAGAGGCATTTATGAGTAACAACCTCGACCAGCTCACCGATTGGTTGAAAGACCACAAGATCACAGAAGTCGAATGCATGATCGCCGACTTGACCGGGATCACCCGGGGCAAGATTTCGCCGACCAACAAGTTCATTGCTGAAAAAGGCATGCGCCTGCCCGAGAGCGTTCTGTTGCAGACCGTGACCGGCGACTATGTCGAAGACGACATCTATTACGAACTGCTCGACCCGGCGGACATCGACATGATCTGCCGCCCCGACCAGAACGCGGTTTACCTGGTGCCGTGGTCCATCGAGCCGACCGCTCAGGTGATCCACGACACCTACGACAAGCAAGGCAACCCGATCGAGCTGTCGCCGCGCAACGTGCTCAAGAAAGTGTTGAAACTCTATGCCGACAAGGGCTGGCAGCCGATCGTGGCGCCAGAAATGGAGTTTTACCTGACCAAGCGCAGCGACGACCCGGACTACCCGTTGCAACCGCCGATTGGCCGTTCCGGTCGCCCGGAAATCGGTCGGCAGTCGTTCTCCATTGAAGCGGCGAACGAGTTCGATCCGCTGTTCGAAGACGTCTACGACTGGTGCGAACTGCAGGAGCTGGACCTCGATACGCTGATCCACGAAGACGGCACGGCGCAGATGGAAATCAACTTCCGTCACGGCGATGCCCTGTCCCTGGCCGACCAGATCCTGATTTTCAAGCGCACCATGCGTGAGGCCGCGCTCAAGCACGACGTGGCGGCCACCTTCATGGCCAAGCCCATGACCGGCGAGCCTGGCAGCGCGATGCACTTGCACCAAAGCATCATCGACATCGAGACCGGCAAGAACGTCTTCTCCAATGAAGACGGGACCATGAGTCAGTTGTTCCTGCACCACATCGGCGGCCTGCAGAAACTGATCCCCGAGCTGTTGCCGCTGTTCGCCCCGAACGTCAACTCGTTCCGCCGCTTCCTGCCGGATACGTCGGCGCCGGTGAACGTGGAGTGGGGCGAAGAGAACCGCACCGTGGGCCTGCGGGTTCCGGATGCCGGGCCGCAAAACCGTCGGGTGGAAAACCGCCTGCCGGGGGCCGATGCCAACCCGTACCTGGCGATTGCCGCGAGCCTGCTCTGCGGTTACATCGGCATGGTCGAAGGCTTGAACCCAAGTGCGCCGGTAGTGGGGCGTGGCTATGAACGCCGCAACCTGCGCCTGCCACTGACCATCGAAGACGCGCTGGAACGCATGGAAAACAGCGCGACCATCGAGAAATACCTGGGCAAGAAATTCATCACTGGCTACGTCGCGGTCAAGCGGGCCGAGCATGAAAACTTCAAGCGCGTCATTAGCTCCTGGGAGCGGGAATTCCTGCTCTTCGCCGTCTGATGCGCCGGGTGCCGCTGCTTTTGGCGGCGCTCTAACCGATTCCAAGGAGAATTCGCATGACCAGCAACAACCCGCAAACCCGTGAATGGCAAACCCTGAGCAACGATCACCACCTGGCCCCGTTCAGCGACTTCAAGCAACTGAAAGAGAAAGGCCCGCGGATCATCACCAACGCCAAGGGCGTTTACCTCTGGGACAGCGAAGGCAACAAGATCCTCGACGGCATGGCCGGCCTGTGGTGCGTAGCGATCGGCTACGGTCGCGATGAACTGGCCGATGCCGCCAGCAAGCAAATGCGCGAGCTGCCTTACTACAACCTGTTCTTCCAGACCGCTCACCCGCCGGTGCTCGAGCTGGCCAAGGCCATTGCCGACATCGCGCCAGAAGGCATGAACCACGTGTTCTTCACCGGTTCCGGTTCCGAAGGCAACGACACCATGCTGCGTATGGTCCGCCACTATTGGGCGATCAAGGGCCAGCCGAAAAAGAAAGTCATCATCAGCCGCAAGAACGGTTATCACGGTTCCACCGTGGCCGGCGCGAGCCTGGGTGGCATGACCTACATGCACGAACAGGGCGACTTGCCGATCCCGGGTATCGTTCACATCGCCCAGCCGTACTGGTTCGGTGAAGGCGGCGACATGACACCGGAAGAGTTCGGTGTGTGGGCGGCCAATCAGCTGGAAGAGAAGATTCTGGAAATCGGCGTGGACAACGTCGGTGCCTTTATTGCCGAACCGATCCAGGGTGCCGGCGGCGTGATCATTCCGCCAGACACCTACTGGCCGCGCATCAAGGAAATCCTCGCCAAGTACGACATCCTGTTCGTGGCGGACGAAGTGATCTGTGGTTTCGGCCGCACCGGTGAGTGGTTCGGTAGCGATTTCTACGACCTCAAACCCGACATGATGACCATCGCCAAAGGCCTGACGTCCGGCTACATCCCGATGGGTGGCCTGATCGTGCGTGACGAAGTGGTGGCAGTGCTCAACGAAGGGGGCGATTTCAACCACGGCTTCACCTACTCCGGTCACCCGGTAGCGGCTGCGGTAGCGCTGGAAAACATCCGCATCCTGCGCGAAGAAAAAATTATCGAGCACGTTCATGCCGAAACGGCACCCTATTTGCAAAAGCGTCTACGGGAACTGAACGATCACCCGTTGGTGGGGGAAGTGCGTGGGGTCGGTCTGCTGGGGGCCATCGAGCTGGTTCAGGACAAGGCCACGCGCAAGCGTTATGAAGGCAAGGGCGTCGGCATGATCTGCCGCACGTTCTGCTTCGACAACGGCCTGATCATGCGCGCTGTGGGGGACACCATGATCATTGCTCCGCCACTGGTGATCACCAAGGCTGAAATCGATGAGCTGGTGACCAAGGCACGCAAGTGCCTGGACCTGACCCTGAGTGCGTTGCAGGGCTAAGTGCTAGGCTCTGAGCGGGAGACATGAAACTTTCGCTCAGAGCAGTTCTAAAGGGTGGCCTTTCCTTGAAAGACCGCCTCGGATCTTGCCAGACTAGCCGCGGTTCCCGTTGTCCGGGTTCGGCCGCTGAACATAGTGGTTCTAAAAAGAAAAATTTGGAGCATTACGCATGAAGGCATTAGGAAAAAAGCTTGCTGGCAAGACACTCCTCGCCATGTCCCTGATGGGCATAATGGCGAGTGCGGTTCAGGCGGACGACAAGGTGTTGCACGTCTATAACTGGTCCGACTATATCGCTCCGGACACCATCAAGAAGTTCGAAACCGAGTCCGGCATCAAAGTCGTGTACGACGTTTTCGACAGTAACGAAACCCTGGAAGCCAAGTTGCTGGCAGGCAAGTCCGGCTACGACATCGTCGTGCCGTCGAACAACTTCCTGGCCAAGCAGATCAAGGCTGGCGTTTACCAGAAGCTGGACAAGTCCAAGCTGCCTAACTGGAAGAACCTGAACACTGACCTGCTCAAAGCGGTATCGGTGAGCGACCCGGGCAACGAACACGCCTTCCCGTACATGTGGGGTTCGATCGGTATCGGCTTCAATGCCGAGAAGGTCAAGGCTGCACTGGGTGCCGATGCACCGACCAATTCCTGGGACCTGCTGTTCAAACCTGAAAACGCCGCGAAGTTGAAATCGTGCGGTATCAGTTTCCTCGATTCGCCAACCGAGATGATTCCGGTGGCGTTGCACTACCTGGGCTATCCAACCGACAGCCAGGACAAAAAACAACTGGCCGAAGCCGAAGCGCTGTTCCTGAAGATTCGTCCTTCGGTGGGCTACTTCCACTCGTCCAAGTACATCTCTGACCTGGCCAACGGCAACATCTGCGTAGCCGTGGGTTACTCGGGTGACATCTACCAGGCCAAGTCCCGTGCGGCTGAAGCCGGTGACAAAGTGAAAGTCAGCTACAACATTCCGAAAGAAGGTGCGGGCAGCTTCTACGACATGGTCGCCATCCCTAAAGATGCCGAAAACGTCGAGGGCGCCTACAAGTTCATGACCTTCCTGCAGAAGCCGGAAATCATGGCTGAAATCACCAACGCCGTGCGCTTCCCGAACGGTAACGCGGCCGCCACCCCATTGGTCGAAAAAGAAATCACCGATGATCCAGGCATCTACCCGCCAGCGGACGTGTTGGCCAAGCTGTACGCGATCGCCGACTTGCCGGCCGCGACCCAGCGGATCCTGACTCGCAGCTGGACCAAGATCAAGTCGGGTAAATAAGCCGGTTTGAGGTAACAACCTGTTGTCGTCGCCTGCGCGGTGATGGCAGCAGGTGTAATTAAATGACAGAAAGTTTTGCTGGAACGGTTTTTCGAGGGTAAGTTGCGCGCCGGTTTTGTTGCTGGGCAGCTACGACTGTCATGTAACGCGGGGCAACTTGGGCCCAACTAATTTTAGAGGACCTCCACTTGCCTATTTTTTCTTTGCTACGCAATGCATTGCTGGTCGGTGCCGGACTGACACTGGCTGTCAGTGTCCAGGCCGCCGGCACGGTGCATATTTATAACTGGTCGGATTACATCGGCGAGACCACCCTGGCCGACTTCCAGAAAGAGACCGGCATCAAACCGGTCTATGACGTGTTCGATTCCAACGAAACCCTGGAAGGCAAGTTGTTGGCCGGGCGTACCGGCTACGATGTGGTCGTGCCGTCCAACCACTTCCTCGGCAAGCAGATCAAGGCCGGCGCTTTCCAGAAACTCGACAAGTCGAAGTTGCCGAACTACTCGAACCTCGACCCGGTGCTGCTCAAGCGTCTGGAGCAAAACGATCCGGGCAACCTGTACGCCGTGCCGTACCTGTGGGGCACCAACGGCATCGGTTACAACGTCGACAAGATCAAGGCTGTGCTGGGTGTCGACAAGATCGATTCCTGGGCGGCGGTATTCGAGCCGGAGAACATCAAGAAGCTGCAAAGTTGCGGCGTGGCGTTCCTCGACTCCGCCGATGAAATGATGCCGACGGTCCTCAACTACATGGGCCTGAACGCCAACAGCACCAACCCCGAAGATTACAAAAAGGCCGAAGCCAAGTTGCTGGCAGTTCGGCCTTACGTGACCTACTTCCACTCCTCCAAATACATCGCGGACCTGGCCAACGGCGACATCTGTATCGCCATCGGTTTCTCCGGCGACATGTTCCAGGCCCGCAACCGTGCGGCTGAAGCGAAGAAAGGCGTGAACATCGCCTACACCATTCCCAAAGAGGGCGGTGCGCTGTGGTTCGACATGCTCGCGATTCCGAAGGATTCGAGCAACGTCAAAGAGGCCCATGCGTTCATCAACTATTTGTTGAAACCCGAGGTGATCGCACAGGTCAGCGATTCTGTTGGCTATGCGAACCCCAACCCAGGCTCGGACAAGCTGATGGAGCAGTCCATCCGCACCGACGAGTCGGTTTATCCACCGCAAGCCGTCCTCGACAAGACGTATGTGTCGGTCGAGTTACCACCAAACATTCAACGTTTGATGACCCGCAGCTGGACCAAGGTCAAGTCGGGTAAATAGCTTCAAGGCTCAAACTATCCAAGGTTGGCTCACCTTGAGCGAACTGCACTCTTTTTTTCTGGGAGTTTCGTAAATGGCAGTTGCCTCCGGCGCCTATAAGAAAGCCCTCGAGGGCGACCAGTCACCTAAACAGGTGCTGGTCAAAATCGACCGGGTCACGAAGAAGTTCGACGAGACGATTGCCGTGGACGATGTGTCCCTGGAAATCAAGAAAGGCGAGATTTTCGCCCTGCTCGGCGGTTCGGGATCGGGCAAATCCACGTTGCTGCGCATGCTCGCAGGCTTCGAACGGCCCACGGAGGGGCGCATTTTCCTCGATGGCGTAGACATCACCGACATGCCGCCGTACGAGCGGCCGATCAACATGATGTTCCAGTCCTATGCCTTGTTCCCGCACATGACGGTGGCGCAGAACATCGCCTTCGGTCTCAAGCAGGACAAAATCCCCGCCGCTGAAGTCGATGCCCGTGTCGCGGACATGCTCAAGCTGGTGCAGATGACGCAATACGCCAAGCGCAAGCCGCATCAGTTGTCCGGTGGCCAGCGTCAGCGTGTTGCCCTGGCGCGTTCGCTGGCCAAGCGGCCGAAGCTGTTGCTGCTCGACGAACCGATGGGTGCGCTGGACAAGAAGCTGCGTTCGCAGATGCAGCTGGAGCTGGTCGAGATCATCGAGCGCGTCGGCGTAACCTGCGTCATGGTGACCCACGACCAGGAAGAGGCCATGACCATGGCCGAGCGCATCGCGATCATGCACCTGGGCTGGATCGCCCAGATCGGCAGCCCGATCGACATCTACGAAACCCCGACCAGCCGTCTGGTCTGCGAGTTCATCGGCAACGTCAACATCTTCGACGGTGAAGTGATCGATGACGCCGAAGGTCACGCCATCATCACCTGCAAGGACCTGGACCGGCAGATTTACGTGGGGCACGGCATCAGCACCTCGGTGCAGGACAAGTCGGTGACCTACGCGATCCGTCCGGAAAAACTGCTGGTGACCCCGACCATGCCGACCTGCGAATACAACTGGTCCAGCGGCAAGGTGCATGACATCGCCTACCTCGGCGGTCACTCGGTGTTCTACGTCGAGCTGCCGAGCGGCAAAATCGTCCAGTCGTTTGTCGCCAACGCCGAGCGCCGTGGCCAGCGCCCGACCTGGGGTGACCAGGTTTACGTGTATTGGGAAGACGACAGCGGCGTGGTACTTCGCTCATGAACATGCGCAAATTCAAACGCCGCCTCAATCGAATAATTCCCGGTGGCCGTCAGCTGGTCATCGGGGTTCCGTTCATCTGGCTGTTCCTGTTCTTCATGCTGCCGTTCTTCATCGTCCTGAAGATCAGCTTCGCCGAAGCCGACGTGGCCATTCCGCCGTACACCGAGATCTACAACTTCGTTGACCAGAAGCTGCAGGTGCTACTCAACCTCGGCAACTACGCGATGCTGGCCGGCGACGAGTTGTACATCGCTGCCTACCTCGGTTCGTTGAAGATGGCGCTGATCAGTACCACCCTCTGCCTGCTGATCGGTTATCCGATGGCCTACGCCATTGCCAGTGCCCGTAAAGAGATGCAAACGGTGCTGGTGCTGCTGATCATGATGCCGACCTGGACCGCGATCCTGATCCGCGTTTATGCGTGGATGGGCATCCTCAGCAACAACGGTCTGCTCAATGGTTTCCTGATGACCATGGGCTGGATCGACGAGCCGCTGCAGATCCTCAACACCAACCTGGCCGTGTATATCGGCGTGGTTTATTCGTACCTGCCGTTCATGATCCTGCCGCTCTACGCCAACCTGGTGAAGCACGACAGCAGTCTGCTGGAAGCGGCGTCCGACCTCGGTTCAAGCACGTTCAACAGCTTCTGGAAGATCACCATTCCGCTGTCCAAGAACGGTATCGTCGCCGGTTGCATGCTGGTGTTCATTCCGGTGGTGGGCGAGTTCGTGATCCCGGAACTGCTCGGCGGTCCGGAAACCCTGATGATCGGTAAAGTGCTCTGGCAAGAATTCTTCAACAACCGCGACTGGCCGGTGGCGTCTGCCCTGGCGGTGGTGATGCTGGCGATCCTGATTGTGCCGATCATCCTGTTCAACCGCAGTCAGGCCAAGGAAATGGAGGGTAAAGAATGAAGCGCTTCCGTTTCTCGAGTTTCATGCTGATCGCGGGCTTGCTGTTTATCTACGCGCCGATGCTGATCCTGGTGATCTACTCGTTCAACGCCTCGAAACTGGTGACGGTGTGGGGCGGCTGGTCGATTAAGTGGTACGTCGGCCTGATGGACAACACCCAACTGATGGGTTCGGTGGTGCGTTCGCTGGAAATCGCCTGCTACACCGCGATTGCGGCGGTGGCGCTGGGGACATTGGCGGCGTTCGTCCTGACCCGTATCACCCACTTCAAGGGCCGCACGCTGTTCGGCGGCCTGGTCACCGCGCCGCTGGTCATGCCCGAAGTGATCACCGGTCTGTCGCTGTTGCTGCTGTTCGTGGCCATGGCGCAGATGATCGGTTGGCCACAGGAACGCGGCATCGTCACCATCTGGATCGCCCATACCACGTTCTGTGCGGCGTATGTGGCGGTGGTGGTGTCGGCGCGCTTGCGTGAGCTGGACCTGTCCATCGAAGAAGCGGCCATGGACCTTGGCGCGCGGCCGTGGAAGGTGTTCTTCCTGATCACCATCCCGATGATCGCCCCGTCGCTGGGCGCGGGCGGCATGATGTCGTTCGCCCTGTCGCTGGATGACCTGGTGTTGGCCAGCTTCGTGTCGGGTCCGGGGTCGACGACCTTGCCGATGGAAGTGTTCTCGGCGGTGCGTCTGGGCGTGAAGCCCGAGATCAACGCTGTGGCCAGTCTGATTCTGCTGGCGGTGTCGCTGATGACCTTCCTGGTCTGGTTCTTCAGCCGTCGCGCCGAAGAAAGCCGCAAGCGTGCGATTCAGCAGGCCATCGAAGAAAGCGCTGCGGATTCGTGGAAGCAACCGGACGTGCGTCGCGCACAGCAGGCGCCGGAAGCGGCTTGAGGGTTGGCCACGAATAAGTGGCCACTCCAGATCCCATGTGGGAGCGAGCTTGCTCGCGATAGCGGACTGTCATTCAACATTGATGTTGATCGTGATGGCCTCATCGCGAGCAAGCTCGCTCCCACAGGTTTTTTGATGTTCAGGAAACCCAAGGCGACTTGCGGATGATCTCGACGAAGTTCATCGGCTTGAACCCTGGCTCACTGTCCACCAGCACATCCGCATTCACCGTACCGAACGTGGTGTCCGGCTTGTGTTTGAAGCCGTTGGCGAACGCACACAAAATGCATTCCTTGAACCCTTCACCCCGTGGATGCGCATGCACCACCGCCTCACGCTGCACGGTGGGGAACGCGGCGTAGTCGATACCCAGCACGTCCATTTCAACCCCGGCGGTGACCAGCGCGACGTTAGGGCGCAGGTGTTGCGGCACGCCCGGAGTGGTGTGCAGGGCAATCGACAACCACACCTGCTCGACATCGTCGTCGCTGAGTCCATAAGGTTTGAGAAACGCTTTGGCGGCATTGGCGCTATCGACTTCGAAGCGCTCTTCATCCGTGCGATGACCTTCCACCAGACCCAGGTCATGGAACATCGCGCCGACGTACAACAGCTCCGGGTTGTAGGCCAGTTGCTTGCGTTCGCCGCTCAACGCGCCGAACAGAAACACCCGGCGCGAGTGGTGGTAAAGCAGGTCGGATTCGACGTCGCGAATGTATTCCGTGGTGGCCCGGGCCAGTGCGCTGTCAGGGATTTTGATACCGGCGATGGTGCTGCTCATGGTGCTGTCCTCATGGGGAACGCCGTGGCGGCGCTGATGAAACAAGTCTGTTCCCCACCGCAAAACCGGACAATCGATCCATGGCTGCAATCCTTGCCAATGAGCATGCATATCGCGCCAACCTCGCTTGTTGGGCGTGGATTGGCTACGGTTGGAGTCCTGCGCACACCTGTAGGAGCCAGCAAGCTGGCTCCTACAAAGGTTGCGTGCATTCGGTGTCATTGAGGGCGTTCTTGCCATGAGTAAAACCGTTGCCATCGTGGTCTTCGCCGGCGTTCAGTCCCTGGACGTCACCGGCCCCATGGATGTGTTTTCCGAGGCCAATCGTTTCCTGGCACCGGAAGATCACTATCGGCTGGAGGTGATTGGCGTCGAACGTGGAGTGATGCCCTGTTCCAACGGTTTGTCGCTCAACGCCCATCGGCATTTCAGCGAGGCGCTGGGGGTGTACGACTTGTTGCTGGTGGCCGGCGGTCCGCAGCTGCCGTTCATGAATTTCGGCCCTGCCTTCGATGCCTGGCTGCGTGATGCCAGCGCGTTGGCGCAACGATTCGGCTCGATCTGCAACGGTGCGTTCATGCTCGCCCGAGCAGGATTGCTCGAGGGACGGACGGTGACGACTCATTGGGGCGATGCCGCTGCGCTCGCGGCGTTGTGCCCTTCGACGCGGGTCGAAGCGGATCGGTTGTACGTGCAGGATGGCGAGCTCTACACCTCGGCCGGGGTCACGGCGGGGATCGATCTGTCGTTGTACTTGTTGGCCCGTGATCATGGGCCGGAAGTGGCGCTCAGCGTGGCCAAGCGTCTGGTGGTGTTCACGCAGCGCTCGGGCGGGCAATCGCAGTTCAGTCCGTTCCTCACGCCCCACGCTGAGCCGACGTCGGCGGTGGCGATGGTTCAGCATTACGTGCTGGCCAACCTGACGGGCGACCTGACCATCGCCGACCTGGCTAACGCTGCGAACATGAGCGCCCGCAACTTTTCCCGGGTGTTTGCCAAAGAGGCGAAAATCACCCCGGCGGAATTCGTCGAGCGGGCGAGGGTGGATGCGGCGCGGGTGATGCTCGAAAGCACCGTCGCGCCGTTGAAGACGGTGGCGTATCAGTGCGGGTTTCGCGATGCCCAGCATATGCGCAGCGTGTTCAATCGCCGGTTGGGGGTGACGCCGCAGCAGTTCAGGTTGAATTTTGCGGCGATGGTTTGAGTCATGCAGTTGTGTTGTTCTCTCGGGCCTCATCGCTAGCAGGCTAGCTCCCACAATGGAGCTGCGTGCACAGGACCACTGTGGGAGCTAGCCAGCTAGCGATGAGGTCAGTCCAGTCAGTACAAATCTACTGAGCACTGCGCGCCGGCAATAGCTTCAACGTACTGCGCGTATTCGCCGACACTTCCTCATCATTGAGATGCGCCTGGAAGTACACCCCTTCGATATACGCTTCCGCCTGATCCTCAAAGTGCCGGTCAAACGGCACACCACTCTGGCCCACCGGGTTGACGGTCAGGCTATGCGCCGGGTCGGCGAAGTCGATCAGGCGTCGGGTCGACGGCCCATAAGTCACCGGCCATGGCGCGGGGCCGATCTTGGCCGAGAGGTTGTTCGGCACCTCGTGCGTGCCCGGCGCCGCGAACGGCCCGACATTGAAAATCCGGTCCAACGGCTTCTGCTGCCCCAGCGGATGACCATGGGTCAGCGTGTGCGCCTTTCCCCACTGCCATTGCGTGAAATCCGCACCCAGCGTGCTCTTGAGGTGGGTGAGGCTCGCTTGCCACGCCACCTTGACCGTGTCGGCACGGGTTTCCTTGCCGAGGGTGTTGCGGTTGTCCCACCATGGCGAGTCAGCGTTCGCCGCCAGACGCGGCAGCGCAGCGTCGATCACCCGAGTCGACAGCAACGTCTCGAAAAAATCGTTGCCCAGTTCATCGTGCATCGTCGCGTCAGCCAGGTTGAACAGGAACTGGTTGAACAGCGTGGCGCTGGTGGAATCCAGCGGGTAATCGCCGGTCCACTGGGCCAGTTGTTCCACCAGTTTCAGTTCGGCCGGATCGCTCACCACCTCACGCAGCACCGGTAACAACGGCGCGAGCAAACGCGGGCCGTAGGCGGTGGTAGTGCCCAGTTGCAGCTTCTGGCTGGCCTCCAGATCCCACTTCACGGACTTGTCGCCGAGCTGGCGATTGAGCTGCTGACCCCGATCCGCGAGGTTGTAGTAACCGGGAATCTCCATACCGGTCGGCGACACGGGCTGGAAGTTGGCCGAGACAATGTAGCCCCGCGCCGGGTTCTCTTCCTGCGGGTTGGCGCTGAACGGGTAGAAGCCGTCCTTGTCCGCTTCGGCACTGCTGCCGTCGAGGATGAACCACGGCCGCACACCCGACGGACGTTTCGGCAGTTGCGCCGCCGCCCACCAGCCGATGTCGCCCTTGGCGTTGGCCCAGACGATGTTCAGGCCCGGCGCCTGGACCTTGGCGGCGGCACTGCGCGCCTTGGCCAGGGTGTCGGCGCGGTTGAGCTGGTAGAAGCCTTCAAGGATCGGGTTCTGGCTTTCGAGAAACCCCCACCACATGGCGATGGGTGTTTTGCCGACGCTGTTGCCCAGCGCATCGTTGACGATCGGCCCGTGCGGCGACTGGCGCAGCAGCAACTTCACCGGCGGCTGACCCTTGACCGCGATCTGCTGTTCGCTGGTGACCATGTCCACCCACTTGCCGCGATACCAGACCTGGTTGGCGTTGTCCGGGTTGACCTTCTCGGCGATCAGGTCGAGGTCGTCGTTCTGGAACATGGTGATGCTCCAGCCGAAGTCGCGGTTCATCCCCAGCGAGGCAAAGGGCATCAACGCCTGATAGTGGCCGTAGAGCTCGAAGCCCGGCGCCGAAAGTTGCGCTTCGTACCACACCGCCGGCGCGGAAAAGCGGATATGCGGATCACCGGCCAGCAGCGGCTTGCCGCTTTTGGTCCGATTGCCCGCGACGACCCAGGCGTTGCTGCCCTCGAATTGCGGCAAACCGTTGTCCGCCAGGGCCTGTTCGCTCAGGCGGGCGAGGGCATTGAGGTCTTTCCAGTCGGCACTGGCGAGGGGCGGTGGGGTGCTGCTGCGGTTGTTCGCCAGAACGCCTTTGGGCTGCCAGTCGAGATCGAAGACGTTCAGGTACTCGGCGCCCAACTGGTCGCGCACGTACGTCAGCAACGGTTCAGTGCGAAACGCCGCGGCAAAACTGTAGGCCATGTAACCGGCGATGCTGATGGTGTCCTGCGCGGTGAACGGGCGCTTTGGAATGCCCAGGACATCGAATTCCGCAGGTTTTGCATGGCTGTCCTGATACTGGTTGATGCCGTCCAGATAGGCTTGCATGGCAATGAAGGCCGGCGACTGTTTGTCCATATTCGCCAGGTAGGTTTCGGCGCGCTCGCGAATGCGCAGGCTGCGCATCAGTTTGTCGGTGTCGAGCAGTTTCGGGCCCAGTACTTCGGCCAGTTCCCCGCGGGCGAGGCGGCGCAGGACTTCCATCTGGAACAGCCGATCCTGGGCGTGCACATAGCCGAGGGCGCGGTACAGGTCGGTTTCGTTTTCGGCGCGGATGTGCGGGATGCCGCGCTCGTCGTAACGGACGGTGACGGAGCCTTGCAGGTGTTGCAGTTCAACCATGCCCTGGCGTGTCGGCTGCTTGCTGTAGACGTACCAGCCGGCGCCGGCGGCGAGCACGACAATCAGCAGAGCAAGCGCAGTCAGGAGACGTTTCATGGAGATTCCTTGTTCTTGTTATGAGTGGCAGCAATTCCCTGGCGTCACTGTTTAACACGAGCCGCCACATCGGCCCATCACCCGTAGGAGGGATTCTTGTTGCCGTGTTTGTCCCTACTTCGTCGTATCGACCGGCCACGGGCAGTAACACCCGACCGCCAATGTGTGCGTGGCATTCACCGCGCGCCCCGCGTTTAACGCTTGCAGGATAGGCTCGATAAAGCTGTTGTTCGAATTGCAGGTCAGGCCTTCGCTGTAAGGGCCGAAGTAGGCGAGTTTGCCGCTGCGGTCCCAGATCGCCACGGCCGGGCTGGCGGGGATTTGTTCCGAGCCTGGGAGGACACTGATGGTTTTCAGGCTGCTCAGGGTGCTCGGCAACTGGCCGTGGCTGCCGGGTTTTTGTACCGCATAAAACTCGACGCCCTGCGGCCCGTACTGCTCGACCAGTTCGCTCAGGTGTTGCTGATTGCCGACGTTGCACGGGCAGGCCGGGTCCCAGAAATGCACCAGGCGAATGGCGCCGGGGCCGGCGAGGTTGTCGGGCAGGTGCAATGGGTCGCCGGAAAACACCGCCGTGTGCTCGCTGAACGCCCGCAGGTAGCGTCCTTGAAACCAGTCGTAAGCGGCCCACAAAACACCGGCGCACACGAGGGTGAGCAGGCAGGCAAGCAGTGGGGTGCGGTAGGGCGAACGCATGGGTGTCGATCCTCGAAGGTCGCCCAGCTTGCCATGCTTGCCGCGACAGATGAATATCGCAGGCTTACAAAGTCCGCTTCGTGCTCTGGAATTGCCCATGTCTGCCACTTTCGCCCCTGATCATTTGCGTGCCAGCCTGCGGCCTTTGGCCGAGTGGCAGCCGCTGTCCGTGGAGGCGCAGGCGTATCAGCGGTTCTACGGTCTGGATTTTCCGGCGCGTCAGCTACGCAGAGGCCTTGGACGTTTTGAGGTGGATGCTTATGACGTGGTCAGCCAGGTGTGGTGGCCGGAGCGGGCAAAGGCGACGTTGTTCGTGTTTCACGGCTTCTACGATCACACCGGGCTTTACCGGCATGTGATCGAGTGGGCGCTGGATCAGGATTTTGCGGTGATCGCCTGCGACTTGCCGGGGCATGGTCTGTCCAGCGGCGAACGGGCGAGCATCAAGGATTTCGCGGAGTATCAGGACACGCTGCAAGGGTTGTTCGCCGAGGCGAAATCCCTCGACCTGCCGCAGCCGTGGCACCTGTGCGGGCAGAGCACCGGTGGCGCCATCGTGATCGACCATGTGCTCAACGCCGGGACGAGCAGTCCGGCCCAGGGTCAGGTGATCCTGTTGTCGCCGCTGGTGAGGCCGCGGGCCTGGGGCTGGTCACAGCTCAGTTATTACCTGCTCAGGCCGTTCGTCAAAGCCATCGCCCGACGCTTCAGCGAAAACTCCAACGACCCGGATTTCCTGCCGTTCCTGCAAGCCGACCCGCTGCAACCGTTGCGCTTGCCCACGGCCTGGGTCGGCGCGCTGGCGCGCTGGATCAAACGCATCGAAGCCGCGCCGGACAGCACTCGGCGGCCACTGATCGTGCAAGGGCAGGCAGACATGACAGTGGATTGGCAGCACAACCTTGAGGTGTTGAAAGCCAAGTTCGATCGGCCGCAAGTGTTGATGTTGCCTGAGGCGCGGCATCATTTGGCGAATGAGACCGTGGCGTTGCGCGGGGAGTATTTCGGGTTTTTGAGCAAGCGGATCAAAGGCCGGAATCTTTAGCGAGTTTTCGGGCCTCATCGCGAGCAGGCTCGCTCCCACAGTGATTGGTGTTATGCCACCATTTTGTGATCGATAC
>NZ_JAVLRV010000003.1:285469-348243 GCF_055803035.1 Pseudomonas sp. 300 | reverse complement strand
TAGGATTCGAAGGATTCTGCCCCACCGCCAACCCCGCCCGAATCGCCGCCAACGCCGCCTGGTAATACGCCTTGCCTTCCGCCGACTCGGCAAAGGTAGCAAACTCCTCAAGCTCGTTATCCGACAGGTCGCGATAGACATACAACAAGGTGTTGTTGAGGTCGCTGCCGATCTGGTCCATCAAGCGCTGACGCTGACCGTTCAACAACCCCTGCGCCTGACCGCCACCGAGCAGGCCGGGGATCATCGAGCTCAGGCTGTCGGCCGCGACACCGGCAATCGCCAGGCTGACTTCCGCGCCGGCCTCGCGCGCGGGCAAGGCCTGGGCGAGGTGGCCGATGATCAGCGTACGGCTGTCGCTGGCCTCAATCTTCGGCAGGCCTTTGGCGTTCTTCGCCAACTGATCACGACGGGTCGCCAGCAACTCGGCAGCCACGATTTTCTTGCCCAGCGGCGACTGGAAGAAGGTCAGTGCAGGCTTCGGATCGGCGAGGGTTTTACGCAGTTGCGCTTCGGCGCGCTGGTCCACCGCTTGCGGGGCAAAGCGCTGATTGCTGTTGTTCACCAGCGCCTGGAACACGGCGGGTGGCAGACTGTTCTGGTAACGCTGTTGAGCGGCTGAAAGGGCATCGCTGAAATGCGCGCGTTGTTCTGGCCAGCCGGCGACCTTGTACAACTGGTCGTGGCCGTCTGCCCAAGCGGGCAAAACGCAGAACATCAGCAGTGAGAAAAGCAAACGGCGCATAGGGACTCCTGTCAGCAGGCGACTATTCTCCGTGCGGCATACGGACTTGTCGAGAATTCGTATCAAGCCGCCGCGTGGCTCTGTCGGATTTTCCGGCACAGGAATACTATGCGCGCCATGCCAATACCCTCTGATCACCCGCTGCTGTTACGTATCGTCGACGACCTGGCTGAACACGGCTGGTCGCAGCAGAATATTTTCCTGCCTTTGGGTCTGACCCAAGAACTGGCGGCTGAGTGCCGTAAACGTGCTGCCGAGGGTGAATTGGCCCCGGCCGCCGTGGGGCGCGGGCCGACATCGGAGATTCGCGAGGGGATTCGCGGTGACCGAATCCAGTGGATCGAACCGGGTCAGGCTCTGGCGTGCGACAGCTATCTGCAGCTGATGGACAGCCTGCGCGAGGCGATGAATCGCGGGTTGTATTTGGGCCTTGAAGACTTCGAAAGCCATTTCGCGCTGTACCCGCCCGGCGCTTTCTACCTCAAGCATGTCGACCGCTTCCGCGACGATGATCGACGCATGGTCTCGGCGGTGGTTTACCTCAACGACGCCTGGCTGCCGGAACACGGCGGTCAGTTGCGCATGTACCTCAAGGAAGGCGTCGAATACGATGTGGTGCCCACCGGCGGATGCCTGGTGGTGTTCCTGTCGGGCGAAGTGCCCCACGAAGTCCTGCCCGCGACGCGGGATCGCCTGTCGTTGACCGGCTGGTTCCGGCGCCGTGGCAACGAGCCGTTCTGATCATGCAGAAAATTCTGGTAAGCCGCTGCCTGCTCGGCCATCGCGTGCGTTACGACGGCGGGGCCAGCGGGCCGTTCGATCAGCTTCAACAGTGGCTCGACGAAGGTCGGGTCGTGCCGTTGTGTCCGGAAGTTGCCGGTGGCTTGCCGACGCCACGCGCGGCGGCGGAAATCCCGGGCGGGCAGGGTGGTGAAGTGCTGGAGGGGCAGGCCGCGGTGATCACCACCGACGGCGAGGATGTCAGCGCGCAGTTTCTTTCGGGGGCTTTTCAGGCGCTGGAGCTGGTGCAGAAACACGACATCCGCATCGCCGTGCTCAAGGCCAACAGCCCATCCTGCGGCAACCTGTTGACCTATGACGGCACGTTCAGTGGTGTGAAGGTCAGCGGTGAAGGCGTGACAGCGGCGTTGCTCAAGCGCCATGGTGTGCAAGTTTTCAGCGAACTGGAGTTGCCTCAAGCGGCGGCAGCGCTGACAACCCTGGACTAACGCCCGTCACAAAACCAATGTGGGAGCGGGCTTGCCCGCGATGAGGCCATAACATCCAACATCAATGTTGAATGTAAGACCGCCATCGCGGGCAAGCCCGCTCCCACAGGTTTTTTGTCACTTCAGGTTATGAGTGAGTCAGGGGTTGGGCGCTACGCTCGTTTCCGCCTCGAACCATTTTTTCTCCAATGCCTCCAGCCGCCCATCGGCCTTGATCCGCTGCAATGCATTCTCCAGGCTGGCATGAAACGCCGGGTTGCCCTTCTGAAACGGAATTGCCAGGTTCTCGGCCGGGGCTGCTTTGGGCTTTTCTTCTGTCAGCGACTGCACCAACAGGATGGAGCGTGGCGGCTCGTCTTTCTGCGCGATCAAATGCGCATCGGTGTGAAGGTAAGGTTCGCTGAAGTCGAAACGATCCTTGAGCGCCGGGGTCTCTGTTATGTGATTGATGGCGATGTCGTACTTGCCGCTTTCAACGCCGGTCAACAGATCGCTGGAGTCGGTCACGACAAAGTCGGCCCGCACATCCAGTTCATTGGCCAGCAGTTGACCCAACTCGACTTCGAAGCCACTGAGTTGGCCGTCGTCCTTGAAATTGAAGGGCGGTGTATTAGCCTCAAGGGCAATGCGCAATTCGCCGCGGTCGTTTACATCGTCAATCAGTTCGGCATGAGCCAAAGGGCTCAAAAGGGGTAGCAGACAGATCAGGCCAGGCAAAAAGCGCATGGTCACTCCTTTGAATACATTTATCGCGATGCGCTGGTTCAGGCTCGCTTTGCTATGGTTGTCGGTGCCTTCGACAACGAAAGGCCGTGAAGTTGTCATGGCTACGCGGATTTTACGAAAAAACTGGAGAAGAGAATGAAAACCTTTATGTCACGAGCGGCATTGGCTGGCCTGTTGATGGGCGTTTCGGTGCTGGCCAGTGCGGCTACGCCGGCACCCAAGGGTGCTGAAGTGTCCATCGTTTCTCCTAAGGATGGTGGGACGGTCCCGCAAACGTTCAAAATCAAATTCGCTGTTGAGAACGTTGCGTTGGCGCCAGCGGGCGATACCACCAAGAATACTGGCCACCACCATTTGTTGGTCGATGCCAAGGATGTAGTCGCAGCAGGTGCAGTCATCCCGGCAGATGCCAATCACGTTCATTTTGGCAAGGCGCAGACAGAAACCGAGCTGACGCTGACACCGGGCAAGCACACCTTGCAGTTGGAGTTGGGCGACATGAACCATATGGCCTTCGATCCGCCGATCGTCTCTGAGAAGATCACGGTCAACGTCAAGTAACGTTAGTAGCGCCCATGAAAAAGGAGACCCGAAGGTCTCCTTTTTTGTCGATCGAGTCGCGATCAGAACAACACACGGCAACGAATGGTGCCGTTGATGTGCTGCAGCTTCTCTTGGGCGATTTCCGAGTAATCGGCGTCGACGTCGATCACCACGTAACCGACTTTCTCGTTGGTCTGCAGGAACTGACCGGAAATGTTGATGCCGTTTTCGGCGAAGACCTTGTTGATCTCGCTCATCACACCCGGAATGTTCTCGTGGATGTGCAGCAGACGGTGCTTGCCAGGGTGAGCCGGCAAAGCCACTTCCGGGAAGTTCACCGACGACACCGAAGTACCGTTGTCGCTGTACTTGACCAGTTTCTCTGCCACTTCCAGACCGATGTTGGCTTGCGCTTCAGCGGTGGAGCCGCCGATGTGCGGGGTCAGGATCACATTGTCCAGGCCACGCAGCGGGCTTTCGAACTCTTCGTCGTTGGAGCGTGGCTCCACCGGGAATACGTCGATGGCCGCGCCGATCAGGTGCTTGTCCTTGATCGCGTCCGCCAGGGCGTCCAGTTCGACCACGGTGCCGCGAGCCGCGTTGATCAGGATGCCGCCCTTCTTGATGGAGCGGATTTCTTTCTCGCCGATCATCCACTGGGTCGCAGCGGTTTCCGGAACGTGCAGGGTGACAATGTCGGACATGCCCAGCAGCTCGTGCAGGTTGCCGACCTGGGTTGCATTGCCCAGTGGCAGCTTGGTCACGGTGTCGTAGAAGTACACCTGCATGCCCAGGCCTTCAGCCAGGACCGACAATTGAGTACCGATCGAGCCGTAACCGACGATGCCGAGCTTCTTGCCACGGATTTCGAAGGAGTTGGCTGCGCTCTTGATCCAGCCGCCACGGTGGCAGGAAGCGTTCTTCTCAGGGATGCCGCGCAGCAACAGAATCGCTTCGGCCAGCACCAGCTCGGCAACGGAGCGAGTGTTGGAGTACGGTGCGTTGAACACCGCGATACCGCGTTCGCGGGCAGCGTTCAGGTCAACCTGGTTGGTGCCGATGCAGAAACACCCTACCGCCACGAGCTTCTTCGCGTGATCGAAGATCTCTTCGGTCAGTTGAGTGCGGGAGCGAATGCCGATGAAGTGAGCATCAGCGATCTTTTCCTTCAGCTGGGCTTCCGGCAGAGAACCGGTGAGGTACTCGATGCTGGTGTAGCCAGCCGACTTGAGAACGTCGACAGCCGATTGGTGGACGCCTTCGAGAAGAAGGAACTTGATCTTGCTCTTATCGAGAGAAGTCTTGCTCATCTGCGTAAACCTGTATCCCGGAGAAAAATGGCAGGAAATAGCCAGCAGACGCTGACCCGGACGGCAGGAAAGCCGTCGCCGCAGAATTGCCTTTCGGCACTATGCTGCGGGGTCGGTATGCTAGCATACGCACCCCGCTAAACACTCATTCCTGCGACGTGAAGCGTTCTCAGGATGACCATGAATTGTTCGAGAGTTCTGTCGATGACCAATCCTGCCTTGATTGAAGAGCTGAAGACCCTGGTTGAGCCTGGCAAGGTGCTGACCGATGCCGACTCCCTGAACGCTTACGGCAAGGATTGGACCAAGCACTTCGCCCCGGCCCCGACCGCCATCGTGTTCCCCAAGACCACCGAACAGGTCCAGGCCATTGTCCGCTGGGCCAATGAACGCAAGGTCGCGCTGGTGCCGTCCGGCGGTCGCACCGGGCTGTCCGCCGCTGCGGTGGCCGCCAATGGCGAAGTCGTCGTCTCCTTCGACTATATGAACCAGATTCTCGACGTAAACCTCACCGATCGCACGGCGGTATGCCAACCGGGCGTAGTCACCGAGCACCTGCAGAACGTCGCCGAAGAAAAGGGCCTGTACTATCCGGTGGACTTCGCTTCTGCAGGTTCGAGCCAGATTGGCGGCAATATCGGCACCAATGCCGGCGGGATCAAGGTTATTCGCTACGGCATGACCCGCAACTGGGTGGCCGGCATGAAGGTGGTCACCGGTAAGGGTGATCTGCTGGAATTGAACCGCGACCTGATCAAGAACGCCACCGGCTATGACCTGCGTCAGCTGTTCATCGGCGCCGAAGGCACCTTGGGTTTTGTGGTCGAAGCGACCATGCGCCTGGACCGTGCGCCGAAAAACCTCACCGCGATGGTGCTGGGTACCACCGACTTCGACTCGATCATGCCGGTATTGCACGCATTCCAGAGCAAACTCGACCTGACCGCGTTCGAATTCTTCTCCGACAAAGCCCTGGCCAAGGTCATGGGGCGCGGGGACGTACCTGCGCCGTTTGAAACCGACTGCCCGTTCTACGCGCTGCTGGAATTCGAAGCGACCACCGAAGAAGTGGCCAACCACGCGCTGGAAACCTTCGAACACTGCGTCGAGCAGGGTTGGGTGCTGGACGGCGTGATGAGCCAGAGCGAAACCCAGTTGCAGAACCTCTGGAAACTGCGCGAATACATCTCTGAAACGATCTCCCACTGGACGCCGTACAAAAACGACATTTCGGTCACCGTGTCAAAAGTCCCGGCGTTCCTGAAGGAAATCGACGCGATCGTCGGCGAACACTACCCGGACTTCGAAATCGTCTGGTTCGGCCACATTGGCGACGGCAACTTGCACTTGAACATCCTCAAGCCGGATAACCTGAGCAAGGATGAGTTCTTCGCCAAGTGCGCGACCGTGAACAAGTGGGTGTTCGAGACCGTCGAGAAATACAACGGCTCGATTTCCGCCGAACACGGCGTGGGCATGACCAAGCGTGACTACTTGACCTACAGCCGCTCGCCGGTTGAGATCGAGTACATGAAAGCGGTTAAAGCGGTGTTCGACCCGAACGGCATCATGAACCCGGGCAAGATTTTCGCTGTTTGACTTTCGAACTTAAGAGCTACGAACCAGGAGTCGGTCAATGAGCTATCAGCACCAGTATGTCGACGGTACGCGTATCCACTTTCCATTGGGTAAAGTGGTCTGCATCGGCCGCAACTACGCCGAACACGCCAAGGAACTGGACAACCCTGTGCCAACGGAGCCCCTGCTGTTCATCAAGCCAGGCAGCTGCGTCGTGCCGCTGGAAGGCGGCTTCAGCATTCCGACCGAGCGCGGTTCAGTACATTACGAGGCTGAAATCGCGGTGTTGCTCGGCAAGCCTTTGTCGACCAAGCCAAGCCGTGAAGAAGTACTCGATGCGATCTCCGGTTTCGCTCCGGCGCTGGACCTGACCTTGCGCGACAAGCAGGCCGAGCTGAAGTCCAAAGGCCTGCCTTGGGAAATCGCCAAGTCCTTCGACGGTGCGGCAGTGATTGCCCCGTTCGTGTCCGGCAGTACCTTTGCAGACCTGACCGACATCGGCATTCGCCTGACCATCAACGGCGAAGTGCGCCAGGATGGCAACAGCAGCGCGATGCTCAACCCGATAGTGCCGATGATCCAGCACATGGCCGGCTGCTTCTCGCTGCAGGCCGGTGATGTGATTCTGACTGGCACGCCGGTGGGCGTCGGTCCGCTGAATGTCGGTGATGAACTGGTCATCGAATTGCCAGGCGCCAGCAGCTTCACCAGCAGCGTCCGCTAACCGAAACACCGCTGAACCCTGTGGGAGCGAGCCTGCTCGCGATGGCGGTCTGTCATTCAACATCTTTGTCGACTGACACGGCCTCATCGCGAGCAGGCTCGCTCCCACACTGGTTTTTGTGGTCGACCGAAGAAGGGCAATCCCGCCATTTGCCGTTTTTTTCACATCTTGTCTGGATAATTCCGCGGAATCCGGCGTCTGAGCCGGTCCCAATTGTGCTATTACCCTTAGCCTGAATTTCTGGAACGCATCCCTTGATGGCCACCCAACCGTTGCCCACGCTTAAAACTGCCCGTCGCCCGCGCTTTTTCATGCGCTGGTATGGCTGGCTTTTGCTGGTCGCGGCCGCTGCGTATGGCCTCGCTTTTGCGATGCATTGGGATGACCGCGGTGTGCTCTGGGTGCTGGAGCGCTTCGAAAGCCCGGCCGAACGCCAGGAAAGTATCTGGCTGCCGGACTATCGGGCCGTGATCGATGCCAAGCTATTGCCAGGGATGGAAAAGGACGAAGCGTCCGACCTGGCCTATAACCCTCAAACCAAAACCCTGTTCTCGGTCATGGGCAAGAACCCGTTCCTGGTGGAGCTGACCCTGCAGGGCGACGTGCTGCGCAAAATGCCACTGGTGGGCTGGAGCAATCCGGAAGCCGTGACGGTCATGGGCAATGGTCTGCTGGCCATCGTCGATGAGCGTGAGCACTTGCTGACCATCGTCAAGGTCGACGCCGATACCCGTGAGCTGAACATCGCCAACTTCCCGAAGTACGACCTCGGCCCGTCGAAAGACCAGAACAAAGCCTTCGAAGCGGTCGTCTGGGATGCACGCAATCAACAAATGCTGCTGGGTGAGGAGCGGCCACCGGCGCTGTTCACCTGGAAAAGCGCCGACGGTCTGACACTCGCCGGCGACAAGCAGAAGCTTGCCAGTGATGAGCTGGACATCCGCAACCTCTCGGCCCTGGCCATCGATCCGCGCACGGGTCATACGCTGGTGCTGTCCGCCGACTCCCACTTGCTGCTGGAGCTGGACGAGAAGGGCGAGCAGGTCAGTTTCATGACCTTGCTGGGTGGCTTCAATGGCCTGAAGAAGACCATTCCCCGTGCCGAAGGCGTGACCATGGACGACACTGGCACGCTGTACATGGTGAGCGAGCCGAATCTGTTCTATCGTTTCGAAAAGCAACGCTGATTCGCGATTTTGTAGGAAACGCCTTACTCGGTTGTAGTCTCAGACTAATGGCCATTAAGCTTCAATTCAGACTGCCGTGGTATTTCATCCGTCCGTCCTGATTCCGAGCTTGCCTGAATGCGCCGACTTGCCCGCCCCAAACCCCTGATCCTGATCTTCTTGGTGATTGCGCTGATCGTGCTGGTTGCGTTTGGGCAGTACCTGCGGCTGTTCGAGCGCACCTGGTTCAATCTGCATACGCTTTGGCAGGCCGAGAGCGCCCAGTCGATCGGACTGGATCGCTATCAAGTCACGGTGGAGGCCAGCGTCATCGACGGTCTGGACGACGATGTGTCAGCGCTGACCTTCGATCCGGTGCGTAAAAGCCTGTTCACCGTCACCAACAAAAACTCCGAGCTGATCGAGTTGTCGCTGGAGGGCCGGATCATTCGGCGGATCGCGCTGGTCGGCTTCGGTGATCCGGAGGCGGTGGAGTTCATCAGCGCCGACACGTATGTGATCACTGACGAGCGCCAGCAACGGCTGATCAAGATTCATCTGGAAAAGGACACCACGTTCCTCGATGCCGCGGATGCCGAACAGATAACCCTCGGCGTGCACATGAGCAGCAACAAGGGTTTCGAAGGCCTGGCTTACGATTCAGTGGGCAAGCGACTGTTTGTCGCCAAGGAACGTGACCCGATGCTGATCTACGAAGTGCAGGGTTTTCCGCATTTCAACCCGGAAAAATCTTACGCGGTGCACGTGGTCAACAACCCCAAGCGCGATGCCGGGATGTTTGTGCGAGACCTGTCGAGCCTGCAATACGACGAGCGCAGCGGACATTTGCTGGCGCTGTCCGACGAGTCGCGACTGATTCTGGAATTGGATGTGGACGGGCGTCCGCTGAGCACTCTGTCACTGAACAAAGGGCGTCAGGGGTTGCAGAAGACGGTGCCGCAAGCGGAAGGGATCGCCATGGATGACGACGGCACGCTGTACCTGGTGAGCGAGCCGAACCTGTTCTACGTCTTCAAGAAACCGGCACAACCCTAAGCAACACCCCAAAACCAATGTGGGAGCGAGCCTGCTCGCGATGAGGTCGTGTCAGTCGATAGAGATGTTGACTGAAAGACCGCTATCGCGAGCAGGCTCGCTCCCACAGGGTTTATCTGCGTGTCTGATTATTGGGCGCGCAGGGTTTTCACGCCTTCGCTGGTACCCAGCAACAGCAAGTCCGCCGGACGCGCCGCAAACAAACCGTTGGTCACCACGCCGACGATCGCGTTGATCTGCGTCTCCAGCTCCACCGGGTTGGTGATCTGCATGTTGAACACATCCAGAATGATGTTGCCGTTGTCAGTCAGCACGCCTTCACGGTAAACCGGGTCGCCGCCGAGCTTCACCAGTTCGCGGGCCACATGGCTGCGGGCCATCGGGATCACTTCGACCGGCAGCGGGAACGCGCCGAGCACCGGCACCAGTTTGCTGCCATCGGCGATGCAGATGAAGGTCTTGGCCACGGCCGCGACGATCTTCTCGCGGGTCAGGGCTGCGCCGCCGCCCTTGATCAGGTTCAGGTGCTCGTCGCTTTCGTCCGCGCCGTCGACGTAGAACTCCAGGTCGCTGACGGTGTTCAACTCATACACCGGAATACCGTGGCCCTTGAGGCGCGCAGCGGTGGCTTCGGAGCTGGCAACGGCGCCGTCGAATGCGCCTTTGTGTTTGGCCAGGGCGTCGATGAAGCAGTTGGCGGTGGAGCCGGTGCCGACCCCGACGATGCTCTTGTCGTCGAGTTTCGGGAGGATGAAGTCGACGGCGGCCTGGGCCACTGCCTGTTTGAGTTGATCCTGGGTCATGCGGGCTCCGAAAGCGGGCAAGGGGAGAACGGAAAGGCCGGCATTATAGCCCCATGTCGGGCTAAAACCTCTTGATTCGTGTGGTCGCCCGGCCGAAAGCCGGGTTAGACTCCTTGGCCCTGCCCAACCCGCTCAGTGATGCTTTCCGATGCTCGAACAGTACGTCAAAAAGATCCTCACCTCGCGCGTTTATGACGTTGCCGTAGAAACCCCATTGCAGCCTGCCCGCCAGCTCTCCGAGCGGCTGGGCAACAGTATTTTGCTCAAGCGTGAAGACTTGCAGCCGGTGTTCTCGTTCAAGATTCGCGGGGCCTACAACAAGCTCACGCAACTGAGCGACGAAGAACGCGCGCGCGGCGTGGTCACGGCTTCGGCGGGCAACCATGCGCAAGGCCTGGCCCTGGCGGCGAAAGTGCTCGGCGTGAAAGCCACCATCGTCATGCCCAAGACCACTCCCGAGATCAAAGTCGAAGGCGTGCGTTCCCGCGGCGGCAAAGTGGTGCTGCACGGGGATTCGTTCCCCGAAGCCCTGGCCTACTCGCTGAAACTGGTCGACGAAAAGGGCTACGTCTACATTCACCCGTACGACGATCCCCACACCATCGCCGGGCAGGGCACGGTGGCCATGGAGATTCTGCGCCAGCACCCCGGCCGTCTGGACGCGATCTTCGGTCCGGTGGGCGGCGGCGGGTTGATCGCCGGTATTGCGGCGTACGTGAAATACCTGCGCCCGGAAATCAAAATCATCGGCGTCGAGCCGGACGATTCCAACTGCTTGCAAGCGGCCATGGCTGCGGGTGAGCGCGTGGTGCTGCCGACTGTCGGCATTTTCGCCGACGGCGTCGCGGTGGCTCAGATCGGTCAGCACACCTTCGACATCTGCAAAGACTATGTCGATGAAGTGATCACCGTCAGCACCGACGAGATCTGCGCGGCGATCAAGGATATCTACGACAATACCCGCTCGATCACAGAACCTGCCGGCGCCTTGGGCGTGGCCGGGATCAAAAAGTACGTCGAGCAGCACGGCGTCACCGGCCATACTTTCGTGGCCATCGATTCCGGCGCCAACGTCAACTTCGACCGCCTGCGTCACGTTGCCGAGCGCGCCGAACTGGGCGAAGGCCGCGAAGCCATCATCGCGGTGACCATCCCCGAGAAGCCGGGCAGCTTCAAAGCGTTCTGCGAAGCCATCGGCAAGCGCCAGATCACCGAATTCAACTACCGCTACAACACCGGCAGCGAAGCGCACATCTTCGTGGGCGTGCAGACGCATCCGGAAAACGATCCGCGCAGTGCGCTGCTTGCCAGTCTGACCGAGCAGGGTTTTCCAGTGCTGGACCTGACCGACAACGAACTGGCCAAGTTGCACATCCGACACATGGTCGGTGGGCGCGCGGCGCAGGTCGTTGATGAAGTGGTGCTGCGCTTCGAATTCCCGGAGCGTCCGGGCGCGCTGTTCAACTTCCTCAGCAAGCTCGGCGGGCGCTGGAACATCTCGATGTTCCACTACCGCAACCACGGCGCGGCGGACGGTCGGGTGGTCGCAGGGCTGCAAGTGCCTCACGAGGAGCGTCATCTGGTGCCAGCGGCGCTGGAAGAAATCGGCTACCCGTACTGGGACGAAAGCGACAACCCGGCCTATAAGTTGTTTCTCGGCTGAACGGCTACGCTGATGGGCAGGCCATAAGGAAATCGAACAATGGAAACGTTAACCGCCCTGAAAATGGCGCACACCGCGGCGACGGCAATGTTGTTGGGCTGTGCGCTGGGCCTGGGGATATGGGTTTGGCAAACGCGACGTAATGGCGATGCGACTGCTGCGGCACGTACGCTGCAGCGGCCACGGGTGTTCGTCTGGCTACTGATGGGCGTGGCGTTGCTGAGCATGCCGTTTACCGGCTGGTGGATGGTGCATCTGGTGGGTTGGCCGCTGGGGCAGACCTGGTTGCTGGCGTCCAGCGTGCTCTACACCGTGGCGGCGTTGGGCTGGTTCTGGCTGTTGGTGCGGTTGAACAAGTTACGCAAGGCACCGGGGGGCAATGGGAAATTCACCTTTGCCTTGGCATTGTTCAGCTTTGTCTGTCTTGTTGCGATTGCGGGGTTGATGGGCGCCAAACCGGTTTGATGCTTTAAACCGCGTCGCCACAATCGCGGGCAAGCCCGCTCCCACAGGGATCTCTGTCGAACGCAAATTTGGTGAACACCAGATAAACCTGTGGGAAATTCACCTTTGCCTTGGCGTTGTTCAGCTTTTGTCTGTCTTGTTGCGATTGCGGGGTTGATGGGCGCCAAACCGGTTTGATGCTTTAAACCGCGTCGCCACAATCACGGGCAAGCCCGCTCCCAGGGATCTCTGTCGAACGCAAATTTGGTGAACACCAGATAAACCTGTGGGAGCGGGCTTGCCCGCGATGGCGTAATCAGTTGCGCAGACTGATCACCGGCCAGCCACGCTTCTCGGCTTCGGCGCGCAGGTTAGGATCCGGATCAACCGCCACCGGATTCACCACCTGCTCCAGCAACGCCAAATCATTCATCGAGTCGCTGTAGAAGTAACTGTCTTCCAGCGAATGCCCGGTTTCTTCCAGCCAGCGAACCAGCCGCGTCACCTTGCCCTCACGGAAGCAGGGGATGTCGGTGCTGCGGCCGGTATAACGGCCATCGACCATTTCGCACTCAGTGGCGATCAGGGTCTCGACGCCCAGACGCTGGGCAATCGGTCCGGTGACGAAGCGGTTGGTGGCGGTGATGATCACCAGTTTGTCGCCGGCTTCACGATGCTTGGCCAACAATTCAATAGCCTTGGGCAGCACGATCGGCTCGATGCAATCGCGCATGTAATCGCTGTGCCATTGGTCCAGCGTAGCCATCTCGGTGCGGCCGAGGACTTCCAGGCAAAAGTTCAGGTAGGCGGCGTTGTCCAGCTTGCCGGCCAGGTAGTCCTGATAGAACTCGTCGTTGCGTGTCTTGTAGGCGACGGCGTCGAGGAAGCCGCGTTCGCACAGGTAATCGCCCCAGGCATGGTCACTGTCGCCGCCCAGAAGTGTGTTGTCCAAGTCGAATAAAGCCAGCCGCATTGCAGTTACTCGCTGAAAAGTCTGTAGAAAGGTGTCCAGAATACGGACTTTTCACAAGAGTGCACATAAGGTAGGCCGGCTCGTTGCCGCCTTCACAACCTTTGTGGAACAATGCGGCGACATGCGTTTGCGAGGTTGTTGCCGTGATCGACCCCGATGGTTTCCGCCCCAATGTCGGGATCATTCTCACGAATGATGCCGGACAGGTGCTATGGGCTCGCCGTATCAATCAAGATGCCTGGCAGTTTCCACAGGGTGGTATCAACCCTCAGGAGACGCCGGAAGACGCCTTGTACCGCGAGTTGAACGAAGAAGTGGGTCTTGAGCGCGAAGATGTTGAAATTCTCGCCTGCACCCGGGGCTGGTTGCGCTATCGTTTGCCGCAACGTCTGGTCCGTACCCACAGCCAACCGCTGTGCATCGGCCAGAAACAGAAATGGTTTCTCCTGCGCCTGATCTCCAACGAGCAGCGGGTGCGGATGGATTTGACCGGTAAACCGGAATTCGATGGCTGGCGCTGGGTCAGCTATTGGTATCCGTTGGGCCAGGTGGTGACATTCAAGCGCGAGGTGTATCGACGCGCTCTCAAAGAGCTTGCCCCGCGCCTTTTAGCGCGCGACTGACGACGGAGTTCGACCCCGAGCCATGCTCAATACGCTGCGCAAGATCGTCCAGGAAGTTAACTCCGCCAAGGATCTCAAGGCGGCGTTGGGGATTATTGTGTTGCGCGTCAAAGAGGCCATGGGCAGCCAGGTCTGCTCGGTCTACCTGCTTGACCCCGAGACCAACCGCTTCGTGCTGATGGCGACCGAGGGCTTGAACAAGCGCTCGATCGGCAAAGTCAGCATGGCACCCAACGAAGGTCTGGTCGGCCTGGTCGGCACGCGTGAAGAACCCCTGAACCTCGAAAACGCCGCGGATCACCCGCGCTACCGCTACTTCGCCGAGACGGGTGAAGAGCGCTATGCCTCATTCCTCGGGGCCCCGATCATTCACCACCGCCGCGTTGTCGGCGTGTTGGTCATTCAGCAAAAAGAACGCCGCCAGTTCGATGAAGGTGAAGAAGCCTTCCTCGTGACCATGAGCGCGCAGCTCGCCGGGGTTATCGCCCACGCCGAGGCCACCGGTTCGATCCGTGGCCTGGGGCGTCAGGGCAAAGGCATCCAGGAAGCCAAGTTCGTCGGCGTGCCGGGTTCGCCAGGTGCGGCGGTCGGTACGGCGGTGGTCATGTTGCCACCGGCCGATCTGGACGTGGTGCCGGACAAGACCATCACCGACATCGACGCCGAACTGGCGCTGTTCAAGACCGCCATCGAAGGCGTGCGCGCCGACATGCGTGCGTTGTCGGCCAAACTGGCCTCGCAGTTGCGCCCCGAAGAGCGGGCCTTGTTCGACGTCTACCTGATGATGCTCGCCGACGAGGCGCTGGGCAACGAAGTGACCACGGTGATCAAGACCGGTCAGTGGGCCCAGGGCGCGTTGCGCCAGGTGGTCACTGAGCACGTCAACCGTTTCGAATTGATGGACGACGCTTACCTGCGTGAGCGCGCCTCGGACGTCAAGGACCTTGGCCGCCGTTTGCTCGCCTACTTGCAGGAAGAGCGCCAGCAGAATCTGGTCTACCCGGAAAAAACCATTCTGGTCAGCGAAGAACTGACGCCGGCGATGCTCGGCGAGGTGCCGGAAGGCACGCTGGTCGGTCTGGTCTCGGTTCTCGGCTCCGGTAACTCCCACGTCGCGATCCTCGCTCGGGCGATGGGCATCCCGACGGTAATGGGTCTGGTGGACCTGCCCTATGCCAAGGTCGACGGCATCGAATTGATCGTCGATGGCAATCGCGGCGAGGTCTATACCAACCCCAGCGACGTGCTGCGCAAGCAGTTCGCCGAGGTGGTGGAAGAAGAGAAGCAGCTGGCGCTCGGTCTCGATTCCCTGCGCGACCTGCCGTGCGTGACCCTCGACGGTCACCGCATGCCGCTGTGGGTCAACACCGGCCTGCTGGCGGACGTGGCGCGGGCGCAAAAGCGCGGCGCCGAGGGTGTCGGTCTGTACCGCACCGAAGTGCCGTTCATGATCAACCAGCGCTTCCCGAGCGAAAAGGAACAACTGGCGATCTACCGCGAGCAACTCGCCGCGTTCCACCCGCAACCGGTGACCATGCGCAGCCTGGACATCGGCGGCGACAAGTCGCTGTCGTACTTCCCGATCAAGGAAGACAACCCGTTCCTCGGCTGGCGCGGCATTCGCGTCACCCTCGACCACCCGGAAATTTTCCTGGTGCAGACCCGCGCCATGCTCAAGGCCAGCGAAGGTCTGAACAACCTGCGGATTCTGTTGCCGATGATCTCCGGCACCCATGAACTCGAAGAAGCCCTGCATTTGATTCACCGAGCGTGGGGCGAGGTTCGCGACGAAGGCACCGACGTGCCGATGCCGCCGATTGGCGTGATGATCGAGATTCCGGCGGCTGTTTATCAGACCAAGGAACTGGCACGGCAAGTGGACTTCCTGTCGGTCGGCTCCAACGACCTGACCCAGTACCTGCTGGCCGTGGACCGCAACAACCCACGGGTGGCCGACCTCTACGACTACCTGCACCCGGCGGTGCTCCAGGCGTTGCAGAATGTGGTGCGTGATGCCCATGCCGAAGGCAAGCCAGTGAGCATCTGCGGCGAGATGGCCGGTGATCCGGCAGCGGCGGTGCTGCTGATGGCGATGGGTTTCGACAGCCTGTCGATGAACGCCACCAACCTGCCGAAGGTGAAGTGGATGCTGCGCCAGATCAACCTGAGCAAGGCCAAGGAATTGCTCGCGGAGCTGATGACCATCGACAACCCGCAAGTTATCCACAGCTCGCTGCAATTGGCGCTGAAGAACCTTGGGTTGGCGAAGATGGTCAGCCCGTCTGCGGTCAAGGCCCTCTAAAAGGCTGATGACCTCATCGCCAGCAGGCTGGCTCCCACATTGGATTTGTGTTTGACGCAAATCCCCTTTGGGAGCCAGCCTGCTGGCGATGAGGCCGGATCAGACAATGCTAAATTCTGATCTCCACTTCCCCAAGATGCCCGCCATACGGCCCGAAACTCCGTTCAACCAGATGCCGCGTCCCGTCGGCATGAACAATCAACGCCGTACTCGCCCTAGTCCCATAGCTCTGGCTGGCAATGAACACACTCGACAGCAACGCCTCGGTCGCCAACCCGACACCCGTGTCCGGCAGCTCTGCAAATGCTGCTGTCTGCGAATCACTGAGCAACGCCAATAACGCCTCCGGCTGAGGATCCTCCAGGACAGTCTCCAGCGCCGCCCGCGCCTTGAGCAACTTTGGCCACGGCGTATCCAGTCCCGCGTTCGACAACCCATACACCCCAGCCGGCAGCAGCACCGCTTCAGACTCCCGCGCATTGAAGTGCCACAGTTCATTGGTGTTGCCGATCAGCAGGTTAAAACCGGCATATTCCAGCGAACGTCCGACAACGTCGTCCAAGTAATCATCAATTGGCATATCGCCGTCGAGAAATCGCGCGACCAGTTCGCCTCGGGATTTTCGACCGGCCGGTTGGTGAGGATCGCGAATATTGGTCAGCGCCGCGAAGCGCCCATTGGCCCCGACACCGAGCCAGGTGCCGCCGGCCTCAAGGTCGCGTCCGGCATGGACGTGCGGCGCTTCGGGCCATGGCGCCAGTGGCAGGCTGGGCCGGGCATAGAATTCGTCGCGGTTGGCGGCGACGATCAGCGGCTGGGCGTGACCCGGGCGCCAGGCAAAGACAATCAGGCACATAAGGTGGTCCTTGTGTGTTTTTTGCCCACTCTACGCAGTCATTGTGCGGGTATCCATCGCCATCCAGTGGAGCCGAAGGCCATGCATCCGTTACCATGCCGCTCTTCTTTGGGGGTCGTACATGGAATTTCTGCTCTATCTGGCGCTCGGCGCCTGCGCAGGCGTGCTGGCCGGACTGTTCGGCGTCGGTGGCGGAATTATCATCGTACCGGTGCTGGTGTTCAGTTTCACCTTGCAGGGTTTCGACGCCTCGATCCTGACGCACCTGGCGGTCGGTACGTCCCTGGCGACGATCATCTTCACCTCGGTCAACGCGGTGCGCGAGCATCATCGCCGCGGCGCCGTGCGCTGGCCGATTTTTGCCTGGATGACCGTCGGCATCCTGCTCGGCGCCGGGTTCGGCGCGCTGACGGCCGAAGCGATCTCCGGGCCAAACCTGCAGAAAATCATCGGCGTGTTCGCCCTGGTCATCGCCGCGCAACTGGCGCTGGACGTCAAACCCAAGGCCAGCCGAACGGTGCCGGGGAAAGTCGGTCTGACCGTGGCCGGCACGGTGATTGGCTGGGCTTCGGCGATTTTCGGGATTGGCGGCGGTTCGCTGACTGTGCCGTTCCTGACTTGGCGCAGCGTGCCGATGCAGCAAGCGGTGGCGACATCGTCGGCCTGCGGCCTGCCCATTGCGCTGGCCAGTGCATTAAGTTTCATGATTCTGGGCTGGCACGATCCGTTGCTGCCGGCCCATAGTCTCGGTTTTATTTATTTGCCGGCGCTGCTGGGGATCGCCCTGACCAGCATGGTCTTCGCCCGCCTCGGTGCGCGACTGGCCCACCGGCTGTCGCCGAAGTTGCTGAAAAGACTGTTCGCCGCTTTGCTGTTCTGCGTGGGTTTGAGTTTTCTGATCTGACCCATCGCACAATCCTGGCTTAATCCTGAGGTGGCAGCGTCGCCCGGGAATTTTGAAGCTTTCAACTCTAACGAGGAGTCGCAATGCTGCCTTACCCGCAGATCGACCCGGTGGCCCTGGCCATCGGTCCGCTGAAAATCCACTGGTACGGTTTGATGTACCTGATCGGCATCGGCGGTGCGTGGCTGCTGGCGTCGCGCCGGCTCAACCGTTTCGACCCGACCTGGACCAAGGAGAAACTCTCCGACATGGTCTTCTGGATGTCGATGGGCGTTATCGTCGGCGGTCGCCTGGGTTATGTGCTGTTCTACGATCTGAGTGCTTACCTGGCTAACCCGACGCTGCTTTTCGAAGTGTGGAAGGGCGGCATGTCGTTCCACGGCGGCTTTATCGGCGTGATGCTGGCGGCGTTGTGGTTCGGTAAAAAGAACAACAAGTCGTTCTTCCAACTGATGGACTTCGTCGCGCCGATGGTGCCGATTGGCCTGGGCGCCGGGCGTATCGGCAACTTCATTAACGCCGAGTTGTGGGGCAAGGCGACCGACGTGCCATGGGCAATGGTTTTTCCGACCGATCCGGCGCAACTGGCGCGTCACCCGTCGCAGCTGTATCAGTTCGCCCTGGAAGGCGTGGCGCTGTTCGCCATCCTCTGGCTGTTCTCGCGTAAACCGCGGCCGACCATGGCGGTGTCCGGGATGTTCGCGCTGTTCTATGGCATCTTCCGTTTCATCGTCGAATTCGTCCGCGTACCGGATGCGCAACTGGGCTATCTGGCCTGGAACTGGCTGACCATGGGCCAAGTGCTCTGCGTGCCGATGATCGTCGGCGGTCTGTTCCTGATCTGGCTGGCGTATCACCGCGCCCCGGCGACTCCAGCGGCTGCCGTATAAATTCGAATCCCGGGGTGACGACCCCGGGTTCAAGGACACAGGTAACTCATGAAGCAATATCTCGAACTGGTCGCCCACGTCATCAAGAACGGCACCAAACAAGCCAACCGCACTGGCGTGAACACCATCAGTTTTCCCGGCGCGATGCTGCGTTATGACCTGCAGGAAGGGTTCCCGGCGATCACCACGCGCAAGATGGCCTTCAAATCGGCCATAGGCGAGATGTGTGGTTTCCTGCGGGGCGTGAACAACGCCGCCGAATTCCGCGCGCTGGGCTGCAAGGTCTGGGATCAGAACGCCAACGAAAACGCGCAATGGCTAGCCAATCCGTTCCGCCAGGGCGAAGACGACCTTGGCGAAATCTACGGTGTGCAATGGCGCAAATGGCCGGCGTACAAGCAGATCCCGGTCAGCAACAAGGCTGCTATCGAGCAGACCCTGAGCCAGGGCTACCGTCAGATCGCCGAAGGCGAAGAAAACGGCCAGGCATACGTCGTCCTGTACAAAGCGATCGACCAGATCCGCCAGTGCGTCGACACCATCATCAAGGACCCGGGTAGCCGCCGTATCCTGTTCCATGGCTGGAACGTTGCGCAGCTTGATGAAATGGCTTTGCCGCCGTGCCACTTGCTGTACCAGTTCCACCCGAATGTCGAGACCAAAGAGATTTCTCTGACGCTCTACATCCGCTCCAATGACCTGGGTCTGGGCACACCGTTCAACCTCACCGAAGGCGCCGCGCTACTGAGCCTGATCGGTCGCCTGACCGGCTACACGCCGCGCTGGTTCACCTATTTCATCGGCGATGCGCACGTCTACGAAAACCATTTGGACATGCTCAATGAACAGCTCAAGCGCGAGCCGTTCCCGATGCCGAAGCTGGTGATCAGTGACCGCGTGCCGGAGTTTGCCAAGACTGGCGAATACCAACCGGAATGGCTGGAGTTGATCGAGCCGAGTGATTTTTCGCTTGAGGGGTATCAACACCACGCGCCGATGACGGCACCGATGGCGGTCTAAAACTCAACGCATAACCCCTGTGGGAGCGAGCCTGCTCGCGATAGCGGCCTGACAGACAACATAGATGTTGAATGTGATGGCCTCATCGCGAGCAGGCTCGCTCCCACATTGGTCTGGTGGTGGGTTTAATGGCCGTGACTGCGGCCAACATGTGAATGCTCAACCTCTGTCGCCACAACCCCGCCACTCACTTCCAGCCGCTGCAAAATCCCGCATTGATCAATATCCGGCCCTTCGCCACAGCGTTGGCGCAGGTCGAGCAGTTGTGCCTGTAACGCCTGCAACCCATCGATCCGCGCTTTCACGTGGTGAATGTGTTCATCGATCAACGCATTCACGCTTTCACATTGATCCTGCGGGCTGTCGCGCAAGGCCAGCAGGCTGCGGATTTCCTCGAGCGTCATGTCGAGGGTGCGGCAATTGCGGATGAAGGTCAGGCGCTCGGCGTGGGCCTGGGTGTAGACGCGGTAGTTGCCGTCGCTGCGGGCCGGCTCCGGCAGGAGGTTTTCGCGCTCGTAATAGCGGATGGTTTCCACGGCGCAGTCGGTGAGTTTCGCCAGTTCTCCGATCTTCATGACGGCCATCTCCAAATAGGTGCTTGACCCTATAGTGGCTACAGGGTCTTTACTTGGCAACAGGCACCTTCATGGACGCAACCAATGAGCGATTCCCTTCACACCCACAAACCCGAGGCTGATCACGATCACGATCACGATCACGATCACGATCACGATCACGATCACAGCCACAAGCTGCAGCCTGTGCAGAAGCATGACCATGGCGGCCACGGGGATTCCTGCTGTTCTTCCAAAGCGGCGGCGCCGTCGCTGATCAAACTCAGTGAAGCGCCAACCGCCAATGCACGGCTGAGCAGTTTCCGCATCGACGCGATGGACTGCCCGACCGAGCAGACGCTGATCCAGAACAAACTGGGCAAGCTCGCCGGTGTGCAGCAGCTGGAATTCAACCTGATCAACCGCGTGTTGGGCGTCACTCACGACTTGCCAAGCACTGCGCCGATCATCGAGGCGATCAAGTCGCTGGGCATGGTGGCCGAACCGATGGAGCAGGGCGCCGAAGCGCCAGCACCGATCCCCGAGAAAAAGCACTGGTGGCCCCTGGCACTGTCCGGCGTGGGTGCGCTGGCAGCGGAAGTGATCCACTTCACCAGCGCCGCGCCGGACTGGGTGGTGGCGATCATCGCGCTGATTTCGATCCTCAGTGGTGGCCTCACCACTTACAAGAAAGGCTGGATCGCGCTCAAGAACCTCAACCTGAACATCAACGCCTTGATGAGCATCGCGGTGACCGGCGCGATCCTGATCGGGCAGTGGCCGGAAGCGGCGATGGTGATGTTCCTGTTCACCGTGGCCGAGTTGATCGAGGCCAAGTCCCTGGACCGCGCGCGCAACGCCATCAGCGGCCTGATGCAGATGGCCCCGGAGCAGGCCACGGTACAGCAGGCCGATGGCAGCTGGATCTTGCAAGACGTGAAAGCCATTGAGCTGGGCGCGCGAGTGCGCGTCCGCCCCGGCGAGCGGATAGGCCTGGACGGCGAAGTCGTGTCGGGCAGTTCGACCATCGATCAGGCGCCGATCACCGGGGAAAGCCTGCCAGTTGAGAAAACCATTGGCGACAAGGTGTTCGCAGGCACCATCAATCAGGCCGGCTCTCTGGAGTATTCCGTAACGGCCGCCGCCAACCATTCGACCCTGGCGCGGATCATCCACGCCGTCGAACAGGCGCAAGGCGCACGGGCGCCGACCCAACGCTTCGTTGACCATTTTTCGAAAATCTACACCCCCGCCGTGTTCATCTTCGCCCTCGCGGTGGCGGTGATTCCGCCGTTGTTCATGGGCGCAGTCTGGTTCGACTGGATTTATCGCGCACTGGTGTTGCTGGTGGTCGCATGCCCCTGCGCATTGGTGATTTCCACCCCGGTGACCATCGTCAGCGGCCTCGCGGCAGCGGCGCGCAAAGGGATTCTGGTCAAGGGCGGCGTCTATCTGGAAGGCGGTTACAAACTCGACTACCTGGCGCTGGACAAGACCGGCACGATCACCCACGGCAAGCCGGTGCAGACTGATTACCTGTCGCTTGATCCGACGGCCGATGCCTCGGCGCCGGCAATTGCGGCTGCATTGGCCGGACGCTCGGACCACCCGGTGTCGCTGGCCATTGCCAACGCCGCTGTGGATAAATCGTTCGCCTCACTCGTTGTGGATAACTTCGAAGCGCTCGCCGGTCGTGGGGTACGCGGTGAGATCAACGGTCAGGTCTACCACTTGGGCAACCACCGTTTGGTGGAAGAGTTGAACCTGTGTTCGCCCGCGCTGGAAGAAAAGCTGTTTGCGCTGGAGAAACAGGGCAAGTCCGTGGTGCTGTTGCTCGACAAATCCGGCCCATTGGCGCTGTTCGCCGTGGCCGATACGGTCAAGGAGTCCAGCCGCGAGGCGATCCAGCAGCTGCACGATCTGGGCATCAAAACCCTGATGCTCACCGGCGACAACATCCACACCGCTCAGGCGATTGCTGCACAAGTCGGTATCGACGAAGCCAAGGGCGATTTGCTGCCGACCGACAAACTGCAAGCCATCGAAGCGCTTTATGCCCAGGGCCATAACGTCGGCATGGTCGGTGACGGCATTAACGATGCCCCGGCGCTGGCCCGGGCAGAAATCGGTTTCGCGATGGCCGCCGCGGGCACCGATACCGCCATCGAAACCGCGGATGTCGCCCTGATGGACGATGATCTGCGCAAGATCCCCGCGTTCATCCGTTTGTCGCGGCAGACGTCGAGCATCCTCAAACAGAACATCGCCCTCGCATTGGTCATCAAGGCGATCTTTCTTGGGGTAACCTTCGCCGGGATCGCCACCATGTGGATGGCGGTGTTCGCCGACATGGGCGTGAGCCTGTTGGTGGTGTTCAACGGTTTGCGCCTGTTGCGCAAATAATCGATGAGGAGCGGGTGTGCTGAGTGCCGAGCTGAAGGCGTTTTACATGGTGGCCCGCCTGGGCAGCATTACCCTGGCGGCGAAAAAACTTGGCCTGAGCCAGCCCACGGTCACCACGCAGATCCGCAATCTGGAAAGCCAGTACTCGGTTGAGCTGTTCTACCGGGGCGGCCGCCGCCTCAGCGTCAGCGACGAAGGCGCGCGGTTGCTGCCGATGGTCAAGGCGCTGCTGCAACAGGAAGCCGACATCGAGTTCTTCCTGCGTAACAGCGGCCAGGTCCAGGGCACGCTGCGCATCGCCGCCACCGCTCCGTATTACATCCTCGATCTGGTGAAGACTTTTCGCGAGCGTTTGCCGCAAGTGGAAGTGTCGGTGGAAATCGGCAATTCGCAGCAGGTGCTCGAAGCCTTGGAGGATTACCGGGTCGATGTCGCCGCTTCCTCGCAATTGCTTGACGATGCGCGACTGATTCGCCGGGTGCTCGGCAGCGATCCGCTGGTGTTGGCGGTGCATCGCAATCATCCGCTGGCGGTGCATGATCATGTGCCGCTGAGTGCGTTGGCCGGGCATACGCTGTTGATGCGCGAGTCGGGCTCGACCACTCGGCGGCTGACTGAAGAATTGCTGGCCACTGCCGGGGTGAGTTTTGGGCCGTTGCTGGAGATCGGTAGTCGTGAGTCGATCCGTGAAGCGGTGCTGCGCAACATCGGGATTAGCATCATCGCCCGGCAAGAAGTGCCGCATGATCCGCAACTGCGCGTGCTGACCATCGAGAATGCACCGCAGATTCCCGAGTATTTGTACTGCCTCAAGGAGCGCAAAGGTGCGCGGTTGCCGGCGGCGTTTCTGGGGTTGGCGCAGGAAATGGCTCCCGCCTGAGAGTTGTGTTGCCTGTGCTGGCCTCTTCGCTGGCAAGCCAGCTCCCACAGGTGTCTTTGGTGTTCATAGATCTGTGTTCACTGGAGAACCCTGTGGGAGCGGGCTTGCCCGCGAAGGCGTCAGTCCGGACACCACCTGCCATGAAGGCCCAACCCAAATCCCTGAATACCACTATCAGCCGTTTTGGCCTCACTGCCACATGACGGACGCATTACATCCCTAGGATGAGCTTCATCTGCTTGATGAGGCCTGTCCATGAACCAATCGATCGCAACTGCCCTGACCAACCCCGGCGCCCCAATGAGGGTGCGTGGCGTGCAGAAGCGCTTCGGCGCCTTCACTGCGCTGGATAATGTTTCCCTCGACGTGGCGGCCGGTGAACTGGTGTGTCTGCTGGGGCCGTCGGGCTGCGGTAAAACCACTTTGCTGCGCTGCATCGCCGGTCTCGAGAAGCAGGACAGCGGCGAGTTGTATCTGGGGGATCGCGACGTCTCGCACCTGGCACCTCAGGCCCGGGACTACGGCATTCTGTTCCAGTCCTACGCGCTGTTCCCCAATCTCACCGTCGAAGCGAACATTGCCTACGGTCTCGCCGGCAGCGGTCGCGATGAAGTGCGCAAGCGCGTCGGTCAGATGCTGGAACTGGTCGGCCTGATCGGCAGCGAGAAAAAGTACCCCGGCCAATTGTCCGGCGGCCAGCAGCAACGGGTCGCACTGGCCCGCGCCTTGGCGCCGGCGCCGTCGTTGTTGTTGCTGGACGAACCGATGTCGGCCCTCGACGCCCGAGTCCGCGAGCACTTGTGCACCGAACTGCGCCAACTGCAACGCAACCTCGGCATCACCACGCTGATGGTCACGCACAATCAGGACGAGGCCATGCTGATGGCCGACCGCATCGCCGTGATGAACAACGGCAAGGTCGAGCAGTACGCCACGCCGCAGGAAATCTACGACCGCCCGGCCACACCGTTCGTGGCGGAGTTTGTCGGCCAGGGCAACTGGCTGCCGTTCCAGCGCAGCAGCGACAGCCATGCGCAGGTCGGCGGGATGAACATGCGCCTGGCGGATGGCAGCGCCAAAGCCGCGTCGGGCCGGTTGTTCTGCCGGCCTGAGGCGATCAACGTCAACCCGCTGGTGCATGAAGAAAACCTGTTCCCGGCCAAGGTTCGCGAAATCACCTTCCTTGGCAACCGCTGCCGCATGAGTTTCGAACTCGATCAACTGCCGGGCCACGCGTTGCTCGCGGAACTGGCACCGGAAGCCATGCCGCGCCTCGGTGCTCAGCAGATCATGGTCGCCTTGCCGCCGCGCAGCCTGCAGGTGTTTGCCTGATGAGCGCGCGTATCGCGCTGCCGATACCGCACAAGCTGGTTCGGCAGACCTCCCGTGCCGAGATCGGCGACCGGGTGTTCGTGGTCGGTGGCAAAGTTCTTCTGCTGGTGTTGCTCGGCGTTGCGGTGTTGATGCCATTGCTGGCGATCTTCTGGCGTGGCTTCAGCTCGGAAGCCGGGCAGGGCGGTGGTCTGGTCGCGGCGCGTGAACTGGTGACGAGTGCGAACTTCCACTGGCTGCTCGGCAATAGCCTGAAAGTGTCCCTCAGCGTCGCGGCGATTGTCGTACCGCTGGCCTACCTGTTTGCCTACGCGCTGCAACGCACCTTGATTCCGGGCAAAGGCATTTGGCGCGGGATGTCGTTGTTGCCGCTGATGGCGCCGTCGATGCTGCCCGGCATTGCACTGGTTTACCTGTTCGGCAACCAGGGCCTGTTGCGTGGTTTGCTCTCGGACAATATCTACGGCTTCTGGGGCATTGTTCTGGGTGAGGTGATCTACACCTTCCCACACGCCTTGATGATTTTGCTGTCAGCCCTGTCCCTGGCGGATGCGCGCCTCTTCGATGCCGCTTCAAGTATGGGCGCCAGTCCGGCCAAGGCCTTCCGTAGCATCACCTGGCCGGCGACGCGTCAGGCTGTGTTCGCGGCGTTCTGCCTTGTATTCACCCTGACCATCACCGACTTCGGCGTGCCGGTGGTGGTCGGCGGCGACTATCAGGTGCTGGCGCTGGAAGCCTACAAAGCCGTGGTCGGCCAGCAACAATTCGGTCGCGGTGCGTTGATCGGCATGATCCTGTTGCTGCCGGCGCTGTTCAGCTTCGCGGTCGATGCGTGGTTGCGTCGGCGTCACGGCGACTCCATGAGCGGGCGGGCGCAGGTCTTTCAACCGGCACCGTCGAAACTGCGCGACGGCGTCTATCTCGCCATCGTGCTGCTGATCTGCGCGGTGTTGCTGCTGGTGTTCGGTATGGCGGTGTTCTCGTCGCTGGTGAAATTCTGGCCGTACAACCTGTCGCTCTCGCTCAACCATTACCAGTTCAACGACACGGCGGGCGGCGGCTGGCTGGCCTACGGCAACAGCGTGAAGATGGCCCTGTGCACGGCGTTGATCGGCAGCGTGCTGATCTTCACCGGCGCCTACCTGATGGAAAAAACCAAGGGCCAGCGCGGACTGAACCTGGCCCTGCGCATGCTCAGTTTCGTACCGATGGCGGTGCCGGGTCTGGTGCTGGGCCTGGGTTACGTCTTCTTCTTCAACCTCACCGACAATCCGCTGCATGTGCTCTACGGCACCATGACCCTGTTGGTGGTCTGCACCATTGCTCACTATCTGACCACCGCGCAAATGACCGCGACCACCGCGCTGCGCCAACTCGATGCCGAGTTCGAAGCCGCCGCGCTGTCGCTCAAGGCGCCGCTGTATCGGCACTACCTGCGGGTCACCGTGCCGATCTGCCTGCCGGCGCTGCTGGACATCGTGCGCTACCTGTTCGTCTCGGCCATGACCACCGTCTCGGCGGCGATCTTCCTCTACAGCCCCGACACCATCCTCGCGGCGGTGGCGGTGCTGAACATGGATGATGCCGGCAACGTTGGCGGCGCGGCGGCAATGTCGACCCTGATTCTGTTCACCTCGGCGGGCGTGTCCCTGCTACTGGCGTGGGCCTCGCGCGGTTTGCTGCGCCGCTCCCAGGCCTGGCGGCAGACCGCGCCCGGTCATTGATTTCCCATCCCGCAAACCTCAACTCAAAACAGGAAAAGATCATGTTCAAGCCCCTGGCCCTGGCCGCTGCTGTCCTCACCGCTTTCAGCCTGAACGCCTTCGCGGCGAAAACCGAGTTGACGGTGTACACCGCCCTCGAAGCCGAACAACTGAAGACCTACAAAGAAGCCTTCGAAAAAGCCAACCCGGACGTCGAGATCAAGTGGGTGCGTGATTCCACCGGGATCATCACCGCCAAGCTGCTGGCCGAAAAAGCCCGCCCGCAGGCTGACGCGGTGTGGGGCCTGGCGGCATCGAGCCTGGCGATTCTCGATCAGCAAGGCATGCTGCAAAGCTACGCGCCGAAGGACCTGGGCAAGATCGGCGGCAACTACCGCGACGCCGCCAATCCTCCGGCATGGGTCGGCATGGACGTCTGGGCCGCGACCATTTGCTTCAACACCGTTGAAGCCGAGAAGCAGGGCCTGAGCAAACCGGTGAGCTGGCAGGACCTGACCAAGCCTGAGTACAAAGGCAAGATTGTCATGCCAAACCCGGCCTCGTCCGGCACCGGTTTCCTCGACGTCAGCGCCTGGCTGCAAACCTTCGGCGAGAAGCAGGGCTGGCAGTACATGGACGACCTGCACCAGAACATCGGCCAGTACGTCCACTCCGGCTCCAAGCCTTGCAAACTGGCGGCGGCGGGCGAGTTCCCGATTGGTATTTCCTTTGAATACCCGGCCGTTCAGTTGAAGCGTCAGGGCGCGCCGCTGGACATCATCCTGCCGAAAGAAGGCCTGGGCTGGGAGATCGAAGCGACGGCTGTGATCAAGGGCACACCGCATGAAGACGCGGCGAAGAAACTGGCTGACTTCTCGGCCAGCCCGGCGGCGATGGAGCTTTATAAAGAGAACTTCGCGGTGCTTGCACAGCCGGGGATTGCCAAGCCGCAGACCGAATTGCCGGCGGATTACGAGCAGCGTCTGATCAAGAACGACTTTGCCTGGGCGTCGAAGAATCGCGACGAGATCCTGACCGAGTGGCGCAAGCGCTATGACGGCAAGTCCGAGAAAGTGGCTGCCAAATAAATCTTCGTAGTCTGTAAGGACCTCATCGCTAGCAGGCTAGCTCCCACATTGGATCTTCAGTGGACACAAACTTTGTGAACACCCCCGATTTCCTGTGGGAGCTAGCCTGCTAGCGATAGCGGTCTCCCATTCAGGGAAAATCTCCATGACACACCACAACAACCTGCTGATCGTAGGCGCCGGCATCCTCGGCCTGTCCCACGCCTACGCTGCCGCCCGACGCGGCCTCAAGGTCACGGTTTTCGAACGCAGCGAAACGCCCTTGGGCGCCTCGGTGCGCAACTTCGGCCAGGCCCTCGTCACCGGCCAGCCACCAGGCCCGATGCTCGAACTGGCCAAGGCCAGCCGCGAGATCTGGGGGCAATGGGCGCAACTGGCCGGCCTGCAACTGAAACGCAACGGCTCATACCTGTTCGCCCGCACCGAAGCCGAAGAGCACCTGCTGGAAGCTTTTTGCGCCGGACGAGCCGTGGAGCACGGTTACCGCGTCGACCTGCTGCGCGGCGCCGCATTGCGTGACCTGTACGGCGGCCAGTTCAGCCATCACCGCGCCGCGTTGCACGGCATGGACGATCAACAACTGTATTCCCGCGAAGCGATACCGGCATTGATCGATTACCTGCGCCGCGAAATGAACGTCGACTTTCACTTCTCCACCCTCGTGCGCGACATCGAGCCCGGCCGCTTGCACAGCACCGCCGGCACCTTCAGCGCCGAGCAGATCATTGTGTGCTCCGGTCACGATTATCAGACCTTGCTCGCCGAGCCGATTGCCGCGCTCAACCCGCAAATCTGCCGCCTGCAAATGCTCCGCGCCCGCCCGCAGATCAACCTCAATCTGCAACATGCACTGCTTACCGGCTTGAGTTGCGTGCACTACGGCGCCTTTGCCGATCTGCCGGAAGCGGCGGCAGTGCAGGCGCAGATCCTGCGCGAAGAACCGCACCTGCACGAAAACGGCATTCACTTGCTGATCAGCCCGACGCCTTACGGCGAACTGATCATCGGCGACTCCCATCACTATGGCCGCGACCCCTCGCCATTCAACGCCGAGCAGGTGGATAACTGGATGATCGAACTGGCCGAGCAGACGTTGCGCTGCAAGGTGCAAGTGGTCGAGCGGTGGCAGGGTGTTTATGGTTCACGCGGGCCGGGACCGTTTTCATTCCTGCGGCCGATGCCGGGCGTGAGCGTGGCGCTGATGCACACCGGCGTCGGCATGAGCGTCGGCCCGGCGATGGCCGAACGCAATGTCGCAACGGTATTGGGAGAACGTTGATGGACCGCATTACGCAAGTGATCGCCGAGGTGTTCGGTTTGTATGAACGTTTTGGCGACAGCGATTACATCGGTGAGCCGGTGTCGCAGATCGAGCACATGTCCCAGGCCGCACAACTGGCCATGGCCGAAGGTTTCGATGACGAAGTAGTGCTGGCCGCGTTCTTCCATGACATCGGCCATATCTGCGCCGACAGCGCGCAGAACATGGGCGGTTTCGGCGTGGTTAGCCACGAGCGGTTGGGCGCTGATTATTTGCGTCGCGCAGGCTTCAGCGAACGCATGGCGCGGCTGGTGGAATACCACGTTCAGGCCAAGCGTTATCTGACACTCAAAACGCCTGGGTACTACGAGCGATTGAGCGAAGCCAGCCGCCGGACCCTGGTGTATCAGGGTGGGGTAATGACCGAGGCGGAGGCTGAAGCGTTCGAACAGGACCCATTGTGCGAGGTCAGTTTGCGCATGCGGCACTGGGATGAGTTGGCCAAGGAAATGTGGGTGCCGGTGATCGACCTTGAAGTGTTAAAGACAAAGGCATCGGCGCTGTTGGCCAAGTCCAGTGTTCCTTCAGCAGAGAACCCTTTTGCGGCGTGTCTTTAGCGAAAAAACCTACTTCCCGTGGCGAAGTTGAGCCATGGCTCGCGTGTTTTCGAGCGGCTAGTGTTTGAGTTTCTTTATTGTTGAGGAACACTCATGCGCTATTTGAAAGTCACCGTTCAGGATCGGATCGGCAATGGTCGGGCCGATTCTGTCCTGCTGCAGTTCTATGAATCAGCCTGTACGCCCGGTGACGATGTCCTGGTCAGCAAAGCCTTCGCACTGGATTTCGATGCCGATGGCAAAGTCGATTACAAAATGGGCGACGTCACTCACGACGGTAAGGAAAACAGCGTTGACCAACGTCTGTTGAAGACCTTCGCTAATGCTTGTCTCAGACTCAACTGGTTCAACCCCGGCGCTTCTACAAAGCGTTATTTGAAAATGTTCACAGAGGATTTCGCCGGGGATGGCAGCCCGGATACGGTGCGTTTTCACTTTCACGAAGGTACGGGAAAGCCGACAGACAAGACGCTGGCTTACACGGCGGCGGCCTACGACACCGATAACAACGGAACTCTGGACTGGTCGATCCACTTTGATATGGATAACGATGGCGATACGGATGCGACGGATCGTGAGCTGGTGTCGTTGCTGAGTGATACCTACCTGAAGTTCAAATGGAAGTGAGCGTCGGAGCCTGCTCGCGATGAGGTCCGCGCTTACACCACAGAACTAAAGCTGCTGCGCCAACACCTCAATCTGCTCCTGCCGCTCCGCCTGATTCAACTTCGCCTGCGGATTCAGTGACGACCACTGCGGATGCGCCCGAGCCTTGTTCAGGGCCTCGGGCAGTTTGCCTTCGCGCCAGGTCTTGTCCTGTGGAGTGGCGACCTGGATGCTGTCCATCGCCGCGTGCCCGCGCGCATTCAGCGCTTGCAGCAACTGGCGCTGACGCAACGCCAACAACCGCAACACACTGTCATCGACCGTCAATTCGCGTTGACCCTTGATCTTGCCCAGCAACCGGCTGCCATAACTGCGTGCGGTTTGCAGCGCGCCACCGGCAATCGCGCCGGCCAGCGCCGCTGCGCCAAGGGTCAAACCGCCGACGAGCAAATCCACCCCGGCCCCGGCCGCTGCACCCGCCGCGATACCTCCGCCGACCCGCACGCCCAGTTGCTTGAGGGTTTCCGGGTTGAACAGATCATCGCCCCAACGGCCATCGAGCAGCGGTAGATCACTGGCCGCTGCATCCTGCGGGCGGAAGGCATAGAGTTTGAGCAGGGCTTCGACGCAGCGCTGTTCCCGTTGGCGAACGGCTTTGCGCAGCTCACTGATGGCGTGCTGTTCCTGTTCAGCATCGCTGACCACGCTGCGCCGGCACGCCGCGCAATCGATCAATAATTCGGCAATCAACCGCGCCGCACTTTGCTGTCGGGCCAGGCGCTGGGCCTGTTGATCGGCGATCAATCGCTCCAGTTGCTCGCGAGAGTTTTCCAGCAACAGCGCGAGGCTTTCATAGAGCCGACGCTCGCCATCTTCCGGCGGCGCCACGCTGTCGAAACGCACCAACGCATGCAAGCCCAGACGCGCCAGCGCTTCACGCCAAGCCGGCTCTCGGTGGTTGGCACTGCTGACAAAATTCAGCACCGGCAGCAACGGTTTGCCGCAGCTGGCCAGCACTTCCAGTTCGTCGCGGTACTTGGACAGCACCGGTTCGCGGGCGTCGATCACATAGAGGCCGGCATCGCAGGTGAGCAGTTGCCGCAGCACCTTGGCTTCCTGTTCGAACCGCTGCCGGGCTTCGCTGCCTTCAAGAAAACGCGCCAGGCGCGCCGGGCCGTCGAGGCGTTCACCTGGACGCTCCAGGCGTTCGAGGTAGTCGAGCAGGGCGATGGCGTCTTCCAGTCCCGGCGTGTCGAACAGGTCGAGCAAGGGCTCGCCGTCCACTGACAACCGCGCGCCTTCGACGTGTCGCGTGGTGCTCGGGCGATGAGAGACTTCGCCGAAACCGACATCACGGGTCAACGTGCGCAGCAACGAGGTTTTGCCGACGTTGGTGTGGCCGACCACCGCGAGCTTCAACGGCGCTTTCCACGAATCAGTCATGACCGTTCTCCAGCCAGTTCAACGGCGCACAATCGGCGAAGGGCAGATTCAGTTGCTGCAACGCCATGTGCCAGTCGCCGAGGCGCTCGGAATCCAATGCTTCGCCGGGCGGCGCTTGCAGCAGCCAGACGCGGGTGGCGCTGGCGTTGCGGGCCAGTTCGGCGATCAGTGCGAGGCTGCCGCGATCCGGCGAGCGCCGTGGATCACAGGCGATGGCCAAGCGGGCTGGAGGGAAACGGCTCAACTGTTCGAGGAGTTTGTTGCGTGATTCGCGACTGTCGAGGATGCCCGCGTTGCTCACGTTTTCAGGCAGTTGTGGCGGCCATGGGCGTTGATCGTCCAGCTCGATGGCCACCAGCAACGCGCCGTCACTTTGCAGTTCGCTGACGCCGCTTTCGACGCGATGCAGATGCTCGGGCGCCTCGTCACTGATGCCCAGGCGTTCGCTGGTGGGCATCAGGCGTTCGCGCAGTTGCGCGTAACCGGGCAGGTTCAGATCCAGACGCAACATGGCGCGACCACTTTTCCAGCGCCACAGGCACAACAGCGCCAGAAGCAGGCGCGGCACAATGCCGTAAACCACCAGCACGCCGACCAACCACGTCGCCCAGGCCTGACGGGCACTTTCGATGTTCAGCGCGGCGTCGCCACTGGCGCGGATCATTTCAACCGTTGGCACGTTGAAGCCCAGCAGCGCCGGCAGGGCGCCGAGCGCCTGGGTCATGGCGACAAACGTGTCGCCACCGAGGAGGGTGGTTTCCCAGACGAAGCCGTAGCGCCGGGTCGCCATGAGCATCAGCAGAATCACCAAGGCGCTGAGCATTGCCAGCAACCACAAGCCATTGACCAGCACGCCAAGCGCCCAGCGATTGAGTTTGCGTCGTTGCAGCAACAACAGCAGGGCGGGCGCCAGTTGCGCGGCTTTGGCGTCGCGGGCGAGTTTTTCGCTGAGCCACAACCACAAGCGTCCCAGCGTTGCGCCATGTTCGCCGGCAAACACCAGGCCCAGCGCCCAACTCAGCAATAGAATCAGGTTCAGCCCGAGCAAACTGCCCAAGGCCCAGAAAACATTGACCGGGGGTTGTCCGTCACCCAGCGCGGCAAACGCCAGCCCGGCGCCGCTGACCACAGCCAGCACGGCCAACACCAGCAGCGCCAGTCGCGCGCCTTGCAGCCAATGTCTGAGGGCTTCGGTCAGTCCATCGCGCTGGGCCAGCCACAAGGCCCGGCGCGAAATCCGTGTCGGCAGGTCGCCACCTGCGGCACGAGCCAGTCGGTTGGCTTCCAGATCATCCAGAGGGCCGGCGTGTTCTTCGCGCAGGCGAATGGTTTCCGTCAGCCAGAGGTTATTCAGTTCAGTCACGCGGCATCCCGTCGCTCAATTGAGCTGTGAGCATAACCGCTGTGGCGCTTATCGGGGTACGGGAGGCTCTGGTATCCTCGCCGACATGACTAAATCACTCCCCCTCAGCCTGATCGCAGCCCTCGGTGAAAACCGTGTGATCGGCGTCGACAACAGCATGCCCTGGCACTTGCCGGGGGACTTCAAATACTTCAAGGCCACCACCTTGGGCAAGCCGATCATCATGGGTCGCAAGACCTGGGATTCCCTCGGTCGTCCGCTGCCGGGCCGGTTGAACATCGTGGTCAGCCGTCAGGCGGATCTGGTGCTGGACGGCGCGGAGGTTTATCCGTCGCTGGAGGCTGCGGTGGTTCGCGCTGAAGAATGGGCGAAAGAGCAGGGCGTCGATGAGTTGATGCTGATTGGCGGCGCGCAGTTGTATGCGCAGGGGTTGGCGCAAGCGGATCGGTTGTACCTGACGCGCGTGGCGTTGAGCCCGGAAGGGGATGCGTGGTTTCCAGAGTTTGATTTGGACCAGTGGAAGTTGGTGTCGAATGTGCCGAATCCGGCCGAAGGCGACAAACCAGGGTACAACTTCGAAGTCTGGGAAAAAGTCTAAAAGCATCGCCAGCAGGCTGGCTCCCACAGTGGGTTTGAGGTGAAACACAGATCGTGTGAACACCCAAAATCCCTGTGGGAGCCAGCCTGCTGGCGATGAGGCCAGATCAGACGCTAAAGGATTTAAGCGTGCGCCAACTCCGAATGCTCATCCGCATCCAGCAGTTCTTTATCCGTCTGCTGCATGATCTGGCTGGTCATCGCCCCGGCCGTGATCGAACCACTCACGTTCAACGCCGTCCGACCCATATCAATCAGCGGCTCCACCGAAATCAGCAACGCCACCAGTGACACCGGCAAGCCCATCGCCGGCAACACGATCAGCGCTGCAAATGTCGCGCCACCACCGACACCGGCCACACCCGCCGAACTCAGCGTCACAATCGCCACCAGCGTTGCGATCCACAGCGGGTCCAGCGGATTGATGCCCACGGTCGGCGCGACCATCACCGCCAACATCGCCGGGTACAGGCCGGCACAGCCGTTCTGGCCAATGGTCGCGCCGAACGAAGCGGCGAAACTGGCGATGGACTGCGGAATACCCAGGCGACTGGTTTGCGCTTCGATGCTCAGCGGAATCGTCGCCGCACTCGAACGGCTGGTGAAGGCAAACGTCAGCACCGGCCAGATCTTGCGGAAGAAGCGCAGCGGGTTGATCCCGGCCGCCGAGACCAGCACGCCGTGGACCACAAACATCAAGCCCAGGCCGATGTAGGACACCACGACAAAACTGCCGAGCTTGATGATGTCTTGCAGGTTGGAACCGGCGACCACTTTGGTCATCAGCGCCAACACGCCGTACGGGGTCAGCTTCATCACCAGACGCACCAGGCGCATCACCCAGGCTTGCAAGGTGTCGATGGCGTTGATCACTTTCTGACCTTTCTCGACATCATCTTTCAGCAGTTGCAGCGCGGCGACCCCGAGGAACGCGGCGAAAATCACCACGCTGATGATCGATGTCGGCTTGGCGCGTGCCAGGTCGGCAAACGGGTTTTGCGGGATGAACGACAGCAGCAACTGCGGCACATTCAGGTCGGCAACCTTGCCGGCATAGTCGGTCTGAATGGTTTGCAGACGGGCCATTTCCTGCGTGCCGGCCACCAGTCCTTCAGCGGTGAGACCGAACAGGTTGGTCAAACCGATACCGATCAGCGCCGCGATGGCGGTGGTGAACAGCAGCGTGCCAATGGTCAGGAAGCTGATCTTGCCCAGCGACGAAGCGTTGTGCAGACGCGCCACGGCGCTGAGGATCGAGGCGAACACCAGCGGGATCACGATCATTTGCAGCAACTGCACGTAACCGTTGCCCACCAGATCGAACCAGCCGATCGAGGCTTTCAGCACCGGGTTGCCGGCACCGTAAATCGTGTGCAATGCGACACCGAACACAACGCCCAGCACCAAAGCGAGCAGGACTTTTTTCGCCAGGCTCCACGTCGTGTGACGGGTTTGTGCGAGTGCGACGAGCAGGGCGAGGAACACCAGCAGGTTGAGAATCAGCGGCAGATTCATTGGAACTCCCATTAGACATGTGCCAACTGCCTTCCGGGGCAGCTGCGAACCGGTAAGCCTAACAGCTTGATTTCCAATGAATTAATATCAAAAAAGTCTGATAACTGTCGTTTTTGGAATAAGCGGGTGTCGCTGTCAGGGATGCAGCTGACGCGAAGGGGACGTGTGCGGTCGCTGACAGACGAGGACTGTCACAGTTATTTGTTAGCGTCGATATCTTTGAATCAGGGAGGTTTGACGATGAGATTCGCACCGAAATTTTTAGTTGCAGCACTTTGCCTAGGGCTTGCCGGCCAAACCCTCGCCACGGACTTGAAGCATTGGCCAGCCGATCAGGCCAAGGCGCTGGACGCGATGATCGCGGCCAACGCCAACAAGGGTAACTACGCGGTGTTCGACATGGACAACACCAGTTACCGCTACGACCTTGAAGAGTCGTTGCTGCCGTTCATGGAGAACAAGGGCCTGATTACCCGCGAGAAACTCGACCCCTCCCTGAAACTGATGCCGTTCAAGGACACCGCCGACCATAAGGAAAGCCTGTTCAGTTACTACTACCGCCTCTGCGAAGTCGACGACATGGTTTGCTATCCATGGGTCGCCCAGGTGTTCTCCGGTTTCACGCTCCAGGAGCTCAAGGGCTATGTCGACGAGTTGATGGCCTCCGGCAAACCGGTGCCGGCGACTTATTACGAAGGCGACGTGGTCAAGAAGCTCGACGTCAACCCACCGAAAATCTTCACCGGCCAGCAAGAGCTCTACAACAAGCTGATGGAGAACGGCATCGAGGTCTACGTGATGACCGCCGCTTCCGAAGAACTGGTGCGTATGGTCGCGGCCGATCCGAAGTACGGCTACAACGTCAAACCGCAGAATGTGATCGGTGTGAGCCTGCTGCTCAAGGATCAACAGTCCGGCGAGCTGACCACCGCGCGCAAACAGATCACCGCTGGCAAGTATGACGAGAAGGCCAACCTCGGCCTCGAACTGACTCCGTACCTGTGGACTCCGGCGACCTGGATGGCCGGCAAGCACGCGGCGATCCTGACCTACATCGATGAGTGGAAAAAACCGGTACTGGTGGGCGGTGATACACCAACCAGCGACGGTTACATGCTCTTCCACAGCGTTGACGTGGCCAAGGGCGGCATCCACTTGTGGATCAACCGCAAGGAGAAATACATGACCCAGATTAACGGCATGATGGCCAAACACGCTGCGGCTCAAGCCAAGGAAGGGTTGCCGGTGACGGCGGACAAGAACTGGGTGGTCGTCACACCGGCGGAAATCCAGTAAGACCGAGTCGCTCACATAGGATAGGTGTAAGGTCACAATATTGTGATCGACACAAATCCCATGTGGGAGCGAGCCTGCTCGCGATAGCGTCGGGTCAGTCGGTATCAATGTTGGATGTGACGGCCCCTTCGCGAGCAGGCTCGCTCCCACAGTAGGCCGAGTTGGCTGCAAAAAAATGCCCCGCACTTGGCGGGGCATTTTTATGGCGGCGACTAAGGCTTACAGCCCGTCAAGCATCGCCTTGTTACGCACAGCACCCTTGTCGGCGCTGGTCGCCAGCAGGGCGTAGGCCTTCAGTGCGGTGGTCACCTTGCGTGGACGTTTTTCCACAGGCTTCCAGCCTTTCTGGTCCTGCTCGGCACGGCGCCCGGCCAATTCTTCATCGCTGACCAACAGATTGATCGAGCGGTTCGGAATGTCGATCAGCACTTTGTCGCCGTCCTGCACCAGACCAATCGCGCCGCCGGCAGCGGCCTCGGGCGAAGCGTGGCCGATGGACAGGCCCGAAGTGCCGCCGGAGAAGCGACCGTCGGTGAGCAGGGCGCAGGCTTTGCCCAGACCTTTGGATTTCAGATACGACGTCGGGTACAGCATTTCCTGCATGCCCGGGCCGCCTTTCGGGCCTTCGTAACGGATGATCACGATGTCGCCGGCCTTCACTTCGTCCGCGAGGATGCCGCGCACGGCGCTGTCCTGGCTTTCGAAGATCTTCGCGTTGCCTTCGAACACGTGGATCGACTCGTCGACGCCGGCGGTTTTCACCACGCAGCCGTCCAGCGCGATGTTGCCGTAGAGAACGGCCAGGCCGCCTTCTTTCGAGTAAGCGTGTTCGACACTGCGGATGCAGCCGTTTTCACGGTCGTCGTCCAGGGTTTCCCAGCGGGTCGACTGGCTGAACGCGGTTTGCGTCGGGATGCCTGCCGGGCCAGCCTTGAAGAAGTGATGTACGGCTTCATCGTCGGTCTGGGTGATGTCCCATTTGGCGATGCCTTCGGCCAGGGTCTTGCTGTGCACGGTCGGCAGGTCGGTGTGCAGCAGGCCGCCACGGGACAGCGAGCCGAGGATGCTGAAGATCCCGCCAGCGCGGTGCACGTCTTCCATGTGGTACTTCTGGATGTTCGGCGCGACTTTGCACAGTTGCGGCACGTGACGGGAGAGGCGGTCGATGTCGCGCAGGTCGAAATCGATCTCGGCTTCCTGGGCGGCGGCCAGCAAGTGCAGGATGGTGTTGGTGGAACCGCCCATGGCGATGTCCAGGGTCATGGCGTTTTCGAACGCCTTGAAGTTGGCGATGTTGCGCGGCAATACCGACTCATCGTTCTCGCCGTAGTAACGCTTGCACAGCTCGACGATGGTGCGGCCGGCCTGGAGGAACAGCTGCTCGCGGTCGCTGTGGGTGGCGAGGGTCGAACCGTTGCCCGGCAAGGCCAGGCCCAGGGCTTCAACCAGGCAGTTCATCGAGTTGGCGGTGAACATGCCGGAGCACGAACCGCAGGTCGGGCAGGCGCTGCGCTCGTACTCGGCGACTTTCTCGTCAGAAGCGCTGGAGTCGGCGGCGATCACCATGGCGTCGACGAGGTCGAGACCGTGGCTGGCCAGTTTGGTCTTGCCGGCTTCCATCGGGCCGCCGGACACGAAGATCACCGGGATGTTCAGGCGCAGGGCGGCCATCAGCATGCCTGGGGTGATCTTGTCGCAGTTGGAGATGCAGACGATGGCGTCGGCGCAGTGGGCGTTGACCATGTATTCGACGGAGTCGGCGATGATCTCGCGGCTCGGCAGCGAATACAGCATGCCGTCGTGGCCCATGGCGATGCCGTCATCGACAGCGATGGTGTTGAATTCTTTCGCTACACCGCCGGCGCGTTCGATTTCGCGGGCGACCAGTTGGCCCAGGTCCTTGAGGTGGACGTGGCCCGGTACGAACTGGGTGAACGAGTTGGCTATGGCGATGATCGGCTTTTTGAAGTCGTCATCTTTCATCCCCGTGGCGCGCCACAGTGCGCGGGCACCGGCCATGTTGCGGCCGTGGGTGGATGTTTTCGAGCGGTAATCAGGCATGAAGCACTCCGGGCGGCTAATTCAGGTATCAAAAGGGAAGTGAGCTTCTATTGACGTCTGGAACACTCAGAAATGGCCGTGTGTCCGGAAGTTGCCGATAACTTTGCGGGATCGCCGCGCGCTTCAGCTTGAGCTCATAAACCCGCCGGGGGATGACTGGCGATGAATGTCGCGATTCTACACGGCTGGCGTCAGGAGGGAATGCCGGGAAACGCTGATCCTGCCTCAGTGGCGCGCGCGGGATGACGACCGGCGTGTATCAACTCGCGTTCAGCGCCAGATTGCGCTGCATGATCAGCGCGTTCAGACCCAGACCTGTGGCGCTCAGGACCAGGAAGCACAAGGCGAGTGCGGTGGTGAGATCCTCGGAGGCGAGATTGATCACCACACTGATCACCCCGCCGCAGAGGAAGATCATCACGCCGCCGACCGATGAGGACGTACCGGCATCCTGTGGATAAAGGGTCATGGCTTTGGAATTGGCGATAGGCCGGGCAATGGTGGTGCCGGCCGTGCAAATGAGCATGGGGATCAGCACCGCCGCCGCAGTGAGCCCGAACTGATTGGCCAGCCACAGCATGACCAGCCCCGACAGGGCGATCAGCCCCAGGCCGATCACGATCTGCGAGTTGGCCGGCAGGCGCCGATGCAGCGCGCTGGCGACTATCCCGCCGAACACATAAGCCACGCCATACAGCAACAATGTCCAGGCGAATTCGTAGGGCGTGAGTGCCAGGCGCTCCATGAAAATGATCGGCGACATGACGATGAATGAAAAATGGCAGGCGAAGGCCAGGCCGGAAATAAGCCAGTAACCCATGAAGCGTACGTCGGCACACAGCCGCCAATAGGCACTGAAAAAGCGAGCGGGCGCCGCCGTATGACTGCGCGGCGTTTCCTTGAGCAAGACGCCAGCCTTTGTCCAGACAATGGCGGCTAACGCGATAAAGACATAAAAGCTGCCCTCCCAGCCCAGGTGCATTTGCAGCCAGGTTCCGAGCAGCGGCGATATGGAAATGAACACCCCGCCGCCGGTCGTCATCCAGATCCTGATTCGCTCCTGTTGCTTGCCGACGAACAAATCCTGAATCAAGGCCTGCGACAGCACAAAGGAACCGCAACCCACGGCCTGAATGACGCGAAACACCAGGAACCAACTGTAATCGCTGGAAAGCAGGCAACCGGTTGCACCCACCATCGAGATGGCGATACCGGTCAGCAAAAGGTTCTTGCGCCCCCACCTATCCGACAGCGGCCCGACCAGCACCACCGATAGCCCAAGGCCAATGGCAAACAGGCTGACTGAAAGGGCAATGTCGGACGCGGAGGTACGGAAGTAGTCAGAGAGCGCGGGAAAGGAGGGGAGCACGACGTCCAGCGGGAAAACACCCAGCAGCGTCATCGTCATCAATAGCAGGATGAGCGACGATTTTTTCGCGGTATGCGTGGAAGGGTTCATCAACAACGCTCTCGATCCGTGAGGGGTGGCCGAGAGTTGACCTGATGGACATGGAAGTCAATGCGGGGTGTGTAGGACTGTTCTGAAACTGTTGCAGGGGCGAGCTGACTCGCTCCTGCAAGCAGTGAGCGGTTTAGCTGTTTGGCAGCAACCGGCAAGTAATGCTCTTGATGTAACGCGTTTCAGCAATCGCCGGATGCACCGGATGATCCGGACCCTGGCCGCCGCGTTCCAGCATCTGGATGTTGCGATCCAGGTGACGGGCGCTGGTCAGCAGGATGTTTTGCAGATCGTCTTCCGGCAGGTGCATCGAGCACGAAGCGCTGACCAGGATGCCGTCCTTGCTGAGCAGGCGCATGGCTTGCTCGTTCAGGCGACGGTAGGCGCCTTCACCGTTTTTCATGTCTTTCTTGCGTTTGATGAACGCCGGCGGGTCGGCCACGATCACGTCGAAACGTTCTTCGCTGGCTTTCAGCTCTTTCAGGGCTTCGAAGACGTCGCCTTCGATGCAGGTCATTTTTTCGGCGACACCGTTCAGCGCGGCGTTGCGCTCTACGCCATCGAGGGCGAAGGCCGAAGCATCGACGCAGAACACTTCACTGGCACCGAACGCGGCCGCTTGCACGCCCCAGCCACCGATGTAGCTGTAGAGGTCGAGCACGCGTTTGCCTTTGGCGTAAGGGGCCAGGCGTGCGCGGTTCATGCGGTGGTCGTAGAACCAGCCGGTTTTCTGGCCCTGGATGACCGGCGCTTCGAATTTCACGCCGTTCTCTTCCAGCGCCACCCACTCTGGCACCAGGCCGAACACGGTTTCGACGTAGCGGTTGAGGCCTTCGGCATCGCGAGCCGCGGAGTCGTTCTTGAACAGAATGCCGCTTGGCTTGAGCACTTGGGTCAGCGCCGCGATCACGTCGTCTTTATGGGCTTCCATAGTCGCCGACGCGATCTGCACCACCAGGATGTCGCCGAAACGGTCGACCACCAGGCCTGGCAGCAGGTCGGAGTCGCCGTAGACCAGGCGATAGAACGGCTTGTCGAACAGGCGATCACGCAGGGACAGGGCGACGTTCAGACGATGCACCAGCAGCGATTTGTCCAGCGGCAACTTGATGTCGCGCGACAGCAGGCGGGCGCAGATCAGGTTGTTCGGGCTCATGGCGACGATGCCCAGCGGCTTGCCGCCGGCAGCTTCGAGGATCGCCTGGTCGCCGGCCTTGAAACCGTGCAAAGGGGTCGCCGCTACATCGATTTCGTTGCTGTAGACCCACAAGTGACCGTTTCGCAGGCGACGGTCGGCGTTGGCTTTGAGGCGCAGGCTAGGCAGGGACATGACGTCGCTCCGGAAAAAAGAGCGGGAGTATAGCGTGTTGAGGGTGACGACGGGTTTGAAGGCGATGAAACACTGATGACCTGCTCGCGTAAGCGATTTCAAATGCAACGCCGACATGAAACTTTGGCCGATGTTGCCCGCCAGTGTGTCGGATCCAACTTTATAAAGGTTAGAATCGGCGCCTGTCCCAGAGTGTGTACTTATGTCCCAAGAGCTGACCACCGAACAGATCCAACAGTCCCTGCAAGGCATCAGCGTGCCGGCCCAGCCGCAGATCATGGTGGATTTGCAGATGGAGCAGTACATGCCCGACCCGGATCTGGAGGTCATCGCCAAGCTGATCTCCCAGGACCCGGGACTCTCTGGTTCCCTGCTGAAAATCGTCAACTCGCCGTATTACGGCCTGAGCAACAAGATCGCCTCGATCCAGCGTGCGGTGAATCTGCTGGGTAGCCGTTCGATCATCAACCTGATCAACGCGCAGTCGATCAAGGGTGAAATGAACGATGACACCATCGTCACCCTGAACCGTTTCTGGGACACCGCGCAGGATGTGGCGATGACTTGCCTGACCCTGGCCAAGCGCATCGGCGTCCAGGCGGGGGATGAAGCGTACGCCTTGGGCCTGTTCCACGACTGCGGCGTGCCGCTGATGCTTCAGCGATTCCCGGACTACATGACCACGCTGGAAGAAGCCTACGCCAGCGCCAGTGCCGAATGCCGGGTAGTGGACACAGAAAATCGGGTGTTCAATACCAACCATGCGGTGGTGGGTTATTACACGGCCAAATCCTGGCGCCTGCCGGAGCACGTGAGCACCGCGATCGCCAACCACCACAACGCGCTGGCGATTTTCAGCGATGAGTCATCGCGCAACAGCCAGCTGAAAAACCTGTTGGCGATCCTGAAAATGGCCGAGCACATTTGTGCGTCCTACCGGGTTCTGGGCAACCAGAATGATGACCATGAATGGAACACCATCGCGCCGCTGGTGCTCGATTACGTCGGCCTCTCGGACTACGACTTCGAAACCCTCAAACAAACGATTCGCGACCTCGGCACTCACCGCTGAGTGTCGTCAGAGCCTGATTCGAGAGCGCCATGCCTGAACTGCCAGAAGTCGAAACCACCCGCCGCGGGATTGCGCCTCACCTGGAAGGCCAGCGCGTCAGCCGGGTGGTCGTGCGTGATCGTCGCCTGCGCTGGCCGATCCCTGAAGACCTGGATGTGCGCCTTTCCGGCCAGCGTATCGTGCTGGTGGAACGGCGTGCCAAGTACTTGCTGATCAACGCCGAAGTCGGCACGTTGATCAGCCATCTGGGCATGTCGGGCAATCTGCGTCTGGTGGAAGTCGGCATGCCGGCGGCCAAGCATGAGCATGTGGACATCGAACTGGAATCGGGCCTGGCCCTGCGTTATACCGACCCGCGACGGTTCGGCGCGATGCTCTGGAGCCTCGATCCGCTCAACCACGAATTGCTGATTCGCCTGGGCCCGGAGCCGTTGACCGACCTGTTCGACGGTGAGCGCTTGTTCCAGCAATCCCGCGGGCGCTCGATGGCGGTCAAACCGTTCATCATGGACAACGCGGTGGTGGTCGGCGTCGGCAATATCTACGCGACCGAAGCGCTGTTTGCGGCCGGGATCGATCCGCGTCGTGAGGCCAAGAGTATTTCCCGGGCGCGCTATCTGAAATTGGCGATCGAGATCAAACGCATCCTGGCCGCCGCCATCGAGCGCGGCGGTACGACGTTGCGCGACTTTATCGGTGGCGACGGTCAGCCCGGTTATTTCCAGCAGGAATTGTTCGTGTACGGCCGTGGCAGTCAGCCGTGTAAGGTCTGCGGTACAGAGCTGCGGGAAGTCAAACTCGGGCAGCGCGCCAGCGTCTTTTGCCCGCGCTGTCAGAGCTGATATGTCCTACGGTCTATAGTCAGTGTTCTCACTGCTATAGGACTGAGCCATGAACCTGCTTCGAACCGCTGTCGTCGTTTTGCTGCTGAGTGTCGGTGCACCAGCGCAGGCGGCAAACACGGGCAGCGGTGATCCGCGCTACACCATCCAGAATCCCCCGGCGTACGCCATGCTTGGCGACTTGCTGATTGCCCGACCCTTGCTGGTCGTGGCAACGGTGATCGGCGCGGGGGCGTTTGTGGTGTCGTTGCCGTTTACCGCGTTGGGCGGCAATGTCGGCGATGCAGGACAGGCGTTGGTGGTTGACCCGGCGAAAGCGGCGTTCGTGCGGTGTCTGGGGTGTATCGGGGAGGGGTTTGAGCAGCGGGAGTGAAACCAGTCACATGTTTGGTGTGTTTGATGGCCTCATCGCGAGCAAGCCCGCTCCCACAAGTGACCGCGCAATACCTGTGGGAGCGGGCTTGCCCGCGATGGCGTCAGGACAGACTCCGCACATTCAAGCCTTGCCGGTAATCTTCCGGTACTTCTCCATCAACTGCTCTTCAGTCTCCGGATGCGCCTCGTCCAGTGGAATGCAATCCACCGGGCAGACCTGCTGGCACTGAGGTTCGTCATAGTGGCCGACACACTGGGTGCACAGGTTCGGGTCGATCACGTAGATCTCTTCGCCTTGGGAAATGGCGGCGTTCGGGCACTCGGGTTCGCAGACGTCGCAGTTGATGCAATCGTCGGTGATGATCAGGGACATGCTAACTCCAGCCGGGGCGGCAGGCCCGGGCGCTAAAAACCAATGCGCGCAATTGTGCCGCATTGGCGCCCGCAGTGCACGCGGGCGCCGCTTGAGCGGTCGTTACTTCTTGAAGCGTTCGGTCAGGGCGTCCGCCACCGCAGGGTGCACGAACTTGGTGATATCGCCGCCCAAGGCCGCGATTTCACGGACCAGCGTCGAGGAGATGAACGAATAACGCTCGGACGGCGTAAGAAACAGGCTTTCCACATCCGGCGCCAGCTGACGGTTCATGTTGGCCAGCTGAAATTCGTATTCGAAGTCCGACACGGCGCGCAAACCACGCAGGAACACGTTGGCATTCTTCTCTTTGGCGAAATGCGCCAACAGCGTCGAGAAGCCGACGACTTCAACGTTCGGCAGATGTTTAGTGACCTCGCGGGCCAGCTCCACACGTTGTTCCAGGGGAAACAACGGGTTTTTCTTCGGGCTGGCAGCAACGGCGATGATCACATGATCGAACAGGCGCGCGGCGCGTTCGACCAAGTCGCCATGGCCCTTGGTAATAGGGTCGAAGGTACCTGGGTACAACACTCGGTTCATCGCGTCGTCCTGGCGGGAGTCCGTTGGGGAGTCGGATGGTATCGCAGCCTTCCCGGTCGGCCAAGTCGCCTGTTGGGTAAGAAAGCACTATAGACGATGGGAATATTCGCTCTTTTCAAGGTTTTTTCAAACGTTCGGCCAGCGAAGTTGCCAGTTGCGCCGTCAGCCCGTAGACCGACAATTGCGGGTTTGCACCAATGCTGGTGGGAAACAGCGAGCCATCGTGGATCGATAGATTGCTGAGCTGATGATGCCGGCCGAGGCTGTCGGTTACAGCGTTTTTCGGGTCCTCGCCCATGGCACAACCACCCATCACATGGGCACTGCCCAGCCGTGTGCGATACAACTCAAGGCTCAGACCGTCGATCAGCGTGCGTGCTTCAGCCAGGGTTTTCACATAGCGCGCATCAGCGTGCATCGGCATCACAGCGTTGGCACCGCCGGCGAACTGGATTTCGGCCATGCTGTGGAAGGCGCGACGCAGTCCGTCCCAGGCGTAGGGTGAAACCTGATAGTCGAGCACGGGCGTGTTGTCACCGCGCAACTCGACACTGCCGCCAGGGCTGTCGGGGTGAAAACCATCGCGCAGCAACGCCAGCATGGCGTGGGTATGCGGCAGGTTCTCCATGTGTCGGGCGCTTTCCTGGCCAAAACCGCCGAGCAAGGTGGCCGCCAGCGCCGGGTGCAGCGGTGGCACTTCGAGTTTGTAAGCCATCTTGCCGGTCGTGCCGTCCTGCCATTGGAAGTGGTCGGAGTAGATCGACTGTGGCGCGCCGTAGAACGGGTTGATCACCTCGTCGAACAGCCCCGCGGACATGTTGACCAGATGCAGAAAGGTCCGTTTGCCCAGCCGCTTGTGCGGGTCCGGCGCCTTCGATCGCAACAGCAGCGCAGGGCTGTTGATCCCGCCGCCAGCCAGCACGTAATGCCGCGCCTTGACCGTGATCGTCTTACCCGTGGGGGCGACGCAACGGTCGTCCATCGCCACGCATTGCAGGCCGGTGACCTTACCGTCCTTGATCTCCAGTTTTTCCGCGCGGGCCAGGTAAATCAGTTCGCCACCCTTTTCCAGGGTCGCCGGAATCGTCGTCACCATCATCGATTGCTTGGCGTTGGTCGGGCAGCCCATGCCGCAATAGCCGAGGTTCCAGCAACCGCGCACGTTGCGCGGGATGACGTGCCAAGCGTAACCGAGCTTCTCGCAGCCCTTGCGGATCACGTCATTGTTGGCGTTGGGCGGGACCCTCCAGGGCGCGACGCCGAGACGCTGCTCCATTTTCTCGAACCATGGCGCCATCTCGGCCGGGCTGTGGCCTTTGACGTCGTGCTCTCTGGCCCAGTGTTCGAGCGTCGGCTCCGGTGTGCGGAAACTCGAGGTCCAGTTGATCAGCGTGGTGCCGCCCACCGCGCGGCCCTGAAGGATGGTGATCGCGCCGTCCTTGCTCATGCGGCCGATGCCTTCTTGATAGAGGCTGGTGTAGGCCTGGTCTTCAAGCATTTTGAAGTCGCTGCTGGTTTTGAGCGGACCTTCTTCGATCAGCAACACTTTGTAGCCGGCGGCGCTGAGGATTTCAGCGGTGGTGCCGCCGCCCGCGCCGCTGCCGATGATCGCCACGTCCGCTTCGAGGGTCAGGTCTTCGGTCAGTTGCGAGCCGTCGCGGGTTTTCCAGCCGCGGGCCATGCCTTCGCGGAACGGATCGGGTACGGGCATATTCGGGTTCTCTTATTGTTTTTCGATTCTGTGGTGAAGCGGCTGACGCCTTCGCGGGCAAGCCCGTTCCCACAGGATTTAAGGTGGGCCACCCTTTTGTGAACGACTCGAACTCTGTGGGCGCGGGCTTGCCAGCGATTGGGTCGACCGGGTCTCAAACCGTAGGCGGCCCGGGATACCCGCAATGCGCCCACGACTCCGCCCGGCTGTACCACGCCATCATCACCAGTTGCAGCAACGAGCTGTGGCCCATGCGCAACAGGCTTAATGAACTGTTTTCCCAGCGATCAAGAAAGTGCCGAATCTCATCAGCACTGGCGTTTTCCCAACTGCCCCAAATCCCGGTCAACGGCCCACGCGTCACGGCCATTCCCAGCACATCGAACAATTGCCGAGTCAGCTTGAGCATTTCCGGCGACAGGTGATTGAGGCTGTTATCCAGGCAGTGCAAGGTCTGGTCGAGCGCCATCGGCATTGTTCCGGCGACCACGGCGCCCTCGAGCATCACCGGAATCAGCGCCCGCAAAAACAGCAGATCGCCGCTGCGCAGCATCGCGAAACCGTCGGCCGGGAGGCTCGACGAACAGCCGCTGAGGCTCGCGCCCAAACCGGCCGTCGCCAGGAAAACACTCGCGCCGAGGCTGAATTTAAGCAAGCCGCGCCGAGACAGCGCGGGTGTATCGGACAGGCTTGGGCTCATTATTGTTATTACCCGACGGTGACGGTCATTAGCGGATAAACAGCTTCTGGATCAGTTTCTGAATGGATTTGCCGTACGGCGGGTAGATCAATTTCGCCGCGTTGAAACGCTGTTTGATCAGCACACCCTTGGCCTTGCTGAAGGTCAGGAAACCTTCATGGCCGTGGTAATGGCCCATGCCTGAGGCGCCGATGCCGCCGAAGGGCATGTCGTCCTGCGCGACGTGCAGCAACGTGTCGTTCAGGCACACACCGCCGGAATGGGTTTCATGCAGGACGCGGTTTTGTTCGCGCTTGTCGTAGCCGAAGTAATAGAGGGCCAGCGGACGAGGTCGCTGGTTGATGTAGGCAAATGCTTCATCCAGATCCTTGTACGGAACGATTGGCAGCAGCGGGCCGAAGATTTCGTCCTGCATCACCATCATCTCGTCGGTGACGTTGAGCAGCAGGCTATGGCTCATGCGCCGGCCTTGGCCCTGATCGAACAGCGGAATCAGCAGCGCGCCTTTGCTGGTGGCATCGCTGATGTAGCCGTTGAGCCGGGCCAGTTGCCGGTCATTGATGATCGCGGTGTAGTCCGGGTTGTCAGCCAGTGTCGGATAAAACCCACGAACCGCCTGACGGTAGGCTTCGACGAAAGAGCCCACGCGATCCTCCGGCACCAGCACGTAGTCCGGGGCGACGCAGGTTTGCCCGGCGTTCAGCGTCTTGCCGAACGCAATGCGTTCGGCGGCGTCCTTCAACGGCACATCGCGAGAGACGATGGCCGGGGATTTGCCGCCCAGCTCCAGCGTCACCGGCGTCAGGTTCTCGGCCGCCGCGCGCATCACGTGTTTGCCAATGCTGGTGGCGCCGGTGAACAGCAGGTGATCGAAACGCAAGCGGGAGAACGCTACGCCGATATCAGCCTCACCGAGCACCACGCAAACCAGGTCTTCGGGAAAGATCCGGCCCAGCAGCTCCTTGAGCAGCAGGCCCGTGGCGGGGGTCGACTCGCTGAGTTTGAGCATCACCCGATTGCCCGCCGACAACGCGCCAACCAACGGCCCGATGGCCAGGTACAGCGGGTAGTTCCACGGCACGATCACCCCGACCACGCCCAGCGGTTGATAAACCACTTTGGCCGAGGCCGGCTGAAAGGCCACGCCGACTTTGCGCCGCGAAGGTTTCATCCAGCCATTGAGGTGCTGACTGGCGTAATGAATGCCGTGCAGGCTGGGCATCAGTTCCGCGAGCAGGGTTTCATCGGCGCTGCGGTGGCTGAAATCCTGGCTGATCGCATCGATCAGGGCCTGACGTTCATTGCTCAACAAATCGCGCAGGGCTTTGAGCCATTGAAGTCGCTGGGCAGCGGGCGGCATCGGGTTGGCGGCATAGGCTGCGCGCTGGGCGTCGAACCGGGTTTGAAGTTCCTCCAGGGGCTGCTGCAGGTTCTGCAGATAGGCGATGTCAGCAGTCATGGTCGGCTCCGGATTTTATTGTAATGAAAAGCTTTTTAGAGTTTGTGCTCTATAAAGTCAAATGCCATCCTGGCATCGTGTTGTTTTATCCACTCGCAGTTAGGCCGTAAGATGCCCCTCAACGCACTCTGAATTAAAGCTCAAGCCATGGCCCCTCGGATCAAAACCAGCGAGCGCATCGTGCAGAACAGCCTGGAGCTGTTCAACCAGCAGGGCGAGCGCAGCATCAGCACCAATCACATTGCTGCCCACATGGAGATTTCTCCGGGCAACCTGTACTACCACTTCCCCAACAAGCAGGCGATCATCGCCGTGTTGTTCAGTGAGTACGAAAGCCTGGTGGACAGCTTCCTGCGCCCGCCCCAGGGGCGCGCCTCGACGGTTGAGGACAAGCGCTTCTACCTTCAGGAGTTGCTGGCGGCGATGTGGCGCTACCGGTTTTTGCACCGTGATCTGGAGCACTTGCTCGACAGCGATCCGGAACTGGCCGCCCGTTATCGGCGCTTTTCCCAGCGCTGCCTGATCCATGGCACGCACATCTACGCCGCCTTCGTCGATGCGGGCATCCTGCAAATGGACAAGGTGCAGATTGAATCCCTGACGCTCAATGCGTGGATCATCCTCACGTCCTGGGTGCGTTTTTTGTGCACCACGCGGGAAAACTCCAATCACCTGAGCGAGCAGGCGATCAAGCGTGGCGTGTATCAGGTGCTGGTGCTGGAGGCCGGCTTCGTCACCGATCAGTCTCGCGATGCGGTGAACGCGCTGTGCGAGGAGTATTACGTGCCGCTGGCCCAGGCGCTGGAAGAAGTGCAGTAGGATTCAAAATCGACAACCTCACAGGAGCCCGTTATGCCCATTGCGCAACTGATCAGCCCGCAAGCACTGGACCTGAAAAAGGACCAGCCGGGGTTGGTGATTCTTGATTGTCGTTTTGCCCTCGATGACCCGGACTATGGCCAGCGCAGCTATGCCGAAGGGCATATCGCCGGGTCGAGCTTCGCCGATCTTGAACGTGATTTGAGCGGGGCGGTGGTCAAGGGTGTGACCGGGCGTCATCCCTTGCCGCAACCTGCGGACTTGATCGAACGCCTGCAAGCCTGGGGCATCAATGCCGACAGTGATGTGGTTTTGTACGACGACGGCCCGGGTGCCTATGCGGCGCGGGCGTGGTGGTTGCTGGCCTGGCTGGGCAAGCGTGACGGCGTGTTTATCCTCGATGGCGGACTCAAGGCGTGGCACGCAGCGGGTTTGCCCTTGAGCCTCGATGCTCCCGGTGTTGAACGTGGCACCTTCACGGGAACGCCGGACAATGCGTTGCTGTTGAGCGCCGAACAGCTTCAGCAGCGTCTCGGTCAGCCCGATTTGACCTTGCTCGATGCGCGCGCCTTGCCACGTTTCAAGGGTGAAGTGGAACCGATCGACCCGATTGCAGGGCACATTCCCGGCGCACAATGTGCGGCGTTCACCGACAACCTGGGGAGCGACGGGCGTTTTCTGCCGGCCGATCAGCTCCAGCAGCGGTTTGCCGCGAAACTCGGCAACCGTTCACCGACCGATCTGGTGGCGTATTGCGGTTCCGGCGTGACGGCGTGCCATAACCTGTTCGCCTTGTGCCTGGCGGGCTATCCGTTGGGGTCGTTGTATGCCGGGTCGTGGAGCGAGTGGATCAACGAGCCTGCGCGGGGCGTCGCCACTGGCGAGTAACACCGATCTCCTGTAGGAGCCGGCTTGCCGGCGATTGGGACAACGCGGTCTGTCTGAAACACCGCAACGTTCTTATCGCCAGCAAGCCGGCTCCTACAGGAGTGCTCTGCGATACGCCCCCGGCCCCACCCCGTACACCTGCTTGAACTGTCGACTCAGATGACTCTGGTCGGCAAACCCCAATTGCGTCGCGACCTCCAACGGCAAACAGCCGCCCTGCAACAACGCTCGCGCCCGAGCGATGCGCTGCTGCATCAACCAGGTGTGCGGTGGCATGCCAGTGGCGCTGCGAAACACCCGGGCGAAGTGAAAGGGTGACAGGTTGACCGCTGCCGCAAGTTCTTCCAGCGACGGCGGTGCCGCCAATTGCGCTTGCAGCAGTTCCTTGGCCTGCGTCACTGCCCGGTGTTCCTTGCCGGGTTTGCCGGCGTCCGGAACGGCGGCGTGACGTTGCAGCAACGACAACATCATTTCTCGCCAGGCTGTCTGCTGTTGCAGGGCGGTGGACGGCGTTTCGAGCAGACGATGCAGTTGGCAGAAGCCTTTCACCAGATCCGGATCGCGATACAGGGTGGCGCCAAATGCCGGTAAATGATGGGCCGGCAGTTCCAGCTCATCGAGCAGCGACAGAATCTGCCCGCTATCGGGATAAAACGCCCGGTACAACCAACCGTCTTCCGTGCCCTTGTGCCCAGTGTGCAATTCATCCGGATTGATCAACACCAGCGTGCCGCTGCCCGCCAGGTGTTCAGCGCCCCGATAGCGATATCGCTGGGCGCCGGCCAGGATCATGCCGATCACGTAACCGTCATGCACATGCGGGGCGAAACGGTGTTCGATGTAGCGTGCGGACAACAACTCGACCCCGGCCAGCGGCGCTGTTTGCCAGAAACGGATCGACTCACCCTGATCGGTCTGCATCGATTTACCCGCGACCCACGGCGGCCAGCCACTGTGGGATGCGCCGTTCAAGGTAGTAACCTGGCTGCCGGAACGAGCCATCGACAAAGCCGACATGCCCGCCCTTGGCTTGCAGTTCGAATTGAGTGCAGGCGGACAATTCCTCGGCTTGCGGCAGGCTGTGAGGAAATACAAACGGGTCGTCGGCTGCCTGAATGATCAGCGTCGGCGTGCGAATCTCGCCCAGGAAATAACGGCTCGAGGCGCGGCGATAGTAATCCTGCGCATCAGTGAAGCCGTGCAACGGCGCGGTGACCCGGCCATCGAAATCCCAGAAGGTGCGCATGTTTTCCAGCGAGCCCAGCGCGGCCAGCTTCGCCAGGCCATCCTCGCGCCCGTCATGCTGGAACTGCCGCTGCTTGTTCTTGATGTAGGCGACCATCTCGCGCATGAAGTGCGCCTGGTACACCTTGGAAAAACCCTGGCCGATACGGTCGGCGCACTGATCGAGCCGAAACGGAACCGACACCGCGACGGCGCTGAGCACGCCACTGTCGCTGCCGGTCTCGCCCAAGTGTTTGAGCAAAACGTTGCCGCCGAGGGAATAACCGACCGCGTACAGCGGCGCGAGCGGTCGTTTGGCCCGCAGGTGCTTGATGGTTTCGGCCAAATCTTCGCTGGCGCCGGAATGGTAGCTGCGCGGCAACAGGTTTGGTTCGCCCGAGCAGCCGCGCCAGTTCAGCGCGACGCTGGCCCAGCCTTGGGCGTCCAGGGCTTTTTGCACGCCGGCCACGTAAGGCGAATTGGAAGACCCTGTCAGGCCATGCAACACCAACACCAGCGGCGCATCGGCGCTGTGTGGGCCATGCCAGTCCAGGTCAAGAAAGTCGCCATCTTCCAGCCACAAGCGTTCGCGCTCGCGCTCGATATGCGTGGTTTTGCGCCAAAGCGGTCCCCACAAGGTCTGCAAGTGCGGATTGCCCAGGCCGAAGGCAGGGGTGAAGCGTTCTGGCGGAGGGGACACGATTGCTCTCGATGCAGCGGTGCGCAACCTGTGCGCACCTTTTCAGGCCGGTCGGTTAACCGGCGATCTCTGCCATACGTTGCCACAACGAACAGTAGAGTCGCTCGGTTTTCTGCTTTCCGATGCTGCGAAAGTCGCCTGACAGATTGAGCAATTACCTGGCAGGTTCGACAGTAGGCTCCGGCAATGGCTTTTGCGGGACGATCGGTCCTGCGCTGATGATGACCAATTTGTCCATGCTCAGGTGTTTGTTCAAGGCGGTTTTGACTTGCTCTACGGTGAGGCGCTGGGACTGCTGCATGAAGTCGTCCAGATGATTCAACGGCAGGTTATAAAAGCCGATAGACGCCAGTTTCGCGACGATTTGTGCGTTGCTGGCAGTGGACTGCGGGAAGCTGCCGGCCAACGCGCGTTTGGCATCATCCAGTTCTTTTTCGGTCGGGCCGGTTTTAAGGTAGTCGGCGAGCACGTCCTGTACCAGTTTCAGAGTGCCTTCGCTTGTTTCGGCGCGGGTCTGCAGTTTGATCATGAATGGACCGCGCGCCTGCATCGGGGTGAAGGCTGAAACTACCCCGTATGTCAGGCCACGTTTTTCGCGGACTTCGCTCATCAGACGAGTGCCGAAACCGCCGCCAAGGATCTGGTTGCCCATGAACAGTGCCGCGTAGTCTGGATTGTCATGGTCGATGCCCAGTTGGGCGAGCATCAGAATGGTCTGTTGCGATGGGAATTCGATGTGGCTTTTGCTGGCATTGGGTTCTATCGGCTGCGGGACTTTCGCCAGGGCCGGGCCTTCGGGCAGGGTTGCGGATATCTTCGCGGCAATGGCTTCGGCTTCGATACGGGACAAGTCGCCCACCAACGCGATCACCACGTTGCCGGCCGCGTAGGTTTTTTCGTGGAACGTGCGCAGCTGGGCCGGGGTGATGGACGGAATGGCTTGCGCCGTGCCACCGCTGGCGTGCGCGTACGGATGATCGCCATACAAGCGGTTCATCAACTCAAGACTCGCCAGTTTGCCCGGGTCATGCTTCTGATCTTCGAAAGTGGCGAGGGTCTGATTGCGCAGGCGCGCATACGCGTCGTCAGGGAAGGTCGGCTTGCCTACGACTTCGGCGAAGAGGGTCAATGCCGGTTCGAGTTTGTCCTTGGCGCTGAGGCTGCGCAGGGAGACTTGCGCCGTATCCAGATCAGTGCCGGGGGCATACTGTGCGCCCAGGCTTTCGAAACCTTGGGCAATAGCGTTGGCATCACTGCCGGCAACCCCTTCGTTGAGCATCACGTTTGTCAGCATGGCCAATCCCGGAGTGTCTCCATCCCGGCTGCTGCCGGCAGCGAAGGTCAGACGCACGTCGAACATCGGTAACCCTCTGGCTTCGGCGAACAACACTTTGGCGCCTTCGGCGGTATTCCAGGTCTGAATGTCGACCATGCGGTGACTTGGCGCCTTGCCGTCGAGTTCAGTCAGCGATTGCAGCATTTGGCCGGAGTTCTCCTTGTCGGGCACTTCGCCGTCGCCGGACTCATCCCCCTCCTCTTTATTGGCCTCCATTGGCAGTATATGGGCGGCGCTGAGCCGCTCGCGGGTGAAATACAGCGTGGCGGCTTTCTGGATGTCTTCTGGCGTGACGCTTTCCAGCTCGGCCAGTTCGGTGTCCATCAGTTTCCACGACAGGCCGAAAGTTTCCAGTCGGCCGATAGCGCTGGCCTGGCGGGTGACCGAGTCGCGCTCGTAAACCACCCCGGCGATGACTTGCGCGCGTACGCGTCCCAGTTCTTCAGTGGTCGGCGGAGTGGTTTTCAGCTGGTCCAGCAGCCTCCACAAACCGGCTTCGGCCTGGGCGATGGTTTTGTTTTTTTGGTTGTTGGGTGTTGCCGACAGGAGAAACAGGCTGTCGCCCCGGGTGTAAGTGCTATAGCTCGACGAACCGTCGGACACCAGCTCTTCATCGCGTTGCAGTTGCGTCGGGATGCGCGCGCTGTGGCCGTCGCCGAGCAAGGCCGAAATCAGGCGCAAGGCATGCACTGAGCGTTTGTCTTTGGCGGTGGCGATACTCGGCACGTTGAAGGCCAGCATCAGGCTGGGCAATTGCGTCTTCACGTGCAGAGTAATCTTGCGTTCACCGGGCCTGGCCAGTTCCAGCGGTCTTTTCGCGGCCGGCACATCGCGTTTGGCGATCGGGCCGAAGTAGCGTTGGGCCAGGGCTTTGACTTCGTCCGGGGTCACGTCGCCGACCACCACCAGCGTGGCGTTGTTCGGCGCATACCAAGACTCATACCAGTGACGCAGTTCTTCGACCTTCATCCGGTCGAGGTCCGCCATCCAGCCGATGGTGGGCGTGTGATAGCCGCTGGCCGGATAGGCCATGGCCTTGAAGCGTTCGTAGGCCTTGGCCATTGGTTTGTCATCGGTGGTCTGGCGACGTTCTTCCTTGATGACGTCGATCTCCCGGGCGAACTCGTCGACCGGCAGAAGCAGATTGGTCATGCGGTCCGCTTCCAGCTCGAAGGCCACGCCCAGACGATCACGAGCCAGCGTTTGGTAGTACGCGGTGAAGTCGTTACCGGTGACGGCGTTGAATTGGATGCCGAGCTCGCGCAGGAGTGGCAGGATTTTGCCTGGGCCGACTTTTTTGCTGCCCTTGAACATCAGGTGTTCCAGAGCGTGGGACAAGCCGGTCTGACCTGGGGGCTCGTAGCTGGCGCCGACCTTGTACCAGACCTGGGAGGCTACCACCGGAGCCCGATGATCCTCGCGCACAATGACCTTGAGGCCGTTATCGAGTGTGAACTCGGTAGTTGAACTGGAAGTTGTCTCGTTAGTTAATACTTTCATTCCGTTAATAGTCCTTTGCGTCCATGCGAGTTGTTTCGCAAGTTCACAATGAACTAAAGGAAAAGAACCAGGCAAACCGGGTATGTTGCCGTTTGAGAAAACGGGAGGGTGTCCTGGACGGACGGTATTCCGTCCAGGCGATTCCTTTAAGAAGGTGTTTCAGTGCTTCGCTGCCACAACGAATAGTAGACGCGCCCGGATTTCTGCTCACGGTGCAGGCGCCAGTTGGCCGGCAGGCCGAGCGTCGAGGGTGCTGTTTCGCTTTCGGTGTACACCCACGCGTCGTCCGCCAGCCATTGGCGCTCTTCCAGTAGCGTGCAAACGGCCGGCAACAGGTTCTGGTTGAACGGTGGGTCGAGGAACACCACGTCATAAGCGCTCGCGGCCTGGGTCTCCAGATAGCGCAAGGCATCGGCCGTCTGAATCTGGCCGGTGGTGCAGCGCAGGGTGCCCAGATGTTCCTTGATGCTTGAGACCGCGATGTTGCTGGCGTCCAGCGCCTGGCCCATCGCAGCGCCACGGGACAGCGCTTCAAGGAACAGCGCGCCGCTGCCGGCGAATGGATCAAGTACCTTGGCGCCGGCGATATAAGGCGCGAGCCAGTTGAACAGGGTTTCACGCACCCGGTCCGGCGTCGGACGCAGGCCCGGTGCATCGGGGAAGCTCAGCTTTCGGCTGCCCCATTCACCGCCGATGATGCGCAGTTGGTTCACGCCGTTGTGCACGTTGTGAACAGGTTTTTTAGGACGAGTGGCCATTAATGCTCCGGAACCCCGAGCGGCTGCTCGGCAGGTTTATCAGTAGGGGCCGGTAACGGCTTTTGCGGCACGGTCGGGCCAGCGCTGACGATGACCATTTTGTCCGTGCTCAGGTGTTTGTTCAGTGCGTTTTTGACTTGCTCGACGGTCAGGTTCTGGGACTGCTGCATGAAGTCCTCCAGATAACTCAGCGGCAAATTGTAGAAACCCATCGCGCCGAGCTGACCGACGATGTCGGCGTTGCTGGCGGTGGACAGCGGGAAGCTGCCGGCCAGTTCACGCTTGGCGTCGTCGAGTTCTTTCTCGGTCGGTCCGGTTTTAAGGTAGTCGGCGAGTACGTCTTGCACCAGTTTCAGCGTGCCTTCGCTCATCTCGGCGCGGGTTTGCAGGTTAATCATGAACGGGCCGCGCGCCTGCATCGGAGTGAAGCCCGAATAAACGCCGTAGGTCAGGCCGCGCTTCTCGCGCACTTCGCTCATCAAACGGGTGCCGAAGCCACCGCCGCCGAGGATTTGGTTGCCCATGGACAGGGCAGCGTAATCCGGGTCGTCACGGTCGATGCCCAGTTGCGCGAGCATCAGGTTGGTCTGCTTGGATGGAAACTCGATGTGGCCGATGCTGGCTTTCGGTTCGGCAGGTTGCGGCAGTTTCGCCAGCGCCGGGCCTTTTGGCAGCGCGCCGGAGACTTGCGCAGCAATCGCCTCGGCTTCGGCGCGGGACAGGTCGCCCACCAGCGCAATCACCACGTTGCCGGCGGCGTAGGCTTTCTCATGGAACGCCTTCAACTGAGCCAGAGTGATGGCTGGAACGGTTTTCGCCGTGCCATCGCTGGAATGCGCGTACGGGTGATCGCCGTACAAGCGGTTCATCAGCTCGATACTGGCGAGTTTGCCGGGGTTCTGTTTCTGGTATTCGAAGCCGGCGAGCATCTGGTTCTTGATGCGCACAAACGAATCAGCGGGGAAGGTCGGTTTGCCGACGACTTCAGAGAACAGTTTCAGTGCCGGTTCGCGCTTGTCGGCGGCGCTAAGGCTGCGCAACGAGGCCAGCGCCATGTCCTTGAACGCGCCGTTGCCGAAGTCGGCACCCAGGCCTTCGAAGCCCTGAGCGATGGCGCCGACATCCTTGCCCGCCACACCTTCGTTAAGCATTGCGTTGGTCAGCACGGCGAGGCCCGGCGCATCGCCGTCCTGTCTGCTGCCGGCGGCGAAGATCAGGCGCATGTCGAACATCGGCAACTCGCGGGCTTCGACGAACAGCACCTTGGCGCCTTCGGCGGTGTTCCAGGTTTGCACGTTGAGCGAGCGGCGACTCGGCGCCTTGCCGTCGAGCTCGGCCAGCGATTGCAGTTTCTGGCTGGACTTGGCCTTGTCGAGGGCCTCGCTGGCGTTGGAATCATCGGTCTTGGAGAAATAGAAGATCGCCGAGCCGATCAGTGCGACAGCGATCAGGCCGATCAAGGCCAGACGTGGTTTTTTACGCTCACTCATGAGTCGTCTCCAGTGGCAGGACATGGGCGACGCTGAGACGTTCGCGGGTGAAATACAGCTTGGCGGCTTTCTGGATGTCCTCTGGCGTGACGCTTTCCAGTTCGGCCAGTTCGGTGTCCATCAGTTTCCACGACAGGCCGACCGTTTCCAGTTGACCGATGGCGGTGGCCTGGCTGGTGATCGAGTCACGCTCGTAAACCAGGCCGGCAATCACCTGAGCCCGCACGCGCTCCAGCTCTTCGGTGGACGGCGCGGTGGTTTTCAGCTGTTCGAGCAGCTTCCACAAACCCGCTTCGGCCTGGGCCATGGTTTTGTTTTTCTGAGTGTTCGGGGTTGCCGAAAGCGTGAACAGGCTGTCGCCGCGGGTGTAGGCGTCGTAGCTCGACGAGCCACCGGACACCAGCTCTTCGCCGCGCTCCAGTTGCGTCGGGATACGCCCGCTGTAGCCGCCATCGAGCAGGGCCGAGATCAGGCGCAAGGCGTTGACCGAGCGTTTGTCTTCGGCGGTGGCGATGCTCGGCACGTTAAAGCCCAGCATCAGGCTCGGCAGTTGGGTCTGCACGTGCAGGGTAATCTGCCGTTCGCCGGGCTCGGCCAGTTCGACCGGTTTTTTCGCCGGTGGCACGTCGCGTTTGGCGATCGGGCCGAAGTAGCGTTGGGCCAGGGTTTTCACTTCGTCCGGCGTCACGTCACCCACCACCACCAGTGTGGCGTTGTTCGGTACGTACCAGGATTGGTACCAGTGGCGCAGCTCTTCGACTTTCATGCGGTCCAGGTCCGCCATCCAGCCGATGGTCGGCGTGTGGTAGCCGCTGGCCGGGTAGGCCATGGCCTTGAAGCGTTCGTAGGCCTTGGACATCGGCTTGTCGTCGGTGCGCAGACGACGTTCTTCTTTAATGACTTCGATCTCGCGGGCGAACTCGTCGGCCGGCAGGCGCAGGCTGGCCATGCGGTCGGCTTCGAGTTCGAAGGCCACGCCCAGACGGTCGCGGGCCAGCACTTGATAGTAGGCGGTGAAGTCGTCGCTGGTGAACGCGTTCTCTTCGGCGCCAAGGTCGCGCAGGATCAGCGAGGCCTCGCCGGGGCCGACTTTCTCGCTGCCCTTGAACATCATGTGCTCCAGGGCGTGGGACAAACCGGTCTGCCCTGGCGTCTCGTAGCTGGAACCGACCTTGTACCAGACCTGGGAAACCACCACCGGTGCACGATGGTCTTCACGCACGACGACCTTCAGACCGTTGTCGAGGGTGAATTCGTGGGTGGGTTGCGGATCGGCAGCGAGGGCTGAAAGTGGCAGACAAACTGTGCTGAGCAGCAGGCCTGCAGCGCGGCGGGCTAGAGCATTCATTCGTTTTTAAACCTGTTGAGCTGCCCGCTTGTTCTTAGCGTCGGCGGGCGAGAGGGTGCTAGGATACTGATCCGTTTTACTGGCGGCCACGCCTATCAGGCCTTTGATCGGTCAGCAGGTTGTTTGGGTTTGCGCCGGAAGCTTTGAGTTTGTCAGCTAAACTCTGCGTTTTCGCCGACGATGCCGTTCCAGTCCTTCGTATTAGTCGACCTTTGAGGCGCTGTTTGCACCTCTACAAAATGTTGCGCGTGAACAAGCTGGGTCAATCGCAGTCTGTTCTGCATCGAATATTTATTTGCCGAGGCGCCCTTTGGCGCGTCGCTACTGTGAGATAGCCGTCCTCCATGTTTGGTTCCAACGACGACAAGAAAGCCCCAGCTGCGGCTGGCGAGAAAAAAAGCCTGTTCGGATGGCTGCGCAAAAAGCCGCAGGAAACCGTCGTCGAACAGCCACAACCCATTCCTGAGCCAGAACCTGCACCGGTAATAAATGAAGCGCCGGCGCCGGTCGTCTTGCCGATCTCCGAGCCGGTGCTGCAGCCGGTGGTTGAGGCACAACCTGAAGTTGTGGCTGAACAGCCGCAGACCCCAGCCGCCGAGCCGTGGCTGACATTGCCGGTGGCGGAAGAGCCGGTGGCATTGGTTGAGGACGAGTTGGCGCCGCACTTTACGCCGCCGATTCCAGCGCCGAGCGCGTTTTCTCCTGCGCCGGTTCAGGTGCCAGTGATTGAGCCGGTTGTTGTGGCCGAGCCTGCGCCGGTTGTTCCAGAGCCTGTGATTCCAGCCTTTGTTGCGCCGGTTGTTCAAGCGCCAGAGCCTGCACCGGTCGCCGCGCCCGTCGTGCCGGTCGAAACACCCGCAGAGCCTGCGCGCACCGAAGAAACCAAAGCCGGTTTCTTCGCCCGCCTCAAGCAAGGCCTGTCCAAGACCAGCGCCAGCATCGGCGAAGGCATGGCCAGTCTGTTCCTCGGCAAAAAAATCATCGATGACGAGCTGCTCGAAGACATCGAAACCCGTCTGCTGACCGCCGACGTTGGCGTTGAAGCCACTTCGGTGATCATCCAGCGCCTGACCCAAAAGGTTGCGCGTAAAGAGCTGGCGGATGCCGACGCTCTCTACAAGTCCCTGCAGGCTGAACTGGCGGCGATGCTCAAACCCGTCGAGCAACCGCTGAAAATAACCTCGCAGAACAAGCCGTTCGTGATCCTCGTGGTCGGCGTCAACGGCGCCGGCAAGACCACCACCATCGGCAAACTGGCGAAGAAGCTGCAGCTCGAAGGCAAGAAAGTCATGCTGGCGGCGGGCGATACCTTCCGCGCAGCAGCGGTGGAGCAATTGCAGGTCTGGGGCGAGCGCAACAAGATTCCAGTCATCGCCCAGCACACTGGCGCCGACTCGGCTTCGGTGATCTTCGACGCCGTTCAGGCTGCCAAGGCCCGTGGTATCGACGTGTTGATCGCCGACACCGCCGGTCGTCTGCACACCAAAGACAATCTGATGGAAGAGCTGAAGAAAGTGCGCCGGGTCATCGGCAAGCTCGACGCCGACGCGCCCCACGAAGTGCTGTTGGTGCTCGACGCCGGCACCGGGCAGAACGCCATCAGCCAGGCCAAGCAATTCAACCAGACGGTCGAACTGACTGGCCTGGCGCTGACCAAGCTCGACGGCACCGCCAAGGGCGGGGTGATTTTCGCCCTGGCCAAGCAGTTTGGCCTGCCGATCCGCTACATCGGCGTCGGTGAAGGCATCGATGACTTGCGTACTTTTGAAGCAGAACCCTTTGTCCAGGCACTGTTTGCCGAGCGGGAGCGTTCATGATTCGTTTCGAACAGGTCGGTAAACGCTACCCGAACGGTCACGTCGGCTTGCATGAGCTGAGCTTTCGAGTCCGTCGGGGCGAATTCTTGTTTGTGACCGGCCACTCTGGCGCCGGTAAAAGCACCTTGTTGCGTCTGCTGCTGGCCATGGAGCGGCCGACCACCGGCAAATTACTGCTCGCGGGCCAAGACCTCGGCACCATCAGCAACGCGCAGATTCCTTACCTGCGTCGGCAGATCGGTGTGGTGTTCCAGAACCACCAGTTGCTGTTCGATCGCACTGTGTTCAACAACGTCGCACTGCCGTTGCAGATTCTGGGTCTGTCCAAAGCCGAAATCGCCAAGCGTGTGGATTCGGCCCTGGAGCGCGTGGCGCTGTCGGACAAGACCGATCTGTACCCCGGCGACCTGTCCACCGGCCAGCAGCAGCGCGTCGGCATCGCCCGCGCCATCGTTCACCGCCCGGCCTTGCTGCTGGCGGATGAGCCGACCGGTAACCTCGACCCGCGTCTGGCGGCCGAAATCATGGGCGTGTTCGAAGACATCAACCGTCTGGGCACCAGCGTGCTGATCGCCAGCCACGACCTGGCCCTGATCGCTCGCATGCGTCACCGCATGCTGACCCTGCAACGCGGCCGACTGATCGGCGACGGGGAGGCCGGCGTATGAGTGCGACACGCAGCCCCAAGGTTTCCGAGCGCGTGGCGCCGAAAGCCGCCGATCCGCAACCGCAGAAGAAAAAACGCGACGATGACGACGGCCCGGACTTTGCCACGCTGTTCCGTGCCTGGATTGAAAGCCATCGCGCCAGTCTGCTGGACAGCCTGCGTCGCCTGGGCAAGCAGCCCATCGGCAGTTTCTTCACCTGCATGGTGATGGCGGTGGCCCTGAGTTTGCCAATGGGTCTGTCACTTTTGCTAAGTAATGTGGAACGTCTCGGCGGTTCCTGGCAGCGAGCGGCGCAGATTTCCCTGTACCTGCAACTTGAGGTCAGCCCGGCTGAAGGCGAGTCGTTGCGCGACCAGATCAAAGGCATTCCGGGCGTCGCCGATGCTGAATATGTCGGCCGCGATCAGGCGCTGGAAGAGTTCCAACAACAGTCCGGTCTGGGTGAGGCGTTGAAGGAATTGCCGGAAAACCCGTTGCCAGGCGTGGTGCTGGTGACCCCGAACGAGGTCGACAAGCCTGCGCTTGAAGCATTACGACAAAAACTTTCCGAGCTGCCGAAGGTACAACAGGCGCAACTTGATCTAGTCTGGGTCGAGCGTCTGGCAGCCATCCTCAAGCTGGGTGACCGTTTTGTCTTCGGTCTGACCGTGCTTCTGGTTTCTGCATTACTTTTGGTGATAGGCAATACCATTCGTCTTCATATTGAAAACCGCCGCACAGAGATAGAAGTGATTAAACTCGTCGGCGGCACTGACAGTTATGTGCGCAGGCCCTTTCTGTACATGGGCGCGTTGTATGGCTTCGGTGCGGGGATACTTTCCTGGGGCGTATTGGCGTTCGGCCTGAACTGGCTGAACGAGGCAGTGGTTGGACTGGCTGGTTTGTACGGCAGTAATTTTGCGCTGGCCGGAGTGCCAGTAGCCGACGGTCTGTCTCTCTTGCTTGGCGCGGTGCTGTTGGGGTATATCGGTGCATGGATTGCAGTCGCACGCCACCTGAGGGAGCTTGCGCCTAAGTAGTATCATTTTGCTCGTATTGACCTTTCAGCGTTTTTGGGAACTTGTCTTTCGGTTTCCGGTCAATTTTCGCAGTGCTGAACTGCACGAGTTTGTAAGACGGAGGTTTTTTCGTATGACCAATTCTTTGCAACCTGCATATGCTCTGGTCCCGGGTGCGAACCTGGAGGCCTATGTGCACACCGTGAACAGCATTCCATTGCTGACGCCGGAGCAGGAGCGTGAACTGGCCGAGAGTCTCTACTATGAGCAGGATTTGGGGGCGGCTCGGCAGATGGTGCTCGCCCACCTGCGTTTTGTCGTACATATCGCCCGTAGCTATTCCGGCTACGGTCTGGCTCAGGCTGACCTGATCCAGGAAGGTAACGTCGGCCTGATGAAGGCCGTGAAGCGCTTCAACCCGGAAATGGGTGTGCGCCTGGTGTCGTTCGCTGTGCACTGGATCAAGGCGGAAATTCACGAGTTCATCCTGCGCAACTGGCGCATTGTGAAAGTCGCGACCACCAAGGCCCAGCGCAAGCTGTTCTTCAACCTGCGCAGCCAGAAGAAACGCCTGGCGTGGCTGAACAACGAGGAAGTCCACCGTGTGGCGGAAAGCCTCGGCGTGGAGCCGCGGGAAGTGCGCGAGATGGAAAGTCGCCTGACCGGCCATGACATGGCCTTCGACCCGGCCGCAGAAGCGGACGATGACAGCGCTTTCCAATCGCCGGCCAACTATCTGGAAGACCACCGGTACGATCCGGCCCGTCAACTGGAAGATGCTGACTGGAGCGACAACTCCAACCACAACCTGCACGAAGCGCTGGAAGTGCTGGACGACCGCAGCCGTGACATCCTTTATCAGCGCTGGTTGGCTGAAGAGAAAGCCACGCTGCACGACCTGGCGCAAAAGTACAACGTGTCGGCCGAGCGTATTCGTCAGCTCGAGAAGAGTGCGATGAACAAGCTCAAGTTGTCGATCGCCGCCTAAGCTGCGCGAAGGCAATAAAAAACGCCCCGATCATTGATCGGGGCGTTTTTGTTTGTGCCCATT
>NZ_JAVLRV010000003.1:282247-285439 GCF_055803035.1 Pseudomonas sp. 300 | reverse complement strand
AGATGTTGAATAATCTACCGCTATCGCGAGCAGGCTCGCTCCCACAGGAGATTTGCAGTGTTATTGAGACCAAGGCGCCCGGCGCGAATCGTTGAGGCCCAGCAGATAGCTGTCGCCCCCCAACTGACTCATCTGCTGCCGGATCCAGCCAGCCCGTCGTGCAACATAGTTGGTCGGATGACTCGCACTCCAGACCCTTGGATTAGGCAGCACCGCAGCCAGCAAACTCGCCTGTTGCCGGGACAACGACTTGGCGCCAACACCAAAGTGATGCCGAGCCGCCGCTTCCGCGCCAAACACCCCGTCATCCCACTCGACGCTGTTCAGGTACACCTCAAGAATCCGCTGCTTGGGCCAGAACACTTCGATCAGCCCGGTAAACCAGGCTTCCAGGCCTTTGCGCAGCCAGCTACGGCCAGACCACAAAAACAGGTTTTTCGACACTTGCTGGCTCAAAGTACTGGCACCGCGAACCGAACCACCCAGGTCGTTGTGCGCCAGTGCGGCGCGGATCGCACCAATGTCAAAACCCCAATGCTCCGGGAATTTCTGATCCTCACCGGCAATTACCGCCACCTTCAGGTCGTCGGATATTTCATCCCAGGGTTTCCAGGTGCGTTGCAGATCAATGGGTTCGCCATCGAACCAGGATTCGATCTTGCGCTCGACCATCAGCGCCGTGCCCGGTGGTGGTACCACGCGAAAAATCAGCACCAGCAATACGCTGCCACCCGCGAACCAGAGCACGGCTTTTGTAAATCGTCGTAAAAATAAACGCAGCATAGAGATGGCTTGGCCGAACCCGTTGAGCGGGCCATTATACAGACCCTGTTGATCGAGTCTGACTGGAGTTCTTCATGCTGCGTGGCTTTCTGATGCTGGCCGCTTTCTTCGGCTTCACCGGCGTTGCCCTTGGTGCATTCGCCGCCCATGGCCTGAAAAACCGTCTGACGCCTGAATACTTGGCAATCTTCCACACCGGTGTCACTTACCAACTGGTGCACACCCTGGCCCTGTTGGGTATTGCGCTGCTGGCCACGCAGGTTCAGGGGCGCTTGATCACCTGGGCCGGCGCTTCGTTTGCCATCGGTATTGTGCTGTTTTCCGGCAGCCTGTACCTGTTGACCCTGACTGGCGTCAGCAAGCTTGGGATCATCACACCCTTCGGCGGCCTGGCATTCCTGGTCGGCTGGCTCTGCCTGGGCCTTGCCGCCTGGCGGTTGAGCTGACCGGGCGGTCCATTTCATGACGAATGGCTTGGGTCGCCAAGACTGATCGGGCTAGAATGCCAGCCCCTAAAAATGATGGCGGCATTCGGCATGCGCATTCAGTTGAACGGCGAATCCCTTGAACTGCCCGACGGTGAAACCGTTGCGGCCCTGCTGACCCGTCTGGAACTGACCGGACGCCGGGTGGCGGTTGAACTCAATCTGGATATCGTCCCGCGCAGCCAGCATGCGGACACCACGTTGAACAACGGCGATAGCGTCGAAGTGGTTCACGCCATCGGCGGCGGCTAGTCGCCCGGCCCGCAAGGGCACAGAATTCTGCAAGAACCTCACCCCTACAGAGGATTTCCCATGAGCATCGTTCGTAGCGACAAGCCTTTCGTCCTGGCCGGTCGTACTTACCAGTCGCGTTTGCTGGTAGGCACCGGCAAGTACCGCGACATGGAAGAAACCCGCCTGGCCATCGAGGCCTCGGGTGCCGAGATCGTCACCTTCGCCGTGCGCCGCACCAACCTCGGCCAGAACCCGGGCGAACCGAACCTGCTCGAAGTCCTGTCGCCGGATCGCTACACCTTCCTGCCTAACACCGCCGGTTGCTTCGACGCTACCGAAGCTGTGCGCACTTGTCGCCTGGCCCGTGAACTGCTCGGCGGCCACAACCTGGTGAAGCTGGAAGTGCTGGCGGACCAGAAAACCCTGTTCCCCAACGTCATCGAAACCCTCAAGGCCGCCGAAGTGCTGGTCAAGGAAGGTTTCGACGTGATGGTGTACACCAGCGATGACCCGATCATCGCCCGTCAACTGGCGGAAATCGGCGTTATCGCGGTCATGCCGCTGGCCGGTCTGATCGGCACGGGCCTGGGGATCTGCAACCCGTACAACCTGCAGATCATCCTCGAAGAAGCCAAGATCCCGGTACTGGTTGATGCCGGTGTCGGCACCGCTTCCGACGCCACCATTGCCATGGAACTGGGTTGCGAAGCGGTGCTGATGAACTCGGCCATCGCCCATGCCCAGCAGCCGATCATGATGGCTGAAGCCATGAAACACGCCATCGTTGCAGGCCGCCTGGCCTACCTCGCCGGCCGCATGCCGAAAAAACTCTATGCCAGCGCCTCTTCGCCGCTGGATGGTCTGATCAAGTAAGAGCCATTGATGACTGAATCAAACGACACGCCAATCCAGACGGAAGAAGGCGACGAGCGCCAACACCGCCGCATCAAGAGTTTCGTGATGCGCGCCGGGCGCATGACCGAAGGCCAGCAACGCGGCCTGGACCAGGGCACGCCGCTGTTTGTGCTGCCATTGGCTGATGCACCGGTGGACTTCGACCAGGTGTTCGGTCGCTCGGCACCGCGCTCGCTGGAAATCGGTTTCGGCATGGGCCATTCGTTGCTGGAAATGGCCGCTGCCTCGCCGGAACAGGATTTCATTGGCGTGGAAGTGCACCGGCCGGGTGTCGGCGCGCTGCTCAATGGCGTGCTGACTCAGGGCCTGACCAACCTGCGGGTCTACGATTGCGACGCAATCGAAGTGCTCAACCGTTGCATCGCCGACAACAGCCTCGATCGCCTGATGCTGTTTTTCCCGGACCCGTGGCACAAGAGCCGTCACCACAAGCGCCGTATCGTTCAGGCGTCGTTCGCTGAACTGGTGCGCAGCAAGTTGAAGGTCGGCGGTATTCTGCACATGGCCACCGACTGGGAACCGTACGCCGAGTACATGCTGGAAGTGATGAACGTGGCGCCGGGTTATCGCAACCTGGCCGAAGACGGCAAGTGCGTGCCGCGCCCGGCTGAACGGCCGATCACCAAGTTCGAACGCCGTGGCGAACGTCTTGGGCATGGCGTGTGGGATTTGAAGTTCGAAAAGCAGTCCTGAACGGTAATACAAAAACCTGTGGGAGCGGGCTTGCCCGCGATAGCGGTCTGACAGTCAACGTGGATGTTGAATGTTACGGCCT
>NZ_JAVLRV010000003.1:277686-282237 GCF_055803035.1 Pseudomonas sp. 300 | reverse complement strand
GCGGGCAAGCCCGCTCCCACAGTTGTTTTGTGTTGTGTCGAAGTCAGCGGCGGTCGGCCACTACGCCGATCAGCACCAGCACCACCAACAACACCGGCGCCAGGCTGTAGTTGTTGAACTGGCTCAGGCCTTTGATGATCCACGGCGTGGCGTAGATCAGCGCGAGGCCGCTGCCGACCATGCACACCAAGGCCATCAGCGGGACGCGCAAGGCGCCGGCGATGCTGCCCAGGCGTTGGTCGACCCAGCCCTTTATGTCCGCGCCAAACAGCACCAGCAAACAGCCCACCAGTGCCAGAGAGATCTCCGACAGGTTGCTGCGGCTCCAGCGGGAGACGGTGGCGAGCAGGTCGAGTATCAAATCCATTCGTTTTCCCTTAAGGCTGAAATCAGCTCAGAAATTTCTGCAGCAAGTCATTGAGGAACAGTTGCCCGCGCTCGGTGGCCGCCAGACGTGACGGTTCGACCTGCAACAAGCCGCTTTGTTCGGCCTCGAGGCGGCCTTCGGCGAAGCTTTCCAGACTCAGGCCGGTCCGCTCCGGGTACAGCCGCGATTCGACGCCCTCGGTCAGGCGCAAGGCGTTCATCAGGAACTCGAACGGCATTTCTTCATTGGTCAGCGCTTTCTCGCCCGCCTTGAAGCTTTTCGCCGGGTTCAGGTAGTCCTTCGGCAGGCGCGTCTTCCAGGTGCGCACGATGCGCCCGTCCGGATGACTGAGCTTGCCGTGGGCGCCGGCGCCGATGCCGATGAAGTCACCGAAGCTCCAATAATTGAGATTGTGCCGCGCCGGACGCCCGGGCTGGGCATACGCCGAGACTTCGTATTGCGCGTAACCGTGCTCGGCGAGCAACGCCTGGCCGGCTTCCTGAATGTCCCACAGTGTGTCGTCTTCCGGCAGCGTCGGCGGCTGGTTCCAGAACACCGTGTTAGGTTCCAGCGTCAGCTGGTACCAGGACAAGTGGGTCGGATTCAAAGCGATGGCCTGACGCAGGTCGTTCAGGGCGTCGTCCAGCGACTGATCGGGCAAGCCGTGCATCAAGTCCAGGTTGAAGTTGTCGAACCCGGCCTGACGCGCCATGCCGGCGGCACGCACCGCTTCATCGCCGTTGTGAATCCGCCCCAGTGCCTTGAGTTTTTCTTCCTGAAAGCTCTGGATGCCGATCGACAGGCGATTGATGCCCAATGCGCGGTAAGCAACAAACTTCTCTTGTTCGAAGGTGCCCGGATTGGCTTCCAGGGTGATTTCGATATCACTGGCAAACGCAATGCGCTGCTCGACGCCTTTGAGCAAACGGCCCAGTGCCTCGGCGCTGAACAGGCTCGGCGTGCCGCCACCAAAAAAGATCGAACTCAGCTCACGGCCGTAAACCGCGTGTAGATCCTGATCGAGGTCGGCCAACAAGGCGTCGACGTATTCCTGCTCCGGCAGCACCGGGCTGGCGGTGTGGGAATTGAAGTCGCAATAAGGGCATTTGCGCACACACCACGGGATGTGGATGTACAACGCAAGGGGCGGCAGCACGGGAAGCGCGGCCCTAGGCGATTGTGCGGCGCCGCCGAAGATCAGCGGCGATGCGGATGAGTCGTGGGTCATTTCAAACCCAGACGCTGGCGCAGCAGATCCATTGCACGGGCGCGGTGACTGATTTGGTTCTTGTCGCTCGGGCTCAGCTCGGCGCTGGAGCAATCGCGTTCCGGCACCCAGAACAGCGGATCGTAACCAAAACCGTGCTCACCACTGGCCTGGGTCAGGATGCGCCCATGCCACAGCCCTTCGCAAAGGATCGGCAGCGGGTCATCAGCATGACGCACCAGCGCCAGCACGCAAACGAACTGTGCGCCGCGCTCGGCTTGCGGCACATCCTTCAAGGCATCGAGCAGTTTGGCGTTGTTCGCCGCGTCGCCCTGGCCATCGGCATAACGGGCCGAGTAGATCCCCGGCGCACCGCCAAGGAAATCCACCGCCAGCCCCGAGTCGTCGGCCAGCGCCGGCAGGCCGGAAATGCGCGCAGCGTTACGGGCCTTGAGGATGGCGTTCTCGACGAACGACAGGCCGGTTTCTTCAGGCTCGACATTGCTGAACTCGCCGATCGAGCGCAGTTGCACCGAGTCGCCGAGCATGGCCTGGAGTTCCTTGAGTTTGCCGGCGTTGTGGCTGGCCAGTACGAGTTGCGTGAAATTGATCATTCGCCGGGGAAAAGCTCTTGGTTGAAATTGATGGTGTTGATTTTGTCACCGTTCTGCACCTTGATCTCGAAGGTGCGGACTTCCTGCTGCTCGACCGGGTATTGCGCGATGTAGTAGACCGCGCCCTGTTCGGTGATCTGCTTGAACTTCAATGGCACAGTCTGGCTGGTGAGGTCTTTGACCGTACCGCTGACGTTAGAGATCAGCGGTTTGCCGTCCTTGATCACCGAGACGTTGATCACGCCCTGGTTCTTGCTGCGGATCAGCTCGGCCGATTTGGCGATGTCCGGTGTCAGGAACGTGGAGTTGAAGGTGTTGTAGTGCACCGTCACGTCGCCAAAGGTTTCCTGGCGCTCGCCCTTGATGATGTCGGCAGCCATCGCGGTGACGCTCAGGCAGGCAGTAACTAAAAACAGTGCTAGACGACCCATAATCGTTCTCCTTGGAATGTCGTGGTTCAGACCGCGACCTTGTGATCCTGCAGCCCTGGACTGCTGACGCGGTAAATACCGATCTCACCTAACAGATTAGGCCATAGCTTACTGGCCCACCCGTGCCGATGCTGTTGATCCACGGCAAGCCGATCAATGACCTTGGCTTCACGTTCGCGGCAAAGTGCTTCAAAGTCTTCGAAGGTGCAGAAGTGGATGTTCGGCGTGTTGTACCAGGTGTACGGCAGAAACTCCGACACCGGCATCCGGCCCTTGCTCGCCAGGTACCAGCGGCAGCGCCAGTGACCGAAGTTGGGGAAGGTGATGATGCACTGGCGACCGACCCGCAGCATTTCGTCGAGGATCTTGTCCGGATAGTGCACGGCTTGCAGCGCCTGTGTCATGACCACGATGTCGAAGCTGTTGCTGGCAAAGTTGCCCAGGCCCTTGTCCAGGTCCTGCTCGATGACGTTGATGCCCTTGGCCACGCACTCGGCGATGTTGTCCGGGTCGTTTTCCAGGCCGTAGCCGGTGACTTGCTTGTGGTCCCGCAGCCAGGTCAGCAGCTCGCCGTCACCGCAACCGAGGTCGAGCACGCGGCTGCCGGCGGGGATCCATTCCTGGATGATTTCCAGATCAGCTCTCATGGCTTTCTCACAACGAAATACGGTTCATGTAGTTGCTGAACGCCTGCAAGTAACGCGGGATCGGAATCAGGAAGGCGTCGTGGCCTTGCGGAGCGTCGATCTCGAGGTAGCAGACGTCCTTCTTGGCCGCCATCAGCGCGTCCACCAGTTCCCGGGAGCGGGCAGGGGAGAAGCGCCAGTCGGTGGTGAAGGACATCACGCAGAACTTGGCCTTGGCATTGGCGAAGGTTTTCGCCAGGTCATCGTCAAAGTTGGCTGCCGGGTCGAAGTAGTCCAGCGCCTTGGTCATCAGTAAGTAGGTGTTGGCGTCGAAACGCCCGGAGAACTCTTCACCCTGATAACGCAGGTAGCTTTCGACCTGGAACTCGACACTGTGGAAGTCGTAGTTGAGCTTTTCGCTCTTCAGGCCGCGGCCGAATTTTTCGCCCATCGAGTCATCGGACAGGTAGGTGATGTGCCCGACCATCCGCGCCAGCATCAAGCCGCGCTTGGGGATCACGCCCGCTTCCTGGAACGAACCGCCGTGGAATTCGGGGTCGGTGAGGATCGCCTGGCGTGCGACTTCGTTGAAAGCGATGTTCTGCGCCGACAGTTTCGGTGCCGAGGCGATGGCCAGGCAGTGACGAATTCGATCGGGGTAGGTGATGCTCCACTGCATCGCCTGCATGCCGCCGAGGCTGCCACCAATCACGGCGGCCCATTGGCTGATGCCGATCCGGTCGGCCAGACGTGCCTGGCTGTGCACCCAGTCTTCCACGGTCAGTACCGGGAAATCGGCGCCGAACGGCTTGCCGGTTTCCGGGTTGATGCTGCTCGGGCCGGTGGAACCGTTGCAACCGCCGAGGTTGTTCAGGCTGACCACGAAGAACTTGTTGGTGTCGATCGGCTTGCCGGGGCCGATGCAGCTGTCCCACCAGCCGGGCTTGCGGTCGTCGGGGCTGTGGAAACCGGCGGCGTGATGGTGACCGGACAAGGCGTGGCAAATCAGCACGGCGTTGCTCGCCGTGGCATTCAGCGTGCCGTAGGTTTCGTAAATAAGGTCATACGCTGGGAGCGAACGGCCGCAGGCCAGGGCCAGAGGTTCGCTGAAGTGCGCCACTTGCGGCGTCACCAGACCAACAGAATCGGCGGGAAAGGCAGTTGGCATCGACCCTGCTCTCGTTGAAATGAGGCGTAAGTCTAAAGACCGGTGGGGTTAGCGGCAAGCGAAGGCCGGGCCTCAATTCATTCAGTTAGACCGAGGCGCGCCCATCGCGGGCAAGCCCGCTCCCACAGGTATTGTGCA
>NZ_JAVLRV010000003.1:265128-277627 GCF_055803035.1 Pseudomonas sp. 300 | reverse complement strand
GCGGGATCAGCCAGCTTTGCAGCAACTGGATCACGATAAACGCAAAGATCGGCGAGATGTCGAGGCCACCCAGGTTCGGAATGATCCGACGGAACGGGGCGAGTACTGGTTCGGTAATCTGCGCGACCAGCTCGGCGCCCGGGTTGTGGCTCCCCGGGGCGACCCAGGACAGAATCACGCTGATGATCATTGCGTAAAACAGAATGTTCAAAAACAGCGAGAACAGCGCAATCAGAGACCAAGGCACCAACAGCAACCAGTCGACCATGAAGCCTTTGAGCGCCAGGATGACCGCGATCAACAGCATCTGCACGATCAGCGCCAGCACCAGCGACGACATATCCAGCCCGAACATGCTCGGGATGACCCGGCGCAGCGGTTTGAGCAGCGGCTGGGTGGCCTTGACGATGAACTGGCAGAGCGGGTTGTAAAAGTTCGCCCGGACCAGTTGCAGGATGAAACGCAACAGCACGATCAGCAGGTACAGGCTGCCCAGGGTTTTGATGATGAAAATGGCAGCGTCATTGAGTCCGAGCATCATTGATTCCTTTGTAAGAGCTGATTAGCGGCCAAGTTGCTCAGCCATCTCGGCCGAGCGGTGCGCAGCGGCGCCGAGTGCTTTTTCCACCAGCGCTTCGAAGCCGCCAGCCTGGAACGATTTGATTGCAGCTTCTGTAGTGCCCGCCGGCGAAGTTACACGGCGACGCAGTTCTGCCGCGTCGACATCGCTGGCAACCGCCATGTGCGCGGCGCCCAGGGCGGTTTGCAGGGTCAGTTGCGCGGCGATATCGGCCGGCAGACCGAGCTTCACGCCGGCGGCGGTCATGGCTTCGATCAGCAGGAAGAAGTACGCAGGGCCCGAGCCGGAGACGGCGGTGACCGCGTCCAGTTGCTGTTCTTCGTTCAACCACACGGCGATGCCAACGGCCGACAGCAGCTCTTGCGCCTGTTGGCGTTGTTCTGCGGTGACTTCGGCGGTGGCGAACAAGCCGCTCACGCCCTGACGCAGCAGCGCCGGGGTGTTGGGCATGCAGCGCACGATCGGTTGCGCGCCGAGCCAGTTGTTCATGCTGGCGCAGGTGATCCCGGCGGCGATCGACACCACCAGTTGATTCGGTTTCAAGCTCGGGCGAAGTGCTTCGCAGACGGCTTTCATCGCTTGCGGTTTGACTGCCAGAACAACGACGTCGGCGCCTTGAATGGCGTCGGCGTTGTCGGCGAATACGTCGATGCCGTGTTCGGCGTTCACTTTGGCGCGGGTTTCAGCGCCCGGATCGCTGGCGCGTAGCTGCGCGGCGTCCAGACCTTTGGCGCGCAGGCCGCCGATCAGGCTGGCGGCCATGTTGCCGGCACCGATAAAGGCAATACGAGTGTTGCTCATGTCAGGTCCTTATAAAAGAAAGCCATCAAGGCTGGCTGTAATCACGGGCGCCAAAGAGAGCCGTACCGATACGGACCCATGTGGCGCCTTGAGCGATGGCCGACTCGAGGTCGTGGCTCATGCCCATGGAAAGTGTGTCGAGCGGCAGGTTCAGGCTGGCTTGCAGGCTCTGCACCGCCGCAAATGCGGCGTCCTGGGCGGCGCGATCTTCCGTCGGCTCGGGAATCGCCATCAGCCCGCGCAGTTTGATGCGTGGCAGTTCGCTGATGGCCTTGGCCAAGGCCGGCAGGTCGGCCGGGGTGCAGCCGGATTTGCTGGCTTCACCGCTGACGTTGACCTGGATGCAGATGTTCAGTGGCGGCAGATCGACAGGACGTTGTTCGGACAGGCGTTGTGCGATTTTCAAGCGATCCACGGAATGCACCCAGGCGAAGTGCTCGGCGATAGCCCGAGTCTTGTTCGATTGAATGGGGCCGATGAAGTGCCAGATCAAGGGCAGGTCGGCCAATTCGAGCTGTTTGCTCAGGGCTTCCTGCAAGTAGTTTTCGCCAAAGTCGCGCAGTCCGGCGGCATGCGCTTCGCGCAGGGCCTCGGCGGGCTTGGTCTTGCTCACGGCCAGGAGCTGGACGCTGTGCTCGTCACGGTGGGCGGCAAGGGCGGCAGCCCGGATGCGTGAACTAACCAGGGCAATGTTGTCTGCTATCGTGGACATTCAAGAGGCGCCAGCGGGTCTGAGGTTGGCGGCATTCTACTGGAATTGAGGAGTGCTATGGATATCACTGAGCTGCTGGCTTTCAGCGCCAAGCAGGGCGCGTCCGACTTGCACCTGTCGGCCGGCCTGCCACCGATGATTCGCGTCGACGGCGATGTACGGCGCATCAATCTGCCAGCCCTGGACCACAAGGAAGTTCAGGAGCTGGTCTACGACATCATGAACGACACCCAGCGGGTGGACTTCGAGAAGCACCTGGAAACCGATTTTTCCTTTGAAGTGCCGGGTGTTGCGCGTTTTCGGGTCAATGCGTTCAACCAGAACCGGGGCGCCGGCGCGGTGTTCCGGACCATTCCGTCGAAGGTCCTGAGCATGGACGACCTGGGGATGGGGGAAGTGTTTCGCAAGATTACCGACTCCCCCCGTGGCCTGGTGCTGGTCACCGGCCCGACCGGTTCCGGCAAGTCCACCACCCTGGCGGCGATGATCGATTACCTGAATAACAATCGTCATCACCACATCCTGACCATTGAAGACCCGATCGAGTTCGTCCACGAATCACGCAAATGCCTGATCAATCAGCGCGAAGTCCATCGCGATACCCGCAGCTTCGCCACGGCGTTGCGCTCGGCGTTGCGGGAGGACCCGGATGTGATTCTGGTGGGCGAGATGCGTGATCTGGAGACTATTCGTCTGGCGCTGACGGCTGCCGAGACCGGTCATCTGGTGTTTGGCACGTTGCACACCACGTCGGCGGCGAAAACCATCGACCGGGTGGTAGACGTGTTTCCGGGGGATGAGAAGTCGATGGTGCGTTCCATGCTGTCCGAGTCATTGCTGGCGGTGGTGTCGCAGACGCTGGTGAAGAAGATCGGCGGCGGGCGCATTGCGGCGCATGAAATCATGCTGGGGACATCGGCGATCCGTAACCTGATCCGCGAGGATAAAGTGGCGCAGATGTACTCGTCGATTCAGACCGGTGGGAATCTGGGGATGCAGACGCTGGATATGTGCTTGAAGGAATTGGTGACCAAGGGTTTGATCAGTCGCGAGCATGCGCGGGAGAAGGCGCGGTCGCCGGATAATTTTTGACCGGGAGATGTGTAGTGCTTTCAATGGCCCCTTCGCGGGCAAGCCCGCTTCCACAAGGATTTATGGCGTACACAAATTGTGTGAACACCTCTGAAACCTGTGGGAGCGAGCCTGCTCGCGATGGGGGCATCATGGCCAAAAAAAATCCCGGATCAGATCCGGGATTTTCAAATCAACGCTGAACAACCTGCAGCGTGTTCTTCTCTTTCGGCAGAACCCGCTTGGCTACCACGTAGTGGCTTTCCCAGTACGGTTTCTTCAAGGTGTCGATGGTCACCGACTTGCCACGGCGTGGTGCGTGGATAAAGCGGTCATTGCCCAGGTAGATGGCAACGTGATTGACCCGGCGGCTCTTGATGTTGAAGAAAATCAGGTCGCCCGGCTTCAGATCCTTGCGATCGACTTTCTCGCCATGACCGCTGGCCATGGCGTTCGAGGTGCGCGGCAGGTCAAACGTGGCATCGTTGAACGCGTATTTCACCAGGCCGCTGCAATCGAACCCTTTACTTGGGCTGCTGCCGCCCCAACGGTAAGGTGTACCGAGGACGTTGACGGCACGGCTCAGCACATTGCTGCTTTCCTTGTTCGCCATCGGCGGGACAAGCTTGCTGTTGGCTTTGCTCAGCGAAGTCGATGGCTTGGCCGTTTGTTTGTTTTTGCTCGAAGGAGCAGAAACATGGGATTTTGGGGTGTAACCATTAACGTTAGGAAGACGTTGCTCACGATTGGTGGCGTGGGCGGCCAGTGGCATCAAAAGGCAAATGGTTAGCCATGTCTTGAAAAATGGACGCATTAGGCAAGGCTCATATGGGTTAGCGCGAAACTTTATAACAGCTTTTTTTGTCATTCCGAGGCCGTTGGTCGATTCAACCTGGCGGTCAACGGAACCAAATACGCTGCAAATGGACGCCATTGTCGGACAGAAGTCAGGTGCTATAAGGGTTTGACGGCAGACAAGGTAACACTTGCCATACGTCGGCCACCTGTAAAAAAGTCACAAAGAATTCAAGAATATTTATCTATCGTGTGATTCGAGGCCATTCATGAACACCTATCAACACCCCGTTCCACATCAAGATACCCACAGCAAAGTGATCGGATACCTGCTGTGGATTTTCGGTTTTACCGGCGCTCACCGCTTTTATTACGGCAAACCGGTGACCGGGACGATCTGGTTCTTCACCTTCGGTTTGTTGGGTATCGGCTGGCTGATCGACGTCTTTCTGATCCCGGCCATGGACCGCGAAGCGGACCTGCGTTTTACCCCCGGGCCGATCGAATACAACGTCGCGTGGATTCTGCTGACGTTTCTCGGGGTGCTCGGCGTGCATCGGATGTATCAGGGGAAGTGGATCAGCGGGTTGCTGTACCTGGTGACGGGCGGTTTGTTCTTTCTGGGGGTTTTGTATGACTTCTGGACGCTGAATGATCAGGTGTCAGTGCGCAACGCGCAGAATCGCGGCACTTTCCAGTAAGTCATCGCCACCAGGCTGGCTCCCACAGAGGATTTGTGTTGTTCACAGATCCTGTGTGGGAGCTAGCCCTGCCAGCGATTGGGACTGCTCAGTATCAAGCCTGGTGGCTGATCCGCCCATCCACCAGCGTGTAACGCACCACGCCTGGCAGGCTATGCCCAATGAACGGGCAGTTCTCACCCTTGGACAACCAGGTTTCACCGGCCACGGTCGAAGCCGTCGGGTCGAACAGCACGATGTCCGCCGCCCCACCCACCACCAGTTTCCCCGCCGGCAAGCGCAATGCTTCAGCAGGCCCGGCACTCAGGCGTGCCAGCAGCGTCGGCAGATCCAGCAAGCCATCCTCCACCAGCGTCAACGCCAATGGCAGCAACAGTTCAACGCTGCTGATACCCGGCTCGGTGGCACCGAACGGCGCCAGTTTGGCGTCCCGCTCATGGGGTTGGTGATGGCTGGAAATCGCCGAAACCACTCCCGACTTCACCGCCTCACGCAAGCCATCGCGGTCGGCGCGGGTGCGCAGCGGCGGCTGGACGTGATAGAGGCTGCTGAAGTCGATCAGTGCTTCATCGGTCAGGATCAGCTGATATAACGCCACATCGGCGGTCACCGGCAGTCCACGGGCCTGAGCCTGAGCGATCAGGGCCACGCCGCGAGCGCTGGTGAGTTGGCTGAAGTGCGCGCGCACGCCGCTTTGCTCGACCAGCAGCAGATCCCGGGCCAATGCCACGGTTTCGGCGGTTTCCGGAATCCCCGGCAAACCGAGGAAACTGGCGGTCGGGCCTTCGTGCGCCAAGCCACCTTCGGCCAGATCATGGTCCTGCGAGTTGAAAATCACCGTCAGGTCGAAGGTCGCCGCGTACTCCAGCGCCCGGCACAGCGTGCGGGTGTTGCGGAAGCTTTCCAGACCGTTGCCGAACGCCACGCAACCGGCGTCGCGCAAAGCCACGAGCTCTGCCAGTTGCTCACCCTCAAGGCCTTTGCTCAAGGCACCGATCGGGAACACCTTGGTGTTGCCGGCCTCGCGGGCGCGGTCGAGGATCAGTTCGGCCACGGCCGAAGTGTCCAGCACCGGTTTGGTTTTTGGCGGGCAGCACAGACTGGTCACGCCACCGGCGGCGGCCGCGCGGGTTTCGCTGACGATTGAACCTTTGCGGCTGTAGCCCGGCTCGCGCAGGGCGACGTTCAGGTCGACCAGCCCCGGTGCGGCCACCAGGCCTTGGGCGTCGAGGGTGTCGACGGCAACGAAACCGGCCGGTGCGGCGCCAAGGGCGACGATCTTGCAGGCTTCGATGTGGATATCAGTCACTTGATCCAGCCCGCTGACTGGATCGATCACGCGGGCGCCGAGAATGCTGAGCTTCACTGGGCGTTCTCCTGCTCGAATTGGCGCTGGGCAGTCTGCCCGCTCATGGCCATGGACAGCACGGCCATACGAATCGCGATGCCGTAGGTCACCTGGTTGAGAATCACCGAATGCGGACCGTCGGCCACCGCCGACTCGATCTCCACGCCCCGGTTGATCGGGCCCGGGTGCATGACGATGCAATCCGGTTTGGCGCCGGCGAGGCGTGCGGTGGTCAGGCCGAACAGGCGGTAGAACTCACCTTCGCTCGGCAGCAGGCCACCGGTCATGCGTTCACGTTGCAGGCGCAGCATGATCACCACGTCGACGTCTTTCAGGCCTTCGGTCATGTTGGTGTAAACCTTCACGCCGTATTGCTCGATGCCGATCGGCAGCAGGGTTTTCGGCGCGATCACGCGGATGTCCGGGCAACCGAGGGTTTTCAGCGCCAGCATGTTCGAGCGCGCGACCCGCGAGTGCAGGATGTCGCCGACGATGGCTACCGAAAGGTTTTCGAAACCGCCCTTGTGCCGACGAATCGTCAACATGTCGAGCATGCCTTGGGTCGGGTGGGCGTGACGGCCGTCGCCGCCGTTGATGATCGCCACTTGCGGGCACACGTGTTCGGCGATGAAGTGCGCAGCGCCGGAATCACCGTGACGCACGACGAACATGTCGGCGGCCATCGCTTCCAGGTTGCGCAGGGTGTCGAGCAGGGTTTCGCCCTTGCTCGCCGACGATGTCGACACGTTCAACGTGATCACGTCGGCCGACAGCCGTTGGGCGGCCAGTTCGAAGGTGGTGCGGGTGCGGGTCGAGTTCTCGAAGAACACGTTGCACACGGTCTTGCCGCGCAGCAACGGGACCTTCTTCACGGCCCGGGCGCCAACTTCGAGGAACGAGTCGGCGGTGTCGAGGATTTCCGTCAGCAGCTCGCGGCGCAGACCGTCGAGCGAGAGGAAGTGGCGCAGCTGGCCCTGATCATTGAGCTGCAGCGGGCGCTTGGTTTCTAGAGGCGTCATCGCGAGGGGGACTCTCAATAGGGCGAATTAAAGGGCGAGGTCTTGCAGTTCGAGCTTGAGCTCCGGGCCGGACAGTTTCACGCGCTCGTGGGCCGCCAGCGACAAGGTCGCGCCCACGACGTTCGGGCGGATCGGCAGTTCGCCGGCGTCCAGGTCCAGCAGGCATACCAGCGTCACGCTGGCCGGGCGGCCGTAGTCGAAAAGTTCGTTCATGGCGGCGCGGATGGTGCGGCCGCTCATCAGCACGTCGTCGATCAGCACCAGGTCCTGGCCTTCGATCTCGAACGGCAGCGCGGATGGGCGTACTTGCGGGTGCAGGCCGTTCTGGCTGAAGTCGTCGCGGTAGAAGGACACGTCCAGCGTGCCGAGCGGCGCATCGCTGCCCAGTTCTTCGAGCAACGCCTGGGCGACCCAGACGCCACCGGTACGAATACCGATGTAGCGCGGTTCGCTGATGCCACGGTGTTCCAGATGTGCCTTGAGACGGATCGCCATCTGGCTGATCAGTTCGGCGGGATTGGGCAGGCTCATGGTTGCTCCTTCTTGGGCCCGGGCCGGGTGGTGCTGGAGGTGGCCCGGGTTGTCGCTATAGAGAGTCGCTTGTTACGGCTCTTCAGGATTCGAACAGTGCGCTGTTTTCGTCGAGCCAGCCTTGCAGCAGCAGGGCGGCGGCGATGGCGTCGACCGGGTTGTCGCGGTAACTGCCTTTTTGCCCGCCACGATCACGTCGTTCGCCCTTGGCTTCAAACGTGGTGAGGCGTTCATCGTGGGTATAGAAGGGCAGGTTGTAGCGGCCGTTGAGGCGGCGGGCGAACTTCTCGGCGCGCAGGCACATGTCGCTCGGCGTGCCGTCCATATTCAATGGCAGGCCGACCACCACGGCATCGGGTTTCCACTCTTTAATGAGCGCTTCGACCTGAATCCAGTCGGGCACCCCGTTTTGCGCCTTCAACGTGCACAACTCGCGGGCCTGGCCGGTAATCACCTGGCCGACTGCCACGCCGATCTGTTTGGTGCCGTAGTCGAAACCCAGAATCAGACGCAGGGCCATCAGGCGTGTCCCGCCTGACTGGTGAGCAGGCTGAGATTGACGCCCAGGTGCTTGGCCGCCGCTTCGAGGCGCAGTTCGCTGCTGGTGTTGAACAGGATGTCGGCATCGAACGGGCAGGTCAGCCAGGCGTTGTCGGCCAGTTCGGCCTCAAGCTGCCCGGCTTCCCAACCCGCATAACCGAGAGCGATCAGGCTTTTGGCCGGACCGACACCGTCGGCGATGGCGAACAATACGTCCTGGGAGGTGGACAACGACAGGTCGCCTTCCAGATCAACGGTCGCCTGAAACTGCTTGCCCGACGGGTGCAGGACAAAACCGCGATCAGTCTGCACTGGGCCGCCGATGAAGATCGGCACATGCTGGCAGAGCATCGGCGGTTCGATATCGGGGCGCAATTGCTCGAGGATATCGGCCAGGTTCAGGTCTTGCGGACGGTTGACCACCAGCCCCATGGCACCATTGGCCGTGTGCTCGACGATGTAGGTCAAGGTGTGCGCAAAGTTCGGGTCGGCCATGTGCGGCATGGCGATCAGGAAGTGATGCTTGAGGTAGCTGGGGCTGACGTTTTTCATGAGCGCTAGTGTGGCGTTGGAGGGGCGAACTGACAAGCTGGGGATGCGTAGGAAATGCCGCAAATCCCGACAACAATTGATTCCCTGTGGGAGCGGGCTTGCCCGCGATGAGGGCGCTACATTCAAAATCAATGTGTCAGAAAGACCGCTTTCGCGGGCAAGCCCGCTCCCACAGGGTTATGCATCGTGACTAATTACTGAAGAGGCGATCCCCGCGCGCGAACTTCCACGTCCGGATGATTTCCAGTCGGTCGATGTCCGACAAATCCCCGGTAAACGGCGAAAACGGCGCTGCCAGCCTTACGATCCGCTGTGCCGCCTGATCCAGCAGCGGTTGCCCGGAGGACTCGAGCACCAGCACTTCATACAGCGAGCCGTCGCGGTTGATCGAGACCATCAAGCGCAGATTGCCGTAAATCTGTTGGCGCCGCGCTTCGTCGGGGTAATTGAGGTTGCCGATGCGCTCGACCTTCTTGCGCCATTCGTCCTTGTACCAGGCGCCCTTGTCTTTCATGGTCGAAGCGGCGCTCAGACGGTGAATGCGCGGGCGCTTGGCGTATAGCTGTTGTTCGTTGGCCAGTTCCGCTTCGAGGCTGGCGATGTCGCTGGACAACTGTTCACTGTCGAACGTCGGCGCGGCGACCGCAGGTTTGGTCACGGGTTTGGGTTCTTCGGTCTTGGCTGCGGCTTTTTTCGGTTTCGGTGCGACAGTGGTCACGGCAGCCTTGGGCGGCGCTTCCTGCACTTCAGGTTTGGCGGCCGGCGGTGGCGTGACTTTTTGCACCTTGTTGTCCTGGAACGGCGCGACCTCGGTGGTCTTGGGAATCGCCTTTTTATCCAGGGTACCGCTGCCTTCCTGATTTTCCTGGGCGAGAAAGTCAGCCTTTGCCGGCTTCTTTTCGCTCTTGAAGGTGGCGAGGGTGATTTCCAGGGTTTTGCTGATTTGCTTGGGTTCGACCATCGTGAAGCCGACGCCCAACAGCAAGGCCAGGTGAATCAGCGCCGCGAGAAACAGGGTAAATCCGAGGCGATCGGCCGGGCGCACACCACGGTGGGCGAGTTCGGCGGGCAGATCGGACGGAAGTGTCATGACAAGAAAACCAACATCGCGTTTTTCACAGGCCGCGCATGATAACGCAATGTTGGTTCGATCCTGGCTGTTCTATATCAACGAGCCTTGAGCTTCTGATCGATGGCATCCATCAGCATCCCGCCGATGTCGGTGCCGAACGCATTATCAATCTCGCGAATGCAGGTCGGACTGGTGACGTTGATTTCCGTCAGGTGCTCGCCAATCACGTCCAGGCCTACGAACAGCAGGCCTTTCTCGCGCAGGGTCGGGCCGACTTGCGCGGCGATCCAGCGGTCTTTCTCGGTCAGCGGACGGGCTTCGCCACGACCACCGGCCGCGAGGTTGCCACGGGTTTCGCCGGCGGCCGGAATCCGCGCCAGGCAATAATCCACCGGCTCGCCGTCGATCATCAGGATGCGTTTGTCGCCGTCGACAATCGCCGGCAGGTAACCCTGGATCATGATCTGCTGCTTGCCGTGCAAGGTCAGGGTTTCGAGAATCACCGACAGGTTCGGGTGGCCGGCGGTGTGACGGAAGATCGAAGAACCGCCCATGCCGTCCAGTGGCTTGAGGATCACGTCGCCGTGATGATCGGCGAACTCGCGCAGTACGTCCGGGCGACGGCTGACGATGGTCGGCGGCGTGCACTGCGGAAACAGCGTGGCGAACAGTTTTTCATTGCAGTCACGCAGGCTCTGCGGCTTGTTGACCACCAGCACGCCGGCGCGCTCGGCCTGCTCCAGCAGGTAAGTGGAGTAGACGAACTCCATGTCGAACGGCGGATCCTTGCGCATCAGGATCACGTCCAGATCGCTCAACAGCGCGTCCGTCTCGGCTTCCAGTTCGAACCATTTTTCCGGGTTGGCGAAGACTTTCAGCGGCCGCATCCGCGCCCGCGCTTGACCTTCGGCCTGATACAAATCGCCCTGTTCCATATAGAACAGTTCCCAACCGCGCTTCTGTGCGGCCAGCAGCATGGCCAGCGAGCTATCCTTTTTATAGGAGATGCTGGCGATAGGGTCCATGACAATCCCGACGCGAACGCTCATGGGTTTTTCCTCGAAATGGGGTGGTCCGAAAGGACACGAAAAAGTGGCGTCAGAGTGGCGCCGAGTGTGTTCCCGGTCAAGGAAAAACCACCGCGCCAGTCCCCCGATAGATTGCATTTGGAGACTGTGCTAAAAAGGCTGCCATATCGTTCTGGCCCTTAAACATCAAGGGTTTCGAGCCTCCGGTTATCGGAAACGGACAAATTGATTCGCAAAGGCGACGGCAGAGCATCTATGGACCAGCATTCCAGCGCCTTGAAGGTCATGGTGATCGACGATTCGAAGACGATTCGCCGCACCGCCGAAACGCTGCTGAAGAACGTGGGGTGTGAGGTCATCACGGCCATCGACGGTTTCGATGCCCTGGCCAAGATTGCCGACAATCATCCAGGCATCATTTTCGTCGACATCATGATGCCGCGTCTGGATGGCTATCAGACCTGCGCTTTAATCAAGAACAACAGTGCGTTCAAGTCCACGCCAGTGATCATGCTGTCGTCCAAGGACGGGCTGTTCGACAAGGCCAAGGGGCGTATCGTCGGTTCCGACCAGTTTTTGACCAAGCCTTTCAGCAAGGAAGAACTGCTGAACGCGATCCAGGCCCATGTACCGGGCTTCGCCGCCGTTTTGCCGCAGTAGGACACGCACAGTGACGCTCGGCCAGCGGGCCCGGCGTCGACAAGAAGAATGGGGAAAACCATGGCACGTATTCTGATCGTCGATGATTCGCCGACCGAAATGTACAAATTGACCGGCATGCTGGAAAAGCACGGTCATGAAGTGTTGAAAGCCGAAAACGGCGCCGACGGCGTGGCCCTGGCCCGTCTGGAAAAACCCGACGCGGTGCTGATGGACATCGTCATGCCCGGCCTCAACGGTTTCCAGGCGACCCGCCAGTTGACCAAAGACCCGGAAACCGGGCACATCCCGGTGATCATCATCACCACCAAGGATCAGGAAACCGACAAGGTCTGGGGCACACGCCAGGGCGCCAAGGATTACCTGACCAAACCGGTCGACGAAGACACCCTGATCAAGACCCTGAACAACGTGCTGGCCGGTTGATCTCCCGACCATGACCGAGTCGCTGACCGCCTTCGAACTGCTGCTGCAGATCGACCAGCGTTGCCGTCTGCTGGCGGCGGACCTGCCGTCGCAGCCGACCCGACAGGACAGTTGGAGCGGCATCGGTTTTCGTTTGGGTGAGGCTTGGTATGTCGCGCCGATGGGTGAAGTCAGCGAAGTCCTGCACGAGCCGCGGTTCACGCAACTGCCGGGGGTCAAACCGTGGGTGAAAGGCGTGGCCAACCTGCGCGGGCGCTTGTTGCCGATGATGGATTTGTGCGGCTTTTTTGGCCATGAGCTGTCGACTGTGCGTAAGCAGCGGCGGGTATTGGTGGTGGAGCATAACGAGGTGTTTGCCGGGTTGATGGTCGATGAGGTTTTCGGCCTTCAGCACTTTGCCCAGGACAGTTTGCAGCCGGTGAATAACGTGAGCGGCCCGATTGCACCGTTCATCAAAGGCCGGTTTCAGCGTGAGCAGAATTGGCAGGTGTTCAGCCCGTTCGCGCTGGCGCAGTCGCAAAGCTTTATGCACGTAGCGCTGTAACCCCCGATCCCTTGTGGGAGCGAGCCTGCTCGCGATTGAACGATAACGCGGTGTTCCTGAGACACCGCGGCGCCTGAATCGCGAGCAGGCTCGCTCCCACAGGAGAACTTCGATGGGCA
>NZ_JAVLRV010000003.1:259747-265112 GCF_055803035.1 Pseudomonas sp. 300 | reverse complement strand
TGGTTAACAGGCGAGGACCGATGATAAAAGCAAAAACAGGCAAGCCGGAAGGGTCGCGCAGCCGGTCGCAGATCATCGCGCTGTTCATCGCGCTGATTGTCTTCATCATGCTGCTGTTCGCCAACTTCGCTTATCTCAACACCCAGTCTTCGTACGACAAACAGTACATCGGCCACGCCGGTGAGCTACGCGTGCTGTCCCAGCGTATCGCCAAAAACGCCACTGAAGCCGCCGCCGGCAAGGCTGCGGCGTTCAAGTTGCTGAGCGATGCACGCAACGATTTTGCCCAGCGCTGGGGCTATCTGAAGAAAGGCGACCCTTCCACCGGGCTGCCGCCGGCACCGGCCACCGTGCGCCCGGAAATGCGCGCCGTGCAGTTGGATTGGGAGCGTCTGCTGAAAAACACCGACGCCATCCTTTCCAGCGAACAGACGGTTTTGTCGCTGCATCAAGTCGCCGCCACGCTGGCCGAAACCGTGCCACAGTTGCAGGTCGAATACGAAAAAGTCGTCGAAATCCTCCTGCAACGCGGCGCACCTGCCGCTCAGGTCGCGATGGCCCAGCGGCAGTCGTTGTTGGCCGAACGTATCCTTGGCGCGGTGAACACCGTGCTGTCCGGCGACGAAAGTTCGCAACAGGCCGCCGATGCGTTCGGCCGCGACGCCGCGCGTTTTGGCCAAGTGCTCACGGGCATGCTCCAGGGCAATCCGGCGCTTAAAGTCAGCCAGGTCGAAGACCAGGATGCCCGTGCCCGACTGGTCGAGATTTCCGAGCTGTTCGAATTCGTTTCCGGTTCGGTCGATGAAATCCTCGAAACCTCGCCGGAGCTGTTCAAGGTCCGCGAATCGGCGACCAATATTTTCAGCTTGTCGCAAACCCTGCTCGACGAAGCCTCGCACCTGGCCACCGGGTTCGAAAACCTTGCCGGCGGGCGCAATACAGACACCATTGGCGGCTACGTACTGGGTCTGGCGGCGCTGATGTCGATCATCCTCATCGGTATGGTGATGGTACGCGAAACCAACCGTCAGCTGCGCGAGACGGCCGAGAAGAACGAACGCAACCAGAATGCGATCATGCGCCTGCTCGACGAGATCGAAGACCTCGCCGACGGCGACCTGACCGTGACCGCTTCGGTGACCGAAGACTTCACCGGGACCATCGCCGATTCGATCAACTATTCCGTGGACCAGCTGCGCGATCTCGTGGCAACCATCAACCTCACCGCCGGCCAGGTTGCCGCCGCCGTGCAGGAAACCCAGGCCACCGCCATGCACCTGGCGCAGGCCTCGGAGCATCAGGCGCAACAGATCAGCGAAGCCTCCACCGCGATCAACGACATGGCACAGTCCATCGATCAGGTCTCGGCCAACGCCGCCGAATCTTCGGCGGTGGCCGAGCGTTCCGTGGAAATTGCCAACAAGGGCAACGAAGTGGTGCACAACACCATCCACGGCATGGACAACATTCGCGAACAGATTCAGGACACGGCCAAGCGCATCAAGCGTCTGGGCGAGTCCTCCCAAGAGATCGGCGACATTGTCAGCCTGATCGATGACATTGCCGACCAGACCAACATCCTTGCGCTCAACGCGGCAATCCAGGCGTCCATGGCCGGTGATGCCGGACGCGGTTTTGCGGTGGTGGCCGACGAGGTGCAACGGCTGGCCGAGCGTTCGTCCGCCGCGACGCGGCAGATCGAAACGCTGGTGCGGGCGATCCAGGCCGATACCAACGAAGCGGTGATTTCCATGGAGCAGACCACCACCGAAGTGGTGCGCGGTGCGCGTCTGGCGCAGGATGCCGGTGTGGCCCTGGAGGAAATCGAAGGCGTGTCGAAAACCCTCGCGGCATTGATCCAGAGTATTTCCAACGCGGCCCAACAGCAGACGTCTTCGGCCGGGCAGATTTCCCTGACGATGAACGTGATCCAGCAGATCACCACGCAGACCTCGTCCGGCTCCACCGCCACGGCCGAGAGCATTGGTAACCTGGCGAAAATGGCCAGCCAGTTGCGACGCTCGGTGTCCGGTTTCACCTTGCCGGCCGCCAAGGCGCAGACTGTGGATAAAGTGTGAAGCGCCCGCGGGCGCTCGAACGATGAACGGAGTGGTTATGGGTGATCGGCACGACTATGTGGCCCTCGAATGGGTCAAAGGCGAGATTGCCGAAACGCTGAAAGTGGCTCACCAGGCGATTGAAACGTTGCTTGATGACCCTCAGGCGACGCACGTCCTCAGTGAATGCCTGGCGTGCATCCATCAGGTTCACGGCAGTTTGCAGATGGTCGAGTTCTACGGCGCGGCCCTGCTCGCCGAAGAAATGGAACAACTGACCGCAGCCTTGCAACAGGACCGCGTCATTCATCGCGACGAAGCGATCCGCTTGTTGCTGCAAGCGATCGGTCAGCTGCCGGTCTATCTCGACCGCATACAAGGCGCGCGCCGCGATTTGCCGTTGGTGGTGTTGCCGCTGATCAACGACCTGCGCAGCGCCCGTGGAGAAAGCCTGTTATCGGAAACCAGCCTGTTCACCCCGCAATTGCCGGACCTGCCGCCACTGGATGAAGAGGCGCTGGCGCTGCTGGAACCGGCGGACCTGCCGAACGTATTGCGCAAGTTGCGCCAGATGTTGCAGATGGCCCTGGCCGGCTTGCTGCGCGAGCAAGATGACGACACCCACCTCGGTTACCTGAACACCGTGTTTTCACGCCTCGAAGGGCTGTGCGGGAATGCGCCGCTGAGCCCGTTGTGGCAAGTTTGCTCGGCGCTGGTCGAAGGCATGCGCGGCGGCTCAATCGCCAACAGCCCGGCCCTGCGCAGCCTGTTAAAAGACGCTGACAAAGAACTCAAGCGCCTGCTCGAACAGGGCATGTGCGCGATCAATCAGCCGGCGCCGCCGGAGTTGCTCAAGAGTTTGCTGTTCTACATCGCCAAAGCCGAACACCCCACCGGGCAGATGCTGACCATGAAAGATCGCTACGGACTGGACGATGCGCTACCTGACAGCGCGATGGTCGACGAAGAACGGGCTCGGCTGGCCGGCCCTGACCGCGATGCCATGCGCTCGGTGCTGGCCGCGCTGTGCGAAGAACTGGTACGGGTCAAAGAACGCCTGGACCTGTTCGTGCGCAGCGACCGCCAGCACGCCTCGGACCTCGAAAGCCTGCTGGCACCGCTGCGGCAAATCGCCGACACCTTGGCGGTGCTCGGTTTCGGCCAGCCGCGCAAGGTCATCATCGATCAACTCGCGGTGGTGCTCAGCCTTGCCCAAGGCCAGCGCGAACCTAACGACGCGATCCTGATGGACGTTGCCGGCGCCTTGCTTTACGTCGAGGCGACGCTGGCCGGCATGGTCGGCACTGTCGAGCCGGAGAGCCAGGAAGACAGCCGCCTGCCAACCACTGACCTGACGCAGATTCACCAGATCGTGATCAAGGAGGCGCGTATCTGCCTGCAACAAGCCAAGGACATGATCGTCGACTACATCGACGCCGACTGGGACCGCCAGCATTTGCAACCGTTGCCGGCCTTGCTCACTCAGGTGCGCGGCGCACTGGCGATGATCCCGCTGAACCGTGTGGCGAGCCTGATCGAAGCCTGCAACCACTTTATCCGCGAGCATCTGCTGCTGGACCCGGACCAGCCCGGCTGGCAGGCGCTGGACAGCCTGGCTGACGTCATCACCAGCATCGAGTATTACCTTGAGCGTCTGAGCGACGACCCCGAAGCGTCCGCAGAGCAATTGCTCGATGTGGCGGAAAAGGGCCTGGCCGCGCTCGGCCTTTTCCCCAGCGAACAGACTGTGCCGGTGCTGGACGAAGTGCTCAGCCCGAGTGAGGCGCAGGTCATGCAAGACCTGCAGGAACTGGACGATCCCGACGTCGTCCAGACCTTGGCCGATGTCCTCGCCAACCCGGTGTTGGCGGTCAATCCGCCGGCCCTGAGTACGCCGGGCAGCCTGTTGCCACCGCCGCCAGGTGAAGAGCCGATAGACGATGAACTGCGGGAAGTCTTCCTCGAAGAAACCGACGAGGTCCTGGAAATCCTCCGGGAATACTTGCCGCGCTGGGCGGCCAAACCCGAAAGCGAATCGACCCTCAGCGAACTGCGCCGAGCCTTCCACACGCTCAAAGGCAGTGGCCGGATGGTGCGTGCGCTGGTGCTGGGTGAGCTGGCGTGGGCTGTGGAAAATCTGCTCAATCGCGTGTTGGAGCGCAGCGTTGAACCCGGGCCGGCGGTGCAGCAACTGCTCGGTGATGTATTGAACCTGCTGCCGGAACTGGTGGCTGAGTTTGCCGGCAATGCCCAGCGTCAGCGCAACGACGTCGACCAATTGGCCGCCCGCGCCCATGCGCTCGCCAAGGGTGACAAGCCGTTGGCCGATGAGGACGAGCAGGATGTCGCGGCCCTCGATCCGTTGTTGCTGGAAATCTTCCGCAACGAGGCCGAAACCCATCTGGCCAGCCTCAACCGTTTCCTCGATCAGGCCGCCGAACAGGTGCCGTTGCAGGCCAGCGACGAATTGCAACGCGCCTTGCACACGCTCAAAGGCAGCGCGTCCATGGCCGGTGTGTTGCCGATTGCCGAGTTGGCCGCGCCGCTGGATCACCTGGCCCGCGAGTACAAGGCGCACCTGATCGCCCTGGACCTCGACGAGGTCGAACTGCTGCTCGAAGCCGAAGGCGTGTTCCGCGTCGGGCTGCGACAGCTCAAGGTCGATCCGCTGGCCGAGATTCCTGGCGCCCGTTCGTTGATCGAAAGAACCCAGGCGTTGCTGGCCGAGCGTCTGCAAGCGCTGTTAAACACGCCGAGCATGGCGCTGCGAACCAAGCGCGATCCGCAGTTGATCAACAACTTTCTCGCCCAGGGCATGGACATCCTGCTGGACGCCGAAAGCCTGTTGCAGCGTTGGCAGCAGCACCCCGGTGAACGTCAGGAACTCAGTGCGCTGCTGGATGAATTGACCACCCTCGGCGAAGGCGCGCACCTGGCCGACTTGCATCCGGTGGATGAGCTCTGTGAAGCCTTGCTCGATCTCTACGGTGCCGTCGAGGAAAGCAGCCTGGCGGTCAGCGAGGCGTTTTTCCATGAGGCACAAAGTGCCCACGAAGCGCTGATCAACATGCTCGACGAACTCGCTGCCGGTCAGGAAGTCAGCCCGCAACCGGAGCGTATCCGGGCCTTGCGCGGTTTGCTCGATGAGAGCCTCGACCCATCGGCCATGGGCCTGATTCGCAGTGACGGCAGCCGTACCCTGAGCATTCGCGAACTGGGCAGCGTCACCGCCGAACTTGAAAACACGCTACCCCCTGTGGGAGCGAGCCTGCTCGCGATGGACGTCAACGATGACGCATTATTGCAGG
>NZ_JAVLRV010000003.1:231364-259725 GCF_055803035.1 Pseudomonas sp. 300 | reverse complement strand
AAGGATCATGAGCTAGACGATGAGATCGTTTCGATCTTCCTCGAAGAAGCGGTGGACATCCTCGAAAGCGCCGGTCAGGCCCTGCAACGCTGGCTGAATGACCCGGACAACGCCGCGCCGTTGCTGTCGTTGCAGCGGGATTTGCACACGCTCAAGGGCGGTGCGCGGATGGCCGAAGTCGAGCCGGTCGCAGACCTCGCCCATGAGCTGGAAAGCCTTTACGAAGGGCTTGTCGATCGCCGCTACAGCCACGGCGAAACGCTGGCGCAGCTGTTGCAACAGAGCCATGACCGACTGGCGCAACTGCTTGAGCAATTACAGAACCTCAAGCCGCTGGGTGATCCGGGTGAGCTGATCGAAGCCATTCGCGAGTTCCGCCAAGGCAACGCCAGTGCGCCAGAAGTCGCCGAGCCTGCGCGGGCCGAGGACTCACCGGGGCATGATCCGGAGCTGCTGGAAATCTTCCTCGAGGAAGGTTTCGACATCATCGAAAACTCCGGCGCTGCGTTGGTTCGCTGGCAGGCCGAACCTTCCAGTCGTCAGGAAATGGAAACCCTGCTGCGTGATCTGCACACCCTCAAGGGCGGTGCGCGGATGGTGGAAATCGGCCCGATCGGCGACCTCGCCCATGAGCTGGAATTTCTCTACGAAGGCTTGTCCGCGGGCATGCTGAAACCGACTGCCGCGCTGTTCGGGCTGTTGCAAAGCAGTCATGACCTACTGGCGCAAATGCTCGATGCGACCCGCGCCGGTCAACCGTTGCCGCCAGCGGATCGGCTGATCGACGCGATCAGGAATTTCAGCCATCCGGAGGTGCTCGAAGCACCGGTTGCCGTGCCCGCTGCGCCAAAGGTCGAGGCGCCTGTGCCACAAGTTGATGCCGGTGCCGACATGGTCAAGGTCTCGGCGGAACTGCTCGACGACTTGGTCAACCTGGCCGGGGAAACCTCGATCTTCCGTGGCCGCATCGAACAGCAGGTCAACGACGCCCACGTGGCGCTGAATGAAATGGAAACCACCATCGAGCGCATGCGTGATCAATTGCGCCGGCTCGATACCGAAACCCAGGGCAGGATTCTCAGCCGCCAGCAAGTCGATGCCGAGCGTTCGGGCTACGAAGAATTCGACCCGCTGGAAATGGACCGTCACTCGCAGTTGCAGCAACTGTCGCGGGCACTGTTCGAATCCGCTTCCGACCTGCTCGACCTCAAGGAAACCCTCGACCGGCGCAATCAGGACGCGGAAAACTTGCTGCAACAGCAGGGCCGCATCAACACCGAATTGCAGGAAGGCTTGATGCGTACGCGCATGGTGCCGTTCGAGCGGATGCTGCCGCGTTTGAAACGCATCGTCCGCCAGGTCGCCAGCGAACTGGGCAAGGACGTGGAATTCGTGGTCGGCAACGCTGAAGGCGAGATGGACCGCAACGTTCTTGAACGCATGGCCGCGCCGCTGGAGCACATGCTGCGCAACGCGGTGGACCATGGCCTGGAATCCGCAGAAGTGCGCATCGCGGCCGGAAAACCGGCGCAAGGGCGGATCACCCTCGACCTGTCGCGCGAGGGCGGCGACATCATTTTCGACATCCGCGACGACGGCGCCGGTGTGCCATTGGACGCGGTACGGCGCAAGGCGATCAAGCGCGGCTTGCTGGCCGCCGACAGCGACATCAGCGACCGCGACGTGCTGCAATTCATCCTGCAACCGGGGTTCTCCACGGCCGAAAAAATCACTCAGATTTCGGGGCGCGGCGTCGGCATGGACGTGGTCCACGAAGAGGTACGGCAACTGGGCGGCAGCATGAGCATCGACTCTGTGCCGGGGCAGGGCGTGCATTTCCGCATTCGTCTGCCGTTCACCGTGTCGGTCAATCGGGCGCTGATGGTGCAGTGCGGCGAGGACCAATACGCGATCCCGCTGAACACCATCGACGGTATCGTGCGCGTGCTACCCAACGAACTCGAAGGGCATTACCGGCTCGATCCGCCGACCTACACATACGCCGGGCAGCACTATGAACTGTGCTACCTCGGTGAACTGCTGAAAACCAGCACGCGCCCGAAACTGTTGGGCCAGAGCCTGCCGTTGCCGGTGTTGCTGGTGCAATGCAACGAGCGTCACATTGCGGTTCAGGTCGATGCCATGGCCGGCACACGCGAGATCGTGGTGAAAAGCCTCGGCCCGCAATTCGCGGCGGTGCAGGGCTTGTCCGGGGCGACGATTCTCGGCGATGGCCGCGTGGTGCTGATTCTCGATCTGCTGGCGCCGATCCGTGCGATGCAGGCGCGGGTGCCGCAACAACCGCTGAGGCAGGACGCAGAATCCGAGCCGCACAAACCCTTGCTGGTCATGGTGGTCGACGACTCGGTCACCGTGCGCAAGGTCACCAGCCGTTTGCTCGAACGCCACGGCATGAGCGTGCTGACGGCCAAGGACGGCGTCGATGCCATGCTGCTGCTCGAAGAGCACATGCCGGACCTGATGCTGCTGGACATCGAAATGCCGCGCATGGACGGCTTCGAAGTCGCCACCCAGGTGCGCGCCGACGAGCGACTGAAGCACCTGCCGATCATCATGATCACCTCGCGCACCGGCCAGAAACACCGCGACCGCGCCATGGCCATCGGCGTCAACGACTACCTCGGCAAGCCGTACCATGAATCGGTGCTGCTCGAAAGCATCGCCCTGTGGAGCAAAACCCATGCTTGAGCATCGCACCAGCAACCTCACAGGGCTGCTATTGCCCCTGGCAGACCGCAACCTGATTTTGCCCAACGTGGCGGTGGCAGAGCTGATCGACTATCAGCCGGGGGCGTTCGATCTCGATACGCCACCGTGGTATCTCGGTCGGGTGAGCTGGCGGGAGCGGCAGATTCCGTTGCTGAGTTTTGAGTCGGCGTGCGGCGAAAAAACCGTGATTGGCGAGCGGGCGCGGATCGTGATTCTCAATGCGCTCGGTGGGCGACCGGAGCTGAAATTCATCGCATTGCTGGTGCAGGGGATTCCACGGTCGTACAAGCTCGACAGTCAATTGAGCTATGTCGATGTGCCGTTGTCTTCGCTGGAACAGGCGGCGGTGCAGGTGGGTGATCAGGTGGCCAAGGTGCCGGATTTGTTGGCGCTGGAGGAATTGTTGGTGAGTGCCGGGCTGATCGACTGATCCTGATTTTGCTGTGATTTCACGGACCCCATCGCGAGCAAGCCGGTCTCGCTCCCACAGGGGATTTGTGTACACCGCAGATCCAATGTGGGAGCGAGACCGGCTTGCCGGCGATGGCGGCCTTCAATTCACCGCAAGCCTGACGGCTAAACCTTGGCCTGAGCCAACGCCTCATGATGATCCAGCGCACGCTCCACCAACAACTGCACGCCGTCCGCCATTCGGCTGATCGCCAAGGCTACCGAGCGGCGCGAGCCTTCCACCCCGTCCGCAAGATCGGCCGCAATGGCGCTGATGGACAACAGGTCTTCAGAGGCATTGGCCAGAAGGGCTTCGGTGTTGATATCGGGGGAGACGGTGAAGAGCTGGAATTTTTGGTGCTTGCCCGGTTTTTCGTCAGCCGGGGGGAAGTAGTGCGCGAAGACGCGGTCGGCGGCTTCTTTGAGTTTCTCGGCTTCGAGAGCTTCTAGGGAATCGGTGTCAGTGTTGTCTGCTGGGTTTGGCGTTTCCTTGGACATATTGAGTTTCCGCTTACAGATTGGAGTTGTCCCATTCGTTATGAATGGCGCATTTGCTCCCGTTTTTTCGGAGGTTCCAGACCCCGGTCGCTGAATTGGCAGCGACCCCCAAACGATAAAGATCCGCGCAAAAGCTCACCAGTCAGCGGCTTCCGGCATTGCTGTAGGCTGCGACGCCAGACTGCGTAGCCTCTCACCGTTCCTGCGGACAAACTTTTAAACACAAACCCACCGCTAGGCTGGCGAAGGTTGAAGATTCCCAAAAAGGGACCTATCGTTCCCTTTTTGGGACTCATCGGTTGCCACTGTGAAAAACCTTTCCCTCAGCGAAGCCTTGTTCACCACCACTCAGCAAAAAGTGCTGGGCTTGTTGTTCGGCAAACCCGATCGAAGTTTTTACGCCAACGAAATCGCCCGCTGGGCTCAAGTGGGTAAAGGCAGCCTCATGCGAGAGCTGGATCGGTTGCAACAGGCAGGCGTGCTGACCCTGAGCCGCCAGGGCAACCAGACCCACTATCAGGCCAATCCGCAATGCCCGATTTATGCTGAGCTGTTGGGCATCGCCCGCAAAACTTTTGGCATTGCCGAGCCTCTGCGTCAGGCGCTTCAACCCTTTGCCGAACAGATCACCTGGGCATTTGTGTACGGTTCTATCGCCAAGGATCAGGCAAACGCATCCAGTGACATTGGTCTCATGCTGATCGGCGAAGGCCTGCACTACAGTGAAGTCATGGAGCGGCTGATGCCTCTGGAGGAGCAACTGGGCCGCGTCCTCAACCCGACGCTCTACACCCCCGACGACTGGGCGGCAAAACTGGCGGCTGAAAACAGTTTTGTCGTGCGGGTAGCGCAGCAAGACAAGATCAACCTGATGGGGGGAAACCCTTTGGAGTCCAAGGATGGGCAGCAACGAGAATCTGGAGAACCTGTTACGTAGTGGTGGACTGAAAGCCGAGCCACCGGATCGCAAGGAATGTGAGGGGTTGCTGCGTTCGGCTGTGGATTCACACCGCTGATATCGGCAAAGTGCAGGTTCGGCTATTCGCCTTGTGTCATGAGCGACGGAACCTGGCGGAGTACGAAGGCTATATGGATGAGGATCAGGCAAGTCGACGAGGATGTTTGTTCCAATGTGTGAGCACACTTATTCACACCAAAAAATTTCCGTCTGCGCCCGAACTATCAGTTCTGATAGTAGAAAAGTTTCGCAATAACGCCGAATATGTGCGCTATGCAAAGGTTTAGCAGGAGTGCGGACTTTGAACATCACGTTACTCGCCACAGATCAGCAGCGGTCGGTAATACAAGCGATTGACAGGCGTTCATCAGGTTCAATCGCTTATACGCCTTATGGCTATCATTGCAAAAAAAGCACATCAATGTGTCGGCTTGGTTTCAACGGCGAATTTCCGGAAGCAAGTACCGGAGATTATTTGTTGGGCAATGGATATCGGGCGTTTAATCCGGTTTTGATGCGGTTTAATAGTCCGGACAAGTTGAGTCCGTTTGGCAAGGGTGGGGTGAATACTTACGCTTATTGTTTGGGTGATCCGATTAATCGGAGTGATGAAAGCGGCCGTTTTTCTGCTCCATGGATCGCGAACGCGTCGACGACGTATATTAAATCTCGTCATGCATTAATTGCCAGAACACCTTGGTATTCATGGAGCGGCAGGGATATTGAGTTAGTAAAACATAGTACGAGACAGAGTCCATTTGGTATGAGTAAATTGCAACCAAAAGAACTGTTTGGTATTCAAACTTCATCGAAACGCTTTTCGCCGGCCCCAGCTGTTAAACGGCCTAGACTGTTTCCAGAGGAAATGCCGGTGATCATAGCGCAGCCCGATGACGGTAATTTTAACAATACTCTTATGGAGCGTTTTTATGAGACTCGCGTCCATAAGTATCGGAAAGATGCACTCCTGCATTTTATAAAAACACCAAGGGCCGGTCATATAGAACAACATAGTAATAAGCTCCGTAGTGTGATGTTTGACTTGGAAGAAAGCTTTGAAGTCGTTGAAGGTATAGGGCTTGTTCCCTCGCCCTCTAACATCAAAGCAGCATCAAGATTAATCAGAAATGAAAATTTGGGAAACAATTGATCAAATGCTAAAAACCGGGATTTTGATGATTCATTACCCTAGCCGTAACAATCCACCACTCTGCTTGATTGATACCCCCCACCCACCCCTCCTAAGGTGACCCCCACGACAGCGAACCCGTGGAGTGGTCATGACAACAACAATATCCCCCGACTCGCGATGGACGCGGCGGCGCAGTGAGAAGCAGCGGCGTCTGGCGTTGGTCAAGGGCTTGGCCGACGGTGTGGTCCTGCCCACCGACAATATCGTGGCGGCGCTCGAAGCCTTGATCCTGCCCGGCGACCGCGTGGTGCTGGAGGGCAACAACCAGAAGCAGGCGGATTTTCTTTCCCGCTCACTGGCCAAGGCCGATCCCGGCAAGCTCCACGACCTGCACATGATCATGCCCAGCGTCGGCCGTTCCGAGCACCTGGACCTGTTTGAACGCGGCATTGCCCGCAAGCTCGACTTCTCCTTTGCCGGCACTCAAAGCCTGCGCATCAGCCAATTGCTTGAAGATGGCTTGCTGGAAATCGGCGCGATCCACACCTACATCGAGCTCTACGCACGGTTGGTGGTCGACCTGATTCCCAACGTCGTGCTCTCGGCCGGTTTCATGGCCGACCGCGCCGGCAATATCTACACCGGCCCCAGCACCGAAGACACGCCGGCATTGATCGAGCCGGCGGCTTTCAGCGACGGCATCGTCATCGTTCAGGTCAATCAGTTGGTCGACGACGTCACTGACTTGCCACGCGTCGACATCCCCGCCTCGTGGGTCGATTTCGTGGTGGTGGCGGACAAGCCGTTCTATATCGAGCCGCTGTTCACCCGCGACCCACGGCACATCAAGCCTGTGCATGTACTGATGGCGATGATGGCGATCCGCGGGATCTACGAAAAACACAACGTCCAGTCGCTGAACCACGGCATCGGCTTCAACACCGCCGCCATCGAATTGATCCTGCCGACCTACGGCGAATCCCTCGGCCTCAAAGGCAAGATCTGCCGCAACTGGACGCTCAATCCGCACCCAACCCTGATTCCGGCCATCGAAAGCGGCTGGGTCGAAAGCGTGCATTGCTTCGGCACCGAACTGGGCATGGAAAACTACATCGCCGCGCGGCCCGACGTGTTCTTCACCGGGCGTGACGGCTCCCTGCGCTCCAACCGGATGTTCAGCCAACTGGCCGGGCAATACGCGGTGGACCTGTTCATCGGTGCGACCCTGCAAGTCGATGGTGACGGCCATTCTTCCACCGTGACCCGTGGTCGCCTCGCCGGTTTTGGCGGGGCGCCGAACATGGGCCACGACCCGCGTGGGCGTCGTCACGGCACGCCGGCCTGGCTCGACATGCGCCACGGCGATGCGCCGGAACCCTTGCTCGAGCGCGGCAAAAAACTCGTGGTGCAAATGGTCGAGACCTTCCAGGAGGGCGGCAAACCGACCTTCGTCGAAACCCTCGACGCGATTGAAGTGGCGAAGAAAAGCGGCATGCCGCTGGCGCCGATCATGATCTACGGCGACGACGTCACCCACCTGCTGACCGAAGAAGGCATCGCCTATCTGTACAAGGCGCGTTCGCTGGAAGAACGCCAGGCGATGATCGCCGCCGTCGCCGGCGTGACCGTCATCGGCCTGCGCCACAACCCGAAAGACACCGCCCGCATGCGCCGCGAAGGCTTGATTGCCTTGCCTGAAGACCTTGGCATCCGCCGCACCGACGCCTCCCGCGAATTGCTCGCCGCCAAAAGCGTGGCCGATCTGGTCGAGTGGTCCGGTGGTCTCTACAACCCGCCCGCCAAATTCAGGAGCTGGTAATGCACGCCTACAACCTGCAACCGAAAACGTTAACCCTGGCCGAACGGCTGGCGGACCTGGCGGTGGACGCGCTGATCGACGAAGCGGATTTGTCGCCGAAACCGGCGCTGGTCGATCGTCGCGGCAATGGCGCGCATACCGATTTGCACCTCGGGCTGATGCACGCGTCGGCGTTGTCGCTGTGGCCGGCGTTCAAGGAAATGGCGGAAGCGGCCATTGAGTTTGGCGACGTTGGTTTGCCGCTGCGCGAAGCTGTCGGGCGTATTGGTCGGGAAGGGGAGCAAGCGATGCTCACCACGACTGGCGGCGTGAACACCCATCGCGGGGCGATCTGGGCCTTGGGTCTATTGGTGGCTGCTGCTGCACTGGAGCCACACGCCAACGTTGGCGGTTCAATCACGTTGCGCGCCGCGCGCCTGGCGTTGCGCGCCGCGCGCCTGGCGTTGCGCGCCGCGCGCCTGGCGTTGCTCGATGACCGCTACGCCCCGCGTCCGCTCAGTCACGGCGCCCAGGTCGCCCAACGCTACGGCGCTCGCGGTGCCCGAGAAGAAGCCCAACTCGGTTTCCCTTCGGTGATTCAACGCGCACTGCCGCAACTCAAACGCAGCCGCGCCGCCGGCCATGGCGAACAGAACGCCCGACTCGATGCCTTGCTGGCGATCATGACCCGACTGGCCGACACCTGCGTGCTCTACCGCGCCGGCGAACACGGCCTGCAAACCATGCAGCTCGGCGCCCAAGCGGTGCTTGACGCGGGCGGCAGTGCCAGCCTCGCCGGCCGACGTCGTTTGCATGAGCTGGACCAACAATTAATCGCGTTGAATGCCTCGCCCGGCGGTGCTGCGGACTTGCTCGCCGCCTGCTTGTTCATCGACCGTATCGAGTCGGCTGACGGCATCAACCAGGGAGCGTTTTGATGGAAACCTTATCCTTTGAATTCCCCGCCGGGCAGCCGCCACGCGGACGCACGCTGGTGGGTTGTGTCGGCTCGGGCGATCTGGAAGTGATGATTGAACCGGGTCAGGCCGGCAAGCTGACCATCAAGGTGCAGACCTCGGTCAATGGCGCCGAACAACGCTGGCAGCATCTGTTTGCGCGGATGTTCGACGGCCAGACACCGTCGGCGATGGCCATCGATATCCACGACTTCGGCGCGACACCCGGCGTGGTGCGCTTGCGTCTGGAACAAGGCTTTGAGGAGATTGGCCATGACTGATCTCCTGAACAAACACAGCTTCGTCGAACTGGGCGCGCGGCAACGGGCGAAAGCCTTGCTCGACACCGGCACCTTGCGCGAATTGCTCGACCCGTTTCAACGCGTCATGTCGCCGTGGCTGGCGCGCCAGGGCGTGGTGCCGCAAGCCGACGACGGCGTAGTGATCGCCAAGGGCAGCATCGGTGGGTTGCCGGTGGTCATCGCCGCCATCGAAGGTGCGTTTCAGGGCGGCAGCCTCGGTGAAGTCGGCGGGGCGAAGATTGCCGGAGCACTGGAACTGGCCGCTGACGACAACCGAAACGGCATTCCGACCCGCGCCGTGTTGCTGCTGGAAACCGGCGGTGTACGGTTGCAGGAAGCCAACCTTGGGCTGGCAGCGATTGCCGACATTCATGCGGCGATTGTCGATCTGCGCCAATACCAACCCGTTGTCGGCGTGGTGGCGGGCAGCGTCGGTTGCTTTGGCGGGATGTCGATTGCCGCCGGGTTGTGCAGCTATTTGTTGGTGACTCAGGAAGCACGGCTTGGTCTGAACGGTCCGCAGGTGATCGAACAGGAAGCCGGGCTTGAGGAATACGACTCGCGCGACCGTCCTTTCATCTGGAGCCTGACCGGTGGCGAGCAACGTTTTGCCAGCGGGTTGGCGGATCGCTTTGTTGCTGATGACGTGGCGCAGATCCGGCAGCAGGTCAGTGAATTGCTGCAACAAGGCTTGCCGGAACAACAACGCAGCCGGCAGGCCGATCTGTTCCTGCAACGGTTGGCCCGCCTGGACGCCGAGCCGCAAATCGATGCGGCGACGGTTCGCGATCTGTATCAAGGAGAGCGCTCATGAGTTCGTATTCCCTGAGAGGTTTGCACTGGTTCAACGCCTTGAGTGCGGGCGCGAAACCGGTGGACGGCCTTCCGGCTTCGTTGAAGGTCGCTGATGGTGTGGTGGGCGAACAACCCGTGCGGTTTATCGCGGTGGTGGCTGATCCCGACAACCGTTTTGTCCGCGCTCGCAACGGTGAAGTGGGTTTGCTGGAAGGTTGGGGGTTGGCCAAGGCTGTGGATGAAATCATCGCGGCTGACGCTGACAAATCGCACAAGCGCGCCGTGATCGCGATCATCGATGTGCCGAGTCAGGCCTACGGTCGGCGCGAAGAAGCACTCGGCATTCATCAGGCACTGGCCGCTGCGGCGGACAGTTATGCCCGCGCCCGGTTGGCCGGCCATGCGGTGATTGGTTTGCTGGTGGGCAAGGCGATGTCCGGGGCGTTTCTGGCCCATGGGTATCAGGCCAATCGGTTGATCGCGCTGCGTGATCCGGGCGTGATGGTGCATGCGATGGGCAAGGCGTCAGCGGCGCGGGTGACCTTGCGCAGTGTTGAAGAATTGGAGGCACTGGCCGCCAGTGTGCCGCCGATGGCGTATGACATCGACAGCTACGCCAGTCTCGGTCTGCTTTGGGAAACCCTGTCGGTGGAGCAGATTGAGCAGCCGACCTCAGCGGATCTGGCGCGGGTGACGGAATGCCTGAGTCTGGCGATTGGCGATGTTGCCACAAGCGGTCGCGATTTGAGCGGCCGCTTGGGCGCGAGCAACCGCGCCGCATCGAGCAAGGTTCGCCAACTGCTGAGAGAACAGTGGTGAACATGTTTCTGGCTCACGACCTGCTGTGGGGGATGACCCCGGAGCAGTTGCCCGTGGACGCGCCCGCGTGGATGGTCGAGTCGCTCCATGCGGGACAGCCAGTGGTGGTTCGGCGTGCGTCAAGTGCGCCGGATGTCATCGCGGTCGGGGTACGTGGTCGGTTGCGTGAGCAGCGCTTTGCGACGGTGATGTCGGTCGATGCGATTTCCCGTTGCGTCAGGCCGGAAGAACTTTGCCATGTCTCGATTGATCGGGATCTGCCGGCAGTGCGAGCCCTGTGCCAACTGCGGCCGCGGCTCGATGGCTGCGGTTGGGTGTGGGGTGTCAGCGGTAGCGCCGGGTTTGAATTGGCCAGTGGTTTTCAGGCATTGCACGAGGGCAGCGATCTCGACTTGATCCTGCGCACACCGCAACCGTTGGATCGCTTGAAGGCGCAGGCACTGCTGAAGATTCTGGACACGGCTGTGTGCCAGGTGGACATGCAATTGCAGACGCCTTTCGGCGCCGTCGCCCTGCGTGAATGGGCCGGTTCCGCACGCCGGGTGCTGCTGAAAGATGCCAGTCAAGCCTGTCTGGTGATTGATCCGTGGAACCCGCAGGAGCAAGCAGCGTGAGCAGTTTGCTGGTGTTCCCAGGGCAAGGCGCGCAGCAGCCGGGCATGCTCCATCGTTTGCCGCGCGAGACGGTGATCGAGGCCAGTGAAGTGCTCGGCGAAGACGCGTTGTTGCTCGATTCTGCCGAAGCGCTGAAATCGACACGGGCGGTTCAGCTATGCCTGTTGATTGCCGGTGTCGCAGCGTCGCGTCAGTTATCCATGGCACCGGATTACGTGGCGGGCTTGTCCATCGGCGCCTATCCCGCGGCGGTGGTGGCCGGTGCCTTGAGTTTCAGCGATGCGCTGCATCTGGTCAGCCTGCGCGGTGAGCTGATGCAGCAGGCTTACCCAGACGGTTATGGCATGACGGCGATCATCGGCCTCGATCTGGCGACAGTGGAAGCGTTGCTGGCGCAGGTTCACAGCGTCGACTCACCGGTTTATCTGGCCAATATCAACGCCGATAACCAGGTGGTGATTGCCGGCAGCGATGAAGCAATGAACGCAGTGGCGGTGTTGGCGAAGCGTCGCGGTGCCGGTTTGGCAAAACGCTTGGCCGTCAGTGTGCCGTCGCACTGTCCGCTGCTGGATGCACCAGCGAAAACCCTGGCCGAAGCCTTCGCCAGGGTGCTGCTGAAATCGCCGACGTTAGGCTATCTCAGCGGCAGTCGCGCCCGGCCCATCATCAACATCGAAGCCTTGCGCGAAGACCTGGCTTACAACATGTGCCGCATCGTCGATTGGCGCGGCACGGTACAAAGCGCCTACGAGCGCGGCGTACGGCTACAGATCGAACTGCCGCCCGGTGCGGTGCTGACCGGGCTGGCGCGCCGGGTGTTCGAGCAAGGCACCGTGATTGCGTTCGACGGGGCGCGGCTCGACACCTTGCAGGCGCTGTTGCGTGAGGAGGGAAGCCGCCAACCCTAGACCACCGACTCAAGCCTTCGAAAACAAAAACAACATTCGACGATGCACTTTGAGGACTACAACAATGATTATTTACGGTGTGGCGCTGTTGGCGATCTGTACGCTGGCAGGGGTGATCATGGGTGACATGCTTGGCGTGTTGCTGGGTGTGAAATCAAACGTCGGCGGTGTCGGGATCGCGATGATCCTGTTGATCTGCGCGCGGTTGTGGATGCAAAAGCGCGGCGGCATGACCAAGGATTGCGAAATGGGTGTCGGCTTCTGGGGCGCGATGTACATTCCGGTGGTGGTGGCGATGGCGGCACAGCAGAACGTCGTGACCGCGTTGCACGGCGGCCCGGTGGCGGTACTCGCCGCGATCGGTTCGGTGGTGCTTTGCGGCTGCACCATTGCCTTGATCAGCCGGACCCACAAAGGCGAACCGTTGCCCGATGAACCCGAGGAAACAATCCCCGTTGGCACACCCGTAGGAGGTCGCTGATATGTGGGCTCTCATCGAGAAAGGTCTGGAACATAACGGTCTGGTCACGGCGTTCGCGTTTGTCGGCGTGATCATGTGGGTGTCGGTGGTGTTGTCTAAACGCCTGACGTTCGGGCGGATTCATGGCTCGGCGATTGCCATCGTCATTGGCCTGGTACTGGCCTGGGTCGGTGGCACCCTGACCGGCGGGCAAAAAGGCCTGGCGGACCTGACACTGTTCTCGGGGATCGGTTTGATGGGCGGCGCGATGTTGCGCGACTTTGCCATCGTCGCCACGGCCTTCGAAGTGCAGGCCACCGAAGCGAAGAAGGCCGGGATGATCGGCGTGATCGCGCTGCTGCTGGGCACGATTCTGCCGTTCATTGTCGGGGCGAGCATTGCCTGGGCGTTCGGTTATCGCGATGCGGTGAGCATGACCACCATCGGTGCGGGCGCGGTGACGTACATCGTCGGGCCGGTCACTGGTGCGGCGATTGGCGCCAGTTCCGATGTGATGGCGTTGTCGATTGCCACCGGGTTGATCAAGGCCATTCTGGTGATGGTCGGCACACCGATGGCCGCACGCTGGATGGGGCTGGATAACCCGCGCTCGGCGATGGTGTTTGGCGGGTTGGCCGGCACCGTCAGCGGTGTGACCGCCGGGTTGGCGGCGACGGATCGGCGGTTGGTGCCTTACGGGGCGTTGACGGCGACGTTCCACACCGGGCTTGGGTGCCTGCTTGGGCCTTCGTTGCTGTACTTCATTGTTCGCGGGATTGTTGGGTAGTTCCGAATTTGTTAATGGATGCCTCCACATTTACCGGGTTTCATGAGCAGCCCGGTGAAATGTGGAGACGGTTCAGATTGGCGTGACAGAAACTTTATGGGGACGTTGGGATGTTTACTTGATGTCATTTGGAAGTCTTTGTTGTGGCTCGAATAATAATTGTGGCTAGGCAATATGCAATCATGAGTGCGACCAGGCCATAACTTAGACCTTCAATTATCCTTTCAGGCTTAAAAATTAAGCTGCTCGCCGTGATGATAAGGATGATGGTTGATGTTGTGGCAAGTTCGCTGACAAGAAAAAAAGATACTGCATCGCTATCGTTTGCGTTATGGAGAACTTCATTTGATGTTAGTCGGGTAAATATTGTTCCTATCACCACGCCTAATAGACAGAAAAAAGCTAGCGATAAAAAAAACGTAATGTCCTGGTTGGTCAGTGCCAGCATTAGAGATGTGATGATTGTCGCAATCAAACAGGAGGTTGCGAGTGTGGCGCTGGATTTGCTGATGGTAAAGTTGGATATCACAAGTCTCCCTAGTACAGTAGATGCCAAAAAGACCATGTAAGCGATCGCTGAGCTTCCTAACCAAGAGAATTGCTGTGCTAAGCCCAAAAGGTCGCTGTGCCGATAGAGCAAACCTATTGCATACATAAGTATCAGAGATTCAAATACGTTTCCTGCGACATAGCCAGTTATTTGCACCGGAAATTTGGCGGCAATAGCGAAGTGCTTAAGATATGCATGCCGGCTTGAATGAATTAAAGTAATTTTTCTGATAATGGTGGGGCGAAGATCAGTGTTTGATATGTATATTTGAGCTGATCTGAGTAGTAGTAGTGTCGACATTATTGATATTGTGGCATATAAATAAGAGGTGTAATTTATGATAAGTGAGGCTGTCAGTAATAAAGTAAAAGGAGTGCCAATTCGAATGTATAGTAGATGACTGAATGCTTTTACGTAATCAGCAGTCTTGCCAGTCATTTTTATATGCAAGGCATTGTAAGCAGGCCGGAATGATGTTTTTAGACAGCCTGTTCCTGCTGAGTCGCATACGAAAGCGATAAGGATTAAACTCCAGCCGGTGTACCAATACTCAAGCAATGCGGCACAGAATCCCAATGTCAGGAAAATAGCGCATGCCAACTTGAATATAAAACCATAGATGGTGGTATTGGCGATGCCTAGTCTACAAACAAAGTAGTGCCCAAGGTAAAACTCTACAACCAAGGAGATGATTAACTGCGTTACAAGCGAGAATTCCAAAGAGAACTGACCTAAATTTGGATTGCTTGCAATTAGGGCGAGTTCGATAATTGTTGCTCCCATTGCAACGCCACCATACAAGGCATCTGATCTCGCGATGAGTGTCTGCGCACTTTTCATGAGTTGACTCTATAGGTTTTTCCGGGCTCTAAAGTAAGGTTTACATATAGGGCTGACGGGGCGTAAGCCCGACCGTAAAACATAAGTGTCGTATATATTGATTCAAGGTCGTAGGGGATTAGTGTTGATTTCTCTAAAGGTTGCGTTGTGGTGTATGACGCACTTATGTCTCTTCCATTTCTAAAGTCTTCGTAAAGTAATAGTTCGAAATCAATATGTGAGTTCTTAGCGGTATTGTTAAAAAAAATACCACAGGCTGCGTCATTGAGGTTTTTGTAGTTGCTCCCGGTCGTATCAAATTGCTCAAATACGTTAGTTAAAATATTATCTCCGTAAATTGATTGTAGGTATCTAATCGTATAAGGCCATCTTCTATTTAAATGCCTGGATATGTCTAGATATCGTCTGACGCATTCAAATGTGAAATGCTTATCGCATGCAGAGGTTGGGGAAGTGAAAATATTTTTAGATTTATATATTTCAGCGAAAATTAAGCCGACGGCATCAGTTTTTTTTATTATCATCTTCTGATATCTCTGCGAGCGATTTTTTTACGAGGTCAATGTTGCGATGCTCAACTTCAATGGATGAGCCCTCCATTTCCAGCAAAATATTTTCTGTATTATAAGCCTGGGTGACGGTTGCTCTAAAAGCTTCCATCAGTTCATTATTGAAGGGGTCTGAGTGTTGGTCGAGCCACACGGGAATACCATTCCACATCCAGGATTTTATTCCCGAAATATGTAACGTCTTTATGAAGCTCCATATTTCATGTTTGGCGTCAGGTATAGCAAAAGCAAGATCTTTGCTTTTGCTATAGCCCAAGTAGTGTCCAATATCAAAGGCCATGGAGCAACCAGACTGATTGCATAGCTCTAAATAGAAGTCCCAAAACGGTATGCTTCCGAACTCGCTGTATACGGGAGGGTTCTCTAAAAATATGGGTAGTTCAAGAAAGTTCTTTACCATATTGGCATTGATTATTGTTGTTTGTAATGTTTCATTGTTTAAGGGTGGATTGGTTTGATGGGCGCCTAGACAAAGATTGCCATTTCTCCATATGCCTATGTCTTCTTCGATGTAACTTACCGGGAGAGTATCAATTATTTTTTTTAGATTTGCTAATTCTGCGATGTCGATCACTCCAGAGAAGTTTATATCTACTGGGTGTACAGAAATAGTGAAATCAGCAGTTGCGCAAAAATCAATAATTGAGTTCTCCAACCTATCCCAGGGGCGCACGCCCAAGCTGAAGTGCTTTATCGGTGCGCCACGGTAAACGCTAGTGGTGCTTGTACGTAAACAAATGAATTGTTTTAGCTTATTTATATCGCCACTCACGCCTAGGCTTATCGAATTGACGTCCATAAAATTCACCCGCTCGAACGATAATTATGAGGACTTTCCGATTAATTCACCCTTTCTACCGCCAACACCAAGCGTAAACGTTTCTAAAGCGACTGGTTTTGGCGACTTATTTGGTTCTTTGCCGTGCAAGGTTTTTTTTATGATGGAGGTATAAGTTAGGAACTCTTTTCCTGTAAATATCACCGTCCGCTCTCCCGTCCGCTGACAGAGTCCCCACAAAATTTTGAATGGCATATGTCTAAGGTAAATATTGAGCAAGGATAGGTGTGCAATTTCTCCTAGCGAGGTGCTTTGTGAGATTTTTTCTATATTTATAGAAATTGCCTCCTCTAGAGAATTTAGGAGAGGCTTTGCAAAATAATCGATATAGGCGTCGTAGATTTCTTTCACCTCTTGATTTTCTATTAGCTGTCTGCTGTTAGGTAAGTCGATCAAGTCAAACTTAAAGCCAATTTTTCTTTCAAGATTGTATCTAACAGGCGTGCCTGGATATATCATCATGATGTTGAAGTAATGATCAAAAGATTCATGCTCAGTCATTCCGGATTTGAGCAGAAAGCTTAAATTTTCTATGATTTCTCTTTTTTGTTGGTCATGATAGAACATGATAAAATCGAGGCCGACGTCAATACCATTGATCTGTAAGGCCCTAATTGCGTCTATATTATCCTTTACTGTGACTCTCTTGTTCATATAGTCGAGCTGAGTTTGCGAGCCAGACTCAATACCCATTTCGACCAATCTCAACCCTTGCGCAACCAATTTTGGCAATTCAGCGCGTAACTTAAGCAGGTATCCTACTGTAGAAGAACTGCTCCATGTAACCTCGCCACCGAACAGCTTGTAGAGTTTTTCAGAGAATTCCAGTACTCTGTCTTTTCGTACAAAAAAATTAGCATCCATCATGTAAACATGTTCAAAAGAGTATTGTTTGTGAGCCTCTGCAATCCAATTAACAAGAGTGCTCGCATCGACGGCACGCCACTTAGGACCATCTTTATCTGCCGCAACGATAGCGCAGAATGAGCATGCTAAAGGGCAACCACGACTACTGGTGAGTGCTATTGATCTTCTTTTTTTACCATCTCTTCTGTCCGTGAAGTAGAGATTTTGTAAGCGTTCCGAACAATAATCCAATAATGGATTTTCCCACTCGGTTGCGGGTAGTTGTATCTTCTGTTTATAGGTTTCGTGCGTTTCCCCGGTTGCGGAGATCCAAACTGCATTTGGTATGTCTTGTAAGTGGTTGTCTATAAATACCTGTTTTGGTGTGGGGTTTTTATTAGTGTTTTTTGTGGGTGAGGAGGGTGGAGCTTCCTTGCGCGATTTATTGAATAAGTTTAGTAGTCTGGTTGTTGAGTGTTCTCCCTCACCATAAAGTGCGAGTTCAAAAATACCGTTTGATACACGTAAAAAGTCTTTCGCTGCAAGGCTTATATGTGGGCCGCCGCAGAATAAAACTGTCTCAGGTAGCGCGCTTTTAATTAACTGCCCCCAAGCAATCGCTGCTTGAACATGGCTGCTGTAAATAGATATTCCTACCAGTGCAGGTTGCCAGTCTATCAAGTCTTTTAGTTCGTGAGTGTCTGAGGTGTATAAATCTGAATAATCAAATATTTTGCATTTTACATGTGCTACATGTTTTTTTACGTAGGCTGATATGTTCTGCAGCCCCAGAGGCATTACTTTTTGCGGACCTTCGCCGTATGGTAGCGAAACTAACGCTAACCGAGTAGGATCATAAATGTCACCGTCATAGTTTAGTGAATTCCAGCACGCTTCGTTCATACGCACTCCTTGCCTCTTTGGCTTCAGACATATTGAAAAAAGCTGGATGCCGCTCTGTTAGCGCTAAAGATTTTTCATAAGAAGCCAGTGCTTCAATAAACTTTTTTTTCGGAATTTTCAGGAGGTGTGTGCCGTTGTGAAAAAAACAATGTCCGAGTTCTGTTAAGCATAAAACACCTTTATTAGTTGTAGCTCTCATATATTGGCAGCCTTTAATTTTAGAGTGGGCATCGATAACGATGCCCTGTTTGTTTTCTCAGAACTCTGGCGCTGTTTTTCCAGCAACCATGTCATACGTTCCATCTGGAACAGGAGTCATAACCTCAACATCGGAAGCTAATTCATCTAACTGGTTTTCATCAGAAATTATTTCGTCATTCATACCTTTCTCCTTCTGGAATGTGACAGCTAAGTCACAGAATAGCTCCTGTCACCGTTGAAGTTAGAGCTCGGCAGATATACAACTGTGTACAGCTGAGTGTCTAATCTCCTGCCACTGATTGATAGCTAACTGTGACGGGATTATAAAAGTATCGAATTAGATTGCAGTCAAGTAAAAAACAAAAAATTCTGAAATTTCCTACGATATTTGTGATTTTGTAGGCCGCATCCTACTTAGAGGGAATCTTCCTACAAGTGATTTGTTGATATTGGTATTTAGGTCTGTCGCTTCGGTGCGAAGCGTGAGTTAACGTTTGAATTTTATTTTTAGAAAACAGCGCGTTAATTATTTCTATCTTTTTGAAGGAGAGGTTAAAATTTTTTTTGTTGCCGTGTAACACCCAATAAAGAGACACAGCGCGCTGGATAACCCGCGCTCGGCGATGGTGTTTGGCGGGTTGGCCGGCACCGTCAGCGGTGTGACCGCCGGGTTGGCGGCGACGGATCGGCGGTTGGTGCCTTACGGGGCGTTGACGGCGACGTTCCACACCGGGCTTGGGTGCCTGCTTGGGCCTTCGTTGCTGTACTTCATTGTTCGCGGGATTGTGGGCTGACTTCAGATTCTGAGTTGTCTCGGTTGACGCCATCGCCAGCAGGCTGGCTCCCACAGGGGAATAGTGTTTGCATTCTCACTGTGGGAGCCAGCCTGCTGGCGATTGGGGCCAACGAGCTCTCAAACCTGGCGATTGGCATACATCCGACACTCCGCCAGCAACGCCAGCAAGTTCGGATCGCGCTCCTTCGCCTTCAAGAACACCACGCCGATGTGCTGCTGCAACCGATACTTTTCCTGCAACGGAATCAGCTTCACCCGGTTCTCATACACCGCTGCAATCCGCCCCGGCAGCAACGCATAACCCACCCCCCGAGCTGACCATGCTCAACAGGGTGAAGATGTCGTTGACCTGCATCGCCACCTTCGGCTCGAACCCCGCCTGCTTGAACACCCGATTGCCATCCTGATGCGTGGCGAAGCCTTGGGTCAGGGTGATGAATGTCTCGTCGCGGACCTCAGCCAGATCGACTTCAGTGCGCTGGGCAAACCTGGAATCCGCCGGTGTCGCCAGGAAGATGTCATCGGAGAACAACGCAATCTGCTCGCAATCCGGGTCGTTCACGCTGTCGTCCAAAGACACCAGGATCGCGTCGACTTCCATGTTCTTGAGCTTGTACAACAGGTCGAAATTCGAACCGAGGATCAAGTCGATGTTGAGTTCGCTGCGGCGGATTTTCAAGCCCATGATCAGTTGCGGCACGGTCTTCACCGTCAGCGAATACAACGACCCGAGCTTGAAGCGCTCAGCCGAGAACCCGGCGGCTTCGCGGGTCAGGCGCACGGTTTCGACCACGTCCTGAATCAGTTTCTGCGCTCGTTCTTCCAGCACATAAGCGCTTTCCAGCGGCGTCAGGTTGCGGCCTTCGTGTTTGAACAACGGGCAGCGCAGGGCGCTTTCCAGGGAATGAATGGCGCGGTGCACGCTGACGTTACTGGTTTGCAACTCGGCAGCGGCGCGGGCCAGATTGCCGGTGCGCATGAAGGCGAGGAACACCTCGAGTTTTTTCAGGGTCAATTCTTCGTCGATCAGCATGGGCGTGACTCTTGGTCGAATGGCTCGATTGTGCCCAATTCTCAACGATCACGCCTGATAAGAAGAGTCTATCCAGACAACAGAACTGGTATTTCTTACAGGTGTGCAGGCCCAGTAAAAGAGGCATGCTGGGTCAGGAATGGATCCCGCTCGAGGAGTGCGTATGGCCCTTATCGATGAAGTTCAACGAGCCTGCGAGCGTTTGGCGCCTGCCGGCTGGCGTGATCTGCTGAAACTCCATGGGCTGGATATCGAAGCAAGGCCGTTGGCCGATGAATTGAATAAAGCCCTGTCGATTAACCGCACAATCAAGGGTTTTGAGGACTTTTCGTTGCAAGGCAGTCGTGGGGTTGAGGCGGGCCATCCTTCACGCAGCCTGCTGTATCACGCGTTGGCGTCGCCCACTGTGACTGAGGACGCCGGGGCAAACCCGCTCCATGATTTCGCGACGGGGGCAGAATTGGAGGCCGTGCTCAACTATGTGTACGGCGTCTGCCCCCCGACCCTGGCGCAACTTCAGGCGCTGGCTGGCGCGGAGGCGAGTTTGGGAGTGGTGGTGTTTGCCCTTGAGTACCGACCGCAACCGGACACGACGCATCGCAAGCATGCAGACCTGTGTTTTTCCCGCACCGGCATTGCACGTGTCGGCACCGCGCCTGTGCTGTACGACGCTCGACTGCGAGGCTTCAGCCCCATTGTTCAGAATGACCTGCATGCCATGCGGGTCATGCCGGCTCGCTTCAGCGCCTATGTGGCCGTGCAGCAAAAGGGCGGGGTAGGTCACGGGTGGGTCGAGGGTGATGAAAATCGGGACTTCTGGTTTCCGCTGCACAAGCTTTTCGATGGCTCGGAGTGCATCGCTGGTCTCGATCTGGATTTGAAGCTCGAGGCATTGCACGTCAATGACAAATTGCGGCAGTTCCACCTCAGGCTAGGAAACGAAGCGGACTGGTTTGAGCCCGACATTTCGCAAGCCCCCTTTGTGCTGACTGAAGGCCTCGCCGAGTGGGCTGACAGCGCGGTGCATGGCAGCGGCTTGAATGTGCCGGTACCAAAGGCCCGGCTGGTCGAACCTGCCCTGTTTCAGGGGCGATCCGTTTCTTTTCGTGTCCCGCCCAACGCAAATTTTGAGGGTTACATCATCAATAAGCGCCATCAGTTACAGGACGATGGCTCAATCCGTGACTTGAACAATGAGCCGGATGTAGAGGCAATTGTCAGGGCCGGTAACTACCGGGCACTGCACTTCATAGACTTCACCGCTGACGGCTGGGTCAAGCCCGTTTGCCCGGCGCTGAGCACTCACATCCCGATCACCGTAGCCGCCTGCTCAATATTATCCGCACCTGATTTTTACCCGAGCTGTGGGCAAGCGGCGCTGATTGAATGGGCACAACAGCAGGAGTTTCCCGAGCCAATCTGGTACGTCACGTTGCAGGCTTTGTCTGAACGGAGGCTGGCAGGCAATCCGCTGCTGCCAGAGGGGCACTTTGTCGAGGAAGATAAAGGCATTACTGCGCTGGTCTCTCAGCTTTTGCCGGCTGTAGGCGCCACAGTAAAGGGGTCTTCTATACGGGCAGAGCGTACGTCCTGGCTGCCCGACAGTGCTGCGGGCACCTTCAGCCCAGGTTGGGAAATTGCCAGCAACGGCGGGTTTCGGCCAACGTTTATCTGCTCTTTCAACCTTGGCAGCCCATTTTCAGAAGACGTGAGAATCTGTTCGGCGGCGGGCGCCTATTGGCCCGCCGTGACCCCCGACAGTGCTCGTACCTTTGAACCCGCGCTTTCAAAACCGACAGTCATACCCTTGCGAGACTCTGAAAATGGTCAGACCGGCGAAACGTCGTGGGATGGCGAAACCGGCCCACGTCTGGTGACGGTAAACGGGCGCCTGACGGTCGAATACACCGCCTATGAATACAGCGATTACACGAGTAATGCGCTGGCCGGGCGCTTGTCGCTGTCGGTCACCGGGCAGATTTCCCGAGAGGATTATCAACATCGGATTCTGGCCATGCATTTGGCTTACATCGCCATCGGCGCCCCCACTCGTGAGCTACAGGGACGGTGGGCGGTGCTGTCCTTCATTCGTGTGGTGAGACCTGATTCGGCCCTGTCTCTGGCAGAGTCTGAGGCAGGGGCGCAGTTGGAAGGCGAGGTGGACTTTTTCGTTGTTTATCGACACGGCACCGTTTCGACACCCTCCAGTTTTCGGTTGCGCCACGTTGAAATTTTGGAAATGGTTGAGCTGTTTATCGGGGCTGACAGCCTTTTGATCAATAGAGACAACAAGGGTTGGTTGAGTCGTTCTTTTGACTGACCAGGACGTGATCGTCATTGGCGCCGGGCCAGCGGGCACGGCGGCAGCCATCTTGTGTGCGCAACAGGGATTGCGAGTGGTGCTGTTGGAGCAGGCGGTTTTCCCTCGCAAGCGTCCGGGTGAGACGCTGCAACCGGGTGTTGAACCTTTGCTGCAGCAGTTGGGTGTGGCCGCTGCGGTGCAGGCGGCCGGTTTTTTACGTCATACAGGCCATTGGGTGCAGTGGGGGGGCGCGCGCCAGTTCAGTGCCTTTGGTCAAGGCGTGACGGGCCCGAACCGGGGCTTTCAAATTCCCCGAGATGCGCTGGATAGTCTGCTGCTTTGTCGGGCCGTCGAGTCAGGTGTCAGGGTGGTGCAGCCTTGCCGTGTGCTCACGGTAATCAAGGACTCGCAGAGGGTATGCGGGGTGCAAACCGCACAAGGTGATTTCATTGCACCCCATTTGATCGACGCCAGTGGCGCCAGCAGTTGGTTGTCACGTCAGTTGAAACTTCGATGGCGCAGATTTTCGCCACATCTGATCGCCCGCTATGGATATGCCGTCGGTGTGTGCCCTGACGACAACATTTTTTGCGGGATAGATGCAGACCCCTTTGGATGGTACTGGACGGCGAAGATCGGCGAACACGCTTACCACTGGACCCGCCTGTGTTTTCTCCCTGGAAACACGTCGCAAGGCATTCCACCTGCCATGTTCAAACACCTGACACGCTCCGGACCGGTCCGCGGGGCTGACGTGACCTGGCGTGTTGGCCAGCAGGTGGCAGGAAGGGGATTTTTTATCGCGGGAGATGCGGCATTTGTGCTGGATCCGGCGGCGTCACAGGGCGTGTTGAAGGCACTGATGTCAGGAATGATGGCCGCGCATGCGGTGATTCAAACGCGCAGTTCGCCTTGGCATGAGATGAGCATCCAGCAGCAATACCAGTATTGGGTAAATGAATGGTTTCACCGCGACCGACGGAGGTTGATCGAGTTGTACCGGGCTCACCCGTTTCCTGCGACGTGGTTGTTTGAGCGCCAGGAGCGGCTTTAACCGGAACCCTTTCTGCGCGGAGAGTGGTTTTGTAAGCATTGCGCTTTTACGCTTGAAGCCTGAGCCTTGCGCGATGTTGTATTGGATTTCGAGGTGAGCAATACATGTATCACGGGGAAAGATTGAACGCCTGGACGCATTTGGTCGGGGCGGTGGCGGCAACGGTCGGGGTGGTGTGGATGCTGGTGATCGCCGGCATGGACGGCAGCCCGTGGAAGATCGTCAGCGTGGCGATTTACGGTTTCACGTTGATGGTGCTCTACAGCGCGTCGACCGTTTACCACAGCGTGCGCGGGCGCAAGAAAGCGATCATGCAGAAGGTCGATCACTTTTCGATCTACCTGTTGATCGCCGGCAGCTACACGCCGTTCTGTCTGGTGACCCTGCGCGGGCCTTGGGGCTGGACGTTGTTCGGGATTGTCTGGGGGCTGGCGCTGATCGGTATCCTGCAAGAGATCAAGCCGCGTTCGGAAGCGCGGATCCTGTCGCTCGTGATTTACGCGGTGATGGGCTGGATCGTGCTGGTGGCGGTCAAGCCGCTGCTGGCGGCGCTGGGCAGTACAGGTTTCGCCTGGCTGGCGTCGGGCGGCGTGCTGTACACCGTGGGTATTGTCTTTTTTGCGCTGGATAGTCGTTTACGCCATGCCCACGGGATCTGGCATCTGTTCGTGATTGCCGGGAGTTTGCTGCACTTTGTGGCAATTATGTTTTATGTCCTTTAAGGCTTTTAAGGGATCAAGCGATCCAGTTGCGCCTGCGCCCGTCGGCTGAATACCTGCAACAAGTCGCTCAAGGTATGGGGTGGCGGTTCGTCGGCGCGGGTGACCGCATATAACGTGATCGGTAAGGCTGGCGCCAGAGGCCGGATCGCCGTGGCGGCGGGGGACGCGCCGAGCGCGGTAAACGGATCGATCACCGCCAGCCCGGCACCGGATTCAACCATCGCCCGCGCCAGCGAATAGGTCTGCACGGCGATGCGCACCCGTGGCGGCGGTTCGACCGCCTCAAGGTAGCTGTCGAGCCTGGCGGCCAGCGGGTCGGCGCTGGACAGACCGATCAGCGGCGCACCGGCCAGTTCGCTCAACGGTAACGGTTGGCTCAAGGCGTCGTCGGTCCAATAGCCCAACGGCGCCAGCGCCACCAAAACCCCGCAGGCCAAGGGCTGCGCCTTCAGGCCCGGATGATCCGGCGGCTGCAAGGTCAGCGCGACATCCACTTCGCGCATCAACAAATTCTGCATCAGCTCACGGCTGTGGGCGCTGGACAGTTCGCAGACGATGTCCGGGTAGCGTTGCGTCCACTCGTTGATGGCCGGCGGCAGCAGCGACAGGGCCAGCGCCGGGATTGCGCCGATCCGTACGCTGTGACCCGGCTCGCGCCGCAGGCTCTGGGCCAGACGTCGCACGCCTTGCAGGCTTTCGGTGACCTTGTCGACTTCGCGCTCAAGCTCCAGCGCTTCGGGCGTCGCCTGCAATTTGCCGCGCACCCGCAGGAATAACGGAAAGCCCAGTTGCTGCTCGGCGTGTTGCAGCACTTTGCTCACCGCCGGCTGCGACACGTGCAGCAGCTGCGCGGCGCCACTGACCGAACCGGTTTGGCGAATGGCCTGGAAAATCTCGATGTGTCGCAGTCGCATGGCAAGTCCATAACCTTTGTTTATGGGTCAGGCATCTTTATGCATTGTTCAACGACTGTCACCTGGTCCTAACCTGAAGCCTGTTTCAACAACGGTTAAGGACAGACATGGCTCAGCGGGTTTGCATCATCGGTGGTGGCGTCATCGGGCTGACGACGGCTTACGCGCTGGTTCGTGACGGCATCGACGTGACGCTGATCGAGGCCCGGGACTCGCTGGGCAGCGAGACCAGTTTCGCCAACGGCGGCCAGTTGTCCTACCGTTACGTCGCGCCGCTGGCCGATGCCGGCGTACCGTTGCAGGCGCTTGGCTGGATGCTGCGCGGTGACTCGCCGTTGAAGCTGCGCCCGCGCCTGGACCCGGCGCAATGGCGCTGGATGGCGTCCTTCCTGGCAGCTTGCCGTCGTTCGGTGAATCAACGCAATGGCGCGCACCTGCTGCGTCTGGCGCTGCTGAGCCAGTCCACGCTGCAAGGCTGGCGCGACGAAGACCGTCTCGACGGTTTCGACTGGCGGCGCAACGGCAAACTGGTGACGTTTCGTGAAGCCGCGAGTTTCGAACACGCTCGTCACGGCCTCGCCGATCCGCAACAGCAGCACGTTCTGTCGCGGGCCGAATGCGCACAGCTTGAGCCAGCACTGGCCGAGGCGCCGTTTGTGGGCGCGATTTATACCCCCGACGAAGAAGTCGCTGATTGCCATGCTTTCTGCCAGCAACTGCTGGCTCGCCTCAAGGCCTCGGGTCGTTGCGAGTTTCTGCTCGGGCGAAAGGTCACCGGCATTCGCCACGCGGACGGCGCGGTGCAGGCCGTCGAAATGGGTACGCAAGTGCTGCCGGTCGAGCAACTGGTGATTGCCGCCGGCCATCGCAGTCCGGCGCTGGCGCTGCCCGGCATGAACCTGCCGCTGTATCCGCTCAAGGGCTACAGCCTGACCTTGCCCATCCGCGCCGAACATCGCGCGCCGGAGCTGAGCATCACCGATTACAACCGCAAGATCGTTTACGCCCGTCTCGGTGACCAATTGCGCGTGGCGGCGATGGTCGACATTGTCGGTTTCGACCCGGCCCTCGACCCCAAACGTCTGGCGCTGATCAAGCGTCAGGCGCAGGAAACCTTGCCCAATGCCGGCGATTTCGACGCCGCCATCGAATGGGCCGGCATGCGCCCGGCCACCCCCAGCGGCGTGCCGTTGATCGGGGCCACGGCGTATCGCAACGTGTGGCTCAACCTCGGTCATGGTGCGCTGGGTTTTACCCTGGCCTGTGGCAGCGCCCGGTTGCTCAGCGAGTTGATCGCCCGGCGCGCACCGTCGATTGAAATGCAGGGCCTCGCCCCCCGCGTCGCCTGACTTGAAAAGGAAAAACCGATGAGCATTAACCGTATCAACAGCAACAGCCGGCTTTCTGGCGCGGTGACCTTTGGCGATCTGGTGTTTCTCTCGGGACAGGTTCCGGGTGACAGCCCCGACGTCACCGGCCAAACCGCCGAGGTGCTGGCGAAGATCGACGCGTTGTTGGCCGAGGCGGGCAGCGACAAGGAACATCTGCTCAACGCGACCATTTACCTGAACGACATTGGCCGTGATTTCGCCGCCATGAACGAGGTCTGGTCGCAATGGTTGTCGCCGGGCAAGGCGCCGACCCGCACCACGTTGCAGGCGCAACTGGCCCGTCCAGAGGTTCTGGTGGAGATCACCGTGATCGCCGCCCGCCGCTCATAAACTGACCCACAACGGAGAATAACAATGCAAAAAATCACGTTGATCGGCTGCACCCTCGGCCTGCTGCTCGCCAGCCAGGTCCAGGCCAACGAAGCGCCACTGACCGGCACGCTGAACAAGGTCGCCAATGCCAAGAGCATCACGCTGGGCTATCGCGACGCGTCGGTGCCGTTCTCCTACGTGGGTGATCACACGGGGCAGCCGATGGGTTATTCGGTGGACCTGGCGAGCAAGATTGTCGAGCGCATCAAGCAAAAGCTTGAACTGCCGGATCTGCAGGTGAAGTACAACCTGGTGACCTCGCAAACGCGCATTCCGCTGGTGCAGAACGGCACGGTCGACCTTGAGTGCGGCTCCACCGGCGTGACGGCCGAGCGCATGCAGCAAGTGGCGTTTTCCTACGGGTTTATCTACGTGAAAGGGCAATTGCTCACGGCGAAGGACAGCGGCATCAAAAGCTTCGCCGACCTGCGCGGCAAGAACGTCGTGACCACCGCCGGCACCACTAATGAACGGTTTCTGAAGAGCTATAACGTCGATAACAAGATCGATATGTTCGTGATCAGCGCCAAGGACCACGGCGAAGCGTTCCAGATGCTGCAGTCGGGTCGGGCGGCGGCGTTCTATATGGATGACGCGCTGCTCTACGGCGAACGCGCCAAGGCTCGCGACCCGCATAACTGGGTGGTGGTGGGCGAGGAGCAATCGCGGGAAATCTACAGCTGCATGGTGCGCAAGGGCGACCCGCAGTTTCTGGAATTGGTGAACTCGACCCTTGCCGATTTGTACAGTTCGGGCGAGATCAATGCCATCTATCAGCGATGGTTCCAGCAACCGATTCCGCCTAAAGGCCTGAACCTGGAATTCCCGATGACCAGCGAACTGAAGGCAATCATCGCCAAGCCAGTGAGTGATCCGGTGCAATAACGCCTGACTGATCGTTCCCACGCAGAACGTGGGGACGATCAGTAGCGGTCTCCTGTTGGAGCGGCGGTGCGACGATTCGACTTGCCCGCGAAGAGGCCCTAGAAATCGCCCCATAGTTGCTGGGCTACGGCCAGCGCTACCACCGGCGCGGTCTCTGTGCGCAATACCCGTGGCCCAAGCCGTGCGGCGTGAAAACCAGCCCCTTTGGCCTGATCCACTTCCGCATCGGACAACCCACCCTCCGGGCCGATCAAAAACGCCAGCGTCGCCGGTTTCGCATGGCTCACCAATGGTTCGGCCACTGGATGCAGCACCAACTTCAATTCTGCTTGAGTCTGCTTCAACCAGTCCGCCAGCAACACCGGCGGATGAATCACCGGCACCCGTGAACGCCCGCATTGCTCGCACGCGCTGATCGCCACCTGGCGCCAGTGCATCAGGCGTTTGTCGGCACGCTCGTCCTTCAGCCGGACTTCGCAGCGGTCGCTGAAGATCGGGGTGATTTCGGTGACGCCCAGTTCGGTGGCTTTCTGGATCGCCCAGTCCATCCGCTCGCCACGGGACAAACCCTGGCCGAGATGAATCTGCAACGGCGATTCGATTTGCCCGGCGAAGCTTTCGTCAATCTGCACCACGACGCGCTTCTTGCCGACTTCCACCAGCGTGGCGCGAAACTCATGGCCCGAGCCGTCGAACAGTTGCAATGCATCACCCTCGGCCATGCGCAGCACGCGGCTGATGTAATGGGCCTGGGCCTCGGGCAACTCGTGCTCGCCGGTGCTCAGGGGGGCGTCGATAAAGAAGCGGGACAGTCTCATGCTGGGTCTCTGTAATTCATGTGTAGGTCTTGGCGCCCCTATCGCGGGCAAGCCCGCTCCCACAGGGTGTACGCCGTCACTGTGGGAGCCGGGCTTGCCCGCGATGGCGGCGGCGCAGGC
>NZ_JAVLRV010000003.1:226435-231354 GCF_055803035.1 Pseudomonas sp. 300 | reverse complement strand
AGCTTGAGTGAAATCAATCAGCCCGGATCGCGGAACCCGGGATGGAAGTCTTTCGGCACCGAGACGCTCACGCTATTGCGGGTCGCAATGTCGATTCCTTCAGTGGCCACTTCCGCCAGGAAGTCGATCTGCTCCGGGGTGATCACGTAGGGCGGCAGGAAATACACCACGCTGCCCAACGGGCGAAGCAAAGCACCACGCTCCAGCGCATGCTGGAACACCTTCAAGCCTCGACGTTCCTGCCACGGGTAGGCCTCTTTGGTGGCCTTGTCCTTGACCATCTCGATGGCCAATACCATGCCGGTCTGACGCACTTCCGAGACGTTCGGATGATCGACCAGGTGCGCGGTGGAGGAGGCCATGCGCTGGGCCAACGCTTTGTTGTTCTCGATGACGTTGTCTTCTTCGAAGATATCCAGCGTCGCCAAGGCGGCCGCGCACGCCAGCGGGTTGCCGGTGTAGCTGTGCGAGTGCAGGAAGGCACGCAAGGTCGGGTAGTCGTCGTAGAACGCGCTGTAGACATCTTCCGTGGTCACGCAGGCCGCCAGCGGCAGGTAACCGCCAGTCAGGGCCTTGGACAGGCAGAGGAAGTCCGGGCGGATGCCGGCCTGTTCGCAGGCGAACATGGTTCCGGTGCGGCCGAAGCCGACGGCGATTTCGTCGTGGATCAGGTGCACGCCATAGCGATCACACGCTTCGCGCAGCAGTTTCAGGTACACCGGGTGATACATGCGCATGCCGCCGGCGCCCTGGATCAACGGCTCGACGATCACCGCCGCGACAGTGTCGTGATTCTCCGCCAGCGTCTGCTCCATCGCGGCAAACATGTTGCGCGAATGCGCTTCCCAGCTCATGCCCTCAGGGCGCAGGTAGCAATCGGGGCTTGGCACCTTGATGGTGTCCAGCAGCAACGCCTTGTAGGTCTCGGTGAACAGCGGCACGTCGCCCACCGACATCGCCGCCATGGTTTCGCCGTGATAGCTGTTGGTCAGGGTGACAAAGCGCTTCTTGTTCGGCTGGCCGCGGTTGAGCCAGTAGTGAAAGCTCATTTTCAGTGCGACTTCGATGCAGGACGAACCGTTATCGGCGTAGAAGCATCGGGTCAGCCCTTCCGGCGTCATCTTCACCAGGCGCTCGGACAACTCGATCACCGGCTGATGGCTGAAACCGGCGAGGATCACGTGCTCCAGCTGATCGACCTGATCCTTGATGCGCTGATTGATACGCGGGTTGGCGTGGCCGAACACGTTGACCCACCAGGAGCTGACCGCGTCGAGGTAGCGTTTGCCTTCGAAGTCTTCCAGCCACACGCCTTCGCCGCGCTTGATCGGGATCAGCGGCAACTGTTCGTGGTCTTTCATCTGGGTGCAGGGATGCCACAACACCGCGAGATCGCGTTGCATCCACTGATTATTCAGGCCCATGTTCAGTCTCCTCGAGGCAGTCCGCGACAGGCGCGAACCTACAATCGCGCAAGCCTATGCAATGCGTGGCATCGGGACAACCCATTGTGTCGAATGAGCTACTTTGTATAGGGCGATAGACGTTGCTGGCGGGCCTTTGATGGCTGACGTATTCTTCGCGGTTCTTTGAGTCGACTGACTCGTAAAACTGCTTTTTCCTCGTGTATTTCCGGAGTTCGCTGAATGTCTGCTGGTTGGCTGCGCGCCTGTGCGCTGGTGATGTTGGGGCTGTTCAGCGTGTCTGCGCTGGCCAAGGATAAAACGGCGATCGTGATCGGCGGCGGGCTCTCGGGCCTGACGGCGGCGTACGAACTGCAGAACAAAGGCTGGCAGGTGACCCTGCTGGAAGCCAAGCCGAGCCTGGGCGGTCGTTCCGGTATGGCCACCAGTGAGTGGATCGGCAACGACAAGACCCAGCCGGTGCTGAACAAGTACGTCTCGACGTTCAAGCTGAGCACCACGCCGGCCCCTGAATTCGTGCGCACGCCGAGTTACCTGATCGACGGCGTGTATTACACCGCCGCTGATCTGGCGACCAAGGAGCCGGCCACCGCTGACGCGCTCAAGCGTTACGAAAAAACTCTGGACGATCTGGCGCGCTCGATCGAAGACCCGCAGAACCCGGCGGCGAACAGCACGCTGCATGCCCTGGATCAGATCAACGTCTCCAACTGGCTCGACCGTTTGACGTTGCCCGCCACGGCCCGCCAATTGATCAATCAGCAAATTCGTACCCGTTACGACGAACCTTCACGCCTGTCGTTGCTGTACTACGCACAACAGAGCCGGGTTTACCGTGGCGTGTCCGACCGTGACCTGCGCGCTTCGCGCCTGCTCGGCGGCAGCCCGGTGTTGGCACAAGCCTTCGTCAAACAGCTGAAAACCATCAAGACCAGCTCCCCGGTCTCGGCCATCACCCAGGACAAGGACGGCGTGACCGTCAAAGTCGGCAGCGTCGGCTATCAGGCGGACTACGTCGTGGTAGCGGTGCCGTTGCGCGCACTGAACAAAATCGCGATGACCCCGGCGCTGGATGCCCAGCACCTGGGCGCGATCAAAGGCACCAACTACGGTTGGCGCGACCAGATCATGCTGAAGTTCAAGACGCCGGTGTGGGAAAGCAAGGCGCGCATGTCCGGCGAGATCTACAGCAACACTGGCCTGGGTATGTTGTGGGTCGAGCCGGCGCTCAAGGGCGGCGCCAACGTGGTGATCAACCTGTCCGGCGACAACGCGCGGGTGATGCAGGTTTTCGGCGACAAGCAGATGGTCGATCAGGTGCTGATTCGTCTGCACGCGTTTTATCCACAGGCGCGCGGTGCGTTCACCGGTTATGAAATCCGTCGCTACAGCACCGACCCTTCGATGGGCGGCGCTTACCTGGCCTTCGGTCCGGGCCAGATCAGCAAGTACTGGCGCTTGTGGGAGCGTCCGCTGCAACGCGTAGCGTTCGCTGGCGAACATACCGACACGTTGTACCCTGGCACGCTGGAAGGCGCACTGCGCACCGGTCAGCGTGCGGCCAGTCAGGTTGAAGACCTGGCGGCAGGCAAGTCGTTTGAACCGGCGAAAGTTGTTCCGGCAGCGACAGCTGTTGCCGCCGGTGCAGTCGCGGCGAAGAAGGGCAACTTCTTTACCAACCTGTTCGGTGGTTCCTCGGACGACGACAAGAAGCCGGAGCCCGTGAAGGCACCAGAGCCAGTCACACCGCCAGCACCGGCACCCGCTCCAGTGCCAACCCCGGCCCCTGCGCCAGTGGAAGCGCCGAAGCCGGCAGCACCGGTGAAAGCCGAGCCCGCCAAGAAGGCTGCGGCCAAAGCACCGGTGAAAAAGCCTGCTGCCAAAACCGAAGCCAAAAAAGCGCCAGCCAAGGCGCCTGCGAAGAAAGCTGAACCGGCGAAGAAACCAGCAGCCAAACCTGCTGCGGCTCCGGCGGCGGATACCAAAGCGCAGTAAACGTCTGGATTAAAGAAACGCGGCGCAAATGCCGCGTTTTTTTATGCCTGAGGAAAAGAACTGAATAAATCTCATGGCGCAGGTGTTCTTGATTTGGAGGTCATTTTTTTTCACACATTGTTCTTTAATCTTTCCTTAACTCACCGATTTCAGACTCTTGATCGTATTTCTCGATATTTCAAAGCGAAATTTTCCGCTTTAAATCGATAGATAACTCGATAGTCTTGGTCGCAATTCTCACAGGATTTGGGCATGCCGCTACGTAACTCTTCTTCCCGCTACGGTTGGGTCAGTATCTTCATGCATTGGGGCGTGGCGCTGGCGGTCTTCGGTCTGTTTGCGTTGGGCTTGTGGATGGTCGATCTCGACTACTACAGCACTTGGCGCAAAGACGCGCCTGACCTGCATAAAAGCATTGGCCTGGTGTTGTTGGCCGTGATGGTTCTTCGGGTGTTGTGGCGTTTTATCAGCCCACCGCCGCCAACACTGGAAAGCTATAGCCGGCTGACGCGCATGGGCGCGAAGTTTGGCCATTCGTTTCTGTACCTCGGACTGTTTGCTGTGATGATTGCCGGTTACCTGATTTCCACCGCAGACGGTGTCGGGATTCCGGTGTTTGGCCTGTTTGAAGTTCCTGCACTGGTATCCGGACTACCGGACCAGGCAGACACCGCCGGTGTGATTCATTTCTACCTGGCGTGGGCGCTGGTAATTTTTTCCGGCCTCCATGCGTTGGCAGCATTGAAACACCACTTTATCGATCGTGATGCGACCCTGACGCGAATGCTGGGGCGCAAAGCCTGATGTTCAACCTCGACTCCAAAGGAATAGAAAGCATGTTGAAAAAGACCCTCGCCGCTCTGGCAATCGGCTCCGCTCTGCTGTCCGCCAACGTGATGGCAGCTGACTACGTTGTCGACAAGGAAGGCCAGCACGCCTTCGTTGACTTCAAGATCAGCCACCTGGGCTACAGCTTCATCACCGGTACTTTCAAGGACATCGACGGCAAGTTCAGCTTCGACGCTGCCAAGCCTGAAGCCAGCAAGATCGAGTTCAATGTGAATACCGCCAGCGTATTCACCAACCATGCCGAGCGCGACAAGCACATCGCCAGTGGTGACTTCCTGAATGCGGCCAAATTCGCCAAGGCCACCTTCGTTTCCACCAGTGTCAAATCCACCGGCAAAAACACTGCCGACGTGGCGGGTGATCTGACCATCGCAGGCGTAACCAAGCCAGTCGTGGTCAAGGCCACCTTCCTGGGTGAAGGCAAGGATCCATGGGGCGGCTACCGTGCCGGCTTCGAAGGCACCACCAGCATCAAGCGTTCCGACTTCGGCAAGCAGAAAGACCTGGGCCCAGCGTCCGACGCGGTCGAGCTGTACGTTTCGTTTGAAGGTGTCAAAGCGAAGTAACTTTCGCGCCTGACACAAAAACGCCCCCGATCTCGCGATCGGGGGCGTTTTTTATGGCCTGGTGCAATCTGCACAGGCGATGAAA
>NZ_JAVLRV010000003.1:171663-226325 GCF_055803035.1 Pseudomonas sp. 300 | reverse complement strand
ACGCTGGTTTTTCGCCGCGCGGACGGCCTGGCAATTGATCAAGTTGCTCGGGAGTCGGGAAACGATCGGTTTTCGACTCCTTGTGAATGATCTTCGGCGCCGGGCCGCGCGGGTTCTGCACAGCCGGTTCCGAACGAGGCTGGTCGTCGGTACGGGCCGGGCGGCGGTTGCGACCTTCTTCGCGACGGGCCTGACCGTCACGTGGCGCGCCGTTGCGTGGACCGCTGCGCTTGGCCGGCGGTGTGCCGGTGGTGGCGCCGTCGCTGCTGCGCGGACCGCTTTGGCGACCCTGAGGCTTGCCGCCGGTGCGTGGTGCGCCTGCGCCAGCCGCTGCGCCTTGTGCCGGAGCGCCCGGACGGCGGCCACGACCCTGGGCCGGTTTGGCTTGAGGCACGTAGTCGACGCGGTTACCGAAGTTATCGATATCGTCGTCCAGGAACTCGTCCGGAGCGCGATCAGCGGCAGCGCGTGGCGCCGGGCGCTGTTGCTCGCGCGCCGGGGTGCCTTCGCGTGGCTTCTGCTCACGTGCCGGGCGCTCGCCACGGCCGCTGGCCGCCGGTTTTTCCTTGCCGCCCTTGTCCTTGCCCTTGTCTTTACGACCGCCGCCACCGCCGCTGCCGTTTGGACCGTCGCCGCGCGGGCCACGTGGGTTGCGCGGGTTACGCACATCCGGACGCTCGCGGACTTCTGGCTTCTCGGCTTCTACGGCGCTGGAATCGAAGCCCATCAGGTCGCCGTCGGCGATTTTCTGCTTGGTCATGCGTTCGATGCTTTTCAGCAGTTTTTCTTCGTCCGGGGCCACCAGCGAGATCGCCTCGCCCGAACGACCGGCACGGCCAGTACGGCCGATACGGTGCACGTAATCTTCGTCGACGTTCGGCAGTTCGAAGTTGACCACGTGTGGCAACTGGTCGATATCGAGGCCGCGAGCGGCGATGTCGGTAGCAACCAGGATGCGCACTTCGCCGGCCTTGAAGTCGGCCAGGGCTTTGGTGCGTGCGTTCTGGCTCTTGTTGCCGTGGATGGCGACGGCGCTGAGACCGTGTTTATCCAGGTATTCGGCCAGACGGTTGGCGCCGTGCTTGGTACGGGTGAACACCAGCACCTGTTCCCAGGCGCCTGCGGTGATCAAGTGTGCCAACAGCGAACGCTTGTGGTTGGCCGGCAGGCGGAAGACGCGTTGCTCGATGCGCTCGACCGTGGTGTTCGGCGGCGTGACTTCGATGCGTTCCGGGTTGTGCAGCAGTTTACCGGCGAGGTCGGTGATGTCCTTGGAGAACGTCGCCGAAAACAGCAGGTTTTGACGTTTGCTCGGCAGACGGGCCAGGACCTTTTTCACGTCATGGACGAAGCCCATGTCGAGCATGCGGTCAGCTTCGTCCAGCACGAGGATTTCCACGTGGGACAAATCGACGCTGCCTTGGCCGGCGAGGTCGAGCAGGCGGCCAGGGCAGGCCACCAGCACGTCAACGCCACGGGACATGGCCTGAACCTGTGGGTTCATGCCGACGCCGCCGAAGATGCAGGCACTGACGAACTTCAGGTCACGGGCATAGACCTTGAAGCTCTCGTGGACCTGGGCCGCGAGTTCGCGGGTAGGGGTCAGGACCAATACGCGCGGTTGGCGCGGGCCGTGACGCTGGGATTTGTCCGGGTGACCGTTGGGGAACAACCGCTCCAGAATCGGAAGGGCGAAGCCGCCGGTTTTACCAGTACCTGTCTGAGCCGCAACCATGAGGTCGCGACCTTGCAACACGGCGGGAATGGCCCGCTGTTGCACCGGAGTAGGCTCGGTATAGCCCGCTGCCTCGATGGCGCGGACTAAAGCCTCGGAGAGACCGAGGGAAGCAAAGGACATGAGTAATCCTGTTTTAGTTAGGGCTTGGCCCAATGGGAGTCTTGCCTGGCGCGAATGGCGTTTAAGAAGAACGCAATCCCGTCCGGTCCTGCTGGGCCTTGAAAGCTCGTCTGGAGCGCTCGCGCGGGCTGAAAAGCTGCGCTGTAGCGGGGTCGAGATGCCTTGAACAAGTCCGAGCGTCCGGGCGTGAGCCTGGCGGGAAGGCCGGAGTATAACAGAGCAATCACTGCGCGCCGCTTTCCTGCTGCTCAACGGTTTTTTCGTGGGCGGCGGTGGCCGCGGCAGTTTTTGTGCTGGCAGCCGGGTCGGCACCATAACGGGCGCTCAGTTCGGCGTACGCGGGTTCGCGCTTGAAACGTTTGAGCTCGGCGCCGAAGCGCTGCACCAGCAAGTCCATGCCCGCGTTGCGGCGCACCGCCAGGAACTGGCTCTGCTGGCTGATGACAATCGGGTTTTCGCTGATCTTGTCGCGGATGTCCAACTCGTCGAGCAAATGCTGGCCCACCCGGCGGTCGGTGATCAGCAGGTCGATCCTGCCGCGCACCAGTTTGCCGAAGTTGGCTTCATGGGTAGGCGCGGGTTCGCGTGTGAACAGGGTCGATTCGCTGAAGTCCGGGCTGTACAGATAGCCCGGCGAGGTGCCGATTGTCAGGCCTTTCAGGTCGTCGAGGGTGCGAAACGGATGCGGGCGTTCGTTGGCATAGAACATCACGAACTGGACTTCCGACAGCGGTTCGCTGGGGTAGAGCAGGGTCGCATCGCGCTCATCGCTATGGAAAATGTCCAGCGCACCATCGGCCTGGCCGGTTTCTAGCATCGACAGGCAGCGTTTCCACGGCAGGAACTGCCACTCGACTTCGATCCCCAGCCGCTTGAAGACGATGGCCGTGGTTTCGTAGTCCAGGCCCAGTGATTGGCCGTTTTCCTCATAGACATAAGGCGCCCACGGTTCAGTGACAATGCGCAGCTTCTCGCCCCGAGCGGCGAAGCTCAGGCAAGTGAAAAGAAACACGGTGAGTAGCTGGGCGATCAAAGGCATGGCTTGAGATTACGACGAGAAACCGTAAAGAGCCAGAAACCCGCTCCAGAAGCTCTATCTCCGTGTATTGCTTCACAATAAAAGTGCGTTAAAAGCAAAAAATCGCAGCTTTGGCAGGGCCTACAAGGATTACACATCCCGATGCAGGCGCTGCCGAAGCTGCGATCTTTTGATCTTGCTTTAAACGTCTGTTAACGCGGTAACTTCAGGTTGTTCCACACCGCCAGACTCGCTTCAGCCTGGTTCAGCGTGTAGAAGTGCAGACCTGGCGCGCCACCTTGCAGCAGGCGTTCGCACATCTCGGTAATGACTTGCTCACCAAAGCCTTGAATGCTCTGGGTGTCGTCGCCGTAGGCTTCCAGTTGCTTGCGGATCCAGCGCGGGATTTCCGCACCGCAGGCATCGGAGAAGCGCGCGAGCTTGCTGTAGTTGGTGATCGGCATGATGCCCGGCACGATCGGGATGTTCACGCCCATCGCCCGTACACGCTCGACGAAGTAGAAATAGCTGTCGGCGTTGAAGAAGTACTGGGTGATCGCACTGTTGGCGCCAGCGTTGGCTTTGCGCACGAAGTTGGTCAGATCGTCTTCGAAGTTGCGTGCTTGCGGATGCATCTCCGGGTAAGCGGCGACTTCGATGTGGAAATGATCACCGGTCTCTTCACGAATGAAGTCGACCAGATCGTTGGCGTGGCGCATTTCGCCGCTGGCCATGCCCATGCCCGAAGGCAGGTCACCGCGCAGTGCAACAATGCGCTTGATGCCGGCAGCCTTGTATTGCGCCAGCAGGCCGCGCAAGTCGTCCTTGCTGTCGCCCACGCAGGACAGATGCGGTGCGGCTGGGACTTTGACTTCGTTTTCAAGTTGCAACACGGTGTTGAGGGTTCGATCACGGGTCGAGCCGCCAGCGCCATAGGTGCAGGAGAAAAAATCGGGGTTGTACGTTGCCAGCTGACGAGCAGTGGCGAGCAGCTTTTCATGCCCAGCGTCGGTCTTCGTAGGGAAGAACTCGAAGCTGTAGCGACGGTCTTGGGACATGGTCATATCCTTTAAAACGCGTAAGCCTGTGAGGCTTGCACTTCCCATGTGGGAGCGAGCTTGCTCGCGATGGGGCCAGCACATCGAGTATCAATGTTGCCTGACTGACAGATCGCTATCGCGGGCAAGCCCGCTCCCACAGGGAGAGCAGGCAGCAGGACCGATCAGTAGCGGTAAGCGTGCGGCTTGAACGGACCTTCGACGGTCACGCCGATGTAGTCGGCCTGAGTCTTGGTCAGTTGAGTCACAACGCCGCCGAAACCGCGAACCATTTCCAGGGCCACTTCTTCGTCGAGTTTCTTCGGCAGTACTTCAACGGTCAGGCGCTCGGCTTTCTGGGCTGGCGACAGGTCGGCGTACTTCTGGCCGAACAGGAAGATCTGGGCCAGAACCTGGTTGGCGAACGAACCGTCCATGATGCGGCTCGGGTGACCGGTGGCGTTACCCAGGTTAACCAGACGGCCTTCGGCCAGCAGGATCAGGTAGTCGTCGTTCTGGGCATCGAATGCGCCAGGACCAGTACGGTGGATTTTGTGAACCTGTGGCTTCACTTCTTCCCATGCCCAGTTTTTGCGCATGAAAGCGGTGTCGATTTCGTTGTCGAAGTGGCCGATGTTGCAGACAACAGCGCGCTTCTTCAGGGCTTTGAGCATGTTCGCGTCGCAAACATTGACGTTGCCGGTGGTGGTCACGATCAGGTCGATCTTGCCCAGCAGCGCTTTGTCGATAGATGCTTCGGTACCGTTGTTGATGCCGTCGATGAACGGCGAAACCAGCTCGTAGCCATCCATGCAGGCTTGCATGGCGCAGATCGGGTCGACTTCGGAGACTTTAACGATCATGCCTTCCTGACGCAGGGACTGAGCGGAGCCCTTGCCCACGTCACCGTAACCGATGACCAGCGCTTGCTTGCCGGACAGCAGGTGGTCGGTACCGCGCTTGATCGCGTCGTTCAGGCTGTGACGGCAGCCGTACTTGTTGTCGTTCTTGCTCTTGGTCACCGAGTCGTTGACGTTGATGGCCGGGATTTTCAGCTCGCCCTTGGCCAGCATGTCCAGCAGGCGGTGAACGCCAGTGGTGGTTTCTTCGGTCACGCCGTGGACGCGGTCGAGGATCGCCGGGTACTTCTTGTGCAGCAGCTCGGTCAGGTCGCCGCCGTCGTCGAGGATCATGTTGGCATCCCAAGGCGCGCCATCTTTCAGGATGGTTTGCTCCAGGCACCACTCGTACTCTTCTTCGGTTTCGCCTTTCCAGGCGTAGACCGCGATACCGGCAGCGGCGATAGCAGCAGCGGCCTGGTCTTGAGTCGAGAAAATGTTGCACGACGACCAACGCACTTCGGCACCCAGGGCAACCAGGGTTTCGATCAGCACGGCAGTCTGAATGGTCATGTGAATGCAGCCGAGAATTTTCGCGCCTTTGAGCGGCTGCTCACCGGCGTACTTGCGGCGCAGACCCATCAGGGCTGGCATTTCGGATTCGGCGATGATGGTTTCGCGACGGCCCCAGGCAGCCAGGGACATGTCGGCGACTTTGTAATCGTTAAAATCTGCAGGCGTGATAACAGCGCTCATGAAGAGCCTCCATTCGTAATGTATGCGAATGGGCGCCGTTGTGCGTTTAGTGTCTGGTCAATGAGACCAGGCAACGCCCCATCCGAGCCTGACAGGTCGAACCTGCTGCAGCGCCCCTCGGACAGGTGGCGGGAAAACGGTATCAATGGAACGTTACCGTTTTGAAACGGGGGCGATTATAGCGGGCTATGCTGATCTTCCAAAGCCTTTCTGTCAGTCAATGTCCGAACGGTAATCGGGACCATAGTCGATGCTTAATAGAGCTCTAGTCCGGGCTCTGCCATGATGGCGCCCATCATTCGGCAAGACGCTCAGGAGTGAACATGAATTTCCACACCCGCAAATGGGTAAAACCCGAAGACCTCAACCCCAACGGCACACTGTTCGGCGGCAGTCTGTTGCGCTGGATCGACGAAGAAGCGGCGATCTACGCCATCGTCCAGTTGGGCAATCAGCGCGTGGTTACCAAGTACATTTCCGAAATCAACTTCGTCAGTGCCTCGCGCCAGGGCGACATCATCGAACTGGGCATCACCGCCACCGAGTTCGGCCGCACCTCGATCACCCTGACTTGCGAGGTGCGCAACAAGATCACCCGAAAAAGCATCCTGACGGTTGAAAAGATGGTCTTCGTCAACCTCGGTGAAGACGGCTTGCCCGCGCCGCACGGCCGAACCGAGATCAAATACGTCAAAGACCAGTTCCAGGACGACGGCATTCAACAATGACACCTGCCCCGTAGGAGCGGTTTCATTTGTGGGACCACTGAACAGCGCCGAACCCCGCGTGTCGTACTTACATGACACGCCACCGGTTCCGGAGCTCTATGGACACGCAAAAAGACGGCAAGACCCCGAACCTTTCGGTTGAAGAACAGCACGACGTCGAAAAAAACCAGCCACCGCGTGCGGCTGTACTGCACGAAATCATCCGCACCCAGGGCGATCAGGAGCTTGAGCGCAGTGTCGCCGCGTTGTGGTGGTCGGCACTCGCCGCCGGCCTGACCATGGGCCTGTCGCTGATGGCCATGGGGTTGCTCAACTCGCGCCTGCCGGACGGTGAACACTTCAAGGTGATCGCCAGTTTCGGTTATTGCGCCGGGTTCCTTGCGGTCATCCTCGCCCGTCAGCAATTGTTCACCGAGAACACCCTGACGGCGGTGCTGCCGGTGATGACCAAACCCACCCTGAACAATTTCGGCCGGTTGTTGCGGCTGTGGTCGGTGGTGCTGGTGGGTAACCTCTGTGGCACCTTGCTGGTTGCGTATGTGATGTTGCATCTGCCGATTTTCGACACCAAGACCGACCTGGCCTTCCTCGACATCGGGCGCAAGGTCATGGAGAACGACGCGAGCAAGATGTTCGCCAAGGGCATCGTGTCGGGCTGGATGATCGCAACCATGGTCTGGATGATTCCGTCCATGGAGAGCGCCAAGATGTGGATCATCATCCTCATCACCTACCTCATGGCGCTGGGGGATTTCACCCACATCGTCGTCGGTTCGGCCGAGGTGTCGTATCTGGTGTTTGCCGGCGAGTTGCCGTGGAAGGATTTCTGGCTGGTGTTCGCCGGGCCGACGCTGGCGGGGAACATCATCGGTGGCAGTTTTATCTTTGCGCTGTTGAGTCATGCGCAGATTCGCAGCGAAAGCGGGCCGCCGAAGCAGTCTGCGGATCGGGGGAAGCCCGACCCGCAGCAGGTCAAAAAGTAATCAGTGATGCCCGGCCTGTGCCGCTGGCGCAGGCTCATCGCGAGTCACGTGCTTGACCAGTTTGCCGATGCTCAAGCCCTGCAACAGGATCGACGACAACACCACGATGTAGGTGATGCTCAGCAGTAAATCACGCTCCGGGCCTAACGGCAGCGCCAGGGCGAGCGCCACCGAAACACCACCGCGCAAGCCTCCCCAGGTCAGAATCCGGATTGTCCCGCGCGGCACTGTGCGCCAGCGCCGCAGCAGCAGGATAGCCGGTGCCACGGTCAACAGGCGCGAGAGCAGAATCGCCAGGGCCAGCAAACTGGCTGCCAGCACGTGCAGCCAGTTGAACGGCAGCAGCAACAGCTCCATGCCGATCAGGGCAAACAACAGGGCGTTGAGCATGTCGTCGAGCAGCTCCCAGAAACCATCCAGGTACTTTCGGGTCATGTCGTTCATTGCGAGATTGCGCCCCAGATTGCCGATGATCAGGCCGGCGACCACCATCGCGATCGGTGCGGAAACATGCAGTTCCGACGCCATGGCCGAGCCGCCGATCACCAGCGCCAGGGTCAGCATCACTTCGATCTGATGCTGCTCGATGCTCTTGATCATCAGGTACACCAGATAACCGATCAGCCCACCAAACAACACGCCGCCAATCGCTTCATGCGCGAACAGCATGGCGGTGGCGCCTACGGTCGGGGTTTCGCCGAGTTGCGCGATACCCAGCAGCACGGTGAACACCACCACTGCGGTGCCATCGTTGAACAGCGATTCGCCAACGATGGTGGTTTTCAACGGCTTGGACGCGTTGGCAGTCCGCAGCACGCCGAGCACCGCGATCGGGTCAGTTGGGGAAATCAACGCGCCGAACAGCAGGCAATACAGAAAACTCACGTGCCAGCCGAACAGAGCAAAGATGTAATACGCGAGGCTGCCGATCACGGCGGTGGCGATTAATACGCCAAACGTTGCCAGCAGGCCGATGGGCCAGCGATAGCTGCGCAGGTCATTGAGATTGACGTGCAGCGCGCCGGCAAACAGCAGAAAGGACAGCATCCAGTTCATCAGCAGATCACCGAAATCGATCTGGCCGATCAGCTGTTGCACATGCTCTTCGAGGCCGGGGTAACCGAGGAAACTCAACCCTTGCAGCAACAAGGAAAACATCAGCGCGGTGACCATGACGCCGATGGTCGGGGGCAGGCCGATGAAGCGGAAATTCACGTAGGTGAGGAGGGTGGTGAGGCAGATAAAGGCAGCGACAAGTTCAAGCATCCGGGGTCCTTGGTTGGAAAACAGGTTTGTGCAGGTGCAGCGAGTCAGTTTTTTCGCGAGTAAGCCCGCGCCCACATTTGATCCCGGCCGTACTGGAGATCCCTGCAGGAGCGAGCTTGCTCGCGATAGCGGTGACGCAATTATTCAGCCGGACACATTGACCGCAGTCGCACCGCGACGTTGCAGGTAAATGAAGAAAACTGCAGTCAGCACCGTCAAGCCACTGACCAGTGCGCCGGTCCACGGCAAGTCTGCCAGGTCCGCGCCGCTGGCAACGACCAGGCCACCCATCCAGGCGCCTGCAGCGTTCCCGAGATTGAATGCGCTCTGGTTCAACGTCGAACCCAGATTGGGTGCTTCATGCGCCTGATCGATGATCAGCAATTGCAGGATCGGGCACAGGGCGAAGGCAAAGATCCCCCACAACACCAGCGTGATCGCCGCCGGAATCACCGAGTGACTGGTCTGCGTGAAGGCGGCCAGCACGACCACCACCGCCAGCGCCATGCCCACCAGCGAAGGCAGCAGACGACTGTCGGCCAGACGGCCGCCGAGCATGCTGCCCGCCGTCAAGCCCGCGCCGAACAACAGCAGCATAATCGTCACACCGTGGGGGCTGACCCCAGTGATGTCTTGAAGAATGGGCGCGATGTAGGTGAACACGCTGAACAGGCTGGTCGACGCCAGCACGCTCATGCCCAAAGCCAACAGCACGTTGACCTTGCCCAGCACCTTGAACTCGCTGGCGAGATTGGCCTTGTCCATGGCGATGTCTTTCGGCAACCAGGCCCACTGCGCAATCGCGGCGATCACACCGATCACCGACACCGCCCAGAACGTCGAGCGCCAACCCGCGTACTGGCCGAGCGCAGTGCCCAATGGCACGCCGAGCACGTTGGCCAGGGTCAGGCCGGTGAACATCATGGCAATCGCCTGCGCCCGTTTGTTCGGAGCGACCAGACCGGCCGCGACCACCGAACCAATGCCGAAGAACGCCCCGTGGCACAACGCGGTGACGACTCGCGCGGCCATCAGCGTGGCGTAGTTTGGCGCCAACGCGCACAGCACGTTGCCGAGGATGAACATCAGCGTCATGCCCAGCAGTGTGGCTTTGCGCGGCATATTGGCGGTGCCGATGGCGAGGATCGGCGCGCCGAACACCACGCCCAGGGCGTAACCGGTAATCAACAGACCGGCGTGGGGAATGCTCACGGCAAGGTCGCGAGCGACGTCGGGCAGCAAGCCCATGATGACGAATTCAGTGGTGCCGATGCCGAACGCGGCAACAGCGAGGGCAAGCAAAGCGAGTGGCATGCGCAAGGTCTCTGTCGGTAGTCTTGACGCTGTGATCAGGCATACGCGGGCCGACGACCGTTCTCGAAGGAGAGCGGGCCATGGCAGGAATTATTGGAATTAGTCTGTGCGCAACTGAGTGCGGCGTGGTCGCTTGCAGTATAAACAGCTGCTGACATATGGCGAATCAATTCTCCCCTTCGCTCCTACGCGGGAGGGGAATCAATAAAAAAGGAGTGTGCCGTGCTTGCGACGGCGTTGGTGTTGGTGGCGGCGCTGTTGCACGCGGCGTGGAACACCCTGATCAAATTCAGTGCGGAACGGTTGTTGGTCGTGGCCTGCATGGACAGCGTGGCGATGCTTTTTGTCGCGCTGATGCTGCCGTTCGTGGCGTTGCCACCCATTGAAATCTGGCCATGGATTCTCGCATCGGCAGCGTTCGAATTGCTCTATCGTTATCTGCTGATTCAGGCCTATCGGGTCGGTGATCTCGGTCTGGTGTACCCGCTGATGCGTGGCTTGTCGCCGTTAGTGGTGCTGGCCCTGACGCTGATCTTTGCCGGGGAGGTGCTGACGAATCAGCAGATCTTTGGAATTCTACTCATCCCCTTCGGTATGTTGTGCCTGCTGTGGCAGGGCGGTGGCGGTGCGCGCTTGCCATGGTCGATGCTGCCGGTGGTGGCGCTGATTGGCCTGTGTATTGGCTGCTACACCTTTATCGATGGCCAGGCGTTGCGGCGCTGGTCGCATCCGCTGGATTACCTGGTCTGGGTGACGTTGTTCAGCGCCTGGCCGTTTCCCTTGCTCGCGTTGGTGCGCAAGCGACCGGCGTTCATGCTGTTCTGGCGTGAACAGTGGCGCTTGGGGTTGGCGGTCGGGTTTTGCGTGCTGTTCAGCTACGCTCTGGTGCTGTGGGCGATGCAACTGGGGTCGATTGCCGAGGCGGCGGCCTTGCGCGAGATCAGCGTGATTCTGGTGGTGCTGTTCGGTATGCGCTACCTGAAAGAACCTTTCGGTCGGCCACGGCTCTTAGCCTGTGGGCTGGTGTTGATCGGCATGTTGGTGATGAAGTTTTGACGGGTGCTCAACATTTTAAAACTGAAGAAAGGACTGCTTTATGACGGTTGCTCTGTGGTGCATTTTGATCGCGTTTTTTCTGCCCTATCTCTGCGTGGGTATTGCCAAGGCCAGTGGCCGTTTTGGACTGAAAGACAATCATGACCCCCGAGATTTTCTCGAGTCACTGAATGGTTTTGGCCGGCGCGCCTATGCGGCGCAATTGAACAGTTTCGAAGTGACCCCGGCGTTCGCGGCGGCGGTGATCGTGGCCCATCTGGCCGGCAACGCCGAGCTGGTGACGATCAATGTGCTGTCGGTGTTGTTCATCACCAGCCGTCTGCTGTACATCATTTGCTACCTGGCGGACTGGGCGATTCTGCGGTCGCTGGTGTGGTTTGTGGGGATTGGGTTGATCGTCAGTTTTTTTGTGGTTTCTGTCTGATAATAACCGGGCGTTTTTGCTGGCCTCATCGCGGGCAAGCCCGCTCCCACAGGGATTTATGTCGATCACGATAGAGTGGTTAGACAACTAATCTGTGGGAGCGGGCTTGCCCGCGATTACTATCTATCAGCCGAAGCAGAACTCAAGGATTGGCTTTAACCGCATCAGCCACCTGAGGCACTTGCGGCAACGCCGCGCCTTTGGGCCAGAGCATCCAGATCTGCCCCTGCTGTTTCATGTCACCTGCCAATTGCCCGGCTGCTTCGCCGGTGCCCCAGAACAAGTCCGCACGGACTTCGCCAGCAATCGCGCCGCCAGTGTCTTGAGCTGCCACCGGGCGTACCAGTGCGGTGCCGTCCGGCCGCGTCGTGGATAACCACAACAGACTGCCCAGCGGAATCACTTTGCGATCCACTGCCGCGCTGTAACCTGCAGTCAGCGGCACGTTCAGCGAGCCACGAGGGCCTTCATTGCTGTCCGGGTTGCGGGTGAAGAACACATAGCTCGGGTTGCTGCCAAGCAATTGCGGAATGCGTGCCGGATTGGCCTTGGCCCAGTTGCTGATTGCGCCCATGGTCACGTCTTCTTTCTTCAGTTCGCCTTGCTCCACCAGCCAGCGGCCGATGGGGCGATACGGATGGCCGTTCTGGTCGGCGTACGCGATTCGCAACTGACGACCGTCGTCGAGTTGAATGCGACCCGAGCCCTGGATTTGCAGGAATTGCAGGTTCATCGGGTCGGTCAGCCATGCCACAACCGGTGCCTTGACGCCTTTGGTCTCGATCGTTGCTGCATCGTCGTAAGGTTTGAGCACGCGGCCTTCAAGCCGTCCGCGCAGGCGTTTGCCTTTGAGCTCCGGGTAGATGCTGTCCAGGGAGACGATGATCATGTCTTCTGGAACCCCGTACACCGGGATGTTCGCCACGGCAGTCTGGGTCAGGCTGCCGGGGTAGACCGGTTCGTAGTAGCCGGTGATCAAGCCGTTGGGGTTATCGTTGGCGGCGCGCAGGCCGTAGACGTCGAGGTTCTGTTTGAGGAAGCCGCGAATGTCATTGGCGGTTTGCGGCACGTTGGCGGCAGCGGCGCAGGTCGAGCCCCAGACCGGGTCTGCCTTGAGTCGGGTGCAGGCGCTGCGCCATGAGCCGAAACCGGCGACCAGGTCGTTATCGGAGACTGTCGGCAGTGCCTCCCAGGTGGCGCTGGAGTAAGTCGCCAGCGCGTGGGTTTTCGGTGTGTTGTTGTCACCGCCAGTGCAGCCTGCGAGCACGGCCACTATCGGGAGGGTCCAGGCGAGGCGATGACGCCATGCCTTGAAACGGCTGTTCATGGAGTAATTCCTTTGTCGGTTGCGTGAGTGCTCCATGCGCTCAAACAACCCGTATTGATAATAGGGCTATTGGTCTTTGCCGATCACGCGAGGATACTGGCCGCCGTTTTCCGTGATCTGAAGCCACCATGACCCTCAAAAGACTTTCTATTGTATTGCTGGCCTGCCTGACCTTGTCCGCCTGCGGCGGTGTCGATCCGAATTCGCCACTGGGTCAGCGCAAGGCCATCTTCAAACAAATGCTCAAGACCGGCGAAGACCTGGGCGGCATGTTGCGTGGTCGCATTCCATTCGACGGCCCGAAATTCGCTGACGGCGCGGTGAAGCTCGATGCTCTGTCCCATGAGCCGTGGAAGCATTTTCCGCAGGTGCGCGAAGAAGATCACACCAGCGCCAAGGGCGATGTCTGGCAGAAACAGGCACGCTTTCAGGAAATGGCCCGCACTCTTGAAGCCGCCACCGGTGAATTGGTGATTGCCAGCAAGGTTCAGCCTTACAAGGCCAGCAATCTTGGGCCAGCGGTGCAGAAGGTCGAGGATGCCTGCAGTGCGTGCCATAAAGAGTTTCGGGATCATTGATTGGCGGTGTTCCCTCTGACATCTTTGCGAGCAAGAGCAGCAGAAAATCTTTGATCATTTTCGCTTTTACTTATCCAGCTCATCCAGCGCGTCCTGCAGTTCCTTGCGCGACTCGGCCAGTTTGTCTTTGCGCTTGTTGATCTTCTCGGGATCGCCTTTCTTCATGGCTTTGTCGAGATCGGCCTGGCGTTTGCTCACTTCATGCTTGGCGTCGAGGGCCTTGTTTTCCCGCTCCTTCTTCAACGAAGCATCGGTGCAATGCGCGGTGACTTCGCTCAGTGCTGTTTCCAGGCCCGCCTGCTGATCGGCATTGCCGTGGGATTTGGCCAGCTCGATCTGGTTGATGATGCCTTGCTTCTTGGCGGCACAACCGGTCAGCCCCGGGGCCTCTTCGGCGGCCATCAGTGGAGCGGCCATCACACCGCAAAGGGCCAGCAGGGCGAGCGGTGAAAGAAATTTCATAAAAGCTCCATGTGCAAGGTCAGGTGCAATCGGGTCGATAGGGCGATGGGCGTTTGAGCCCATCCGCAACTTTGGGTTCCCAGGTGGGCGAGCATCTGCGGTCGCTAAAAACCGTCGATCCCCGCCGCACGTAATGTGTCGCTCAAGGCCAGGACCTGCGGGTCGCGGAAAAATGCGCTCAATTGCGCCGCGCGTCCCGGACCGATGCCAGCTTCGGCCTGCCATTGTTCGGTGTTTCGTTGTGCCAGTTCCTGCCAGGAGCCGGCGAGGCGGGCCTGGCCGGTCGGTGGTAAACCCAGGGCTTTGAGCCAGCGAGCAAAAGGGCGTTGGCGGGCGCTGTTGAAACTGTTTAGAAGGCGCCTACTGCTGTTCTCGCCGAAGCCGTTAATGTTAGCAAGCTCTTGAGCGTCGAGGGTCAACCAATCCAGCAGGCCATTCAGGTGGCCTGTTTCGAAAAGTTTCTCCCATGTTCCTGGGCCAACATGAGGCAAGGCCAACCCCTGCTTGCCGCTGAGCCAGGTCAGTCGCGCGAGAAATTGGCTTTCGCAGCCGGGCGTCGGTTGCCAACAACTCAAATGATGGAAGTCGGCTGGCAGCGGCGCGTTCAACGCCGGGCGTTCGGTGGCTCGCAAAACGACGCCATCGAGCCGGGGAATGGTCAGCCCCGCAAGGCTGATGGACACCTGGTCCCCGGGCCGGATGTCCAGGTCCATCCAGCGGCGCAGGGAGCTGACGCTGACACGCTTGATCTGCCGGTCATCGAGCGTCACCGGTTTCAGGTCCAGCACGGGGGTGATTCGTCCGGTGCGACCGACCTTGAAGTCGACTTTGCGCACTTCAGCCAATGCCTGGGCGAAGGGGTATTTCCAGGCGACCGCCCAGTAGGGTGTTTTCACTTGCCAGCGTTCGGCCGAAGGGCGTTGGCTCTGGCGCAGGACGACACCGTCACTGGCAAAGGGCAGGGGCGAGCGATACCAGTGATCGCGCCAGTGTTCGGCATCGGCAAACGTCTGCACCGGCTGACTGTAAGGCGCGATGCTCGGCAAACCCAGCGCATCCAGCGCGGCGATGCGAGCGGGCAAACCGGCCGGGCCTTGTGGCCATTCCCAGATAAACAAGCCGATACCGGCGGCCTGCTCAGGGCTGACTTCCTTGCGCGCCATCAAACCGGCCACGGTGGCGCGCGCATTGAGGCTTCCGGCCTTGGCTTGTACATGGTCGATCAGGCGCCAGTAGAGTTCGCCTTGCACGAGCAAATCCACGGGTTGCGCCAGTTGTAGGGGGATGGCGGGGATCAGTCGCGCCGAGGTCGTCCAGTCTTGCCCATTCACGCCGTCACCGCGACTGATCGCCTGATGCAGCACGCCATTGCGATAGATCAGCGTCACGGCTACGCCGTCGACCTTGGGTTGTATCCAGATGTCCTCGCGGCTGCGCAGCCAGTTTTCGACCGCATGCCTATCCCGAACTTTTTCCAGGCCGGTGTGGGCGACAGGGTGAGTGACCTTGCCGCCAGCGGTACGCAAGGGTTCGGGGGCCAGATCCAGGTCAAAACACTTTCGCCATTCGGTCAGCCGTGCACGGGACTGATCGTAGAGTTCGTCGGTGACTAATGAGTGGCCGCGGCGGTGATAGCTGTCGTCCCAAATGTCGATTTGTTTTTGCAGGGCGGTGATTTCGTCCAGCGCCCGTACGGGTGACCAGTCGGGGCAATCGGCTGCGTTTGAGATCGAGCAGAGCAAGGTCAGGGCGAAAATAGTAAACAGGCGCAGAAGCATGCTGAGCGTCCTTGCTCAATTGGAATACTTGAAGGCTAGTCACTTATCGTCAGGCGGGAAGGGTGGGTGTTTTGCCTTGTGTTTCCGGGTGACTGGGTTGGCCTCATCGCCGACAGAGTCCCAAGCGAAAGACAATAAAAAGCCCCGCACGGCGAACCGTGCGGGGCTTTTGGTACCGCCGGGGAAGTCTTACAGGCCGGCAGCCAGACGCAGGTCGTCGGCGCGGTCGGTTTTTTCCCAGGTGAACGTGGTGAAGGTGTCTTCGCCCACGGTTTTGGTCGCCGGGGTGCGGCCGAAGTGGCCGTACGCTGCGGTTTCCTGGTACATCGGGTGCAGCAGGTCGAGCATGGTGGTGATTGCGTATGGACGCAGGTCGAACACTTCGCGAACCAGTTTGACGATTTTGTCGTCGCTGATTTTGCCGGTGCCGAAGGTGTTCAACGAGATCGAAGTCGGTTGAGCAACACCGATCGCGTAGGAAACCTGAATCTCGCAACGCTCGGCCAGGCCGGCAGCGACGATGTTCTTCGCCACGTAACGACCGGCGTAGGCAGCCGAACGGTCAACCTTCGATGGATCCTTGCCGGAGAACGCGCCGCCGCCGTGACGGGCCATGCCGCCGTAGCTGTCGACGATGATCTTGCGACCAGTCAGACCGCAGTCACCTACCGGGCCACCGATGATGAACTGGCCGGTCGGGTTGATGTGGAACTGGGTGTCTTTGGTCAGCAGTTCGGCAGGCAGCACGTGCTTGACGATCAGCTCCATCACGCCTTCGCGCAGGTCTTTGTACGACACTTCAGGGTTGTGCTGGGTCGACAGTACAACAGCGTCGATACCCACAACCTTGCCGCCTTCGTAACGGCAAGTCACTTGCGACTTGGCGTCCGGGCGCAGCCAAGGCAGCAGGCCGGATTTACGGGCTTCGGCCTGACGCTGCACCAGTTGGTGCGAGAAGGTGATCGGTGCTGGCATCAGCACGTCGGTTTCGTTGCTGGCGTAGCCGAACATCAGGCCCTGGTCGCCGGCGCCCTGATCTTCAGGCTTGGCACGGTCAACACCCTGGTTGATGTCAGGGGATTGCTTGCCGATGATGTTCATCACGCCGCATGTTGCGCCGTCGAAGCCGACATCGGAGCTGTTGTAGCCGATGTCCAGAATGACGTTACGGACGATTTCTTCCAGGTCGACCCAGGCCGACGTGGTGACTTCACCTGCGATGATTGCCACGCCGGTTTTTACCAGCGTCTCGCACGCCACACGGGCGAACTTGTCTTCAGCAATGATGGCGTCCAGCACCGCATCGGAAATCTGGTCGGCGATTTTGTCCGGGTGCCCTTCGGACACGGACTCGGAGGTGAAGAGGGAGTATTCGCTCATCTCGATTTTTTCCTGAATTTACCGATGGTGAGTGTCGCCAGCCGGTCGCTGAAAATGGCGGACCTGAATCTGGAAACCATTACGTAAGCCTACATAGAGGCTTTCCCCGGGAACGAGTCCCGCAGCGGTGGCCCAACGGGCCAGATCGTCCTGTTCAAACCCCAACCAGAGATCACCGCAGGCCTCCCTGGCCCAACTCTGGTTGTGGCTACATAACTCTGTCACAAGCAGGCTACCGCCTGGTTGCAGCAAACCGGCCATGTGCTTGAGGGCATCGGCCGGCGCGGCAAAATGGTGCAGCACCATGTTCAGTACAACGCAATCGGCCTGAAGGCTTACACCGTTCAATGCATCGGCCAGTTGCAGGCTGACGTTAGTCAGGGATTCACGATCACAGACCTGACGCGCCAGTTCGAGCATCGCCTGGCTATTGTCCAGCGCCGTGACGTGCGTGAAGCGGCGCGCCAGTTCCGGCAGAAAAGCGCCGTCGCCGGGGCCGACTTCGATGGCTGTGGCACCTTCACTGAAGCCCAGCTTGTCGAGCAGCGTCACCACGCTTTCACGGTACTGCGGCAGGCCGGCAATCAGGTCTTGCTGGGCGCGAAACTTCTCCGCGACCCGTGAGAAAAAGTCCTGGCTGGCCGCTGCTCGTTGCCCGTGGACCTGACCGATCCGCGACTGCACATCGGCAGGCAGGGTCAGGTTGTCCACTTCATCGAGCAGCGCGGCATGCAGCTGGCCACCCAGCAGCTCGGTGTGGGGCAGGGCGCGACGGTAGAAAATCGCATTGCCTTCGCGGCGGGTCGCTACCAGTTCCGCCTGGGCCAGCACCTTGAGGTGGTGACTCATCCCGGACTGACCGATGCCGAAAATCTGCGCCAGCTCCAGTACGCCAAACGAGTCGTTGGCCAGCGCGCGCAATACATTCAGACGCAGAGGATCGCCGCCAGCCTTGCACAAGGCTGCCAGCTCATCGCAATCGTCATGTTGAATGGAAGGCACGCGTAAATTCATAAGGCCAGCAGTCTAGTGACGGTCAGAAATGACTGCAAGAGCAATATCAAAAAGTTTTGATATTGCTCGATAGATGGCACTTCTCGGGGAAAGGGTCACTCTACAAATCGTCAGCGGAAAGGTTTCACCAGGCGAATGCGCCTTTATCCACCGGAAAAACGCCTTCGAATGACTATCTGTCATTGCCCCGAGGCGGGTCGGTGAGGGAAAATGCTCGCCTTTTTTCCGTTTCGTTTTATTCAAACCCTAGGAGATCAGCGATGCCCAGCCGTCGTGAGCGTGCCAACGCCATTCGTGCCCTCAGCATGGATGCCGTGCAAAAAGCCAACAGCGGCCATCCCGGTGCCCCGATGGGTATGGCGGATATCGCCGAAGTACTTTGGCGTGACTACCTGAAGCACAACCCGAGCAATCCATCGTTCGCCGACCGTGACCGCTTCGTGCTGTCCAACGGCCATGGCTCGATGCTGATCTACTCGCTGCTGCACCTGACCGGCTACGACCTGTCGATCGATGACCTGAAAAACTTCCGCCAGCTGCACAGCCGCACCCCGGGTCACCCGGAATTCGGCTACACCCCTGGCGTCGAGACCACCACCGGTCCACTGGGCCAGGGTCTGGCCAACGCGGTTGGTTTTGCCCTGGCAGAAAAAGTCCTGGCGGCGCAGTTCAACCGTCCGGGCCACAACGTTGTCGATCACCACACCTACGTGTTCCTGGGTGATGGCTGCATGATGGAAGGCATTTCCCACGAAGTCGGCTCTCTGGCCGGTACTTTGGGTCTGGGCAAACTGATCGCCTTCTACGATGACAACGGCATCTCCATCGACGGCGAAGTCGAAGGCTGGTTCACCGATGACACCCCTAAGCGTTTCGAAGCCTACAACTGGCAGGTGATCCGCAACGTCGACGGTCATGATCCTGAAGAGATCAAGATTGCCATCGAGACGGCTCGCAAAAGCGAACAGCCGACCCTGATCTGCTGCAAGACCACCATCGGTTTCGGTTCGCCGAACAAGCAAGGTAAAGAGGATTGCCACGGCGCCCCATTGGGTGACGCGGAAATCGCACTGACCCGTGCTGCGCTGAAGTGGAACCACGGCCCGTTCGAAATCCCGGCCGACATCTACGCCGAATGGGACGCCAAGGAAGCCGGTCGTGCGGCCGAAGCCGAGTGGGATCAGCGTTTCGCTGACTACTCCGCGGCTTTCCCTGAGCTGGCCAACGAACTGGTCCGTCGTCTGAGCGGCGAACTGCCGGCTGACTTCGCTGAAAAAGCCTCGGCTTATATTGCTGAAGTCGCGGCCAAGGGCGAAACCATCGCCAGCCGTAAAGCCAGCCAGAACGCCCTGAATGCGTTCGGCCCACTGTTGCCGGAATTCCTCGGCGGCTCCGCTGACCTGGCCGGCTCCAACCTGACCCTGTGGAAAGGTTGCAAAGGTGTCACCGCCGAAGACGCCAGCGGCAACTACGTGTACTACGGCGTTCGCGAGTTCGGCATGAGCGCGATCATGAACGGCGTGTCCCTGCACGGCGGCCTGGTGCCTTACGGCGCGACCTTCCTGATGTTCATGGAATATGCACGCAACGCTGTGCGCATGGCCTCGTTGATGAAGAAACGCGTGGTGTTCGTCTACACCCACGATTCCATCGGCCTGGGCGAAGACGGCCCGACTCACCAGCCGATCGAACAACTGACCAGCCTGCGCAGCACGCCGAACCTCGACACCTGGCGTCCAGCCGATGCCGTTGAATCGGCGGTTTGCTGGAAAGAAGCCATCGAGCGCAAGGACGGCCCTTCGGCGCTGATCTTCTCGCGTCAGAACCTGCAGCATCAGGAGCGCAGCGCGCTGCAGATCGCTGACATCGCCCGTGGCGGTTATGTGTTGAAGGACTGTGAAGGCGAGCCTGAGCTGATCCTGATCTCCACCGGTTCGGAAGTCGGTCTGGCGGTTCAGGCTTATGACAAGCTGACCGAGCAAGGTCGCAAGGTGCGCGTTGTTTCGATGCCTTGCACCAGCGTGTTCGATGCTCAGGACGCCGGTTACAAGCAAGCGGTTCTGCCGTTGCAAGTCAGCGCCCGTATCGCCATCGAAGCCGCTCACGCGGACTACTGGTACAAGTACGTGGGCCTGGAAGGCCGCGTGATCGGCATGACCACCTACGGCGAGTCGGCGCCTGCGCCAGCCTTGTTCGAAGAATTCGGCTTCACCCTGGAGAACATCCTGGGTCAGGCTGAAGAGCTGCTGGAAGACTGATCCGGAAAATGTGTCGTCTGAACTGACGCCATCGCGGGCAAGCCCGCTCCCACACGGATGATGTAGATCCCTGTGGGAGCGGGCTTGCCCGCGATAGCGGTAGTTCAGGCAGCGCTGCAATAATGGATTCACCACGGTAATCGAGAACCCCATGCCTCAACCGCGTCCCTACAAAGTTGCACTCAACGGCTACGGCCGGATTGGTCGTTGCGTCTTGCGTGCGTTGTTTGAGCGAGGCTCGGCGGCCGGGTTTGAAATTGTCGCGATCAACGATCTCGCCGACATGGCCAGCATCGAATACCTGACACGCTTCGACTCCACGCACGGGCGCTTTCCCGGCGAAGTGAAGGTCGACGGCGATTGTCTGCATATTAATGGCGACTGCGTGAAGGTCCTGCGCAGTGCCACCCCCGAAGGCATCGATTGGGCGTCGCTTGGCGTCGATCTGGTGCTGGAGTGCTCCGGCGCTTACCACACCCGCGAAGATGGCCAGCGCTTCCTCGACGCCGGTGCGCCGCGCGTGTTGTTTTCCCAGCCGATGGCCAGCGAGGCGGATGTCGACGCCACCATCGTCTACGGCGTTAACCAGGATTGCCTGACCGGCGACGAGTTGCTGGTGTCGAATGCGTCCTGCACCACCAACTGCGGCGTGCCGCTGTTGCGCCTGCTGGATCAGGCCATTGGTCTGGAATACGTGTCGATCACCACCATCCACTCGGCGATGAACGATCAGCCTGTCATTGACGCCTATCATCACGAAGACCTGCGCCGCACGCGTTCGGCGTTTCAATCGGTGATTCCGGTGTCCACTGGTCTGGCGCGTGGCATCGAGCGCCTGTTGCCGGAACTTGCCGGGAGAATTCAGGCCAAAGCCGTGCGGGTGCCGACGGTTAACGTGTCTTGCCTCGACATTACGATGCAGACCGTGAGCGACACCGACGCCACCGAGGTCAACCGGATTCTGCGCGAGGCTGCCACCAGCGGCCCGCTCAAAGGCCTGCTGGCCTACACCGAGTTGCCTCACGCCAGTTGCGATTTCAACCATGACCCACATTCGGCGATCGTCGATGCCAGTCAGACTCGAGTTTCCGGCCCGCGGCTGGTGAACATCCTGGCCTGGTTCGACAACGAATGGGGTTTTGCCAACCGAATGCTGGACGTTGCAGAACACTATCTGCAAACAGCTGCCTCTCCAAAACAGTAGGAAATGCGACCCATGACCGTGTTGAAGATGACCGACCTCGATCTGCAAGGTAAGCGCGTACTGATCCGCGAAGACCTCAACGTCCCAGTCAAGGACGGTGTTGTCACCAGCGATGCGCGAATCCTGGCCTCGCTGCCGACCATCAAGCTGGCCCTGGAAAAAGGCGCGGCCGTGATGGTCTGCTCGCACCTTGGCCGCCCGACCGAAGGCGAGTTCTCGGCCGAGAACAGCCTCAAGCCAGTCGCCGACTACCTGAGCAAGGCTCTGGGCCGTGAAGTGCCGCTGGTGGCCGATTACCTGGGCGGCGTTGACGTGAAGGCCGGCGACATCGTCCTGTTCGAAAACGTGCGCTTCAACAAAGGCGAGAAAAAGAACGCTGACGAACTGGCCCAGCAATACGCCGCCCTGTGCGACGTGTTCGTGATGGACGCCTTCGGCACCGCGCACCGCGCCGAGGGTTCGACCCATGGCGTCGCCAAGTTCGCCAAAGTCGCCGCCGCTGGCCCGCTGCTGGCCGCTGAACTGGACGCACTGGGCAAAGCCCTCGGCGCCCCGGCCCAGCCAATGGCCGCCATCGTTGCCGGCTCCAAGGTCTCGACCAAACTCGACGTGCTGAACAGCCTGAGCCAGATCTGCAACCAGCTGATCGTCGGCGGCGGCATTGCCAACACCTTCCTGGCCGCTGCCGGTCATCCGGTCGGCAAATCCCTGTACGAGCCGGACCTGCTGGACACCGCCCGCGAAATCGCTGCGAAAGTCAGCGTGCCTCTGCCGGTGGACGTTGTCGTTGCCAAGGAATTCGCTGAAAGCGCCACCGCGACCGTCAAGCTGATCGCCGACGTCGCGGCAGACGACATGATCCTGGACATCGGCCCGCAGACCGCGGCGAATTTCGCCGAGCTGCTGAAGTCGTCCAAGACCATTCTGTGGAACGGCCCGGTCGGCGTGTTCGAATTCGACCAGTTCGGTAACGGCACCAAAGTGCTGGCCCATGCCATCGCGGAAAGCTCGGCGTTCTCCATCGCGGGCGGCGGCGACACCCTGGCGGCCATCGACAAATATGGCGTTGCGGATCAGATCTCCTACATTTCTACCGGTGGCGGCGCATTCCTTGAATTCGTCGAAGGTAAGGTGTTGCCGGCGGTTGAAGTCCTGGAAAGTCGGGCCAAGGCCTGAGGTCGCTGATTTGGCCAGGCAAGGGAGTGTTCACATGGTCAAGACGCTAGCGCTGTTGATCGTTGCGGGTTCGCTGGCCGCTTGCGGGAGTAACCCGAAAGCCAAGCCGGACCCTGCGCCGCAGTCGGTGGAGAAAGGCTGCTACCAGGCTGACTGGCAAGCGGAAACCAATCCGGTGCTCAACAAGCGTTCCGGGCCTGACGGACTGGACAAATACGAAACACAGACCCCCGCCAAGGAACGTGGTTGCCCTTGACGGGTCTGACTCCTTACTCAGGGCTGACAGCGTGCGCCGTCGGTCGAGGAACACGGATGAAAGGTTTTATCGCCATTACGGCGCTGGCTCTGCTGGCAGGTTGCTCGAATTTCAACCTGTTCAAGCCGGCCGAATCGACGGACAGCTGGATCACCTGGACCTGCGACAGTCAGGCCAAAGTGGTTTGGCGCTACACCGACGACAGCCGCAAGGCCGTCGACGTGCGCCTCGGCGGGGCCGATCAGGTCTATCGCTTGAAGCTCGAGCCGGGCGCCGAAGGTTCGCTGTACAGCAACGACATGCTGGCGCTTCACATAAAAGGTGAGGAAGGCCTGGTTTACTGGGTAGCCACCAACGATTTGATCGGCCGCGGTTGTAAAGCGCAGTAATTGACACGCCACGCTCCCACAAGGGTTCCGGGCAGTTCTCAGATTCAGGCAACACCGAATTCGCAGCCCGGGCCTAACCCCCGATCTGCAATAACTTGAATAGCCGCCGCCGCTCCGGCAGGCTGGCACGATTAACGACCCAAACCGGGAGAGACACACACAATGGCACTTATCAGCATGCGCCAGATGTTGGACCACGCAGCCGAATTCGGTTACGGCGTTCCAGCCTTCAACGTCAACAACCTTGAGCAGATGCGCGCCATCATGGAAGCCGCTGACAAGACTGACTCCCCGGTGATCGTCCAGGCTTCGGCCGGTGCTCGCAAATACGCCGGCGCGCCGTTCCTGCGTCACCTGATCCTCGCGGCAATCGAAGAATTCCCGCACATCCCGGTGTGCATGCACCAGGACCACGGCACCAGCCCTGACGTCTGCCAGCGCTCCATCCAACTGGGCTTCAGCTCGGTCATGATGGACGGTTCCCTGGGCGAAGACGGCAAGACCCCGACCGACTACGACTACAACATCCGCGTTACCCAACAAACCGTGGCCTTGGCGCACGCTTGCGGCGTCTCGGTAGAAGGCGAGCTGGGCTGCCTGGGTTCGCTGGAAACCGGCATGGCCGGTGAAGAAGACGGCATCGGCGCCGAAGGCGTTCTGGATCACAGCCAGATGCTGACCGACCCGGAAGAAGCCGCTGACTTCGTCAAGCGCACCCAGGTCGACGCCCTGGCCATCGCCATCGGCACCAGCCACGGCGCGTACAAGTTCACCAAGCCGCCTACCGGCGACGTGCTGGCCATCGACCGCATCAAAGAGATCCACAAGCGCATCCCGAATACCCATCTGGTGATGCACGGTTCGTCTTCGGTTCCGCAAGACTGGCTGGCGATCATCAACCAGTACGGCGGCGACATCAAAGAAACCTACGGTGTGCCGGTTGAAGAAATCGTCGAAGGCATCAAGCACGGCGTGCGCAAGGTCAATATCGACACCGACCTGCGCTTGGCATCCACCGGTGCGATGCGTCGCCTGATGGCCACTAACCCGAGCGAGTTCGACCCGCGTAAGTTCTTCGGCGCGACTGTAACGGCGATGCGTGATGTGTGTATCGCTCGCTACGAAGCCTTCGGTACCGCCGGCAACGCTTCGAAGATCAAGCCGATCTCGCTGGAAGCGATGTATCAGCGTTATCTGAAAGGTGAGTTGAACGCCAAGGTCAACTAAGCCTCCAGCGTTTGAGTTGCACAAAAAACCCGCCGAGACAGGCGGGTTTTTTGTGGGTGATGCTATTTATCGTGATCAATATCCAGCTTGCTGAACGTCACTTTCCCGCCTTCACTGGTGTACCCGGTGTTGTCCTGCACATACACCCCGGCTTTGAAGTACAGCGGTTTGACCCGCCACGTCGCGCTGATGTTGGTGTCCCATTGGTAACCGGCGGCACTGATGCCCAGCGCCCCGCCGGGGCTCAGGTGGATGAGGTAGGAAAATTCGTGGTCCAGCTTCACGCCGGTGGCGATGGTGATCACCCGGCCTTCATCATCATCAGGGTGCATGCGCACTTTGGCGACGATGTTGCCGGTCTTGCTGCTGGTCTTGTACTGATACTCGACCTTGACCATGGGCTTCTGGCTTTCATAGGCGTGGATCTGGCCAATGACGATTTTGCCCGAGCTCGGCACCTGGTTCACCGCCAGGGTGGCACGCAAGGAATTGTCGGCGTCCGGGTAATACCAGTTTTTCAGGGTGCCGTTACTGTAGGTTTCCCGCAGTTCGGTGCGCGGATATTTCGCGTTTTCGGTTTTCGTACCGGTCACTGGGGACCAGAAAAACAGGGTGCCGGTGTCGGAATTGAAGTATTGATCCTTGAAACCATTCACCAGTTTGGCTGTTTCAACGGTGTACGGCGGGTTGCCGACGGGAACACTGAGGTTCCAGGATGCGAGATCGATCATAGGCAAAGCTTCCACGGATTTTTGCAGCACGGACGTACCAGAAGCTCTAGCACGCGCCTTGGAGGGCGGTCTTTATAAGCGTAGAAGGCCATTTTGTTAACGTCTGTCTGACAGATGGATGACGTCAAAATCCTGTTAAAAGGCCATCTTTCCCGGTTTTAGCGGGCTGTAGAGGCGACCGTTAGTCGGCAAATGAACCCTTTGGTTAAATGATGGCGTACTGACACCTTCTGCTTTTGCAGATCCCGGTCTAGAGTGAAGGCTTGTTACTTGTCCGGTTTTCACGAGAAACCGGCCTGACGCCCCGACATAGAGAAGCAGCATGGAATGCGCGCAACCCCCGCCAGCCGAAGGCAGCTCAACCCTTTTAATCGTCGATGATTACCCTGAAAACCTGATCAGCATGCGCGCGTTGCTGCAGCGCCAGGACTGGCAGGTCATCACTGCTGCGTCCGGTTTCGAAGCCCTCAGCCTTTTACTCGAGCACGATATCGACCTGGTGCTGCTGGATGTGCAGATGCCGGGCATGGACGGCTTTGAAGTCGCGCGCCTGATGCGCGGCAGCCAGCGCACCTGCCTGACGCCGATCATTTTCCTTACCGCCAATGAACAGTCCCAGGACGCCGTGATCAAGGGCTATGCCAGCGGTGCGGTGGATTACCTGTTCAAACCGTTCGACCCGCAAATTCTCAAGCCCAAAGTCCAGGCACTGCTCGAGCATCAGCGCAATCGTCGGGCGTTGCAGCGTCTGAGCCACGATCTGGAGGTCGCGCGCGCCTTTAATGCGTCGGTGCTGGATAACGCCGCCGAAGGCATCCTGGTCGTCGGCGAGGACGGGCTGATCCGCTTTGCCAACCCGGCGATGTCGCGGCTGCTCAATGCCAAACTGCAAGACCTGCAAGGCAAAGAGTTTCTGGATTACCTGCAAAAGCCACATATACCGATCTGGGCCGATTCCGAGCTACTCGCCGGCTACAAGCGCGGCGAAACCTTGCGCCTGCATGATGCGCTGTTGCGTACGGCTCCCGGCCAGCAGGTGCCCGTGGCGCTGTCTTGCGCACCGCTGCCCACCGAACAATGTGCGATGGTGGTGACGGTGCTGGACATGTCGGTGGTGCGCCACCTGCATCAGCAACTGGAATTCCAGGCGGTGACCGACCCTTTGACCGGGTTGCTCAACCGCCGGGGGTTTTATCAGACCGTGGAGAACCTGCTGCTGCGCGGCGAACGTTCCGACAGCGCGTGGGTGTTGTTGTACCTCGATCTCGACGGGTTCAAGCGGGTCAACGATTCCCTCGGCCACGATGCCGGCGACCGCGTGTTGCGCTGGGTCTCCGAGCAGTTGAAGGCGTGTTTGCGGCCGTTCGACATTCTGGCGCGCATGGGCGGCGATGAGTTCACGGCGCTGCTCGATCTGGAGTTTCCCGAGCAGGCGGCGAAGATTGCCGAGAAGCTGATTGAACGGGTGTCGATCTGTCAGCAGATTGAGGGTCTGGACATCGCCCTTGGCGCCAGTATCGGCATCGCCACGTTTCCGGATTGCGGGGCCAATCTCGATGGTTTGCTGCGAGCGTCCGACATCGCGATGTACGAAGCCAAGCGTGCCGGGCGTCAGCAATATCGCTTCTATGACCATGAAATGAACGGCCGGGCGCGTTCACGGTTGATGCTCGAAGAAAGTGTGCGCACTGCCATCGAAAACCGCGATTTCAATCTGGTGTATCAGCCGCAGGTAGCCATTGCCGGAGGGCGGATTCGCGGGTTCGAGGCACTGCTGCGCTGGCAGCATCCAAGTGTCGGCGACGTGCCGCCCGGGCTGTTTTTGCCGTTGCTGGAAGAGGCGCGGTTGATCAGTCGTCTGGGCAGCTGGATTTATCATCGCGGCGCCGGGCAACGCAAAGCCTGGGAAACCTTGTTTGCCGAGGACTTGGTGCTGGGCGTCAGTTTGAGCAGTACACAGTTCGGCATGCCCAACCTGGTCACCGAGTTGCGTCAGGTGCTGGAGCGCCATGGCTTGCAGGCGCGGCATCTGGAAGTCGAGGTCACGGAAGAGGCCTTGATGCATAACCCCGAGGAAACCCGCAAACAACTGCGCCTGCTGCGTAATCTGGGGGTGCGGGTGGCGCTGGACGATTTCGGTTCCGGGCCGTGCTCGTTGTCACATTTGCGGGACCTGGAGCTGGACACGCTCAAGCTTGATCGCCATCTCATCGCTCGCTTGCCAGCGTCTTCACGGGATGCGGCACTGGTGCGCAGTGTGATCGACCTGTGCAAACAATACGGAATGCTGGTGATCGCTGAAGGGGTTGAGACGGTCGAGCAATATGAATGGCTGCAAGCCAATGGTTGCGAGTATGTGCAAGGTTTCCTGGTCGCTCGGCCGATGATGGCTGAGGACGTCGCAGACTTTTTGCAGCCGTTCGACTGGAGCGCGTTGATCGATTGAATTCGCTACACTGGCGGCCTTTCAATAATTGATGTTGCCCGCTCCGATGACTGCGTTGAAATACCTCCAGGCCTATCCCGTTGAATTGCAGGACCAGGTGCGCGGGCTGATCACCGAAGGTCGGCTGGGCGATTACCTGGATAAGCGATACCCGCAAAAGCACGACGTTCAGAGTGACAAGGCGCTCTATGCCTTTGCCCTCGACCTCAAGCAGGAATACCTGCGTAACGCCCCGGCCATCGACAAAGTGTTGTTCGACAATCGTCTGGACCTGACCCACCGTGCCCTCGGTCTGCACACCACCATCTCGCGAGTGCAGGGCGGCAAACTCAAGGCCAAGAAGGAAATTCGCGTGGCTTCGCTGTTCAAGGAAGCGCCTTGCGAGTTTCTGAAAATGATCGTGGTGCATGAGCTGGCGCACTTCAAGGAATCGGATCACAACAAGGCGTTCTACAAATTGTGCGAACACATGTTGCCGGGGTATCACCAGGTCGAATTCGATTTGCGGGTGTACCTGACGTGGCGGGATATGCAGTAGCCGAAGGAGTGTATGGATGGACGTGAGCAAAACCAAAAGCAGCTTCTATCGCCGGTTATACGTGGCGTACCTGATCGACAGCGGGTTGGCCAGCAGCGTTCCGGCATTGACCGAAGCGACCGGCATGCCCCGGCGCACGGCGCAGGACACCATTGCTGCGTTGGCGGATCTGGACATTATTTGCGAGTTCGAGCAGGAAGAGGGCGCGCGCAATCATGCCGGGCGTTATCGGATTCGCGAGTGGGGAGCGATTGACCGGGGGTGGATCGAGCGCAATCTGCGGCAGATCAAAGCGGTGTTGGAGTATCCCTGAAATTTGCGGTGCCAGTTATGACGCCATCGCGGGCAAGCCCGCTCCTGCAAGGGATGCGCCGTGTGCAAATCCGGCGGCCACGCAAATCCTGCAGGAGCTGGCTTGCCCGCGATAGGGCCCTCAAGGACGACGCATCCCGATATGCGGAATACCATCCTCGAGGTATTCCTCACCCGCGACGACAAATCCGTACCGCCCGTAATACCCCTGCAAATGCGCTTGGGCCGACAAATAAACCGGCACCTCAGGCCAGCGTTTTTCCGCCTGCTTCAACGCCTGGACGATCAGTTCGTGCCCCAACCCTTTGCCGCGCGCCTCCGGGGCGGTAAGTACCCGGCCGATCACTACATCGCCGCCCTGTAGTTCCGGGTCGAGCAAGCGCAGGTACGCCACCAGCCGATCACCGTTCCAGGCCATCAAGTGGCAGGTGTCACCCTCCAGATCCTGGCCGTCCACGTCCTGATAGACGCATTTCTGCTCCACAACGAAGACCTCTGCGCGTAGCTGCAGAATGGCGTACAGCTGCTCTTTGCCCAGATCGCTGTGGTGCTTGCAGATCCAATCGATTGTCATCTTCACATTCCGTTGACCAAGTCGATTCGATACTAATCGCCTGGACGGAAGATGTCTTTAAGGCTGGGGAGTCTGTGAGAAAGGCCAAAATGCCATCATTCATTTCGCGCGGCGTTGTCTTCTTTGTGTAATCTGGGATGAAGCGCTGCGCAGTGGCTTTGATGAGCTAATGTCAGTACTTGGGTTTCGCCGGTACGGGGCCTGGGAGTTTTGGCTGAAACGTCGGGCAGCCGCCCGCTAAGGATTTTCGAGCATGCCGCGAGTGCATCGAGCTTTGGCCTTGATCGGATTGCTGTTGCTGACTCAGAGTGCCGCAGCGGAAAAGCTGCGATTGGTCGCCGATTCATGGCCACCCTTTTCCGACGCCACACTGGTCAACGGCGGGCTGGCCACAGACATCGTCAGTACCGCGCTGGCGCGGGCCGGCTATGCCAGTGACTTTGAACAGGTGCCCTGGGCGCGCGCCCTGCTGGGTGTGGGCGAGGGTCGTTACGATGTGCTGGTGAATGCCTGGTATACCGAAGAACGCACCAAGCTCGGCCAGTTTTCCGGCGAGTACTTGCTCAACCGCGTGCGTTTCCTCAAGCGCAAAGACGCACCAATCGAATACAACAACCTGCAACAACTGCACACTTACCCGATTGCAGTGGTGCGCGGTTACGCCTATTCACCGGCGTTCGATGAGGACGTCTCGCTACAGAAAGTTCCGGTGCACAGTTTCGCCATGGCCGTGCGCATGCTCGCTGCCGATCGGGTCAAGCTGACGCTGGAGGACGAATACGTCGCGCGTTACTACCTGGCTCGGGAGCCAGCCAAGGTGCGCAATGCCGTGGAATTCCTGCCCAAGCCGTTGAGCGAGAACAGCCTGCACATTCTGGTCAGCCTGAAACATCCGCATCACGAACAGATCGTGGCGGGTTTTGATCGGGAGATTGCCGAGATGAAGGCGGATGGCAGTTATGAGCGGTTGATGAAGGAGCATGGGATGTGAGTGGGCTGATCCGGATTTTGCGCTGTTGCTGATGGCCTCATCGCGGGCAGGCCGGCTCCCACAATGGATTCATGGCGTGCATGCAATTCCGGACACAGCACATGTGCCCCTGTGGGAGCTGGCTTGCCAGCGATGAGGCCCGCCAGCCACCACAGATTTCAATCCTCGCTGGTGTCCTTGATGAGATGCGCCGCCAACGTCCGTAATGGCCCCAACTGCCGGCAGATCAACGCCAACTGCGTCTGCACCAATCGCTGCCCCTCGTCGATCTCGTCCGGCATTTGTTCCAGCTCATTGGCCAGTGCCTCTTCTTCATCGCTCTGAATCGCAATCGGCAGTTTGCTCGCCAACCCTTGAGCGATCTCATCGATGCTGGTCGCCAGTTTCACGCCGGCCCCTTCGATCAAGTGTTCGCGCACCTCCGCCGGCAACTGGGTTTCACGGTGTGCACCCAGTCCTGACAAATAGCTGAGCAAGGTGTGCGACAGCACCAGGAAACGGAACCCTACATCCGCTTCCTTACGGAAATGCCCCGGCTCCATCAGCATGTTGGCGAGCGTCGTCGACAGCGCCGCATCGGCGTTGTGCGCGTTGCGTCGGGCCAGGCGATAAGCCAGGTCGTCGCTCTTGCCGGCAGCGTATTGCTGCATGATCTGGCGCAGGTAAATGCTGTTGCAGGTCAGGGTGTTGGCCAGCACCTTGTTCAGGCGTCGGCCCTGCCAGTCCGGAAGAAACAGGAACACCGCCAGGCCGGCGATCAGGCTGCCGAGCAAGGTATCGAACAGTCGCGGCAGGAACAGCCCATAACCATCGCCGACCTGATTGAAGCAGAACAGCACCATCAGCGTGATCGCGGCCGTGGCCAGGGTGTAGCGGGTGGTGCGGTTGATAAAGAACACCACGCCGGCGGCGATGGCGAAACACGACTGGATCAGCGGATTCGGGAACAGATCGAACAGCGCCCACGCCACGGTCAGGCCGATGGCGGTGCCGATGATCCGCTGACCGAGCTTGCGGCGGGTCGCGCCGTAGTTCGGTTGGCAGACGAACAGCGTGGTGAGGATGATCCAGTAACCTTGCGAGGGGTGAATCAAATGCACCATGCCGTAGCCGATGCTCAACGCCAGGGGCAAGCGCAGGGCGTGGCGGAACAGCAGCGAGGTCGGCGTCAGCTGCGTGCGCAAGCGAATCCAGACATCCTTGAGGCTGCGTGGCGAACGGTCGAGCAGGCTGCTGTCGGTGGCGTCGGCGAGGGCGTCGGGGTTGCTCGCGTCGCTGAGCAAGCGGTCAAGCGTGCCAAGGTTGGCGGCCAGTGCGCGCAAGGATCGCAGCAGTCCGCGCCAGGCTGGATTGCTCTGGATGCGCAGATGTTCAAGGGACGCGTGCAGGTCGCTGAGGGCTTCGGCGAAACTGGCGTCATAGATGAACGGCTGGCGCATCTGGATCGATTCCGCCAGCGCCCGGCAAGCCTTGCCCTGCTGGCGTAGCAGGCGCTGACAGCGGAACAGCACGTCGCTGTGGAAAAAGGCGTCGGCCAGCGCGTTGTACGGGTAGTGCGAGGAACTGGCGCGTTCGTGGATGTCCTGAGCAAGAAAGTAGAGCTTCAGGTAGCGGCTGACTTTCGAGCCCGGTCGACCGTTGCCGACCCGGTGCAGAATGATTTCCTTGGCGGCGTTCAGGGCCGCGACGACCCGACCGTTCTGCTGGGCCAGTTCCAGCCGCCGCGCTTCCACGTCCATCTGCCGGATCGGCTCGAACAGCGACGACTTCAGCTTCAGGTAAAAGCCCAATTCACGGAATAGCCGCGCCAGGCTCTGCTGCACCGGCTGATTGGAAAACATCGCCTGCCACAACACCGAGAGCAAGCCGTACCACGCCGCGCCGGCCACCAGCAGCACCGGTTCGTGCCAGAAATCGGTCACCGCGCCGCCGCGCTGGTCCACGCCGATCATGGTGTAGACCGACAGAATCAACGTCGCCGAGGCAATCGCGCCATAACGTTCGCCGAGCGCACCGAGCATGGTCAGGCAGAAACTTGCCAACGCGAAAGCGATGATGAAGAGGATGGGGTAGGGGAAGAGCAGTTCGACGGACAGGGCCGCGACGATGAAGCACACCAGCGTCACGGCCAGTGAATTGAGGCGGCCCTGCCAACTGTCGTCGGTTTCGGCCAGGGCGCTGGCGATGATCCCCAGGAACAACGGGATCAGCAGCCCCATTTCATCCTGATACCAACACAACGCCATGCTGCCGGTCAGGGCGATGAACACCCGCACGCTGTAACTGAATTTATCCAGCGCCCAGAGACGGCGCAGAGACTGATGAAAAGGGGTCGATGGCATGAAGTGCGAAGGCCTTCCGAGGCAATGACGCTAAATTGAGCCAGTAATGACGCCGACGCAATGGCGCCGATCACATCTGACAGCAAAATCTGTTCCTTCAAAACCTACACACATCAAAATGTGGGCGCGAGCCTGCTCGCGATAGCGGTGGATTAGATGGCATTTATGTTGACTGACACACCGCTATCGCGAGCAGGCTCCCACATTTTGATGTGTGTGTATCAGACGTACTGCGCGGCGGCGTAACCCGATGCCCAGGCCCACTGGAAGTTGAAACCACCCAGATGCCCGGTGACATCCAGCACTTCGCCGATGAAGTACAAACCAGGGCTTTTCAGCGACTCCATGGTCTTGGACGACACCTCGTTGGTATCGACGCCGCCCAAGGTCACTTCCGCCGTGCGATAGCCTTCGGTTCCGGCCGGCACCACTTTCCAGCTCGCCAGTTTCTCCGCGATGTCGGCAATTTCCGCGTGGGTGTATTGCTTCATCGGTTTGGAGACGAACCAGTTGTCCGCCAAAAGGTTGGCCATCTTCTTGGTGAAGATCTCGCCAAGCAGGGTTTTCAGTTCGCTGTTCGGACGTTCGGCTTGCTGCTCTTGCAGCCAGCTCGGCACGTCGTGATCCGGCATCAGGTTGATCTCTACCGCGTCGCCGGATTCCCAGAACGAGGAAATCTGCAAAATCGCCGGGCCGCTGAGGCCGCGATGGGTAAACAGGATGTTCTCGCGAAAACTCTGGTCGTTGCAGCTCACCAGGCAATCGACCGACGTACCGGACAGCTCGGTGCAAAGCTCCTTGAGCTGATCGGTGATGGTGAACGGCACCAGGCCGGCGCGGGTTGGCAACAGTTCGTGGCCAAACTGCTTGGCGACCTGATAACCGAAACCGGTGGCGCCCAAGGTCGGGATCGACAGACCGCCGGTGGCGATCACCAACGATTCACAGGTGATCTGGTCCAGCGTGGTGTCCAGCAGGTAACCGCTCTCCAGCTTCTCGATGGTCTGGATCGAGGTGTCCAGGTGCAGGCTGACACCGACCTGAGCGCATTCGCTGAGCAGCATCTCGAGGATGTCGCTGGATTTGTTATCGCAGAACAGTTGGCCGAGTTTCTTCTCGTAGTACGGCACGCCGTGCTTGGCGACCATGCCAATGAAGTCCCACTGCGTGTAGCGCGCCAGTGCGGATTTGCAGAAATGTTCGTTCTGCGAGAGGAAATTGCCCGGTTCGGTGTACATGTTGGTGAAATTGCAGCGGCCACCGCCCGACATCAGGATTTTCTTGCCGGCCTTGTTCGCGTGGTCGAGCAACATCACCTTGCGCCCGCGCCCGGCGGCGGTCAGTGCACACATCAACCCTGCGGCGCCAGCGCCAATGATCACGACTTCGGTAGAGCGCAAAACGGTGTCCTCACACAAGAGCTGATCTGGAATGCAATCAAATGTGGGAGCTGGCCTGCCAGCGATGGCATCCACTCGGTTTACCCGTCAGACCGAGTCGATGCCATCGCTGGCAGGCCAGCTCCCACACGGGGCGCGGCGTTCTTAGAGGATGCGAACGCGCAGCGAACGGCCTTTGATCTTGCCGTCATTCAGGCGCTGCAAGGCTTGCTTGGCGATCCCGCGTTCCACGGCCACGTACGCCTGGAAATCGAAAATCGCAATCTTGCCAACCTGCGCACCCGGAATGCCGGCATCGCCGGTCAATGCACCGAGGATGTCACCCGGACGCACCTTGTCTTTACGGCCGGCGCCGATAACCAGCGTGCTCATCTGCGGCAGCAACGGACCGCCGCCCTGGGACTTGAGGTTGTCCAGCTGATCCCAGCTCAACGGCGACTTCTGCAGTTGCTCGATGGCTTGGGCGCGGTGCGCTTCGGACGGGGCGACCAGGCTGATTGCAATGCCTTTCTCACCCGCACGACCGGTACGGCCAACGCGGTGAATGTGGATTTCCGAATCACGGGCCAATTCGACGTTGATCACCATGTCCAGCGCATCGATGTCCAGACCGCGAGCGGCGACGTCGGTGGCGACCAGTACCGAAGTGCTGCGGTTGGCGAACATCGCCAGCACCTGGTCACGATCACGCTGTTCCAGATCGCCGTGCAGGCCGACGGCGGAGATGCCTTTGGCGGTCAGGTGATCAACGGTTTCCTGAACCTGCTGCTTGGTGAAGCAGAAGGCCACGCAGGATGCCGGACGATGATGTGCGAGGACCTTGACCACGGCGTCCATGCGCTCTTCCGGGGAAATCTCGTAGAAGCGCTGCTCGATCTGCGTGTCGTCGTGGAACGCCTCGGCTTTCACTTGCTGCGGGTTGCGCATGAACTTGGAGGCCAACTGCTTGATGCCCACCGGGTACGTGGCGGAGAACAGCAGGGTCTGGCGGCGTTCCGGGCACTGCGCAATGATTTCTTCGATGGAATCGTAGAAACCCATGTCGAGCATACGGTCGGCTTCGTCGAGAATCAGGGTGTTCAAGCCGTGAAGGATCAGCGAGCCCTTGCGCAGGTGCTGTTGGATGCGACCCGGCGTGCCGACGATGATATGCGCGCCGTGCTCCAGCGAGCCGATCTGCGGGCCGAACGCTACGCCGCCGCACAGGGTCAGGATCTTGATGTTGTCTTCGGCGCGGGCCAGACGACGGAGTTCCTTGGCGACCTGGTCCGCCAGCTCGCGAGTCGGGCAGATGACCAGTGCCTGGCAACCGAAGAAGCGCGGATTGATCGGGTTCAGCAGGCCGATACCGAAGGCCGCGGTCTTGCCGCTGCCGGTCTTGGCCTGGGCGATCAGGTCCATCCCTTTCAGGATCACCGGCAAGCTTTGCGCCTGGATCGGCGTCATCTCGGCATAACCCAAAGAGTCGAGGTTAGCCAGCATGGCAGCGGACAGCGGCAAAGTATTAAAAGCGGTGGCGATGGTGGTCACGGGACGGGCCTGCAAAACAAAATGTCGCGCAGTGTATCAGTCCCGTGGCCATTGGCCCTAAGGTTCGATGTGTTCTTCCGGACGTTTGACACGCCGTCCGTCTTCCTTTGACAGCTGCGAGAAGATCGTTGCAGCCAGCATCGCCATGATTCCGACCGTCACGAAGGTCAGTTGGAACGCGCCCAGCACCGTGTCCACGCCATCGTTTCCGACCTCTGCCGTGAACCCGCCAAGCAGCGCACCGGCGCACGCAACGCCCAGGCTCAAGGACAATTGCGCGACCACCGACAGCAGGCTGTTGCCGCTGCTGGCGCTGGCGTCGTCGAGGTCGATCAGGGTCACGGTGTTCATCGCGGTGAACTGCAAGGAGTTGATTGCGCCGAGAACCGCCAGCATGCCCAGCAGCAGCCAATAGGGCGTCTGCTCGCTGACCAGCCCCATGCTTGCCAGCATCAACCCCAGCGCCAATGTGTTGCCGGTCAGCACGATGCGATAACCGAGGCGCTCGATCAGCGGCCGCGCCACGGACTTGGCAACCATCGCCGCAGCGGCCAGCGGCAACATGCTCATCCCCGCCTGAGAGGGTGAGTAGCCCAACGCCACTTGCAGCAGCAACGGCACCAGGAACGGCAAGGCGCCGCTGCCCAGGCGGGCGAACAGGTTGCCGAGAATGCCCACGGCAAACGTTCGGGTCTTGAACAGCGACGGTGCAAACAGCGGATTATCGATGTGCCCGGCGCGCAGCCAGTACGCCGCGAGGCACGCCATGCCGCCGAACAACAGCAACATCACGCGCAGGTGCGGCAGGTGCAGTTCGCCGAGGCCTTCCATGGCGACGGTGATCAGCACCATCGCCGCGCCAAACAGCAAGAAACCGAGGCTATCGAACCGCGTGCGTTCAGTGCCGCGAAGGTCGGGGATGAATTTCCACACCGCGTAGCAACCGACGGCGCCGACCGGCAGGTTGATCAGGAAGATCCAGTGCCACGTCAGGTATTCGACCATCCAGCCACCCATGGTCGGGCCGATCAACGGGCCGAGCAGGCCGGGAATGGTGATGAAGCCCATGATCCGCACCAGTTCCGAGCGCGGGTAGGCACGCAGCACCACCAGTCGTCCGACCGGGAGCATCAGCGCACCGCCCAGGCCCTGAATTACTCGGGCGCCGATCAGCATGCTCAGGCTGCTCGACAGGGCGCAGAGCAATGAGCCGAAACTGAACAACAGGATCGCGCCGAAGAAGATTTTCTTGGTGCCGAAGCGATCGGCAATCCAGCCTGAGGCGGGGATCAGAAGGGCGACGGTGAGCATGTAGGCAATGATTACGCCTTGCATGCGCAATGGGTCTTCCGCCAGGTCGCGGGCCATGGCCGGCAGGGCCGTGTTGAGGATGGTCCCGTCGAGGGACTGCATGAAGAAGGCAATGGCGACGACCCACGGCAACCAGCGGGCGGTGACGGCGTCGAGAGGCAGGCGGTTGGGCATGGGACCTCTTGTCAATTTGAATAACACACCGATCCTGCAGGAGCGGCCGGTCGACGCTCCTGCAGGGCGTGCGTTTACAGGGTCAACGTGAGTTTTCTGATCAGTGCACCCGGCAACAACGCCGATGCCGTGGCCCGCTGACTGTAGGTGCTCGCCGACAGCAACAGCTCGCGCTCTTCGGTCAACGCTTCCAGCTGCGAACCCAGCAGGCTGTAAGCACTGTCATCAAAACGCATGGTGCTGACCGGCGCCTGTATCTCGCCGTTCTCGACCCAGAACGTCGCAAACCGTGTCATCCCGGTCATGCGTGCTCCCGGCTGGTCCGAGTAGTTCAGGTACCAGAGGTTGCTGATGTACAAACCCGTGCCCAACTGCTTGAGGATCTCCGAGTCCGGCAGTGCGCCTGGCGCCATATTCAGCGCGGTCGGCGATTCGCCGCCGCTGGCGCCGTTGGCCGTCAGGCCGTATTCGGCGGCGCTGCGTGAACCGACCAATTGCGCGCCAGCCTTGCCTTCGACGATCAGCTTCAGGTCACTGCGTGGATACCCCTCACCCGAAAAGGCCGGGCTCAACGAGCCGCTGACGTGCTCGTCGAGGGACACCAGCGGACTGAACGAATGGTCGCCCGCGTAAAGTTTCTGCAGCGGGCTGCTCTTGCTGGCAATCGACTGCGCAGAGAAGCCACCCCAGGACAACATGCCCATGATCTCTTCCAGCGCGGCCGGCGCCAGGTAAGCGCGATACTGACCCGGTGCCAACGTACGCAATGGACGACCCAGGAATTCAAGCTGCTCACGTGCCTGCTGGAAGCGCCGGGCAAACCCTTCGCTGCTCCAGTCATGCCCGGCATAGCTGGCTTTTACCGCCTGGCCGTTTGCATGAAACAGGCTGAAGTCGAAGTTGAAGCTGTTGGCCTGGTGCCAGCCGAACGCGCCTGAAGAACTGGCGAAACCGCGACTGATCGGACCTGCAGCGTAGAAGCCGACCAGGTCCAGGCCTTCGGCAGCCTGGGCGATTTCGGCGACCACTTGCTCGGTGTCCGGCAGCGGATGCGCCTGTACGTTCTTGCTCTGCCAGCCGTTGTGATTGAGCAGCAGGTATGGATCCTGCGGCAGCAGCGGCAGGGTGTCGCGCAACTGTTGCAGCCCTTCGGCCAAACGCTGGAGGTCGACTTCAGCGTCGCCCGACAGCGTGATGTCGAGGTCGGCATGCCGCCCCTCGTTGATCAGTTTGAAACCGACACTCGCCTGCTGAACCTGTCCGGCCTGACGCACCTTGGCGTGGTTAAAACGTACAAAGGCCGACGACTCGGCGGCGTAGCTGAGGGTGAATTGTTCCGGTTCGCGAATCGCGTCGCGCAGCCAGTTGACCAAGGCCTTGAACCCATCGGCCTGATTGTTTGACGTAGTCATCAGGCGTCTCCCCCAAACACATCCACATTGCTGAACACACAGGCCGGGGACGCATGGCCGACACGGATCACCTGATTCGGCTCGCCCTTGCCGCAGTTCGGCGTGCCCAGAACCTTGAAGGTGCTGGCGTCGCCAACGGCGCTGAGGCTTTTCCAGAACTGTGCGGAAATCGCCCGGTAGTTCGGGTTTTTCACCACGCCTTTGAGTTCGCCGTTTTCAATCAACTGAGCCCATTCGCAACCGAACTGGAATTTGTTGCGTGCATCGTCGATCGACCAGGAACGGTTGGTGCTCATCAAAATACCGTGCTCGATGTTGCCGATCAGTTGCTCAAGCGGCTGGTCGCCAGGCTCGATGTTCAGGTTGGCCATGCGATCGATCGGCGGGCGATTCCAGCCGCAGGCGCGGCTGTTGGCGACGCCGTCCATGCCGGCACGGAATTGCGACAGCGCACCGCCCAGTGGACGCAGCAGCAAGCCTTCCTTGATCAGAAGTTGCTTGCTGGCGGCAGTGCCGTCGTCGTCATGGCCATAGCTGGCGAGCTGCTCGGGGATGTCCGGGTCGAAGGTCACGTTGAGCAGTGTCGACCCGTATTGCAGATGACCGAAGTCTTCTGCCTTGACGAAACTGGTGCCGGCGTAATTGCGCTCGTCACCGAGGATGCGGTCCAGCTCCAGCGGGTGACCGATGGATTCGTGGATCTGCAGCATCATCTGGTCGGGCATCAACAACAGGTCGCGCGGGCCTTGCGGGGTGTTCGGTGCCAGCAGCAATTGCAGCGCCTGATCGGCGACTTTCGGACCTGCACCCACGAGGCCGCAGCGGCTGATCACATCAAAGCCGCCTTGTTGGCCGAAGTTTTCACGGCCCAGGGTTCGGGTCTGGCTGTCACTGCCGTCGTAGGCGGTGACTTCCAGGCTCGGGTAGACAAAACGCTGGGCCTGGCGCAGCTCAGCGCCGGCGCTGCTGAGGTAGATCTGTTCGACGTTGGTGATGCCGATGCTCACCTGCCAGTTCACCAGTCGCTCGTCCGTGGGCACGGACGCGGATTCGGCGCCGAGCAGTTGATAGCAGTCGCTCAGGGACGGGAAAGGCTGATCGAAATTCGGTGAGAAGTAATCGGCGCGGTCGCTGGAGACGGCGTGATCGCGCAGGTCGAGCAGGGCGTGGGGCTTGAGTCGGCGGGCTTGTTGCTCGGCTTTTTCCAGCGCAGCTTGCAGGCCGGATTGCGACAGGTCGTTGGTCGCGGCGTAGGCTTCGACGCCGTTGACGCGCACGGTCAACATCGCACCTTCGTCACGGCTCAGGCTCGGAGGTTCGGCGACGTTCTTGCGCACCGACAGGAACTGGCCGGACTCGCGCACATAACGCAGCGAAAAAAATTCAGCGCCCGTGCGTAAGGCAGCGAAGCGCTGCTTGAGCTGAGGGTGGAAATCGAACATTCGGGAACCTCCTTGGTCTGGAGTGGCGGTGCAGCGGTGTTGCGAAGGGCGAGAGGTGAAACGTTTGCGTGGCGCTAGATTAGGCTTGGGGGAGGGGTAGATCAAGGGTGAGGCTGTGTGGGAAAGGCTCACGGAGTTTAGAACGCGCGTACCGAGGTGGCCTGATGATCTTAAGTTCACGAACAGCCCGTTGAAGACTGCTCGCGATCTAGACCTCTCCAGACGGAGGCTGCTTTTAACCGTTCAGATAAGCGAACGCTGTCACATAGATGAGTAGGCTTGCAAAGAAAGAAGGCAGGATCTTCTTCGTTTTGGCGACTGCGATGAAGGTGCCCACGAGCAGAAACAGTTTCAGCGCGTCCAGAATTTGAAACTGCTGTATCAGTGTTAATGCATCCATCTTGTTGAAAGCAGTGTCGTATATGATTACCCCCAACATAGCTTGCGCGCTGTAGCTGATAAAGCGATAAAACGAACCTTGGGTTTGTGTGAGCGCGCTGCTGTTTTTGAAGGCGAAGGGCAGGGCCCTAAATGCAAAGGCTGTACAGGCAGAAAATGCGATAAGAAGCCAGATTGTCATGAGCCCATCCTGACTCGTTTTTTGTAACTGTTTTCAATAAGCACGATCAAACCGCCAATTATGAAAGGTGTGCAGAGCAGGCTGTAATCTCTGAACAAGTAGACCAGCAGTGGCGCAGCGACAAAGCCCAGCCAGTAACCCGAAACTTCCGCATAGTGAGGCCAGTGTTTACCAGCCAACGCGGTGAACTGTAACGGTAACAGGAGTGTCATGGCTGCATAGATAATTGGCGACGTCAATTTTGCACCAGCAACGAACCCGATATAGGTGCAAATAACCGACACGCCAAATATCGGGAGCCCCAACCCGATCATGTAGCTAAATGGGTGGTCTACTCTTCGTTTAAATCGAGTGACGCATCCGGTGAATATCGAAGGCGTAATAAGAACTAACGAGGCCATGATGGCCGCGGTGGAAGTATTTCTTATATGCGGCGCAAGTGTTGCGGAAAGTAGTACAAAGCGAGCGTTGAGAGCCACGATGATAGGGAGTAAAATCCATCCGTCGTTATGGTTCTGTACTATCAAAAATTGTAATGGGGTAGAAAATATAAACAGAGTCGTTGCAAGGGATTGGCTTAAAGTTAGTGATTGCGAGGCGCTTAGAGCGCCAATCGAGAGGTAAAGAAAGATGAATGCGACGCCGAACGTGATTGCATCGCGAGCCCCTTCTTTAAATACGTTGCCGGATGAAGATGGGGCGCGTACGTGCGCGGCAACCATTAACAGGCCTCCCGAGTACAAGCTGTTTCATTCAGTGCGTAGTATTGCTTTCTAGGACCTTTGCTTCGGAACAAGAGCCGGGGCGTATTATTGAACGTGGAGTTGTTCGCATGGGCACGAACCTGGTCGGCATCGAGATTCAGCATCGGCCGTGCGTGCAGTACCTTGTGGTTGGCCACGATAAGGAACGTGCCGGTTTCAGCAATTGAGACATGATTTTTTGCGCTGCTAAGGCCAGAACGTATTTTGTCTAGGACATGTTGGCCGCCGTTTACCGCGCGCATCCGTGCACCGTTCTGCGGATCAATTCGGAAATCCAGCGAAAATTGAAAGCCGTAGATTTCGGAAAATTTGACTACTTGGCGAACCCGTTTTTTTAAGCCGCTAACGTTTTTGCCGGATATAAACGCAGCTTCCATTGTTAGTAGTTCGTGAATCTCTTGATCGTTCAGCTCGCACAGCAACGAGCTAGGAAAGTAGTAAGCGGTGGGGGTTTTTGTGATGTCGCGGCAAACGGTTAGGGCTAAATAGTCTACATCCAGGTTTTCATATAGATCGTCGGAGTGTGGAGTGATATCACCGTGTCCGTTGCCCCATTCACGATGTTTTTCTGCCGACGGCTTTAGAAACAATGCTTTGTGTTCTTCGTATTCGTACTTTATATCAGTAAGGTGGAACAGGTCGGCCAAAGCCTCGTGCACTGTCAGAGCCAGTTTTGGCGAGTCTAGGTTGAAAATATTTGTTATACAAATAGCTGCGTGGCCATTCCTAAGACCTACCGTGCCAAAGTGGGCAGTGTCTTCTGTGCGCAAGTAGGTCAAAAAGAGGTTGATTAATTGGGATTTTAAAGCGTGCGTGCCTTGATTGTTATTTTTTTTCCACCAAGACTCAATGACACCAGCCAAATAGCCAAAATCCAAAAAAACTGTTTTTTCTTTAGATATTTCTTCTCTGAAAAAACTGACGTCCGTAGTTTTGTCGATGCACTGCAAGGTCTTGATTTCCTTCAAATATTCATTGAGGCTAGGTTGAGCCGGGCGCGAATACTAGTGGAAATTTTTAAATGTGTGTAATTGGAAGTGTTACTAGCTGTTGTTAACAGGGAGTGTAATTATTTAGTTGCTTGGTGTGTATGTAGCTGGCTGAGCGGTTAACTTGTGTTAGGCAAAAAAAACCGCCGACCCCGGGAGGTTGACGGTTGTTTGAACAAGCGCCTGATATTACTGAGCAGCCAGTGTCACATCCCGCATCGGCTTACCACGCACCGGTGCATCACCGGCCACGTAGTAATCGGCCGTGCTGCGCGGCAATGGCTTGCGACCACGGATCTTGTCGGCGATTTTCTCGGCGATCATGATCGTTGGCGCGTTCAGGTTGCCCGTGGTGATGATCGGCATGATCGAGGCATCGACCACGCGCAGACCTTGCATGCCATGTACACGACCTTCGCCATCGACCACGGCCATGTCGTCGGTGCCCATTTTGCAGGAGCATGACGGATGGAACGCGGTTTCGGCGTGTTCGCGGATGAACTTGTCGAGCTGCTCATCGGTTTGCACGTCGATGCCCGGGCTGATTTCGCGACCACGGAAGGCGTCCAGTGCCGGCTGTTGCATGATTTCGCGGGTCAGGCGGATGCCGTCGCGGAATTCCTGCCAGTCTTGCTCGGTGGCCATGTAGTTGAACAGGATGCTCGGGTATTCGCGCGGATCCTTCGACTTGGCCTGGATGCGACCACGGCTTGGCGAACGCATGGAGCCCATGTGTGCCTGGAAACCGTGCTCTTTCACGCCGTTGCTGCCGTTGTAGTTAATCGCGACCGGCAGGAAGTGGTACTGGATGTTCGGCCAATCGAATTCCGGACGGGAACGGATGAAACCGCCGGCTTCGAACTGATTGCTGGCGCCGATACCGGTGCCGTTGAACAGCCACTCGGCACCGATGGCCGGCTGGTTGTACCAGAGCAGCGACGGGTACAGCGAGACGGGTTGGGTGCAGGCGTATTGCAGGTACAGCTCGAGGTGATCCTGCAGGTTTTCGCCGACGCCTGGCAGGTCATGGACCACCGGGATGTCGAGCTTGTTCAGCAGTTCGGCCGGGCCGACGCCGGAGCGTTGCAGGATCTGCGGCGACGCGATGGCGCCGGAGCACAGCAGCACTTCTTTACGGGCGCGGGCTTCAACGCGCTCTTCAGCGGCGCCGATCAGGTAACGCACGCCGACCGCACGCTTGCCTTCGAACAGGATCTTGTCGGTCAGGGCGTGGGTAACGATGGTCAGGGTCGAGCGCTTTTTGGCAGTATCCAGGTAACCGCGAGCGGTGCTGGCGCGACGGCCGTTCGGCGTCACGGTACGGTCCATCGGGCCGAAGCCTTCCTGCTGGTAACCGTTCAAGTCTTCGGTGCGCGGGTAACCGGCTTGTACGCCGGCTTCAACCATGGCGTGGAACAGCGGGTTGTTACCAGCCTTCGGCGTGGTCACGCTGACCGGACCTTCGCCACCGTGGTAGTCGTTCGGGCCGATGTCGCGGGTTTCGGCCTTGCGGAAATAGGGCAGGCAGTTCAGGTAGTCCCAGTCTTCCAGACCTGGAAGCTTGGCCCAGTTGTCGTAGTCCATCGCGTTGCCGCGGATGTAGCACATGCCGTTGATCAGCGAAGAACCGCCGAGGCCCTTGCCGCGACCGCATTCCATCCGACGACCGTCCATGTGTGGCTCAGGATCGGTTTCGTAGGCCCAGTTGTAGCGACGGCCTTGCAGCGGGAACGCCAGGGCGGCCGGCATTTGTGTGCGGAAATCGAGACGATAATCCGGGCCGCCCGCTTCGAGCAGCAGGACGGTGACGCCTTCGTCTTCAGTCAGACGGGTCGCCAGGGTGTTACCGGCGGAGCCGGCACCGATGATGATGTAGTCGAATTCTTGGGACATTGAATGCACCCTCTTTGAAGTTGGTCAGGTCAGGCACTGACGAGTGCTGCGCACTCGATCGCCAGCAGGCTGGCTCCCACATTGGAATGCGTACTCTGTGGGAGCCAGCCTGCTGGCGATGACGGCCTCGCAGGCGAAGCAGATGCCGCCTTAGAACACCGAGGCGTAATCGCCCAGCTCAACCTGTACCGATTTGATGCGTGTGAAGTTGTTCAGCGAGCTGATGCCATTCTCACGACCAACACCCGACTGCTTGTAGCCGCCGACCGGCATCTTCGCGTCGGACTCGCCCCAGGCGTTGATCCAGCAGATACCGGCTTCCAGTTGATGAATCACGCGGTGAGCGCGGTTCAGGTCCTTGGTGACGACGCCTGCGGCCAGGCCGAAGTCGGTGTCGTTGGCACGACGGATCACTTCTTCTTCGGTTTCGTAAGTCAGGATCGCCATCACCGGGCCGAAGATTTCTTCGCGAACGATGGTCATCTCGTCGGTGCAATCGGTGAACACCGTCGGTGCCACGAACGCGCCTTTGGCGAATTCGCCTTCGGTCAGACGGCTGCCGCCGCACAGAACGCGAGCGCCTTCTTCCTTACCTTTGGCGATGTAACCCAACACGCTTTCCATGTGGGCGAAGCTGACCAGCGGGCCGAAGTTGGTATTTTCGTCTTCCGGGTTGCCGATGCGGATACGGGCAACGCGCTCGGCGATCTTGGCTTCGAAAGCGGCTTTCAGATGAGTCGGTACGAACACCCGAGTGCCGTTGGTGCAAACCTGGCCGGAGCTGTAGAAGTTGGCCATCATCGCGGTGTCGGCGGCGCGATCGAGATCGGCATCGTCGAAAATGATCAGCGGGGATTTGCCGCCCAGTTCCATGGTCACGTCTTTCAAGGACGAAGCGGAAGCGCTGGCCATGACCTTCTTGCCGGTGTCGGTGCCGCCGGTGAAGGAGATTTTTTCGATGCGCGGGTGCTCGGTCAACCAGGTGCCGACTTCACGGCCGCTGCCGGTCAACACGTTGAACACGCCGGCTGGCAGGCCTGCCTCGGTGTAGATCTCGGCCAGTTTCAGCGTGGTCAGGGACGTGACTTCGCTTGGCTTGAAGATCATCGCGTTACCGGCCGCCAGGGCGGGTGCGGATTTCCACAGGGCGATCTGGATCGGGTAGTTCCACGCGCCGATGCCGGCGACAACGCCCAGCGGCTCGCGACGGGTGTAGACGAAAGACGTAGTGCGCAACGGGATCTGCTCGCCTTCGATGGCGGGCACCAGGCCTGCGTAGTATTCCAGCACGTCAGCGCCGGTAACGATGTCGACGTACTTGGTTTCGGAGAACGACTTGCCGGTGTCCAGGGTTTCCAGGGCGGCCAGTTCATCGTTGCGCTCGCGCAGGATGTCCACGGCGCGACGCAGGATGCGCGAACGCTCCATGGCGGTCATCGCAGCCCAGATTTTCTGGCCCTTTTCGGCGCTGACGACAGCGCGCTCGACGTCTTCCTTGGTCGCACGTTGTACTTTTGCGAGGACTTCACCGTTAGCCGGGTTGATGGCTTCGAAAGTGGCGTCGCTGCTGGCGTCGGAGTAACCGCCATCGATGTAGAGTTTTTGCAGTTCGAAACGGGCCATAGTGTCCTCGCAAGTGCATAAGTGGTTGGCGTAGGCCACCGCGGTGAAGCCATACAAGTGTGGCAACACCGATCGGCAGCAGTTCAGGGGTTGAGCGTTTATGTGTGCTCTAACTCACCTGCTTGGCCAATTGGAAATCCATGTATTCGTAAGCGATCCGGTGCGCCTGCTCCGTGTCGAAAGCATCTCCCGACAGCGCCCCCCGCAACCACAAACCGTCAATCAACGCCGCCAGGCCCCGGGCTGCACTGCGCGCATCATCGAGCGGCAATACGCGGCGGAACTGGCAGCACAGGTTGGAATACAGACGGTGATCGTTGATCCGCTGCAACCTGTGCAAAGACGGGTGGTGCATGCTGGTGGCCCAGAAGGCCAGCCAGGTTTTCATTGCCGGGCCATTGACCTGGCTGGCGTCGAAGTTGCCTTCGATGATCACCTGCAGATGCGCCCGCGGGCTGTCATCTGTCAGCGCCTGACGGCGCACGGTGACGTTCTCGCTGAGGACGCTCATCAGATACTGCGCCGTGGCAGCGATCAGGCCGTTCTTGTCCTGAAAATAGTGACTGATGATGCCATTCGAGACACCGGCCAAACGGGCGATCAGCGCAATGCTGGCGTCCCCCATTCCGACCTGATCAACCGCCTGCAATGTGGCTTCGATCAATTGCTGGCGGCGGATGGGTTGCATACCGACCTTGGGCATCTTGCACATCTCCTTAGGCCTTCCGGCGGACGTAAAACGTCTATCGGATTGACGGCCAGTCTATTTTGTTTTGATTGAACGTTCAATCAACAAAGAATAAGATCTGCGACAAATCGTCGCTGCTTACAGATTTTTCCTACGTGTAAATGGCGATAAACCGACATCCAAAGCGGCTCGAAACCCCTACGCCCCGGCGTTCCGGGCTTCGGGCTTTTTTCGGGGTGTCTTTATATCACCCGTCGGTCGGCTGCCAACTAACCGATTGGTCGGGTACCGCGTTGCCTTGTGTTCTTCTCTCGCACTGCCTGGAGCATCTGTGCCATGAGTTCTGCCTCTCTAATAAAGACCCCGCCCGAGAAGGTGACGGTCAACGGTTGGGTGTTCTACACCTCTACCGCGCTGATTTTGCTGTTGACCGCCATTCTGATCATTGCCCCGCAAGAGGCTGGCAGATTGCTCGGTATCGCCCAGGCGTGGCTGTCCCGCAGTTTCGGCTGGTACTACATGGTGGTGATCGCCGCTTACCTGGTATTTGTGGTCGGCCTGGCGTTTTCGTCCTACGGCAAGCTCAAACTGGGCAGCAAGGATGACACCCCGGACTTCAGCTATGGTGCCTGGGCGGGGATGCTGTTCTCGTCGGGTATCGGCATCTCGCTGTTGTATTTCGGTGCTTCCGAGCCGCTGGACCACTACTTCAATCCGCCGGAAGGCGTTTCGGCCAGCAACATGGCCGCGCGTCAGGCGGTGCAGCTGACTTTCCTGCACTGGGGTCTGCACGGTTGGGCGATCTACGCGCTGGTCGGCCTGGCCGTGGCGTACTTTGCTTATCGGCACAACCAGCCGCTGGCGTTGCGTTCGGCGCTGTATCCGCTGGTCGGTGAGCGTTGGGTCAAAGGCGCGGCCGGTCACGCGGTGGACGGCTTCGGCATGTTCGTGACCCTGCTGGGTCTGGTGACGAACCTGGGGATTGGTTCGCTGCAAGTGTCGTCGGGCCTGGAAAACCTGTTCGGCATGGAGCACAGCAACACCAACCTGCTGATCGTGATCATCGTGATGAGCACCGTCGCGACCATCGCGGCCGTGTCCGGCGTGGAAAACGGCATCCGTCGCCTGTCCAACCTGAACATCGTGCTGTTCAGCGGTCTGCTGATTTTCGTGCTGCTGTTTGGCCCGACCTTGCACCTGCTCAACGGCTTCGTGCAGAACGTCGGCGACTACCTCAACGGCGTGGTGCTGAAGACGTTCGACCTTTACGTCTACGAAGGCGACAGTGAGAAGTCCGACCGCTGGTTGGGCCTGTGGACCCTGTTCTACTGGGCCTGGTGGATTTCCTGGGCGCCATTCGTGGGCATGTTCATCGCGCGTATTTCCCGTGGTCGCACGGTGCGTGAATTGGTGGCCGGCGTGCTGCTGATTCCGTTGGGGTTCACCCTGGCGTGGCTGTCGATCTTCGGTAACTCGGCCCTGGACCTGGTGATGAACCATGGGGCGGTGGAGCTTGGGAAGACGGCGCTGGAACAGCCGTCGATGGCGATCTACCAGTTGCTGGAGCATTACCCGGCGTCGAAGATTGTGATCGGCGTGTCGATCTTTGTCGGTTTCGTGTTGTTCCTGACCCCGGCGGATTCCGGCGCGGTGATGATGGCCAACCTGTCCTGCAAGGGTGGCAACGTTGACGAAGATGCGCCGCACTGGCTGCGGATCTTCTGGTCGGTGGTGATTACCCTGGTGACCATCGGCCTGCTGTTCGCCGGTAACTTCGAAGCCATGCAAACCATGGTGGTGCTGGCCGGTCTGCCGTTCTCGGTGGTGCTGGTGTTCTTCATGTTCGGCTTGCACAAGGCCATGCGCCAGGACGTGCAGATCGAACAGGAGCAAGCGGAACTGGCGGCACGCGGTCGTCGTGGCTTCAGCGAGCGTTTGACCCAGTTGGACCTGCAACCGAACCAGTCGATCGTTCAGCGTTTCATGGACAAGCAAGTCAGCCCGGCGCTGGAAGACGCGGCGGTGCAATTGCGCGCTCAAGGCCTGGACGTGCAAACGTTGCTCGGTAAGTCCAAGCGTTGCATGGGCGTGCGCATCGAGATGGAAGAGGGCAACCCTTTTGTCTACGAAGTGAGCCTGGATGGCTATCTGGCTGCGGCGAGTGACACGGTGTCGGCTGAAAGTGCCGATGAGCCGCGCGCCCGTTACTACCGCGCCGAGGTGTATCTGCACAACGGCAGCCAGGACTACGACTTGATGGGCTTCACTCAGGATCAGATCACTCGTGACGTGCTCGATCAGTTTGAAAGCCATCGGCAGCTCCTTGGCCGGGTGTATAGCTAAGTAATCAAGGACGCAGTGTTTCGGCCTGAAGCACCGCGTCGGCTTCATCGCCAGCAGGCTGGCTCCCACAAGAGAAAGCATTCCAGTGTGGGAGCCAGCCTGCTGGCGATGGGGACTTCAACTTCAACACTGCATCACCCGATATCCCATAAACAAAAACGCCGCGATCCTCTCGCGGCGTTTTTGTGTGTGCTGCCTTACCCCAGGTTCTTGCCGAGCAGCGCGTGATACAGCTCGCTGTCACCGAGAATCCCGACCACATGATTGTTGTCGTGTAGCACCAGTTTGTTGCCGGTCTGATAACGAATCAGCAGCGCATCGCGCATGCCGATGTTCGAGTCCACCAGCGTCGGCCGACGTTCCAGGCCTTCAACCGCCTGCCCCGGGATCCAGTTCTGCAGGTCCAGGCTCGCACCGTTCTGGCGTGCGCCTTTGATGGTGTTGCCTTCCGCCAGGTCCAGCCACGAATCGCCGCCCGGATCCAGGCAGACCGAACCGTTGATGCGCTTGCAGTTGTCCAGGGTGCGCATCAGGCTGCGACCGCACAAAACGTTCAGCGGATTGGTGTGGGCAACGAAGGTCCGCACATAGTCGTCCGCCGGGTTGAGGACGATTTCTTCGGGTTTGCTGTATTGCACGATCCGACCGTCTTTCATGATCGCGATACGGCTGCCCAGCTTCAGGGCTTCATCGAGGTCGTGACTCACGAAGACGATGGTTTTGTTCAGCTTGCTTTGCAGCTCCAGCAGCTCGTCCTGCAGGCCTTGGCGGATAAGCGGGTCGAGGGCCGAGAACGGTTCGTCCATCAGCAGAATGTCGGCGTCCATCGCCAGCGCGCGGGCCAGGCCTACACGTTGTTGCATACCGCCGGAGAGTTCGTCGGGCTTCTTGTTGCGCCACTGAGTCAGTCCCACCAGCTCAAGCTTTTCGTCCACCAGTTTGCGGCGTTCTTTCTCGGGGCGGCCCTGCATTTCCAGACCGAAACTGATGTTCTCGCGCACCGTCAGCCACGGCATCAGGGCGAATTTCTGGAACACCATGGCGATGCGTTTGGTGCGCATCATTTTCAGTTCCGCCGGGGTACAGGAAGCAATGTCGATCTGCTTGCCTTCGTGCTCGACGAACAGCTTGCCGCGGCTCACGGTGTTGAGGCCGTTGATGCAACGCAGCAGACTGGATTTGCCAGAGCCGGACAGGCCCATCAGCACGCAGATTTCGCCTTTCTCGATATCCAGGCTGGCCTTTTCGACACCGACAATCTGCCCGGTCTTTTTCAGGATCTGGTCGCGGGTCATGCCCTGGTCGAGGAGCTTGAGCGCCTCACGCGGGTCCTTGGAGAAGATTACGTCGACGTCTTCGAAGCGAATAATGCTCATGCGTCACCCCCTACTTTAGCGTCGGGTTGTTTGCAGATACGGTCGAGCATGATCGCCAGCAATACGATCGCCAGGCCGGCTTCGAAGCCGAGGGCGATATCAGCAGTGTTCAGTGCGTTGACCACGGGTTTGCCCAGGCCGTCGGCGCCCACCAGTGCCGCGATCACCACCATCGACAACGACAGCATGATGCACTGGGTGATACCGGCCGCGATGCTTGGCATGGCGTGGGGCAGTTCAATCCGTGAGAGCAGTTGACGGCGCGAGCAGCCGAAGGCTTTGCCGGCGTCCATCAGTTCCTGTGGAACATCGCGAATGCCCAGGTAAGTCAGGCGGATGGGCGCGGCAATCGCGAACACCACCGTGGAGATCAGACCAGGGACCACACCCAGACCGAAGAGGGTCAGGGTAGGAATGAGGTAAACGAAGGTCGGTACGGTCTGCATCAGATCGAGCACCGGACGCATCACGGTGTAGAACATCGGTTTGTGCGCGGCGACGATGCCCAGTGGCACGCCGATGACCACGCAGACCAGGGTGGCGAACAACACCTGGGCGAGGGTTTCCATGGTTTCCTGCCAGTACCCCAGATTGAGGATCAGCAGGAAGGAGGCGATGACGAAGACCGTCAGTCCCCATTTTCGTTGAATGAAGTGTGCCAGTAGCGCGATGAGGCCGATCAATGCCAGCGGGTTGAACCAGGTCAGCGCGAAAGTCACGCCGTGGATCATCGTTTCCAGGGACACGGCAATGGCGTCGAAGGTGTTGGCGCCGTGTTGCGTCAACCATTCAACGAAGCCCGCGATGTACTGGCCTAAAGGGATTTTCTGATCAATCAGCATGGTAGTGAACGTCCGCATGCAAGGAAATAAACAGCCCGGACGACCGAAGCCGTCCGGCGTAAGCGATGCTTCTTAATTCAAGGCTGCGCGAGCTTGGCTTTAACGGCCTCCAGGCCTGGTTTACCGTCAATGGTGGTCACGCCAGCGAGCCAGGTATCGAGCACCTGTGGATTCTTTTTCAGCCAGGCCTTGGCGGCCGCGTCAGGCTTCATTTTGTCGTCCAGGACGTTGCCCATCAGCGTGCTTTCCATGTCGAGGGTGAACACCAGGTTTTTCAGCAACTGTCCAACGTTGCTGCATTCCTGGGCGTAACCCTTGCGGGTGTTGGTGAAGATGGTCGCCTGACCGAAGTTGGGGCCGAAATAATCGTCGCCGCCGGTCAGGTACTTCATCTTGAAACGCGTGTTCATCGGGTGCGGTTCCCAGCCCAGGAACACCACGGCGGTGTTGCGGCGCTGGGCGCGATCGACTTGCGAGAGCATGCCTGCCTCGCTGGACTCGACTACCTTGAAGCCGGCTGCTTTCAGGCCGAAGGCGTCCTTGTCGATCATGCTCTGGATCAGACGGTTGCCGTCGTTACCCGGTTCGATGCCGTAGATCTTGCCGTCGAGTTCTTTCTTGAACTTGGCAATGTCGGCGAAATCCTTCAGGCCTTTGTTATACAACTCTTCGGGGACGGCGAGTGTGTATTTTGCGTTTTCCAGGTTGGCGCGCAGGGTATCCACGGTGCCAGCATCGCGGTAGGCCTTGATGTCGTTTTCCATGGTCGGCATCCAGTTACCCAGGAATACGTCCATGTTCTTGCCATCGGCCAGCGACTTGTAGGTCACCGGCACGGAAATCATGGTGGTTTTGGTTTTGTAGCCCAGGGCATCGAGGACGACGCTGGTGGTGGCGGTGGTGACAGTAATGTCAGTCCAGCCGACATCGGAGAAGTTTACGGTACTGCACTGAGCGGGTTCTGCGGCTTGAGCCAGTAACGGCAGACTCAGCATGGCGGCCAACAACAACGACGGGGAACCTTTCATGGATGGACTCCTTGGTGTTTTTTTTGGCAGTGTTCCGACTGTGGACCACCGCACTTATAGGTTGCGGTTGGATGGCGTTTTGGAGACATCTCTACCACGGCGCCTTGCAATCGAGTCGATACGATCATGTACCAGTGAAAATCTGACGCCTACAGGGTGCGTCGTATCCAGTACAGGGATGGTCGCATCCAGTGTCGGTGACGTCGTTTACAGATTTTTTCAGGCCCTTTTGCCGTTCTGAACCGCAAAAAAACGGCGGAAATGCTACGTAAAAGACCTGCGGCGTTGCTGGGCATGAGTGCGTCGGTGTGAGACGTCGAACCACACGATAAAAGCCTGATGATGCGGCCATCCCGACGGATTGCAGCTTGAGCGTAGCAGCTCCGTCACCGGGCGCTTCTGCGCCTGGAGTTGGCATATCCAGGAGTTCGGCAGTAATGGCTATCAGCGTTTTCGACCTGTTCAAAATCGGCATCGGCCCTTCCAGTTCGCACACCGTAGGGCCGATGCGCGCCGCGGCGCTGTTCGTGCAAGGTTTGCGTGAGCAGGGTCTTTTGGAACAAGTGCGGCGCATCGAAGTTCAGCTTTATGGTTCGTTGTCGGCCACCGGCATCGGTCACGGCAGCGACAACGCGGTGATCATGGGCCTGATGGGTGAGTGGCCGGATGCGATCGATCCGTCGCAAATCGGCATTCGCATCGAAACCCTGCGCGAAACCCACACGCTGCTGCTCGACGGTCGTTTATCAGTGCCGTTCATCTGGGCCCGGGACATGCGCCTGATCGACGAAAACCTGCCATTCCACCCCAACGCCATGACCCTGATTGCCGAAGGCGATGAGGGCGAGCTGCATCGCGACACTTACTATTCCATCGGCGGCGGTTTTGTCGTCGATGAAGCGCAAGCCTCCAGCGGCGTGGTGGATCTGGATCGCACCGAGTTGCCGTACGAATTCTCCAGCGCTGTCGAACTGCTCAGCCTCTGCAAGCAGCACAACCTGCGCGTGGCTGAATTGATGATGGCCAACGAGAAGGTCTGGCGCAGCGAAGACGAAATCCGCGCCGGGCTGATGAAGCTCTGGCGGGCCATGCAGGATTGCGTCGAGCAAGGCCTCAAGCACGAAGGCATCCTGCCCGGAGGTCTGAACGTGCGCCGCCGTGCGGCCAAATTGCACCGTAGCCTGCAAGAGCTGAACAAGCCCAACGTCATCGGCTCGACCCTGAGCGCGATGGAGTGGGTCAACCTGTTCGCCCTGGCGGTCAACGAAGAAAACGCGGCCGGTGGGCGCATGGTTACGGCGCCGACCAATGGTGCTGCGGGGATCATTCCGGCGGTGTTGCACTATTTCATGAAGTTCAGCGAGGTGGTGACGGAGGCCAACGTGGTCGACTACTTCCTCAGTGCCGCAGCGGTGGGGATTCTGTGCAAGAAGAACGCCTCTATTTCCGGTGCGGAAGTCGGTTGCCAGGGCGAAGTCGGTTCGGCGTGCGCGATGGCGGCGGCGGGGTTGGCGGAGATTCTCGGCGCCACCCCGGAGCAGTTGTGCAACGCAGCGGAAATCGGCCTTGAGCACAACCTCGGACTGACCTGCGACCCGGTCGGCGGGCTGGTGCAGGTGCCGTGCATCGAGCGCAATGCGATTGCTGCGGTGAAAGCGATCAACGCGGCGCAGATGGCGTTGCGCGGCGATGGTCAGCACTTTATTTCGCTGGACCGGGTGATCCGCACCATGCGTGATACCGGGGCGGATATGCATGACAAATATAAAGAGACATCGCGGGGTGGGTTGGCGGTGAGTGCGGTGGAGTGCTGATTCCGCGTCGCCCCAATCGCTGGCAAGCCAGCTCCCACAGGGATCTCTGGTGTGAAGGCTATCTATGCCACACAGCAGAACCTTGTGGGAGCTTGCCAGCGATAGCGTCAGACCAGTCAAAACTGCGCGCTAAGTGAACACAGGAATTGAAACGCGCCACGTTTTGGCGCGTCGCTTACAGATAAGCGACTTCCCCTGATCAGGAACCCAGTCTGGCCATTACCGCCTGTCACCTGTGCTTGCGGTGACACTCTCCCTCAGGTCGCCGTAGCCCTGTTCCCACAAGTGCTACCGATTTGCTCAAGCCCAACGGGGCAGAGCGCTTTCTACCGTTAATGGCACTTATAACCCCCACTCTGCGCACGGCTTATATAGACACGCCGCGACGTCGTTTTCAGGAGTTATTGAACGTGCATTCAATTTTAGGCATGGCATTTGCTCTGTCATTACAAAGCCCGTCTCCCACGCGAGAACGATGGCAATAACAAGAGCCTCCGCCTGAGGCCATCACCCGCTTTGTGTGAGGAGATACCGCGATGACGACGTTCAACTCCGGGGCCCAACCCCAGAACCGTGCGCCTCAATCCATCGGCTTTCTGCTGCTGGACAATTTCACGCTGATTTCTCTGGCCTCCGCCGTAGAACCTCTGCGTATGGCCAACCAATTGTCCGGTCGCGAGCTGTATCGCTGGACCACGCTCACCGTCGACGGCGGTCAGGTCTGGGCCAGTGACGGTCTGCAGATCACCCCCGACGCCTCCATGCACAAAGCACCCCCCATGGACACCATCATTGTCTGCGGCGGTATCGGCATACAGCGCACCGTTACCCGTGAACACGTATCCTGGTTGCAAAGCCAGGCCCGCAAGGCCTGCCGCCTCGGTGCGGTCTGCACCGGCAGCTGGGCCCTGGCCTGCGCCGGCCTGCTGGACGGTTTCGATTGCAGCGTGCACTGGGAATGTCTGGCCTCGATGCAGGAAGCTTTCCCGCGCGTTGTCATGAGCACGCGCCTGTTCACCCTCGACCGTAACCGTTTCACCAGCTCCGGCGGCACCGCGCCGCTAGACATGATGCTGCACTTGATCAGCCGTGATCATGGGCGTGAACTGTCGGCGGCGATTTCGGAGATGTTTGTCTACGAGCGCATCCGTAACGAACAGGATCACCAGCGCGTGCCGCTCAAGCACATGC
>NZ_JAVLRV010000003.1:134009-171653 GCF_055803035.1 Pseudomonas sp. 300 | reverse complement strand
CCAGCCGAAGTTGCAGGAAATCGTCGCGCTGATGGAGGCCAACCTGGAAGAGCCGATCGACCTCGACGAACTGGCGGTGTACGTCGCCGTGTCCCGTCGGCAACTCGAGCGATTGTTCCAGAAGTACCTGCACTGCTCGCCTTCGCGTTACTACCTCAAGCTGCGCCTGATCCGTGCCCGGCAGTTGCTCAAGCAAACGCCGATGTCGATCATCGAAGTGGCGTCGGTATGTGGCTTCGTGTCCACGCCGCACTTCTCCAAGTGCTACCGCGAATACTTCGGCATTCCACCGCGTGACGAGCGCGTAGGGTCCAACACCACGCAACAAGTGGCGATGATGCCGCTGCCGCAAGCATTGGTGCTGTCGCCGTTGTCCGGGCCGTTGTCGGCGTTGAGTCAGGCGCGCAACGAGTCGACATTCGCCAGCGTAAGGCTTTAAATCGAGGCGATTTCATCGCGGGCAAGCCCGCTCCCACAAGGGTTTGGGCGGATCACAAATCTGCAATCCGCCCCAAAAAACTGTAGGAGCGTGCTTGCCCGCGATGGCGTCTTATCAGGCGCGATGGCTTTGTTGGTATTGCGCCAACGCCGGCAGCAGTTGCTTGTCGATAGCCTGACGCACCGCCGGCAAAATGGTCGCGCTGCTGGTGTACATCTGCTTGACCATGGTGCGCAGTACTATCGCCCGTTCATCGTTCAATCCTCGCACCGCGCACTCGCAAGCCTGCTCGGCGGTGGAGCCGTTCGGAACTTGAAAGCCCAACGATTTCAGCTGGCCCAACAGGTCTTCCTGGTCAATCAAATCGGCGTGCATCATGACGCAATCCTTCTTCAGGGAACGGTGTCGTGGTTCGATTCTCGTAGGGGCTGTTGGCGTCGGCAAGGACGATTTGTCGCAATGGCCGCAATACCTATGAACAGGTCGTTTTCGGCTAACTTTCGAGAGGGCAGAGTGGGCACACTGGATTCAGCTGGCTTCACGAAGGTTTGGTCACCCTCGCGCAACGGCTCCTCAACAGTACCCACCTCTGCCCCGATCCTGTCACGGCTTGATCGGGGCTTTTTTTGTCTGTGGGTGCGGGAATTGGGTGTTGCCTGTGCGACCGCCATCGCTGGCAAGCCAGCTCCCACAGGACTGGGGTGGCCGCAGATCTGGCGAACGACGCCAAACCTGTGGGAGCGTGGCTTGCCCGCGATGAACGATGATGCGGTCTAGCGTTGGAGCACGAGGATCCGCGACAACAACTCATCCCGATCCACATAGCATCCCTGGAAATGCCGGGCGCCGCTGGCGGGGTCGAAGGCATTGCGCGCGTGAAGCGTGCGGCGGTTATCAAAACACCACATCTCCCCCGGATTGAGCCGCGTCATCACCCGAAAGCGCGCCTCGCGAGTCATCGCAATGAAGCGCCGGTAGGCGCGATACAGTCTGGGCATTTCCTCCACCGAAGCATCAAAAGGTCCGCGCAAAAAGTTCGCCATGCGGATTTCGGAAATCTGCCCCAAGGCATCCAAAGCAATGATCGGCGCGAGACAGCGATAGTCGCTGTGACGGTCCTTGTTGCGAAACTCCACGGGGACTTCACACAGCGCTTTGAACGACTCGGGATCTTCCTCGCGCAGTGCTTCGGCGATGGCAAAACCGTCGACGAAGATGCTTTCACCACCGTCGGCATCATTGACCAGGCAATGTAGAAATTGCAGTCCCGGTTGCAACTCCCGGGTGGGCAGGTCGCTGTGCAATGGCAGGTTGAACGCGGTGTAGGCGTTGCTGTCGGCATCGGCCTTGGACTGCACGTTGAACAACACACCGAAATTGCTCTCGCGGATGAAGGAAATACGTTGTGCGATCAGCTTCAGCGAACCGGGTTCGGTGGGCACGCCGCGCACTTGTGTCAGGCCGATATCGCGTACCGCCAGCAGCCATTGCAACAAGGCATCGTTATCATTCATCAGCGCTTGATAATCGAACACCGGCAGCGACAAGTCGCTTTTCCACAGCCGGGATTTTGGCTTGCCGGCCCGGCGTTCGGCGCGGGATTGGTCGTCATAGGCGTGGGCCCGTAACCAGCCCGGATCGAAGCGGCTGAGATGACCGTCCTGCCACTGGATGCGGAGACAGCCCTCAGGGTCGATGCTCGTCTCTGCCGGCATCAGGTCTTGCGCAACGTCGACGATTTCCAGCACCTGCTCACGGGTCACTGTGTAGACGCATTGCGGGCACGGGCAGTTGTCCCGCAGCCATTGATGATGAAAAGGGCTGACACGGGTATCAGCCCATGTCACCAGAACGCGATCCGCCAAGGCCTGCACGCCACTCAGCGCGCTGATCAACGGATAGGTACGGAAGTCGGCAAAAGCGGCGGCGGTGTTCATGGCGATCTCCTTGTTATTTTTTGGGGGGCAGCGCGATCACTCGGCCAATGTAGTCCGGGGTGGGCAGGTCGGTTTGTTGCGCAACGATGGCTTGCAGCTTGCCTAGCGTTTCTTCGCTGAACGGCGCGGAGCGGGGACCGGCAAGGTCGACGTGCAGCAGCATTTGTTCGTTGCCCGCCAGCTCTTTGTCGTCACCGACCAGATGCAGGCTGTGATAGAGGTGCAGGCGTTTGCTGTCGTGAGCGATGATCTGAGTGCGCACTTCAACGTCGGCGTCGAGCTTCACTTCATGCAGGTAATTGAGGTGCAGCTCGAGGGTGAACAGTGAATGGCCGCTGGCTTCGCGGTTGTTGCTGTCCATGCCTAGCCGGTCCATCAGCGCATCGGTGGCGTAGCTGAAAATCAGCAGGTAAAACGCGTCGCGCAGGTGGCCGTTGTAGTCGACCCAATCGGGGATGATTGTGGTGCTGTAAGTGGTGAGGGTAGGCATGAGGACTTATCCAATAGGTGTAGTGACTGCGCCGCCCTCATCGCGGGCAAGCCCGCTGCCACAGTTCTTGCGCTGTTCACAAATCCTGTGGGAGCGGGCTTACCCGCGATGGGGCCAGACCTGTTATTCGCTAAAGCTCATCCCATGCTTCTCTTTCGTGGTTTTCACTGCCTCCAGCACCGCCAGCAAGCAATCATCACGATAGCGTTCCAGCGCAGAAATGCTGTGTTTGCCCAGCTGATCACTGGTCCCGTCCACCACATCATCAATCAGCTTGTCGGTCAGTTCCGGCGCTGGCAGGTACGTCCACGGCAATTGCAACGCCGGGCCGAACTGCGCCATGAAGTGCCGCATGCCGGCATCGCCACCGGCCAGGGTGTAGGTCAAGAAGGTGCCCATGAACGACCAGCGCAGACCCGCGCCAAAGCGAATCGCATCGTCGATCTCCCCGGTCGTCGCCACCCCGTCGTTGACCAGGTGCAGCGCCTCACGCCACAGCGCTTCGAGCAGTCGGTCGGCAATGAACCCTGGCACTTCTTTACGCACATGCAGCGGGCGCATGCCGAGGGATTCGTAGACTTTCATGGCCGCTTGAACGGCTTGCGGTGCCGTGTTCTTGCCGCCGACCACTTCCACCAATGGCAGCAGATACACCGGGTTGAACGGGTGACCGACGACGCAGCGTTCCGGATGGGTCGAGCTCTCGTAGAACTCGCTTGGCAACAGGCCTGAGGTGCTGGAACCGATCAGTGCATTGGGCTTGGCCGCCGCGCTGATTTTGCTGTGCAATTCCAGTTTCAGTTCCAGACGCTCAGGGGCACTTTCCTGAATGAAATCAGCGTCGCGAACACACTCTTCAATCGTCGCGACAAAGCGCAGCCGATCCTGTGATGCGCCCGGTGCCAGGCCTTGTTTCTCCAGTGCGCCCCAGGCATTGGCCACGCGTTTGCGCAGGGCCGCTTCGGCGCCGGGCGCCGGGTCCCAGGCCACCACATCGAGGCCGTGGGCGAGGGCGCGGGACACCCAACCGCTGCCGATGACACCGCTGCCCAGGGCAGCGAAGGTTTTGATTTCGGTGATAAAGCTCATGGCGATTACCTGAATTTGGCTCGGAAAAAACTGTGGGAGCGAGCCTGCTCGCGATGGCGGTATTCCTGTCGCAGATGATGCTTCGGTTGCACCGACGTCATCACCGGCAAGCCGGTCTCGCTCCCACAGGGGGAAAGGTGTTGGGGTTAACCGCGCTTGGTCAGGCCCATTTTTGCCCGGCCTTCCGCCGGCGTCAGAACCCGGGCGCCGAGACGGCTGAGGATTTCCGAGGCGCGTTCGACCAATTGGCCGTTGGTCGCCAACACGCCTTTGTCCAGCCAGATGTTGTCTTCCAGGCCGACCCGCACGTTGCCGCCCAGCAGCACCGCTTGCGCCGCCATCGGCATCTGCATGCGACCGATGCCAAAACCGGCCCACACGGCGTTGGCCGGCAGGTTATCGACCATGGCTTTCATGGTGGTGGTATCAGCCGGCGCGCCCCACGGGATGCCCAGGCAGAGCTGGAACAGCGGGTCATCGAGCAGGCCTTCCTTGATCAACTGTTTGGCGAACCACAGGTGACCGGTGTCGAAAATTTCCAGCTCGGCTTTCACGCCCAGCTCTTGAATGCGTTTGGCGCCTGCACGCAACTGCGCCGGGGTGGAGACGTAAATGGTGTCGCCGTCGCCGAAGTTCAGGGTGCCGCAATCGAGGGTGCAGATTTCCGGCAGCAGCTCTTCGACGTGGGCCAGACGGGTCAGCGGGCCGACCAGATCGGTGTTCGGGCCGAACTCTATCGGGTTCTCGCCCGCGCCGATTTCCAGGTCGCCGCCCATGCCGGCGGTGAGGTTGACGATGATGTCGACGTCGGCCTCGCGGATGCGCTCCATGACTTCGCGGTACAGCGCCACGTCACGGCTGAACTTGCCGGTCTCGGGGTTGCGCACGTGGCAGTGGACCACGGTGGCGCCGGCCTTGGCGGCTTCCACGGCGGCAGCGGCGATTTGTTTCGGGGTGACCGGCACGTGTGGGCTTTTGCTGGTCGTGTCGCCAGCACCGGTAAGTGCGCAGGTGATGATGACGTCGTGGTTCATGAGGCGGGTTCCTTGCAGGCGTGATGATTCCGTTCGCAGCCCCGTAGGGCTGCGAGTCGGTGGTTCAATCGGGGTTTATTTACTGGTGAGTTTCAAGTTGTCAGCCGCCGGTTTGCCATCGAAGGTGGTCACACCTTCCAGCCAGCGTTGTTTGTCTTGCGGGTGATCTTTCAGCCATTGCTTGGCCGATTCGAAGGCGTCCTTGTGATCCAGCAGCGGCTGCATCATCCGGCTCTCGTCTTCGGCGGTGTAGGTCAGGTTGCTCAGCAAACGGCCGATGTTCGGGCATTGCTCGGTGTAGTTCGGCGCGGTGACGGTCCAGACGGTGGCCATGCCTTCGTTCGGGCCCAGCGCGTCATCGCTGCCGGTGAGGTAAGTCATCTTCACGTTGACGTTCATCGGGTGCGGCGCCCAGCCGAAGAACACCACGGCTTCTTTGCGGCGTACGGCGCGATCCACCGCCGCAAGCATGCCGGCCTCACTGGACTCGACCAGCTGGAATTTGCCGAGGCCAAACTGGTTCTTGGCGATCATCGCCTTGATCTGGGTGTTGGCACCCGAGCCTGGCTCGATGCCGTAAATCTTGCCGCCCAGCTCTTTCTCGAATTTGGCGATGTCGGCGAAGGTTTTCAGGCCCTTGTCGGCGAGGTAAGTCGGCACGGCGAGGGTGGCGCGGGCGTCTTTCAGGCTGGGCGCTTCAAGCACTTTGACCTGATTGCCATCGACGAACGGGGTGATGGTCTGGGTCATCAACGGGTTCCAGTAGCCCAGGAACAAGTCCAGGCGCTGGTCGCGGATCCCGGCAAAGATGATTTGCTGGGAGGCGCTGGTTTGTTTGGTGTTGTAGCCGAGGCCATCGAGCAAGACCTGGGTCATGGCGCTGGTGGCGATCACGTCGGTCCAGTTCACGACGCCCATGCGTACGTTCTGGCACGATGCAGGTTCGGCGGCCATGACACTGGCGCTCAGAAAAGCGGTACCGCTGAGTGCAAGAACACAGCTGCTGATCAGTCGTTTCATCTCAGGTTTCCTCGGCAGTTCGTTATTGTGGGTCCGGTCGTCTTTGTGCGCCGGTGATGCCAAGTTACGCAGCTAAGGCCCCGTGAAAGCGCACTGCGGCGACCAGCTCTTGCACTGCAGCGACCTGACCTCTTGAATGGCGCTCGCAAGTGGCGTATCAACAACTACCCGCCAACCGAGTGCGCTCCATGTCCCAGGATTTCTACTTCATGTTGATGCCGGGTTTCTCGGCCATCGGTTTCATCTCGGCCATCGAGCCGCTACGGGTTGCGAATCGTTTTCGCGGCGAGCTGTATCGCTGGCATGTGCTGAGCGCAGACGGCGGGGCGGTGTTGGCCAGCAACGGCATGTCGGTGAACGCCGATGCGGCGCTGGAACCGCTGAAGAAAGGTGCGACGCTGTTGGTGGTCGCCGGCTTCGAACCGTTGAAATTCGCCACCCCGGCGCTGGAACACTGGCTGCGTCGACTGGACAATGAAGGCGTGACCCTTGGCGCCATCGACACCGGCAGCTTCGTCCTCGCCGAAGCCGGCCTGCTCGACGGCCATCGCCTGACCCTGCACTGGGAAGCCATCGACGCCTTCAAGGAGTCTTATCCACAGCTCAGCGTCACCCAGGAGCTGTTCGAGATAGACCGTCGACGCATCACCTCTGCCGGCGGCACCGCTTCCATCGACCTGATGCTCGACCTCATTTCCCAGGCCCACGGCCCGGAACTGGCGATCCAGGTCAGTGAACAATTCGTGCTCGGCCGCATCCGCCCGCGCAAAGACCACCAGCGCATGGAAGTCGCCACGCGGTATGGCATCAGCAACAAGAAACTCGTTCACGTGATAGGGGAGATGGAACAGCACAGCGAACCGCCGCTGACCACGCTGGAGTTGGCCGAGTCGATCAAGGTGACGCGCAGGCAGTTGGAGCGGTTGTTTCGGCTGCACCTGAACGACACGCCGAGCAATTTCTACCTGCGGCTAAGGCTGGAAAAAGCGCGGCAGTTGTTGCGGCAGACAGACATGAGTGTGCTGGAGGTGAGCATCGCGTGCGGGTTTGAGTCGCCGTCGTATTTCACCCGCAGCTATCGGGCACGTTTTGCCCGTTGCCCCCGGGAAGACCGGCGTACTGCCAACGCCTGATGCAGGTACACAGAACCAATGTGGGAGCCAGCCTGCTGGCGATGGCGGTGTGTCAGGCGACAATGTTGTTGACTGCTACTCCCTCATCGCCAGCAGGCTGGCTCCCACAGGTGATTTGTGTCGCCAGAAAGAACGCTTACTTCTTCACCAGCGCCGAACACGCCGCCTTGTAAGCCTCATGCTGATACTTGTTCAGCGTCGCCGGCAGCGCAAAATCAAACTTCTTGTTCTGCGCATTGATCGTCTGCGGCGACAACAGCGTCACCTCGCAGCTCTCCAGCAACTGAAAAACACCCTCGATCTTGAACGTCGTCGGCCCACCGGCGAACTCGCCTTTCTTGCTGCGCTTCTTGATCGCGATCCGGTCGATGGAATTCTCGCGAACAAACGACGCCACTTGAGCGGCAAAGACCTTGACGTTGGCGGCCTCGTCGTCATCGTCGAGGGCGATTTTCTTGGTGTTGAGCGCGACGTGGCTTAGCACCTGATCGTCGAGAGAGGCCACGGCGATGATCGCTTCGCTGCCTTTGATTTCGATGCCGCAGATTTTCATTTCGATCCCTTTACTGGCTGAAGTAAGCAGCTTTACCGCTCTGGTTGGCCGGAGTTTGCATCACTCCTGCCCAATCGACTCCAAAAACTCCGACCGCTCATCACTCATCCGCGCCACGCAGTCATTCTGCGCAATGGTGAACGCCTTGCTGCCACTGGTCGCCGGAAACGCTTCAACCGCGCAATCGGCATCCCGGGTTTTAAGCCATTGCTGCTGGGCGGCCTTGATTTTGGCGGTGATGTCGGCCAGCTGCGAAGGGCTCTTGCCGTAGAGCGTTTGCATGCGCTCGGTCAGGCTTTGGTAGTTGTCCTTGAGCAGGTCTTCGGCGGTGGTTCGGCTGTAGACCGAGCATTCCAGGGTCTGGACGTCGTTTTCGACCGCATCGCAGGGGTTGGTGTCGGACTCTTCAGCTGCCTGTACGCCGGTCGCTATCAGTGCCAAAGCCAGGAAGATCGATTTCATTGCGTCGCCCTAAATCCAGTAAGCATCCAGTAATGCGCCGAATTCTGGCCCAAGCGGCCGGCATTGAACAGCCGGGTGATCAGGCCCGATATCGACCCTTTGTCGCAGATTGACGCTTTCGGCAAACCCCCTGTCGTTTTTGCACCCGGCTGCACCGGTCCTCAGGCATATGCTGGCCCCAAAGCGCCGGCACACGATTCGGCGCACGAATCGCTAATAGGGGACAGCCTGATGAGCCCAGCCGAATTGCACGCCGACAGCATCGTTATCGACGGGCTGATTATTGCCAAGTGGAACCGCGAGCTGTTTGAAGACATGCGCAAGGGCGGTCTGACCGCGGCCAACTGCACCGTGTCGGTGTGGGAGGGCTTTCAGGCCACCGTCAACAACATCGCCGCCAGCCAGAAGCTGATCCGCGAGAACAGTGACCTGGTGATTCCGGTGCGCACCACCGCCGACATCCGTAAAGCCAAGGAGCAGGGCAAGACCGGCATCCTCTTCGGCTTCCAGAATGCTCACGCGTTTGAAGACCAGATCGGCTATGTCGAGGTGTTCAAGCAGCTGGGCGTCGGCATCGTACAGATGTGCTACAACACCCAGAATCTGGTCGGTACCGGTTGCTACGAACGCGATGGCGGCCTGTCGGGCTTCGGTCGTGAAATCGTTGCCGAGATGAACCGCGTTGGCGTCATGTGCGACCTGTCCCACGTCGGCTCGAAAACGTCCGAAGAAGTCATCCTCGAATCGAAGAAACCGGTCTGCTACTCCCATTGCCTGCCGTCGGGTCTGAAAATTCACCCGCGCAACAAGTCCGATGAAGAGCTGAAATTCATCGCCGATCACGGCGGTTTCGTCGGCGTGACCATGTTCGCGCCGTTCCTCGCCAAGGGCATCGATTCGACCATCGACGACTACGCCGAAGCGATCGAATACACCATGAACATCGTCGGCGAAGACGCCATCGGCATCGGCACCGACTTCACCCAGGGCCATGGCCAGGACTTCTTCGAATACCTGACCCATGACAAGGGCTACGCCCGCCGTCTGACCAGCTTCGGCAAGATCATCAACCCGCTGGGCATCCGCACCGTCGGCGAGTTCCCGAACCTGACCGAAACCCTGCTCAAGCGCGGCCATTCCGAGCGCGTGGTCCGCAAGATCATGGGCGAGAACTGGGTCAACGTCTTGAAGGATGTCTGGGGCGAATAAGCCGCCGCATCTGAAGAATCCTTTCCCCCGGCCGTCCGTGCCGGGGGCAACACCAAAATTTTTCTGGAGTTAAGTTTCCATGGCCAAGATCGCCCCGCAATTGCCTATCGAAGTAGACAGCGAAACCGGTGTCTGGACCTCCGACGCCCTGCCGATGCTGTACGTGCCGCGTCATTTCTTCGTCAACAACCACATGGGCATCGAGGAAGTGTTGGGCGCCGACGCCTACGCCGAAATTCTCTACAAGGCCGGCTACAAATCCGCCTGGCACTGGTGTGAAAAAGAAGCTGAATGCCATGGCCTGGAAGGCGTCGCGGTGTTCGAGCACTACATGAAGCGCCTGTCGCAGCGCGGCTGGGGCCTGTTCAAGATCCAGGACATCGACCTCGACAAAGGCACCGCCAGCGTCAAGCTCGAGCACTCGGCGTTCGTCTACGTCTACGGCAAGGTCGGGCGCAAGGTCGACTACATGTTCACTGGCTGGTTTGCCGGTGCCATGGACCAGATTCTGCAAGCCCGCGGCAGCAAGATTCGCACCGTTGCCGAACAAGTCTACGGTGGCTCCGAAGAAGGCCACGACGACGGTTTGTTCACCGTCAAGCCGTTGTAAGTCGAGGAACCCGCCATGGCTTTCGAAGCAATGTTCCAGCCGATCCAGATCGGCAAACTGACCATCCGTAACCGCGTGCTCAGCACCGCGCACGCCGAGGTCTATGCGACCGACGGCGGCATGACCACCGATCGGTACGTCAAGTATTACGAAGAGAAGGCCAAGGGCGGGATCGGCCTGGCGATCTGCGGCGGTTCGTCCGTGGTGGCCATCGACAGCCCGCAGGAATGGTGGAGTTCGGTGAACCTGTCCACCGATCGCATCATTCCGCACTTCCAGAATCTTGCCGACGCCATGCACAAGCACGGCGCCAAGATCATGATTCAGATTACCCACATGGGCCGTCGCTCGCGTTGGGACGGCTTCAACTGGCCGACGCTGATGTCGCCGTCGGGCGTGCGTGAGCCGGTGCACCGTGCCACTTGCAAAACCATCGAGCCGGAAGAAATCTGGCGGGTGATCGGCAACTACGCTCAGGCCGCGCGTCGCGCCAAGGCCGGTGGCCTGGACGGTATTGAATTGTCCGCCGTGCACCAGCACATGATCGACCAGTTCTGGAGCCCGCGGGTCAACAAGCGTACCGACGAATGGGGCGGCACCTTTGAGGGCCGGATGAAGTTCGGTCTGGAAGTGCTCAAGGCCGTGCGTGCCGAAGTGGGCCCGGACTTCTGTGTCGGTATCCGCCTGTGCGGTGACGAATTCCATCCGGACGGCCTGTCCCATGAGGACATGAAGCAAATCGCCAAGTATTACGACGACACCGGCATGCTCGACTTCATCGGTGTGGTCGGTTCGGGTTGCGACACCCATAACACCCTGGCCAACGTTATCCCCAACATGAGTTATCCACCGGAGCCGTTCCTGCATTTGGCCGCCGGTATCAAGGAAGTGGTCAAGGTACCTGTGCTGCACGCGCAGAACATCAAAGACCCAAACCAGGCAACCCGCATCCTGGAAGGCGGTTACGTCGACATGGTCGGCATGACCCGTGCCCACATTGCCGACCCGCACTTGATCGCCAAGATCAAAATGGGTCAGATCGACCAGATCAAGCAATGCGTCGGTGCCAACTACTGCATCGACCGTCAGTACCAGGGCCTGGACGTGTTGTGCATCCAGAACGCCGCGACCTCCCGTGAATACATGGGCGTGCCACACATCATCGAGAAATCGACCGGTGTGAAGCGCAAAGTCGTGGTGGTCGGTGCCGGCCCGGCCGGGATGGAAGCGGCTCGCGTGTCCGCCGAACGTGGCCACGACGTCACCCTGTTCGAGAAGAAAGAATTCATCGGTGGGCAAATCACGACGGCGTCGAAAGCCCCGCAACGGGACCAGATCGCCGGTATCACGCGCTGGTTCCAGCTTGAGCTGGCGCGTCTGAAAGTCGACCTGCGCCTGGGCGTTGCCGCCGATGCGGCAACCATTCTCGACCTGCGTCCGGACGTGGTGGTGCTCGCAGTCGGCGGTCATCCATTCCTGGAGCAGAACGAGCACTGGGGCGCGGCTGAAGGCCTGGTCGTCAGCAGTTGGGACATCCTCGACGGCAAGGTCGCACCGGGCAAGAACGTGCTGGTCTACGACACCATTTGCGAGTTCACCGGGATGTCGACTGCCGACTTCCTCGCCGACAAGGGCAGCCAGGTCGAGATCGTCACCGACGACATCAAGCCGGGTGTAGCGATTGGCGGTACCTCGTTCCCGACGTACTACCGCAGCATGTACCCGAAAGAAGTGATCATGACCGGCGACATGATGCTGGAGAAGGTCTACCGCGAAGGCGACAAGCTGGTGGCGGTGCTGGAAAACGAATACACCGGTGCCAAAGAGGAGCGGGTGGTGGACCAGGTCGTTGTTGAAAACGGCGTGCGTCCGGACGAAGAAATCTACTACGCCATGAAGGAAGGCTCGCGCAACAAAGGCCAGGTGGACGTCGAAGCTTTGTTCGCGATCAAGCCGCAACCTTCGCTGAGTCAAGCAGGCGACGGCTACTTGCTGTTCCGCATCGGCGACTGCGTGGCCCAGCGCAACACCCATGCGGCGATCTATGACGCACTGCGGTTGTGCAAGGATTTCTAACGGCTTGTGGATAACCCTGTGGGAGCGAGCCTGCTCGCGATAGCGGTGGATCAGTCGACATCAATGTTGAATGTCAGTCCGTCTTCGCTAGCAGGCTAGCTCCCACAGGAATCGGGCAAGGCATCCAGGTAGTTTGGCCTGCAAGACCCCGAGGTCTTTGGGAGCTCCACCATGTTGAACACCCTTCTTCCAATCCTGTTGTTCGCTGCCCTGGGCCTTGCGGTTCTGGGCGCGTTGCGGCGGGTGGCTATGTGGCGCCGGGGCCGGGCTTCGAAAGTCGACCTGATCGGCGGCCTGTTCGCCATGCCCAAGCGTTACATGGTCGACTTGCACCACGTCGTCGCGCGGGACAAATACATCGCCAACACCCACGTCGCTACGGCCGGCGGTGCGGTGGCGTCCGCTGTGCTCGCGATTCTGGTGCACGGTTTCGGCCTGCATAACCGCTTCCTTGGTTATGCGCTGTTGCTGATGACGGCCGTGATGTTCGTCGGCGCGATCTTCGTGTACCTGCGTCGACGCAACCCACCGGCCCGTTTGTCCAAAGGCCCGTGGATGCGTTTGCCGAAAAGCCTGTTGGCGTTCTCGGCGTCGTTCTTCCTGGTGTCCCTGCCGGTCGCGGGTATCCTGCCGGAAAACTTCGGTGGCTGGATCCTGGCCGTGATCCTCGGGATCGGCGTGCTGTGGGGCGTTAGCGAACTGTTCTTCGGCATGACCTGGGGCGGCCCGATGAAGCACGCCTTCGCCGGTGCTTTGCACCTGGCCTGGCACCGTCGCGCCGAGCGTTTTGGCGGTGGTCGTTCCACCGGTTTGAAACCGCTGGACCTCAACGATCCAAGTGCACCGCTGGGTGTGGAAAAACCCAAGGATTTCACCTGGAACCAACTGCTCGGTTTCGACGCCTGCGTGCAGTGCGGTAAATGTGAAGCAGCCTGCCCGGCGTTCGCCGCCGGCCAGCCGTTGAACCCGAAAAAACTGATTCAGGACATGGTGGTCGGCCTCGCCGGTGGCACCGACGCCAAGTTCGCCGGCAGCCCGTATCCGGGCAAAGCGATTGGCGAGCACGCCGGCAACCCGCATCAACCGATCGTCAACGGTCTGGTAGACGCCGAAACCTTGTGGTCCTGCACCACCTGCCGTGCCTGCGTCGAGGAATGCCCAATGATGATCGAGCACGTCGATGCCATCGTCGACATGCGCCGCCATCTGACCCTGGAAAAAGGCGCGACCCCGAACAAGGGCGCCGAAGTCCTGGAAAACCTGATCGCCACCGACAACCCGGGCGGTTTTGCGCCGGGCGGGCGGATGAACTGGGCGGCGGACTTGAACCTCAATCTGCTCAGCGAAAAGAAATCCACAGACGTGCTGTTCTGGGTCGGCGATGGCGCTTTCGACATGCGCAACCAGCGCACCCTGCGCGCCTTCGTCAAAGTGCTGAAAGCGGCCAAAGTCGACTTCGCCGTGCTCGGTCTCGAAGAGCGTGACAGCGGCGACGTGGCCCGGCGTCTGGGCGACGAAGCAACCTTCCAGCTGTTGGCCAAACGCAACATCCAGACCCTGGCCAAGTACAACTTCAACCGCATCGTCACCTGTGACCCGCACAGCTTCCACGTGCTGAAAAACGAATACGGCGCCTTCGACGGCAACTACCTGGTGCAGCACCACAGCACCTACATGGCGGAAATCATCGACGCGGGTGCGCTCAATCTCGGCCAGCACAAAGGCAGCAGCGTGACCTATCACGACCCCTGCTACCTCGGTCGCTACAACGGCGAGTACGAGGCGCCGCGTGAAGTGCTGCGCGCCCTCGGGATTGAAGTGAAAGAGATGCAACGTTCCGGTTTCCGCTCGCGCTGCTGTGGCGGTGGCGGCGGTGCGCCGATCACTGACATTCCGGGCAAGCAACGGATACCCGACATGCGCATGGAAGACATCCGCGAAACCGGCGCCGAACTGGTGGCCGTGGGTTGCCCACAGTGCACCGCGATGCTCGAAGGCGTGGTCGAACCACGTCCGTTGATCAAGGACATCGCCGAGTTGGTGGCCGACGCATTGCTTGAAGACGCAGCGCCAAGCAAACCGGGCACCCCGGCTCAACGTGAACCTGCGGAGGCCCACTGATGAGCGACATTATCCGCCGCGACCCCCGCGCCGAATGGATTGCCCGCAACCGCCTGCACCCGCTGCACGCGGCCATGCAACCGGCGCAACACAGCTGGATGGGGCCGAATGGCGTCATCCGCAAAAATCTCCATGGCATCGGTTTCATTGGCCCGAACGGCATCAAGCGCATTGACCGCAGTGGCGCGCAACAGGGCGGTGCGACCAAACGTTCGGCCGTTGTTGAAGTTCAATTGCCGCTGCATCAAGTGCCTGCACCTGCGTTCTACATCAACGTGGTGCCAGACATGGTCGGCGGTCGCTTGAGCAGCCACGACCGTGACTTGCTCGGCCTGGCGCATCAATTGGCCGGCCAGGATGGCGCGGTGTTGGCCGTGGTCTTCGGTGAGCACAAGGAAAACGCCTTCGCCACCGCTGGCGTCGATCGCTTGCTGGTGCTGGATGGCGATGAATTCAGTGGTTATGCACCGGAACAACGGGTCCAGGGCCTGCGGGCTGTGGATAACCAGTTCAGCCCGCGTCACTGGCTGCTGCCGGACAGCCGCAGCGGTGGCGGTGAACTCGGTCGACGCTTTGCCGCGGCCCTGGGCGAACGCCCGGCCACGCGGATCTGGCAGGTCAAGGATCAGGAATGCATCGGCCGCGCCGGTGCGGGGTTACAAGACCTTGCCCGTCCGGTCGCACGCCTGATTCTGGCCGCAGCCGAATGCGCCGAACCGGTCAGCGAAACCCGTCACGAAGCGTTGCCCGTGGAGTTATCCACAACCGTAGCGCGCAGCTTGTCGCGTATCGAAGACCTGGGCGCGGTGGCGGTGGACCCGGCGGCAATTCCGATGGCCGAAGCCGAGTTCATCTTCTCCGGTGGCAACGGGGTGAAAGACTGGGGACTTTTCCACAGGACCGCCGAAGCGCTCGGCGCCACCGAAGGCGCGTCTCGGGTGGCGGTGGACGATGGCTTCATGGCCCGTGACCGTCAGGTCGGCGCGTCCGGCACCTGGGTCACCGCGCGGGTCTACGTGGCCGTGGGGATTTCCGGGGCGATCCAGCACCTGCAAGGCATCGGTGCCTGCGACAAGGTGGTGGCAATCAACCTCGACCCCGGCTGCGACATGATCAAACGGGCCGACCTGTCGGTGATTGGCGACAGCGCCGAGATTCTTCAAGCCTTGATCGATGCGGTAGCGGCTTACCGCAACGACGCCAAGCGCGATGCGGCTTAAGGGAAGGAAAGGGTTATGAGCACGAAAATCATCAGCCTGGTGTCCATAGGCGCCCACCCGACTTCCGGCCGACCACGTCGCGCGGAGCAAGATGCGCGGGCGGTGGAGCTGGGCTTGCAACTGGCTGGGGATAACCTGCAAGTGCTGCACGCCGGCGACGTCGCGGAGCCTGCGCTGCGCGCCTATCTGGGCATGGGCCTGGAACAGTTGCATGTGCTGGAACAACCGCAGGGCGCCGATGCATTGCCGGCGTTGACCGCGTATTTGCGCGATGCCGGCGCGCAAGTCGTGCTGACCGGCAGCCAGGCAGAAACCGGCGAAGGCTCGGGCATGCTGCCGTTTCTGCTGGCGGAAAGCCTTGGCTGGCCGCTGGTGGTCGGGCTGGCTCAGGTGGAATCCATCGACGGCAGTACAGCGCTGGTGCTGCAAGCCTTGCCCCGTGGTCAGCGTCGTCGTTTGAAAGTACGGCTGCCGTTTCTCGCGACAGTGGATAACGCCGCGCCGAAGCCTCGGCAGAGCGCATACGGCCCGGCCAGGCGCGGGGTGTTGCAGGCGGATGAAGTCGAAGTGATTGACGATGAACTGCTGGCGGTTGCGACGCTGCAACCCGCCAAACCGCGGCCTAAACGCTTGAAGGTGATCAAGGCCAAAAGCGGCGCAGACCGGATGAAAGCCGCGACGGCCAAGGCCAGTGGCGGCGGCGGACAAGTGCTTAAAGGCGTGACTGCGCAAGCGGGTGCCGAGGCGATTCTCAAGTTGCTGATCGAGGAAGGCGTGGTTCGCTGACTTGATCTAACCGCTATCCACTGTGGGAGCGAGCTTGCTCGCGATGTCGGACTTGCATTCAACAGTGATGTCGTCTGACAAACCGCTATCGCGAGCAAGGAAAAGTAATGACCGTTGAATTTCGTTCGGCCCAGCGCAGTGATGCGCGGGAGATTGCCCGTTTGTTCCAGATTTCCTCGGAAGGCGCTTCGGATTACATCTGGAGTCAACTGGCCGAGCCCGGCCAGGATCTGCTGGACGTAGGCGCTGCCCGTTACGCCCGTGACGACGTGGATTTTTCCTGGCAGAACTGCCTCATCGCCGAGGCAGACGGCCACGTCATTGGCATGATGCACAGCTACGTGATGCGCCACGATCCATTGGCCGAGCCCACGACCGACCCGGTGCTGGCGCCGTATGCCGACATGGAAGTCCCCGACACGCTCTACATCTCCAGCCTCGCGCTGCACGAGGGCTGGCGCAATCAGGGCCTCGGCAAGCAGTTCCTCGCCCACGCTCACGAGCGTGCCAGCCAGCTGGGCCTCAAGGGTTTGAGCCTGATCGACTACGCCGTCAACACCGGCGCCCGCCGGTTCTACGAGCGCCAGGGCTTTCGTATCGTCGATACCTGCCAGATCACGCCCCACCCGATGATTCGGGTGACCGGCGATGCCTACCTCATGCAGTGGCCCTAGTGAGCTACGTTTCTCTGTAAGCGGTTCGAGGTCACAGCAGAGTCGTTCAACAGGATCTGATCGCGGTTACCCACAAAGCCTGTGTGCGCCTCTGTGGATAACCTGTTTGCCCTTTGCTGCAGGCCTTAGAAATTAAGCGCTGGGTGTCTTTGCGCAAAAAACAGCCTTCGTAGCCAATCCTCAATCTCCTAAATGTCCACTCTCTTTTATTGTGTTGATATTTCTGCATTCAATGTTGGTGATTGGATTTAAGCACTATATTAATTTCCGAAAGGTGTTGATACACATAAAGTGTGGCTGGCGAGTTAGAATTTTTGTAGGGGTTGCAGGAAATATTTAGATGGAAAATGTACAAGTCAAAATGCTTTACAGAGGAGAGAGTGACTTATTAAGCTTCGTGCCGGTTTAATGTTGCAGGCCGGCGCGGAGATTATTAATTCTCATGCGAGTCTGAAGTTTATTATTTGGTGCGGGTGCTTATAGTCATGGGCTTTGGAGATTTCGGAAATTCGCTGCTGAGCAAGTATTCGGACATCAGCATTATATTTCCTGAAGACAGTTCTTATGAGGCGGCCAGGCAGCTTTATAATCGAATGCACAATCTCTATCCGGCAATGATTATAAGAACACAGAATCAATCAGCGTTGAAAGAGCTTATTCAATATGTGGCGCTCAATGAAATTGAACTGGCCATTCGAGGTGGCGGGCACCATATCGCGGGATTTGGTTCTACTCAAGGAGGAATACTTCTTGATTTTTCCATTTGCAGGGATGTTGTCATTGATGAAGCGAAGGGGGTTGCGAGCGTTTCTCCGGGTGCTCGTTTAGGTGATGTAGATCGAGCGCTCTGCCAGAAGGGTTACGTCATCCCTACCGGAACAGTCAGTGATACAGGTATTGCCGGCTTAACCTTGGGTGGTGGGATTGGTTGGCTTCTGGGAACTTATGGGTTTACTTGTGAGAATTTAGTGGGGGCGGATGTTCTACTGGCTTCGGGTGAAGTTGTCAGGGCTGAAGATCCGGGCCATGAAGACCTGCTGTGGGCGTTACGAGGCGGGGGAGGAAACTTCGGTGTTGTGCTTGAATTCAGGTATGGATTATCGAAACTACCCAGTGTCTATTGCGGAACAATAGAGGTATTTGATAAGGACATTGAAGGTGCGCTGAACAGCCTTGTCGTCTATCTGGATAAACATTGCCCGTCAAATCTGGTTGTTGCGCCTGTGCTCCAGAATCTGGGCCATGATCGAGGCTGCTGTCTTTCTATCGACTTTTGTCTCAGTGGCTCAGCAGACCACATGGAAATCGTGAGGCTCGAAGAGTATTTGGGATTGCCGCACAAGCACATTTTTCTGACGAATGATTTCGTGTCATGGCAGTCGTGGTCTGACGAGCGTTTCGCCCAGCCGATGAGAGGGTACTGGAAGTCAGTTTGCCCAGACGTGCTCGGTGAGGAAACATGGCCGTTGTTGTTAAAGTGGATTGAGGGAGTTCCTGGTTCCAATTGCAGCATCACCATCGAGCATCTCAATCCCTCTCGCCGGCCTGAGAAGCCTGTCGAATCTGCCCTCCCGATCGTTGATAAAAATTATGGAATTCTGTTTTCTGCTCGTTGGTTAGCCTCAAGTGATGACTTGAAATACGTGAGCTGGGTAAAAGGCGCTGTCGAATCCATAACCAGCAGGCAACGGTATTCCTCCTACTCGAACTACACGTTTGAGGGGGAAAACAATGACCAGGCTGTACGTGCGATCGAACGAGACAGGTTGTTCCAGACAAAGCGAAAATATGACCCATCCAATGTATTCAGGCGTAATCATAATATTCAACGCAACACGTCATGAATGCGGTATTCGATACTGAATAATTATCTGATTAGTTGATTTGCAAGAAATCAAGAAGCCTAAGACAGGAACGCATTCATGTGTGGAATACCCTTTCTGGATAGGCACGTGACAAGCCTGGCCTTGAGTTTGGCCGCAAAAGACAAGGTCGTCGATGGGGTCGAGAAGATGCCTTTACGGAGAGCATTTGCCGGTAGGCTGCCTCATGAAATATTGCAGCGACGTAAACTAGCGTTTCCGGATGCGCCAGCAAAAAATTACAGTGAGATACTGGCGTCGAATATCAATACTGAATGTTTTGACGGCCTTTTTTCTCGCGAGGATTTCAAACGTTTCGAACGGGATGGAAAAAGTCCGTGGGCGATGTTTGGTGTTAATGCGTTCAATAATTTGTTGTGTAGAAAGCGTTAAGACTTCCGTAGATAAGCACTCCGTTGATGAGGGAAGTGTTTTTATCCACAGGTGCTGTGGGTAATTTGTGGATAAAGGCGTGTCTCGCCAATAAACAGCCAAAGTAGGGGGTTGGATTCAATCCATACGCAGATTTTCAGCTCAGTCTTAGCAGCCTTCTCGCGTTTTTTTGGGATAACTTTGTCAGCGATGCAAAACTTGCCCCCAATCTCTGTTGGCGCTTCTGTGGATAAGATGTTCGCTGACCGCTGTAACCCTTATAGGTAGGGCCTTTCAGTGATGTGATTAAAAAACGTTCAATTTGCTGGATTAGAGGATAAATACCTACGTAACCCCCTGATTTTTCGTGACCTCTACCGTTTTTCCACAGCAGGGCAAAAGTTGCCCCCAAAGTCTGTTGGCGCTTCTGTGGATAAGGTGTTCGCCATCCGCTACAGGCCACGTATTGCGTGGCTTTCAGCTGTCAGGTCAAAAAACAACCAATCGCTGTTTAAAACCCTGCTTCTGTATAAGTCACGGATTTTCTTTGGTTTCTGTGGAGAAAGTTACGCGTCATCTGACACTTGTCCCCATTAGCTGTGGGTGGATGTGTGGATAACTTGTTTGCGGAAGGCTGGAAGCCACGAACTGCATAGTGCTGAACGCAATAGATCATATTTCGTACAGTTCTAAGGCGGTGGAGAATCAGAAAGGGATGTATGGTGAGGAATGACGCTATCGTCGGAACGCCGCTCGGAGCAAGCTTGCTCCTACAGGGGAATCGGGGCGTAAGCCAATTTCGTGAACGACCCGGGCCTGTAGGAGCAAGCTTGCTCGCGATGCTTTTGATCTTTAACCCTGAACCGGTACCCCTTTGAGATAAGGCGCAGGTTCCGCGCCCAGATTGTTCAGCAACCGCTCGCTGTACCAATCCACAAAGTTCACCACGCCAAACTCGTAAGTCTTGGAGTAAGGGCCCGGCTGGTACGCCGTGGAGTTGATCCCGCGCTGGTTCTCTTCTGCCAGGCGACGGTCCTGGTCGTTGGTCGCATCCCAGACCTGGCGCATGCGCTCCACGTCGTAGTCCACGCCTTCAACCGCGTCCTTGTGCACGATCCACTTGGTGGTGACCATGGTTTCCTGAGCACTGATCGGCCACACGGTGAAGACGATGATGTGGTCGCCCATGCAGTGGTTCCACGAGTGCGGCAGGTGCAGGATGCGCATCGAGCCCAGGTCCGGGTTCTTGATGCGGCCCATGAGTTTGGCGCAGCCCTGTTTGCCGTCCAGGGTCATCGACACGGTGCCCTTGAGCAGCGGCATGCGCACGATGCGGTTACGCAGGCCGAAGCTGGCGTGGGCGTAAGGAATCTTCTCGGCTTCCCAGGCAGCGGCGGAGGCGGCGACGTGATCCTTGAAGGCCTGGTCGGCACGTGGGTCGGTGACGTCGTCCCATTCCAGCAGGGTTTTCAGCAATTCCGGGTGCGACGCGTTGCAGTGATAGCACTCGCGGTTGTTTTCCAGTACCAGTTTCCAGTTGGCCTTTTCCATCAAGGTGGTTTGCACCGCCACCTTGGTGTTCTCCATGTCGTACGGTTCCATGTAATGGTTGAGCGTCGACAGGAAGTCATCGATGGCCGGCGGGTTCTCCGACAGGCTGATGAAGATGTAGCCGCCGGCGGTCTTCACGTTCACCGGTTTGAGGCCGTACTGTTTCATGTCGAAGTCGGCGCCCATCTCGGTGCCGGCGAACAGCAGGCGACCGTCCAGTTCGTAGGTCCACTGGTGGTAGTGGCAAACCAGCTTGGCGACTTTGCCTTTTTCGCTGGTGCACAGCCGCGAACCGCGGTGACGGCAGACGTTGTGGAAGGCGTGAACCACGCCCTCGGCGCCGCGAATCACGATGATCGGGTTCTTGCCGACTTGCAGGGTCAGGTAGTTGCCCTTGGTCGGAATCTCACAGGTCATGCCGGCGATCAACCACTCTTTCTGGAAGATCTCCTGCATGTCGATATCAAACAGCCGCTCGTCAGAGTAAAACGGCTGCGGCAGCGAGAAAGTGCGCTCGCGCTCTTGCAGCATCTGTGCGGTGGCCTTGCGTGCGGGTTCCAGCGGATCGCCCAGGCTGATTTTTGCGGTGACGTCCATCGATGTGATCCTCAAGGCCATTCTGTGTGGCCGGCGAAAGTGGCTAATCAGGTTGCTGCTCAGGTTTGCTACGCAAGGTGTAAAGGTTGTGTCTTGGTATGGGGCGAGTGTGGGGCCGGCGTTGCGCGGAACCTTATCCATGGGCGACATGGCCCAATCTGTTCCCGACGCGCAACCCCCGGTAGTTGCGGGCTGGTCGCGATAAGTATGTGAATGTCGCAGATAGGTAAATGGGTGGTTCGCGCTATACGCAGAATCGCCAACATAAGGCCGACCATCGGCGGTGGAGAACAGCATGTCCAACAGCTTCCTGAATCCGGTAACCACCCAGACCTGGGCCAATGGCCGACACATCGTCCGTTGCGTCAAAGTCATCCAGGAAACCTGGGATGTGCGCACCTTCTGTTTTATGGCCGACCAGCCGATCCTGTTCTTCTTCAAACCGGGTCAGTTCGTCACCCTGGAGCTGGAAATCGAAGGCGTGCCGATCATGCGCTCCTACACCATTTCCAGCTCGCCGTCGGTGCCGTACAGCTTCTCGGTGACCATCAAACGCGTACCGGGCGGCAAGGTGTCGAACTGGCTGCATGACACCCTGCATGAAGGTCAGGAGCTGGCGGTGCACGGTCCGGTCGGGCTGTTCAACGCCATGGATTTCACCGCGCCGAAAGTGCTCTACCTCAGCGGCGGTGTCGGTATTACACCGGTGATGTCGATGACACGCTGGTTCTACGACACCAACGGCAACGTCGACATGGTGTTTATCCACAGCGCCCGTTCGCCGAAAGACATCATTTACCACCGCGAGCTGGAGCACATGGCGTCGCGCATCGACAACTTCAGCCTGCACCTGATTTGCGAGAAGCATGGCCTGGGCGAGCCGTGGGCCGGTTATCGCGGTTACCTGAACCACAAGATGCTGGAACTGATGGCGCCGGACTTCCTTGAGCGCGAAGTGTTCTGCTGCGGCCCGACGCCGTACATGAACGCGGTCAAGCGCATGCTCGAAGCCGCCGGTTTTGACATGAAGCGGTATCACGAGGAATCCTTCGGCGCGACGCCACCGGAAGCCCGTGCCGATGCGGTGGAACAGGCCGAAATTGCAGCCGACGCGCCGGAAGTCGATTTGGCGGACCTGCATCAAGTCGAATTTATCTCGTCCGGCAAGAGTATTCGCGTGGCCCCAGGTGAAACCGTGCATGCGGCGGCGGCCAAGCTGGGCCTGCTTATTCCAAAGGCCTGCGGGATGGGAATCTGCGGCACGTGCAAGGTGATGAAGCTGGGAGGCGAGGTCGAAATGGACCACAACGGCGGGATCACCGAGGAAGACGAAGCCGAGGGATACATTCTTTCGTGCTGCAGCGTGCCGAAGGGTGATGTGCGCATCGAGTTTTAAACCTGTGGGAGCGAGCCTGCTCGCGATAGCGGTCTGTCAGTCAACATCTCTGTTGGATATGACGGCCTCATCGCGAGCAGGCTCGCTCCCACAAGGATTGGTGCTTCAGTCCACAAACAAGTCGGTCATCAGCTTGTCGTTGGTACCGGGTTCAAAGCGGTAGTGATCGAATTCGGTCACGCCATGCTCCCGCAGAATCTCTTCATCAATCAGCAACCGTCCGGTAATGCGGCGACCGCTGCTGTCCAGAATCACATGAGCAGCATCCGCCATGATTTCGGGCGTACGCGCATGCTTGAACGACTCCCGCGAGCCCAGCTGAAACTCGATGGCGGCGGTGGCGATCATGGTCTGCGGCCACAGTGAGTTGACGCTGATGCCGTAGTGCTTGAATTCCTCGCTCATGCCCAGCGTGAGCATGCTCATGCCGTATTTGGTCACGGTGTACGGGGCGTATTGGGCGAACCACTGGGTCGCCAGGTTCAGTGGCGGTGACAGGTTGAGGATATGGCCGCTGCTCTTCTTCAGGTAGGGCAGGGCGGCCTGACTGCACAGCAACACGGCGCGGGTGTTGATCTGGTGCATCAGGTCAAAGCGTTTGAGCTCGATGTGTTGAACGCCGGTCAGCTTGATGGCGCCGGCGTTGTTGACCAGCGCATCGATGCCGCCGAAATGCTCATTGGCCTTGGCCAGTGCTTCACGCACCGCGACTTCATCGCGCACATCCACCTGCAAGGCCAGCGCCTTGCCGCCAGCGGCTTCAACTTCTTTCGCGACGCTGAAAATCGTGCCCGGCAACTTCGGATGCGGCTCGGCACTTTTGGCCGCAATCACAATGTTGGCCCCATCCCGTGCGGCTCGCAGCGCGATCTCGCGACCAATCCCGCGACTGGCGCCGGTGATGAACAGGGTTTTGCCTTGTAATGACATGCGTGCGCTCCTGATTATTGTTATCTGAGCGATTCAATGTAGACCAAGGCGCGTGGCGCGATCACGCAGTCTTCGATGGCGCCAGAACAGACGCAGAGTCGCCTGGGTCGCTGGCAAGCCAGCACCTACAGGTTTTGTGTCGTCCAGAAGAGGGGCGTTTTGATGCGAAATTGTAGGAGTCGGCTTGCCGGCGATGGCGGTGTGTCGGGCACACCGCGTCGAGGCGATCGCTGGCAAGCCAGCTCCTGCAGGTTTTGTGTCGTTAGCGGGACATCACTTCGCGGATATCCGCCGCCAACTCACGAACACGTTCTTCTTCGGTGTCCCACGAGCACATGAAGCGCGCGCCGCCGTTGCCGATGAAGGTGTAGAAGCGCCAGCCCTTGGCGGTCAGTGCGGCGATGGCCGGTTCCGAGAGTTGCAGGAACACGCCGTTGGCCTGCACCGGGAACATCAGTTCCACGCCCTGGATGTCGCTGACCAGCTCGGCGAGCAATTGCGCGCAATGGTTGGCGTGGCGGGCGTATTTGAGCCAGGCGTCGTTTTCCAGAATCCCGACCCACGGTGCCGAAAGGAAGCGCATTTTCGAGGCCAGTTGCCCGGCCTGTTTGCAGCGGTAGTCGAAGTCTTCGGCCAGTTTGTGGTTGAAGAACAGAATCGCCTCGCCGACGGCCATGCCGTTTTTCGTGCCGCCGAAGCACAGCACGTCGACACCGGCCTTCCAGGTCAGGTCGGCCGGCGTGCAGCCGAGGAACGCGCACGCGTTGGAAAAGCGCGCGCCGTCCATGTGCAGGTTCAGGCCGAGTTCTTTACAGGTGGCGCTGATGGCGCGGATTTCTTCCGGGGTGTAGACGCTGCCGACTTCGGTGGCCTGGGTCAGGGTCACGACGCGCGGTTTCGGGTAGTGGATGTCCTGGCGCTTGAGGGCCACTTCGCGGATCGATTCCGGGGTCAGCTTGCCGTTCTCGGTGCGGGCGACCAGCAGTTTGGAGCCGTTGGAAAAGAATTCCGGGGCGCCGCATTCGTCGGTTTCGACGTGAGCGGTTTCCGAGCAGATCACGCTGTGGTAACTCTGGCACAGTGACGACAGGGCCAACGAGTTGGCGGCGGTGCCGTTGAAGGCGAAGAACACTTCGCAGTCGGTTTCGAACAGTTTGCGGAAATCATCGGACGCGCGAGCGGTCCATTCATCGTCGCCGTATGCGCGCTGGTGGCCGTGGTTGGCCTTTTCCATGGCAGCCCAGGCTTCAGGGCAGATACCGGAATAGTTGTCGCTGGCGAATTGTTGGCTCTTATCGGTCATGGCCCTGCTTTCCGTGGTCGAGACGCTTATGGTGAAGCGTCTCGTGGTCAATGATGGTGCGCACTTTACCGAAGATCATCCGGCGAGCACACGGGATGCGTCTGACAGAACAATACAAAGACGACGGGCAATTATGCACATGACGCAACGGGATGGGGCACTGGATCTGCTGAAGTGGCTGGCGCTGCTGAGCATGGTGCTCGATCACCTGCGATATGTCGGTTATTCCCTCGATTTTCTGTATGTGCCCGGGCGACTGGCATTCCCGTGGTTCTGTCTGGCGATGGCGGCGAACCTCGCGCGCTCACGGCAAGTAACGCATCAATGGCGCTATCTGGGCTGGTTGGTGCTGTTCAGTGTCATCAGCGAAATCCCTTACAGGATGTTCATTCCTGATCCCGACACTTTGAACGTGTTGCCGACGCTGGCGCTGGGGCTGTTGGTTGCGCGTGGCTGGCAGCAGCCAACGCTGCAATCGCGCCTGTTGGCTGTCGGCGCTCTAACGCTGGCGGCGCTGTTCCCGCAATGGCTGATGTTTGGTTTCTTCGGCGTTCTGTTGCCGCTGGCGATGTTGCTGGTGTTGAGGCAGCCTTGGTATTTCAGCCTGTTTCCGGGGCTGGTGTGCCTGGCCGCCAATCAATGGGAGGTGCTGTATCACGCCGCGCGGTTCGGTAGCGTTGCAGCCGTTCTCGGCATCGCCACTTGTCTGATCGCGCCATTGCTCGGGCTGTTCCTGTTGCGACATGCCCGGCATTTCCAGCCGCCGCCGATGCAGCGTTGGGCGTATGCCTTCTATCCGTTGCATTTCCTCCTGCTGCTAATCATCCGCCACATTGCCGCATAACCCTGTGGGAGCTGGCTTGCCTGCGATAGCGGTGGGTCAGCCGCCTTCACTGCTGAATGTGCCGCCACCATCGCTGGCAAGCCAGCTCCCACAGGGTTTCTCGCTGATTTGAGAACGGGGCTTGGCCTGTCATTTCCCGCCATGTCGTAAACGCACCTTTGCGTGGCGTCCGTAGGCATTTGACCTGTCTGCGCCGGTCATACCATCGCTATCAAAGGGCACTGCCGAAACGCCGTGCCTTACCGAGACGAATGGCGCACAGATGCCGCTGGGAGAGACGCGATGTTCAGCAAGCAAGACCAGATCAAGGGTTACGACGATGCACTGCTGGCGGCGATGAATGCCGAGGAGCAACGCCAGGAAGATCACATCGAGCTGATCGCGTCCGAAAACTACACCAGCAAACGCGTCATGGAAGCGCAGGGCAGCGGCCTGACCAACAAATACGCCGAAGGCTATCCGGGCAAGCGCTACTACGGTGGCTGCGAGCACGTCGACAAAGTTGAAGCGCTGGCCATCGAACGCGCCAAGCAACTGTTCGGCGCCGATTACGCGAACGTGCAGCCGCACTCCGGTTCTTCCGCGAACAGCGCCGTTTACCTGGCCTTGATCCAGGCGGGCGACACCATTCTGGGCATGAGCCTGGCCCACGGCGGTCACCTGACCCACGGTGCCAAGGTGTCGTCCTCGGGCAAGCTGTACAACGCCGTGCAGTACGGCATCGACACCAAGACCGGCTTGATCGACTACGACGAAGTCGAGCGTCTGGCCGTGGAATGCAAGCCGAAGATGATCGTTGCGGGCTTCTCGGCTTACTCCAAGACCCTCGACTTCCCGCGTTTCCGTCAGATCGCTGACAAGGTTGGCGCGCTGCTGTTCGTCGACATGGCTCACGTCGCCGGTCTGGTCGCTGCCGGCCTGTACCCGAACCCGCTGCCGTACGCCGATGTGGTCACCACCACCACCCACAAGACCCTGCGCGGTCCGCGTGGCGGCCTGATCCTGTGCAAGGCCAACGAAGAAATCGAGAAAAAACTCAACGCCGCCGTGTTCCCGGGTGCCCAGGGCGGTCCGCTGATGCATGTGATCGCCGGTAAGGCGGTGTGCTTCAAGGAAGCGCTGGAGCCAGGTTTCAAGGCTTACCAACAACAAGTGATCGACAACGCCCAGGCCATGGCCGGCGTATTTATCAAACGCGGCTACGATGTAGTGTCCGGCGGCACCGATAACCACCTGTTCCTGGTCAGCCTGATCCGTCAGGGCCTCACCGGCAAAGAGGCGGACGCAGCACTCGGTCGCGCCCACATCACCGTGAACAAGAACGCTGTCCCGAACGATCCACAGTCGCCGTTCGTGACCTCCGGCCTGCGCATCGGCACCCCGGCGGTGACCACGCGCGGCTTCAAGGTGACCCAGTGCGTCACGCTGGCCGGCTGGATCTGCGACATCCTCGACAACCTCGGCGACGCTGATGTCGAGGCCAATGTCGCGCAGCAAGTGTCGGCCCTGTGCGCGGACTTCCCGGTTTATCGCTGAGCGCGGTTTTGGAGTAAATGACTATGCAACGCTACTCGGGCTTCGGCCTCTTCAAACACTCCCTCAGCCATCACGAAAACTGGCAGAAAATGTGGCGCACGCCGACCCCTAAAAAGGTCTATGACGTGGTCATCGTCGGCGGTGGCGGGCATGGTCTCGCCACGGCTTACTACCTGGCCAAGGAACACGGCATCACCAACGTGGCCGTGGTCGAGAAAGGCTGGCTGGGCGGCGGTAACACCGCGCGCAACACCACCATCGTTCGCTCCAACTACCTGTGGGACGAATCGGCGCACCTGTACGAACACGCGATGAAATTGTGGGAAGGCCTGTCCCAGGACCTGAACTACAACGTGATGTTCTCCCAGCGCGGCGTTTACAACCTGTGCCACACCCTGCAGGACATTCGTGATTCCGAGCGTCGGGTCAGCGCCAACCGCCTCAACGGCGTGGACGGTGAACTGCTCGATGCCAAGCAAGTGGCCGACGAGATCCCGTACCTCGACTGCTCGAAGAACACTCGCTACCCGGTGATGGGCGCAACCGTTCAGCGTCGCGGCGGCGTGGCCCGTCACGATGCCGTGGCGTGGGGCTTTGCCCGTGCCGCCGACGCACTGGGCGTGGACCTGATCCAGCAGACCGAAGTGATCGGTTTCCGCAAGGAAAACGGCGTGTGCATCGGCGTTGAAACCAACAAGGGCTTCATCGGCGCCAAGCGCGTCGGCGTGGTCACTGCCGGTAACTCCGGGCACATGGCCAAGCTCGCCGGTTTCCGTCTGCCGATCGAATCGCACCCGCTGCAAGCGCTGGTGTCCGAGCCGATCAAACCGATTATCGACAGCGTGATCATGTCCAACGCCGTGCACGGCTACATCAGCCAGTCCGACAAGGGCGACCTGGTGATCGGCGCCGGTATCGACGGCTACAACGGCTACGGCCAGCGTGGTTCGTACCCGGTGATCGAGCACACCATCCAGGCCATCGTCGAGATGTTCCCGGTGTTGTCCCGCGTGCGCATGAACCGGCAGTGGGGCGGCATCGTCGACACCACGCCGGATGCCTGCCCGATCATCTCCAAAACCCCGGTCCCGAACATGTTCTTCAACTGCGGTTGGGGCACCGGTGGCTTCAAGGCAACACCTGGCTCGGGCAACGTGTTTGCCGCAAGCCTGGCCAAGGGCGAAATGCACCCATTGGCCGCACCTTTCTCCATCGACCGTTTCCACAACGGTGCGTTGATCGATGAACACGGCGCTGCTGCGGTTGCCCACTAACAGGAGAAATCCCCATGTTGCATATCTTCTGTCCTCACTGCGGCGAACTGCGCTCCGAAGAGGAATTCCACGCATCCGGCCAGGCGCACATCCCGCGCCCACTGGATCCGAACAGCTGCACCGACGAGGAGTGGGGCGACTACATGTTCTTCCGCGATAACCCTCGCGGTCTGCACCACGAACTCTGGGATCACGTTGCCGGTTGCCGTCAGTACTTCAACGTCACCCGCGACACCGTGACCTACGAGATTCTCGAGACCTACAAGATCGGCACCAAGCCACAATTCACCGACAAGACCGATAGCTCGAAAGCGGCTACGACGGCTCTGGGAGAGAAGGTATGAGCCAGATCAATCGCCTGTCCAACGGCGGACGGATCGACCGCAACAAAGTGCTGAGCTTCACCTTCAACGGCCAGGTCTACAAAGGCTTTGAAGGCGATTCCCTGGCCGCAGCCCTGCTGGCCAACGGCGTCGACATCATCGGTCGCAGCTTCAAGTATTCCCGTCCGCGCGGCATCTTTGCCGCCGGTGCCGAAGAGCCGAACGCCGTGCTGCAGATCGGCGCGACCGAAGCTACGCAAATTCCGAACGTACGCGCCACGCAACAAGCGCTGTACCAAGGCCTGGTCGCCACCAGCACCAATGGCTGGCCAAGCGTGAACAACGACATGATGGGGATTCTCGGCAAGGTCGGCGGCAAGCTGATGCCGCCGGGTTTCTACTACAAAACCTTCATGTACCCGCAATCGTTCTGGATGACCTACGAGAAGTACATCCGTAAGGCTGCCGGCCTTGGCCGCTCGCCGACCGAGAACGATCCGGACACCTACGACTACATGAACCAGCACTGCGACGTGCTGATCGTCGGCGGTGGCCCGGCGGGCCTGGCTGCCGCATTGGCAGCAGCTCGCAGCGGCGCTCGCGTCATTCTGGCCGATGAGCAGGAAGAGTTCGGCGGCAGCCTGCTGGATTCCCGCGAAAGCCTTGACGGCAAGCCTGCCACCGAGTGGGTCGCCAGCGTCATTGCCGAACTGAAAGACACCCCGGACGTGCTGCTGTTGCCGCGCGCCACGGTCAACGGTTACCACGACCACAACTTCCTGACCATTCACGAGCGCCTGACCGATCACCTCGGCGACCGCGCCCCGATTGGCCAGGTGCGCCAGCGCATCCACCGGGTTCGCGCCAAACGCGTGGTCCTGGCGACCGGCGCTCACGAGCGTCCGCTGGTTTATGGCAACAACGACGTGCCGGGCAACATGCTTGCCGGTGCAGTCTCGACTTACGTTCGTCGTTACGGCGTGGCACCGGGCAAAAAGCTGGTGCTGTCGACCAACAATGATCACGCCTACCGCGTTGCCCTGGATTGGCTCGATGCCAGCCTGCAAGTGGTGGCCATCGCTGACGCCCGCAGCAATCCTCGCGGTGCGCTGGTGGAAGAAGCGCGTGCCAAAGGCATTCGCATCCTGACCGGCAGCGCCGTGATCGAGGCCCGTGGCAGCAAGCACGTGACCGCCGCTCGCGTCGCCGCGATCGACGTCAAAGCACACGCCGTGACCAGTCCTGGCGAATGGCTCGATTGCGATCTGATCGCCAGCTCCGGCGGGTACAGCCCGGTGGTTCACCTGGCTTCACACCTGGGTGGCAAGCCGATCTGGCGCGAAGACATCCTCGGTTTCGTACCGGGCGAAGCACCGCAGAAACGCGTGTGCGTCGGTGGCATCAACGGCGTCTACGGCCTCGGTGATTCCCTGGCCGATGGTTTTGAAGGTGGCGCTCGCGCCGCCAGCGAAGCCGGTTTCAGCGTGGTTGAAGGCACCCTGCCGAAAGCCCTGAGCCGTCTGGAAGAACCTACGTTGGCGCTGTTCCAGGTGCCGCACGAAAAGAACACCGCACGGGCACCGAAGCAATTCGTCGACCTGCAAAACGACGTCACCGCCGCCGCCATCGAACTGGCGACCCGCGAAGGCTTCGAGTCGGTCGAGCATGTCAAACGCTACACCGCACTGGGCTTCGGCACTGACCAGGGCAAGCTCGGCAACGTCAACGGTCTGGCCATCGCCGCCCGTTCGTTGAACGTGACCATCCCGCAGATGGGCACCACCATGTTCCGTCCGAACTACACGCCGGTGACATTCGGTGCCGTGGCCGGCCGTCACTGCGGGCACATCTTCGAACCTGTCCGTTACACCGCGCTGCATCACTGGCACGTGAAGAATGGCGCCGAGTTCGAAGACGTCGGTCAGTGGAAGCGTCCATGGTACTTCCCGAAAAACGGGGAAGACATTCACACCGCCGTGAAACGCGAATGCAAAGCCGTGCGCGACAGCGTCGGCCTGCTGGACGCATCCACCCTCGGCAAGATCGACATTCAAGGCCCGGATGCGCGCGAGTTCCTCAACCGCATCTACACCAACGCCTGGACCAAGCTCGACGTGGGCAAGGCGCGTTACGGTCTGATGTGCAAAGAAGACGGCATGGTGTTCGACGACGGCGTTACCGCTTGCCTCGCCGACAACCACTTCGTCATGACCACCACCACTGGCGGCGCGGCACGCGTGCTGCAATGGCTGGAAATCTACTCCCAGACCGAATGGCCAGAGCTGAAGGTGTACTTCACTTCCGTGACGGATCACTGGGCAACCATGACCCTGTCCGGGCCGAACAGCCGCAAGCTGCTCAGCGAAGTCACCGACATCGACCTGAGCAACGAAGCCTTCCCGTTCATGACCTGGAAAGAAGGCCTGGTCGGCGGTGTGCCGGCGCGGGTGTTCCGGATTTCGTTTACCGGTGAGTTGTCGTACGAAGTCAACGTGCAAGCCGACTACGCCATGGGCGTGCTCGAGAAAATCGTCGAGGCCGGCAAGCAGTACAACCTGACGCCGTACGGCACCGAAACCATGCACATCCTGCGGGCGGAGAAGGGCTTCATCATCGTTGGTCAGGACACTGACAGCTCGATGACTCCGGATGACCTGAACATGGGCTGGTGTGTCGGTCGCACCAAACCGTTCTCGTGGATCGGCTGGCGTGGCATGAACCGCGAAGACTGCGTGCGTGATCAGCGCAAACAACTGGTGGGCCTCAAGCCGATCGATCCGACCAAATGGCTGCCGGAAGGTGCGCAACTGGTGTTCAACACCAAGCAGACGATTCCGATGACCATGGTCGGTCACGTCACCTCCAGCTACCTGCACAACTCCCTGGGCTATTCGTTTGCCATGGGCGTGGTCAAGGGCGGCTTGAAGCGGATCGGTGAGCGCGTGTTCGCACCGCTGGCCGATGGCAGCGTGATCGAGGCGGAAATCGTTTCTTCGGTGTTCTTCGATCCGAAAGGTGATCGCCAGAACGTTTAATGGCCTCGATACCTGTGGGTGGGCTACCAATCGCTAGCAGGCTAGCTCCCACAGGGGAACGCGGTTGAATGTGGGAGCTAGCCTGCTGGCGATGACGGCAGTGCAGCCACCACAGGAACCAACAGAATTCAGGAACAGGTGCTTTATGACCGTAGCCAACGTTTACCAACAACGCCCAACCACCGGGGCCAAGGCCGAGTCGTCGCTGCATCATGCCGACCTCGCCAGCCTGGTCGGCAAGGGCCGCAAAAACGCCGGCGTGATCGTGCGTGAGAAAAAACTCCTCGGCCACCTGACGATCCGTGGCGATGGCCATGATTCGGCGTTTTCCGCTGGCGTGCACAAGGCCCTGGGCATCGAATTGCCGGGCGCCCTGAGCGTCATCGTCAAAGGTGAAACCAGCCTGCAATGGGTCGGGCCTGATGAGTGGCTGCTGATCGTGCCGACCGGCGAAGAGTTCGCCGCCGAGCAAAAACTCCGTGAAGCGCTGGGCGACCTGCACATTCAGATCGTCAATGTCAGCGGTGGCCAGCAAGTCCTCGAACTGAGCGGCCCGAACGTGCGTCAGGTGCTGATGAAATCCACCAGCTACGACGTGCACCCGAACAGTTTTCCAGTGGGCAAGGCTGTCGGCACCGTGTTTGCCAAGTCGCAACTGGTGATCCGCCACACCGCCGAAGACACCTGGGAACTGGTGATTCGCCGCAGCTTCTCGGATTACTGGTGGTTGTGGTTGCAGGATGCGGCGGCTGAGTACGGCCTTAGCGTCCAGGCTTGAGATTTTATCGCCGGCAAGCCGGCTCCTACAGGGGCACCAAAACCCTTTAGGAGCCAGCTTGCCGGCGATCAACCGCGCAGCGGTTGCCCATAACAACAGGAGTCACCGCACTATGAGCCGCGCCCCAGACACATGGATTCTGACCGCCGACTGCCCCAGCGTTCTCGGCACCGTGGACGCGGTGACCCGCTTTCTGTTCGAGCAGGGCTGCTACGTTACCGAGCACCATTCGTTCGATGACCGTCTCTCGGGTCGTTTCTTCATTCGCGTGGAATTCCGTCAGCCTGACGGCTTCGACGAACAAGCCTTCCGCGCAGGGCTGGAAGAGCGTGGCCAGGCCTTTGGCATGATCTTCGAACTGACCCCGCCGAACTACCGGCCGAAAGTGGTGATCATGGTCTCCAAGGCCGATCACTGCCTCAACGATTTGCTTTACCGCCAACGCATCGGCCAGTTGTCGATGGACGTCGCTGCCGTGGTCTCCAATCATCCGGACCTCAAGCCGTTGGCCGACTGGCATCAGATTCCGTATTACCACTTCCCGCTCGACCCGAACGACAAGCCATCGCAAGAGCGTCAGGTGTTGCAGGTGATCGAAGAGTCCGGTGCCGAACTGGTGATCCTTGCGCGCTACATGCAGGTTTTGTCGCCGGAGCTGTGCCGCAAACTCGATGGCAAGGCGATCAACATCCATCACTCCCTGTTGCCCGGTTTCAAAGGCGCCAAGCCGTATCACCAGGCCTATAACAAAGGCGTGAAGCTGGTCGGCGCCACGGCGCACTACATCAACAACGACCTGGACGAAGGACCGATCATCGCTCAGGGCGTAGAGGTCGTGGACCACAGTCATTACCCGGAAGACCTGATCGCCAAGGGGCGGGATATCGAGGGGCTGACCCTGGCCCGAGCGGTTGGATATCACATTGAACGACGCGTGTTTTTGAACGCCAATCGCACCGTCGTTCTTTAAATCGCCATCGCTAGCAGGCTAGCTCCCACAGGGTTTTGGGTTGTCCAAAAATCCTGTGCTCACCCGAATCATTGTGGGAGCTAGCCTGCTAGCGATCAGGCCATTACAAGCAACACATAAACAGCATCTGTACCCGAGCAATCAACGCGCCGCCGATCCATGGCGACGCGACCGCTACATAAAAACAACAGCGAGGTGAAAGCATGTCTGGCAATCGTGGTGTGGTGTATCTCGGCAATGGCAAAGTCGAAATACAGAAAATCGACTATCCGAAAATGCAGGACCCGCGTGGCAGGAAGATCAATCACGCTGTCATTCTGCGCGTGGTTTCCACCAACATCTGTGGTTCTGACCAGCACATGGTGCGCGGTCGTACCACCGCTCAAACCGGTCTGGTATTGGGTCACGAGATCACCGGTGAAGTGATCGAGAAGGGCAGCGACGTCGAGAACCTGCAAATCGGCGACCTGGTGTCCGTGCCGTTCAACGTGGCGTGCGGGCGCTGCCGTTCCTGCAAGGAAATGCACACCGGCGTCTGCCTCAGCGTGAACCCGGCGCGTCCGGGCGGTGCTTACGGTTATGTCGACATGGGCGACTGGACTGGCGGCCAGGCCGAGTACGCGATGGTGCCGTACGCTGACTTCAACCTGCTGAAACTGCCTGATCGCGATCGCGCGATGGAAAAAATCCGCGACCTGACTTGCCTCTCCGATATCCTGCCAACCGGTTACCACGGCGCAGTGACGGCCGGCGTTGGCCCTGGCAGCACCGTGTACATCGCCGGCGCCGGCCCGGTCGGTCTGGCCGCTGCCGCTTCCGCTCGCCTGTTGGGCGCGGCAGTGGTGATCATCGGTGACGTCAACACCGTTCGCCTGGCACACGCCAAGGCGCAGGGCTTCGAAATCGCCGACCTTTCGCTGGACACCCCGCTGCACGAACAGATCGCCGCACTGCTGGGTGAACCAGAAGTGGATTGCGCCGTCGACGCCGTAGGCTTCGAAGCGCGCGGTCACGGCCATGACGGCGTGAAACACGAGGCTCCGGCCACCGTGCTCAACTCGCTGATGGGCGTAGTTCGTGTTGCCGGCAAAATCGGTATCCCAGGCCTCTACGTGACTGAAGATCCGGGTGCAGTCGATGCAGCCGCGAAAATGGGCAGCCTGAGCATCCGCTTTGGTCTGGGCTGGGCCAAATCCCACAGCTTCCACACCGGCCAGACCCCGGTGATGAAGTACAACCGTCAGCTGATGCAGGCGATCATGTGGGATCGCATTCACATTGCTGACATCGTCGGTGTTGAAGTCATCAGCCTGGATGACGCGCCGCGTGGTTACGGCGAGTTCGACGCGGGCGTGCCGAAGAAATTTGTGATTGATCCGCATAAGTTGTTTAGTGCGGCGTAAGCGTGTTTGACAAAAGAGGAGGGCGACGTAATGTCGCCCTTCATGTTAATCGGTGGCTATGGCGTAATTCTGATTGATTTGAAATTGTGAGATATATAGCTTGTCGGTTGGGTAATAAAATTGTGAGGATTTTGCTTTCTAATTGAATGGAACTGCTCCGACATTCTCGCGTTAAATGCACGCTGTGGGGATTTGGGGTTTTCCTTTTTTGCTTCGAGAAACTCAAGCCATATTTCTTCTGGAAGGTGGCTTGAGTTTACCTTTCCACTGTAACCCTTTACGTTTTTTTTAGTTAAGTTTGATAGTTGTTTTATAAGTGAATTTGTTCCGTCAGCGGAAAAGCAAGAGATTAATCGCAGCTCATCAAATTTGCTTGGATCAATGCCATTCTTTTTTAGTGTTGAAATTAGTTGTTCGGCATTTATCGGTTTGTTGTTGGAGAAAACGACTGAGCTTGTGTCCGATGTGGAGAGGGTGCCGTGAGTGGAGATGTTTAAGCGGGTTTTATTTTTATATAAGTCAGTGTGTGTGTATAGGTCTTTGTTTAGAGGGCGTATGTTCTCCATGAATCCTCTATTCGCTTTGTGTATAAATGTCGGTGTGGGTGTCACATCTATTGCCCTGCGAGCGGCACTAGATAGGCGACTGAAAGCGCTTGAAAGTAGATTCATTATTGACTCGCCAATGTGCCCCGTTGGGTCGGTTAAATTAAGTGGGTCCCCCTGGCAATATGCGTACGTGTTCACCCCCCCTTTTCCAAACGGACTCCAACTGTCCGGACTGTTGAAACGCATCAACACCGGATTAAAAGCTCGATAGCCATTACCCAACAAGTAATGTCCGGTCACCGGGTCCGGCCATTCGCCGTTGAAACCGAGCAGGCTGAGCAAGCCGTTTCCCAGCGGTCTCTGGCCATAGGGTGTGTAGGATTGGGGACAAGGCAGATTTGTTTTTAACGCGCTCAAAACTGAACGCTGTTGATCCGTGGCAAGCAACCGCGTTTCCGCGGTGCCATTCTGGCAATGTTGGTGCGCCAGCAGTTGATCCTCATGTTGCATTATCGAACTCTGCACCTCGCCTTGAATCTCTGTGGCCAGGCGACCGTTGAGGTAAAAGCGCCGTATGGTGGCTTGCGTGAAGGGCGCACAATCGACCAGCCGATCCAGTGGGTCGTAGTGGTAATGGCAGAGCAGGGCGTCTCGATTGGGCATCATCGCCGGGCTTCCTGAATGAGTGCTTCGGTTCAGGTGTTGAATGTGGCGCAAACGGCCGGGCCTGCCTACTAGCAGAACTGATAGGATCAAGGCGACGCTAGATAACGTAAAACCGTCAGTTGATGCAGGCGATCATGTGGGGTCGCATTCACAGCTGACATCGTGGGTGTGGAAGTCATCAGTCTGGATGATGCACCACGGGGTTATGGCGAGTTCGACGCGGGCGTGCCGAAGAAATTTGTGATTGATCCGCATAAGTTGTTTAGTGCGGCGTAAGTAGTTTGGAGCAAAAAAAGGGTGGCTTAATGCCGCCCTTTTTATTTCTGATACCTGAGGAGGACGTGTGGAGCGTTACCACTGAGGGGCTGGCTTGCATGGGCCGAACTCTCCGAAGAGTGGTTAGGTTGCGGATATCACTGTGCGCCAGTCGGAGAACGCCAGCTACTATCAGAGCTGATAGGGGCGCGATGCTCGGCCTTTCAAGATCTGTAGCGACGCCAGCGAAATCGGCTTGCCGACCCGCGCACTTTAAAAATCAATTTCAGTGGGACGTCAACTTCGAATACTTTTGCCTGACTCGACTAAAATTGTGAGGAGTTTTTTATTAAGGATGTAAGTGTTTTGAAGTGTGATTTGAGATTGACGATCTAATGCTTCGTTGTACCGTGTTCGACTGACTTCTTTTAATGTTGGGCCGCTGCTGTTTGAGTCGTAGCTGATTTCAGCTTGAAATTTTTCGATGGTTTCTTTTGGGTTTGATTGATAAATGTCCAGTTTGTTTTTTGAAGTGGTCAGGAGTTGAACTTCTTTGCCGTTATATTTCAGTAGTTTTGCGTGATTTAGCGCGTTGTCTGCACTGGTTAATATCCTTTTTGTGCTGGGTTGGTTGCGGTTTACGCTTTCAATCAATTCTTGACTCATGTTTTTGGGTGTCAGGTAGTTTGGTAAGTTCCAGGTATTTGGCTGCCTGCTGGTTTTGAAATAAGGCTTGGCCGATGATGCGAGTGTAGTCAGAGCAGAGAGTAAGCTATGACCGCTGGGGTCCTGAAAATTAACGGCATCTCCAGAACAATATGCATACGCATTTAACCCGCCACTTCCAAACGGACTCCATCTGTCCGGACTGTTAAACCGCATCAACACCGGGTTGAACGCTCGATAACCATTACCCAACAAATAGTGTCCGGTCATCGGATCAGCTCGCTCGCCGTTAAAGCCAAGCAGGCTGAGCAAACCGTTACCCAGCGGTCGATGGCCATAGGGTGCATAGGCCAGTGGACAAGGCGGATTCGCATTAAGCAGGCTCAGCACCGAACGCTGTCGATCGGTCGCGAGCAAACGGGTTTCCACGGTGCCGCTCTGGCGCTGTTGCTGCGCGAGCAGTTGATCATCGTGTTGCATGA
>NZ_JAVLRV010000003.1:130411-133999 GCF_055803035.1 Pseudomonas sp. 300 | reverse complement strand
TCTGTGCCTTGAATCTCGGTGGCCAGGCGACCGTCGAGGTAAAAGCGCCGTGTGGTGGCTTGTGCGAAGGGCGCACAATCGATCAGCCGATCCAGTGGGTCGTAGTGGTAGTGGCAGAGCAGGGCTTTTCGATTGGGCATCATCGCCAGGCTTCCTGAATGAGTGTTTCGGTTCAGAGGTTTACTGTGGTGGAAACGGCCGGGCTTGCCTACTAGCAGTACTGATAGGGTCGGCGCCAAGCGCCAGATAAAGTAAATCCGTCAAATGATGCAGGCGATCATGTGGGATCGTATTCACATTGCTGACATCGTGGGTGTGGAATTCATCAGTCTGGATGACGCGCCACGGGGTTATGGCGAGTTCGACGCGGGTGTGCCGAAGAAGTTTGTGATTGATCCGCATAAGTTGTTTAGCGCGGCGTAAGGACAGTAGATGCAACAGGCCGACTTAAGGTCGACCTGTTGCAACTATCCTTTGTTGTTCGTCGCGACAACAATGCTATGAGTTGGATATGTGTAAATTTAGTATTCATAGCGCGAAGTTGTTGTTGAAGATCGCCCTGATCGAATATTGAATATATTTTCGATCACTGGTTGTGGCGGGTGAGAGCTAAGCTCTACGGGGGCAATTTTGACGTCGCGGTACATAGGGGTGCGTATTAACAATTCTCGTGATTCGGGGAAAAATTTGTAATCTGTGTTTAAAACTTTTCGTGAGGGGTTTTTTACATACACCCCGACTAAACCTTTAGTGTTGCGTAAGTTGTGATCTCCTGATCGTAGGTTAGCGAACTTGAGTGCCTTGTGTATGTCTGGTGTCGAATAAAATCCATTACCATAGAAGGTTCCTGCCCCGGTGCCAATGTAACTTTCGTTCAGTCCTGTTGCCTGCATGCTTTTGGCATGTTCTGCTGATGTTCCATGGTATCCAACTAGTTCATACTCGTTGCCGAGGTTTAGGGGCGTGTTGTTGGTGGTATGAATGGCGGGCTTGGCAACCGATGCAGCTTCAGATGTTGATGAAGCCTTGGGGCGCAGCATATTTCTGAGGCCTTTGAAGGGGTTGTATCCTTTAGGGAAGAATGAAAAGTGCCCAGTCGCATCTGTCTGATTCACCGGATCCCCCACGCAATACGCATACGCATTGAGCCCGCCTTCCCCAAACGGGCTCCAACTGTCCGGACTATTAAATCTCATCAACACCGGGTTGAACGCTCGATAACCATTACCCAACAAATAATGTCCGGTCACCGGATCAGACTGCTCGCCGTTAAAGCCAAGCAGGCTGACCAAACCGTTACCCAGCGGTCGATGGCCATAGGGTGCATAGGCCAGTGGACAAGGCGGATTCGCGTTAAGCATGCTCAGCACCGAACGCTGTCGATCCGTCGCGAGCAGTCGGGTTTCCACGGTGCCGCTCTGGCGCTGTTGCTGCGCGAGCAGTTGATCATCGTGTTGCATGATCGAACGCTGCACCGAACCTTGAATCTCGGTGGCCACCCGATCGTTGAGATAGTAACGCTGGGCGCTCGCTTGCTCCGACGGTGCAATAGCAGCCAGCCGATCGATTGGATCGTATCGGTAATGGCAGAGCAGCATTTCACGCTTGGACTGCATGGGCCGGGCTCCTTGAAAAGTCCGAGATTTCACTGTGAGGGAATCGGGCAAGGTTGGCTACTATCAGAACTGATAGGGCCGCCGGACAGTCGCGGTGTCGAATTTCTTTCAGAGCACCGCCAACGCCCATTGATACAGCACCGGCCCAGTCGGCAAGCCGCCGTGCCATTCATCGCGCGGCATCCGGTCTTTCACGTTTTATCTACGTGAGCGAGATAAAAATGGCTGCACGCCTGAGGAACATGCCGGCAGAAGCCGAGTCAAAACGGCAGATTTTTCCGCCCATTGCTGGGCGGTTTTCATGGCACAAGAGGATGTCTGGATGAGGATTTCACGCGGTTTTGCACTGGCATCGCTCATGACCCTGGCGGCCAGCCCGGTCTTTGCCCAGTTCAACCTGAGCGATGCGGCCAATGCCATCTCGGGCATGAAGGGCGATAACGCCGCCACAGCGGCTGCGCCGACGTCGCAGACTGCCGGTTTGCTGGGTGTGCTCAGCCAGTTGAACGTGACACCACAACAAGCCGTTGGCGGCACCGGCGCGATGCTCGGTCTGGCGAAGAATCAATTGAGTTCGACCGACTATTCGGAACTGGCCAAAAACGTACCGGGCATCGACGCGCTGTCTGGCGGGGGAGAGCTGGGTGCCCTCGCCGGTTTGCTCGGTTCATCCGGCAAGGCGGCTGGTCTGGACAACGCCTTGGGTAACGTCAAGGACACCAACGACCTGAACAATGCGTTCAGCGCGTTGGGCATGGACAGCGGCATGATCGGTCAGTTTGCCCCGCTGATTCTGCAATACCTCGGTCAGCAGGGCGTCGGCGGTTCGCTGCTGCAGAACCTGGGCGGAATCTGGGGCGCCGGCAGCTGATTCAGCGGCGCTCGGCGCGCAAGGCGTCGATGCGTCGGTCCTTCTCGATCCAGAGCTGATTGACCCAGTTCTGGACCGTTTCGCGAAACACCGGATCGTTCTCGTAATCGCCCTGCCACAACGCGGGGTCGAGTTCGCGGGTGTTGATGTCGATGATGACCCTCGGCACGTTGCCGCTGATCAAATCCCAAAAACCCGGAATCTTCTGCTGCGGATACACCACCGTCACATCGAGAATGGCGTCCAGCTGTTCACCCAACGCCGCCAGCACAAACGCCACGCCGCCGGCCTTGGGCTTGAGCAAATGGGTGAACGGTGATTGCTGCTGAGTGCTTTTCGCCGCCGTGAACCGGGTGCCTTCCAGGTAATTGACCACCGTCACTGGCTGGCGCTTGAACAGTTCGCACGCGGCTTTGGTGATTTCCAGATCCTTGCCGGCAAGCGTCGGGTTCTTCGCCAGAAACGCTTTGGTGTAGCGCTTCATGAACGGGTAATCCAGCGCCCACCATGCCAAACCGAGGAAAGGCACCCAGATCAGTTCTTTCTTGAGAAAGAATTTGAAGAACGGCGTGCGCCGGTTGAGGGTATGGATCAACGCCGGGATATCCACCCACGACTGATGGTTGCTGATCACCAGATAGGAGGTGTCAACCCGCAGGTCAGCGCCGCCGCGAATGTCCCATTGCGTGGGGATGCACAGGCGGAAGATCAGCTTGTCGATTTCGGCCCAGGTCTCGGCGATCCACATCACCGCATTTGATGCGTAATCGCGCAAGCGACCTGGCAGGACCAGTTTGAGCAGGGCAAACACCATTAGCGGCCCGAACAGAACCAGGGTATTGAGCAACAGCAGCAGGGTAACGAAACAGCCGGTGAGCAGGCGGCGCATAAGTAACTCTTGAAAGCGTTTGGGCGCGCCATGATAAGCAGCTTCGGGCGACAGGCCAAATCGGTGGTGACGAATGTTTCACCTTTGTCTCGGTATATTTCGAGGCCATTCAGATCAAATTGCTCCAGTGACTGTTCTGGCCTCTTCGCGGGCAAGCCACGCTCCCACAGGGTTTTGTATCGCTCACAGAATTGCGATGCGACACAAAACCC
>NZ_JAVLRV010000003.1:33421-130401 GCF_055803035.1 Pseudomonas sp. 300 | reverse complement strand
AGCGGGCTTGCCCGCGATGCAATCTCAAGAACGAACGAATGGCTCACTGACGGTCTAAAATTCCGCTGCCCCTCTCTCAAGGACATCCATCACGTGAAATCCCTCCTCGCATTGCTTTCCCTAGTGGCCCTGCCGGTCCTGGCCGCCGAGCCGACCCTGTACGGGCGCTACGAATACATCGCGCTACCGGAAATCGGCGGCGAAGTCCTCAAGGCCAAAATGGACACCGGCGCCCTGACCGCATCGCTGTCGGCCAAGGACATCGAAACGTTCACCCGCGACGGCGATGAATGGGTGCGTTTCCGCCTCGCTACCAAAGATGCGAGCAACAAGGTCTACGAGCACAAGGTCGCACGGATCAGCAAGATCAAGACCCGCTCCGAAGAAGACGAGGATGAAGATGCCGCAGCGCCCACCAAGCGTCCGGTGGTCGATCTGGAGTTGTGCCTGGGCAACGTCAAGCGCACGGTCGAGGTCAACCTGACCGACCGCAGCAGCTTTAATTATCCGTTGCTGATTGGTGCCAAGGCGTTGCGTGAGTTTGGCGCGGCGGTGAATCCGGCGCGGCGTTTCACGGCAGACAAACCTGACTGCTGATTGGGTGTTGTTACTGCCTGAGCAGAGCGTGAAATGTCGCATGCCGTGCGGACTGTCAGCTGGCACCTTCGCGGATAACTGCCGAAAGATAAGCACTCCTCCGAAACCCGCTACCTCTGACGGTGATGACCCTTATATCAAAGTGGGGATCTCGTGCCGCATGTTCGTAAGAGGGCGGCATTTCTCTTGGCGTGTTAGGTGTTCGAGTGAGTGAATTTGAACGATAGATCGGTGGTGGTGAGTCAGGACGCGGAAAGTAGGACGGCGGAAAGCTGGCGCGGTCAACACCCTCATCTGTTTTGACTGACACGCGCGATGTGGAAGTATGCGTGGCGGCTATGGGTGTATTTACCTCTGGATTCGCCAAAGGATTGCGATTACCAGGTCGCATACCTTGGGCGGGGGACGGCAGTGAGGTGTTACCCGCAGATATCTGGAGGGTAGTTTCAGCCCTTGGGGAGCTGAGAATAGGTTCGACAGTTGATGGTCGTCTGAGCGTTCTAAAAAAATTTCTGATAGCGAGAAAAAACTGTGAAGCATGGCCTGATGGATCTACACAGTCGATTGGATCACCGCCGCAATACCCATACGCATTAAACCCACCCTCCCCAAACGGACTCCAGCTGTCCGGGCTGTTAAACCGCATCAACGCCGGGTTGAACTGCCGATACCCCTTGCCTAAATGATAATGCCCGGTCAGCGGGTCCGGCAGTTCGCCGTTAAACCCGAGCAAACTCAGCAAGCCGTTTTCCCGTGGGCGATAACCGTAAGGTGAATAGGCGATGGCGTGAGATCGATCCGCATCGAGGGCGTTCAGCACCGAGTGGTGTTGATCGGTTGCCAGCAGAGTGGTTTTGCGTGAATGCGTAGGCATGGGCTGAGTTCCGTGCAAGGTCCATAAAACCGGTCTCCAGCATCGGAGCTTTTTCAGTGTTTGCCTACTATCAGAACTACTAGGTCTGGTCCGACATATCTGGCTGTCGAATGCGTCGACTCCACAAAGTCGACCGCTTTGGCAGTACAATATCTTTTACTCTTCGCCATCCGTTAGGCGGGGTTGGCACAAGCCTTTCTATTTCGTGGACTGCCGGTGGTTGATCCGAGAAAGTAACTTTTTGGGATCGCTCAAGTAGAGTGGAGGGTGGTGTGTTTGAGACATGCTCCATCACTTCATAAGAATATTTCTGACGAGCGTTAATGGTTTTTTTAAATTCAGGCGGGGTTAACGTCATCGACATGTTTTTTGAAAACTCTGGATTGTTTGACACAGCCGCGCTATGAATTCGGCGATATTTGTCTGCTTCCAATTGCGTCGTATATATGTTTCTTGGTGTTTCTCCTGATGTAAATATTTCGTGTATGTTTTTTAGCGAGTTCGTCTGAGCTGTCGCTAGATGTTTTTGTTGCGTCTGCTTGATGATGGCAGGATCCATGAGTCCCACCTTTCTCAGAATAGGCTTCAGAAACTCCAGAGTGTGCCCTGTCGAATCAGCCGTATTTACAGGATTCCCTACACAGTAAGCATAAGCATTAAACCCACCCTCCCCAAACGGACTCCAACTGTCCGGGCTGTTAAACCGCATCAACACCGGATTGAACTGCCGGTACCCTTTGCCCAAATGATAATGCCCGGTCAGCGAGTCCGGCAGTTCGCCGTTAAACCCGAGCAAACTGAGCAAGCCGTTTTCCGGTGGGCGATAACCGTAGGGTGAATAGGCGATGGCGTGAGATTGACCCGCATCGAGGGCGCTCAGCACCGAGTGTTGTTGATCGGTTGCCAGCAGAGTGGTTTTGCGTGAATGCGTAGGCATGGGCGGAGCTCCGTGCAAGGTCCATAAAACCGGTCTCCAGCATCGGAGCTTTTTCAGTGTTTGCCTACTATCAGAACTGCTAGGCCCGGATCGACAAACCCGACTGCCGATTGACGTCGAATCAACCTTGGTTCACCGTTCGCCCACTTAACTGCGGGCTCGGACGCCATGCCTCATATCCTGATTGTCGAAGACGAAGCGGCGATTGCCGATACCCTGATTTTTGCCTTGCAGGGCGAAGGGTTCACCACCACCTGGTTGAGCCTGGGCGCTGCCGCGCTCGAGCATCAGCGCCTGACACCGGCCGATCTGATCATTCTGGACATCGGCCTGCCGGACATCAGTGGCTTCGAAACCTGCAAGCAGTTGCGGCGTTTCAGTGAAGTACCGGTGATTTTCCTCAGTGCCCGCGATGCCGAAATCGACCGCGTGGTGGGGCTGGAAATTGGCGCCGATGATTACGTCGTCAAGCCCTTCAGCCCACGGGAAGTGGCGGCGCGCGTCCGGGCGATTCTCAAGCGCATGGTCCCGCGAGCATCGTCCGAAGTGGCTTCGGTGTTATTTCGCATCGACAACGAACGCGTGCAAATCAGCTATCGCAATCAGGCTTTGAATCTCACCCGCCACGAATTCCGCCTGCTGCAATGCCTGATCGAGCAACCCGAGCGCGTCTTCAGCCGCGAGCAATTGCTCGACGCGTTGGGGGTTGCGGCGGATGCCGGTTATGAACGCAGCATCGACAGTCACATCAAGAGCGTGCGCGCCAAATTGCGTCTGGTGAAGGCCGATGCAGAACCGATCCAGACCCATCGCGGCCTGGGTTACAGCTACAGCCCGGGGCACAGCTGATGCCGCTGGGAATCCGGATTTTCCTGGTCTACGTGCTGTTCATCGGCCTGACCGGCTACTTCGTGCTGAACACCGTGATGGAGGAAATCCGCCCTGGGGTGCGCCAGTCCACTGAAGAAACCCTGGTCGACACCGCGAACCTGATGGCCGAGATCTTGCGTGATGACTTCAAGGCCGGAACGCTCAATCAGAACCGCTGGCCCGAACTGCTCAAGGCCTACGGTGAGCGGCAGCCCAAGGCGAATATCTGGGGGCTGCCGAAAAACCAGGTCAACCACCGTATCTACGTTACCGACGCGAAAGGCATTGTCGTGCTGGATTCCAGTGGTGTTGCGGTGGGGCAGGACTACTCGCGGTGGAACGATGTTTTGCTGACCCTGCGCGGAGAGTACGGCGCTCGGTCCAGTCGCAGCGATGCGAACGATGCGAACTCTTCGGTGATGCACGTCGGCGCGCCGATCCGCGATAACGGCCAGATCATTGGCGTGGTCACCGTGGCCAAACCCAACAGCTCGTTGCAGCCTTACGTGGATCGCACCGAGCGCCGATTGCTTGCCTACGGCGCCGGTTTGATCGGTCTTGGCCTGCTGTTCGGCGCGCTATTGTCCTGGTGGTTGAGCGCCGCCCTGCGACGGTTGACCGCTTATGCCCAGGCAGTGAGCGAAGGCCGTCGGGTCGAGGTGCCGCATTATCGAGGCGGGGAGCTGGAGCAACTGGCCTCGGCGGTCGAGCACATGCGCACGCAACTTGAGGGCAAAGCCTACGTCGAGCGTTACGTGCACACCCTGACCCATGAATTGAAAAGCCCGTTGGCGGCGATTCGCGGTGCGGCGGAATTGCTGCAAGGCGAGATGCCATTGGCCCAGCGGCAGCGATTCGTCAGCAATATCGACAGTGAAAGCGTGCGGATGCAGCAATTGATCGAACGGTTGCTGAACCTGGCGCAGGTTGAACAGCGTCAAGGGCTGGAAGAGCGGATCAGCGTGCCGCTGGCGGGTTTGGTGGATGAGTTGCTGAGCGCGCAGGCTGCGCGAATCGAAGGCAAGAAATTGCGAGTGGAACAAATGATTCCAGTGGAGTTGGCGATTACCGGCGAGCCGTTCCTGCTGCGTCAGGCGCTGGGCAACCTGCTGGACAATGCGCTGGATTTCACGCCTGCAACGGGCGTGCTGCGATTCAGCGCCGAGAAGGTTGGTGAGCAGATTGAATGTCGACTGTTCAACCAGGCCGAAGCGATTCCCGACTACGCATTGCCGCGATTGAGTGAGCGCTTCTATTCCTTGCCGCGTCCGGACAGCGGGCGCAAGAGCACCGGGTTGGGGCTTAACTTTGTTGAGGAAGTGGTGAAGTTGCACGGTGGGACATTGAGCATCGGCAATGTCGAGGGCGGGGTTGCAGTGACTTTGCGCTTGCCTTAAACCGGGTCGCGGCCAATCGCGAGCAGGCTCGCTCCCACATGGACTTGCGTTGAACCTGTAGGCGCGAGCTTCCTCGCGAGGGGCCGGCCCAGTCTCCACACACTCTCCACACTCCCCCCATAAAACCCACACACACCGCACCCAGACTCTCCCCATCCAAACAAGGAGAGTCCCATGAACCGAAATCTGACCCTGAAACTCGGGGCCATTGCCCTGCTGATCCTGTTGCTGCTGATCCCGCTGTTGATGATCAACGGCGTCATCCAGGACCGCCAGCAACTGCGCGACGGCGTACTGGAAGACATCGCCCGCAGTTCCAGTTACAGCCAGCAACTCAGCGGCCCGCTGATGGTAGTGCCGTACCGCAAAGTGGTGCGCACCTGGAAGCTCAACGAAAAAACCAACGAACGGTACCAAGACATTGGTGAAGAGCGCGGTCGTCTGTATTTCCTGCCGGAGCACTTCGAACTCGACGGTCAGGTCCAGACCGAGCTGCGTTCCCGAGGCATCTATCAAGCGCGGCTGTTCCATGCCGATAACCGCATCACCGGGCATTTTTCGGTTCCGGCGCAACTGGGCATCAAGGAAAGTTTCGCTGACTACCAGTTTGATCAACCGTTTCTGGCCGTCGGCATCAGCGACATTCGGGGTATCGAGAATGCGCTGAAACTTGAACTCAACGGGGATCGCCTGGACTTCGTTCCCGGTAGCCAGGTGGGCTGGTTGGGGGAGGGGGTGCATGTGACGCTGCCGGCGCTCGATACACAACGAGCCACGGAACTGGCCTTCGGTTTCGACCTGCGGTTGCAAGGCACTGGCCAGCTGCAGATCCTCCCGGTGGGCAAGACCAGCAAGGTATCGCTGAGCGCCAATTGGCCGCATCCGAGCTTCATCGGCAACTTCCTGCCGGCCCAGCGCGAAGTCACCGATCAAGGCTTCAGCGCAAACTGGCAGACTTCATTTTTCTCCACCAACCTGCAAGAAGCGCTGAGCAGTTGCGTATCCAGCGGTGTTTGCGATGCGTTCAATTCCCGCAGCTTCGGCGTGAGCTTCATCGACCCCGTCGACCAATACCTGAAGAGCGACCGTGCGATCAAATACGCACTGCTGTTCATCGTCCTGACGTTCGCAGGTTTCTTCCTCTTCGAAGTGCTCAAAAGTCTGGCAGTGCACCCGGTGCAATATGCGTTGGTGGGCGTGGCACTCGCGTTTTTCTACCTGCTGTTGCTGTCATTGTCTGAACACATCGGCTTCGCCCTGGCGTATCTGTTGTCGGCCAGCGGTTGTGTGTTGTTGATCGGTTTTTATGTCTGCCATGTGCTGCGCAGCGTACGCCACGGGTTGAGTTTTTCGGCAGGATTGGCGGCGTTGTATGGGCTGCTTTATGGCTTGTTGAGTGCCGAGGATTACGCGTTGTTGATGGGGTCGTTGTTACTGTTCGGGCTGCTGGGTGTGTTTATGGTGCTGACGCGCAAGCTGGATTGGTATGGGGTTGGGCAGAAGACGGCCCAGCCGCTGGAATTTGATATCGGGGTGGTGGAATGAGCCGGTCGTTGGGGTTGCGGGAGGATCAGCGCTGGGTTAATGAGTTGACTAAATACATCAACTCACTATTTGAATATTCCCATCTGTCCGCAATTGACGAGAAAGTATCGGGTAAGGGGGTAAGTGGATAAGGGAGGCAGATTTATTTGGATAAGAGGACGGATTTTTTAAGTTGTTAAGCTTAAATGCATCTGTCCCATTATCCCGGTCCCCTTATCACATGCTATTTCTGATTGTGTCGCGTTGAGTTAATGAGTCTCTTCTGTCGATCAAACGCCCTTCTTCTGGATGTTTTTTATGATATTTTAGATCTTTCAGATAAACTAATTCATCGGTTTTGAGATGCGTAAGAGTTTTAATGTTTGATTGCGTCTCTGCTTTTACCCAGTCTAAGTAGTTTGGGTTTGGAGTAGTATTTATTTCTACGGTAGCGCCATATGATGGCAAGTATTCACTGCGTCCATATGAAGGCAATTCATTTATATAGTCCGTGACCAAGTTCCTATCCGCATTTTGAAGTTTTGATAGTCTATCTTGTTCCAGGGCGAGTGCGTCGTCGATTTTTTTTATGGTTTTGGGTACGCGCTTTATTTCGTCGCTGAGCAGGCTTCGCTGCCTGCCCATCATATTTAATAATCCTTTAAAAGGATTCTTAACGTGACCGGTCGGATCTTTCCAGTTTCTCGGATCCCCCCCACAATACCCATACGCATTCAACCCACCCTCCCCAAACGGACTCCAACTGTCCGGGCTGTTAAAGCGCATCAACACCGGATTGAACTGCCGATACCCGTTGCCCAAGTGATAACACCCGGTCAGCGGGTCCGGCAGTTCGCCGTTAAACCCCAGCAGGCTGAGCAAGCCGTTTTCCCGTGGGCGATGACCGTACGGTGTGTAAGCGATGGAACGAGGCGGGTGCTCGTCGAGGGCGCTCAACACCGAGCGCTGTTGATCGGTTGCCAGCAGGATTGTCTTGCGTGAATGCACAGGCATTGGCTGAAACTCCGAGCGAGGTCGATGGAGCTGAGCCCTTAGCATCGGAGTTTTTTCAGCGTTTGCCCACTATCAGAACTGATAGGGTGCTGGCGCCGTTAGCGTCAAACCTTGGGCATTGTCGCCAGCATCGAAGGTCGCTGACTGACCTCGAAATACCACGCCGCCAGCAGCGGATTTGCATCGCGCCATGCCAGGTCCGGATGACGCAAATCCACGTAGCCCAACGCACATGCCACGCTGATCGCCGCCACATCGAAATGGCTGGTCAGCTCGGCAATCGCCTCCGCTTCCAGCAACGCCAAGGCGCGGCGGATCTTGTCGCGCTGGCCGTCGAGCCATGCGTCCCAGTGTTTTTCCGGGGCGCGCAGGGCAACTTCATAGCGAACCAGCACCGCAGCGTCCATGATCCCGTCGGCCAGGGAGGCCAGGGTCAGGCGACGCCAGCGGGCCGAGCCTTCACGGGGGATCAGCGGGTTGCCGACGTGTTGGTGGTCGAGGTAATCGAGAATCACCCGGCTGTCGTGGATGACGTTGCCGTCGGCCAGGCGCAAGGCCGGGATCTTGCTCAGCGGGTTGTCGTCGATCAGGGTCACATCCGGGTCGACTGGCGTGAGCACACAGTTTTGCAGGGCGACGCGGTCTTGCTGACCGGTTTCGTGCAGCAGCACCATGACTTTGCGAACGAAGGGCGACAACGGGTTGTGATAGAGGGTCATGCTGGGGGCAGACATGGCAGCGTCTCGGTCGGTGGACAGTGTCGGCAGCATAGCGCGTTGGGCCGACAGCTCAAGATCCATAAAAAGCAACAAATCCCCTGTGGGGGCGAGCTTGCTCGCGATAGCGGAGGGTCAAGCAACATTAATGTTGACTGTCACGGCCTCATCGCGAGCAAGCTCGCTCCCACAGGGTTTAGTGGTGTTGCAGGAGGCCGCGTAAGGCGAGGACTGCTGGAATGCCTAATCCAAGCCAGCTCAGGGCATCCCAAACGCCATCCCCCAGCAAGGCCGAGAACAGCCCGGCGGCACTGAGCAGGGCGATGACGGTGGGCGTGGCGAAGACCTTCCAGAAGTTTGACTGTCGGGGTTTCATGCCACGCTCTCCGCTTTCTCCAGTACGGGTTTTGCCGCTTTGCGCCGCACCACCCACAAATAAACCCCGCTGCCGAGCACGATGATGGTCAGCACATCCAGCGTCGCCCAGAGGATTTTCATCGGCATGCCGCCGTAATCACCGAAGTGCAGCGGCTGCGACATGCCCATGGCGTCCATGTACCACGGCCGTTCGGCCACGGCGGTGACTTGCAAGGTGCTGGCATCGATCAGTACCGGCGTGAGCAAGTGCGACGTCAGGTGCGTGCTGCCTTTCATGAACACCGCGTAGTGATGCTCACTGGAAAACCGCGTGCCGGGGAAGGCAATGAAGTCTGGCTGCATGCCGGGCGCGACTTCTTTGGCGATCTCGAGCAATCGGGTCGCGGGCGCGAGTTGCGTCAGCGCTGGTGCGTCGCGATACGGCGCGACCATCGCGCTCAGGCTGTCATTGCGCCATGCGGCGATCAGCAAGTCGGCGCAGGCACTGATGACGCCGGTGACGCCGACCACCAGCGCCCAGGTCAGGGTCACTACGCCAATCAGATTGTGCAGATCGAGCCAGCGCAGGCGCGTGGATTTGTCCTGGCGTACGGTGGCGAATTTCAGCCTGCGCATGAACGGCAGGTACAGCACCGTCCCGGACACGATCGCCAGCACAAACAGAATCCCCATGAACGCCAGCAGCAGCTTGCCCGGCAGGCCGGCAAACATGTCCACGTGCAGACGCAGCATGACCATCATGAAACCGCCGTTGGCCGACGGCATTTCCAGTGCCTCGCCGGTGCGGGCGTCGAGCATGAAGGTGTGCGATGAATTCGGTTCGGTGCCGGCGGTGGCCGCCATGATCGCGATGGCGGCGTTCGGTTCGTCTTCGTCGAAGCCGAAATACTGCATGACTTCGCCGGGACGATGTTTTTCTGCGGCCTGCACCAGCTGCTGCAAATTCAGCTGCGGGGTGTCGGCTGGCAGTTGCTTCAACTCGGCGGCATCCCCCAGCAAGTGGTCGATTTCGTGGTGGAAGATCAACGGCAGGCCGGTCAGTGCCAGCATCAGCAGGAAGACTGTGCAGATCAGGCTGGTCCAGGTGTGGACGAATGACCAGCGGCGTATTGTTTTGCTTTTCATTTTTCAGCCTTCAGAAATACCAAAGCCGTCCACGAAGGACGGCCTGGTTACAGGGCGTATCAGATCAAGCGTTTACCACTTGTACGTTGCACTGGCGACGACACTGCGCAGGTCGCCGTAATAGCAGTAGAAGCCGTCGCAGGTGGAGATGTAATCCTTGTTGAGCAGGTTGGTCGCGTTCACGGCCAGCGAGGCACCTTTCAAGCTGTTGTCCAGGCGGCCCAGGTCGTAATGAACCGCCGCGTCGAACACGGTGTAGGCGTCAGCCTTGCCCAGCGTGGTGTTGCCTTGGTCGCCGTAAGTATTGCCGGTGTAACGGGCGCCGGCGCCAATGCCGAAGCCATCCAGCACGCCGTTGTGCCAGGTGTAATCGGCCCACAGCGAAGCCTGCTGGTTAGGCATCAGTTGCAGACGGTTGCCTTTGAAGTCGCCTTTCTGCACTTCGGATTTGGCCAGGGTGTAGGCGGCGATGATTTTCAGGTTGTCGGTGACGTCGGAGACCGCTTCCAGCTCCAGGCCTTTGACTTTCACTTCCCCGGTCTGGCTGGTGATCGGCACGTTGCCGACGGTGGTGGTGACGGACACGTTTTTCTGGGTCAGGTCGTACACCGCCGCGCTGAGCAATGTATTGCTGCCTGGCGGCTGGTACTTGATGCCCAGTTCCCATTGCTGGCCTTCGGTCGGTTTGAACGATTCGGTAGCCGATGCGGCGGCGTTGCTGGTTGGCTGGAATGACTCGGCGTAGGAAAGATAAGGCACAAAGCCCGAATCGAACACGTAGCTGATCGCCGCGTTACCGCTGAATTTCTTGTCCCGTTCGGTGTTGGTTGCGTTCTCATCATTGAAGAACTTGGTGCCGGTATGGACCCAGTCTTCACGGCCGCCCAATGTCAGGCGCCATTGGTCGAGGGCCATCTGGTCCTGGACGTACAAACCGGTCTGATAGGTCTTCTGGTCCTGGTCATAGAACGCATCGGAGCGCGGTGGGCGAGTGATCGGCAGGCCGTATTGCGGGGTGTTGACGTTGATGCCCGGTGCGGTCCCGAAGATCGAGAGGTAGTTGGTGTTGTTGCGCTGGTGATCCAGCCCGATCAGCAGGGTATGACGGACGTCACCCGTGGAAAAATCGCCCTGAAAGTTGTTATCCACCGCGAACTGGCTGATGTCTTCCTCGACATTGGTCGTGCCCCGCCCGGTATTGCCCTGATCGTCGACGACATAACCGAAAGCGGCGAGCGAGGGAATATAGCTGTTGACGGTAATGGCCTGGAACGACAGGTCGGACTTGGTGTAGCGCAGGTTCTGACGGAACTGCCAGACATCGTTCAGACGATGTTCGAAGGCGTAGCCCAGTGCGTAGTAGGTGCGGTCGTAGTACTCGTAGTTCGGATCTCCCAGGTTCTTGTGGTGGGAAATATCGCCGAACGGCATGTCGATTTTGGTGCCCTGGATCGAGTGGAACTGGCTGGTGATGCCGGTATCGTCACGGGTGAACTGCGTGAGCAGGGTGAATTTGGTGTCGTCGTCGATGTTCCAGGTCAGGCTCGGCGCAATGTTGTAGCGCTTGTTGTCGATGTGGTCGATCTGCGTACCGCTGTCGCGAACTACGCCGCTGACGCCGTAGAGGAACTGGCCTTCGTCGTCGATCTTGCCGGTGCTGGCGAAGTTGATCTGGCGGTGATTGTCGCTGCCGTACTGCACCTGGATTTCATTGCTCGACTCGGCGCTGGGACGACGGCTGACCATGTCCAGCAAACCGCCCGGCGGTGTCTGGCCGTACACCGATGAAGCCGGGCCGCGCAGCAGGGCGAGGCGGTCGAGGTTCCAGGTTTCCGGTTTCGGGTTGGCGTACACGCCTTTCGGCAGCGGCAAGCCGTCGAGGAACTGGGTCGGTTCAAAACCACGTACTCGCAGCCAGTCGGTACGGGTGTCGCTGCCGAAGCTGCTGGCGGTGATGCCAGGCATGTAGCGCACGGCGTCATCAAGGCTGTGCACGCTGCGGTCGTCCATTTGTTCGCGGGTGGCGATCGAAATCGAACGCGGCGCTTCAACCAGCGCGGTGTCGGTCTTGGTGCCGGCGGCAGTGCGCTTGGCCAGGTAACCTTCCACCGGGCCCCAGGCGCTTTCAGTGTTTTCAACGCCGATGATCGCCGTTTCCGGCAGCGCCATCACACCTTCAGGCATGGCCACCAGGCTGTAGGTGCCGGTGCTGCTCTGTTCCAGTTGCAGACCGGTGCCGCGCAACGCGGCACGCAAGGCGCCAGCCGCGTCGAACTGGCCATTGACCGGTGCCGAGGTCTTGCCCGCCGCCAGCGACGGATTCAGCGACAGCGCGAGGCCCGACTGGCTGGCGATCTGGTTCAACGTGCTGGCCAATGGCGCGGCCGACAGGTTGTAGGCGCGAACGCTGGACGCCTGTTCGGCGGCGATCAGTGGGCTGCTGGCCAGAGGGGTGCAAAGGGCAATGGCGACCGCCAGCAAACTGGGGCGCAACAAGGTGTCTAGCGAACGGGACATACGGCGGCTCCTGAAAGGGAATACTTCTCAATTGCCTAGGTGCCGGACGAGAATCCAAAAGTGATAGGGCTGGATGAAAATAATTTCGATTCAGCAATTATGGTGAGGCCGAAGGCCTCTTCGCGGACAAGTCGAAGGCGTCCGCTCAGACAACGACAGCTCAGGGCTTGGCTTCTGCCTTCGCCACCGTCACCCACCATTGCGTGTGCTGTTCGATCTGCACCGGCAAGGTCGGCAGCAGGGCGCTCAACGCCAGATCGGTATCGTGCAACGGGAAACTGCCGGTGATCCGCAGGTCGGCAACCTCTGGCGCAATGCCCAGATGCCCACGCCGATAACGACCGAGCTCGTGAACCAGGTCTTCCAGCCGCGCGTTGTCCACCACCAGCATGCCGCGTGTCCAGGCATCGGCGCCGAGGTTAAGCGCGATGATCGGGCCCAGGCCGTTGTTGCGCATCAGCACTTGCTGGCCTTCGCGAAGGATCTGTTCTTCAGCGCTCGACTCCGGGTGGGCGGCCACGGCGGACTGCAACACGCTCAGGCGCGTGCCTTCTTCCTCGCGCTTGACCAGGAAACGCGTGCCGAGTGCGCGCATGCTGCCTTCGCGGGTTTCGACGATAAACGGCCGCGCATCGCCATGACCGGTTTCGACGAGAATTTCCCCGTCCTGAAGAATCACCCGGCGCTGCTTCTCATCAAACCGCACATCCACGGCGCTGTGGGTGTTGAGGTTGATCAGCGTGCCGTCGCTCAGGCGCAGGGTGCGTTGCTCGCCAGTGGCGGTGCGCTGATCCGCCAGCCAATAGTCGACCGGCAAATAACGATCACCGGCAAACAGCGCCAGACCAATCACCGCAACGATGCTGGCCACGCCACTGCCGAGTTTGCGCACCCGCCGGCGAATGCTTTCACGCGATTGCAGCAATGCGGTGCGGGCGGGGCCGCTGGCCACGCTGAAACGCTGATCGAGCATGCCCAACTGGCGCCAGGCGCGGGCGTGTTCTTCGTGGGCGGCGTGCCATTTGGCGAACTCTTCGCGCTCCACCGGGTTGCCGGAATCCAGCGACAATTGCCAGGCAATCGCCGCGTCCAGCACCTGCGCCGAGACCGGTTTGGAACTGACCGGGCTCACACCGGTTCACCGTACAGCGCGATGTAGCACTGACGAATGCCTTGCGCCAGATACTGACGCACCCGTGGCACCGACACGCCCAGGCGCAGGGCGATTTCCGCGTGGCTGAGGCCGTCCAGACGGTTGTAGAGAAACGCCGCCCGCGCCTTGCTCGAGAGTTTGCCGAGCAGGCGGTCGATGTTTTTCAGGTCTTCGAGGATCATCTGCTGTTCTTCCACCGACGGCTGCTCGCCTTCGGGGATCAGCATCAATTCGGTGAGGTAGGCCTGTTCCAGCGCAGCGCGGCGGAAGTAGTCGAACAGCAGGCCCTTGGCGATCGCCACCAGAAACGCCCGAGGTTCGCGAGGTTCGTTCAGTTGATCACGGCCCAGCAAGCGCACGAAGGTGTCCTGGCTCAGGTCTTCGGCCCGTTGCGGGCAGGCGATATTGCGTCGAAGCCAGGCCAATAGCCAACTGCGGTGGTCGCGATATAACGCACCGACGAGCTCACTGTGGGGGCTTTGGACTGACGACACGCAGCATCACCGATTGGGAAGTATTAACTAACGAGAATTGTTCGCGATTGTGGCAGAGGCGGGGAAGGTAAGCAATTGGCCACTGGTCAGGTGGTTTATGACGGGGGGGCTGTTAAACCGAGTCATCGTTCATCGCTGGCAAGCCAGCTCCCACAGGACCTTGTGTCGTTCACGGAATGGGCAGGCAACACAAACCTTGTGGGAGCTGGCTTGCCAGCGATGGCGCCGGGACAGGCGCATCAAATTTAGAAGGAAGGCGTTCGCTGCCTGCGTTTCCACTGGCTCAACCGCTGCTGCAGATTCAATGGGCTATCAATCTGTTGTTGGCGTGCGCGGCTGAACAGGATCAACGCGAGTTCGGCAGTCGCCAGCGCATCGGCACTGGCGTTGTGACGCTCGAACACCTCGAGCTTGAACCAGTCGATCCACTCATCCAGCCCCGCCTCGCGAATGTGCGCCTGAGGGCAGAGCATGGGCGCGATATCCGCCACATCCAGAAACGGATGCTGCAACTTGTAGCCCAGATGATCTTTCAGTGCGCGGCCGAGCATGTGCTGATCAAACGGCGCATGAAACGCCAGCACCGGACTGTCGCCTACAAACTCCATGAACTCGAGCAGTGCTTGCGCCGGATCACTGCCGGCAGCGATCGCGCTGGGGCCCAAGCCATGGATCAACACACTGGGCGCCAATTTCATATCCGTGCATTGAAGGGTGCGTTCGAACTGCTGGCTGAAGTCGATTGCCCCGTCTTCAATCACCACCGCGCCGATGGACAGCACCCGATCCTTGTTCATATTCAACCCGGTGGTTTCCAGGTCCAGCACCACCCAGCGCTGTTCGCGCAGGCTGCATTCTCTGAGCTCGGCACCCGCCTGCAAGCGTTGCAGGCGTTGTTGCAATTCTACGGACAGCATCGGTCCCGCCGGGCGCAGCCATGAAAACAGGCTCATAGCTGATACCGCAGGGTCAGGCTGCTTTGCAGGCGTTGGGCCTGACGCAGGGATTCACGCAGGATGCGTCGGTCCAGATGATTGAGGCTGTCGGGATCGACCCGGTTGGAGTAGGGCAAATTCTCCCGGGTCTGTAGCTGATGTTGCTGCATGCGGGTTTGCTGGATGAAGTGATACGCCTCTTCGTACGCCGCACCGTCCAGTCGTTCGATGACTTCTTTGTCGACCAATTGGCGGAAGCGCTCCAGCGTATTGTTCGCCTCGATGCCGTGGGCCAACGCCAGCAATCGGGCGCCGTCGACAAAGGGCGTCAAGCCTTGGACTTTCAGGTCCAGCGTAGCTTTCTCACCGTTCTTGCGCGCCAGCACAAACTCGCGGAAACGCCCTACGGGCGGACGGTTGCGCAGGGCGTTTTCGGCCATCATTCGCTGGAACAGCCGGTTGTCGGCGACCTGATCGAGAATCCCCCGACGCAGTTGCTCGCAGCCTTGCTCGTCGCCCCAGACCACGCGCAGGTCGAAATAGATGCTCGAACCCAGCAGGTTCTCCGGCGTCGCCTCCCTAATAAACGCCGCAAAACGCCGCGCCCACTCGGCCCGGGACAGACACAGCTCGGGGTTGCCGGCCATGATGTTGCCCTTGCACAGGGTGAAGCCGCAGAGCGCCAGGCTCTGATTGATCTGTTGAGCGATGGGCAGCAACTTGCCGCGAATCTCGGCGGCGTGCGCCGCGTCCCGCGCTTCGAACAGAATGCCGTTGTCCTGATCGGTGTGCAGCGTCTGTTCGCGGCGACCTTCGCTGCCGAAACACAGCCAACTGAACGGCACGCCGGGGTCGCCTTTCTCGGCGAGGGTCAGTTCGATCACCCGGCACACGGTGTGGTCGTTGAGCAGGGTGATGATGTGGGTGATCTGGGTCGACGACGCGCCATGGGCCAACATGCGTTCCACCAATTGACCGATCTCGCCGCGCATCGCCACCAGGTTTTCGACCTTCTGGGCGCTGCGGATGGTCCGCGCCAGGTGCACCAGATCGACCCGTTGCAGGGAAAACAGGTCGCGTTCCGAGACCACGCCACACAGGCGCTGGTCCTTGACCAGGCAAACGTGGGCGATATGCCGCTCGGTCATGGCAATGGCGGCATCGAAGGCGCTGTGGTCCGGCGTCAGGAAAAACGGTGCCTGGGTCATGTGCCGTTCGATGGCTTCGTTGAAGTCATTGGTGCCTTCGGCCACCACGTGGCGCAGGTCGCGCAGGGTGAAAATACCCAGCGGCGCCTTGTGCTCATCGACCACCACAATGCTGCCGACCTGTTGCTCGTGCATCAGGGTGACGGCTTCACGCAGCGGCGTGGTCGGGCTGCAGGTCACCGGGTGACGCATGGCCAATTCGCCCAAACGGGTATTCAGCGAGTACTGGGTGCCGAGGGTTTCCACGGCTTTTTGCTGGACTTGCTGGTTAACCTGGTCGAGCAAACTGCTCACGCCGCGTAGGGCGAAGTCGCGAAACGCGTTGGAAAGTGCGAACAGTTTGATGAACGCCAGCTTGTTCAGTTGTAGGCAAAAGGTGTCTTCGGCGGCCAGGTGTTCGGTGCGTGTCGCACGCTCACCCAGCAGCGCGGCGAGGGGGAAACACTCGCCGGTGGTGATTTCGAAGGTGGTTTCCGTGCCGCCCTTGGCCGTGTGGGGACGTTCACCCACGACGCGGCCCTGTTTGACGATGTAGAAATGCTCAACCGGGCCATCGGCGGGTTTGATGATGCTCTCGCCGGGGCCATAAAAACGTAGCTGACATTGTTCAACCAGGTACGCCAGGTGAGCGTGTTCCATTTGATTGAAGGGCGGGAAGCGCTGAAGGAATTGCAAAGTGCCCTGGATGTTCTGCAACACCGCGGTTTTCCCTGCCTGTGTGAAGGCGTCCGCTTTACTCATAACCATTACCGCAGTCTTTTTATGAATTGTTGTGGTCGGATGACTCAGTCATGGTCGGCCCCTGCGCGCAGGGTGCCCATTGGACGTAAGTCTAGGTCGGCCCTGCCGGAGATGAAATTTCGGAAATACCCTACGCAATTTTGGGAAGAACCTATCCTTTCCCCTATAGGCAATAAATCCGACGAAGTGCACATTGTTGCGCCACTTAGCGATGTCTGACGGATGTGCTAGGAAATAGAAATGAAAACGTAGAGTAAGCCATGTCCGACCACGATATTTTGAGTGACGCCGAGCGCGAGGCGCTGAGTGCAGTCATGCTGGAACCCGACTTGCCGCCGCAGCGCGTGCTGATTGTCGATGATGACAAGGACGCCCGGGAGCTGCTCTCGGAAATTCTGGGGCTGGATGGCATCCGCTGCCTGACCGCCGCCAGCGGCGAAACCGCGCTAAAGATGCTGGAAGAGAAACCCTCGATCGGCCTGGTGATTACTGATCTGCGGATGGGGCATGTCGATGGCCTGGAGTTGATCCGCCAGGTGCGTGAGTCGGTTCGGGCAGCGATGCCGATCATCATCGTTTCCGGCGATGCCGACGTGAAGGACGCGATTGCGGCCATACATTTGAACGTGGTGGACTTTCTGCTCAAGCCGGTTGATACCGTGAAACTGCTGGGGCTGGTTAAGCATGAGTTGGGGATGGAGCCTTAACTAACAACCTGTCGGCTCTACACATTCCCTGTGGGAGCGAGCCTGCTCGCGATGGCGGCAAGACTCAGCATCAATATTGACTGACCCACCGCTATCGCGAGCAGGCTCGCTCCCACAGGGGACTGCATTCGCAAACAAAAAGCCCTGATCTTTCGATCAGGGCTTTTTCATTTCCGGTATCAACGCTCAGTTACAGGCCATTGGCAGCCTTGAACTCGCGACGACGACGGTGCAGAACCGGCTCGGTGTAGCCGTTCGGCTGTTGGGTGCCTTCAACCACCAGTTCGACCGCCGCCTGGAAGGCGATGTTGCTGTCGAAGTTCGGTGCCAGCGGACGGTACAGCGCGTCATTGGCGTTCTGACGGTCAACCACCGGCGCCATGCGCTTGAGGCTTTCCATCACTTGCGCTTCGGTGACGATACCGTGGCGCAGCCAGTTGGCGATGTGCTGGCTGGAAATCCGCAGCGTGGCACGGTCTTCCATCAGGCCGATGTCGTTGATGTCCGGCACCTTCGAGCAGCCCACGCCCTGATCGATCCAGCGCACCACGTAACCGAGAATGCCCTGGGCGTTGTTGTCCAGTTCGTTCTTGATCTGTTCTGCGGTCCACTGCGGGTTTACCGCCAGCGGGATGGTCAGGATGTCGTCCACCGAGGCGCGCGCACGTTTGGCCAGTTCAGCCTGACGGGCGAACACGTCGACCTTGTGGTAGTGCAGCGCGTGCAGCGCAGCGGCGGTCGGCGAAGGAACCCAAGCGGTATTGGCACCGGCCAGCGGGTGAGCGATTTTCTGTTCCAGCATCGCTGCCATCAGGTCAGGCATGGCCCACATGCCTTTACCGATTTGCGCACGACCTTGCAGGCCGGTGCTCAAACCGATATCGACGTTCCAGTTCTCGTAGGCGCCAATCCACTTTTCAGCCTTCATGTCGGCCTTGCGCACCATCGGGCCGGCTTCCATGGAGGTATGGATTTCATCGCCCGTGCGGTCGAGGAAACCGGTGTTGATAAACACCACGCGCTCGCTGGCGGCCTTGATGCAGGCCTTGAGGTTGACCGTGGTGCGGCGCTCCTCGTCCATGATCCCGACTTTCAGGGTGTTGCGCGGCAGGTTCAGCACCTCTTCGATGCGACCGAACAACTCGTTGGTGAACGCGGCTTCTTCCGGACCGTGCATCTTCGGCTTCACGATGTAGACCGAGCCGGTACGGCTGTTCTTGCGCGAGCTGGTGCCGTTGAGGCTGTGGATCGCCGCGAGGCTGGTCAGCAAACCGTCAAGAATGCCTTCCGGTACTTCGTTGCCGTCTTTGTCGAGGATCGCGTCGATGGTCATCAGGTGACCGACGTTGCGCACGAACAACAGCGAACGACCGTGCAGGCTCAGTTCCTTGCCATCGACGCCGGTGTAAGTGCGATCAGCGTTCATGGTGCGGGTAAAGGTCTTGCCGCCCTTGGAAACTTCTTCCGACAGGTCGCCCTTCATCAGGCCGAGCCAGTTGCGGTAGATCACCACTTTGTCATCGGCATCGACGGCGGCGACGGAGTCTTCGCAGTCCATGATGGTGGTGAGTGCGGCTTCCATCAGGATGTCTTTGACACCGGCAGCGTCGGTCTGGCCGACCGGGGTGCTGGCGTCGACCTGGATTTCGAAGTGCAGGCCGTTGTTCTTCAGCAGGATCGCGGTCGGTGCAGCGGCATCGCCGTGGAAACCGATCAACTGAGCGCCGTTACGCAGGCCGCTGTTGCTGCCACCTTTGAGGGCGACCACCAGTTTGCCGTCAACGATTTTGTAGCTGGTGGAGTCGACGTGGGAGCCGGCAGCCAATGGCGCGGCTTCGTCGAGGAAGGCGCGGGCGAAGGCAATCACCTTGTCGCCGCGAACCTTGTTGTAGCCTTTGCCTTTTTCCGCGCCGTCAGCTTCGCTGATCGCGTCGGTGCCGTAGAGCGCGTCGTACAGCGAACCCCAGCGGGCGTTCGAAGCATTGAGCGCGAAACGCGCATTCATCACCGGCACCACGAGCTGCGGGCCGGCCATGCGGGCGATTTCGTCATCGACGTTTTGCGTCGTTGCCTGGAAATCGGCCGCTTCTGGCAGCAGATAACCGATGTCTTGCAAGAAGGCTTTATAAGCCACGGCGTCGTGCGCCTGACCGGCACGGGATTGGTGCCAGCCATCGATACGAGCCTGGAAATCATCGCGTTTGGCGAGTAGGGCTTTGTTCTTCGGCGCCAGGTCGTGAATGACCTTGTCGGCACCGGCCCAGAATTGATCGGCGGTGAGGCCGGTTCCGGGAATGGCTTCGTTGTTCACGAAGTCGAACAGGACTTTGGCGACCTGCAGGCCACCGACTTGAACGTGTTCAGTCATTGCTTGCCTCACTCTGCTCAGCTATTTCGCTTTTCAGCTCTTCAAATTAACAATGAAGCCTCTGGCTATTTAAACCACAAACCCCTTCCACCAGTACATGCCATTTCGGGCGGCTGGGATGGAACCGATCAACGGCGTTGAGGCCTTGCTGATAGGGCTTTCAGGGCTGCGACCGCGCCTGTGGCAGACATCGATCCAACGTTATGTAGTGCGCGCTGCGGCATACTACATGATGAATTGCGGTTGTGAAAATCAGACTAATTACGTCGTTCTGCGACCCCGTGACGCATTGCAGTCACGTCGGGGATGGGGATGTTCTCAAAAAAGCATGAGATTGTTCCAGTTAAATATATAAAGTTGTACACGATTTGTGTGCGGGTGTTGGCTCCGGCGGTGAATTCATCGCGGGCAAGCCCGCTCCCACAGGATTGTGCATAGCCTGTGGGAGCGGGCCTGCCCCCGATGAGGCCAGTCCGGACGACATTGAATCCGGGTCTGCCCAAAGCATCGCTCAACCGTTGCCTATACTTGCCTCTCTATAACAAAAGTCATGACCAGAGGGCTGCGCCATGGACCACCTCGTACTCACAGTTTTCGCACCGGACAAGCCTGGACAGGTCGAGCGCATCGCCCAGTGCATTGCCGAGCACGGCGGCAATTGGCTGGAGAGCCGCATGTCACGCATGGCTGGGCAGTTTGCCGGGATTCTTCGGGTGGGCGTGCCGGCCGAGGCCTACGACGAATTGGTCGATGCCTTACAGGCGTTGTCCGCCCACGGCATTCGCGTGCTGATTGCCGAAAGCGGCATCGAACAGGCCTGCACCTGGAAGCCGATAGCCATGGAATTGGTCGGCAATGATCGTCCGGGCATCGTTCGCGACATCACGCGTCTGTTGAGTGAGCAGGGGGTCAATCTGGAACGACTGGTCACCGAAGTGCGTCCCGCTCCAATGAGCAGCGAGCCGTTGTTCCACGCCGAAGCGATTCTCGCCGTGCCGCTGACCTTGTCGCTGGACGTTCTGCAGTCGCGCCTGGAAACCCTGGCTGACGATTTGATGGTGGAATTGGTGTTGCGCAGCGACCCCTGACAGGGTTATCCAAGTTATACGTGCACCTGCCTGTGGATAACCTGTAGAGACAGCCCGCCAGCCCACGCCGGCCGGGCTTCTTCAAGATCTGATCAAAAAACCATCAGTTTCAATAAGTTGCGCACAAACACCGGGGATCACACTGTGGATAACCTTGGGACGGATCGATGCAGGCCACGAGAGGCGTGGTCTGTAGAGGTTTGTACGTTTTTTGATCAGCTGCGGCGACGCAGACTTATCCACGCGTCGACGCTGTAAATCGCCAGACCCGCCCAGATAAAGATGAAGGCGACCAGCGTGCTGGACGATAGGTGCTCGCCAAACAGCAGGACGGCTTGCAACAGCACCAATGTCGGTGCCAGGTACTGGAGAAATCCTAATGTCGTGTAGGGCAAATGCCGTGCGGCAGCGTTAAAACACACCAACGGCACCAGCGTTACCGGTCCGGCGGCGACCAGCCACCAGGCTTGGGACGTGGTCCAGAACTCGGGCTGGGCGCTTGTGGCCGTCTGATTGAACAGCAGCCAGGCAATGGCAATCGGCACCAGCATCCAGGTTTCCACCACCAGACCCGGTAGCGCTTTGACCGGCGCTTGCTTGCGGATCAAACCGTAGAAGCCGAACGTCAGCGCCAGCACCAGCGACACCCACGGCAGACTGCCGACTTGCCACACCTGTTGCGCAACGCCAACCGCCGCAAAACCTACGGCGATCCACTGCATGCGCCGCAACCGTTCGCCGAGGATCAACATCCCCAACAACACGTTCACCAGCGGGTTGATGTAGTAACCGAGGCTCGCTTCGAGCATGCGCCCGTTGTTCACCGACCAGACGTAGGTCAGCCAGTTGGCCGCGATCAGCGTGCCACTCAGGGCCAGGATCGCCAGGCGTTTCGGGTTGTCACGCAACTCGCGCCACCAGCCCGGATGCTTCCACACCATCAGCAGCAACGCGCCGAACAGCGCAGACCAGAGCACGCGGTGGATGATGATCTCTACGGCGGGCACTGCGGCGATGGCTTTGAAGTAGATGGGGAAAAGTCCCCAGATGATGTAGGCAGTAAGGCCCAGGATGTACCCGCGACGCGGGTTGGCGGCTTGCATGCAGAATCCTTGCTTAGGCAGCTAACTAAAGAAGGGGATTGTAAGGAAATTTGTCTACGAATGTCCCGTCCGAATACGTCGGGCAATTGTGAACACAATTCCTGTGGGAGCGAGCAGGCTGGCTCCCACAGGGATTTTCGGTGTGTCAGAAGAGTTTGAGGGGTTCTTCGTTGAGGGCGGCGAGTTGCTCACGCAACGCCAACACCTGATCGCCCCAATACCGTTCGGTGCCAAACCACGGAAAACTATGCGGGAACGCCGGGTCGTCCCAGCGGCGCGCGAGCCATGCGCTGTAATGCATCAGGCGCAATGCGCGCAGTGGTTCGATCAGCGCCAGTTCCCGCGGGTCGAAATCGTGAAACTCGTTGTAGCCGTCCATCAATTCTGACAACTGGCCCAGACATTCCTGACGGTCACCGGCGAGCATCATCCAGATGTCCTGCACTGCCGGGCCCATGCGGCAGTCGTCGAGGTCGACGATGTGGAACATCTCGTCGCGGCACATCATGTTGCCGGGGTGGCAATCGCCGTGCATGCGGATGTTCTGGTGCGGCGTGACGTTGTAAACGTCTTCCACACGCTTGAGCAGGTCGCGGGCCACGGACTCGTAGGCCGGCAACAGGCTTTTGGGGATGAAATTGCCTTCGAGCAGTGTCGTCAGTGAATCGTGACCGAAGTTCTTCACGCCCAAGGCTTCACGGTGTTCGAACGGTTTGGTGGCGCCGACGGCATGCAGGCGTCCAAGCAGTTGGCCCAGCCGATACAACTGATCGAGATTGCCCGGCTCCGGCGCACGGCCGCCACGGCGGGGGAACAGGGTGAAACGGAAACCGTTGTGTTCGTGCAGGCTGGCACCGTTGTGAATCATCGGCGCCACCACCGGCACGTCGCACTCGGCGAGTTCGAAGGTGAACTGGTGTTCTTCGAGAATCGCTTCGTTGGTCCAGCGCTGCGGCCGGTAGAACTTGGCGATCAGCGGTTCGGAGTCTTCGATGCCGACCTGATAGACGCGGTTCTCGTAGCTGTTGAGCGCCAGAATGCGCGCGTCGCTGAGAAAGCCGATGCTTTCGACGGCATCGAGCACGAGGTCTGGGGTGAGGGTTGCAAACGGGTGGGCCATGCTGACTCCTGCGCGCAGCAGGCTGCCGCGTCCGGCCAAGCATGGTAGCGCAGACGGGCTTACTTTAGTGTTAAGGCTTGAGATGAGTGGTGTTGCCATCGCTGGCAGGCTAGCTCCCACACTGGATCTGCGACACTCCGCAAGTCCCCAGTGGGAGCTAGCCTGCTAGCGATAGGGCCCGGTCAGGCGCCGACGATCCCGCCATCCTCACGGGAAATCGCCATCACCGAAGACCGCGGCTTGCCATTCGGCAAATGCTCAGGGAACGTCGAGCCACCGTTTTCCCCTGGATGCTGAATCCCGACAAACAAGGTCTTCTGATCCGGCGAGAAGCTGATCCCTGTCACCTCGCAACCAATCGGCCCGACCATGAACCGACGAATCTCCCCGGTCACCGGGTCGGCGCAGAGCATCTGGTTGTTGCCCATACCGGCGAAATCACCGGCATTGCTCGAATCGCCATCGGTCAGGATCCACAACCGTCCTGCCTTGTCGAAACCCAGGCCGTCCGGGCTGTTGAACATGTTTTGCGGCGTGATGTTCGACGAACCGCCCTTTGGCGTTCCGGCGTGGACACCCGGGTTGCCGGCGACCACAAACAGATCCCAGGCAAAGCTTTTCGACCCGTGATCATCACGGTCGGTGCGCCAGCGCAGAATCTGCCCGTACACGTTCTTCTCGCGCGGGTTGGGCCCGCCTACCGGTTGACCGTCTTCACCGCGCTTGGCGTTGTTGGTCAGTGTGCAATAGACCTGGCCATCCATGGGGCTGACGACGATCCATTCCGGACGGTCCATGCGCGTGGCTTTCACCGCCGTGGCCGCGAGGCGCGCATGAATCAGCACTTCGGCCTGATCGGCAAAACCGCTGCTGGCGTCGATGCCGTTTTTGTCGTGGGTCAGCTCGATCCATTCGCCCTGGCCTTTTGGGTGATCGGCATTGCCGTCGCCCGCGTCGAAACGCGCCACGTACAAGGTGCCGTGGTCCAGCAAGTCGCGATTGGCTTTCGGGTTCTTGTGGTTGATCTTGTCGCGGCTGACGAATTTGTAGATGAATTCACCGCGCTCATCATCGCCCATGTACACCACGGCGTGGCCGTCACGGGTTTCGGCCAGGGCCGCGTTTTCATGTTTGAAACGGCCCAGCGCGGTGCGCTTGACCGGTGTCGATTGCGGATCGAACGGGTCGATTTCCACCACCCAGCCGTGACGGTTGAGTTCGTTGGGGTTTTTCGCCAGGTCGAAGCGTTCGTCGTGTTGATGCCAGTTGATTTCTTTACTGGCCGCCACCGCGCCATAGCGTTTTTGCGCTGCATCGAATTTCTGCTCGGCATTGCTGCTGCCGAAACAGTCGGTGAAGTTCTCTTCACAGGTCAGGTAGGTGCCCCACGGCGTTTTGCCGTTGGCGCAGTTCTGGAAGGTGCCGAGCACGTTCTTGCCGTGCGGGTCGGCGCTGGTTTTTACCAGCGCGTGGCCGGCGGCCGGGCCGCTCAGGCTGATCGGTGCATTGCCGTGAATGCGCCGGTTGTAGCGCGAGCCCTGGACGAATTGCCATTGGCCGTTCTTGCGCTGCACTTCGATCACCGACACGCCTTCGCAGGCCAGCGCCTTGCGCACTTCTTCCTTCGATTGCGGCATGCCGCCGTGCGGGTAGAGGTAGCGGTAGTTGGTGTATTCGTTGTTGATCGCCATCAGCGCCCGGTCTTTTTCACCGGGAAACTCGAACAGGCTCATGCCGTCGTTGTTGTCGCCAAACTGGACTTCCTGCTGCTCTGCGCTGCCGTTACCGCTCGGGTCAAATGCCGGGCCGTTCTTTTGCAGCGGCTGGCCCCAGCTGATCAGCACCGAAGATTTGTACCCCGGTGGCAGGGTGATGGCGTCGTTGGTGGCCGCAGCGATGCTGTCAAAACCCAGCAGTTTGCTGGTGCCGGCGCTGACACTCGCGGCGAGCACACTGCGGCTCAGCAGGTTACCGCCGAGGAACATCGCGGCACCGCACAGGGCGCCCGCGCTGATGAAGCCGCGACGGCTCAGGCCGACCATGTTCTCGAGGTCGGTGTTTTGGTTGTCTTCTAATAGGCTCACATCAGGCTCCCTGCGGGTTTTTGCAGTCACCTTAAAGAGCGTTAATGACACTTGTGTTTCAGAGCGGTGTACCGAGCAGCACGTTGGACGGGGCAAACTGCACCCGCACCGCTTTGCCGGTGCTCAGGCCATGGGTTTGCAAGTGCAGCGGTTCGGCCAGCGCGCACAGCGTCTGGCCATTGGGCAGGCCGATACGCACTTCACTGGGGCCGTCTTCGGCGTCGAGGACTTCTTCGATGGTGCCGGTCAGGCAATTGTGCCCAGGCGCCGCCTCGTCATCGATACCCAGCAGGTCAAGCCAACCGGCCTTGATCAGGGCGACGACTTCGGTGCCGGTTTCCAGCTCCAGGCGCAGGGTGCTGTCGTGAGTGATCTGCGCATCGAGGGTCAGGCTGGCGGCCAATGCCAGGCGGATCAGGTCGTTGCGTCCCTGAGCTTCGATTTCCACAACCTTGCCGTGCAATTGATTGCGTGCGCTGGTTCTGAGCATCAGGCGGCCGAGCAAATTGAGATCGCTGGCGTCTTCGGCAGCTTCCAGCACCTGCGCCTGCAATGTTTGCAGCTTTTGATACAGGCGCAACACACGCTCGCCTTCGCTGGACAGCTTGGCGCCACCGCCGCCCTTGCCGCCGACACTGCGCTCCACCAGCGGTTTCTGCGCGAGGTTGTTCAGCTCGTCGATGGCGTCCCATGCCGCTTTGTAGCTCAGGCCCGCACTTTTCGCGGCGCGGGTGATCGAGCCCTGCTCGGCAATGTGTTGCAGCAATGCAATGCGCTGCGGGCGACGGACAATGTGCTGGGACAACAGCGTAGGCAAGGACATGGCAAGGCGCTTTGGCTAGTGACGATGGTGAGGACGTTGGCGGCTTGATGTCTGGGAGTCAAGTCAGCCACGGCTGCTCAGGGTTTTGTGTCTCCCTATCAAACCGCGTCGCCGGGTTTTGGCGTGCGCGCCAGGCAATAGACATCGACCCGCGAGGCGCCGGCGCTCATTAGCAGACGGGCCAGTGCCTGGGCCGTGGCGCCGGTGGTCAACACGTCGTCGACCAGCGCCAGGTGGCGACCTTTGATCGGCGCGCCCGGTGTCAGTGCGAATGCGTTGAGCAGGTTTTTTTTACGGTCGTCGGCCTTGAGCTCTTGTTGCGCGCTGGTGTCTTGAACCCTCTTTAGCAGCGTTTCATCGCATGGAATATTCAGACTGGCGCTGAGCCAGCGAGCCAGCATTGACGCCTGGTTAAACCCCCGTTGACGCAGACGCTTAGCAGCGAGCGGAACGGGGACCAACGCATCCGGCCGTTGCAGCGATTCATCGAAGCGATATTGCAGGGATTGCGCTAGAAGTTCGGCGAGCAGGCGACCAAACGGCCACTTCGCGCCGTGCTTGAACCGGGTGATCAGGCTGTCGACCGGAAAGCCGTAGGTCCACGGTGCGATCACCTGTTCGAAGGGCGGCGGTTGCTGCAAGCACTGGCCGCACGTCAGGCCTGCCGCGGGGAGCGGCAGGGCGCAGGTCTGGCAATGATCGCCGAGCCAGGGCAGTTCCGTTTCGCAGGCCATACAGATCGGCGTGGCTTCTTCGGCCGCCTCGCCGCAGAGCAGACAGAATTGTTTGTTTTTTAACCAGATGTAAACCAGTCCTTCGTATCGTGGTTGACAGCGCATCACTCTTCCTTAAATATGCCGAACATCCGTGTCGCGTCTGTGGGTATTCCGTCCCCCGACCGCTTGCCCAGCATAAAACAAAGGAAACGCCCATGAGCGCCAGCACCTCTGCAACCCTGCGTCATGACTGGTCTTTGGCCGAAGTCAAAGCACTCTTCGTTCAGCCATTCAATGACCTGCTGTTCCAGGCGCAGACCGTGCACCGCGCGCATTTCGACGCCAACCGCGTCCAGGTTTCCACGCTGCTGTCGATCAAAACCGGCGCCTGCCCGGAAGATTGCAAATATTGTCCGCAGTCCGGTCACTACAACACCGGCCTGGAAAAAGAAAAACTGATGGAAGTGCAGAAGGTCCTCGAAGAGGCCGCTCGCGCCAAGGCCATCGGTTCGACCCGTTTCTGCATGGGCGCGGCGTGGAAACACCCGTCGGCCAAAGACATGCCGTACGTGCTGGAGATGGTCAAGGGCGTAAAAGCCATGGGCCTGGAAACCTGCATGACCCTCGGGCGTCTGGATCAGGACCAGACCGAAGCGCTGGCCAAGGCCGGCCTCGACTACTACAACCACAACCTCGATACCTCGCCGGATTTCTACACCAGCATCATCACCACCCGCACTTACAGCGAGCGCCTGCAAACCCTGGCCTACGTTCGTGATTCCGGGATGAAGATCTGCTCCGGTGGCATCCTCGGCATGGGCGAAACCCTCGATGACCGCGCCAACCTGCTGATCCAGCTGGCCAACCTGCCGGAGCACCCGGAATCGGTGCCGATCAACATGCTGGTGAAGGTCGCTGGTACGCCGCTGGAAAATGCCGAAGACATCGACCCGTTCGATTTCATCCGCATGCTCGCGGTTGCGCGCATCCTGATGCCGCAATCCCACGTGCGCCTGTCCGCCGGCCGCGAGGCCATGAACGAGCAGATGCAGGCCCTGGCATTCTTCGCCGGTGCGAACTCGATTTTCTACGGCGACAAACTGCTGACCACCGCCAACCCGCAGGCCGACAAGGACATGCAACTGTTCTCGCGCCTGGGCATCCTGCCGGAAGCGCGCGAAGAGCACGCCGACGAGGTGCATCAAGCCGCCATCGAACAGGCGCTGGTGGAGCAGAAGAGCAGCGAGCAGTTCTATAACGCGGCTGTTTGACCGTTTCACCGCTCCCGCTGATTGAAGTGCAAAACCCCTGTAGGAGCGAGACCGGCTTGTCGGCGATAGCGGTATGACATCCAATAACGATGTCGACTGACACAATGCCATCGCGACAAGGCTCACTCCCACAAGGGAACTGTGTCATTTGATAGTCGAGGCCTGCATGTCTTTCGATCTCGCCGCACGCCTTGCTGCCCGTCGTGCCGAAAATCTCTACCGCCAACGCCCATTGCTCGAAAGCCCTCAGGGCCCGGAAGTGGTGGTCGATGGCCAGCCGTTGCTGGCGTTTTGTAACAACGATTACCTGGGCCTGGCCAATCACCCGCAAGTGATCGAAGCCTGGCGCGCCGGGGCGTCCCGTTGGGGTGTCGGCGGCGGCGCTTCGCACTTGGTCATCGGCCACAGCACGCCACATCATGAGCTGGAAGAAGCGTTGGCGGACCTGACTGGCCGCCCGCGCGCCTTGCTGTTCACCACCGGTTACATGGCCAACCTCGGCGCGGTCACCGCGCTGGTCGGGCCGGGCGATACGGTGCTGGAAGACCGACTCAATCACGCTTCGTTGCTCGACGCCGGGTTGTTGTCCGGCGCGCGATTCAATCGTTATCTGCACAACGATGCGGCGAGCCTGGCCAATCGTCTCGAGAAAGCCACCGGCAATACGCTGGTGGTGACCGACGGCGTGTTCAGCATGGACGGCGACATTGCCGACCTGCCGGCATTGGCTCGGGAAGCCAAGGCCAAAGGCGCGTGGTTGATGGTCGACGACGCGCACGGTTTCGGTCCGTTGGGTGCCAACGGCGGCGGGATCGTCGAGCATTTCGGCTTGAGTCAGGAAGACGTGCCGGTGCTGGTCGGTACCCTCGGCAAAGCATTCGGTACGGCGGGCGCGTTTGTCGCCGGCAGCGACGAGCTGATCGAGAGCCTGATCCAGTTCGCCCGTCCGTACATTTACACCACCAGCCAGCCGCCGTCCCTGGCCTGCGCGACGCTGAAAAGCCTCGAGTTGCTGCGAACTGAACATTGGCGACGTGAACATCTGAAAACGTTGATCCGGCAGTTCCGCCAAGGCGCCGAGCAGATCGGCCTGGAGTTGATGGACAGCTTCACGCCGATTCAGCCGATCATGATCGGCGATGCCGGGCGTGCGATGCGACTCTCGCAGATGCTGCGTGAACGCGGGTTGATGGTCACTGCGATTCGTCCGCCGACCGTGCCCGCCGGCAGCGCCCGTCTGCGTGTGACCCTGACCGCTGCCCACAGCGAGGCGCAGGTGCAGCTATTGTTAAATGGACTGGCCGATTGTTTTCAACAACTGGGACCGGAGCCAAGCCATGCGTGATCGTCTGATTCTGCTGCCCGGCTGGGGCCTCGGGATTTCTCCGCTGGAGCCCTTGGCGGCTGCGTTGCAGGGGCTGGATGAACACCTGCGTGTCGAGATCGAACCGTTGCCGGAGCTGGAATCCAGCGACCTGGAAGAATGGCTCGAAGAGCTGGATTCGACCGTGCCTCAGGATGCGTGGCTTGGCGGCTGGTCCCTCGGCGGCATGCTTGCCTCCGAGTTGGCGGCACGTCGTGGTGATCGTTGCTGCGGCTTGCTGACCCTGGCGAGCAATCCATCGTTTGTTGCCCATGAGCAGTGGCCGAGCGCGATGCCCGGTGAAACCTTTGATGCGTTTCTGGCAGGCTGCAATGCCGATCCCCGTCTGACGTTGAAACGCTTTTCGCTGCTTTGCGCGCAAGGCGCCGAAGACCCGCGCGGGCTGTCGCGGCTACTGCTCGGTGGTGCGCCAAACGCCTCTGCTGCGGTGTTGATGAGCGGCCTGGAGCTGCTTGCACAACTGGATACCCGTCAGGCGTTGCAGGCCTTTAGAGGCCCGCAACTGCACCTGTTCGCCGGTCTCGACGGGCTGGTGCCGGCCGAAGCGGCGGGGGACTTGCTGATGCTGCTGCCGGACGTCGAAATCGGCCTGATCGAACAGGCCAGCCACGCGTTTCTTCTGGAAGACCCTCACGGTGTGGCGGGGGCGATCCAGGCCTTTTTGCATGAGTTCGGTGATGACTGATTTATCTCTTCCCAACCTGCCGGGTGGTTTGCCCGACAAACGCCAGGTGGCGGCGTCCTTTTCCCGTGCGGCGGCCAGCTACGACAGCGTGGCCGAATTGCAACGTGACGTCGGCAGTCAGTTGTTGAGCCGTTTGCCGAGCGATTTCGTACCGGGTCGATGGTTGGATCTTGGGTGTGGCACCGGGCATTTCAGTCGGGTGCTGGGTGAGCGTTTTCCGGCCGGTCACGGGGTGGCGCTGGACATTGCCGAAGGCATGCTCGATCACGCGCGTCCGTTGGGTGGCGCCACGCATTTTATCGCTGGTGATGCGGAGCGGCTGCCATTGCAGGATTCGACCTGTGATTTGATCTTCTCCAGCCTGGCGGTGCAGTGGTGCGCGGACTTCGCGGCGGTGCTCAGTGAAGCCCATCGCGTGCTGAAACCTGGCGGAAAATTTGCGTTTGCTAGTCTGTGCGTGGGTACGTTGTTTGAGCTGCGAGACAGTTGGCGTCAGGTCGATGGCATGGTGCACGTCAACCGCTTCCGCGAGTTCGGGGTTTATCAACAACTGTGCGCGGCGAGTGGCTTGCAGGTCGCGAGTCTGCAAACCCGTCCTCACGTGCTGCATTACCCGGATGTGCGCAGCCTGACTCACGAACTCAAGGCGTTGGGCGCGCACAACCTCAACCCCGGTCGGCCGGGTGGTTTGACCGGCAGGGCGCGGATTCTCGGCCTGGTCGAGGCGTATGAGCAGTTTCGTCAGGCCCAAGGCCTGCCGGCGACTTATCAAGTGGTGTATGCCGTTTTGGAGAAACCCTTATGAGCGCAGCGTATTTCATCACCGGGACTGACACCGATGTCGGCAAGACCACCGTGGCTGCGGGTTTGCTGCATGCTGCGCGGTTGGCAGGCTTGAGTACGGCGGCGGGCAAACCGGTGGCTTCCGGTTGCGACGTGACGCCCAAGGGGTTGCGCAACGCCGATGCGTTGGCGCTGCTGGCGGAATGTTCGGTGCCGCTGACCTATGCACAAGTCAATCCAGTGGCCTTCGAACCGGCCATCGCTCCGCATCTGGCGGCGCGCGAGGCCGGGGTGGCGTTGACGGTGCAATCGTTGCTGGTGCCCATGCAGCAGATTCTGCAGATGCAGGCAGATTTCACCCTGATCGAAGGCGCCGGCGGCTGGCGCGTGCCGCTGGCGGATCAGGACAACCTGTCGGACCTGGCCATGGCGCTGGGTCTGCCGGTGATTCTGGTGGTCGGGGTGCGGTTGGGCTGCATCAATCATGCACTGCTGACGGCCGAGGCGATTGCGCAGGACGGTTTGCAACTGGCGGGTTGGGTGGCCAACATCATCGATGCCAAGACTTCACGCCTGGAGGAAAACCTGGCCACGCTGGCCGAGCGGATTCCTGCGCCGTGCCTGGGGCGCGTACCGAAACTCAAGGTGGTGACGGCTGAGGCGGTGGCGGAACACCTTCAACTGGATTTGCTGGACTGAAGTTGAACGCACGGGTTTTAACTATGACAAGGCACTGTGCCATTAGTGTTTTTGTCGGGCCTTTTGCGGGCGGCTCTGGTTCAATGGCCACTATTGATCCTATGCAGGACGAGTTCTCCCATGGAAATCTCAGGAAGTAGCGCTTTTTATGCCGGTCTGAGCACTATTCAGACAGGGCAGAACCGTGTTGATCAAGCCTCGGGCCAGATCGCCAACAATATGGTCGAGCGTTCGGTGACCAGCCAGTCCTCCGATGCTCAGGTCAATCGCCTGCGTTCTGTTGATCGCAGCCAGCAGTCGGACCTCGCCAGCAACATGGTCGAGATGGCTCAGGGCAAGTTTCAGGTTGAGGCCGGTGTCAAAGTTGCCAAAGCTTCCGATGAAATGCTCGGTACGTTGATCGACACCTTCGCTTGATCATTCGCTGAAACCGCTCTGCCAACGCCGCGACCCTTCGCGGCGTTTTTGTGCGTAAGTCCTTCTCCCCCAACCAAACTTTTCTGCAGGGCGTGTTGCTCAGTCAACGGCGTTGTGTTGTCGCGTGTGCGGCATTGTGCGGGGAGTGATGACGAACGGCAAAAGATCGGCGCTTGACAAGATTTGGGCGTAAACGTATGTTTCAAACAACTGTTTGACCGTCACAACAAATCAACGCGGTCGTTCATTCCCGGTTACATCAGCAGAGGTTTATCGCTATGCCTGACTACAAGGCCCCCTTGCGTGATATTCGCTTCGTTCGTGACGAACTGCTCGGCTACGAAGCGCACTATCAGAGCCTTCCGGCTTGCTCGGACGCAACTCCGGACATGGTTGACGCCATTCTCGAAGAAGGCGCCAAGTTTTGTGAGCAGGTACTGGCTCCGCTGAACCGCGTGGGTGACACCGAAGGCTGCACCTGGAGCGAGTCCGGCGTTAAAACCCCGACCGGTTTCAAAGAAGCCTACAAACAATTCGTCGAAGGCGGCTGGCCAAGCCTGGCCCACGACGTAGAGCACGGCGGCCAAGGCCTGCCGGAGTCTCTGGGTCTGGCCGTCAGCGAAATGGTCGGCGAAGCCAACTGGTCGTGGGGCATGTACCCAGGCCTGTCGCACGGTGCGATGAACACCATCTCCGAGCACGGCACGCCTGAGCAACAACACGCCTACCTGACCAAACTGGTGTCTGGCGAATGGACCGGCACCATGTGCCTGACCGAGCCACACTGCGGCACCGACCTGGGCATGCTGCGCACCAAGGCCGAACCTCAGGCTGACGGTTCCTACAAAGTCTCCGGCACCAAGATCTTCATCTCGGCCGGCGAACACGACATGGCCGACAACATCGTCCACATCGTGCTGGCCCGCCTGCCGGATGCTCCGGCTGGCACCAAAGGCATCTCGCTGTTCATCGTTCCGAAATTCATGCCGAACGAAGACGGTTCGATCGGTGCCCGTAACGCCGTGACCTGTGGTTCCCTGGAACACAAAATGGGCATCCACGGCAACGCCACCTGCGTGATGAACTTCGACGCGGCCACCGGTTTCCTGATCGGCCCGGCGAACAAAGGCCTGAACTGCATGTTCACCTTCATGAACACCGCACGCCTGGGCACCGCGCTGCAAGGTCTGGCCCACGCCGAAATCGGCTTCCAGGGCGGCCTGAAATACGCTCGCGATCGTCTGCAAATGCGCTCGCTGACTGGCCCGAAAGCGCCGGAAAAAGCCGCTGACCCGATCATCGTGCACCCTGACGTGCGCCGCATGCTGTTGACCATGAAAGCGTTCGCCGAAGGCAACCGCGCAATGGTTTACTTCACCGCCAAGCAAGTCGACATCGTCAAGTACGGCGTGGACGAAGAAGAGAAGAAGAAAGCCGACGCGCTGCTGGCGTTCATGACGCCAATCGCCAAAGCCTTCATGACTGAAGTCGGTTTCGAATCCGCTAACCACGGCGTGCAAATCTACGGCGGCCACGGCTTCATCGCCGAGTGGGGCATGGAGCAGAACGTTCGCGACAGCCGTATTTCGATGCTGTACGAAGGCACCACCGGCATCCAGGCACTCGACCTGCTGGGCCGTAAAGTGCTGATGACTCAAGGCGAGGCCCTGAAAGGCTTCACCAAGATCGTCCACAAGTTCTGCCAGACCAACGAAGGCAACGAAGCCGTTCAGGAATTCGTTACGCCGCTGGCTGCACTGAACAAAGAATGGGGCGAGTTGACCATGAAGGTCGGTATGGCGGCCATGAAAGACCGCGAAGAAGTCGGCGCGGCCTCCGTGGACTACCTGATGTACTCCGGTTACGCCTGCCTGGCCTACTTCTGGGCTGACATGGCGCGTCTGGCTGCTGAAAAACTGGCTGCCGGCACTACCGAAACGGCGTTCTACACCGCCAAGCTGCAGACTGCGCGCTTCTACTTCCAGCGCATCCTGCCGCGTACCCGCACGCACGTTGTAACCATGCTGTCGGGCGCCAACAACCTGATGGACATGAAAGAAGAAGATTTCGCGCTGGGCTACTAAGCCTTAACGCGGTCTTTTAAAAAACCGCTGCTCCTTCGGGAGTGGCGGTTTTTTTTGCACTCGGCTTTGGTGAAAAAAAACCGTGGTTGGGGCCGTTTCCCCGTCTTTTATAACGACCTTTGGTGGGCGAACCGTGCATGACTGGATGCCCGGATGGAAGTCATTAATGCGGCGTCAAAAAAACCTTATCAAAACACTCAGAAAATCAGGGGTACTGCCGTTAAAGTAGTGGGCACAATGCCATCTATAGACATGACGGGTCGGAGCTTTACCCTTGCCGCGTTCTTCCGCTGTACGTTTCAGTCATTTTCTACCGTCACTTCTGCTTTTGCTTGCGGGGCTGGCGGCTGCTTACGTCAAGGACCTGAACGTCTTCTTCACTTCGCTGTTCAACGTGCTGCCGACGTTGGTGCTGTTGCTCGGCGGCGCTTATTGCGCGGTTTACCGACGTCAGCGTGAACTGTTTCTGATGGTCACGGTGTACATCGCCTACTACCTGCTCGACACCCAGACCGACTATTACCGCGACAACGGCAGAGTGCGTGAAGACGCCGCCGTGGTCTTTCACCTGTGCTGCCTGTTGTTGCCGCTGATGTTTGGCGTATTCGCGGCGTGGCAGGAGCGTACCCATCTGTTCCAGGACATGGTCGCGCGTTTCGCGGTGTTGCTGGCCGTCGGCAGCGTGGCATTGGGCCTGGAGCAAAGTTACCCACAGGCGCTGTTGATGTGGCTGTCGGAAATCCGCTGGCCGGCCCTGCATGGCGCGTGGATGAGCCTGATTCAGTTGTCTTACCCGGTGTTTATCGCTTCGTTCCTGCTGCTGAGCTGGCAATACTGGCGTAACCCGAGACCCTTGCATGCCGCCCAACTGGTGGGTTTGCTCGGGTTGTTCTGGGCGTTGCCGAAGACGTTCATCCTGCCGTTCACCCTGAACATCATGTGCAGTCAGGTGATGTTGATGATTGCGGCGGCGGTTGCCCATGAAGCCTATCAAATGGCCTTCCGCGATGAGCTCACCGGTTTGCCCGGCCGCCGCGCGTTGAACGAGCGCATGCAGCGCCTGGGGCGCAATTACGTGTTGGCCATGAGCGACGTCGACCACTTCAAGAAATTCAACGACACCCATGGCCATGACGTCGGCGATCAGGTGTTGCGACTGGTTGCCAGCAAACTGTCGAAAATCGGCGGCGGCGGTAGGGCGTATCGCTACGGCGGTGAGGAATTCGCGCTGGTGTTCGCGGGCAAGACGCTTGAAGAGTGCATGCCGCATCTGGAAGTCATCCGTGAATCCATCGCCACTTACAACATTCAACTGCGTAACCAGGACAACCGCCCTCAGGATGACCAGCAAGGTCGTCAGCGTCGTGCCGGATCTGGGGCTTCGAGTGTGTCGGTGACCGTCAGCATCGGCGTCGCCGAACGCGTGGAGCAACGCAATCCGGAAAAAGTGCTCAAGTCCGCCGATGAGGCGCTCTACGCGGCCAAAGGCGCCGGGCGAAACTGCGTGGTGGCTTACGGACAGAACCGTCGTGGTGCGGTGCGCGAGGCGGCAGCGGGTTGAGTGATGATGGCGCATTCAGCGTCTGGACAGTGATTGTGAGGCGTGGTCGGCGGCAGTAGGTTTGATCAATCTGCTGCCGGAGAAATGACCATGCCCGAATACAAAGCTCCCCTGCGCGACATGCGCTTTCTGATCGACCACGTCTTCGATTTTCACAGCAATTACGCCGCACTGGGTGCTACGGATGCCAGCCCGGACATGGTCAATGCGATCCTCGAAGAGGGTGCGAAATTCTGCGAGAACGTTCTCGCACCGCTCAATCGCAGTGGCGACGAAGAAGGCTGCCATTTCGACAATGGCGTGGTGACAACGCCTACAGGCTTCAAGCAAGCCTTCGCACAATACGTGGAAGGTGGCTGGCATGGCCTGGCGGCTGATCCCGCTTACGGCGGCCAAGGTTTGCCAAGTTCGCTGGGGTTGGTCATCAGCGAGATGGTCGGGTCCAGCAACACCTCTTGGGGCATGTACCCGGGCCTGACCCACGGCGCGATGTCGGCGATCCACGCCCATGGCACCGAAGAACAGAAAGACACCTACCTGAGCAAACTCACCGCTGGTCAATGGACCGGCACCATGTGCCTGACCGAAGCCCATTGCGGCACAGACCTGGGCATCATCAAGACCCGCGCCGTGCCTGCCGCCGATGGCAGTTACGCGATCTCCGGCAGCAAGATTTTCATCTCGGCCGGCGAACACGACATGAGCGACAACATCATTCACCTCGTGCTGGCGAAACTGCCGGATGCGCCTGCGGGCACCAAGGGCATTTCGCTGTTCATCGTTCCAAAATTTCTGCCCGATGCCGACGGTGAAGCGGGCGAGCGCAACGGCGTTTCCTGCGGCTCGATCGAGCACAAAATGGGCATCAAGGCCTCGGCCACCTGCGTGCTCAACTTCGACGAGGCCAAGGGCTTCCTGATTGGCGAACCGAACAAGGGCCTGAACTGCATGTTCACCATGATGAACCATGCGCGTCTCGGCACCGGAATGCAGGGGTTGTGCCTGGGGGAGGCGAGTTTTCAGGGCGCGATCAAGTACGCCAACGACCGCTTGCAAATGCGTTCGCTGACCGGCCCGAAAGCACCGGAAAAAGTCGCCGACCCGATCATCGTTCATCCCGACGTGCGCCGGATGTTGCTGACCATGAAGGCCTTCAACGAAGGCAATCGCGCGCTCACCTATTTCACCGCGCAGTTACTCGATGTCGCCCATCTGAGCCCGGATGAAACCGCGCGGCAGGACGCCGAAGACCTGTTGGCGTTCCTGACGCCGATCTGCAAGGCCTTCATGACCGACACCGGTCTGGAAGTGACCAACCACGGCATGCAGGTGTTCGGCGGACACGGTTTCATTCGTGAGTGGGGCATGGAGCAGTTGGTTCGCGATTGCCGGATCGCACCGATCTATGAAGGCACCAACGGCATTCAGGCACTGGATTTGCTCGGGCGTAAAGTGCTCGGCAGCCAAGGCAAACTGCTGCGCGGCTTTACCAAAATCGTTCACAAGTTCTGCGCGGCGAACGCCGATCATCCGCAACTCGCCAGCTACGTGGCGCAACTCAATGGGCTGAATCAGCAGTGGGGCGAAGTGACCACGCAGGTCGGCATGGCGGCGATGAAAAACCCGGATGAAGTGGGCGCTGCGTCCGTGGATTACTTGATGTATAGCGGTTACATCATCCTCGGCTACTTGTGGCTGCGCATGGCGCTGGTGGCTCAGTCACAACTGGATGCAGGCAGCGGCGATGCCGATTATTGCCGGGGCAAACTGGCGACCAGCGAGTTTTACTTCAAGCGCTTGCTGCCGCGCACTGCCGCCCATCGCGCAGCCATTGAAGCGGGTAGCGATTGCCTGATGAAGCTGCCGGCGGAGTTGTTTGCGCTGTAGTCGTCCCGTTACGTTTAACGGAAGCCCGCCTAGTGCGGGCTTTTTGCTGATGACTAAAAATTACAAAAGGGTCACTAGCTGACCCTATGTGTCGCAAAAGTTGTTGGGTTACACTCGGACCTAACGAAAACACTCTTCCTACGAATCACCTGTAAAGATCTTGCGAGGTTTGCCATGGCTGACTACAAAGCGCCCCTGCGCGATATGCGCTTCGTCCTCAATGAAGTATTCGAGGTCGCCAAACTCTGGGCCGAGTTGCCTGCGCTGGCCGAGACCGTCGATGCGGAAACCGTTGAAGCCATTCTTGAAGAAGCCGGCAAGGTCACCAGCAAAAGCATCGCGCCCCTGAGCCGTGCGGCTGACGAAGAAGGTTGCCATTGGGCGGACGGTGCCGTCACTACGCCGGCAGGTTTCCCACAGGCTTATCAGACTTACGCTGAAGGCGGTTGGGTCGGTGTCGGTGGCGATCCGACCTACGGCGGCATGGGCATGCCCAAGGCGGTTTCGGCTCAGGTCGAAGAAATGGTCAACTCCGCGAGCCTGTCGTTTGGTCTGTACCCGATGCTGACCGCCGGTGCCTGCCTGTCGATCAACGCGCACGCCAGCGAAGAGCTGAAAGCCGCTTACCTGCCGAACATGTACGCCGGCGTCTGGGCCGGCTCGATGTGCCTGACCGAGCCGCACGCCGGTACAGACCTGGGGATCATCCGCACCAAAGCCGAGCCTCAGGCCGACGGTTCCTACAAAGTCAGCGGCACCAAGATCTTCATCACCGGCGGTGAACACGATCTGACCGAGAACATCATTCACCTGGTACTGGCCAAGTTGCCGGATGCACCGGCGGGTCCGAAAGGCATTTCGCTGTTCCTGGTGCCGAAGTTCATGGTCAATGCCGATGGCAGCCTGGGCGCGCGCAACCCGGCGACCTGCGGTTCGATTGAGCACAAGATGGGCATTCAGGCATCTGCGACCTGCGTGATGAACTTCGACGAAGCCGTGGGCTATCTGGTTGGCGAGCCGAACAAAGGCCTGGCGGCGATGTTCACCATGATGAACTACGAACGTCTGGGCGTCGGCATCCAGGGCCTGGCCTCTGGCGAGCGCTCTTACCAGAATGCCATCGAATACGCCCGCGACCGTCTGCAAAGCCGTTCGCCGACTGGCGCGCAGAACAAGGACAAAGCGGCGGACCCGATCATCGTCCACCCCGACGTGCGTCGCATGCTGTTGACCATGAAAGCCTCGAACGAAGGCGGCCGTGCGTTCTCGACGTACGTGGCCATGCAACTGGACACCGCCAAGTTCAGCGAAGACCCGACCACCCGCAAACGCGCGGAAGACCTGGTGGCGCTGCTGACCCCGGTGGCCAAGGCGTTCCTGACGGACCTCGGTCTGGAAACTACCATTCACGGCCAGCAGGTGTTCGGCGGCCACGGTTACATTCGTGAGTGGGGCCAGGAGCAACTGGTTCGTGATGTGCGCATCACCCAGATTTACGAAGGCACCAACGGCATTCAGGCGCTGGACCTTGTCGGGCGCAAGATTGTTGGTAGCGGCGGGGCGTTCTACAACCTGTTCGCCGACGAGATTCGTCACTTCACCGCGACGGCCAGCGCTGACCTGGCTGAGTTCACCAAGCCGCTGAACGATGCCGTGACCACCCTTGACGAACTGACGGCGTGGTTGCTGGATCGGGCGAAAAACAACCCGAACGAAATCGGCGCGGCCTCGGTCGAGTATCTGCAAGCCTTCGGTTATGTGTCCTATGCGTACATGTGGGCACTGATGGCCAAGGCAGCCTTCGGCAAAGAAGCGCAAGACGATTTCTACGCGAGCAAACTGGGCACGGCGCGGTTCTATTTTGCACGCCTGCTGCCGCGTATCCACTCGTTGAGCGCGTCGGTGAAAGCCGGTAGCGAGTCGCTGTTCCTGCTGGATGCGGCGCAGTTCTGACAATGTAACGTCATGTAAGCATTCGCTTACATGACGTGCTGCTCTTCTCCCATAGATGAAGATTGGATCCACAGCTAATCTACTTCTCATGGACGTCGCGCAGGAAGCGCAAAGCAACAACACGGACACGTAGGATTCTGCCAGGACGGCGGAGCGAAATGGATGTCAGGGAAACAGTCTGCAAAGCCCCGCTTCGGCGGGGTTTTCTTTTGCCCGCAGAAAAGTAGTCAGCTCAGCCCATTCAGGGGTGTCGAGCCTTCGTTCGGTCCATTCATCACTTCTTCCAGCAAGGTCCGCAACAGGGCCAGTGATGCTTGTTGCCGTTGCACATCGCGACACACCAACCCGACTTTCAATGGCACCCGTGGCTCGGTCAGCGGTTTCCAGAGCAGTTCGTTGTTGTCCAGCAGCTTCTGCGAGCGCCCGGGCAGGACGGTTGCCAACCGGGTGTGCGGCAGGCTGTCGAGAATCCCCGCCATGTTGTTCAGTTCAGCCTGCACTTGCGGGCGTCGACCCAGGCTGGCCAGTTGCGTCTGCCAGATCTGCCGCACCTGAAACTCTTCACCCAGCAGCAACATCGGCAACTCGGCGGCCTGACTCATGGAGACTTTCTTGAATTCGCGCAGCGGGTGATCCGCCGGGATGACCAGTGTCAGTTCATCTTCATACAGCATCACGCCGTGCAGCCCCGGCTGACGGGGTGGCAGGTAGCTGATGCCGATGTCCAGCGACCCATTGAGCAGCCGCCGTTCGATCTCCAGTCCCGTCAGTTCATAGATCTGCACCACCAAGTGCGGCTGCGCCTTGCGCACGCGCTCAAGCATCTGCGGCACCAGGCTGGTGTGGACGGTTTGCAGCACGCCAATGGCCAGGGTGCGCAGCGCTTGGCCCTTGAAGGTGCCCAATGCTTCACGCGCCCGTTGCAGGCCATCGAGCAAGGGCAGGGCGTGGTTGTACAGCGTGTGAGCGGCCAAGGTCGGCAGCAAGCGTTTGCTACTGCGCTCGAACAGGCTCACATCGAGATCTTTTTCGAGCTGACGAATCTGTTGGGAGAGTGCCGGTTGGGAGATTGAAAGCCGCTCGGCGGCCCTGCCCACATGGCCCTCTTCGTAGACCGCGACGAAATAACGCAGTTGTTTGAAATCCATAAGTTTTGCTTATTGAAAATACTGGGAAATCGAAATGGCTCAAGGCCTTGCATGAGCCTAGTCTAACCGCATTCACAAGGCTTGCAGGGCCATAGAGCGCGATGACTACCGTTTACGCCGAGAGTGTTTACATAGGTAAGGCAAAACACCTCGAACGAGGTTTTTTCGGATGAATTTGTTCAACTTACGGCGCAACGCTCCCAGCCTTGATGACTTGGGCGAGGACACTTTCCTGCCGTCCCGAAGTGACAATCTTTCCAGCGAATGCCTGATGCCCAGTGTCGAGCGGCCGAAACAGATCTTTGTGCGCGGTCAGGGCTCCTGGTTGTGGGACAGCGACGACCGCGCCTATCTGGATTTTTCACAGGGTGGCGGAGCCAATAGCCTCGGACATAGCCCTTCGGTACTGGTCAATGCGATTACGGCGCAGGCTCAATCGCTGATTAACCCCGGCTTCGGCCTGTATAACCGCGGCATGCTCAACCTCGCCGAGCGGCTCTGCGTCAGCACCGGCAGTGACCAGGCGTACCTGCTCAACAGTGGCAGCGAAGCCTGTGAAGCGGCGATCAAACTGGCGCGCAAGTGGGGCCAGCAGCATCGCGGTGGTGCATCGCGAATCGTCGTGGCCAACAACGGTTGCCATGGTCGTAGTCTCGGGACGATTCCGGCGTCGGACAGTTCCAGGCTGACCAACCGCTTCGAGCCGCAACTTCCGGGCTTCAGCCATGTGCCGTTCAATGATCTGGCCGCGCTACACGCCGCCGTAGACGCCCGGACCGTGGCGATCATGCTTGAACCGATCCAGAACGAAGCCGGGGTAATCCCCGCCACCGAACATTACCTCAAGGGTGTCGAACGCCTGTGCCGTGAGCTCGGTATCCTGTTGATCTTCGACGAAGTGCAAACCGGTCTCGGTCGCCTCGGCACCTTACTCGCGGAACAGTCCTACGACGTGCGCGCCGATATCGTCGTCCTCGGCAAAGGCCTTGGCGGTGGCGTGCCCTTGGCGGCGCTGCTGGCGCGAGGCAAGGCTTGTTGTTTCGACGTCGGCGAGCTGACGGGCACCCATCATGGCAATGCGCTGATGACCGCTGCGGGTCTGGCTGTGCTCGATAGCGTGCAGGACAAGAGTTTTCTCGAACATGTCAGGGAAACCGGCCAGCACTTGCGCGAAGGCCTGGCACGTCTGGCTCATCGCTATGGCCACGGCGAACTGCGTGGTCAGGGCTTGCTCTGGGGGCTGACCCTGTCCGACGATTCGGCTGAAGCCGTGGTCAAGGCCGCATTGTACGAAGGCCTGCTACTCGACGCCCCGCAAGCCGATTGCCTGCGTTTCACCCCGGCGCTCAGCGTCAGCAAGGCGAACATCGACGAAATGCTCCTGCGCCTGGCCCGCGCCTTTTCCCGAGTGCGTACCGCACAACTGCAATGCCGCAAAGGGATTGCCGTCTGATCAGAACCGCCCTACACGAATTCCCGAACCGTCTCGCGGTATAACGCATCGCCCCACGTTTGATTCTTTTGACGTGGGGCGTTTTTTTGTCCACAGATTCATTTGGATATCGGTATTCAGTGAGCATTCGCACTGAACCCTGACGAACGGTGTTGGTCGATTAGCAGTAAGGCTCACACGAGCCCACTTCAACTCAGGAGCTGCCCCATGGACTTCATTCGCATCATCATCGCCATTCTATTGCCGCCACTGGGTGTGTTTCTGCAAGTCGGTTTCGCTGGCGCGTTCTGGCTGAATATTCTGCTGACGTTGTGCGGTTACATTCCTGGGATCGTGCATGCGGTCTACATCATCGCCAAACGTTGAGTGTCACGGTGTCAGATAGATCGCTTTCGTCGGCAAGCCAGCTCCTGCAGGGATCTCACAGGTCCTGTAGGCGCTGGCTTGCCGGCGATTGAAGCGACGCGGTTTCAGCTTTCGAGCGCCATCACCCGCCGATAAAACAACCATTCCTGCTCCAGCGCGTGGGCCTGATTGCCGGCCTTGCGGAAGCCGTGACGTTCGTCTGCGTAATAATGTGCTTCAACCAGAATGCCGTTTTTCTGCAGCGCCTCGACCATGTCGCGGGTCTGTTGCGGCACGACCACGGCGTCCAGTTCGCCCTGAAAGAAAATCACTGGCACGCTGATGTTGCTCGCATGCAGCAATGGCGTGCGTGCGGCGTAGCGCTCGACATCCTGTTCAGGATCACCAATCAGCCAATCCAGATAATCGCCTTCAAACTTGTGGGTCGCGCGGCCCAGTGCGACGGGATCGCTGACGCCGTAGAGGCTGGCGCCCGCACGGAAGACCTGCTGAAACGCCAACGCACACAGCGTGGTATAGCCGCCGGCACTGCCACCGCGAATAAATGCCTGGTCACCGTCGATCAATCCGCGTTCGGCGAGATGGGCGACCACCGCGCAGGCATCTTCCACATCCACGTCACCCCAACTCAAATGCAACGCCTGGCGGTAAGCGCGGCCGTAGCCGCTGCTGCCTCGGTAGTTGAGGTCGGCCACGGCGAAGCCGCGTTGTGTCCAGTACTGGATGCGCGGATCGAGCATCGGGTAGCACGCCGATGTCGGGCCGCCGTGGATGAACACCACCAGCGGCGGCTTTGCTTCGCCAGTCATCGCCGGGTAGAAAAAACCGTGAGCCTCGCCTGCACCGCTCGGGTAGCGCAAGGTTTGCGGGACGCTGATTTTCTCGGCGGGTAATGGTGCGACTCCCCCGGCCAAGACCCTGACCTGTCGGGTTTTGCGGTCAATGGCGATCACGGCTGACGAGCTGACCGGCGAAGCGGCGATGCAGTAGATGAATTGATCATCCAGTGCGAGATGTCGGAATCGGCTGTAGTCCCCGGTGAAGTCTTCTGTGGTGTCACCCCCAATGCCCAGTCGGCCGAATCCGTCTTCGGTCCAACTGGCCAGGTAGCTGTTTTCACTCAAGGGCAGCCAAGTACAACCCCCCAACTGCCAGGGCGCGGGCCCATGATCAGCCGCAGCGCCGGGCAGCGGACGCAACGCATTGGACGACTCGACCCACGGCTGCCAGTAGCCGCCACGATCCGTCAGACAATACAGACGACCACTGTCATCGAATCGCGGTTGTTGCAGCGACTCCTGAACACCATCGCCCGCCACACAACGGGCTTGAGCGAAACGGCCATCGCTCTGGCGGTCGGCAACCATCAGGCGAGTCGCGGTCCATGGTTGGTCCGGGCGACTCCACTCGATCCAGGCCAACCGTTGAGCGTCAGGGCTCAACGTCGGTGCGGCATAAAAGTCCGCACCTTCGGCCAACAGATGACGTACGCCGTCCACCAGGTTGATGGCCACCAGACGATGCCGATCCCAATGTTCTTCAACGGCCAACACTTGCCCGTTGGCAAACTGCAGATCGCCGTAGCGGCATTCACCGGATGTCAGCACTTCGGGCGTTTCGCCTGCCAGCGATTGGCGATACAACTGCTGATCCGTCTCGTTGACGAAAACCACCCCGTCATCTGTCAGACAGAACGCTCCGCCGCCATATTCGTACACCCGGCTGCGCACGCTGAAACCCACCGGCGTCAGGCAGTGCGCCTGGCCATCGCGCCAATGCCAGATGCGGCAAGCGGCGTCCTCGGGACGGTACTCGTTCCAGAACAGGCCATGCTGGCCAACCTGTAGTTCGGCAAAGTCGACACCGGCAGCGACCGCTTTGGCGGCGCTGAAGGGGTCAGCTTTTTGCGATGAGGCGGGAGTTTCGTTCATTGCGAAAGGCCAGTTGTTCGATGGTCTGGGTCGCGTGCTCGGCTTCTTCGCGGGCCTTGAGAATCACGCCGTGATGTTCCGACTTGCTGCACACCGGGTCGGCGTTGCTGGCGTCACCCGTGAGCATGAATGCCTGGCAACGGCAGCCGCCGAAGTCCTTCTCTTTTTCGTCGCACGAGCGGCATGGCTCGGGCATCCAGTCGTAACCGCGAAAGCGGTTGAAGCCAAACGAGTCGTACCAGATGTGCTGCATGCTGTGATCGCGCACGTTGGGAAACTGTACAGGCATCTGTCGGGCGCCATGACACGGCAGCGCAGTTCCGTCTGGCGTGACTGTCAGAAAAATACTGCCCCAGCCATTCATGCAGGCTTTCGGGCGTTCTTCGTAGTAGTCCGGCGTGACGAAAATCAGCTTGCACGGATGCCCTTCGGCTTCGAGTTTGGCGCGGTATTCGTTGGTGATGCGTTCGGCGCGGACCAGTTGTTCCTTGGTTGGCAACAGTCCGACCCGATTGAGCTGCGCCCAACCGTAAAACTGGCAGGTGGCGAGTTCGACGAAGTCCGCCTCAAGGGCGATGCACAGCTCGATGATCCGGTCGATCTTGTCGATGTTGTGCCGATGGGTGACGAAGTTCAGCACCATCGGATAGCCATGAGCCTTTACCGCGCGAGCCATTTCCAGCTTCTGCGCGAAAGCCTTTTTCGAGCCGGCCAGCAAGTTGTTCACTTGCTCGTCGCTGGCCTGGAAGCTGATCTGGATATGGTCCAGGCCGGCCTTCTTGAAGTCGCTGATTTTCTGCTCGGTGAGGCCGATGCCGGAGGTGATCAGGTTGGTGTAGAAACCCAACTTGCGCGCTTCGGCAATCAGCTCGGCGAGGTCCTGGCGCACCAGCGGTTCGCCGCCGGAAAAGCCCAGCTGCGCGGCGCCCATTTCCCGCGCTTCGCGGAACACTTTGATCCACTGCTCGGTGCTCAGCTCTTTGCCTTGCTCGGCGAAATCCAGCGGATTGGAGCAGTACGGGCATTGCAACGGGCAGCGGTAGGTCAGTTCCGCCAGCAGCCACAGCGGCAGACCGATTTCCGGTTTGGGCGGTAACGTGTCTGACACGGAATCAGGCAAGTTCGATCCAGTGCTGAGCACGGGCGACCTCCATGAATTGCTCGATGTCGTCACCGAGCTCCGGCACGCCGGGGAACTGCGCGTCCAGTTCGGCGATGATCGCCGCGACATTACGTTCACCGTCGATCAAACCACCGATCAGCGCGGCGCTTTCATTGAGCTTGATCATGCCTTCCGGGTAGAGCAGCACATGGCCTTTCTGCGCCGGTTCGTACTGAAAACGGTAGCCGGGGCGCCAGGTCGGGGTCTTGCTGCGATCGAAACTCATAAGGTGATTCCTTTATGCCAGACCCGTTGCTCGGTCACGCTGTGATACGGCGGGCGTTTCAGTTCGTAGGCCATGCTCATGGCATCGAGCATGCTCCAAAGAATGTCCAGTTTGAATTGGAGAATTTCCAGCATGCGCTCTTGGCCGTCCCGCGTCGTGTAGTGCTGCAACGTGATCGCCAGACCGTGTTCCACGTCGCGGCGCGCCTGGCCCAGGCGCGTGCGGAAATATTCGTAACCGGCCGGGTCGATCCACGGGTAATGCTGCGGCCAGCTGTCTAGGCGCGATTGGTGGATCTGCGGCGCGAACAGCTCGGTCAGTGAGCTGCTGGCGGCTTCCTGCCAATTGGCCCGGCGGGCGAAATTGACGTAGGCGTCCACGGCGAAACGTACGCCGGGCAGCACCAGTTCCTGGGAGCGCAGTTGATCCGGGTCGAGGCCGACGGCTTGGCCCAGACGCAACCAGGCTTCGATACCGCCGTCTTCACCGGGGGCGCCGTCATGGTCGAGCAGGCGTTGAATCCACTCGCGGCGGATCTCGCGGTCCGGGCAATTGGCAAGGATGGCGGCGTCCTTCAGGGGAATGTTCACCTGATAATAGAAGCGGTTTGCGACCCAGCCCTGGATCTGCTCGCGGGTCGCCCGGCCTTCATACATCGCCACGTGGTACGGGTGATGGATGTGGTAGTAGGCGCCCTTGGCGCGCAGGGCCGCTTCGAATTCGGCGGGGGACATTGCGGTGTCAGTCATTTCGGTCTCCGGGTGCAGCCGGTGGATTTTGTGGCGTCTGGATCGGCCTCATCGCCAGCAGGCTGGCTCCCACAGTTGATCGCATTCCCCTGTGGGAGCCAGCCTGCTGGCGATAGACCGTGCAGCGGTCTCGATGCCCTACAACACAATACTCATGCCGTCATACGCCACTTCAACATCACGCCGAACCAGCTCGGCACGCTCAGGTGAATCCTCATCGAGAATCGGGTTGGTGTTGTTGATGTGGATAAGCACCTTGCGCTGCTTGGGCAACTGTTCCAGCACTTCCAGCATACCGCCGGGGCCGTTCTGCGCCAGGTGACCCATCTCCCGGCCGGTGCGGGTGCCGACGCCACGGCGCTGCATTTCGTCGTCGTCCCACATCGTGCCGTCCACCAGCAGGCAGTCGCTGCCGGCCATGATCTCCAGCAGCGGCGCGTCGACCTTGCCCAGGCCCGGCGCGTAGAACAGCTTGCCGCCGGTACTCAGGTCTTCAACGATCAACCCGATGTTGTCGCCCGGATGCGGGTCGAAGCGGTGCGGCGAATACGGCGGCGCAGCGCTGCGCAGCGGCAGAGGGGTGAAACGCAGGCTCGGGCACGCCGGGATGGTGAAGCTTTGGTCGAGCTCGATGCGGTTCCAGTTCAGCCCGCCGTTCCAGTGGGTCAGCATGGTGAACAATGGGAAACCGGTGCTCAGGTCTTCATGGACCATGTCGGTGCACCAGACGTTGTGCGGGCAACCCTCGCGCAGGCTGAGCAGGCCGGTGGTGTGGTCGATCTGGCTGTCCATCAGGATGATCGCGCTGATGCCGGTATCGCGCAGGGCGCGGCCCGGTTGCATCGGGGTGAAACTCTGGAGCTGGGCACGGATGTCCGGCGAGGCGTTGCACAGCACCCAGTTCACGCCGTCATCGGAAATCGCGATGGACGATTGGGTTCGCGCCTTGGCGTTCAGGCTCCCGTCGCGAAAACCCGCGCAGTTCACGCAGTTGCAGTTCCACTGGGGGAAACCGCCGCCAGCGGCGGAACCTAGAATCTGGACAAACATGGGTGCTCCATCATTTCAACGCTGAAAATAAAAACGCCTCGGCAAACCGAGGCGCTGAACGGCAGGACAAACTTAGCGGCTTGCGAAGTACATGGTGACTTCAAAGCCGATACGCAGGTCGGTGTAAGCAGGTTTGGCCCAGGACATGGGAGCGCTCCTTCAGGTGATGGGACGGTTGAGATCTATACATATAGTCCACCTCCAGCCGGAGATGTTCAGATAGTTAGGTGGCTATGTTACTCAAAATTACAGAGCGATTGGCCTGTAATCTCGGAAAAAGCTAATTGCAGCAGCGGTAATGATCATTTTGTCACTTGCCAAGGTGCTTGCGGTTCCGAACTGCTGGCCAGACCGCGCCAGCCGCCTTCGGCGTTCTTCAGTCGATAGGCGGCGGCCAGCAGGGCGGAGCGGTCGGTGGCCAGAATCGATAAGGTCAGCTGCGACAGGTAATCCGACGAGCGGCCGGCCAGCGTGCCTTGCCAGAGCAGTTCGGCAGCCTGGGCCAAGGGTAAGGCGGCTATGTCGAATTGATCGGCCAACGCCTGGCGCTGGGCGATGAACGCCGCCTCGTCGATCCCTTCGACCAATCCGGGCAGGTCGCTCAGGAAGCACTCCATGTGTTCCAGCAACTTCAATGGCGAGGTGCCCGGAGACTGCACGCCAAGCAGGATTCCGGTCTGCCCGTGGATCTGACGCAGTGCGCTGAACACCGCGTAACCCAATTGCAGCTCCACGCGCAGGCGCTGATAGATCGGCGTCTGACAGACAAGCGCCAACAAACGCCAGGCGGCTTCGTCGCAGATGTCCTGGGTAGCTGTCGGACAGAACAGCAACAACGCATGTTCGCGGGAGTCGGTGTCGAGCGTTGTCCACAGTCGCTGCGAGTTGATCGAGACCGGCGTGGACGGTTGGGTGTCGGCAACGCCTGGCACCCGGCTCAGGGCCAAACCCATGGCTGCTTGAGTGTGTGCTGAAAGGCCTGTTGCCAGACCGTCCCAGCGCGCACTTGACCATAGCTGCTGCAGGTCTTCAGAGACACCGCTGCGCTCAAGGAGAAGATTGGGCAGTGCCTTGAGCAGGTGTTTAATCGGGATCAACGCAGGGCTTTTCGGTTCTTCCTGTGAGAAATCGCTGGCAGGTTGTGTCAGCTCTTTCTGTGCATGTGCGAGAACGCTCGGCATCGGTTCCTGCAGCCCCGTCATCTTCAGCAGCCATTCATTGCCCGATGCGCTGAAGGAAAAGTCGACGCCTGCCTGACGCGCTTCCTCGCGCAGTGGCTGCAGGCTGTTTTCCAGACGCTGTTGAAGGTGCCGATGAGGTTCGGCCTCGAGCCGCCAACGCAAATAAATCGCGCCTTCAGCGGTGTTATCCGGCAAAGCCTGGCTGAATTGCATTGGAGAACTTTCACGACGGCTGCGCGAACGGTCCTGGGCAAATGTGCGCAAGCCACGGTGCTTGCTGGTTTGCCCGCGAATCAGCCCGGCGTTTTGCGGCGGCGCTTCGGTGCGCAAGAAAGGATTCGGTGCCGGCAGTTGCCAGTCACCGCTGAAGTTATCCACAGCGCCGATTTTCTTCAGGATGCCCTTGAGCGCTGCAACGCCTTGCTCGGACAAGCCTGTTTCCAGCTGTTCGCTGTCGAGTCGGGCCAGTTGCAGCGCACCGCTGATTTGTTGCTGGCGCTGAAGCACGACCGCGTACTCTTCACGCAGAGCGGCCCAGTCTTGCTGCGAAGCAAAAAAGCCCAGCCAATCCAGCAGCTTCTCGTGCAGCACGCTCGCCGATGCGGTCGTTGTGAATTCAACGTGCAGCACGGCTTGTCCGGCAAATTGGTAGAGCAGCTCAGCGTTCAAGTGCTCAGCCAAGCCGCGTGCGCGCAATTCAGCCAGCAGCCCGCCGGGTTTCGAGGCGTTCAAACAATGGCACAGAAACGCCATGGCTTCGGTCGAAGAAGTGGGCAGCGATTCGAAGGTAAACAGCAGATCAAGCCTGCGTTCGTTCAGCTGTTGATAACTCGCGCCCGAAGATTCCATCAGCGGCACAGGCGCCTGTTGCGGGACGATTGCTCCCACGGGGATCGCCGCGCCGAAACTCAGTGCCATTTGCTTCAGCTCTTCGATACTTTGCGGGCCGGCCAGGCTCAGCGTCATCTGCCCGGTCTGATAAAACCGTTGATGGAAATCTTTCAACGCATTCTGAAACTCTGGCTTCGGCACCGGCAGGCTGTCGCGGTTGCCGGCATGAAAGCCGCGCAACGGGTGAGTTGGCGAAAGTCCATCGAACAGCGCCAGTTGCTGTTGTGCCGTCGCGTCCTGCGACCAGGCAACAAACTCTGCCTGCAACACTTCCCGTTCCCGCTGCTGATCGTCCGGATTCATACGCGGGTGAGCGAGCATGTCCGACAGACGCTCCAGCCCACCGCTGAATGCCTGAGGCGGCAGTTCAAAAAAGAAGTCGGTGGTGCGCTCGCTGGTCCGCGCATTCACCTGCCCGCCATGACCTTGCACGTAGGCCATCAGCCCTTGTTCCGCAGGAAAACGCTCGGTACCGAGAAACAACAGGTGTTCAAGAAAATGCGCCAGGCCGGGCCATGCCAGCGGCACATCATGACTGCCGGCAGCGACCCGCAACGCGGCCGCACAACGCTTCAGATTCGGGGCATGACGCAGCGTCACCCGCAAGCCGTTGGCCAGGATTTCAGTGTGAGGGCGAGGGGGATTCAGCGCAGGCATGAGCACTTCCAGAACAGGGAAGCGCTAATGCTAGCGGATAACGGTCGATCAGCGCTTGTTCAACTCGCCGTAAAGCTCCGGGCGGCGATCGAGGAAGTAGCGATTGGCCGCGCGTGAATCGACCATCAACTGGCGATCCAGCTCACCGACAATCAGTGCCTCATCAAGACCGGCCTGGGCGATGCGGCTGCCATCCGGTGCGGCGATGCTGCTTTGGCCGCAGTAGTGGATCTCGCCTTCGTTGCCGCAGTAATTGGCGTACGCCACATAACACTGGTTTTCGAAGGCGCGGGCGCGCACGGTGACGTCGGCGACGAAGTCGTAAGGAATCATGTTCGCTGTCGGCACCAGAATCAGCTCGGCGCCGGCCAGGGCCAGGCGCCGCGCATTTTCCGGAAACTCGACGTCGTAGCAGATCAGGAAACCGAGTTTCCAGCCGTTGAGCTCCACCAGCGGAAAATCATCCTGCCCGGCGCTGAACATCGAGTGATCGAGGTCGCCGTACAGATGAGTCTTGCGGTAGTTGCACAGGCGCTCGCCATTGGCGTCGATCAGTTGCACGGCGTTGTAGATCTGCCCGTCCTCGGTGCGCTCGGGGTAGCCATACAAAATGGCGATCCCCGTGGTCTTGGCAATGCGCGCTATTTGTTGCGCCGACTCACCGTTGTGCACCTCCGCCAGCACGCTGACGGCATCGACACCGATGTTGTAGCCCGTCAGGAACATCTCCGGCAGCACCAGCAAATCGGCGCCTTTCGCTTCCAGCGCCAGTTGATGCAGGCGTTGCAGATTGCCGGCAACGTCCAGGGGCAGCGGTGGACATTGGTATAAGGCTACGCGCATTTGGAACTCCTTTTACTCGGGCAGGGCGATCGGACCGATCTCGTTGAACACATCTCCTGGACCCGGGTTCTCGGCGTGAGTTTCACCGCCGAAGTGTTTCATGATGCCCCACACCGCATTGAGGGAGGTCTGCACCGCGCCTTCGACCCACGCCGGCGTCCACGAAACGTCGTCGCCCGCGATGAAAATCCCGCGTTGTTCGGCCGGCATCTCCGCCTGCATGAAGTGTGCGTACATGCGCTGGTTGTAGCGATAGTGGCCGGGCAGTGCGCCTTTGAAAGCCCCGAGGAAATGCGGGTCGGCTTCCCACGACACGGTGATCGGATCGCCGATGATTCGCGCCGCAATATCGACTTTCGGGTAGATTTTTTTCAGCGCGTTCAAGGCCAGTTCGACGCGTTTTTCCACCGGGTGCGGCAGCATTTTCAACGCGTCGCTCATCCACGAGTACGACAGGCAAATCACGCCCGGTTTGTCGTCGCCATTGTCGAACAGGTAGGTGCCACGGGTCAGGCGATCGGTGAGGGTCATGCTCATCAGGTCGCGACCGGTTTCCGGGTCCTTGTCCTTCCAGAACGGGCGGTCGACCATCACGAAGGTTTTCGACGATTGCATGTAGCGGGTGCGGTCGAGGGCCATCCACATCTTTTGCGAAAACAGCGTTTCGTCGCACTCGATCTGCGTGGTCAGCAACCAGCTCTGGCAGGTGGTCAATACGGCGGCGTATTCGCGGGTGTCGCCGTTGTTATCGGTGACTGCAAAACGGCCGTCCGCGGCGTGAGCGATTTTTTTAACCCCGGAGCGTGGCGCGCCTCTGTGCAGCGACTTGAGGCTGGTGCCTTCGGGCCAGTGCACGCAACGTTCCGGCACATGACGCCAGATGCCTTGCGGCACTTGTTCGACGCCGCCGACGACCAGATGTTGGTGATCGTCGCAGTTGGTCATTACGACGCGGAAGATTTCCAGCATCGAGTTCGGGAAGTCCGAGTCCCAGCCGCCGGTGCCGAAACCGACTTGGCCGAACACTTCGCGGTGATGGAACGAGAGCTTGGCGAAGGCTTCGGAGGTGGCGACGAAGTCGTAGAAGGTGCGGTCGTCCCACAGCGGAACCAGGGTGTTCCACAACTCCTTGAGGCGCGGCACGTCGCGGTCGCGGATAGCTTGCTGGATATCGGCGAACTGCGAGCCGGCCTCCAGGGCATCCGCCCAAGCGTCAGCCACTTCCTGGAACAGTGCAGGAAGATCCGCCAGTTTCTGTGCGTAGTGGGTTTTGCCTTCCAGGTCGATCACGGTGCTGCCAGAGGCAGGCGTCAGCGGATTGGGAAAGGGTTTGGTCTCGAGACCGAGCTTGTCGACATAGTGGTAAAACGCCGTGGACGACACCGGGAAGCGCATGCCGCCCAGTTCGGCGACGATGCCATCGGTCCCGTTGAACGCCTGGGAACGCAGGCGGCCACCCAATTTCGAGGCTTCGTAGACGACGGGCTTGAGGCCCAGTTTCATCAGTTCATAGGCAGCCACCAATCCCGCGATGCCTGCGCCGACAATCGCCACTTCGGCGCCGTGGTTGTGCGCAGGAATGCTGCCGAGGCCGGCTGGGTGTTCGATCCAGTCGTCAAAACCGAATGGAAAGTCCGGGCCGAAAATGGTGACTGGTTTTTTACCGTCTGCAGGATGGCGATTGTTCTTGTTCATGGCTGACCTTGCTGGCGACCGGACGCGGGGTGCGCGTCTGAGTATAGGAAAAGATGGCAGCCATTCTAGAGAGCGTAGAACACGTTAATAAGACGCAATGTGTCGTCGTTTTGCTAATTAATGGATCAAAACGACGAACTGTCGATACACAATGTCCATGTGGGAGCGGGCTTGCCGGCGAAGAGGCCCGGCCAGACACCGAAGCGTTCCGGGTTAAATCAAACCGGCTGACCGCGATCAATCTTGCTGCTGAGAATGATCGACGTGGTCGTCTTCTCCACACCATCCACACTCCCGATCTGATCCAGCAACTGATCCAGTTGCTCCGGCGAATCAGTCCTTAACCACGCCACATAATCAAATTCGCCACTGACCGCACACAACTGCTGCACCTGTGCCATCGCACTCAGCCGCCGCAACACTTCCTTGCCTGAGCGCGGTTGCACCGTGATCCCGACGTACGCCTGCAAGCCGCCGTCCACCACCCGTTGACCCAACCGAACGCCGTAACCGGTGATGACCCTGGCCTTTTCCAGTCGTGCCAGCCGCGATGTCACGGTGGTGCGGGCGATGCCCAATTGTCGGGCGAGCATGGCCACGCTTTCGCGGGCGTTGATCTGCAGGGCCGCGATCAATTGGCGGTCGATTTCGTCAAGCACAGGCGGGCGAGTGTCAGGCAAAGGTTGTCTCCAGCAACACACATCAATGGGTCCGCATGTTACAGCACCAATCGCATGCAGGATGTTTGGTCTAGCCTCAGTACCGTTCAGGCATTTTCACCTGCGAGACGGCCTACACCTGCACCGTCTACGGCAAAGTCTTCGCACTGGACACCGACACCGGCGCGCAACGCTGGAAGGGTGGACGCAAACCGTCAGGCATAGTCGAATGGGCTATCGAGGGATGTGAGGCGATGGACATGACGAACAGGATGCCTTCCGTTGTACGGGATCACGCATTACAGATCGCCCATCACGAAATGGGCCACTACGTCGTGGCCCGCGCATTGGGGTTTGCAACGGGCGGCGTGACCCTGTCGGTGACCATGGACTTGCGGCATCAAGGGGGCGCCTCGATAACCCTGGCGCGCCCGATTTCGTCGATGGAAGCCATGAAAGCGCATTTGGAGGCCCGGATGATGGTCCTGTTGGCCGGTGCCATGGGGCAGACATTAACTTCGACAAAGTTGTCCGGGAAACACGTCGACAAGTCTAAAGCAGTAGCCATCCTGAAAGGCGCGCTGGGGGCGGAACAGGATTACGCAAAAGTAAAAGAGCTTCAGCATTTGCTGCGCAATATCACCTGTCCCGATACGGATCCCGCGTCCTCTGAGCGTATTGCGGCTGAACTCCAAGTGATGACTGATCGCGCGTGGGGCCGGACCCAAGAAATCGTCGAAGATCTGGCCGATACGATCACTGAATTGGGACGCGTGCTGGTCGACGGCATGGTCATCGTTGAGCAGTGGGGTAGGGCGGCGGATACGTATGAGGTGGTTTTCACGCGCGAAATGCTTGAGCGATTGCGGCCAGTGCGGGCCATTCCAGCGTTGGGTGTTTGGGCTTAGCGCACCGGTCGATCTCTGATGAGATAGCCCCGAATTATCGAGGCTCATTTCACGATCAGTCCGCCGCTATGCCCTGGGATTCCAAGCGAATGGGTGACAGCTGTGCGCAGGTTGGAAAACCGGGAAATTAGGAAACCGGCACGCCCGAAGACGTCCCGCGCACAGCCGTCATAACTCAAGAGCTCAAGCCAGGAAAGCCTTTGCAATCGAGAAGTGGCGCTGTTGCGAGTAATTTCGACGGGTTTCCAAGCCCGATCGCTGAATGATCAGCGACGTCCGGAGACTATCCCGTCGAAGAAAAGCGCAACAGGCATCAAAGTGCCCAAAACGGACGATTCGGAGTTTGCCTACAAGGTCTGCGGACGTCATCCGATATTGCGCCACCTGAAGTAAACAAAACCAAACGCCACAAGCCGAAAACCTACACCCCGCTAGAAACCGCCCTTAACAATTTCATTGGCAACCAAGGTGGTCGCGTGACTGCCAATGCCTAGAGTTATTCCCTTGAGATCATATTCCTTGGGTGGCATATTGGTATGGGTTGGGAAGTTGAATACACCGACGAATTTGAAGGCTGGTGGGAAGGTTTGGATGCGAAGGAGCAAGCTTCGGTGTCCGCCAGCGTTGATTTACTTGGGGTCTTCGGGCCGGATTTGGGTTATCCCCATAGCACCGACATCAAGGGCTCTCGATTTGGACATTTGCGAGAGCTTCGGGTCCAGCAAGCGGGGCGACCCTATCGCGTGCTCTATGCGTTTGATCAACGCCGGTGCGCGTTGCTTTTAATCGGAGGTAACAAAACCGGTCAGAATCGTTGGTATGAAGTGCATGTCCCGCTGGCGGAAAGATTGTATGACGAGCATTTGGAAATATTGAGTAAAGAGGGCCGTAACGATGGCTAAAAAATTTGCTGAACTCCAAGCGCGCATGACGCCGGAGTCGCGAGCTGACGCAGAGCTGCTGTTCCGGCAGCATCTCAAGGAAATGCCCCTGCACGAGCTTCGTAAGGCTCAAGAGCTTAGCCAGGAAACGTTGGCCAAGACTCTACATGTCAATCAGGCCGCCATTTCCAGAATGGAACGGCGCACTGACATGTACATCAGTACCTTGCGAAACTACATCCGCGCCATGGGTGGCGAACTGGAAATAATCGCGACCTTTCCCGAGGGCCAGGTCAGGATCGAGAATTTCGCCAACTGAGTCGAACTAGGCACGCTGGTGTCGCGATCGAGTTGTTCCATCAGACACGAAAAAGCCGCGCATTCAGCGCGGCTTTTTTGTTTGGTGGGCCCACACGGACTTGAACCGTTATGTGGTATAGAAAATGTCCGATTGGACACTGTCCGTCCGGTTGCAGGTATCGAGAAAAGCAAGCAGCACCGGCATATCTATCCATTAATTAAAGCTACCATGCGATTTCTACAAATGCAACACTGGTGTTGTATTTGTAGCTAACGCTTTTTTGGCGTGTCCGAAGCCACCACAGCAACATCCTGGGGCGCTGCCCCAGACCCCGCTCTACGCCGCCCGAGGGGCTCGGGAAGCGGTCAGGCAGAGCCTAACCACTTCCAGAGCTGAGGCTGTCGCTGCGCTGGGCAGGGTGTTGTCAATAAAAATAACGGTTTCTACCCGCTTCGCTTGGCAGACACTCCGTGATTTTTTTGACAATTCAGTTCCGAGGTTGGGCAGGGGGCTGGAGAATCAAATCGAAAGTCCGACGCACAGGGTATCGCTGCGGTTTGGTCGAGCCACGCCTTGCTGTACAAGCGTTTGGGTGCTCAGAATCAAGGCTAGGCGTTTGGATCGGGAGATGCCCGTGTACAGCATGCTTCGCTCCACGAATTCGCTCTGGCTGAGCGAGCAGATGATGGATGTTTGATACTCGCTGCCCTGGGCCTTGTGGATTGAGATGGCATAAGCAAGCTTCATACCTAGCAGGAACAACTCCATCCGAGAAAGGACTACTTCGAGTCCATTGATGTTGAAGATGCCAGCGCTCTCCCCATTAATGACTGTCATTCCGGACATCACACCAGTGTTTCCGTTGAACAGGTTATGTTCGTAGCTGTTCTGGCTAACGATGACTGGATCGTTAACGCGCAGCCAGAAATTGCCCATCTTGATGCCAGGCGTCTCGTCTGTATGTTGAAGGACGCTTTGCAGATGGTTGTTAATTTTATGGCCAGAATCAGGCATGCGATCAGACATGTGAGGCGTCAATATCTGAGCATCGGGGATGATCTGCTTTATTCGAGTCAGGTGGCCAAGCAAATCCTTTGTGGTGGTACAGGGGATGAGAAATACCCCGTCACGCTCACCGTTCCATATTGGGAGAGTGTTCAATTGACCTGAACGTATTTCCATGGAGGTCTTCTGCAGGTCACTATCGCCAACTGTCCTATGTACCTTGGTCAAGTGGGTTGATGGTATTGCCTTCGACTTGGCCAGCGCGTGAAAGAAGATGCCGTACCCCACCGGGGATAGCTGACCAGTGTCGCCGACCAGGAGAAGTGAAAGCTCCTTTCTGGCGAAGGCGTTGAGTAGCTTGAGCATCAGTGCGATGTCGACCATGCTGGCTTCGTCGATGACCACAAGCGGGTCGCCACCACTGTTAAGTCCAGACGACTCTGTGCTGATCTTGATCAAGAAGCTGTGGATCGTATGAGTGTCTCGGTCAATCGCCTCCCTGGCTCGCTCCTTAGCTTTGCCGCTCAACGCCAAGACGTGTACCGGGCGGTACTCCGAAGCGATATCGACAATGGCCTTCAATACAGTTGTCTTTCCTGTGCCTCCGAACCCAGTGAGCGTGCTGATTCGGCTAGTAAGTGCCATTAGCACAGCGCCCTTTTGGTCTGGCGTGAAGGAGTGGCCATAGGAGGCCTCCATTCGTGCGCAGTAGTCTTCAGTGGCCTTGGCAAGTTCTTGGGGCGAACCATGGAGGAGAGACATCTGGGCAGATGATAAGGTGGCTATACGCTGCTCAAGCTGGCTCTCAACCAGAGCGGCACCTAGCGGCTGTATGAAAGGCACACCGCCCAGTCTCTTGGTGCATACAGCTCGCCTATCAAGAGCGAAAGTTATTGATAGGTCGACTAGCTCAGGAGATGGGATTCTCTGCCTCAGTAGCGCCTTCAGATCGTCTAGCGAGCATGCTGTGTGTCCCTGATCGAGGCGGGTGTACAGCAGGTACTCGACTATCCCTGAAAGCCTGCGAGGATCATCTGTAGTGATCCCCAGTTTGGAGGCTGCAGCTTCAACCGTTTTCCAAAGGTTCGGATGAACTCCATGAAACGCCACCAGACTGTAAGGGTTGCGCTTTAGCCGTTCAACGGTGTCTGTCTGGCACACCTTGAGAATGCTCTTTGCAAGTCCTGGATCGAAATCATGCTCCATCAGAAATTGAATGGTTGAAATTTCGTTCTGCAGAGATCCCCATGCCTCCACGAGCTTCTGGGCTAAGTCAGGATTGATCACTTCAGCTAAGTGACTCACTTTCCCTGCAGTTAGAATTTGAGCAAGATTTTCTGCACCGAAAACCCTAACCAATTTGCCCACTTTGGCCTTTCCAAATGCTAGTCCACGAAATGCAGGATGCTTGATGAGCAGGCGCTCGACATATGCAGCCACTGGCAAGTTAACAATGTGGCAGCTTTCGACCTGCACAAAATCCCTGAACTGATCGTGGCCTACAATCGACCCCTTTATTTGCCAGCATTCGCCTGGTTGGGGGACACGAGTGATTATTTTGTAGCTGGCTTTGCACGTGAAGACTTTTCTCTCGCCGACGATACGACCAGAGAAGATGGCTCCCCCGATGCTGCCGGGCTTCACTGAGCTGACTTGAACCACACCGGTAAGGCTGCTCATAAGATGAACGACCGCCCAGAGTCGATCATAAGCTCCTGCTGGCTGCTGACCTCCGCTGCAGTAGAGCGAAGCATGCGCACTTCAGCGGACAGCCGCTCTACCTGTTCTCGAAGCAATTCGTTCTCCTTCGACTTTTGCTCCAGCATGGATCTAAGCCGGCTGGCCTCCTTGCTCTTTGAATCTGCCATTTCTACGAGAGCAGATTCAGGATCTTTGGGTGCATAAACCTCGCTACCAATCCTGCGAATGTCCTTGGCGATCACTTGTTCAAGAGTATCGCCTAGTGGGCAGAAAACCTTTTTTGCGCTTTCTGAAAACCACTGCCGGCGATTGCCGCAATCATCAGCAATCCTACTGAAGTTAACGTCACCAAACTGATTCACAGGAAACTTTTTACCTTCCTGCTCCAATTGCGTGACATAGTCTCGGTATCGCTCAAAGGGTGTGCGCTTCGGATCATTGCTGGCCATGATTCTTTTCTCTTGCATTTATCCAGGCGACAAATGGCTCGGCAAGCTCTTTGGGAACAAGCCCTTCCAGTGGTTCAAGGTCGTTGAAGGCGCAGATGATTTTTTGGGCGCTAAGGTCAACCGCGAACATCCCATCGCTGGCATCAAGTACTAGCTTGAGGGCACGACAGGTTTTGTCAAACTTAGACATGAAGCCTTGATCTGCGGGCTTCGTCTCAGGCAGTGGAGTTGGCGTAGCGCCATGACTTCGAAGCGCTGATCGAAGAGCATCATTTTCCTTTCTCAGCCTTTCTACTTCGGTACCTAGTTGGTCTGCTCGCTGGGCAGATAACTTCCCTACAAGCATCTCCTTCTTGGATTCTAGGTTGCCAGACGGATCCCAGTGTTTGTAATAGATTGGCCCGATCAACGACCAATAGTCGCTGCTTTGTACCAAAGTCCTGTAGCCAATTTTCTTCTCGTTTACAGGCAGGTCAGTATTATAAAGCTCGGCGCAAAACCTAGAGAATGGCGTCACTCCATCGAATGACACCTTACCGGCGAAAGCTTTAAGTTGGGGTATAACCTCGTCTTTGATTCTGGCGATCCTGTAGTCTCGCTTACGCTTTTGAGAGCCTGCAAATCGATTCTGCCCTGGTTTAGCACCTTTACTCACGCTGGGACACTCCCAGGGTTCGACACAAGTCTGAGAATCGCATTCGGGCGTTCAAGGGGCATAGGCTTGCTCATAGCTTCACCCAGGTCATGCAGGGAGAGACCAAGAGCTTCACAGGTGGATCTGATCAAGCCTCGGAACTCGTCAATCAGCGTAAATCCTATGGGAGCATCCTGCAGCATACGGTTAAAGTCACCTGTGAATGCGAGCAGCTTGTTTCTTGCAACCATGATTTGTTGTCTCAGCTGCGGAGTAAAATATTCCGCATGAGTTTTTGCTTCCGTAGTGCGGGCGATCAGGTTGGTCAGCACTTGGTCAGTCAGATCCAACCGCTGGAGGTGCTCAGAGACGATTTCTGGCTTTTCTATCAAGAACGTAGATCGAGTTTTGATGTCGTTGTGCATTTGCTCAAGGCAATGAGCAGTGACGCTCCAGGAGATGATTTCCGAAGCAAGAAATTTCCTGCGATTGGCCGTAGGAACAAGGCTCTCAGGCGATGCTCCATTCTTCTTGGACTCTGAAATGTGGGCTTCCAGCTCGCTACACTCGTCAGTCAGGACACGAATATGGCCATGGATTCTGGGAAGATGGTCGACGGTCTTGATAGAGTAATAACAGCCGCCGCACGGCATCACTGATCCTGGTACAGCGCCTAGATCTCGAATCACATCTGATGTACAGGCATTGCCGAACGGGCAAATATGAGTCGGCATGAATGCCAGCGAATCGATGGGACGCTGCTTTGCCGCTTTGATCCCCGAAAGCACCTCATCGTTATGTTCGCGGTCAAATGAAATCGCTCCAAAGTCAATCAAAGATGCGTGTATGTCCTTGCGAAACGCTTGTTGGAGTTTTGATGTCACATCTTCGGCCTTGATGGATGACATCGCTGGGCGCTCAACTAACCAGCCATTTTCGATACTCATCTTTTGATATTGAGCGACTGACTTCAAATATGCGGGATCTACTTTGGCGTAATACATTACATGCTGTTCGGTGGCCTGCCCCGTGATGAATTCACCGATGATGTGAGGTGGCAGTACCCTAATGTACTCAGATACAACCGAAACCCGACAGGAGTGGGGAGTATGCTCGATTAACTTGCAGGCTACCCTTTCGAGTCTGATGGCTGACAAATAATCAAAAGGCTCGTCGAGTGTCTCGTAGTCTTCAAGAGCCTCCGGCATCATGTTTGTCGGGTCGATGCCAAGCTGGAATCGACAAAATAAATCGAATGAGTAAATTAATCGTCTAAAGTATCTTGCGTACGACCCAGGGTGGAGCACTCCTGGCTCTCCGCCCTTGGGGAACAGGGTTACGATTTGTCCAAACGGACTCTCTTCATGGTGGTCATACCAAACTTCAGCGTCAAGAGCTGGATCATTAAACCACGTCAGCATTTCTCGCTGTCGATCCAAAACCTCAATAACATTTTTAGAGACGGTGGCATCCCAGGCATCATTGCACTTGTCAGTGTTGACCCGAAGCTTGCACAGGGGAGCTAGTCGCATAGATCTGTCTACATGCATGCTATAAGTACGCTTGTCTAACCAGCGAATATGCATGCTGCGTATGCCCGTCTCTAACGCAACGACGTTATGTCGGATATAGTTTAATTGCGGGTAGTGAACAGTCACGCCACTGGCGCTGCAAGTATAATCCATCATGGGGATCGTAAACCTAGGCAAGAGGCGCAGAGCCTCATAGCCAATTGGCCTATTTGATTTCGACTTGGGCTGGGATGCGTCAAAGGACTGGTTTCGATAGAACACAACTGGCACATAACCATACTTTTCTGTCTGTATGATTTTGTGACTCTGATGCCAGTAGTCTGTGTCAATGTCCGCCCTATACTTTTGGTCGTATAAGCTTATCTGCTCATCATGCACTCTTTCTGCGAGAAAGGTTCCGAACGATTCGATCGCATAAGAATACTGCAGGAGGTAGGGGAAGTGCTCAGACCCAAAAGCCGGCTTGCTTGATCCAGATCTTCTCTTAACTACCGGGTAGTCGATATCCGATATAGGGTTAACGAAACCAGTTAAGTCGCTATTCGCGCTTGCATGAACAGCAATGTAGTTGAAAAGTGCATCAATTTTGTATAATAGCTGCTTTAGGGTCGAGGCCGAACGACCTTTTCTGAGGAAACTAAGAAGCCCATCGAATCCTACACCCTCAATGTGCTCTCGGTTTAGTTCTCTGGGGTGCGGAGGAGGCATGCCCGTAGCCGCAGGATAGGTATCGAATAGATACGTGTTCAGAATGCTGTAGCATTTTTCTGTTTCTTTGTAGGTCTTCTGGCCACGAGACTTTAGAAGGGCAACGAATTTGCCTTGATAATTAAGCCAAGCGTCCACCACATTCTTGTGCTCGGGAGGATAGAAAAACTCTCCAGACTCAAGCGACTTTCTATTGGCGTGCATGACGTTCTTGATGGGTTTGCTAATTAAACCACCCTTACAGCGCTCGGGATATAGCTGTTGAACATAGCCCCAGAACGCAGTTGGTGCTATTGGATATGCAAACCAGCCTGTTTTGCCTTTCTTTGTCTGAAGAATGTGCTCCACCATCTCTGAGATATCGTCAGGATCTATATCTTCAATGCGATGCCAGTTCGAGCAACGAATCAAGCGCCATGCATACCATTCGAAATTTCTAACGGCGCTAGGATTCATTACTGTTGTTATGTCGGGAATATTCTCGTAGGTGACATGAGAAACGAATGGTGCGCTGACTAGTGCCAGAACTTCAGTGTAGGATGATGCAGCAAATTCGAAGAAGTTTGAATTTCCTTCACTGTCCCCAATGATAGGCTTCTTCATGTCTGCTGGTAGCAATACAGCCTTCTCTTGCCAAAGGAAGTGCAAGATCAACAGGCAGTCTCTTGTTAGCCTCTGAAGTGAAGATTTGTTTAGCCAGTTATGGGCGCTCTTCGCAACGACTTCCTTCGCAAGGCTGGCTTCTGGTGTTTTTCTGGAGCACGCGTGAGCATTTCTAATCCAGGTCTCATCATACGCTGGTGCGTTAGTATCGCTGAGGTGATCTTCAAACCACCTCAAGATCGAAGCATTATAGTATTCGTTGCGAGTAGAGCTTGTGATTTTGTTCGGAGATATGTAACCGGTGTTGAAGAGTTCTTCGCAGATGCATTCCTTTGCTTTTGTAATCGCATTTTTGATGCATCTCTCCAAGTCTTCGCCGGACTTGATGATCAGGATATCCTTGGTGAGATTAATCATTTTTATCTCCGTTAATTCTATCAACTTCTTTCTGTAATACCTCAAGCTGTCTAGAATGGAATTCCTGGCGAATTGTCATGAAAGACTCCTCGCCTCGCTGAGTTATATATTGATTCGCGTGTTGCAGGTAAGCCTCGACCATGTCGGTATCTTGCTTGGCATACTTCATTGTCGATGTGACATTGGAGTGGCCCATTAAAATTTTCACATACGTGATGGGTAGGCCAGGTAGGTCGCGGCCCGGAACCGGCATGTAGTTCAGCGTGTAGGTGCCGTACATATGCCTGAGCGAATGCGGGCTGATGCCAGTTGCATTCGATAACCCAGACTTCATAGCATAATTTTTGAAAGTCTTCTCTCGGCTACTCCTATCGCTAGCAAAAAACGGCCTACTGTCAGAGTTTTGAAACAAGAAGTCGTGACCAGCGCTGGAGTTGTATTCGAGTGTTAGGTACTTTTCAAGATGCTGCCAGAATATGGTCGCGAATGGCTCAATCAGGAAGGTCATCTCCGTGTCGCGCCCCTTCCAGGAGAGGCGTTCGTGCTCTTCTTCGGTTAATCCAGGGGAGCTCCTTGCGAATGGATCGCGAAGAAATACCGATAATTCGTCGACATCGATGTCACACATCCTGATCTGTAGGACTTCGCTTGTGCGAGCGCCAGTTGCTGCCAGCAATGCATACAGGGTCATGTCTCGATAAAAGGTTTGTGACCTCGGAGGCTTCGGCTGTCTAACAAAGCTGACTGCTCGTTCGATAGGGAATGCAATGGTCTTGAAGGGGCGTTTGTCATTCTTCCTATCCCTGCGCTTCGCCTGAGGAAACAGCTTGTCTTTCTTTCGCTTAGGGACAACAGAGCTGAGGGAGTCACGAATAACAGTTGCTAGCCAGGATTTGGCCTTTTGGGCAGATGCCTCGCGCTGGCTTCGGTACTCCCTCAGGTTCAGGTAGAAAGGGCTGAACAGCTGGTCAGGGGCAATCTTGTTTCTTTCTTCCGATACCCGAAGAAACCAGGTGATGGACGACTCAATCGTCTGTGAAAGCGAGATGTTGCTAGTGAGCTTCTCTTTGCCAAGGGATTCGGCCAGCTTGCGTGCAATGGGGTTGGTAGCGCCCTGACCGAACAGCAGGTAAGCCTGATAGCTGTAGATAACAGTCTCCACCGTGAGATCCACATCCGGAGGGAATTGGGTTCTTGAGGCTTCGTAGACGTAGTCGATGAAGCGACCGACATGCTCTGCATAGAGCTTCTCAGTGCTGGTAGCGAAGCCATGACCCGCCATCCATTTCGCGAAATGAGTGAAGGGTTCGAACGCTCGTGCCTGGTCGGTGACGTGCGCGTCAAGATGGATCAGCAGGTACCTACCTTCGCTCGTCACAGGGGCATCAACCAAGATGAAATTTTTCACTCGCACCACTTCCAAATACCACACTTTTTTTAGCATTAGGTGTGGTGGTTGCAGTGTCAATAAAAATTTTCAGGGACGGATTTTTCGGGAGTCTTTCGCCAGGGTTAAAGGCTCAAGCATTGCTAACCTTGAGTGGCGAGCAGAGCCCATTAGGCGAGCGCTGAATTTGCTCGGAGCAGAAACGACAAAGCCAGACCTTACGGTCTGGCTTTTGGATTTGGTGGGCCTCCCCGGAGTCGAACCGGGCACCAACGGATTATGCTTACCAGCTACAGCTTTCGCTGCCCCTTTCGGGTTTGTGGTCTGGACTGTCTCTTGCCTTTACGGCTCGCCCGTACAGTCTCTACACCTTCCTCTCGCGAGGCTTGGCTCGGGATTACCACGCTGACGCAGAGGCTTCCCCGAATTTGAGCGATTCTACCAAAGAGCAGAGCTAACTTACCCCAAGGCAACCCATTTGCTCATCGCCGTGCCCTGTGAAGGGGGTAGGCTTTGAGCCGTTAAGTCCGCTGCTCTAACCAACATGAGCTAGAGGCCCTAAAACGTCGCGTAAAGCTATCAAAAACCGGTTCCAAATACCACACCAAGATGCGTACCACATAAGAACCGTGGACCAAAGGATTATGAGTCCTCTGCTCTAACCAACTGAGCTATAGGCCCTCAGTAGGCCGCGGATTATAACGACGGTTTCTCGGCTGTGCTATCCGAAAAATCCGATACGGCTATACGAAGAAACGTCGCGGCGAATTCGTCCGGTGGTAAGGGCAGGCTGACGATGTAGCCCTGAATCTGTTCGCAGCCTTCTTCGGCGAGAAATTGCTGCTGCGCCAGGGTCTCGACACCTTCGGCAATCACGGTAAATTGCATGCTGCGGCCCAGTGCGATGATGGCACGAACGATCGCCGCATCGTGGGGATCATCCGGCAGGCCGCGGACGAACGACTGGTCGATCTTGAGGATGTCCAGCGGCAGGCGCTTGAGGTAACTCAAGGATGAATAGCCGGTGCCGAAGTCATCGATGGCCAGTTGCACACCCAGGTGCTTGAGTTGATGTAGCACCGCCAGCGCTTCCTCGGCCTGGCTCATGATGAAGTTTTCGGTAATCTCCAGTTGCAATAATCCGGGCTGAAGACCGTTGTCCTTGAGCAGTTGCTCGATCCGGCCGAGCAGGTTGGGCTGGCGTAGTTGTGCGCCGGCGAGGTTGACCGACAAAGGGCCGAGGCATTCATAAGTCAGATTCCATTCGTACATCTGCCGGCATGCGGTCTCGAGCACCCAGTCGCCGATTTGCAGAATCATCCCGTTCTCTTCGGCCAAGGGTATGAAGTGCTCTGGCGGCACGGCGCCGAAGGTCGGGTGATGCCAGCGAATGAGGGCTTCTGCACCCACCAGACGATTGTCGACCAGGCTGATTTTCGGCTGGTAGTGCAGCAACAGTTCATTACGCTCGATGGCGCGGCGCAGTTCGTGCTCCAGTGCGACGCGCTCGCTGGCCTGAGCGGTCAGGTCGCGGGTATAGCTTTCGACCCGGTTGCGGCCTTTAGCCTTGGAGCGGTACATCGCCGCGTCGGCGTTTTTGACCAGTGTGGCGACGTCGCAGCCGTCCTTGGGGTAGAGGCTGGTGCCAATGCTGGCACTGATGAAGAACTCGTGCTCGCCAGCCTGGAATGGCGCAGAAAAGCAGTTGAGCAGTTTGGTGGCGATGTTGTCGGCGTCGCTCGACTGTTGCAAGCCGGGCAGCAGGATGATGAATTCGTCTCCACCGAGGCGCGCCACGGTATCGATGTCGCGCAACTGGTCTTTGAGGCGCACGGCGATGCCCTTGAGCAGAAGGTCACCGACCGGGTGGCCGAGGCTGTCGTTGATGTGTTTGAAGCGGTCAAGATCGAGAAACAGCACGGCGCCCTGGCCGCCGTTTTCCTGCTGGTTGTTGAGTGCAGTCAGCAGTCGGCTCTCGAACAGCGTGCGGTTCGGCAAGCCCGTCAGCGGGTCGTGATGCGCCTGGTAATCGAGTTTGGCCTGCGCGTGCTTGAGGCTGGAAATGTCCGCGAATACGGCGACAAAGTGGGTGATGAACTTGTCGCGGTTACGCACTGCGCTGATGGTCAGCCAGCTCGGGTACAACTCGCCGTTTTTGCGCCGATTGGAAATCTCGCCCTGCCAATGCCCTTCGGCGGTCAGTTGGTGCCACATGGCCGCGTAGAAAGCGCTGTCATGCAAGCCTGAGGCGAGCAGGCGAGGGGTGTGGCCCAGGGCCTCGCTTTCGCTGTAGCCGGTGATTTCGGTAAACGCACGGTTGACCGCGCTGATGTGCTGCTGGGTGTCGGTGATCAATACACCTTCGGCGGTACTCTCGAACACGGTCGCGGCCTGTTGCAGTTTTTCCTGCATCAGGTGGCGCTCGGTGATGTCTCTAGCGATGGTCAGCATGCAATCTTCGTCGCCGATCGGCAGTGGACGGCTCGACACTTCACAAAGGCGGATCTGCCCGTCGCTGCGGCGGATGTGGCAACTGAAGTCGCGGACAAAACCATCGCGGTGCAGCAGGTCGAGCATCTGTTTGCGTTCGTTGAGATTGACCCAGATCCCCAACTCCAACGCCGAGCGGTCCACGGACATCGCGCTATTGAAGCCTGTAATGCGGCTGAAGCCTTCGTTGACCTCAAGCAGCAAGCCATCACTCTGCCGGGACAGCAGCAAACCGTCGGGGGACGCGTGGAAGGCTTTGGCGAATTTTTCTTCGGAGGTTTGCAGTTGTTGCTGGGTTTCCTTGAGTTGACTGATGTCGCGCACGACCACCACCAGCGCCGGGGTGGTGTCGAGGTCGAAGGGTTCGGCGGAGATCAGGCCGGTAAACACCTGGCCATTGTTACGGCGAAAGGGCATCTCCAGGTTGCGAATGCTGCCGGCCTGCAAGCGCTGCAACAAGCCCGGCCCGACACCGGGGATGCCCCAGATGTTCAGGTCGGTGGCGGTCTGACCGATGACTTCTTCAGCCTTGAGACCAATCTGTTCCTCGAACGCTTCGTTGACCTCCAGCAGGCAGCCATCCGAAAGCCGCGCGATGACCAGAATGTCCGGGCATTGCTGGAACACCGAGGCAAACTTCTGCTCCGACAGGCGCAATGCCTCTTCGGTGCGCTTGGCTTCGCTGATGTCGATCATCAACCCGCGCATCACCGGTTCATGACCGTGCTCGATAAGGCTGACGATGTCACGCACCCACAGGCAGCGGCCGTCGGCGGTGATGACCCGGTAATCGAGGCTGTGATCGCGCCCCGCCAGGACTTCGTGATCGCAGAAGGTCTGGGCGCGGGTCAGGTCTGCGGGGTGGATGATGTTGCGCCAGAACCCCGGAATCAGCCAATGGGACAGGGGATAACCGAGCAATTCTTCGGCGTGGGGCGACACGTAGCTGTAGGTGAAATCGGTGATTCGCGCTTCCCAGGCGATGGCCGAAAGGCTCTCCACCAACCCGCGATAATGGTATTCGCTGCTGCGCAGTTCCTGTTCCAGGTCGACGCGGCGGGCAATTTCCGAGCTCAATCGGCGATTGATCCGGATGACCACCGCGAGCACGGTGATCAGCAACAGCAAACCCGGCAGGCCGTAAACGATCAGGTCGGACCAGAAGGTTCGATGATCGAGGACGTTACCGACCCAATGTTCCTGGATGGCGCTGATTTCTGCCGGCGTCATGTCTGCCAGGACTTTGTCCAGGATGCCGACCAGAATCTTGTTGTCACGAGGTACGCCCATTGCCAGTTGATAGCGATAGGGCGTCTCGCCGCTGACATAGAGCCCGTCGAGCTTGAGCTGACGCAAGCTCCAGACGCTGGAAGCGAGATCGCCGACCACCGCGTCCACTTCGTCGGTCGCCAGAGCCTGCAAGGCCGAACTGACGTTGGGCATTCCCACCAGGTTCAGGTCGGGGTGGTGGGTACGCAGCAGTTCATGGGGCGCGTAGTCTTCCACCACGGCGATTTTCAAGCCGTACAGGTCTTCGAGTTTGCGCGGTTGAGCGCCTCCGACGTGGGCAAGTATGACGATCGGAAAGTCCAGATAGGGGCGCGTAAACGACAGGTAATTCTGACGCTCCGGGGTCGACATGATGCCCGGCAACAGGTCCAGTTTCGCTTGTTTGGCCTGCTCAAGCACGGCCGTCCAGCTCACAGGTTCAATGGGCGTAAGCTTGATGGCCAGGCGTTGGCGAATCAGGTCGATGTAGTCCGCCGCAAGGCCCTGATAGCGGCCCTGATCATCGCGAAACTCAAAGGGTGGCCATGACGCATCGACACCCAGGCGCAAATCCGGGTGGGCCGTCAACCAGCTACGTTCTTCGTCGGTCAGAGTCAGCGCGCCAGCCGTTGCGGTCCAGGTCATCAGCGACAGCAAAAAAAGCACGGTCGGCAGTCTGGGCATAACGGTCTCGTTATGGCTCGGGGAATGGTTCGAGTGTAGACGGGCAATTCAGCGGGAGGGAAGTGCGGGGGATTTAATCTGCATAAAGCAAAACCCCCGGCCTGGGCCGGGGGTTTTGTGATCACTCGTCGAGGAAGGAGCGCAGATGCTCGCTTCTCGTCGGGTGGCGCAGCTTGCGCAGCGCCTTGGCTTCGATCTGACGAATCCGTTCACGGGTCACGTCGAACTGCTTACCAACCTCCTCAAGGGTGTGGTCGGTATTCATGTCGATACCGAAGCGCATGCGCAGAACCTTGGCTTCACGTGCAGTGAGGCCGGACAGGACTTCGCGAGTCGCTTCTTTAAGGCTCTCAACGGTAGCAACATCGATTGGCGACTGCATGGTCGAGTCTTCGATGAAGTCACCCAGGTGGGAGTCTTCGTCATCACCGATCGGGGTTTCCATGGAGATCGGCTCTTTAGCGATCTTCAATACCTTGCGGATCTTGTCCTCAGGCATTTCCATGCGTTCGCCCAGCTCTTCCGGGGTCGGTTCACGACCCATTTCCTGCAACATCTGCCGGGAAATACGGTTGAGCTTGTTGATCGTCTCGATCATGTGCACCGGAATACGGATGGTGCGGGCCTGGTCGGCGATCGAGCGAGTGATCGCCTGACGGATCCACCAGGTGGCATAAGTCGAGAATTTGTAGCCACGGCGGTATTCGAACTTGTCTACCGCTTTCATCAGACCGATGTTGCCTTCCTGGATCAGATCGAGGAATTGCAGGCCACGGTTGGTGTACTTCTTGGCGATGGAGATAACCAGACGCAAGTTCGCTTCAACCATCTCTTTCTTCGCGCGGCGGGCCTTGGCCTCACCGATCGACATGCGACGGTTGATGTCCTTGATCTCGGCGATCGTCAAACCGGTTTCGGTTTGCAGCGCGGTCAGCTTCTGCTGGCAACGAATGATGTCCGGCTGCAGGCGACCAATGGCTTCAGCGTATTTGCTTTTGCCTTTGGCCAGTGCGTTGGTCCAGCTTTCGTCAACTTCGTTGCCCGGGAACTGGCGCAGGAAGTCGGCACGCGGCATGCGGGCATCACGCACGCACAATTGCATGATCGCGCGCTCTTGCTGACGCAGACGATCCAGGGCACTGCGAACACGCTCGACCAGGCCTTCGAATTGCTTCGGCACCAGTTTGATCGGCATGAACAGCTCAGCCAGGGCCAACAGCTCGGCGATGGCCAGCTTGTTGCCACGACCGTGCTTTTTCAGCGCCTTGCGGGTGATTTCCATCTGATCGGAGACAGCGCCAAAACGCTGTGCCGCGATGACCGGATCCGGACCGCTTTCGGCTTCTTCTTCGTCATCCGTTGCTTCGGCGTCATCGTCGTCGGTGTCGTCGTCCGCTTTCACGGCTTTCGGATCGACTGGCGGCGGCACTTCTGCAGCAGGCGGCGCAATGCCGTCGTCCGGGTCGATATAACCGCTCAGGACGTCGGACAGGCGGCCACCTTCGGTGGTGACGCGAGTGTATTCGGAGAGAATATGGTCAACCGTGCCAGGGAAGTGCGCGATTGCGCCCATCACTTCGCGGATGCCCTCTTCAATACGCTTGGCGATTTCGATTTCGCCTTCACGTGTCAGGAGCTCTACCGTACCCATTTCGCGCATGTACATGCGCACCGGGTCGGTGGTGCGACCGATGTCGGTTTCGACCGCTGCCAACGCTGCTGCTGCCTCTTCGGCCGCGGCTTCGTCGGTATCGGCGTCGGCCAGCATAAGGGAATCCTTATCTGGCGCAACCTCGAATACGTTGATCCCCATGTCATTGATCATGCGGATGATGTCTTCCACCTGTTCCGGATCTGAAATATCCTCCGGCAGGTGGTCGTTGACCTCCGCGTAAGTCAGGTAACCCTGCTCACGACCAAGTGTGATCAACTCTTTGATACGAGACTGCTGTTGCGCTTTTCCGGACATAACACCCTATCCACTGAAGGTCTTGGCGGGCAAAAAACAAGCCGAGGATTATACCTGAGCTATGACCTCACGCGCCAGTTGAGGTCGGGTTTGGTGTAGCCATATTGCGTTTTAATAGGTCGCGCATCTGATTTGCGATCTGATTTGCTTCCTCTGCGGTCAATCCTGGCTGCCTTGCTTTTCTGATAAGTGCTTCCAGGCTATCGGTGTGTTGACCGGTTGATAGCCTAGTAATGGTGTCTAAAAACTGTTGTTCAAGGTTATCGCCTTCAATCAGCCATTCCTTTTCGGCCAAGGCTTTGAGAAGGCGCCCCTGTTCAGTCCCGTGCCAACGGGCCATTAACTGAATTGAGTTTAGCTTAGGATTTTTTTGCACGGCCTCGATCAGGGCCACCAGCAATTGCGCGTAGGTATTGCTCTCATTGGCGAAGTGATCGGCGGTTTCGACCTTGCCAGCCAGCTCCGGGTGATGAATGAGCGTACGAAGCGCAATCAGGGTCGGGGCTTCCACGGCAATCGGCGTGCGCGGGGCGCTCTGTTGATCGCGATCACCGCCGCGCTTGCCATTCTTGTCCCACGGTTTCTTGTCCCATTTCTTGCCGCCGGCGCCGGGTTTCTTCGGCGTCCATTCCTGCTGCGGCGCGTACATCTCTTGTGCCTGCGGCTGATGGTAGTCGCTGTAATCCGGCATCGCGTCGTAATCGATGCCTGGGTCATAGGCCGGTGGCGCGTCCTGGGGTGCGCTTTGCACCAGTTGGCTCACGGCCTCGCCACTGAGCCCGGTGATTTCGCTCAGGCGCTTGCGCATGAGGATGCGCAGGTTCGCGCCCGGGACTTTGTCGATCAGCGGCGCCGCGAGGGTGGCCATGTGGGCCTTGCCTTCGAGCGAGCGCGGGTCCGACTCCTCGGTCAGTTGCTGAAAAAAGTAGTCGGCCAGCGGCTGCGCGTGCTGGTTGATTCGCGCGCGGAAAGCATCAGTGCCTTCGGAGCGGACCAGGGTGTCCGGGTCTTCGCCCTCGGGCAGGAACAGAAAGCGCGCCCGCCGCCCGTCTTGCAGGCAGGGCAGGGTGGCTTCCAATGCTCGCCATGCGGCGTTACGGCCAGCCTGGTCGCCGTCGAAGCAGAACAAAACGTTGGGCACGACGCGAAACAGTCGCTTCAAGTGCTCTTCGCTGGTGGCGGTGCCGAGTGTGGCGACGGCATTGCGCAGGCCTTGCTGGGCGAGGGCGATGACGTCCATGTAGCCTTCGACGACAATGATTTCGTCGAGATTACGGTTGTTTTTGCGTGCTTCATAAAGGCCGTAGAGTTCCTGGCCCTTATGGAATACCGGGGTTTCCGGTGAGTTCAGGTATTTCGGTTTGTCATCGCCCAATACCCGGCCACCAAAGGCAATGATGCGCCCGCGGCTGTCGCGGATCGGAAACATCACGCGATCGCGGAAGCGGTCATAGCGTTTGCCGGTTTCGGCGTTTTCGATCAGCAGGCCGGCGTCGACCATGGCTTTCTGTTGCAGGGTATCGCTGCTCAGGTGCTTGAACAGATTGTCCCAGCCGGGCGGAGCGAAACCGAGGCCGAAGTCCCGGGCGATCTCGCCGGTCAGTCCGCGTCCCTTCAAGTAATCCACCGCGGCTTTGCGCGATGGATGGCTTTTCAGTGCCTGCCGGTAGAAATCGGCGGCGGCGGTGAGCAACGGGTACAGCGGCGAATCGGTCGGCTGCCGCGGTTTGTGCGGCCGGCCGCTTTCTTCGCGGGGGATTTCCATGCCGGCGGCTTTGGCCAGTTCTTCGACAGCCTGGATGAAGTCCAGGTTGTCGTGGTCCATCATGAAGCCGAGGGCGTTACCGCCAGCGCCACAGCCGAAGCAGTAATAGAACTGCTTGTCGGGGCTGACGCTGAAGGAGGGGGTTTTCTCTTTGTGGAACGGGCAGCAGGCGGTGTAGTTCTTGCCGGCCTTTTTCAGTTGCAGGCGCGAGCTGACCACATCGACGATGTCGGTGCGGTTCAGAAGGTCGTCAATGAAGCTCTGGGGAATTAGCCCGGCCATGGCGGTCTCGTCATCTGCGCTGAAATGGACCCGAAACGAAGGGCGGCCGAATACAGGTCGTAGTTTGAGGCGCGCAAAATGTGCGGCTCGACCAGTGTCGTCTGCATAATCGCTGTCGGGAAGTGTATCTGCCGAAAATCCACTGACGTTAATGCCAATCAGTATTCGACTATTTGAAAGTGTTTCGCTGAATCCGCTGCGGCCTGTCGATGGCCTCGGATAGCTCATAAGCGGGCACGCAAGAAGGTGCCTTGGGCTGATCGTCGTGAGAGGAATCAGTGGGTGTGCTCGTCAGTAGCCTTGGAAGGCTCGTCAGAAAAGACGTGCACCGCTGGCAAAAGAGCCAGGTCTGACGCTGTGAAGCAGGTTTGTCTCGGTCGCGTCTGCGGCTTTGACGGTGAAGCATCAAGCGTTGTCCGCAAATGCCATTAGCCCGGCTGAGGGCCGGGCTTGGCAGAAGCTTGCTACGAACGTCTGTGTATTAGTACAGACGAACGGCGCGGCGCTGTTCGCGCTGAACTTTCTTGGCGTGACGCTTAACAGCGGCTGCTGCTTTGCGCTTACGCTCAGAAGTTGGCTTCTCGTAAAATTCGCGGCTACGAACTTCAGCCAGTACACCGGCTTTTTCGCAGGAGCGCTTGAAACGACGCAGAGCTACGTCGAAGGGTTCGTTCTCTTTTACTTTGACGGCTGGCATCCAGAGCTACCTTCATTCATTACCGGGGTCAACATCCTCGCGGCAAAAGAGCACTTGAAGACGTCGGTTTTTAAGGGTTGCGGATGTTAACCCCTCATCGCTCGGAATGCAAAGCCTCTGATCGAAAACCGCTAGTCGGGGCATCACATGGCGACTATTATGCGCGCCTTCGAATTCAGCCTAAACAAGGCGCAAACCCATGCTAGTACTGGGATTAGAAACCTCCTGCGACGAAACCGGTGTCGCATTATATGACAGTGAACGCGGCCTGCTGGCCGACGCGCTGTTCAGTCAGATCGACCTGCACCGCGCCTATGGCGGCGTGGTGCCGGAGCTGGCCTCGCGTGACCACGTCAAACGCATGCTGCCCTTGATTCGTCAGGTGTTGGCCGAGGCGGACTGCGTGCCCACCGAAATCGATGCGATCGCCTATACCGCGGGTCCGGGGCTGGTCGGTGCGCTGCTGGTCGGTGCTTCCTGCGCTCAGGCGCTGGCCTTTGCCTGGGGCATTCCGGCGCTCGGCGTGCACCACATGGAAGGTCATTTGCTGGCGCCGATGCTGGAGTCGCAGCCACCGGAATTTCCGTTCGTCGCTTTGTTGGTGTCGGGTGGTCATACGCAGCTGGTTCAGGTCGACGGGATCGGTCAATACACGCTCTTGGGCGAGACCCTCGACGATGCCGCCGGTGAAGCCTTCGACAAGACCGCGAAGATGATGGGCCTGAATTATCCGGGCGGACCGGAAATCGCTCGTCTGGCGGAGCAAGGCGTTGCAGGACGTTTCACTTTTCCGCGTCCGATGTGCGACCGCCCGGGCCTGGCTTTCAGCTTCAGCGGCCTGAAAACCTTCGCCCTGAACACCTGGCAGCAGAGCGTCAGCGCCGGGGACGACAGCGAGCAAGCCCGTTGCGACATCGCGCTGGCGTTCCAGCAGGCCGTGGTGGAGACTTTGACCATCAAGTGCAAGCGTGCCCTGAAACAGGCGGGTATGAAGCGTCTGGTGATCGCAGGCGGCGTCAGCGCCAACAAGGCGTTGCGCACGTCACTGGAGAAAATGCTCGGCGACATGAAGGGCGACGTGTTTTACGCCCGTCCGGAGTTCTGCACCGACAACGGCGCAATGATTGCGTTTGCCGGCTGCCAACGCTTGCAGGCCGGCCAGCACGAAAGCCTGGCGATCAGCGTGCAGGCGCGCTGGCCGATGGAGCAATTGTCGGGGCTGTGATGAATGGCGCTCACGTCCGGTATTTAAAAATGCCGTTCGCGCCCGGCAAACAGGTCGCGTAGATTGCCCCGATGACGCCAGACGATCAGGCCCGTGAGCGCGCTCATGGGCAACAAGGCCGCCGGTTCCTGCCAGGCCAGCAACGGCAGGGTCAGCGGTGTGGCGATCAGCGCGGCGAGTGAGCTGGTACGGGTCAGGTAGAACGTCAGCAGCCAGGCACAGACCGCCAGCAGGGCTGCTGGCGGGTAAAGCCCCAGTAACATGCCGGCAGCAGTGGCGACACCTTTGCCACCGCGAAAGCGAAAATACAGCGGGAACAGGTGACCGATGACGGCACATACGCCGATCCAGGCCTGTTCTTGCAGCGAAAGGCCCGCAACACCGGCGATCAGTACCGGCAGCAGCCCTTTGCAGAGGTCGCCGATCAAGGTCAGGATGGCGAGTTTCTTGCCGGCCAGACGCAACATGTTGGTGGCACCGGCATTGCCCGAGCCACTCATTCGCGGATCGGGGTTACCGGTCAGGCGGCTGAGCAAAATGGCGAAGGACAGAGAGCCGAGCAGGTAGGCGAGAGTCGCCAGTAACCAAAACATGCTAACTATTCCGGGCGAGGACGCCCTGATTCTAACGGCGCATTGCGCCCTTGTCGTGCAGCGGAGAAAAGTGCTTGGACAGAGTGTTTATCGAGGGCCTGGAAGTCGACACCGTGATTGGTGCCTACGACTGGGAGCGAGGCATCCGACAGTGCTTGCGTCTTGATCTCAGCTTCGCCTGGGACAACCGTCCGGCCGCGGCCGGCGATGACCTGACCCTGGCGCTCGATTACGCGAGTGTTTCGTCGCGCATCCAGGCCTTTGCCGAGCAGGCGCAGTTCCAGCTGGTCGAGACCTTTGCCGAGCGTCTGGTTGAAGTGCTGATGAGCGAATTCAACATCACCTGGATGCGTCTCAAACTGACCAAGCCAGGTGCAGTCCCGGCGGCCACCGGTGGTGTGGGTGTGGAGATCGAGCGCGGATGTCGCTGACTCAGGTGTATCTCGGGCTCGGGAGCAATATCGAGCGCGAAACCCATTTGCAGGCTGGCCTGGAAGCCCTGGCGGGTTTTCTGGTGGATATCAGGTGCTCGGCGGTGTTTGAAAGCCAGCCTGTGGGGATCAAGAGTGGGCCGTTCTTCAATTTCGTTGTCTCGGCTTTCACCGATTTACCGCTGATAGAACTGGACCGCCGACTGAAATTCATCGAGGCAGATAACGGCCGCTATGCGCCGGACCGCAAGGGTTTGCCGCTGGATATCGATGTTTTGTTGTTTGGCGATCTGGTGGGCAACTTCGATGGTCTGATTCTGCCGCGCGCAGAGATCCTGAAAAATGCCTTCGTGTTGTGGCCGTTGTCGCTGATTGCGCCGGATCGCGTGCACCCGGGTGTAGGCAAAAGTTTTGCGACGTTGTGGGGCGAAGCGCAGATTGATCAGGTGTTGGCGCCGGTGGCGTTTGAGTGGCGCGGCCAGCAGTTGACCCCTTCAGATTTGTTGTAAGGCGGATGACGTCATCGCGGGCAAGCCCGCTCCCACAGGTACGGTGAAAACCCTGTGGGAGCGGGCTTGTTCCGGGCGGCGATCCGACGATGCTTTTAGGCAGACGCCGCCTCTTTGTAAGCCTTCAAGGCCTTGAGCCGCTCACGCTTGATTGCCTCACCCAGCTCCGGCCCCTTGAATCCCTTCTCCAGCAACGGCTGTACCGCCACGCTTCGCGCCGAAGTCGCCGCTCCACGCAAATAATCCGCCTGTGGATAACTCCTCTGTTCCAGCCCTTTGCGCCCGCGCGCGTCCATTTCGCAGGCTGCAATAAACTCTTCAAACCGCTGCGGGCGACGGTAAACGTCGAAACTCTGCAGCAGCTCCAGCAGCGTCGATGGCTTCAGCTCCAGGGCGCGATGGCCATGGGTGTGATACTGGCCCACCAGCAAGGCCAGTTCCTGGCAGTCTTTCGGTGCCTTGAAGCGTTCATTGACCGCTTTAATCAGCTTCAGGCCTGTGTGTTCGTGGGCGATGTGTCGGGGCCAGTCTTCTTTCGGCGTCAGTCCTTTGCCCAGGTCATGCAACAGGCAAGCCCAACGCACAGTCAGCGGTTGTTTGTGCAGCGCTGATTGTTCAAGCACGCTCAAAGTGTGCACGCCCGTGTCGATTTCGGGGTGATGAGCTTCCGGTTGTGGTACGCCGAACAGTGCATCGACCTCCGGCATCAGTACCTGGAGAGCGCCGCACTCGCGCAGCACTTCGATAAATACCTGTGGCTGATCTTCCAGCAGTGCCCGGGAAATCTCTTTCCAGCTACGTTCGGCGGTCAAAGCCTCCAGCTCGCCCGACTCGCTGAGTTGGCGCATCAGCTCCAGCGTTTCCGGTGCGACGGTAAAGCCCAACTCCGCATAACGAGCGGCAAAGCGCGCAACACGCAGAACACGCAGCGGATCTTCGGCGAAAGCGGGGGAAACGTGGCGCAGAATGCGAGCTTCGAGATCGCGCTGCCCATGGTAGGGATCGGTCAAATTCTGCTGATCGTCTTCAGCCATGGCGTTGATCGTCAGGTCGCGACGAATCAAGTCTTCTTCGAGGGTCACTTCTGGGCTGGCATGAAAGGTGAAGCCGCCGTAGCCGCGCCCGCTTTTGCGTTCAGTGCGGGCGAGGGCGTATTCCTCACCGCTTTTCGGGTGAAGAAACACCGGGAAGTCCGCACCTACCGGGCGAAAGCCCTTGGCGAGCATTTCTTCGGTGGTGGCGCCGACTACAACCCAGTCGACATCGGTGACAGGTTTGCCCAGCAGCCGATCGCGTACCGCGCCGCCGACTTTATAAATCTGCATAAAAAACCTCCGTTAGCCCGACAGAATAACCGTTGCGTCGAACTTCCGGAGGCACAAACAGGATCAAAGATGAATGACGGCCAGGTCCAGTCGGCCGTAATCGCCTTCGCTGTGCTCGCTCCTGGGCGGTACGTGGTGGGTTTTCATCACTTGGTCCCCTTGCAGGGTTTCCAGGTGTATGTCGAAGCCCCAGAGGCGGTGCAAGTGTTTAAGCACTTCTTCGGTGGACTCGCCCAGCGGTTTGCGGTCGTGCTGTTGGTGACGAAGGGTCAGGGAGCGGTCGCCGCGGCGGTCGATGCTGTAGATCTGGATGTTGGGTTCGCGATTACCCAGGTTGTACTGCGCGGCCAGGGTTTCTCGTATGGTGCGGTAGCCATCTTCGTCGTGGATGGCCGGTACCAGCAGGTCGTCCTTCTGGTCATCATCGAGAATGCTGAACAATTTCAGGTCACGGATCACTTTCGGCGACAAGTACTGCAGGATAAAGCTTTCATCCTTGAAGCTGCTCATCGCGAATTTGATGGACGACAACCAGTCGGTGCCGGCAATTTCCGGGAACCAGCGGTAATCCTCTTCGGTCGGGTGTTCACACATGCGCCGGATGTCCCGGTACATCGCAAAGCCCAGGGTGTAGGGGTTGATGCCGTTGTAGTACGGGCTGTCGAAACCCGGCTGAAAGACCACGCTGGTGTGGGACGTCAGGAACTCCATCATGAAACCGTCGGTGACCAGGCCCTCGTCATACAGATCGTTCATCAGGGTGTAATGCCAGAACGTGGCCCAGCCTTCGTTCATCACCTGGGTCTGGCGTTGCGGGTAGAAGTACTGGGCGATCTTGCGCACGATCCGCACGATCTCCCGCTGCCAGGGCTCCAGCAGCGGCGCATGTTTTTCGATGAAGTACAGGATGTTTTCCTGTGGTTCGGCGGGGAAGCGTGCATTGTCCCGGTCGCTGTACTTGTCTGCGCCTTTCGGAATGGTGCGCCACAGATCGTTGATCTGTTTCTGCAAATGCTCCTCCCGGTCCTTTTGCCGACGACGTTCTTCCTCGGCGGAAATCGGGTAGGGGCGTTTGTAGCGGTCAACACCGTAGTTCATCAGTGCATGACAGGAGTCCAGCAGGTCCTCGACCGCATCGATGCCATGGCGCTCTTCGCACTGCATGATGTACTGCTTGGCGAACACCAGGTAATCAATGATCGAACTGGCGTCGGTCCAGGTGCGGAACAGGTAGTTGCCTTTGAAGAAGCTGTTGTGCCCGTAACAAGCGTGGGCCACCACCAACGCCTGCATGCAGATGGTGTTTTCTTCCATCAGGTAGGCGATGCAGGGGTCGGAGTTGATCACGATTTCGTAGGCCAGCCCCATCTGCCCACGGGAGTAGGATTTTTCGGTGCTAAGGAAATGTTTGCCGTACGACCAATGGTGATACCCCAGCGGCATGCCGACGGAAGCGTAGGCGTCCATCATCTGTTCGGCCGTGATCACTTCGATCTGGTTGGGGTAGGTGTCGAGCGCATAGCGAGCCGCAATACGACTGATTTCGCGGTCGTAGGCCTGGATCAGCTCGAACGTCCATTCGGAGCCGGTGGAAATGGGTTGGCGTTTCTGCTCTTTGGCGGTCATGTCACTAACCTGCGCTGGAAGAGTTCACGGAAGACCGGGTAGATATCCCCGGCCGAGACCAGTTGTTGCTGGGCAAAAGTGTCAGAAAAGGCTTCGGCAATTCGCTCGTACTCGAACCACAGGGCCTGGTGTTCGCGCGGGGTGATCTCGACGTAAGTGTAGTACTGCACGAACGGCATGATCTGGTTGATCAGAATGTCGCGGCAGATCGGCGAATCGTCATTCCAGTTATCGCCGTCGGAAGCCTGGGCGGCGTAGATGTTCCACTCGTTGCTCGGGTAGCGCTCGGCCATGATTTCCTGCATCAGCTTCAAGGCGCTGGAAACAATGGTGCCGCCGGTTTCGCGAGAGTAGAAAAACTCCTCCTCGTCGACTTCCCGGGCGCTGGTGTGGTGACGGATGAACACCACATCAATCTTGTCGTAGTTACGCTTGAGGAACAGGTACAACAGGATAAAGAAACGCTTGGCGATGTCCTTGGTCGCCTGGGTCATGGAGCCGGACACGTCCATCAGGCAGAACATCACCGCCTTCGAACTGGGGTTGGGTTGCTTGATCAGCAGGTTGTACTTGAGGTCGAAGGTGTCGAGGAACGGTACGCGATGAATGCGCGCGCTGAGTTTTTCGATTTCTGCCTCGATTTCCTGAATATCGCCGAAGTTGTCCGGTTCTTCCTGTTTTAGTCGCAGCAATTCCTCTTTGGCTTCGCGCAGTTTCGCCCGGCTGCTGCCGGACAGGGCAATTCGTCGCGCATGCGCCGAGCGCAAGGTGCGGATGATGTTGATCCGCGACGGGTTGCCTTCGTTACTGATGCCTGCACGAACGGTTTTGAAGGTATCGGTGCCGGTCAGGTTGCGCTTGACCAGATTTGGCAGCTCCAGGTCCTCGAACATGAACTCGAGGAACTCCTCCTGGGTGATCTGGAAGACGAACTCGTCCATTCCCTCACCCGAGTTACCCGCCTTGCCGGGACCTCTGCCGCCACCACCTCCGGGAGGACGAGCGATGTGCTCGCCGCTGGTGAACTCTTTGTTGCCCGGGTGCACGACGGTTTGTTTGCCCCCGCGACCGTGGTGAAGCACCGGCTCGTCGATGTCGCGACCGGGAATGCTGATCTGTTCGCCGTGTTCCATGTCGGTGATGGAGCGCCGGCTGACCGCCTCTTCGACTGCCTTTTTGATGTGATCACGGTAACGCCGCAGAAACCGCTGGCGGTTCACCGTGCTCTTGTTCTTGCCATTGAGACGTCGGTCGATCACATAGCTCATGACTGCTCCTTAGAAGCTGTCCTGAAAGGGGCGAGCGGTGATGCAGCATCGAACCGAGGGCCAAGGGACATTCAACGCTCCCCCAAGCGCTTTGATGCTGCCTGAACTCGCTACCGACTTTCGAACACCTTCCAGAGGCCTGTGTATCAGAAAATGCGTACACAGGTCTCTGGCTGACGACAACCGGTCTGACCGGCAGCGGGTTATTGTGATTTTCTGACTCGCAGGTACCACTCGGAGAGCAGTCGTACCTGTTTGTCGGTGTAGCCCCGCTCGACCATCCGTGTGACGAAGTCGTTGTGCTTTTGCTGGTCCTCTTTGCTCGCCTTGGCGTTGAAGCTGATGACGGGCAGAAGGTCCTCGGTGTTGGAGAACATTTTCTTCTCGATGACCACCCGCAGTTTTTCGTAGCTGAGCCAGGTCGGGTTTTTGCCGTTGTTGTTGGCGCGGGCGCGCAGTACGAAGTTGACGATTTCGTTGCGGAAATCCTTCGGATTGCTGATGCCGGCCGGTTTTTCGATTTTCTCCAGTTCTTCGTTCAGTGCCACGCGATTGAGGATCTCGCCGGTTTCCGGGTCGCGGTATTCCTGGTCCTGGATCCAAAAGTCGGCGTACAGCACGTAGCGATCGAAGATGTTCTGGCCGTACTCGCTGTAAGACTCGAGGTAGGCGGTCTGGATCTCTTTGCCGATGAATTCGATATAACGCGGCGCCAGGTACTCCTTGAGGAAGCGCAGATAACGTTCGCGGGTCTCAGCCTGGAACTGTTCCTGTTCGATCTGTTGTTCCAGCACATAGAGCAAGTGCACCGGGTTGGCGGCGATTTCGTGCGGATCGAAGTTGAAAACCTTCGACAGAATCTTGAACGCAAAACGGGTCGACAGACCGTTCATGCCTTCGTCGACACCGGCGTTGTCGCGGTATTCCTGAATCGACTTGGCCTTCGGATCGGTGTCCTTGAGGTTTTCGCCGTCGTACACCCGCATCTTGGAGTAGATGTTCGAGTTTTCCGGCTCCTTGAGGCGCGAGAGTACGGTGAACTGGGCGAGCATTTTCAGGGTGTCGGGCGCGCAATGGGCCTTGGCCAAGGAGCTGTTGAACAGAAGTTTGTCGTAGATCTTCACTTCGTCACTGACCCGCAGGCAGTACGGCACTTTGACGATGTAGATCCGGTCGATGAAGGCTTCGTTGTTCTTGTTGTTGCGGAAGGTGTGCCATTCCGATTCGTTGGAGTGAGCCAGCAGGATCCCGGTAAACGGAATAGCCCCCAGGCCTTCGGTACTGTTGTAGTTGCCTTCCTGAGTGGCGGTCAGCAATGGGTGCAGCACCTTGATCGGCGCCTTGAACATTTCGACGAATTCCATCAGGCCCTGGTTGGCCCGGCACAGAGCGCCCGAGTAGCTGTAGGCGTCGGCGTCGTTTTGAGGGTATTCCTCCAGTTTGCGGATATCGACCTTGCCCACCAGCGCCGAAATATCCTGGTTGTTTTCATCGCCCGGTTCAGTTTTGGCCACCGCGATCTGATTGAGGATCGACGGATAGAGTTTCACCACGCGGAACTGGCTGATGTCGCCGCCGAACTCGGCCAGGCGTTTGGTGGCCCATGGCGACATGATGGTGTTGAGGTAGCGCCGTGGAATGCCGAAGTCTTCTTCGAGGATCGCGCCATCTTCAGTGGCGTTGAACAGACCCAGCGGCGACTCGAAGACCGGCGAGCCCTTGATCGCGTAGAAAGGCACTTTCTCAATCAGTTGTTTGAGCTTCTCGGCCAGGGACGATTTACCGCCACCGACGGGACCGAGCAGATAAAGGATTTGTTTCTTCTCTTCCAGGCCCTGAGCGGCATGGCGGAAATACGACACGATCTGGTCGATGCATTCTTCCATCCCGTGGAAGTCTTCAAAGGCCGGATAGCGGCGGATCACCTTGTTGGAGAAGATTCGCGACAGTCTCGAGTTGGTCGAGGTGTCGAGTAGCTCCGGCTCTCCGATGGCCAGCAATAGACGCTCGGCGGCGGAGGCGTAGGCGCTGCGGTCCTGTTTGCACAGTTCAAGATACTCTTGCAGCGTGAGTTCTTCCTGGCGTGTGGACTCGAATCGTTGTTGGAAGTGGCTAAAGATACTCATGACGTCACCTCGCTCGATACGTGGAGCCGACGCCGGATCATTCAGTCGATGCTGGCAGCAACCGGATATGCAGTTGCTGTTTACCCCCCAGAACTCTTTCGGAGCTGACTCCCCCGAAAGCTACTCCCGATGATCCGCGCGCCGGTGTACCGGCTCTCCCCTGTTTTGGATGGCCTGCGCTTAAGGATAGTTGCTTATTCGGGAGGTAAAGGCGAGATACGTAATTAGTTGTGGCAGACCGTTCGTCTGCCACTGCGCGAGCCCGCGGGGGCCGGGGCTTGCACGTTACAAAAAAATTATTCGGAGGTGCCTTGCGCGGTTTCCGAAGGATAAGTCGTACGCCACAGCTCAAAGCCGCCATCCATGCTGTAGACGTCGGAGAAGCCCTGACTGATCAGGTAGGCCGCCGCGCTTTGGCTGGAATTGCCGTGATAGCAGACCACGACCGTCGGTGCGTCAAGATCGGCGGCTCGGATGAAATCCGAGATGGACACGTTGTCCAGATGCTTCGAACCGGCAATATGCAGCGCGGCAAATGTTGCAGGGTCTCGAACATCGACCACCACTGCGCCTTGTTCGCGCAGGGTTTGGGCCTGTTCTGGGGGGATACGTTTGAATTCGCTCATGGCGGGCTCCTGTGGCTCGGCTGAAAGTGCAGTCTAGCGCTGGGCGCTGGCTGACGTTTGCTCGGGAATAGGGGAGGCGACTGGCGGCTGGGTATGGCCCTGTTCGTCGCATTTGCACTGCAGGCGCTCAAGGGTGTCAACGTTCATCAGGGTCATTGAGCCACCCCAGACACAACCGGTGTCGAGGGCGAAGATACCCGGCTCGGTGCATTGGCCTTCAAGTGCCGCCCAGTGGCCGAAGATAATCTTCACGTCTTTGGTCTTGCGCTCTTTGTAGCTAAACCACGGCGCATAACCCGCCGGTGCGGTATCGGCGCCTTCCTTGCCCTTGAGGTCGAGTTTGCCTTCGCTGGTGCAGAAACGCATGCGGGTGAAATAGTTGGTGATCACGCGCAGGCGGGTCACGCCTTTGAGGTCACTGTCCCATTTCAGCGGTTCGTTGCCGTACATGCCATCAAGGTAGGGTGCGAAACGGTTGTCGTCGCGCAGGGCTTCTTCGACCTCGGCGGCGCACTTCAGGGCTTTGCGAAGTGACCATTGGGGCGGTATGCCGGCGTGGACCAGGGCGATGTTGCGCTGTTCGTCGTAGTGCATGAGCTTTTGCTGGCGCAACCATTCCAGCAGTTCTGCGCGATCAGGTGCTTCGAGAATCTCGCGAAGGGTGTCGGCTTTCTTCAGGCGTTCGATGTTATGCCCGGCGGCCAGCAGATGAAGATCGTGGTTGCCGAGCACACACACCAGCGACTCGCGCAGGCTATAAAGGAAACGCAAGGTGTCCAGCGACTGCGGGCCACGGTTGACCAGATCGCCCACCAGCCACAGTTTGTCCCGGGCAGGGTCGAAGGCGACTTGTTCAAGCAGGCATTTCAGGGGTTCGAGGCAACCTTGCAGGTCACCGACGGCATACGTCGCCATCAGTGCAGGGCTCCGGGCACCGCCAGGCGGAAGGGCGCGATGATGGCTTCGAAGTGTTTGCCGTCGTTAGCGAGCATCTGATAAGTCCCTTGCATGGTGCCGACCTTGGAGGTCATCACCGTGCCGCTGCTGTAGGTGTGGCTCTCGCCTGCTTCGATCAACGGCTGCTGGCCAACGACGCCGGCACCGCGAACCTCCTCGACATGCCCGTCACCATCGGTGATCACCCAATGCCGCGACAACAGTTTGGCCGGTAATTCGCCGTTGTTGTGCACGGTGATGGTGTAAGCGAAGGCAAAGCGGTTTTGCTCGGGTTGCGATTGTTCTGCCAGATAGCGGGTGACGACGCTGACGTCGACCTGATAGCGAGGTTCGGACATGCAAGAGGCCTTAAAAACGAAGCGGGACGCGGGGCGTAGCTGATTGAACTCAGTCTAGGCCAAGTATCGGGTAGTAAACCAGACATGGGGGCTGGTGTCCTACCCGATAACGCTTGTTGCCTGTCAGTCGGCGGCGGGAGTCTGTAGAACTTGTTCGCTGAGCTTGTCGGCTAGGCGCACGAAGGCGGCCAGATCGAGCTGCTCCGGGCGCAGGCTGCCGTCGACACCGGCGGCGGTGATCTCATCGTTGCTCAGCAGCAGCTTGAGGGTGTTGCGCAGAGTTTTGCGTCGCTGGTTGAAAGCTTCGCGCACGACGCGCTCCAGCAGCTTGTGATCCTTGGCCGGGTGCGGTAGTACGGCGTGAGGCACCAGGCGCACGATGGCAGAGTCGACTTTCGGCGGCGGGTTGAACGCGCCGGGGCCAACGTTGAACAGATGCTCTACGCGACAGTGGTACTGAACCATGATCGACAGACGCCCCCAGTCACCGCCGCCAGGGCCAGCCGCCAGGCGTTCGACCACTTCCTTCTGCAACATGAAGTGCATGTCGCGAATGATGCCTGCGTTATTCAGCAGGTGGAAAATCAGCGGCGTGGAGATGTTGTATGGCAGGTTGCCCACCACGCGCAGGCTGTTCGGCGCGGCGTTCAGGCTGTTGAAGTCGAACTTCAGCGCATCGCCCTGATGCAGGTTGAAGTTGCTCTTGCCGGCGAACTGTTGGTTGAGGATCGGGATCAGGTCCTTGTCCAGCTCCACCACGTCCAACTGCGCGCCGCTGTTCAGCAGGCCTTGGGTCAGCGCGCCCTGGCCAGGACCGATTTCCAGCAGGCGGTCTTCGGGTTTGGCATGGATGGAGCGCAGGATGCGATCGATAACGCCAGCATCGTGCAGGAAGTTCTGGCCAAAGCGTTTGCGCGCCTTGTGTTGGTAATGCTCGGTCATAAACGGGTCTCGGCCATCTGGTAGGCGGTTTCCAGGGCGACTTGCAGGCTGCCGGTGTCGATGTTGCCGCTGCCGGCCAGATCCAGGGCGGTGCCGTGGTCGACCGACGTGCGGATGATCGGCAAGCCGAGGGTCACATTGACTGCTGCGCCAAAGCCTTTGTATTTCAGCACGGGCAAGCCCTGGTCGTGGTACATCGCCAGCACCGCGTCGCAGTGCTCCAGATATTTGGGGGTGAACAGAGTGTCGGCGGGCAGGGGGCCGCGAAGGTCCATGCCCTCGCCACGCAGGCGCTCTAATGTAGGTTCGATGATGTCGATTTCTTCATGGCCCAGGTGGCCGCCTTCGCCAGCGTGCGGGTTGAGCCCGCACACCAGGATACGTGGCCGGGCGATGCCGAATTTTTCTTGCAGGTCGGCATGCAGAATCCGCGTAACCCGCTCCAGACGCTCCGGCGTGATTGCATCGGCAATTTCGCGCAGAGGCAGGTGAGTGGTGACCAGCGCCACGCGCAATCCGCGAGTCGCGAGCATCATCACCACTTGTGCGGTATGCGTCAGGTCGGCGAGAAATTCTGTATGCCCGGAAAAGGCGATGCCCGACTCGTTGATCACACCCTTGTGCACGGGGGCGGTGATCATTCCGGCGAAGTGTCCGTCCATGCAGCCCTGACCCGCGCGGGTCAGGGTTTCCAGAACGAAAGCCGCATTGGCTTTGTCGAGTTGACCGGCAATTACCGGCGCACTGAGCGGTGTATCCCAGACATACAGGCTGTTGGCTGGCGCGGGTACATCCGGCCAGTTGCCCGGGGTCACCGGCAGCAAGTCGACGACCACGCCCAGCTGCGCGGCCCGCTCAAGGAGCAGGTCACGGCTGGTAATGGCAATCAGGGGGTGTGGCTGGGCTTGCGAGGCGAGCAGCAGGCACAGGTCGGGACCTATGCCGGCCGGTTCACCGGGTGTCAGCGCGAAACGTTTGGGTTTCACTGCGCTGCCTGGTCTGCACCAGGGAGTTTGATCTCAACGTAAGCTTCGTCGCGGATCTGACGCAGCCAGGTTTGCAGCTCTTCGTCGTATTTGCGGTTACGCAGTACGGTCATCGCTTGCTGCTCGCGAGCCTGGGTAGTGCTGTCGGTGGCGCGGCGGCCAAGGACTTCCAGGACGTGCCAGCCATATTGGGTCTGGAACGGCTTGGATAGCTGACCTTGCGGCGTCTTGGCCATCACTTCGCGGAACTCGGGCACCAATGCATTTGGGTCGATCCAGTTCAGATCGCCGCCGTTGAGGGCGGAACCCGGATCTTCCGAGAAGCTTTTCGCCAGATCGCCGAAATCTTCGCCCGCTTCGATACGGGTGTAGAGCGACTGAGCCAGGGCCTTGGTTTTCGCTTCGTCGCGGATCGGACTAGGTTTGACCAGGATATGGCGCACGTGCACTTCGTCACGTGTCTGGGTCTCGCCGCCACGCTTGTCGAGAATCTTCAGGATGATGAAGCCGCCCGGCGTGCGCATTGGCTGGGTCACCTCGCCGACCGACATGGTGCTCAGCATGCGATCGAACGGAGGTGGCAATTGACCGGCTTTACGCCAGCCCATGTCGCCGCCTTCCAGCGCGGTTTCGCTGGCGGATTTGGCGATTGCCAACTGACCGAAGTCAGCGCCTTGCTTGAGCTGCTGGTAAACCGCGTCTGCCTGTTTGGCTGCATTCTGAATCGCGTCGGAGTTGGCGCTTTCCGGTGTAGGAATCAGAATGTTGGCCAGGCGGAATTCTTCGGACAGCTGCATTTTGCCGAGGTCGGAAGCGAGGAAGTTCTTCACTTCCTGCTCGGACACCTGGATACGTTCGGCCACACGGCGCTGACGTACACGGCTGATGATCATTTCCCGGCGAATCTGGTCACGAGCGTCGTCATAAGACAGACCATCGCGAGTCAGGGCGGCGCGGAATTGTTCAATCGACATGTTGTTGCGCTGGGCAATGGTGCCGACCGCCTGGTTCAGCTCTTCATCGGTAATGCGGATGCCGGAACGTTCGCCGATCTGCAGTTGCAGGTTTTCGACGATCAGGCGCTCGAGCACCTGCTGATCCAGCACGCCGGCCGGCGGTACGGCAGAACCGCGTTTGGCGATGGTTTGCTGAACTTCATGAACACGTTGGTCCAGTTGGCTCTGCATGACCACGTCGTTGTCGACAATGGCCACCACTTTATCGATGGACTGTACCGCGGCATTCGCCGCAGTACCCAGGAACAGCGCGCCCAGCACTAGCGGGCGCAGACAATCAGAAAGCTTGGTCTTCACGTTCACGATAACCTTGGATGCCTTTGTCGAGGAAGCTCTCTACTTTGGCGCCGGTGAGGCCGCCGAGACCTTTCAGAACGATTTGTAGGAAGATGCCATGGTCGCCTTTTTCGTTTTGCGGAGCTTCCTGACTGAATTCGTCGTAGGAAACCCAGTAACGGTTGATCAGGCGCAGTTTCCAGCAGCAGTTGTCGTACTCGAAACCACCGAAGGCTTCCAGGGTACGGTTGCGGTTGTAGTCATACTGCCAGCGACTGATGGCGTTCCACTGCGGCACGATCGGCCAGATCACCGAGAAGTCGTGCTGCTGGATCTTGTAGTAGTCCTTCACATAGCCCGGGGTGCCCGGCGTGCCGTAGTCACCACCGCCCACCGACCACTTGCCGGTGTTCTGGTCGTAACGGACCTGGTCATTACGATAGCGATAGCCGGCGTTGATGACCTTGTTCGGGTTGTCTTCCGGCTGGTAGTGGAACATCGCGCTGCCCGAGCGAGGGCTGCGGCTGTCCGGGTCCCAGTTGTAGTCGGCGGTCGTGCGCCAATCGCGGTTCCAACGGTATTCGTATTCCAGTGCATACGGAGAAACGTTGGCGTTCGCATCGTCGCGGGTTTTTGCGTCGATACCCGGCAACTGGACTTCGCGATCCTTGAAGTACAAGGCCTGGCCGACGCTGATGCGTTGACGTTCGAAGCCGTCTTCTTCGATCCAGCGGTTGGTCACGCCCAGCGACAGTTTGTTCTCGTCGCCGACGCGGTCGGAGCCCGAGAAGCGGTTGTCGCGGAACAGCGACGCATAGTTGAAGGTGTACTCGCCGGTGTCGAAAACCGGGATGTCCTTCTGGTCTTCTTCAGGGACATACAGGTAGAACAGGCGTGGTTCCAGGGTCTGGCGGTAGTTCTTGCCGAACCAGGTGGTGTTGCGATCGAAATACAGGCCACTGTCGACGCTGGCGATCGGGACGCCGCGGTTCTGCGAGCTGCTGAACGACTCGCCAAGCGCCGAAGCGTTATTGCGGTTCGTCAGTAGATCGTTTTTACCGGTGCCATCGAGATCAAGATCGTACTGGGTGTATTGATACTTGAGCGATGGCTTGATGAAGCCATACGTCCAGTCCAGCGGCAGGCTCACGCCTGGCTTGAGGTTCAGACGATTACCGTTGGCGCGCGCCAGGCCCGTCACGTTGGTGTCCAGGCGAGGCGACAGGACGCCGTTTTCATCGGAAAACTGACCTGTTTCCAGGTCTCGCTCAAATCGCACGATCTCTGTTTCGTAGTCGAAATCCAGGCCGTTCGGATGAGTCGGCAGACGACCGTTGAAAGTGAGCTGCGGCAAACGGTCGTACGGCGTGATGTTCGAGACGGTGGCCAGTTGATAAGCCTGTGCGTTGAGGCGAGCGACATAGCTGTCGCCGCGATAACTCACCGAGCCCTGCTGGTTCACGTAATCGGCGCTTTTCACACCAATCTGATCGGTCTGCAGATCCTGGAAGTAATACGGATCGCTGATCTTGGTGTAATCGACCTGGGTGAAAACGCGAGAGTCAAGACCGCCCTTGTGCTGCCAGTTGTACATGTAGCGGGTTTTTTCGTAGTCGGTCTGCTGACTGCGATCGGTGTTGTCATCATTGAGGTACGCGGCGCCGAGCTGACCTTCGCTGGACTTGGTCAGGTAACGGAATTCGCCTTCCATCAACAGGCCGCGCTTGCTCATGTAGCGCGGGTACAACGTGGCATCGTAGTTCGGTGCCAGGTTGAAGTAGTACGGCGTGACGAGCAGGAAGCCGGTATCGCTGCCGGTGCCGATGGTCGGCGGCAGGAAACCGGATTGACGACGGTCGTCGATCGGGAAATAGATGTACGGCGTGTACAGAACCGGAATGTCCTTGACCCGCAGCGTCACGTTGGTCGCGGTACCGAAACCGGTCGCCGGGTTCAACGTAATGTTGTTGCCCTTGAGCTGCCAGGCGTTACTGTTCGGTTCGCACGTGGTGTACGTACCATCCTTGAGGCGGATGATCGCGTTCTCGGCACGCTTGGCGTACAGCGCGTTACCGCGGATACGGGATTTGTGCATCACGTATTCGGCGTTGTCGACCTTGGCTTCACCGGTGTCGAGCTGCACTTCGGCGTGGTCGCCGACGATCAGTGCGCCGTTGTCGCGAATGCGTACGTTGCCGTCCAGCTCGCCACGGCTCTCGGCCTGGTAGAGGTTCGCTTCGTCGGCTTCAGCCTGCATGCTGCCCTGACGCAAGACCACGTCGCCCGCGAGGGTCGCGACCTGTTCGTCCTGCTTGTAGCGGGAGGCCTTGGCGCCGACAAACGTCGGGGCGTCACTTTTATTCGTCTTGTCATTCATGCCAGGACGAATCGGTTCGATATAGGAACCAGAGCAGTAAGGACCGGTTTCGGCCAATTGCGCTGCAGTGAGCTTCTCGCGCGGAACCCAGTCGAGGTGACTGTAGTCTTCGCTACGGGACTTCAGACCGCGGCCTTTGGATTCGGTGACCAGCACAGGCTTGGCGCCGGTATCTTCGCTAGCGCCACTCTCGGTCGGGGCTTCACCGGTCGCGGAGACTGCGCTGCCGTCATGGACGGGACGCGGTGGCAATGCAGCCGCCGGCGTCTTGGGCGCACAGTTCCAGGCACCCGAAGCAGAGACTGAGCAGTCATACTGTTCCGCGGCGACCACGAACGAAGTGGCTAGAGGTTGCAGGGCCAGCAGACTGCCGGTTACCAACAACGGAAATTTTTTACGAAACGCGGGGGATTTCAATGCCATCTTATTAGTCCGGGCTTCCTGCGTGCCATCTGCCCGCGGTGTGGGCCGCACGCCTCTCGATGGTCTGAAAAAGATGCTGGATAATAAAGCATGACCCGCTTGACGGCTAGCGCCGTCGGAGACCCTTGCAATGCCTGACCAAGATGTACGTTTGCAACACCTGAAAGTTTGGCTCGATGAGCAGTTGGCGATCCTCTTTGCAGAGCAGAGTTGGGGCGTTGTACCCCCGGCCACGTTGACCGCGGCCAGCAGTGACGCGAGTTTTCGGCGCTATTTCCGTTGGGAAGGCGGCGGCAAAAGTTTCATCGTAATGGACGCGCCACCGCCCCAGGAAAACTGCAAACCCTTCGTGGATATCGCTTTTTTGCTGGCGAAATCCGGAATAAATGTGCCGAAAATTTATGCCGAAGACCTCGATCGCGGTTTTCTTTTACTCAATGACCTGGGCAGCCAGACTTATCTGGACGTCATCGACAGCGAAAATGCCGACGATTTGTTCAAGGATGCCCTACAGGCACTGTTGGCTTTTCAGCAGTTGCCGATGGTTGCACCGCTGCCGAGTTATGACGTGGCGCTGTTGCGTCGCGAGCTGGAATTGTTCCCCGAGTGGTTTGTGAAGCGTGAGTTGGGCGTCGAGTTCGACTCGGCACAGCAAATGCTCTGGCAGAACGTGACGGAGCTGTTGATCGACAGCGCGTTGGCGCAGCCCAAAGTCCTGGTGCATCGCGACTACATGCCGCGCAACCTGATGCTCAGCGAGCCGAATCCCGGCGTTCTGGATTTCCAGGACGCGGTTTACGGCCCGGTGACCTACGACGTGACCTGCCTGTTCAAGGACGCTTTCTTGAGCTGGCCCGAGGAGCGTGTGCGCGGTTGGCTGGAAGATTACTGGCAACAAGCGGGCGATCTGGGCATTCCGGTTCAACCGGACTTCGACGACTTCCTGCGCGCCAGCGACCTGATGGGCGTGCAGCGTCACCTGAAAGTCATCGGCATCTTCGCCCGCATCTGCCATCGCGATGGCAAACCGCGTTACCTCGCCGACGTGCCGCGCTTCTTTGCTTATATAGATGCCGTGATCGCCCGCCGTCCTGAACTGGCTGAGCTGGATGTGTTGCTGCTGAGTCTGCGTGCCGGAGCGAATGCATGAAGGCGATGATTCTGGCTGCAGGCAAAGGCGAGCGCATGCGTCCGCTGACCCTGACCACGCCAAAACCGCTGGTCCGCGCTGGAGGTGTGCCGCTGATCGAGTATCACCTGCGCGCGCTGGCCGCGGCCGGGTTTACCGACATCGTGATCAACCATGCCTGGTTGGGGCAGCAGATCGAAGACTATCTGGGCGATGGTTCGCGTTTTGGCGTGAGTATCCAATACTCGCCCGAAGGTGAGCCGCTGGAGACCGGTGGGGGGATTTTCCGCGCATTGCCGTTGTTGGGCGATGAGGCGTTTGTGGTGGTCAACGGTGATATCTGGACCGACTACGACTTCAGCGTGTTGCATCAGCCCATCAACGGTCTTGCGCACCTGGTGTTGGCGGATAACCCGAACCACCATCCAGCGGGCGATTTCACGCTGGTCGGCGGGCAAGTGCACGATGGCCAGCCTGATACGCCGACTCTGACTTACAGCGGCATAGCGGTGTTGCATCCGCAGTTGTTCGACGGTTGCACGGCCGGAGCGTTCAAGCTGGCACCGCTGCTGCGTAGGGCCATGGCCGATGGACAGGTCTCGGGTGAACGGCTGAACGGTCGGTGGGTGGATGTCGGAACTCACGAGCGTCTGGCGGAAGTTGAAACTCTGATTGAAGCGAGTCGCTGAGATGCTGTGGCCAGGGACTCTGATTGGAGCCGGAGCGGGCTTTGCCATTGCCAGCATTCCGGGGGCCATGCTCGGCGCCTTGCTAGGGCAGGCGCTGGATCGGCGTCTGCAATTGCAGACGTGGGGGCATCTGCGGGAAAAGCTCGGTGGTAAACCGATGCTGCGCAACGATGAGCTGTTGTTTGTGTTGCTGGGGAGGTTGGCCAAATGCGATGGACGAGTGGCTGAGGGGCATATCCTGCAGGCGCGCCAGGAAATGCAGGCACTGGAAATGACCGAGCCGGCCAAGCGCCGGGCGATTGCCGCATTCAACCGCGGCAAATCGGGCCACGACCGGTTGCGCGGTTATCTGCGACGCTTGAGCGCGCAACCCCATGCGGCGGAAGGCGTGTTGCGCGCCTGTTGGCGAATGGTTTGGGCCGATGGTCGAGCGGGTCACGCCGAGCGCGAACTGATTGGCCAATGGGGTAAATGGTTGGGTTGGACGTCGTATCAGGTGCAGGCGCTGGCGGCTGACTATGAGCCGCACAAGCGACCATCGGTTGGCACTGCCATCTCTTATCAGGAAGCGTTGTCGCTGCTGGGGGTGTCCGCCACCACGGAACCGGCGCAGATCAAGCGCGCCTATCGACGCCTGCTGAGTCGTCATCATCCGGACAAAATTGCCGGCAGCGGTGCGACGGCGTTGCAGGTGCGCGAGGCCACGGACAAGACGCGCGAATTGCATAACGCCTATACGTTGATTCGTCAGCGGCGGGATTTTCGCTAGCCGGTGAGTGATGTATCCACAGCGCTGACGCCTTCGCGGGCAACTCGATCTATCAGTTCGCCTCGGGCTTGGGATTCAACCAACCCCGCACCCGACGCACCAGCTGCTCTTGCTCCGCTTGCGAGTTACCCGGCAACGCCTTGAGCGATACCTGACTGAACGCCGAAGCCTTCAAGCGCTTGCTGGCCTGCAAGCGCTCCAGTGCCGCGTTGCGGTCCAGCGGCTTGTCCTTATAGAAAATGTCGGCGGTGGGCAGCTTCAGTGTCGGCGTCAATTCAGCCAGGCCAGGCTTTGCTGCCACGGGCGTCTGCGCGGCGACCATCGCAAACTTCTCGACTTGCGATGGCTGCCTCTCGCTCAGATACCGCGCGGCCCAATAAGCGCCGGTGCCATGACCCAGCACCACGATGCTGCGAGCGCTTTGCTGTTCGGCGTAGGCAACAGCCGCATCTATGCGTGCGAAAATTCGTTCAGCGTCGGCTTTGGCCTGTTCATCACTGGTTTCGGCAATGGCCTTGTCGACCACCTCCGCTTCACCGCCCGCCGCCTGTTCGATGGGGGCCGCCGTGGTCGAATCCTTGCTGCCAGCATCAGGCGCTTTGGGCGACGGCGTCACTGCGACGATACGTGGCGCAATGGCATCGCTTTGCACGTCTGGCAAGGTGATACTCAGGCTGCTCCACTCGGCGTCTGGCAATTGGCGCCGCAAAGGGCCGATTGCCTGCGGCCAGTCAACAGTTTCGCCAGCGCCGGGGATGATAATCACCGCACCTTTGGGGTCAGCGGTATTGGCCGGTTTCCACAAGGCCAGAAAAGTGTCGCTGCCGGCCTGGAGCTGTTGCTGTTCCTGAGCGGGAATTTTTCGCTCAAGTGCCGTCGCTTCTTCCTGACTACGCTCAAGCAGTGGCTGACGTTCGACCGGTTTTTCGCCTGCGGATTTTTCCGCGGCAGCCGGTGCCGGGTCAGCGGCCTTGACGGAAAAGGCGCAAGGCAGGATCAGCGACAGGCACAATGCTGGCAGTGCCAGGCGGTAGACAGGGGGCATCGGATATTCCAGGCCAGAAGTGGTTCCGGCAGCCTAATGGGTTGGTCAGTATTTGTCAGTGTGAGACTTCAATGATGCGTTTTTGCTGCCTGTGGGTTATCGGCTGTTTGTGGTTTCCCTTGATGGGCTGGGCGGCGCCTGCGCCATCGGTGCATGTCGCGCAGTTGTCTGCGAGCCAGCAGCAATGGCTGGCGCAACATGCTGAACTGCGCGTCGGATTGGTGTTGCAAGTGCCCTATGCTCAATATGATCGCCGATTGCAGCGGCTGTCCGGGGTTAACGTCGAGCTGATGAAATGGCTGGCCAAAGCGCTCAAGGTCGAGCTGAGCTGGCGTAACTATCCAGACCTTGCGCAACTGGAAACCGCTGCGCGCGAAGGTGAAATCGACATCGCCCCGGGACTGGCGCAAACCCCCGGTGGCCTGCGCCTGTGGCAGTTTTCCGATCCGTACATGCGGGTGCCGCAACTGGTGGTCAGCGACCAGAAGGGCGCCGGCGTGGTCGAGCTGGAAAAACTCGACAGCCAGACCCGCGTCGCCGTGCGCATGCCCAGCGCCACCGCCGATTACCTGCGCAGCAATTACCCGCACCTGAACCTCCAGGGCGTGCCGGTCGAGCGCCAGGCCTTGCAATTGTTGCTGAGTCAGCAAGCCAGTTACGCCGTGGTCGACGAAGCGCAATTGGGACGTTTATCCGTCGAACCGGAGTTTGCCGGGTTGGTGGTGGTCGGTGATATCGGCTTGCCGCAACTGTTGCGGGTGGCCACGCGCCGGGATTGGCCGGAACTGGCCGGCATCGTCGAAAGCGCGCTGAGGGCGATCCCGGCCAAGGACCTGGAGCAGCTGCACAACCAATGGCTGCAACCCAAGTACCCGCGCCTCACCGAATCCCCGGGTTTCTGGCAAAACCTCTGTCTGTTGTTGGCGGTGCTGATGCTGAGCAGCATGGCCATCGTGTTCTGGCAGCGTCGGCAGCAGCACAGTCTTGAGCATCGTTTGCGGGCCGCGCGCGAAGACATTGCCCTGCGTGCCGCCAGCGAAGAAGCCTTGCGCCTCACCCAGTTTTCCATCGATCAGAGCACTGTCGGCATCCTTTGGGTCAACTGGGACAGCCATGTGCGCTACGCCAATCGCGCGGCCGAAACCATGCTGGGTTATCCGGCGGGCGGGATCATTGATCGGCCGCTGATCGACTTCGAGCCCGGCTTGCACATGGATCGCTGGTTGAACCTGTGGAAACGCGCCCGGGCCAGCGAGGATGGCCCGCAAAGTTTCGAAACCAACTGTGTACGGGCGGATGGCAGCAATTTGCCGGTGGATGTTTCGCTGAGCTTTTTGCGATTTCGCGACAGCGAATACCTGGTGGTCTACCTCAATGACGTCACCGACCGCCGGCGTGCATTGGCCGCGCTGCAGGAAAGCGAAGCGCGTCTGCAAGGGATCGCCGCCAACGTTCCAGGACTGGTCTTTCGTCTGGAGCGGGCACCGGTGACGGGGCAGATCGACTTTGCCTACATCAGTGAAGGCAGCGAGAGCCTGGTCGGTTACTCACCGGCCACCCTGGCCCATCGCGACAAAGGCCTGCGCAGCCTGGTGCACCCGGACGACAAGGCCAGTTATCACCAAACCCAGGACCATGCGCTGGACACCGACAGTGACTGGTCGTGGCAGGGGCGGATTCTCACCCGGGCCGGCGAACAACGCTGGGCCGAAATCAAGGCCATCACCCGTCGACTTGAAGACGGCGCCTATGTCTGGGACGGGATCGTCTGGGACATCAGCGAGAGCAAACGCATCGAATTGGAACTGGCCAGCTCTCGCGAGCAGTTGCGTGAGTTGTCTGCGCACCTTGAGAGCGTGCGGGAAGAGGAAAAGGCCCGCATCGCCCGGGAAGTTCACGACGAACTGGGTCAGATGTTGACCGTGCTCAAACTGGAAACCTCCATGTGCGAACTGGCCTACGCCCAGCTCGACCCCGGTCTGAACGAACGCTTGAACAGCATGAAGCGATTGATCGCGCAGTTGTTCCAATTGGTACGCGACGTGGCCACGGCGCTGCGGCCGCCGATTCTCGATGCCGGGATCGCCTCGGCCATCGAGTGGCAGGCTCGCCGATTCGAGGCTCGCACGCAGATCCCGTGTCTGGTGCAGGTGCCGGAGAACCTGCCGGTACTCAGTGATGCCAAGGCGATTGGCCTGTTCCGGATCCTTCAGGAAGCGCTGACCAATGTCATGCGCCATGCCCAGGCGCATACTGTCGAACTGACGTTGACGCTGGAAGGCGACGAGTTGTGCCTGACCGTCAGCGATGATGGCGTAGGATTTGTCCCCGCGACGGGTAGGTCGACATCCTTTGGGGTAGTCGGCATGCGCGAACGGGTGTTGATCATGGGCGGGCAATTGTCGCTTGAGAGTGAACCTGGTGAAGGCACGACCCTGAGCGTGCGAGTTCCGCTGGATGAGGAGAAGTAAGTGATCCGTGTACTGGTAGCCGAAGACCACACCATCGTCCGCGAAGGCATCAAGCAATTGATCGGGCTCGCCAAGGATTTGCTGGTGGTAGGGGAGGCGAGCAATGGCGAGCAGTTGCTCGAAACCCTGCGCCATGTTCCCTGCGAAGTGGTCTTGCTGGACATTTCCATGCCCGGGGTTAACGGACTGGAAGCGATTCCGCGGATTCGCGCCCTTAACAATCCGCCAGCGATCCTGGTGTTGTCGATGCACGACGAAGCGCAAATGGCCGCCCGGGCGTTGAAGGTCGGCGCGGCAGGTTACGCGACCAAGGACAGCGACCCGGCGCTGTTGCTGACGGCAATCCGCAAGGTCGCGGCGGGCGGTCGCTACATCGACCCGGACCTGGCCGACCGCATGGTTTTCGAGGTCGGCCTGACCGATTCGCGTCCGCTGCATTCGTTGCTTTCGGAGCGTGAATTCTCGGTGTTCGAACGCCTGGCCCAAGGCGCCAACGTCAACGACATCGCCCAGCAACTGGCCCTGAGCAGCAAAACCATCAGCACCCACAAGGCGCGGCTGATGCAGAAGCTCAACATCACCTCTCTGGCCGAACTGGTGAAATACGCGATGGAACACAAACTGCTCTAACGCACCCGATTCCATCACCTCACTGCAAATCCCTGTGGGAGCGGCGGTGCGACGATTCGACTTGCCTGCGATGACGATGGATCATTCAAAGCGCAGGTCGACTGACACACCGCAATCGCGAGCAAGCTCGCTCCCACAGGACCGCGGTGACATGTCCATTTGCGACATCCTTAAAAGCAGCTTTTACCCGTTCCTGTGGCTTGCAGCTGAACACTCGCCGTCGACCTATCCATTCCCGCCATCCTTGTAGGGCAATCCCTACCCCCAACCTTCCATCCGGCTGAGGCGATTCTCTCC
>NZ_JAVLRV010000003.1:31067-33400 GCF_055803035.1 Pseudomonas sp. 300 | reverse complement strand
TTAGTCCACAGCAGTCATCAATAACAAAGGTGTGGGTATGAGCCAGGTCGATTCAAACGCAGGGGCCAGCGACATTCTGGTCAGCTTTCGTGGAGTGCAGAAGAGCTACGACGGCGAGAACCTGATCGTCAAAGACCTCAACCTGGACATTCGCAAAGGCGAATTCCTCACCTTGCTCGGCCCGTCCGGTTCGGGCAAGACCACCAGCCTGATGATGCTCGCCGGTTTCGAAACCCCGACCGCCGGCGAAATCCTCCTGGCCGGGCGTGCCATCAACAACGTGCCGCCACACAAGCGCGACATCGGCATGGTGTTCCAGAACTACGCACTGTTCCCGCACATGACCGTCGCCGAGAACCTGGCGTTCCCGCTGACCGTGCGCGGCTTGAACAAGAGCGATGTCAGCGACCGGGTCAAACGTGTCCTGAGCATGGTTCAGCTCGACGCCTTCGCCCAGCGCTATCCGGCGCAACTGTCCGGCGGTCAGCAACAGCGTGTGGCCCTGGCCCGTGCATTGGTGTTCGAACCGCAACTGGTGTTGATGGACGAACCCCTCGGCGCACTCGACAAGCAACTGCGCGAACACATGCAGATGGAGATCAAGCACCTGCACCAGCGCCTCGGCGTGACCGTGGTCTACGTGACCCACGACCAGGGCGAAGCCTTGACCATGTCCGACCGCGTGGCCGTGTTCCATCAGGGCGAAATCCAGCAGATCGCCCCGCCGCGCAGCCTCTACGAAGAACCGAAAAACACCTTCGTCGCCAACTTCATCGGCGAGAACAATCGCCTCAACGGCCGCCTTCACAGTCAGACCGGCGACCGCTGCATCGTCGAACTCGGTCGCGGTGAAAAGGTTGAAGCGCTGGCCGTCAACGTCGGCAAGACCGGCGAGCCCGTCACGCTGTCGATTCGTCCGGAGCGCGTGAGCCTCAATGGTTCGAGCGAGTCCTGCGTCAACCGCTTCTCAGGGAGGGTGGCGGAATTCATCTATCTGGGCGACCACGTCCGGGTTCGCCTGGAAGTCTGCGGCAAGACCGACTTCTTCGTGAAACAACCGATTGCCGAGCTCGATCCCGCGCTGGCTGTCGGCGACGTGGTACCGCTTGGCTGGCAGGTCGAACACGTTCGCGCGCTCGACCCACTTTTAGAGGCGAACTGATCGCCCCCCTGCTTCAACCAACCCTGCACGTGGAGAGAACAATAAATGTTGAGATCCCTGAAATTCACCGCCCTGGTCATGGGCATGATTGGTGCGGCACACGCGATGGCGGCGGGCCCGGACCTGACCGTGGTGTCCTTTGGCGGGGCGAACAAGGCTGCGCAGGTCAAAGCCTTCTACGCACCGTGGGAAGCGGCGGGTAACGGCAAGATCGTCGCCGGCGAATACAACGGTGAAATGGCCAAGGTCAAAGCCATGGTCGACACCAAGAGCGTGTCCTGGGACCTGGTGGAAGTTGAATCGCCGGAATTGTCCCGTGGTTGCGACGAAGACATGTTCGAGCAACTCGACCCGGCGCTGTTCGGCAAGACCGAAGACTACGTCAAAGGCGCTATCCAGCCTTGCGGCGTGGGTTTCTTCGTGTGGTCGACCGTGTTGGCCTACAACGCCGACAAGCTGAAAAGCGCACCGACCAGCTGGGTGGATTTCTGGGACACCAAGAAATTCCCGGGCAAGCGTGGCCTGCGTAAAGGCGCCAAGTACACCCTGGAATTCGCTCTGATGGCCGACGGCGTTGCGCCGAAAGACGTCTACAAAGTGCTGGCCGGCAAAGACGGTCAGGACCGCGCATTCAAGAAACTCGATGAGCTCAAACCAAGCATTCAGTGGTGGGAAGCCGGCGCACAACCGCCGCAGTACCTCGCTTCCGGTGACGTGGTCATGAGCTCGGCCTACAACGGCCGGATCGCTGCCGTGCAGAAAGAAAGCAACCTGAAAGTCGTGTGGAACGGCGGTATCTACGACTTCGACGCATGGGCGATTCCAAAAGGTCTCGACAAGGCGCGTGCTGAAGCGGCGAAGAAATTCATCGCGTTCTCGGTGGCTCCGCAGCAGCAGAAGACCTACTCGGAAAACATCGCTTACGGCCCAGCCAACATTCAGGCCGTTCCGTTGCTGGCCAAGGATGTCCTGAAAGACATGCCGACCACCCCGGAAAACATCGCCAACCAGGTGCAGATCGACGTCAGCTTCTGGGCTGACAACGGCGAGCAACTGGAACAGCGCTTCAATTCCTGGGCTGCGAAGTAAGCAAGACCTGTGATGGTGGGCTTGCCCCACCCTGTGGGAGCGAGCCTGCTCGCGATGGCGTCTTCACATTCGATATTGATGC
>NZ_JAVLRV010000003.1:8016-31034 GCF_055803035.1 Pseudomonas sp. 300 | reverse complement strand
AGTACGCCATGGCCACCGCCATTCCCCTGAACGCGGGCACTGACCCCACCTTGAAGCAGCGGCTCAAGCACGCCGAGCGGATCAACCGCTGGAAGGCCCAGGCCTTGATCGCGCCATTGGTGCTGTTTCTGTTGCTGGTGTTCCTGGTGCCCATCGTGGCGCTGCTCTACAAAAGCGTTGGTAACCCGGAAGTGGTCGGCGGCATGCCGCGCACCGTGGCGGCCATCGCCAGTTGGGACGGCCGTGGCCTGCCCGCTGAACCGGTTTACAAAGCGGCCAGCGAAGACCTCGCTGAAGCGCGCAAGAATCAGACCCTGGGCGATCTGTCCAAGCGCTTGAACATGGAGTTGGCCGGCTACCGCAGCCTGCTGACCAAAACCGCCCGCGCCTTGCCGTTCGCCGCTGAACCGGCCTCTTATAAAGAAGCGCTGGAAGGTCTCGACGAACGCTGGGGCGACCCGGCCTACTGGCAAGCGGTGCGCCGCAACACCAGCAACATCACGCCGTACTACCTGCTGGCAGCGGTCGATCACCGCATCGACGACCTCGGCGAAATCGCCCCGGCGACGCCCGACCAGGCGATCTACCTCGACATCTTCGCCCGGACCTTCTGGATGGGCCTGGTCATCACCGCCATTTGCCTGGTACTCGCCTATCCATTGGCCTACCTGTTGGCGAACCTGCCATCGCGTCAAAGCAACCTGCTGATGATCCTGGTGCTGTTGCCGTTCTGGACCTCGATTCTGGTGCGCGTCGCCGCGTGGATCGTGTTGCTGCAATCGGGCGGGCTGATCAACAGCGGCCTGATGGCCATGGGCATCATCGATAAACCGCTGGAACTGGTGTTCAACCGCACCGGGGTCTACATCTCGATGGTGCATATCCTGCTGCCGTTCATGATCCTGCCGATCTACAGCGTGATGAAAGGCATCTCGCCGACCTACATGCGCGCCGCGATTTCCCTCGGCTGCCACCCGTTCGCCAGTTTCTGGCGGGTGTACTTCCCGCAGACTTATGCCGGTGTCGGCGCCGGTTGCCTGTTGGTGTTCATCCTCGCCATCGGCTACTACATCACCCCGGCCTTGCTGGGCAGCCCGAACGATCAGATGGTCAGTTACTTCGTCGCCTTCTACACCAACACCAGCATCAACTGGGGCATGGCGACCGCACTCGGTGGGCTGCTGCTGTTGGCGACCGTGGTGCTTTATCTGATTTACAGCTGGCTGGTGGGCGCCAGCCGCCTGCGCCTGAGCTAAGGGGAGAATCGAAATGCTGAGTCCTTATATGTCGCCCATCGAACGGGTGTGGTTCTACAGCTTGCGGATTCTCTGCGGCTTGATTTTGTTGTTCCTGATTCTGCCGGTGCTGGTGATCATTCCGCTGTCGTTCAACTCGGGCAGTTTCCTGGTGTACCCGCTGCAAGGCTTTTCGCTGCACTGGTATCAGGACTTCTTCGCCTCGGCTGAATGGATGCGCGCACTGAAGAACAGCATCATCGTCGCCCCGGCGGCGACCGTGCTGGCGATGATTTTCGGCACGCTGGCGGCGATTGGTCTGACCCGCGGCGACTTCCCGGGCAAGGCGCTGGTGATGGCACTGGTGATTTCGCCGATGGTGGTGCCGGTGGTGATCATCGGGGTGGCGAGTTACTTGTTCTTCGCCCCGTTGGGTCTGGGCAACAGCTTCTTCTCACTGATCGTGGTGCACGCGGTGTTGGGCGTGCCGTTTGTGATCATTACCGTGTCGGCGACGTTGCAGGGGTTTAACCACAATCTGGTGCGTGCGGCTGCCAGTCTCGGGGCTTCGCCGCTGACGGCGTTCCGTCGCGTGACCCTGCCGCTGATTGCTCCGGGTGTGATTTCCGGGGCACTGTTTGCCTTCGCGACCTCGTTCGATGAAGTGGTGGTGACGTTGTTCCTCGCCGGTCCCGAGCAAGCGACCTTGCCTCGGCAAATGTTCAGCGGCATCCGCGAAAACCTCAGCCCGACGATTGCCGCTGCGGCGACACTGCTGATCGCCTTCTCGGTGATTCTGCTGCTGACCCTGGAATGGCTGCGTGGCCGCAGCGAGAAATTGCGCACCGCCCAAGTCTGACGGCTCACACCATCCCCTGTGGGAGCGAGCCTGCTGGCGATTGCGACCTGACATTCAACATTGATGTTGACTGACACACCGCCATCGCGAGCAGGCTCGCTCCCACAGTTGTTTTGTGGTGGTTTCGGGATCGTTGGTCATTCACACCCTGAATAGCAGACAAACCCGAATCCCCAGCTACTATTGTGCCCAGCTCCCCTATCTATAAGAGGCTGCGCACGATGAGTCTTTCCTCTTTCAAAATCGCCCACAAACTGATCACCGGCGCGGCTGCCATCGAGCAACTGTCCGCCGAACTCACGCGCCTGGACATCGACAACCCGCTGATCGTCACCGACGCCGCGCTGGTCAAGTCCGGTACGGTAGAACTGGCGCTCGCGCAGCTGGGGGACCGAAGCTACGAGATTTTCGACCGTGTGCTGCCCGATCCGGAAATCGCCATCGTCGAAGACTGCATGCGGGTTTATCGCGAAGGCGGGCACGACGGGCTGATCGGCCTGGGTGGCGGCAGTGCGATCGACATCGCCAAAAGTGTTGCCGCTTATGCCGGTTACCACGGCGCGCTGGAGGATCTGTTCGGCATCGACCAGGTGCCGCGCAAAGGCCCGCCGCTGATCGCCATCCCGACCACCGCCGGCACCGGCTCGGAAGTGACCAACGTCGCGATCCTTTCCGACAAGGTTGCGCAGCTGAAAAAGGGCATCGTCAGCGACTATCTGTTGCCGGACGTGGCACTGGTCAGCCCGCAAATGACCCTGACGTGCCCGCGCAGCGTTACCGCCGCCAGTGGCGTCGATGCGCTGGTGCATGCCATCGAGTCTTATTTGTCCCTCAATGCTTCAGCCATTACCGACGCGCTGGCCATCGGCGCGATCAAGTTGATCACCCAAGCGTTACCCAAGGCCTACGCCAACCCCTCCAACCTGCAGGCGCGCGAAGACATGGCCACTGCCAGCCTGATGGCCGGCATGGCGTTCGGCAATGCCGGGGTCGGCGCGGTGCATGCGCTGGCGTATCCGCTGGGCGGTCGTTTCAATATTGCCCACGGCGTCAGCAACGCCTTGTTGCTGCCGTATGTCATGAGCTGGAACAAGATGGCCTGCGTCGAGCGTATGCAGGATATTGCCGAAGCCATGGGGGTGAAGACCGCTCATCTGAGCGCCAATGAAGCGGCCGACAAAGCCGTGGAGGCAATGACCGAATTGTGCGCGGCGGTAGAAATTCCGCCAGGCCTGCGCAGTTTCGGCGTTCCCGAGGAGGCGATCCCGGCCATGGCCGTGGAGGCCGCAGGAATTGAGCGCTTGATGCGCAACAATCCACGCAAACTGAGTGCGATTGATATCGAGAAGATCTACCGCGCAGCCTACTGATCATCGTCCTTACGGTGCGCGCGTCAAAGCATGAGGTATACAATGCGCGCCATCGTGATTCTGCTCAGAAAAGGTGCGTCATGCAGCCCTTCGTAATTGCTCCGTCGATTCTCTCCGCCGACTTCGCCCGCCTGGGTGAAGAAGTGGACAACGTTCTGGCCGCCGGCGCCGACTTCGTGCACTTCGATGTCATGGACAACCACTACGTGCCGAACCTGACCATCGGCCCGATGGTCTGCGCCGCACTGCGCAAGTACGGCGTGACCGCGCCGATCGACGCGCACTTGATGGTCAGCCCGGTGGATCGCATCGTTGGCGACTTCATCGAAGCCGGTGCGACCTACATTACCTTCCACCCGGAAGCCACGCAGCACGTCGACCGCTCCCTGCAACTGATCCGCGAGGGCGGCTGCAAATCGGGCCTGGTGTTCAACCCGGCGACTCCGCTGGACGTGCTCAAGTACGTGATGGACAAGGTCGACATGATCCTGCTCATGAGCGTCAACCCGGGCTTCGGCGGGCAGAAGTTCATCCCTGGCACCCTCGACAAGCTGCGTGAAGCTCGCGCATTGATCGATGCCTCGGGTCGTGACATCCGCCTGGAAATCGACGGCGGCGTGAACGTGAACAACATCCGTGAAATCGCAGCGGCTGGCGCCGACACCTTCGTGGCCGGCTCGGCGATCTTCAATGCGCCGAACTACCAGGAAGTGATCGAGAAGATGCGCGCCGAGCTGGCGCTGGCCCGCCCATGAGTGGCTTTGAGCAGCTGTTCCCGGGGCGTTTGCCACGGCTGGTGATGTTCGATCTGGACGGTACGCTGGTCGATTCGGTCCCTGACCTCGCCGCGGCGGTGGATAACATGCTGCTCAAACTCGGGCGTCAGCCTGTCGGCATCGAATCGGTGCGTGACTGGGTCGGTAACGCGTGCAGATGCTGGTGCGTCGGGCCCTGGCCAATCACATTGATGGCGAGGGTGTCGATGAGGTCGAAGCCGAGCATGCGCTGGAATTGTTCAACGGCTTTTACGAGGACGGTCACGACCTGACGGTGGTTTATCCGGGCGTACGTGACACCCTCAAGTGGCTGAACAAGCAAGGCGTGGAGATGGCGCTGATCACCAACAAGCCGGAGCGCTTTGTCGCGCCGTTGCTGGATCAGATGAAGATCGGCCGCTATTTCAAATGGATCATCGGCGGCGACACCCTGCCGCAGAAGAAACCCGACCCGGCCGCGCTGTTTTTCGTGATGAAAATGGCCAACATTCCGGCGTCGCAAACGTTGTTCGTCGGTGACTCGCGCAGCGATGTGCTGGCGGCGAAAGCTGCGGGGGTCAAATGTGTGGCGCTCAGTTACGGCTACAACCATGGCCGGCCGATTGCCGAAGAGTCGCCGGCGCTGGTTATCGACGACCTGCGCAAGCTAATTCCCGGTTGCCTGGATCCGGCCGCTGAGATAACGTTGGCCGACGCTGTTCAACCCCCTTCTGGAAACGCCATCGTGGTGGTCACTCGCAAACTCTGGATGAAAGTCATCAAGGCCCTGGCCCGCTGGCGTTGGCGCGCCTGACTTGTTCCTGGCCGGTCTGCCGGCGCGTTTGCATACCTGACTGTTAGCACCTCAAGCCACGAGGCTACTCCATGATCCGCGAAGAATTCCTGCGTTTGGCCGCTGCCGGCTATAACCGCATCCCGCTTGCCTGCGAAACCCTGGCCGACTTCGACACGCCACTGTCGATCTACCTGAAACTGGCTGACGAACCCAATTCCTACCTGCTCGAATCGGTGCAGGGCGGGGAGAAGTGGGGCCGCTACTCGATCATCGGCCTGCCGTGCCGCACCGTGCTGCGGGTTCATGACCATCACGTCAGCGTGACCCACGACGGCGTCGAGATCGAAAGCCACGAGGCGGAAGATCCGCTGACTTTCGTTGAAGAGTTCAAGGCTCGCTACAACGTTCCGACCATCCCCGGCCTGCCGCGCTTCAACGGTGGCCTGGTGGGTTACTTCGGTTACGACTGCGTGCGCTATGTGGAAAAGCGACTGGGCAAGTGCCCGAACCCGGACCCACTGGGCGTGCCGGACATTCTGCTGATGGTGTCCGATGCGGTGGTGGTGTTCGACAACCTCGCCGGCAAGATGCACGCCATCGTTTTGGCCGACCCGTCGCAGGAAGACGCCTTCGAGCAAGGTCAGGCGCGCCTGGAAGAGCTGCTGGAGAAACTCCGTCAGCCGATCACTCCGCGCCGTGGCCTGGACTTCAGCAAGCAACAATCGGCTGACCCGGTGTTCCGCTCCAGTTTCACCCAGGACGATTACGAAAAAGCCGTCGACACCATCAAGGAATACATCCTCGCCGGTGACTGCATGCAGGTCGTGCCGTCCCAGCGCATGTCGATCGACTTCAAGGCTGCGCCGATTGATCTGTACCGGGCGCTGCGTTGCTTTAACCCGACGCCTTACATGTACTTCTTCAACTTCGGCGACTTCCATGTGGTCGGCAGTTCGCCGGAAGTGCTGGTGCGGGTCGAAGACAACCTGATCACCGTGCGCCCGATTGCCGGCACGCGCCCGCGCGGGGCCAACGAAGAAGCCGATCTGGCACTGGAAAAAGACCTGCTCTCCGATGACAAGGAAATCGCCGAGCACTTGATGCTGATCGACCTGGGTCGTAACGACACCGGTCGCGTCTCGGAAATCGGTTCGGTGAAACTCACCGAGAAGATGGTCATCGAGCGTTATTCCAACGTGATGCACATTGTTTCCAACGTCACCGGGCAATTAAAGGCCGGGCTGACGGCGATGGACGCATTACGGGCAATCCTGCCGGCGGGCACCTTGTCCGGCGCGCCGAAGATTCGTGCGATGGAAATCATCGACGAACTGGAGCCGGTCAAGCGCGGCGTCTACGGCGGCGCGGTCGGTTACTTCGCCTGGAACGGCAACATGGACACGGCGATTGCGATCCGCACCGCCGTGATCAAGAACGGCGAACTGCACGTGCAGGCCGGTGGCGGCATCGTTGCCGACTCGGTGCCGGCGCTGGAATGGGAAGAAACCCTGAACAAGCGTCGTGCCATGTTCCGCGCAGTCGCCCTGGCTGAACAAACCCCGGAAAGCTGACTGAAGAACGTGCCCCGTATGCCATGTCGCTTTGCCTGACAAAGCGCTGGACGCTGCGGGTCATTCATTCGAAGGCAGTCTTTATAGTCAGTGAATTCAAGAGGTTCTCAAGCCATGTTGCTGATGATCGATAACTACGACTCTTTTACTTACAACGTTGTGCAATACCTCGGTGAGCTCGGGGCCGAGGTCAAAGTCGTGCGCAACGACGAGCTCACCATCGCCGAAATCGAAGCCCTCAACCCTGAGCGGATCGTCGTTTCTCCCGGCCCTTGCACGCCGACGGAAGCGGGCGTATCGATTGATGTGATCAAACATTTTGGCGGCAAATTGCCGATCCTGGGTGTGTGCCTGGGCCATCAGTCCATTGGCCAGGCCTTCGGCGGCGATGTGGTTCGCGCCCGGCAGGTGATGCACGGCAAGACCAGCCCGGTGTTTCATGAAGACAAAGGTGTCTTCGAAGGCCTGAACCATCCGCTGACCGTCACCCGTTATCACTCGCTGATCGTCAAGCGCGAAACCTTGCCGGACTGCCTGGAGCTGACCGCCTGGACCCAGCTTGAAGACGGCTCTGTCGACGAGATCATGGGCCTGCGCCACAAGACGTTGAACATTGAAGGTGTGCAGTTCCACCCTGAGTCTATCCTGACTGAACAGGGCCACGAGCTGTTCGCCAACTTCCTCAAACAAACCGGCGGCACGCGCTAAGGACTTTCCATGAATATCAAGACAGCCCTGGGCCGTATCGTCGACCACCTCGACCTCAGCACTGATGAAATGCGCGATGTGATGCGCGAAATCATGACCGGGCAGTGCACGGACGCGCAGATCGGCGCGTTCATGATGGCCATGCGCATGAAGAGCGAAAGCATCGACGAGATCGTCGGCGCCGTGTCGGTCATGCGCGAGCTGGCGGACAAGGTCGAACTCAAGACCCTCGACGGCGTCGTCGATGTGGTCGGCACCGGCGGTGACGGGGCCAACATTTTCAACGTTTCGACGGCTTCTTCGTTCGTGGTGGCCGCGGCCGGTTGCACCGTGGCCAAGCACGGTAACCGTGCGGTGTCGGGTAAAAGCGGTAGTGCCGATCTGCTGGAAGCGGCGGGCATCTACCTGAACCTGACCCCCGTTCAGGTGGCGCGTTGCATCGACAACGTCGGCATCGGCTTCATGTTTGCCCAGACCCATCACAGTGCCATGAAGCACGCCGCCGGTCCGCGCAAGGATCTGGGTTTGCGCACCCTGTTCAACATGCTCGGCCCGCTTACGAATCCGGCCGGCGTGAAACATCAGGTGGTGGGCGTATTCAGCCAGGCGCTGTGCCGGCCGTTGGCCGAGGTCTTGCAGCGTTTGGGCAGCAAGCACGTGCTGGTGGTGCACTCGAAGGATGGCCTGGACGAGTTCAGTCTGGCGGCGCCGACCTTCGTGGCGGAATTGAAGAATGACCAGATCACCGAGTATTGGGTCGAGCCGGAAGATTTGGGCATGAAGAGCCAGAGCCTGCACGGCCTGGCGGTGGAAAGCCCGGCCGCTTCGCTCGAGCTGATTCGCGATGCCTTGGGCAAGCGCAAGACCGAGAGCGGTCAGAAAGCTGCCGAGATGATCGTGCTCAATGCCGGTGCTGCGCTATACGCCGCCGACCTGGCGACCAGTTTGAAAGAAGGTGTTGCCCTGGCGCACGATGCGCTGCACACAGGCCTCGCCCGGGAAAAACTTGAGGAGTTGGGTGCATTTACCGCGGTATTCAAAGTGGAGAATGAGGGATGAGTGTACCGACGGTTCTGGAAAACATTCTGGCGCGCAAAGTCCAGGAAGTCGCCGAGCGTAGCGCTCGTGTGAGTCTGGCGGAGCTGGAAAGTCTGGCCAAGGCGGCCGATGCACCCCGTGGTTTTGCCAAGGCATTGTTGACGCAGGCCAAGCTCAAGCAGCCTGCGGTCATTGCTGAAATCAAGAAAGCTTCGCCTAGCAAAGGTGTGATTCGCGAGAACTTCGTTCCTGCCGATATCGCCCGCAGCTACGAGAAGGGCGGCGCGACCTGTCTGTCAGTGTTGACCGATATCGATTACTTCCAGGGCGCTGATGCGTATCTGCAACAGGCCAGGGCGGCGTGCAAACTGCCGGTGATCCGCAAGGATTTCATGATTGATCCGTATCAGATCGTCGAGGCTCGTGCGTTGGGCGCCGACTGCGTGCTGTTGATCGTCTCCGCACTGGACGACGTGAAGATGGCCGAGCTGGCAGCGGTGGCAAAAAGCGTTGGCCTCGACGTGTTGGTGGAAGTCCATGACGGCGACGAACTGGACCGGGCCTTGAAAACCCTCGACACGCCGCTGGTCGGCGTGAACAACCGCAACCTGCACACCTTTGACGTCAGCCTCGAAACCACCCTGGACCTGTTGCCACAGATTCCGCGCGATCGTTTGGTGATCACTGAGAGCGGCATCCTCAATCGGGCCGATGTCGAACTGATGGAAATCAGCGACGTGTATGCGTTCCTGGTGGGCGAAGCGTTCATGCGCGCCGAAAGCCCGGGCACCGAGCTTCAGCGTCTGTTCTTCCCTGAGCGTGGTGTTGCGGTCAGCGGCTCGACCCTCGACTGAGACATTTTTGCAGGCGCCCGATCCCCTGTGGGAGCGGGCTTGCCCGCGAAGAGGCCATCAAGTACCCCAAAGACGTCAGGTCTTACGGAGTCGTCCATGCCCCAACCAATCTCTCTGACTGTAGAAGCAGGCCTGCAAGCCGAACAGGATTTGCTGGCCTCAGTCTGCACCGGCGACTCAGAATTCGGTCTGTTGTTCTGGCAACCCAGTGATCGGGCACTGGTCATGCCGCGCCGCTTGAATCGCCTGCCTGGTTTCGAAGCCGCGTGCGAAGTATCTGCCGCCGCAGGCTGGCCAGTACTGTTGCGCGAAACCGGTGGCGAGCCGGTGCCGCAATCGGCTTCAACCATCAACATCGCTTTGGTCTACGCCCCGCCGCGCAGCGAGGGTGACCAGAACCGCATCGAAAGCGCTTACCGTCGACTCTGCGATCCGATCTGCCAGTTACTGGATGAACTGGGTGGCGTTTCGTCCCTGGGTGAAGTGGACGGCGCGTTCTGCGACGGACGTTTCAACGTCAACCTCGATGGACGCAAGATGGTCGGCACCGCTCAGCGCTGGCGCCAGAGCAAGGGCGGCACGCGTCCGGTCGGCCTGGTGCACGGTGCGTTGTTGCTGGATAACGAGCGCGAATCGATGGTCGCGGCGGTCAATCGCTTCAATGAGGCCTGCGGCCTGGAGCAGCGTGTCCGCGCCGAGAGCCACATCGCGCTCCATGAGAAGTTTGCTGCGCCGGACGCACTGGGGCGGCTCGACGCGCTCTATCGCCAGTTGCTGGCAGACATGTTCAAGGTTTAGCGCGTACCGAAGACCACCATGGTCTTGCCTTTGACGTCGACCAGGTTGCGTTCCTCGAGATCCTTGAGTACGCGGCCAACCATCTCGCGGGAACACCCGACAATTCGCCCGATTTCCTGACGTGTCACCTTGATCTGCATGCCATCAGGGTGGGTCATCGCATCGGGCTGTTTGCACAATTCCAGCAGGCAACGGGCAACGCGGCCAGTCACGTCGAAGAAGGCGAGGTCGCCGACTTTGCGCGTGGTGTTGCGCAGGCGCTGTGCGATTTGTCCGCTGAGTACGTAAAGAATGTCCGGGTCTTGTTGGGACAATTCGCGGAACTTCGCGTAGCTGATTTCCGCTACTTCGCACTCGATCTTGGCCCGCACCCAGGCGCTGCGCTCTTGTTCCAGGCCAGCCTGTTCAAACAGACCCAGCTCGCCGAAAAAGTCTCCGGAGTTCAGATAGGCGATGATCATTTCACGGCCGTCGTCATCCTCGATCAGGATGGTGACCGAGCCTTTGATAATGAAGAACAGCGTCTCCGAGCGGTCGCCGGCGCAAATGATATTGCTCTTGGCCGCATAACGACGGCGTTGGCAATGCATCAACAGCTTGTCGAGGTTCTTGATTTTGGGGGTAGGGGCAATAGCAACCATGGTTGTATCCCGAAAAGACTGCACGGTGTGTTTGGTTTTTTTATGAGGCGCTGAGGTTGCTACAAAGCTGGCTATGCGCCAGCGAATTGGCGCCAGCTTAACAGACACTTCCTGCAATATTCGAGATTTTACCTACAACGCAGAAGGCTATCGTCCTAGGACGGCGAGCGCTGTCAATCCAGAGCCCTGTGCTAAGCTGGCGACCCTTTTTTAGACAGTGGAGTCTTGGCGATGAAGGCACGCATCCAATGGGCTGGCGAAGCCATGTTCCTCGGCGAATCCGGTAGCGGTCATGTCGTGGTCATGGACGGTCCACCCGATGCCGGTGGTCGTAACCTGGGTGTCCGGCCGATGGAAATGCTCCTGCTGGGCGTCGGCGGTTGCAGCAATTTCGACGTGGTCAGCATCCTCAAGAAGTCCCGTCAGGCCGTCGAGAGCTGCGAAGCTTTCCTTGAAGCCGAACGTGCGACCGAGGACCCGAAGGTCTTCACCAAGATTCACATGCACTTTGTGGTCAAGGGCCGCGGGCTGAAAGAAGCCCAGGTCAAACGCGCCATCGAGCTGTCTGCCGAGAAGTATTGCTCGGCGTCGATCATGCTCGGCGCGGCCGGTGTTGCGATTACCCACGACTACGAAATCATCGAACTCGGTTGAATCGACATTCAACTATCATAAAAGCAGTGCAGACTCTGGCGATCCCAAGCTGACGTCTGCATAATGCGCCACTTTTTTCAGGGTAGTGGTCCGTCAGCCGACCGGCCGCTCGCCCGAACAGACAACCAAAATCGCCATCGCGAAGAGGTGTTAACCGTCCTACGCAGGTGCGTCGTTCGCATCTGACGGGCATGCTTGATCACGCGGCCCGGGCCGCAATACATAGAGAGTTTTTAACGGTGAAAAGCAAACTCAAGCTCCACGGGTTCAATAACCTGACAAAGACCTTGAGCTTCAACATCTATGACATCTGCTACGCGGAAACCCCGCAAGACCAGCAGGCTTACGTCGAGTACATCAATGAAGAGTACAACGCGAAACGCCTGACGCAGATCCTCACAGAAGTTGTCGATATCATTGGTGCCAACATCCTGAACATTGCCAGTCAGGACTACGACCCACAGGGCGCCAGCGTCACGATTCTGATCTCTGAAGAGCCGGTGACCCCGACCGACAGCCAGATCGAAGAGTCGCCAGGCCCGTTGCCCGAAATCATCCTGGCCCACCTCGACAAAAGCCACATCACGGTGCACACCTACCCGGAAATCCATCCGGACGCCGGTATTGCAACTTTCCGTGTGGACATTGACGTGTCGACCTGTGGCGTCATTTCACCGCTTAAAGCGCTCAATTTCCTGATTCACCAGTTCGATTCGGACATCGTGACCGTGGATTATCGCGTGCGCGGTTTCACCCGTGACGTCGAAGGCAACAAGCACTTCATCGATCACGAGATCAACTCGATTCAGAACTACCTCTCCGACGACACCCGCGACGCGTACCAGATGACCGACGTGAACGTGTACCAGGAAAACCTGTTCCACACCAAAATGCTGTTGAAGAACTTCGAACTGGATAACTACCTGTTCGGCGACGCGACCAACAACCTGTCCTCTGAGCAACGTGCTCAAGTGACCGACCGTGTGAAACACGAAATGCTCGAAATCTTCTACGCGCGCAACATGCCGACCTAAGATTTTCGAACACAAAAAAGGCGACTACCTCACGGTAGTCGCCTTTTTTATGTCTTGCCCTTGTAGAAGCAAGCTCGCTCCGGCAAAAAAACTGAAATCAGATCCGATAAGTACTCTTGGTCATGACCTTGGCCATCAAGCTCATTCCGAACTTCACCGGTGCCGGAAAACGAAAGCCCCCGGCCTCCAGCGCGCTTTCGGCATGGTGTTCTTCATCAGTCCGCATCTGTTCAAGAATCGCCCGGGACTTTTCGTCCTCGGCCGGCAACTGTTCAAGGTGCTCGTTCAAGTGCTTGCACACCTGATGCTCGGTAGCAGCCACGAACCCCAGGCTGACCTTGTCGCTGATCAACCCGGCCACCGCGCCAATCCCGAACGACATGCCATAGAACAGCGGGTTGAGAATGCTGGTATGGCTGCCCAACTGCTTGATGCGTTGCTCGCACCAGACAAGGTGGTCGATTTCTTCTTCGGCGGCATGTTCCATGGCGGCGCGCACGTGCGGCAACTTGGCGGTCAGGGCCTGCCCCTGATACAGCGCCTGGGCGCAGACTTCGCCGGTGTGGTTGATGCGCATCAGACCGGCGACGTGCCGGGTGTCTTCGTCGCTCATTTGCGCTTCCGGCTGCACAATCGCGGGAGACGGACGGTACGGCTGGCCACTGAACGGCAGCAGGGTACGCATCGCGGCATCGGCTTGCAGCAGAAGGCGGTCAATCGGCGAGTAGTGACGTTGGGTAGTCATGCTGATCTCCGGGAGGAATCTCGGCGGCCAGTTTAACCCAATCGGCCGGGGAAGGTTTGCGCTGGGTCATTGCGACGCAGGTTGCATGTGCAGGAGCCGGCTTGCCGGCGGTGGCGGTCTCGATGACGCCATCGCCGGCAAGCCGGGTTCCTGCAGGGGCGGGGTATGAATCAACCCGGCGGCCAATGCATCTGGCGCTGACCCAGTACGTGCATATGAATGTGGTAAACAGTTTGCCCACCTTCTTCATTGCAGTTCATGACAACGCGAAAGCCTTTTTCGCAACCCAGTTCCAGTGCCAGGCGCTGGGCAGTGAACAGGATATGCCCGGCCAATGCCTTGTCGTCCTCGGTGAGGTCGTTGAGGGTGCGCACCGGTTTCTTCGGGATCACCAGAAAATGCACCGGTGCCTGTGGGGCGATGTCGTGGAAGGCCAGTACCTGGTCGTCCTCGTAAATGATCTTCGCCGGGATTTCCCGGTTGATGATTTTGGTGAACAGAGTATCCACAGCTGTTTTCTCCGTTATTTGGTCTGGCCTGAGTGTACTCATGGGGGATCCCCGAGCCCAGCCTTTTGCCTTGAAGCTTGATCAACGCGGGCAATAGGCCTTGTTGACCATGCCGGTGAGGGTCCTGATCAACCAGCGTGAGCCGAGCCGTGGCAGGAAAGCGAACCATCGGTTCAGCCGGCCCGGAATAATAATGGCGCGATTTTTTTCCAGTGCCCTCACTGTATACAGCGCGACTTCCTCGGGGCTCATCAACAGTTTGCTCTGGACCAGTTTGTCGCTGTTCAGCTGGGCAGTGCGGAAAAACGCGGTGCGGGTCGGGCCGGGGCAGAGTACGGAAACCTTGACTGCGCATTTCTTCAGTTCGACGCGCAACCCTTCGGAAAAGTGCAGCACATAGGCTTTGCTGGCGTAGTAAGTGCTCATCCACGGGCCGGGATGGAACGCTGCGACAGACGCGACGTTCAGAATCTGCCCGCCACCCTGCAAGGCCATGCTGTTGCCGATGGCGTGGCACAGGCGAGTCAGGGCCAGAATGTTCACTTCGATCAGGTCTTGCTCGGTCATCCAGTCCTGCGCGAGGAATGGGCCGCAGGTGCCGATGCCGGCGCAGTTCACCAGCAGGTCGATCTGCCGGTCACCTTCTTCCAGTTCCAGCAGAAACCCGGACAGGCGCAGAGGCTCGCCGAGGTCGCAGGCGCGGAACAACACTTCCACACCAAAGCGTTGGGTCAGTTCAATTGCAATACTTTCCAGCTGATCACGCTGTCGTGCCACCAGAATCAGGCTGCGGCCACGGCGGGCCAGCGCTTCGGCCATCGCCAAGCCGATGCCACTGGAGGCGCCAGTGATCAGAGCGTAACGGGTCATGCAGTTCTCCATCGCAACAGCTCCGCGCCGGCGACGCAGGTGTCACGGGCGGGGAGCGCTGTTCATTCTTTCGCAGAGTCTACAGGGGCCGGGGCTTCTTCGGCTTCATCGTCTGTGGAATCCGGTACTTGTTCCGCCTCTTCGGCGGGCTCGACTTCCACTTCGTCGGTGGTTACCGAGCCGCTGTCATAGCTGGTTTCGGCAGCGGTTTCGTACTCTTGCTGGATCGCACTGAAGCCACCCGCCAACAGACCAACAAGGCCGAGGGCAATCACCACGATCCACAGCGAAGACAGCACTTTGACCGCCGTGGTGTTCGGCGGTGGTGGAGGGCCGTAGCGATTGGCGATGTTGGTGCCTGGCACGCACATGATCACGAACGGAAAGAAACTGCCCACGAATGGCACGAGATTCAGCAACCAGAGCCAGCCGGACCAGCCAATATCGTGCAGCCGTTGAACGCTGATCTGAATGCTGACGACTGCGATGGCGATGCACAGGAAAAATACCACCAGGCCTCCGACAATCAGGCCAGCGGTCGAATCGCTGCTGATCAGGGCGATGGCGAAAATGGCCAAGACCGACCCGACGCCGAGCATGACCAGCGTCAGCACCATGGTCCAGGCCAGATAGCGCAAACGACCGATGCGTCCCTCGACGCCGAAAGGCTTGAGCGTGCCGAACGGCGGCAGGCTTTCGCCGACTCTGGCTTGAGGTGGTGCATAAGGCGACTCAGGGTCTGCGAACACGGGTTGGCTGCTGGCAGGGGCGTGGTGCTGGGCGTCGGCCAGGTTCAGTTCAATCGAGGGTTCGGCTTCGATGCGGGCATCAATGCCGGTTTTCGTCAGTGCCTGGAGGTAGGTTTGCGCGTCGGTCTGCGACAGGCCTTGCTTGAGCGTGACCGTCTGGCCGTTGAACAGCCGTTCGATGGCGGCCACTTCGCTTTTGTACAACTCCGCCAGATTGAGTTTGGCAGTGGCGATCTCGACACCTGGCAGCAGAGCGCCGTCGAATACGATCTTGAAACGGTTGTCGCTCATTGCGAGGCATCCTTGTCGCGAGTGTTTGAATAGTTAGAGAGTTGCAAGTCCGGAGTGTAAGGCCAGTCGATGATGACTGGCCAAATTTCCTGCTAGCGCGGCCAGCGTGTCGGCAGTTGTGCTGCCTGCTCCAGCGCCTTGCGGTATTCAGTGTCCAGACGTGCAACCAATTGATCCACGCTCGGCAAATCGTCGATCTCTCCGACACCCTGGCCGGCGGACCACACGGTTTTCCAGGCCTTCGCTTCATCGCTCAACGGCTTGAGCTTGGAGCCGAAATTGACTTCGCCCTTGTTTTGCAACGCTGCCATGTCGAAACCGGCCGCTTCCAGGCTCTGGCGCATAAAGCTCGCCGGTACGCCCGACACCGCCGGCGTATGGATGATGTCGGCCGCTCTGGCGTTCAGCAGCATCTCTTTGTAGGCGTCTGGCGCATGACTTTCAGCGGTGCCGATAAATCGCGTACCGAAGTAGGCCAGATCCGCACCGAGCAATTGTGCCGCGAGTATCTCGTGACCGTGGTTCAGGCAGCCGGCGAGCAGCAGCGTTTTGTCGAAGAACTGGCGGATTTCGGCAATCAGCGAAAACGGGCTCCAGGTGCCCGCGTGTCCACCGGCGCCCGCGGCCACGGCGATCAAACCATCCACGCCAGCCTCCGCTGCTTTCTCTGCGTGACGTCGAGTGGTTACGTCATGGAACACCAGGCCGCCATAGCTGTGCACCGCATCGACCAGTTCTTTCACGGCGCCAAGGCTGGTAATCACAATCGGCACCTTGTGCTCGATACAGATGTCCAGGTCCGCTTGCAGGCGCGGGTTACTGTTGTGGACGATCAGATTCACTGCATAAGGCGCCGGGTTCTCCAGTGTCGCCAGCCCTGCTTCGATCTCTTCCAGCCAGGCCTTGAAGCCGCTGCTCTCACGCTGGTTCAGCGCGGGGAAGCTGCCCACCACGCCGTTACGGCAGCAGGCGAGCACCAGTTGCGGGTTGGAAATCAGGAACATCGGCGCTGCCACCACGGGCAGACGCAAACGTTGTTCGAGCAAAGCGGGCAGCGACATTGGAAGTACCCCGGTGAGTGGTGCTGATTGAAGTTAAAACGGCCGAACGACGACCAGAATTACGATAGCCAGCAATATCAGAACCGGCACTTCATTGAACCAGCGAAAAAAGACATGGCTGCGGGTGTTCTCGCCACGGGCAAAACGTTTCACCTGTGCGCCGCACATGTGGTGGTAGCCGATCAGGATGACCACCAGCGTCAATTTGGCGTGAATCCAGGCGCCTTGACTGAATATGCTTGGGTTCAGCGCAATCAGTGCAATACCAAAAATCAGCGTGGCGATCATCGCCGGGCCCATGATGCCGCGATACAGCTTGCGTTCCATGAGGCTGAAGCGTTCCTTGCTGACAGTGTCTTCGCTTTGGGCGTGATAGACGAACAGGCGCGGCAGGTAAAACAGGCCGGCAAACCAGCAGACCATGCTGATGATATGAAGCGCTTTGAGCCACAGATAAAGCATTTTTAGTTATTCCCAGGTTCACGGTAGCGAAGATAGTAGAGGGTAGAGCGTCCGCACGTCACCTTGACGGTTGTCGCAGGGCGATACGGGCCCTATTATCGACGGCTTTCCAGTGGGTTCGTTGAGGGCAGGTTTATGGTCAAGGTCGGTATCGTCGGCGGCACGGGTTACACCGGTGTCGAACTGCTGCGTCTGTTGGCACAGCATCCGCAAGCAGAAGTGGTAGTGATCACTTCCCGATCCGAGGCCGGTCTGGCCGTGGCTGATATGTACCCGAACCTGCGCGGCCATTACGACGGCCTGGCGTTCAGCGTTCCGGACATCAAGACGCTGGGTGCTTGCGACGTGGTGTTCTTCGCCACGCCTCACGGTGTCGCCCACGCGCTGGCCGGTGAACTGCTGGCGGCCGGGACCAAGGTCATCGACCTGTCGGCGGACTTCCGTCTGCAAGATGCCGATGAGTGGGCCAAGTGGTACGGCCAGCCTCACGGCGCGCCGGAACTGCTGGATGAAGCAGTCTACGGCTTGCCGGAAGTCAATCGCGAGCAGATCAAAAAGGCTCGCCTGATCGCCGTGCCGGGTTGCTACCCTACCGCAACGCAATTGGGTTTTCTGCCATTGCTCGAAGCCGGCCTGGCCGATACCTCGCGCTTGATCGCTGACTGCAAATCCGGTGTCAGCGGTGCCGGTCGTGGCGCTGCCGTAGGTTCGCTGTACTCCGAGACGTCGGAAAGCATGAAGGCCTACGCCGTCAAAGGTCATCGTCACTTGCCGGAAATTCGCCAGGGGCTGCGTCGTGCAGCAGGACAGGAGGTCGGCCTGACCTTCGTTCCACACCTGACGCCTATGATTCGCGGCATTCACTCGACGCTCTATGCGACGGTCGTGGATCGTTCGGTGGATCTGCAGGCGCTGTTTGAAAAGCGTTATGCCAATGAACCGTTCGTTGATGTGATGCCGGCAGGCAGCCATCCGGAAACCCGCAGCGTGCGCGGCGCCAACGTCTGCCGTCTCGCCGTGCATCGTCCGCAGGACGGTGATCTGGTGGTTGTGTTGTCAGTCATCGATAACCTGGTCAAAGGTGCGTCGGGTCAGGCGGTGCAGAATCTGAACATCCTGTTCGGTCTGGATGAGCGTCTGGGCTTGTCGCACGCCGGCATGCTGCCGTAAGGCTTTAGCCCGCTCAGCAAAAAGGCCCGTTGAACGGGCCTTTTTGCGTTTCGCACCGGCAATCGGGTTTATTGATATACCGTAACAATAGTTGACCGATTTTCTAGGAGAAGCGGATAATGCGCGTCATCACGCATTATGGCGGCGTAACGCCGGGAGATAGTCAGCATGAGCGTCGAATCCTTCACCCCCACGGCTTTGCAATTCACTCACGGTGCCGCGCACAAGGTGAAGAGTCTGGTCGATGAAGAGGGGAATGATCGCTTGAAGCTGCGCGTATTCGTTACGGGCGGCGGTTGTTCAGGTTTTCAGTACGGCTTCACCTTCGATGAAGAAGTGGCCGATGACGACACCATCGTCGAGCGCGAAGGTGTGAGTCTGGTCGTCGATCCGATGAGCTTCCAGTACCTGGCAGGCGCCGAGGTGGATTATCAGGAGGGTCTGGAAGGTTCGCGTTTTGTCATCAAGAACCCGAACGCCAGCACCACGTGTGGCTGTGGCTCTTCGTTCTCGATCTGATCGCGTTTCACCGTATGAGCAAACGCCGCATGACCTTGGGGTCATGCGGCGTTTTGCTGTCCGGGGTTCGGTTTCAGGCCGGGTAGATGGCGCCGAGTACGCGCAAGCCGCGGGCGCCAGTGACGCTTGGGCGATTGGCCGCAATGCCTTCCAGGCAGCAATGGGCCAGCCAGGCGAAGGCCATGGCTTCGACCCAGTCCGGGTCTACGCCGTGAGTGGCGGTGCTGCTGACGTTAGCGTTTGGCAGCAGGCTGGCCAAGCGCTTCATCAGCGTGGCGTTGTGTGCACCGCCACCGCAGACCAGCAACTCTTGGGTATCCGCTTGAGCGCTTTGCAGTGACTCGACGATGGTCAGTGCGGTCAGCTCGAGCAGTGTTGCTTGCACGTCTTCGGCGGCGAAGGTCGGCAAATTCGAAAGATGCTGTGTCAGCCATGGCAGATTGAACACTTCGCGACCGGTGCTCTTCGGGCCCTTGGTCACGAAGAACGGATCACTGAGTAGCGCTTTCAGCAGAACAGGTTCGACTTTTCCGCTGCCAGCCCATTGGCCGTCACGATCAAAGTTTTCGCCGCGTTGCTGATGAATCCACGCGTCCAGCAGCACGTTTCCGGGGCCACAGTCGAAACCGGCTACTGGCTTGCCGGCTTCGATCAGGCTGAGGTTGCTGAAACCGCCGACGTTCAATACCGCACGGTTGCCCGCCTGTTCTTCAAACAGCGCTTCGTGAAACGCTGGAACCAATGGTGCGCCTTGTCCGCCTGCCGCAACGTCGCGACTGCGGAAATCGCTGACCACGGTGATGCCGGCCAATTCGGTCAGCAGGGCAGGGTTACCGATCTGCACCGTGAAACCACGCGCCGGTTCGTGGCGAATGGTCTGGCCATGGCTGCCAATTGCGCGAATGTCTTCGGGTTTCAGGTTTTGTTGATCAAGAAGGGTGTGAATACCCCGCGCCGCCAGTTTCACCCAGTTTTGCTGGGCGATGGCTGAGCGGGCAATCTCGTCCGGGCCGCTGGCGCACAAGCCAAGCAACTCGGTGCGCAGGGAATCGGGCATGGGGATGTAATGCGTGGCGATCAGTTTGATCGCCGGGTTCAGCTCGACCAGCGCGATATCCAGGCCATCGAGACTGGTTCCGGACATCACACCTATATAGAGCGTCATGGTTTAGCGCTTGCTCGAAGCCAGTTGGGTGGATTTCTCTTGGTCCATGCGCGCCATCAGAGGCTGACTCTGCGCGAGGAACCGTGCCCGTTCTGCTTTGGAAATTGGATCGGCCATTGCCACCTTCTGACCCAGTGGATCGACGTGCACACCATTGACCTGGAACTCGTAGTGCAGATGCGGTCCCGTGGACAGGCCGGTTGTGCCGATGTAACCGATCACTTGGCCCTGCTTGACGGTGCCGCCGGTCCGCACGCCTTTGGCGAAACCTTGCATGTGGCCATACAGCGTACGGTAGGTGTTGCCGTGCTGGATGATCACGGTATTGCCGTAGCCCCCGCGACGACCGGCCAACAATACTTTGCCATCGCCGGCCGCCTTGATTGGCGTGCCGCGCGGAGCTGCGTAATCGACGCCTTTGTGAGCGCGGATCTTGTTCAGGATCGGGTGCTTGCGACCCATGGAGAATTTCGAACTGATGCGGGCGAAGTCCACCGGCGTACGGATAAACGCCTTGCGCATGCTGTTGCCGTCAGCAGTGTAATAGCTGCTGTTGCCTTGTTTGTTGGTGTAGCGCACGGCGGTGTAGGTCTTGCCGCGGTTGGTGAAGCGTGCGGAGAGGATCGGGCCGTTGCCGACGGCCTTGCCGTTGACGACTTTCTGTTCGTAGATCACGTCGAACTCGTCACCCTGGCGAATATCCTGGGCGAAGTCGACGTCATAGCCAAACACGCTGGCCATGTCCATGGTCAGACTGTGGGACAGGCCGGCACGCGCGGCGGACTGCGACAGCGAGCTGTTGATCACGCCGTGAACGTAGGCAGAGCGCACGGTAGGCTTGGCGGTAATGCGGTTGAACACATAACCCTTGTCATTCTTGGTCAGGGTGATGCTTTCGAGGTCGCTGACCTTGCTGTGCAGGTTGGTCAGCTGGCCTTCGGGGTTCAGTTCGAATTCGAGTTTCTGGCCATGTTTGAGTTGGCTGAATTGCTTGGCCTGCTTGTCGCTGGCCAGCACTTCATGCACCGAAGTCGCCGGAAGGCCGACTTTCTCGAACAGGGTAGAAAGCGTGTCGCCTTTGGCGACGATCACTTCCCTGTGGTTGGGTGCCTTCTTTTCTTCGACAATCGGCGCGGGTGCAGCCTGAGCGGTTTGCTGGGGCTCTTCGGCGCTGTTTTCGATCTGCGCAAAAGGGGAGGTTGCCGGCTCATTTGTGGCTTGGGCGGCGTCGGCGGCGTCTTGATCTTGTGTCAGTTGTTCAGCAGGGCTTTCCAGTTCAAGACTCAGGGTCGTCTTTTTGGCTTCTACATCACTGGAAGGAAATACCAGAAGCGCCAGGCTCAGAAGGGCGGCGATGCCACTTGCTGCGAGCAGGTGGGTCTTCGGGTAAAGCGGTGGCGCTTTAGACGATTCTTTGGTCATAGGTAATTTTGACTTTGAAAAAGATGAATTGGAAAAGATGAATGACATGATGAAGATGAAATAACTGTATAAAATATAACCAAATCATCCCTGAAGCAAGTCCGCAGACACTCTGCCAGCGGATTGGCGTCATTGCGCCGGCCAAACTTTGTATTTGACGCGTGATCTTGTATGGTTGGTTCCCTTTGAATTCGAGCCTTGCGGGTCTGTTATGAAGTCGGTTGAAGAGCAGCTAGCGCTGATCAAACGTGGTGCGGAAGAACTGTTGGTCGAGTCCGAGCTGATCGAGAAGCTCAAGCGTGGCCAGCCGCTACGTATTAAGGCAGGCTTCGATCCGACCGCGCCGGATTTGCACCTGGGTCACACCGTGCTTATTAATAAGCTGCGCCAGTTCCAGGAGCTGGGGCATCAGGTGATCTTTCTCATCGGTGACTTCACCGGGATGATCGGTGATCCGAGCGGTAAGAGTGCAACTCGCCCTCCGTTGACTCGCGAACAGGTTCTCGAAAACGCCGAAACCTACAAGACCCAGGTCTTCAAGATTCTTGATCCGGCCAAAACCGAGGTGGCGTTCAACTCCACCTGGATGGATCAGATGGGGCCGGCCGACTTCATTCGCCTGACTTCGCAGTACACCGTTGCTCGCATGCTCGAGCGCGACGATTTCGACAAGCGCTATACGACGAATCAGCCAATCGCCATTCATGAGTTCCTCTATCCGCTGGTTCAGGGTTACGACTCGGTTGCCTTGCGCGCGGATGTCGAACTAGGCGGTACCGATCAGAAGTTCAACCTGTTGATGGGGCGTGAGCTGCAACGTGGTTATGGTCAGGAAGCACAGTGCATTCTGACCATGCCGTTGCTCGAGGGTCTGGATGGCGTGAAGAAGATGTCCAAGTCCCTGGGCAACTACGTCGGCATCCAGGAAGCGCCGGGTGTGATGTACGGCAAACTGGTTTCCATTCCGGATGCGCTGATGTGGCGTTACTTCGAATTGCTCAGTTTCCGTTCGATGGAAGAGATCAATGCATTCCGCGCCGATGTTGAGGCAGGTGCCAATCCGCGCGACATCAAGATCAAGCTGGCCGAAGAGATCGTTGCACGCTTCCATGGTGAAGAGGCTGCGGCCAGTGCTCATCGTGCTGCGGGCAATCGTATGAAGGATGGCGAGCTGCCGGACGATCTGCCGGAAATCGAATTGACCGCTACCGAAGATATGCCGATCGCTGCCGTCCTTAATAAGGCGGGTCTGGTGAAGAACTCGGCGGTGGCGCGTGATTTGTTGAATTCTGGCGGTGTGCGTATAGATGGTGAGGTTGTGGATCGCACCTTTATATACGTACTGGGTGCGACTCACGTTTGCCAAGCTGGAAAGAAGGCATTTGCACGTATTTCGCTTAAATCCGAATAAAGCTGGAATTAGGTGTTGACGGCAGATTCTGGAAGTCTATAATTCTCCCCACTTCCGGTGCAGTCGAAACGGAAAACTCCTTGGTAAACAAAGAGTTACGCAGTTTTCGACAGCGAGTTGCTTNGCAGTCGAAACGGAAAACTCCTTGGTAAACAAAGAGTTACGCAGTTTTCGGCAGCGAGTTGCTTCAGGTCATCGAAGCCCAGAAGGAGTTGGTTGAGCAGTGTGTTGTCGCTCAATTGACGGTTCGATCTTCTCGGTCGAAAGCGGAGAAAAAGAGGTGTTGACAGCAGCGAGTAACGCTGTAGAATTCGCCTCCCGCTAACGAGAG
>NZ_JAVLRV010000003.1:0-7962 GCF_055803035.1 Pseudomonas sp. 300 | reverse complement strand
GAAAGATCTTAACCAACCGCTCTTTAACAACTGAATCAAGCAATTCGTGTGGGTGCTTGTGGAGTCAGACTGATAGTCAACAAGATTATCAGCATCACAAGTTACTCCGCGAGAAATCAAAGATGTAACCAACGATTGCTGAGCCAAGTTTAGGGTTTCTTAAAAACCCAAAGATGTTTGAACTGAAGAGTTTGATCATGGCTCAGATTGAACGCTGGCGGCAGGCCTAACACATGCAAGTCGAGCGGTAGAGAGAAGCTTGCTTCTCTTGAGAGCGGCGGACGGGTGAGTAATGCCTAGGAATCTGCCTGGTAGTGGGGGATAACGCTCGGAAACGGACGCTAATACCGCATACGTCCTACGGGAGAAAGCAGGGGACCTTCGGGCCTTGCGCTATCAGATGAGCCTAGGTCGGATTAGCTAGTTGGTGAGGTAATGGCTCACCAAGGCGACGATCCGTAACTGGTCTGAGAGGATGATCAGTCACACTGGAACTGAGACACGGTCCAGACTCCTACGGGAGGCAGCAGTGGGGAATATTGGACAATGGGCGAAAGCCTGATCCAGCCATGCCGCGTGTGTGAAGAAGGTCTTCGGATTGTAAAGCACTTTAAGTTGGGAGGAAGGGCATTAACCTAATACGTTGGTGTCTTGACGTTACCGACAGAATAAGCACCGGCTAACTCTGTGCCAGCAGCCGCGGTAATACAGAGGGTGCAAGCGTTAATCGGAATTACTGGGCGTAAAGCGCGCGTAGGTGGTTCGTTAAGTTGGATGTGAAATCCCCGGGCTCAACCTGGGAACTGCATTCAAAACTGACGAGCTAGAGTATGGTAGAGGGTGGTGGAATTTCCTGTGTAGCGGTGAAATGCGTAGATATAGGAAGGAACACCAGTGGCGAAGGCGACCACCTGGACTGATACTGACACTGAGGTGCGAAAGCGTGGGGAGCAAACAGGATTAGATACCCTGGTAGTCCACGCCGTAAACGATGTCAACTAGCCGTTGGGAGCCTTGAGCTCTTAGTGGCGCAGCTAACGCATTAAGTTGACCGCCTGGGGAGTACGGCCGCAAGGTTAAAACTCAAATGAATTGACGGGGGCCCGCACAAGCGGTGGAGCATGTGGTTTAATTCGAAGCAACGCGAAGAACCTTACCAGGCCTTGACATCCAATGAACTTTCCAGAGATGGATTGGTGCCTTCGGGAACATTGAGACAGGTGCTGCATGGCTGTCGTCAGCTCGTGTCGTGAGATGTTGGGTTAAGTCCCGTAACGAGCGCAACCCTTGTCCTTAGTTACCAGCACGTAATGGTGGGCACTCTAAGGAGACTGCCGGTGACAAACCGGAGGAAGGTGGGGATGACGTCAAGTCATCATGGCCCTTACGGCCTGGGCTACACACGTGCTACAATGGTCGGTACAGAGGGTTGCCAAGCCGCGAGGTGGAGCTAATCCCAGAAAACCGATCGTAGTCCGGATCGCAGTCTGCAACTCGACTGCGTGAAGTCGGAATCGCTAGTAATCGCGAATCAGAATGTCGCGGTGAATACGTTCCCGGGCCTTGTACACACCGCCCGTCACACCATGGGAGTGGGTTGCACCAGAAGTAGCTAGTCTAACCTTCGGGAGGACGGTTACCACGGTGTGATTCATGACTGGGGTGAAGTCGTAACAAGGTAGCCGTAGGGGAACCTGCGGCTGGATCACCTCCTTAATCGACGACATCAGCTGCTCCATAAGTTCCCACACGAATTGCTTGATTCATTGAAGAAGACGATAAGAAGCAGCCCTAACGGGTTGTAGCTTGGTTGGTTAGAGCGCACCCCATGCTTTGTGGTAAAGAGCAGGGTGAGGCCGGCCGGATAGCTCGAAATTGGGTCTGTAGCTCAGTTGGTTAGAGCGCACCCCTGATAAGGGTGAGGTCGGCAGTTCGAATCTGCCCAGACCCACCAATTTTTGTGTGGGATCCTGTAGCAATACGGGGCCATAGCTCAGCTGGGAGAGCGCCTGCCTTGCACGCAGGAGGTCAACGGTTCGATCCCGTTTGGCTCCACCACTACTGCTTCTGTTTGTTGAAAGCTTAGAAATGAGCATTCCATCGTGATGATGGTGAATGTTGATTTCTAGTCTTTGGCTAGATCGTTCTTTAAAAATTTGGGTATGTGATAGAAAGATAGACTGAACGTTACTTTCACTGGTAACGGATCAGGCTAAGGTAAAATTTGTGAGTTGCTCTTAATTGAGTATTATCGAATTTTCGGCGAATGTCGTCTTCACAGTATAACCAGATTGCTTGGGGTTATATGGTCAAGTGAAGAAGCGCATACGGTGGATGCCTTGGCAGTCAGAGGCGATGAAAGACGTGGTAGCCTGCGAAAAGCTTCGGGGAGTCGGCAAACAGACTTTGATCCGGAGATGTCTGAATGGGGGAACCCACCTAACATAAGTTAGGTATCTTAAGCTGAATACATAGGCTTAAGAAGCGAACCAGGGGAACTGAAACATCTAAGTACCCTGAGGAAAAGAAATCAACCGAGATTCCCTTAGTAGTGGCGAGCGAACGGGGACTAGCCCTTAAGTGGCTTTGAGATTAGCGGAACGCTCTGGAAAGTGCGGCCATAGTGGGTGATAGCCCTGTACGCGAAAATCTCTTAGTCATGAAATCGAGTAGGACGGAGCACGAGAAACTTTGTCTGAATATGGGGGGACCATCCTCCAAGGCTAAATACTACTGACTGACCGATAGTGAACTAGTACCGTGAGGGAAAGGCGAAAAGAACCCCGGAGAGGGGAGTGAAATAGATCCTGAAACCGTATGCGTACAAGCAGTGGGAGCCCACTTTGTTGGGTGACTGCGTACCTTTTGTATAATGGGTCAGCGACTTATTTTCAGTGGCGAGCTTAACCGAATAGGGGAGGCGTAGCGAAAGCGAGTCTTAATAGGGCGTCTAGTCGCTGGGAATAGACCCGAAACCGGGCGATCTATCCATGGGCAGGTTGAAGGTTGGGTAACACTAACTGGAGGACCGAACCGACTACCGTTGAAAAGTTAGCGGATGACCTGTGGATCGGAGTGAAAGGCTAATCAAGCTCGGAGATAGCTGGTTCTCCTCGAAAGCTATTTAGGTAGCGCCTCATGTATCACTGTAGGGGGTAGAGCACTGTTTCGGCTAGGGGGTCATCCCGACTTACCAAACCGATGCAAACTCCGAATACCTACAAGTGCCGAGCATGGGAGACACACGGCGGGTGCTAACGTCCGTCGTGAAAAGGGAAACAACCCAGACCGTCAGCTAAGGTCCCAAAGTTATGGTTAAGTGGGAAACGATGTGGGAAGGCTTAGACAGCTAGGAGGTTGGCTTAGAAGCAGCCACCCTTTAAAGAAAGCGTAATAGCTCACTAGTCGAGTCGGCCTGCGCGGAAGATGTAACGGGGCTCAAACCATACACCGAAGCTACGGGTATCACTTAGGTGATGCGGTAGAGGAGCGTTCTGTAAGCCTGTGAAGGTGAGTTGAGAAGCTTGCTGGAGGTATCAGAAGTGCGAATGCTGACATGAGTAACGACAATGGGTGTGAAAAACACCCACGCCGAAAGACCAAGGTTTCCTGCGCAACGTTAATCGACGCAGGGTTAGTCGGTCCCTAAGGCGAGGCTGAAAAGCGTAGTCGATGGAAAACAGGTTAATATTCCTGTACTTCTGGTTATTGCGATGGAGGGACGGAGAAGGCTAGGCCAGCTTGGCGTTGGTTGTCCAAGTTTAAGGTGGTAGGCTGGAATCTTAGGTAAATCCGGGATTCTAAGGCCGAGAGCTGATGACGAGTGTTCTTTTAGAACACGAAGTGGTTGATGCCATGCTTCCAAGAAAAGCTTCTAAGCTTCAGGTAACCAGGAACCGTACCCCAAACCGACACAGGTGGTTGGGTAGAGAATACCAAGGCGCTTGAGAGAACTCGGGTGAAGGAACTAGGCAAAATGGCACCGTAACTTCGGGAGAAGGTGCGCCGGTGAGGGTGAAGCATTTACTGCGTAAGCCCATGCCGGTCGAAGATACCAGGCCGCTGCGACTGTTTATTAAAAACACAGCACTCTGCAAACACGAAAGTGGACGTATAGGGTGTGACGCCTGCCCGGTGCCGGAAGGTTAATTGATGGGGTTAGCTAACGCGAAGCTCTTGATCGAAGCCCCGGTAAACGGCGGCCGTAACTATAACGGTCCTAAGGTAGCGAAATTCCTTGTCGGGTAAGTTCCGACCTGCACGAATGGCGTAACGATGGCGGCGCTGTCTCCACCCGAGACTCAGTGAAATTGAAATCGCTGTGAAGATGCAGTGTATCCGCGGCTAGACGGAAAGACCCCGTGAACCTTTACTATAGCTTTGCACTGGACTTTGAATTTGCTTGTGTAGGATAGGTGGGAGGCTTTGAAGCGTGGACGCCAGTTCGCGTGGAGCCAACCTTGAAATACCACCCTGGCAACTTTGAGGTTCTAACTCAGGTCCGTTATCCGGATCGAGGACAGTGTATGGTGGGTAGTTTGACTGGGGCGGTCTCCTCCTAAAGAGTAACGGAGGAGTACGAAGGTGCGCTCAGACCGGTCGGAAATCGGTCGTAGAGTATAAAGGCAAAAGCGCGCTTGACTGCGAGACAGACACGTCGAGCAGGTACGAAAGTAGGTCTTAGTGATCCGGTGGTTCTGTATGGAAGGGCCATCGCTCAACGGATAAAAGGTACTCCGGGGATAACAGGCTGATACCGCCCAAGAGTTCATATCGACGGCGGTGTTTGGCACCTCGATGTCGGCTCATCACATCCTGGGGCTGAAGCCGGTCCCAAGGGTATGGCTGTTCGCCATTTAAAGTGGTACGCGAGCTGGGTTTAGAACGTCGTGAGACAGTTCGGTCCCTATCTGCCGTGGACGTTTGAGATTTGAGAGGGGCTGCTCCTAGTACGAGAGGACCGGAGTGGACGAACCTCTGGTGTTCCGGTTGTCACGCCAGTGGCATTGCCGGGTAGCTATGTTCGGAATAGATAACCGCTGAAAGCATCTAAGCGGGAAACTAGCCTCAAGATGAGATCTCACTGGGACCTTGAGTCCCCTGAAGGGCCGTCGAAGACTACGACGTTGATAGGTTGGGTGTGTAAGCGCTGTGAGGCGTTGAGCTAACCAATACTAATTGCCCGTGAGGCTTGACCATATAACACCCAAGCAATTTGACTACTCGAAAGAGCATCAGATTGCGGTGTGTGAAGACGAAACGAACCGAAAGTTCGAGATACTCACAAAGCACCAAGCTGTCACATACCCATTCGCTGGAGCGTGAACCTGAAAAGGCCCACGACCTGGCTACCGAATTTCTTGACGACCATAGAGCATTGGAACCACCTGATCCCATCCCGAACTCAGCAGTGAAACGATGCATCGCCGATGGTAGTGTGGGGTTTCCCCATGTGAGAGTAGGTCATCGTCAAGATTAAATTCCGAAACCCCTATCTGCGTATGCAGGTAGGGGTTTTGTTTTATCGTCAAGATTAAATTCCGAAACCCCTATCTGCGTATGCAGGTAGGGGTTTTGTTTTGTCCGCGAGAAAATCTGCCCAGTACGGTTTCTATGCAACGGCTCGAGGCATGGCTATCATGCGGGCCTCATTGTGAGGCGGGACTTGCATGCTGACGTTGTTAAAGCTTCTTAAGGATGGCCGATTCCATTCAGGTCAAGCGCTAGGCGCCGCTTTAGGTGTCAGTCGGAGTGCTGTGTGGAAGCAGCTTCAGCTTCTGGAGGCTGAGCTTGGCTTGTCCATCCATAAGGTACGAGGGCGTGGTTATCAATTGGCCTCGCCGTTGACACTGCTCGACTCTGTCGCGATAGCAGAGCAGGCGCCTTCTTGTAATTGGCCCGTTCTGGTTTTCGATTCAATTGACTCCACTAACGCTGAAGCGCTGCGCGCAATAGAGCGCGGTCAGGTAGCGCCGTTTCTTGTGCTCGCCGAGCGGCAGACGTCTGGCCGTGGGCGTCGTGGGCGTAAGTGGGCAAGTCCTTTCGCGGAAAATATCTATTACAGCCTGGTGCTGCGTATTGACGGTGGCATGCGCCAGCTGGAAGGCTTGAGCCTTGTTGTTGGACTTGCAGTCATGCAAACCTTGCGAGCGCTTGGTGTCTCAGATGCAGGCTTGAAATGGCCTAACGATGTTTTGGTAGGTCAGAAAAAGCTCGCGGGGATACTGCTTGAGTTGGTGGGAGATCCTGCTGATGTGTGTCATGTGGTTCTGGGTGTCGGGATCAATGTGAACATGCAGATGACCGATGAGGTTGATCAGCAGTGGACGTCTTTGCGGCTTGAATCAGGGCGGTCATTCGATCGCAATCAATTGGTCGCGCAATTGGGGCAGATGCTCCAGGTTTATTTGCGTCGGCATCAGCTCGGTGGATTTCCTGCTATCCAGGCAGAGTGGGAGCAGAATCATCTGTGGCAGGGGCGGGCAGTGTCGTTGATCGCCGGAGTTAACCATGTAGATGGCGAGGTGCTGGGTGTTGATAGTCAGGGGGCTCTGCGCTTGAAGGTGGGTGGTGTGGAAAAAATCTTTAGTGGTGGTGAGCTCAGCTTGAGGTTGCGTGATGATTCTTGAGCTCGACTGCGGGAATAGTTTCATCAAGTGGCGAGTACTCAAAGCTGATGCTCGCCAGGTGGTTGGTGAGGGGGTTGTGGACTCCAATCTTGCGTTGCTGGAGAGTTTGGGCGCGCTCAAGGGGCTCGCCCTCAAGTTTTGCCGATTGGTCAGTGTTCGAACGGCAGAAGAGACCAGTGCATTGATTGTTCTGCTGACCGATACTTTTGGAGTGTCAGTAGTTTGCGCGGCGCCCGCTCGCGAAATGTCGGGCGTTCGCAATGGCTATGAAGAGTTCGAGCGCCTGGGGCTCGATCGCTGGCTCGCGATGCTTGGGGGATTCAAATTAGCATCGGGTGCATGCCTGGTGCTTGATTTTGGTACTGCCGTCACTGCGGATTTCGTCGCCGGTGATGGAGAGCATCTCGGGGGATTTATTTGTCCGGGAATGCCATTGATGCGAAATCAGTTGCGCACCCATACCCGTAAAATTCGCTATGGGGATCTGGCAGCTGAGCGCGCCATTGAAAGCCTCGTTCCCGGTCGCACAACCGCCGAAGCGGTTGAGCGGGGCTGCTCGCTGATGCTTAGAGGCTTTGTTCTGACCCAGTTGGAGCTTGCGCGTAGCCACTGGGGGGCAGATTTTACCGTATTTCTGACCGGTGGAGATGCAGGGTTGGTTTCTGAGATTGTGCCAGACGCTAGAGTGGTCCCGGACCTGGTATTTGTGGGGTTGGCTATGGCATGTCCTTTGTCCTGAGGTTCTTATGCGTTGGTTGTTTCTGCTGCTGCTTGTTCTGAATGTGTTCTATTACATCTGGCACCAACAAGAGGCTCCTCTGCGCGCGAAGGATGTCACTCCTCTGAGTTTGTATAGGGGAGGGCAGCAGGATATTCGCTTGTTGAGTGAGACGACTGATCCTTCCCTTGACAAGGGAAAGGCGTCTCTGTCGGACGGTAGCTGTTTGTACTTGGGTGGTTTTGTTCGTCAAGAAGCGATTCAGGCCGTTGAGCGGCGCTTGAATGGCATGGAGATCAAGTATCAGCTCCTGCCAAAGGATCTTCCTGAATTAGCGGGTTATTGGGTTCGAATCGCCCCTGAAAGCCGGCGTTGGCTGGGTGACATTCAGCTGCAAAACCTTTCTAGAGAATTCAATGAGTTAAAACATAAAATAATGCTGTGCGAGGGGGTTGCACCCGCTGAATAGTTTGAATAGAATGGCGCCCGCTTCGCAGTGAACGCCTTTAACGGCAAGCGCTACGAAGTGACGTCAACGCAGCTAACCTCAGGTTTTTAATGAGAAAATGCTTGACAGAAGGCTGGCATGATATAGAATGCCGGCTCGCTTAGGAG
>NZ_JAVLRV010000002.1:4030164-4085086 GCF_055803035.1 Pseudomonas sp. 300 | reverse complement strand
TTAGCGAGAGCTGCAAGCTCGCGGGTATAGTTTAGTGGTAGAACCTCAGCCTTCCAAGCTGATGATGCGGGTTCGATTCCCGCTACCCGCTCCAAGTTTGCAGATCCTGCAAAGTGTTGCGCTCTTGTAGCTCAGTTGGTAGAGCACACCCTTGGTAAGGGTGAGGTCAGCGGTTCAAATCCGCTCAAGAGCTCCATATAACAAGGCAGATATGAAAATATCTGCCTTTGTTTTAATGGTCGCGGTCGCTACTGGTTTTTTTGCTGGGTGGTCGTGCGGATAGCTCTGGTTTGAAGTCGGGGCTGTCGAGTAAATTGTTGTAATGTCTTTTTTGGGCCGGCATAATGGTCGGCCTGATTTTGTTTTAGGTCAGTAGCTCAATTGGCAGAGCGACGGTCTCCAAAACCGTAGGTTGGGGGTTCGATTCCCTCCTGACCTGCCAGATTCACCTGGTGTGTCTGGCTTTCTTTTCACAGGATCTTCATAGATGACTCCTAAAGCTGAAGCTCAAGGCTCTCGCTTCGATCTGCTCAAGTGGCTAGTAGTAGTCGCTTTGGTGGTTGTTGGCGTTGTTGGTAATCAGTATTATTCTGCTTCGCCGATCCTGTACCGCGTGCTTGCATTGCTTGTCATTGCTGCTGTAGCTGCCTTTGTAGGTCTGCAGACAGTCAAGGGCAAGTCTTTCTTTGTACTGGTTAAGGAAGCTCGCACCGAGATTCGTAAAGTCGTATGGCCAACTCGCCAAGAAACCACGCAGACCACGCTGATTGTTGTGGCTGTCGTTCTGGTTATGGCGTTGCTGTTGTGGGGGCTTGATTCCCTGCTCGGCTGGCTTGTTTCCTTGATTGTCGGCTAAGGGTGTCCCGTGGCTAAGCGTTGGTACGTTGTGCATGCTTACTCCGGTTACGAGAAGCATGTCATGCGCTCGTTGGTAGAGCGCGTAAAGCTGGCTGGCATGGAAGATGGCTTTGGCGAAATTCTGGTTCCCACTGAAGAAGTGGTTGAAATGCGTAATGGCCAGAAACGCAAAAGCGAGCGCAAGTTCTTCCCAGGTTACGTGCTGGTTCAGATGGACATGAATGAGGGTACTTGGCACTTGGTCAAGGATACTCCTCGGGTGATGGGTTTCATTGGCGGTACCGCTGATAAGCCTGCGCCGATCACAGATAAAGAAGCAGAAGCAATTCTGCGTCGCGTTGCTGATGGTAGCGACAAGCCGAAGCCGAAGACGTTGTTCGAGCCGGGCGAGTCTGTACGTGTCAATGACGGACCGTTTGCCGATTTTACCGGTACGGTTGAAGAAGTTAACTACGAAAAGAGCCGGATCCAAGTGGCAGTGCTCATTTTCGGTCGCTCTACTCCGGTAGAGCTCGAGTTCAGTCAGGTCGAAAAGGTCTAGCTGAGCAAGCATCCCAACCCCGCAGCCCTAGGCTGTGGGGTTTTGTCGTCACTGGGATAAACGCGCAAGTAACCGGGGAGCCTTTCGAGGCGTTCGAACCCGTAATTGGAGTGCCTCATGGCCAAGAAGATTACCGCTTACATCAAGCTGCAAGTGAAGGCCGCTCAGGCTAACCCAAGCCCACCTGTTGGTCCTGCTCTGGGTCAGCACGGCGTGAACATCATGGAATTCTGCAAGGCCTTCAACGCCCGTACTCAGGGTATTGAGCCAGGTCTGCCGACTCCAGTGATCATCACTGTCTACAGCGACCGTAGCTTCACTTTCGAAACCAAATCCACCCCTGCTTCGGTTCTGCTGAAGAAGGCGGCCGGTCTGACTAGCGGTTCCGCTCGTCCGAACACCGTTAAGGTTGGCACCGTGACTCGTGCTCAGCTGGAAGATATCGCGAAAGTTAAAAACGCGGATCTGACTGCAGCTGATATGGAAGCAGCCGTGCGTACCATCGCCGGTTCTGCTCGTAGCATGGGCCTTAACGTGGAGGGTGTGTAATGGCTAAGTTGACCAAGCGTCAAAAGGCTATCGCCAGCAAAATCGAAGCAGGCAAGTCCTACAACTTTGTAGACGCTGCCTCTCTGCTGGCCGAGCTGTCGACTGTCAAGTTCAGCGAGTCGTTCGACGTTGCTGTGAACCTGGGCGTTGACCCGCGTAAATCTGACCAGGTCGTTCGTAGCGCTACTGTGCTGCCACACGGTACTGGTAAGACTGTTCGCGTTGCTGTGTTCACTCAGGGTCCAGCTGCTGAGGCCGCTCTGGCTGCCGGCGCTGACCGTGTAGGTATGGACGACCTGGCTGCCGAAATGAAAGGCGGCGACCTGAACTATGACGTAGTTATCGCATCCCCGGATGCAATGCGCGTTGTAGGTCAGTTGGGTCAGATCCTCGGTCCACGTGGCCTGATGCCTAACCCTAAAGTCGGCACCGTAACGCCAGACGTAGCTACCGCGGTTAAGAACGCCAAGGCTGGTCAGGTTCGTTATCGCACCGACAAAAACGGCATCATCCACACTTCCGTTGGCAAGATCGGCTTCGACGCCGTCAAGCTGAAGGAAAACGTTGAAGCCCTGATCGCTGATCTGAAGCGTATCAAGCCAGCTTCCTCGAAAGGCATTTACGTCAAGCGCGTTACCCTGAGCACCACCATGGGCCCAGGTCTGGTCATCGACCAAAGCTCGCTCGACGCGTAAGACACAGGTTGGCGTAAGCGATTGCGCCAATTGAAAGATTGGGGTCCCTGCCTGGCGGGGGCTATCCAAGACCGTAGGCGACGCAAGTCTTAAACCTCAAGCCTACGCAGATGGTGCTCCCGGTTCCTTACCGAATCAGACACCAAAACGACATCTGGCCTCGGTTGGATGAAACGGTAACAAGCAGGAGTTTTTCCCGTGGCAATTAAACTTGAAGACAAGAAGGCCATCGTCGCTGAAGTCAACAAGGCTGCCCAAGTTGCTCTGTCCGCTGTCGTGGCTGATGCCCGTGGCGTAACAGTAGGCGCTATGACCGGACTCCGTAAAGAGGCTCGTGAAGCTGGCGTTTACGTACGTGTTGTACGTAACACCCTGCTCAAGCGCGCCGTTGCTGGCACTCAATATGACGTGCTCAACGACGTGTTCACTGGCCCGACCTTGATTGCATTCTCCAAAGAACATCCGGGCGCTGCTGCTCGTATCTTCAAAGAGTTCGCAAAAGGTCAGGATAAGTTCGAGATCAAGGCAGCTGCGTTCGAGGGCAAGTTCCTCGCGGCTAATCAGATCGACGTACTGGCAAGCCTGCCGACCCGTGACGAAGCAATTTCTCAGCTGATGAGCGTGATTCAAGGCGCAACCAGCAAATTGGCTCGTACTCTGGCGGCTCTTCGCGACCAGAAAGAAGCTGCTGCAGCCTAAGGCTGAGCGTCTCCTTTCAGCGTTTATTGTTTATTTCGACGGCCGCGTAGGCTGTCACCCCAATACAGGAATTTATAGTCATGTCTCTGACTAACGACCAAATCATCGAAGCAATCGGCGAAAAATCCGTTCTGGAAATCGTTGAGCTGATCAAGGCCATGGAAGAGAAGTTCGGCGTTTCTGCTGCCGCTGCTTCCGCTGGTCCAGCTGCTGTTGCTGCCGTTGTTGAAGAACAAACTGAATTCAACGTCATGCTGACCGAAGCTGGCGAGAAGAAAGTTAACGTGATCAAGGCAGTACGTGAACTGACCGGTCTGGGCCTGAAAGAAGCCAAGGCTGTAGTTGACGGCGCTCCTGCCATGGTTCTGGAAGCTGTTTCGAAAGACGCCGCTGACAAAGCCAAAGCTACTCTGGAAGAAGCAGGCGCTAAAGTCGAGCTGAAGTAAGCATCGACTTTGCTCCTCCAGCCCGAGCGTTAAGCGAAAGGCTGATGGCTGGTGGCTCTTGCCACCGGCCTTTTTCCGTTATTGGCAGCCGACTGGGTCGGTGCTCGTAACGAGCTGTAACCACCCGATGCGGTGGCGCAAACCATGGGGTTTGCACGATTTTCTGGCTGCTCCCGTCGGGAGGGGCCAAACAAGCAGGTGACCAAGCTGGGGAACGCTGATGGCTTACTCATATACTGAGAAAAAACGTATCCGCAAGGACTTTAGCAAGTTGCCGGACGTCATGGATGTGCCGTACCTCCTGGCCATCCAGCTGGATTCGTATCGTGAATTCTTGCAAGCGGGAGCGACTAAAGATCAGTTCCGCGACGTGGGCCTGCATGCGGCCTTCAAATCCGTTTTCCCGATCATCAGCTACTCCGGCAATGCTGCGCTGGAGTACGTCGGTTATCGCCTGGGCGAACCGGCATTTGATGTCAAAGAATGCGTATTGCGCGGTGTAACTTACGCCGTACCTTTGCGGGTAAAAGTGCGCCTGATCATTTTCGACAAAGAATCGTCGAACAAAGCGATCAAGGACATCAAAGAGCAAGAAGTCTACATGGGTGAAATCCCCCTGATGACTGAGAACGGTACCTTCGTAATCAACGGTACCGAGCGTGTAATCGTTTCCCAGCTGCACCGTTCCCCGGGCGTGTTCTTCGACCACGACCGTGGCAAGACGCACAGCTCCGGCAAACTGCTGTACTCCGCGCGCATCATTCCTTACCGCGGTTCGTGGCTGGACTTCGAGTTCGACCCGAAAGACTGCGTGTTCGTGCGTATCGACCGTCGTCGCAAGCTGCCTGCATCGGTACTGCTGCGCGCGCTCGGCTATACCACTGAAGAAGTGCTCGACGCGTTCTACACCACCAACGTTTTCCACCTGAGCGGCGAAACCCTCAGTCTGGAACTGATTGCTTCGCGTCTGCGTGGTGAAATCGCTGTTCTTGATATTCAGGACGAGAAGGGCAAGGTCATCGTTGAGGCTGGTCGCCGTATTACTGCGCGCCACATCAATCAGATCGAAAAAGCCGGTCTCAAGACTCTGGAAGTGCCTCTGGACTACGTCCTGGGTCGCACTACCGCCAAGGCCATCGTGCATCCGGCAACCGGCGAAATCCTGGCAGAGTGCAACACCGAGCTGAACACCGAGATCCTGGCAAAAATTGCCAAGGCCCAGGTTGTTCGTATCGAAACTCTGTACACCAACGATATCGACTGCGGTCCGTTCGTCTCCGACACCTTGAAGATCGACTCCACCAGCAACCAATTGGAAGCGCTGGTCGAGATCTATCGCATGATGCGTCCTGGCGAGCCGCCAACCAAAGACGCTGCCGAGACGCTGTTCAACAACCTGTTCTTCAGCCCTGAGCGCTATGACCTGTCTGCGGTCGGCCGGATGAAGTTCAACCGTCGTATCGGTCGTACCGAGATCGAAGGTTCGGGCGTGTTGTGCAAAGAAGACATCGTCGCGGTATTGAAGACTCTGGTCGACATCCGTAACGGTAAAGGCATCGTCGATGACATCGACCACCTGGGTAACCGTCGTGTTCGCTGCGTAGGCGAAATGGCCGAGAACCAGTTCCGCGTTGGCCTGGTACGTGTTGAGCGTGCGGTCAAAGAGCGTCTGTCGATGGCTGAAAGCGAAGGCCTGATGCCGCAAGACCTGATCAACGCCAAGCCAGTGGCTGCGGCGGTGAAAGAGTTCTTCGGTTCCAGCCAGCTGTCCCAGTTCATGGACCAGAACAACCCGCTGTCCGAGATCACCCACAAGCGTCGTGTTTCTGCACTCGGCCCTGGCGGTCTGACTCGTGAGCGTGCTGGCTTTGAAGTTCGTGACGTACACCCGACTCACTACGGTCGTGTATGCCCGATTGAAACGCCAGAAGGTCCGAACATCGGTCTGATCAACTCCCTGGCCGCTTATGCGCGCACCAACCAGTACGGCTTCCTGGAGAGCCCGTACCGTGTGGTGAAAGACGCTCTGGTCACCGACGAGATCGTATTCCTGTCCGCCATCGAAGAAGCTGATCACGTGATCGCTCAGGCTTCGGCCACGATGAACGACAAGAAAGTCCTGATCGACGAGCTGGTAGCTGTTCGTCACTTGAACGAGTTCACCGTCAAGGCGCCGGAAGACGTCACCTTGATGGACGTATCGCCGAAGCAGGTAGTTTCGGTTGCAGCGTCGCTGATCCCGTTCCTCGAGCACGACGACGCCAACCGTGCGTTGATGGGTTCGAACATGCAGCGTCAAGCTGTACCAACCCTGCGCGCTGACAAGCCGCTGGTCGGTACCGGCATGGAGCGTAACGTAGCCCGTGACTCCGGCGTTTGCGTCGTGGCTCGTCGTGGCGGTGTTATCGATTCCGTCGACGCCAGCCGTATCGTGGTTCGTGTTGCTGATGATGAAGTTGAAACCGGCGAAGCTGGTGTCGACATCTACAACCTGACCAAATACACCCGCTCCAACCAGAACACCTGCATCAACCAGCGTCCGCTGGTGCGTAAAGGTGATCGGGTTCAGCGTAGCGACATCATGGCCGACGGTCCGTCCACCGATATGGGTGAGCTGGCTCTGGGTCAAAACATGCGCATCGCGTTCATGGCATGGAACGGCTTCAACTTCGAAGACTCCATCTGCCTGTCCGAGCGTGTTGTTCAGGAAGACCGCTTCACCACGATCCACATCCAGGAACTGACCTGTGTGGCGCGTGACACCAAGCTTGGGCCAGAGGAAATCACTGCAGACATCCCGAACGTGGGTGAAGCTGCACTGAACAAGCTGGACGAAGCCGGTATCGTTTACGTAGGTGCTGAAGTAGGCGCAGGCGACATCCTGGTTGGTAAGGTCACTCCGAAAGGCGAGACCCAGCTGACTCCGGAAGAAAAACTGCTGCGTGCCATCTTCGGTGAAAAAGCCAGCGACGTTAAAGACACCTCTCTGCGCGTGCCTACCGGCACCAAAGGTACTGTCATCGACGTACAGGTCTTCACTCGCGACGGCGTTGAGCGTGATGCTCGTGCACTGTCGATCGAGAAGACTCAACTCGACGAGATCCGCAAGGACCTGAACGAAGAGTTCCGTATCGTTGAAGGCGCGACTTTCGAACGTCTGCGCTCCGCTCTGGTCGGCCACAAAGCCGAAGGCGGCGCTGGTCTGAAGAAAGGTCAGGACATCACCGACGAAGTACTCGACGGTCTTGAGCATGGTCAGTGGTTCAAACTGCGCATGGCTGAAGATGCTCTGAACGAGCAGCTCGAGAAGGCCCAGGCCTATATCGTTGATCGCCGCCGTCTGCTGGACGACAAGTTCGAAGACAAGAAGCGCAAACTGCAGCAGGGCGATGACCTGGCTCCAGGCGTGCTGAAAATCGTCAAGGTTTACCTGGCAATCCGTCGCCGAATCCAGCCGGGCGACAAGATGGCCGGTCGTCACGGTAACAAAGGTGTGGTCTCCGTGATCATGCCGGTTGAAGACATGCCGCACGATGCCAATGGCACCCCGGTCGACGTCGTCCTCAACCCGTTGGGCGTACCTTCGCGTATGAACGTTGGTCAGATCCTTGAAACCCACCTCGGCCTCGCGGCCAAAGGTCTGGGCGAGAAGATCAACCGGATGATCGAAGAGCAACGCAAAGTCGCTGAACTTCGTAAATTCCTCGACGAGATCTACAACCAGATCGGCGGTCGTAACGAAGATCTGGATAGCTTCTCCGACCAGGAAATCCTGGATCTGGCGAAGAACCTGCGTGGCGGCGTTCCAATGGCCACTCCAGTGTTCGACGGCGCCAAGGAAAGCGAAATCAAGGCCATGCTGAAACTGGCTGACCTGCCAGAAAGCGGCCAGATGCAGCTGACCGACGGCCGTACCGGCAACAAGTTCGAGCGCCCGGTTACTGTTGGCTACATGTACATGCTGAAGCTGAACCACTTGGTAGACGACAAGATGCACGCTCGTTCTACCGGTTCGTACAGCCTGGTTACCCAGCAGCCGCTGGGTGGTAAGGCACAGTTCGGTGGTCAGCGTTTCGGGGAGATGGAGGTCTGGGCACTGGAAGCATACGGTGCTGCTTACACTCTGCAAGAAATGCTCACAGTGAAGTCGGACGATGTGAACGGCCGTACCAAGATGTACAAAAACATCGTGGATGGCGATCACCGTATGGAGCCGGGCATGCCCGAGTCCTTCAACGTGTTGATCAAGGAAATTCGTTCCCTCGGCATCGATATCGATCTGGAAACCGAATAACACGTGACGCGAATCGAGAGCGGGGCAGGATTGCCCGCTCTCTGCTCCGCCAGGAGGAAAGGCCTTGAAAGACCTACTGAATTTGCTGAAAAACCAGGGTCAAGTCGAAGAGTTCGACGCCATCCGTATTGGATTGGCATCGCCTGAGATGATCCGTTCGTGGTCGTTCGGTGAAGTTAAAAAGCCGGAAACCATCAACTACCGTACGTTCAAACCTGAGCGTGACGGCCTGTTCTGCGCCAAGATCTTTGGCCCGGTAAAGGATTACGAGTGCCTGTGCGGTAAGTACAAGCGCTTGAAGCACCGTGGTGTGATCTGCGAGAAGTGCGGCGTTGAAGTCGCGCTGGCTAAAGTTCGTCGTGAGCGCATGGCGCACATCGAACTGGCCTCGCCAGTTGCCCACATCTGGTTCCTGAAATCGCTGCCGTCGCGTATCGGTTTGCTGATGGACATGACCCTGCGTGATATCGAACGCGTTCTCTACTTCGAGAGCTATGTCGTTATCGATCCAGGCATGACCACCCTTGAAAAGGGTCAGCTGCTGAACGACGAGCAGTACTTCGAAGCGCTGGAAGAGTTCGGCGACGATTTCGATGCCCGCATGGGTGCCGAAGCTGTCCGCGAACTGCTGCACGCTATCGATCTGGAGCACGAGATTGGCCGTCTGCGTGAAGAAATTCCGCAAACCAACTCCGAAACCAAAATCAAGAAGCTTTCCAAGCGTCTGAAGTTGATGGAGGCCTTCCAGGGTTCCGGCAACCTTCCAGAATGGATGGTGCTGACCGTTCTGCCGGTTCTGCCGCCGGATCTGCGTCCACTGGTCCCGCTGGATGGCGGTCGCTTCGCGACTTCCGACCTCAACGATCTGTATCGTCGAGTGATCAACCGTAACAACCGCTTGAAGCGTCTGCTCGATCTGTCCGCTCCGGACATCATCGTTCGCAACGAAAAGCGTATGTTGCAGGAAGCTGTCGATGCACTGCTCGACAACGGTCGTCGTGGCCGCGCTATCACCGGTTCCAACAAGCGTCCTCTGAAATCCCTGGCTGACATGATCAAGGGTAAGCAAGGTCGTTTCCGTCAGAACTTGCTCGGTAAGCGTGTTGACTACTCTGGCCGTTCGGTAATTACCGTAGGTCCGACCCTGCGTCTGCACCAGTGCGGTCTGCCGAAGAAAATGGCTCTCGAGCTGTTCAAACCGTTCATTTTCGGCAAGCTGGAAATGCGTGGTCTCGCGACCACCATCAAAGCCGCCAAGAAGATGGTCGAGCGCGAGCTGCCGGAAGTTTGGGACGTTCTCGCTGAAGTGATCCGTGAACACCCGGTTCTCCTCAACCGTGCACCGACCCTTCACCGTCTGGGTATCCAGGCGTTTGAACCGGTACTGATCGAAGGTAAGGCTATCCAGCTGCATCCTCTGGTCTGTGCTGCGTACAACGCCGACTTCGACGGCGACCAAATGGCCGTGCACGTACCGCTGACGCTGGAAGCCCAGCTGGAAGCGCGTGCGTTGATGATGTCGACCAACAACATTCTGTCGCCAGCCAACGGTGAGCCAATCATCGTTCCGTCGCAGGACGTTGTATTGGGTCTGTACTACATGACTCGTGAAGCGATCAACGCCAAGGGCGAAGGTCGTGTCTTCGCGGATCTGCAGGAAGTTGACCGTGTGTTCCGTGCCGGCGAAGCCGCACTGCACGCCAAGGTCAAAGTGCGGATCAACGAAACTGTCAACGATCGTGATGGTGGCAGCGTCAAGAACACCCGTATCGTCGACACCACTGTCGGCCGTGCGCTGTTGTTCCAGGTTGTTCCACCTGGTCTGTCGTACGACGTCGTCAACCAGCCGATGAAGAAAAAAGCGATCTCCAAGCTGATCAACCAATGCTATCGCGTGGTTGGTTTGAAAGAGACCGTGATCTTCGCTGACCAGTTGATGTACACCGGTTTTGCCTATTCGACCATTTCCGGCGTTTCCATCGGTGTTAACGACTTCGTTATCCCGGATGAAAAAGCCCGCATCATCGGTGCTGCCACCGACGAAGTGAAAGAGATCGAAAGTCAGTACGCCTCCGGCCTGGTAACCCAGGGCGAGAAGTACAACAAAGTGATCGACCTTTGGTCCAAGGCGAACGACGAAGTTTCCAAGGCGATGATGGCCAACCTCTCGAAAGAGAAAGTCATCGACCGTCATGGCGTCGAAGTCGACCAGGAATCTTTCAACTCGATGTACATGATGGCCGACTCGGGCGCACGGGGTTCTGCTGCGCAGATCCGTCAGCTCGCCGGTATGCGTGGCCTGATGGCCAAGCCGGACGGTTCCATCATCGAAACGCCGATTACTGCGAACTTCCGTGAAGGTTTGAGCGTACTTCAGTACTTCATCTCGACTCACGGTGCTCGTAAAGGTCTGGCGGATACCGCGTTGAAAACTGCGAACTCCGGTTACCTGACTCGTCGTCTGGTAGACGTGGCGCAGGATCTGGTTGTGACCGAGATCGATTGCGGCACCGAGCATGGCCTGGTAATGACTCCGCACATTGAAGGCGGTGACGTTGTTGAGCCGTTGGGTGAGCGCGTATTGGGCCGTGTCATCGCCCGTGACGTGTTCAAGCCAGGTACTGAAGAAGTTATCGTTCCTGCCGGCACGCTGGTAGACGAGAAGTGGGTCGAGTTCATCGAGCTGAACAGCATCGACGAAGTGATCGTGCGTTCGCCAATCAGCTGCGAAACCCGCTACGGTATTTGCGCCAAGTGCTACGGCCGTGACCTGGCTCGTGGTCACCAGGTGAACATTGGTGAAGCGGTCGGCGTTATCGCTGCCCAGTCCATCGGTGAGCCGGGTACCCAGCTGACCATGCGTACGTTCCACATCGGTGGTGCGGCAAGCCGGACCTCCGCAGCCGACAGCGTTCAGGTGAAGAATGGCGGTACCGTCCGTCTGCATAACCTGAAACACGTTGAGCGAGTGGATGGCTGCCTGGTGGCTGTATCCCGTTCCGGTGAGCTGGCAATCGCTGATGACTTCGGTCGTGAGCGCGAGCGCTACAAGCTGCCGTACGGTGCTGTGATTTCGGTTAAAGAAGGTGACAAGGTCGACGCTGGCGCAATCGTGGCCAAGTGGGATCCGCACACTCACCCAATCGTTACCGAAATGAAAGGTACCGTGACCTACGTGGGCATGGAAGAAGGCATCACGATCAAGCGTCAGACTGACGAATTGACCGGTATGACCAACATTGAAGTACTCGACGCCAAAGACCGTCCAGCTGCCGGTAAAGATATCCGTCCTGCTGTGAAGATGGTTGATGACAACGGTAAGGATCTCTTGCTGCCGGGTACCGACGTAATTGCTCAGTACTTCCTGCCTGCCAACGCCCTCGTCGGTGTTGCGGATGGTGCGAAAATCGCGATCGGTGATGTTATCGCTCGTATTCCGCAAGAGACTTCGAAGACCCGTGACATCACCGGTGGTCTGCCGCGTGTTGCCGACTTGTTCGAAGCCCGTCGTCCGAAAGAAGCCTCGATTCTGGCTGAAGTCAGCGGCACCATCGCGTTCGGTAAAGAGACCAAAGGCAAGCGCCGTCTGGTTATCACCCCGAACGACGGTAGCGATCCGTACGAAGAGCTGATTCCGAAGTGGCGTCACCTGAACGTCTTCGAAGGCGAACAGGTAAACCGCGGCGAAGTCATCTCCGACGGCCCGAGCGATCCACACGACATCCTGCGTCTGCTGGGTGTGAGTGCGCTGGCCAAGTACATCGTGAACGAAATCCAGGACGTTTACCGTCTGCAAGGCGTGAAGATCAACGACAAGCACATCGAGACCATTCTGCGTCAGATGCTGCGTAAAGTTGAAATCGCTGAATCCGGCGATTCCAGTTTCATCAAGGGCGACCAGATGGAATTGACTCACGTACTGGTAGAGAACGAACGTTTGGCTGGCGACGAGAAATTCGTTTCCAAGTTCACTCGCGTGCTGCTGGGTATCACCAAGGCGTCGTTGTCCACCGAATCGTTCATCTCGGCGGCTTCCTTCCAGGAAACCACTCGCGTACTGACCGAAGCGGCGGTAACCGGCAAGCGCGATTACTTGCGTGGCCTGAAAGAAAACGTGGTCGTGGGTCGTCTGATCCCGGCCGGTACCGGTCTGGCTTATCACAGCGAGCGTAAACGCCGTCGTGATGCTGACAAACCGTTGCGCGTAAGCGCCAGTGAAGTGGAAGCTGCACTGACCGAAGCGCTGAACTCTAGCGGTAACTGAGTTCTGCGATAAATGAGTGTAAGGCCCTGGTCGTTCCGTTCATCGAATCAAGACATTTTGTCGAGGTTGGATGAGCGGGAAGGTCGGGGCCTTGCCTTGACTGGGGGCAAGATCCTCTTTAGACTCTTGTACCCCTAAATTTGGCGGGAATTCGTTCCTGCCATTTTGCTTTTCTTGCAAGACAATAGCGTCGCAAGACAACAGTGGAGCTAGTAGATGGCAACTATCAACCAGCTGGTACGTCAGCCGCGTAAGCGTATCGTCGAGAAATCCGACGTGCCTGCGCTGCAGAACTGCCCGCAACGTCGTGGCGTATGCACTCGTGTGTATACCACCACGCCGAAAAAACCTAACTCGGCACTGCGTAAAGTATGCCGTGTGCGTCTGACCAACGGTTTCGAGGTTTCCTCGTACATCGGCGGTGAAGGCCACAACCTGCAAGAGCACAGCGTCGTACTGATCCGTGGCGGCCGTGTAAAAGACTTGCCAGGTGTTCGTTACCACACCGTTCGCGGCTCTTTGGATACTTCCGGCGTTAAAGGTCGTAACCAAGGTCGTTCGAAGTACGGTACCAAGAAGCCTAAGTAGTAGTGGCTTTTTGTAAAAACTGAATCATCTATTTTTCTGAGTCGATAAGAGTAAGGTCGGAGGCGTCCCGAAAGGGCACCGATTCCGAGCGAACCTGAAGACCGTTTGAGGGCTTATCCATGCCAAGAAGACGCGTAGCAGCCAAGCGCGAAGTGCTTGACGATCCAAAATACGGCAGCCAGATCCTGGCCAAGTTCATGAACCACGTGATGGAAAGCGGCAAGAAAGCCGTTGCCGAGCGTATCGTTTATGGCGCGCTGGAAAAGGTTAAAGAACGCAAGAACAGCGACCCCCTGGAAATCTTCGAGAAAGCTCTCGACGCCATCGCTCCGCTGGTCGAAGTAAAGTCGCGCCGTGTAGGCGGTGCTACTTACCAGGTTCCGGTCGAAGTTCGTCCGTCCCGTCGTAACGCTCTGGCAATGCGCTGGTTGGTAGACTTCGCCCGTAAGCGCGGCGAGAAGTCTATGGCCCTGCGTTTGGCTGGCGAACTGTTGGACGCTGCTGAAGGCAAAGGTGCTGCAGTTAAGAAGCGTGAAGACGTGCACCGTATGGCTGAAGCCAACAAGGCTTTCTCGCACTACCGCTTCTAATTTTAGCGTCACTAATTTTGCGAGGGCTTTATGGCTCGTACAACACCGATTAACCGCTACCGTAACATTGGTATCGTTGCTCACGTGGATGCTGGTAAAACCACCACCACCGAGCGCGTCCTTTTTTACACTGGCAAAAGTCACAAAATGGGCGAGGTGCATGACGGCGCCGCGACCACAGACTGGATGGTTCAGGAGCAGGAGCGTGGTATTACCATTACTTCTGCTGCCATTACCGCCTTCTGGCAGGGTTCCGAGAAGCAGCACAAGGACCAATACCGTTTCAACGTCATCGACACCCCGGGCCACGTTGACTTCACTATTGAAGTTGAGCGTTCCCTGCGTGTTCTCGACGGCGCGGTCGTTGTGTTCTGCGGCACCTCGGGTGTTGAGCCTCAGTCGGAAACCGTATGGCGTCAAGCCAACAAGTACGGCGTTCCACGTCTTGTTTACGTAAACAAGATGGACCGTGCTGGTGCAAACTTCCTGCGCGTGATCGGCCAGATCAAGCAGCGTCTGGGTCACACTCCGGTGCCAATCCAATTGGCTATCGGTTCCGAAGACAACTTCCAGGGTCAGATCGATCTGATGGCTATGGAAGCTGTTTACTGGAATGACTCCGACAAAGGCATGGTTCCAGTTCGCAAGCCTATCCCTGCTGAGCTGCAGGAACTGGCTGACGAGTGGCGCGGCAACATGGTTGAGGCTGCGGCCGAAGCCAGCGAAGAACTGATGAACAAGTACCTCGAAGGTGAAGAACTCACCAACGCGGAAATCAAGGCCGCTCTGCGTCAGCGTACTATCGCTGGCGAAATCGTCCTGGCTGTTTGCGGTTCTTCCTTCAAGAACAAGGGCGTTCCCCTGGTTCTCGACGCCGTTATCGATTACCTGCCTGCTCCAACTGACATTCCTGCCATCAAGGGTACTGACCCTGATGACGAGGAAAAGCAGATGGAGCGTCATGCAGATGACAGCGAGCCGTTCTCGGCTCTGGCTTTCAAAATCGCTACCGACCCATTCGTGGGTACTTTGACCTTCGTCCGTGTTTACTCGGGCGTGTTGGCCTCCGGCGACGGCGTGATCAACTCGGTTAAAGGCAAGAAAGAGCGCGTGGGTCGTATGGTGCAAATGCACGCAAACGCCCGTGAAGAAATCAAGGAAGTGCGCGCTGGTGACATCGCGGCCTTGATCGGCATGAAGGACGTCACCACTGGCGAAACCTTGTGCAGCGCTGACAAGCCAATCATCCTGGTTCGCATGGACTTCCCGGAGCCGGTTATTTCGGTTGCCGTAGAACCTAAGACCAAGGATGACCAGGAAAAAATGGGTATCGCTCTGGGCAAGCTTGCTCAGGAAGATCCATCTTTCCGCGTCAAGACTGATGAGGAGACTGGTCAAACGATCATCTCCGGCATGGGCGAGTTGCACCTGGACATCCTGGTTGACCGGATGCGCCGCGAGTTCAACGTTGAAGCCAACATCGGTAAGCCTCAGGTTTCCTATCGTGAGCGCATCACGAAGAACTGTGAAATCGAAGGCAAGTTCGTTCGTCAGTCCGGCGGTCGTGGTCAGTTCGGCCACTGCTGGATCCGTTTTGCTCCTGCTGACGAAGGTCAGGAAGGTCTGCAATTCGTGAACGAAGTGGTGGGTGGTGTGGTTCCTAAGGAATACATCCCGGCTATCCAGAAGGGTATCGAAGAGCAGATGAAGAACGGCGTTGTTGCCGGTTATCCGCTGATCGGCCTGAAGGCTACCGTGTTTGATGGTTCCTACCACGACGTCGACTCGAACGAGATGGCGTTTAAGGTGGCTGCTTCCATGGCGACCAAGCAACTGGCCCAGAAGGGCGGTGGTGAGTTGCTCGAGCCGATTATGGCGGTAGAGGTTGTTACACCTGAAGACTATATGGGTGACGTGATGGGCGACCTTAACCGTCGTCGCGGCATGATCCTGGGTATGGAAGATACGGTTTCCGGTAAAGTAATTCGTGCCGAGGTTCCGTTGGGCGAGATGTTCGGTTATGCGACCGACGTTCGTTCCATGTCCCAAGGTCGCGCAAGCTACTCTATGGAATTCAAAAAATACAATACGGCTCCGTCGCACATCGTCGAAACCGTTACCAAAAAACAAGGCTGATTCAGCCCCTTTAGGCTAGGAGTTAATTGTCGTGGCTAAAGAAAAATTTGATCGTTCCCTACCGCACGTCAACGTTGGCACCATCGGTCACGTTGACCATGGTAAAACCACTCTGACTGCTGCTCTGACTCGCGTCTGCTCCGAAGTTTTCGGTTCGGCTGTTGTTGCTTTCGACAAGATCGACAGCGCACCAGAAGAAAAGGCTCGTGGTATCACCATCAACACCGCGCACGTTGAGTACAACTCGAAGATCCGTCACTACGCTCACGTTGACTGCCCAGGTCACGCTGACTATGTGAAGAACATGATCACCGGTGCTGCTCAAATGGACGGCGCTATCCTGGTTTGCTCGGCTGCTGATGGTCCGATGCCACAAACCCGTGAGCACATCCTGCTGTCCCGTCAGGTAGGCGTTCCGTACATCGTGGTTTTCCTGAACAAGGCTGACTTGGTAGACGACGCTGAGCTGCTGGAACTGGTTGAGATGGAAGTGCGCGATCTGCTGAGCACTTACGACTTCCCGGGCGACGACACTCCGATCATCATCGGTTCTGCTCGTATGGCTCTTGAAGGTCTTGACGACAACGAAATGGGTACCACTGCTGTTAAGAAGCTGGTGGAAACTCTGGACAGCTACATCCCAGAGCCAGTTCGTCTGACCGACAAGCCGTTCCTGATGCCAATCGAAGACGTATTCTCGATCTCGGGTCGCGGTACTGTTGTGACTGGTCGTATCGAGCGCGGTATCGTTCGCGTTCAAGATCCACTGGAAATCGTTGGTCTGCGTGACACTACCGTCACCACCTGCACCGGTGTTGAAATGTTCCGCAAGCTGCTCGACGAAGGTCGTGCTGGCGAGAACTGCGGCGTTCTGCTGCGTGGTACCAAGCGTGACGACGTTGAGCGTGGCCAGGTTCTGGTTAAGCCGGGTTCGGTTAAGCCGCACACCAAGTTCACTGCAGAAGTTTACGTTCTGAGCAAGGAAGAAGGCGGTCGTCATACTCCGTTCTTCAAAGGCTACCGTCCACAGTTCTACTTCCGTACTACTGACGTGACTGGTAACTGCGAGCTGCCAGAAGGCGTTGAAATGGTAATGCCAGGTGACAACATTCAAATGACTGTTACCCTGATCAAAACCATCGCAATGGAAGACGGTCTGCGTTTCGCTATCCGTGAAGGCGGTCGTACCGTCGGCGCTGGCGTCGTAGCCAAAATCATCGAGTAAGCTCTTTTTGAGTTAACTTTGATGAGTTGAAAAAGCCCCCGCTTAGCGGGGGCTTTTTTATTGGGTTGACACCTATCTGGGGCGTCTATAGAATTGCGCCTCCTTTTAACGGGCGTATTGCGCTCGGTGGGAATAGCAGCCGGAGTCTGAAATCCAATGCAAAATCAGCAAATCCGTATCAGGTTGAAGGCTTTTGACCATCGCCTGATCGACCAATCCACCCAGGAAATCGTGGAAACCGCGAAACGTACTGGTGCTCAAGTGCGTGGTCCAATTCCACTGCCTACCCGTAAAGAGCGGTTCACCGTTCTGGTCTCCCCGCACGTCAACAAAGACGCGCGTGACCAGTACGAGATCCGTACTCATAAGCGCGTTCTGGACATCGTCCAGCCAACGGATAAAACCGTTGATGCTCTTATGAAGCTTGATCTTGCGGCCGGTGTGGAAGTGCAGATCAGCCTCGGCTAAGACTCGGTCTTAGTCGTGTAACGCTCTGAAATGGGCGGCCATAGCGGGTGAAAGCCCCGTACACTCATGAGGTTTACAACATGACTATTGGTGTAGTCGGTCGTAAATGCGGTATGACCCGTATTTTCACCGAAGAAGGTGTCTCCATTCCGGTCACGGTCATTGAGATCGAGCCGAATCGCGTCACCCAGTTCAAAACTGAAGAGACCGATGGCTATCGTGCAGTGCAAGTCACTGTAGGCGAGCGTCGTGCTTCGCGTGTTACAGCTGCTCAGGCTGGCCACTTCGCTAAGGCGAACGTTGCCGCTGGTCGTACCGTAATGGAATTCCGTCTTGAAGAAGGCGAGTACCAGGCCGGCGATCTGATCAACGCTGAAATCTTCGCTGCTGGTCAACTGGTTGATGTAACCGGTCAGTCCAAAGGTAAAGGCTTCCAGGGTACGATCAAGCGTTGGAACTTCCGCGGGCAAGATAATACCCACGGTAACTCCGTGTCCCACCGCGTTCCAGGCTCTATCGGCCAGTGCCAGACTCCTGGTCGTGTATTCAAGGGCAAAAAAATGTCCGGTCATATGGGCGCTGAGCGCGTGACCGTGCAGTCCCTCGAAGTAGTGCGCGTGGACGCTGAACGCAATCTGTTGTTGGTCAAGGGCGCTGTTCCTGGCGCTACTGGCGGCAACTTGGTTGTACGTCCAGCAGCCAAGGCTCGCGGTTAAGGGGAAGCTGACATGCAATTAAATGTAAATGACGCTCAAGCGATCGAAGTTTCCGAACTGACATTTGGCGGCGAATTCAACGAGACGCTGGTTCACCAAGCAGTCGTGGCCTACATGGCCGGCGGCCGTCAAGGTTCCAAGCAGCAAAAGACCCGTTCCGACGTTCGTGGTGGCGGTAAGCGCCCATGGCGTCAGAAAGGTACTGGCCGTGCTCGTGCCGGTACTATCCGTAGCCCAATCTGGCGTGGCGGCGGTACCACTTTCGCAGCTCGTCCTCAGGATCACACCCAGAAGCTGAACAAGAAGATGTACCGCGCAGCAATGCGTTCCATCCTTGCTGAGCTGGTGCGTACTGATCGTCTGGTTGTGGTTCAGGACTTCGCTGTTGATGCACCGAAGACCAAAGATCTGCTGAACAAACTGACCGGCATGGGCCTGACTGACGTCTTGATCGTGTCTGAAGTGGTTGATCAGAACCTGTACCTGGCTGCTCGCAACCTGCCACACGTTGATGTACGTGACGTGCAAGGTTCCGATCCAGTTAGTCTGATCGCATACGACAAGGTGTTGATCACCGTGTCGGCCGTGAAGAAATTCGAGGAGCTGCTGGGATGAACCAGGAACGCGTATTTAAAGTTCTGCTTGGCCCGCACGTTTCCGAGAAGGCTACGGTTCTGGCTGACAAGAAAGGCCAGTTCGTTTTCAAGGTTGCAACTGACGCAACCAAGCTGGAAATCAAGAAGGCCGTCGAAAGCCTGTTCAGCGTGAAAGTTGAGCGTGTTACTACCCTGAATGTTCTGGGTAAGAGCAAGCGCACCGCTCGCGGTCTGGGCAAGCGTAATGACTGGAAGAAGGCAGTTATCTCCCTTCAGCCAGGCCAAGATCTCGATTTCAGCAGCAGTGCTGAGTAAGGAAGGGGTGCATCATGGCAATCGTTAAATGCAAACCGACTTCCCCTGGCCGCCGTTTTGTGGTCAAGGTGGTCAACCAGGAGCTGCATAAAGGCGCTCCTCACGCACCGCTGCTCGAGAAAAAATCGAAGACTGGTGGTCGTAACAACAATGGTCGTATTACCACTCGTCATATCGGTGGTGGCCATAAGCAGCATTATCGTCTGGTCGATTTCCGTCGCAACGACAAAGATGGCATCGCTGCCACTGTCGAGCGTATCGAATACGATCCAAACCGTACTGCTCACATCGCTCTGCTGCTGTACGCAGATGGCGAGCGTCGCTACATCATCGCCCCTAAAGGCGTTAGCGCTGGCGACCAGCTGATCGCAGGTGCTTTGGCGCCGATCAAGCCGGGCAACGCTCTGCAACTGCGTAACATTCCAGTTGGTAGCACCGTACACGGCATCGAATTGAAGCCAGGTAAAGGCGCGCAAATCGCTCGTTCCGCTGGTGCTTCGGCTCAGCTGATCGCTCGTGAAGGTGTCTACGTGACCCTGCGTCTGCGTTCTGGTGAGATGCGTAAAGTGCTGGCTGAATGCCGCGCGACCCTGGGTGAAGTCTCGAACTCCGAGCACAGCCTGCGTTCGCTGGGTAAAGCTGGTGCCAAACGCTGGCGTGGCGTTCGCCCAACCGTTCGTGGTGTTGCCATGAACCCGGTTGACCACCCACATGGTGGTGGTGAAGGTCGTACCTCTGGTGGTCGTCATCCGGTATCGCCATGGGGCTTCCCGACTAAGGGCGCGAAGACTCGTGGTAATAAGCGTACCGACAAAATGATCGTCCGTCGTCGCAAGTAAATAGAGGGATACGACAGTGCCACGTTCTCTGAAAAAAGGTCCTTTTATCGATCTTCACCTACTGAAGAAGATCGAAGTGGCGGCGGAAAAGAACGATCGCAAACCAGTTAAAACCTGGTCGCGCCGTTCGATGATCCTGCCACAAATGGTCGGTCTGACCATCGCAGTACACAACGGTCGTCAACATGTGCCAGTTCTCGTGAACGAAGACATGGTCGGCCACAAACTGGGCGAGTTCGCCGGTACCCGCACATATCGTGGGCACGTGGCTGACAAGAAAGCCAAGCGTTAAGGGGTTAGGAAATGGAAGTAGCCGCTAAGTTGTCGGGCGCTCGAATCTCCGCCCAGAAAGCCCGCTTGGTCGCCGACCAGATCCGCGGGAAGAAGGTGGGCGAAGCGCTCAACTTGTTGGCTTTCAGCAGTAAGAAAGCCGCCGAGATCATGAAGAAAGTGCTGGAGTCGGCCGTAGCCAACGCCGAGCATAACGAAGGCGCAGACGTTGATGACCTTAAGGTCAGCACCGTTTTCGTCAACGAAGGGCGTTCGCTGAAGCGAATCATGCCACGTGCCAAAGGCCGTGCTGATCGCATCGTCAAGCGGTCTTGCCATATCACTGTCAAGGTTGCTGACAAGTAACGGAGTCGAAGAGATGGGTCAGAAAGTACATCCCATTGGCATTCGCCTGGGAATCGTCAAGGAGCACACCTCCGTCTGGTACGCAGACGGTCGGACTTATGCGGACTATTTGTTCGCTGATCTGAAGGTGCGTGAGTATCTCCAAGACAAACTAAAAAGCGCGTCCGTAAGCCGTATCGATATCCATCGTCCGGCCCAAACTGCACGTATCACCATCCACACCGCTCGTCCAGGTATCGTTATCGGGAAGAAAGGTGAAGATGTTGAGAAACTGCGTCAGGACCTGACCAAACAAATGGGTGTGCCTGTGCACATCAATATCGAAGAAATCCGCAAGCCGGAGCTCGACGGTATGTTGGTTGCGCAGAGCGTAGCTCAGCAGCTGGAGCGTCGTGTAATGTTCCGTCGCGCTATGAAGCGCGCTGTACAGAACGCCATGCGCATTGGTGCCAAAGGCATCAAAATCCAAGTGAGCGGTCGTCTCGGCGGTGCTGAAATCGCACGTACTGAATGGTATCGCGAAGGTCGTGTGCCACTGCACACCCTGCGTGCCGACATCGACTATGCCAACTACGAAGCTCACACCACTTACGGTGTGATCGGTGTAAAGGTTTGGATCTTCAAAGGCGAAGTAATTGGTGGTCGCCAAGAAGAACTGAAACCACAAGCACCAGCGCCTCGTAAAAAAGCTGCTAAGTAAGGGGTACGCCAAATGTTGCAACCAAAGCGTACGAAGTTCCGCAAGCAGATGACAGGCCACAACCGTGGTCTGGCTCAGCGCGGTAGCAAAGTCAGCTTCGGCGAGTTCGCGCTGAAGTCTGTAGCTCGTGGTCGTCTCACCGCTCGTCAGATCGAGTCAGCGCGTCGTGCTCTGACCCGTCACGTTAAACGTGGCGGCAAGATCTGGATCCGTGTATTCCCGGACAAGCCTATTTCCAAAAAGCCCCTCGAAGTTCGGATGGGTAAAGGTAAGGGTAGTGTGGAGTACTGGGTTGCCCAGATTCAGCCAGGCAAAGTCCTGTATGAAATCGAGGGCGTTTCTGAAGAGCTGGCGCGTGAGGCTTTTGCCCTGGCTGCTGCAAAGCTGCCGCTCGCCACCGCTTTTGTTAAACGGACGGTGATGTGATGAAAGCGAACGAACTTCGTGAAAAAGACGCGCCGCAGCTTAACGAGCAACTGCTCGGCCTGCTGCGCGACCAGTTCAATCTGCGCATGCAGAAAGCAACTGGCCAGTTGGGGCAGTCTCACCTGCTCCGGCAAGTTAAGCGTGACATCGCTCGCGTGAAGACTGTGCTCAAACAGCAGGCAGGTAAGTAATCATGGCTGAAGCCGAAAAAACCGTCCGTACGCTGACTGGCCGTGTTGTCAGCGACAAAATGGACAAGACCATCACCGTTCTGATCGAGCGTCGCGTAAAGCACCCGATCTACGGTAAATACGTTAAGCGTTCGACTAAGCTGCACGCGCACGACGAAACCAATCAGTGCCACATCGGCGACAAAGTCACTATTCGTGAAACTCGTCCGTTGGCCAAGACCAAGTCTTGGGCGCTGGTTGATGTTCTCGAACGCGCTGTGGAAGTCTAAGGACTAGGGGTCGGAGAAATTATATGATTCAGACTCAATCCATGCTCGATGTGGCCGATAACAGCGGCGCTCGCCGCGTTATGTGCATCAAGGTGCTGGGTGGCTCCCATCGTCGTTACGCTGGTATCGGTGACATCATCAAAGTTACCGTGAAGGAAGCAATTCCTCGCGGTAAAGTGAAAAAAGGCCAAGTGATGACTGCTGTTGTAGTCCGCACTCGTCACGGCGTACGTCGTGCTGATGGCTCCATTATCCGCTTTGATGGCAACGCTGCTGTTCTTCTGAACAACAAGCAAGAGCCGATCGGCACCCGTATCTTTGGGCCAGTGACCCGTGAACTTCGTACTGAGAAGTTCATGAAGATCGTCTCGCTCGCCCCAGAAGTGCTGTAAGGAGATCCGACATGCAAAAGATTCGTCGTGACGACGAGATCATCGTGATCGCCGGCAAAGACAAAGGTAAGCGCGGTAAGGTGCTTAAGGTTCTCGCTAACAACCGTCTGGTTATTGGCGGTCTGAACCTGGTTAAGCGTCATACCAAGCCTAACCCGATGTCGGGCGTACAAGGCGGTATCGTCGAAAAAGAAGCTCCACTGGACGCTTCTAACGTCGCCATTTTCAACGGCGAAACCAACAAGGCTGACCGCGTTGGTTTCAAAGTAGAAGACGGCAAGAAAATTCGTGTCTTCAAGTCGACCCAAAAAGCGGTTGATGCTTGAACACTGCTAGGTAGAAGACCATGGCACGACTAAAAGAGATTTACTGGAAGGAAATCGCACCGAAGCTTAAGGAAGAACTTAAGCTTTCGAACGTGATGGAAGTTCCACGCGTTACCAAAATCACCCTGAACATGGGTCTGGGCGAAGCGGTCGGTGACAAAAAAGTCATCGAACACGCTGTTGCTGACCTGGAAAAGATCACCGGCCAGAAAGTCGTTGTGACCTACGCTCGGAAATCCATCGCTGGCTTTAAAGTCCGTGAAGGTTGGCCGATCGGCGTCAAAGTGACCCTGCGCCGTGAGCGTATGTATGAATTCCTGGATCGTCTGCTGTCGATCTCCCTGCCTCGGGTTCGCGACTTCCGCGGCCTGAATGCCAAGTCCTTCGATGGTCGTGGTAACTACAGCATGGGCGTTAAAGAGCAGATCATCTTCCCGGAAATCGACTACGACAAGATCGATGCTCTCCGCGGTCTGGACATTACCCTGACCACCACTGCCAAGAACGATGATGAAGGTCGCGCCCTGTTGCGTGCTTTCAAATTCCCGTTCCGCAACTGATTGGAGTAGGAAAATGGCCAAGATGAGCATGAAAAACCGCGAGCTGAAGCGTCAGCTCACGGTTGCCAAGTACGCCAAAAAGCGTGCAGCACTGAAAGCTATCATCGTTGATCTGAACGCAAGTCCAGAAGCGCGTTGGGAAGCTACAGTAGCTCTGCAGAAGCAGCCACGTGACGCAAGCGCTTCGCGCATGCGTAACCGCTGCCGCCTGACCGGTCGTCCACACGGCGTTTACCGCAAGTTCGGCCTCGGCCGTAACAAACTGCGTGAAGCTGCAATGCGTGGTGACGTACCTGGTCTGGTTAAAGCCAGCTGGTAAGCACTGTCAAAGTCTCGGTGTTCGGGGTCGCAAGATCCTGACCACCGGTGACCTTGAACTTGAATCAAGCCCCTTTTGGGGCTTGATTCATTTGTGGGGTGTGTCTAGAATACCCGGCTCGCCTGAGCCCGTGCTTTTATCGCATGGATGTGCTCGGCGACAAGTAGTAGCCGCAAGGCTAATTTTTTTGTATTAGGAGCGTCTAGCCCATGAGTATGCAGGACCCGTTAGCGGACATGCTAACTCGAATCCGTAATGCCCAGATGGCTGAAAAGTCCGTCGTAAGCATGCCATCTTCTACTTTGAAGGTAGCTGTTGCCAAAGTCCTGAAGGACGAAGGTTACATTGCGGGTTATCAGATCAGCAGCGAAATCAAACCACTGCTGTCCATCGAGCTGAAGTACTTCGAAGGCCGTCCGGTCATCGAGGAAGTGAAGCGCGTTAGCCGTCCAGGCCTGCGTCAGTACAAGTCCGTCGATGATCTGCCAAAAGTTCGTGGCGGTCTCGGTGTGTCTATCGTCTCCACCAACAAAGGTGTGATGACGGATCGTGCTGCGCGCGCTGCCGGTGTCGGCGGCGAAGTTCTTTGCACTGTGTTCTAAGGGGGGATAAGCATGTCACGCGTCGCTAAGAACCCCGTTAAGCTGCCAGCCGGTGTCGAAGTCAAATTCGCAGGCCAACAGCTTTCGGTGAAGGGTGCCAAGGGTACTCTCGAACTGAACATCCATTCGTCCGTTGAGATCGTTGAAGAGGCTGGTGAGCTGCGTTTCGCTGCTCGCAATGGCGATCAACAAACTCGCGCAATGGCTGGTACCACTCGTGCGTTGGTAAACAACATGGTCCAAGGCGTAAGCCAAGGCTTCGAGCGTAAGCTCCAGCTGGTCGGTGTTGGTTACAAAGCGCAAGCAAAAGGCACAGTGCTGAACCTGGCTCTTGGCTTCTCGCACCCAGTGGATTATGAACTGCCGGAAGGCATCACCGCTGAGACTCCTAGCCAAACCGACATCCTGATTCGGGGTATCGATAAGCAGCTGGTAGGTCAAGTGGCCGCCGAGATCCGCGACTTCCGTCCACCAGAGCCGTACAAAGGCAAAGGTGTGCGCTACGCGGACGAAGTCGTCCGTCGTAAAGAAGCCAAGAAGAAGTAGGGCATAGCAAATGACCGACAAAAAAGTTACTCGACTGCGTCGCGCTCGCAAAGCACGCCTGAAAATGCACGAACTCGAAGTCGTGCGTCTCTGCGTGTTCCGCTCGTCGCAGCACATCTACGCCCAGGTCATTTCGGCCGACGGCAACAAAGTCCTGGCATCTGCCTCGACTTTGGATAAAGAACTGCGTGATGGCGCCACTGGCAACATCGACGCGGCCACTAAGGTTGGCCAGCTGGTCGCTACGCGTGCTAAAGCCGCTGGCGTCTCGCAGGTGGCTTTCGACCGCTCTGGCTTCAAGTACCACGGCCGCGTCAAGGCGCTGGCTGATGCTGCTCGTGAAGCTGGGCTGGAGTTCTAAGTTATGTCAAATAACGACCAAAAGCGCGACGAAGGCTACATTGAGAAGCTGGTTCAAGTTAACCGCGTAGCCAAAACCGTAAAAGGCGGCCGTATCTTCACTTTCACCGCGTTGACCGTGGTTGGTGATGGTAAAGGGCGTGTTGGCTTCGGCCGTGGCAAGTCACGTGAAGTGCCTGCTGCGATCCAGAAGGCAATGGAAGCTGCTCGTCGCAACATGATCCAAGTTGATCTGAACGGCACCACTCTGCAGTACGCAATGAAGTCCGGTCACGGCGCTTCGAAGGTGTACATGCAGCCTGCTTCTGAAGGTACCGGTATCATCGCTGGCGGCGCTATGCGTGCTGTCCTCGAAGTTGCTGGCGTTCAGAACGTTCTGGCCAAGTGCTACGGCTCGACTAACCCGGTAAACGTGGTTCACGCCACTTTCAAAGGTTTGAAAGCTATGCAGTCTCCTGAATCCATTGCCGCCAAGCGTGGCAAAAGCGTCAAGGAGATCTTCTGATCATGGCTACCGTTAAAGTTACGCTGATCAAAAGCATGACCGGCCGCATCCCTAACCACAAACTGTGCGTTAAGGGTCTGGGTCTGCGTCGCATCGGTCACACTGTAGAAGTACTTGATACTCCCGAGAATCGCGGGATGATCAACAAGGCTTACTACATGCTGCGTGTCGAGGGTTAATCGATGAAACTCAATGATCTGAGTCCAGCGCCGGGTTCCCGTCGCGAAAAGCATCGTCCGGGCCGTGGTATCGGTAGTGGTTTGGGCAAGACCGGTGGCCGTGGCCACAAAGGTCAGTCCTCCCGCTCCGGTGGCACCATTGCTCCAGGCTTTGAAGGCGGTCAACAGCCGCTGCATCGTCGCCTGCCGAAGTTCGGTTTCGTTTCCCTGAAAGCCATGGATCGCGCAGAAGTGCGTTTGTCCGAGCTGGCTAAAGTGGAAGGCGACATCGTCACCGTGCAGTCCCTGAAAGATGCCAACGTGATCAACGTCAACGTACAGCGTGTGAAAATCATGCTGTCCGGCGAAGTGACTCGCGCTGTTACCATCGGAAAGGGAATCGGCGCCACCAAAGGTGCGCGTGCGGCTATCGAAGCAGCTGGCGGCAAGTTCGAGGAATAAATGGCTAAGCAAGGTGCTCTCTCTGCGCTCGGCAAAGGCGGTATGTCTGAACTCTGGGCTCGTCTGCGTTTTCTGTTCCTGGCGATTATCGTCTACCGAATAGGCGCACACATCCCGGTTCCAGGTATCAACCCGGACCGACTCGCGGACCTGTTTCGACAGAATGAGGGGACCATTCTTAGCTTGTTCAACATGTTTTCCGGCGGCGCGCTGGAGCGGATGAGCATCTTTGCATTGGGGATCATGCCGTACATTTCGGCATCGATCATCATGCAACTGATGACAGCCGTCAGCCCGCAGCTGGAGCAGTTGAAGAAGGAAGGTGAAGCTGGGCGTCGCAAGATTGCCCAGTACACCCGCTACGGCACTGTCGTCCTCGCTCTCGTTCAGGCTATTGGCATGTCCATTGGTCTGGCAGGGCAGGGCGTATCGTTCACTGGTGACTTTGGCTTCCATTTCGTCGCGGTATCCACTTTTGTGGCTGGTGCGATGTTCATGATGTGGCTGGGTGAGCAGATTACTGAGCGTGGTGTTGGCAACGGTATCTCGATGTTGATTTTCGCAGGTATCGTCGCCGGTCTTCCGAGAGCGATCGGGCAGTCTTTCGAGTCTGCACGTCAGGGTGATATCAACATCTTCGCCCTGGTTGCCATCGGTTTGCTGGCAGTAGCGATTATCGGTTTTGTGGTGTTCATTGAGCGTGGCCAGCGTCGTATTGCTGTTCACTACGCCAAGCGTCAGCAGGGCCGTAAGGTGTTTGCTGCGCAGACTAGCCACTTGCCGCTGAAGGTGAACATGGCCGGTGTTATTCCGGCTATTTTCGCGAGCAGCATTTTGCTGTTTCCGGCTTCGTTGGGTACCTGGTTCGGTCAGTCTGAAGGTATGGGCTGGTTGCAGGACATCTCGCAGTCGATCGCTCCTGGTCAGCCGTTGAATATTCTGCTGTTTAGTGCAGGGATTATTTTCTTCTGCTTCTTCTATACGGCGTTGATGTTCAATCCGAAAGACGTAGCGGAAAACCTGAAGAAGTCCGGTGCCTTTATTCCGGGCATCCGTCCAGGTGAGCAGTCGGCGCGCTACATTGACGGCGTTCTGACTCGTTTGACCCTGTTCGGTGCTCTATATATGACGGCCGTGTGCCTGCTGCCCCAGTTCCTGGTGGTTGCGGCAAACGTTCCGTTCTACCTTGGCGGGACCTCGTTGCTGATCGTCGTCGTGGTTGTGATGGACTTCATGTCCCAAGTACAATCGCACCTCGTTTCGCACCAGTACGAATCCCTGATGAAGAAAGCCAACCTGAAGGGTTACGGCAGCGGCATGTTGCGCTGAGTACCCATAAGGTTCGAGGAGTTGGTGATGAAAGTTCGTGCATCGGTGAAAAAGCTGTGCCGTAACTGCAAGATTATTCGCCGCGAAGGTGTTGTTCGAGTAATTTGCAGCGCGGAACCGCGTCACAAACAGCGCCAAGGCTGAGTGTGATTGTGCTTCAAGCCCGGTAGCTAGTGCGCTACCGGGTTGATTATTTGTTATTACAGCGATATTATCTCGCGCCCTATTTCTTGGCTTCCGGGGCGTAGGTAGCTGTCAATTGGAGTCCCACTGAATGGCCCGTATTGCAGGCGTTAACATTCCAGATAACAAGCATACTGTTATCTCGCTGACCTACATCTATGGTGTTGGTCGCACTACTGCACAGAAGATCTGTGCAGTGACTGGGGTAAACCCAGCCGCAAAGATCAAGGATCTGAGCGACGAGCAGATTGAACAGCTGCGTGGCGAAGTGGCGAAGTTCACCACTGAAGGTGACCTGCGTCGCGAAATCAACATGAAAATCAAGCGTTTGATGGACCTCGGTTGCTATCGCGGTCTGCGTCATCGTCGTGGTCTTCCAGTACGCGGTCAGCGTACCAAGACTAACGCGCGTACCCGTAAAGGTCCGCGTAAGCCGATCCGCAAGTAATCGCCCCAGCGAATCGACAGGAAATTAATCATGGCTAAACCTGCTGCTCGTCCTCGTAAAAAAGTTAAAAAGACAGTGGTTGATGGCATCGCCCACATCCATGCATCTTTTAACAACACAATCGTGACCATCACCGACCGTCAAGGCAACGCTCTTTCCTGGGCTACCTCCGGTGGTTCGGGTTTCCGCGGTTCCCGCAAGTCCACCCCGTTTGCTGCTCAAGTAGCTGCTGAACGTGCTGGTCAAGCTGCGCTGGAATACGGCCTGAAAAACCTCGACGTTAACGTCAAAGGTCCAGGCCCAGGTCGTGAATCTGCAGTCCGCGCTTTGAACGGCTGTGGCTACAAGATCGCCAGCATCACCGACGTGACGCCAATCCCGCACAACGGGTGCCGTCCGCCGAAGAAGCGCCGCGTGTAATCCAGGAGATTGTAAAGAATGGCTCGTTACATTGGTCCAAAATGCAAACTCGCTCGTCGCGAAGGCACCGATCTCTTTCTGAAGAGCGGCGTGCGCGCGATCGAATCGAAGTGCAACATTGAAGCAGCACCTGGTATCCACGGCCAACGCCGCGGTCGCCAGTCCGATTACGGCACCCAACTGCGCGAAAAGCAGAAGGTCCGTCGTATCTACGGCGTTCTCGAGCGTCAATTCAGCGGCTACTACAAAGAAGCTGCTGGCAAGAAAGGTGCAACCGGTGAAAACCTGCTGCAACTGCTCGAATGCCGTCTGGACAACGTTGTATACCGTATGGGTTTTGGCTCTACTCGTGCCGAATCCCGTCAGCTGGTATCGCACAAATCCGTCAGCGTTAACGGTCAGACCGTAAACGTACCGTCTTACCAGGTTCGTGCTGGTGACGTGGTCGCGATTCGCGAGAAAGCAAAGAACCAACTTCGCATTGTCCAAGCTCTCGATCTGTGTGCCCAACGTGGCCGCGTAGAATGGGTAGAAGTAGACACTGAGAAGAAGTCGGGCGTTTTCAAGAACGTTCCAGCTCGCAGTGATCTGTCCGCCGACATCAACGAAAGCCTGATTGTCGAGCTCTACTCCAAGTAAGGGCTAGAAAATAGGTGCATCCATGCAGATTTCGGTAAATGAGTTCCTGACACCCCGCCATATTGATGTGCAGGTTGTCAGTCCAACCCGCGCCAAGATCACTCTCGAGCCTCTCGAGCGTGGTTTCGGCCACACCCTGGGCAACGCGCTGCGCCGCATCCTGTTGTCCTCAATGCCCGGCTGTGCAGTAGTCGAGGCCGAGATTGACGGTGTACTCCATGAGTACAGCGCCATCGAAGGCGTACAGGAAGACGTAATTGAAATCCTGTTGAACCTTAAAGGTCTGGCTATCAAGCTGCACGGTCGTGACGAAGTTACGCTGACCTTGTCGAAGAAGGGTTCGGGGGTGGTTACCGCTGCCGATATTCAGCTGGATCATGATGTCGAGATCGTTAACCCCGATCACGTAATCGCTAACCTGGCGTCTAACGGCGCCCTGAACATGAAGCTCACCGTAGCTCGTGGTCGTGGTTATGAACCGGCAGACTCGCGTCAGAGCGATGAAGACGAAAGCCGCAGCATCGGTCGCTTGCAGCTTGACTCTTCGTTCAGCCCGGTTCGCCGTATCGCATACGTGGTGGAAAACGCCCGTGTCGAGCAGCGTACTAACCTGGACAAGCTGGTTATTGATCTGGAAACCAACGGTACCCTGGATCCTGAAGAGGCTATCCGTCGCGCTGCAACCATTCTGCAACAGCAGTTGGCTGCGTTCGTCGACCTCAAAGGTGACAGTGAGCCAGTGGTTGTCGAGCAGGAAGACGAGATCGATCCGATCCTGCTTCGCCCGGTTGACGATCTGGAACTGACTGTACGTTCGGCTAACTGCCTTAAGGCGGAAAACATCTACTACATCGGTGACCTGATTCAGCGTACCGAAGTAGAGCTGTTGAAGACTCCGAACCTTGGCAAGAAATCCTTGACTGAAATCAAGGACGTTCTGGCCTCCCGCGGTCTGTCCCTCGGCATGCGCCTCGACAACTGGCCGCCTGCAAGTCTTAAGAAGGACGACAAGGCGACTGCCTGATCGTCGTAATCACCGAACGTTGTGTTTGGTAAGGAATGAACCATGCGTCATCGTAAAAGTGGTCGTCACCTGAGCCGCACCAGCTCGCACCGCAAGGCCATGTTTCAAAACATGGCGGTGTCGCTGTTCGAGCACGAGCTGATCAAAACTACACTGCCAAAAGCTAAAGAACTGCGTCGCGTTGCTGAGCCGCTGATCACTTTGGCCAAGACAGACAGCCTGGCTAACCGCCGCCTGGCCTTCGACCGTACTCGTTCGAAAGCTATCGTTGGTAAGCTCTTCAACGACCTGGGCAAGCGTTACGCTACCCGTGAGGGTGGCTACCTGCGCATCCTCAAGTGCGGCTTCCGCACTGGCGACAACGCGCCTATGGCGTACGTCGAGTTGGTTGATCGTCCTGTCGGCGGTGAAGCTGTATCCGCTGAGTAAGACGTCAGTCTGAAACGAAGAACCGGGCCTAGCGCCCGGTTTTTTGTGGGCGTTCGAAAAGCGAAGCCGTTGTTAGTAATTTTCTATCGACACTTACAAGTTAATGAATTTGTAGGTGTAACGTTCCTGATCAATACTCCCTCTCAGCCGATAAGCCGGCAGTTCAAGACTGACAGAGGAAGAGATCGCATGAGCCAAAATAAAACACTTACAACCGCCAGTGGCGCTCCTGTCGCCGACAACCAGAATTCCCGCTCTGCCGGTCCTCGCGGCCCATTGCTGCTCGACGACTTCCACCTGATCGAGAAACTTGCCCACTTCAACCGTGAAAACATTCCGGAGCGCCGCGTACACGCCAAAGGTTCGGGTGCTTACGGTACGTTCACCGTCACGCGTGACATTACCGAGTACACCAGCGCCAAGCTGTTTGAATCTGTCGGTAAGCAAACGCCAACCTTCCTGCGTTTTTCCACTGTGGGTGGTGAGCGCGGTTCGGCAGACACCGAGCGCGATCCACGTGGCTTCGCCCTGAAGTTCTATACGGAAGAAGGCAACTGGGACATCGTTGGTAACAACACACCGGTGTTCTTCATTCGCGATCCGCTCAAATTTCCGGACTTTATCCACACGCAAAAACGCCTGCCGCAGAGCAACCTGAAAAGCGCGCAGATGATGTGGGACTTCTGGTCGCACTCGCCCGAGGCGCTGCACCAGGTCACCATCCTGTTTTCGGACCGTGGCATCCCTGACGGCTACCGTCACATGCACGGCTTCGGCAGCCACACTTACAGCCTGATCAACGCCAGCGGCGAGCGTCACTGGGTGAAGTGGCACTACAAGACCCAGCAAGGAATCAAGAACCTGGCGCCGGCAGAGGCTGCACGCCTGGCCGGTACGGATCCGGATTACGCACAACGCGACTTGTTCGGTGCCATTGAGCGCGGTGATTTCCCGAAATGGCGCGTATGCATTCAGATCATGACCGAGGCCCAGGCTGCTGCGCATTACGAGAATCCTTTCGACGTGACCAAGACCTGGTCGCAGAAAGAGTTTCCACTGATCGAAGTGGGCGAATTGGAACTCAACCGCAATCCGCTGAACTACTTCGCCGAAGTCGAGCAGGCGGCGTTCGGTCCGAGCAATATGGTGCCGGGTGTTGGCCTGTCGCCAGACCGCATGCTGCAAGGTCGCGTGTTCGCTTACGCAGATGCGCACCGTTACCGTGTAGGCACGAACCACCAGCAGTTGCCGGTGAATGCGCCTCGCAGCCCGGTCAATAGCTACCAGCGTGATGGTTCCATGGCGTTTGGAAGCAATGGCGGTGCTGCGCCGAACTACGAGCCGAACAGCTACGTCGAGTCGCCGAAACAGGCACCTCGCTACGCTGAGCCGGCTCTGGCATTGAGTGGTGCGGCCGATCGTTACGACCATCGCGAAGACACCGACTACTACAGCCATGCCGGTGCGCTGTTCCGGCTCATGAATGATGAGCAGAAGGCGCTGTTGGTCAACAACATCGCCGGAGCGATGGCTGGCGTCTCCACTGATGTGGTTGATCGCCAATTGCAGCACTTCTTCAAGGCCGACCCGGCGTATGGAGAAGCAATCGCAAGGGCACTCAACGTACAGCTTAACGAAGTCTAAACGAGAAGCAGAACCGCCCTCATTTGGGCGGTTTTTGCGCTATTTAAACTACTTTTCTCAGAATATCTTCGCTTTTATCGCGCAAACCAAGTGACCAAACAGTCGTCGTGGTTCAAACTACAGACTTTCAAGCAGGGAGATGTAGGGCGATGCAAGGCCACCCAGACGTAATCGATTACCTCAACACGTTGCTGACCGGCGAACTGGCCGCGCGTGATCAATATTTCGTTCACTCGCGGATGTATGAGGACTGGGGATTCACCAAGCTCTACGAACGAATCAACCACGAGATGGAAGAGGAAGCAGGGCACGCCGATGCCCTGATGCGCCGAATCCTGATGCTGGAAGGCACGCCACGCATGCGTCCGGACGATCTCGATGTCGGCACCTCGGTACCTGACATGCTCGCTGCCGACCTGCGTCTGGAATACAAAGTCCGCGCCGCACTCTGCAAGGGCATCGAGCTCTGCGAGCAGCACAAAGACTACGTCAGCCGCGAGATCCTGCGCATTCAGTTGAACGATACCGAAGAAGATCACACCTACTGGCTGGAGAAGCAGTTGGGGCTGATCAAGTTGATCGGTCTCGAGAACTATCTGCAATCCCACACCTGATTGCAGCCGAGACAAAAAAGCCCCTGTCACCGACAAAGTGACAGGGGCTTTTTCATGGGGCTGACTCAGGCTTTGTCGCGAGCCAGCAGCGGCTTGAGGTAGAAGCCGGTGTGAGACTGCTTCATCTCGGAGACTTCTTCAGGCGTACCGACGGCAATGATCTGCCCGCCTTTGGAACCACCTTCCGGCCCCAGATCCACCAACCAGTCAGCCGTCTTGATCACGTCCAGGTTGTGCTCGATCACCACTACGGTGTTGCCGTGGTCGCGCAGTCGATGCAACACGTCGAGCAGTTGCTGGATATCCGCGAAGTGCAAACCGGTAGTCGGTTCATCGAGGATATACAGCGTCTTGCCGGTATCGCGCTTCGACAGTTCGCGGGACAGTTTCACGCGCTGGGCTTCACCACCGGACAACGTGGTCGCCGATTGCCCCAGCTTGATGTACGACAGGCCGACATCCATCAGCGTCTGAAGCTTGCGCGCCAAGGCAGGCACCGCATCGAAGAACACCCGAGCCTCCTCGATGGTCATCTCAAGGGTTTCATGGATGCTCTTGCCCTTGTACTTGATCTCCAGCGTTTCGCGGTTGTAGCGCTTGCTCTTGCAGACGTCGCACGGAACATAGATGTCTGGCAGGAAGTGCATTTCAACCTTGATCAGGCCATCGCCCTGACAGGCCTCACAGCGTCCGCCCTTCACGTTGAAGGAGAAACGCCCCGGTCCGTAGCCACGCGAACGGGATTCCGGCACGCCAGCGAACAGTTCGCGAATCGGCGTGAACAGCCCGGTGTAGGTTGCCGGGTTGGAGCGGGGCGTGCGGCCGATCGGGCTTTGGTCAATGTCGACGACCTTGTCCAGATGCTCCAGCCCCTTGATGCTGTCGTGAGCCGCAGCCTCGAGCGTCGTCGCACCGTTGAGTGCCGTCGCGCTCAAAGGAAACAGCGTGTTGTTGATCAGCGTCGACTTGCCCGAGCCGGAGACGCCGGTGACGCACGTCAGCAGGCCAATCGGAATCTCCAGATCGACGTTGCGCAAGTTGTTGCCGCGAGCACCCTTGAGGGACAGCGACAACTTCTTGTTCCGCGGTGTGCGTTTGGCCGGGACGGCAATCTTCACCCGGCCTGACAAATACTTGCCGGTCAGGGAGTCAGGGTGAGCCATCACCTCGGCGGGTGTGCCTTCGGCGACGATATGCCCGCCATGAACGCCAGCACCCGGGCCAATATCCACGACATAGTCCGCCAGGCGAATGGCATCTTCATCGTGTTCGACCACGATCACCGTGTTGCCGATGTCCCGTAGATGCTTGAGCGTGCCAAGCAAACGGTCGTTATCGCGCTGGTGCAGACCAATCGACGGTTCATCGAGGATGTACAGAACGCCCACCAGGCCGGCGCCGATTTGGCTGGCCAGACGAATCCGCTGAGCTTCACCGCCGGACAGCGTGTCGGCACTGCGATCCAGCGACAGATAATCGAGACCGACGTTAACCAGGAACTGCAGTCGCTCACGGATTTCCTTGAGGATCTTGTCGGCAATTTCACCGCGACGTCCGGTCAGTTTCAATACGCCGAAGTACTCGCACGCATCGCCAATCGGCAGATTGGTCACCGCCGGCAGCGTCTTCTCGCCTACCCAGACATGCCGCGCCTCGCGACGCAGGCGTGTGCCACGGCAGTCAGGGCAAGGCTGGGTACTGAGGAACTTGGCCAGCTCTTCACGCACAGACGCCGACTCGGTTTCGCGATAGCGACGATCGAGATTCGGCACGATGCCTTCGAACGGGTGCGAACGTTTGACGATATCGCCACGGTCGTTCAGGTATTTGAAGTCGACGTTTTGCGAACCGCTGCCGTGCAGGATGAATTTCTGCTGATCGGCCGACAGTTCGTTGAACGGTACTTCGAGGCTGAACTTGTAGTGCGCCGCCAGCGACCCGAGCATCTGGAAGTAATAGACGTTGCGCCTGTCCCAGCCGCGAATCGCGCCCTCGGCCAGGGTCAGTTCTCCATTGACCAGTCGCTTGATGTCGAAGAATTGCTTCACCCCCAGGCCATCGCACGTCGGGCAGGCACCGGCCGGGTTGTTGAAGGAGAACAGCTTGGGTTCCAGTTCGCTGATCGCGTGGCCACAAATCGGGCAGGCGAAGCGCGCGGAAAAGATGATCTCTTCGCCCGGCTCGTCGTCCATCGGTGCGACGAGGGCGATACCGTCCGCCAGTTTCAGCGCGGTCTCGAACGACTCGGCCAGACGCTGTTGCAGATCGGCGCGGACCTTGAAGCGGTCGACTATGACATCAATCGAATGCTTCTTTTGCTTGTCCAGCTTCGGCAGCTCATCCAGCTCGCAGATCCTGCCGTTGACCCGGGCCCTTACAAAACCCTGGGCGCGCAACTCTTCGAAGACCGAAAGGTGTTCGCCTTTGCGCTCGCGAATCACCGGCGCCAGCAGCATGAGCTTGCTGCCCTCCGGTTGCGCGAGGACCAGGTCGACCATCTGGCTGACGGTCTGCGCTTCCAGCGGAATGTCGTGGTCCGGGCAACGCGGAATACCCACGCGAGCGTAAAGCAGGCGCAGGTAATCGTAGATTTCGGTGATGGTGCCGACGGTCGAGCGCGGGTTATGCGAGGTCGACTTCTGTTCGATGGAAATGGCTGGCGACAAACCTTCAATGGTGTCGACGTCAGGTTTTTCCATCATCGACAAAAACTGCCGGGCATAGGCCGACAGCGACTCGACATAGCGGCGCTGGCCTTCGGCGTACAGCGTGTCGAATGCCAGGGACGATTTGCCGGATCCGGACAGGCCGGTGATGACGATCAGTTTGTCCCGTGGCAGGGTCAGGTCGATGTTCTTCAGGTTGTGGGTTCGGGCCCCACGAATCAGGATCTTGTCCAAAGTGGCCTCGCTCGGCGGGCGTCGAAAACGTAGGAGTATACGGCCAAATACTGGATGGATGCACACTATCAAACGAGTGGATGGCTGTCTTACATGAAGAGTCTGTCAGCGGAGCGCGTCAAAGCGTCGCGATATACCCTGTCAATCGATGGGACTGGTAGAATCGCCGCCGGTTCACATGAGGTTTTTCCATGCACGATCCCCACAGCGAACGCATGAGTGGCAGTGAGACCCGCGCTGCAAGCGGTCTGGCCCTTGTGTTCGCCTTCCGTATGCTTGGCATGTTCATGGTGTTGCCGGTACTGGCGACCTATGGGATGGATCTGGCAGGAGCGACCCCGGCCCTCATCGGGCTGGCGATTGGCGCTTACGGCCTGACCCAGGCGATTTTTCAGATTCCTTTTGGTTTCATTTCCGATCGCATCGGTCGCCGCCCGGTGATTTACCTGGGGCTGATCATCTTCGCCCTCGGCAGCGTGCTGGCGGCCAATGCCGATTCGATCTGGGGCGTGATCGCCGGACGAATCCTGCAAGGCGCCGGGGCCATTTCCGCGGCCGTGATGGCGTTGCTGTCAGACCTGACCCGCGAACAGCATCGGACCAAAGCCATGGCCATGATTGGCATGACGATTGGTCTGTCGTTCGCGGTCGCCATGGTGGTAGGACCGTTGCTGACTCGCGCCTTCGGCCTGTCCGGGTTGTTCCTCGCCACCGGCGGCATGGCGCTGGTGGGTATCGTGATTGTGATGTTCATGGTGCCGCGGTCCACCGGGCCGTTGCAGCACCGTGAGTCCGGCGTTGCGCGTCAGGCGCTGATGCCGACGCTCAAGCACCCCGACCTGTTGCGCCTGGACCTGGGCATTTTTGTGTTGCACGCGATGTTGATGTCGAGCTTCGTTGCATTGCCGCTGGCCCTGGTCGAAAAAGCCGGGTTGCCCAAAGAGCAGCACTGGTGGGTCTACCTGACCGCGCTGCTGATTTCCTTCTTCGCCATGATCCCGTTCATTATCTACGGCGAGAAGAAACGCAAAATGAAACGAGTTTTATTGGGCGCGGTGCTGACGCTGATGCTCACTGAGCTATTCTTCTGGCAGTTCGGCGATAGCTTGCGGGCTCTGGTAATTGGGACGGTGGTGTTTTTTACCGCGTTCAACTTGCTGGAAGCTTCGTTGCCATCGCTGATCAGCAAGGTTTCACCGGCGGGCGGCAAGGGCACGGCGATGGGGGTTTATTCCACCAGTCAGTTCCTCGGATCGGCACTGGGCGGGATACTCGGCGGCTGGATGTTCCAGCATGGCGGTCTGTCGGTTGTCTTCCTCGGATGCGCCGGCCTGGCTGCCCTCTGGTTGGCCTTTGCTGTTACCATGCGCGAACCTCCCTACGTGACGAGCCTGCGCTTGCCGTTGTCGCCCGAGGCGATCCGCGAAGCGGGTCTGGTCGAGCGCCTGATGGCCGTTGTAGGGGTAACAGATGCAGTGATCGTCGCGGATGAAGCGGCGATTTACATCAAATTGGACACCGAACTATTGGATCGCACCACCCTCGAGCGTCTGGTGAACAACCCGGCCGCGACAGCGTGCGAAGCCTAGGAGAACGTTATGGCCCGTGGGGTTAACAAAGTCATATTGGTCGGCACTTGCGGCCAGGATCCCGAAGTTCGCTACTTGCCTAACGGTAACGCCGTGACCAACCTGAGTCTGGCGACCAGCGAACAGTGGACCGACAAGCAAACCGGTCAGAAGGTCGAGAAGACCGAATGGCACCGTGTGTCGATGTTCGGCAAAGTGGCGGAAATCGCCGGCGAATACCTGCGTAAAGGTTCGCAGGTCTACATCGAAGGCAAGCTGCAGACCCGCGAGTGGGAAAAAGACGGTATCAAGCGTTACACCACTGAAATCGTGGTCGACATGCAAGGCACCATGCAACTGCTCGGCGGCCGTCCACAACAGGGCGACCAACAAGGCGGGGGCAATAACTATCAGCAGTCCGCTCCGGCTCCACGCCAGCAGGCTCCGCGCCCGCAGCAGTCGGCACCGCAACAGCAGTCACGTCCAGCTCCACAGCAGCAGACCGCTCCTCAGCCAGCTCCGGATTTCGACAGCTTTGATGACGATATCCCGTTCTGATCCATAGCTTTTCAGAACCGCAGACAAAAAAAAGCGAAGCCCTTGGGCTTCGCTTTTTTGTGGGCGCTGTTAATGGGGCAACGTGCTTACCTTAGCCCGTGCCGAATGCAGCTTCTTGTAGCTATCGATCAGGCGCTGGTGCCTGTCGAGACCCTCCAATTTCATGCTGGTCGGCGTCAAGCCATGGAAGCGCACGCTGCCGTCCACCGAGCCGATCGCTGCATCCATCCGCTCGTTGCCAAACATCCGGCGGAAATTGGATTCGTAGTCTTCCAGTTCCAGGTCTTCGTCCAGCTTCATCTCCAGCACCACATTGACGGCCTGGTAGAACAAGCCACGCTCAACCGTGTTGTCGTTGTACTGCAGGAACATTTCCACCGCTTCTTTCGCCTCTTCAAATTGCTGCAAGGCGAGATAAATCAGCAGCTTCAATTCCAGAATCGTCAGCTGACCCCAAGCGGTATTGTCGTCAAATTCGATGCCGATCAGGCTGGTGATGTCGGTGTAGTCGTCCAGCTCGCTTTCCACCAGACGCTCGACCAGCGCTTGCAGTTCTTCTTCGTCCAGGCGATGCAGGTTCAGGATGTCGGCGCGGAAGAACAGCGCTTTGTTGGTGTTATCCCAGATCAGATCGTCTACCGGATAAATTTCCGAATAGTCCGGCACCAGGATGCGGCAGGCCGTCGCGCCGATATGCTCGTAGACCGCCATGTACACTTCTTTGCCCATGCCTTCGAGAATGCCGAACAAGGTCGCGGCTTCCTCGGCGTTCGAGTTTTCACCCTGGCCGGAGAAGTCCCACTCGACGAATTCGTAATCCGATTTGGAACTGAAGAAGCGCCACGACACCACGCCGCTGGAGTCGATAAAGTGCTCGACGAAGTTATTCGGCTCGGTCACCGCATGACCTTCAAACGTCGGCTGGGGCAAGTCGTTGAGGCCTTCGAAGCTGCGGCCCTGGAGCAATTCGGTGAGGCTGCGTTCCAGCGCCACTTCCAGGCTTGGGTGCGCGCCAAACGAGGCGAACACACCGCCGGTACGCGGGTTCATCAACGTGACGCACATCACCGGGAATTCACCCCCCAGTGACGCATCCTTGACCAACACCGGGAAGCCCTGTTCTTCCAATGCCTGAATACCGGCCAGTATGCCGGGGAACTTGGCCAGCACGTGGGCCGGCACATCCGGCAGTGCAAATTCACCTTCGATGATTTCGCGTTTGACCGCGCGCTCGAAGATCTCGGACAGGCACTGCACCTGGGCCTCGGCCAGCGTGTTACCGGCACTCATGCCGTTGCTCAGAAACAGGTTTTCAATCAGGTTGGACGGGAAATACACCACCTCGCCGTCCGACTGGCGTACGTAGGGCAGCGAGCAGATGCCGCGTTCTTCATTGCCCGAGTTGGTGTCGATCAGATGGGAGCCACGCAGCTCGCCGTCGCGGTTGTAAATCTTCAGGCAGTACTCGTCGAGAATTTCAGTCGGCAGCGCGTCTTTACGACCAGGCTTGAACCAGCGTTCGTCCGGGTAATGCACAAACGGCGCGTTGGCGATGTCTTCGCCCCAGAACTGGTCGTTGTAGAAGAAGTTGCAGTTGAGTCGCTCGATAAACTCGCCCAATGCCGACGCCAGCGCGCCTTCCTTGGTCGCGCCCTTGCCGTTGGTGAAGCACATCGGCGAGTGCGCATCGCGGATATGCAGCGACCACACGTTGGGCACGATATTGCGCCACGAGGCGATTTCGATCTTCATGCCCAGGTCCGCCAGGATGGCCGACATATTGGCGATGGTCTGCTCCAGCGGCAGATCCTTGCCCGCAATGTAAGTGCCTGCCTCTGAACTGGAAGCAGGCATCAACAACGCCTGGGCATCGGCGTCGAGGTTTTCCACCTCTTCGATCACAAACTCAGGCCCGGCCTGCACCACTTTTTTCACGGTGCAACGGTCGATGGAGCGCAGGATGCCTTGGCGGTCCTTGTCGGAGATGTCTGCCGGCAACTCGACCTGGATTTTGAAAATCTGGTTGTAGCGGTTTTCCGGGTCAACAATGTTGTTCTGCGACAGACGGATGTTGTCCGTAGGGATGTTGCGCGTGCTGCAGTACAACTTCACAAAGTACGCCGCACACAACGCCGACGAAGCCAGGAAGTAGTCGAACGGGCCCGGTGCCGAGCCATCGCCCTTGTAGCGGATAGGTTGATCGGCCACCACCGTGAAGTCGTCGAACTTGGCTTCAAGCCGAAGGTTGTCGAGAAAGTTGACCTTGATTTCCATGGGGGATTACCAGAATAACGGGCTAGACGATTTGGCCGCCATTATCCGGCTTTTCAGCGGTAAGTCTTGTGGTTGTCTGGTCCTTGATCAGGTTTACAGCTGTTTCACCCAGACGCCCGATGCACGGCACCGGGCTTTTTCTAAACGATGAATTGTTCAGTCGAGTATCAGGTGCGGCAGGAACCGGCTCGAATCCTTGGTGATCAGGCTGTTGTCTTCACGCACTCCGATCCCTGCCGCCTGATCGCCGATCACCCAAGAACCGATCAGCGTGTAGCTATCACCAAACTGCGGAAGCGGCGCGAACTCCTGAAGGATAAACGGCGCGTCCGTGTAGGGCCCGTCCTCTTTTACGATCAGACCGTCCGCTGTTTGCAGCTCGATGTTGGCGCCTTCCCGCGAGAAGAACGGCTTGCGCACCCAACCCTTGGGCACCGCCGTGTTCGGGTCGGTATCCAGATGGGCGGCGAGCAGGTTCGGATGGCCTTTGTTGAATTCCCACAACAGCGGCAGGATGCCTTTGTTGGAGATGATGGATTTCCAGGCCGGTTCGAAAAACTGCGTATCACTCTGGGCAATCGCTGCACCAAAGGGCTCGTGGAAGATGAACTCCCAGGCGTGCAGTTTGAACAGGTGAGGAATCCAGCGATCTTCAAGATCGACGAAGCGTCCGTCACTGGTCAGGCCAATGTCTTCGATGTCGATGTGGCGGGATTCGATGCCGACCTTTTCCGCCACCAGCCGCAGGTAATCGGTGGTGCCTTTGTCCTCGACCGAGTCTTTCATCGAGGCGAAATAGAAGGGCCGTGTAAGCTGCAATTGAGCAAAGGCCTGATGCAGCTTGGTGTCGATGCTGTTGAACTGGTCGGCGTGCTTGGGCAGCAAGCCGCGTTCGATGCATTGCTCCAGCCAGCCCCACTGGAACGCCGCCGCTTCGTACAGGCTGGTCGGCGTGTCGTAGTTGAGCTCCAGCAGTTTGGCCGGGCCACTTCCGTTATAGGAAAAGTCCATGCGCCCGTACAGATGCGGATGACCTTCCAGCCATGACGTACGAACCAGGTCGTAGAACGGTGCCGGAATGCTCAGGCGCCCCAGCAACTCCTCGCTCTGCACCACGCGGGCCACCAGGTCCATGCACATCTCATGAATCTCGGTGGTCGGGTCTTCCAGGTCGTTTTCGATCTGCTTGAGCGTGAACTGGTAGTACGCGCTCTCGTCCCAATAGGGTTCGTCGTCGATGGTGTGGAACATAAAGCCGAGATTCTCGGCAGTCTGTTTCCAGTCAGGACGCTCTGCGCAATGGATTTTCTTCATGGCCCGGTTTCCTTAACTGCTCGACCCGCCGCCGCCCCAGCCGCTGCGCGCACTGGCTTTGCTGCCGAAGCCGCCACGGGAAGTGGACGAGGCAACGGACACCGGCTTGCTTGCAGAAGAACGGATCGAGTCGGCGTAATTGCTGCTGCCGTATCGCGCCTGATTGGATTTGGTAAAGGTCGAACCTTTCGAAATCCGCTGGCCGAGCGTCGACGACGAATAGCTGCCCCGGTCGTCGCGGTAGCGGTAAACCGGCTCGGAGTAATAGCTGTTGCGGTTGTTGCTCAGCATGTTGCCGATCAGCAGGCCCGTCAGCAGGCTGGTGCCGGAGAATCCGGAGCCGCCACTGTTCGCTTCCGAGGCGGGCAATTGCGCTTTGGCGGCGTCCACCTGGGATTGCGTCACCTCGCCATCGGCGGTCAATTCGAAGCCGCCGAGTTTGGGGATGAATTTGCCGGCGGAGTCCTGCTGGCACCAGTCGGCGACGAAGTCAGCGTCGCAATCGGCCTGGTTGTCGTACACCGGTGCAATGCGCCGATGCTCAGCCATGGCGGTCATGAAGGCGTCCGAGCAGACGTCCACCGGAAGTTTTTCATCGGCGCATTGCTGCACGGACTGGAAGTTGTACTTCTTCTGTACCGCGTAGGTTTTTTCTGTTGGCCCGCAACCTGATATCGCCATGGCGACCGATGCTGCCAGCGAGAGCTGAACGTACTTGCTTCGTTTCATCGGGAGCTCCGTGCGCGATCAGTTCGAGGTAGGGGTCATGCAGGCGGCATTCAACATGCCGACGCTGATGGCCACGGCTGCCACGTAGATACCGGCGGCGATTTCGCCTTTCTTGATGCGCTCGGAGGTGCCCTTGAGCACCAGGCTGGTCATCAGGAACGCCAGCAATTGCACGAATGCCGCAATGACTGCCCAGACGACGAAATCGAGAATGCTGATCGAGTAGGCAATCACGTTGCTGGCCGGAATGGCGAAACCGATGACGGCGCCGCCCAAGGCGATTGCGGCCGCGACGTTGCCCGAACGGATCAGTTCGAATTCTTTGTGCGGGGTGAGGCGGGTGTAGATGAACTGGAACAGCGCGAACAGCACGGCGGCGCCGACGATGTACGCAACAAACCCGAACACGGCGGCTTTGTTCAGGGAGACGGAGAGCGCTTCTAGCATGGGTTTCTTCCTTTTTAAAAAGTGTTCAGGTCGGTGGTGTACAGTGAAATGCCCAACGAAGTGCTCAAACTGATCGTGCCTTCGGCGTCTTCTTCGACGGAAAACAGCAGGAACTCACGACGGTCGGTCAGGCCGGTTTCGCGGGCGTACAGCATCGAACGGTGCTCGATACTGTAGGACTCCTCCGGATTGTTCAGCTGTTCGCTCAACGCCACCAGTTCTGTCTGGCCATTTTCGGTGCCCCATTCGCGGGTGTACTCGACGCCGTTGTGGGTGTAGGTCGGCAGCCCGATCAAGCTTTGCGGGCCTGCCAGCCGACGCAGCTCCGCTTCGCTGCTGATGGTGATGTAGCTGAGGTAGTTGAACAGGATCACCGACTCGATCTGGCCAGCGATATCGCCGGTGGTGTGCACTTGCAGCCAGTAGTCTTCGTCGTTCATGTAATAGCGCGACAGCCAGGTCGACTGCCCGAGGTCAATGGTGCCGTTGCTCCAGACCTGTTGGGAGCCGGGAATGGCCACCGAGGTTTTTTCGTCGAGCAACAATTTAAGCGTGGTGTCGAACATTACGCCTTTGCCCAGCGCCAGACCCAACGGGCCGGTGGCTGGTTGGGTTTGGTTGGCTGTCCATTTCGACTCTGTATTCGCGTTCGGGGCCTCAAGCCCCATCAACTGCTTAAACCATCCCATTGGAGATTTCCTTGAGGCGAGTGGAGGCGATGTAGAAGAGCTCGCCGCCGTCAATGCGCGTCGCGCCGGGCGGGTTGATCGATGGTTGTCGGGCGCCCTTGGCGCGATAGCCGATGAGGGTGGCGTTGTGACGTTCTTTCATCTGCGTGTACAGATCGCCGAACGTCGCGTTAAACGTCTCGGGCAGTTTCATCAGGTATTGGGTCGCGCCCTGGCCCACGCACAGCAATTCGTTGATGACCACGGACGAACCCGGGTCCTGGGAGGCGCGCACGAGCATCTCGATGGCCATGCTTGACGTGCATTCCAGGCTGGGAGCGTAGGCGCTGGCGAGTGCGGCGATTTCACTGTCGTTGAAATGCGCGACCACATGCCCGACAGGTTTCAGCTGATTGACCGCCAGTACGGTGGCCAGGGTCAGGTCGTCTGAATGGGTTCGCACCAGTACGCGCTCGGCTCCGGGAACGCCGGCACGCAATAGCAGTGCCACCGAGGACAGGCTTTCGCCCTTGATGAAGGCTGCCTGGCCGGGCATGGGATTTTCTTCAAGGGTGCAATCGCAAATGACGATCAGGTTGTCGTTCGAGGTTTCATCCTGAAGCAACAATTCGACGACCCGTTCGCTGGACGCACCTTCCCAGCCGATGAGCACCGTATGCCCGACTTTGCCGGTGTAATCACCTTTGCCCTTCATGCCTTTTCTCCATACATCGATAACACTGCTGGTGGTTTTGCCGATGGCGGCCGTCAGCAGCGCAATGCCGCCGAGCATGACCCAGGTGGCCACGAAAATGCGCCCCGCCGATGTCTGTGGCGCGAGATCGCCATAGCCTACGGTCAGCGTGGTGGTGAGATAGAAGTAGGTAAACGTGGCGGGGGCGGTGAGGTGCTGTTCGCCCAGCAACACCAGGCCCAGATACGCCGTGGTCAGGTGCACGCCCAAGGCAATGACCAGTCCTGCCCAGCCGAATCGGTGGAAGAGGGACGAGGCATACATGCGCAGTAAAAGGAAAATCGACATTGCGTCCCTGACTCCGTGGGTATTCATTCCTTGGCGACGTTATCGCCTCGGCGTCTGAATGCTCAAGTGCGGTTAACCGGCGGCATTAAACCTGCTGCGCGGCGCAGAGAAAAGTACTTTGGCTGCAATAAATCCGGCGAGCGCACCAAAGAGATGCCCTTCGAAGGACACACCCTGGCGCGGAAGAAAGCCAAAAACCAGGCCGCCATACAGCAATGCCACGACGCTGGCCGTGATCAGGTTGCCCCAGCTGCGGTGAAACCAGGCGCGGGACAGCAGATAAGCCCAGAGCCCGAATACCCAGCCGCTGGCACCGATGTGCACGCCGGAAAACCCGAACAGCCAGACCAGCGAACCGCCCAGCAGAATGATGATCGCACTGACGGTGAGGAACCGGTTGAGCCCCTCGACAATGACCAGGGTACCCAGAATCAGGAAGGGAATCAGGTTGGCGCTGAGGTGCGCAAAGGATGCGTGCAAAAAGGGTGACGTGATGATGCCGACCAATCCGTGGACGGTTCTCGGCACCAGGCCGAAGGCCACAAGGCTGTAGCCGGTCGCGACATTGAGCAGTTGCAGCGCCACCATGAAAATGGCGAGGCTGGCGATTGTCTTGAAACCCTTCAGGGTATCCATCCTTGACCTCGTATCAATCAGAATTGCAACGCAAAGCCATGTGGGAGCGAGTCTGCTCGCGAAGAGGGAGTGTCAGTCAACATTAATGTCGCCTGACAAACCGTAATCGCTAGCAGGCTAGCTCCCACAGGTTATGTATCTGCGACTGAGTGGGTTACTCAGCCGATTTCTGCTTCAGGCGTTCCAGGATCGCGTTTGCGCTGCCCGCGTCCGGCGTGATGCCGGCTTCGCGCAGTTTGCGCTCCAGGTCGGTACCGGTCGAGGCATCGGCCAGTTGGTCCTGGGCTTCCAGTTCCGCGGCACGTTGCTGCTGCTTGGCCTGCAAGCGATTCAACGTACCGACGGCGGTTTCCAGTTTGCCATTGGCGCCGCCGCTGGCGATGGACGCGCTGACCTGTGCTTTCTGTACGCTTTCGCGGGCCTTGGCCATGTCCACTTGCTGGCGCAGGCTTTTGATGCGGTTTTCAGCCTTGGTGATGTCTTTGCGCATGTTTTCCGCATAACCACCGAATTCAGTGGCCTGCTTCTGCTCGACATCCAGTTCATTGGTCAGGGTCGAAATGGCTTCGGCCACTTCCAGTGCCAGATCCTCACGGTTCGCCTGGATCGCGGCCAGGGCTTTGGATTCCAGGTCCTTGATTTTGGCGTTGTACTCGCTGACGCGATCGGCCGACAGTTTGTGCTTGGCCATGATGGTCACCAACTCACGCTTGGCGTTGGCCAGCGCGCTGTCAGCATCGCGAATTTCCTGGTCGAGGATGCGCAGGGCCTGTTGGTCGACGATCGATTCGCCGACTTCGTTGGCGCCGCCACGCAGTGCGGTGAACAATTTGCTCCAGATGGACTGAGTCATTGGATATTCCCTGATTCCCGAATAATTAATTGAAGAAACGTTCGAAGGCTTCGCTGGCGCGCTGCACGTTGTCGACGAGGGTTTTGACCTCGGTCACGACGTTGGTCAGGCTCGAGTCGGAGCTGAGTGCGCCAAACATGTTGTAAACGACCTGCCCGTTGGGCATGGACTCGATACCGATCGACGACAGCGGAAACATTTCCCGGCTGCGCAACACGGCATCATTGAAGGCCGGCACGTCTTTGATCGACTCGACGTCGACCAGCACGGTATCGACGATGATCTGGTCGCCCACCACCGCGATGTAAATCGGCAAGCCACCGAAGTCGTTCATTTCCAGCTTGATGCTGGACTCGGAGCCTTGAACGAGGGAGAGGGTGATGTCGTTCGAGACCACTTCGTCCAGGGCTTGAAGGGCGCTGTAGAGGCGATCGATGTTCCAGTTGTTACCTGCGCTCATGTAATTCTCCGACATGAATGAGCCAGCCCGAATCGGTTGGCGTAGCTGTTTCTCCATCTGCTTGAGCAGGCTTCGGTTTTCGGGAAGCACCCAAGTCTCGTGTTTCACATAACCGGCGGCCCCCAGGCCCGCCCGCATCTGCTTCATGTAGAAGCTCGACGGTTTTTTCGCGGACGGTTTCGAGCGCTCTCCCTTGCGGCTCGCTGAATCGGTCACAGACCCGGCAGGCGGATCTGATGGAGAGCTGCTGTTCATGGTGCTGACCTCGTTGTGAAAAACTCACGCGTGAGAAACACTACAGGCAAATCTGGCAACCCTCAATAGCTCACGCGTGAGATTTTTCGGGCTCTGGGAACTGTGGGTTCAAAAGTGTTTTCTTTCCACGCACGACGGTGGGAGCGAGCAGGCTCGCTCCCACAGGTCCTTCGTTTCAAACAGCCAGAAACTCGTTAGTAGAGATTACGCTGGCGTAGGCAAAGCCCAATGCCGACATGAAGGCAGCGTGAACGTGGGCGGCCGGAACGGTGAGGCCGTTGAACTCCAGGTCACGGGAGGCGCAGGCGTCGTGGATCACCGTGACGCTGTAGCCGAGGTCGTTGGCCGCGCGGGTGATGCCGTCGATACACATGTGGCTCATGCTGCCGACCACCACCAGTTCCTTGATGCCTTTTTCGTCGAGAATGGACTGCAGTTCCGTTTCGCGGAACGAGTTGACGAAGTGCTTGAGCACCACCGGCTCGTCGGCACGGTTCAGGACTTTGGGGTGCAGCTTGGCGCCTTCGGAGCCGGGGGTGAAGAACGGCGCTTCGTCGGACGTGAACTCGTGGCGAATGTGCACCACCGCGTCGCCGGCATCGCGAAACGCTTTGAGCAGACGCACGGCGTTATCCGCAGCAGCGTCGGCGCCGACTAGCGGCCACTTGCCTTGGGGGAAGTAGTCGTTTTGGATATCAACTACGATGAGTGCTTGCTTGGCCATGACTGTTTCCTCGAAGTATGTGTTGGGTGTGGAATGAAGTATTGGCTGCGCACGGTCGTTCGAGGATTGGCCGCACCGACAATTGAAGGGGGAAAACTGACAATGGACGCACCAAGGGCAATCGCCGAGCTGGGCGTGCTGATTTATCCCGGCGCGCAGATGGCGGCGGTGCACGGGCTGACGGACTTGTTCGGGGTGGCGAACCGGATTGCCGCCGAGCATCAGTCGGCGCAGTTGCCGCTGCTGCGGGTCAGCCATTGGCAGGTCGATGGCGATCAGGTGCCCGAGCGCGTCTATGACAGTCAGCCCGCGCCGGACGGCGCATTGGTGGCGGTGTTGATCCCGCCGTCGATTGGCGGTTTTTTCGAAGGCCAGGCACCGCAAGGCTTGCTGAGCTGGATTCGTCAGCAACATGCACAGGGCGCGACCCTCGGCGGCGTCTGTGTGGGTTCGATTCTATTGGCTGAAAGCGGCCTGCTCGACGGCCGCAGCGCCACCACCCACTGGAGCTCGGCCAAGGCTTTCGCCGAGCGGTATCCCGCGATCAAGCTCAAGGCCGATACGCCGATCGTCGATGACGGCGACCTGATCACCACGGCCGGGTTGATGGCCTGGTCCGAGCTGGGGTTGCGCCTGGTGGACCGGCTGCTGGGGCCGAGCATCGCCACCGGCACCGCACGGTTTCTGGTGGTGGAACACAGCGACAGTGCAAGTGAATGTGGCAGCAACTTTTCACCGATCCTCAGCCACGGCGATGCCTCGATTCTCAAGGTTCAGCATTGGCTGCAAAGCACCGGCGCGACCGATGTTTCGCTGACGACCATGGCCGAACGGGCAGGGCTGGAAGAGCGGACCTTTCTGCGCCGGTTCCGCGCTGCGACCGGGCTGAAACCCACCGAGTACTGCCAGCATTTGCGGGTCGGCAAGGCCCGGGAAATGCTTGAGTTCACCAACGGCACCATCGACCACATTGCCTGGACTGTGGGTTATCAGGACCCGAGCGCGTTTCGCGCGACATTCAGAAAGATTACCGGGTTGGCACCGAGTGATTATCGGGCGCGGTTTGGAGTGACGCCCTCAAACGTTGCTCGTTAGCCAGAATGCCGCCGATCAAAATGTGGGAGCGAGCTTGCTCGCGATGAGACCATAACATTCAGCGTTGATTTCGACTGATCCACCGCAATCGCCGGCAAGCCGGTCTCGCTCCCACAATGACCTTGCGTATCGCGTGAGTCGTGCAAAATGCCGGGAGTGAACGAGCAGTCGTGCAGAATGAGACAGGCTCAGTGCTATTACCCATTCGGCAACTGATTGAATTGTCGAAGGTTTCAATACGGGAGCCCTTGGCCTGATCTCTGCACCCCTCCCACTACATTCATCGAGCGCCGATTGAAGGGGGACGCATGACCCCAACAAACCGCAATAAACTGGTAGTCGCCCATTCGGTGCGGCCCGACGCGCCACAGCATGAAGTCGACACCAATCGCGCATTGGCCCGATGGCTGGCGCAGGTTCTCGGGTTCAAATTTGGCGGCAGTTACGACCCCGAACACCACGCAGGCTGTGATCTTTATCTGCTGCCAACCCAAACCCTGGTCGGCGCTGCTGCCGCGCGGCAATTGGGCGTCAAGGGCCCGAAGGATTTGTGGGGGGGCTATGTCGAACATGATTTCATCTGCACCAAAGCCATCAGCCACGGCCTGCGCAGTAAAAACGCTGTTGCTCCACACGGCTGGTCGCCATTGTTTTCCGAACGGGTGCGCAGCGTGGTGCTCGATGGTCTGAGCGTGTTCTCCCTCGACGATGCACGTCCGGCAGCGGAGCATTTGCTCTATAGCGGCCCGATTCGCCTGAAACCGATCCATGCCTGCGCCGGACGCGGTCAGGAGGTGATCCAGAGCCTCGACGAATTCGATGCGATCCTCGGCAGGCCCGATGCCAAGGCGCTGTTCACCGAAGGTGTGGTGTTGGAGCAAGACCTGAGCGATGTGGTGACTCACAGTGTCGGCCAAAGCTTCATCGGCGACGCCGTGCTCAGTTACTGCGGTGATCAGTACTTGACCGCAGACGGTCATGGCGAGCAGGTTTATGGAGGTTCCAATCTGCTGGTGGTGCAGGGCGGCTACGACGATCTGCTCGAACTGCAACTGCCCGAGGATGTGCGCTTGGCCATCCAGCAAGCGCAGGTGTTCGACCGCGCGGCGGACGAGGCCTATCCCGGCTTCTATGCCTCGCGGCGCAACTACGACATCGCGCAAGGCCTGGACAGTAACGGCAAACAGCGCAGCGGTGTGCTTGAACAGTCCTGGCGCATGGGCGGTGCCAGCAGTGCCGAAGTGGCGGCGTTGCAGAGCTTCGTCAACGACCCGGGGATGCGTGCAATTCGCGTGTCTTCGGTGGAAACCTACATCGATCAAGCGCTGCCGGCGGATGCCATCGAGGTGTACCGCGGGCCGGCGCAAAACAGTGAATTTCTCCTCAAGTACGTAACGGTCAAATCCTATGACGGCTAGAAGCGAAACCATCCAGATCGACATCGACGATGAACAAATGATCGGGACTTTTCTCAGCCCCAAATCGAAAGTCCCCGGCGTGCTCTTCGTGCACGGTTGGGGCGGCAGTCAGGAGCGTGATCTTGAACGGGCCAAAGGCATCGCCGGTTTGGGCTGTGTGTGCCTGACGTTCGACTTGCGCGGGCACACCGGCGGCACCGGCATTCCGCTGACACGGGTCACCCGTGAAGACAACCTGCGAGACCTGCTGGCGGCGTACGACCGTTTGCTCGCGCATCCAGCGCTCGATACCTCGGCGATTGCCGTGGTCGGCACCAGTTATGGCGGCTATCTGGCTTCGATTTTGACGTCATTGCGCCCGGTGCGCTGGCTGGCACTGCGGGTGCCGGCGTTGTATCGCGATGAACAATGGCACACGCCCAAGCGCGAACTGGACAAGCTCGATTTGCGTGATTACCGCAGCACGCTGGTGCGCGCCGACAACAATCGCGCGTTGCATGCCTGTTCGCAATTTACCGGGGATGTGCTGCTGGTGGAGTCTGAGACGGACGACTATGTGCCCCACGCGACCATCATGAGTTACCGGGCCGCGTGTCAGCAGACGCACTCGCTGACCCACCGCATCATCGACGGCGCCGACCACGCGTTGAGCGAGCCGGTGTCGCAGCAGGCGTATACCTCGATCCTGGTGGACTGGATTACCGAGATGGTGGTGGGTGAGCGGTTGAGCATTATCCAGTCGAAGTGAGTGGTGGTGCTCCTGACGCCATCGCGAGCAGGCTCGCTCCCACAGTTGAACTCGGTCTAATGTGGGAGCGAGCCTGCTCGCGATGGCGTCTTCAAAGGCACCCAATCACGTGGGCTTCTTCGCAATCCGCAGCGACTTGGCCTTGGCCTCGACGATCAAATACATCACCAACGTAATCAACAACGGCAGGATGAAATAAATCGCCCGATACGCCAGCAAGCCCGCCACCAGACTTCCCCGCGAAGCCTCATGTTGCAGCAACGCGACAAACACCGCTTCCAATACCCCGAGCCCCGCCGGAATGTGCGTAATCACCCCGGCTATCGCGCTGATCAACAACACGCCAAGCACGAGTGGATAATCCAGTTTGCTCGGCAGAAGGGTGAAAATCACCGCCGCCATCAGCGACCAGTTCAGCGCTCCGAGCGCCAGTTGCAGCATCGCCATGCGCAGGGATGGCAAGTTGATTTCGACGCCGCGAATCGCCCACTCGCGCCGCTTGGAAAACTGACAAGCCGCCAGGTAACCCGCGCTCACCAGCAGCAACAAAATACCCACGCCCTGCAAGGCACCACTGCTGAGTTTCCAGCCCGGTGGCATGCGTACCAGTCCGCTGCTGAACACTGCGCCGGCAATCACCATGTAGCCGAACCAGTTGGTCGCCAGGCTCAGCCCGAGGATTTTCGCGATGTTGCTTTTACTCACGCCGAGCCGCGAGTAAAGCCGATAGCGCATGGCAATGCCGCCGACCCAGGCACTCAGGTTGAGGTTGAAGGCGTAGCTGATGATCCCCACGGGCAGGATCTGCTTCCAGGTCAGGTCCTGTCGGATATAGGTACGGCCAATCAGGTCGAAGCAGGCGTACACCAGAAAACTCACCAGCGTCAGCCCGGAGGCGATGATCAACGTGCGCACTTTGAAATCGGCGAGGGTGTCGAACACCTCGTTCCATTCGATGCGCTGGGCCAACAGGGTGAAGAGGACGATCAGCGCCAGGAAAAACAGCATCGTCAGCGGTTTTTTCCACTGACTCCAGCGTGTTTTTTTTATCGAGGCGGGCGTCGGGCTGTCGGCGTGAGGTGACGAGTGGGTTTCAGCGCGGTCCATGGCGATCACTCCCGGCAGCGTGGGTGAAGGGTTTCAGGCGCGGCTTGTGTGCCGGCAGCCAACCGGCCCAGGCCGGGAAATGCCGCAGGAAGTGAAACACCAGAAAGCCGACGGTCATGTGCCAGACCCTTCCGCGCGGGGATTTGTCCGCACACATGGCTTTGCAATGGTTGTTGCTCAGCGTTTCAAGGCGTTCGAACAAATCGCGGTTGAAGGCCCGATCGCGGATCAGCACATTGGCTTCCAGGTTCATCGACAGGCTCAACGGGTCGAGGTTGCTTGAGCCAACGGTGCTCCAGTCTTCGTCCACCAGCGCGACTTTGCCATGCAACGGGCGCTCGCAATATTCGTGAATCTGCACCCCGGCCTTGAGCAAGTAGTCATAGGTCATGCGCGCCGCCAGTTTGGCCACCATCATGTCAGGCTGGCCTTGCAGGATCAGTCGCACCTCGACGCCCCGGCGCGCGGCGTTGCGTATCTCGCGCAGCAAGCGATAGCCGGGAAAGAAGTAGGCGTTGGCAATCACCACGCGACGTTGGGCGGTGCGCAGGACTTGTCGATAAACCTCTTCGATGTCGGTCTGATGATCACCGTTGTCGCGGTACACCAAACGGACCTGGCCATCGTGATCGTTGAACGCCAGCTCCGCCCGCCGCTGCCGCCGGCGCTGCCACCAGTATTTGGCGCGGGCCGGGCGACCGCATTGCAGCAGGGCGAAATGATGAATGTCGGCCACCGCCGGGCCTTGCACTTCAACCGAATAATCCTGCTTGGCCTCGGGGCCGAAGTCGGCCAGATGGTCAGCAGAAAAGTTGATCCCGCCGATGAACGCAATCGCGCCGTCGACCACCACGATTTTGCGGTGCAGGCGTCGGAACCAATTGGTGCGGATACCCAACCGCTTCGGTGCCGGGTCAAATATTTGCAGGTGCACACCGGCCTCGCTCAATGCGGTGAGATAGCCGGTGCTCAGCTCGCCGCAGCCAAAACCGTCGAGACTGGCGGTGACCCGCACACCTCGTTGAGCCGCGTCGATCAGCACTTGCTGCAGCTCATCGCCGACTTTGTCCTCGAACACAATGAAGGTTTCCAGGAGGATTTCAGTCTTGGCCTGGCGCATGGCTTCGAACACCCGCGGGAAATATTCTTCGCCGTTTTCCAGCAGATCCACCCGGTTGTTGCCCTGCCAACCGTACTCAACGTCGACCACCCCGGGTTCACGCACCGGCGGATTGGTGGGCACGTGTTCCACGGTGGTCTTTTCCATCGGTGCGCTGCTCATAGCTCGATCTCCACCGATAGCGGTGCGTGGTCGGAAAGGTGTGACCAGGGTCGCGCCGCCAGGACTTGCGGACGGCTGGCCTTGAGGTTGCGTACGTAGATGCGGTCCAGGCGCAAGGCCGGCATTCGAGCCGGAAAACTGCGCGCCGGTTTGCCGTGGTGTTCGGCGAAGACCTCGCGCAAACCACAGGGCTTGAGCAGCGCATCGGCGCGCTGGCGCCAATCGTTGAAGTCACCGGCGACAATCACTGGCGCGTCGCTCGGCAATTCTGCGAGGCGCTGGGTCAGCAGTTTCAATTGTTCGTTACGATGGGTTTCGCGCAGCCCCAGATGGACGCAAATCGCGTGCACTTCCGGGCCATCGGCGGGCAGGCGCAATACGCAATGCAGGATGCCGCGGTTCTCGTGTCCACTGATGGACACGTCAAGGTTGTCATGGCGAATGATCTGGAATTTCGACAGCAGCGCATTGCCGTGATCGCCCGCCGGGTACACCGCGTTGCGCCCGTAGGCAAATTGCGGCCATAGCGTGTCGGCGAGAAATTCGTACTGCGGCATCGTCGGCCAGTTGCTGTAGCGCCGGGGATGATGTTCGTGGGTGCCGTGGACTTCCTGCAAAAACACCACGTCGGCGGACACGCTGCGCACCGCTTCACGCAGTTCCGGCAGGATGAAACGCCGGTTCAGCGCGGTAAAACCCTTGTGTGTGTTGACCGTCAGCACGGTGAAGCGGCGCACGGCGGCCATGGTTGGCGGCTGATCATCGGTGGCGTTGAACGGCTCGGGCCCATTCATGGCAGCCCCCCTTCGGCAGCAGGCTCACCGGGGGCGGTGACGAGGCTCTTGTCGAGATGGAAATGTTCGAGCAAACGGCGGGCATCGAAGGGCGCGCGGACCTTGATGTCATTGTCGAAATAGCAAAACACTTCGCGGGATTTGCGCGTCTTGGGCTTTTGCCGCGGTGCGATCAGTTGCGGGTCGGAGGGTTGTCGGCCGTGGTTCCAGGCGTCGATCCGTTCACCCCAGCGCTCCAGCGCTTCGGGGGTGTAACCGCTGGCATAGAGTTCTTCGGCGCCGTGCAGGCGCAGGTAGACGAAGTCACTGGTGATGTCTTCGCGATACGGCCATTTACCGGCGGTGTCAGCGATGACCAGGGCAACGTTGTGACGTTTGAGCAGGCGGACAAACGCCGGGTCGACGAAGGTGTCGTTTCTGATCTCCACGGCATGGCGCAAAGGCTTTTTCTTGTAAGCCTTCATGCTGGCGTGACCGCTCACGTGCGAATCATGCTGGCGGGCGAGGTGGGCGGCCTGTTCGGTGTCGCGGGGTAATTGCTCGAGAAAGTGTTCGAACAGCTCGGCGTCGAACTTGAAGTTCGGCGGGAATTGCCAAAGGACAGGGCCGAGTTTTTCCTTGAGTTCCAATACCCCTGAGGCAAAGAAGTTCGCCAGGGGTTTATGGACATCTCGCAGGCGTTTGATGTGGGTGATGAACCGCGGGGCTTTGATGCTGAAGACGAAGTCTGCCGGGGTTTCGTCGTACCACTGGGCGTAACGTTCGGGCCGTTGCAGGGCGTAAAACGATCCATTGATCTCGATGCTGTTGACCGCCCGTGACGCGAACTGCAATTCGCGCTTCCGGGTCAGCCCCTTCGGGTAGAAATCGCCCCGCCAGGGTGTGTAGCGCCAGCCTGAAATACCAATGTGAATCCCCGCCATGTCGCCTCCTGTCTGATGGTCCTCGGTTGCCCCTGTCTTTTGATGACTGCGGGGCAAGCGAGAAAGTTTCGACGGGACTACGGACGGTAAACGCGAAAGAACATCAAGGATCCTGTGGGAGCGGGC
>NZ_JAVLRV010000002.1:3973504-4030103 GCF_055803035.1 Pseudomonas sp. 300 | reverse complement strand
TTCGGCGTACACCGGGCCGAGACGATCAAGACGCCCGCTCCACGCAGTCAGCGCCAGCGCCACCAGCACCACCAGACCACCGATCCACGCGGTGTGGATCAGGCCCATGTGAGCGACGATCAAACCACCGCCCCACGCCCCACCGGCAATGCCCAGGTTGAACGCGGCGATGTTCAGGCCGGAAGCCACGTCCACTGCATTTGGCGTGTGATGTTCGGCCTGACGCACCACATACACCTGCAAGCCCGGCACGTTGCCGAACGCGACCGCGCCCCAGACCAGCACGGTGGCCAGCGCCAGCCATGGGTTGACGGCGGTGAAGGTCAGCACGAACAGCACGGCGGCGAGCAGTGCGAAGATGATTTTCAGGGCGCTGATCGGGCCGCGTTTGTCGGCCAGTTTGCCGCCCCAGATGTTACCGACGGCCACCGAGATGCCGTACACCAGCAACACCAGGCTGACGGTGCCAGCGCTGAAACCAGAGATGTCTTGAAGAATCGGCGCGAGGAACGTGAAGGCGATGAACGAACCGCCGTAACCGACCGCCGTCATGGCATACACCAGCAGCAGGCGTGGTTGCTTGAGGACCTGCAACTGTTCCAGCAGCGAAGCCGGTTTGCTGTGGGTGATGTTTTTCGGCACGTAGAGCAGGCTGCCGATGAACGCAATCACACCCAGTGCCGAGACGGCGAGAAAGGTTTCACGCCAGCCGAAATGCTGGCCGATGAACGTCCCCAACGGCACACCGGTGACCAGCGCCACAGTCAGGCCGGTGAACATGATCGCAATCGCGCTGGCGGCTTTTTCCTTCGGCACCAGGCTGGTGGCGATGGTCGAACCGATCGAGAAAAACACCCCGTGGGCCAGGCCAGTGACGATCCGCGCAATGATCAGCGATTCGTAGCTCGGCGCTTTCCAGGCCAGCAGGTTGCCGAGGGTGAACAGCACCATCAGCGACAACAGCAGCAGTTTGCGCGGGACTTTGCCGGTGAGGGCGGTCAGCACCGGGGCGCCGATGGCCACGCCCAGGGCGTAAAGGCTGACCAGCAGGCCGGCGGACGGCAGGCTGACGCCGAGGTCGGCGCCGATAGTGGGTAACAGGCCAACGATGACGAACTCGGTCGTCCCGATGGCAAAGGCGCTGAGGGTCAGCGCGAGCAAGGCAATGGGCATGGCTGCAACTCCGGTGGGTTGATTGATGGAGCGCAGTGTCCGGGTTTGGGTTGTGAGGAAAAATAGAGGGGTGGGCATTTGATATTTGCGTGCAGGTCAAATATCAACAGAGCACCACGGTTAAATGTGGGAGCGAGCCTGCTCGAGATAGCGGTGGTTCAGCCCCATCAATGCTGGATGTGCCGCCGCTATCGCGAGCAGGCACTCTCCCTCAGGGAGAATGGCTGGAACGTTATCTCGGGGCCAAACCGAACTTGCCGGGCATTTGCCAATCAGTTCCTTACAGACCCTTTTCAAGGAGCTCCCCGTTTTGCTCAAGTTCAAGACCGCGATATTACTCGGGGCGTTGCTGTTTCTAGGCAGCAACGAACTGGAAGCAGCCACGCTGCCGGGACTTCCCGCCGCAGCCGAGGAACCGGCAAAACCTGAACCGCTGGTCCAGGGCGGTTTACTGGGAGCAATCAGTTCCAGCATCGACGACGTTCAGGACAAGCTCGATCTCAACGAAAACCTGGTCGACGCCTGGCGCCTGCGGGCGGATCGGGCGGCGGATGAAGTCGACAAACTGGTGAATCAGCCTTCGTCTCGATCGCCGATGAGCGTGGTCGGCGATTTCCTGTTGTTGTCCGGCGTCTGGCTCGGTGTGTTCGCGTTGCTCACAGTGCTCGGCGCCCTGCTGGACAAGCGCTTGAGTGCCGGGCGTTTTTTTCGAAAACGGCAACGCAGCCAGGACCTGCTCGGCTACCTGCTGCCATACACAATTCCCGCGTTGATCTGCCTGCCGCTGACGTTATACGTCAGCCATTTTCTGCCGAACTCGGTGGGCCGGGCGTTGGCCCTGTGTTTTGCCTACGCCACCAGCAGCGGCATTTTCTCCACCTCGATGTTCTTGTGCGTGATCGTCATGTTCAACACTGGGCACAAGCGGCGGGCGGTGCAGATCATCCGTGATTACTGCCCCAAGCCGCTGTTCCTGATCGGCTTTCTCGCGGCGCTCAGCGATGCCTTGACCAGCCCGCAGATCGCCCGGCAACTGGGCGGCAACATCACCAGCAGCATCGCGGTGTTTACCGGTCTGTTTGCCTCGATCATCTTCGGATTGTTGGTGATTCGCCTGCGGCGTCCGGTGGCGCATCTGATCCGCAACCGGGCGCTGGCGCAGCGCTTGAAACAGCCTTCATTGCAGGAATCCCTGCGAATTTTTTCCGGGCTCTGGTACTGGCCGATTCTGCTGATGGTAATGGTCTCGGCGATCAACCTGATCGGGGTCGGCGAGGACAATCAGAAAGCCCTGCGCTGCGCGTTGTTCACCACCATTCTGCTGATCGCCACGGTGTTCCTCAGCACGATTTTTCAGCACCTGTTCAAATCCGGAAAAGCCCAAGCGATCCAGCGCAGCAGTGCCTACAAAGAACGCTTTCTCAGCTTGCTGCATGCGCTGCTGAGGATTGTCATGGCCGTGGCGTTCATCGAAATTCTCGGGCGGATCTGGGGCGTGTCGCTGTTCGAGTTCGCCGAGCGCAACTCGGTGGGCCGGGCGATCAGTGAGTCGCTGAGCAGCATGGGCCTGATCTTCCTGGTGACCTGGTTGCTGTGGGTGGTGCTCGATACAGCGATTCAGGAAGCATTGAAACCGCCGATCAATAAACGCACGACGCAGCCCAGTACGCGGGTCAAAACCATCCTGCCGCTGCTGCGCAACGCGATCAAAATCATCCTCGTGGTGATCTGCGCCATTACCACCATGGCCAACCTGGGGATCAATGTTGCGCCTTTGTTGGCCGGCGCCGGGGTGGTCGGACTGGCCATTGGTTTCGGTTCGCAGCAACTGGTGCAGGACGTGATCACAGGCCTGTTCATCATCATTGAAGACACGCTGTCGATCGGCGACTGGGTGGTGCTCGATTCCGGGCATGCCGGCACCGTCGAAGGCCTGACCATCCGCACCTTGCGCCTGCGCGACGGCAAGGGCTTTGTGCACTCGGTGCCGTTTGGGCAGATCAAGGCTGTGACCAACCAGTCGCGACAATTCGCCTATGCGTTTTTCTCGGTGCAGTTCACCTATGACACCGATGTCGACAAGGCCATCGAGCTGATCCGCGAGGCGGGGGATTCGATCCGCGACGACGCGTTTCTCAAGTACAACCTGCAAGGGCCGCTCGACGTGTTTGGCGTCGACAAAATGGACCTCAACGGCGTGGTGCTGACGGCGCAGTTTCGTACGGTGTCAGGTGGGCAATATGCGGTGAGCCGGGCCTTTAACCAGCGCTTGAAGAAGCTTGTGGATAACAGCCCGTGGGTGCATTTCGCGCAGACTTATCCACAGCAGGTTTTGATGCCCCGGCAGGTTGCTACTGCGCAGGGAGACGATGACCTTGTGCCGGAGAATTCGCCGGTGTTGCTGCCGGATCAGCCGCGCACCCAATGATCTTTGTGGGTGCTGATGGCCCCATCGCGGGCAAGCCCGCTCCCACAGAGATTAGCTGTGTTGCACAGATTGTGATCCCCCCCCCGAGAACACTGTGGGAGCGGGCTTGCTCGCAATGGGGCCGGCCCGGACAGCATCAATGCCGGATCAGTTTGTTGTGTAACTCGGCAGTCGATGGCTGATCCAGCTCCAACCAGAAAACCTGCTTCCCGGCGATCTCGGCTGCCACTGGAAGACCATCGCGGTACACCAGCCGATTACTCGCCAACGCCGGCACTTTTGCACCGGGTAACAGCGTGCCCGTCAGGTTCAGCGGATCAACCCCGCACACCGCGATCAAACTCCCGTCATGCGCCCGCCGCCGCACTTCGCGCAGCAATGGAATCGCCTCGGGCAAGGCGAACTGCTCACCGGCCAGACCGCTGACAAACCGCCCGCCGCGAATTTCGCCGCGAGCCTCCAGCCGATGGAACGTACGCAGCAATTCCCGCCAGCTCGGCAACCAATCGGCTTCGCGTTCCAGCAGGCGCCAGAACACCACGCCGTAGCGGCGCAGCAAGGTCATGGCGATGTGTTCCAAGGTGTCGCTCGGCGTTGGATGTTTGTTGTCGACAGTCGGCGCTGGCGGCCCGCGTCTTAGTAAGGCCCAGCGCCCGGCATCGTCCATGCCGCCGATAAAGGCGCCACGCCCGCGCCGGCTGCTGCGATTCTGCCGTTTACTGGCCGGGGTGATCAGCGCCCGCAAACCGGCAAAGCTGTCGGCATTCACCAGCCCGGCGCCGACCAGTTCCTGCAAGGCGATTTCCAGCTCCGAGCGCAGCAAATGAGCCTCGTGAATCAGCTCATCAAAAAACAGCGCACCGTGCTGACGGAGGGCTTCGTAGACCTTTTGCGTTTTCGGCGACAGCTCGCTGACGGGTGTCTGCTCGGTCAGACTGCTCCACAACCCGACCTGACTGCGCGGCAGCAACACAATGGGCGTGCTGCGCAACGCGGTGCCGGCGCTTTTGCTGCGTGCAGTCAGGCGCGTCCAGACCAGTTTGCCGCTGCGGCACAGGTCATCCAGCCAGCTCGCCGAATAGCCTTTGATTCGTACCGGCAGAATGTCGCTGTCCCAGGCGGATGCAGCGGCGGGGTAGCCTTCGAATTGACCGACAATCGCAGGCAATACGGCGCTGCCCTGGCCCTGGGTCGCCGTAGAAAGATGCTGCCAGTCGAACAGAAAACGCATGAAATCCTGCAACGCCACGGGTTCGATTTCCCGCCGCAGACGCTTGACCGTGTAGCGATGAATCCGCGCCAGCAGATGCCGTTCGCACCACTCTTCCTGATCGGCGCCGGGCGTGAAGTGGCCGCGCAGCACATAACCCTCGCGCTCCAGATGCGCGAGTGCGTGGGTGATGTGAGTCGGGGTTAATCCTAACGGTTCGGCAATCGCGCTCAGCGGCAACGGACCAAAAGCGCTGAGCCGCGCGCGGACGACTTCCAGCACCGCTTCGTCCAACTCCCAGGCTTCATCGAACCCCGGCAGCGCCTCCAGCGGTGGGAATAATTTCGCCTGTGGATAAATCGCCCGCAGGCACGTCAGCCGTTCAAGTGCCAGCCACAGTGATCGTTCGGTATCGACTTGCAAACGACTGGCGCGACCGCTCTCGGCAAGGGCCTTCAACCAATCAATCCACTGCGGATTGGCCTGCGCCTCGGCATCGGTGATGCACGCGAGGCTCATTAACGTTTCGTGCATTTCATCGACATTGCTCGGCGTTGGCCACGCCTCATCGCGCACCGCTTGAATCGCCTCGGCGTCCAGCGCGCCGAGGTCGTTGGTGGATTGCGGGTCGGTCCAGCGCCGATTGAGCACGGCTTGGGTGCGGCGTTCTTCCAGCGGCGCATCGTCGAGAAAGGTGTAAGGCCGGGCGCTGAGAATTTCCGCGGCCAGCGGCGAGGGCGCCGGCAGGTCGCGGCTGATCAGGCGAACGTCGCCGCTTTCCATGCGCCGCAATAACGTGAGCCAGCCTTCGCAGTCCATCGCTTCGTGCAGGCAATCGTCGAGGGTCTGTTCCACCAGTGGATGTTCGGGAATCTCGCGTTCGCCGGCGAGATTTTCCACGCAGGCGATCTGGTCGGGAAACACACTGGCGATCAGGTCTTCGCTTTTCATCCGTTGGATCTGCGGCGCAACTTTGCGTCCGCCGCTATAACGCGGCAGCGCCAGCGCAACCCCGGCATTCCAGCGCCAGCGCACGCCGAACAGCGGCGCGTCGAGCACCGCTTGAATCAGCAGGTGCTCGGCGCTGTTGCTGTGCAGGTAGCGCCAGACATCATCGAGCTCAAAGCTGTGGCTGGTGGACAGCGACAGCACGATCGCGTCTTCGCTGGCGGCGGCCTGCAACTCGAAATTGAAGGTGCGGCAGAATCGCTTGCGCAAGGCCAGGCCCCACGCGCGGTTGATGCGGCTGCCGAAGGGCGTGTGGATGATCAGTTGGGTGCCGCCGGACTCGTCGAAAAAGCGCTCCATCAGCAGCGTGTCCTGCGAGGGCAGGGCGCCCAAAGTCAGGCGCGCGCGGGCGAGGTAATCCACCAGTTGTTCGGCGCTGTCGAGGTTCAGGCCGAGGGTGTCGGTCAGCCAGTCGAGGGCGGGTTGCAAGTTGCCGGGTGTAGCACCGAGCAGGGCGTCGAGTTGTGCTTGCAGGCGCGCCACGGCGAAGGACAACTCAGCGCTGCGCCCCGGCGCTTCACCGAGCCAGAACGGAATGGTCGGTGGCTGCCCGTGAGCATCCTCGACCCGGACCTTGCCGGTCTCGACCCGCAGGATTCGGTACGAGGTATTGCCCAGCTGAAAGATATCGCCGGCGATGCTTTCCACGGCGAAGTCTTCGTTGACGCTGCCGATGTTCAGCCCTTGCGGTTCCAACAGCACGCTGTAGTCGGCGTTGTCTGGAATGGTGCCGCCGCTGGTCACCGCGGTCAGTTTGCTGCCTCGGCGACCACGCAACGTACGCGTCACGGCGTCGCGGTGCAGGTAGGCGCTGCGAATGCCCTGGCGACCGTTGTAGCCTTCGGTGAGCATCTGCAACAACGCCTGATAATGTGTTTCGTCGAGTCCGGCGTAGGGCGAGGCTTTGCGGAACATCTCCAGCAGCGCCTGCTCCGGCCACTCCTGGCAACTGACCTCGGCGATGATCTGCTGGGCCATTACGTCCAGCGGCGCTTGAGGAATCTGCAGGGTGTCGAGTTCGCCCCGACGCACGCAGTCGAGCAGGGCGGTGCATTCGATCAAATCGTCGCGGGTGGTGGCGAACAACCTTCCCTTGGGTGTGCCGCCGACCTGGTGGCCGGAGCGGCCAACCCGTTGCAGAAACCCGGCAATTGAACGTGGCGAGGCGATCTGGCAGACCAGGTCGACATCGCCGATGTCGATCCCCAGTTCCAGCGACGCCGTGGCAATCAGCACTTGCAGGTCGCCGCGCTTGAGCCGCTGTTCGGCGTCGAGGCGAAACTCCTTGGCCAGGCTGCCGTGGTGGGCGGCGACGGCTTCCTTGCCGAGACGCTCGCTCAAATGCCGGCTCAAACGTTCGGCCAGGCGTCGGGTGTTGACGAAAATCAGCGTGGTGCGGTGTTCGCGGGCGAGAGCGGCGAGACGGTCGTAGACCAATTCCCAGACATCGTTGGCCATGACTGCGGACAACGGCACCGGCGGTACTTCGATGCCCAAGTCCCGAGGGCGGGCGTGGCCGATGTCGATGATCTCGCATTCGCGATCACGTCCCACCAAAAAGCGCGAGACGGCTTCGATCGGTTTTTGCGTGGCGGACAGGCCGATGCGTATCAACGGCACTGTGCACAGCGCCTGCAACCGTTCCAGGCTCAGCGCCAAGTGGCTGCCGCGTTTGCTGGCGGCGATGGCGTGGATTTCATCGACGATCACCGTGCGCGTGGTGCCGAGCATTTGCCGGCCGGAGTCGGAGCCGAGCAGCACGTAAAGGGACTCCGGGGTGGTCACCAGAATGTGCGGCGCGGTTTTACGCATCGCCGAGCGCTCTTTTTGCGGCGTGTCGCCGGTGCGCACGGCGGTGTTGATCTGCAACTCGGGCAGGCCCATCGCGCGCAGCTGTTCGGTGATGCCGGCCAGCGGATTTTGCAGGTTGATCTGGATGTCGTTGGACAAGGCCTTGAGCGGCGAGACGTAGACCACCCGTGTTTCGTCGGGAAGTCCGTCTGCGGTTTCCAGGCCTCGGTGAACCAGATCATCGATGACGGCGAGAAACGCGGTGAGGGTTTTGCCGGAGCCGGTGGGCGCTGCGATCAGGGTCGAACGGTGCTGGCGGATCAGCGGCCACGCCCGGGCCTGGGCGGCAGTGACCGTCGGGAAGGTGCTGCTGAACCAGGCGCTGACGGCGGGGTGGAAGCCTGCCAGGGCCGCGTCCGTGGGAATGGGCAGATTCATGGAGTGATTTATGCGGGCGGGGGGATGAAGATGCAAGTACCGCTCGGGAGCTGTGTCGATCCTTCTGTCCTCTTCGCGAGCAGGCTCGCTCCCACAAGGGATCTGCGGCGTACGCAAATTAATTGTGGGGGCGGGACCGGCTTGCCGGCGATGGGGCCAGTCGCAGCAGCACAAATCCTGCAGATCTACACTTTACGGATGACGGTTGCGCACTAAACCCGCAAAATGCAACGATTCCGGCAACTATCGACGACATCGCCCGCGAGCGGTGTCGATAAAAGCCATTGTTCCAATCAGACTGGGCCTGCTGACTCTATGCGAATGCGCCTTATGTTACTGGGCGGCGGAAATGCCCTTGGGCAGGCGCTGATTCGCCTCGGTGCGGAGGAAGACATCGGTTTCCTCGCCCCCCGCCCACCGCAAGACGGCTGGGACGCCGCGAGCCTGACGCAACTGCTCGACGACACGCGCCCCGACGCGCTGATCAATCTCGCCTACTACTTCGACTGGTTCCAGGCGGAGACGGTCAGCGAAACGCGTCTGGCCGGGCAAGAGCGTGCGATCGAGCGTCTGGCCGAATTGTGCCAGCATCACAACATTGTTCTGCTGCAACCCTCGAGCTATCGCGTGTTTGACGGCTCACGGGCGACCGCCTACAGCGAAAAAGACGAGCCGGTGCCGCTGGGCCTGCGTGGTCAGGCCTTGTGGCGGATCGAGCAAAGTGTGCGCGCGACTTGCCCTCAGCATGTGCTGCTGCGGTTCGGCTGGCTGCTCGATGACAGCCCCGACGGCACTCTCGGGCGATTCCTGTCCCGCGCCGAACAACCTGACGAGCTGCTGATGGCCGATGACCGCCGGGGCAACCCGACGCCGGTCGACGACGCGGCACGGGTGATCATCTCGGTGCTCAAGCAACTCGATTGCGCGGCGCCGCTGTGGGGCACCTACCATTACGCAGGGCACGAGGCGACCACGCCGCTGGCGCTGGGGCAGGCGATTCTCACCGAAGCCCGCGCGCTGCATCCGCTGGCCATCGAAGCGCCGACCGCCCAGGCTCACGCCGCGCGCCCGGACGCTGCCGAAGAGCCGCAACACGCGGTGCTGGCCTGCAAGAAAATCCTTCATACCTTCGGGATCAAGCCCCGCGCCTGGCGTGCGGCACTCCCAGGCTTACTGGACAGGTTCTATCGCCATGGCTGACGGCCCCGTTTTAATCACCGGCGGCGCCGGTTTCATCGGCTCGCACCTGACCGACGGCTTGCTCGCCAAAGGCCATTCGGTGCGGATTCTCGATGACCTGTCCACCGGCAAACGCAGCAACCTGGCGCTGGATAATCCTCGCGTCGAGCTGATAGTCGGCGACGTCGCCGATGCGGCCCTGGTCGCTCGCGCAATGGCCGGTTGCAGTGCGGTCGCGCATCTGGCGGCCGTGGCGTCGGTGCAGGCCTCGGTGGACGATCCGGTGAAGACCCACCAGAGCAACTTCATCGGCTCGCTGAATGTCTGCGAAGCCATGCGCCAGAGCGGCGTCAAACGCGTGCTGTTTGCCTCCAGCGCAGCGGTCTACGGCAACAATGGCGAAGGCCAGTCGATCGACGAAGACACGCCCAAGTCACCGTTGACGCCGTATGCGTCGGACAAGTTGGCCAGCGAACACTACTTCGATTTCTACCGCCGCCAGCATGGGTTGGAACCGGTGATTTTCCGCTTCTTCAACATCTTCGGCCCGCGCCAGGACCCGTCCTCGCCGTACTCCGGGGTGATCAGCATTTTCAGCGAGCGCGCGCAAAACGGCCTGCCGATTACCGTATTCGGCGACGGCGAGCAGACGCGGGACTTCGTGTATGTCGAGGACCTGGTCGACGTGCTGGTGCAAGCCATCGAAAAGCCGCAGGTTGAAATCGGTGCGGTCAACGTCGGCTGGAACCGGGCGACCACGCTCAAGCAAATGCTGGAAGCGTTGAAAGTGGTGGTCGGTGACCTGCCAGCCGTGAGCTACGGCCCGGCGCGTTCTGGTGATATCCGCCATTCGCGGGCGAACAATCAGCGACTGCTGGAGCGGTTTACCTGCCCCGAACAGACACCGATGGCTGTCGGCCTGGCGCGGTTGCTCGGTCGCTGAGTTTTTCGCCCTCATGAAAAAGGCGCCTGTGAAGGCGCCTTTTTTTGCAGCTCGTTCCCACCACGTGAACGATTTAGAACTTGTAACCCAAGCCCACCATGTAGATGAACGGGTCGACATCCACATCGACCTTCGCACGGGTGCCTGGTTTCACTGCGTCGTTTTCCACGGTCGCAGTGGTATCGATGTCGATGTAACGCACCTGGGCGTTGAGCAAAATGTTGTCGGTGATCATGTAGTCAGCACCGACCTGAAAGGCCATACCCCAGGAGTTATCCGCCTTGAAGTTGCTGAAGCCGGCGGCGTTGGCTTCGCTGCCGACGTGCTCGTCGTAGATCCAGGTGTAGTTGATACCGGCGCCAACGTACGGCTGGAATGCAGACTCGCCGTTCAGTGGGTAGTAGACAATGCTCAAGGTCGGCGGCAGGTGTTTCAGGCTGCCGAGTTTGCCGTTGGCCGGGCCGAGGATGGTGCCTTTGATTTTCACGTCATGTTCGAATGGCGTGGCCGCGAGCAGCTCGATGCCCCAGTGGCTGTCGAGCATGTAAGCGAAGTTCAGACCCAGTTGCGTGTCGCTGCTCATGGTCGCCTTGCCATGCAGATCGGTGCCGGCTAACGGACCTTGATCGACTTTGACGCTGGAGCTGTCGGCTTTCGGGTTGACGGTGATTGCACCGGCACGAAGGAGGATGTCGCCGGCTTCGTGGGCGTGGGCGAGTGGGGCTGCGAGCGCGAGGGCAAACAGCGAAGCGCTGAGCAAGGACTTGTGCATGGAGGCTCCAGAGGACGTTGAAAATGTTCGATGTCCAATGGTACGGAGCCGTCTGGTACGGACTTTTGATTCAGCTCAATGAAACAGTCATGGGGTTGGTTTTTGTGGAACTTTTGATGGCCCCATCGCGGGCAACACAGAACCACCGGATTCACTCCGGCAATTCATACACATAAATCTTGTCCGCTTCCATCTGATACCCCGCATCCGCCAACTCGCTGGTCGACGCCTTGACCTGCAACGCCCCCTCGATCCAGTAAGGCTGATACAGCTCGTCCAGCTTCACGCCGACTTCGCTTTTCACATGCACGATCTGGTTCGACGGCGGTGGCGGTACGTGGATGCAGGCGCCGAAATACGGCACCAGCAGAAACTCCGTGGTACGACCTTCTTCGCTCACTTCCAGCGGCACGATGTAACCCGGCAGGCGGATGTTCTGACCGTCGAGGCTCTTCACCACAGGCGCATTGGGCATGTCCTGTCTGGCGGCTGGCGCCGACTCGGCGGACAACGTGCTGCTCATCTGCGACATATCGTGCAGCGGCGTCATGTTTGGTACTTCCGGCGCGGCGTCCGGCGGGATCATTTCCGACCAGGTCAGCTCTTTCGGTTCGGCCGCCCACAGCGGCAGGGCGACCAGCATCAACAGCGCAAGCAGAGCGCGGGGCATCATTAACGTCCTCATAGTCGGATCGACAGGCCATCGGCCAGGGATTGGCGATACGCGCGCCACGCCGGCACGCTGCCCATCAGCAACGCGGCGATCAGGATGCCACCGAGCAGCGTCCATTCATATTCACTTGGCCACGCCAGCGGCAGATACAAACCGTAATTGGCTTGCACGTAACCCTGAGCCGCCGCGATGCACACGTAAAGCAGCGCCACGCCGGCGATCACGCCGGACAGCGCCAGAGCAAACGCCTCCAGCACCAGCAACGTCGCGATGTGCCACGGACGAGCACCCACCGAACGCAGGATCGCCATCTCGCGCCGACGTTCATTCAGGCTGGTGAGAATCGCCGTGAGCATGCCGATCAACCCGGTCAGCACCACGAACAGCGAGACCACGAACAAGGCTTTTTCTGCGGTGCTCATCAAACTCCACAGCTCTTGCAGCGCCACGCCCGGCAGGATCGCCAGCATCGGTTCGCCACGGAATTCGTTGATTTCACGCTGCAGCGCAAAGGTCGAAATCTTGCTGTTGAGGCCGAGCATGAACGCGGTAATCGCTTGCGGCGTCAGGTCCATGTTGCGCGCCTGATCGGCACTGATCCGACCGTTGCCGCGCGCGGGAACGCCGTTGTGCCAGTCGACGTGAATGGCTTCCATGCCGCCGAGGCTGATGTGCAATGTACGGTCGACCGGGGTGCCGGTGCGTTTGAGAATGCCGACCACGGTGAACGGTTTGTCGTCGTGTTTGACCAGGCTGATCACCGCCACGCCGTGGGCCAGCACCAGTTTGTCGCCGAGTTTGTAGTGCAGCGCATCGGCCACTTCGGCGCCGAGCACCACTTCGAACGGGTCGGTGGCAAAGGCCCGACCGTCGGCCACTTCCAGGTGTTGCTGATGGCCGTACTGGTAGTGCTCGAAGTACGCCTCGGTGGTGCCCATCACCCGGTAACCGCGATGGGAATCGCCGAGCGACATTGGGATCGCCCACTTCACTTTCGGGTTGTTGGCGAAGTGTTCGAAGCTGTCCCAACGAATGTTGTTGGTGGCGTTGCCGATGCGGAACACCGAGTACAGCAGCAGGTTCACCGAACCGGAGCGGGCGCCGACGATCAGGTCGGTGCCGCTGATGGTGCTGGCAAAACTGGCCTTGGCTTCGGTGCGAACCCGCTCCACGGCCAGCAGCAGGCAGACCGACAGGGCGATGGCGAACGCGGTGAGGATCGCGGTGAAGCGGCGGTTAGCCAGGCTGGCCATGGCTAGACGAAACAGATACATCTCAAACCTCGGACAGGGTGGCGGCGCGATTAAGATCGGCCAGTGACAAGTGGCGATCGAACAGCGGCGCGAGGCTTTGGTCGTGACTGACGAACAACAGACTCGACCCGGCTTCGCGGCATTCGGCGAACAGCAGGCGAATGAAATTTTCGCGGGCGTCGTAATCCAGGGCCGAGGTCGGCTCGTCGGCGATCACCAGTTCCGGCTGACCGATCAGCGCGCGGGCGGCGGCGACGCGTTGTTGTTGGCCGATGGACAGCGAATCGGCGCGGCGGCTGAGGAGGCTTTCATCCTTCAAACCCAAATGAGCGAGCAGGGTGGCGGCGGCTTGATCAACGCTGCCATGGCGCTGGATGGCCCGTTCGGCGCGCAGTCGGGAGAAGTGGCAGGGCAGCTCGACGTTCTCGCGCACTGAGAGAAACGGCAGCAGGTTGAACTGCTGGAAAATGTAGCCGGTGTGATCGACGCGGAAGCGATCACGCGCACCGGCGCCGAGTTCGGTCAGTTCCTGGCCGAGCAGGCGAATGCTGCCGCGATCCGGCTTCTGCACACCACCGAGCAGGCCGAGCAGGGTGGTCTTGCCGCTGCCGCTGGGGCCTTTGAGGAAGAGCGTTTCACCCGGTTCCAGGCGGAAGGCCGGGATGTCCAGTAAGGTCGAGTGACCGGGCCAACTGAAGCCCAGGTCGGACAGTTCGATGAGTGCTTGGGTCATGGCGCCGGTTTCATGGGTTCGTCTCAATTTCACATTCAATACAACCTCCTGTGGGAGCGAGCTTGCTCGCGATAGCGGTGTGTCAGCCAACAAAGATGTTGAATGTCAGGACCTCATCGCGAGCAAGCTCGCTCCCACAGGGTTCTTCGAGTGGATTCAAAATTTCAGGGCAGCCGCCTTGGCCGTCACTTCTACCCCTTGCTGCCCGCTCGGGCTGATCAGTTGTACCTGAATTTTCTGGGTCGCCGGGAACGTGTTGAAAAGGTTTGCCAGATCCAGGGTTTTCAGTGCGCCCGGCGTCGCGCAGGTGAACTGGTAGTGAGCGTGGATTTCGCTGTGGTCGTGGTGATGCTCGTCTTTGGCATCGTCGTCATGATCATCATCGGCATCCGGCTTGTCACCGAACAGCGGGCTTTCCAGTTCCTGAGTCGCGACCACACAACCCGCTGCTTTCGGCAGGTTGAACAGGGTCAGCGGCTTTTCAAGTTGCGCACGGGCGGCGGCGACTTTGGCTTTGTCGGCGTCGGTGGTGGCGGCGTGTTCGAAACCCACCAGGTTCATCGCCGGGCTTTCCAGCTCAAGTTCGAGGGTCTGACCGTCCAGCGCTGCGTTCAGGCGTCCGACACCATGTTCATGGGCGCCAAGGCTGCCGTGTTCATGGTCGTGATCATGTTCATCAGCGGCGTGAGCGAGGGCCAGCGGCAACAGGGCAAACGGCAAAGCGAGCAGCAGACGACGCATGGCGGGTCTCCGAAGGTAAATGAATAAATTGTTATGTAATCTTATAACGTAAGTGCGGAGAGTTTGACCGTCCGCTTGGCGTTGCACAAGTCCCATGGGAGCATGTGGGTCAGAAATGTGCAGGAGCAGACTTATGTTGCGAATACGCGGAAGCATCGGCGACTGGCCGGTGGATTTGACCCTGGAGATGGACGACGGTGACTGGGCGAAGCTCGGCGCGCAGTTGCAGGTGATCAAGCCTGAAGCCAGCGTGGCGCCGTCGAAACCGGTCAATCAGGACGATGCGCAGTGGCAGATCGCAAAGGATTTGCTGCGCAAGGCCGGACAATTGAGCGGGCCTGATTTGCTTGAGCAACTGGAAGGACTGACGGGCAGCCCATCGTCGGGCAAACGCCTGTTGGTGCGGTTGCGCCATAGCGCGCAGGTGAAAGTGTCGAGCGGCGGGGATACGCCGCTCTATAGCTGGATCAACCCGGCTTAGTACAGCGCAGCAAACAACTTGCGACGGTACGTGGTCACCAACGGATGATCATTGCCCAGCAATTCGAACACTTGCAGCAAGGTCTTGTGCGGCAAGCCTTCGCTGTAGCTGCGGTTGCGGATGAACAGCTTGAGCAATGCATCCAGCGCCGCGTCGTACTGCTGACGGGCCAGTTGCTGGATCGCCAGTTGATACACCGCCTCATCGTCCTGCGGGTTCTTCGCCAGACGCGCCTTCAGGTCCGCGGCATCCGGCAGGTCCTTGGCCTGGCCGAGAAACTGGATCTGCGCTTTTGCGCCGGCCAACGCCGCCTTGTGTTCATCGCTTTTGACCGCGTCGAGCACGGTTTGCGCTTCACCCAGCTCGCCCCGTTCAGTCAGGCAACGGGCATACAGAATCAGCGCTTTGGCGTTGGTGTTGTCTTCGCCCAGCAGCACTTTGAGAATCGCTTCTGCGTCGGCGAAACGACTTTCGTCAAACAGCGCCTGAGCCTGCTCGAAAGGGTCGGCCGCCGCCGGTGGCGGCATTTGTACGTGAGGCTCCAGCATGGCGCGGACGGCGGATTCCGGTTGCGCACCGGCAAAACCGTCCACTGGCTGGCCATCCTTGAACAACACCACGGTCGGCAGGCTGCGAATGCCGAAGCGGGCAACGATGTCCTGTTCGAGGTCGCAGTTGACCTTGGCCAGCAGCAATTCGCCCTGATAGCTCTCGGCAATGGTCTGCAGCATCGGCATCAGCACTTTGCAGGGCGCACACCATTCGGCCCAGAAATCCACCAGCACCGGTTTGTGGAAAGAGTTCTCGATTACCGACTGGTCGAAATCGGCAGTCGTGGCGTCGAAGATGTACGGCGTTTCCTGACTCATGGGGGATCTCGTAAAAGCGTGAATGGGGCAACTATACGACTTGGTGGGGTGTGGCCGGAAGCGGGGTGGTCTTTGAGAAGTGTGTCGTCTGACAGGACGCTTTCGCGGGCAAGCCCGCTCCCACAGTGGTTTTGTGTGGAACACGGATTTAGCGCCAGGCCCGAATCCCTTGTGGGAGCGGGCTTGCCCGCGATGCTTTTAGCCGCGCCGCGCGTGGTACAGGCTCACATGCCGAAACTCTTCAGGCTCGGCCAGGTCCGGCAAGGTCATCGCTTCGAGCATTTCGATGCGTTGATACAACGGATGACGAAAATCCCGCACCCGTGAATCCGCCACCAGCGCCTCCTGGCCACGGCTCAAAAACTCGTCGAGCAGCGGCAGGTTCGCCCGGTCATACAACACGTCGGCGACCAGGATCAGATCAAACCGGTCCGCCTCGGCGAAAAAGTCCGTCGAGTAGCTCAGTTCCACTTCATTGAGTTCGGCATTCGCCCGACACGCGGCAATCGCCAGCGGGTCCAGGTCACAGGCCACCACCTCCAGCGCCCCGGCTTTCACGGCGGCAATCCCCGCGACTCCGGAACCGGCACCAAAATCCAGTACGCGCTTGCCTTTGACCCACTCGGGGAATTTGGCGAGATAGCGGGCCATCGACAACCCGCTGGCCCAGCAAAAACTCCAGTACGGCGGTTCATGCAGAATCCGCCGGGTTTCTTCCGGGCTGAAGGCGCGGTCCATGTTGTCGCCGTCGATCAGCCAGAGTTTCAGGGCGGTATCGGGCAATGCGACCGGGACAAGCTGTGCATCACCGAGCAACTCGCCCAAGGCCTGTTGCAGGTCGAACGGTGCAATCATGGCGCTTTGACGAATTGCAGCTGACCCAAGGCCTGGGTCGTTGCCTGTGTGATGACTTGCGACGGCAGGTGCAAAATCAGCTGGCCGGACTGGCTGGCGCGGCCCCGCAGTTCCACGCGGACACCGGCCGGAAACGATTCCGGGTTGAAACGCAGGTGAAACGGCAGCGCTTGATTGGTGCCGATCAGGCTGGAACTGGCGAGCAGTTGTTGCGGGCGGTCCTTGTCGTCGATTACCAGCAGGGCCAGCTCGACTTCCGCACCGGCCGGTACGCCTTGCAGGGTGCCGCTCAGTTCCCGTTGATACGCGGGGAGCGGGCCGAGGTTGGCGGACTCTTTGGCTTTCTTCTGCGCCGCCTGTGGGGCTGGCCCTGGCGTCGGCGGCTGGGGCTTGGGTGCATCGCTGCTGCAGGCCACCAACAGGCTGAAAAGGCTGAGCAATACGAGCGGTCTGAGGGACATTTGCGGCTCCAGCAAGGTGAAATCCATGGATCGTTCTCTATAGCCAGTCTGTATACCGCAAACCCTATGGCTTGTCTTGCCACCGGGATGCGCTACCATGGCCCTCCCTTTTTTTGTTGCCTGCCACCATGCACTGTCCCTTCTGCGGTGCCAACGACACCAAGGTCATCGACTCGCGTCTGGTCGCCGAGGGCGAACAGGTGCGCCGCCGGCGCGAATGCCTGGCCTGCGGCGAACGTTTCACGACGTTCGAAACCGCTGAACTGGTGTTGCCGCGCCTGATCAAAACCGACGGCAGCCGCCAGCCGTTCGACGAAGAAAAACTCCGCGCCGGCATGCAACGTGCGCTGGAGAAGCGCCCGGTGAGTGTCGAACGCCTCGAATCGTCGCTGGTGCACATCAAACACAAACTGCGAGCCACCGGCGAGCGCGAGGTCAAGTCCCTCGTGGTCGGTGAACTGGTGATGGCCGAGCTGCAAAAGCTCGACGAAGTCGCCTACATTCGTTTCGCCTCCGTGTATCGGCGCTTCCAGGACCTCAACGAGTTCCGCGAAGAGATCGATCGCCTGGCCCGTGAGCCGGTGAAAGAATGACCACTGCCACAGAGCTTGCCATCCTCGACGCCCATTACATGGCCCGCGCCCTGGAACTGGCGCGCAAAGGCTATTACACGACCCACCCCAACCCGCGGGTTGGCTGCGTGATCGTGAAGGACGGGCAAATTGTCGGCGAAGGCTGGCACGAGCGCACCGGCGAACCCCACGCCGAAGTCCACGCCCTGCGCGCTGCGGGCGACAAAGCCCGAGGCGCCACCGCTTACGTGACCCTCGAGCCGTGCAGCCACCACGGCCACACGCCGCCCTGTGCCGATGCACTGGTGAACGCGGGCGTCGCTCGCGTGGTTGCGGCGATGCAGGACCCGAACCCGTCGGTGGCCGGTCGCGGCATGCAGCGTCTGGCTCAGGCCGGCATCGCGATCGAAAGCGGTGTGCTGGAAGGCGAGGCGCGCAAGCTCAATCAAGGCTTCCTCAAGCGCATGGAGCATGGCTTGCCGTTCGTGCGGGTCAAGTTGGCCATGAGCCTCGACGGTCGCACGGCGATGGACAGCGGCGAAAGCCAATGGATCACCGGCCCGGCCGCACGCTCGGCGGTACAGCGCCTGCGCGCCCAGGCCAGCGTGGTCCTGACCGGCGCCGACACGGTGCTGGCCGACAACGCTCGTTTGACCGTTCGCGCCGACGAATTAGGTCTGGACGCCGAGCAAACCGCGTTGGCCATGAGCCGTCCGCCGCTGCGTGTGCTGATTGACGGCCGCCTGCGCGTGCCGCTCGATGCGCCGTTCTTCAAGGCCGGCCCGGCGCTGGTCGCGACCTGCATGGCGATCGAAGAGCAATACGCCAACGGTCCGGAATGCCTGATCGTGGCCGGCGACGATGGTTTGGTCGACCTGCGCAAGTTGCTGGTCGAACTGGCCAATCGTGGCGTCAATGAAGTGCTGGTCGAGGCCGGGCCGCGTCTGGCGGGGGCATTTGCCCAGCAAGGTCTGGTGGATGAATTCCAGATCTTTATCGCTGGCAAGTTTCTCGGCTCTTCGGCCCGGCCGTTGCTGGACTGGCCGCTGGCGCAGATGAAAGACGCGCCCGAGCTGAAAATCACTGAAATCCGTGCGGTTGGCGATGACTGGCGAGTCATTGCCATTCCTGCGCCAGCGGCGAGCGTATAATTCCGGCCTGCGCCACGCGACGGCCCTGTTCTCGAGGAGGACTCCATGTTTACCGGCATCATCGAATCCATCGGCAGTATTCGTGCATTGACCCCAAAAGGCGGAGATGTGCGGGTACACGTAGAAACCGGCAAGCTCGATCTGAGCGACGTCAAACTGGGCGATAGCATCGCGGTCAACGGCGTGTGCCTGACGGCCGTTGAATTGCCGGGCAATGGCTTTGCGGCTGACGTCAGTCGCGAAACCCTCGACTGCACCGCCATGAACGACCTGAAAAGCGGCAGCCCGGTCAACCTGGAAAAAGCCCTGACCCCGACCACTCGCCTCGGCGGGCATCTGGTCAGCGGTCACGTCGATGGCGTGGGCGAAGTGGTTGCCCGCACCGAGAACGCACGCGCCGTGGAATTCCGCATCCGTGCACCGAAGGAACTCGCGAAGTACATCGCCCATAAAGGCTCGATCACCGTCGACGGCACCAGCCTGACCGTGAACGCGGTCGATGGCGCCGAGTTCCTGCTGACGATCATTCCGCACACCCTGAGCGAAACCATCATGGCGTCGTACCAGCCAGGTCGCCGGGTGAACCTTGAAGTCGACTTGCTTGCCCGTTATCTGGAGCGCCTGCTTCTAGGCGACAAGGCCGCAGAGCCTGCTTCTGGAAACATCACTGAAAGCTTTCTGGCCGCCAACGGCTACCTCAAATCCTGACTCAAGGGGGTGCCTTGTGGCGCTCAATAGCATCGAAGAACTGGTTGAAGACATCCGCCAAGGCAAGATGGTCATCCTCATGGATGACGAAGACCGCGAGAACGAAGGCGACCTGATCATGGCCGCCGAGTGCTGCCAGCCTGAGCACATCAACTTCATGGCCAAGCATGCCCGTGGCCTGATCTGCATGCCGATGAGCCGCGAGCGCTGCGAACTGCTGAAGCTGCCGCTGATGGCGCCGCGCAACGGTTCCGGTTTCGGCACCAAGTTCACCGTATCGATCGAAGCGGCGACTGGTGTGACCACCGGCATCTCCGCCGCCGACCGCGCGCGCACCGTGCAGGCCGCCGCCGCGAAAGACGCCAAGGCTGAAGACATCGTCAGCCCTGGCCACATCTTCCCGCTGATGGCCCAGGCCGGCGGCACCCTGGCCCGCGCCGGCCACACTGAAGCTGCCTGCGACCTCGCGCGCATGGCCGGTTTCGAGCCGAGCGGCGTGATCTGCGAAGTGATGAACGACGACGGCACCATGTCCCGTCGCGCCGAACTGGAAACCTTCGCCGCCGAGCACAACATCAAGATCGGCACCATCGCCGACCTGATTCACTACCGGATGATCCACGAACGTACCGTTCAGCGGATTGCCGAACAGCCGCTGGACAGCGAACTGGGCCAATTCAACCTGGTGACCTATCGTGATTCCGTGGAAGGCGACGTGCACATGGCCCTGACCCTGGGCAACGTCTGCGCCGAAGAGCCGACCCTGGTTCGCGTGCACAACATGGACCCGCTGCGCGACCTGTTGATGGTCAAGCAGCCGGGCCGCTGGAGCCTGCGTGCCGCCATGGCTGCGGTTGCCGAGGCGGGCAGCGGCGTGGTGCTGTTGCTCGGTCACCCGCTCGATGGCGACGTATTGCTGGCACACATCCGTGAAACCGCGGAGCACGCACCGGCGAAAAAACCGACCACCTACAGCATCGTCGGTGCCGGTTCGCAGATTCTTCGGGACCTGGGCGTGCGCAAAATGCGCCTGATGTCTGCACCCATGAAATTTAATGCGATATCCGGTTTCGATCTGGAAGTTGTAGAATACGTGCCCTCCGAATAATGACCGGTTGTTACCGGCCCTGTATTCGCGGTTCAAATATCACTGAGGGACGCGTAGAAGACGCGTCCCGGCTCTTTAAGAGAACTAACGAATGACCCTGAAGACCATCGAAGGTACCTTCATCGCCCCTAAAGGCCGCTACGCTTTGGTAGTAGGCCGTTTCAACAGCTTCGTCGTTGAAAGCCTGGTCAGCGGTGCAGTTGATGCCCTGGTTCGCCATGGCGTGAGCGAAAGCGACATCACCATCATCCGCGCGCCTGGCGCCTTCGAAATCCCGCTGGTTGCGCAGAAAGTCGCTCAGAAGGGCGAGTACGCGGCAATCATCGCCCTGGGCGCGGTCATTCGTGGCGGTACGCCGCACTTCGAATACGTGGCGGGCGAATGCACCAAGGGCCTGGCCCAGGTGTCCATGGAATTCGGCGTACCGGTCGCTTTCGGCGTCCTGACCGTTGACTCCATCGAGCAAGCCATCGAACGTTCCGGCACCAAGGCCGGTAACAAAGGTGCCGAAGCTGCCCTGTCCGCCCTGGAAATGGTCAGCCTGCTGGCGCAGTTGGAGGCCAAGTGATTAGCGACGAAAGCGATCGTTTCAACCCGCGCGATCCAAAGCCTGCGGATGCCGGCAAGCCATCGAAAAGCGTCAAGCGTCGCGAAGCCCGTCAGCTCGCGACCCAGGCGCTGTACCAATGGCACATGGCCAAGCAGTCGCTGAACGAGATCGAAGCGCAGTTCCGGGTCGATAACGATTTCAGCGATGTCGATGGCGCCTACTTCCGTGAAATCCTCCACGGGGTTCCCGCGCAGATGGACAAGATCGACGCGGCTCTCAAGCCGTGCCTGGACCTGACCATCGAAGAGCTGGACCCGGTTGAACTGGCAGTATTGCGCCTGTCCACCTGGGAACTGCTCGAGCGCGTCGACGTGCCGTACCGCGTTGTGATCAACGAAGGTATCGAGCTGGCGAAAGTCTTCGGTTCCACCGACGGCCACAAATTCGTCAACGGTGTACTCGACAAGCTGGCCCCGCGTCTGCGTGAAGCTGAAGTGAAGGCGTTCAAGCGCTAACCCGCGCTTGAAACTGCGATGGGTGAGTTTGAGCTGATTCGCAATTTCTTCGCCGCCGCGCCCTGTGCGCAAGGCGGCGAAGGCGTTGCCCTCGGGATCGGCGATGACTGCGCCTTGCTGGCTGTTCCTCCCGGGGAGCAGTTGGCGATTTCCACCGACACGCTCGTGGCCGGTGTGCATTTCGCAGACCCTTGCGACCCGTTTCTGCTCGGTCAGCGTTCGCTGGCCGTGGCCGTCAGCGATCTGGCTGCCATGGGCGCCACCCCCGTTGCCTTTACCCTTGCCCTGACCTTGCCTTCGGCGACCGCCGACTGGCTGCAAGCGTATGCCCGTGGATTGACCCTCATGGCGCAGCGCTGCGGTGTGGCACTGGTGGGCGGCGATACCACCCGTGGGCCGTTGAGCCTGACCATGACGGTGTTCGGGCGTGTGCCGGGCGGTTTGGCGCTGACCCGCAGTGGCGCGCAGCCAGGCGAGTTGCTTTGTGTCGGCGGTGAACTGGGCAACGCCGCCGGTGCCTTGCCGCTGGTGCTCGGTCAGCGAACTGCCGACGCCGCCATCGCCGATCCGCTGTTGGCGCATTACTGGTCGCCGCAACCGCAACTCGCATTGGGCCAGGCATTGCGCGGCAAGGCGACTTCGGCGCTGGACATCTCCGACGGCCTGCTCGCCGACTGCGGGCACATCGCGCTCGCGTCGAAGGTCGGCCTTCAGGTTGAACGGGACCGATTGCCGCTGTCGAAGGCTTTAGTGGCCTTCCTCGGTCAACCGGGTGCCGAACACGCCGCCCTGAGCGGCGGAGACGACTACGTCCTGGCCTTCACCTTACCGTCCGTCGAGTTGCCACAACTGATGGCAGATGGCTGGCCGATCCATGTGGTCGGGCGTGTGGTGGCGGGACAGGGCGTCGTGCTGTTGGATGCTGCCGGACAAGACATCACCCCGCAAACCCGGGGCTATCAACATTTTCGGGAGACACCGTGACAGATCATCCCAAACAGGTTCCGGCGGAATTTGTACCGCCGTCGGTCTGGCGCAATCCATGGCATTTCCTGGCGTTCGGCTTCGGTTCGGGCACCTTGCCAAAGGCACCGGGCACCTGGGGTTCCTTGGTTGCGCTACCCTTTATTCCGTTGTGGCAGATGCTGCCCGACTGGGGTTACTGGCTGATGCTGGGCATCACCATGCTGTTCGGCTTCTGGCTGTGCGGCAAAGTGGCCGACGATTTGCGCGTGCACGACCACGAAGGCATCGTCTGGGACGAAATGGTCGGGATGTGGATCACTCTCTGGCTGGTGCCGGAAGGCTGGTACTGGTTGCTCGCGGGTTTTCTGGTGTTCCGCTTCTTCGACATTCTCAAGCCGTGGCCGATTCACTGGATCGACCGGCACGTGCACGGCGGCGTCGGGATCATGCTCGACGACGTATTGGCCGGGGTGTTCGCGTGGTTGGCGATGCAGGGGCTGGTATGGATTTTCGCCTGATGAGTGGCGGAGCAGGAGACTAGGATGGCTCGACGCTGGTTGGTTGTGACGGGTTTCGCCCTGTTTGCTTCGCTCGCCCTGGCGGGGGAGGCAGTGACCACGCCATCGGTGATCCATCTGGCCAGCGAAGACTGGGAAGACTACACCGCCGCCGATGGCCACGGCCTGGGTTGGGATGTATTGCGCGAAGTATTCGAGCCGGCAGGCGTCAAACTGGACATCCGCGCCGAACCCTACATTCGCGCCATCGGCCTGGCCCAGCGGGGCGAAGTGGACGCCTGTGTGGGCGGCTATCGCGACGAAATCAGCGACCTGCTGTATCCGCGCTGGAATTACGACACCGATCACATCTATGCCCTGGGGCTGGCCAGTAACCCGGCGCCGACCCCGGAAACCCTGGGCAATTATCGACTGGCCTGGGTCCGCGGCTACGATTTCCAGAATTACCTGCCCAACGTCAGCCGCTATAACGAAGTTGTTCGGCGCACCGGCATTCTGTCGATGCTGACCCATAACCGCGCCGACTACTACATTGATGCGCTGACCGAAATTGATTATGTGGTCCGCCGGGCCAAGGATCCGTCCCAGTTCCGGCGCACGCACATCGCGGAATTGCCGCTGTACCTGTGCTTTGCCAATACGCCCACGGCGCGAAAATTGATGGCGCTGTTCGACCAGCGAATGGAGGTGCTGGTCAAGAACGGCCGGTTGAAACCGATTTTCGAACGCTGGAAGCAGCCGTATCCGTTTGATTCGAACTGAACAAAGATCCTGCGTGCGTGATGATTCCTGTGGGAGCGAGCTTGCTCGCGATAGCGGACGCTCATTCACCATTGATGTCGACTGACACATCGCTATCGCGAGCAAGCTCGCTCCCACAGGGGCTGGAACAGGGCGGGGATCAAACTTTTAGATCGTTATGCTCCATAATTCAGCCTAAGCGTCTGTAGGAACCTGCTGTTACAATGCCGCGTCTGCGAATCTCCAGTACTTATTGATCAGGAGCACACCGGTGCCTGTCGTTTTTGTCGCCGCTTCCAAGCTGCCAACGCCTTTTGCGCAATTCACCATGCACGGCTTTCTCGATGAAGAAAACGGGCGCGAACACGTTGTGCTGAGCCTCGGTGAGTTCGGCGACGGTGCCCCGGTACTCGGCCGCTTGCACTCCGAATGCCTGACTGGCGATGCCTTGTTCAGCCAGCGCTGCGACTGCGGCTCACAACTTGAGGCCGCCTTGCAGGCCATCGCCCGTGAAGGCCGTGGCGTGTTGCTGTACCTGCGTCAGGAAGGCCGCGGCATTGGCTTGCTGAACAAGATCCGCGCCTATGAATTGCAGGACGGCGGCGCCGACACCGTTGAAGCCAACGAGCGTCTGGGCTTCGCCGCGGACCAGCGCGACTACGCCATGTGCCTGCCGATGCTCGAACACCTGGGCGTGAAATCCCTGCGCTTGATGACCAACAACCCGCGCAAGGTCAAAGCCCTGACCGACATGGGCATCGTTGTCGCCGAGCGCGTGCCGTTGCACACCGGCCACAATCCGCACAACAAACTCTACCTGGCCACCAAGGCCAGCAAGCTCGACCACATGATGGGCAACGAGCATCAGGGTGAGGTTGACCGGGCGTGACCCGCGGTCAAGTTCGGCGGCGACTGTCCGTCAGTTGGTGGCAATACCTGGCGCTGGCCTTGTTGCCACTGTTTGTGATCAACGGCGTTTTCGGCCAGGGCGAGGCGATCCTGCCGGTGCTGGCGATGCCGATGTTCATCGCCGGTGTGGCCTCGATGTTTGTCAGCCTGAAGTTTTTCGGTGGCTATAAACACGCACTGATCGCCACCCAGAAAGCCTTCGATACCCCTGAAGAGCCCGCCGCCTGGATTGTCTTGGCTGCCAAGCGCCGTACTGCGTTTCTCGCCGCTGGTTTGCCCGCCTGGATCGGTGCGTTGGCCGTCTTCGTGGGGCTTGAAGCCGTACCGTTGGTGCTCCTGGCGCTGTCGACCACGGTGCTGTTCTACCTCTACCGTATCCCCCGTCAACTCGGCTGATGCGCCGCATCGGGCTGGCGGTTTTGCTGCTGCTCGTCAACGCTTCGGCTGTTGCGGTCGAGCGCGTCGTCAGCCTCGCGCCGTCGGTCTCTGAAATCGTCGTTGAGCTGGGTTCAGCTGATCTTCTGGTCGGTGTTCTGGATGCCGGCGATCGTCCTGCTGAACTCAAGGACCTTCCATCCGTTGGCCGCTACGGTCAGTTGGATATGGAGCGGCTGCTCAGCCTGAAACCCGATTTGCTGCTGCTCTGGCCCGGCAGCGTCGGCCCGGCCCAGCGTGAACAACTCAAGCGCCTGAACATCCCCACCTACGTCGCCGATCCGCACAACCTTGAACAACTGACCGCGCAAATCGAAGCGATTGCCGCGCAGCTCGGCCGGCCCGAGCGTGGCGTGTCACTGGCCAGCGATCTGCGTCAGCGCCTCGATGCACTGCGCCAGCGCTATCGACGGGACGAACCGTTGCGGGTGTTTTACCAAGTCTGGGATCGTCCGCTGTACACCGTCGGCGGCGGGCAGATCATCAGCGATGCTCTGGACGTGTGCGGCGCGCGCAATGTGTTTGCCGACCTGGCATTGCCGGCGCCGCAAGTCAGCGTGGAGGCGGTGTTGCAGCGCAATCCCGAGGTGATTCTGGCCAGCGATCAGGCGCAGCTGGAGGCTTGGAAGGCCTGGCCGCAAGTGACGGCGGTGGCGCAGGGCCGATTGCGGTTGGTGACGGATAAAGGGCTGGAGCGGCCGAGTGGGCAGATGATTGAGGCGACGGCCAAGTTGTGCCAAGTCATCGCGCCCGACCGCTGAGACCGAGGTGCATACATCGCGGGCAAGCCCGCTCCCACAGGGATCACACTTAACCTGTGGGAGCGGGCTTGCCCGCGATGAGGCCGGCCCTGACACAGCAAACTTCAGATCAAAGCTCTGGTGTCCAGGTCACCCCAAACATCCACGCCCGACCTTCCTCGCGATACCCGAACTGACTGTCATCGTGGCTGTACAGCGCCCGGCTGTAACCCTTGTCCAACAGGTTGTCGACCTTCAACTCAAGCTTGATTTCGTGATTCAGCGCCCAACTGCTGCGCAAAGCCAGCAGCGCATACCCGCCTAACGGCTGCTGATTGTTCTCATCGTCGTAACTGCTGCTCACCGCTTGCCAACTGGCGCCGAGGCCCAGCCGATCAAACTGTCGATCCAGATCCAGACTCAATGTCCGCCGTGCACGCCGCGCCAACGTATGGCCACTGGCACGATCCTGTGGGTCGATGATCGCCACGCCAAGATTGCTCTGCCAGCCGAACAGTTCTTGCTTCAACGCTGCTTCAAACCCGTTGATCCGTGCCGAGGCGATGTTCTGCGGGCGGTCGTTGCTGCCGACGATAATCGCGTCCTTGAGGTCGGTGCGATACAGCGACGCTTCGAGGCGGCTGGTATCGGTCAGCTGGCTGCGCCATTGCAGCTCGTAACTTTTCGAGGTTTCAGGCTTCAGGTCAGGATTGCTGAAACCCGGGTAATACAAGTCATTGAACGTCGGTGCGCGAAAGCCTTCGCTGTAGGTCAGCAGCACATCGTTGTCCGGGTTCAACGGCAGGGTGAACGTGCCGCTCCAGCTATTTTGGCTGCCGAACTGCTGGTTCTGGTCGCGGCGCAGGCCCAGTTCCGTGGAGAAGCTGTCTGCCTGATAGCGATGCTGGATAAACGCTGCGCGGTTCCAGCGGCTGTCCTCGTCGAACGCTGTGCTGCTGTTGATTCGGTCTTCGTACCAGTCGCCGCCGAGGATCAGGCTGTTGCGCTCGTTCAGCGTCAGGTCGTTCTGCCAGTTCACTGAGTCGCGATACGTGTTGAACACGCTGCGTTCGTCACTGAGCTTGTCGAAGGACTTCTCGCGGTTCTCGCTGTGGCCGAATTCGACGCGGGTTTTCCACAGGTCGTTGATGCGCGCATCGACGTAACTGCTGACGCCGCTCACGGTGAAATCACTGTATGGCCGCTGTTGGTAGGACGTTTTTGTCATTTCGTCGTAGCGCCCGAACGGATTGTCGATCTCGCTTTTGCCGCGGTTATCCAGCACGTTGGCGCCGATTTCGACGTCATCGGTGAGGGCGTGACTCAGGCTCAGGCTCAACGACTGGTTGCGATATTCATCGTGATCGCCATCGCTCGGGTACGACTGATGGGTGCGATTGATCCCGGCCGTTTCATCGAGGCTGGCGCCCAGGTTGAAGCGGGTTTTCTCATCGCCACCGGATAATCCGAGGCTGCGCTCCCACGTCTGATTGCTGCCAAATCCCATATGCAGACGCGGTTGCAGGCCTTGTTCGGCGCCACGGCGGGTGAAAATCTGGATCACCCCGCCAATCGCGTCGCTGCCGTAAATCACCGAACGGGAGCCGCGCAGCACTTCCACGCGCTCGACCTGCTCGATGTTGATGTGTTGCAGGTTACTGTCGCCGGAGGTCGAGTTGCCGATGCGTTGACCGTCCACCAGCACCAGGCTCTGCGCCGACTTCGTCCCCCGAATGTAAATCCCCGGAAGACTACCGCGCCCGCCGGTTTGCCCGACTTGCACACCGGGCACCCGACGCAGCAAGTCAGTGACGCTGCTTGGTTGCAGGCGGTCGATGTCCTCGCGGGTGAATACGGTGTTGGCGGCGCTGCTGTCGTTGCGGGCTTCGACCTGGCGGTTGGCGCTGATCAGCACGTCGGGCAGCTTCAGGGCCTGGTCGCGTTCGAAAGTGTCGGCCAGCAGTGGGCCGGACGGCAGAAGTGTCAGCGTCAGGGCGAGGGGGGAGAGTTTCATGGGCAGTCCGTTGACGCTTTAAAGCGAACAAAAGTTTTGAAGGGCATAGCAACATTTGTGCAGGCTTGGCGTGTTCGACGTAAACATCCGGCAAGCCCAGGTGCAGCATCGACTTGAGGATGTTCTCGCGGGCGAGGAATTCGCTGACCGCGCCACCGGCACCGCCCATGATCGCGTTTTCTTCGATGGTCACCAGCAACTCATGGCTGCCGGCGATTTCGCGAACCAGTGCTTCATCCAGCGGTTTGACGAAACGCATGTCGACCACGGTGGCATCCAGCGTTTCGGCGACTTTCAACGCCTCGGCCAGTTGCACGCCAAACACCAGCAGGGCGACTTTGCTGCCCTGGCGGCGGACCACGCCTTTGCCGATCTCGATCGGTTGCAGGTCTTTCTCGATGGTTGCGTTCGGGCCGGTGCCGCGCGGATAGCGCACCGCCGCCGGGCCGTTGTACAGGTGGCCGGTGGTGAGCATTTTGCGCAGTTCGTTTTCGTCGCTCGGGGTCATCACCAGCATGCCGGGGATGCAGCGCAGGAATGACAGGTCGAAACTGCCCGCGTGGGTCGGGCCGTCTTCGCCGACCAGGCCGGCGCGGTCGATGGCGAACAAGACATCGAGGTTTTGCACCGCCACATCGTGAACAAGCTGATCGTAGCCGCGTTGCAGGAACGTCGAATAGATCGCCACCACCGGTTTCGCGCCTTCGCAGGCCATACCCGCGGCGAAGGTGACGGCGTGTTGCTCGGCAATCGCCACGTCGAAATAGCGCAGCGGGAAACGCTCGCTGAAGGCCACCAGGTCGGAGCCTTCTTTCATCGCCGGGGTGATGCCCACCAAGCGCGGATCGCTCGCGGCCATGTCGCACAGCCATTCGCCGAACACGGCGGAGTACTTCGGCCCGCCGGCTTTCTTCGGCGCAGCGGCCGGAGCGTCCAGCGGTTCGAGTTTGGTGATCGCGTGGTAGCCGATCGGGTCGACTTCCGCCGGGGCGAAGCCTTTGCCTTTCTTGGTGACGATGTGCAGGAACTGCGGGCCTTTCAGATCGCGCATGTTGCGCAGGGTGGCGATCAGGGTCGGCAGGTCGTGGCCATCGATCGGGCCGATGTAGTTCCAGCCCAGCTCTTCGAACAGCGTGCCGGGAACCAGCATGCCTTTGGCGTATTCTTCGGTGCGGCGGGCAATTTCCCAGGCGCCGGGCAGGCGCGACAGGACCTTTTTGCTGCCTTCGCGCATGCTTGCGTAGGTGCGGCTGGAAAGGATTTTCGCCAGGTAATTCGACAAGCCACCGACGTTGCGCGAGATCGACATGTCGTTGTCGTTGAGGATCACCAGCATGTTGGCGTTCACTTCCGGCGCGTGGTTCAACGCCTCGAAGGCCATGCCCGCGGTCAACGCACCGTCACCGATCACCGCAATCGCCTTGCGATCGCTGTTCTGCAGGCGGGCGGCAATGGCCATGCCCAGCGCGGCGCTGATCGAGGTGCTGGAGTGGCCGACGCCAAAGGTGTCGTACTCGCTCTCGGAACGACGCGGGAACGCGGCGACGCCGTCCTTCTGGCGCAGCGTGGCCATGCGCTCGCGGCGGCCGGTGAGGATTTTGTGCGGATAAGCCTGATGACCCACGTCCCACACCAGCCGGTCGTCCGGGGTGTCGAAGACGTAATGCAACGCGATGGTCAGCTCGATGACGCCCAGGCCGGCACCGAAATGCCCGCCGGTCTGACCGACCGTGTAGAGCAATTCCAGGCGCAACTCATCGGCCAGGGTTTCCAGCTCGGCTTCGCCTAACCGGCGCAGGCCGTCCGGCGTGTTGGCACGGTCGAGCAGGGGCGTGGTCGGGCGCTTGCGGGGAATCTCATGAAACGTCGTGGGCATCAGGCGAATCGTTATAGGTATAGAAGAGGCGGCAGTTTACCTGATGCATCGGCCCCTGCCCACGCGTTGCTCTTTTTTGGCCGATACGCTGTCAGCTGCGGCGTTCGACGATATAACGGGCCAAATCACGCAACGGCTCGGCGGCCGCGTCAAACGGTCGCAGCGCGTGCAGGGCCTGATCGCGCAATTCCAGCGCGTAGGCTTTGGCCGCATCAAGGCCGAGCAGGGCCGGGTAGGTCGGCTTGTCGCGCGCGATGTCGGCGCCCTGGCGTTTGCCGAGGGTTTCGGTATCGCTTTCGACGTCGAGAATGTCGTCCTGCACCTGGAAGGCCAGGCCGATGGCCTGTGCATAGGTCTGCAAGGACTTCAGTTCGTCTTTCTCGGCACGGCCGCTGGCGAGGGCGCCGAGTTTGACGCTGACCTCGATCAGCGCGCCGGTTTTGTGCCGGTGCATGGTTTCGAGGGCTTTTTGATCGAGTTTCAGGCCGACCGAACCGAGGTCGATGGCTTGACCGCCGACCATGCCGGCCGGGCCCGCCGCCAACGCCAGTGCGCTGACCATTTGCAGGCGGATTTCAGCGTCTGACGAACTCAGGCGCGGGTCGAGCAGGGCGCTGAAGGCCAGGCTCTGCAAACCGTCACCGGCGAGAATCGCGCAGGCTTCGTCGAATTTTTTATGGGTGGTCGGCTGGCCGCGACGCAGATCGTCGTCGTCCATCGCCGGCAGATCGTCGTGCACCAGCGAGTAAGCGTGGATCAGCTCCACCGCGCAGGCTGCGCCGTTGGCTTGCTCGGCCTTGCCGCCCAATGCTTCGCACGCTGCGTAGGCCAGCAGTGGACGCACGCGTTTGCCGCCGTTCATCACGCTGTAGCGCATGGCTTCGTATAGCCGCGCGAGTTCCGGGCTGGGTGCGTTGAACAAGGTTTCCAGTGCCGCGTTGACACGGGCCTGGCTGGTCGCCGAATACGCTGCAATCATTCTGGCTGATCCGCGTCGAAGGGTTCCTCGGCCAGCTCTCCATCACGTTCGAGCAGCACTTGAACCTTTTGCTCGGCCTGGGCCAGCGCTGCCTGGCAATCGCGGGTCAGACCGATGCCCTGCTCGAAAGCCGTCAGCGAGTCTTCCAGCGACAGTTCGCCGTTCTCCAGTCGCTCCACCAGCGTTTGCAGGTCGGCGAGGGATTGTTCGAAATCCAGTGCAGCTTTTTTGCGGGCCATGGCGGCGATTTCCGGTTGACGTTAAACCGGCGCGACACTAGCAGACATGGGGGGTATGGGCAAATCAGCGGCCGTTGCGTGCTGGGGATTTGGGTGGGTGTATATCCGTTATTAGTGTGATGGCGGTTATTGGTTCCGCCCTTACGGCGGGTCACTTTCGAAAAGCCTGCGCGGCCCCGCGGAAAGTAACCAAAGCGCTTTTGCCCCTTTCGTTCGGTGCCTCGCTGAGGCTCGGCATGCCCTCCTTCCGGTCCTGCTCCGTAGGCCCGCCGCCATCGGCCATCCATGCCGGGTTGCCCACTTCGCAGAACCTCCACTCGACCTCTCGAGGGGGCGGCTACCGCCAATCCAATCGAGGCGGCCTACCGGCCGACCTGGCTCTTCAAGTGTGCGCATTTCCCTGTGGGAGCTGGCTTGCCAGCGATGGTCGTTAACGATGACGCGTGCTGTCTGAATGAACGCGGTGCCTGGACGCTCATCGCTAGCAGGCTAGCTCCCACAGGGTTTCGGGTACCTCCGCAGAACAGGATTATTCGGCTCATTTTGTGAGCCGAATAAGGCCGCTATTCGGCTCACGCCCCACAATCATCGTGATCTCCACCGCAAATCAAGATGTATCCGATTGTTAAAAACCCGCCAAATCGCTAACCTTCGCGCCTTCTACGACCCAATAGTCACGGGTCTTTCTGACGAAACGCAGTTTTTGGATCTGTAACGCGCCGAGGATCAGGCGCAAGGTTTCGTTATGCATGGCAGGAGGCGTCACATGCGTTCATTTCTTCTATTGCTGATGGGGCTGGTTTGCGCGACCGCTGTCTGCGCCGAGCCGACGGCCGAGCTGTCGGAACCGGTGGGCGGCTGGCGCTACAACGGCCTGCTCGATCGCAGTGAAAACCCGCAAGTTGCCTATCCCACGCCGCCCATCGACCGGGGCGTGCAGCGCAATCGCACGATGATCCAAGGCCAGCTCAAAGCCATCGGCGCGCAACGCGGGCCGCACACGCTGGCCGTCAACGGCAATCCACTGAACCTCTACACCGACGACCAAGGGCGTTTCGCCCGGCCGTATGCGTTTGGCGCCGGTTCCAACAGCGTCGAAGTGCGCAGTGCCGAAGGCAAATCCCTCAAGCGCGTCCAATTCTATGAAGCCAACAACCTGCGCACTCCGGCTCGGATTCGCGTGGTGTTGGGTTGGGACGATCCGAAAGCCGAGCTCGACCTGCACATCATTACTCCAGACGGCCAGCATGCGTTCTGGGCTCGCCCGGCGATGAGCAACGGCGGTGGCCTGGACCCGGACGGCGTCGATGGCCCCGGTCCGGAAATGTTCACCATGACCGCGCCGCTGCATGGCACCTATCTGGTTTACGTCAACTATTGGGGCAACTTCGGCAGCGGCGGCTATAACTTCGATGAGACCAGCAACCAGAACGAGGTGATCACCTCGCAAATCAACCTGGTGCTCAACGAAAACACCGTCGACGAAAAACGCGAGACCTTCATCGTGCCCCTGCGCGCGATCGGTGACCTGCTGCTGGTCAAGACTTTCAACTATTAAACATCCCGCACCACGGATTGGGTTTTGTAAACATGAGCGATAACACTGTTTCTCCGGCTGCTGAGGCACCCGCTGCCAAACCTTCCCGGCGTTGGCCAATGCTGCTGGGCGGGCTGATCCTGGTGGCTGGCGTGGCGGCCGGACTTGGCTGGTTCATGCACAAACCCAAGGCGCCGCCCGCAGAGTTGGCCAGCGACAAACTGGGCATGAGCCGCCCCGACGGCCTGCTCGAAACCCATTCCTTGAGCCAGTTGCCCAAGGACTTGCTGGCGGTGCCGTTCCTTAAGGAAACCCTCACTGAAGATTTCGTCTTCTATTACGAAGCGCACGCCGATCGCCTCGGCTTGATCGGCAGTCTGCGGCGGATCATTTACGAACATGACCTGAAATTGCAGGACAGCCTGATCGAACAGCTGTTCGATCAACCGGCGGACGTGGCGCTGTGGCGCGGGGCGGATGGTCGTCTGAAAGATTTTTTGTTGGTGATGGATCGTGGTGGTCTGGCCAAAGTGCTGGAGCCGCTGGCGAAAGTGGCGCTGGATGATTCGCAGCTGACCCAACTCGGTGACCTCAAGGTCGCCGGCGATACGGTGCCGCTGTATCAGCTCACCTACAACAACAGCAAAGCGCTGCTGTTTGCCTCTCATGGCGACAAGCTGGTGGTGTTGTCCAATCCTTCGAAACTGTACGACAACAGTAATGGCCCGATCGATGAGCTCGGCATGGTTTCGACTCAATCGCTGGAAGCACTGCTCGGCGGCCAGAAACTGTTCCCCGAAGCCTTCGGCCTGCCACTGCGCGCGCCTGAAGTGAAACAACGCCTGTCGGTCAATTCCAGCGTGCTGGCCATGGGTTACCAGCGTTTCATTCCGAACTTCGCCGGCCTGCGCTTCGACATGGACGACAAGGGCTGGCACAGCTTCCTCGCCATGGATGAACTGGAGAACCAGCCGGACTTCGATTTCAAACCGATCTGGCAAGCCATGCCGATGGGCGCCAGTGCTTGCGTGGCCCTGCCGCTCGCCGCCGAACAACAGAAACCGCTGCTGGTGAAACTCGGGGCCGAAGAAACCGTGGCGCAGGCCCTGACCGAACACATGGCCGGTGCTGCCGGCCTGTGCTGGTACGCCGATTCGCGGCTGTACACGCCGCTGCTGGTGGCCAGCCTGAACGATGATGACAGCGCCAAACTCGATGGCGATCTGGGCAGCCTGTTCGGTTCAATGGTCGGCGCCTACGAAGGCAACGTCGAAGAACACGCATTCCCGGTGGTGGAAAAACAGGAAGGTGAAAACCACCAGTGGCAGCGCCAGGTCAGCTCCAACTTCGGGCCTTACAAAGCCAAGGATGCCGAGAACCCGGATGCAATCACCGGCAAGGCGTTCATGAAAGTCAGCCTGGCGCGCCACGGTTCTACGTTGCTGTTCTCCCTCGACGACAAGCTCGTGGACAAAGCCCTCGGCACCCTCGACAAACGTTTCCCGCCGATGGCCGACGTGGTGCCCAAAGACCTGCTGATGCCGGTCTACTTCGGCCCGGATTCCATGGCGCAACTGATGCAACAGGAAACCCTCGACAGCCTGCCGCAGGACATGGAACCGGTGTTTTATAACGCCGCGCAAACCTACCTGATCCCGAAACTGCGCAAGCTCGGCGGCTATGGCAAGTACGCGTTGACCTTGCCCGAGGGCAGCGAGCCGGACGGCCACTGGCAATGGCTGCCACTGGAGTGGAAAGCCCTGTGACCGCACTTATCCGAGGCCTCGGCCTGCTGGCGATGTTGCTGGGCAGTCGCGCATTTGCCACCGAAGCGGCACCGCTCGATCCGCAGCAGTCCCAGGTGTTTCGCGCCTGGTTCGTGCGCATCGCCCAAGAGCAACTGACCCAAGGCCCGAGCCCGCGCTGGTATCAGCAGGACTGCGCCGGACTCGTGCGTTTTGCCGCCAACGAAGCGCTGAAAGTCCATGACGACAAATGGCTGCGCAGCAATGGTCTGTCCAACCGCTACCTGCCGCCGGAGCTGCAACTGAGCGAAGCCCAACGCGGTCTCGCCCAGCAATGGCAGCAGGGCGGCGGCAAGGTCGGGCCTTACGTCAACGCGATCAAACTGATTCAGTTCAACAGCCATCTGGTTGGCCGCGACCTGGCGCAAGCCCGGCCCGGCGACTTGATGTTTTTCGATCAGGGCGACGACCAGCACCTGATGATCTGGATGGGCCGCTACATCGCCTATCACACCGGCACCACCACCCCCACTGACAACGGCATGCGATCCGCGAGCCTGCAGCAACTCATGACATGGAAGGACACCCGATGGATACCCGACGCAGCCAACCCCAACTTCATCGGCGTCTATCGACTGAACTTTCTCTCCCAATGACCGGTGCCCGCATGCTGCGTTTTCTGTCTCTATTGTTGGTGTTGGTACTGCCTTTTTCGGCAGTGAACGCTGAAGACACCGTCGAGCCGAGCGGTTACACGCCGGTGGCCGGTGAAAGCTTTTTCCTGTTGGCGGACAGCAGTTTTGCCAGCGACGAACAGGCGATGGTTCGCCTCGAAGCGCCGGGCCGCGACTATCGTCGCTTCCGCATGGAGCCTTACGGCGGCGCGGACATTCGCGTGTACCGCATCGATAAACCGCTGGATTTCCTCAAGCGCCAGAAGAACCTGCACCGCGTGGTCAGCGACGGCCAGTTCAAGGGCGAAGGCCTGTCGAATACCCTCGCGTACCTGTGGGACAACTGGTACCGCAAATCCCGTCGCGTGATGCAGCGGGCGTTTTCCTACGAATCGCGCAAACAAGTCACCGAGGAAGTGCCGGAACTGAAGATGGGCACTGCGATTGCTGCACCGACGCCTTACGACGCCCAGCCGCAATTCGCGCTGATTCCGGGCCTGCCGGTGGTCAGTCAGTTCCGTTATCCGTTGTGGCAAGCCAAACCGATCCAGCCGCCTGCTGGGGTGAACCTCGCCGGTTCTTCCAGCGAGTTCGTCACGGTCGCGCCGGGCAACGTGTACATCCCGTTGGGCAACCTGAAGCCGGGCCTGTACCTGGTGGAAGCGCTGATCGGCAAGTACCGCGCGACCACCATGGTTTTCGTCTCCAACACTGTGGCGGTGAGCAAGATTGCCGGTGATGAACTGCTGGTCTGGGCCGCGCGCAAACACGAAGGCAGTTCGGTGCCGAAAGTTAACGTGCTGTGGACCGATGGCCTCGGCGTGATGAGCAGCGGCGCCACCGACACCGATGGTTTGCTGCGCCTGAAACACGTCAGCCCGGAGCGTTCGTTCGTGATCGGCGAGGACGAAGAGGGCGGGGTGTTTGTCTCCGAGAACTTCTATTACGACAGCGAAATCTACGACACCAAACTTTATGCCTTCACCGACCGGCCGCTGTATCGGCCGGGGGATTGGGTGTCGTTGAAAATCGTCGGTCGCGAGTTCAAGAATGCTCGCGATTCAGTGTTGCCGACTGCCGCCGACGTCAACGTCACGGTGCTCGATGCCACGGGCACGGCGCTGCAATCGCTGGCGCTGAAGCTCGATTCCAAGGCGGGTACCCAAGGTCGTTTCCAGTTGCCGGACAATGCCGTGGCCGGTGGTTATGAACTGCGTTTCAGCTACAAGGACCAGGCCTACAGCAGCGCCTTCCGGGTGGCCGAATACATCAAGCCGCACTTCGAAATTTCGTTGAACCTGGCCAAGCAGGATTACCGCACCGGCGAACCGGTGAAAGGCAGCCTGGTGCTGCTCTACCCTGACGGCAAGCCCGTCGCGAATGCCAAATTGACCCTGAGCCTGCGCGCTCAGCAACTGTCGATGGTCGACAACGAACTGCAATACCTCGGGCAATTCCCGGTGGAGCTGACCAGCACCGAACTGACCACCGATTCCAAGGGCAACGCGACCCTCGACCTGCCCGCCGCCGAGAAACCGAGCCGTTACATGCTCACCGTTTTTGCCAGCGATGGCGCGGCGTATCGGGTCAAGACCACCAAGGAAATCCTCATCGACCGTGGCGCCGCGAGTTTCCGCCTGAGCGCGCCGCAGCGCTTCAGTGCGGTGGGCGACAAGGTCGCATTCCGCTATTTGAATGAAGGTGGCAGTGAGCAGAGCAAAGCGGTCACGCCGAGCGGCTACAGCTGGGTGCGTCTGGAAGATCAGACCACTGGTGAAGGCAAGCTCGCTGCGACGGATAAAGGCTTCACATTGGCCTTCGAGCGTCCCGGCACCTACAACCTGACATTGAAGGATGAGCATGGTCGTGTGGTCGGTGCGACCGGTCATTCGGTCACCGGTGATGGCGTCAAGGCCGTGCCCGGCACCGTGGAAATTGTCCTCGACAAACCCGAGTACAAGGCCGGCGATGAAGCCCTCGCGCTGATCACTTTCCCCGAGCCTGTGAGCGATGCGCTGCTGTCGCTGGAGCGCGACAAAGTCGAGGCCACTGCGCTGATGTCCAAGGGTGGCGACTGGCTGAAGATGGAAAAACTCAGCGACACCCAATACCGCGCGCGCATCCCGGTGAAGGACAATTTCGCGCCGAACCTGACGTTCTCCGTGCTCTACACCAAGGGCGGCCAGTACAGCTTCCAGAACGCCGGGATCAAGGTGATTGCGCCGCAAATCGACGTGGCCATCGCCACCGACAAAGAGGTGTATCAGCCGGGCGATACGGTATCCGTGGACCTGACAACCCAGTTTGCCGGCAAGCCGATTCCGGCGCACCTGACGGTCAGCGTGGTCGACGAAATGGTCTACGCGCTGCAACCGGAAGTCGCGCCGACCATCGACCAGTTTTTCTACCACCCGCGCCGTAACAACGTGCGCACCAGCGCCAGCCTGTCGTTCATCAGCTACGACGTCGCGTTGCCGGGCAGTCCCGGTGCGCCGGGCAAAGCCAACCGCAGCGAACGTGGCGTGAAAGTGCTGGAGCGGCCACGTCGTGAAGACGTCGACACCGCTGCATGGCAGCCGGAATTGATCACCGACGCCAACGGCAAAACCCGTTTCACTTTCAAAATGCCGGACTCGCTGACTCGCTGGCGCATCACGGCGCGGGCCATTGCCGACGACGGTCAGGTAGGGCAGAAAAAGCAATTCCTGCGCTCGGAAAAACCGCTGTACCTGAAGTGGAGTGGCCCGACCAGATTCCGCACAGGCGACAAACCGGATCTCGGCGTGTTCGCCTTCAGCCAGGCGGAAAAACCGGTCAAGGCTGAGCTGGTGATTCATTACGCCGGCGCCGAACAACGGGTGCCCGTGACGCTGAACAACGGCATCAACTACCTCGCATTGCCGGCGTTCGCCTTGGCCAGTGGCGAGTGGACCGCCGAGCTGGTGCAGGACGGCAAAACCGCTGACGCGCTGGCCGTGCGCCTGACCACGACCGGCGAAGGCTGGCAGGTCACACAAAGCCAAAGCCTGGACGTGGCCAGCGGTGATACACCGCTGACCTTGCCGGCGGACGCAACGGACATTCGCCTGCGCCTGGATGACAGCCCGCAAGCGCTGTTCCGCTCGGCGCTCGACGATTTGCTGAGCTATCCCTATGGCGGCGTCGAGCAGACGGCCAGTCGTTTGCTGCCGTTGAGCATTGCGTACCCGACCTTGTCGTCGAATCCGCAGATCCGCGATCGCCTGCGCCTAATCATGCAAAACAGCCGTCTGCGCCTGGTACAAATGGCCGGGCCGTCGGCAAGCTTCACCTGGTGGGGCATGGACGGTGAACCGGACGCGTTCCTCACCGCGTACGCCTACTACGCCGATTGGCACGCCAGCAAAGCGCTGGAGCTGAGCCTGCCGCCGGAGCATTGGCAGCGGGTGTTGGAGGTGTATTCCAAGCAGGCGAAAAACACGCCACTGCTGCAACGGGCGTTGATCCTGTCGTTTGCCAAACAGATGCAATTGCCGGTGAATACGTTGCTCAGTGGCTTGATGGATGACCTGGCGAAAGCGGGTGAAGGCAACGCCGCGAACCTGATGGAGGATGGCGAAGACAGCATTGTCATGAGCGATCCGGATTCGGCGCTCGGGTTGGCGGCGGCGCGTACGTTGACGGCATCGCTGGCTCGTCAGTCCAAGGTGACGTTGCCCGACGCTTTCAATCGTCAATTGCCCGATGCGCAACAGCGTCTGGCGGTCAGTTCCCAGCCGTTTGCCGAAGCGCTGAACCTGTCGCTGCAAGCCTTCGATCAGGCTCACGCGCAAGCCTTGTTGCAGCGTCTGTTGCCACAGCAATCGACCCTGGAACGCGCGTTGGCGCTGACCTGGTTGCAACGCAGCATCGAGCAGGCTTCGCCCACCATCGCACTAGCACCGGGTGACGGCTGGAAGAAAAACTACGGTGATACCGGTGAGATGTATTGGACGTGGCAGGGCGCTGCGCCGGTGCCAGCGGTGTTGTCGCTGAGCGGGACGCAAGAGCGCCCGTTGCGGGCGGCGTTGAGTTTCCAGACTAAACAACCGCCAGTTGATCCGATGGCTGTGACCATCACCCGTCGCTTGTCGCGTCTGGTGCCGGGTGATGAAGCTTTCACCTTCAAACTGGAAGCGGTCGGCACCAAGCCGTTGTCCAGCGACAGTCTGTATCTGGACGAAGTGATCATCACCAGCAAAGCCGCAAAACCGCTGCGCTACGGGATGATCGAAGTGCCGCTGCCACCGGGCGCGGATGTTGAGCGCACCACGTGGGGCATCAAGTTGATGGGCAAGGCTGGCACTGAACCGACGGCGCTGGAGAAGGCACGCTTCGAACCGGGTCAGATGGCTTACGCGATTCCGGTGGATGCCCTGAGCGGCGAATTGCGCTTGCGTCACCTGGTACGCTTCTCGCAGAAAGGCCAGTTCAACCTGCCGCCGGTGCGTTTCACGCAGGTCTACGCGCCGCAGCATCAGGCCCAGGAACAGAAACCGGCGCTCGGTCAGGTCACGGTCAACTGACATGACCCGGCGTTGGCTCTGGTGGCTGCTGTGTTTGATCCCTGCGCTGGCGACAGCGCAGGACGAACCGCTGCGTCTGGGGTTCAAGGGTGAATTGCTGTCGCTGAGTCGGACTCAAGTGATTTCTCGCGAGCCGCTGCCTGCGGATTTTCAAACGCCATTGGGCAGTCTGTGGAAGCTGTTTGTCTACGGCTGGCTGGTGGACACCGGCGCACGTGAGCCGGCTTATGAATGTCGCGGGCAGTCGAAAGAGGAAGTCTATTGCTGCACCGCGGGCGGGAAGATTGAGCGTGATCAGGCGCTGGTGAAGTCCTGCGGTTTGTATTTTGAGCCGGCGCGGTTGGGTATTTCCGGCGCAGATTGGCGCTCGTATTGGCGGGCGCGACAGGCGCCTGAGTGGCTGCTGGATTTGCCTTCGTTGCAGCCTTCCACGCGGGTTTCGGTGGTGGAGTTGCTGCGAATGCTGGCCGTGATGCCCGCGCAGGATCAGGCGCGACGGGTGTTGCTGGACGTGGTGCTGAATGCGGCCGACGGCAATGTCGTCGGCGAACTCGGTGGCCGGTTGCGGGTGAAAACCTGGAGCTGGTTGGGGGATCACGATCCATCGTCGCGTCAGGGTGGGTTTGCTGGTTGGACGGCGGATGGCACGTCGATCTGGGCCGGTGGGCGGGGGACCAGTCAGATGGTTCTGCGCAATTACGGTCAGGCGTTGGCGTCTGTGTTGCCGGTTGATTGGCCTTTGGATGCGGGGCGTTGCGTTGAAGTCGGATTGTTTTCTCGCTATCCGATCGGGCGCGTGCTGGCGGGGGATCGGGTTGTTTCTTCCGGGCCTTTGCAGGGCGACTATCGCGTTGAATTCGCCAATGGCAATCAACTGGATATTCACAGCGACGGGGAGCTGTTTTTGGTGGGCGACAAACTGGTCGCACGCCTGGACCGAGAAGAGTACGTCGCCCGGGTCCTGCAGCGCGAAGCCAAACCTGAACCCGCCGAAGCCGCCAAAGCCCTGGCCATCGCCATTCGCACCTACCTGCTGCAAAACGCCACCCGCAACGGCGACTGCCTAAGCATCGACGACAGCAGCAGCCGCCAACGCGTCGCCCCACGCCCGGCCACCACCGAGTCGCGCAACATCGCCGCGTGGACCAGCGACCTGGTCCTCGCCGGCAGCACCGTCACCTACCACTCCGACCAGCCCGGCCCGGACAAACTCTCCTGGCAGCAAGCCGTCGAACAAGCCAGCGCCGGCCAACGCTACGACGCCATCCTGCTGCACGCTTACCCACGCGCCAGCCTCAGCCGCTGGGACAACCCCGTCGCCTCCTGCGAGACGCTGCCCGCCGCGCAAGACTGGCTGCAAACCCAACGCCGCGGCTGGCGCCAGCGTCTCGAAAGCGAAACCGGCTACAACGAAGTCAGCACATTCGCCGTCTGCCGCCTCGCTTTCGGCCGCCCCTACGTCGACCGCGAGCGTCAGCGCATTTATGTGCGCGGCGTGCTGTCGCTGCAAGACCGCCTCGACCTGACCCACGAATACCTGCACCTGGCCTTCGAAGCACACCCCAACGGCCAGGATGAAACCTACATCGAAGGGCTCGCCCGCCACCTCTTGCTGGAATAGGCCATGAAACTCCGTTATCCACAGGTCTTCCTGTTCCTTTGTTCTGTTTGCGTGTTGCCGACGGTTTCCGCGGCTGAAAGCGCCGCCAAACTCGACACCCCCGTCGGCGGCTGGCGCACCGGTGCGGTCGAAGGCGAAGGCGAACACTTCCGCCAGACCGTCAACTACCCGGCCTCCTCGGTGAATACCCCGGCAGGTCAGGCCAACACCGCACGCATCACCGGCCAGATCAAAGCCACGCCCAAGTCCACTGAACCGGGCCGATTGATCGTCAACGGCGTCAGCATGCCGCTGAAAATCGACCCCACTGGTCGCTTCGATCGACCGTTCTCGTTTCCCAATGGCAGCAATAGCGTCGAAGTCCGCAGTCCTGATGGTCAGCAGCGGCATCGAACGCAGTTTCTCAATGCCAGTGGTGGCGCGACGCCGGCGAAATTGCGTGTGTTGCTGGCTTGGGACAGCGATGGCACGGATCTGGACTTGCACCTCGTCACGCCCGATGGCGCGCACATCTGGTACGGCGATCGTGTCGCGCCTAATGGCGCTGCGCTGGATGTGGACGTGACCACCGGTTATGGCCCGGAAATCTTCGCCATGCCGGCGCCGATCAAAGGGCAATACCTCGTTTATGTGAACTACTTCGGGGGTGGGTATCGGAGTAATGAGGACGGACAGGAGGATGCGGTTCAGCCGCTGACCACGGCGCAGGTGACGGTGATTACCGAGGAAGGGACGCCTAGCGAGAAGATGGAGACTTTTCTGGTGCCGATGCGGGCGGTAGGGGAGTTGACGTTGGTTAAGGGGTTTAGTTATCCGTGAGTGAAAAGTTTAAACAGTGCCGACACTATTAAATCGGGCAGCAGGCAGCTGCCCAATTGCTGAGGGGAGACCTTAAGGTCAAAACGCGGGCATTAAAAAGCCGGCTTGTGGCCGGCTTCTCGGGGACTGGCTTGGTTCATTTTTGGTAAACCGCGCCAGCCTTCAAAACGTACACCCGGATCTTGCGTCCGGCTGTGGGACTCGGCGAGAAAATCATCTGCCTTGTCGGTGCGATCGGAGCCGCGGCGCGGGTCGATGCGCAAATGTGGGGCGCAGCATACTGATTTTTTTGAGGAATTCCCAGCGTGGTGTGCGGGTTAGGACTGTCAGTTGCTTGGGATCGGGTAGCTGACCCGGGTTTTGCGGTGAAGGTTCCACCGCCTTCGCGAGCAAGCTTGCTTCAGGTACTGCGCAATCCTTGTGGGAGCGCGCTTGCTCGCGAAGGTCGCGGCGCGGCGTTACAGGAACGGCACTGGCGGTCTGCGCTTGTTCAGTGTCGAGCACCAAAACACCCACCCCAAGACCCGGATGTTCTGCTCTTCGATTTGCGCGGCCCTGAACGTCTCATCCGGGTATTCGGCGCTGTTGTGGCTGCGCAATCGCAATCCATTCCCCGGCGTCCGGTGCAGGTACTTGATACGCAGCATTCCGTCGTGCTCGATCGCATAAATTTCCCCATCCACGATCTGCGTCAGGCCCCGATCAATGGCGACGGTTGATCCGTCGGCAATTTTCTCCGCCATGCTGTTGCCGATCATATGGGCGCAGATGGCGTCCGCATGGTTGATTTCCAGTGAGTCGAGATGGCTGCGTGGAAGGCGCAGGGGCTGGCTGGTGTCCACGATGACATGGGTTTTGTTCGAACCCGGACCGACAGGGGCTTCCTTGTAAAAGGGCAACTCGACATCGGTCGGCTCGATGACGGTGTAAACGCCACGGATGGCCTGGGCGTCGAAGGTGCTGCCGGTCTCATCGACCAGCCGCAGGTGTCTGGCATCTTTCGGGCCTTCGAGATATTTGAGCCACTCGCTGTTGACCGAGAGCTTTCTGGCGACGGCTTCCATGCAGTGATCGGGCACGCCGCGGGTGTACCAGTTGTGGACGTTTTGCGGCGCCGTGCCGAGGAATTCGGCAAATCCGGTCGTCGTGATGTTCGCTACTTTGAGCAGCGCTTTAAACCGTGGACCGCTAGTGTTTTTTTTCTTCATGGGCACGAGTTTACGGGCGTATGGCGAGGCTTTGAATAAACGAACCGTTCAAAATGCGCGGGAAATTTGCGACCTCATGTAAGACGTATCGAGTAAAAATTAAACAAGAAAAAACCGATGCGCTGGAGTGTTAAACGACGTGTTTAAAACCTTTCCGGCGCGCACAAAAAACCCCGGATCAACCGGGGTTTTTTCAAGTCGTCAGTGGCGCAAGGCCAGTGGCGTCTCAGCCTTTATAGGCAGCAACCGACTTGGTGATCGCTTCGCGGGCGGCGTCTGCACCGGCCCAGCCTTCGATCTTCACCCATTTGCCTTTTTCGAGATCTTTGTAGTTCGCGAAGAAGTGCTCGATCTGCTGAATCAGCAGGGGTGGCAGGTCGGTGTATTCCTTCACGTCGACGTACAGCTGGGACAGCTTGTCGTGTGGCACTGCGATGACTTTGGCATCGCCGCCGCCGTCGTCGGTCATGTTCAGGATGCCGACCGGACGGGCACGGATCACGGAACCTGGAGCAACCGGGTAAGGGGTCACAACCAGCACGTCGAGGGGGTCACCGTCGTCAGCCAGGGTGTTCGGGATGTAACCGTAGTTGGCCGGGTAGAACATCGGGGTGGCCATGAAACGGTCAACGAACAGGCAATCGCTGTCTTTGTCGATTTCGTATTTGATCGGCGCGTGGTTGGCCGGGATCTCGATCGCGACGTAGATGTCGTTCGGCAGGTCTTTGCCAGCCGGAATCTTGCTGTAGCTCATTGGGCGGTGCCCCCGTTAGTTGACCAAAAACACTTGGCCGGATTGACCAAAAAGTGGCGGCGATTATAGGCATATTCCGCCGTTGATGCCATGCACCAAGGGTCTTGTAGACCTTAGTCGCGTGCCTGATAGACCGGGTCTTCGGCCAGAAGTTGCCGCAGCCGAGTCAATGGATCCTGTCGGTAAAACAGCTTCAGCTGTTCATACACCCGAGGATACGCCTCGTGCAGCAAATCCGGGGCGCTGAAGAAGTATTCGCTGGTGACGGCGAAGAACTCGGCGGGGTTTTCCGCGGCGTAGGGGTCGATGGCGGTTTCGGCGTCCGGGTTGCGGTCCAGTTGTTGGTCGAGGTCGTCGTAGGCCTCTTGCATGACGCTGGCCCAGTCGCTGACCCGCATATCTGCGTGCAGCGGCGGCAGGCCGTTGGCGTCGCCGTTGAGCATGTCGAGTTTGTGCGCGAGTTCGTGGATTACCAGGTTGTAGCCTTCCCAGCCACCACTGGCCATCACGCCGGGCCAGGCCAGAATGATCGGGCCTTGTTGCCAGGCTTCACCGCTGTGTTCGCCGTCCCACTCGTGTTCGACGCCGCTGGCGTCGCGATGGCGCTGGGGGCTGAGGAAGTCGTCGGGGTAGAGAACGATTTCGTGAAAACCCTGATACCAGTTCAGGTCGCCCAGGTTCAGCAACGGCAATTGCGCCTGGGCGGCGAGCAGCAAACGCTGCTCCTGATGGAGTTCGACGCCGGGCAGGGCGGTCAGGTGTTTGTCTTCGAGGAACAGTACGCAAGCTTCGCGCAGCCATTGGTCTTCAGCGGCGCTGATGCCGTCGAGAAAACTCAGGTGATGGCGCACTCGCTGCCACATGTCGTCGGCAATCGGGTGTCTGGCCAGGATGCGCCGGCGACGCCAGGCGCTGAGCGACCACATCGGTTAGCGAGGTTCAGCTTTGGACGCGGCGTTGCCGAAGCGGCTGCGGACGACGCCGATGATCATCGGCACCAGCGACAGCAGAATGATGCCCACCACCAGCAGCGACAGGTTTTTCTTGATGAACGGCACGTTGCCGAAGAAGTAACCGAGGGTCACCAAACCGCCAACCCAGAGGATGGTGCCGAGGACACTGAAAAAGAAGAAACGCGGATAGGGCATTTTCGCTACGCCGGCGACGAACGGTGCAAAGGTGCGAATGATCGGCAGGAAGCGCGCCAGAGTCACGGTTTTGCCGCCGTGCTTGTCATAGAAGTCGTGGGTTTGTTGCAGGTAATCGCGGCGGAAGATTTTCGAGTTCGGGTTGCTGAACAGTCGTTCGCCCGCCGTTCGTCCGATAACGTAGTTGGTGCTGTCGCCGAGAATCGCCGCCAGCATCAGCAGGCCACCCAGCAACACCGGGTCCATGCCGCCACCGGCCGCCACGGCGCCCGCGATGAAAAGCAGGGAATCACCCGGCAGGAAGGGCATCACCACCAGGCCGGTCTCGCAGAAGATCACCAGAAACAGGATGGCGTAGATCCATGGCCCGTAGTTGTTTACCAGCAAATCGAGGTAAACATCGAGATGCAGGATAAGGTCGAGCGGGTTGAAATCCATGGGGCACCTGTGGTGACGGCCCGACTCGGCAGGCCTGTGCGGATGACTTCGCGTAAGGCTACAGACGGGTGTAGTTTTTCTTACAAGCCGGAAAGGTCCGCATTATACGGGCTGAGAAGTGAAAAGCGCGTCGAGTTTGTAGCGGGGGATTTCGCACGAGACAGACGGCGGGCGTGGTCTGTTTTTGTAGGAGCAAGCTTGCTCGCGATTACGGTGTGTCATTCAACACAGGTATCGGATTTCGGATTGCGATCGCGAGCAAGCTTGCTCCTACAGGGGGGGGATGCAGGTCAGAGCTCGTCGCTGATCGGCAGCACGTAGTTCTTGAACTCGGTGTCTTCCTTGAACCCGATGGATTCGTAGGTTTTCTGCGCGATTTTGTTGTCGCTGCTAGTGGATACGCGCATACGCACGGCATTGGTTTCCTTGGCCATTTTTTTTGCGGTGCGCATCAGGTTATCTGCGACCAACTGACGGCGGGCGTCTTCGGCGACATAAATGTCGTTGAGGATCCACACGCGTTTAAGCGAAAGCGACGAAAAGCTCGGGTAGAGCTGACAGAAACCCATCAGCTTTTTATCGTCGTCATCGGCCAGGGCCAGGTAGATCACCGATTCCTTGCGACGCAGGCGTTTTTCGAGGAACGCCCGGGACGAGTCCGGATACGGCAGGGAACCATAAAACTCGCGATATTTGACGAACAACGGGGTCAGCAGGTCCAGGTGTTCGAGGGTCGCTTGAATAATCCGCATCGATAGGTCTCGTCTTCAAGTGGCTGTCTTCACGTGCTCTGACGGCGAACGGTTCTCACTCGGGCAGCCGTGTTTCGATCCTGCCTGAAACCGAATGAGAAACGCAATGCGGAAACGGTTCAGGCATTCGGCGGACTCAGTAGGAAATTACCTTTCATGTCTGCACCTGCGTCCGACTCCAGCGTCTGAAGCTGTGCTTCGTCCTTTAGGTTGACCCCCGACAACTGCCGCCGACAGGCTTCACGCATCAGATAAAGCAATCGGTGTGCCGCCATGCCATAGCTCAAGCCTTCCAGGCGTACATTGGAGATACAGTTGCGGTAGGCATCCGTCAGGCCGACCTTTGGATTGTAGGTGAAATACAATCCCAGGCTGTCTGGGGAGCTGAGGCCAGGGCGTTCGCCAATCAGGATCACCACCATTTTGGCGCCCAGCAGCTCACCGATTTCATCGGACACCGCGACCCGGCCCTGTTCTACCAGAATCACCGGCGAAACCGTCCAGCCATCGACTTCGATCTGCTCTCGCATGCGCGCAAGGAAGGGGACGGTATGACGGTGCACTGCCAGTGCCGACAAACCATCTGCCACGACAATCACCAGATCGACGCCGCCGGGATGGGCTGAAGCATGATTGCGCAAGATTTGCGCCGACTCATCGCTCAATTTCCGCCCCAGGTCAGGGCGCTGTAAATAACTGTCCCGGTTTGTGGCGGCGCTGTGCAGGAGCACACTTTCGTACCCGCATTCGGCCAGTTGCGAGCTGAGCCCCGCATGGTCGAAGGGCAGGTGCACCGCGTCCCGAGCCTGGGCGTGGGCGTATTGGAAATCCAGCTGTGCGCTGGTCGGCATGCTGGTGCCCGTGCGGCCAAGGGCAATCCGCGCCGGGGTCAGGCGCCGCAGTTGCAGCAATGGATTTTCTGAGTCAACAGGCGGTTTATCCATCTCCACAGTCATCCCAGTTGCCCCATCGCTTGGCGGAAGGCTGGCGGCAGTCGGTCGCCGAAATGAATCTTGCCGTCTGCCTGGGTGAAGATGCCCATTCTGGCCAGCCACTGTTCGAATTCTGGCGCGGGTTTCAGGCCCAGGGTTTGTCGCGCGTATAGCGCGTCGTGGAACGAGGTGGTCTGGTAGTTGAGCATGATGTCGTCGGAACCTGGGATGCCCATGATGAAGTTGATCCCGGCCACGCCGAGCAGGGTCAGCAAGGTGTCCATGTCGTCCTGGTCGGCTTCGGCGTGGTTGGTGTAACAGATGTCGCAGCCCATCGGCACGCCCAGCAGTTTGCCGCAGAAGTGATCTTCGAGGCCGGCGCGAATGATCTGTTTGCCGTTGTAGAGGTACTCCGGGCCGATGAATCCTACAACCGTGTTCACCAAAAACGGTTTGAAATGTCGCGCCACGGCGTAGGCGCGGGTTTCGCAGGTTTGTTGATCGATGCCGTGATGGGCGTTGGCCGACAGGGCGCTGCCCTGGCCAGTCTCGAAATACATCAGATTTTGCCCAAGCGTGCCGCGACTCAGGCTCAAACCGGCGTCATAGCCTTCCTGCAAAACGTTCAGGTTGATGCCGAAACTGGCATTGGCCGCTTCGGTGCCGGCGATCGACTGGAACACCAGATCCAGCGGAACGCCGCGGTTGATCGCTTCGATGGACGTGGTGACGTGGGTCAGTACGCAGGCCTGTGTCGGAATTTCGTAGCGCTGGATGATCGCGTCTAGCATTTCCAGCATCGCGCAGATCGAGGCAATGCTGTCGGTGGCCGGGTTGATGCCGATCATCGCGTCGCCGTTGCCGAACAGCAGCCCGTCGAGAATGCTCGCGGCGATGCCCGCCGGTTCGTCGGTGGGATGATTGGGTTGCAGGCGTGTGGATAAGCGCCCGCGCAGGCCCATGGTCCCGCGAAACTGCGTGACCACGCGGATTTTCTGCGCCACCAGCACCAGATCCTGTACGCGCATGATTTTCGACACGGCTGCGGCCATTTCCGGCGTCAGGCCCGGGGCGAGGGCACGCAGGCTCTGTTCGTCGGCGGCATCGCTGAGCAGCCAGTCGCGGAAACCGCCGACAGTCAGGTGGCTGACCGCGGCGAAGGCTTGTGTGTCGTGGGTGTCGATGATCAGTCGGGTGACTTCATCGGCCTCGTAGGGAATCAGCACTTCCTGCAGGAAATGAGTCAGCGGGATGTCGGCCAGGGCCATTTGCGCGGCCACACGCTCGCCATCGTTGAGGGCGGCGACGCCAGCCAGGAAATCGCCGGAGCGCGCCGGGCTGGCCTTGGCCATGACCTCTTTGAGGCTGGCGAAGCGGTAGGTCTGGGCGCCGACGGTATGGACGAATGTGGCCACGGTGTCCTCCTGATTCTATAAATGTCTCAAATACACCGCCGAACCCTTGTGGGAGCCAGCAGGCTGGCTCCCACAAGGGAACTGTGTGCACTTCAATAAAGCAGGTGCCGGGCATACGGCCCGGCGCCGGTGCAACTCACACGCCTTCGAGCATCGCATCCGCCGGTGCATCCAAACGCTGCTTGGCGGTCAGTTGGAAATACAAATAACCGGCCGCCATGAAGCCAAGGAACACGCAGCCGATCAGCGGGTTGAACCACGCCATCGCCACCAGGCACACCACCGCCAGAAACAGCGCAATGCCCGGAACGATCGGATAGCCCGGTGCGCGGAAGCTGCGTTCCAGGTTCGGCTCGGTTTTACGCAGCTTGAACAGGCTCAGCATACTGATGATGTACATCACGATGGCGCCGAATACCGACATGGTGATCATTGCAGCCGTCAGGGTCATCCCTTGCAGGTTGACCAGGCCGTCGCTGTAGATCGCCGCGATGCCGATCACGCCGCCGGCCAGAATGGCGCGGTGCGGGGTCTGGAAGCGCGACAGTTTGGCCAGCGAGCGGGGCAGGTAACCGGCTCGGGCCAAGGCGAAGAACTGCCGCGAGTAACCGAGAATGATCCCGTGGAAACTCGCCACCAGCCCGAACAGGCCGATCCAGACCAGCATGTGCATCCAGGTCGAATTGTTGCCGACCACGGCTTTCATCGCCTGCGGCAGCGGGTCGTTGATGTTCGACAGTTGGCGCCAGTCGCCCACGCCGCCGGCCATCACCATCACGCCGATCGCGAGGAATACCAACGTCAGAATGCCGCTGACGTACGCCTTGGGAATCGTGCGTTTCGGGTCCTTGGCTTCTTCAGCCGCCATCGCCGCGCCTTCAATGGCGAGGAAAAACCAGATCGCAAACGGGATCGCCGCAAAGATGCCGGGGATGGAGGCAATGGTGAACTCGTTGGAGCCCGACCAGCCGTTGAGCACGAAGTTGCTGAAACTGAAGCCCGGCGCGACCACGCCCATGAACACCAGCAGCTCGGCGACAGCCAGGACGGTGACCACCAATTCGAAGGTCGCCGCGATGCTGACGCCGAGGATATTCAGGGTCATGAAGACGAAATAGGCGCCAACGGCTGCAATCTTGGGGTCAAGTTCCGGGTATTGCACGTTCAGGTAAGCGCCAATGGCCATCGCAATCGCCGGGGGCGCAAAGACGAATTCGATCAGGGTGGCGATGCCGGCGATGAGCCCGCCTTTCTCGCCAAAGGCCCGCCGGCTGTAGGCAAACGGCCCGCCGGCGTGAGGAATGGCAGTGGTCAATTCGGTGAAGCTGAAGATGAAGCAGGTGTACATCGTCGCCACCATCAGGGCGGTGACGAGGAAACCCAGGGTGCCTGCGGTGCCCCAGCCGTAACTCCAGCCGAAGTATTCGCCGGAAATCACCAGGCCGACGGCAATGCCCCATAAATGCAGGGTGCCGAGTGTGGGTTTGAGCTGTGTGGAAGAAGTCATAAGTCCTCGCTGTCTTTTTTATTGTTTGATCTGTTGGACTTTCGGGAACTGCGTTTACTTGTAGAGCGGGCACGCAAAGCCCATGCCAGAGCGGCAGGGCGATGTTTTGATGTTGTCGTTAAGGGCGCCATCGCGTGCAAGCCCACTCCCACAGGTTTTTGGCGTGAACCTGATTTTTGGGTTGACCCCAAAAACCTGTGGGAGTGGGCTTGCCCGCGATGACTATCGAAAGGGCGACACAGGAATACCCGCATCGCCCCCGGTTTTTAGAAGAACCCCAACGGATTGATGTCGTAGCTCACCAGCAGGTTTTTGGTCTGCTGATAGTGATCGAGCATCATTTTGTGGGTTTCACGCCCGACGCCGGACTTTTTGTAACCACCGAACGCGGCATGCGCCGGGTACAGGTGATAGCAGTTGGTCCACACGCGACCGGCCTTGATGGCGCGGCCCATGCGGTAGGCGCGGTTGATGTCGCGGGTCCAGAGGCCGGCACCCAGGCCGAACTCGGTGTCGTTGGCGATGGCCAGGGCTTCGGCTTCGTCCTTGAACGTGGTGATGCTCACCACCGGGCCAAAGATTTCTTCCTGGAACACGCGCATTTTGTTGGTGCCCTTGAGCAGGGTCGGCTGGATGTAATAACCCGTCGCCAGGCTGCCCTCGAGTTTTTCGATCTTGCCGCCGGTCAGCAGTTCGGCGCCTTCGCCCTTGGCGATTTCCAGGTACGAAAGGATTTTGTCGAACTGTTGCTCGGACGCCTGTGCGCCGACCATGGTGTCGGTGTCCAGCGGGTCGCCACGTTTGATTTGCAGGACTTTGTTCATGACCACTTTCATGAATTCGTCGTAGATCGACTCTTGTACCAGTGCACGGGACGGGCAGGTGCAGACTTCGCCCTGGTTGAAGAACGCCAGCACGAGGCCTTCAGCGGCTTTCTCGATGAACGACGGTTCGGCCTTCATGATGTCTTCGAAGAAAATGTTCGGCGACTTGCCACCCAGCTCCACGGTGGACGGAATGATGTTTTCGGCGGCGCATTTCATGATGTGCGAACCGACCGGGGTCGAGCCGGTGAAGGCGATTTTGGCGATGCGTTTGCTGGTGGCCAGAGCCTCGCCCGCTTCTTTGCCGAAGCCTTGCACCACGTTCAGCACGCCTGGCGGCAGCAGGTCGCCGATCAGCTCCATGAGTACGGTGATGCCCAGCGGGGTTTGCTCGGCCGGCTTGAGCACCACGCAGTTGCCGGCAGCCAGGGCCGGGGCGAGTTTCCACGCGGCCATCAGGATCGGGAAGTTCCACGGGATGATCTGGCCGACCACGCCCAGTGGTTCATGGATGTGATAGGCCACGGTGTTGCCGTCGATCTCGGCGGCGCTGCCTTCCTGCGCGCGGATGCAGCCGGCAAAGTAACGGAAGTGGTCGGCAGCCAGCGGGATGTCGGCGTTGAGGGTTTCGCGAACGGCTTTGCCGTTGTCCCAGGATTCGGTGATCGCCAGCAGTTCCAGGTTCTGCTCGATGCGGTCGGCGATTTTCAGCAGCACCAGCGAGCGCGCCTGAGCGGACGTGGCGCCCCAGGCATCGGCAGCGGCGTGGGCAGCGTCCAGGGCTTTGTCGATGTCTTCGGCCGTGGAGCGCGGGAATTCGGCAATCGGTTGGCCATTCACTGGCGAGGTGTTGGTGAAGTACTGACCTTTGACAGGCGCGACGAACTCGCCGCCGATGTAGTTACCGTATTTGCTCTTGAACGAAACGATAGCGCCTTCAGTACCGGGGTGAGCGTAACGCATGGTGATTTCTCCTTGGCTTTTGTGCTTATAAGGGAGAGCGCATGTGCGCTTGCTATAAGCGTAGAGCAAAGGTCGGGCCACTGCCTTGCAGGTCAGGCAAATCAAGGCCTTGCGCGATTTTTGTCGGACGGGCGGGCGGCGCCTGTGACGCTTTCGGTACACCTCGGGTGACAGTTTGTACCGTTCATGGCACAGCTTGTGACTGAGCAGTCTTGCCAGCATTGCAATGCTCGCCCGGCTGGAGGATGCTCTGGCATCACCTCAGTACGGGTCGCCGAGCCCCGGGGAGAATAATAAGAAATGCACGACAACCATTTGAGTCGCCATGCCCAGCAAGTATTGACGGTGACCCAAGGCAAGTCCCACCTGCACGGTCCCGGCAGCGATCCGTCCATCGCGCGGTCCTGGCTGCGTTGTCTTGAGGACTATCACCTCGACCCGGCCCTGACGATGGCGCCAACGGTGCTGGAACATGGCCGCGTCCTCGAAAGCCGCGAGCGCTTGCAGCAAGTGCTGCACATTGCCGGCAACGAAATGAGCAGCCTGCATCAGCAACTCTCCGGCGCCGGTCATGCGGTGCTGCTGACCGATGCGCGCGGGGTGATCCTCAACTGCGTGACGGCACCTGCCGAGCGGAAGATTTTCGAGCGCGCCGGCCTCTGGCTCGGCGCCGACTGGAGCGAGGCCTGCGAAGGCACCAACGGCATCGGCACCTGCCTGGTGGAACGCCAGTCGCTGACCATCCACCAGGACGAACACTTTCGCGGCCGTCACACCGGCCTGACCTGCTCGGCGAGCCCGGTGTTCGATCCGCATGGCGAACTGCTGGCGGTGCTCGACGTTTCCTCGGCGCGGCACGAAGTCTCGCGGCAGAGTCAGTTCCACACTATGGCGCTGGTCAATCTGTCGGCGAAGATGATCGAGAGCTGCTATTTCCTGCGCTACTTCGACAATCAATGGTTGCTGCGTTTTCACCTGCAGGCGGAATCCGTCGGCTTGTTCAGCGAAGGGCTGCTGGCGTTCGACGGCGAAGGGCGGATCAGCGCGGTCAATCAGAGCGCGCTGAACCTGCTGGGGCATATTCGCGGCGGGCTGCTGGGCAAACCGGTGGAGGCGTTTTTCGATTGTTCGCTGGATGAGTTGCTGGGCCGCGCGAGTGTCAATGCCAGCGCCAGTTGGCCGCTGCGCACCCGCGACGGGCGGAGCCTGTTTGCGGTGTTGCGCGGCCAGCCGCGTAGCATTCCGGTGCCTGTGGTGCCAAGCCAGGTCACTGCCGAGCCTGCGCGACTGTCGAGCATTTGTCTGGGCGATACGGGTTTGCAGGACGACTTCCGCAAATCCCTGCGCGTCTTCGAACGGGATGTGCCGCTGTTGATCAATGGTGAAACCGGGTCCGGCAAAGAGGCCTTTGCCAAAGCGGTGCATCAGGCCAGTCAGCGGGCGGAAAAGGCCTTCGTTGCGCTCAATTGCGCGGCCATCCCGGAAAGCCTGATCGAAAGCGAGCTGTTTGGCTATCGCGGCGGCAGCTTCACTGGCGCACGCAAGGAAGGCATGCGCGGCAAGTTGCAGCAGGCCGATGGCGGGACGTTGTTTCTCGATGAAATCGGCGACATGCCGCTGGCATTGCAGACCCGGCTGTTAAGAGTGCTGGAGGATCGGCAAGTAGTGCCGATTGGCGGTGAGCCGGAGTCGGTCAATGTGCGGATCATCAGCGCCACTCACCGTAATTTGCTGGAACGGGTGCAGGACGGCAGCTTCCGCGAGGATTTGTACTACCGGCTCAACGGGCTGGAGATCGCACTGCCGGCGTTACGCGATCGCAGTGACAAGTCACAGTTGCTCGACTTCTTGCTTGCGCAGGAAGCGGGCGTGGAGACGGTGCTGATTGATGAGCCCGCCCGCCAGGCGTTGTTGGGCTTTGCCTGGCCCGGGAACGTGCGGCAGTTGCGCAATGTGCTGCGCACGTTGGCGGCGTTGTGTGACGGCGGGCGGATCGGGCTGGAAGATTTGCCGGCGATGATTCGGCAGACGCGACCGATGCCGATTGTTGCCGTTGAACAGCTTTCCGAACACCCCTTGGATGATGCCGAGCGACTGGCATTGTTGAATGCGTTGGAACAGACACGCTGGCATATGACGCATACCGCTGAACAGCTGGGTGTCAGCCGTAATACCCTTTATCGAAAATTGCGTAAGCACGGGATCGCCCGGTAAACCGCATCGCGACCAATCGCGGGCAAACCCGCTCCCACAGGACTTAGTCGTTCACAATTTTCAGGCATGGCGCAAGACCTGTGGGAGCGGGCTTGCCCGCGATTGGCGTCCGTGAGATCCGAAACACAAGGTGCGATTTTCGCCTCCCTACGCTAACCTGCGGCCATGTTTTACGAGGTCGACTAATGCACATTCATATTCTTGGTATCTGCGGCACTTTCATGGGTTCGATGGCGGTTCTGGCCAAAGAGCTGGGCCATCACGTGACCGGCTCCGATGCCAACGTCTATCCGCCCATGAGCACTCAGCTCGAGGCGCAGGGCATTGAACTGACTCAAGGCTACGATCCCGCCCAGCTCGATCCGGCGCCGGATCTGGTAGTCATCGGCAACGCCATGTCCCGCGGTAACCCGGCGGTTGAATACGTACTGAACAAAGGCCTGCCTTACGTCTCCGGCCCGCAGTGGCTGGCCGACCACGTGCTGCAAGGTCGCTGGGTACTGGCCGTGGCCGGCACGCACGGCAAGACCACCACCAGCAGCATGCTCGCCTGGGTGCTGGAGCACGCGGGCATGAGCCCTGGTTTCCTGATCGGCGGCGTGCCGCAGAATTTCTCGGTGTCGGCGCGTCTGGGCGGCACGCCGTTCTTCGTGATCGAAGCCGACGAGTACGACAGTGCGTTCTTCGACAAGCGCTCCAAGTTCGTCCACTACCGCCCACGCACGGCGATTCTGAACAACCTGGAGTTCGATCACGCCGACATCTTTCCCGATCTGCCGGCCATCGAGCGACAGTTCCACCATTTGGTGCGGACTATCCCGAGTGAAGGCCTGGTGATCCACCCGACCACCGAACCGGCCTTGCTGCGTGTGATCGAGATGGGCTGCTGGACTCCGGTGCAAACCACCGGCGCTGGCGGTCAGTGGCAGGTCAAACTGCTGAGCGAAGACGGTTCGAAATTCGAAGTGATGTTCGAAGGCGTCGCTCAAGGCGTGGTCGAGTGGGACATGACCGGTCAGCACAACGTCGCTAACGCCTTGGCGACCCTGGCAGCCGCGCGGCATGTCGGTGTCGTGCCGTCCATGGGCATCGCCGCGTTGAGCGCGTTCAAAAGCGTGAAGCGCCGGATGGAGAAAGTCGCGGAAGTGCGTGGCATCACCATCTATGACGACTTCGCTCACCACCCGACGGCCATCGCCACGACCCTCGACGGGCTGCGTAAACGCATCGGTGACGCGCCACTGATCGCCATCATCGAGCCGCGTTCCAACTCCATGAAGCTCGGCGCTCACCGCGACGGTTTGCCGGAAAGCGTGGTCGATGCCGATCAGGTGATCTGGTATGCACCCGCCAACCTCGGTTGGGATTTGGCGGCGACCGCCGCGCTGTGCACGGTGCCGTCGATTGTCAGCGATTCGCTGGAAGGCATTATCGAGCGCGTGAAAAGCCAGGCGCAGCCCGGCACTCACGTGGTGATCATGAGCAACGGCGGCTTCGGCGGCCTGCACGGCAAACTTGCCGAGGCGCTTAAATGAACAACGGCCCGGAACGCATCACGCTGGCGATGACCGGCGCCTCGGGCGCCCAGTACGGTTTGCGCCTGCTGGACTGCCTGATTCGTGAAGACCGCGAGGTGCACTTCCTGATATCCAAGGCTGCGCAACTGGTGATGGCCACCGAGACTGACGTCACGCTGCCGCCGAAAACCCAGATGATGCAGGCCTTCCTGACCGAATACACCGGCGCGGCCGCCGGGCAGATTCGGGTGTACGGCAAGGAAGACTGGATGTCGCCGGTGGCCTCGGGCTCCGGCGCGCCGTCGGCCATGGTGGTCGTGCCCTGTTCGACCGGCACGCTGTCGGCCATTGCCACCGGTGCCTGCAACAACCTGATCGAGCGCGCCGCTGATGTCACGCTGAAGGAGCGTCGTCAGCTGATTCTGGTGCCGCGTGAAGCGCCGTATTCGAGCATTCATCTGGAGCACATGCTCAAGTTGTCGAATATGGGCGTGACCATTTTGCCGGCATCGCCGGGCTTCTATCATCAACCGCAGACCATCGATGACCTGATTGACTTCGTGGTGGCGCGGATCCTCAACCTGCTGAACATTCCACAAGACATGCTGCCGCGTTGGGGCGAACACCATCTGACCAGCGATGAATAAGCTGCTGATGATTGTGCTGGCGTTGCAATTGGCGGGTTGCGCCACGGCGCGCACGCTGAATGCTGCCAAGCCGGGCGCGCCGTTGGTGTATGCGGGGACGCGACTGGATTTGTACGCCATGAATGGCGGGTGCTGTGCGATGGATCGTTTTGGGGCAGAGGCGCCGAGCTATCCTGGCGTTGATCTGCCGGCGAGTGCTTTGCTGGATACGTTGTTGTTGCCGTTGTCGGTGCTGACGGTGATCGGGGTGAGTTTTCAGGCGACGGGCGGGTTGTAGGAGAGCGCTTTGCGCCCTATCGCGAGCAGGCTCG
>NZ_JAVLRV010000002.1:3941907-3973494 GCF_055803035.1 Pseudomonas sp. 300 | reverse complement strand
CCCTTGTGGGAGCCAGCCTGCTGGCGATGACGGCGACACAGAACAAATGTGGGCGCGAGCCAGCTTGCAATGATTCATCCCTGAATCAGCCAATTACTTGCCGAGCTTGCGCAACTCATCCGACTCGACAATCCGCACCCCATCCTGCTCCTCCAGCGCCAGCCGCCACATCGCCCGAGCCAGCTGACAGGCTTCGATGCCGTGGTATTTGCCCGGGATCAGGCGCGACAACGGTCCGGCGAACTGTTCGGCCAGGCGCGGCTCGATACGATCACCCAGTAACACCGAAGGTCGGCAAATGGTCAGTTGTGGCCAGTTTTGCGCGCGCAATGCGTACTCCATCTCGCCTTTGACCCGGTTGTAGAAAACCGAGGACCTGCGATCGGCCCCCAGGGCGCTGATCACGATCAAGTGCCGCGCGCCCATTTCCCGCGCCCGTTTGGCGAAAGCCACCACCATGTCGAGGTCTACTGCGCGAAACGCCTCTTCCGAGCCGGCCTGTTTGATCGTGGTGCCAAGACAGCAGTACGCGATATCAACGCGACCGCTCAATTGTGGCAGGAACACGGTCGGGTCGCCGACCGGGTTTTCCAGATGGGGGTGCTCGGCCAGTGGCCGGCGTGAGGGGGCCAATACGCGTGTGATCGTGGGCTCGTTGAGCAGGCGATCAAGCAAATGTTCACCGGTCAGGCCGGTAGCTCCGGCGAGCAATACGTGCTGAGGCGTCAAGTACATAGTGTTCCCCCCTTGATACTGTTCAGCTTAGTTGCTCTTTGCATCCTCGTTGCTGATAGAGACACTTTGTAGCGCTTTTCGTGCCTGCTGTTTGCGTAACAGCTGCCAGTGGGAGAGTACGGTTTTCGGCGCCCAGATCTGCGGTTCAGAGGCTTCGAAGCTGTCTGCCAGCTCACGCTCGGCCACGCTGGCCTTGGCCAGTTTGAAGGCTTGTTCAAGATCGTCGGTCTGATTCAGGGCCTGGGCGAACAGCGCATCGCCGAAGTACGTGAAGTTGGCTTCCTCCGTGCACCCGAAGGACACGCGGTCGGCGCGCGCAGCTGTCATGATCAGGGTGCGTTCGTCCTTGAGGGCCGGGATGAAACCACCGGAGTAGCAAGACGAAATCACGATGATCTTGTCGCGGTTTTTCAGCGGGGCGAGCACGGCAGCGAGTTCGTCGGCCGGCAGGTCGGACAGCTCCATACGCGGCTGATCGAGCACGAGTTCGTGTTCGCTGGTGCCGTGGCTGGTCAGGTAGATGAAGATCAAGTCTTCCGGACCGCTGCGTTCGGCCAGCGTGAGCGCGGCGCGGCGCAGGTTTTCCCGGGTGGCCATGGGCCGATCGACGAGATGGTCGCGATGGTTCACCAAACGAATCTGGCCAAACGCACCGAAGCGGCTGGTCAGCATGTTGCTGACGTAGTCGGATTCGCGCAGGAACACGCTCTGCTTGCCGTCACCGCCGAGGGTCAGGGTGTACAACTCGATCGCCGGGGTCGAGGCGGGCACATTGGCCAGCGCGTCTTCGAGCAAGCGGCCTTGGGCCAGCAAGCCGAGTTCGAGGCTGTCGGGTAGCAGCTTGCCGTCGGCATCGCGTACTCGCTGGCCATTGACCCACGTGCCGCTCTGCACGGTGCCATCGGTCAACACCAGCGTGCCGCGGCCCTGATAACTGTCGCCGTCGAACTGGCCGATGTAGAAACTTCCATCAGGCAAGTTCAGCCGGCCCTGGCCGGTGAAACGCCAGTCGCTGAACTGGCCGATGTAGTGGCTGCCGTCGGCACCGATTAGTTCGCCCTTGCCGTTCAGCGAGCCTTCCTTGAACTGACCGAGCCAGACATCGCCGTCGGCGTTTTCGTAGCGGCCCTTGCCGTGCAGTTGGTTGTTCTTGAAGCCGCCGACGTAGATATCGCCTTCAGCGCTGTTGAACGTCCCGTTGCCTTCCAGCTGACCGTCCTTGAAATGGCCGGTGAACTGATTGCCGCTGGCGTCGCCGCGCTGGCCTTCCCCGTTGGGTTTGCCATGGGCGAACTGACCTTGATACGAACTGCCGTCTTCGAGCTCCAGACGTCCGAGCCCTGAATATTGATCGGCCTTGAACTCGCCGCGATAGGTCATGCCGTTTTCTTTGAGGGTGCCTTCGCCTTCGCGCCGACCCGCCTTGAAGCCGCCGGTGTAGCTGCTGCCGCTGGTGGTCAGCGTGCCCTGGCCGTCGAACAGCCCCAGGTTGAAATTGCCGCGATACACTTCGCCGTTGCTGCCGTGCCATTCGCCCGGGCCATGCCATTGACCCTTGTCGAAACTGCCGGCGTACCAGCTGCCGTTCGGGTAATCGACGCGACCCTGACCTTGCAGCAATCCGTTGACCAGGTCGCCGCGATAGCGTCCGCCGTCCGGCAGGCGCGCATCGGGCGGCAACAGCGATTCGCCGTCGCCGCAAGCGGTGAGCATCAGGGTCAAGGCAATGAGTGCAAGTGAGCGCATAGCGGGATCCGGGCAATTAGGCGACCGAGTATGCCGCAGCTCTATGACTTAGATATAGAGAGAGGTCGCGAAACAGCGTGAGCTGCTTCGCATCCGGGAGGGTTTACACGAAGCAGAGTGACAGCGGCTCGGCGATATAGGCCGGTTTGTCCGAACCTTCGATCTCGAGCGTGGCGGTGGCCTTGAGCAGCCATTGGCCGGGTTTCTTCTCGGTGACTTCGTTCATGTCGACCTTGAGGCGAACCCTGGAATTGACCTTCACTGGCTGGATGAAACGAACGCTATCCAGACCATAGTTGACCACCATCTTTGCCCCTTCAGGCAGGATGAGGATGTCTTCCATCAGTTTCGGGATCAATGACAGCGACAGGAAACCGTGGGCGATGGTGCTGCCAAATGGCGTTTGCGCGGCTTTGACCGGGTCGACGTGGATGAACTGATAGTCCCCTGTGGCTTCGGCGAACAGGTTGATGCGCTCCTGATCGATGGTGAGCCATTCGGAACGTCCAAGTTCCTTGCCGACATAATCTTTGAGCTCTGCAACGGGAACATAGGGCATTGAGACTCTCCTTGGGTTCATCGGTTTTATAGTTTTGAGTTGGGGGGATTTGACCTCCCGGATTACCACTTTAGATCAACATGGCAAATTGCTCCGGTCAACCGACCATGCTTTTGGCGAATGCCGGTCTATAGCGTTGGCATGCTTATAATGCCGGGCGCGATTTTTCGGGGGAGAGGACGGATGTTGTTACGTGGCCTGACCTGGCTGGTGTTGTTCCAATTGCTGGGCACCGCCATCAACCATTTGTTTTTGCCGGTGCTGCCGGGGCCGATCATTGGCTTGCTGCTTCTGCTGGTGTACCTGATCAGCCGTGGCCAGGTCGGCGAACCGCTGAGCCTGGCGGCCGGCAGCCTGCTGCGTTACCTGCCGTTGCTGCTGGTGCCGCCGGCGGTGGGCGTGATGGTTTACGCCAAGGACATTGCCGCGGACTTCTGGGCCATCGTCGGCGCACTGGTGTTGTCGCTGCTGCTGTCCATGGCGTTCGCCGGCGTGCTGATGCAGCGCATGGTCAAGCGCCACGCGCACCGCGAGGACTCGCAATGATCTTCGACTGGCAGGGCGCCTGGGCGTCGGTGATTCATCACCCGTTGTTTGGCATCGGCATCACCCTCGGCGCCTATCAGCTGGTGTTGGCGGCGTTCGAGAAAACCCGCTGGATTTTTCTGCAGCCGGTGCTGGTCTCCATGCTGTTGGTCATTGGTGTACTGGTCGGCTGCGGCCTGACTTATGCCGAGTACCGCAAGAGCACCGAGATCCTCAGCATTTTGCTCGGTCCGGCCACGGTCGCGCTGGCCGTGCCGCTTTACCTCAATCTGCGGCGGATCCGGCAGTTGTTCTGGCCGATATTTACTACGCTGGTGATAGGCGGTGTCGTCGCCACCGGCATGGGCGTGTTGCTGGGTTGGTCGTTTGGTGCCGAGCACATGATCCTGATGACCATGGCGCCGAAGTCAGTGACCTCGCCGATCGCCATGCTGGTGGCCGAGCAGATCGGCGGCGTCGCGGCGCTGGCGGCAGTGTTTGTGTTGATCACCGGCGTGATCGGGGCGATCTTTGGTCCGAGCCTGCTGAACCGGCTCGGCGTCCACAGCCCCGAGGCGCGCGGCATGGCGCTGGGCATGACCGCTCATGCGGTGGGCACGGCGGTGGCCATGCAGGAAAGTGAAGAGTGCGGCGCCTTTGCGGCGCTGGCGATGAGTCTGATGGGCGTGGCCACGGCGGTGTTCCTGCCGTTGGCGGTGTCGATGGTGGTGTAAGGAAATGTCTATGAGCTTGCCGCTTTTCCCGCTGAACACGGTGCTGTTTCCTGGCTGCATCCTCGATTTGCAGATCTTCGAGGCGCGCTACCTGGACATGATCAGCCGCTGCATGAAACAGGGCGGCGGTTTCGGCGTGGTGTGCATTCTCGACGGTAAAGAAGTCGGCATCGCTCCGGCAGGTTACGCGCTGGTCGGTTGTGAAGCGCTGATCACCGATTTCAAGCAACAGGACAACGGTTTGCTGGGTATTCGCGTGCAGGGTGGGCGGCGTTTCCACGTGTTGCGCACCGAGGTCCAGCGCGATCAACTGACCGTCGCCGAGGTCGAGTGGCTGGAAGACGAGCCGGAGCAACCGTTGCAGGATGAAGACGCCGACCTCGTCGCACTGCTCAAGGCATTGGCCGAACACCCGATGGTCGAAGCGCTGAACATGGGCACCGAAGCGACCGGGCAACAGTCGCTGGCCAATCAGTTGGCGTACCTGTTGCCGTTCGCCGAAGTGGACAAGATCGACCTGCTGCAACTCGACGATCCGCAGCAGCGACTGGATGCGATCCAGGCGCTGCTCGATGAATTGCAGGGTGAGTTGTTCGCCTGATCAGTAGGCGTATCGCAACATCGCGTGGGGCAAATGTCGCAGCGCGAAGAACCCGAATAATGCCACCATCGCCGGCAACACCAGCCACCAGACCTTGGGTGGCATGGCATTGAGCGGGGTCTGGCGCTGGATCAGCCCCAGGCTCGCCGCACAGACACACGCCGCCAGCATGGCGCCGGCCAGTACGTCCGTTGGCCAGTGCGCGCCCAGGTACACGCGCGACAAGGCAATCGCCAGTGCCGGCAGGCAACCGACCAGCAACCAGGTCAGGCGCATCCGCGGCGGTTGTCCGCGACCGGCCAGAACGGCGAGTGTCAGGAACAGCGCAAAAGAGCCCGAGGCATGGCCACTGGGCATGCTGTAGCTGACCAGTGGATCACTTAGAACCTCCGGGCGCACGCGGGCGAAAAACTGTTTGGTGAAGGTGTTGCCCAGTGCGGTGACGAGCAGGGTGCTGCCGACGAAAATCGCCTGTCGCCATTGCCGGGTCAGCAACAGCAACACGGTCAGCAGGGCGCTGAACAGCAGCATGTTGCGGAATTCGCCGATCAGCGTGAAGGTCACGGCCACTTCATCGAGCATCGGGCTGCGGTGCTCCTGCACCAGAGTCATCACACCCTGATCGAGAGCGGTGAGGTGCGGGTAGCCGATGAACAACCCGGTCAGAATCAGCACACTCATGCCGGCAATCAGCATCGTAGCCTTGCGATGACGGCGCAGGCTGCTGGTCGCGCTCAGGCCGACCATCACCGCGATACTGCCTGCGACGATCCCGGCCTCAGGCCAGAAACCCTCCGGCAATGGCAAGCGAATCGCCGCCCCCGTGGCCCAGCCGGGCAGCAGATAGGCGACGCTCCAGCCGGCGGCGGCCAGCAGGCTTACGGCGACGAAGCGCGGGAAGGGCATGTCGAACATCCCGGCAACCATCGGCAGCATCGGCCTGAGTGGTCCGATGAATCGTCCGACCAGCAGGCTGGCGATGCCATAGCGTTGGAAGTAAGCCTCGGCCCCGGCGATCCATTCCGGGTGGTGACGCAGACCGGGCAGGCGCCGGATGTTCTGGTGGAAATGTCGCCCGACAAAGTAGGAAACGATGTCGCCCAGCACCCCGGCGGTGAATCCCAGCAGCAAGGTTTCGCTCAACGAGAGCGCGCCGCTGCCGGCCAGCACCGCGACGGCAAACAGCAACACCGTGCCGGGTACGATCAAGCCGGCAATCGCCAGGCACTCCACGAAGGCCACTATGAATACTGCGGCGGCCAACCATTGCGGGTTGACCGTCAGCCATCCGGTCACGCTATCGAGCCATGGGCCCATAAAAACAACTCCATTGAATATTCAGATGGTCCCCGTGGACCCGCGCACATCTCGAAGCACAATTGAATCCTGTGGAGCGGGCTTGCCCGCGATAGCGGTATAACAGGCGACATTGATATCAGTCTGCATGGCCTCATCGCGGGCAAGCCCGCTCCCACAGGGATTGCGGAGGCTTAAAGTTCTTTGATTGTTCATGTCAGCACAAAATAATCGCGACCTTCGACCTGTCCCCGCCGCAGCGGGTTCCGCGTGCAATACGGCGCGTAAGCCGCATCGACGAAGCGGTACATCAGGTGCTCATCGCGGCCGTGGGGAATGCCCAGGCGCGTGGTTTGAATGATGTGGCCCGGCTCCGGGCCGACATCTTCCACTAGCAGCACTTCATGATCGAAGCGCTTCGCGTCCCAGACCGGCACCTTCAACCCCAGCGCCTTGCACAGCAGCGTTTGCCCGGCACAGAGCTTTTGCGACGGGCGAGGGCGGCCCTGGGCATCGGGATTGTTCAACAGCATCTGCGCCAAGCTCGCCGGGCCGCTCAATTCATCGACCCATGGATACGCGGATTTGATCAACACAGCATTGCCCGGACCTTCAGCGCTGAAATTCAGGGAATCGCCGCCACGGGCGTAATACATATAGATGTGGCCGCCATCCAGAAACAAAGCCTTACGCTTTTCCGTGTAGCCGAGCGAGGCATGGCTGCCTTTTTCTTCGAAGTAATAGGCTTCGGTCTCGATGATCCGGGCGCTGAGCCACAGTTCGCCGACCCGATGCCGGATGACTTTGCCGAGTAAATCCCGGGCCAGCGTTTGCGCATCCCGGTCGAAAAACGCGTCCGGGAGCCCGATGGGCAGGCCCGCAGCGGTCGCACGAACAGTCAGGTTGGTCATGATGAGCGGCATTTATCACAGCTGATTGAGTCGTGATGATAACAATTTGCAGCTTAATCACGGCTGAACGTCGGCAAATTGGCCTCCATTTCGACCATCCGCCCGTCACCGCTGTTAGTCAGGGGACGCGACAGCTATAATCTGCCGCTTTACTCTTTACCAAGACCTTAGCAAAGACCGCCACCGACCATGACTGAGTCCGTTCTCGACTACATGACCCGCCTGGGTCGCGCCGCCCGCGAAGCGTCGCGCATCATCGGCCGTGCCAGCACCGCGCAGAAAAACCGCGCCTTGCAGGCGGCTGCCAATGCGCTGGACGCCGCGCGTGCCGAGCTGACGGCCGCCAATGAGCTGGATCTGGCTGCGGGTCGAGCCAACGGTCTTGAGCCTGCGCTGCTGGAACGTCTGGCGCTGACCCCGGAACGCATCGACGGCATGATCGTCGGCCTGCGCCAGGTGGCCGCGTTGCCAGACCCGGTCGGTGCCATTCGCGACATGAGCTTCCGTCCGTCGGGGATTCAGGTCGGCAAAATGCGCGTGCCGCTGGGCGTGATCGGGATCATCTACGAATCCCGGCCCAACGTGACCATCGACGCCGCCAGTCTGTGCCTCAAGTCCGGTAACGCGACCATCCTGCGCGGCGGTTCCGAGGCGATCAATTCCAACCGCGCCATCGCCGCCTGCATTCAACGCGGTCTGGCCGAAGCCGATCTGCCGGCCGCCGTGGTTCAAGTGGTCGAGACCACTGACCGTGCCGCGGTGGGCGCGCTGATCACCATGCCTGAATACGTCGACGTCATCGTGCCCCGTGGTGGCCGAGGCCTGATCGAACGGGTCAGCCGCGACGCTCGCGTGCCGGTGATCAAGCATCTGGACGGCATTTGCCACGTTTACGTCAGTGCCCACGCGGATCTGCCGAAGGCCCAGCGCATCGCCTTCAATGCCAAGACTTACCGCTATGGCATCTGCGGTGCGATGGAAACGCTGTTGGTGGATCAAGCCGTTGCCAAAGATTTTCTGCCGTCGATGGCTGCCCAGTTCCGCGAAAAAGGTGTCGAACTGCGCGGTTGCGAGCGCACGCGGGCGATCATCGATGCCGCAGTGGCCACTGAAGACGACTGGCACACCGAATATCTTGCACCGATCCTTTCGATCCGCGTGGTCGACGGGCTGGACCAGGCCATCGAGCACATTAACAAGTACGGCTCCCATCACACCGATTCGATCGTCAGCGAAAACCTTGCCGACACCCGGCGTTTCGTCGCGGAAGTCGACTCGTCGTCGGTGATGATCAACACCCCGACCTGTTTCGCTGACGGCTTCGAATACGGATTGGGTGCCGAGATTGGCATTTCTACTGATAAGCTGCACGCCCGCGGCCCGGTGGGTCTCGAAGGTCTGACCTGCGAGAAGTACATCGTGGTCGGTGATGGCCAGTTGCGCGGCCAGGCGACGGTCTGACTTGGGCGACCTTAATCCGTCGGCCCCGGTAACCGCCAGCGAACCTGCGCCTCGACGTATCGGCATGCTGGGGGGGACGTTCGACCCGGTGCACATCGGCCATTTGCGCGGTGCGCTGGAAGTCGCCGAATCACTGGCACTCGACGAGCTGCGCCTGACGCCGAGTGCCAGGCCGCCTCATCGCGGTACGCCGCAGGTGTCGGCGAAGGACCGTCTGGCGATGGTCGAATGCGCGGTGGCCGGTGTGGCACCGTTGGTGGTGGACGCCCGTGAATTGCAGCGGGACAAACCGTCCTACACCATCGATACCCTGGAACTGATGCGTGCCGAACTGGCCGCTGAAGACCAGGTTTTTCTACTTTTGGGCTGGGACGCATTTTGCGGCCTGCCCACTTGGCACCGCTGGGAAGAGTTGCTCCAGCATTGCCACATCCTGGTGCTGCAACGCCCGGATGCCGACAGCGAACCGCCGGATGCCTTGCGCAACCTGCTGGCAGCGCGCTCGGTGAGCGACCCGCTGGCCCTCAAAGGGCCGAGCGGACAGATTGCATTCGTCTGGCAGACGCCGCTTGCGGTATCCGCCACCCAGATCCGTCAACTGCTGGCCAGCGGTAAGTCGGTACGTTTCCTGGTGCCCGACGCGGTCCTGGCCTACATCGATGCGCACGGACTCTACCGTGCGTCGAACTGAAAAAGGGTGCGCTTCAAGGCACGTGAATGCGTGTAGCGAAGCGCCCGAACATACGAGCAAAACGAGTTTTATATGACGAACAAAGACGTAACTAAAGTAAAGCGCAAAGGCACATTCAAGAGCGCCCCCCTGCCAGTAGAAGTTCCAACCGGCCCTGAGCTGGCTGGCGAAGAACTGGTCAAGGTTGCCGTAGCAGCTCTGGAAGACGTCAAGGCCCAGGACATCCAGGTCATCGACGTTCGTGAGAAGCAAAGCATCACTGACTTCATGATCATCGCCACCGGTACGTCCAACCGTCAGATCGGCGCGATGCTGGACAAGGTCCGCGAAGCCGTCAAAGCCCAGGGCGTCAAGCCACTGGGTGAAGAAGGCAAGGGCGATAGCGACTGGGTACTGCTGGATATGGACGACGTCATCGTGCACATGATGACCGCCTCGGCTCGCCAGTTCTATGACCTGGAGCGCCTGTGGGCCGGTGCAGAGCAGAGCCGTTCGGCCAGCGCTGCGCATCACAGCCCGGAAAACACCCATGAGCATTTCACCAAGCTCAACAAAGACCAGCAATAAGGGACCGCTGTGCGACTGCGACTGATCGCCGTCGGTTCACGCATGCCCAAATGGGTGGAAGAAGGCTGGCATGAATATGCCAAGCGTCTTCCGTCCGAGCTGGCGCTGGAACTGGTGGAAATACCGCTCAACACCCGTGGCAAGAACGCCGACGTGGCGCGCTTCATCCGTCAGGAAGGCGAAGCCATGCTGGCCAAGGTCGGGCCGAACGAGCGCGTTGTCACCCTCGAAGTCCACGGCAAGCCCTGGAGCACCGAGCAGTTGGCGGTCGAGCTCGATCGCTGGCGGCTGGACTCGCGCACGGTGAATTTCATGGTCGGCGGCCCCGAAGGGCTGGCGCCGGAAGTCTGTGCGCGTGCGGATCAGCGTTGGTCGTTGTCACCGTTGACGTTGCCGCACCCGCTGGTGCGGATTCTGATCGGCGAACAGCTGTACCGTGCCTGGACAGTTCTGTCCGGCCACCCTTACCACAAGTAGTTCTGCCTCATGTCCCAGCCGATCCGCATCAAGGACCACGAAAAAGACGCCCGTCTGGTGCGTGGCCGCGTCGTGTTCGGGGCCATTGCAGTGGTGGTGCTGATCGGCGTGCTGATCGCTCGCCTGTATTTCCTCCAGGTGATCCAGTACGAATACCACTCGACCCTGTCGGAAAACAACCGCGTCCATGTGCAGCCGATTCCGCCGACCCGCGGATTGATCTTCGACCGCAATGGCGTGGTGGTGGCCGACAACCGGCCGAGCTTCAGCTTGAGCATGACCCGCGAGCGCTCCGGCGACTGGCAGCAAGTGCTCGATGTGATCGTCGAAGTGCTGGAGATGACGCCCGAGGATCGGGTGATTTTCGAGAAGCGCATGCGCCAGGGGCGGCGGCCGTTCGAGCCGGTGCCGATCCTGTTCGAGCTGACCGAAGAACAGATCGCCCGTATCGCCGTGAACCAGTTCCGCTTGCCGGGTGTTGAAGTGGTTGCGCAACTGGTGCGGCATTACCCGCAGGGCGCGCACTTTGCGCATTCGGTGGGTTACATGGGGCGGATCAACGAGAAAGAGCTGAAGTCCCTCGATCCGGTCAATTACAGCGGCACCCACCACATCGGCAAGACCGGCATCGAGCGCTTCTATGAGCCCGAGTTGCACGGTCAGGTGGGTTACGAAGAAGTCGAAACCAACGCGCGAGGCCGCGTATTGCGGGTACTCAAGCGTACCGATCCGATTCCCGGCAAGGACATCGTCCTGAGCCTGGACATCAAATTGCAGGAAGCGGCCGAAGCGGCGCTTGGCGGTCGCCGTGGTGCGGTGGTGGCGCTCGATCCGGCGACCGGCGAAGTACTGGCGATGGTCAGTCAGCCGAGTTTCGACCCGAACCTGTTTGTCACCGGCATCAGCTTCAAGGCGTACGCCGAGTTGCGCGATTCCATCGATCGGCCGCTGTTCAACCGCGTGCTGCGTGGTCTGTACCCGCCAGGTTCGACGATCAAACCGGCGGTGGCGATTGCCGGTCTGGATTCTGGCGTGGTCACCGCGTCGACACGGGTCTTCGACCCCGGTTACTACCAACTGCCCAACTACGACCACAAGTACCGTAACTGGAACCGTACCGGTGACGGCTACGTCGACCTCGATACGGCGATCATGCGTTCCAACGACACCTACTTCTATGACCTGGCCCACAAGCTGGGGATTGATCGCTTGTCGGCCTACATGGGCAAGTTCGGCATCGGCCAGAAAGTCTCGCTGGACATGTTCGAAGAGTCGCCGGGGCTGATGCCGTCCCGTGAGTGGAAGCGCGCGACCCGTCGCCAGGCATGGTTCCCGGGTGAAACGCTGATTCTGGGGATCGGTCAGGGCTACATGCAATCCACGCCGCTGCAACTGGCGCAAGCCACGGCACTGGTGGCCAACAAAGGTGTGTGGAACCGTCCGCACCTGGCCAAGACCGTCGAAGGCGAGCGGCCCAAGGATGACAATCCGATGCCGGACATCATCCTGCGTGACCCGTCTGACTGGACCAAGGTCAACCACGGCATGCAGCAGGTGATGCACGGCGCCCGCGGTACGGCGCGCAAGGCCTCGATCGGCGCGCAATACCGGATCGCCGGCAAAAGTGGTACGGCCCAGGTGGTCGCGATCAAGCAGGGCGAGAAGTACGACCGCTCCAAGGTTCAGGAACGCCATCGCGACCACGCCTTGTTCGTCGGTTTCGCGCCGGCCGACAACCCGAAAATCGTGGTGTCGGTGATGGTCGAGAACGGCGAATCCGGTTCCGGTGTCGCCGCGCCTGTGGTGCGCCAGGTCATGGACGCCTGGCTCCTTGACCAGGACGGCCGACTGAAAGCCGAATACGCCAGCCCTATCAGTGCGGAGGCTACGGCCCGTGAAGAGTAATTTCGATCGCATCCTCTCCAGTGAGGATGTGATGCGTCGCCGTGCGACGTTGTTGCAGCGCATGCACATCGACGGCCCATTGCTGATCCTGCTGCTGACCCTCGCCGCCGGCAGTCTGTTCGTGCTGTATTCGGCCAGCGGCAAGAGCTGGGACCTGTTGGCCAAACAAGCCACTTCGTTCGGCATTGGCCTGGTATCGATGATCGTCATCGCCCAGTTCGAACCGCGATTCATGGCCCGTTGGGTGCCGGTCGGTTATGTGGTCGGCGTGCTGTTGCTGGTGGTAGTGGACGTCATGGGCCACAACGCCATGGGCGCCACGCGCTGGATCAACATTCCGGGGGTGATCCGCTTCCAGCCTTCGGAGTTCATGAAAATCCTGATGCCAGCGACCATCGCCTGGTATTTGTCCAAACGCACGTTGCCGCCGCAGCTCAAGCATGTGGGTGTCAGTCTGTTCCTGATCGGTTTGCCGTTCATTCTGATCGTGCGTCAACCCGACCTCGGCACTTCGCTGTTGATCCTCGCAGGTGGCGCATTCGTTTTGTTCATGGGCGGGCTGCGCTGGCGCTGGATCATCAGCGTGCTGGCCGCCGCTGTACCGGTGGCCGTGGCGATGTGGTTTTTCATCATGCACGACTACCAGAAGCAGCGAATCCTGACGTTCCTCGACCCGGAAAGCGATCCGCTGGGCACCGGCTGGAACATCATTCAGTCGAAAGCTGCCATCGGTTCCGGCGGCGTGTTTGGCAAGGGTTGGCTGTTGGGCACCCAGTCGCACCTGGACTTCCTGCCGGAAAGCCACACCGACTTCATTATTGCGGTGATGGGCGAAGAGTTCGGCCTGGTGGGCATCTGCGCACTGCTGCTGATTTACCTGTTGTTGATCGGTCGCGGGCTGGTGATTACGGCCCAGGCCCAGACATTGTTCGGTAAATTGCTCGCGGGCGCCCTGACCATGACGTTTTTTGTTTACGTTTTCGTCAACATCGGTATGGTCAGTGGCCTGTTGCCGGTTGTGGGGGTACCGTTGCCGTTCATTAGCTACGGAGGAACTTCGCTGGTGACGCTGCTGTCAGCGTTTGGGGTTTTGATGTCGATCCATACCCATCGTAAGTGGATCGCACAGGTTTGAATAAGGTGAAGATTTCAATGCAAGTAATGCGTGGCTGGGCGACTCGATACGCGCCATGGGTCGGCCTGGTAAGCATCCTTGGCACAGCGCAGGACGCGTTGGCCGGCGATTACGAAGGCACGCCCCAGGTGGCCGAATTCGTCGGTGAAATGACCCGCGACTACGGCTTTGCCGGTGAACAGCTGATGGGCGTGTTCCGCGAAGCCGAGCGCAAGCAGTCGATTCTTGACGCGATCTCCAAGCCTGCCGAACGGGTCAAGCAATGGAAAGAATATCGCCCGATGTTCATCACCGACGCGCGCATCGCCCGTGGCGTGGATTTCTGGCGGCAGCACGAGGCGGTACTGGCCCGTGCCGAGCAGGAATATGGCGTGCCGGCCCAGGTGATTGTCTCGATCATCGGCGTTGAGACCTTTTTCGGTCGAAATACCGGCAATTTCCGGGTGATCGACGCTTTGTCGACCCTGGGTTTCGACTATCCTCCCCGTGCCGAATTCTTCCGCAAGGAGTTGCGTGAATTCCTGTTGCTGGCCCGTGAAGAGCAGGTCGATCCCTTGACCCTCAAAGGCTCCTACGCCGGAGCGATGGGCTTGCCGCAGTTCATGCCGAGCAGTTTCCGCGCCTATGCGGTGGACTTCGACGGTGACGGCCACATTAATATCTGGACCAATCCGGACGATGCCATCGGCAGCGTCGCCAGTTATTTCAAGCGTCACGGCTGGGTCGCCGGCGAACCGGTAGTCAGCCGCGCCGACGTGCGTGGCGAGCAGGTGGACGAGGGTTTGACCACCGGCATCGAACCGACTAAAACCGTTGGAGAGTTGCGGGCTCTAGGGTGGTCAAGTCATGATGCGCTGCGCGATGATATGCCGGTCACGGCATTCCGCCTGGAAGGTGACAATGGCCCTGAATACTGGATGGGCCTGACGAATTTTTACGCAATCACGCGTTATAACCGCAGCGTGATGTACGCCATGGCCGTACATCAACTGTCTGAACAGCTGGTCCAAGCACGGGGCGTCAAGTAATGCGGGCATTGCCTATGAATAAACCCCTGAAGCTGATGGCATTCGCCACGTTGGCAGTGCTGGTCGCCAGTTGTTCGACCAGTCGCGCGCCGTCTCAGAAATCCACCACCGCCGTGCGCTCGACGCCGGGGCTGGACATCAACCGCGCCCATAAAGATGGCGCGCCGTGGTGGGACGTCGACGTATCGCGCATCCCGGATGCCACGCCGACCCTGCACACCGGCCCTTACAAGGCCAACCCGTACACCGTGCTGGGCAAGACTTACTTCCCGCTGCAGGAATCCAAGACCTACGTCGCCTCGGGCACGGCGTCGTGGTACGGCACCAAATTCCACGGCCAGAACACCGCCAATGGCGAGGTTTACGACCTGTATGGCATGAGCGCCGCTCACAAGACCTTGCCGCTGCCGAGTTACGTTCGGGTGACCAACCTGGACAACAACAAGTCAGTGATTTTGCGGGTCAACGATCGCGGGCCGTTCTACTCGGACCGCATCATCGACTTGTCCTACGCCGCCGCCAAGAAACTCGGCTATGCCGAAACCGGCACGGCGCGGGTCAAGGTCGAAGGCATTGATCCTCAGCAATGGTGGGCCGCCAAAGGCCGTCCGGCGCCTTTGATGCTCAACGAGCCGCAAGTCGCGCAGAATACTGCGCCGACGATTACCGCTTCGGCCGGCACGGTCGAGCAATGGACACCGCCGCCGCAGCAACACGCCGCCGCTGTTGTGCCCGTGCAGATCGATGCAAAAAAAAACGCTTCTGTACCAGCCTCTGGCCAGTATCTGCAGGTGGGCGCGTTCGCCAACCCGGACGCTGCAGAACTGCTGAGATCGAAGCTCAGCGGGATGGTGAGCGCTCCGGTGTTCATCAGCTCGATCGTGCGCAATCAACAGACACTGCATCGGGTGCGCCTGGGGCCGATCGGCTCGCCGGGTGAAATCCAGCAAGTGCAGAACAGCGTGCGCCTGGCCAATCTCGGTTCGCCAAGCGTGGTCACCGCCGAGTAATACGTAGTACTTGATTGACGGTTCACTTGCGGTTTTGGGGGGTGAACCTGGTTGTTGGCTCGTTTAAGAACAAAAGCCCGGCAAGGGTTCTGAGTGAACGACTGAACACGCGATGGCCCGTTAGAAGGTCATCTAGATTAGTTTTGCCTTCGGGCAGTTTCCATTAGCGATTTCGAGAGACGGATGAACATCACCACCTTTGCCAAACGCCTGTGCCTTCTAGTCCCGCTGCTCCTCTCGCCTGCCGCCTTCGCGGTCGAGATGATGCCGTCGCCGCCACAACTGGCCGCCAAAGCCTATGTGCTCATGGATGCCAGCAGCGGCAACGTGCTGGTCGAGAACAACGGTGACCAGCGTCTGCCGCCTGCCAGCCTGACCAAGCTGATGACCGCGTACATCGCGACCCTGGAAATCCGTCGCGGCCAGATCGGCGAAAACGATCCGGTGACCGTCAGCGAAAACGCCTGGCGCACCGGCGGTTCGCGGATGTTCATCAAGGTCGGTTCGCAAGTGACGGTCAGCGACCTGTTGCACGGCATCATCATTCAGTCGGGTAACGACGCCAGTGTTGCGCTCTCCGAGCACATCGCCGGCAGCGAAGACGCCTTCGCCGACATGATGAACAAAACCGTGGCCGACCTGGGCATGACCAACAGCCACTTCATGAACCCGACCGGTCTGCCGAACCCTGAGCACTACTCGTCGGCTCACGACATGGCCGTGCTGGCTCGTGCAATCATCCACGAAGACCCGGCTCACTATGCGATCTACTCGCAGAAAGAGTTCTTCTGGAACGGCATCAAGCAACCTAACCGCAACCTGCTGCTGTGGCGCGACAAGACCGTTGACGGTCTGAAAACCGGCCACACCGACGAAGCCGGCTATTGCATGGTGTCTTCGGCTGTCCGTGATGGCATGCGCCTGATCGCCGTGGTGTTCGGCACCAACAGCGAAGTGGCACGTGCTTCGGAAACCCAGAAGCTGCTGACCTACGGTTTCCGTTTCTTCGAAACCCAGACCTTCTATCAGAAAGGTGCCGAGCTGGCCCAGGCGCCTGTCTGGAAAGGCAGCACCAATCAAGTCAAGGCCGGTCTGGCTGAAGACCTGACCATGACCCTGCCAAAAGGCCAGCTGAAAAAGCTCGCTGCCAGCATGACCATGAACCCGCAACTGGTTGCGCCAATCGCCAAGGGCGACGTGATCGGTAAAGTCGAAGTCAAACTGGACGACAAGGTAGTGCACAGTGCTGACCTGATCGCTCTGGATGGCGTTGAAGAGGGTGGTATCTTCCGTCGCATGTGGGATAGCATCCGTCTATTCTTCTACGGCTTGTTCAACTGAATTAGTGTGCACCTGCATGGTCCCGCGCTCATCCGGCGCGGGGGCATGCCCGTCGCCACGGCTTACGCTTACGAGGCCGTTACGCCATGACCGATACCGAAGTAAAGGCGCCCAAGATCGAATTCCCCAACGTTGATTACCCGGTTAAGGTGATCAGCGATACCGGTGTTGGCAACAAAGACAAGATCATCGAGATCGTCAAGAAACACGCGACGATCAACCATGACCGTGTGGATGAGCGCCAAAGCACCAACGGCAAATACACCACGATTCAACTGCACATCGTCGCCACCGACCAGGACCAGCTGTACAACATCAACAGCGAACTGCGGGCTACCGGCTTCGTGCACATGGTGCTGTGATGTCTGGCACGCTGGGCTTTCGCGAGCTTGGCCAGATGGCTTACGAGCCGGTCTGGCATGCCATGCAACGCTTCACCAATGAACGCGGCAGCGATGCCGCAGACGAGATCTGGCTGGTTGAGCACCCACCGGTGTTCACTCAGGGGCAGGCCGGCAAGGCCGAACACTTGTTGCTGCCGGGGGATATCCCGGTGGTGCAGGTCGATCGCGGTGGTCAGGTGACCTATCACGGCCCCGGCCAGTTGGTCGCCTATCTGTTGCTCGATGTACGCAAGCTGGGTTTCGGCGTGCGTGACCTGGTCACCCGCATGGAGCACTGCCTGATCGAGCTGCTGGCCAGCTACGGCGTCACGGCTGCGGCCAAGCCGGATGCACCGGGCGTCTATGTCGACGGTGCGAAAATCGCTTCCCTGGGTCTGCGGATCCGCCACGGTTGTTCCTTTCATGGGCTGGCCCTGAATGTGGACATGAACCTGGAACCGTTTCGACGGATTAATCCCTGCGGCTACGCCGGGCTGGCGATGACCCAGCTGAGCGATCACGCAGGATCGATTGAATTTGCCGAGGTTAGTGCCCGGCTGCGCGCGCAGCTCGTCAAACACCTCGACTATGCTGAGCAGACGACCCTAACGGGCGGAATCGACTGATATGACTACTGATGCAGTGCAAACCATGATCCCGACGCTGGATGTCACCGAGCGTCCGGCCCCGCGTGCCAAGGTTGAAGCCGGCGTCAAGCTGCGCGGCGCCGAGAAGGTTGCACGCATCCCGGTAAAGATCATTCCGACCACCGAACTGCCGAAGAAACCTGACTGGATCCGCGTGCGCATCCCGGTTTCCCCGGAAGTCGACCGCATCAAGGCCCTGCTGCGCAAACACAAGCTGCACAGCGTGTGCGAAGAAGCATCCTGCCCGAACCTGGGCGAGTGCTTCTCCGGTGGCACTGCGACCTTCATGATCATGGGCGACATTTGCACCCGTCGCTGCCCGTTCTGCGACGTTGGCCACGGCCGTCCGAAACCACTGGACGTGAATGAGCCGGAAAGTCTGGCTATTGCCATCGCCGACCTGAAACTGAAATACGTAGTGATCACTTCGGTTGACCGCGACGACTTGCGTGACGGCGGTGCCCAGCACTTTGCCGACTGCATCCGTGAGATTCGCAAGCTGTCGCCGAACGTGCAGCTCGAAACCCTGGTTCCGGACTACCGTGGCCGCATGGACGTCGCGCTGGAAATCACCGCCGCCGAGCCGCCGGATGTGTTCAACCACAACCTGGAAACCGTGCCGCGCCTGTACAAGGCCGCGCGTCCGGGTTCGGACTACCAGTGGTCGCTGACCCTGCTGCAGCGCTTCAAGCAGATGATGCCGCACATTCCGACCAAATCCGGCCTGATGCTGGGTCTGGGCGAGACTGACGAAGAAGTCATCGAAGTCATGAAGCGCATGCGCGAACACGACATCGATATGCTGACCCTCGGCCAATACCTGCAACCGTCCCGCAGCCATTTGCCGGTGGAGCGTTTCGTCCACCCGGACACCTTCGCCTGGTTCGCCGAGGAAGGTTACAAGATGGGCTTCAAAAACGTCGCTTCCGGTCCGCTGGTACGTTCTTCGTACCACGCCGATGAGCAGGCGAAGCTGGTTAAAGCTGAATTGATGTCGTCCTTGTAACAAAGTGCCCGCAAGGCTTTTCAGCCTTGCGGGCGTTTTTGTTGGCCGTGCTTACGGCAACTTCAGTCTTTTCCTGCAACCTGTGGGGCGACTGACCCTCTTCTGTTTATTCCCGTTCCTGACTACTGTGTGCAGAAGCTTTCGCGCAGGGAGATTCATGGATGACCGTTCGACCGACCCATACTCTTTTTCCCCATAAACCCGTTCCGGCCTTGCCCTCGCAAGGGCTGATCGGCGTCATAGCGCCCGCCGGCCCCGCGGCACTGGATACCGACAAGGCCGTCAGCTGGATGCGTGCACGCGGTTACGCATTGCGGATTTTTCCCGGTGTGTATGCGCAGGAAGGCTACCTGGCCGGCAGTGACGATGTGCGGCTCAATGACCTGCACGCAGCGTTCGCTGACAGTGAGGTCGATGCAATCATTTGCCTGCGCGGTGGTTACGGCACACCGCGTTTGCTCGATCGCATCGATTTCGAGTTGCTGCAAAACAACGCCAAGCCGTTCATCGGCTACAGCGACATCACGGCGCTGCACCTGGCGATCAGCCGTTATGCGGGGTTCGTGACTTTCCATGGTCCGTTGCTCAATGCAGATCTGTTGGGCGACAAGCAAAAGCCTACCGAGTCCTCGTTTTTCAACATGCTCAGAGGGCAAGTAAAGGCGGGTAGCGTATTGGCGCACCCGGTCGCCTACCCGTTGACCACAATCGAGCCTGGCATTGCTCACGGGCGCTTGCTCGGAGGCAATCTTGCGATGATTGCCGCGACCATGGGCACGCCTTATGAAATGGATGCCGAGGGCGTCATTCTGTTTATCGAAGATATTAATGAGCCGCTGTATCGCATTGATCGGCTGCTGACTCATCTTCGGCTCGCGGGGACGCTGGGCAAATTGCGCGGAGTTCTGGTGGGAGATGTGGCCGGGGTTGATACGGTTGCGCTGGAACGGTTGCTCAAGCAGACGTTTGAGCCGTTGCGGATCCCGGTGCTGGCCGGGTGGCGCAGCGGGCATTGTGACCCGAACCTGATGTTGCCGATGGGAGCGTTGGTGAGGCTGGATGCGGGGAGCAAGGAGTTGGTGCTGGAGCAGGATGTGGTGGTCAGGCGCTAGAAATCTATCGCCAGGCAGTCAGTCATCGCGGGCGAGCCCGCTCCCACAGCAGAAGTGTCAGTCGCAGAATTAGCGTACGACACAAACCCTGTGGGGGCGGGCTTGCCCGCGATGCTCTTAGCGGTTACGCAGGCCTTCTAGCAACTTGTGCGTCGGATACCCGTCCGCCGGCCAGCCAAACGACTGCTGGGCGCTGCGGATCGCTTTGCGAGTATTGGCGCCGATGATGCCGTCGGCGGTGCCCGCGTCGTATTTCTGCGCACTCAGCAGGTTTTGCAGCTCGATCCGTTCGGTACGACTCAGCGGCAAGTCATCTTTGGGCCAGGTGCCATTGATAAAACCCGCGCCGTTGAAACGCTCGGACAACAAACTGACGGCCAGCGCGTAGGACGACGAGTTGTTGTACTTGAGGATCGCACGGAAGTTGTCGAGCACCAGGAATGCCGGGCCGCGATAGCCCGCCGGGAGCAACAAGGCGGCCGACAGGTGTTCCGAGCCTGCCGGAACCTGGCCACCGTTAGGCAACGTGACGCCCAATTGCTGCCATTCGGCGACGCTCTTGCGAATCGCGCCATCGGCCAACACGTAGTTGAAGCTGCCCGGCAGCTGTACCTCAAAGCCCCATGGCTGGCCTTTCTGCCAGCCCGAGCTTTGCAGGTAGTGCGCAGTCGACGCCAGTGCGTCGGCGGAACTGCCCCAGATATCGCGACGACCGTCGCCATCAAAGTCCACGGCGTGGGTGTTGTAGGTGGTCGGGATGAATTGGGTCTGACCCATGGCACCGGCCCAGGAACCGAGCATTTTCTCTGGGTCGATGTCGCCCTGTTGCAGGATCTGCAGGGCCGCGATCAATTGCGCATGGGCGAAACCAGGACGCCGGCCTTCGTAGGCCAGGGTCGCCAGGGAGTTGATCACCGACTTGCTGCCCTGAAACTGGCCGAAGTTACTTTCCATGCCCCACACCGCAACCAGTGCCTGACGATCGACGCCGTAGCGTTGTTCGATGCTTTGCAGGATGTCGGCGTATTGGCTGACCAGCGCCTGACCTTTGCGCACGCGCAGCGGCGACAGGGCGCCGTCGAGGTATTCCCACACCGGACGGGAAAACTCCGGTTGACTGCGGTCGGCACGGATGACGCTGGTGTCCAGGCTGACATTGGCGAAGGCGCGGTCGAACAGGTCGGCGCGGATGCCAGCGGCCAGCGCATCCTTGCGGAAACCCGCCTGCCATTCGGCGAAGGTCTGGGTCGGCTGGATGTCGAGATTTTCACCGGTCGGCACCACGGGCGGGATCACCGCAGGGGCTGTTGCGACAGGAAGGGTCTGAAGCGGTTGGGCGTCGGCGGCGGTCGGTTTTTCCGCGCAGGCGACAAGCAGAACGAGGCTGGAGGCAGCAATCAATTGGCGCAAATGCCAACGACGGGAAATACAAAGGGGCATGCACGGGTCCAGGGAATACGAATCAGGTGCAGACCTTAACATGTTGAGCGATGGCTTGCCTTTCAGGCCGCCAGAAAGTAAGAAGCCTCCCAGCTATTAGACTGGAAGGCTTCGCGGCGGTAGCTGCCTTTGCCCTTGCCGGCTCGTTCCTGACGGCTGCGGAACAGTGGCTGGGCGATGATGGATTTGGCCTTGTTGTGGCCATTCCTGGATGGCTTTTTGCTCATGATCATATCTCTCGATTGAGTGGTTTTGCGGGAGAAATGATCTGCCGAAGTTTGGATTTTGTCCAGACCTGCGACATGTGGGAAAAGTCGACCTGTGGCGAAGGGAGCAAGCTCGCTCGCTACAAAGGCCTTATTCGGCAGGCAATGTCAGCCGCTGCCCAGCCATCAACAACGACAACCGACTCAAACTCATCCATGGCGAACCTGCCGCCTGGCCTTTGATTTGCGCATCAATCCGCTGTGCTTCCAGCAACAACTGCGCCCAGCGTTGCGCCGAGTAACGTTGCAGAGCTTTGCTCATCAGCGGTTTGCGTTTATCCCAGACCGGCGGACGGGCAGAGCTGAAGGCTTTGTCCAGCGGCACGCCCTGGCTGTATTGCAGCGACAGGCTGGCCAGCAAGCGCAGTTCCCGGGCCAGCGCCCAAAGAATCACCGGCGGTTCGACACCTTCCCCGCGTAGACCTTCGAGCATGCGCAGGGCATGCGCCGCTTCGCCGTTGAGAATCGCATCAGTCAGGCCGAAGACATCGAAGCGCGCGCTGTCGGCCACTGCGGCTTGCACGGTTTCGACGGTTATCTGGCCACCTTCGGCCATCAGCTTGAGCTTTTCGATTTCCTGCGCGGCAGCCAGCAAGTTGCCCTCGACTCGCGCGGCGATGAGTTCCACGGCGTCTTGACTGGCGGACAGGCCGGCCTGAGACAAGCGCTGCCGAATCCAGCCCGGCAACTGGCTGGCTTCCACCGGCCAGATTTGCACGAACTGGGTGTGCTGACCTTCGACCAGCGCCTTGCCCCACTTGGTTTTCTGCGCGCTGCCGTCGAGCTTTGGCAGGCTGATCAGCAACACGGTGTCTTCGGCCGGTCGCGAGCAGTACTCGATGAATGCTGCTGCACCTTTGTCGCCGGGTTTGCCGGACGGCAGGCGCAGTTCCAGCAAGCGTTTTTCAGCGAACAACGACATGCTTGCGCCGGCTTGCAGCAGCGTTCCCCAGTCGAAACTGGCATCGGCGGCGAACACCTGGCGTTCGTCGAAGCCCTGTTGACGGGCGGCTGTGCGAATGGCGTCGGCGGCTTCCTGACACAGCAGCGGATCGTCGCCACTGATGATGTAGACCGGCGCGAGCGCACCTTGCAGGTGTTTGGCGAGTTGGGCGGGGGCGAGTTTCATGGGCGAGGGCAAGCGGGGCGCCTGAGCGCCCCGCAAGTCTTATTGCTGCGGGATTTCGATGGGCGACTGGCGTGGCGTTTCCGCTTCAGCCTTGCGCGCCGCTTCCAGGGCTGCAGCTTCAGCCTTGGCCTTGGCTTCAGCAGTTTGTTGCAGCTGATCCAGCTGGGCCGGCGACAGTTGCTGCAAGCGCAGCATCATGCGTTGCACCAACTCGCGACGGATCTCCTTGCGAGCATCGGTGGATTCCTGATCGGAACCCACCAGGTTGTTGCCGTCATGGATAAAGACTTTCTGCACTTCGAGCTTGTCGCTCAACAGGAGCAGGTTGTGCTCACCACTGATGTCGTAGCTGAGTACCGTGGTCACCTGGTACTCGCCAGTACGGCCGGCGCCTGCATAGCTGAGGATGCGCTGGCTTTCCTGCTCATCGGCCAGCACCAGTTTGTAAGGCGCGCCCGTGTGGATATTGACGCCGCTGCTTTCCAGCAACTGACGCATCATGGTCACGGTTTCGCCGTAGGAGTTGCGTGCACTCAGGTCGAGTTCCTTGAAGGCGAGTTCATAGGTGCCGGTGCCGCGCAGCTGGAAACCGCAGGCGCTCAACAGGACCGCGAGGCCCATCACCAGCAAATTGCGTTTGATCATCTTGTTGCTCCCCTTGAAACCATGTGGGCCGATCATGCGACCCGAAAGGTTTTACTCGGCGCCAGGCTCACCTGGCGCCTGATCCAATTAGCTGGCGACGATATTGACCAGTTTCCCGGGCACTACGATCACTTTACGAATAGTCAGGCCATCGACAAAGCGCAGCACGTTTTCGTTGACACGGGCAGCGGCTTCGACTTCTTCGCGAGTCGCGGTGGCCGGCATTTCGATCTGGCCGCGCAGTTTGCCATTGACCTGGATCACCAGCGTCAGGCTGTCCTGCACCAGCGCGGTTTCGTCCACCACGGGCCAGCCGGCATCGATCACCGGGTCTGCGTGACCCAGTTGATTCCACAGCTCGTGGCTGATGTGCGGGGTGATCGGAGCCAGCAGCAAAGTCACAGCTTCCAGACCTTCATGAGCCAGTGCGCGATCCTGTTCGGTACTTTGCGGAGCCTTTTCCAGTACGTTCATCAGCGTCATCACCTGGGCGATGGCAGTGTTGAATTTGTGGTTCTGGCCGACGTCGTGGCTGGCCTGCTTGATGGCCAGGTGGATCGAGCGGCGAATGGCTTTCTGCTCGTCGTTCAGGCCGGCGACGTCCAGTTTGCCCGGCAGGCCCTGAGTGACGTGCGCTTGAGCCAGGCGCCAGACGCGCTTGAGGAAGCGGTGCGAACCCTCTACTCCGGAGTCGGACCATTCCGCGCTCATGTCGGGTGGCGAGGCGAACATCATGAACAGGCGGCAGGTGTCTGCGCCGAACTGGTCAATCATCGACTGAGGGTCGACGCCGTTGTTCTTTGACTTGGCCATCTTCTCGGTGCCGCCGATTTCTACCGGCAGGCCGTCGGCGATCAGCTTGGCGCTGATGACCTTGGCCTTGCTGTCGCGTTCGAGTTCTACGTCCGCCGGGTTGAACCAGGTGTAAGCACCGTTGGCTTCGCGACGATAGTAAGTCTCGGCGATGACCATGCCCTGGGTCAGCAGGTTCTTGAACGGCTCGTCGGAGCTCACCAGGCCTTCGTCACGCATCAGCTTGTGGAAGAAGCGCGCGTAAAGCAGGTGGAGAATGGCGTGTTCGATACCACCGATGTACTGATCCACCGGCAGCCAGTGGTCCGCCGCGGATTTTTCCACCAGACCGCCTTCATAGTGCGGCGAGGCGTAACGAGCGTAGTACCACGACGACTCGACGAAGGTGTCCATGGTGTCGGTTTCACGCTTGGCCGGTGCACCGCATTTCGGGCACGAGCACTCGTAGAACTCGGGCATGCGTGCCAAGGGCGAACCCGCGCCGTCCGGAACGACGTCTTCCGGCAGGACCACAGGCAATTGATCTTCCGGGACCGGCACGTCACCGCAGGTGTCGCAGTGGATGATCGGGATCGGGCAGCCCCAGTAACGCTGGCGGCTGATGCCCCAGTCACGCAGGCGGAACTGGGTGCGCGAGGCACCGAGGCTCTTCTTGATTAGCGCGACTTCCATGGCGTCAAACGCGCCGGCGAAGTCGAGGCCGTCGAACTCGCCGGAGTTGATCAGCGTACCGTGTTCGCCGTAAGCGTCCTGCCACGGCGCCGGGTTGGTGTCGCCGGAGCTGGTACGCACCACCGATTTGATCGGCAGGTTGTATTTGTGGGCGAATTCGAAATCACGCTCGTCGTGCGCCGGGACCGCCATGACCGCGCCATCGCCGTAGTGCATCAGCACGTAGTTGGCGACCCATACCGGGAGTTTTTCACCGGTCAGCGGGTGCTCGACGAACAGCGAGGTCGGCAGGCCTTTTTTCTCTTGAGTGGCGACATCGGCTTCAGCGACGCTGCCGCCCTTGCATTCAGCGATGAACGCTTGCAGCTCAGGGTTGTTCTGCGCGGCCAGCGTGGCCAAGGGGTGCTCAGCGGCTACGGCAACGTAAGTCGCGCCCATCAGGGTGTCCGGACGGGTGGTGAAGACTTTCAGCGCGCCGGCTTCGCCGATGGAATCGACGTTGTACGGGAACTGCACTTCCATCCCGCGGGACTTGCCGATCCAGTTGCGCTGCATGGTCTTGACCTGTTCAGGCCAGCCCGGCAGATCGTCGAGGCTCGACAGCAGCTCATCCGCATAGGCGGTGATCTTGAAGTAGTACATCGGGATTTCGCGCTTTTCGATCAGCGCGCCGGAACGCCAGCCGCGACCGTCGATCACTTGCTCGTTGGCCAGAACGGTCTGGTCGACCGGGTCCCAGTTCACGGTGCCGCTTTTTTTGTAAATCACGCCTTTTTCGAACAGGCGAGTGAACAGCCATTGTTCCCAGCGGTAGTAATCCGGCTTGCAGGTGGTCACTTCACGCGACCAGTCCACCGCCAGGCCCAGGCTGCGCAGCTGGGTTTTCATGTAGGCGATGTTTTCGTAGGTCCACTTGGCGGGCGCTACGTTGTTCTTCATCGCGGCGTTTTCCGCCGGCATGCCGAAGGCGTCCCAACCCATGGGTTGCAGGACGTTCTTGCCTTGCATGCGCTGATAGCGGGAGATCACGTCGCCGATGGTGTAGTTGCGCACGTGCCCCATGTGTAGCTTGCCGCTGGGGTAAGGGAACATCGACAGGCAATAGAAAGTCTCCTTGCCTGGCTGTTCACTGACTTCAAAGGACTTTTGCTCGTCCCAGAACGACTGGGCGGCGGCTTCGATTTCACGGGGCTGATATTGTTCGTGCATGGCTACTTTTGAACTGAATAGGGGTGGCCTAATCCTCTTCAATGCAACGCTGGACGATGAATGCGCCAATTCGGCGTTTCGGTGCCCAGGCGAGCTGGAAGTGGAGTTACAGGAAGCGCCGTAGCATACATGACCGCGCTCTACCGAGGGAAACCCTGATTACACGCGCACGTCGCCCGATTTGCCCTGCGAGGGCCGTTGGTCGCGGCGCTCAGCCGGTTTGTTCATGGAAGCTAAGCTCTAAATGGGGAGTGAGTCTTATCTTCAATGAGGTGAGGGATGGTTGAGTCACAGCAAAAAGTTACAAAGCCGGAGCTGTACGAAAGACTGATCGATCGTCTGGGAATGGCCCTGGATTCGGCAAAAACCGCTGACCGGCTGCGCGATGAGCGTCCCCTGGAGCTGGAATTGCGTGGCCTGAGCCCCGCAGAGTTTGCGCTGGTCAAGGCGTATCTGGATCGCAGTGAACGTGAAACACACGGATGCTTGTCAGAAGCAGTGAAGCAGCTCGACGCACCACGTTCGGCCAAGATCATCTGGCTCAAGGACAAGGCACCCGGCAGGGACGCGGTAAAGGTCCGGTCTCTGCAATTCAAGTAAGGGCACTTGAACTCATGACGTTTGGTTATTTTGAATCATAGTCCTTCCGCATTTGTTGTCGCATTGCGTCAACCCACTTAGGCTTCGGGCATCTTCAGGAGATGCTCGATGCCTTTTCGTTATTTCGTAAAACAACTTCTGCTGCCGCCCGGCATTTTACTGCTGTTGCTGATGCTTGCCTGGTGGTTTCGCCGCTCAAGGCCGCGGCTGGCCGGGCTGTGCTTTACGCTGGGACTCGGCGGGTTCTGGCTGATGAGTCTGCCGGTGGTTGTGCAGTGGAGCGCCAAGGCGCTGGAACGGGAGTCGGCGCTGGATCGCTCTGAATGGGCGACCCTGAGTCAGCGCGCTGATGCGATCGTTGTGCTGGGGTCCGGGCGTGAGAGGGGCGACCTGGCCTGGGGCAACGACCAGCCGACCGGCGTAGGTCTGGGGCGTCAGCGTTATGCCGCGCGACTGGCCAAGGCTTCCGGCCTGCCGATCCTGACCAGTGGTGGTCTGCATTTCGGCACGCCGCCCACCGAAGCCAAATTGATGGCGGATTCGATGCTCGAAGACTCTGGCGTAATCGTGCGTTGGCAGGAGGGGCGTAGCCGTACAACTTGGGAAAATGCGCAGTTCAGTGCCCAGATGCTGTTGCCGGATGGCATCAAGCGCGTGGTCGTGGTGACTCAAGCCTGGCACATGCCGCGGGCGGTCTGGAGTTTCCAGCAGGCGGGATTTGAGGTGGTACCCGCGCCGGTGGGGTTTCTAGGTGTGGACAATGCCCGGCCATTGGGCGGCTGGATGCCGGAATTCAAGTCGATCTGGCAGAGCGGGCAGTTGCTGAATGAAGCGGTGGGGCAGGTGGGGTATTCGTTGTTTTATCGCTGACCTGTGGTGAGGGGATAAATCCCCTCGCCACAAAGCTCGCCAGTCTCAGACGGTTTTGGCCATCCGGTTCGCCACCAGTGCCCAGCCAAACAACGACACGCATATGATGATCAACGGCCACGAACGCCATTGCAGGTAAGGCGTCAGGTTATGCATCGGCACCACTTCGCCGTACAGGATGCCGCGTTCGAACTGCGGGATCTGCGTGGTGATCTGACCGAACGGGTTGATGAGCCCGGTCACGCCGTTGTTGGTGGCGCGGATCATCCAGCGACCGGCCTCAAGCGCGCGCATCTGCGCCATCTGCAAGTGTTGCAACGGCCCGATGGAAGTGCCGAACCAGGTGTCGTTGCTGATGGTCAGCAACAGATCGCTACGCGCGGCAAGGCTGGCGGCAAACTCCGGGTAAACCACTTCGTAGCAGATGTACGGTGCAATCTGATAGCCCTTGGCTTGCAACATCGCCTGATCGGCGGGGCCGCGGGCAAAGTCTGACATTGGCAGGTCGAAGAAGGCGATCAGGCCGCGCAGCACGTCCTGCAATGGTACGTATTCGCCGAACGGCACCAGCTTTTGCTTGAGGTAAGTGCCGTCGCCTTCGCCTACGACGGTGATGCCGTTGAAGTAACGCTTTTCGTGGCGCACTTCCTGGCGGATGGGCACGCCGGTAATCAGTGCGGTTTTACGCTCTGCGGCGAAATTCCCCATCATGCTCAGGTAGCCCTCGGCGGACTCCTTGAGCACCGGGATCGCCGTTTCCGGCCAGATCAGCAGGTCGACACGCTTGGAGCTGAAGCTCATGTCGCGGTACAGGGCCAGCTGCGCGTTGAGCTGTGCCGGGTCCCACTTCATGCTTTGTTCGATATTGCCTTGGAGCGCCGCGACACTCAGCGCCGGGCCAGACGGGCTGGTCCAGGCATGGCCTTTAAGCGCGATGCCGGCGACCCAAGGGCCGACCAACAGCAGCGCACCCGCCACGATAAAGGCTTTGCGACCCGTCTTGATCAGGCGAGAAGCGTTGTAGATCAGCGCGGCGGTCAAGGCCAGGGTGAAGGACACCAGCCACATCCCGCCCACGGGTGCGAGCCCGGCCAACGGACCGTCGAGCTGGCTGTAACCGGAGTAGAGCCACGGGAAACCGGTGAGGAACCAGCCGCGAAACGCTTCCTGGCCGACCCACAACGCCGCAAACGCCAGGGCATCGGCCAGCGGCGCCTCGTTACGACGCAGCCAGCGCGCCCAGATCCAGGCGGGCAGGGCGAAGAACCAGGCAATCGCTGCGGTGAAGAGCAGCATCAGGAACCCGGCCAGCAACACCGACGCGCCGCCAAAGTTGTGGATGCTGTAGTAGATCCAGCTGGTGCCGGCGCCAAACAGACCGAAACCGAAGCACCAGCCACGGCCCAGGGCCTGACGTGGGTTCAGCTCGCGCAAACCGGCATAAAAGAACCCGACCGCCAGCAGTGCCAGCGGCCAGATGTCGAACGGCGCCAGGGCCAGGGTGGTGATTGCACCGGCCGCCACGGCCAGCAGGTTACCGGGCCAGCCGGGGCGGTTTATCCAGCGCATTTCAATCCTTAGGTATTACCGGGCAATAGGCGTCAGGCGCAGCAAGTGAATCCGACGGCTGTCGGCGTTGAGGATACGAAAGCGATAAGGGCCGATTTCGGTGATTTCGTTGCGTTTTGGCAGGTGCCCGAACGCGCTCATCACCAGGCCGCCGACGGTGTCGAACTCGTCGTCGGAGAACTCGCTGTCGAAGAACTCGTTGAAGTTTTCGATCGGCGTCAGGGCCTTGATCAGGAAGTCACCGCTGGGCAGCGGCTTGATGTAGCTGTCTTCCTCGACGTCGTGCTCGTCTTCGATGTCGCCGACAATCTGTTCCAGCACGTCTTCGATGGTCACCAGGCCAGCCACGCCGCCGTATTCGTCGATCACGATGGCCATGTGATTGTGGTTGGCGCGGAATTCGCGCAGCAGCACATTAAGGCGCTTGGACTCCGGCACGAAAGTGGCCGGGCGCAGCAGGTCCTTGATGTTGAAGCTGTCGCCGTTCTCCTTGAGGATCAACGGCAGCAAGTCTTTGGCCAGCAATACGCCCATCACGTCATCGTGGCTTTCGCCGATGACCGGGTAACGGGAGTGGGCCGAGTCGACCACGGCGGGCAAAAACTCGCGGGGTGTCTGGGTCGCCTTGATGCTGATCATCTGCGAGCGCGGGACCATGATGTCCCGTACTTGCAGGTCCGCAACCTGGATGGCGCCTTCGACGATGGCCAGCGCTTCGCTGTCCAGCAACTTGTTCTGGTGTGCATCGCGCAGGAGCTCCAGCAGCTCCTGACGGTTCTTCGGCTCGTGGGCAAAAGCCTGGGTGAGCTTACCCAGCCATGACTTCTGCCCGTTGCTCGATCGATCTTCGCTCATAGCGATTACTCTGAATCCTTTGTTGTAACGATAGGGGATGTTTCTGTTTCGTCGTCCGCGTACGGATCGGGGTAGCCCAGCTCAGCAAGCAACGTTCGTTCCAGCGCTTCCATTTCTTCGGCTTCCTCGTCATCTATATGGTCGTAACCCAGTAGATGCAAGCAACCGTGAATGACCAGATGTGCCCAGTGAGCCTTTGGTTCCTTGCCCTGTTCGGCGGCTTCACGCTCGACTACCGCCACGCAGATCACCAGATCGCCCAGCAGCGGGATGTCGAGAAACTCGTCAGGCACATCGGCAGGAAACGACAGCACGTTGGTGGCGTAGTCTTTTTGTCGCCAGGTGTGGTTCAGCTCGCGGCCTTCGGCTTCGTCGACCAGGCGAATGGTCATCTCTGAGTCGGCCGTGCGCTGGCGCAGGGCCAGTTCACACCATTGGCGGAACTCGGCCTCGCTGGGGGCAGACGCTTCGGTAGCCAGTTGCAGATCAAGCTCAAGCATCGCGGCGACTGTCCTTTGGTGTTTCGTCTGCCACGCGATTCTCGAAGCGCTCGTAGGCTTCGACGATCCGCTGCACCAGTGGGTGGCGTACAACGTCTTTTGGCTTGAAATGGGTGAAGCTGATGCCCGGCACGTCCTTGAGCACTTCGATCACGTGGTGCAGTCCAGACTTGGTGCCTTTCGGCAGGTCGACCTGGGTGATGTCACCGGTGATGACCGCTGTGGAACCGAAGCCGATCCGGGTCAGGAACATCTTCATCTGCTCGACGGTGGTGTTCTGGCTTTCGTCGAGGATGATGAAACTGTTGTTCAGCGTGCGACCGCGCATGTACGCCAGTGGCGCAACTTCGATCACCTGGCGCTCGATCAGCTTGGCAACGTGTTCGAAGCCGAGCATTTCGTAAAGTGCGTCGTAGAGCGGGCGCAGGTACGGGTCGATCTTCTGTGACAGGTCACCGGGCAGGAAGCCGAGTTTTTCGCCCGCTTCAACCGCCGGACGGACCAGCAGAATGCGTCGGATCTGCTCGCGTTCCAGCGCGTCTACCGCGCAGGCGACGGCCAGATAGGTCTTGCCGGTACCGGCCGGACCGATGCCGAAGTTGATGTCGTTACCGAGGATTTCCTTCACGTAGCGCAGCTGATTCAAGCCGCGAGGGCGAATCATGCCTTTTTTGGTGCGCAGGGCTACGGAGGGTTCGGACGGCGAAACGTTGTCCAGCTCTTCGACGGCCGATTCCTGCAGGAACAGGTGAACCATGTCCGGCGACAGCTCGGTACCCTTGGTTTCCCGGTACAGGCGGCGCAGGAGGTTTTCCGCGGAGGTGGTGTGTTTGGGGTCGCCGATCAGCTCGAACTGGTTTCCGCGGTTGCGGATCTCGATGGTCAGGCGTTGCTCGATCAAGCGCAGGTGCTCGTCGAACATCCCGCACAGATTGGCAAAGCGGCGAGCCTCAAAGGGCTCGAGGATAAAACGGTGTGGTTCTATGGGTGCGTTCAAGGTCGTATTTAGCCGCCCTGGGGCAATTAAGATGAAATCAAGGATAACGCCAGTGAGGCGGGTGCGAAAGCTCTTAAATATCTCGACCTGTAGAAACGGACACATCCTTTACGATTGAAACCGGGGACATCCTTTACGTTTCTGTTGGCTTG
>NZ_JAVLRV010000002.1:3856725-3941807 GCF_055803035.1 Pseudomonas sp. 300 | reverse complement strand
CGTATTTCACACCTGTAAAGGATGTCTCCGGTTTAAAACGTAAAGGATGTCTCCGGTTTCTACCACCTCAAACACCGTCCCTTGTGGGAGCCGGGCTTGCCCGTGATGAACGATTACACGGTGTGTCAGCCAGACCGCGTTGTGGCCATCGCGGGCAAGCCCGGCTCCCACAGGGATTTGTGGTGTTACTGGATCAGCGAGCCGCGCAGCGAGTGCGGCTGTGCCGCATCGATGTGCACGTCGGCGAACTGGCCGATCAGGGTCGGATTGTCGCAGCGGAAGTTGACGATCCGGTTATTCTCGGTCCGGCCTTGCAGCTCGCCGGGGTCTTTTTTCGAGTAATCGGTCACCAGAATCCGCTGGACCGAACCGACCATTTGTCGGCTGATCTCGAAACCTTGCTGGTTCAGGCGATGTTGCAGGGCATTCAGGCGTTCTTTTTTCAGCTCTTCAGGCGTTTCGTCGGCCAGATCGGCTGCCGGTGTGCCCGGGCGCTGGCTGTAAACGAACGAATAGGAGAAGTCGAAACCGACGTCTTCGATCAGCTTCATGGTTTGTTCGAAGTCTTTTTCGGTCTCGCCGGGGAAGCCGACGATAAAGTCCGAGCTGATGCAGATCCCTGGCACGGCCGCGCGCAACTTGCGAAGTTTGGATTTGTATTCCAGCGCGGTGTGGTTGCGTTTCATGGCCGAAAGAATGCGGTCCGAGCCCGACTGCACCGGCAAGTGCAGGTGTTTCACCAGTTCCGGCACTTCAGCGTGGGCATGGATCAGGCTGTCGGAGAACTCCAGCGGGTGCGAAGTGGTGTAGCGGATGCGGTCGATGCCATCGATGGCGGCGACCACGCGGATCAGCTCGGCCAGATCCGCCAGGCGACCATCGTGCGTCGTGCCGCGATAGCCGTTGACGTTCTGGCCCAGCAGCGTCACTTCGCGCACGCCGTTCTCGGCGAGGTGGATGATCTCGGCAATCACGTCATCGAACGGGCGGCTGACTTCTTCACCGCGAGTGTAGGGCACCACGCAGAATGTGCAGTACTTGCTGCAACCTTCCATCACTGACACATAAGCGCTCGGGCCATCGATGCGCGGCTCGGGCAGGTGGTCGAATTTCTCGATTTCCGGGAACGAGACGTCCACTTGCGGCAATTTGGTGGCGCGGGCGGCGTCGATCATTTCCGGCAAGCGGTGCAAGGTCTGCGGGCCGAACACCACGTCCACGTACGGGGCGCGGTCACGGATGGCGGCGCCTTCCTGGCTGGCCACGCAACCGCCGACGGCAATCACCATTTCAGGGTTGGCCAGTTTCAGTTCGCGCCAGCGGCCGAGCTGGGAATACACCCGGTCCTGGGCGCGCTCGCGAATCGAGCAGGTATTGAGCAGGATCACGTCGGCGTCTTCAGCGCGAGCGGTAACTTCCAGGGCCTGATGTTCACCCAGCAGATCGACCATGCGCGAGCTGTCGTACTCGTTCATCTGGCAACCGTGGGTTTCGATGTAAAGCTTCTTGGCCATGGATACAGTCATCACGTGATTCAAAGAACCGCGCATTATAGGGAACATGTCCCCAGGTTCCTACCGCTGCGCGTCTGGTGGCTATGCTATAGTTCGCGCCCTCATTTTTATCCCCCGATGTGTTGCTCGCCCACCATGACCAAACGTGAAGCTCCAATCTACAAGGTGATTTTCCTCAATCAGGGCCAGGTGTACGAAATGTACGCCAAGCAGATCTATCAAAGTGATCTGTGGGGCTTCCTGGAAGTGGAAGAGTTCGTCTTTGGCGAGCGCACGCAAGTGGTCGTCGACCCGAGCGAAGAGAAGCTCAAGGCTCAGTTCGAGGGTGTCGTGCGCAGTTTTGTGCCGATGCATTCGATTGTGCGCATCGACGAAGTCGAACGTCTTGGCACGCCGAAAATCAGCGAAGCCCGTGGCGCGGTCGGCAATGTCATGCCGTTTCCGATGCCGATGCCTGAGAAGTAAGCCTCTGTGGCGAGTGGGCTTGCCCCCTCGCCAGCGCTGGAATCAGGGAAGAGGCGAGAAAGGCGTACGCCCATCCACGCTCTGCAATTCCATCAGGTACTTGCGGAAGATTTGCCCAAGCACCTGCGTTGCAACCTCAAGTTCTTCACGCGGCATCTTCTCGGCGACTTCATCCGCCGTATCCAGCGCTTCTTCCGCACCATTGACCGCCGCCATTTTCAGCACGATATATGCCTGAACGTTATTGGCCGGTACGCCTTCGCCGTGGAAGAACATGGTGCCGAGCTTGAATTGCGCCTGGGCATGGCCTTGCAACGAGGCCTTTTCGAAGTAATCCAGGGCTTTTTTGAGATCGCGCGGGGTGTTTTTGCCGTCGTAGTAGAACTCACCCAACTCGTATTGCGCTTGCGCATTCCCTTCATCCGACGCTTTCTGACAGGCGGCGAGGGCCTGTGCCAGGTCTTGCGGCTGGGTATTGAGGGTGCAGCGACCCATCGCTGGGATTAACAACGAGTTGCCGCCTGCTTGTGCGAGCGCGAGCAGGGGCTGAAGGAGCAACAGGCAGCCCAATGCAAGGGCGCGGCCGGTGCGGTTCATGGGAATCGACTTACCTCTGAAGGGCGCGCGGACCCAACGAGGGGATCCAATAAGCGCGCATTATGAAATAAGCAGGGCCAACCTTACAAAGTCTTTACTCGTTTTTCTGCTGCGCGGGGAATATATCGCCCGGTTTACGGGGGATTATCGGCAGATGAGTAAGAAAAGACGCTGGAATGTAGGTAAAAGCTGACGCTGGCAATCGCCAACGTCAGCGGCACAGGGTTATTTCAATGCAGCGAAAGCGCGCTCGGCGGCATCCAGCGTCAGTTTCAACTCGGCTTCGCCGTGGGCGATCGAAGTGAAACCGGCTTCGAATGCGCTCGGTGCCAGGTAAACGCCGCCTTCAAGCATCAGGTGGAAGAAGCGGCCGAACAGCTTTGCGTCGCTGGCCATCACGTCATCGAAGGTGACGATGTCGTCGGCGCCACTGAAGTACAAGCCGAACATGCCACCGGCCTGGGTGGTCACGAACGGAATGCCGGCGGCGTCGGCGCGCTGTTGCAGGCCATCGAGCAGGCGGCTGGTGTAGTCGCTCAGCTCGGCGTGGAAGCCTGGGCGGCTGATCAGGCGCAAGGTTGTCAGGCCGGCCGCCATCGCCAGCGGGTTACCCGACAAAGTGCCCGCCTGATAAACCGGGCCCAGCGGCGCGATGTGCGACATGATTGCGCGTTTGCCGCCGAAGCAGCCAACCGGCATGCCGCCACCGATGATCTTGCCGAACGTGCTCAGGTCTGGCGTGACGCCGTAATGCGCTTGAGCACCACCGAGTGCGACGCGGAAACCGGTCATCACTTCGTCGAAAATCAGCACCACACCGTGCTTGTCGCACAGGGTTCGCAGGCCTTCGAGGAAGCCCGGCGCCGGCGGCACGCAGTTCATGTTGCCGGCCACTGGCTCGACGATGATGCACGCGACCTCCTGGCCAACTTCGGCGAGCATGGTTTCTACCGCGTCGATGTCGTTGAACGGCAGGGTCAGGGTGTGTTTGGCGAAGGCCGCCGGTACACCGGCCGAGCTCGGCACGCCTTGGGTCAAGGCGCCGGAACCGGCTTTGACCAGCAGGCTGTCGGAGTGACCGTGGTAGCAGCCCTCAAACTTGATGATGCTGTCGCGGCCGGTGAAACCACGGGCCAGGCGAATCGCGCTCATGGTCGCTTCGGTGCCGGAGCTGACCATGCGCACCATTTCCATCGACGGCACGATCGAGCAGACCAGGTCGGCCATCTCGGTTTCCATCTCGGTCGGGGCGCCGTAGGACAGGCCGTGTTCCAGCTGTTTACGCACCGCGTCCAGCACGTCCGGGTGGCTGTGGCCGAGAATCATCGGGCCCCAGGAACCGACGTAATCCACATAACGCTTGTCGTCTTCGTCGGTGACGTAGGCGCCTTCCGCGTGTTTGAAGAACAACGGCGTACCGCCCACGCTCTTGAATGCGCGAACAGGCGAGTTCACGCCACCGGGAATGTGTTTCTGGGCATTGGCAAACAGCGTTTCGGAACGAGACATGATAGGACTCTCAAATCAGACTTTTAAGCTACTTAGATAGAAAGCAGGGCATTAAAGGCGCGGGCGCGACGGGTGACTTCAGCCGTGCTCTCGGCGCCGAACAAACCGTGGACCACCGCCAGCAGATCGACCCCGTGGGCCACCAGCGGGGCGGCGTTTTCCAGAGTGATGCCGCCGATCGCGCAGATCGGCAGGTGCAATTTGCTGCGGGCCTGGTCGAGCAGTTCGAGGCTGCAGGCCGGTGCGCCGGGTTTGGTGTTGGAGTTGAAGAAGCGGCCGAAGGCGACGTAGCTGGCGCCTTCCTTGGCCGCTTGCTCGGCGAGTTCAAGTTGCGCGTGGCAAGTCGAACCGATGATCGCCTGGCGACCGAGCAGTGCCCGCACCGGCATCAGCGGGCCATCGGTCTGGCCCAGGTGCACGCCGACGTTCAGGCGTGCGGCCAGTTCCGCATCGTCATTGATGATCAGATGGGTCTTGTAGCGTTCGCACAGATCGCGCAAAGCTTCAGCCTCGCGCAAGCGGCGGGCCTCGTCGCTGGTCTTGTCGCGGTATTGCAGCAGAGTGACGCCGCCTTCCAGCGCCGCCTCCACGTACGAAAGAAATTTACCGGCCAGTAACTGGCTGTCGGTAATGGCGTACAGGCCACGTAGTTTCATCGGGCAAGCCTCATGGCGTTACGAACAGAAATCCAGCGGCAGGCGGCGCGGCACGAACTGACCTTTGCCCAACTGCTCGGCATCGCGCAGGGTGCGCCACGTGTAGTTAAGCGCGGTCTGCACGGCACTGACGAGGTTTTCACCTTGGGCCAGACGACCGGCGAGGGCACTGGCCAGCGTGCAACCGGAACCGTGGTAACTGCCGGGCAAGCGCTGACAGGTATAGGTTTCGCGCAGGCCGTCGCGACTGTACAGGCGATTGTGTATTTCGTGTTCATCGCCGTGGCCGCCGGTGATCAGCAGGTGTTTGACGAACGGCAGGAGTTTTTCAGCGCACTCGTCGGCGGTGCCTTCGGGCAGTTCGGCGAGGATGCGGGCTTCGGGAAGGTTAGGGGTGGCGATGATGGCCAAGGGCAGCAGGCGTTCGCGCATCGCGTAGCCGACTTCATCCTTGCCCAGTCGTCCGCCACCGCCGGCGCGCAGCACCGGGTCGCAGACCATCGGCAAATGCGGGTGCGCCTGCAGCAGTTCGACGACGGTGTCGACCATTTCCAGGGAACCGAGCATGCCCAGTTTGACGGCGGCGACTTCGGAATCGTTGAGCACAGCGTTGGCCTGAGCCAGCACCCACTCACGGTCGAGGACGCGGAAGTCCGTGACATTGACCGTGTCTTGCACGGTCAGGGCGGTGACGGCCGGGGCCGCATGACAACCCTGGGCAAGCAGGGCTTCGATATCTGCCTGCAAGCCGGCGCCACCACTTGGGTCGTGGCCGGAGAGACAGAGGACAACGGGGCGAGAGCTGTAGATATTCATGGTGCGCGAGCTTACCACCAAACATCAATTTTCGGGTGCAGTGCCCGCCAGGTCTGCCGATAGAGAGTCATGGGCGGGCAATGCAACGGCCGGGATCGGCAAAAACTGACCCGCTAATCAACTCTGGCTCAATGTTATCCGCTGTAATGCCCGTGCTAGAGCCTTTGCAGGAAAAATTTCAATGGTGTTCAATGGCCATCAACGGCTATGCTAGAGTGGATCCAAACCAATAACAGGTAATGCCGGTTTTACGTCTTCTCAAAAGGAATGAGGGGCTTCCTGAGATAACCGGACAGGCCACGCTGGGGCTTAAATGCGCTATTTGCTGATGTTGCTGTTTTGCTTGCCCCTCATGGCGAGCGCAGTCGAGTTCGATGAATTCACTCAAAGCCTGCCCCTGGGCCGAGCCCTGCAAGTGTTCGAAGATGCCGACGGTCAGGCGACCATCGATGATGTCCGTGCGCAAGCTGCGGCCGGACACTTCAAACCCCACGACAAGGCCACGCTCAACGCCGGTTACTCGCGTTCGGTGTTCTGGTTGAAAATCGACCTGCATTACCGCCCGACCAATCCCGGCGCACAACGGACGTGGCTGCTGGAACTGGCCTATCCACCCCTCGATCACCTTGATCTGTATTTGCCCGATGCTGGCGGTGGCTATCAATTGGCCCGTCAGACCGGCGACGCCTTGCCGTTCAACACTCGCGAGATTCGCCAGAACAACTACCTGTTCGATCTGAATTTCACGCCCGATCAAACGCAGTCCGTGTACTTGCGCCTGCAAAGCGAAGGGTCGATCCAGGCGCCGGTCACCTTGTGGTCGAGCACCGCGTTTCTTGAAGAACAGCCGGTTCGGCTATATGTGTTGGGCCTGATTTACGGCGTGTTGTTGGGGATGCTGGTCTACAACCTGTTCATCTATCTCAGCGTGCGCGACACCAGTTATCTCTATTACATCTTCTATATAGCCTCGTTCGGCCTGTATCAGCTGTCGGTGAATGGCGCGGCCGTGCAGTATTTCTGGCCGGACAATCCGTGGTGGGCCAATGCCGCGACGCCTTTCTTCATCGGTTGCGCAGGGCTGTTCGGCAGCCAGTTCGCCCGCAGCTTCCTGCAAACGGCGACCCTCAACCGCTGGCTCGATCGCTTACTGCTGGCGTTGATTGCGTTCGGTGCGGTGGTTGTCGGGTTGTCGTTGATGACCAGTTACGCCTTGGCCTTGCGCTTGGCGACAACGTTGGCCCTGACGTTCACCGTGGTGATTTTCGCTGCAGGGTTTTTCGCCTGGTGGCGCGGCTTGCGGGTGGCGCGTTATTTCATCATCGCCTGGTCGGCGTTTTTGCTCGGCGGCATCATCAACACATTGATGGTGTTGGGTTACCTGCCGAACGTGTTCCTGACCATGTATTCCAGCCAGATCGGCTCGGCCATCGAAGTGGCCCTGTTGTCCCTGGCCCTGGCCGACCGCATCAACGCCATGCGCGAGCAGCAGGCGCAGACCTTGTTCGATGCCAGTCAGAAACTCGAAGTGCTCAACCAGCAACTGGCGCACAGCAACAAGCTCAAGGATGAATTCCTCGCCACGCTGACCCACGAATTGCGCACGCCGATGAACGGCGTGATCGGTTCGCTGGAGTTGATGCAAACCGTCGAGATGGATCCGGAGCTGGAGCAATACCAGCAAACGGCTGCCGGTTCGGCGCGAGACATGATGCGCATGGTCAACGGCATTCTTACCCTGACCGAATTGCAGGCCGGCAAGCTCAAGGCTTCGGCGTCCACCTTCAGTTTGCGCAGTGTGGTCGATGCTTTGCGGGTGCAGTTCGACGGCAACGCGTCGGGCAAGTCGCTGGACTTCAAGGTCGACGTGACGCCGGGCCTGCCCGACCGCTTGCACGGCGACAGCGTCAAGTTGGCGCAATGCCTGGAATGCCTGTTGGATAACGCGATCAAGTTCACGCGAGTGGGCGGGGTGGCGCTACGGGTCACGGGTAAAAACGTGGAGCCCGACAGAGTGGCGTTGTCCTTTGCGGTGATCGACACCGGCATCGGTTTTACCGATTTGGGCGAGGCGACGCTGTATCAGCGGTTCTTCCAGCTCGACGGCTCGATGACCCGTGAGTATGGCGGCCTCGGTGTCGGCCTGGCGATCTGTCGACAACTGGTCGATCTGCTCGGCGGGAACCTCACGCATCGCTCCGAGCCAGGTCGTGGCAGCCGTTTCCAGCTTGACGTCGAATTTGAACTTCCCTTGGTAGACCGCGTGACAACGCCATTGATGACCCGCGAATTCCCGCGCCTGCGCTTGCCTCAGGACTGCACGGTGTTGCTGGTGGATGACAACAGCATCAATCAATTGGTGATGCGTGGCATGTTGCTCAAGCTTGGGTTCCAGGTCCGCACGGCAGGCAACGCAGTGGTCGCGCTGGAAATCCTGCAGCGTGAAACTTTTGACGCCGTACTCCTCGAGGGTCAGTTGTCGCCCCTCGATGGCGTGTCTGTCTGCTGCCAGATCCGGGCCTTGCCGGGTTGCGCCGAATTGCCGGTGTTTGTGATTGCCTCGAGTGCTGACCGGGATCGTTGCCCAACCGGTGCCTTGATCGATCACCTGAGCAAACCGGTGAAATTCGAAGACTTGCAGGCTGCGTTATATCGACGAGTGCTTTGTCCGAAACAAGGCGAAAGCGCCGACAGTTAGGCGGATATGCCACTTTGTTCGGCCTCGGGGCAGTGCTTAACTGAATCCCTTGGTTGACCAAAGGAGCCCCGTCATGAACCTGCATCAGTTCGCCGAAACCCACGAAGTCACCAACCAGCCACCGTCGCTGGATGGTGTAAACCTGTATCGCATCGATCTGCCGTTGCAGGAGTGGTCGCGGCGTTTCGGGGCCGGTTGGGCTGAATCGCGTATCGACGCTTATGGCGCACTGGCCGGCGGACCGCTGATGGAAGCGGGGTTTCTGGCCAATCAGAACAAGCCAGTGTTCAGCAGTCACGACCGTTATGGTCACCGCATTGATCTGGTGGAATTTCACCCCGCGTATCACGAACTGATGCGAACGGCCATCGAACACGGACTGACCTCGCTGCCCTGGGCGCATCCACAGGACGGCGCCCACGTCGCCCGCGCCGCCATGACCTATCTGCACAGCCAGGCCGAAGCCGGCAGTGGTTGTCCGCTGACCATGACGTTCGCCAGCGTCCCGGCGATGCGCCTGCAAGCGGATCTGGCCAAGCAGTGGCTGCCGAAAATCCTCGCCACCGAATATGACCCGCGCAACGTCGGCATGGCCCACAAGGCCGGCGTCACCGTCGGCATGGCCATGACCGAGAAGCAGGGCGGCACCGATGTGCGGGCCAACACCACCAAGGCGTATCCGGTGGGGGCCAGCGGTCCCGGCCAGGCTTATGAGCTGGTGGGCCACAAATGGTTCTGTTCCGCGCCGATGTGCGACGCCTTCCTCACGCTGGCGCAGACGGACAAGGGTTTGACCTGTTTCCTGTTGCCCCGCCATCGTCCGGACGACACGCGCAATCAGTTCTACATCCAGCGCCTGAAGAACAAACTCGGCAATTGCTCCAACGCCTCCAGCGAAGTCGAGTTCCGGGGGGCGCTGGCGTGGATGGTCGGTGAAGAAGGGCGCGGCGTTCCGACCATCATCGAAATGGTGGCCATGACCCGCTTCGATTGCATGGTCGGTTCCAGTTCGCTGATGCGCCAGGCATTGACCCAGGCCAGCCATCACTGCGCTCACCGTAGGGTCGGCGGCAAGCTGCTCAGCGAGCAACCGTTAATGCAGAACGTGCTTGCCGATCTTGCACTGGAAAGTGAAGCGGCCCTGGCGTTGAGCCTGCGCATGGGCAAGGCGCTGGATCATCTGGATGATGAGCACGAAGCGAAATTCGCCCGCCTGGTGACGGCGGTGGGCAAATACTGGATCTGCAAACGCGCGCCCGCGATGATCAACGAAGCCGCCGAATGCATGGGCGGTGCGGGTTATGTCGAAGACAGCATCCTGCCGCGTTTGTACCGTGAGGCACCGGTCAATTCGACATGGGAAGGTTCCGGCAACGTGCAATGCCTGGATGTGTTGCGGGCGCTGTCGAAAGAGCCCGGTGTGCTCGATGTGCTGTTCAGCGAATTGGGCGATGGTCACGGCGACAAACGGCTGGCTGCGCACATCAGCCAACTGCAGGTGGCCTTCAAGGACACCAGCGACATTCAGTATCGTGCGCGGCAGCTCACGGAAGACATCGCCTTGGGGCTACAGGCCAGGCTGTTGCTGGAGGCGGGCAATTCGGCGGTCAGCGATGCCTTCATTGCCAGCCGTCTCGGTTCGGCCGGCCGCGTGTATGGCGCGTTGCCACGGGGGCTGGATGTGGAAGCGATCGTCGCCCGCTCGACTCCGCTTTTGTAAACAACACAAAACCCCTGTGGGAGCTGGCTTGCCAGCGATAGCGGCAAGTCAGTCACCATCAATGGTGAATGATAAGCCGTCATCGCTGGCTAGCCAGCTCCCACAGGGTTCATCTGTGTTTCAGAATGGGTGTGCAACCAACACGCCACTGTTCCCGTGAAGCGACGATGCAGGCAAGATGAAGGCCTGCAAGTCAGAACACAGGATGCTGATCGTGACCGAAGCTTTTATTGTCGTTCAAACCGCCGAGGAAGCCGTGGACCGGCTTGCTCACCTGCACAATCGTGCCACCACCGCGCTGAACCAGGCGCTCAAGCGTTACCTCAAGGATCGAGTTGAACCGGACGCCGAACAGCGTGCGATGTTTCGTTATCCTGAACTGCGTCTGACCTACCATTGCCACGGCGAAGTCCCGCAAACCACCCGAGCCTACGCCAAGGTGCAATTGCCGGGGACCTACAGCGTCACCGTCACCCATCCGGCGGCTTTCCGCAAATACCTGCTGGAACAACTCGTGCCGTTGATGCATGACTTCACCGTGACCGTGGAAGTCGGCATCAGTCAGCAGAACATTCCTTATCCGTACGTGGTCGAGCAGGGCGATGAACTGGCCGGCTCCGGCGTGACTGCGGCCGTGCTGGCGCGGGTGTTCCCGAGTACCGACCTGTCCGCCGCCACCGATGGTATTGCTGACGGTTTGTACGATTGGGAAAATACCGACCCGCTGCCGCTGGCCCTGTTCGACGCCGCGCGGGTGGATTTCTCGCTGCGCCGGCTGGTGCACTACACCGGCAGCGACTGGCGCCATGTGCAGCCGTGGATTCTGTTGACCAACTACCACCGCTACGTTGACCAGTTCATCGTTCATGGCCTTGAGCAGTTGCGCAGCGATCCGCGTTTCGTGCGCATGGTTCTGCCGGGCAACGTGATCATCGAAAAGAGCATGGATCACGGCGAAGCCTCGGCGATTGCGGCCGGTGTGGTTTGGCATCGCTATCAAATGCCGGCCTATCACCTGATTGCCAGTGACGGTCATGGTGTGACCCTGGTGAACATCGGCGTCGGCCCGTCCAACGCCAAGAACATCACCGACCATTTGGCGGTGCTGCGTCCGCATTGCTGGCTGATGATTGGTCACTGCGGCGGTTTGCGTCAGTCGCAGACCATTGGTGACTACGTGCTGGCTCACGCCTACATGCGCCGCGACGGGATTCTCGACCGGGTGGTGCCGCCTAACATTCCGATTCCGGCCCTGGCCGAGGTACAGATGGCGTTGCAGCAAGCGGCGGCCAATATCACCGGGGAGAAGGGCGACGAGCTGAAAAAACGCCTGCGCACCGGCACCGTGCTGACCTACGACGACCGTAACTGGGAATTGCGCTGGGCGCAGGAACGGCCTCTGATCAACCTGTCCCGCGCCGTGGCGGTGGACATGGAAAGCGGCACCATCGCCGCGCAAGGTTATCGCTTGCGAGTGCCGTATGGCACGTTGCTCTGCGTCTCGGACAAACCGCTGCACAGCGAAATCAAGCTGCCGGGTTCGGCCAACGCGTTTTATGAGCGTGCGGTCAGCCAGCACCTGAAGATCGGTATCGAGGCGGTGGATCTGTTGCGCACCGAACTCAACTCGTTGCACTCGCGCAAACTGCGCAGCTTCGACGAGCCGCCGTTTCGGTAACAGTTGTCATGGTCATTTGGCGGTCAGGGCACTAGCATTAGCAGTCCTGACCGTTAGATGTTCTCTTCGCCATGTCCCGTCCCCAACGTCCCGTTTCCCGCCGCCCCGGCGTGAACACCCCGCCATCAGCCCCGCGCCGTGTCGCCAAGGCGCCACCGGCCGAGCCGAAGCTGATCCTGTTCAACAAACCTTTCGATGTGCTGACGCAATTCAGCGACGGCGAAGGGCGGGCGACGCTCAAGGACTACATCGAGATTCCCGGGATTTACCCGGCAGGACGGCTGGATCGCGACAGCGAAGGCTTGCTGTTGCTGACCAACGACGGCCAGCTTCAGGCGCGGATTGCCGATCCCAAACACAAACTGGCCAAGACGTATTGGGTGCAAGTGGAGGGCGAGCCGAGCGCTGAGCAGTTGCAGCGTTTGCGCGAGGGTGTCGAACTGAATGACGGCATGACCTTGCCCGCCGAAGCACGGCAACTGGATGAGCCTGAATTGTGGCCGCGCAACCCGCCAGTGCGTTTTCGCAAAAGCGTGCCGACCAGTTGGCTGGAGCTGGTGATTCGCGAGGGGCGTAACCGTCAGGTCCGGCGCATGACCGCAGCGGTCGGCCTGCCGACGTTGCGGCTGGTGCGGGTCAGGATCGGGGACTGGTCGATCGAAGGGCTCGATCAGGGCCAGTGGAAAGAAGTGCCGGCGCGCTTATAACGTCCCGGATTCGATCAAACCGATGACCACGCTTTTGATCACGAATGCGGCCACGCCCAGACCGAGCACGAAGAACAGGATGAACGAGCCAAAGCGCCCGGCCTTGGATTTTTTCGCCAGATCCCAGACGATGAAACCCATGAAAATGATCAGAATGCTGACCAGTCCGGTCATCATCCACTCTTCGAATACTGCAGGATCCATCAGGTAACTCCAGCGCAAGCGGGGCTAAAAGGCGCTGGAGTATACGGCATGGGGGATTGGCGCAGTATTGACCTGCGGCGGTGTGTCGCAGCTATTCGTCGCCTGTGCAGACCCCTTCGCGGGCAAGCCCGCCCCACAGGTTATGTATCGATCACGATATTGCGATTGACACAAAACCTTGTGGGAGCGGGCTTGCCCGCGATGGCGGATTCAGCTGCGCAGATGAGTCAGCGGCAACTCAGTGCTGTTCAACACCTGATTCAACACAAAACTCGACCGCACACTCGTCACCCCTTCAATCCGTGTCAGATGCCCCAGCAGCAATTTCTGATAGTGATCCATGTCCGGCACCACCACCTTGAGCTGATAGTCCGCATCCATCCCCGTTACCAGGCTGCATTCCAGCACTTGCGGCAACGTGCGAATCGCCGCCTCAAAGTTTTCGAAACGCTCCGGCGTATGCCGGTCCATGCCGATCAGCACATAGGCGGTCAGGCTCAAACCGAGCATCTTGCGGTCCAGCAGGGCCACCTGGCGGGTGATGTAGCCGTCGTCCTCCAGTTGCTTGACCCGGCGCGAACACGGTGAAGGCGACAGGCCGATGCGTTCGGCCAGCTCCTGGTTGGAGATGCGCGCGTCGCGCTGCAATTCCGCCAAAATGCTCAGGTCGTATCGGTCGAGTTTGCTCATCAATCAGGCCTTTGTCATATCAATTGCGGCAGATTATCTATCCAGGGTTAAAAATTGCGCAAGTCATGTTTATTTGAGCAATCTTCGCAATCATCTGTCGCCGCTGCAGGCCTATTCTTATCACCAGAATCACTGCTCGGACAAACAGTCCACAGCGGCTCGCCCAATCAGGCCAGTCGCGGCCGCCACCCCCACCGGGGATGTGCCGGCCCCCGAGCTACACACTGTCCAGAAGACGGCGTGAGGTGAGCCGACGTCAAAAGCGTCGAGCACGGACGAAGTTCTCAAAGGGAGGCCGACGGGTCTCCCTTTTCTTTTGCCCGCAATTTATTGCCGGCCCCTCAATAAATAAGTTGCGCGACTGATAACCTGTTGCAGAACCGGCCTGTGCTTTCCCAGTCTTACGTACAGGCTCTAACCCGCAGTGAGGAAAAGCATGAAGTCGCGCATCTGGCGTTTGGCCGGTGTTGGTTTGCTGTGTATCAGTGTCACTGCGCAATCGCTGGCCGATGAGCCGCAGAACCGTGGTCCCGATAACGGGCAGCGGGGCGACGGCCACCAGGGCAACAATCAGGGGCATGGCGGCAACAATCAGCCCCGCCCGCAAAACAATCCTCAGCAGAATCAGCCACGCCCGCACAGCAACGAGATCATTCGCGGCGACAACAGTCGGCAGTTCGAGCACAACGGCCAGCCGAGCAATGGCGGGCAGTGGCAAAACAATCAGCCACGCGACAATCAGCCTCGCGACTTCAACAATCCCGTTCGGCCACCACCGCCGCCGCCGCAATTGCCGGCCAACGACCTGCCGATCCAGGGCCGGCCCGATACCGTGCGCCAGACCCAGCAACCACAGCGTGGCTACTACAATGACGTGCCGCGGCGTAACGACAACAACAACCAGCACTGGCAGAACAACGGCCCGCGTCCCGATGATCATCGCTGGGCCGGTCGCCCGGACGGGCACGGTAATGGTTGGGGCCCGGGGCCGCAGTATCGTCCTGGTCATGTGATCGACCGCTTCCCGGACCGCGACTATCGCGTGCCGTATCGTGGCCAGGATTATTTCTTCTCCGGCGGCTACTGGTATCGCCCGCTCGGCCCGCGCTATGTCGTGGTGCAGCCGCCACGGGGGATTCGCGTCAGCTACCTGCCGGATTACGCCCGCGAAGTGTGGATTGGTGGTGCGCTGTTGTTCCTCGCGGCCGGTTCGTATTACGCCTACCAGGAAACCACTCAGGATTACGTGGTGGTCGAGCCCCCGGTGCAACCGCAGCCGCAACCGCTCAGCAATGGTTATGACGTGGTGGCCTATCCGGCCAACGGGCAGTCGCCGGAGCAGGTCAATCAGGACGGTTACGAGTGCTATCAGTACGCGGTGCAGCAGAGTGGCTTCGATCCGCGCACAGCCACTTACCAGCCGGACCCTTCGGTGGTGCAAGCCTACCGTCAGGCCCAGGGCAACTGCCTGAGCAGTCGCGGGTATCAGGTGAGTTTCTGATTCACCCTGGGGGCCTTCACCGCCTCCTGCGGGTCGGCGTGCACCAGCACCTCGGCTCGCGGGTAAGCGGCGTGAATCGCATCCGCCGCCTGATCGCTGATGCCGTGGGCGACTGACAGGGTCAGTTCGCCCGGCAATTCCAAATGCAATTGCACGAACCACTGGTTGCCGGAAACCCGCGTGCGCAGGTCATGCGCACCCAGCACGCCGGGTACGCTGCAAGCCAGTTCGAGCATGTGCTGACTGACATCTGGCGGCAGCTCTTCATCCATCAGCACGGTAAAACTTTCCCGGGCGATTTGGATGGCGCTCCAGAGGATGTAAGCGGCGATCCCCAATCCAAACCATGCATCCACCTGATGCCAGCCGAACCCCGCCAGCACCAGTGCCACCAGAATGCTGCCATTGAGCAGCAGGTCCGAACGGTAATGCAGGGAGTCGGCACGCACGGCGTTGGAACCGGTGGCCTTCACTACTCGATGCTGCAACATCAGCAACGCCAACGTCAGCACCAGGGAAAACACAATCACGCCAATGCTGATCCACGGCGCACCCACCGGTTCGGGATGCTTGAGCCGATCAAACGCCTGTAACGCAATCAACACCGCACTGCCGCCAATGAACAGTGCCTGCGCCATCCCCGCCAACGACTCGGCCTTGCCATGCCCGTAACGGTGATCGTCATCGGCAGGGCGCAACGCGTAATGCACCGCCAGCAGGTTGAGCAACGAGGTGACGCCGTCGAGGACGGAATCGGTCAACCCGGCGAGCATGCTCACCGAACCGCTCAGCCACCAGGCGATGCCCTTGGCAACGATCAACATGCACGCGACTGCCACCGAGGCACGGGTCGCCAGCCGCAGCAGGCGGGCGTGTTCGGAACTGGAAATCATAGGTGCGGCTATTCCTTTATGTGCACGGATTACGCGGCAGGCTGCAGGCCGAGCAGGGCCAGTTGCTGAGTGCTGCCCTTGTGCTGGATCAGGCGTGGATCGTCCAGCGGGAAGCTGCGGCCCAATTCGGTTTCAAGAATAGTCTGCAATTTGTGGGTATCGACCTTGCCGTCGGCGCCGATGGCTTCCTTGAGTTTTTCCGGCGCCACCTGCGCAGTCTCGCCCGGTGCGTAATAGATCGCGCCGGAGGCAAAGTCCACGGCAAACGCGATCAGGCCGGGGATGATGTAGAACAGTAGGCCCACGGCATCCAGCGCTGCGATTGCGGGGTCGATCTTGCCTTCGATCTGCCCGCGACGATCAGGGTAGAAAATCGATCCGCAAGCAGTGACCTGGGTCAGCAGGGTTGCAACCAATACACCGCCAATCAGGCGAAAGGGAACACGCATAGGAAATCTCCTGAGTAGTCTTGAAACGAAAGGGCGTCTCTATGAATTAGGACCCTGATAAACACCGAGCAGTTCGCCGTTATACTCGGCCCGGCAGGGCGTGCCCACAGTAAATTGCGGCCGCGTCTCACCCCTTCCTGGAATAGTTGAGTACTGAAGTTGTTTCTTCCAGTTCGACCACGTGTAACGGCTGATGAATTTGATCGGGGTTCGGCCCTCCGGGCTGAAGCTGTGGACGCGCCATGCTGCGTTGCGGGACTTGGTAAGGAAACGACCCTTACCTGCGTCCCGCGCCTTGCCTGGTACGTCCACAGCTTCAACTCGACTCGCAATTTACTGTGGGCACGCCCTGGGGAGCCAGCATGATTTCTTTGCCGATTGATGAAGTTTTACCCGCCCTGCGTGAAGCCTTGGCTACACGCCACGAAGCCGTGCTCGAAGCACCGCCCGGCGCCGGTAAAACCACCCGGGTGCCCTTGGCCTTGCTCAACGAGCCGTGGCTGGCGGGGCAGACCATTCTGATGCTCGAACCGCGTCGGTTGGCGGCGCGTGCGGCAGCGGAGCGTCTGGCCAGCGAGCTGGGCGAAAAGGTCGGTGAAACCGTCGGCTATCGCATTCGGCTGGACAGCAAAGTGGGCCCCAACACCCGTATTGAAGTGGTCACCGAAGGCATTCTCACCCGTCGCTTGCAGGACGACCCCGCGCTGGAAGGCGTGGGTCTGCTGATCTTCGACGAATTCCATGAGCGCAGTCTCGACGCCGATCTGGCGCTGGCCCTGAGCCTGAATGGCCGGGAGCTGTTCCGCGACGATCAGCCGCTGAAAATCCTGTTGATGTCGGCAACGCTGGAAGGCGAACGCCTGGCCGGGTTGCTCGATGACGCCCCGATCCTGCGCAGCGAAGGCCGCATGTACCCGGTAGCGATGCGCTGGGGCCGGCCGTTCCAGCCCGGTGAATTCATCGAGCCGCGCCTGGTGCAGACCATCCTTGAAGCCTTGAACGATGAAACCGGCAGCCTCCTGGTATTCCTGCCGGGGCAAGCGGAAATCCGCCGGGTGCATCAACAACTGGCCGATGCGCTGGGCGATAACACGCCGGTGTTGCTCTGCCCGTTGCACGGTGAACTGGACCTCGCCGCGCAACGCGCCGCGATTGATCCGGCACCGGCAGGCTTTCGCAAAGTGGTGCTGGCGACCAACATCGCCGAGACCAGCCTGACCATCGACGGCGTGCGCGTGGTGATTGATGCCGGGCTGGCGCGGGTGCCGCGTTTCGATCCGGGCAGCGGCATGACCCGTCTCGACACGCAACGCATCTCCCGCGCCAGCGCCACTCAGCGCGCCGGTCGGGCAGGGCGGCTGGAGCCGGGCGTGTGTTATCGCTTGTGGTCGCAGGATCAACACGAGCAACTGGCGGCGTATGCCAGTGCGGAAATTTTATCGGCGGACCTTGCGGGGCTGGCGTTGCAACTCGGTCGCTGGGGCGTGACGCCGGGGCAGTTGGTGTGGCTCGACGTGCCGCCAGCCGCCGCGTATGCACAGGCTCAGGACTTGCTTGATCGACTGGGGGCACTGGACGGCGAAGCGCTGACCCGCCACGGTCAGGCCATGGCCGAACTGCCGGCGCATCCGCGCATCGCCCATTTGCTGCTGCGCGGTCAGGCGCTTGGCTTGGCAGAGATGGCGTGCGATGTCGCGGCATTGCTCGGCGAGCGGGATATCTTGCGGGGTGCCGGCGCCGATCTGCACAGTCGATTGGTGCTGCTGTCCGGTGAAGAACGTGCCGCGCGCGGTGCTCAGGGCGGCGTGCAACGGGCTCGGCAACTGGCGCGTCAGTATCGCGGTTACCTGCGCGGCAAACCGTCGGAGCCGGTCAGCGACCCGGATCATCCCCGCTGGCTCGGCGCACTGTTGGCGCTGGCCTATCCCGACCGTGTGGCGCAGCAACGTCGAGCGGGCGGCGCGGAGTATCGCCTGGCCAACGGTCGTGCGGCGTTGTTCGCCGAGGCTGACAGTTTGATGAAGCAGTCGTGGCTGGTGATCGCCGATCTGGGCAGTCGTCAGGGCCAGCGTGAGGAACGGATTTATCTGGCGGCGGATTTTGATCCGGCGTTATTCGATTCAGTGTTGGCCGAGCAAGTGCGGGTGGTCGATCAGCTGGATTGGGATGAGCGCGAAGGCGTGTTGCGCGCCGAGCGTCAGCGCAAGGTCGGGGAGTTGATCCTCAGCCGTGAACCCTTGACCGGGCTCGATGAAACCGCGCGCAGTCAGGCGCTGGTGAATCTGGTGCGGCGCAAGGGGCTGGAGCTGTTGCCGTGGACCCCGGAGTTGCGTCAGTGGCAGGCGCGGGTGGCGTTGTTGCGGCAGTTGGATCTGGGTAGCAAGCGTGAGAGCGAGTGGCCGGATGTCAGCGACGCTGCATTGCTCAAAAGCCTCGAACATTGGCTGATGCCGTATTTGGGCAAAGTCTCGCGGCTCAGTCACTTCGCCAATCTGGACCTCTCGAGTATCGTCCATAACCTGCTGCCGTGGCCGTTGCCGCAGCGGCTGGAGGAGCTGGCGCCGCATCATTTGAGCGTGCCGTCAGGGTCCTCGATTCGGCTGGATTACAGTGAGCAGCCGCCGATTCTGGCGGTGCGGTTGCAGGAACTGTTCGGCTTGGCCGAAACGCCGCGCATCGCCGGTGGGCGGCAGGTGGTGAAATTGCATCTGCTGTCCCCGGCACGGCGGCCGGTGCAGGTGACGCAGGATCTGGCGAACTTCTGGCGCAGCACGTATGCCGAGGTGAAGAAGGATTTGAAGGGGCGGTATCCGAAGCATTACTGGCCGGATGATCCGCTGGTGGCTGAGGCCACGGCGCGGATCAAACCGCGCAAGGTTTAGCGGCCGTGCTCCGCAACGCCGTGCGCTATATCAGTACCCAATCCAGGGCGGCCTGATCTTTGGTCCGCTCGTATAAAGGTCAGATTATTCGTAATCCCGGTTGAATCACCCATTGACTCTCCCGTTACGGGCACACCCTACCCTGAGAGCTTCACTTTCAGGATGTCGTCATGATGAGCAAGCGAGTACTGGTAATTCTGGGGCACCCGTCAACCGACAGTTTTTGTGGTGCGTTGACTGAGGCGTATGTCGAGGCGGCCAAAAGTGCCGGGCATGATGTGCGTCTGTTACGACTGGATGCGTTGAGCTTCGATCCGGTGCTGCACGATGGCTATAAACAGATTCAGCCACTGGAGCCCGACCTGCTCAAGGCCCAGGCCGATATCACCTGGGCTGAGCACCTGGCCTTTGTCTATCCGATCTGGTGGGGCGGCATTCCGGCCTTGATGAAAGGTTTTTTCGACCGGACGTTTTTGCCCGGCTTTGCCTTCAAATACCGCGAAGGCAAAGCCTTTCCCGACAAGCTCTTGAAAGGACGGACCGCTCACCTGCTGGTCACGATGGACACTCCACCGTGGTATTACAAATGGGTCTATCGGATGCCTGGCCTGCACCAGATGCGCAAGACCACGCTGGCGTTCTGTGGCATCAAGCCATTGAAGACCCTGACGTTTGGCCCGTTGCTCGGTTCCAGGTCCAATCAGCGGGATGCCTGGCTCAAGCAAGCCCGGGAAATCGCCAGCCACTGATACGCCCGTTGTGCAGCATCGCCTGCAACGGGCGATGCCCGCTTCATGCCTGCCAGTCCCCCGCCATTTGATGCCCTCGGGTTCCCGCGTTCGCATGCCTATGTAAAGATGCCGCCGCGCAAGCGAGCGCCCCTTTCCTGGCATAAAAAGGACTTTTTCATGTATATCGGCAAAGCGGCCCGGTTGTCGGGTACGACGATCAAAAGCATCCGCCACTATGAAGACATTGGCTTGCTGCCGCCGCCCCAGCGGGAAGGCAAATATCGGGTCTACAACCAGCAGAGCGTTGAACTGCTTACGTTCATCAAATGTGCCCAGCAACTGGGCTTCAAGCTTAAGGAAATGCAGGCGATCCTCCAGGATCACCGGGGCCAGGAGCTGCCCTGGGACTTGGCGAGCAAGGCAATTGCCGACAAGAAAGTGGAGTTGATGGCCCGGATCGAAGGGTTGCAGCAGGTTTACGCCGGGCTCGAGGCGTTTGAAACCAACCTGAAGGACGCCCAATACCAGTGCCAGTTTGAACGCCTTGGCAAAACCGCTTGAGCGACCTTGCGGGGGTGTTAACGAAGCACGACTGACTGGGAACAAGCGCCGCCTTCAAGTCCATCGTGAGCAAGCGCGCTCCTACAAGAGCAGGTGTGAACCTTGAGATTTAGCGGTCAGTTGCTCTCGACAATAATCGGCAAACAACTGCGCCGGTTTGGTCAGTTGCCCGCGTTTGAGCCACGCCGCCACCAGTCCTGAGCCGGTGACGTCTTCGATGATGTCCACGCACACCACTTTCTGACCGTCGTAGGTGCATTCCGAGTGCGGGCGGGTGACCAGGATCGAGAAGCCGAACCCTTGCCCAACCATGCCCCGAACCATCTCGATCGACGGTGAGCTGAAGGCGATGTTCGGCGAAAGGCCCAGTTCTTCAAAGAGGCTGACGAAGTAGGTCCGGCTCGGTTGCACGTCCAGCAGAATCATCGGCTCCAGGCACAGGTCGCGCAGTGAAACCTGTTTGAGCTGGGCAAACCGGTGATCCGCCGGCAGCAGTGCATAAGGCCGCTGCGCCGGCATCAGCGGTTCGGTTTCGATGGTGGCGTCGAGGTCGTGTTCATAGAGGATCGCCAGGTCGAAGGTGCCTGAGGTCAGGCCTTGCACCAACTCTTGCTGCTCGCCATCGCGGATGCGGATTTTCACGCCGGGGTACAGCGCCGAGAACCCGGCAATCAATTGCGGCAGGTACAGCGGCGCGACGGTTTCGAAGCAGCCGATGTCGATTTGCCCGGCTACCACGTCATTGTCGGCCAGAGCGTTCTGCTCGAACTCCTTGGCCATGCGCAACAGTTCCTGGGCCTTGCGGTAGAAGCGTGCACCACTGGGGGTCAGGGACACGCCTTGCGCGTGATGACGGATCAGCAGTTGCACGCCGAAGCTGTCTTCCAGGCCTTTGATCGCCGTGGAGATCGCCGGCTGAGCGATGTACAGCTTGCGCGACGCCTCGGCGACGCTGCCGCATTCGACGGTGGTGATGAAGTACTTCAATTGACGCAGGTTGTAGGCAGCCACGGCAAACCTCGGGGTGGATGGACTCGACATCCAGGCAATTTTTACGCCGACTGCATCCGTTCTGACGACGGTGTTGTTGTGCCTGAACAATAACCACATACCGCGCAACCGTGGAGATGGGCTGCCCAGTTTTTTCATGGTCTGCGAAGACATTTTTACTATTTTTCCTCGACACGGGTCTGGGCCACCATCCAATTCACAAGAAAAGCCCATGGAGCATCTGAACGTGTTCGAGCTTACCTACTGGCAAAACCAAGCCGCTGCGCTGACGTTTCCCGACCAGGCCCTGATCGACGGCAAACTGCGTTCGGCGCAGTCGGGCCAGACCTTCGCCGCGATCAACCCGGCCACCGGCCAGTGCCTGGCCAACGTGACCGCGTGCGGCGCTGAGGACGTCGACGTCGCGGTCAACAATGCGCGGCAGGTGTTTGAGGCCGGCACCTGGTCGGCGCGTTCGCCGGCCGAGCGCAAGCTCGTGCTGCTGCGTCTGGCCGATCTGATCATGACTCACCGCGAAGAATTGGCACTGCTCGATTCGCTGAACATGGGCAAACCGGTGATGGACGCCTACAACATCGACGTGCCGGGCGCCGCCGGGGTATTTCGCTGGTACGCCGAAAGCCTCGACAAGCTCTACGACCAGATCGCCCCGAGCGCACAGAACGTGTTGGCAACCATCACCCGCGAAGCACTGGGCGTGGTTGCCGCCGTGGTGCCATGGAATTTCCCGCTGGACATGGCCGCGTGGAAGCTCGCGCCAGCCTTGGCCGCAGGCAATTCGGTGATCCTCAAACCCGCCGAGCAATCGCCTTTTTCTGCCCTGCGTCTGGCCGAGCTGGCGCTGGAGGCCGGTGTTCCCGCCGGCGTGCTGAACGTGCTGCCCGGCCTCGGCGAACAAACCGGCAAAGCCCTCGGTTTGCACCCGGACGTCGATTGCCTGGTGTTCACCGGCTCCACCGAAGTCGGCAAATATTTCATGCAGTATTCCGCGCAATCGAACCTGAAACAGGTATGGCTGGAGTGCGGTGGCAAGAGCGCCAACCTGGTATTCGCCGATTGTCAGGACCTGGATCTGGCCGCCGAGAAAGCCGCGTTCGGCATCTTCTTCAATCAGGGCGAAGTGTGCTCGGCCAACTCGCGGTTGCTGGTGCAGCGTTCGATCCATGACGAGTTCGTCGAGCGCCTCAAGATGCAGGCCGAACGGTGGTTGCCGGGCGATCCGCTGGACCCGTCGAGCAGCGCCGGGGCGATTGTCGACAGCCGCCAGACCGCACGAATCATGAAGTTCATCGAGCAAGCCGAACGCCAGGGCGCGAGCAAGGTGTGTGGCGGTCGGCAGTCGATTTTCAACGGATCCGACAACTTCATTCAGCCGACGATTTTTACCGGCGTGAGCCCGGACATGCCGCTGTTTCGCGACGAAGTGTTTGGCCCGGTGCTGGCGGTCACCGCGTTCGATGACGAGGCACACGCCTTGCAACTGGCCAACGACAGCGTCTACGGGCTGGCTGCGTCGCTGTGGACCGACGACCTCAATCGCGCCCACCGCGTGGCGCGGCAATTGCGTGCGGGCACGGTGTCGGTGAACAGCGTCGATGCGCTCGACGTGACCGTGCCATTCGGTGGCGGCAAGCAGTCCGGTTTCGGCCGCGACCTGTCGCTGCACTCATTCGATAAATACACCCAGTTGAAGACCACCTGGTTTCAGCTGCGCGCATAACAGCCGCTCACAACAAAACGGAGAACTGGCGATGACCACACCACGTGAAACCCGCGACTACCAGGCCGCCGACGCTGCGCACCACATTCACGCATTCGTCGATCAGAAAGCGCTCAACGATGAAGGGCCACGGGTGATGGTCCGTGGAGAGCGCCTGCACCTGTGGGACAACGATGGTCGGCGTTACCTCGACGGCATGTCCGGGCTGTGGTGCACCAACCTCGGTTACGGTCGCAAGGATCTGGCGGCTGCGGCGACCCGACAGCTTGAACAGTTGCCGTACTACAACATGTTTTTCCACACCACCCACCCGCAAGTGATCGAGCTGTCGGAGCTGTTGTTCAGCCTGTTGCCGGGGCACTACAGCCACGCGATCTACACCAACTCCGGCTCGGAAGCCAACGAGGTGCTGATTCGCACCGTGCGGCGTTACTGGACGATCCTCGGCAAGCCCGAGAAGAAAATCATGATCGGTCGCTGGAACGGTTACCACGGTTCCACGCTGGCGGCGACGGCGCTCGGTGGCATGAAGTTCATGCACGAAATGGGCGGCATGCTGCCGGACATCGAGCACATCGACGAGCCGTACTTCTTCGCCCACGAAGGCAACCTGACCCCGGCTGAATTCGGCCTGCGGGCGGCGCAGCAACTGGAAGCAAAGATTCTTGAATTGGGCGCGGACAAGGTCGCCGGGTTTATCGCCGAACCGTTCCAGGGCGCGGGCGGGATGATCTTTCCACCGGAAAGCTACTGGCCGGAAATTCAGCGGATCTGCCGCAAGTACGACGTGTTGCTGTGCGCTGACGAAGTGATCGGCGGCTTCGGTCGCACTGGCGAATGGTTTGCCCACGAGCACTTCGGTTTCGAGCCGGACACGCTGTCGATCGCCAAGGGTCTGACCTCCGGCTACATCCCCATGGGCGGGCTGATTCTGTCGAAGAAAATGGCCCAGGTATTGGTGGAGCAGGGCGGGGTGTTTGCCCACGGCCTGACGTACTCCGGGCACCCGGTGGCGGCAGCGGTGGCCATCGCCAACCTCAAGGCATTGCGCGATGAAGGCGTGGTGACGCGGGTCAAGGATGACATCGGCCCGTACCTGCAACAGTGCTTGCGCGAGGTGTTCGGCAACCATCCGTTGGTGGGGGATATCCAGGGTGTCGGGATGGTGGCGGCGTTGCAGTTGGCCGAGGATAAAACCAGCCGCAAGCGCTTTGCCAACGAGAACGACATCGCCTGGCGCTGCCGCACGATTGGCTTTGAGGAAGGGGTGATCATTCGTTCGACGCTGGGGCGGATGATCATGGCGCCGGCGTTGATTGCCAGTCGTGAAGAGGTTGATGAGCTGGTTGGCAAAACCCTGAAAGCGGTGGATCGTACGGCTCAGGAATACGGCCGGCTCTGATCTGGCCGGAAGGTCCTTCGGACCTTATCGCGAGCAGGCTCGCTCCCACATTGGGACTGTGTCAACCTCGGTAGAGAGGACGACATGGAACCCCTGTGGGAGCGAGCCTGCTCGCGATAGCTTTCTCTCCCGCAACCTATCTCTAAGCTTTTGCACCCGTCCCGTGCGCCCCCGCAAACAGCGCTCATTTTCAGTGCGCGCTACCCAGTTTTTTCATCACTCCCAACGACATATTTCCTGATTTTCCTTCTCTCGGCCTTGGGCCAACATCGACCTCGCCAGTCAGCCGAACGCTGCCCACAAAAAGGTCCATCAGAGACCGCCCGTGGCAGCTCTTCTCCAAACGCTGCTGGCCGTACTGCCCATGACAAAACTAAATCAACAGCTTTGGGAGTGCTCCATGATCAAGTCCTTGCTTACCCGCGTCGCTCATCCACTGGCGATCACCGCCATCGCCGCCACGGTTGCCACCAGCGCCCAGGCCGGCACTCTCTCTATCGGCCACACCACGTGGGTCGGTTACGGCACGCTCTACCTCGCCCAGGACCTGGGCTACTTCAAGGAGAACGGTTTGACCGTCGAATTGCCCGTCGTCGAAGAAGCCTCGATGTACATGGCCGCGCAAGCGTCGGGTGAATTGTCCGGCTCGGCGTCGACCATCGATGAGGTGCTCAAGTACCGTCCGCAATTCTGCTTCAAAGCGGTCGCTGCACTGGACGACAGCCATGGTGGCGACGGTGTTCTGGTAGGCAAGGACGTCAAGAGTCTGCAGGAGCTGAAGGGCAAAGCCGTGGCGGTGAACGAAGGTTCCACCTCGCAGTTCTGGCTGTCGTACTTGCTGAAAAAACACGGCATGAGCATGAGCGACATCACCGTGCAGAACATGACGGCTGATGACGCCGCCACCGCGTTCATCGCCGGGCGTGTACCCGCCGCTGTGACTTGGGAACCGCATCTGTCGATGGTGCGCAGCAAGCAACAGGGCAAAGTGCTGATCGACAGCAGCAGCACGCCGGGGGTGATCGTCGATGTGGTCGCGCTTAACTGCACCGTCATCGAGAAGCAACCGGAAGACGTCAAGGCGTTGGTCGCCGGTCTGTACAAAGCGGTGCAGTACACCAAGGACCATCCGAAGGAAGCCTACAAAATCATGGCCAAGGGCGTGGGTGGTTACCTCGCCGATCCGAAGGAACTGGAAGCGGCCGCGCAAGGCGTGCGTTTCTACGATCAGGCCATGAGCGAAAAACTCCTGGGCTCGCCGGGCAAGCCGGGCGACAGCGAACCGCTGATCAAACTGGCCAATGAAACCGCCAGTGAATTGCAGGGCAAACCCTACAACGTCAGCAATGACGACCTGATCGACAACCGCTTCGTCACCCCGCTCTAGGAGGTTCGCATGTTCAAGCGCAATTCATGGCTGAGCCGCTGCATCACGCCCAAGACCGGCCTGCCGGTTTCAGTGATCTGGAGCGCAAGCGGCTTGGCCTGGGTGTTATTGGTTGGCCTGTGGGCCGGGTTGTCGTATGGCGGCGTGGTGCCGGGCATGTTCCTGCCGACACCGGGCGCGGTGGTCGAAGCCGCCGTGCGCCTGAGCCGAGACGGCACCCTCGGCCTGCATGTGTGGGCCAGTCTTGAAGTGGTGATCGTCGGTTTCGTCGTCTCGTCGCTGGTGGCGGTGCCGCTGGGGTTGCTGATGGGCAGCTTTCGCATCGTTCAGGCGTTCCTCGAACCGATGGTGAATTTCATTCGCTACCTGCCGGTAACCTCGTTCGTGCCGCTGTTCATTTTGTGGATCGGCATCGGTCTGGAACAGCGCGTTTCGGTGATCATCTTCGGCGTGTTTTTCCAGCAACTGGTGATGATCGCGGACGTGTCCAAAGGCATCTCCAAGGACCTGATCAATGCGTCTTATACCTTGGGCTCGAACCGCCGCGATGCGGTGCTGCACGTGATCGCTCCGGCCTCTTTGCCCGGTGTGCTCGACACCTTGCGCGTGACCATGGGCTGGGCCTGGACTTACCTGGTGGTCGCCGAGCTGGTCGCCGCTTCCAGTGGCCTGGGTTACTTGAGCCTCAAGGCCATGCGTGGCTTTCAGGTGGATGTGATTTTCCTCGCCATCGCGATCATCGGCCTGTTGGGCCTGGTCACTGATCAACTGTTCCGTTTCCTTCGTCTGAGGATTGCCGCATGGGCTCAGTAACTGCCGTCAACCCGCGTTTCGTCACCCCGATGGCTGCCCCGGTGCACGCCGCGCCACGCCTGCAAGTGGACAAGGTCAGCCTGCGTTATCAGAAGCCCGATGGCGGTGTGTTCACTGCACTGGATCAGGTTTCGTTCGAAGTCCCGGATCAACAATTCGCGGTGCTGGTCGGGCCGTCGGGCTGCGGCAAGTCGAGTTTGCTGTACCTCACGGCCGGCCTGAATGAGCCCACGGAAGGCGAGATCTACGTCGGCGGTCAGCAAGTGCAGGGCCCCGGCGCGGATCGCGGCATGGTGTTCCAGAGCTACACGCTATTCCCGTGGCTGACCGTGCGCCAGAACGTCGAGTTCGGCCTCAAGCGTCGCGGCATGGCGGCGGCGCAGCGCAAGGAGATCGTCGATCACTACGTCAATGAAGTCGGCCTGACGGGTTTCGCCGACAACTACGCCAAGCAGCTGTCCGGCGGCATGATGCAGCGGGTGGCGATTGCCCGGGCGTTGGCCAACGATCCGCAGATCCTGCTGATGGACGAACCCTTCGGCGCCCTCGACAGCCAGACGCGCCTGCAAATGCAGCAGCTGCTGTTACGGGTCTGGGGCAACAGCAAGAAGACCGTGCTGTTTGTGACCCACGACATCGACGAGGCGATTTTGCTGGGCGACCGGGTTTACGTGATGGGCGCCAGGCCTGGGCGGATCAAGCAGATTCTGGACGTGCCGATTGAGCGTCCACGGACCCTGGACATGGTCATGGAGCGCTCGTTTATCGAGATGAAGCGCGATATTTTCGGCTTGCTGCACGACGACCTGGAGGAGGTGCATTGAGCCGAATGTGGGCCGTGCACAGACCCTGTGGGAGCGGGCTTGCCCGCGATGAGGCCATCACATGCAACATCGTTGTTGACTGACAGTCCGCAATCGCGGGCAAGCCCGCTCCCACAGGTTTTTGTGTACGGCTGAGCTACGGTGCGGCCGGCAACAGAAACCGCGCAATCACCGGCAAGTGATCGGAGATCCGCAAGGTATCGTCCTGCCGCACCGTCGCCTCGACCCGTTTGATCCGCGGGCTGTAAAACAGGTAGTCAACAGTCCGGTCCGGGCCGTTCAGCCCCGGGTCATTCGGGTAATGCGTCAGCCACTGCGCCCGATCGATGCCGCTCGCTTCATTGTTGGTCGGGATCATCGGGTACTTGTCCCACAACAGGTGTAACGCGCTGTCGGCGGAGTAGGGCGTGCGTTGTTCAGTGGGCAAGCGTCGATATTGCCCCAGCGGCAACAGGTTGAAGTCGCCGCCGATCAGCCACGCCGTGCCACGGCTTTCGTATTTGTCGAGGACTTTGGCCACCGCCGTCACCTGGGTCTGTAGCGTTTCATCAGGTTGGGTCGCGCGGTCCAGATGGGTGTTGAGCACTGCTATCTGACCGCCGTCACTCAAGGGCAGGTAAGTGACGAGCAACGCATTTTTCGGTTGGAACTGGCGGCTGATGAGGTTGGCCGGCGCGACCGGCAATTGCAGGCGTTCGGCGTGATCGATCTGGTAGCGGCTGAGGGTTGCCAGTTGTCGGCCGACACTGCCGAAGAGGTGCGGTTGCGGTACGAAGTCGGCTTTCCAGTCGAAGGCATGAGCGCTGCACGGATAGAGGTCGGCGAGGCGTTCCTGGAGCAGCTTGAACTGGTTCTGGTAATCGCTGGCCTTGGCGCCGTCATCGAGTTCTTGCAACAACACGATGTCCGGTTGTTCGTCGCGAATGACCCGCGCCACCTCATCGAGGCTGAAGGCCATGTCTTCAGGCGTCGGTTTTTCATCGCTGCCGGCGGCCAGGTCATTCCAGAACACATAGCGCTTACCCGCCAGGTACTGAACGTTCCAGGTCATCACTTTCAACGCCTGGCCGGGCACCAGTGTCGGTGCTTGAGCATTGCAGCTGACGGGCAGAACTTCCTTGGCTTCAGGGCGCCAGGTCAGGCTGTAGATCAGCAGGGCAATCAGGCCGATCGCAATCAACAAGCCCAGCAGGGTGTAGCGCAGTAGACGGGTCATGGCTCGGCTTATAGCGTTACAAAAGATGACCCCGAGCATAACCGAGAGCGGGGCCGAAGCCCACGCTTAGAGCGGTCGGTCGATTTTCTCGGGAACGTCGCTGATCAGCATGAACAAACGGAACACCACCACGCTGGTGAACAGTTGCAGGAAGCTGTGGGCGCTGTCGATCAGCAGGGAGATCACCGGGTTCTGCGGTTCCGGGTAAACGTTGAGGGTCACGCCTTTGAGCAGCCACAACGGGGCCATCACACACAGAATGCACACCAGAATGCGCAGGAAATGACCGCGGGTCAGGCGCAGGCTTTCTTTCATTGCCGCCAGTGGCGCCAGGCCGCGCAGCACCAGCAGGTATTCGCCGAACGCCAGGGTCACCATCAGCCAGATGCCCGGCAGGAAATACAGCGACAGACCGAGCAGGATTAGCAAGGTATTGAGCGCGGTCAGCAGGGCGAAGCGCGGCCACAGCCAGGCGGACCTTGTCAGCAGGTCACGGTTACGCGGTGATTCGCCTCGGCTGCGCGCGTCGAGAAACAGAATCAGCGCGCCGGTGTACAGCGGATACACCAGCAGGCCGACGATCACGCTGATGCCGGGGAAACTGTCCGGTTCGGTGGAGTGGTCGACCACTTGTTGCAGCAGCGTCTCGAGGATCACCAGCGGCAGGCACAGCTGCACGATCTGGCTCAGATTGCGCTTGAAGAAATACAAAGAGTCACGCAGTACATCGAACGGATTCATCAGTCGGTATCGCAGGTTGAAAGCAGTGGCCCACTTTAACCGATGCAGCGCTTCGGGGCGCAAACGTAAACGTTCGGTAAAGGTCATTGAAACAACTTGTTTCAGCCTCCATTAAGGTCGAGCGCCGTATCCTCCCTGGAGAAGGTCAACGATTTCCCCGGCAATCTACGAGGTCGCCATGAACAGCGAAGAACAAACCCTGATCGATGGACTGTTTTCCCGGCTGCAACAGGCCGAAACGGACTCAGCCCCGCGTGACGCCCAGGCCGAGGCGCGGATCAAGGAGCATCTGACTCGCCAACCTGCGGCGGGCTACTTCATGACCCAGGCGATTCTGGTGCAGGAGGCCGCGATCAAGAGCCTCGACGCGCAGAACAAGCAACTCACCCAGCAAGTCCAGCAATTGCAGGCCGAGCTGCAATCGGCCAAGGCGCAGACGGTGGCTCCGGCGCCAAGCGGCGGTGGCTTCTTGTCGAGTATTTTCGGCGGCAGCTCCCGTGAGGCGCCTGCTCAGAGTGCGCCGCCCTCCAACGGTGGCTGGCGCGAACCGGGGCGGCCCTCATTCAACGCGCAGCCGCCGCAGCAGGGTTTCGCTGCACCGCCACCGCAGCAGAACTACGCGCCGCAACAGCAGGCGCCTGCGGCCGGCAGCAGTTTCCTCGGTGGCGCGCTGAAAACCGCCGCCGGTGTGGCGGGTGGCGTGATGCTGGCGCAGGGCATCAGCAGCCTGTTCCACAGCAATCAGCAGCCTCAGGAGGTCGTCGAAGTCATCAAGGAAGAGCCGGCTCAGGTCAACGATCAGAGCAATGACAGCGGTTGGGCCGATGATCAGCGTGTGGCGGACAACGCCAGTGATCAGGGCGGCTTTACCGACGCCGACTACAACGATGACAGCTCATCGTTCTTCGGCGGCGACGACGATTCCTTCGTCTGACACGCCATTCGTCCGGAGCGCTGCGGCGCTCCGGACCGATTATTCGCGGAACAATCCTTCAGGCTGGCATACTGGGCAACTTTTCGGGCCCGGTGCCTGATCCAGCCTTGAGGAAAACCGGTGAAAAAAATTGCAGTGTTCGCCGACGTTCAAAACCTCTATTACACCGTGCGTCAGGCCTATGGTTGCCACTTCAACTACGCCGCGTTGTGGGCTGACATCAGCAAACAGGGCGAGATCGTCGAGGCCTATGCCTACGCGATCGATCGTGGTGACAGCAAGCAGCAGCAGTTTCAGCAGATCCTGCGCAACCTCGGTTTCACCGTGAAGCTCAAACCCTACATCCAGCGCAGCGACGGCTCGGCCAAGGGCGACTGGGACGTGGGCATCACCCTCGACATCATGGACGCGGCGGACCACGTCGATGAAGTGGTGCTGGCCTCCGGCGACGGCGATTTCGACATGCTGCTGGAGCGCATCATCGCCAAGCACGGCGTGCAAGCCGTGGCTTACGGCGTGCCAGGCCTGACGGCCAACTCGCTGATCCGCGCCGCCAGCCGCTACGTGCCGATCGAAGGCGCGTTGCTGCTCAAGAATTGATTTTTACGGAGTTGAAACAGGTTTGGAACGCATAGCAGTCATCGACTTTGAGACCACCGGGATCTCCCCGAGCAGCAGCTGCCGGGCCACGGAAATCGCCGTGGTGATCCTTGAACAGGGGCGCATCGTCGAGCGTTACCAGAGCCTCATGAACGCCGGCGTGCGCGTCCCGGCCTTCATCGAACAACTCACCGGCATCAGCAACGCGATGCTGCGCACCGCGCCATCAGCCGAGCAGGTGATGAACGAGGTCAACGAATTCGTCGGCATTACGCCGTTGCTGGCCCACAACGCCGCGTTCGACCAGAAGTTCTGGGACTTTGAACTGGGGCGGATCAAACGCACGCGGTTGCAGAACTTTGCCTGCTCGCTGTTACTCGCCCGCCGCCTCATGCCCGCTGCGCCGAATCACAAACTCGGGACGCTCACCACCTTCGCCAGCCTGCCCAACACTGGCAAGGCTCACCGGGCCATGGCTGACGCCGAGATGGCCGCCAACCTGACGGCGCATCTGGCGCAGGAACTGCGGCAGAAGCATGGGTTGCGCGAGTTGTCCCATGATCTGCTGGTCAGCCTGCAGAAAGTGCCGGCGGCGAAGATCAATGAGCACCTCAAGCGCCACCGCGGGTTCTGACAGAAACACCGGTGAACCCCTGTGGGAGCGAGCCTGCTCGCGATAGCGATTGATCATTCAACATCTATGTTGCCTGACACTCCGTCATCGCGAGCAGGCTCGCTCCCACATTTGATCTCCTGCAACTTTAGACCGGTTTCCCTTCCAACTGCCCCAACGGCACGCGCTTTTCGATGGCGCTCGACAACACAATCGACGTCTTGCTGAACCCGAATTTGGCAATCCGGTTGATCAGCTCCTCCAGCTCCGGCATCGAGCCCACCGCCGCTTGCATGATCACGCACGGGTCGCCCGTCACCCGGTGGCATTCGGTCAGTTGCGGGATTTTGATCAGGTCGTCATAGGCCTTCTGGTTGCCGTGCTGGTTCAGGCGCAGTTCGATGACGCACTGGATCGGCAAGCCAAGCTTGGCCATGTCGACTTTCGCCTGGTAACCGGTGATCACCCCGCTGGCTTCGAGTTTGGCCACGCGCTCGGCCACGGCCGGGGCGGACAGGTTGACCTTGCGCGCGAGGTCGGCGTAGGACGCACGACCGTTTTCCAGCAGGGCGCTGAGGAGCATGCGGTCGTATTTATCCATCGTCGTATTCCTGAAAAATGACTGACTTTCGAAAGCACGGTTTATAGCGCTGATCTCCGTGATTTGAAAAGTGTACCGGCGCTATAAACAGGTTTTGTAACTTATTTTCTATGGTTCACCTTTCTAGAATAGCTGTTCATTTGTCCTTGCCTGTGAGCTGCCCCCATGCCTGGCCTGCGCCGTTTTCCCTTACCGTTGATCGCTGCCTTTTTCGCCTTGTACGTGATTTGGGGCTCGACTTACCTGGTGATTCGTATTGGCGTGGAGTATTGGCCGCCCTTGCTGCTCGCCGGTATTCGCTTTGTCATCGCGGGTACCTTGATGTACGCCTTCCTGCGCTGGCGCGGTGCTCCGGCCCCGACCTGGGCGCAGTGGAAAGCGGCGGGGATCATCGGGATTTTGCTGTTGGCGTGCGGTAACGGCGGGGTCAGTGTGGCGGAGCACATGGGCGTCGCGTCCGGCGTCGCCGCGCTGGCGGTGGCGACGGTGCCGCTGTTTACCTTGCTCTGCGGCTATTTCTGGGGCGCGCGTAATACCCGTCTCGAATGGGCCGGGATTGTGCTCGGGTTGATCGGCATCGCCATGCTCAACCTCGGTTCCAACCTGCAGTCGAGCCCGCTGGGTGCCCTGTTGTTGATCTTCGCGGCAGCTTCCTGGGCGTTTGGTTCGGTGTGGAGCAAGCACTTGCCGCTGCCCCAGGGCGCGATGGCCAGTGCCGTGGAAATGCTGGTGGGTGGCGTGGCGCTGCTGATCGGCAGTGCCGTGAGCGGTGAGCATCTGGAAGCCATGCCGCCGATTGAGGGTTGGGCGGCACTGGCCTACCTGACCTTCTTCGGTTCGATCATCGCCTTCAACGCTTACATGTACCTGTTGAAAAACGTGCGTCCGGCGGCGGCCACCAGTTACGCCTACGTCAACCCGGCGGTGGCGGTGTTGCTGGGGATCGTGTTTGTCGGCGAGACCATCGGTATCGAAGAAGCGCTGGCCATGTTGGTGATCATCAGTGCCGTGGTGTTGATCGGTTTGCCGCAGTGGCGCCGGGCGCCGGTGCGACCGGCTGCCGTGGTGCAGACAGAATCGAGCGTGAATTAGGGTAAACTGCGCGCCATTGCACACTTGTTTGCACACCCGCGCTGAATTTTCCTACGGTAATCCCATGACTTTCGCCTCCCTTGGCCTGATCGAACCCTTGCTGCGCTCTCTCGAGACGCTCGGCTACCAGACCCCGACGCCGGTTCAGGCGCAAGCCATTCCGGCGGTGCTGGCCGGTCGCGACCTGATGGCCGCCGCCCAGACTGGCACCGGCAAGACCGCCGGTTTCGCTGTGCCGCTGCTGCAATTGCTGGCCATGGAAGGGCCGAAAGTCACTGCCAACTCTGTACGTGCATTGATTCTGGTGCCGACCCGCGAATTGGCCGAACAGGTTCACGAAGCCGTGCGTCAGTACGCCGAGAACCTGCCGTTGAGCACTTACGCGGTGTACGGCGGCGTCAGCATCAACCCGCAAATGATGAAGCTGCGCAAAGGCGTCGACCTGTTGGTGGCGACGCCGGGCCGCTTGCTCGACCTGTTCCGTCAGAACGCGCTGAAGTTCAACCAGCTGCAAACCCTGGTGCTGGACGAAGCGGACCGCATGCTCGACCTGGGCTTTTCCGAGGAGCTGGGGAACATTTACCGGGTGCTGCCGAAGAAACGTCAGACACTGCTGTTCTCCGCGACCTTCTCCGATGCGATTCGCCTGCTGGCCGGGCAAATGCTCAACGATCCGCTGAGCATCGAAGTCAGCCCGCGCAACGTTGCGGCCAACACCGTTAAACAGTGGGTGGTGACGGTGGACAAGAAGCGCAAGCCGGAGCTGTTCATCCATTTGCTGCGCAAGGGCAAGTGGAAGCAGGTGCTGGTGTTCGCCAAGACCCGCAACGGCGTGGACGCGCTGGTGGAAAAACTCCAGGGCCTGGGCATCAATGCCGACGGCATCCATGGTGACAAACCTCAAGCGACCCGTCAGCGTGCGCTGGACCGGTTCAAGGCCAGTGAAGTGCAGATCCTGGTGGCCACCGACGTCGCCGCCCGTGGTCTGGACATCGAAGATCTGCCGTTGGTGGTCAATTTCGACCTGCCGATCGTGGCAGAGGACTACATCCACCGGATCGGTCGTACCGGCCGTGCGGGTGCCACCGGGCAGGCTATTTCGCTGGTGTGTGCCGATGAAGTGAATTTGCTGTCAGCCATTGAGACGTTGACGCGTCAGACGTTGCCTCGGCAGATGGAGCATGACTTTGAACCTGAGCACCGTGTGCCGGATACCGATGCCAGCGGTCAGGTGGTGAAGAAACCGAAAAAGCCGAAGAAGCCAAAGACCTCCGGTGGCGGTAAACGCAATTTGGGTAAATGGGTCGAGAGCGGGGATGCTTCGGCGCCGGAGCCTTCGATCAAGCCTGTGCGTAAGGTGCCGGTATTCAATACCGGGCCGCGTAAGCGTAAGCCTTGATTCTCGGCGGCGCCTGCTAAGTCCTCATCGCGAGCAAGCTCGCTCCCACAGGTAACCGAGTTCTTTCATGGGAATACGGTCACCTGTGGGAGCGGGCTTGCCCGCGATGGGCGCGCCTCGGTCTCAATCCTGGCGCTTGAGCCACTCCACCATCCCCAACCCCGCTGCTCGCCCACTGGCGAAACACGCGGTCAGCAAATAGCCCCCCGTCGGCGCTTCCCAATCCAGCATTTCCCCCGCGCAAAACACGCCAGGCAGTTGCTTGAGCATCAAACGTTCGTCCATCGACTCGAACATCACGCCACCGGCGCTGCTGATGGCTTCGTCCAGTGGACGGGTTTTCACCAGCGTCAGTGGCAGCGCTTTGATCGCTTTGGCCAGCAACGCCGGATCGGCGAAGCATTCAGCCGCCGTTAGCTCGCGCAGCAACGCTGCTTTCACGCCATCAATCCCCAGCTGACTGTGCAGATGTTTGGACATTGAACGAGAACCGCGCGGTTTGCTCAGCGCCGCCTGAACTTTATCCACAGGTCGGCCCGGTAACAGGTCGAGGTGAATGGTCGCCGAGCCGTGTTGATTGATGGCTTCGCGGATTGGAGCCGACAGGGCGTAGATCAAGCTGCCTTCAATCCCGGTGGCCGTGATCACACATTCTCCCAGCCTTGGAACATCGTCATTGAGCCCGATGGCGATGTTTTTCAGCGGCGCACCGGCGAATTTGCTGACCATCAATTCGCTCCAGGCCTGCACTTCGAAGCCGCAATTACTTGGTTGCAGCGGCATCAGTCCTACGCCACGTTGCTCCAGTGGCAACATCCATGCGCCGTCGGAGCCGAGCCGCGACCAACTGCCGCCGCCGAGGGCCAGCAGGGTCGCGTCGGGCCGAATGGTTTTTTCGCCGTCGGGACTTCCGATGAGCAATCCACCGTTGTCATCCCAGCCCAGCCAGCGGTGGCGGGTGTGGATAACTACACCGGCATCCCGCAAGCGTTTGAGCCAGGCGCGTAACAGAGGCGCGGCTTTCATGTCGGTCGGAAACACCCGGCCGGAGCTGCCGACGAAGGTTTCGATGCCCAGATCATGAATCCACTGGCACAGCGCCTCGGCGCCAAAGGCGCGCAGCAGCGGTGCAATCTGCGGTGCACGCTCGGCGTAGCGTGCGAGAAAGGCCGGATAGGCTTCGGAATGGGTGATGTTCATGCCGCCGACCCCCGCCAGGAGGAATTTTCGCCCCACTGAAGGCATGCCGTCGTACAGATCGACCTTGATTCCAGCCTGGCTCAACACTTCGGCGGCCATCAGGCCGGCGGGGCCACCGCCGATGATGGCGACTTGAGGGGGGAGGGCTGCGGAGGTTTGGGTCATGGAATGCGCTGCGGTTTGGCGGAATAAGCCGGGCATTCTACCAGCACGGTTAACTGTAGGAGCGAGCCTGCTCGCGATGGCGGTGGGTCAGTCAAAATCGATGTTGGATGTGAGGGCCTCATCGCGAGCAGGCTCGCTCCCACATTGGTTCCGGGGTGTTCATAAAATAGTGATCAAAAAACAACCAGCGCTTTGCAGGCTATATGCAACATGGCCTGCAGGCCCTTTCACTCAGGTTATCCACAGGCAGTTCCACAGGCATTGTGGGTAAAGACTCATACCTCAATGACAACCTGATGACGTCCAGACCCGCTGCGCACTGTGATGCAGGATGCCGTGACGTCGCGCCAACGCCTTGCGGTCCTTGCTGTAACCGCCGCCAATGACCCCGACCACCGGGATATCCCGCCCCAGGCAATGGCGCATGACGCTTTCATCCCGAGCGGCCACGCCTTCGTCTGTCAGCTTCAGATAACCGAGCGCGTCATCCTTATGCACATCGACACCGGCGTCGTACAACACCAGGTCCGGTTGATAGAGCGGCAGCAGATAATTCAGCGCATCGTCCACCACCTTCAGGTAATCGGCATCGCCCATCCCTTTGGGCAGCGGGATGTCCCAGTCACTTTCTGCCTTGCGTGCGGGAAAGTTCTTCTCGCAGTGCAGGGAAACGGTCACCGCGTCCGGGGTGTTGTGCAGGATGCGTGCAGTCCCGTCGCCTTGATGCACGTCGCAATCGAAGATCAGCACCCGATTCACACGACCGCTTTCCAGCAGGTAATGGCTGATCACCGCCAGGTCATTGAAGATGCAGAACCCCGCCGGATAGTCGTAATGCGCGTGATGCGTGCCCCCAGCCAGGTGACAGGCCAGTCCATGTTCCAGCGCCTGTTCCGCCGCCAGCAACGACCCGCCGACTGCCCGCACCGTGCGCCGGGCCAGTGCTTCGCTCCACGGCAGGCCGAGGCGCCGCTGGTCTTCGCGAGATAACTCGCCGCTCATGTAGCGCTCGATATAAGCAGCGTCATGGGCGAGGGCGAGAATCTCCGGTGGGCAGAGCTGCGGGCGCAGCAGGTCGGCGTCCCGGGTCAGGCCGCTGTCCACCAGGTGATCTCGCAGCAGGCGAAACTTGTCCATGGGGAAGCGGTGGTCCGCAGGGAACTCGGGGCTGTAGTCTTCGTGGTAAATCAGCGGCAGCGGCATGGCAGGCTTTTATTGAGTACGGCGTGTAGGAATGAGTGAACGATCCTACCAGCGATGTAGACTTGCAGCATGGAAACGGAGGGGCACGATGGAGCCGATACTGGAACTCGAGAGCGCACGACTGTTGTTGCGACAGTGGCGTGACGAGGATTTGCCGGAGTTTGCGGCGATGTGCGCCGACCCACAGGTGATGCGCTACTTTCCGGCGCCCTTGAGTCGACTGGAAAGCGCCTCGCTGATCGGACGGATTCGTGGGCATTTCGCCGAGCATGGTTTCGGCCTCTGGGCGCTGGAGCGCAAGGACACCGGCGCATTTATCGGTTTTACCGGGCTCGGTGTGGTCGGTTTCGACGCGCCCTTCACCCCGGCCATCGAGATTGGCTGGCGCCTGGCGCGCGAGCACTGGGGCCTGGGTTATGCCAGTGAAGCGGCATGGACCGCTCTGCGCTGCGGGTTTGACCGCTTGGCGCTGAAAGAGGTCGTGTCCTTCACCACCCAAACCAATACGCCTTCTGAAAAAGTCATGCAGGCGATTGGCATGCACCATGATTCAGCCGATGACTTTGAGCACCCCAAGCTCGCGGCCGATCATCCCCTGCGTCACCATGTGTTGTACCGCATCACCCGCGAACAATGGCTGCAAACCTTGCATGGATAAGCCGGCCCGGACGTTTACAATGGCGCCAATGATGGCCCCGGCCAGAACCTGAATCGACCGCCGCAGCCAAGACTGCGCGGCATAGCGTTGTGTGAGGAGAGTCTGAATGAGCCAAGTGTTGGATGATCTGGTCGACTTGCTGACCCTGGAACCGATCGAAGAAAACCTGTTCCGTGGCCGCAGTCAGGACCTGGGTTTTCGTCAGTTGTTCGGCGGTCAGGTAATCGGCCAGTCCCTGTCGGCGGCCAGTCAGACGGTCGAAGCTGCGCGCCATGTGCATTCGATGCACGGTTATTTCCTGCGTCCGGGCGATTCCGCGTTGCCTGTTGTGTATCAGGTTGACCGGGTCCGCGACGGCGGCAGTTTCAGCACACGCCGGGTGACGGCCATCCAGAAGGGCAACCCGATCTTCACGTGCAGCGCCTCGTTCCAATACGACGAAAAAGGCTTCGAGCACCAGGCCGAGATGCCGACCGTGGTCGGCCCGGAAAACCTGCCCTCGGAGCTGGAACTGACCCAGCAGCGTGCGCACCTGATTCCCGAGCACATGCGCGAAAAATTCCTGTGCCCGAAACCGATCGAATTCCGCCCGGTCACCGAGAAAGATCCCTACAACCCGCAGCCGTCCGATCCAATCAAGTACGTCTGGTTTCGTGCCGACGGTGCCTTGGCCGATACGCCGGCGCTGCACAAATACCTGCTGGCCTACGCCTCGGATTTCGGTCTGCTGACCACGTCGATGCAGCCGCACGGCAAGTCGGTCTGGCAGAAAGACATGCAGGTTGCCAGCCTTGATCATTCACTGTGGTTCCACGCGGACCTGCGCGCCGATGACTGGTTGTTGTACGCAATGGACAGCCCTTGGGCAGGTAATTCCCGAGGTTTCTCTCGCGGCAGCGTGTTCAACCGTGCGGGGCAATTGGTGGCCTCGGTCACCCAGGAAGGCCTGATTCGTCACCGCAAGGATTGGGCATGAGCCTGGCCGAGGTGCGGCACTGGGTGTTCGACATGGACGGCACCCTGACGGTGGCCGTGCATGATTTCGCGGCGATTCGCGTGGCATTGGCGATCCCGGCCGAAGACGACATTCTGACCCACCTCGCGGCGCTGCCAGCCGATGAAGCCGCGGCCAAACACGCGTGGTTGCTGGAGCATGAACGGGATCTGGCACTGGGTTCGAAACCGGCGCCGGGTGCCGTCGAGTTGGTGCGTGAGTTGGCAGGGCGCGGTTATCGTCTGGGCATTCTGACGCGCAATGCGCGGGAACTGGCGCATGTCACCCTGGAGGCCATTGGCCTGGCCGACTGCTTCGCGGTGGAGGATGTGCTGGGGCGTGATGAAGCGCCGCCGAAGCCGCATCCCGGTGGCTTGTTGAAACTGGCCGAGGCCTGGAACGTGCCGGCGAGCGAGATGGTGATGGTCGGTGATTACCGGTTTGATCTGGATTGCGGGCGGGCGGCGGGGGCGCGTACGGTATTGGTGAATCTGCCGGATAACCCGTGGCCGGAGTTGACCGATTGGCATGCGGCGGATTGTGTGGAACTGAGGCAGATGCTTTCGGCTTGAGGAATTGGCGCGCTGACAGGCCGCCATCGCGGGCAAGCCCGCTCCCACAGTGATTTGCATGTAACGCAAAATTCTCATCCGGCGAAGCATCCTGTGGGAGCGGGCTTGCCCGCGATGGCGGCCTCTCAGGCACCGCAAGGCTTACTGACCAAACAAAACCTTCTGCCCCTCCGGCGACGTAAACATCCCATCCCCGTTGTGCCCAACTCCAGGCACTTCGATCAATTGCTGATTCAATCCTTGTGGATGACTACGCTTCAAGAAATCAAAATAATTGCGTCCGCGAATCAACCGATTGGCGCCCTGGGCTTTCGCCTCACAGCCTTTATCCAGTGCCGGATGATTCGGGTCGATGTCCTGCTGCCCCAGTAGATAGACGATGTCACGCTGGACGTAGTTTTCCTCCAGTTGCGCGGGCGTTTGGCCTTCAGCATAAGCCGGCAAATCTGTCAGACCGTACTTCCAGCGATTGAACTCCGGGCAACCGGCGTGGCTGAAAGCCACCGGCCGGCGCTCATCGAAATACGCGTAGGAAGACGGGTTGGCGATGACATAACGCACATGCACGCCTGCAGCCTTGAGCTCCGGTTGATCGTGACTCAACAACGCATAACGCTGAACCACCTGGGCCCCACCCGAGTGACCCGCGATGACGACGTCTTTCACATCCGGAAACTGTCGACGATCGCCGAGCCGGGCGATGATCTGGTCGAGAGCCGCGTAGGAACTCAGCGCAAACGGAGCGGTGGATAATCCGCCAGCCATCCAGTCATTGCCCTGCCAGCGCAACACAGTGTCGGCCACGGGTTGGAGTGCCACGTCGGTTTCATTGAGAAATTGCGGAGCAATCACCAGCGTATTCGCGCTTTGCCCGGCCAGTTCTGCCGCACGCTCGGCGCTCTGGCGATAGGTTTCGGCGTTGCGCAACCGTCCATGGATGATAATCAGCACGCGTTCGATTTTCGCCGGCGCCGGGCCAATGCCCACCGCCATCTCACCTTCTTCCAGCAACAGCCGTCCGGGGCTGATCTCCTTGACCCCCTGCTCGGCAGCCTGGGTATTTGCGCAGGTGAACAACAGAACCAACAGCCACTTGTTCATCTATAGGTTTTTCGCCGCAAAGGTATCGCACTGGCCGACCTGGCCTTGCGCAAATCCGGTTTTGAACCAGCGCACCCTTTGCGCTGACGTGCCATGGGTAAACGAGTCCGGCACCACGCGACCCTGACCTTGCTGTTGCAAGCGGTCGTCGCCGATGGCGTTGGCAGCATTCAAGGCTTCTTCGATGTCGCCCGGTTCCAGCCAGTTCAGGCGCTGCTGTGCATTGTTGGCCCAGACACCTGCCAGGCAATCCGCTTGCAGTTCCTGGCGCACCAGCAAACCGCCGTCGCCTTCCATTTGCCGGCCTTGCTGGCGGGCGGTCTGAATTTTCGCGGAAACGCCGAGCAAGGTCTGAACGTGGTGTCCGACTTCGTGAGCGATCACGTAGGCCTGAGCGAAATCACCCGCCGCGGAAAAGCGTTGCGACATTTCCTGGAAGAAACTCATGTCCAGGTAAACCTTCTGGTCCGCCGGGCAATAGAACGGCCCGGTCGCCGACGTCGCGAGGCCGCACGCCGAGTTCACCCGGTTGCTGAACAGCACCAGCGTCGGATTTTTATACTGCCGACCGGCCTGCTGAAAAACCTGGCCCCAGGTGTCTTCGGTGTCACCGAGGATCGACCGTACGAATTCGGCCCCTTCATCATTGGCCGGCGGTGCCTTGCGGGTTTGCGTCGGTGCGGGTGCCGATTGCTCGGTCATTTGCCCGGTGAGTTGGCCGAGGATCTGCAGCGGGTCCTGGCCGGTGATCCAACCGATGCCGACAATCAGAATGATCGCGGTCAGGCTCAGGCCCTTGCCGCCACCAAAGCGCATCCCGCCACCACCGCCGCCGGCATCATCACCACGGGCGTCGACCACGTTGTCGCTGCGTCGGCCTTTTTTCCATAGCATGTGGGAATCCTCTGATTGTCCGTGGGGATGAGTGTTGCTGGTGAGTGAGAGCGGCGCCAGTCCGGTCGTCCGGCTTTTCGCGCACGGCCGCATTCCCGGTCACCGTCAGTGGTCACCGGGAACAGTGCAGACTTGTATTGAACGTGGATAACCCATCAAATTCCGTCAGGTGACAGGTTTTTATGGCGTCAGGGCGAGCGCCCAATACCTTGTCCGGTGATTACCGGTCGAACGTATCCCACACTGGCGCAAAGTCCGGGCTGACCTGCCGTTCGCGTTTGGACAAACCGGCAATCAACGCCCGGTCTTCATCATCCAGCCGGACTTCGAGCGAGGCCAGGTTGGCCAGTTGATTGGCCTTGCTGCTGGTTTGGACATATTCAAACCCTGTGCATTAACGATGCGCTGCATGGTCGATCTCCTGTTCGTAAGCAGTGATTCCGGCGATATGTCGCGCGGCAATGTAGCCAAACGTCAGCGCAGGGCCGAGATTAATGCCGCCGGCGGGGTAATGCCCGCCCATGATGCTGGCCATGTCGCCGCCCGCGGCGTACAGCCCTGCGATGGCTTGGCCTGATTCGCCGAGGACCTGGGCGTGTTGATTGACCTTGAGCCCGGCGAAGGTGCCGAAGCAGCCGGGCTGGACTTTCACCGCGTAAAACGGCCCTTGCTCGATGGGGGCTACGCACGGGTTGGGTTGCTGCAAGGCGTCTCCCTGTTTGCGGTTGTAAGGCGTCGAACCACGGCCAAACAAGGGGTCTTCACCGTTGCGCGCATGCCGGTTGTAGTCCGCCACCGTACTACGCAAGCCGTCCGGGTCGATGCCGCAAGCCTGGGCCAATTCCTCGATCGTGTTGCCGGTTTTCAGATAGCCGCTGCGGATAAAGGATGACAACGGAACCGGAAATGGCCGAGAGATGCCCAGCCCATAGCGGCGTTGAAAACCATGGGTGCAAATCAGCCAGGAAGCCACTTCTTCACCCTGAGGTGCGGCGGCGACCATGGCTGTCACGTAGTCGAAGTAGCCGTTGGCTTCGTTGACGAAACGCTGGCCGTTGCTCAGTACACCGATGATCCCCGGTTTGCCGCGCTCGACGATGTGCGGGAAGTGACCGAGGCTGCCATCACGGTACGGCACTTGTGAAACCGGCGCCCACGCGACGGGCGACGCCATGTCGGTGTCGACCCGCGCACCCGCGCTTTCACCCAGGCGCAAGCCATCACCGGCCACGCCAAGCGGTGGCAGCGCCCAATGTTCGTTGCCGGTCGGTGTACGCGGGAACAACGCCTTGCGCCTCTCGATGTCGTTGGCAAACCCACCGGCTGCGAGCACCACAGCCTTGCGCGCATGGATGCGGATGCTGCCTCTTTCAGTGCTCACCATCGCGCCTCGCACCTGGTCGCCGTCGCGAAGCAATTGAGTCACTGGTGCCGATTCCCACAGCAATACGCCAAGGTCTTCGGCGGACTTTGCCAAACGGGCGACCAACGCCACACCGTTGACCAGTTGCATTGCCCGGCCATGAACGGCAAGGTCGCGCAGATGCCGGGTGAAGCGTTGGGTCACATGCCATGCCGCTGACAAAGAGCGGGTCAGATTGAGAAATGCCGTCAGGTCCGCGCCCGCCATGATCGGCATGCCCATGAACGAAGTTTCCCGCATGGTTGGGCGAAGACGCTTCAGCAGTTTGCCGACTTTTCGCCCGTCATAAGGCGCGGCGATCACCGAGCGCCCACCGGTACCCGCGCCCGGGGTACCGCCATGAATGTCGGCGATGGCGTTGCCGTCGGCGAATTGCAGGGACGTGTGCTGCTCGAAGAACTCGACCATGCGCGGGCCGGCTTCGAGAAACGCGTCGATCATCGCCGGATCGTAGTGCTGGCCCAGTTCGTGTTTCAGGTAGGTGCGCGGTTGTTCGACGTCTTCGACGATGCCGGCGCGCCGCGCCAGTGGGTTACACGGCACCCAGGCCCAACCGCCCGACCATGCGCTGGCGCCGCCAAACACCGGGTCTTTTTCCACCACGATCACTTTCAATCCGTGCCAGGCAGCGGTAACCGCTGCCGATAACCCGGCTGCACCGGAGCCGACGACCAGCACATCGCAGTCGATGTCCGGAGAGCTATGGGATTCGGCAGGCATTGTTGAAAACTCCAGTGCACATTTTTAGAATTTGATTCCAGAAAATATAGCGACATGAATCTGTTCGGCAACCGTTCAGCCGATAAAGCGGGCGGTTACCGGACAAGCAGTTCCAGATTTCGCATTGAGCGGTTTGTCTTCTAGAATCGAGCAAATTTCAGGTGGAACCTCCCATGGCCGGCAGTCAGATCGAACGTGTTTTCAGCGTGCTGGAAAGCCTTACCAATGACCCTCGCGGCTTGCCGATGCAGACGCTGGCGGAACAACTGGACATCCCGAAAAGCGCGACTCATCGCCTGCTCGCCGAACTGATTCGGCTGGGTTACGTGCGGCAGAATCCGGAAAACCTGCGCTATCACTTGTCGACCAAACTAGTGGCCATGGGCTTCCGTTATCTGTCGGGAAGCGGCACCGATATCGTGCAGCCAGTGCTCGATCGCCTGGCGCAGGAAACCGGCGAGCTGGTGCGGCTCGGGGTGATCGAAGGTGAGCGGCAAACCTGGATTGCCAAGTCCCAGGGCGCTCGGGCCGGTTTGCGGTACGACCCGGACATGGGCCGTGATGCGCCCTTGTTTTACACGGCGTCGGGGCATGCGTGGCTGGCGTGCATGAGTGATGCCGAAGCGTTATCGCTGGTGGAGCGTCAGGGCGGCGAGCGGCCGAAAGATCTTGGGCCAAACGCGCCACGCTCCAACATTGAATTGCTCGAGCGCCTGCGTCTGGCGCGGGAGCAGGGTTACGCCTGGGTCGAAGAGAGTTCGGCAGTGGGCACTTCGGCGATTGCGGCGGTGGTGCGCCACCCTGGCGATGGGCGAGTGATCGGGGTGCTGAGCATCGCCGGGCCGAGCGCGCGGATGCCGGGGGCGCGGCTGCATGAGTTGGCGCCGCTGTTGTTGAAATTTACCGAGGAGTTGTCGGCGGCGAGTCAGGCGTCGGAACTCTTCAGTTAACCAGGCGCCACCCTCCACAGTGATCTCTGCTCGCCCGGAAAGATGTGCGTTGTTCGCACACATTCGTGGTTCGCGTGTGTAAGAATCTGGAACCAGGTTCTAAATTGTTGGTTGTCACCCACAATAACCACAAGAGGACCGCACCATGCCTTCCCCCCTTCGCATCGCCCTGATCGGTGCCGGCAACATGGGCCAGCTGCATTATCAGCATCTGAGGACCCTGACCGAAGCGACCCTCTGTGCGGTGGCCGACCCTGGCCCACAAGCGGCTGCGCTCGCGGTCGAATGGGGCGTGGGATATTTCTCCGATCACCGTCAGATGCTGGAGCAAGTGAAGCCGGACGCGGTGATCGTTGCCAATCCGAACACGCTGCACGTCAGCACCGCGCTCGACTGCCTGGCTGTCGGCGTGCCCGTCCTGCTGGAAAAACCGGTCGGGGTGCACCTGGATGAAGCGCGCGAGTTGGTGGCTGCATCGAAAGCCACCGGCGTGCCGGTATTGGTCGGCCACCATCGCCGCCACAATCCGTTGATTGTCCGTGCCCGCGAACTGGTGCAAAGCGGTACTTTGGGACGGCTGACGACGGTGACGGCGCTCTGGCAATTGCGCAAACCCGACAGTTATTTCGAAATACCGTGGCGCCGCGAGCCGGGCGCGGGAATGTTGCTGACCAACCTGATTCACGACCTCGATCTGCTGCGGCATCTGTGCGGTGAAGTGCGGCAGGTTCAGGCGATCACCAGCAACGCGGTGCGCGGGTTTGCCAACGAGGATTGCGCGGCGGTGTTGCTGCAATTCGACAGTGGCGCACTGGGCAGCCTGACCGGCTCCGACGCGGTGGCGGCGCCTTGGAGTTGGGAGCTGGATTCCGGGGAGAACCCGATGTATCCGCGCCAGGCCGATCAGCCGTGTTACTTGCTGGCCGGTACGGGCGGCGCGTTAAGCATTCCTCAGCTCAAACGCTGGCATTACGCCGATACCGATGGGGGGTGGCATGACCCCTTGCTGCCCGTGCAGGAGAGTTTCAGCGGCGAAGAAGCGTTGCGTTTGCAGTTGCAACATTTCGTGCGGGTGGCACGCCGGGAGGTCGAGCCGTTGGTCAGCGCTGCCGATGCCGCGCGCACATTGGCGCTGATCGAAGCCATCCGCGAAGCCGCCGAAACCCGTCGAGCCTGTGCGCCGATGTTGATCGAGGAGTGAACATGAGTGAACGGATCTTTTCCCTGGCCAGTCTGACGGTACTGGAGTTATCGCCGCCGCAAATGGTGGACGTCGCGGCGCGGGCTGGTTACAGCCACGTGGGACTGCGCCTTGAGCCTGCGACACCCGAAGAACATCACTTTGCGCTGGTCGCCGATATCGGTTTGCGGCGTGAGACGCTGGCGCGTCTGCGCGACACCGGCATTCGTGTGCTGGATGTTGAAATCCTGCGTCTTAAACCGGACACGGTTGTCGCCGATTTCGAGAAGATTCTGGCGGTTGGTTCGCAGTTCGGTGCCAGTGAATTGCTGGTGGCCGGTAATGATTCTGACGAGCAGCGGCTTACGGAAAACTTCGCCCGGCTCTGTGATCTGGCGGCACCTTACGGGCTCCATCCGCACCTGGAGTTCATGCCTTGGACCGACGCACGCAATCTGGAACAAGCGGTGCGTATCGTCGAAAGTGCCGGGCGTGAAAACGGCGCGGTGCTGGTCGATGCTTTCCATTTCGATCGTTCAGGATCGCGGCTGGAAGATCTGGTCAAAGTCGCCCCGTCACGGTTACGGTATGCGCAGTTGTGTGATGTGGCGGGGGCGCGTCCGACGGACATGGCGGAAATTTTGCGTCAGGCCCGCAACGAGCGACGTTTTCCGGGGGATGGCGATTGTGATCTGGCGGGGTTGTTGCAGTGTTTGCCAGCCAATATTCCGTTGAGCCTGGAGATACCCACCGTGAAGTTGCTGGAGCAGGGCGTGAGCGGGTTGCAACGGGCGCAGATGGCGTTGGATAAAACCCGGGAATTGTTGGTACGCCGGTAAGCTTTTGACTTTCGATGTAAAAAAGGATCGCTAATGACCGTCAGCACCCCGCTCTCCGGCGTAAACCAACCCTTCAAAGGGATTTTGCTGATCGTTGTCGCGACCTTCCTCTTCTCCAGTCACGACGCCCTGTCGAAATACCTTTCGGGGTTCTACCCGATTGTCATGGTGGTCTGGGCCCGCTATGTGGTTCACACCTTGTTGATGGCCGGGATTTTTCTGCCGCAATCCGGGCTGCGAGTCCTACGCACAAAACGACCGTGGCTGCAGTTGCTGAGGGCGCTGTGCCTGCTGGGCACCAGTCTGTTTTTCACCACCGGCTTGCAGTACATCCCGTTGGCCGAAGCCACGGCGGTTAACTTTCTCGCGCCGGTGCTGGTCACTGCGCTGTCGGTACCACTGTTGCGTGAGCGGGTGACCCGTGGTCAATGGATCGCGGTGATTTGCGGATTTATCGGCGTGTTGATCATCGTCCACCCCGGCGGCGATCTGTTCACCCCAGCGGTGCTGCTACCGCTCTGCTCGGCGCTGTTTTTCTGCTTCTATCAATTGCTCACTCGCAAGCTCAGCAGCATCGACAGCCCGACCACCAGCAACTTTTTCGCCGGCTTGTGCAACACCCTGGTGATGAGTGCGCTGGTGCCGTTCTTCTGGCAGGTGCCGAGCCTTGGGCATGGCTTGATGATGGTGGCGCTGGGCGCGTGCGGGATGACGGCGCACTTGTTTCTGACCCAGGCATTCCGCTATGCCGCCCCGGCGCTGCTGGCGCCATTCGGCTATTGCCAGATTGTCTTTGCCGGTTTGTTGGGCTGGTTGCTGTTTTCCCACACGCCGACCCTGACCACAGTGGTCGGGATCGCGGTGATTTGCTGCAGCGGGTTGGCGGCAGCTTGGCAGCAAAGCCGTCGCTGAACATGATCAGAATCTGAAACGCACCACCAGATTTTGCAGGCCGGTCGCCAGTTGCGACAATTCCTGACTGGTGGCGCTGGTCCGGGTCGAGGCGTCGGCACTTTCCAGCGACAGATCGCGGATGTTCAGCAAATTGCGATCCACCTCGCGGGCCACTTGCGCCTGTTCCTCTGACGCGCTGGCGATCACCAGATTACGTTCATGGATCTGCTCCATGGCCCGGGTGATTTCTGCCAGTGCCAGACCCGCCTGTTCGGCAATCGACAAGGTTTCGGCGACGCGCTGACTGTTGTCGTGCATCGACAGCACCACGCTGTCGGTATCGCCCTGCACCCGACCAATCATCTGTTCGATTTCGCGGGTCGATTGCTGGGTGCGATGAGCCAGCGCCCGCACTTCATCGGCCACCACTGCAAACCCACGCCCGGCTTCCCCGGCGCGCGCGGCCTCGATGGCGGCATTGAGGGCGAGCAGGTTGGTCTGTTCGGCGATGGCGCGGATCACGTCCAGCACCTTGCCGATTTCCCGGGATTGCTCGGCAAGCGTCTGTACCTGTTGCAGAGCGATGCCGGCATTGCTGCTCATCGCCTGAATCGAATCGAGTGTCTCAATGACCCGCGTCTGACCCTGGCTGGCTTGTTGCGTGGACAGGCGAGTGCTGTCGGAAGTCGACACCGCGTTACGTGCGACTTCTTCCACCGCGACCGTCATCTCGTTCACGGCCGTGGCGGCTTGCTCAATTTCATTGTGTTGCTGTTGCAGCCGAGCGGAATCCTGCCGAGTGTTCTGATTCATCTGCAGCGCAGCCGCCGCCAATTGCGTCGAGGTGCCGCTGATCAGTTGCAGGGTTTCGCGCAGGCTGGTTTGCATGGCCGACAAGGCCTTGAGCAAGCGTGCGGTTTCATCGGTGCCATGGCTGCGGATCGGTTTACTCAAGTCACCGGCGGCGACTTGCTCGGCCACGGCGACGGCCTGACGGATCGGAACGACGATGCTGCGGATCAGCAACCAGGCCAGGCACAAGGTCAGGAGCGCAACGGCTATCAGCGCACCGATCACGGTGAACTTCACCTGGCTGTAAAGCGAATCGGCCTGGTTGGCCGACAGGCTGACTTCGTTGGCGGCAAGGGCCATCAGTTCGGCGAACTGGTCACCGGTCTGGGTCGAGTAATCCTGGATTTTACCGTTGAGCAGCGCGGTCATGTCCTCGCTGCGGTTCTCCCGCGACAGCGCTTCATATTGCGCCAACGCCTGACGGTAACGGGTGACGGTGGCAACGAACTTTTCGTACGGCTCCCGGTTGTAATCACCGACCAGCGGGGTGAATTTTTCCAGCGTCTCGCCCAGCCAGCCCTGTACTTGATGCAGGCGTGTGACGGTCGCATCGAGCACTTTCGGGTCGCGGTTGAGTGCCATGCGCAGGCTGAGTACGCGAATGCTAAGGACGTAGTCGCGGATTTCACCCAGGTAGCGAACGCTCGGCAGGGAGATGTTTTCCGTGTGCTGGCCGGTGGCGCGGACCTGCGCGACCTGTTTGAGGGCGAACAGTCCCTGCAACAGAACCAACAGGGCGATAACGCCGAAGCTGATCACGGCGCGTTTGGCAATGCTCAAGTGACCTGGCGACATGGTGGGTCTCTGTGGTGTTGAGAAAAAAGGGGACATTCATAAATCCTGCGCATAAAAAAACGCAGGCCCGGGATCAGGCCTGCGTTTGGGGTGTGTCAGTTTTCGACAGTCGGAATCTTGCGGGGCGCCATGAAGTACATCCAGGTCAGCGCGATGAAGTACATCGCCGGAATCATGGTGAACAGCACGGTGTAGTTGTTGTTGGTGATGGTCAGAATGTGGCCGACCAACTGGGTCATGAACATCCCGCCGATGGCGGCGCACATGCCGCCGAAGCCGAACACCGTACTCATCATGTGTTTAGGCGTGTAGTCCATCACCAGGCTCCAGATGTTCGCGGTCCAGGCCTGGTGTGCACCGATGGCCAGGGAAATCGCAAACACCGCCACCCACAAGCTGCTCGAACCAGCGGCCATGATCACGCCGACGATGCAGCAGGCGAACAGGAACATGGACATCAGTCGCGCCTTGATCGGGTTCATGCCACGGCCGATCAGGAACGAGGACAGGATGCCGCCGCCGACACTGCCGAAGTCGGCCGTCAGGTAAATGATGATCAGCGGGATACCCATCTGGGTCACGTTGATGCCCAGGTTGTATTGCTGATTAAGGAACGGCGGCAGCCAGTACAGGTAGAACCAGAACACCGGCGCGGTGATCGAGTAGGCGAGGGCGAAGGCCCAGGTGCCACGCATGCGCAGGATTCTCGAGAACGGTACGCGGGCCTGTTCCGGTTCGACTTCCTTCTGGATGTAGTCCAGCTCCGACTGTTTGACGCTCGGGTGATCTTCCGGGTTGAAGTACTTCAAACCCCAGAACAGCAACCAGATCCCGCCCAGGGATGCCATGCACAGGAACGCAGCCTGCCAGCCCCACACGTGCAGGATCAGCGGCAGCAGCATTGGCGTGAACATCGCACCGACGTTGGTGCCGGCGTTGAAAATACCGGTGGCCACGGCGCGTTCGCCGGCCGGGAACCACAACCGCGTGGTCTTCACGCAGGCCGGGTAGTTGGCGGCTTCGGTGAGCCCGAGGATAAAACGGCAGACCATGAAGCCGACCGCCGAGGTGGCGAGGCCATGGGCGCCGGTCGCCAGGCTCCAGAGCAGCACCGCGCAGAAGAACACGCGTTTCACGCCGACCCGATCGATCAGCCGGCCTTGCAGCACGAAACCGATGGCGTAACCGACCTGGAACCAGAAGTTGATGTTGGCGTAGTCCATCGCCGTCCAGCTCATTTCCTTGGCCAGGATCGGCTGCATCACGCCCAGTGCGGCGCGGTCGATGTAGTTCAGGGTGGTGGCGAAAAACACCAGCGCCAGCATGCCCCAGCGGGTTTTGCCGACAGCCATGGCGCCACGGATTTTATCGCCGATACCGCCGACGGCAGGAGTCGTGGAGGAGCGCTCCACGGGAGAGCTTTGGGAAGGAGTCATGTAGGCCACCGATTATTTTTATGTGGTGTTTTGAGTCTTGGGTCACCGAGACCGCTGGTTGTGACCGGACTCAATGTGTAGTGGATGGTGGGCAGTGGACGAAAAATCGTCAATTCGCCAAAGGCCATTGTGTTCGATAATCGCACGCAAAACTAACTGGGTAGTACACTTTGAATTGCTCATTGTATGGGGCCGCTCAATAATTCACTCACTCTTTTAAAAGCGGCGCAAATTCCCTGTAGCCGAAGCCTCCACCGGGAGTCGAAACATGCAGCGTTCCATTGCCACCGTGTCCTTGAGCGGTACCCTGCCGGAAAAACTCGAAGCCATTGCCGCCGCCGGTTTCGACGGGGTGGAGATTTTCGAGAACGACCTGCTCTATTACGACGGTAGTCCCCGAGAAATTAAACAGATGTGCGCCGATCTCGGGATCGCCATCACCCTGTTTCAACCCTTCCGCGATTTCGAAGGCTGCCGCCGCGACCGTCTGCCACGCAATCTGGAACGGGCCGAGCGCAAGTTCGACCTGATGCAGGAGCTGGGCACGGACCTGGTGCTGGTGTGCAGTAATGCGTCCGCCGATTCCGTGGGGGATGAGCAAATCCTCGTCGACGACTTGCGCCTGCTGGCCGAACACGCCGGTGCCCGTGGCCTGCGAATCGGCTACGAAGCGTTGGCCTGGGGTCGCCACGTCAATACTTGGCAACAGGTGTGGAACATCGTTCGCCAGGCGGATCACCCGAGCCTCGGCGTGTTGCTGGACAGTTTTCACACGTTGTCGCTCAAGGGCGATCCAACGGCCATTGCTGAGATCCCAGGCGACAAAATCTTCTTCGTGCAAATGGCCGACGCGCCGATCCTGGCCATGGACGTGCTGGAATGGAGCCGGCATTTTCGCTGCTTCCCGGGCCAGGGCGAATTCGATTTGCCGGGGTTCCTCGCGCCGATTATCAAAAGTGGCTACACCGGACCGTTGTCGCTCGAGATCTTCAACGACGGTTTCCGCGCCGCGCCGCCACGAGCCAACGCCGCCGACGGTTTGCGTTCGTTGTTGTACCTGGAAGAGAAAACCCGCGAGCGACTGGCGCAGGAAGCCAAACCGGCGGCCAACCCGGACATTCTGTTCGAGACGCCCAAAGCCAGTGAATACAACGGCATCGAATTTCTTGAGTTCGCCGTGGACGAAAGCCTTGGCGCCAAGCTCTCTCATTGGCTGGAGCGACTGGGTTTCGTCAAGGCCGGCCAGCACCGCTCCAAAAGCGTGAGCCTGATGCGTCAGGGCGACATCAACCTGATCCTCAACTCCGAGCCTTACTCGTTTGCCCACAGCTTTTTCGAAGCTCATGGCTCGTCGCTATGCGCCACTGCGGTGCGGGTCAAGGACAGCGCCAGTGCGCTGGCCCGGGCCGTGGCTTACAAAGGTCAGCCGTATCGCGGACTGGTCGGCCCCAATGAACTGGAGCTGGCCGCGGTGCGTGCGCCGGATGGCAGCCTGATTTATCTGGTGGACCAGGACGCCGACGTCTACGACACCGATTTCAATCTGCAACCGACGGCAGCGGCCAGCGGTGGCCTCAAGCGCATCGACCACATGGCCATGGCGTTGCCGGCTGACAGCCTCGACAGTTGGGTGCTGTTCTACAAGAGCCTGCTGGATTTCGAAGCTGACGACGAAGTGGTGCTGCCGGACCCGTACGGTCTGGTGAAGAGCCGGGCGCTGCGCAGCCGCGACAGTTCGATCCGCTTGCCGCTGAACATTTCCGAGAACCGAAACACCGCGATCTCACACGCGCTGTCGAGTTATCGCGGCTCCGGTGTGCATCACATTGCGTTTGACTGCGACGATATCTTTGCCGAAGTCAGTCGCGCCAAGGAGGCGGGCGTACCGCTGCTGGATATCCCGCTCAACTATTACGATGACCTGGCCGCGCGGTTCGATTTCGACGACGAATTCCTCAGCGAACTGGCCTATTACAACGTGCTCTACGACCGTGATGCCCAGGGCGGTGAGCTGTTTCACGTCTATACCGAGCCCTTCGAAGGGCGGTTCTTCTTTGAAATCATCCAGCGCAAGAATGGCTATGCCGGTTACGGCGCGGCCAACGTGGCGGTGCGGCTGGCGGCCATGGCCAAGTCCCGCAGCGGCGCCATTCGTCAGGCGAAGTTGTAGTGATTTGGTAAACGCGAGGATAAACCGCTGCCGCGCAGCTTCCTTCACTGTGCGGTGCGGCTCATAATCGCCGGCGTGTGCAGTGATGGCCGTGAGCCCGCAATGACAATGACCTCAGAACTCTCCGTAGCGCCCGACGAACCCATGACCGAGCCTCGCAAGAGTCGTAAGAACAACCCGGAAAAGACCCGCGAGAACATTCTTCAAGAAGCCATTGTCGAGTTCGTCCAGCAGGGGCTTTCCGGTGCTCGCGTCGATGCGATCGCCGAGCGCATCCATACCTCGAAACGCATGATCTATTACTACTTCGGCAGTAAGGAACAGCTCTACATCGAGGTGCTGGAGAAGCTCTACGGCGATATTCGCAACACCGAAAACCGCCTGCACCTGGCCGAACTGGCGCCGGTGGAAGCGATTCGGCGGCTGGTGGAGTTCACCTTTGATCACCACGATCGCAACGTCGATTTCGTGCGCATCGTCAGCATCGAGAACATTCACAACGCCGAATTCGTGAAGCGTTCCGATGCGATCAAGGCGATGAACAACACCATTCTTGATTCACTGGGCGTGATATTGCGTCGCGGCGCTGAAGAGGGTGTGTTCCGGACAGGGCTTGAGCCTTTGGATGTGCATCTGCTGATCAGTTCGTTCTGCTTCTATCGCGTGTCGAACCGCCATACCTTTGGTGAGATTTTTCAGATCGACCTGCCGGACGAAAGCATCAAGCAGCGTCATCGGGAGATGATTTGCGAGTCGGTTTTGCGATACCTGCAGGCCTGACGTTATTTGTAGGAGCCGGCTTGCTGCTGGCTCCTACAAGTTGCATCAGCCATTCATGCTTTGAAAATGCGCCAGCATTCGCTGCGCATCCGGCACCACGCCACTGAACAGCTCAAACGCCTTTACCGCCTGAAACACCGCCATGTTGCCGCCATCCAGTGTCCGGCAACCCAAGGCGCGGGCGTTGCGCAGCAGTTCGGTTTCCAGCGGGAAGTAAACGATCTCCGCCACCCACAACTGTGGCCGCAGCAACTCCACCGGGACCGGCATGCCCGGGAGTTTTTTCATGCCCATAGGCGTGGTGTTCACCAGGCCGTCAGCCTGTGCCAGCGTGTTCGGCAAGTCATGCCCTGCTACGGCTCGGCCAGCGCCGAAATGCTGATTGAGATTGTCCGCCAGACTCTGCGCGCGACTGATTTCCACGTCGAAAATAGTCAGCCGTTGTACGCCTTCGCTCAATAACGCGTGGGCCACTGCAGCACCCGCACCGCCGGCGCCCATCTGGACCACACGCTCAAGGGCAACGCCCTGCAAGCCACGGCGAAAACCTTCGGCAAACCCCAGGCAATCGGTGTTGTGGCCGATGCGTTTACCGTCCTTCAACACCACCGTGTTCACCGCACCGATGCCGCGGGCTTCCGGCGACAATTCGTCGAGCAACGGGATGATCGACTGCTTGCAGGGGAAGGTGATGTTCAGACCGGTGAAGTTCATGCGTTCGGCCGCCATCAACAGGTCGGGCAGGGCGCTGCTGTCGAGTTTCAACTGATCGAGGTCGATCAGTCGGTAGAGGTAGCGCAAACCCTGGGCGTCACCTTCGTGTTCGTGCAGCGTGGGTGTACGGGACGCCTGGATGCCGGCGCCGATCAGCCCGGCCAGTACTGCGTTGTTCTGAGTCACTGTGTTCACCCTTTCAAGCGCAGGCTGAAATGCTCCAGCGCCAGGCGGTAGCCGTGGCTGCCGAAACCGGCCATCACTGCGGTGGCAATGGCTGAAACAAAGGAGTGGTGGCGGAAGGGTTCGCGAGCATGGACGTTGGACAGATGGACTTCGATCACCGGCAATTCGCTGGCGACCAGGGCATCACGAATGGCAACCGAGGTGTGGGTCCATGCGGCGGGGTTGATGACGATCCCGGCGCAACGACCGCGGGCGGCGTGTATCCAGTCGAGCAGTTCGCCTTCATGGTTGGTCTGGCGAAATTCCACCGTCAGGCCGAATTCTTCGGCAGCCCGGCCACACAACGCGGCGATATCTGCCAGGGTTTCGTGGCCGTAAGTCGCTGGCTCGCGCGTGCCCAGCAGGTTCAGGTTCGGGCCGTTGAGCACCAGAACGATAGGGTTCATCAGGGTCTCTCCACTTATTGTTCTTGGCATCGGCTGATGCTTCAGCCTGTGGAGATAAATTGTACTAGATGGTTAATTTGGTCAATTGAAGAGGTGCCTCGACGAAGCTTTGTGTGCGGTGATCGGACGCTTTCGACCATTCAGCGTGGCAAATGCTCTACCAGAAAATCAATAAACGCCCGTAACCGCAGAGGCACATGGCGGCTTTGCGGGTAAAGGAGGGTGAATGGCCGTGACCGCCCGCCGTAAGGTTTGAGGACTTCCACCAGCGAGCCATCGGCCAGCTCCTTTTCGACGATGAACCGATAGGTCTGGAACAGGCCCGCCCCATGTTTGGCCAGGGTCACACCGCCCAGAACGTCGTCAGAACAACTGAGATCGCCCTCGGCGAGAATCTCGCGCTGCACCCCATCGTCGTTGAACAGCCAGGCAATCCGCCGACCGCTGCTGGGCAAATCGTACTGGATACATTCGTGCTGTTTGAGATCATCCAGGGTTTGCGGTATGCCCGCGCGTTTCAGGTAATCGGGGCTGGCGATCATCACCAGTTCCGCGTCCTCAAGTTGCCGGGCGATCAGCCCTGAATCCGGAATCGCCCGCACACGGATGGCCAGGTCATAGCCTTCACCGACGAAATCAATGTTGCGGTTGCTGATATGCGATTCGACTTTTACTTGCGGAAAGCGCTCCCGAAACGCCGGCAGCAACGGCAGGATCCGGTGATGCGCATACGTCGTGGGAATGCTGATGCGCAACGTGCCGGAAGGCTGCTGCTGCTGGCCCATGACCTCTCGTTGGGCCTCGACCAGTTGCGCCAGCGCCTGGCGGCATTCTTCGTAATAGCGGCGCCCGCTGTCGGTCAGTTTGACGCTGCGAGTGGTGCGCGCGAACAGCCGTACACCCAGGCGTTCTTCCATGCGCGATACGGAACGGCTCACCGCTGCGGGGGTCACGCCGGCCACCAGCGCGGCAGCGGTAAAGCTGCCCGCTTCGGCGGCGAGGCAAAACAGTTCGATGCTGCCGAGCTGAAGATCGTCGAATGTTCGCTGCATGATTGATTACACCGGAGATCAAATGAAGGGCTTGATGCAGTGTTTATCAAATTGCGGAAAGGATTGCTTACCATTTTTGCCCCGGATCGCCGCGCTCGATTTGCGTTGGAACGCTAGCCTCAAGTTCGGCTGGCAATGTGCACGCCTGTACCGGTTATCGGATTTTTAAAGGAATGACGAGTCCTCGGGCTCATTAACCTAACGGATGGGTTAACAATGAAATTGTTCAGCTACAAAGGGCTTTCAGTGGTGATCATGCTCCTTGACGAGCATTGCCCGCCGCACGCACATGTGGATGCCGGAAGCTGGAGCGCACGCTTCAAATTCAGTTTTTGGCACAACAGTGTCGAACTGTGGGACGTGGTGCCCCATTCAAACCGGCCACCGGTGGCCGTGCTGGAAGGGTTGCGTCACGCGCTCAGACAACCCGCTCACTTGCGTCGCGCCCGGAGCATCTGGTGGGAAAAGCTGCACACGGTCTGCCTCGACCATCAGATATGGGACTGGCAAACCGGCGAAGTTGTGGTGGCCAAAAGGATTGCCAGTACGACCACCATGATTTATTCGGCTTGCTATGAGCCCGAGACGAACAAGACCCTGCTGTCGCTGATCGGTGTTTGGGAGGGCGTGGAGATCAAACTATGAAAACGATAGAAGCAAGCATGATGGCCGATCGTCCCGTCACCGAGGACGTGCTGGATGAAGCCATCCGGCGAGGGCAAGTACGTCACAAAAGCGGTTTGCAGGCGACTGCCGTGTCCTTCGTGGAACCATGTCTGGCCGTCAGTTTCATTGATGGCAGTGGCGTGCTGCTGCCTGTGCAGCACTATCCCGAATTCAATGATTTCGAGGTCGAGGATTTCGCCGGGCTGAAAGTCGGCTTTTCCGGAACCGCCCTCTGCCATGAGGGCAAGGATCTTCAAGTCTCGATCGCCGGCATGATCTCGGCGAGCAAGCCGCTGATGGACATGGCCGCCTCGGTCATCGCTTCGCGCAATGGTCGCCAAAGCAGTGCCGCCAAAGCCGAGGCCGCGCGGGCCAATGGTCGCAAGGGCGGGCGTCCGCGCAAGCCAGAAATCACTGAATGAGCGCGCACAAAAAAGCCGTCGAAATGACGGCTGTTTTGTATCGGACGGCTGCAATCAACGTCGGGTCAACAGCACCCCGGACTCCATGTGGTGAGTCCACGGGAACTGGTCGAACATTGCGCATCGGGTAATGCGGTGGGTGTCGTGCAACTGGGCGATGTTGGCCGCGAGGGTTTCCGGGTTGCAGGAGATGTACAGGATGTTGTCGAAGCGCCGGGTCAATTCGCAGGTGTCCGGGTCCATGCCGGCGCGAGGCGGGTCGACGAAGACGCTGCCGAATTCGTAGCTCTTGAGGTCAATGCCTTGCAGGCGACGGAACGGGCGAACTTCGTTCAAGGCCTCGGTCAGCTCTTCGGCGGACAGACGCACCAGCGTGACGTTGTCCACCGCGTTTTCGCTGAGGTTGCTCAGTGCCGCGTTGACCGAGGTCTTGCTGATTTCGGTGGCCAACACTTTACGTACGCGGGTAGCGAGCGGAAGCGTGAAGTTGCCGTTGCCGCAATACAGCTCCAACAGATCGTCGGGACGATCGCCGAGCGCGTCATAAGCCCAATTGAGCATCTTTTGGTTCACGGTGCCGTTGGGCTGGGTGAACGCGCCTTCCGGTTGACGGTAGCTGAACGTGCGGCCACCGACTTGCAGTTTTTCGACCACGTAATCGTGACCGATCACTTCGCGTTTGCCCTTGGAGCGGCCGATCACACTGACGTTAAGCTCGGCGGCGAGTTTCGATGCCGCAGCGTGCCAGTGTTCGTCCAGAGGACGGTGGTAGCACAGCGTGATCATTGCATCGCCGGCCAGGGTGGTCAGGAATTCCACCTGAAACAGCTTGTGGCTCAGGGCCGCACTGGCTTTCCACGCGGCTTTCAGTTGCGGCATCAATTCGTTGATGCGCAGGCTGGCGATCGGGAACGCTTCGATCAGGATCGGTGTGCGTTTGTCTTCCTGGGAAAACATCGCGTAGTGGCGCTCGCCGCCTTCACGCCACAAGCGGAACTCGGCGCGCAGGCGGAAGTTTTTCAGCGGCGAATCGAACACGGTCGGCTCAGGTGCATCGAACGGGGCCAGCAGGTCGCGCAGGCGCGAGACCTTTTCTTCGAGCTGAGCGGTGTAAGCCTGGGAATCAAAAGTCATGCGTTGAACCAACCCAACTTGATCACGAACAGAATCGACAGAATCACCAGCGCCGGGTTCAGTTCACGGCCGCGACCGGACAGCAACTTGATCGCGGTCCAGGAGATGAAACCGAAGGCGATGCCGTTGGCGATGGAATACGTGAATGGCATGGCCAGTGCAGTGACCACGACCGGTGCGGCAACGGTGATGTCGTCCCAGTCTATTTCGGCCAGGCCGGAAGTCATCAGCACGGCGACGAACAGCAGTGCCGGTGCCGTGGCGTATGCCGGAATGCTGGCGGCCAGTGGCGAGAAGAACAACGCCAGCAGGAACAGAATCGCCACGACAATGGCCGTCAGACCGGTGCGGCCACCGGCACTGACGCCGGCGGCGGATTCGATGTAGCTGGTGGTGGTCGACGTACCCAGCAACGAACCGGCCATAGCCGCGGTACTGTCGGCGATCAGGGCGCGGCCCATTTTCGGCATGTGGCCGTCCTTGCCCATCAGGCCGGCGCGCTTGGCGACGCCAATGAGGGTGCCGGAGTTGTCGAACAGGTCGACGAACAGGAAGGCGAAAATCACGCTGACCAGACCGATGTCCAGTGCACCCTTGATGTCCAGTTGCAGGAAGGTCGGCGCCAGCGAAGGCGGCATCGACATCACGCCGCCGAACGGGGTGAAGCCCATCAGGATCGAAACGATGGTCACCGCCAGAATCCCGATCAGTACTGCACCGCGTACGGCCAGCGCTTCGAGGGCGACGATCAGGGCGAAGCCAAGCGTTGCGAGGATCGGAGCCGGTTGTTTCAGGTCACCGAGACCGACCATGGTCGCCGGATTGCTGACCACGATGCCGGCGTTGTGCAGGGCAATCAGCGCCAGGAACAGGCCGATACCGGCAGCAATCGCCGAACGCAGCGGCAGCGGGATGCTGTTGATGATCCATTCACGGATGCGGAAGATCGACAGCAGGAAGAACAGCACTGCCGAGATGAACACCGCGCCCAGCGCCACTTGCCATGTGTGGCCCATGTGCAGAACCACGGTGTATGTGAAGAAGGCATTCAGGCCCATGCCCGGTGCGAGGGCGATCGGGTAGTTGGCGATCAGGCCCATCACCGTGGAGCCGATGGCCGCGGCCAGACACGTCGCGACAAACACCGCACCCTTGTCCATGCCGGTCTCGCCGAGGATGCTCGGGTTGACGAACAGAATATAGGCCATGGCCAGGAAGGTCGTGATGCCCGCAAGAATCTCGGTCCGCACGTTGGTGTTGTGTGCCTTGAGTTGAAACAGCCTTTCCAGCATGTCTGCTCCCCGTGGCGCGCCCGGCGCCGTGAATGTATCGACCTCAACAGCAAAGCACAGACCGCTGCAGGCGCCTGGTAATTTTCTGTGGGTCGGAAAAAGCCGCGCATCATACCAGCCGCGTGGGGTTGTGGCTGCTTATGGTGGTGATCGTCGTCGATGTTTTGCGTTAAAGCCAAGTGCGCCATACTGCGCGCTGGTTTTGGGGGACATGGGGATAGCATGAAAACGCATCTGGTTAACGTATTCGCAATAGTGATTGGCTTGTTGCTGGGGGCACAAACCGCCTCGGCGGCGTCGGCGGCGCCGTTGAGTCAGGTCAAGGTGCTCAAGGTCGAGTCGCCGGCCTGCGGGTTTGAAGACATTGGCGATGGGCAAGAGAAAACCCGTTGCGATCACAGCGGGCCGAACATCAAGATCTACGTGCTGGAAGTCGGCTACGGCCGCAAGGCGCAAGTCGGGCTCGACGGTTTTGACGTGGACGGCACCCGGACTCCGGTTTGCGCCTTTGATAATGGCAACCTGACCGATTGCACCGTCGGCAGAAAAACCGTCGGTTATCTGTATGTCTTTGATCTGGCCGGCAAGCAGGAAGGCACGTTCACCTTCAGCAACACGTCGATCAACGCGCCGGGCAATACGATGTCGACGCAGCTTTACATCAAGTAACGCCCGCCCGAACGGAGAGCAGGAAAGCTGACTACGCTGTAAAGATCATCCTGTGGACTGCACTCATGACCTTTAGAGCCCTGATTACCCTCGCCGAGGGCATCGATGACCTGCAAGCCGCGACGCTGATCGATGTGCTGCGCCGCGCCAAGGTTGAAGTGGTGGTGGCCAGCATCGAGGGCCGGCGCATGCTCACCTGTGCCCGCGGCACCCGCGTGACGGCCGATGCGATGCTGGTGGATTTGCTGGCCCAGCCCTTTGACCTGATCGCACTGCCCGGCGGTGCAGTCGGCGCGCAGCATCTGGCGGCGCATCAACCCTTGCAACAATTGATCAAGGATCAGGCGGCGGCCGGACGTCTGTTCGCCGGCATCGCCGAAGCCCCTGCGCTGGCACTGCAAACCTTTGGCGTCCTGCGTCAGCGGCGGATGACGTGCCTGCCTAGTGCCAGCCATCAACTGTCGGGTTGCAACTTTGTCGATCAACCGGTGGTGGTCGATGGCAACTGCGTGACCGCTCAAGGTTCCGGGGGCGCACTCGCGTTTGCCCTGACACTGGTGGAACAACTCTGCGGCAAAGCTGCGCGGGCGACGGTGGCGGGGGAGTTGGTGGTTTAGAGCATGTCAGGCGTGAACGGCAAGCGGTTTGATGATCGGTTGTTCCCGCTGCTCTGCTTGCCAAAGATCGTAGTCGGTCTGAACCCCTAACCACATACGCGCCTTGCCAATCACTATCTATGTATTGCACTTGGTCGGCAAAATTGTGCTCTAGCCCTGGTTCAAACCCTGGCTTCTTCCACCGGCACATGCATACGATCACGGTTGGCCAACGTCGGGAAAAGCTTGATCCACACCCCGGTGACCACCAACGTGCCGATACCGCCCATGACCACCGCCGGCACCGTGCCGAACCAGTGAGCGGTAAGGCCGGATTCGAACTCACCCAACTGGTTCGAGGCGCCGATGAACAGGCCGTTTACCGCGCTGACCCGGCCACGCATTTCATCCGGTGTTTCCAGTTGCACGAAGGACGCGCGGATTACCATGCTGATCATGTCTGCCGCGCCCAACACCACCAGCACAGCCAGCGAGAACCAAAACGAGGTCGACAGGCCGAACGCAATGGTCGCGACGCCAAACACACCCACGGCGGTAAACATCACCCGACCGACCTTGCGATCCACCGAGAATCGCGCCAGCCACAGCGACATCAGCAACGCACCGACTGCCGGAGCTGAACGCAGCAGGCCCAGCCCCCATGGCCCGGTCAGCAGAATGTCCTTGGCGAACACCGGCAGCAACGCCGTCGCTCCGCCGAGCAGCACTGCAAACAGATCGAGGGAAATCGCGCCGAGAATATCCGGACGGCTGCGAATGAAACGGACACCTGCCAGCAGCGAATCGAGGGTCGCCTTGCCTTTGTTCAGCGGCGTTTGCCGGGCGGGCAGGTTGAGCATTAACAGGCAGGCGATCACATAAAGGATCACGGTCGGCCCGTAGACCCAGACGCTGCCGAAGGCATACAACAAACCACCCAAGGCCGGGGCGACGATGGTTGCCGATTGTTGCGCCGACTGTGCAGCGGCGACGGCGCGGGGGAACAGCGCAGCGGGAACGATGCTCGGCAATAGCGCCTGGGTGGTCGGCATCTCGAAGGAGCGAGCGGCGCCGAGCAGGAACGCGAGGATGAAGATCATTTCCCGGGTGACGTGGCCGGTAGCGCCGCCAATCGCCAGCGTCAGCGCAATCAATGCCTGCAGTGACTGACAGATGGCCGCGACTTTACGGCGGTCATAGCGGTCGGCGACGTGCCCGGTGTGCAGCATGAACAGCACGCGCGGGGCAAATTCCACCAGACCGACCAGGCCCAGGTCCAGCACGTTGCCGGTCAGTTGATAGAGGTTCCAGCCGATGGCCACGGTGAGCATCTGAAAGCCGCTGGCAGTAAACACCCGAGCCAGCCAGAACGCGATGAAAGGGCGATGATGACGTAACAGCAAGGGCGCTTGGCTGGGCATCGGTGGCAGATCTTGAGCGAGGGGAGGTTCGAGATTATCACCAACCTGTAACTAGAAGTTGCGGGGCCGGAAAATTTAGTTAGCTAGACACCGATATGGCGGGATTGCTTACGGAATGTGTTGCAGCTGATTGCCGAATCCATGAGGCAACCTGTCACGCGGCAAAAGACCACACCGTCCATCGTCAAAAACCGGACTACTCTTTTACCCATGCTTGATCCAGATCAAAACCTTTGTGGAATTGATTCGGTGGCCAGATGGCCAGACTCCCTGCGTGTGATGTTTGTAAAAAGAAGAACGAATTCAAATTCGCCACACTCCATATCCGTGGGGGCCGTGGGTGTAGGCCGCAAGCCTTCAGCCGGTATTACCTGACAGAGGAAGACTTATGTTCGGTTTGGAGGCGCTTGATCTCGCCCGAATTCAGTTCGCGTTCACCATCTCGTTCCACATCCTGTTTCCGGCCATCACCATTGGTCTGGCGAGTTACCTGGCGGTACTCGAAGGCCTGTGGCTGAAAACCAACAACGATACTTACCGCGATCTGTACCACTTCTGGTCGAAGATCTTTGCCGTCAACTTCGGCATGGGCGTGGTCTCCGGGTTGGTCATGGCTTATCAGTTCGGCACCAACTGGAGCCGTTTCTCGGACTTCGCCGGTTCCGTGACCGGGCCGTTGCTGACCTACGAAGTACTGACTGCCTTCTTCCTCGAAGCCGGTTTCCTAGGGGTCATGCTGTTCGGCTGGAACAAGGTCGGACGCAATCTGCACTTCTTCGCCACTATCATGGTCGCCATCGGCACGCTGATCTCGACCTTCTGGATTCTCGCGTCCAACAGCTGGATGCAGACCCCGCAGGGCTTCGAAATCATCAACGGCCAGGTCATTCCAACCGACTGGCTGGCGGTGATCTTCAACCCGTCGTTCCCGTACCGCCTGATGCACATGGCGACGGCCGCGTTTGTCGCCACCGCATTCTTCGTCGGATCCTCGGCGGCGTGGCATTTACTGCGCGGCAAGGACAACCCGGCGATCCGCACCATGCTCTCGATGGCGATGTGGATGGCCCTGATCGTTGCACCGATTCAGGCGGTCATCGGCGACTTCCACGGTCTCAATACGTTGAAGCATCAACCGGCGAAAATCGCCGCGATTGAAGGCCACTGGGAAAACCACGGCGATGAACCGACCCCGCTGATCCTGTTCGGCTGGCCGGACATGAAAGAAGAGAGGACCAAATTCGCCGTCGAAATTCCGTATCTGGGCAGCCTGATCCTCACGCATTCCCTGGACAAACAGGTGCCGGCGCTCAAGGAGTTTCCGCCGGAAGACCGACCAAATTCGACCATCGTGTTCTGGTCGTTCCGGATCATGGTCGGCCTGGGCATGCTGATGATCTTTACCGGTCTGTGGAGCCTGTGGCTACGCAAAAGCGACAAGTTGTATACCTCGCGACCGTTCCTGTACCTGGCGTTGTGGATGGGCCCGTCCGGCCTGATCGCGATCCTTGCCGGTTGGTTTACCACTGAAATCGGCCGTCAGCCGTGGGTGGTGTACGGTTTGATGCGCACGGCAGACGCATCGTCCAATCACAGCTTCATGCAGATGAGCATCACGCTGATCCTGTTTGTCGTGGTCTATTTCGCGCTGTTCGGTGCCGGACTGGGTTACATGATGCGCCTGGTGCGCAAAGGGCCGAAGATCGACGAAGGCAAGGAAACCAACGACGGTGGTCCTGGCCAGAAACGCACGCCGGCCCGTCCGCTGTCGGCGGCTGACGATGATGGCGCCGAAAGTGACCACAGCCCCAGCCTGACCAAGGAGATTTGAGTCATGGGTATTGATCTTCCGCTGATCTGGGCCGTGATCATCATCTTCGGCATCATGATGTACGTGGTCATGGACGGCTTTGATCTGGGCATCGGGATTCTCTTCCCGTTCATCCCGGGCAAGACCGACCGTGACGTGATGATGAACACTGTCGCGCCAGTCTGGGACGGCAACGAAACCTGGCTGGTGCTGGGCGGCGCGGCACTGTTCGGCGCCTTCCCGCTGGCGTATTCGGTGGTGCTCTCGGCGCTGTACCTGCCGCTGATTTTCATGCTGATCGGGCTGATCTTTCGCGGCGTGGCGTTCGAGTTCCGCTTCAAGGCCAAGGATGACAAGCGCCATCTGTGGGACAAAGCGTTCATCGGCGGCTCGGTCGCCGCGACCTTCTTCCAGGGCGTGGCATTGGGGGCGTTCATCGATGGGCTGCCGGTGGTCAACCGTCAGTTCGCCGGCGGGTCACTGGACTGGCTGACGCCCTTCACGATGTTCTGCGGCGTGGCGTTGGTGGTGGCTTATGCGCTGCTCGGCTGCACGTGGCTGATCATGAAAACCGAAGGCAAGTTGCAGGAGCAGATGCACAACCTGGCGCGGCCGTTGGCCTTTGTGGTGCTGGCGGTGATTGGTATCGTCAGCATCTGGACGCCGCTGGCCCACGCCGAGATCGCCGCGCGCTGGTTCACGTTGCCGAATCTGTTCTGGTTCCTGCCGGTGCCTATTCTGGTGCTCGTGACTATGTACGGCTTGATCCGCGCCGTGGCTCGCAATGCGAACTACACCCCGTTCCTGCTGACCCTGGTACTGATCTTCCTCGGCTACAGCGGTCTGGGCATCAGCCTGTGGCCGAACATCGTGCCGCCGTCGATCTCGATCTGGGACGCCGCCGCACCGCCGCAGAGTCAGGGCTTCATGCTGGTCGGCACCTTGTTCATCATCCCGTTCATCCTGGGTTACACCTTCTGGAGCTACTACGTATTCCGCGGCAAGGTTACCCATGAAGATGGTTACCACTAGCGCACACGGCAATGGCGCAGGCTTGAGACCTGCGCCATTTCAGAGGAGATCACGATGATGGCTGGCAAACATTCCTTGCAGGAAATCGAAGCAGCAGAGAAAAAGCCGCTGTGGCAGCGGCTCGGTTGGTTGGCGATGATCTGGACCGGCAGCGTCGTGGCGCTGTTCATCGTTGCGAGCCTGATGCGCATGTTCATGAATGCTGCAGGCCTGTCGACCCACTGAATTCGCAAAATCCCATCCCGATGCCTTGCGGCACGGATTTACAACCCTCCCGCGCTGGAGGGTTTTTTTTGTCCGGGATTATTTTCGGGCTTTGAGGATCACGAACTTCGGTGTGGCGGCCACTTGTTCGACGCCGCGGAACAACCGCGCCAGTTTGCTGTGGTAACCCAGATGACGATTGCCGACGATGTACAGCGCACCGCCCACCACGAGTGCTTCCCGCGCCTGCTGGAACATCCGCCAGGCGAGGAAGTCGCCCACGACTTGTTGCTGGTGGAACGGCGGATTGCACAGCACCACGTCCAGTGACTGCGGTTCCTGCCCGGCCAGACCATCCCCGGCACGCACGATCACGTCCCGGTCACCCAGCGCCGCGCGCCAGTTTTCGGCGGCCGATTGCACGGCCATGAAGGATTCGTCCACCAGCGTGTAGTGCGCCTGCGGGTTTTGCAGTGCGCTGGCAATGGCCAACACGCCGTTACCGCAGCCCAGATCAGCGACCCGTGCCGCGCCGAGGTTTGTCGGCAAGTGTGGCAAAAAGGCTCGCGTACCGATATCCAGCCCTTCGCGACAAAACACATTGGCGTGGTTGAGCAGCTCAATCGCTGGCACATCCAGCCGATAGCGAGTCGGGTAGGGCGACGTCGCAGGGGCTTTCGCTTCAGCGGTGGCCATTAACAGTCGAGCCTTTTTCACCGCCAGCGAGGCTTGAACCGGGCCGATGTAGCGCTCCAGCAAATCCCCGGCGGCGCGTGGCAGATGCTTGATCATGGCGCCGGCAATCACTTGGGCTCCGGGCGCCAATTGGCTTTGCAGACGGATCAATTGCTCCTCTAGCAAGGCCAGGGTTTTCGGCACGCGGATCAGGACCCGATCAAACGGGCCGCTAAACGCTTCGCTGGCAGGCACGCGAGGCACGGCATCAAATGCCTGAGCGTTACGGATCAGATTTTTTTCCAGGCCCTGAAAGGCCAGGAACGAGTCGCCGCTGCTGGTCACCTGAACCTTGCCCACGAGGCTGGCGGCCAATGCGCCAAAGCTGTCGTTGAGCACCAACACTCGAGTGTTCGCGCTCGGTTGCTGGTCGGCCAAATGATTGAGCAGGTACTCGTCGGCGGCATCAAACGCTTGCAACGGTTCGTTCTGCTGTTCTGGCTGGCGGATCAGGTCGAGGCGGGCGAAGGGTGTTTCGAGCAAAGGCATGGGGCGGGGCTCTGGGTCAATCAACGGGTATCCCGCGGCTCAGGGGCGTTATAGCGGGCGAGACCGTCTGAGTGCACTGCGTCGTGAAGGTTCGCACGTCTACACTCAGGAGGAATCGCAAATGGTACGTTACTCGCCGGTTTTAATCGATCAACGTATCGAGGTGCTGCTGAGGTAGCCTGCCTTGAGGGCGGCGATAATGGCCGCAATTTTGTTACTGACCCCGAGTTTATCGATCGAACTTTGAATGTGAAAATGGATGGTCCGTGCACTCAGATTCAGAATTCGTGCGCTTTCTTCTGCCGTCTTGCCGGCTGCCGCCAGTTCCAGGACGTCGATTTCCCGGGGAGATAAATGCGGAGCGGATGGCTTCAGCATTTTCTTGGGCAGTGATTGTGCGATCAGCGTATGAAGATGTCGGCACATGAACATCGAAAAACCGAGATTTTCATACAATTCCAGGGCCGTGATCGGGCAATGGCTCCTTGCCAGGCTCAGAATGCTGCAGAGGCCGCTCTCTTCGTCATGCAGTGATTGCGACCAGCCGTGCTGCAAACCTTGTGCTTCAAGAGCTTCCCACAGCGAAGGAACGTTGGAGAAAAGAGTTTCGCTCCACAAAATGGGCAGCGTGGAGTGATTGCAATGAGCCACTACCGGATCCACCGAACTCAAATTCTTTTGTTTATATTCCTTGTTCCAGCTCGCCGGGTAATTGTTGCGCTGGATAGTGTTGAACTGGTTGTTTTTTGTTTGATAAGTAGTTGAAAAGGCGAAAAATTTAAACCCGATGTTTTTCGCGAATTCAAGTGCAATCGGGTACGCGGTATCTATATCCAGCGTTCTCGATAGTTGGTTGAGTTGTGATTCCTTCCAACGTTCCATCCTGTATCTCCATTTCACAATCTGCTGGGGTGCTGTTTGGATCCAAGATCCAGCACGAGCCGAGTGTAGGATGAATCTTACAGGCAGGTGAGATTTTTTGGCTTTACTGCGCGTTAAAAATTAAATATCAGGTTCTAAACAAATTAGACAAATAAGATCGCTATTGAATGCTGTGTTTAATGTGATTGCCCAGTTTTTAACTGAGTGGTACGTCTAATGATTTAAATACTCGTTGTAATGTCCACGATGACAAATTAAAACACTACAAAAAGTGGGTGTTTGTTTCCCAGGCTTTGCTGGACACTGGACGCTATCTGTTGAATGGAGCGCCCCATGACTGCCAGTGCAGAAAAATACACGCGCCAGACCCTGCTCGACGTCAAGCCGTTGACCCCGAACCTGTTCACCCTGCGCACGACAAGGGATCCCGGCTTTCGTTTTCGTGCGGGGCAATTCGCCAGGCTGGGGGTGACCAAGCCGGACGGCAGCGTTGTTTGGCGTGCCTATTCCATGGTCTCTTCGCCTTATGACGAGTTCCTCGAATTCTTTTCCATCGTGGTGCCGGGGGGAGAATTCACCAGTGAGCTCAGTCGGCTGGGTGTCGGCGATACGCTGCTAGTGGACCGCCAGGCTTTTGGTTACCTCACGCTTGACCGCTTCGTCGACGGGCGGGACCTCTGGTTGTTATCCACAGGCACGGGCGTGGCGCCTTTTCTGTCGATCCTGCAGGACTTCGAGGTCTGGGAGAAATTCGAACGAATCATCCTCGTCTACAGTGTGCGTGAAGCCCGGGAGCTGGCGTATCAGGCGCTGATCGCGGAGCTGGTGCAGCGTGACTATCTGGCCGAATACGCACACAAGTTTCAGTACATTGCCACGGTCACCCGCGAACAACATCCGGGTGCCTTGAATGGTCGAATCACCACCTTGATAGAGAGTGGCGAAATGGAGCGAGCAGCAGGTGCGTCGCTGACAGCCGAGCATTCGCGGGTCATGCTTTGTGGTAACCCGCAGATGATCGATGACACGCGAAAGTTGCTGAAACAGCGCGACATGCACCTGAGTCTCAGCCGACGCCCCGGGCACGTGGCGGTGGAAAATTACTGGTAAAAAAAACGGCGCAACGAGGCGCCGTTTTTGTCTGCATCAGATCATTCAGGCCGATTGTTCTGGGCCTTCAGCAGATCACGGATCTCACCCAGCAGCTCTTCTTCCTTGGTCGGAACCGGCGGCAGGGTGGGCGCAACGGCCTCTTCGCGCTTCAAGCGGTTGATGGCTTTGACGCCCATGAAAATCGCGAACGCGACGATGATGAAGTCGATCATGCTCTGGATGAATTTGCCGTACGCCAGCACCACTGCGGGAATGTCCCCGTTGGCTGCCTTGAGCGTAATGGCCAGGTCACTGAAATCCACCCCACCGATCAGCATGCCGATTGGCGGCATGACCACGTCGCCGACAAACGACGAAACGATCTTGCCGAAGGCCGCACCAATGATGATACCGACCGCCATATCAACCACGTTGCCTTTGACCGCGAAGGCCTTGAACTCACTTATCACGCCCATAGGTTATTTCCTTGTTACAGATGAGGTTGGTAATGCAGTGTAAATCAGCCAAATCGTTCTTGCCCGAAACACCTGCTTACAGCGCTAGCCCGCTATCGACCAGATCATCGGTAAAAAGTTTTCAAAATGCCATCATTGATGGGTAAATCTGCTCGTTCCAGGCGCGTTCCCGCTATCCATCTGAAGGACGTTACTCGTCATTCAGGCGCTTGTGCCGATCAGCGATGGGGGTGGCTATCATTGAAAGTGTGTGCGTTGCAGAAGTCGCTTATTGAGTGTAGTGGGAGTGTGCGTGCTATTAGTTTTACAGTGCTGAATCTCAAGTATAAGTTCTCGGTGTGGAAAATAATGACCGGAAAAATACATTGTGCATGATGTCGTAAAGCCATCGTTTTGAATGTCTGTATTAAACTCTTGGTTCATTGGGTAATGTTGTACTTTAAGCTTGAGAAGTATTAAGGCTTGTACAGCTTTGTGGGGGGGCGGTTTAACTTGGGTGGAGTTGTCTGTGCTGGGCGTTGTACAAGTTATGTGAGTTGTAACGCTGTCGCTGTCTCGGGATCTTTGCAAGTTCAGGTAGAGCCCCATTGGGTAACTTCGTCGCACTGATCCAGTCCAGCTGAGCTATCATCGCGGTTTTTTGCCGGGAGTTCAGATGGCCAAGGCCAAGCGCATGTACGGCTGCACCGAGTGCGGCTCAACCTTCCCCAAGTGGGCCGGCCAGTGCGGCGAATGCGGGGCCTGGAACACCTTGACCGAAACCATGGTCGAGAGCGGCGGTGCAGCAGCCCCCAGCGGTCGCACCGGTTGGACAGGCCAGCAGGCGCAGATCAAGACCCTGGCCGAAGTCAGCGTTGAAGAGATACCGCGTTTTTCCACAGCCTCCAGTGAGCTCGATCGCGTCCTGGGCGGCGGGCTGGTGGACGGTTCGGTGGTACTGATCGGCGGTGATCCGGGCATCGGCAAATCAACCATCCTGTTGCAAACCTTGTGCAATCTCGCCAAGAGCATGCCGGCGCTATACGTCACGGGCGAAGAGTCCCAGCAGCAAGTGGCCATGCGCGCCCGTCGCTTGGGATTACCGCAGGATCAACTGCGTGTCATGACCGAAACCTGCATCGAAACCATCATCGCGACCGCCCGGGTCGAAAAGCCCAAGGTCATGGTGATCGACTCGATTCAGACGATCTTCACTGAACAACTGCAATCGGCACCCGGTGGCGTGTCCCAGGTGCGTGAGAGCGCGGCCTTGCTGGTGCGCTATGCCAAGCAAAGTGGCACGGCGATTTTCCTGGTTGGCCACGTGACTAAAGAAGGCGCGCTGGCCGGGCCGCGAGTGCTGGAGCACATGGTCGATACCGTGTTGTATTTCGAGGGTGAATCCGACGGTCGCTTGCGCTTGCTGCGGGCGGTGAAGAACCGTTTCGGCGCGGTCAACGAACTGGGCGTGTTCGGCATGACCGACAAGGGCTTAAAGGAAGTGTCCAATCCGTCGGCGATTTTTCTCACTCGTGCTCAGGAAGAAGTACCTGGCAGTGTGGTCATGGCAACGTGGGAAGGGACCCGGCCGATGCTGGTGGAAGTTCAGGCGTTGGTGGATGACAGTCACCTGGCCAACCCTCGTCGGGTCACGCTGGGGCTGGATCAGAATCGCTTGGCGATGTTGCTGGCAGTGTTGCACCGTCACGGCGGCATTCCGACCCACGACCAGGACGTGTTCCTCAACGTGGTGGGGGGGGTGAAGGTGTTGGAAACGGCTTCCGACCTGGCGTTGATGGCGGCGGTCATGTCCAGTTTGCGCAACCGGCCATTACCCCATGATCTGCTGGTGTTCGGCGAAGTCGGTTTGTCTGGCGAAGTGCGCCCGGTGCCGAGTGGGCAGGAACGCTTGAAAGAAGCCGCCAAACACGGCTTCAAACGGGCCATTGTGCCCAAGGGCAACGCGCCGAAAGAGGCGCCGCCGGGGCTGCAGATTATTGCCGTGACGCGTCTGGAGCAGGCCCTCGACGCACTATTCGAGTAACTGCAGGCATTCCCCAATACTGTAGGAGCCGGGCTTGCCCGCGATAGCGGTTTGTCAGCCGACATTTGTGTTAGGGCTGGCACTGCCATCGCGGGCAAGCCCTGCTCCCACAGGGATTTGCGTCGAGTCGTCAGACCTCGATCAACGCACCCAATTCCCGCTCCAGTTCCCGCTGATCCCCCAGATTGAGTTCGATCAACCGTCGCAGGCGCGCTATGGAATCCAGGCTGATGTATCGGCAGACGAAACCCAACTGGCCGTGATCGTCGTGCGTTAGCTGCACATCCATCTTGATCTCGACGTCTTTATTCAGATGAATGTCGACGGAAAAAACCTTTGCCTGATCGCCCAGCCACGGCTCGGGTTTTTCGATCAGCAGCCCCTTGAGTGACAGGTCAATCAACTTCACTGGCCAGATGAAGTCCCCTTGGCACAACTCTGTTCGGGCGTCGAACGCAATACGTTTGAAGCGGCGGCGATCGGCAGGGTGTTGGCTCATGGCGCAATCCTCTGAATGTTCGCTGACTATAGACCCGCATTGTCAAAGCCTGCCAGCCGGGAGGGCGTCCAGACCAATGTCGGGGTATGGCCTTTGCCGTCAGGCGAGCTAAACTCGGGGTGGCTGTCTTTCTTGTCCACCCTGGCTGGAATCATAAAATGAAAAATAATAATAGCCTGCTACGCCATCTACCCTGGCTGCTGCTGGCAATCGTAGGAGCGTGCGCTCTTGGTGTCGTGGCGTTGCGCCGAGGCGAGGCAATCAACGCCTTGTGGATTGTGGTCGCTGCCGTGGCCATTTATCTGGTTGCGTACCGTTACTACAGTCTGTTCATCGCTAACAATGTGATGCAACTCGATTCGCGACGGGCCACCCCCGCCGTGCTCAACAATGATGGTCTGGACTACGTCCCTACCAACAAACATATCCTTTTCGGTCACCACTTCGCGGCCATCGCCGGCGCGGGGCCGCTGGTCGGTCCGGTGTTGGCGGCACAGATGGGCTACTTGCCCGGCACGCTGTGGCTGATCGCCGGTGTGGTACTGGCCGGTGCGGTTCAGGACTTCATGGTCCTGTTCATGTCGACTCGCCGCAACGGTCGCTCCCTGGGCGACATGGTCCGTGAAGAAATGGGCCGCATCCCCGGCACCATCGCGCTGTTCGGCTGCTTCCTGATCATGATCATCATCCTCGCGGTGCTGGCGCTGATCGTGGTCAAAGCCCTGGCCGAGAGCCCGTGGGGCATTTTCACGGTGATGGCGACCATCCCGATCGCAATGTTCATGGGCATCTACATGCGCTACATCCGCCCGGGCCGCATCGGTGAAATCTCCGTGGTCGGCGTGTTGCTGCTGCTCGGTTCGATCTGGCTCGGCGGGCAGATTGCCGCCGATCCGGTGTGGGCCAAGGCGTTCACCTTCAATGGCGTTCAGATTACCTGGATGCTGGTCGGTTACGGTTTCGTGGCCGCCTCGTTACCGGTCTGGTTGATTCTGGCACCGCGTGACTACCTCTCCACGTTCCTGAAAATCGGTACCATCGTCGCGTTGGCGATCGGCATCCTGATCACCATGCCAGAGCTGAAAATGCCGGCGTTGACCCAGTTCGTCGATGGCACTGGTCCGGTGTGGAAGGGCGGTCTGTTCCCGTTCCTGTTCATCACCATCGCCTGTGGCGCGGTCTCGGGGTTCCATGCGCTGATCTCCTCCGGCACCACGCCGAAGCTGCTGGATAACGAAGTCAACGCCCGTTACATCGGTTACGGCGCCATGCTGATGGAATCCTTCGTCGCCATCATGGCGATGGTCGCCGCGTCGGTGATCGAGCCGGGCGTCTACTTCGCCATGAACAGTCCAGCGGCAGTCGTCGGTGGTGATGTGGTGGCTGTGGCACAAACCGTCAGCAGCTGGGGCTTTGCAATTACCCCGGAAGCCTTGCAAGCGGTGGCCAAGGACATCGGTGAAACCACCATCCTCGCCCGTGCCGGCGGCGCGCCGACCCTGGCGGTCGGTATCGCGCAGATCCTGCACAGTGTCCTGCCGGGTGAAAACACCATGGCGTTCTGGTACCACTTCGCGATCCTGTTCGAAGCGCTCTTTATCCTGACCGCGGTTGACGCCGGTACCCGTGCCGGTCGATTCATGCTCCAGGATTTGCTCGGCTCTTTCGTGCCGGCGCTGAAGCGCACCGAATCCTGGGCGGCCAACCTGATCGCCACCGCCGGTTGTGTCACGATGTGGGGCTGGTTGCTGTACCAGGGCGTGATCGATCCACTGGGCGGCATCAACACCTTGTGGCCGCTGTTCGGTATCTCCAACCAGATGTTGGCCGGTATCGCGCTGATGCTCGGCACCGTCGTGCTGATCAAAATGAAACGCCAACGCTACGTCTGGGTGACCATGCTGCCAGCGGTCTGGCTGCTGATCTGCACCACCACGGCCGGCTTCATCAAGCTGTTCGACGCCAACCCGGCGATCGGCTTCCTGTCACTGGCGAAAAAATACAGCGATGCGCTGGCCAACGGTCAGATCCTCGCCCCGGCCAAGGACATCACTCAGATGCAACACGTGATCTTCAACGCCTACACCAACGCAACGCTGACGGCGCTGTTCCTGTTCGTGGTGTTCAGCATCCTGTTCTACGCGCTCAAGGTCGGTATTTCCGCCTGGGGCACCAAAGAGCGTACGGATAAAGAAGCACCGTTCCAGGCGCTGCCGGATGCGTAATCGAGGAATGCACGATGTTCAATGACCTGAGTCGCCTCGGTAAATACCTCGGTCAGGCCGCGCGCCTGATGGTCGGCATGCCCGACTACGACAACTACGTCGAGCATATGCAAACCAAACACCCGGACAAACCGGTGATGAGCTACGAGATGTTCTTTCGGGAACGCCAGGAAGCTCGTTACGGTGGCAAGGGTGGGCCGAAGTGCTGTTGACCCGGTTATCGGATTAACAGCAATCCGTGTGGGAGCTAGCCTGCTGGCGATGGCGGCTGAACATTCAACATCACTGTTGATTGACAGTCCGCCATCGCCAGCAGGCTAGCTCCCACATTTGTTTTGTGTTGTTTTTTAACTTTGTGAAACAGGAGATTCCAGTTGTCCTCTCCCATCCCCGTCACGATCCTCAGCGGCTTCCTTGGCGCCGGCAAGACCACGCTGTTGCGCCACCTGCTCAAAGCCGAGCACGGCCTGAAAATCGCCGTGATCGAAAACGAATTCAGTGACGCCGGTATCGACACCCAACTGTTGGGCGACGAGCCGGTGCAAGTGATGACACTGTCCAACGGCTGCGTCTGCTGCACCATCCACACCGACCTGACGAAGGCGCTTTACCTGTTGCTCGAACGCCTGGACAGCGGCGAAATCGCCTTCGATCGTCTGGTGATCGAGTGCACCGGCCTGGCTGATCCGGCACCCGTGGCACAGACCTTCTTCATCGACGAGGAACTGCGCGAGCGCTACATCCTCGACGGCATCATTACCTTGGTCGACGCGGCGCACGCCGACGTGCACCTGACCCAAGCCATCGCTCAGGCGCAGATCGGTTTCGCCGACCGCTTGCTGGTGAGCAAACGCGATCTGGTGGACGAGCCGGCCTTCACCGCGTTGAGCGAACGCCTGACCCGCATCAACCGTCGCGCGCCGATTCGCGTGGTCGACCACGGCCAGATCGATCTGGCCGAACTGCTCGATGTGCGTGGTTTCAATCTCAATGCCGACCTCGGTGGCGGCCTGAGTCTGCGTCCGGTCAGCAAAGCGCCTTCCATCGACCGCATTTCCAGCCTGGTGCTGCGCACTGACAAGCCGCTGGATATCGACAAACTCAGCGAGTTCATGAACGAACTGCTGGAAGATCATGGCAAGCAATTGCTGCGTTACAAAGGCGTGCTGAACATCCTTGGCGAGCCGCGGCGCATGGTTTTTCAAGGTGTGCTGAAGTTGTACGGGTTCGATTGGGATACGGAGTGGGCGGACGATGAAACGCGTGAAAGCGTGATCGTGTTTATTGCCGATGATTTGCCGGAGGAGAAGATTCGGGAGGGGTTTGCACGGGTGGCGGCGGGCTGAAAGATTTGTAGCATCAGTGATGACGCCATCGCGGGCTTGCCCGCGATGGCGATCTAACCAGCAACACGATTCTGGCTCAGGCCCGGCCCCGGGGGCAGCAATGTTTCCTCCAGATAATCCAGATGCCTGCTGAGCAGCATGGCCGCCTTGACTGCCTCGCTACGCTCTACTGCATCCAGAATTCCGGCATGCACCTGCCACTCGCAATAACCCTCCACCCGCACATCCAACTGCGCAATCGCCAACGAAGTCAGCGGCACCAGGGTGCCTAAAAAATGCGCCAACGGTGCATTCCCCGCCATTTCAGCCAACTGCAGATGAAATTCCCCGGCCAACCGAATCGCCGCGCCACGCGTGGTGCACAGGCGCTCGCTATCGATCAAGGTGCGCAGGTGTTTCAAATGCTGTGGATGGGGCTGCTGACAGGCAAGCCGCACCACCGTGGTCTCAGTCAGTCGCCGGGCATGCAGCGTCTGCCGGACCTGCTCGCTATCGAGCAGGGCGACGCGGGGGCGATGGTGAGTGCGCAGCACGATGACCTGCTGATGGGACAGTTGCGTCAACACTCCACGAATGTCACCGCGTCGAACGCCGAACATCTGCGCCAGGCTTTCTTCCGTAAAGCGGCTGCCGGCATGGAGGCGTTGCTCGAGTATGGCGTCGAAGACTCGCGAGTAGAGATCATCTACCGGCGGAGAAAAGGGCAGGGCGACAAGAGTTTGCGGTGAGGCGAAGCTGTTCATGGCCTGTCTCCGGTTTCAATAGGTTTCAACTGCCGAGGTTGTCGTCCGGGATATTCAATTCGATGCCCATCCGCTTTCCTTCGCGAAGGATATGGCGGCGCATCTCGGCACTGGCCTGGGCGCTGTTCTTGCTGCGAATCGCGCGCACCACGGCTTCGTTCTCTTCCAGGCGCTCAGCCAGATGCTCGGGGGAATTGCGCAGCACCTCGGCGCTTTGCTTGAGGGCATTGCTCGTCTGCTGCACCACGCTCTGGAAAATCGGGTTCGAGGTCAGGGTGAACAGCTCTTCGTGGAAGGCGATGTAGGCGTTCACGCCGGCTTCGCTATCGTTCGCCTCCAGGGCTTCGCGCATGTCCATGAGGGTCAGGCGCAATTGCCCGACTTCCTTGCTGCTGATGGATTGCGCCACCAGGCCGACGATAAACGGTTCAAGGGTGTAGCGCAGTTGCAGAACGTCTTCCAGGCTCGCGCCGGCCACCGCGCTGTCATGGCTTTGGCTGTCGCTGAGATTGGCGTCCAGCACCACCACGCCTTTGCCCGGCATCGAGCGCACCAGGCCGAGGGTCTCCAGCACGATCACCGCTTCGCGCAGGCTCGGGCGGCTGATGCCCAGTTGCTCGGCCAGTTCACGCTGGCCCGGCAACATTTCGCCGGAGCGCCACTGACCGCGGGCCAAGGCGGCCCGGAGTTTTTCTACCACTGAATTGACGACGGTTGACGAGGTAATCACTGTTCGCTCCAAGTCGCGATAAATGTGCCTGCCCGCAGGCAGGCACACGTTGTTTAAAATTCCTGCTGATGCGCCGGGGCAACCGGTTTTCTCGGCTGGAAGGTATAACCGACCTGGCCCGAAAGCACTTTATTTGCCCGTTGGATATCGATGTCTTTTTCCCAGCGAGCGATGGCCACGGTGGCGACGCAGTTACCAATCAGGTTGGTCAGCGCGCGGCCGATGCCCATGAACCAGTCCACCGCCAGCACCAGCACCAGACCGACCACCGGAATCGCCGGAATGGCTGTCAGCGTCGCCGCCAGAATCACCAGCGCCGAGCCGGGAATCCCGTGGGCGCCTTTGGACGTGATCAATGACACCAGCAGAATCGTGAGCAGATCGGTCATGGCCAGCGGCGTACCGGTGGCATTGGCGATGAAGACGATGGCGAGGGTCAGGTAGATCGAAAAGCCGTCGAGGTTGAACGAGTACCCGGTTGGAATCACCAGGCCGACCGTCGAACTGCCGATGCCCAGGTGCTCAAGCTTGCGCATGATTTGCGGCAGTACGGCGTCGGACGACGCGGTGCCCATGACGATCAGCAATTCTTCGCGCAGGTATTTGAGCAGTGGCCACATCCGCAGGCCGGACAGGCGCATCACCAGACCGAGAATCAATGTCACAAACGCCACACAGGTCAGGTAAAACAAGCCAACCAGACTGCCCAGGTGTTGTAGCGAGTCCAGGCCATATTTGCTGGTAGTGAAGGCAATCGCGCCGAACACACCGATCGGCGCCAGGCGCACGATCATGCCCATGATGCGGAAAATCACGTGGCTGAGCTCGTTGATCAACCGGGAAATGCCCGATGCCGCTTCGCCCACCAGGTTCAGCGCGCTGCCGAACAGCACCGAAAACAGCAGCACTTGCAGAATGTTGTTCTCCGCGAAGGCGCCGATGACCGAGGTCGGGATCAGGTTCATCAGGAACTGGGAGGTGGTTTGCATGTGCTGACCGCGCTGGGCGATGTCGCCCATGTCGGCGGCAGATAACTGCTCCAGATGAATGTTCGCGCCGCTGCCGATGCCGGTGGTGAACGCGAGCACCAGACCAATCACCAGGGCAATGGTGGTCAGCACTTCGAAGTAGATCACCGATTTCAGGCCGATGCGTCCGACCTTCTTCAGGTCGCCTGCACCGCTGATGCCGCTGACCACAACGCAGAACACAATCAGACCAATGAGCATCTTGATCAGCTTGATGAAACCGTCACCGAGGGGTTTGAGCTGGGCGGAATATTCGGGAAGGGTCAGCCCGCAGACGATGCCGAGCACCAGTCCGAGAACCACTTGAAGGAAGATTGAACGCGAGCACCATCTGAGCATGGGAGGAATCCTGGTCGGTGTCCTGGCTGCCGTGCGCGAGGCGCATCAGATTCAGGACTTAATTATTGTGGTCTTACCGGTATGTCCAGTGCAGGCGCAGTCTAGGCGCTAATTTTGGGTTGTCGCAAGTAGAAACTGTGAAGTTGGCATGACCGGTCTGACCAGTGGTGCGGCTCCTGCAAAATCGCAGGCGAAAAAAAACCGGCCATCACTGGCCGGTTTTTTCTGACTGCGGTTTAACGGGCTGATTAAGCGCCGTACACCGGCAGCTTCTTGCAGATGGCCTTGACCTTCTCACGAACGGCGTCGATCACCGCTTCGTTGTTCAGGTCAGCCAGGATGTCGCAGATCCAGCCGGCCAGCTCTTTGCACTCTGCTTCCTTGAAGCCGCGAGTGGTCACAGCCGGAGTACCGAAGCGCAGGCCGGAGGTGACGAACGGGGAGCGTGGATCGTTTGGCACGGAGTTCTTGTTAACGGTGATGAACGCTTTGCCCAGAGCGGCGTCAGCGTCTTTACCGGAGATTTCCTGCTTGATCAGCGACAGCAGGAACAGGTGGTTTTCAGTACCGCCGGACACCACATCGAAGCCGCGCTCGATGAATACGCTGGCCATGGCCTGGGCGTTTTTCACCACTTGTTGCTGGTAAACCTTGAACTCAGGTTGCAGCGCTTCTTTGAAGCAGATCGCTTTGGCGGCGATCACGTGCTCCAGCGGGCCACCCTGGGCGCCCGGGAATACCGCGGAGTTCAGCTTCTTCTCGATGTCGGCGTTGGCGCGAGCCAGGATCAGGCCGCCACGTGGACCGCGCAGGGTCTTGTGCGTGGTGGTGGTCACGACGTCAGCGAATGGCACCGGGTTCGGGTAGACGCCAGCGGCGACCAGACCGGCCACGTGGGCCATGTCGACGAACAGGTAAGCGCCAACCTTGTCAGCGATTTCACGGAAGCGCGGGAAGTCGAGGATCTGCGAGTACGCAGAGAAACCGGCCACGATCATTTTCGGCTTGTGCTCAACGGCCAGACGCTCGACTTCGTCGTAGTCGATCAGGCCATTGGCGTCGATGCCGTACTGAACGGCGTTGTACAGCTTGCCGGAGGAGGAAACGCTGGCACCGTGGGTCAGGTGACCACCGTGAGCCAGGCTCATGCCCAGGATGGTGTCGCCCGCTTGCAGCAGGGCCAGGTAAACGGCGCTGTTGGCTTGCGAACCGGCGTGCGGCTGAACGTTGGCGTAATCGGCGCCGAACAGTTCTTTGGCGCGGTCGATGGCCAGTTGCTCAACAACGTCGACGAACTCGCAACCACCGTAGTAGCGCTTGCCCGGGTAGCCTTCGGCGTACTTGTTGGTCAGTACCGAGCCTTGAGCTTCCATCACCGCAGGGCTGGTGTAGTTTTCCGAAGCGATCAGCTCAATGTGCTCTTCCTGGCGCTGAGCTTCTTGCTCCATGGCGGCAAAGAGATCGGCGTCGTACTTGGCAATAGTCAAATCACGGCTGAACATGGCGGTCCTCAAGGATCGGGGCAGAAAAGGGGGGCATTCTAACCCAATGGGTTTTAGATGGCATATGAAAGGACGTCATGTCGCAGACAAGTGGGCTTCATGACGGGATCAGCGGTGATCATGCCGGCCCAATCGCCAGCAGGCTGGCTCCCACAGTAATTGCGATAGCCTGCAAACTCCCTGACCGACCATAAATTCTTGTGGGAGCCAGCCTGCTGGCGATGGCCTCCCTGCAAAAATCTCAGTCGAACATGAACAACGCATCATTACTGAACTGCGCCTCAAACCGGCCCGCCGGCATCGGCCGCCCGAACAGGTACCCCTGAACCTCATCGCAGCCATGCTCACGCAGGAAGTCCAGCTGCTCATGGGTTTCCACGCCTTCGGCGATTACCGCCAGATTGAGGCTGTGGGCCATGGCGATGATTGCCCGGGCGATCTGAGCATCCTGTTCACCCGACGGCAAGCCATCGACGAACGTGCGGTCGATTTTCAGCACGTCGATCGGGAACTGCTTGAGGTAGTTCAGCGATGAATAACCGGTGCCAAAGTCATCGACCGCAATGCTCAGCCCGAGGTTTTTCAGCCCGGCCAGAATCTGCATCGCCTCGCTGACTTCGCGCATCAGGATACTTTCGGTCAGTTCCAGCTCCAGGCAGGCCGGCGGCAGGCCGGTTTCCTTGAGGATGGTGGCGATCCGCGTGCCGAGCTGGCCGTCGGAGAACTGCCGGGCGGAGATGTTCACCGAGACCTTCGGCACCCGCACCTTGGCCTGATGCCACGCCTTGAGTTGACGACAGGCCTCGCTGATCACCCAATCGCCAACGTCCACCACCAGGCCGAGTTCTTCGAGCACCGGAATGAAATCTCCCGGCGGCACCAGGCCACGGCGTGGATGACGCCAGCGAAGCAATGCTTCGGTGCCGGTCAGGCGTTTGCCGTCGCCGCTGAACTGCGGCTGGTAGTACAGAACGAATTCGTTTTGCTCCAGGGCATGGCGCAAGTCGCTTTCCAGTTCCAGGCGCTCGAGGGCGCTGGCGTTCATGTCGGCCTGATAGAACTGGAAGTTGTTTTTGCCGCGCTCCTTGGCGTGGTACATCGCGGTGTCGGCGTTCTTCATCAACTGACTGAGTTCGTTACCATCCTGCGGGCTCAGGGCGATGCCGATACTGGCGGTGACGAAAAACTCGCGGCCTTCGAGCACGAACGGTTTCACCAGGCTGGCGAGGATCTGCTCCGCCACGTGAATCGCCCGGTTCAGAGCGATTTCCCGGTTGATGCGCGGTTGCAGGAGCAAGGTGAATTCGTCGCCGCCCATGCGTGCCACGGTGTCGTCATCATCGACGCAACCGAGCAGGCGCGTGGCCATTTCCTTGAGCATGCGATCGCCGGCGGCGTGGCCCAGGGAGTCGTTGATCGGCTTGAAACGGTCGAGGTCGAGGAACATCAGCACCACCCAGGACTTCTGCCGTTCCGCCGATTGCAGCGCGGTGTGCAGGCGGTCCTGAAACAGTGTGCGGTTGGGCAGGTGCGTCAGGGCGTCGTAATAGGCGAGGCGGTGAATCCGTTGTTCACTGGCCTTGCGCTCGCTGATGTCGCTGAAGAAGCACACGTAACTGGCCAGATCGCCTTCGTCGTCGAGCACCGCCGTGATGCCGACCCACGCCGGGTAATGCTCGCCGTTACGACGCTTGAGCCAGACTTCGCCTTCCCAGGTGCTGTGCTGATTCAATTGCTTGAGCACATAGCGCAGGTGCGCTTCCTGCTGCTCGTCGACGGTCAGCATGTTTGGCAACTGGTCGAGCACTTGCTCCACCGCATAACCGCTTACGCGACTGAACGCTTCGTTGGCCTGGACGATGTAGCCCGCCGGGTCGGTGATCAGGATCGCCGAGGTCGAGTGTTCGAATACCGTGGCCGCCATGCGCAGGTCTTTCTCGGCACGGCGTTGCTGGCTGATGTCGCGACCGACACCGAGCACGCCTTCGAAGGCGCCGTGTTCGTCCCAGACCAGCACCAGACGCAACTCGATCGGGATCTTGCGCCCGTCGGCGCGCAGGCAGTCGAACAGGAACAGTTGGGTCTGCACCTGACTGCGCAATAGCGCCAGTTGCTCGGGTTTGCCCAGTGCTTTGCTGACGCGGTCCATCAGGTTGTAGATGCCGGTCAATTGTTGCGGGTTGGCAATGGTCGATTGCCAGCCATTCTGGAAAATCCAGTCGGTGTCGTAGCCCAGCACGGCTTGCACCGACGGGCTGACGTAGTTGAGCGAGAGCTTGCTGTCCGTGGAGAAAATCACGTCGCTGATGCTTTCGGCGAGCATCCGGTAGCGCTGCTCGCTGTCGCGCAGGGACTCACTGGCCTCGATCTGCTCGGTGATGTCCTTGGCCACGCCGATGATCCGTGTGACCTGGTCGTGTTTGTCCCGCGCCAACGCCTGTTCACGAATATCGAAACGCCGCCATTTGCCGTTGCGGTGACGGAAGCGCAGTTGGCATTGCAGCAATTGCGTATAGCCCGCGTGGCGCTGGGTCTGGCGCGAGCGGTGGTAGTGGTCGGCATCTTCGGGGTGCAGGAGGATTTCCCAGAAGTACTCGCCCATCTGGTGCAGCTCGGTGCGGTTATAGCCGAGTGTCTGGCCCAGATGATGGTTGCTGAAGATCATGCGCTGGCTGATCACGTCCTGGACGTACAAATGATCCGGCACGGTGCGCACCACGTCGGACCAGAACCCTTCACGCTCGAGCAGCGACAGTTCGACGAGCTTGCGACTGGTGATGTCGCTGATGCTCAGGATCACGGCTTTATAGTCGTCCTGGTTTTCCGGCAAGCGCAGCACCAGCCACAGGTGCTGATCGCGGCCATTGGCGTCTTGCAGTTTTATTTCCAGCTCAAACTGTTTCTGCTGGTTGAGCACCGCGTCGAGCACTTGATTGCCGATGGCGGTGCCATCCAGCGGATTGCCGTCGATCAGCAACTTCCAGGCTTGCTCGCAGGAATTGACGTTGAGCAGTTGCAGGGCAACCTGGTTGACCTCGGTAATGCGCAGTTCCTGCAGCAGTTGCTGGCGCTGTTCCGGAGTTTCCAGCCAGGCTTGCAGTTGTTCGGTGATGTGCAACTGGGCTTTGTCGAAGACGCTCTTGAGGCCAGACACATCGAGTACACACAGGGCGACGCCGGTGCCTTCGAAGATATCCTGATAGCGCCGGCGACCTTCAGTCACCTGGCGTTGACGGCGGCGCATATTCAGCAGGGCGATCAGCGGCAGCAGAGAGAGCGCCAGCCCCAACAGGCATTTGCCGATAAACGCTGGCAGCAGTTCTTCGATCACACGTTGCCGGTCGAACAACCCGCGCAGTTGCCAGTCGCTGCCGGTCAGGGGAACCGTCAGCACGCTGTTGGCCACATCGTCCGCGGTCAGCTCGCTCGGTTTGGCCAAGGGCAGTGAATCATCGCGGCTGATGACCTGGTGATTGAAGCGGTTTTCCACCAGCCACATTGGGCGGATACCGGCCTCGCTGGGTTTGGTCAGTGACGAGAAAAAGCTTGGCGCCAGGCGCAGGACCCAATAACCCCGGGAGCTGCCGCTGGCCTGATGCAGCAGCAGATGCACCACCGAACCGTTGTCGGCGTTGCTGAAATAGTGCACCTGGGCACGGCTGCGGCGTACCAGCTCGACGAGGTAGTCGGCGTCGTCGCTGTCGGCGGCGCTGTCGCTGATGACTTTTCCCGAGGGGCTCAACAGCGCGAGGCTGCGCAGGTCGGGCAAGGACTTTTGCAGCTTGCGCAGCAGCTCCAGCTGTTCGTCGGCGCTTTGCGGCTGTTCGACGATGGGTAGCAGGTTGAGGGCGATCTGCGCATTCAGCGACATGTTCAGACTGACTTGGGCAGCCAGATCGGCGCTGTAGTCGATAGTGTATTGGCGCTGGTTTTTCTGGGTTTCGCGCAGCTGATCCAGCAGTTGCCAGAACAGCAACGCGAGCAGCAAAAGCACGAGTGTTGCCAGCGCGCCCTTCAATGTTCCGCGCAGGGGGGTACCGGTCACCGCAGTCGGTGCACGGGTGGTCAAGGGCGGAGTGACATTAGACAAACTGTAATCCTGCGGTTTGGCTGGACTGGCGCGACGTGCACTATAAGCCGGACGCCCGGAGGGCGGCTAGCATGCCTTGAGTTGTGGCAAAGTGCCAGTCCTGCTCGGCTGGACTGCCATCGGTCATTAAGGTAGCTTTGCCGGTTACGCGGGAGCGTTCCAGCTCCTAGAATCAGACTTTTTCAGCGCGCACGTATTGATAGCTATCAGTCGGACGACGCGCACGGTCTGGCCGGGCATCGCCTGCGCTCCAATCATTCATCTGTCACTGACCCAAGGTTCTCCATGGCTCAATACGTCTTCACCATGCATCGGCTGGGCAAAGTTGTTCCGCCGAAGCGGGAAATCCTGAAAAACATTTCGCTGTCCTTCTTCCCCGGCGCCAAGATTGGCGTGCTCGGCCTCAACGGTTCGGGTAAATCCACGCTGCTGAAAATCATGGCCGGCGTCGACACCGAGTTCGAGGGCGAAGCCCGTCCGATGCCGGAGCTGAACATCGGCTACCTGCCACAGGAACCGATCCTGGACCCGGCCAAGACCGTGCGTGAAGTGGTCGAGGAAGCGGTCAGCGTGATCAAGAACGCCCAGGCGCGCCTGGACGAGGTCTACGCCGCTTACGCTGATGAAGATGCCGACTTCGACAAGCTGGCCGCTGAACAGGCCAAGCTCGAAGCCATCCTGCAAGCCAGCGACGGTCACAACCTGGACCGCCAACTGGAAGTCGCTGCCGATGCGCTGCGCCTGCCGGCCTGGGACGCCAAGGTCGAATTCCTTTCCGGTGGTGAAAAGCGTCGTGTGGCCCTGTGCCGCCTGCTGCTGTCCGCGCCGGACATGCTGCTGCTCGACGAACCCACCAACCACCTGGACGCCGATTCCGTCGCCTGGCTGGAGCATTTCCTCCACGACTTCCCGGGCACCGTGGTCGCGATCACGCACGACCGTTACTTCCTGGACAACGTCGCTGGCTGGATCCTCGAGCTCGACCGCGGCGCCGGTATCCCGTACGAGGGCAACTATTCGGGTTGGCTCGAAGCCAAATCCGATCGTCTCGCTGCCGAGTCCAAGCAGCAGTCGGCTCACGAAAAAGCCATGAAGGAAGAACTGGAGTGGGTGCGCAAAGGCGCCAAGGCCCGCCAGTCCAAATCCAAGGCTCGTCTGCAACGCTTCGAAGAAATGCAGTCGCAGGAATTCCAGAAGCGTTCGGAAACCAACGAGATCTACATCCCGGCGGGTCCACGCCTGGGTGACAAGGTCATCGAGTTCAAGAACGTCACCAAGGGCTACGGCGATCGCGTGTTGATCGACAACCTGTCGTTCTCGATGCCGAAGGGCGCCATCGTTGGCGTGATCGGCGGTAACGGTGCCGGTAAATCGACCCTGTTCCGCATGCTGATGGGCAAGGAACAACCGGATTCGGGCAGCATCGAAGTCGGCGAAACCGTGCAACTGGCCTGCGTCGATCAGAGCCGCGACGACCTGGACGGCAGCAAGACTGTGTTCCAGCAAATCTCCGACGGTTCGGACCAGATCCGCATCGGCAACTACGAGATCCCGTCGCGGACCTACGTCGGTCGCTTCAACTTCAAGGGCGGCGATCAGCAGAAGTTCGTCAAGGACCTGTCCGGTGGTGAGCGCGGTCGCTTGCACCTGGCCCTGACCCTGAAAGAGGGCGGCAACGTCCTGCTGCTCGACGAACCGTCCAACGACCTCGACGTTGAAACCCTGCGTTCCCTGGAAGAAGCCCTGCTGGACTTCCCGGGCGCCGCCATTGTGATCTCTCACGATCGGT
>NZ_JAVLRV010000002.1:3807891-3856616 GCF_055803035.1 Pseudomonas sp. 300 | reverse complement strand
TTTTTTTTGCTTTCTGTGACACCGTGGTGCGGCCATCGCTAGCAGGCTAGCTCCCACAGGGGTTATGCGATCGATGCCAAACCACTGTGGGAGCTAGCCTGCTAGCGATGGCGATTTATCTGATGGTGCAAGACTCCAGAAGCAAATCCCTGTTTGGGTGCAAAAAACCCTCAAAAGGCCGATAAATTTATATCCTGCGCACCATTTGATTTCACAAACGCGACATTTTGCTCTGTTCCAGTGCGCATTCCGTTTGCTAAAGTCCGGCCCAATCTCTTTCAACGACAATAAATTTGCCGAGACTTTTCCATGATCGAATCCGTCGAAACCTTCCTTGCCCGACTGAAAAAACGCGACCCGGACCAACCTGAATTCCACCAGGCTGTCGAAGAAGTCCTGCGCAGCCTGTGGCCGTTTCTCGAAGCCAATCCGCATTATCTGACCTCCGGCATCCTGGAACGGATCTGCGAGCCGGAGCGGGCGATTGTATTTCGCGTTTCCTGGGTCGACGATCACGGCAAGGTGCAGGTCAATCGCGGGTTCCGCATCCAGATGAACAGCGCGATCGGCCCGTACAAGGGCGGTTTGCGTTTCCATCCTTCGGTGAACCTCGGCGTGCTGAAATTCCTCGCCTTCGAACAAACCTTCAAAAACTCCCTGACCTCGTTGCCCATGGGCGGCGGCAAGGGGGGCTCGGACTTCGATCCGAAAGGTAAAAGCGACGCGGAAGTCATGCGTTTCTGCCAGGCCTTCATGAGCGAGTTGTACCGTCACATCGGTGCGGACGTTGACGTGCCGGCCGGTGATATCGGCGTTGGTGCCCGCGAGATCGGTTTCCTGTTCGGCCAGTACAAACGCCTCAGCAACCAGTTCACCAGCGTATTGACCGGCAAGGGGCCGAGCTATGGCGGCAGCCTGATTCGCCCGGAAGCCACCGGTTTCGGCTGCGTGTACTTTGCCGAGGAAATGCTCAAGCGCAGCGGTGAAGCCGTCGAAGGCAAGCGCGTAGCGATCTCGGGTTCCGGTAACGTTGCGCAGTACGCGGCGCGCAAGGTCATGGACCTGGGCGGCAAGGTGATTTCGCTCTCGGACTCCGAAGGCACGCTTTACTGCGAGGCTGGTTTGACCGAAGAACAATGGCTGGCGCTGCTGGAGCTGAAAAACGTCACACGTGGGCGGATCAGCGAACTGGCCAGCCGTTTCGGTCTGGAGTTCCGTGCGGGTCAGTGCCCGTGGGATCTGGTGTGCGACATCGCGCTGCCTTGCGCCACTCAAAACGAACTGAATGCCGAGGCCGCGCGTACGTTGCTGCGCAACGGCTGTGTCTGCGTGGCAGAAGGCGCGAACATGCCGACCACCCTGGAAGCCGTGGACCTGTTTATCGATGCGGGGATTCTGTTTGCGCCGGGCAAGGCGTCCAACGCCGGCGGCGTTGCGGTGAGCGGGCTGGAGATGTCGCAGAACGCCATGCGACTGCTGTGGACCGGCGGGGAAGTGGACAGCAAACTCCACGGGATCATGCAGTCGATCCACCATGCGTGCGTGCATTACGGCGAAGAGAACGGCCGCATCAACTACGTCAAAGGCGCGAACATCGCCGGTTTCGTCAAAGTCGCCGACGCCATGCTCGCCCAAGGCGTGGTTTAAGCCGGTTCAATGCGGATGATTTCGATCATCTGATCGCCGGCCGGGCGTTGCCACAGCACCTCGTCGCCGAGTTGCGCCCCAAGCAATGCCCGGCCCAGCGGTGAACCCCAGTTGATCAGGCCCGCAGACGCGTCAGCCTGATCCTCGCCGACCAGTTGCACCGTTTGCTCGGTGCTGTGCTCGTCGGCGAAGGTCACGCGGCTGCCGATCTGCACTTTTTGCGTTGAGCGGGCGGCGGTCACGACCTGAGCGCTTTGCAGGCGCTGATTGAAGTAGCGCAAGTCTCGTTCAAGATCGGCCTGGCGCTGCTTGTCGGCGTGTTCGCCCTTGGACGATTGTTCGCTGTGCAATTGCTGCAGCTCGGCGACTTTCGCCTGCAATTGGGCAAGGCCTGTGGGCGTGACGTAATTAGGCTGCGTGCTGACCTGCCGTTCGACTGGCTGATCGGCTTGCGCGGCGGCGTTATCTTCGTTGACGAAGGCGCGACTCATGGTGTTCTCCCGTTATAGGGTTTGGGCCATGGTCACAGGCTTTTAGTTTCGGTGGATGTCTGGCAGCGACTCATTGCGAGCGAAACGCACGGGCGGCGTCCTGATCTTTCTGTTGTTGCCAGGCCTTTTCACGTTCATCCCAATGATGGCTGCGATAGTCTTCGCGGTCTTCGCTTTCACGCATGGCCTGGCACTGCCGGAAGCCATCACTCCAGCCTTCGGCGTATTGCTTGTCCTTGAGATAACGCGGGACGTTCTTGCGAAATTCACCGGTGATCGCCCCGGCGGCCTGTCGGCCACTGCTGCAGCCGTCATCGAAGCCATCGGCGAACGCGGGGGGATAACCCTTGGCGATCAGATCTTCGTGGGTTGTCTGACAGCCCATGATCAACATCAATACACCCACCACACCCACGCAACGCCACATCTCGGACTCCCGGCCGTTCAACGGCCTATACGTGAAGTCTAGGAGTGGATTCGTGAGGCGTTTGTGAAAGGAGCGTGATGGATCTGTCAGGAAGCGAAAATCCGTTATAGGAGCCGGCTTGCCGGCTCCTACAGGTCAGTAGTGATACCACTTCACCTCAAGCATCACTTCGTTTTCGGGGGAAGCGAGGTGGCTGAACTCGCGCTGGGCGCTCAGGCGTAAGCCGAGGTTGCGCGACAATTCCCACTGCTGGTTCAGACTCACGCTACGGCGTACTTCGCCATTGATGAAAAAATCCCCCTTGGCCTCCAGGCTGAAATTGCCCAGCGGATTCTTCCACAGCACACCGCTGTTGAAACCCGCCGCAGGGGCAATAAAACCGGCGAAGTCGTTGTTGTGCTCGACACGCACGGTGCCCAAGGCAAAACCGAGCATGTCGTCGGCCAGTTGCCAGGTGCCGCCGCCACCGCCGTTGACGTGACTGACCAGCGTCTCGTCATCATGTTTGCCCGGCACCCGTTCAAGGCCACCGGTGACCTGCCACGACAGCGGTTGCAGCAGCTCGTTGCGCGGGGTCAGGGAACGGATGGTCGCCAGATCCAGTTGCTGCAACTGCCACTGGTTGCCTTCGTACTGGCGCAGTTTCATCTGCAGGATTTCGATCTGCGCGCCGAGGGGAAAGCTTTCCGAGTTGTCGTTGAGATCGTGATACGCCATGCGCAGGCCATATTCACCGAAGGCCTTGTCGCCCCGGGTGCCAATGCCAGCCTGCCAGGTGCGCGATTCATGACCGTCCTCGGGCAGGCCGGGTTGCGGGATGTCCAGCTCCGGCGCCGGGTTCTGGTTAATCGCCCGCAGCAATTCAAAACTGCGTTGAGCCCGCTGCGGATCGCGTTCCTGGCCGTTGGCGCGGTAGCGTTCGAGGCGGTAAGCCGCGTCGATGATCAGCGCCTGACGCTCGCGCGGTTGCGCTTTGAACGCCGGCTCCTGCAACTGTTTCTGGTCGGCGCTGACTTTCAGCACCCACTGCTGTTCTTCTGGATTCAACGGTTCGGCGCGGCTGAGCAGTTCACGTTCGCGGGACGGCCGATACTGAATGGATTCCACCAGGCCGGCTTCTTTCACCGCTTTGACCGTGTCGGTGGGAATGGCGGTCAGCGGGAATTGTTCAGTCAGGCGCAGGCTCGGACGCGCCACTTGCAGCAATTCCAGCAGGCGATAGGAGCAGTTTTCGTCGAAGAAAAAATAGTCGAACTGGATCTGCTTGAGTTCCCAGATGTGCTCGACCATGCGCTCGGTTTCTTGCTGCGTCAGGTTCAGCCGGTACTCCCACAGGTCGCGGTTTTCCAGGCTGCGGTATTCCGAGAGTTTTTCCTGATACGGCACCAGCGCAAAAAGGCCCGGATAGCCGCCCATCAAACCTTTCCAGGCGTAGAGGATGCTGTTGTCCGAGCCTTCGATGTAGGCGCCGAAGTTGATTGCGTAGCTGAGCAATGACGTCTTGTCGCTCTGCACATCCGCCTGATCGATGCGCAACAACGTGTGGCCGAACATCGATGACGGACTGTTCAAATAGGCGGCCGGAAAAATCATCACCGCGCTGTGGGGCGAGACATCCTTGAACCATTGCTTGAACTCGGCGCAGTCCAGTGTCGGCAAATCGGACAGATTAAGTTGTGCCTTCAGCCAGCGAGTCCGCGCCGGGTAGACGCATTGCGCGTGTTGTTCGCCGGCACTGGCCGGGGCGTACAGCGCCTGCACGGTGGCTGTCAGTTCGCGGTCGGGGTGTTCGTCGCCGTCGGGCGCCAGAAAGAACTTCTTGTCGCTGACATAGCTGCGCCAGCCACCCAGCTTGGCAGTTTCGTAATGACCTAGGGAAATCCAGAAGGGATCGTTGGCCAGTTGCTGCAAACGTTGATTGTCGATGGTAGGCGCGGCGGACAGCGGGGCGCAGACACAGAGCGCCAGCCAGGCAAGGCGTTTGAGCATAGTGGGCAACTTAGATATTCGAGAATAAAGACCCAAAAAAGGGGCAGGTCCAAAAAATAAAACCCGCTCCCCGAAAGGAGCGGGCGGGTCGAGCTTAAGCTTGAGTTGCGTACTTGGCCAGACGAGGATCGGCCTTCAAAATGGCCAGGGTGTTGGTATGCACGTCATCAGCGGTCACGTCAGCCTTGCTGAAAATCTGCTGGAAGTGCTCGTGAGTCACAGCAGCGAAGTGCGCACGGTCTTCCGGCGCCACGCCCAGTACCACGGCGTAAGTGGTCAGCGCTTCGCCCTGACCCTTGGCCATGTCTTCGGACAGCTCGTTCATCATGCCATTCATGGCAATCCAGGATTTGCCGCCATAGGTCAGCGACGCATTAGTCGAGCAACCGTTGGTACCGGAGGTCATACCGAAGGTTGCGTTGCCGGAAGTGCCGTTGGTGGTGGATGCCAGGAAGTGAGCCGGGGTGCCACGCTGACCTTCGAACAGCATGTTGCCCCAACCGCAATCCGGGCCGCCTGGCGCCTGAGCCATGGCATTGAGGGATACAGCGGTGAAGAGAGTACCGAGAAGAATCCGTTTCATAGCTTTGTTCTCTTTTATGTGCATACCAATGGACAAGGGGTCTGGCCCTATCTGGCGCCAGTGGGCCGGTTATTGTTCCAGCCGCGCAGTTTGGAGTTTAGGCATGTTCCAAGGGTTCCGTGACTTTTTCGGAAACATTCGTTGAAAACATTGATTTCACACCGGCCCGCGTGGCCATGTCGGCTTGGCTATGCTTTGGCGAAAGGCGCGCCTTGCAAGAGAGGTATGGGCAGCGCCAGAATGCCGCTATCTGCCCCGCCTGATGTAAGGAAGCCCGATGCCTGATCCTGTTGCTGCCAGCTTGCGTCTAGCGCCCGAAGCGCTGACTCGTCCGTTTTCCGCTGAACAGTTCAGCTTCTCTACCACCAATGATCTGGAGCCCTTCCGCGGTGTGCTTGGCCAGGAACGTGCGGTCGAAGCCTTGCAGTTCGGTGTGGCCATGCCACGCCCCGGTTACAACGTATTCGTCATGGGCGAGCCCGGCACCGGCCGGTTTTCGTTCGTCAAACGCTACCTGAAGGCCGAAGGCAAGCGCCTGCAAACCCCGGCGGACTGGGTCTACGTCAACAATTTCGATGAGCCCCGCGAGCCTCGCGCCCTGGAGTTGCCCTCGGGCACTGCCGGCGCGTTTATCGGTGATATCAACGCGCTGATCGACAACCTGCTGGCGACTTTTCCGGCTGTGTTCGAACACCCGTCCTACCAGCAGAAGAAAAGCGCCATCGACCGCGCTTTCAACCAGCGCTACGACAAGGCGCTGGACATCATCGAGCGCCTGGCGCTGGAAAAGGAAGTCGCGCTGTACCGCGACGCGAGCAACATTGCGTTTACCCCGATGAGCGACGGCAAGGCGCTGGATGAAGCGGAATTCGCCCAGTTGCCGGAAGCCGATCGCGAGCGTTTCCACGAAGACATTTCCGGTCTGGAAGAGCGTCTGAACGAAGAGCTGGCCAGCCTGCCGCAGTGGAAGCGCGAGTCGAGCAATCAACTCCGTCATCTCAACGAAGAAACCATCACCCTGGCCTTGCAACCGTTGTTGTCGCCGCTGTCGGAAAAATACGCCGAGAACGCGGCGGTGTGCGGTTACCTGCAGGCGATGCAGGTTTACCTGCTGAAAACCGTGGTCGAGCAACTGGTGGACGACAGCAAAGTCGACGCCGTTGCCCGCAAGATGCTGGAAGAGCAATACGCGCCGAGCCTGATGGTCGGTCATTCGTCCAGCGGCGGTGCGCCGGTGGTGTTCGAACCGCACCCGACTTACGAAAACCTGTTTGGCCGCATCGAATACAGCACCGATCAGGGCGCGCTCTACACGACTTATCGTCAACTGCGACCGGGCGCGCTGCACCGCGCCAACGGCGGTTTCCTGATCCTTGAAGCGGAAAAAATGCTCAGCGAGCCGTTCGTGTGGGATGCGCTCAAGCGCGCCCTGCAATCGCGCAAACTGAAAATGGAATCACCACTGGGTGAGCTGGGCCGTCTGGCCACTGTGACGCTGACACCGCAACACATTCCGCTGCAGGTCAAAGTCGTCATCATTGGTGCCCGGCAGTTGTACTACACGCTGCAGGACCTCGATCCGGACTTCCAGGAGATGTTCCGCGTTCTGGTGGACTTCGACGAAGACATCCCGATGGTCGACGAAAGCCTGGAGCAGTTCGCCCAGTTGCTGAAAACCCGTACCTCCGAGGAAGGCATGGCGCCGCTGACCGCCGACGCGGTGGCGCGCCTGGCGACCTACAGCGCGCGTCTGGCTGAGCATCAGGGGCGTTTGTCGGCGCGGATCGGGGACCTGTTCCAACTGGTCAGCGAGGCGGATTTCATTCGTCAGCTGGCGGGCGACGAAATGACCGACGCCGGGCACATCGAGCGTGCGCTCAAGGCCAAGGCCACTCGCACCGGGCGCGTTTCGGCGCGGATTCTCGATGACATGCTGGCCGGGATCATCCTGATCGACACCGATGGCGCGGCAGTCGGCAAGTGCAACGGGCTGACGGTGCTGGAAGTCGGTGATTCGGCATTCGGTGTGCCGGCGCGAATTTCCGCCACGGTCTATCCGGGCGGCAGCGGCATTGTCGACATCGAGCGCGAAGTTAACCTCGGCCAGCCGATTCACTCCAAAGGCGTGATGATCCTCACCGGGTATCTGGGCAGCCGTTACGCTCAGGAATTCCCGTTGGCGATTTCCGCGAGTATCGCCCTGGAGCAGTCCTACGGTTACGTCGATGGTGACAGTGCTTCGCTGGGCGAGGCGTGCACGCTGATCTCGGCGCTGTCGAAAACGCCACTCAAGCAGTGCTTTGCGATCACCGGCTCGATCAACCAATTCGGTGAGGTGCAGGCGGTGGGCGGGGTCAACGAGAAGATCGAAGGCTTCTTCCGTCTCTGCGAAGCCCGCGGGCTGACCGGTGAGCAAGGGGCAATCATTCCTCACGCCAACGTGGCGACGCTGATGCTCGATGAGAAGGTATTGGCAGCCGTGCGCGCAGGTCAATTCCACGTTTACGCCGTGCGCCAGGCTGACGAAGCGCTGAGCCTGTTGGTGGGTGAGCCTGCCGGTGCGCCGGATGAAAATGGCGAATTCCCTGAGGGCAGTGTGAATGCGCGGGTGGTGGAGCGCTTGCGGGTGATCGCGGAAATGATCAGCGAAGAAGACCTGAAAGAGGCCGAGAAGGAAGCTGCGCAGGAAGCCTTGGTCGAAGCCAAACCGGCCTGACATACAACCAATCAGAAATCGCACCGATCCTGTGGGAGCGAGCTTGCTCGCGATAGCGGACTGTCAGCCAACAGAGATGTTGAATGTCAGTGCTTCATCGCGAGCAAGCTCGCTCCCACAGTTTTTGAGGTGTCGTCGAAAGTCATACTCCACTCAAAAAAGTGCCATCACTCTGACGTCAATATTCACACAATGACCATTCGGCGCCTTCTGGTCTCAGTTGACGTGCGGGTCTGACTTTTCTTCTATTCTCAGCTCAAGGATATCGACAGTAATCACTGGATCGAGACAGCTCTCCCGTGGGGGCTGAATACCGGATCTAACGAGGGTCGCCGCCATGTCGCGCAACCTCTGCCTCACCCGTCAGTGTTTGGGTCTTGTGACCCGTATCGAATGCGCTATCAAGCCATTGGCTGGCGATACGGGCATGTGGACCTTGCTGTTTGCCGCCGGAATGGCTGGCGAACAACCGTCAGCCATCAAGGCCCAGGGCCCGTTTCATGGTCCGTTCGTGGCTGAGTCGATCCTCGACACCATCGTTGAAAGCCTGACTTTGCACGGCTATGAACTGGCCGATGACCCGCAAATCTGGTGCCTGCATTTGCAAGCCCAGCTTCGGGAAATCAATGGTGGACGCTGCCGCAACCTGGGCGGCTTCGAGTTTCGTCCCGACCACTGAGACGACTACTGGGCAAGGTCGGACGTATCAGCCTTGTCGAGCTTGACCTCGAAACCATATTGCACGGTGGTAAGGTCGGTTCGCTGATAGGTTTCCAGGCGTGTGGGTTGGCCATAAAAGTAATGCACGCCGAATAACGCTGGGCCTTGCGCGCTCGCATCGTGAATGACCGAAAGAATCTCCTTGAGATAGTGACCGCTGTCGTCCCTGGCGAAAAAGCGCCAGTCCTGGGCGGGAAACAGCTTCAGATCAACCACCAGCGCATTGCCTTTCAATTCCAGGCCTTTGGGCAGTTGGGCGGCGTCAAGTGTTTGCTTGTCGACCGTGGCCAGGAACAGCGGCATGGAGCCCACCGCAAACGCCGGCGTTTGCGCGAACAAGTTCAGGTCATAAGTGATGATGCCGCGCAGAGGATCGACCTGGTAAGCCTCGGGCGGCAGTTCAATGGGCTCATCGCGTTGACCGCTGCTGTCCTCGGTAAAGAAACTGACGGGGCTATCGCCAGGGTTGAAGGAGGTGCCCAGCAGTTCATCATTGAAGCTTCGGGTGTGATCGAATTCGATGCGCGCCGCGCTCGGGTCGTCCACCGATTGCCGGATGCTGACGCTTTTCTTCAGTTGCTCCTCGGTGAGCGTCGCGCCTTTGAGCCATATCGGCGCCTGATCGTCGTACACCACCACGGGCAATGTCAGTGGCTGGATGGTTTTTGCCGTGGTGTGTTGATCGAAGCGACGGATCGGCAAGTCCAGGTCTTTGCGCGTCACCGTGGCCGTTGAAAAGTCCAGCAGGCTGACTTCAAGGGTCTCGATCGGGCCGTTGAAATACACCTTTGAATAATGCTTGGTTTGTTGCTTCTCAAACGCGCGTTGTTCATCTTCGAGCTGCTTTTCGAAGGCCTCGCTCCAGCCCTTCTGCTGTTGCATTTTCACCAGTTGTTTCTGATAGAAGGCGATTTGCGCGGCCGTTTCGTTGATCGAGCCCGAACGTGAGAGAAATTGCCCGGTGGAATCCTTGGCCTGGACGATCAGCGGGTTAAGGGGTGTCTCGCTGACCTCGGGCGCCAGCGGTGCGCTGTTGTTGAATTCGATTTCGGCGTAGTTGTTTGTCAGTGACAGCAGGGTGACGCTGAGGTTGTCGTTGGTGCGGGTCTGGCCAATGTCTTTTTTTGTCAGGTCGACGCTATAGAGCCGGCGCGGGGCGACGACTTCGACCTTGCCTTGCAGGCTGACCGGTTGCGGCTGGTTCTTGTTTTCCACGTCCAGACCGTCGATGAAGGGGTAGGTCACGGTGAGATCGTCGGGGTTGGTCAGGTTGGAGCTCGACGGGCTCAGTTGAATACCCGGATCGGTTTCCGACCACTCCGGCTGGAACGGGATTACGCGTTTGTTGCTGAGGGTCACCGACTGCCATTCCAGGCCATGTGGAAAGAGAAACTCGGCCGGAATGTTGAAGTTGTACGGGAACACCGGTTGCAGGTCGGTCAGGTAGTCGGAGCTGGAATCCTTGTGCAGCACAAACAGGCCGTTAATGTACGTGTCGACCAGTGCCTGTGGCGTGGGGTAGTGCTTGAGCACCGCAAGGACGTCCTCACCGTACTCGGTGACCACGGGTTTGCTGTCGAGTTTGAGTTGTGCACGCTCAAGCAACAGCAGCGAGCCACCCAATTCGGCCACGGCATCCTTGAGTTTCGGGTCCTGGATGGCCTCAAGGGACGTCTCGAACTGCGCGGTTTTTTCCTCAAGGCTGACCTGGCGTTTGTCATCGCCGGGTGAGCAGCCGCTCATCAGCAGAGCCAGACAAACCCCGGCGCTCATTAAAGGCAATCGCACATCCATTTCCCGTCTTCCTGTCCGATGTCGCTGAGCTGTCAATGGTTTGGACACTAGCAGAAAAACCTTGTGACACACGTGCAGGTTGCGGATTTTCCGACTGTTTCTGGCTGTAACGGGGGGCTGGTATACTCGCGGCCATTTCCAGCCCAAGTGTGAGATTTATGGAACGCTTTATCGAAAACGCTATGTACGCCTCCCGCTGGCTGCTCGCGCCTATCTACTTCGGTCTGTCCCTCGGGCTGCTGGCCCTGGCGCTGAAATTCTTCCAGGAAGTCTTCCACGTCATCCCCAACGTGTTCTCCATGGCCGAATCGGACCTGATTCTGGTGCTGCTGTCGCTGATCGACATGGCGCTGGTGGGCGGTTTGCTGGTGATGGTGATGATTTCCGGCTACGAGAACTTCGTCTCTCAGCTAGACATCGACGACAGCAAAGAAAAGCTCAACTGGCTGGGTACCATGGATTCGTCTTCGTTGAAGATGAAGGTCGCGGCGTCCATCGTGGCGATTTCGTCGATCCACCTGCTGCGGATTTTCATGGACGCCAAGAACGTCGATCCCGAGCATTTGAAGTGGTACGTGATCATTCACATGACTTTCGTGGTGTCGGCGTTTGCCATGGGGTATCTGGATAAGCTGACCAAGCACTGATTGCTGCGTTTTACCTTCGCACTCCGCCCGTCTGTTGCGAAACAGACGGGCGGCGTCGTTTATGGCTTGTACTTTGATGCGCTGAGGCCTATGCCTGTAAGGATGTTGGCTCGCCACTGTGTGAGGTGCGTTCATGAATCTGCAAGAGCTCAATGCCTATGCCATCGCCGGGAAGGTCGATGAGTTGAACCTGATCTCCATGGAAGGTGGAATCTACCTGCTGGAAGCGCGCATGCATGGCGCGGCGTATCCATTGAGTGACGCCCACGGCAAGGCGTTTCCTGTGCGCTCGGTCGAGCATGCGCGGGACCTGCTTCACGCCTTTCCCACGTTGCCTTTCAATCTTGTGCACACCTCGGTTCATGACGAAATGTGCGGGCTCAGCGCCAGTGCAGCTGAATGCCTGAAGGTGCCGATCGCCTGGCAGCACTGACAGGCCTCATCAGCGCAACGACATCTGTGCTAGTCTGCTGGCCCTTTTGGTTCCGGGCGCTCCGGGACGCGCTGTGCACGCACGGCAAGTTCCAGGGCCGTCCGCACAGCGGAGCAGTGTCATGTCCGAAGTAAATCTGTCCACCGACGAAACCCGCGTCAGCTACGGTATCGGCCGTCAGTTGGGCGACCAACTGCGCGACAACCCGCCACCGGGCGTTAGCCTGGACGCGATCCTGGCTGGTCTGACTGACGCCTTCGCCGGCAAGGAAAGCCGTGTAGGTCAGGAAGAAATGTCCGCGAGCTTCAAGGTTATTCGCGAAATCATGCAAGCCGAAGCTGCTGCCAAAGCTGAAGCGGCTGCTGGCGAAGGCCTGGCGTTCCTGGCTGAAAACGCCAAGCGCGATGGCATCACCACCCTGGCTTCCGGTCTGCAATTCGAAGTGCTGACCGCCGGTGAAGGCGCCAAGCCGACCCGTGAAGACCAAGTGCGTACTCACTACCACGGCACCCTGATCGACGGCACAGTGTTCGATAGCTCCTACGAACGCGGTCAGCCTGCAGAATTCCCGGTAGGCGGCGTGATCGCTGGCTGGACCGAAGCGCTGCAACTGATGAACGCCGGCAGCAAATGGCGTCTGTACGTGCCGAGCGAACTGGCTTACGGCGCTCAAGGCGTTGGCAGCATTCCTCCGCACAGCGTACTGGTCTTCGACGTCGAGCTGCTCGACGTTCTGTAAGCCCTGGCCCGATGTTCCGTCGGGCTAATGTGGGAGCCAGCCTGCTGGCGATAGGAGCGACCGGGTTTCTTCAAGACCGCGTTGATACCATCGCCAGCAGGCTGGCTCCCACAGTTTTTACGGCGCTATTCATACTTCAAACTTGTTATGCAGTTCACTCGACGGGCGCAACGCCCGGGCATAGCAGAACAGAAACAGATTGCGCACCAGTTCCTTGAGCACCACCGGCTCGCTGGAACTCAGGCCGTTGACGTCCAGATCACCCTGATCCTGCAGCTCGTTCAAGGCTTCTTCTTCAAGCACCGCACAGACTTCTCCGGTTTCCCGATGCAGGATCCTGAGGTAAGGGTGTGGGCGGTCCAGCCAGGCATCGATCAAATAAGTCATGGGTCTCATCTCCATTGATGGGTTTCAATGAGAATAATTCTTATTCATCAAATAGCAAGGACCTATTGGCGGTTTGTGGTTTTTTCCGGGTAAAGAGTGCGTAAGGTCAAAACGGCTGGCGTATGGCTATTGCGAGGAAATGCGGGGCGCAGCGGGAGAGGGCAAAGCACCATCCCACGCAGGGCGCGGGATGGATTACAGCAGGCTCAGACTTTTCTGACGAACTCGGATTTGAGCTTCATCGGCCCGATGCCGTCGATCTTGCAGTCGATGTCGTGGTCGCCATCGCACAGGCGGATGTTCTTGACCTTGGTGCCGACCTTGACCACCAGCGATGTGCCTTTGACCTTGAGGTCCTTGATCACGGTGATGGTGTCGCCGTCCTGCAGGACGTTGCCCACCGAATCTTTTTTCACGGTGTCATCGGAGGCCGCTTCAGCTTCGCCGCTAGCGGACCACTCGTGGGCGCACTCCGGGCAGATCAACTGCGCGCCGTCTTCATAGGTGTATTCGGAATTGCATTTCGGGCAGGGTGGCAACGTGCTCACTAAAGCTCCTCGGATTCAGGATCGCTAAAAAGCGCACATTGTATAGGGTTTTAGGCGGGAGAGGGCCGTACGCCGATAAACCTGTGGGAGCGAGCTTGCTCGCGATGGCGCTGTGTCAGTCAACATCACAGTCGACTATCAGATCGCAATCGCGAGCAAGCTCGCTCCCACAGGGTTTTGCAGTGTTGTCAGTGCGTGCGAGCTACTGCGAATTCACTCAATTCCACCAGTGCATCGCGGTATTCGCTGGCGGGCAGCGCGTCGAGGCATTTGATCGCACGGGCCACGTAGTCGCGGGCCAGTTGTGCGGTGTACTCAAGGGAGCCGGAAGCTTCAACGGCCTCGCGGATGCTCTCGAGGTCTTCGATACCCCCTTTCTGGATCGCCTTGCGCACCAGGGCAGCCTGTTCCGGCGTGCCTTCGCGCATGGTGTAGATCAGCGGCAGGGTCGGCTTGCCTTCGGCCAGATCGTCACCGACGTTCTTGCCCAGGGTCTCTGCGTCACCTTTGTAGTCCAGCAGGTCGTCGACCAGTTGGAAGGCGACGCCCAGGTGGTCGCCAAAGGTGCGCAGGGCTTCGGCCTGTTCCGGCGTGGCTTCGCAGAGGGCGGCGGCGCTGTGGGTCGAAGCCTCGAACAGCATCGCGGTTTTACCGCGGATGACTTCCATATAGGTTTCTTCGGTGGTGCTCGCGTCACGAACCTTGGACAGCTGCAGCACTTCGCCTTCGGCGATGATGCGCGTGGCTTGCGAAAGGATTTTCATCACCGGCATGGAGCCCAGTTCGACCATCATTTCGAAGGAGCGCGAGTACAGGAAGTCGCCCACCAGCACGCTTGGCGCATTGCCCCACATGGCGTTGGCAGTCGAGCGGCCACGGCGCATGCCGGACATATCGACCACGTCGTCATGCAGCAGGGTGGCGGTGTGCAGGAACTCGATGGTCGCGGCCAGCAGGCGCAGGTCATCGCCTTCGCGGCCCAGGGCCTTGCCGCACAGCAGCACTAATAAAGGACGCAGGCGTTTGCCACCGGCCGAAGTGATGTAATCGCCGATTTTCGAAACCAGCGGCACTCGGGAAGTCAGCTGCTTCTTGATGATGCCGTCGACGGCGCTAAAATCGTCCGCCACCGCGCGGTAGAAAGCTTGGGGTTGCATCAGCGACAGTTGCTCCAGAAGGGTTGCGCGGCATGCTAGGACCCACGTCGGCGGGTGTCAAGGCGCGATGGATGGCCTCTTGCATCGCCCCGGCAGCTTGCGTACAATCGCGCACCCTGAACTTCCTGGGCAGCACCTGCCTTACGCAATTGCAAACAGGCCTTCCAGCCCTATGCAGCCATGCCAGCCAATACCTCTTCTTATAAAGAGCTGGGTGAGCAGGATTATCGGAGAAATACCATGTCGTACGCAGTAATTGTTACTGGTGGCAAGCAATACAAGGTCGCCCCAGGTGAATACCTGAAGATCGAGAAACTGGAAATCGCTACTGGCGAATCCGTTACTTTTGATCGCGTTCTGTTGGTCGCCAATGGCGATGACGTGAACATCGGCGCTCCAGTTGTTGCCGGCGCTACCGTTGTGGCTGAAGTGATCTCCCAAGGTCGTCACGATAAAGTCCGCATCATCAAGTTCCGTCGTCGTAAGCACCACATGAAGCGTATGGGCCACCGCCAGTGGTACACCGAGATCAAAATCACCGGTATTCAGGCTTAATTTCAGCCTAATTCCTCACTAGGAGAATTGACTCATGGCACACAAAAAAGCTGGTGGTAGTACCCGTAACGGTCGCGACTCAGAAGCCAAACGCCTTGGCGTGAAGATGTATGGCGGCCAGGTTATCATTCCGGGCAACATCATCGTGCGTCAGCGCGGCACCCAATTCCACGCCGGTTACGGTGTTGGCATGGGTAAAGATCACACTCTGTTCGCTAAAATCGACGGCGTGATCAAGTTTGAAGTAAAAGGCGCTTTCAATCGCCGTTACGTGAGCATTGTCCCGAAGACTGAAGTCGTCGCGGCATAATTACGTAGATGCTGGAAAAGCCCTGTCTCGCGACGGGGCTTTTTCGTTTGTGGGGTGAGTCTCTTGCAAAGCTGTTTGTAATGAGCTCCAGCGCTGGATTTGCGGTCGTTGATTGAGGTCGCTGCGCTCATTTTTGCAAGAGTCTTATGTCTGGATTTTTTCGGCTCGTCCGTATGGCGAGAGGCGTTTTGTTATGAAGTTTGTTGATGAAGTATCGATTCGAGTAAAGGCCGGTGACGGCGGCAACGGTTGCATGAGCTTCCGTCGCGAGAAATTCATCGAAAATGGCGGCCCGAACGGCGGCGACGGTGGTGATGGCGGCTCGGTCTACATGATCGCCGATGAAAACCTCAATACCCTGGTGGACTACCGCTACACCCGGCACTTCGATGCCGAGCGCGGCTCCAATGGCGGCAGCACCGATTGCACCGGCAAGAAAGGTGAGGAGCTGGTGCTGCGCGTGCCGGTTGGCACGACCGTCATCGACGCTGCTACTCAAGAAGTGATCGGCGACCTGACCAAGGCTGGACAAAAGCTGTTGGTTGCTCATGGTGGCTGGCACGGTCTGGGTAACACCCGTTTCAAATCCAGTACCAACCGCGCTCCGCGTCAGACCACTCCGGGTAAGCCGGGTGAGGCTCGTGACCTGAAGCTGGAAATGAAGGTGTTGGCAGACGTTGGTCTGCTGGGTTTGCCGAATGCTGGCAAAAGTACCTTCATTCGCTCGGTATCGGCCGCCAAGCCGAAAGTCGCCGACTACCCGTTCACCACGCTGGTGCCGAACCTGGGTGTGGTCAGCGTCGATCGCTGGAAGAGCTTTGTGGTCGCGGATATCCCTGGCCTGATCGAAGGCGCTTCCGACGGCGCGGGCCTGGGGATTCGCTTCCTCAAGCACTTGTCGCGTACGCGTTTGCTGTTGCACCTCGTGGACATGGCGCCGCTCGATGACGCCAGTGCTCCGGATGCGGCCGAAGTGATCGTCAGCGAACTGACCAAGTTCAGCCCGTCTCTGGCTGAGCGTGATCGTTGGCTGGTGCTGAACAAGTGCGACCAGATCCTTGAGGAAGAGCACGATGCGCGCGTCAAGGAAATCGTTGATCGTCTGGAGTGGACCGGTCCGGTTTACGTGATCTCTGCGATCTCCAAGCTCGGCACTGAGCGTCTGTGCCATGACATCATGCGTTACATGGAAGATCGTGCCGATCGTCTGGCGAACGACCCTGCTTACAGGGAAGAGTTGGCCGATCTCGATCAGCGCATCGAAGATGAGGCTCGTGCTCAGCTGCAGGCCCTGGACGACCAGCGTGCCCTGCGTCGCAGTGGCGTGAAGTCGGTTCATGACATCGGCGACGATGATTGGGACGAAGAAGACGTGGATGATGAAGACGGTCCGGAAATCATTTACGTGCGTGACTGATCCGTTGCGATAAACTTGAACGCCGCTCCCAGGAGCGGCGTTTTAGTATCTGGAAATCGGTAGTCACGAATAACGTTACGGGCAGCGCTGGGTCGTGCTGCCCTCAAGCTAAGGTTGAAGATGATGCGGAGCAAGGTGACAGGTGCGCAGCGTTGGGTCGTGAAAATCGGCAGCGCGTTGCTGACCGCGGACGGCAAAGGCCTGGATCGCGCGGCAATGAGTGTCTGGGTCGAACAGATGGTGGCCTTGCATGAGGCGGGCGTCGAGTTGGTGCTGGTGTCCTCCGGGGCGGTGGCGGCGGGCATGAGCCGTCTGGGCTGGACCGTACGACCCAGTGCGATGCACGAATTGCAGGCGGCTGCCGCCATCGGTCAGATGGGGCTGGTTCAGGCGTGGGAGTCGAGCTTTGCCGAGCATGGCCTGCACACTGCGCAGATTCTGCTGACCCACGACGACCTGTCCGACCGCAAGCGCTACCTGAACGCCCGCAGCACCTTGCGTGCGCTGGTCGAGTTGAAAGTGATCCCGGTGATCAACGAAAACGACACCGTGGTGACGGATGAAATCCGTTTCGGCGACAACGACACGTTGGCGGCGTTGGTGGCCAACCTGGTCGAAGCTGATTTGCTGGTGATCCTTACCGATCGCGACGGCATGTTCGACGCCGATCCGCGCAATAACCCCGATGCTCAGCTGATTTACGAAGCGCGTGCTGATGATCCGGCGCTTGATGCGGTGGCGGGCGGTACTGGTGGTGCGTTGGGTCGCGGCGGGATGCAGACCAAGTTGCGCGCTGCACGTTTGGCGGCGCGTTCCGGTGCGCACACCATCATCGTTGGCGGACGCCTCGAGCGTGTGCTGGATCGCCTGAAGGCGGGCGAGCGTATCGGCACCTTGCTGTCACCTGAGCGCGGCATGCTGGCGGCGCGCAAGCAATGGCTGGCCGGGCATCTGCAAACTCGCGGTACGCTGGTGCTGGACGCTGGTGCGGTGGCGGCGTTGTCCCAGGGTAATAAAAGTTTGCTGCCTGTGGGCGTCAAACTGGTTCAGGGCAGTTTCCGTCGCGGCGAGATGGTCGTGTGCGTGGCGCCGGACGGTCGTGAAATCGCCCGTGGCCTGGCCAATTACAGCGCATTGGAAGCACAAAAAATCATCGGTCAATCGTCTGAGGCGATTGTCGGTCTGTTGGGTTACATGGCGGAACCGGAACTGGTTCATCGCGATAACCTGATCCTGGTCTGAAGGAATATTTGAATGCGCGTGGCAAAAGGATTATTGGGTCTGCTGTTGGCAATGCCACTGCTGGCCTCGGCCGAGGAGATTGGCCAGGTGTCGACGGTGTTCAAGTTCGTCGGCCCGAATGACCGTATCGTGGTCGAAGCATTTGACGATCCGAAGGTCGAGGGTGTGACCTGCTATCTGTCCCGGGCCAAGACCGGTGGTGTGAAGGGTGGTCTGGGTTTGGCTGAGGATCGTGCTGAGGCGTCCATCGCTTGTCGTCAGGTCGGTCCGATCAGCTTCAAGGGTGAGTTGAAGGATGGCGATGAGGTGTTCAAGGAGCGTACATCGCTGGTGTTCAAGACTATGCAGGTCGTGCGATTCCTCGACAAGAAGCGCAATACGCTGGTGTATCTGGTGTACAGCGATCGCTTGATCGAGGGCAGTCCGCAGAATGCGGTGACGGCCATTCCGATTTTGCCGTGGACACACGCCCAATAATCTAGCGAAGATCCAAATTGTGGGAGCGAGCTTGCTCGCGATGACTGACTGACATTCAATATCTCTGTTGACTGAGAGTCCGCTATCGCGAGCAAGCTCGCTCCCACATTTTTTTGCAGTGTTTTCACGAATCGCAGGCAATAAAAAACCGACCCTGGGGTCGGTTTTTCAACAAGCTTATCGCTTATGCGGCAACAGCAAGGTTCAGAGCCTTGACGTGACCGTTCAGGCGGCTCTTATGACGAGCAGCCTTGTTCTTGTGGATGATGCCTTTATCGGCCATACGGTCGATAACTGGCACGGCCAGAACGTAAGCTGCTTGAGCTTTTTCAGCGTCTTTTGCGTCGATGGCCTTAACTACATTCTTGATGTAGGTACGAACCATGGAACGCAGGCTGGCGTTGTGGCTGCGACGCTTCTCAGCCTGTTTTGCACGTTTTTTGGCGGAAGGTGTGTTGGCCACCGTCGAGCTCCTCGAAAGACTTTTTAGGAAATAGCAAACAAAATAGGCCGCGAATCATGCCGATGAGTTGATGTCTTGTCAAGGGCGGTTGAGACGTTCCGCTAAGTGGTAGGTATAAAGAGGCGGGATATTTATTTCCGGCGCTTGACCTGTAAACTCGCGAGCTTTGGCTCTGTGCTGCTGCGGCGCGGAGTATCGCATAAGTAGGCGCGTTGTTCGCCTGCTGTTTATCGACAGGCACAAACTCTTTCAATGAATCTGCTCAAATCGTTGGCCGCCGTCAGCTCTATCACGATGCTTTCCCGGATTCTGGGGTTCGTCCGTGACACCCTCATTGCGCGTACATTTGGCGCGGGGATGGCGACGGACGCCTTCTTTATCGCCTTCAAACTGCCCAATCTGCTACGACGGATCTTCGCAGAAGGGGCGTTTTCCCAGGCATTCGTGCCGATTCTTGCCGAATATAAAAACCAGAAGGGCGAGGAGGCGACGCGCACTTTTGTTGCCTATGTCTCAGGTCTGCTGACGTTGGTGCTGGCGCTGGTCACTGCACTGGGCATGCTCGCGGCGCCGTGGGTGATCTGGGTGACGGCGCCAGGTTTTACCGACACCCCGGAAAAGTTCGAGCTCACGTCCAACCTGTTGCGGGTGACCTTTCCTTATATTTTGCTGATCTCCTTGTCTTCATTGGCCGGAGCGGTCCTCAACACTTATAACCGCTTCTCGGTGCCGGCCTTCGTGCCGACCTTGCTCAACGTCAGCATGATCATCTTTTCGGTGTTCCTGACCCCGTACTTCGATCCGCCAGTCATGGCGCTGGGTTGGGCGGTACTGGCGGGTGGCCTGGCGCAATTGCTCTATCAGCTGCCACACCTGAAAAAGATCGGCATGCTGGTGCTTCCACGTCTGAACCTGCGCGACAGCGGCGTGTGGAGGGTCATGAAGCAGATGTTGCCGGCGATTCTCGGCGTTTCGGTGAGCCAGATTTCGCTGATCATCAACACCATTTTTGCGTCGTTCCTGGTCGCCGGTTCCGTGTCGTGGATGTATTACGCCGACCGCCTGATGGAGTTGCCGTCCGGTGTGCTGGGTGTGGCGTTGGGCACGATCCTGCTGCCGACCCTGGCCAAGACCTACGCCAGCAAGGACCGCGCCGAGTATTCGCGGATTCTCGATTGGGGCCTGCGCTTGTGCTTCATGCTGGTGTTGCCGTGCTCATTGGCGCTGGGGATTCTGGCTGAGCCGCTTACGGTTTCGCTGTTCCAGTACGGCCAATTCAGCGCCTTCGATGCGGCCATGACTCAGCGAGCGCTGATTGCTTATTCGGTCGGGTTGCTCGGGATTATCGTGATCAAAGTGCTGGCGCCGGGCTTTTATGCGCAACAAAACATCCGTACGCCGGTGAAAATCGCGATTTTCACTCTGGTGGTTACGCAGTTGTTCAACCTGGTGTTGATCGGTCCGCTGGCCCACGCCGGCCTGGCTCTGGCGATCAGCGCCGGTGCCTGCCTCAACGCCGGGCTGCTGTTCTATCAACTGCGCAAGCAGCAGATGTATCAGCCGCAGCCGGGTTGGGCGAAGTTTGGTGCGAAGCTGGTGGTCGCGGTGTTGGTGATGTCTGCAGTATTGCTGGCCGGAATGCACTTCATGCCGGCCTGGGATCAGGGACACATGCTTGAGCGGTTCCTGCGCCTGGGCGCTCTGGTGGGTGCTGGCGTGGTCTCGTATTTCGGCATGTTGCTGTTAATGGGCTTCCGTTTGCGCGACTTCAATCGCAAGGCGCTGAGCTGAGGCTTTTGCCTCGATAAACACGGGCGGGCCGGTGGTTTTGTCGGTTCGATCACTTTGGGTTACGGTGTTGCCTGTCGTCGGCCGCCGGGTGTGGTTATAATCGACCACTTTATGAGCAAGAAGCGCGTTATGCAGCTGGTTCGAGGCCTCCACAACCTGCGCCCCCAGCATCGGGGCTGTGTCGCCACTATTGGCAACTTTGACGGTGTTCACCGTGGTCACCAGGCTATCCTGGCGAGGCTGCGTGAGCGAGCGCTCGAGTTGGGCGTGCCCAGCTGCGTGGTGATTTTCGAGCCGCAGCCACGGGAGTTTTTCGCCCCGGAGACAGCGCCGGCCCGCTTGGCGCGCTTGCGCGACAAACTCCAACTGCTGGCAGATGAAGGCGTCGACCGGGTCCTGTGCCTGGCCTTCAACCAGCGCCTGAGCAAGCTCAGCGCCAGCGAGTTCGTTGATACGATCCTGGTGGACGGCCTCGGCGTGCAGCATCTGGAGGTCGGTGACGACTTCCGCTTCGGCTGTGACCGGGTAGGGGATTTCGATTTCCTGCAACAGGCCGGCGTCATGCAAGGCTTCACCGTCGAAGCGGCGCAAACCGTTGAGCTGGACGGCATTCGCGTCAGCAGCACCCAGGTGCGAAATGCCCTGGCCGCTGCAGATTTTGCCTTGGCCGAACGCCTGCTCGGTCGTCCGTTCCAGATTACCGGGCGTGTGTTGCACGGCCAGAAGCTGGCGCGCCAGTTGGGTACGCCAACCGCCAACATACAACTCAAGCGTCGTCGCGTGCCGCTCACCGGGGTTTACCTGGTCAACGTCGACATCGACGGCAAGACCTGGCCAGGCGTCGCCAACATCGGCGTGCGGCCAACGGTTCAAGGGGATGGCAAGGCCCACCTCGAAGTCCATCTTTTAGATTTTGCCGGCGATCTGTATGACCGGCGTTTGACGGTGGTTTTCCACCACAAGCTGCGTGAAGAGCAGCGTTTCGCCTCTCTGGAGGCGCTTAAGACGGCGATCAATGCGGATGTCGCCGCCGCCCGTGCCCTGTCGCACCTAGCGCCAATCGCTAATGAAGAGCCATAAATGACCGACTATAAAGCCACGCTAAACCTTCCGGACACCGCCTTCCCAATGAAGGCCGGCCTGCCTCAGCGCGAACCGCAGATTCTGCAGCGCTGGGACAGCATTGGCCTGTACGGTAAGTTGCGCGAAATTGGCAAGGATCGTCCGAAGTTCGTACTTCACGACGGTCCTCCGTACGCCAACGGCACGATTCACATCGGTCATGCGCTGAACAAGATCCTCAAGGACATGATCATCCGCTCGAAGACCCTGTCGGGTTTCGACGCGCCTTATGTTCCGGGCTGGGACTGCCACGGTCTGCCGATCGAGCACAAAGTCGAAGTGACCCATGGCAAGAACCTGGGCGCGGACAAGACCCGCGAACTGTGCCGTGCCTACGCCACCGAGCAGATCGAAGGCCAGAAATCCGAATTCATCCGTCTGGGAGTGTTGGGCGACTTCGCCAACCCGTACAAGACCATGGACTTCAAGAACGAGGCCGGTGAAATCCGTGCCTTGGCCGAAATCGTCAAGGGCGGTTTCGTGTTCAAGGGCCTCAAGCCCGTGAACTGGTGCTTCGACTGCGGCTCGGCCCTGGCTGAAGCGGAAGTCGAATACGAGAACAAAAAGTCCTCGACCATCGACGTGGCCTTCCCGATTGCCGACGAAGCCAAACTGGCTGCCGCATTCGGTCTCGCGTCCCTGGCCAAACCGGCTTCGATCGTGATCTGGACCACCACCCCGTGGACCATCCCGGCCAACCAGGCGCTGAACGTTCACCCGGAATTCAACTACGCCCTGGTCGACGTCGGCGACAAACTGCTGGTTCTGGCTGAAGAGTTGGTCGAGTCGTGCCTGGCCCGTTACAGCCTGGAAGGGGCGGTCATCGCGACCACTACCGGTAAAGAGCTGGAACTGATCAACTTCCGTCACCCGTTCTACGATCGTCTGTCGCCGGTTTACCTGGCCGAGTACGTGGAACTGGGCGCCGGCACCGGTGTGGTTCACTCCGCACCGGCCTACGGCGTGGACGACTTCGTGACCTGCAAGAAATACGGCATGGTCAACGACGACATCCTCAATCCGGTGCAAAGCAACGGCGTATACGCGACCTCGCTGGAGTTCTTCGGCGGCCAGTTCATCTGGAAAGCCAACCCGGCCATCGTCGACAAGCTGACCGAAGTCGGTGCGCTGCTGCACACCACAATCATCGAACACAGCTACATGCACTGCTGGCGCCACAAGACCCCGCTGATCTACCGCGCCACCGCGCAGTGGTTCATCGGCATGGACAAAGAGCCCGTCACTGGCGACACCCTGCGCAAGCGTGCAATCAAAGCCATCGAAGAGACCAAATTCGTTCCGGCCTGGGGTCAGGCGCGTCTGCACTCGATGATTGCCAACCGTCCGGACTGGTGCATCTCCCGTCAGCGCAATTGGGGCGTGCCGATCCCGTTCTTCCTGAACAAGGAAAGCGGCGAGCTGCACCCACGTACCGCCGAGCTGATGGAAGAAGTCGCCAAGCGCGTCGAAGTCGAAGGCATCGAAGCCTGGTTCAAGATGGACGCTGCCGAGTTGCTCGGTGACGAAGCGCCGCTGTACGACAAAATCAGCGACACCCTCGACGTCTGGTTCGATTCGGGCACCACGCATTGGCACGTCCTGCGCGGTTCGCACCCGATGGGCCACGAAACCGGTCCACGCGCCGACCTGTACCTGGAAGGTTCGGACCAACACCGTGGCTGGTTCCACTCGTCGCTGCTGACGGGTTGCGCGATCGACAACCATGCGCCGTACCGCGAACTGCTGACCCACGGCTTCACCGTCGACGAGTCCGGTCGCAAGATGTCCAAATCGCTGGGCAACGTGATCGCGCCGCAAAAAGTCAACGACACTCTGGGCGCCGACATCATGCGTCTGTGGGTCGCTTCCACCGACTACTCGGGTGAAATGGCGGTTTCCGAGCAGATCCTGCAACGCAGTGCGGACGCCTACCGGCGGATCCGTAATACCGCGCGCTTCCTGCTCTCCAACCTGACCGGTTTCAACCCGGCTACCGACATCCTGCCGGCCGAAGAAATGCTCGCGCTGGACCGTTGGGCCGTGGACCGCACGCTGCTGCTGCAACGCGAGTTGCAAGAGCACTACGGCGAATACCGCTTCTGGAACGTCTACTCCAAGATCCACAACTTCTGCGTGCAGGAGCTGGGCGGTTTCTACCTCGACATCATCAAGGACCGTCAGTACACCACTGGCGCCAACAGCAAGGCCCGTCGTTCGGCGCAAACCGCGCTGTATCACATCTCCGAAGCGCTGGTGCGCTGGATCGCGCCGATCCTGGCGTTCACCGCCGACGAACTGTGGGAATACCTGCCGGGCGAGCGTAACGAATCGGTAATGCTCAACACCTGGTACGAAGGCCTGACCGAACTGCCGGAAAACGTCGAACTGGGCCGCGCCTACTGGGAGCGGATCATGGCGGTGAAGGTCGCAGTCAACAAGGAAATGGAAATCCAGCGCGCGGCCAAAGCCGTCGGTGGCAACCTCCAGGCCGAAGTGACGCTGTTCGCCGAAGACGCGCTGAGCGCCGACCTGGCCCAGTTGAGCAACGAACTGCGCTTCGTACTGATCACCTCGACCGCCAGCGTTGCGCCTTTTGTTCAGGCACCAGCGGACGCGGTAGTCACCGAAGTCAGCGGCCTGAAGCTGAAAATCGTCAAGTCGGCCTTCGCCAAGTGCGCCCGTTGCTGGCACTGCCGTGAAGACGTCGGCGTGAACCCGGAGCATCCGGAAATCTGCGGTCGTTGCGTCGACAACATCAGCGGCACTGGCGAGGTTCGTCACTATGCCTAACGCCATTGGCCGTTTCGGACGGCTGGGCTGGCTCTGGTTGAGTTTGCTGGTCCTGGTCATTGACCAGGCCAGCAAGTTCTACTTCGAAGGCAAGCTTGCGATGTACCAGCAGATCGTGGTGATCCCCGATTACTTCAGCTGGACCCTGGCCTACAACACTGGCGCGGCGTTCAGCTTCCTGGCTGACAGCTCGGGCTGGCAGCGCTGGTTGTTTGCCCTGATCGCAGTGGTGGTCAGTGCGGTGCTGGTGGTGTGGCTCAAGCGTCTGGGGCGCAACGAAACCTGGCTGGCGGTTGCGCTGGCCCTGGTGCTCGGTGGCGCGCTGGGCAATCTGTACGACCGCATAGCCTTGGGCCATGTGATCGATTTCATTCTGGTGCATTGGCAGAACCGCTGGTACTTCCCGGCGTTCAACTTCGCCGACAGTGCAATTACTGTCGGTGCGGTGATGCTTGCACTGGATATGTTCAAAAGTAAAAAGACCGGAGAAGCCGTTCATGACTGAACAGGTATTGGCTGAGCAACGCATCCGCCAGAACACGGAAGTCACCTTGCACTTTGCACTGCGCCTGGAGAACGGCGACACCGTCGACAGCACCTTCGACAAAGCCCCGGCGACCTTCAAGGTCGGCGACGGTAACCTGTTGCCAGGTTTCGAAGCGGCGCTGTTCGGCTTCAAGGCTGGCGACAAGCGTACGCTGACGATTCAGCCGGAAAACGCTTTCGGTCAGCCGAACCCGCAAAACGTGCAGATCATCCCGCGTTCGCAGTTCAAGGACATGGACCTGTCACCGGGTTTGCTGGTGATCTTCAACGATGCGGCGAATACTGAGCTGCCGGGTGTGGTGAAAGAGTTCGATGACGAGCAAGTGACCATCGACTTCAATCATCCGCTGGCTGGCAAGACATTGACCTTTGACGTCGAGATCATCGAAGTCAAATCGCTGTAACTGACCGAATACGGTCAAAATGTGGGAGTGAGCTGGCTCGCGATGAGTACCTGACATTCAACATTGATGTTGAATGACACTCCGCCATCGCGAGCCAGCTCGCTCCCACAGTGTTTTTTCACGGTTTTCGCTATTTCTTGCGCGCAAGACACGAGGCACAGCATGCAAATCAAACTCGCCAACCCCCGTGGCTTCTGCGCCGGTGTGGACCGGGCGATTGAAATCGTCAACCGCGCCCTGGAAGTCTTCGGGCCGCCGATCTATGTGCGTCACGAAGTGGTCCACAACAAATTCGTCGTTGAAGACCTGCGCGCTCGCGGTGCGATCTTCGTTGAAGAACTGGATCAGGTGCCGGATGACGTCATCGTGATCTTCAGTGCCCACGGCGTTTCCCAGGCTGTGCGTACCGAAGCTGCCGGCCGTGGTCTGAAGGTGTTCGACGCCACGTGCCCGCTGGTGACCAAAGTGCACATCGAAGTCGCGCGTTACAGCCGCGACGGCCGTGAATGCATCCTGATCGGTCACGCCGGCCACCCGGAAGTCGAAGGCACCATGGGCCAGTACGATGGCAGCAATGGTGGCGCGATTTACCTGGTCGAGGACGAGAAAGACGTCGCCGAGCTGCAGGTGAACAACCCCGAAAAACTGGCGTTCGTGACCCAGACCACCCTGTCCATGGACGATACCAGTCGTGTCATTGACGCCCTGCGTACGCGCTTCCCGGCGATTGGTGGACCGCGCAAGGACGACATCTGCTATGCCACGCAAAACCGTCAGGACGCCGTCAAGACGCTGGCCGACGAATGCGACGTGGTGTTGGTGGTCGGCAGCCCGAACAGCTCCAACTCCAACCGCCTGCGTGAGCTGGCCGAACGGATGGCCACTCCAGCCTACCTGATCGATGGCGCCGAGGACCTGCAAAAGAGCTGGTTCGACGGTGTCGAGCGCATCGGCATTACCGCAGGTGCATCTGCACCGGAAGTACTGGTGCGTGGCGTGATCCAGCAGTTGCAGGCCTGGGGTGCTACCGGTGCCGATGAACTGGCCGGTCGCGAGGAGAACATCACGTTCTCGATGCCTAAAGAGTTACGCGTTCGTTCGTTGCTCTGAGTCCTCTCCTCCGACGCACAGCGCCTGCTCGGTCTTTTTACTGCGCAGGCTGACGAGGCCGGTCCGGGCCAGCACTACCTGGTGCTGACTCACCGGCTCTCGAGCTACGCAAATATGTAGTGTTCCTGCTTGAAAGGCGCCGCTGGGCAACAATGGCTCTCCCAGACCGCTAAATCGTACGAATCTCCTGACCGGTCGATTGCCGATCACTGGCACCCGAGTGTCACTCCGGCGCTCAACCAGCAGTGGATTGCTGCTGTCCTCATGCCCTTTGCCATTTAAATCCAGAATCATTCGCCAGCCTTGGCCCCAATCGTCGTTTATTCCGTGAATGACGACGGTCTGGTTTCGCGTAATCGCCTCGCTTCTGGCGCTGCGAATGCCGCTGACGAGCGACTCCGCTGCCACCTCTCGATGGTTCGATTCAGTCAGCGCTGCGAACGCCGGACTGACCAGATGCAGAACAATCCCGACAATCGTCAGTCCCATGAGCAGTTCAATCAGACTGAAACCCTGCTGACGCATGACATCACCCTCCCTGGAATGCGGTAGCCCGCGCAATCCTTGCGCGAGTAATGACAAAACAACCGACATCTGTCGGTCGAATGTTCTAGCGTGTAACAGCAGGTATAGCCGACGGCAACGGAGGGCATCGATGGATCATCGTACAAAAGGTTTCACGCTGATCGAGTTGCTGGTCGCGCTTGCGGTCTTTCTGATTCTGATCACCCTCGCAGTGCCGGCGTTTACCCGTTCGGTGCAGGGCACCAAGGCCGACACCGAGATCGGCGACCTGCAGCGCGCTTTGAATTTCGCCCGGCTTGAAGCCATCGACCGCGGTGTCACCACTCGGGTGCGGCCGACGGCGGGCGGCAGCGTCTGGACCGGGGAACTGGCGGTCTATGACGGTACTGGCAATGCGGCGAATGTATTGCGGGTTGTTCCCGCGATGAGCAGCGGTGCGACTCTGACGCTAACCTCAGGAGTGACCGCCATCGATTTCAACAATCTGGGCGGTCTGTCGGCACCGTCCACGGCGGTGGTGATCAGCTACGTACTGGGGGCGCAAAGCAGGACGCTGAATGTGTGTTTGAACGGACGAATTCTATTGGGTGGAAGTTGCGGATGAGGGGATGGAGCAAGCGTGCACAGGAGGGCATGACGCTGATCGAGGTTCTCGTGGCGTTATTGATTCTGAGTGTGGGTCTGTTGGGGGCCGCGGCGTTTCAGCTTAATGCGTTGAAGTACACCGACAGTTCGCGGATGACCAGCCAGGCGAGCTTTATCGCCTACGACATGATGGACCGCATTCGCGCCAACTCCGGCGCCGATTACACTGTCACGCCGCCGACGTCGGGCAACCTCAACGTTGCCCGGGATCAGGACCTCTACGACTTCACCTCCAATATCGTCAGTATTCTCGGCGCCACCGCTACGGGCAGCGTCACCCTCAATCAGCGGGTTTACACCATCACTATCACCTGGGACGACTCACGGGCAGCCAACACCGCCAACTCCCGTCGCAGCTTTGTGCTGACCAGTCGCGCCGCTGTCGATCCGGTGGCGACGCCATGAAGCGGCTCAACAAAGGTTTTGGCCTGATCGAAATGTTGATCGCGTTGGCATTGAGCCTGGTCGTGGTGCTCGGCGTGGCGCAGATTTTCATCGCAGCCAAAAACACTTATGTCAGCCAAAACGCCGCGGCCAACATGCAGGAAGACGCGCGTTTCGTGCTGAGCAAGCTGATTCAGGAAATTCGCATGGTGGGAATGTTTGGTTGTCTGGGAACAATAACGGATGCAAGCGCCGGGGCTAGTTTCACCGCCAGCCAGGTAACACCGATCAGCTGGGACAATCCCACCCTCAAGCTGACCCTGGTGACCGCCGATGTCGGAGCGGGTGGCGGTACGCCGACCTGGACGGTGGTTTCGGATTGCCGAAACACGGCGACGGCCTACTCCAATAAGCAGGACCCTGCGACAGGACAAGTGGCGTTTCCGATTCGGCGGCTGATCTACAGCCTCAAGAACGGCCAATTGACGATGGGCAGTGGCATCGGTACGCCGACTCAGGCAGTGCTTGTCGACAACGTCAGCAAATTCGACGTGAGTTTCGGCCTCGCTGCGTCGGCCACCGACACGTCTGCTTCCAGTTACAGCCCCAATCCGTCCGACCCTGCGCGAATCCGTAGCGTGCGCCTGACGCTGACGCTGAGAGATCCAAACAGTCGCGTGCGCGATCAAACCTTCAACGTGGTTGCCGCTTTGCGCAACCGCTTGCCATGAGGGGAGGGCCGATGAATTTTTCTCCCGCCGCCCCTCGCGCCCAGCGCGGCATGGCGCTGCTGGTCAGTCTGGTGTTCCTTCTGTTGCTGACGCTGATTGGCATTTCATCGATGCAAAACGCGACCCTGCAGGAAAAAATGGCCAGCAGCGTGACCCTGCGCAATCAGTCCTTCCAGATCGCCGAAGCCGCGTTGCGTATCGGCGAAAGTGCGGTTCAGCTCGATACCTATACATTGCCGGTTTGCAGCGGCAATCAATGTTTGCCGCCCGCCGAGTCATCGACCATTACGGCTGCCGGTCTCAATGCCTTCTCGGGGGTTACCTGGGTCGCGGCTGCCAACGGTTTCTACGGGGTACAGAACATCGGCACCGCGAAGAATGCCGTGAATGTGCCGAGCAACACCTCTGCGACGCTTTATCGGGTCACGGCAGTGGCCATCTTGGGCAATAACGTGCGCAGTGTGGTGGAGAGCATTTATGCCAAGTTCGAATAGGTGTTCAGGGATCTGGCGGTTGCTGACTGGCGCTGCATTGGGTCTGTACCTGTCCGCCCCCGCGTACGCGTTCACGCCTTCGGACTCACCCCTGTTGAGCGCTGCGGCGGTTCCGCCCAACGTGATGCTGCTGATCGATGATTCGGGGAGCATGAACAACATCATTTGGGCGCCGGGTTTCGATCCGACGGTCAGCCGCCCGCAAATTGCCAATTGCAGTTCGAACAGCTCGTGTGTGTTCGGTGAGAGTCTGGACATGGACGATACCAACATCGCCTTGTCGAGCCTCAATCGTGGCGGTTGCTCCACCAATGGCAACTGGTACGGTTTTTATCGGGGCTTCTTGGGACTGTCATCGATATGCCTGAAGCTGCCCGACCCGGTGGGCAATGAAAACACACGTTACACGGCTAACTATTTGTCTTATCTGGTAACACTGGCCAACGGTTCGAGCCGGGACTTCACCACGGGTACCGGTGCGATCCCCAATGATTACCGCATGAGTGTTGCGCAGGATGTTTCCACCAATCTGGTTACCAGCAATCGCTCATTGAGAATAGGCCTGGCGACATTCAACCCGCCGATCAGCAGCAACTCCGGCCCCGGTGGTTTTATAGCCCGCGCGATCAGTGATCTGTCTCCCGTCAGTGGCAGCGTTACCCAGGCCCAGGCGAACACCAACTACAACGCCTTGATCTCTTCGATCAACGGTTTGAGTGCCATCGCCAATACTCCGTTGGCGGAAACCTATTACGAGATCACTCGGTACATGCGCGGCATGGCGCCGTTCTACAACTCGACGCCAACCACTTACACCAGCCCGATCCAGTATCGCTGCCAGAAAAATTACGGCGTGGTGATCACCGATGGCCTGCCTACGTTCGACCGGAGCTTCCCGAGCGACCCGCTCGGTGGCAGCCGTTTGCCGAACTGGGACGGCAACAGCGCGAACGATGGCGACAACCTCACCGGTGATGGCGAGGGGGATACGTTGTACCTGGATGACATCGCCAAGTTCGCTTTCGACATCGACATGCGCACCACCGGTACCGACATCGCGGGCAAGAACTGGAACGCCGCAGATTTCCCTACGCAAAACATGAACACCTACACCGTAGGCTTCACTGCCGCCAATCAGATGTTGTCGGACGCCGCCAGATACGGTCAGGGCAAGTACTACCAGGCGACGGACAGCGCCGGCCTCAATAGCGCGTTGTCATCGGCGCTGGGCGACATCACATCGAAAGCCGGTTCCGGGGGGGGCGGCACCACCAGCAGCGCAATTGTCGGGGTCGGCTCCTCTTACTACCAGACCAGTTACGACCCCAAGGATTGGCGTGGCACCATCAAATCCTTCGGGTTCACCTCCACCGGCTCGGTTAATACTTCCACGGTGCAGTGGACGACTGACACGGCCATCGTGCCCGGCGCCACAGCGCCTGTTTACCAGTCGTGGAACACCGTGAGCAATGCGCCCGTCACCTTGGCTTACACCAATTTCGCCCCGACACAGCAGACAGTGCTGAATCAGGGCTTGCCCACCGGCATCACGGGCAGCGACCTCGTGGAGTGGAGCAAGGGCACCAACAAGACCGGGTTGAAAGCACGCAGCGTGTTGCTCGGCGACATCATCAATTCGCCTTTGGTGCTGGCCTCGCCGACGGAAAAAACCGCAACCGATCTGGTGAGCGACACCAGCTACAGCACTTATCTGGCCACCAAAACCAGCAACATGGACACCAGCCTGGTGGTCAACGCCAATGACGGTTTTGTCAGCGTCATCAACTCCGGTAACGGCGCCAGGCGTTATGCCTACATGCCTTCCAGTGTTTTGCCATCGTTGCGCTATATCGCCGATGCCGCTTACATCAACGGCGTCAGCCACAAGTTTCTGGTCGACGGTCAAATAGGCGTATTCGATGCACAACTCAACAGTGCCTGGAAAACCCTGGCGCTCGGCGGGACAGGGGCGGGCGGCAAAACGTTCTACGCCCTGCAGCTGTTTGACGCTTCGGCCGGTAACGTGACCAAGGCGTTGTGGGAAATCAGTGCACCCGCCACAGCAAACTCGGCGAACGTTTTCAATGATCTGGGTTATGCCTATGCTCGCCCGGAAGTGGCACGCTTGGCGGATGGTCGTTGGGCGGCCTTCATCTCCAACGGCTACGGCAGCAATTCGGGCGTGGCGGCGTTGTACGTGGTGGATATCCGCGATGGGTCGTTGATCAAGAAAATCGTCATCGACAGCACGGAAACCACCAACGGCCTGTCTTCGGTGGAGCTCAAGGTCAATTCGCAGAATGTGGTGCAGGCGGCCTATGGTGGCGACCTGAAAGGACGGCTATGGAAGTTTGATCTGAGTGGTGCCACCACCGATACCTGGGGCGTGGCGTTTTCCGGAAAACCGTTGTTCACAACGGCGGGCGGCGCCACCCAGCCGATCACCGCGCAGCCATTGCTGGCAGACAATCCACTGGGCGGTAAAGTGGTGTTTTTCGGCACCGGAAAGTTTAACGAGACCGTCGACAAGACCAACAAGGATCTGCAGGCGTTCTATGCAGTATGGGATGCTGACGGTGGTTCCGGGCAGATCACAACGTCCAGTTTGCAGGTCCAGTCGGTGACGGGCGTGTTCTCGGCAAGCACGGGGCAGTTCATCACCACCAGCCAGAACGAAGTGACGTATCCGGCGGAGAAAGGCTGGTATTTGCCACTGGTCTACAACAGCGTATTGACCGGTGAACGGGTGATTAACCAGGCGGCTCTGGTATTGGGGCGAATCGTATTTACCACGGCCATTGTGGACACCACGGATCCTTGTGCCAGTTTCGGCACTGGTAAAGTGGTCGAGCTGGATGCGTTCAGCGGTAAGATGCTCAACTACGCGGTGCTCGATACCACGAACGATGGCCTGATCGATAGCAAGGACTCTATTTCCAGTGGTGTGATCATGACGAGTGGAATTCCGATTGTGAACAACATCTTCAACGGTGGAACCAAAAAGAACGTGGGCGATACCAGTGGCACGGTGACCACGCTGACCGAAAAAGGCGGCGGTGGCAGCCGTCGCATCATGTGGCGACAAATTCAGTAAGTGAGAGTTGAGGCATGCGCAGATCCAACCGAGGTTTTACCCTGATCGAAATCATGATCGTGATTGCGATCATCGGGATCGTCATCACCATTGGCTACCCGAGCCTCACCGAATACGTGAAAAAGGGCCGCCGGGCTGAAGTGGCCGGGCTGCTCTCCGAACAGGCGCAGATGCTCGAACGGTTTTACTCGAAGAGTAATGTCTACACCGGTGCAGTCGGCCTGAGCACCGGCAATGACTACTACACCATCACCCCGACCCTGACCGACCAGACCTTCCTGCTGACCGCTACCCGCAAGGCCGGCAGCATGGCGACTGACAAGTGTGGCGATTTCACCATCACCAACACCGGCGTCAGAAGCATGGTCAATGCGACGGCCGGACTGACCACCAAAGATTGCTGGGGTCGCTGATTTTTTTCGGGCGCCTTTTGCGCCTCCTGTCTATTTAACGGTTGGATCGGAACATGACCATGCAACAGCAAGTGGTGATAGTCGGCGGCGGTGTGATTGGCCTGCTGACGGCGTTCAATCTCGCGTCCGAGGTACAGAGCGTTGTGCTACTGGACCGTTCGAATGTCGGTCAGGAGTCGTCATGGGCCGGCGGTGGCATCGTTTCGCCGCTTTACCCATGGCGCTATAGCCCGGCAGTTACCGCGCTGGCCCATTGGTCTCAGGACTTTTATCCACAGCTGGGCGAGCGCCTGTTTGCCGCGACCGGGGTTGATCCCGAGGTGCACACCACCGGCCTGTATTGGCTGGACCTGGATGATGAAGCTGAGGCGCTGGCCTGGGCCGAGCGGGAAAACCGTCCGCTGCGGGCTGTGGATATCTCGGCTGCGCATGATGCGGTGCCGGTCCTGGGTGCCGGTTTCTCTCGGGCGATCTACATGGCCGACGTGGCCAACGTGCGCAATCCGCGGCTGGTGAAATCCCTCAAGGCGGCCTTGCTGGCGCTGCCGAATGTGACGATTCATGAACAGTGCGAAGTCAGCGGTTTCGTTCGTGACGGCGAAAAAGTCGTTGGCGTGCAGACTTCGTCGGGCGCGATCCACGGTGATCAGGTGGTGCTGACGGCTGGCGCCTGGAGCGGTGATTTGCTCAAAAGCCTGGGCCTGGCGTTGCCGGTTGAGCCCGTGAAAGGGCAGATGATTCTTTACAAGTGCTCGGCGGACTTCCTGCCGAGCATGGTGCTGGCCAAGGGGCGTTATGCGATTCCCCGTCGGGATGGACACATTCTGATTGGCAGCACGCTGGAACATGAAGGCTTCGACAAGACGCCGACCGGCTCTGCGCTTGACAGTCTGAAAGCGTCTGCGGTGGAATTGATTCCAGCGCTGGCGGAGGCCGAGGTGGTCGGGCATTGGGCGGGGCTGCGACCGGGCTCGCCGGAGGGCATCCCCTACATCGGCCGGGTGCCGGGTTTCGATGGGTTGTGGCTCAACTGCGGGCATTACCGTAACGGGTTGGTGCTGGCGCCGGCGTCGTGCCAGTTGTTTGCGGATGTGATGCTGGGCAGGGCGCCGATCATTGATCCGGCGCCGTATGCGCCGACCGGACGAATTTAATCGCGGTGTCTGTTATATCGCCATCGCGGGCAAGCCCGCTCCCACAAGGATTGCGTCGATCAGAATATTTTCAATCGACGCAAAACCTGTGGGAGCGGGCTTGCCCGCGATGAGGCTCTCAATCCAGCCCGAATTTTTTCAGCCTGTAACGCATCGACCGAAACGACAAATTCAATCGCTGAGCCGCCGCGGTGCGGTTCCAGCGAGTCTCCTCCAGGGCCTGGAGGAGGAGTTTGCGTTCGACGTTGTCCAGATAGTCTTCCAGGTTGTCGATCTGCGTCAGGTCCGGCACACCGCTGTCGGCGCTGCAATTGCCTTCGGCCAGCCGCAGGTCGCTGGCTTCGATCTGCTTGTTGTCGCACAGGGTGTGAGCGCGTTCGAGCATGTTCTCCAATTCCCGCACATTGCCCGGAAAGCGATAGCTTTTCAGCGCTTCAAGCGCTTGTGGGTGGAGTTTGGTGGCGGGTTGGCCGCTGCCGGCAGCCAGACGCTTGAGCACATGACTGGCCAATGACTCGATGTCGTCGCGGCGTTCGCGCAACGGTGGAACCCGCAGTTCGATCACATTCAGCCGGTAGTACAAATCCTGGCGAAAGCGTTCGGCGGCGACTTCGGCGTCGAGGTCTTTGTGAGTGGCGCAGAGGATCCGCACATCGACCACGGACTCCTGTTGACCACCCACGCTGCGAATGGCTTTCTCCTGAATCGCCCGCAGCAGTTTGACTTGCATCGCCAGCGGCAAATCTGCCACTTCGTCGAGGAACAGCGTGCCACCCTGGGCGGCCTGGAACAGCCCGGGCTTGTCTTCGATAGCGCCGCTGAAGCTGCCTTTTCGATGGCCGAAAAACTCACTCTCCATCAGTTCCGACGGTATCGCCCCGCAATTGACCGGGACAAACGCCTGGTTGGCACGCGGTCCTTGTTCGTGGATCAGTCGGGCGACCAGTTCCTTGCCGCTGCCGGATTCGCCACTGATGTAGACCGGCGCCTGACTGCGGGCCAGTTTGTCGATTTGTTTACGCAGGCTGCGCATGGGCAGCGAGTCGCCCAGTAACCGTCGGTCGATGGCGGCGCCCGGTGCCGGCATGCGCAGGGCGCTGGTGACCAGTTCGCGCAGTCGCGTGAGGTCCACCGGTTTGGTCAGGAAGTCGAAGGCGCCGGCCTTGAGGGCGTTGATCGCCGTTTCGAGGCTGCCGTAAGCGGTGATCATCGCCACCGGCAGGTTTGGGTAGCGTTGCTGAATATGTTGCACCAGTTCAAGACCGGTGCCGTCCGGCAGGCGCATGTCGGTCAGGCACAGATCGAACGTTTCTTGCTTCAACAGCGCTTGGGCTTCGCCGAGATTGCGGGCGCTGAAGGTGTCGAGTTTCATCCGTCCCAGGGTGATTTCCAGGAGTTCGCGAATGTCCGGTTCGTCGTCGACGATCAGGACTTTTTGCCGTGGGCTCATGTTCAACTTTGTTTCCGTCCGTGAGCAAAGGTGATGCGAAAGCAGCCGCCATCGTGGCGTGGCTTGAAGTCTAGGCGGGCCTGGTTGCTTTCGCACAATTCACGCGACAGATATAGCCCCAGGCCGGTGCCTTGGGCGCTGGTGGTAAAGAACGGTTCGAACAAATGCACCTGTTGATCCGGTGCTACGCCGGGGCCATCGTCGCGAACCTCGATGATTGGCAACTGGCTGACGGGGTCGACAAACAAATCGAGCCAGACCTGAGCCTGATCGTGCGCCTGTGCGCTATGACGCCAGGCGTTACGCAACAAATTGTCGAGAATCTGCGTGAGCTGGTTCGGGTCCATCAGGGTATTGAATTCGCCTGAATCGATGTGCAGGTGAATCTGCTGACTGTCGATCGCTCCTTCGCGACTTTGCGCAACGAACTGTTCCAGCCACGGCTTCAGATCGAGTCGTTGCGGCACGGTTTGCTGGCGGCGGGACAGTTGCAGGACGTTTTCGATAACCCGATTCATTCGCTGAGAGTGGTCTTGAATAATCTGGGTCAGACGTCGATCCGCGCCGTTCAGTTCCTCCGATTCCTGCAATAGCTGAGCGGCATGACTAATGGCGCCCAGAGGATTGCGAATTTCGTGGGCAATACCCGCCGTCAGGCGCCCGAGGGCGGCGAGCTTCAGTTGTTGGGCTTGTTGGGCTATTTGTGCGAGATCCTCAAGGAAGACCAGGGTTTGGTGGTGTGGGCCTTGGGCCAAGGCAATGAAGCTCGGTTGCAGTTCCAGGCCACTGTTGGCGATCTTCAGGCTCTGGGGGCGCAACGTCGGATTGTTCAGCCACAGTTGCAGGCGTTCGACCAGATCGGGCGAGCAGTCGTCGATCCGTTGGCCTTCGAGATTGACTCGGCCCAGTAGGGCCAGCGCGCTGTGGTTGGCCAATTGCACTCGGCGCTGGTCATCGAGCACCAGGATGCCGGTGCGCATGCGCTGCAGGATCAATGCATTGAGGGCTTCGAGACCCACCACTTCGCTGGCCCGTTGTTCGGCGAGGGTTTCGCTGACTTCCAGGCGTTGGATCAAGCCTTGCACCAGCAACGCTGCGGCAAAGCACAGTGCGCCGAGGGTGCCGGCTTGCAGGTAATCGTTGGGGCTGGCGGGATGGCTGAAGCTTAGGAGAAAGCTCAGCCCGACGATGCCGAGCGCACCGACGGCGGCGATCAGCAGGCCGATGCGGCTTCGCAGCAAGGCATTGCTGATAGCCACCGAGACGATCAGCAGGTTGCCGATGGCGCTGGCGACACCGCCAGCGGCGTAGAACAGGCCACATAGCAGCAAGACATCAATCAGCGCGAGCCCGAACAGTTGCGCCGGGCGGCGGGTGTTCTCGAAGAAGACCACCAACAAAATGTTCAGCACCAGGTACAACCAGCTGCCACTGCGCAACAGGTTGTCATTGGCGAACGTCAGCAACTGGTTGTCCAGGTTGCTGGAAATCAGCAGCACCAGAGTGATGCCGACGCTTAGACGGTAAAGGTGATAGAGGCGCAGCAGTCGCTGAGCCTGTTTGCTGCCGGGACTGGAGGTCTCAGCGATCACTGGAGCCCGGGCCTTGCTCAAGATGAGCCTGGCTGCAATACCACTGTTGTTGAAGGCTCAGCGCGCGGTCGCGGGGCAGGTGTACGCCGCAATGGGCGCAGCGAACCATGGGCGCCGCCTCCAGCTCGGCAGAGGACTTGGGCGCAGAGGCCTGGCCCTTGAACTTGCGCCAGAACCATACCGCAGCGGCAATAAGGGCGATCCAGAACAGTAAACGAAGCATGGGGAGCTGCTTTATGACGAGTGATTCTGCAGTTTAGCCAAGGAGATGACGGGCGCACAGCGTAATAAATCGCGGAAATAAAAAGGGAGACTCAAGAGTCTCCCTTTTTGCACAACCCGGTGTATCAGTCGAACACACCGAAGGTCATGTAGCTGAACCACGAGCGATCGCTGTTATTGCCTTCCGCTTCGTGTTCCTCTTCTTCGATCACGTCACCATTTTCATCTTTAGGCTTGAGATCGTTCGGGATCGCGTCCTTGGCGTCCTGGAACTGCTTCTGCACGTCCTGGTTGGCGCGGGTTTCACCCGGCGGCAGTGGTGGACGCGACTCGATCAGGCCCAGGGTGGCCTTGCTCAGCCACGAACGGTTGTCGGCTTCGTCGACCGACGGCACGAACTGACCGTCCACCAGGGTTGGGTGGTTCGGGTAGTTGAGCTTCAGTGTTTCGAGGCTGGTGGCCGCCAGGTCGTCCAGGTGCAGACGCTGGTAGGCTTCGGTCATGATCGCCAGGCCGTCACCGACCGATGGGGTTTCCTGGAAGTTTTCCACGACGTAACGACCACGGTTCGCGGCAGCGACGTAGGCCTGACGGGTCAGGTAATAGTCGGCGACGTGAATCTCGTAGGCTGCCAGCAGGTTGCGCAGGTAAATCATGCGCTGCTTGGCGTCCGGCGAGTAGCGGCTGTTCGGGAAGCGGCTGGTCAACTGGGCGAACTCGTTGTAGGAGTCGCGAGCAGCGCCCGGGTCACGCTTGGTCATGTCCAGCGGCAGGAAACGCGACAGCAGGCCGACGTCCTGATCGAAAGAGGTCAGGCCCTTGAGGTAATAGGCGTAATCCACGTTCGGATGCTGTGGGTGCAAACGAATGAAACGCTCGGCGGCAGACTTCGCAGCCTCAGGCTCAGTGTTCTTGTAGTTGGCGTAGATGAGTTCGAGTTGAGCCTGATCGGCGTAGCGACCGAACGGATAACGCGACTCCAGCGCCTTCAGCTTGGCTGTGGCGGCGGTGTAGCTATTGTTGTCCAGATCGCGCTGTGCCTGCTGGTACAGCTCGACTTCGCTCAGGTTTTCGTCTACGACTTCCTTCGATGAGCAAGCAGCGGTCAATGCGAGGATGGCGATCAGCAGCAGGTGTTTCACTTGCATGGCGGCTTGCGTCCCTATGACGGCCGCTGTCTTGGGCGGGGCCGTCCTGTTATGATGAGCGCCCCGTTGAATAGCCTCGGGGCAAAAGACGCCGTATTTAACCACAAGCGCGCAGCCGAAACCAAAGGCTGTGCCGACGCCTAGTCTGAGCATGTCCGATAAAATTGAACTTCGCGCAGAGGTGCCGTCCGAATTGGGCGGCCAACGCCTCGATCAAGTCGCCGCACAATTATTCGCTGAGCACTCGCGCTCGCGCCTTTCCGCCTGGATCAAAGACGGCCGCCTGACTGTGGATGGGGCGGTTATCCGCCCGCGAGACATCGTTCACGGTGGCGCCATTCTTGAGTTGACTGCCGAGCAGGAAGCTCAGGGCGAATGGATCGCTCAGGACATCGAGCTGGATATCGTCTATGAAGATGACGACATCCTGGTGATCAACAAGCCTGCGGGCCTGGTGGTGCATCCGGCTGCCGGTCACGCTGATGGCACCTTGCTCAACGCCTTGCTGCACCACGTGCCGGACATCGTCAATGTGCCCCGCGCCGGTATCGTGCATCGCCTGGACAAGGACACCACCGGTCTGATGGTGGTGGCCAAGACCATTCAAGCGCAGACGCAGCTGGTAACACAGTTGCAGAGCCGCAGCGTCAGCCGTATCTACGAGTGCATCGTGATCGGTGTGGTGACCGCAGGCGGCAAGATCAACGCGCCGATCGGTCGTCACGGCCAGCAACGCCAGCGCATGGCCGTGATGGAAGGTGGCAAGCAAGCCGTCAGCCATTACCGCGTGCTCGAGCGTTTCCGCTCCCACACTCACGTGCGGGTGAAGCTGGAAACCGGTCGTACGCACCAGATTCGCGTGCACATGGCCCACATCAACTACCCGTTGGTCGGAGATCCTGCCTACGGCGGTCGTTTCCGTATTCCGCCGGCAGCCAGCCAGACCATGGTCGATTCCTTGAAGACGTTCCCGCGTCAAGCGCTGCATGCGCGCTTCCTGGAGCTGGATCACCCGACCACCGGTAAGCGCATGAGCTGGGAATCGCCACTGCCTGATGATTTCGTCTGGTTGCTGACCCTGCTCAAGCAAGACCGCGAGGCGTTCATCGGATGAGTGACTGGCTGATTCCCGACTGGCCTGCGCCTGCCGGGGTGAAAGCCTGCGTCACCACCCGAGCGGGCGGCGTCAGTCTGGCGCCGTTCGACAGCCTCAATCTCGGCGATCACGTCGACGACAGCCCTGAGGCTGTTGCCGAAAACCGTCGCCGCCTTACCGATCATTTCTCTATTCAACCGGCTTGGTTAAAGCAGGTTCACGGCATTGTCGTGGCTCATGCGGACCCCGAGCAGGTAGCCACTGCCGATGCCAGCTGGACGGCAACGCCCGGCATTGCCTGCGCGGCGATGACGGCTGATTGCCTGCCGGCGCTGTTCTGCGACCGTGCCGGTACTCGCGTCGCAGCGGCCCATGCCGGTTGGCGCGGGTTGGCGGCGGGTGTGCTCGAAGCGACGCTCGACGCGCTGGCGGTGCCACCGGAAGACGTGCTGGTCTGGCTCGGCCCGGCGATTGGCCCGCAAGCCTTTGAAGTCGGCCCGGAAGTGCGCGAAACCTTCGTCGAGCAACTGCCTGAGGCCGCCAAAGCCTTTGTGCCCAGTGCAAATACCGGCAAGTTCATGGCCGATATCTACGAGCTGGCGCGCTTGCGTCTGGCTGTTCGCGGCGTTACCGCTATATATGGCGGCGGTTTCTGCACCGTGACCGATCCGCGCTTCTTTTCTTACCGCCGCAGTCCACGCACTGGTCGGTTTGCCTCCCTTGTCTGGTTAGAACACTAGACTTCTCTGATCTACATCAACTGTACGACGCTTGAAACTCCCAGAATCGACCGCATCTATAACGGTATCTGGCAGGTTTCTTCATTCAGGATGTTTTATAGGTCCGGCCTGCTCAAAAGGAAGGTGACCCATGCGTATCGATCGTTTAACCAGCAAATTACAGTTAGCACTCTCCGACGCCCAATCGCTGGCCGTCGGTCTTGACCATCCCGGCATTGAGCCGGCGCACTTGATGCAAGCCATGCTTGAGCAGCAGGGTGGTTCAATCAAACCCCTGTTGATGCAGGTCGGTTTCGACGTCAACAGCCTGCGCAAAGAGCTGACCAAAGAGCTCGATCAGCTGCCAAAAATCCAGAACCCGACCGGCGACGTCAACATGTCGCAGGATCTGGCGCGCCTGCTCAACCAGGCCGATCGACTGGCCCAGCAGAAAGGTGATCAGTTCATTTCCAGTGAGCTGGTGCTGCTCGCCGCGATGGACGAGAACAGCAAACTCGGCAAATTGTTGCTCGGTCAGGGCGTCAGCAAAAAAGCCCTGGAAAACGCGATCAACAACCTGCGTGGCGGCGAAGCGGTCAACGACGCCAACCACGAGGAATCGCGTCAGGCGCTGGATAAGTACACCGTCGACCTGACCAAGCGCGCCGAAGACGGCAAGCTCGATCCGGTGATCGGTCGTGACGACGAAATTCGCCGGACCATTCAGGTGCTGCAACGCCGCACCAAGAACAACCCGGTACTGATCGGTGAGCCTGGCGTGGGTAAAACCGCCATTGCCGAAGGCCTCGCCCAACGGATCATCAACGGTGAAGTGCCAGATGGCCTGAAAGGCAAACGCCTGCTGTCCCTCGACATGGGCGCGCTGATTGCCGGCGCCAAATACCGTGGCGAGTTCGAAGAGCGCCTGAAATCCCTGCTCAACGAATTGTCGAAGCAGGAAGGGCAGATCATTCTGTTCATCGACGAACTGCACACCATGGTCGGTGCCGGTAAGGGCGAAGGCTCGATGGATGCGGGCAACATGCTCAAGCCAGCGTTGGCCCGTGGCGAGTTGCATTGCGTCGGCGCGACCACGCTCAACGAGTATCGCCAATATATAGAGAAGGATGCGGCCCTCGAGCGGCGTTTCCAGAAAGTGTTGGTGGACGAGCCGAGCGAAGAAGACACCATCGCCATCCTGCGTGGCCTGAAAGAGCGTTACGAGGTTCACCACAAAGTGGCGATCACCGACGGCGCGATCATCGCCGCCGCCAAGCTCAGTCACCGTTACATTACGGACCGTCAGCTGCCGGACAAGGCCATCGACCTGATCGACGAAGCCGCCAGCCGCATCCGCATGGAGATCGACTCCAAGCCGGAGGTACTGGACCGTCTGGAGCGTCGTCTGATTCAGCTGAAGGTGGAATCCCAGGCGCTGAAGAAAGAGAGCGACGAAGCGGCGATCAAGCGTCTGGAAAAACTCCAGGAAGAAATCGTTCGTCTTGAGCGTGAGTATTCGGACCTCGAAGAAATCTGGAACTCGGAAAAAGCCGAAGTCCAGGGTTCTGCACAGATCCAGCAGAAAATCGAACAGTCCCGTCAGGAACTGGAAGCCGCACGCCGTAAAGGCGACCTGAACCGCATGGCCGAGTTGCAATACGGGGTGATCCCGGACCTGGAGCGCAGCCTGCAAATGGTCGACCAGCATGGCAAAAGCGAAAACCAGTTGCTACGCAGCAAGGTGACCGAGGAAGAAATCGCTGAAGTCGTCTCGAAGTGGACCGGCATTCCCGTGTCGAAAATGCTCGAAGGCGAGCGCGACAAGCTGATGAAGATGGAAAGTCTGTTGCACCAGCGTGTGATTGGTCAGGACGAAGCGGTGATCGCGGTTTCCAACGCGGTGCGGCGTTCGCGGGCCGGGTTGTCCGACCCGAATCGCCCAAGCGGTTCGTTCATGTTCCTCGGCCCGACCGGTGTCGGTAAAACCGAGCTGTGCAAGGCGTTGGCCGAGTTCCTCTTTGATACCGAAGAGGCGATGGTGCGGATCGACATGTCCGAGTTCATGGAGAAACATTCCGTGGCCCGGTTGATCGGTGCGCCACCAGGCTACGTAGGTTACGAGGAGGGCGGTTACCTGACCGAGGCGGTGCGTCGCAAGCCTTATTCGGTGATCCTCCTGGATGAGGTCGAGAAGGCCCACCCGGACGTGTTCAACATCTTGCTGCAAGTGCTGGAAGATGGTCGCCTGACTGACAGCCATGGCCGCACGGTGGATTTCAAGAACACTGTGATTGTCATGACGTCCAACCTGGGCTCGGTACAGATCCAGGAGCTGGTCGGTGATCGTGAGGCTCAGCGCGCGGCGGTAATGGATGCGATTTCCACGCACTTCCGGCCGGAGTTCATCAACCGGGTCGACGAAGTGGTGATCTTCGAGCCACTGGCGCGGGATCAGATCGCGGGCATTACCGAGATCCAGTTGAGTCGTCTGCGCAGTCGTTTGACTGAGCGCGAACTGAAGCTGGAACTCAGCCCTGAGGCCATGGACAAGCTGATCGCGGTCGGCTACGACCCGGTGTACGGCGCACGGCCGCTGAAACGGGCGATTCAGCGCTGGATCGAAAACCCGCTGGCACAGCTGATTCTGTCGGGTCGTTTCATGCCCGGCGATACCGCCAAAGGGGTCGTGGAGAACGACGAAATCGTTTTCGCCTGATCCACATCCACGGCAAAAATGAAGAGGCCTCGCATTGCGAGGCCTTTTTTTCGTCAGGTTGTTGAACTTAAAGGAAAAGGCTTGTAAAGTGCGCCCCGCAGTAAGTCACCCGGAAGGGTTTCTGCTCCCCAAGCAGAAATCTGAAATAAGTTGCAAATCATTAACTTGAATGCAATTTAGGGGGTTGACAGAGGTGCTTAAAATTGTAGAATAGCGCGCCTCAGACACACTAACGCAGCGATGCGAACGGGTCGAAGAGGTGAAGCAAGCTTCACAGTTGTAAATTGAAATATGTAGTTCCGTGATAGCTCAGTCGGTAGAGCAAATGACTGTTAATCATTGGGTCCCAGGTTCGAGTCCTGGTCACGGAGCCAATTTCAAACCGGGGTATAGCGCAGTCCGGTAGCGCGCCTGCTTTGGGAGCAGGATGTCAGGAGTTCGAATCCCCTTACCCCGACCATTTTTGGGTCGTTAGCTCAGTTGGTAGAGCAGTTGGCTTTTAACCAATTGGTCGTAGGTTCGAATCCCACACGACCCACCATTTTTGTAGCAGTTTTAAAAGTCTGGAAGGCCCACGCAAGTGAGGATTTCCGGATTTTTTTTTGCCCGCGATTTAAGGTCGACCCCGTTCGGGGCTGCACTGCGTGACACAGGTCAGAATCATCTTTTGCATCATCGGGATATTCTGTAGCCTTGCGCAGCTTCAACGCTGTCCATGCCTGATGAACACTCACTCTCCCGGCGGTACCCCTGAAGGGTCCAGAGCCAGGTGTATACTCGACTTTCGCGCGTAAGCGCTTGCAGGTCTTGCGAACATGACGCAGATTTCCGAACGCCTTCTGGTTCAAGCCCACCTCGACGCCAAGCAGCCCAAACCGCTGACAGTCGAGGAAGAGGCCTATTACCGTGCTGCCATCGCTGCCGAGCTCAAGGCTCAGGACGCGGTGCTGGTCGCTCACTTTTATTGTGATCCGGTCATTCAGGCGCTTGCCGAAGAGACCGGTGGCTGCGTCTCCGACTCGCTGGAGATGGCCCGCTTCGGCAATGCTCACCCGGCCAAGACCGTGGTGGTCGCCGGTGTGAAATTCATGGGCGAAACCGCCAAAATCCTCAATCCTGAAAAACGCGTGTTGATGCCGACTCTGGAAGCGACGTGCTCGCTGGACCTGGGGTGCCCGGTAGACGAGTTTTCGGCGTTTTGCGATCAGCACCCGGAACGTACCGTGGTGGTGTATGCCAATACCTCGGCAGCGGTCAAGGCCCGGGCGGACTGGGTCGTGACTTCAAGCTGTGCGCTGGAAATCGTTGAAAGCCTGATGGATAACGGCGAAACGATCATCTGGGGCCCGGACAAGCACTTGGGCACCTACATCCAGCGCCAGACCGGTGCCGACATGCTGCTATGGGACGGTGCCTGCATCGTTCACGAAGAGTTCAAGTCCAAGCAGCTCGAAGATATGAAAGCGTTGTACCCGGACGCGGCCATTCTGGTGCACCCTGAATCGCCGACCTCGGTGATCGAACTGGCGGACGCCGTCGGCTCCACCAGTCAATTGATCGCAGCGGCGCAGAGCCTGCCGAACAAGACGCTGATCGTGGCCACTGACCGTGGCATCTTCTACAAGATGCAGCAGTTGTGCCCGGACAAGGTCTTCATCGAGGCGCCAACGGCGGGTAACGGCGCGGCGTGCCGCAGTTGCGCACACTGCCCGTGGATGGCGATGAACACGCTTGAGCGGACGCTGAAGGCCTTGAAGGAGGGGACGAACGAGATCTTTGTTGATCCGGCGTTGATTCCTCAGGCGATCCGCCCGTTGAAGCGCATGCTCGACTTTACGCAAGCAGCGCGGATGAGGCTGGCCGGTAACGCCTGAGATTGTTCAGTCAATTTGCAAAAACTGTGGGAGCGAGCTTGCTCTCGATAGCGGTCTGTCAGTCATATCAATGTTGACCGATGCGCCGCTATCGCGAGCAAGCTCGCTCCCACAGTGGTTTTCGTATGGCTGGATTACTTGGTCTTCTTCGGAATTCGAACCAATTGCGTGTTCGAGTACATGTCATGCCAGCTGCGTTTCTGTTTATCGAACAGTGACCAAAAGAACCCAAGGCCAACGCACAACAGCGACGCAATCGACACGACAAAGCGCAGCAGCGCCTGCCACAGGCTGATGGATGATCCATCGGCATTCTGCACACGAATGCCCCACACCTGCATGCCCAGAGTCTGGCCGGACCAGGTCCAGAATTTGGCGAAGAAGCCGAACAGCACGAACAACAACACAGTCGACAGCAACGGGTCACCGTCCAGCGCGCCTGCTTCGGTCAGGGTGCGCATTTTGTCTTCGCCGATGATTGCCATCTGAATCATCTTGTAGAGGCCGCTGGTGACGATCAGCAGCGCAGTGCATAACAGGAAGTCATAGAACATCGCTGCCAGGCGACGGCCCAGGGTCGCGGCGGGAAAGTCGCCCTGAGGGTTGAGCAAGTGTTTCGACATGGCAGGGCTCTCGACGAAAAAAGAAGCCATTTTACGGATTTACGCGCACAAAAAAGCCCCTGATGTCAGCATCAGGGGCTTTTTCGTAACAGAAGGTTAGGCTTCTGCTTGTACTTCGTCAGCCTGCATGCCTTTCTGGCCTTGCACGGCGATGAAGGTCACTTTCTGGCCTTCTTTCAGGCTCTTGAAGCCGTTGCCCTGAATAGCGCGGAAATGCACGAACAGATCCGGACCGCTTTCTGGAGTGATAAAACCAAAACCTTTCTCGTCGTTAAACCACTTGACGGTACCGCTCTGACGTTGGGACATTTCTTATTTCCTTTGACGCAAAAATTAATGACAGTCTCTTTCTCATGAAAGAGTACTGGGGCTGGTTGCAGGAGAGTAAGAAGACGTCGAACGGGATGTAGCTAACTTGTAGGCTACTGCCCAGGTCACGATTCCAAGCGACCCATGCAAACACAGTGAACAAACTCTACGCCAACTACGGGAGGAAAAACAAGCCCCGCGAAAGGGCTGGTTTTGCTCAGGTTGGCCGCAGTAGTACGTGTACTAGCGTTGGCTTATTCGATAGGGGTGTTCAATTGTTTTCGAACGTTATAAGGCAAGTTCATAATCGAAACGCTGCACTGTTTTATGGCGGTTGCGTTACACATTAGTGCACTGTTAACGCAACCGCGTTACTTATAGAAACAGTCAATCAACCACGATAGTAGCGTTGTGGAACGAATGGCATTTTGCTTACAAGCAATGGCACCTTTTTCCCACGAACGATTGCGAACACTGGTGTGTCGATGGCGATATAAGCGCTGTCGAGGTAACCCATGGCCAAAGGACCGCCCAGGGTCGGACCGAAACCGCCGCTGCACACGGTGCCGATGATGTCGCCCGCTTCATTGACGATTTCTGCACCTTCGCGTACCGGCGTACGTTCCTGCGGCAACAGGCCCACGCGCTTGCGGCTGACACCGGCTTGTTGCTGGGCGAACACGGTTTCAGCGCCAGGGAAGCCGCCAGCCCGCGCGCCATCGGCGCGACGTGGCTTGGAGATGGCCCACAACAAGCTGGCTTCGATTGGGCTGGTCTCGGTGTTCATGTCGTGGCCGTAGAGGCACAAGCCGGCTTCCAGACGCAGGGAGTCGCGTGCGCCCAGGCCGATGGCTGCCACTTCCGGTTCGGCCAGCAGGGCACGAGCCAGGGCTTCGGCGTTGGCGGCCGGCACGGAGATTTCGAAACCGTCTTCACCGGTGTAGCCGGAGCGGCTGACAAAGCAGTCCACACCCAGCAGTTTCACGCGGGCGAACTGCATGAAGGTCATCTTCGCCACTTCCGGTGCCAGGCGTGCGAGCACGGTGACGGCGGCCGGGCCCTGCAATGCCAACAGCGCACGTTCTTCGAACAGCGGCTCGATAGTGCACTGATCGCCAATGTGCTGACGCAGGTGCGCCAGGTCCTGATCCTTGCAAGCGGCGTTGACCACCAGGAACAGTTCGTCGTTACCCAGGTTGGCAACCATCAGATCGTCAAGAATGCCGCCGGACTCATTGGTGAACATCGCATAGCGCTGCATGCCCACTGGCAGGTCGATGATGTCCACCGGCACCAGGGTTTCCAGGGCCTTGGCGGCATTGGCGCCGGTCAGGCGGATCTGGCCCATGTGCGAAACATCGAACAACCCGGCCTGATCACGGGTGTGCTGGTGTTCCTTCATGACGCCCAGCGGGTACTGCACCGGCATGTCATAGCCGGCGAACGGCACCATGCGGGCGCCGAGTTCGATGTGCAGTGCGTGCAACGGGGTTTTCAACAGTTGTTCGGTGGACATATCCAGCTCCTGAAAAAGTGTGCAGATGCAGTGAGCGCGCATCAGCACTCGATAATGTTGACCGCCAAACCGCCACGGGCGGTTTCCTTGTATTTGCTTTTCATGTCGGCGCCGGTCTGGCGCATGGTGCGGATAACCTTGTCGAGGGAAACGAAGTGTTGACCGTCGCCGCGCAGGGCCATGCGCACCGCATTGATGGCTTTCACCGAACCCATGGCGTTGCGCTCGATGCAAGGCACTTGCACCAGCCCGCCAATCGGGTCGCAGGTCAGGCCGAGGTTGTGTTCCATGCCGATTTCGGCGGCGTTTTCCACTTGCTGCACGGTGCCGCCAAGCACTTCGCACAAGGCGCCGGCCGCCATCGAACAGGCCACGCCGACTTCACCCTGACAACCGACTTCGGCGCCGGAGATCGAGGCGTTTTCCTTGTAGAGAATGCCGATGGCTGCGGCGGTCAGCAGAAAACGTACGACGCCGTCCTCGTTGGCGCCGGGAATGAAGCGCATGTAGTAGTGCAAAACCGCCGGGACAATGCCCGCTGCACCGTTGGTGGGCGCGGTAACCACACGTCCGCCGTTGGCGTTTTCCTCGTTGACCGCCAGGGCGTACAGATTGACCCAGTCCAGCACCGACAGCGGATCGCGCAGTGATGACTCCGGGTTTTTGCACAGTTGCCGATGCAGCGCTGCCGCTCGCCGTTTGACCTTCAAACCGCCGGGCAGAATGCCTTCGTTACGGCAGCCGGCGTCGACGCAGTCCTGCATCACTTGCCAGATCTTCAGCAGGCCGGCGCGGGTTTCCGCTTCCGGGCGCCAGGCGCTTTCGTTGGTCAGCATTATCTGGCTGATCGACAAACCGTACGTGGCGCAATGGCTGAGCAGGTCCTTGGCGCTTTTGAACGGGAACGTTAGCGGTGTGGCGTCTTCGACGATGCGGTCGGCGCCGGCGGCGTCTTCATCGACCACAAAACCGCCGCCGACCGAGTAGTACTCGCGACTGCGGATTTGCAGACCCGCCGCGTCGAACGCGCGAAAGATCATGCCATTGGGGTGATAGGGCAATGGTTTGCGGATCATTGCCAGGTGTTCTTTCTCGTTGAACGCAATGCTGTGTTCGCCGAGCAGGTTCAAGCGACCGTTGCCACGAATGTCTTGCAGACGGGCGGCGACGGTTTCGGTGTTCACGGTGTCCGGGTGTTCACCTTCCAGGCCCAGCAACACAGCCTTGTCGCTGCCGTGGCCCTTGCCGGTGGCGCCGAGTGAGCCGTAGAGCTCGACTTTGACACAGGTGGTGGCGGCCAGCAGCCCTTCACGGCGCAAACCTTCGGCGAAACGCGCAGCGGCGCGCATCGGGCCGACGGTGTGGGAGCTGGAGGGGCCGATGCCAATCTTGAACAGGTCGAACACGCTTAACGACATGGTTGTTCTCCGGTTTCTTGTTATAGGAATTCACGGAATTTCAGGCTAGGCACGATTCTGTGGGAGCTGGCCTGCCAGCGATGACGGAGTGTCAGAC
>NZ_JAVLRV010000002.1:3777206-3807881 GCF_055803035.1 Pseudomonas sp. 300 | reverse complement strand
GTCCGGTAGCGCGCCTGCTTTGGGAGCAGGATGTCAGGAGTTCGAATCCCCTTACCCCGACCATATTAAAAATCCTCGTATCGAAAGATACGGGGATTTTTTTTGCCTTCGAAAAAACCGAATCCTTTCAAGTCATCATACAACTAGCCGATAACGAGCTGTCGGGCGCTCTCGCGAGCTCCCATTCAAGCCAACAACAATAAAGGCGCTCGTTATGTTTCTTCGTCAGCTGAATATTGCCCCTCGTGCTGCGCTGGGTTTTGCCTTGATCGCCGTGCTGGTGGCGTTGCTCGGAATCTTTGCCCTGGGGCAAATGTCGAGCATTCGCGAGAGCGAGGTGGCGGTGGAGAAGCAATGGCTGCCGAGCATTCGCGGAGGTGACGAGATCCGCGAGCTGATGTTGCGCATCCGCACCATTTCCTTGCGCATGGCACTGGATCAAGACGCGAAGAACATTCCGACCTACCGCAGTCAGATGGACACTCGTGACAAGGAATTGAGCGAGAAAATTGCGGCTTACGACAAACTGGTCGATACCGCTGAAGGTCAGGCCTTGTATGATCAGTTCAAAACCACCTTTGCCGCCTATCGCACCGGCATTGCCCAGTCTTTCACCCTGGCCGAGCAAGGTCGCCGTGAGGAGCTGACCAAACTTCTGCTGGTCGATATGAAAACCGTGGTCGATGGTTCCGGTAAACAGCTCAATGACCTGGCGGACCTGTTCGCTAAACAGGTCGCCATTGAAAGCCAGAAGTCCGCAGCGCATTACGAAACCTCCCGGTCCATCGTCAGTCTGTTCATCGCGCTCGCGGCGTTGGCGACTGTCGGCCTGGCGATGTTGCTGACTCGCAGTATCGTCCGTCCGCTGAACGAGGCCCTGTCGGCAGCGGAAAGCGTGGCGCAGGGCGATTTGACCCGACCTATTGCGACCCATGGCAATGACGAAGTGAGTCGCTTGCTCAGGGCGCTGGCGACCATGCAGCAGAACCTGCGTGAAACCTTGCAAGCCATCAGCGGTTCAGCCACTCAGTTGGCCACGGCGGCTGACGAGTTGAATGCTGTCACGCTCGACAGCACCCAAGGGCTGCAACAACAGAACAACGAAATTGAGCAGGCCGCCACGGCCGTCAACGAAATGACCTCTGCCGTCGAAGAAGTTGCACGCAACGCAGTGTCGACCTCCGATGCCACTCGTCAGTCGAGCGAGTCGGCGCACCTGGGGCAGGAGCGGGTCAGCGAGACTGCGAGCGCCATCAGCGCCCTGGCCAGTGATGTGCAGCACACCGGTGAGTTGGTGCAGTCGCTGGCTAATCAATCCCAGGACATCGGCAAGGTGCTGGATGTGATTCGAGCCATCGCCGAGCAAACCAATCTGTTGGCGCTCAACGCTGCGATTGAAGCGGCGCGCGCGGGTGAAAGCGGGCGTGGTTTTGCGGTGGTGGCCGATGAAGTGCGTGCGCTGGCGCATCGCACGCAGCAATCGACCCAGGAAATCGAACAAATGGTTCAGGGTATGCGCAACGGTTCGAGCCTGGCGCTGGACTCGATGAACGCCAGCGCTTCCCGTGCCGCCAGCACGCTGGTGTTGGCCGAACGGGCTGGCGATGCATTGCAGACCATCACGGCTTCGGTCCATGAGATTCATGAGCGCAATCTGGTGATTGCCAGTGCAGCCGAAGAGCAGGCCCAAGTGGCTCGGGAAGTGGATCGCAATCTGGTGAATATCCGCGACTTGTCGGTTCGCTCCGCTGCCGGCGCCGACCAGACCAGTGCTTCCAGTCATGAGCTGTCAAAACTGGCCAATGCCTTGCAAGGCCTGGTGCAGCGCTTTCGCGTGTAAGACCGCCAGACGAAAAAATACCGCGCCTCTCGATGGAGAAGCGCGGTCTGATGCCCGGATACTTAGGCGCCGTCCTGGTCTTTCAGGTGCTCGAACAGGCCTTTTGGCATTTTCTTGCCATTGGCTTCGTAGTTGGCTTTCACGTTGTCGAACGCTTCTTGTTCGTCGATGAAGCCGTCATGGTTGGTGTCGATCTTGTCGAAATTGGACTTGGGCGCGACTTTCAGGAATTCGGCGCGGGACACTTTTCCGTCGCCGTCGGTGTCGGTTTTTGCCATCGATGCATCACCACACTTGCCTTCGCCACACTTGCCTTCAGGGGTTTTCACCACCTGTTCGGCCGAGGCCAGCAGGTAGCCCTGGGTCAGTGGCTGCGAGGCGAAAACGGAGCCGGTCAACATCATGCCGCCAGCGAGGACAGCGCCGAGCAAACCGATAGTGTTCTTGGTGGTACGGGACATTTCAAATCTCCTGGGTTGCACGACGCAACCACTCGATAAAGGTTGCCACGTAAGTGCGGCGATAACCGTAGTTGGCGGGGTGCCTTGCTCGGATGTGGCCATTTAACGGGCGGGGTGTACCGCTACTGTGTCGCGCAGGGGGGGATTTGTAAGCGAAGGGGCGAAACCGCGGGGGAGATACAGTGAGACACACATGTGTTTGCAGGATAGACCGAGGCGCCTGTATCGCGGGCAAGCCACGCTCCCACAGGGTTAGATGCTGACCATGGAGCCTGGGTCCGACACATCACCTGTGGGAGCGGGCTTGCCCGCGATGGGGTCCTGACGAGCGCCGAATATTTAATGCAGCTTCAGGCGCGGCTCGGTTCCGCGCCCAATCTTGCTCCCCAACATCAACATCGCCGTACGAAACGCGCCATACAGCGCCATCTGGTGCATGCGGTACAGCGACACATAAAACATCCGCGCCAACCACCCCTCAAGCATCACGCTGCCGGTCAGGTTGCCCATCAAGTTACCCACAGCCGAAAAACGCGACAGCGAAATCAACGAACCGTAATCGGTGTACTTGTACACAGGCAACGGCTTGCCTTCGATCCGCAGCTTCAGCGATTTGGCCAGCAACGACGCCTGTTGATGCGCAGCCTGGGCACGCGGCGGTACATTTCGATCGGTGCCTGGTTGCGGGCAGGCCGCGCAGTCACCGAAGGCGAAGATGTTCTCGTCACGGGTGGTTTGCAGGGTCGGCAGCACTTGCAGCTGGTTGATGCGATTGGTTTCCAGACCGTCGATGTCCTTGAGGAAACCCGGCGCACGGATGCCGGCGGCCCAGACCTTGAGGCTGGCGTTGATCACATTGCCGTCGGCGGTGATCAGGCTGTCGGCGGTCACTTCACTGACGGCCGCATTGGTCATGACATTGACCCCGAGTTTCTCCAGGGTTTTATGCACAGGGCCGCCAATCCGTTCCGGCAGCGCTGGCAGTACCCGTGGACCGGCCTCGATCAGGGTGATGTGCATGTTCTCCGGTTTGATCCGGTCCAGACCGTAAGCTGCCAGCTCATGCGCGGCATTGTGCAGTTCGGCGGCCAGCTCGACGCCCGTGGCGCCAGCGCCGACGATCGCTACGCTGATCTGCTGCACCACATCCGTTTGCCCGGCGTGCGCGCGTAAATAATGGTTGAGCAGTTGCTGATGGAAGCGCTCGGCCTGTTTGCGGGTGTCGAGGAACAGGCAATGTTGCGCTGCTCCCTGGGTACCGAAATCGTTGGTGGTGCTGCCGACTGCGATCACCAGCGAGTCGTATGGCACTTCACGTGCTGGCACCAGTTCCAGGCCGGCTTCGTCATACGTGGCGGCCAGCTGGATTTTCTTCTGTTCGCGATCGAGCCCGCTCATGCGCCCCAGCTGGAACTCGAAGTGGTTCCATTTTGCCTGGGCAACATAATTGAGTTCGTCTTCGGAAGAGTTCAAGGACCCGGCCGCGACTTCGTGCAACAGCGGTTTCCAGATGTGGGTCAGGTTCGCGTCGACCAGCATCACACTGGCCGTGCCGCGCTTGCCCAGAGTCTTACCCAGACGGGTAGCCAACTCCAGACCGCCGGCGCCGCCGCCAACGATGACAATACGATGAGTCATGGGGATATCTCGCAAGGCTAAAAGAAATCGGTGCAATTACCCGAGCGAGCGCGATGCAGCTCATAGCGTCAGGTAACTGATAAATCGGCTCAACAGGCCCAGGCCAATGGTCACTGCCAGTACCACCACCAGGAGCATCCACGGCCGGAAAGGCCGGCGCTCGACTCGGTGCTGGGACAGGTGCAGGTACTCTTCGACATGCTTCTGGTCGTCGGGGTTCAGGCGGCTGGTCATATCGGGCCTCGTCAGGGGGTAGACGTTGCTGAATGTCTAGAAGCTACAGGGGGTTTTACCCCACATTGAACGGAGCATAGCCGCTGGCCGGAATCGGCTCGACGCTGACTGTATCGTCCAGGCGAATGATTCCACTTTGTAACACTCGGGCGGTGATTCCGCCATGTCCGCGAACGGCCTGGAAAGTGCCGGGGCCGAGGTTGTTTTGCAGGCGTGCGCAAGGCTGGCACCAACCGGTGGTTTCGAAAATCGCCTGGCCGATTTTGAAGCGGCGGCCCTTGAGGCTGAACAGGTTGATCCCACTGATCACGAGGTTGCGCCGCAAATCATTAGGTGACACCGGATTATCTTCCGGCCGGCCCATCAGCGAGCTGATCACTGCCAGATGCTCCCATTGAATCAACGTCACTTGTCGCGCATTGCGCACGCCGGGGCGGGCGCGATCGCCGGTCAGGCCGGCCTCCAGCCGCGCCTCCACGGCCTCCAGTTCGATCATCGGCACATGGGGCTGCGGGCGCACGCCGATCCAGCGGACGCGGCCGGTTTGCGGGACTTCAGCGATCAGTTCCTGCAGCGGACTCACAGGCTGATCCCGACATCGAAGACGATGCTGCGACCGAGGTTGCTGCGCAGGAAATCCGGTGCATCCGGATGGGCGAACAGCACGCGAGCGAAGGTCGGCCCGACCAGCGACAACGAGCGCCAGCCCTGACGCAAGTATTCGGTGGGCGGTGGGAAATGGCTGTTGAGGTCGAGCACTTCGCGCTTGAGGCTGGCGAAGGCGATGATGTCCAGTTCGCCCAGGTCCATGCCGCGCTCTTTGTAGTTGTGCGCTTTTTTGCGCAAGGTCGGCGCCAGTCTCAGCAGGAACTCATTGGCCGGAATGCGTCTGGGCTTGGCCTCACGGCGCACCAGCGAACTCAAGGAAAACGCACTGCGTCGCCGCTGCAGTTCATCGCGCCACTCATCATTGAGGCGCCGGCCCTCGTCGAGCACGAAAAACACTTCGAAATTCGCATCGCGAAACAACACGTCCGGCGGCTCCCCGGCAGGGGCAAATTCGTCGACGCGGTAAGGAATGTTCAGGCCTTGCAGCAGGCGCTGGCACACCCAACGCTCACGCTCCCATTTGCGGGCATTGGAAAGGAACGCGTTGGCTTGCTCGGCCGCAATGGTCAGCAGGCGTAGATAATCTGAGTCATCCATAGGCCCAAGCTTAGCGTTCAAATGCGACAAGCTGAAAGCTTTGCGTTGAAACAAGGTCGTAATGGCCCCGCCGGCGTCAGCGGTGGTCGGGTTCCCACGATGTTTCTGTGATCGGTGTTGCGGCAACTGGGTGTGCAATAAAGGCGGTGTAGACTGGATTCATTGCGCTCAAGCGCCTCAACGAAGGGGAATGTCGTGAAATTATGGCCCGTGTTATTGCTCAGTCTTGTGCCTCTCTGGGCTCAGGCGCTGGAGGTGGGTGAGCGGCTGGCGCCGTGGACCTTGCTTGATCAGTTCGATCAGGCCTTCACGCTCGATAACCAGACGCAGACGCTGCTGGTGGCGCGCAGCATGGACGCCGCGAAACTGGTCGACGCCGCACTGCAGGGCCAGCCCAAGGGCTATCTGGAAGCCCGGCACGCGGTATTTGTCGCGGATATCCAGCGCATGCCTCGGCTGATCGCGAAGATGTTCGCCGTGCCGGCCATGCGCGATTATTCCTATCGCGTGATGCTCGACCGTGACGGGCGCGTGGCGCCGCGTTACCCCGGGGCCGTGGATAAAGTGTTGTGGCTGGCGCTCAAGGACGGTCAAGTGGTCGGTGAGCACGAATACGCCACGGCGGCGCAACTGCGTGAGGCACTGGAGAAGGCCCGGCCGTGATCGGGCTTCAGTGACGTATGCGTTGACTTGTTCGGCCGCAACGGCCGGCAGGTGAAAGTAGTCGGGGTCATCCATAGACCCCGGCTTGGCGTCCAAAGGTGATCGCCAGAAAGACTGTTTGTCGCGCAGGAGCAAAAGCCTGCCGCGACATTCCTCCCTCCCGCGCCCGATTCAGGGCCCTGCACAAAACGGATAGCGATCTGCGCAAAGCGGATATTGCCCCGCGCCTGGCAACTTTACCCTCGGCTTTACGGGACGTTAGCCGCTTTACCGACGCTCTGAATAAAACAACAACAAGAGATGAATGCCATGCGCAAGATCGACGTACATGAGGTTATCGACAACGCTCGATTCAACCGCTTCCACTGGATGGTGCTGTTCTGGTGTGCCCTGATCATCATTTTCGACGGTTACGATTTGGTGATCTACGGCGTGGTGTTGCCGATGCTGATGAAAGAGTGGGGACTCAGTCCCTTGCAGGCCGGCGCGCTGGGAAGTTACGCATTGTTTGGAATGATGTTCGGCGCGCTGTTTTTCGGCCCGCTCTCGGACAGGATCGGCCGCAAGAAAGCCATCACGATCTGCGTGATGCTCTTCAGCGGTTTTACCGTGCTCAATGGTTTTGCCCGCAACCCCACCGAGTTCGGCCTGTGCCGGTTCATCGCCGGCCTGGGCATCGGCGGGGTCATGCCCAACGTCGTGGCGCTGATGAACGAGTACGCGCCGAAGAAAATCCGCAGCACGCTGGTGGCGATCATGTTCAGCGGCTACTCCGTAGGCGGCATGCTCTCGGCGGGGCTGGGCATCGTGCTGATTCCGAGCTTCGGCTGGCAATCGGTGTTTTATGTCGCGGTGCTGCCGTTGGTGTTGTTGCCGCTGATCATGTATTTCCTGCCCGAGTCGGTGGGTTTCATGCTGCGTCAGGGGCGTAATGAAGAGGCGCGCGCCATTCTTCAACGGGTGGATCCGGCGTACGTCGCGCAGACCAGCGATCAACTGCACATGAGCGAAGTGAAGGGCACCGGGACCCCCGTGCTGCAACTGTTTCGCGAGGGGCGCGCGCTGCGCACACTGATGCTGTGGCTGGCGTTTTTCTGCTGCTTGCTGATGGTTTACGCCTTGAGTTCGTGGCTGCCGAAACTGATGGCCAACGCCGGTTACAGCCTGGGTTCGAGCCTGTCGTTCCTGCTGGTGCTCAACTTCGGCGCTATTTTTGGCGCGGTCGGTGGTGGCGTGCTGGGTGACAAACTGAACCTGCCGCGGGTGTTGGCGGTGTTCTTCGCCGTCGCCGCCGTGTCGATCACCTTGCTCGGTTTCAACAGCCCGATGCCGCTGCTGTACCTGCTGATCGCCATCGCGGGCGCCACCACCATCGGATCGCAGATTCTGCTGTACGCCTGCGCTGCGCAGTTCTACTCCATGACCATTCGCTCCACCGGTCTGGGTTGGGCCTCGGGCATCGGACGTAACGGCGCGATTGTCGGGCCTCTGCTGGGCGGTGCCTTGCTCGGGATCAGCCTGCCGCTGCAACTGAATTTCATGGCGTTTGCCTTGCCCGGCGCAGTGGCCGCGATTGCCATGACCGTGTTCGCCATCAGCAGTCAGCGCAGTCACAGGCAAGCGCTGTCGGGCCTGCGCCACGGTTCGCCAGCCGGGTCTGTCGGCGAAGCTTCGTGAAAGCGTTTGTCCGGGATTTTTCCCTGTCGGCGGCCGTCGCCGGATTTATCGCCACGGTGATTTCCTACGCCGGCCCGTTGGTGATTATTTTCCAGGCGGCCGAGACCGCGCACCTGTCGCGGGAAGTGCTGTCGTCGTGGGTCTGGGCGATTTCCATCGGCAGCGCGGTGCTCGGCATCGGTTTGAGCCTGCGTTACCGCGTGCCGGTGATCATCGCGTGGTCGGCGCCGGGCTCGGCGCTGCTGGTGGCGTTGTTACCGGGGATCTCGATGCCGGAGGCGGTGGGCGCGTACCTGGTCAGCAGCCTGATCATTTTCCTGGTCGGGGTGTCGGGGGCGTTTGACCGGATCATCGGCAAACTGCCGGCGGCGATTGCGGCGGCGATGCTGGCGGGGATTCTGTTCAGTTTCGGTACCGGGTTGTTTGTCTCGTTGCAGGGCAAACCGTGGCTGGTGCTGGCGATGTTTGCCACGTACCTGATCTGCAAACGGCTGATGCCGCGTTATGCGGTGTTGATGGTGCTGCTGGTGGGCTGCTCGATGGCGTTTCTCGCCGGTGACTTGCACAGCGAAGCCCTGGTGATCGGGTTGGCCACGCCGGTGTGGATCACGCCGGAGTTCAGCCTGAGTGCAACGCTGAACATCGCCTTGCCGTTGGTGATGGTGGCGCTGACCGGTCAGTTCGTGCCCGGCATCGCGGTGCTTCGGGCCAGCGGTTACGCGACGCCATCCGGCCCGATCATCGCCAGCAGCGCGCTGGGCACGGCGTTGTTGGCGCCGTTCGGTTGCCACGGGCTGAATCTGGCGGCGATTACCGCGGCCATTTGTACCGGTCGCGAGGCCCATGAAAATCCCGGCAAGCGCTACGTGGCCGGGGTGGTCGGTGGGCTGTGTTACCTGGTGCTGGGCATCTTCGGCGCCACCCTGGTGTCGCTGTTTTCGGCGTTCCCCAAAGAGCTGATCGCGGCGCTGGCCGGGCTGGCGCTGTTCGCCGCGATTGCCGGGGCGTTGGCCGGCGCCATGGCGATGCCGAGTGATCGGGAAGCCGCGCTGGTGACCTTTCTCACCACCGCCTCGGGCATGTCGTTGTTGGGGTTGTCCGCGGCTTTTTGGGGACTGATTTTCGGCATGGTCACCCATGTGTTGTTAAACGCCCGTCGCGAAAGCGCGGCGGCTGAAGCTCTTCCAACTGTCGATCAATAAAAATAAGAGAACAAACGATGAAACAGATTTTTCCAACAACCGGGTCAGTGTTGTCCATGGCGGTCGTCTCGGGTTTCTCCGCCAGCGCGATGGCGGCCGAGAGTGGCTTTATCGAAGACACCACGGCCACCTTGCAAGCACGCAATTACTACTTCAGTCGGGACTTCTCCGACATCGTCGGGGCCAACAAACAGTCGAAGGCCGAAGAGTGGGCACAGGGCTTCATCCTCAACGTCAAATCCGGTTACACCCAAGGGCCGGTCGGATTCGGTGTGGATGTGATCGGCCTGCTCGGCCTCAAGCTCGACAGCAGCCCGGATCGGGTGAACACCGGTTTGCTGCCGGTTAAAGATGACGGGCGCGCGGCGAATGATTACAGCCGTCTCGAAGCGGCGCTGAAGGTGCGTTTTTCAAAAACCGAGCTGAAGGTCGGGGAGCTGCAACCCAATCTGCCGGTGCTGGCGTTCAGTGATATCCGCCTGCTGCCGCCCAGCTATCAAGGTGCAAGCATCAGTTCCAATGAGATCAATGGCCTGACCTTGCAGGGTGGCCATTTGAATACCACCAGCCTGCGCAACGAGGCCGGCGACGAAAAAATGCAGGCCATGCTCGGCCACGTGCCGCAGCGCCAGGTCAGCAGTGATGGCTTCAACTTTGCCGGCGCCGATTACGCCTTCAACGATAAACGCAGCTCGGTCAGCGCCTGGTTCGGGCAACTGGAAGATATCTACAACCAGCGCTTCCTGGGCATCAAGCACAGCGAACCGCTCGGTGACTGGACCCTGGGCGCCAACCTCGGCTACTACGATTCGCGCGAAGACGGCAAGAAGCTGCTGGGCAACATCGATAACCAGGCGTTCTTCTCGCTGCTGTCGGCCAAGCGCGGTGGCCATACGTTTTATGTCGGGTATCAAGGGATGTTCGGTGACAGCGCATTCCCACGCGTCTTCGCCAACGTCTCGCCGCTGGGCAACGAGGTGCCGACCTACGAGTTCGCCTACACCGACGAACGCTCGTGGCAGGCGCGTTACGACTACGACTTCGCCGCGCTCGGTGTGCCTGGGCTGACCAGCACCGTGCGTTACATCTCCGGTAATAACGTCGACACCGGGCAGGGCTTCGAGGGCAAGGACCGCGAGCGGGATCTCGACCTCGGTTACGTGCTGCAAAGTGGCAGCCTCAAAGGCCTCGGGATTCGGGTGCGCAATGTGATGGCGCGATCCAACTACCGCAGTGATATCGACGAAAACCGCCTGATCCTCAGTTACACCTGGACGCTGCTATGAGCCTTGAAAAAGAACAACCGCCGTACACCATCGGCCTGCAGGTCAAACTGGAGCAATTGACCGAGTCGGTGCTGCAAACCGAGGAAGACATGCGCTTTGCCAATCAACTGGCGCGCACGGCCGGCGATCGGGTCAAGGCGAGTGCGCAAAGCATGCAGTCGTCGGCCAGTGTGCTGGAGGATCTGAACCTCTACATGCAGCGTCTGGATCAGGTGTTCGATGAACTCGGCAGTCAGTCGATGCGCATCGGCGCGATTGTCGGCAGCATTCAGGACATTGCCCGTCAGACCAATCTGCTGGCGCTCAACGCGGCCATCGAGGCGGCGAGGGCGGGCAGCCATGGCCGAGGGTTTGCGGTGGTCGCCGATGAGGTGCGCAATCTCTCGCGTCAGGCCGCGGACTCCAGTGCGCAGATCCGGCAAATCGCCACGGGGCTGGAACAGTCGGCGGAGCAGGCGCGCCAGGGTCTTCAGCAATTATCCGGTTCAACCCGTCTGGGGCTGGAAAAGGCTGGAGTGGCTTTGCACTCGATGGGTGAATTGCAAAGCGGTGCGGTGGCCAGGGTCGAGGTGGTCGAACGGATCATGGCGCGTTTGGCCGGCCTGCATGATTTGGCGTTGCAGGCGAAACGGCTGATCGTGTGAGTCGCGGGTTGCCCGGTGTTACAGGCTGCTCGTGCAATTGCCCATGACTGAGTAGGTCACGCTATGGGTCTGGCCCTGATGGTCAATGTAGACCATGGTTGCCGGTACGACGTCGCACGAGGTGGCGGTGTCGGTGATGGAAACCACCTTGGCGATGTCCAGCGGTTGCGCGGGGTCGTACGGGGTGGCGGCGGGCTCGCTGGCGGCCATGGCTGAGGTGGCGATCAGGGTCAGAAACAGGGTGGTCAGGGTTTTCATTTTTGTCGACTCGGTGTTGGTTTTGATGCTTGAAGTTTAGTCCTCGGCTGTGATGGATAAAGGGGGCCAGGGCTGATTCAGCGTTGCAGGAAACGTAACAATCATCCATGCCGGGTTGCCTACTGCGCAGAACCTCCACTTAGCCGCTCGAGGGGGCGACTACCGCCACAGCACCGCGAGGTGGCGTGTCACTTCAAGCGTACGCATTCCCCTGTGGGAGCTAGCCTGCTAGCGATGGACGTCAACGATAACGCGGGCTGTCTGAATGAACGCGGTGTCCGGACTTTTTTTCGCGAGCAGGCTCGCTCCCACAGAGGATCATGGTACGGCTTTCGCTTTTCCTGTGAGACCGTCAGCCGCCATTACCGCAGAAACGGATATGACCCCAATCGTAGGGCGCACAAACGGCGGTGTAGACTGAGAGCCTGTCCTCTCCCGGCAAAGAAAAAGGAGCAAGCCCAGCCATGATCGGCGCCGAGCTGCTGTCCCCCGAAACCCTCACCGTCGGTTGGCTGATCTACGTCCCAGCGCTGATCTGGGCCATCGCGCGCGCCCCGTGGGTCGAACTCTTCAGCGACAGCCGCCGCCAGCACCTGTTGTTCGGCACCGTATTCGCGCTGTTCATGCTCTGGCTGGTGCGAAGGGATTTCGACACCGGCGTGTCCTATCACTTCATTGGCATGACCGCCGTGACCCTGCTCCTGGACTGGCCGTTGGCAATCGTCGGCGGCCTGGTCGCCCAAACCGGCCTGGTCCTGCTCGGACGCCAGGACCTCGCCGCCGTCGGGGTCAACGGTGCGTTGTTCATTCTGCTGCCCGTGCTGGTCACCGAGTGCTGCGCCATCCTCGTGGAGCGCGCGCAACCGCGAAACCCCTTCGTTTACATCTTCGTTTCCGGCTTCTTCGCCGCGGCGCTATCGGCCTTGCTGTGCCTGTTGCTGGCCCTGTGGTTGCTGTGGTTCAACGAGCTTTTCGTCATGCCCTATTGGCTGGAAGATTTTGTCGGTTACCTGTGGCTGATCATCTTTCCCGAAGCGTTCATCAACGGCATGGTCGTCAGCGCACTGGTGGTGTTCAGCCCGGAATGGCTGGAGACCTTCAACCGCACACGCTACCTTTCGGCGCCCTGGAAGGACGACGATCCGAAATCTTGATCCACATCAAATCCAAAAAACGGCGACGAATCCATGCTCCGCAAAACCTTCAGGAGCATCGAAATGAGTGTCTACGAATGGGCAAGGCAGGAGTTGCGCCACAGTCTGGATGCAGCGCAGGAAGTCGGGTTTGATCCGGGGTTGAGCCTGCGCGCCTTGCTCAGCGCGGTGGTGCAGCAGAGCAAGGCTGTGCGCAGTGTCGAGGATCTGGCCGATGAGTTGCAGTTTCTCGCCGAGAACCTCGATGACAGTCAGGACTATGGCTTCATGCGGCCTTGATCGCCGGACTCAGTGACGTGGGTCGAAATCGCCGCTGAACAACTCGTCCTCGGCATCGGGGGCCACCGGAATCTTGTGTTCTTCCGACGCCCAGGCGCCCAGGTCGATCAGTTTGCAGCGGTCCGAACAGAACGGCCGGAATGTGCTTTCCGGGGTCCATTCGACAGGGGCGCCGCAGGTGGGGCATTCGACGGTTGGGGTTTGGCTCATGACTGGCCTCCACGCAATGTAAGGTAAAAGTGATGCAGGCGTTCGACCTCGCTGTGCAGCCAGGCGAGGTCGCGGTCGTTGACCACCACATCGTCGGCATGGCTCAGACGATCCTGGCGGCTGGATTGCGCCTTGAGGATCGCCTGGACCTGTTGTTCGCTGGTCTGGTCACGCTGCAGGGTGCGTTCGATCTGTAACTGTTCGGGCGCATCGATCACCAGCACTCGCTGGGTCATGGCGTACTGCCCGGACTCGATCAGCAACGGCGAAACCAGAATCGCATAAGGCGATTGTGCCTTGCCCAAGTGATCGGCGATTTCCTTGGCGATCAACGGATGCAAAAGCGCCTCGAGCCAGAGGCGTTGCTCAGGCACTTCGAAGATCAGTTTGCGCAACGCCGCACGATCCAGTTGACCGTCGGCTTGCAGCACGCCGGGGCCAAAATGTTCAGCGATCCGGGCCAGCGCCGGGCGCCCCGGCTCCACCACCCAGCGCGCCGCATGATCGGCATCGACCACATGCACGCCCAGGTCGATAAAGTGCTGGGCGGCCGCGCTTTTACCGCTGCCGATGCCACCGGTCAGGCCGAGAATCCAGGGTTTTTCCACAGGGGTATTCATTTCAAACCGACAAACTGCCAATAGAAGTCGGTTATTTGACCACCCCAGAGCAATGCAATCCAGCCGGCAATCGCCAGATAGGGACCGAAGGGAATTGGCGTCGAGGTTTTCGCGTTGCGCAGGCGCAGCAAAATCACGCCGATAATCGCGCCCACCATGGACGACAACAAAATGGTCAGCGGCAAAATCTGCCAGCCGCCCCAGGCGCCCAGCATGGCCAGCAGCTTGAAATCGCCGTGGCCGATGCCATCCTTGCCGGTGATCAGCTTGAACAGCCAGAACACCGACCACAGCACCATGTAGCCCGCAATGGCGCCCCACAGTGCCTCAGTCAACGGCACGAACAACTCGAAGCTGTTGACGATCAGTCCCAGCCACAGCAGCGGCAGCACCAGTACATCCGGCAACAGTTGATGCTCGGCGTCGATCAGGCTCATGGCCAACAGGCCCCAGCTCAACACCAGCACCGTCGTGGCCTGCCACCCGAAACCGAAATGCCAGGCGATGAACGCGGACAGCAGGCCGCAGGCCAGTTCAGTCAATGGGTAGCGTTTGCTGATGGGCGTTGCGCAGCTTGAGCATCGCCCACGTAAAAACACATAACTGAGCAGCGGAATGTTTTCCCAGGCGCGGATCCGGTGCCCACAGTGCGGGCATTGGGAGTGGGGCAGCATCAGGTTGTAGGTCGGCAGCGGCGTTTCGCCCGGCAGGCCCAGAATGTCGTAGGCCTGCAGTCTCCATTCGCGCGCGAGCATTTTCGGCAGGCGCCAGATCACCACGTTGAGAAAGCTGCCGACCAGCAAACCGACCACCAGGGCAAGGAGGACAAACGCCAGCGGGTACACAGTCAGAATTTCGTTCAAGGGCATGTCAGATCGCATTGCCGAGTTGGAAGATGGGCAGGTACATCGCAACCACCAGGCCGCCGACGATAACACCCAGCACCACCATGATGAACGGTTCCATCAGACTGGTGAGGTTATCGACCATGTTGTCGACTTCGGCCTCGTAGAAACTCGCAACCTTGTCGAGCATGTCATCCAGTGCGCCGGACTCTTCACCAATGGCGGTCATCTGAATCGCCATGTTCGGAAAGATGCCGGAGGTGCGCATGGAGAAGTTCAGCTGCATCCCCGTCGCCACATCCTGCTTGATGCGCAGTACCGCACGTTTGAACACGATGTTGCCCGTCGCGCCCGCCACCGATTCCAGCGCCTCGACCAGCGGCACGCCAGCGGCAAAGGTGGTCGACAATGTTCGGGCGTAACGGGCCACGGCGGACTTGTACATCAACGTGCCAATCAACGGCAGTTTCAGCAGCCAGGTGTCGGTCCGGTCCCGAAAGCCTTGCGATGTCCTGAAGGCATGGCGCACACCGAATATCGCCGCAATCAGCCCGCCAAGCATCAGCCACCACCAATCCTGCATGAACTGCGAGAGGCCGATGACCATCACCGTGAACGCCGGCAATTCGGCACCGAATCCTTTGAACACCGACTCGAACTGCGGCACCACCTTGACCAGCAGAATCCCGGTGACGATGATCGCGACGAACACCACGGCCAGCGGGTACGTCATGGCTTTCTTGATCTTGGCCTTGAGGCTTTCGCTCTTTTCCTTGTAGGTCGCGACCCGCTCCAACAGGGTATCCAGCGCACCGGCCTGTTCGCCGGCATCCACCAGGTTGCAGTAGAGCTCATCAAAATACTGCGGCTTTTTGCGCAGGGCCGCCGCGAAGCTGTTACCCGCAGCGACTTCCTGTTTCACCTCGTCCACCAGTTTGCGCATGGCCGGGTTATCGAAGCCTTCGCCAATGATGTCGAATGACTGCAACAGCGGCACCCCCGCTTTCATCATGGTCGCCATCTGCCGGGTGAACAGGGCAATGTCATGCGCCTTGATGCGTTGGCCGAGGCTGAAAATCGAGGCGGATTTCTTGCGCACCTTGCCAGGGTTGATGCCTTGCTTGCGCAGTTGCGCCTTGATCAAGGCCGGATTCTGCCCGCTGAGTTCGCCGGTGATTTTCGTGCCTTTTTTGTCGGTGCCTTCCCAGGTATACACACTGATTTTTGCTGCTTTGACCGCCATGTTCAGTCCTTGGTGACCCGGTTGATTTCCTCAAGGCTGGTGATGCCTTGCATGGCCTTGATCAGCCCGGAAGTGCGCAGGTCGTTGAAGCCGTCCTTGCGCATTTGAATATCGATTTCCAGCGAGTTGCCTTCGGCCATGATCAGCCGTTGCAGGTCTGGTGTGTTCTTCACCACTTCATAAATCCCCACGCGCCCCTTGTAGCCGCCGTTGCACTGATCGCAACCGACCGGCTCATAGATCGTGAACGTGCCAATGCGTTCCTCGGGGAAGCCTTCCTTGATCAATGCCTCGCGGGGAATGTCGATGGGCTTCTTGCAATGGCTGCACAGTTTGCGCGCCAGGCGCTGGGCGATGATCAGGCTGACCGACGTCGCGATGTTGAACCCCTGAATGCCCATGTTGTGCAGGCGGGTCAGGGTTTCTGCGGCGCTGTTGGTGTGCAGGGTCGAGAGCACCAGGTGCCCGGTCTGGGCGGCCTTGATGGCGATCTCGGCGGTTTCCAGGTCGCGGATCTCGCCGACCATGATCACGTCCGGGTCCTGGCGCAGGAACGAGCGCAGCGCCTGGGCAAAACCCAGTCCCTGCTTGGGATTGACGTTGACCTGGTTGATGCCTTCCATGTTGATCTCCACCGGGTCTTCGGCGGTGGAGATGTTGATGTCCACGGTGTTGAGGATATTCAGCCCGGTATAGAGCGACACGGTCTTGCCCGAACCGGTGGGGCCGGTCACCAGAATCATCCCCTGCGGCTGCTTCAGCGCGGCCATGTACAGGTCTTTCTGGTCCGGCTCGTAGCCGAGGGCGTCGATGCCCATTTGCGCGCTCGATGGATCAAGGATCCGGATCACCACTTTCTCGCCCCACAGGGTCGGCAGGGTATTGACCCGGAAGTCGATGGACTTGCTCTTCGACAGGCGCATCTTGATCCGCCCGTCCTGGGGTTTGCGCCGCTCGGAGATGTCAAGACTGGCCATGACTTTCAGGCGGGCGGCGATGCGGTTGGCCAGTTGAACCGGCGGCTTGGCGACTTCACGCAGCATGCCGTCGGTGCGCATGCGTACGCGGTAGGTTTTTTCGTAGGGCTCGAAATGCAGGTCGGAAGAACCACTCCTGATCGCGTCGAGCAGCATCTTGTGGACGAATCGCACCACCGGCGCGTCGTCGGCATCCTGTCCGGCGATGGCGTCCTGGTCGTGGTCATTGATCGACTCAATGTCCACGCCATCGAGGTCGACGTCGGGCATGTCTTCCAGCCCGGTGGCATGGTTGTCGAAGAACTTGTCGATGGCGTCGCTGAGCTTGTCGTCCTCCACCAGGATGGCTTCCGTACTCAGCCCGGTGCTGAACTGGATGTCGTTGATGGCCTGGTGATTGGTCGGGTCGGAAACCCCCACGAACAACTTGTTGCCGCGCCGCCAGAGGGGCAGGGCTTGGTGCTGGCGAACCAGTTTTTCGCTGACCAGCCCTTTGGGTTGGGACTCTTTGTCCAGGCAGTGGAGGTCTAGCAGTGCCATGCCGAAATGCTCGGAGGCGATCTCGGCGACCTGACGGCTTTTCACCAGTTTGTTCTGCACCAGATAACTGACCAGGGAGAGTTTCTGGCGTTGGGCTTGCTGATACGCCTGATGCGCGCTTTTGTCAGTGAGCAGTTCGGCCAGGACCAATTGCTTGGCCAGACCGCTAAGGGCGATGTCATTCATGGGGATACCGGACGCAGACAGTTCATGACTTATAGCCTAGTCAACCGGTGGAACCAAACCAGCGCTGCTCTGGTGACAAAAAGTGTCAGTTAGTGCGGATCCTGGGGGCTGGAAGAGGCATCGCATTGTTCTCGCGCCCCGTTAACAGGGGGCGGCGGGCTTGGCACGGGCTGTGCTGCGGCTAATTCAGATCATGAGATTTCGACTCATGCATGGAGCTTGTCTATGAATACTCAGAAAGGTTTTACGCTGATCGAACTGTTGATCGTGGTGGCGATCATCGGGATTCTGGCGACGTTTGCGTTGCCGGCTTACTCGAAGTATCAGGCCCGGGCGAAAGTGACGGCCGGGTTGGCGGAAATTGCAGCGTTGAAGGTTTCGTTTGAAGACCTGATGAATGCTGGCACTGCAGAACCCACCACACTGGCAGGTGCCGGAACGACGACGCAGAACTGCGCAATCTCGGTCACCGGAACGGTTGCATCCGGCGCCGGCACCATTGTTTGTACCCTGCAAAAGGCCCCCGCACCTGTGGCAGGTAAAACCATTACGCTGACTCGTAGCGCGACTACGGGCTGGTCATGCGCAACCGGCGTTACTGCCGATTACGCACCGCCTGGCTGCACGGCCTCTGCAACGTAACGCTGCAGACGTGTAAACAGAAAAATGCCACATCGTCAGATGGGGCATTTTTTTTGTGAAAAACCCCGAATTTGCTGCGCGGCTTGATGAGATTTGGAAAACCTCGAAAATTCATGGCCTTAGGCCAACGGTAAAACCCGCAACTTGCATGTAGAGAATGTCGAAGTCATGCAATTTGCATGATTCCGAAAAACAGTAGATTTATTAACTTGTTGATTAATAAGGAATTAATAGCTGTCTCAAAGTTGGCACAGCGTTCGCAATATACCCAGTAACCCTGCTGACAAGACACGCAGCAGACTTTATGAAAAAACAGGAGTTACTCGTATGAAGAAGTTCGCTATCGCTGCCGCTGCTGCTACCGCGCTGACCCTGACCATGGCCAACGCAGCATTCGCTCAAACCCAGGCTACCCAGGCCCCAATGGTGCTGGCTGCCGGTGAGGTCACTGAAGCCAAAGAAGCCACTTCCGATACTTGGATCACCACCAAAGTCAAAGCGGACCTGGTTACCGAGAAAGGCATTCCTGGTACCGACATCAAGGTTGAAACCAACAAAGGTGTTGTTTCCCTGTCGTCTACCGTCGCGGTGACTGACGCTCAGAAAGAAACTGCTGTGGCCATCACCAAGAAAATCAAAGGCGTCAAAGCGGTCTCCGCTGACGGCCTGAAAGCCGAGTAAGGCAAGACTTCTCGCCTGAACCGGGAGAAGACGCGGTAGACGAGCCGAGTCATACGTCTGCCGCAACTTGAGAGTTCATGCGACGGCCACAAGGATGTGGTCATTACAGGCCCCGGACATTCGTGTCTGGGGCCTGTTCTATTGTGGACACCGCAAAACCAAACGGTAGGAGCCGGCTTGCTGGCGATTACGGTGTGTCAGTTACCGCGTTTGCTGGTGATCTGCCTAAGGCGATTACCTTCAAACCGCAGGTACTGGTACATCCCGCCGTTGGGCCCGTAGGTCCATTCCTCGACCTGGAACTCTTCCCGGCGGTTGGCGCTGCGCTTGTAGCCCAACAGATCGCGACTGACCGGCTCTCCGCATTTCTGTAGCACTTCGCTGGACCTGTCCCCCACGCTGATCAATTGACTGCCGCAGCGCAGGGTATCGGCGGCCGAAGCCTGACTGGCCGCCAGTGCCAGCGCCACGCCGAACAGCAATCGCCTGATCATCACTCGGCATCCAGGTGCAACGGCGTCACCACCCGACCGTCACTTTCGGCTTCGCCGAGGCTGGCGTCGATGAAGTACACGCGGTCATCGGCCAACTGACCCTTGTCGACCAGATAATCCTTGATGCTGCTGGCGCGATCCTGGCCCAGTTGGCGCAACAGCACGTCGCTGGTACTCCAGAACTTGATCACATCGGCGCGCATTTTTGCGGTGCGTTCTTCCTTGCCCAGATCCTTCCATTCGGCGGGTGGCTGGGTTTTCAGGCGGGTGCGGTAGATGCCTTCCAGCAGTGGGCCTTTCTCACCGTCCGGTACTTGCAGCAATGAAGCCTGTGCCGGCACTTTGTCGCCGCGACGCTGGAGCATCTTGTAGTAGTTGTACTGGTATTCCCGTTCCAGGCGTTGCTCGGCGATCGGCGGGCCATCGCTGCTGGCGGCAGCGGTGCCTTCGATTTCCAGGCGCAGGGCCGGGCGTTCCTTGAGCGCATTGGACAGTTTGACCAACGAACCCTCGGCGTCCTTGCTCAGGTCGCTTGAACCCGGTGCGAACGACACCGTACCCAGGTCTTCCGAACCACCGCCACTGACCAGCCCGCCAATCATTTTGAACGGCGCGGCGGCGGCTTTGACGATCAGATTGCGCAGGGTCTGCCAGACAATCGGCATGACGCTGAACTGTGGATTGTTGAGGTCACCCGTCACCGGCAGCTCGATGGAGATCTTGCCGTCGACATCCTTGAGCAGGGCAATCGCAAGTTTCAACGGCAGGCTGACGGCGTCCGGGCTGTCGACCTTTTCACCGAGCTGCAACTGCTCGACCACCACTTTGTTTTCCGCCTTGAGCTGACCTTTGGTGATCAGGTAATGCAGATCGAGATTGAGCCGGCCCTTGCGGATACGGTAGCCGGCGAACTTGCCGGAGTAGGGCGTCAGTGTGGTCAGCTCGACTCGTTTGAAACTGGTGGCGATGTCGAGGCTGGCCATCGGGTCGAACGGATTGACCGAGCCCTTGATGGTCACCGGTGCATAACGATCGACCTTGCCCTTGATGTCGACGGTCGCCGGTTTCGCCTGACGGCTGTCGATGGTGCCGATCTGGCCGTTGAGCTGTTGCACGGCGGTGGCGAAGTTAGGGGTCAGGCTGAAGTCGGCAAAGTTCGCCGAGCCGTCATTGATGGCAATCCCGCCAATGTGGATGCCCAGCGGCTTGTCCTTGCTGGCGGGTTTGGCCGCCGCTGTTTTTGCGCCGGTATCGGGCGGTTGCGGAATCAGCAGGTCATCGACGTTGGTGGTGCGGTCATCGTTGATCATGAAACGCACATAGGGCTGGAACAGGTTGACCTTGTCGATCGACAGGCTGTCGCCGTGCTGATAATTCAAGCCTTCGACCACCACCTGCTGCCACTTGAGAAAGTCGCGGGTTTTCAGGGTGTCGAGGGTGTGCAACTGATCGATCTGCGCACGTCCTGTGACGCTGAGTGCCAACGGCTCGGTGCTTTTCAGGTTGACCGCCAGGTCGCTGCCGAGCATGCCGCTGCGCAGTTCGAGGCGAATGAACGGGGTGATGTAGGACTGGGCAACCCGCAGGTCGATGTCTTTGGTCTGCACGTTGAGTCTGGCGCTGACCGGGGCCAGGTTGACCTCGCCCTCGGCAGTGATCTTGCCTTGCTTGCCCACGCCGGTGTCGAGCTTGAGGGTAAAAGGCGAACCATTGAGGCTGTCGAAATTCTGCAGGTCCAGGTTCAGCGGGTTCAGGTCCAGCGTCACGGCGGGTTGCGCTTTGCGGTCAGCCAGGTGCACCTGGTAATCGCGCAGTTGCACGTCTTTGAGCAACACCTGCCAAGGCTTGCTTGGCGCGGCAGGGGCTTTCGGCGAGTCGGCTGCTGCTGGCGTGCTGACGGGTTCGGCTTTGGCCTTGGCGGCTTCCTTGGACGGTTGGCTGGCGAACAGCTTCTGCCAGTCGAGTTGGCCGTCAGCTTCAAGCGCCGCCCAGGTTTCCAGTTTCTGGCTGCGAATCTTGCCGACCACAACTTGCTGTTTGGCCAGGTCCACCGTGGTGTCGGTGATGTCCAGTCGCGCGAGTTTCGCCAGCGGTCGACCGTCCGGGGCGTTGATGGCGAAAGGCGCGACGCTGACCGCGACGTTGCTCAGCAGCAGTTCGGTTTCCTTGGAGAGGTTGAGCTTGTAGTCGGTGCTCAGGTTCAGCACGCCGTTTTCCAGCACCAGCGGCAGCGCGTCGCGCACATAGGGCCAAAAGGCTTTCATCTGGCCGTCGGTGACTTTCAGCTTACCTTCGGAGGCAATCGGGATCAGGCTGAAATTGCCGGTCCAGTCGATCTGGCCACCGTTCGGACCGATGGCCACAAGGGTCATGTCGGCGCTGTCTTCGGGCAGGGTGCTGAGGTTGTTCAGCTCGAAATCGAGTTTGTCGTAGAGGAACTCGATAGCTTCGCTGGGACGTTCATCCTTGAAGTGCACGGCACCGTCGGCCAGTTTGATCCGCTCCACGCGCAGCGGAAACGGTTTGGCGTTCGGGTCGGCCGGGGTCGGTTCGCTGGCGGGGATTTTGAACAGGCCGAGCAGATTGAGCTTGCCGTCCTTGCCAAAGAGGATTTCGGTCTTGGGTTTGTCCAGTTCGATATCGGACAGGTGCAGCGCTTTGGTCCAGAGGCTGTCGATCTGCAGGTTGGCGTAGAGGCGTTCGAAGCCGACCTGTTCCTTGCCCGGTTCGCCGATGATCAGGCCCCACAGGGTGACTTCGAGGCTGAACGGGTTGAGTTCGATTCGCTGAATCGTGGCGGGCGTCGTGGCGTAGGTGGCCAATTGCTGGTTGGCCACCCGCAATGCGATGCCCGGCAAAATCAGAAACCCCAGCAGGCTGTAGAGGGCCAGAGCAGTCAACAAGGCGCCGATAGCGCGGATCAATCCTTTGGGCATGTGCGGCTTCATCTGTCTGAATCGGAGTGCCTTGGAGTATGGCATGCGAATCCGGTTCCGAAGTAATCGCTCAACCCAGGATTTTTCAGATTTATCTGACGTGAATCAGAGCTGCAGGATCAGGGTTTTAAGCGGCGGCTGTTGATCCATTGACGGGAAATCGGCTCCCGGTTTCATCACCGTCCACTCGCGCACCGGTCGTCCGGCTTTCTCCGCGCAGCGCAAAACCTGTTCGCGCCAGTCATCCATGCTGACTTTTGCCAGGTTGTTGCAGCAGATCAGTACGCCATTGTCGGCGGTGGTCAGCAGCGCAGGTTTGAGCAGGCTCTGGTAGTCGCGCAGCAGGTCGACGGTGCCGAAGGCGCTCTTGGCCCAGGCCGGTGGATCCAGCAACACCAGGTCGTATTGACGTTGTTCCAGGCGTTGATAGCTCGGCAGTTTCTGCCCGCGACGCTGACTGATGGGCAGGCCGGCGAGTTGGCGAATCGCCGGGAAATAATCGGACTGGATGAACTGCATCGTCGGCAACTGCGGATTGAGCAGACCGTTTTCGCGGCCGACCGCCAGATTGCCCTCGGCGAAGTCCAGGTTGCACACCTCGCTCGCGCCACCGGCCGCCGCGCTCAGGCCGACGCCGCAGGTGTAGGCAAACAGGTTGAGCACGCTTTTGTGCTGGCTGTGTTCCTTGACCCAGCCGCGAGTGTTGCGCAGGTCGAGGAACAGCAACGGATCCTGGCCTGCATGGCGGCCGCGAACCCGGTAATTGAGGCCCCATTCGTGACCGATCAAGTCTTGCAGCGCGGCTTCGTCGGCGCGGTAGACCGTGTCTTCACGGTCGATGCGCGAGTTGCCCCGGGAGCGGTCGTTGTAGACCAGCAGGGTCTCGAAGCCCAGATGTTGGTTGATCGCCTCATGCACGTGCAGCAGGGCGTCGCGCTCTAATGACTGGTGAAAGCTCTGCACCAACAACTGCGGGCCGTAGCGGTCGATGGTCAGACCGCCGACGCCTTCCTGGCTGCCGTGGAACAGGCGATAGCAATCGGTGCCTTGCTGATGCAGTTCGGCAAGCAGGTCCTGGCGATGTTCGAGGGCGGCGCGCAGCGCCTGATTCAAGGAAGACATGCTGGGCGCCTTGCAGGAGGGAATTTGGCGCGGGAGTTTAACAGCTTGGCATGAGACCGAGTTGCTGCCATCGCAAGCAAGCTCGCTCCCACACTGGATTTGTGAACACATAACCCTGTGGGAGCGAGCCTGCTTGCGATGCTCTTAAGCTCTTTTTCAGGTCAACAACCCCATCCGCCGTTTCGCCCGATGCACCGAGCCATTACGCACTGCCCAGCGCAGCATCGGCACGCTGCGGTTGACGCTGGCGCGGATCAGCGTGCGTTGCAGCGAACTCTGGCGCACCCCCAGCATGTCGCTGGCCCAATCCGGCAACAGGTCAATGCCGGCCTGCATCATCAAACCGCCGAATGGCTTGGCCAGACGGCTCGGGGAGGGTGCGTTCAACAACAATCGCAACACCTCGCGACTGCGCTCGTCGCACAGCAGGTGCGGGCGAATACGCTCAAGGTATTCGGCCATTTCCTGTCGCGAACGGGGCACATCACGAGCACCGAGTCTTTCGGCGACCAGAGCAATTTCGTCGTAGTAACGGTCCTGATCGGCCCCAGACAGGCGCGGATTGCGGTAACGCAAATGTGCCGCGAGGAAGTTACTGACTTCGGCCACGTGCACCCAAGTCAACAGATCGGGATCGCTGGCGGCGTAAGGCCGGCCATCCGCCGCGGTGCCGGTTACTTGCAGGTGAATGGTGCGAACTTTCTCGATCAGCCAGTCGGCATCTTTGCGCGAGCCGAACGTGGTGCCGGAAATGAACTGCCCGGTGCGGCGCAGGCGACCGAGCATGTCCTCGCGAAAATTCGAATGGTCCCAGACCCCGGCCAGCGCCAAGGGATGCAGGGCTTGCAGCATCAGCGCACTGATGCCGCCGATGAGCATGCTGCTGAAGTCGCCGTGGACTTGCCAGCTGACCGAATCGGGGCCGAACAGGCCGGGATCGCCCTTGGGGTTTTCCAGGTCGAGCTGACCGAGGGACAGACCGGTGAGGCTCATGACCTGGGTTTCGATGCGGCTGCGGATGAATTCCATGGCGACTCGGTGGTGAAAAAAATGTCATCGCATTGCCCCTGTAGGCGCCTGCTTGCTGGCGCCTACAAAGGGTCGTGCGTTACTGGTTCAGGCGCTTATCAACCAGGTCCTGAACCACGCTCGGATCGGCCAGGGTCGACGTGTCGCCCAGACTGTCCAGCTCATTGCAGGCGATCTTGCGCAGAATCCGCCGCATGATCTTTCCCGAACGGGTTTTCGGCAAGGCCGGTGCCCACTGGATCAGGTCCGGTTTGGCGAAACTGCCGATTTCCTTGCTGACGTGGGCCAGCAGCTCTTTCTTCAGTTCGTCGTTGGGCTCGGTGCCGTTCATGGGCGTGACAAAGGCATAGATGCCCTGGCCTTTGACGTCGTGAGGGTAACCGACCACCGCCGCTTCGGCGATGCTGTCGTGCAGCACCAGGGCGCTTTCCACTTCGGCGGTGCCGATGCGGTGGCCGGAAACGTTGATCACGTCGTCGATGCGCCCGGTGATCCAGTAATCGCCGTCCTCGTCGCGCCGCGCGCCGTCGCCGGTGAAGTAGTAGCCGGGATAGGGTTTGAAATAGGTGTCGACCATCCGTTGCGGGTCGCCGTAGACGCTGCGGATCTGCGCCGGCCAGCTGGACTTGATCGCCAGTACGCCGCTGCCGGCGCCTTTGATTTCCTTGCCCACTTCGTCCAGCAACACCGGTTGCACACCGAACATCGGTTGTGTGGCGCAGCCGGGTTTGATCCGCTGCGCGCTGACCAGCGGGCTGAGCATGATGCCGCCGGTTTCGGTCTGCCACCAGGTATCAACGATCGGGCAACGCTGCTCGCCCACAACATTGAAGTACCAGTCCCACGCTTCAGGGTTGATCGGCTCACCGACGCTGCCGAGTAATCTGAGGCTTGCGCGAGACGTTTCCTTCAGCGGTTCGGGGCCTTCGCGCATCAGCGAACGCAGGGCGGTGGGGGCGGTGTAGAAAATGTTCACGTGGTGTTTGTCGATCACCTGCCAGAAGCGCGAGCTGCTCGGGTAGCTCGGCACGCCTTCAAAGATCAGCGTGGTCGCGCCGTTGGCCAGCGGGCCGTAGACGATGTAGCTGTGGCCGGTGACCCAGCCGACATCGGCGGTACACCAGAAGACTTCGTTGTCGCGGTAATCGAGCACGTATTTGAAGGTCATCGCCGCTTGCAACAGATAGCCGCCGGTGGTGTGCAGCACGCCTTTGGGTTTGCCCGTGCTGCCGGAGGTGTAGAGGATGAACAGCGGGTCTTCGGCGTCCATGGGTTCCGGCGGGCAATCGTCGCTGACGTCACGCAGGGCCTGGTGATACCAGAGATCGCGACCTTCGACCCAGTCGACATCGCCCTGAGTGCGCTCGACCACGATCACGGTGCTGACGTTCGGGCAACTTTGCAGCGCCTGGTCGACTTTCTGTTTGAGCGGGACGAATTTACCGCCGCGCACGCCTTCATCGGCGGTGATCACGGTGCGGCAGTCGGCATCGAGAATCCGGTCACGCACAGAATCGGGGGAGAACCCGCCAAACACCACCGAATGCACCGCGCCGATTCGCGAACAGGCGAGCATGGCGTAGGCGGCTTCGGGGATCATCGGCATGTAAATGCACACGCGGTCGCCTTTCTTCACACCACGGTTTTTGAGCACGTTGGCCAGTCGGCAGACGTTGTGATGCAGTTTTTTGTAAGTGATCTGGGCCGATTCGGCGGGGTCGTCGCCTTCCCAGATGATTGCGATCTGATCACCGCGTTTTTCCAGGTGGCGGTCGATGCAGTTGTAACTGACATTCAGCTTTCCACCCGCAAACCAGCTGGCTTCACCGGTTTTCAGGTTATAGCGCTGGACGGTATCCCACGGTTTGCTCCAGTCGAGAAAGCGTGAAGCCTGTTCGGCCCAGAATTCGGTGGGGTGTTCGATGGATTGGCGGTACAGGCGCTTGTAGTCGTCTTGACTGAGTTGCGCGGCCCGGCGGACGGCATCGGCTTGGGGGAACGTGCTGATATCGAACATGACGGTTCCTTATTCTTGTTTTGGTAAACAAGTAATAAAGATGCGCCGAGTGACCGAAGGGTTCAAGCCGTGTGCTAAACAACTGTGGGAGCGAGCCTGCTCGCGATAGCGGTGGGTCAGCCAACATCATCGTTGAATGACATACCGCTATCGCGAGCAGGCTCGCTCCCACAGGGTAATGCAGTGAACTGTCAAATCACCCGCGGTGACGACCGCGGAAGTAGTTGATCAGGCCCTGGGTGGATGCGTCATCAGCCGGGGTTTCTTCGCTGCCGACCAGGCGGTTGTAGACGCCTTTGCCCAGCTCTTTGCCCAGTTCCACGCCCCACTGGTCGAAGGCGTTGATGCCCCAGACCACGCTTTGCACGAAGACTTTGTGTTCGTACATCGCCACCAGTGCGCCGAGACGACGCGGGCTGATGCGTTCGACCACCAGGGTGTTGCTCGGACGGTTGCCCGGGATCACCTTGTGCGGCGCGAGTTTCTGCACGTCCGCTTCGGCCATGCCTTTGTCACGCAGCTCGGCTTCGGCCTCGGCGCGGGTCTTGCCGAGCATCAGCGCCTGGCTTTGCGACAGGCAGTTGGCGTACAGCCACTGGTGGTGATCGGACACCGGGTTGAAGCTGACGATCGGCACAATGAAGTCGGCCGGAATCAGTTGGGTGCCTTGGTGCAGCAACTGGTGATACGCGTGCTGACCGTTGCAACCCACGCCGCCCCAGATCACCGGACCGGTGTCGGTGGACACCGGTGTGCCGTCCTGGCGCACGCTCTTGCCGTTGGATTCCATGTCCAGTTGTTGCAAGTGCTTGGTGATGTTGCGCAGGTAGTGGTCGTACGGCAGGATCGCGTGGCTCTGCGCGCCCCAGAAGTTGCCGTACCAGACGCCGAGCAACGCCAGCAGCACCGGCATGTTCTGCTCGAACGGTGCGCTCTGGAAATGCTGGTCCATGGTGTAGGCACCGGACAGCAGTTCCTTGAAGTTGGACATGCCGATGGCCAGGGCAATCGGCAAACCGATGGCCGACCACAGCGAGTAACGGCCGCCAACCCAGTCCCACATCGGGAAGATGTTTTCTTCGCGGATACCGAACGCCACGGCGGCGGCGTTGTTGCTCGAGACCGCGATGAAGTGACGATACAGCTCGGCTTCCGAACCGCCCTGAGCCAGGTACCAGGCGCGAGCGGCCTGGGCGTTTTTCAGGGTTTCGAGGGTGTTGAAGGATTTCGACGAGACGATGAACAGCGTGGTCTCGGCGCGCAGTTTCATGGTCAGTTCGTGGAACTCACTGCCATCGATGTTCGCCAGGTAGTGGCAGCGCACGCCTTTCTGCGCGTAGGACAGCAGCGCTTCGGACACCAGCTCCGGGCCGAGGAACGAACCGCCGATGCCGATGTTCACCACATCCGTGATCGGCTTTTCGGAATAACCGCGCCACAGACCGTCGTGGATGCGGCCCACGAGGTCGGTGATCTGGTTCAACACCTTGTGTACTTCCGGCATCACGTTGACGCCGTTGACCGACAGTTTTTCGCCCACTGGGCGGCGCAACGCGGTGTGCAGGGCCGGACGCCCTTCGGAAGAGTTGACGATTTCGCCTTCGAACAGCGCCTTGATCGCGCCCTGAAGGTCGACTTCGTTGGCCAGGCCCACCAGCAGATTGCGGGTCTCGGCGTTGATCAGGTTCTTCGAGTAGTCGAGAAACAGGCCGCAGCTGCTGAGGGTGAATTGGGTGAAGCGCTGCGGATCGGCATTGAAGGCTTCGCGCATGCTGAAATCCTGCATGGCTTGGCGGTGGTCATTCAGCGCCTGCCAGGCGGGCAGAGCGGTCACGTCTTGAGGAGTGCGGTAGTACGCCATCGCTGCGGGTTTCCTTTTTACTTGAACGGCCTTTTGAACACTAAAAAATCCCGGAGCGCTGCGGGTGGGCGTCCGGTCAACTGCGTCGACACGATTTCATGGCACAGGGCGAATACAGTAAACCTCGCGCTGCGATCTGTCTTGACTTTGTCTGACCCGTTCCCGGTACTTTTTTGTACATGAAGCAGGGAACGGTCCGACAAACGGAAGAGAAGATTCGGTCAGGCGACCTGAACCGGAATGGCATTGCTGGTGTGGCTCAACTCGTTACCTGGTGCCATGTAGAGCATGCGCGGCTTGAAGTTGAGCAGTTCGGCTTCGCTGTAGTGAGCGTAAGCGCAGATGATCACACGGTCGCCGACCTTGGCCTTGTGGGCGGCGGCGCCGTTGACCGAGATCATGCGCGAACCTTCTTCGCCGCGAATGGCGTAGGTGGTGAAGCGCTCGCCGTTGTCGACGTTGTAGATCTGGATCTGTTCGTATTCACGGATGCCGGACAAGTCCAGCCATTCACCGTCGATGGCGCAAGAACCTTCGTAATCGAGTACTGCGTGGGTGACTTCGGCGCGATGCAGCTTGGCCTTGAGCATGATGGCGTGCATGAGTGTTTCCCCAGGTCGGAATCGAACGGCGGGCAGTTTGCCCGAAGGCAATGTGGGCAGCAATACGCTCTGGAAGCCTGCACAGACCCAATGTGGGAGCGAGCCTGCTCGCGATTGCGGTGGGTCATTCAACATAGAAGTTGAATGACCCACCGCAATCGCGAGGGGCGCGTCGAGGTTCAGGTGCAGGTTGTCGATCAACCGCGTGGTGCCGAGGAACGCCGCGACCAGAATCACCAAATCCCGATCTTCCGCCGTCGCCGGACGCAACGTCAGCGCATGACGGATTTCCAGGTAATCGGTGCGCAAACCCGCTGCCTCAAGCTGCTTGGTCTGGGCGTCGATCAACGCAGGATAATCGCGTTCACCTTGTTTAATGGCTTCGGCAATCGACGACAGCGTGCGATACACAACCGGCGCCACGGCCCGCTGTTCTTCACTGAGAAACCCATTGCGCGATGACAGCGCCAGCCCATCGGCCGCACGCACCGTTGGCTCACCGATGATCTGGATCGGCATGTTCAGGTCATGCACCAGCGCGCGAATCACGGCCAGTTGCTGGAAGTCTTTCTGGCCAAAGATCGCCAGGTCCGGCTGGACCATGTTGAACAGTTTGCTGACCACCGTCGCCACACCTTCGAAATGCCCCGGACGGCTGGCGCCGCACAGGCCTTCGGACAGTTGCGGAACGCTGACGCGGGTCTGGCCGGTCATGCCGTCGGGGTACATTTCTTCAACGGTCGGCGCGAACAGCAAGTGGCAACCGGCCTGGAGCAGTTGTTCCTGATCCGCCGCCAGGGTGCGCGGGTACTTGTCGAGGTCTTCGCCGGCGCCGAATTGCAGCGGGTTGACGAAAATGCTCGCAACGACGAAATCCGCGCGCTGGCTGGCTTTGGTAATCAGCGCAATATGGCCGCTGTGCAGGTTGCCCATGGTCGGTACGAAGGCGATGCGCTTGCCTTCACCGCGGGCGCGGGCTACAGCGGCCCGCAGTTCGCGTACGGTTTTTACGGTGTTCATGCAGAGAATCCGTGTTCGATACCAGGGAAAGTCGCTGCTTTGACTTCAGTGACGTAAGCGCTCAGGGCCGCTTGAATGCTGGTTTGGCCGTTCATGAAGTTCTTCACGAATTTTGGCACTCGACCAGTAATCGACAGACCGAGCATGTCGTGCAGCACCAGGACCTGGCCGTCGGTGCCGCTGCCGGCGCCGATGCCGATCACCGGAATCCCCACCGCCTGGGTAATTTCCTGAGCCAGTTCGCTCGGTACGCATTCGAGCAGCAGCATGGCGGCACCGGCCTGTTCCAGGGCGATGGCGTCGGCGCGCATCTGCCGGGCCTGGTTCTCGCTACGGCCCTGGACTTTGTAACCGCCCAGAATGTTGACCGATTGCGGCGTCAGGCCCATGTGCGCGCACACCGGGATGCCGCGTTCGGCCAGCAGACGAATTGAGTCCGCCAGCCACAGCGCGCCTTCGACCTTGACCATGTGCGCACCGGCCTGCATCAACAGGGCGCTGTTGGTCATGGTTTGTTCGAGGGTGGCGTAAGCCATGAAAGGCAGGTCGGCGAGGATCAACGCGTCAGTGTTACCGCGTTTGACGGACGCGACGTGGTAAGCCATCTCGGCGGTGGTCACCGGCAGGGTGCTGTCGTGACCTTGCAGAACCATGCCGAGGGAGTCGCCCACCAACAGCACTTCGACACCCGCCTCATTGCAGGCGTGGGCGAAGGTCGCGTCATAGCAGGTCAGCATGGTGATTTTTTCACCTTTTTGCTTGAGACCTTGCAGAGTGGTCAGGGTGATGGCTGGCATGAAAAGTTCCTCATTCAGGCGCTGTGGAAACTACTGCGAGTAACGCGCGTGATTCTTCGTTAAATACAGGCGCACGGTCTGTTGTCGTGCTTTTAAGGCCTGGATTGCGCCCTTCAACGCCGTGTTGGCGGCAGCGGGACGCCTATAGTCGTGAGGAGAACTCGGGAAGTCAATTGCGTGTGTTACCGCATTGTTACGCGTGGGGTGTTACCGACGTAACTGATGCGATTCAGCAGCTGCAATCTTGTGTTCGACACAAAAACAATGTGGGAGCGAGCTTGCTCGCGATGGCGGTATATCAGCCAACATCA
>NZ_JAVLRV010000002.1:3748233-3777172 GCF_055803035.1 Pseudomonas sp. 300 | reverse complement strand
GAGAGGCGTTCCAGCCCGACAAACGGGCAGGACGCGAGCAGTTCGGCCAAGGCACGGCCATCCGCCAAGCGTAAATCCACCGGCGCCAGTTCGGCCAGCGGATACAGAACGAACGCGCGTTCCTGCATATGGTAGTGAGGCACCTTGAGGCGCGGTTCGTCGATCAGCCGATTACCGAACAGCACGATGTCGAGATCCAGCGTGCGTGGCCCCCAGCGTTCGAGACGCTCGCGGCCCTGTCCGTTCTCGATGGCTTGCAGCGCGTCGAGCAGCGCCAGCGGTGCAAGCGTGCTGTCGAGGGCGGCGACCGCGTTGGTGTAACGCGGTTGGCCGGGCAGCAGCGAGTCGCTTTGATAAAAAGCGGAAACCCCGACCAGTTCGGTCTGCGGCAACCGCGCCAGCGCTTCGACGGCGCTGCGCAATTGTTCGGCGGGGTCAGCCAGATTGCTGCCCATGCCGATGTAGATGCGTTCCATCGATTACTCGCCCGTGGTGCTCGGCGCGCCAGCTGCACGTTTGCGCTTGGCACCGCCGCTGCGGCGACGTTTGCGCGGCGCACCGCTGGCGCCCTCGTCCTTGCCGCTGAGGTCGCGGATCATGTCGCGGCGCTCGCTGTCGTTGGCGTCCTGATAATCCGTCCACCATTCGCCCAGGCCATCGGTCTGCTCACCGGCGCTTTCGCGCAGCAGCAGGAAGTCGTAACCGGCGCGGAACCGCGGGTTGTCCAGCAACAGGTCGGCGCGTTTGCCACTGCGGCGCGGCAGACGTTCCTGCATGTCCCAGATCTCGCGGATCGGCATGGTGAAGCGTTTTGGAATCGCGATCCGCTGGCACTGCTCGGCAATCAGCTCGTGCGCCGCTTCCTGCATCGCCGGAATCGGCGGCATGCCACGTTCCTGCAAGCGCAATACGCGGGCGGGCAGGGCAGGCCAGAGCAGGGCCGCAAACAGGAACGCCGGGGTCACCGGTTTGTTCTGCTTGATCCGCAGGTCGGTGTTGATCAGCGCTTCGCTGATCAGGGTGTGGGTGTACGTCGGGTTGTATTCCAGCGCCTCGGCACTGGCCGGGAACAGCGGATCGAACAGCTGCAAGTCGACCAGCATCTCAAAGGTGTCCGCGGCGTGGCCGGAGAGGAACAGCTTGAGCACTTCTTCGAACAGGCGAGCCGACGGGATCTCGCGCAGCATTGGCGCCAGATCGCGGATCGGCAGGGCGCTGTGTTTTTCGATGCCGAAATTCAGCTTGGCGGCGAAACGCACGGCCCGCAGCATCCGCACCGGGTCTTCCTGGTAGCGTTGCTTCGGATCGCCAATCAGGCGGATCAGGTGGTTGCGGATGTCGTGTACGCCGTTGGCATAGTCGAGAATGCGCTCGCTGACCGGGTCGTAATACAGGGCGTTGATGGTGAAGTCGCGGCGTTGCGCGTCCTCTTCCAGCGTGCCGTAAACGTTATCGCGCAGAATGCGCCCGCTCTCGTTGCGGGAAGACTGGTTGCTGTCTTCCTCTTCGTCGTTTTGCGGGTGATTGGCGCGGAAGGTCGCGACTTCAATGATTTCGCGGCCAAAGTGGATATGCACCAGTTTGAAGCGGCGGCCAATGATCCGCGCATTGCGGAATTCGGCGCGCACCTGCTCAGGGGTAGCACTGGTGGCGACGTCAAAATCTTTCGGCGTGATGCCCAGCATCATGTCACGCACACAACCGCCGACCAGGTAAGCCTGGTAACCGGCGTTCTGCAGGCGTTCGACGATATTCACCGCGTAACGGCTGAATTGCGCCTTCTGCAGCGAATGTTGGCCGCTGTTGAGCACTTCAGGCGTGCTGCGAATGTGTTGCGTATGACGCTTGGGAGAACGGAATGACTGGAACAACTTCTTCAGCATGGGATGCACTGTTTGAAGGAATGTTCGGCCATAACGAAGAATGACCGCATGATGGGCGGGGATTCTAGCATTTAGTCGGGGGATGGTGTAGGAAGCTGCGCAAGCGCTTGAAGGGCATGTCTGGCACGGGGGTAAACGCCAGAAACTACAAGGGGAGCCGAAGCTCCCCAAGAAGTAGTTGCATGTTCTATTTTTGTTATTGGTTTCGGGCTTTTTGTTTTTGTTGAGTGCCCGCGTCATGAAGTTTTCCTTCATGACCCTCCCAATCGGGAGCCAAGAGCAAACGGATTGCTTTGGTCGCTGTGCTGCAGTGATCTTGCGATCCAACCAGTTCAGGCTCTGTCTTAGGACAGTTTTTGTTGTTCTCGGCCTGGTCGTGGGGCTAGCCCCAAATACAACGCCTCTCCAAAAGAATCAGTTAGCTGCGCCTCATGCCGTCTTGTTTTTATTGTGCGTGAGTCGATTCGTCTTATTTTTATTGTCTTGTGCATTGCTTGTTATTGTTCTTGTACCAAACATATAGCAGGGTGCGTGCCAACTTTTGTGATGCCCAGCAAAACAAGGGGTTATGTCACTTGATTGGCTTTTTCGAGGCCCAAAAAAACCGGGGCTTCGTTACCGTAAGCCCCGGTTTCTGTTACGTGAAAAAGCTGAGGTAACAGTTTTTTCACACAGTCATGTGTTACCCGCTCAGCTCTCGCTGGCCACCCCGGTCTTGCGCCGCGGAATACCCAGGCGCTGACGGCGTTCCCACAGGCATTTGCGACTGACGCCGAGTTTGCGTGCCAGCTCGGTTTCGGTCATGTGGTCCTGATGCTCGAGAACGAAGTGCTGGAAGTAATCTTCCAGAGACAGGTCTTCGGTCGGCTCATGATTGTTGTTGCCGGCGCCATTGCCCTGTTGCGGAGGCAGGCCGATGAAATCGTCGTCTTCCAGGTCGCTCAGCTCGATGTCGATGCCCAGCAGCTCGGCGGAAATTTCCGGGCTCTCGCACAGGATGACCGCACGTTCGACCGCGTTTTCCAGCTCACGCACGTTGCCCGGCCAGGAGTAATGACGAATTGCCTGCTCGGCGTCCGCGGCGAATTTCAGGTCGGTGCGGTTCACCCGCGCGCTCTGCCGCGCCAGGAAAGCATTGGCGATTTCGTTGACGTCGGCGCCACGCTCGCGCAGGGCCGGCAGTTTCAGGGCGATCACGTGGAGGCGGTAATACAAGTCTTCACGGAACTGACCGATCTTGGCCAGGCTCTTGAGGTCGCGGTGGGTCGCGGCGATCAAACGCACATCGACCTTCTGCGACTGCACCGAGCCCACTCGGCGAATTTCACCTTCCTGCAACACGCGCAGCAAGCGAGCCTGGGCTTCCAGCGGCAGTTCGCCGATTTCATCGAGGAACAAGGTGCCGCCGTCCGCCGCTTCCACCAGGCCGGCACGTCCGGCGCTGGCGCCGGTGAACGCGCCTTTTTCGTGGCCGAACAGTTCGGACTCGATCAGGCTTTCCGGAATCGCTGCGCAGTTCACCGAAATCATCGGTGCCTTGGCACGTCTGGAGAGGTTGTGCAGGGCGCGCGCCACCAGTTCTTTACCGGTGCCGGATTCGCCCTGGATCAGGACATTGGAATCGGTCGGCGCAACTTTGCGGATCTTGCTGTACAGGTCCTGCATCGGCGGGCATGAACCGATGATGCCGATTTCGCCGTTGCTGTTGTCGACACCCGGTTTCGCGGCGCCATTGGCGGCTTTGCCGGCCACGGGTTCACCGCTGGTCTGTACCGTTTGCCGATCACGCAGGATGCGTGCGACGGCCTGGAGCATTTCGTCGTGGTCGAAAGGTTTGGCGATGTAATCCACCGCGCCCATCTTCATGGAGTCGACCGCCGAGCGCAGGCTGGCGTAGCTGGTCATGATCAGCACTGGAGTGCCCTGGCCGAGTTTGATCAACTCGGTGCCCGGCGCGCCAGGCAGGCGCAAGTCGCTGACGATCAGGTCGAACGTGGGAATGGTGAAGCGTTCTTGTGCTTCCTGCACTGAACCGGCTTCGCTCACCTGGTACTGGTTTCGTTCCAGCAGGCGGCGCAAGGCGGAGCGGATAATTGTTTCGTCTTCGACGATCAAAATGTGCGGCATTGATTCGATACTCTCGACGGTCTCAGTTCACAGCGGACGTCGCTTCGACATGACGCGGCAAGGTCACCCGGATACGGGTGCCGCGTTGGCTTTGAACATCAGCCGGGCTGTCGATGGTGATTTGTCCATAATGCTCTTCAACGATGGAATAGACCAGTGCAAGGCCCAGACCGGTGCCTTCGCCAGGATCCTTGGTGGTGAAGAAAGGTTCGAACAATCGGTCCATGATGTTCTTCGGAATACCGCTGCCTTCGTCCTCCACGATCAGGTCGACCGTGTGTTCGCCGGCTTCGCTTTTTACCCGCACCGCGCTGCCGGGAGGCGAGGCGTCACGGGCGTTTGAGAGCAGGTTGATCAGTACCTGGGCGAGTCGCTGCGGATCGCCTTCGACCCAGTGATCGGGGTCGCACAGGTTGTAGAACTGCACTTCGAAATTACGTCGGTTCAGGGCCAGCAAACCGATGGCATCCTGCGCCACTTCGGCCAGACAGACGGGCTCGTCGCTGTGCTGATGACTGCCGGCGTGGGCGAAACTCATCAGCGACTGCACGATGCGCGATACGCGTTTGGTCTGCTCCAGAATCTGCCCGCTGATTTCCTTCAGCTCGCCATCGTCTTCGCGTTCTTCGCGCAGGTTCTGCGCCAGACACGCGATGCCAGTGATCGGGTTGCCGATTTCATGGGCCACGCCCGCAGCGAGGCGCCCGATGCTGGCCAGACGCTCGGAGTGCACCAGTTTGTCTTCGAGCATTTGTGTTTCGGTCAGGTCTTCCACCAGCAAGACCAAACCACTGTTACCCGGCGCGAGCGGCTCGTCGATTGCCGCTTTGTGCAGGTTCAGCCAGCGGGTCTGGCCATCAAGCGCCAAGTGCTGTTTGTGCAAGTGCTCGTCCGGCAGGTTGATGAAGCCTTGCAGCAGTTCTTTCCACGGATCGGCGATGGTGCTCAGGCGCGAACCGACCACGCGCTGCGCGGCAATGCCGGTCAGCTCCTCCATGGCTTTGTTCCACATGAGGATTTCCTGATCCTTGGCCAGCGAGCAGACGCCCATCGGCAATTCTTGCAGGGTCTGGCGGTGATAGCGGCGCAGGGCATCGAGTTCAGCGGCAAGGCCGGTGAGGCGCGAGTGGTAGTCCTCGAGTCGGCTTTCGATGAAGTGGATGTCCTCGGTGACGTAGTTTTCGCCGCCGGCCTTGTAGGGCAGGAAGGTCTCAACCATGTCCTGGGCGACGCTCGGCCCCATCAGGCCCGAGAGGTTGGCCTCGATCCGGTCACGCAAGCGGCGCAAGGCGTAAGGACGGCGCTCGTCAAACGGCAGATAGAGATCGCGCAGCGCTTGTTCGACTTCCTTTTGCGCAGCCTTGGCGCCCAAGGGTTTGGCCAGTTGCGTGGCAAACTCTTGAGGCGAGGCCGCGTGCAGTTCGCGGCGTTGCGGGCGACGCACGTTGTCCACGGCGCAGGCTTCGGCAGCGCTGGCCTCCTCGGGACTGGCGTTGGTGAACAGTGAAATCAGGGTGAACATCAGCACGTTGGCGGCCAGCGAAGCGATTGCGGCCATGTGCCAACTGGTGTCGTCCAGCACGTAGATCATGTTCAGCAGCGGGATGTAGAAGCCTTGCAGGTTGCCGACCAGTGGCAACAGCATGGTCACCAGCCACACCAGAATCCCCGCCAGCAAACCGGCGATGAAGCCGCGACGGTTGGCGGTCGGCCAATACAGGACAGACAGTACGCCGGGCAGGAACTGCAACGTCGCGACAAACGCGACGATGCCGAGGTTGGCCAGATCCTGCTCCGCGCCCAGCAGCAGATAGAAGCCGTAACCGGCCATGATGATCGCGACGATCAGCGCCCGACGCGTCCACTTCAGCCAGCGGTAGATGTTGCCTTCGGCCGGTGGCTGATAAAGCGGCAGCACCAGGTGGTTCAACGCCATCCCGGACAGTGCGAGGGTGGTGACGATGATCAGCCCGCTGGCTGCCGATAGCCCGCCAATGTACGCCAGCAGCGCCAGGGCTTTGCTGTTGGCGGCGATGCCGATGCCCAGCGTGAAATATTCAGGATTGGTGGTCGCGCCCAGTTTCAGGCCGGCCCAGAGAATCAGCGGCACCGCCAGGCTCATCAACAGCAGGAACAGCGGCAAGCCCCAGCTCGCACTGACCAGTGAGCGCGGGTTGAGGTTTTCGGTAAACGTCATGTGATACATGTGCGGCATCACAATCGCCGAGGCGAAGAACACCAGCAGCAGCGTGCGCCACGGGCCTTCCTGCAACGGCGTGTGCAGCGCGGCGAGGGCGGTCTGGTTTTGCAGCAACCAAAGCTCAAGCTGTTGCGGGCCGTCGAACACGCCGTAAAGTGCATACAAACCAACGCCGCCAATGGCGATCAGCTTGATCACCGACTCGAATGCAATCGCGAACACCAGCCCTTCATGTTTCTCGCGGGTGGCGATGTGGCGCGAGCCAAAGAAAATCGTGAACAGCGTAATCAGTGCGCAGAAGCTCAGGGCCACGCGATGCTGCACCGGCTCGCGGGTGAGAATACCGATCGAGTCGGCCACCGCCTGAATCTGCAACGCCAACAACGGCAGTACGCCGATCAGCATGAAGATCGTGGTCAGTGCGCCGGCCCAGGTGCTGCGGAAACGGAACGCGAACAGGTCCGCCAGTGACGACAGCTGATAGGTGCGCGTAATTTTCAGGATCGGATACAGCAACACCGGCGCCAGCAGAAATGCCCCGGAAACCCCGAGGTAGCTGGAGAGAAAGCCGTAGCCGTACTGATAGGCCAGGCCCACCGTGCCGTAAAACGCCCAGGCACTGGCATAAACACCCAGCGACAGGGTGTACGTCAGCGGGTGGCGAATGATCGCCCGGGGGATCATTCCCCGTTCGCTGATCCAGGCGACGCCGAACAGCACCGCCAGGTACGCGGCGCTGATCAGGATCATCTGGGTCAGGCTAAAGCTCATCGGCATCTTTTTGGCTCTGCAGGATGAAGGTCACGACGATCAGAATCAGCCAGAGCAGATATGGGCGATACCAGGCGCCAGTGGCGTCGATCCACCAATCCATGATGGCCGGGGAGAACAGGTAAATCCCCACTACCAGGAGCAGGACCAAGCGATAGATGTACATCCCGGCCTCTCTTTTTTATGCGCGTGCCCGAAAACGTGCGGCGATGGTAACGGATGGGCGCGCCACTGCAAGTCTGATCACTGTAGTTGCGCTTCGGGCAGGTTGAGTGTGCGCGGGATCTTCAGCGCATCCCAGTGGGCGATACCCCAGTTCAGCACTTCACGTGGGGTGGCATACGCCAGTTCGGCGCCCGGATTCTGCCCGAGCGCGCGCAATGCACGCAGTAACAAAGGTGTGGCCTGATCTTCGGTCAGCGGTGGCGAACGGTAGGACTTGCCGAGCTTGTTGCCGTCAGGCTGGGTAATCAGCGGGATGTGCAGATAGCGCGGTTGCGAGAAACCCAGCAGTTCCTGCAGATAGAGCTGACGTGGCGTGGAGTCGAGCAGGTCCGCGCCACGGACGATGTCGGTGACGCCTTGCCAGGCGTCATCGAGGACCACGGCCAATTGGTAGGCGTAGAGTCCATCGCGGCGGCGGATCACGAAATCACCGACATCCCGACCCAGATGCTGGCGGTATTCACCTTGCACGCGGTCGATGAAGTGGTATTCGAGCTCGGGCACACGCAGGCGAATCGCAGCGTCTTCAGTGCCATGGCCGGCATTGCGGCACAGGCCCGGATAAATGCCGTGATAGGGCTCAAGCTGTTTGCGCGAACAGGTGCAGGCGTAGGCCAGGCCATGATTGAACAGGCGATTGAGCACTTCGGCGTAGGCATCGTGCCGGTCGCTTTGTCGGACCATTTCGCCGTCCCACTCGAAACCGTAGCTTTCCAGCGCCTTGAGGATGGCCGCTTGCGCGCCGGGTTCTTCCCGTGGCGGATCGAGGTCTTCCATGCGCATCAGCCAACGCCCGCCCACCGACCGCGCGTCGAGGTACGAGGCCAGCGCGGCAACCAGCGAACCGAAATGCAGGTGGCCGCTTGGCGTGGGGGCGAAGCGACCGATGTAGGAGGTGGCAGTCATATAGGCGATGTTACTTTTCCAGGCTTGCGCCAGACCCTGTGGGAGCGAGCTTGCTTGCGAAAGCGGTGTATGAAGCTTAAGGCCTCTTCGCGAGCAGGCTCGCTCCCACAGTTTTGCTGTCGGGGCAAATGTCGGAAACAAAAACGGAGCGTTCGCACGCTCCGTTCTTCGTTCAAGTCGAGATTACTTGCCGACTTGCTTTTCCTTGATTTCCGCCAGGGTCTTGCAGTCAACGCACATGTCGGCGGTAGGGCGGGCTTCCAGTCGCTTGACGCCGATCTCGACGCCGCAGGACTCGCACCAGCCATATTCTTCGTCTTCGATCAATTGCAGCGTCTTGTCGATCTTCTTGATCAACTTGCGCTCACGGTCGCGGGCGCGCAATTCAAGGCTGAACTCTTCTTCCTGGCTGGCACGGTCTGCCGGGTCAGGGAAGTTGGCCGCTTCGTCTTTCATGTGATCAACCGTGCGGTCGACTTCCTGCATCAAGTCCTGTTTCCACTTATTCAGGATCTTGGTGAAGTGAGCGCGCATGGGTTTGCCCATGTACTCCTCGCCCTTTACTTCTTTGTAGGGTTCGAAGCCGCTGATCGACTGATTTTGCTGCTTTGCTTGGGTGGGCATGAAATGGACCGCCTCTACTCTTGTAATCCATCTGCGCAGGATTGCTCCATCACCGACACCTGCCGGCCCTGCGGCTGCAAGCGGGCGAACTTACCAGATCAAATCGGGCCGCGCTACTCCCGGATGTCGAGGTAGTGGCCCGAAGGGCTTGCAAATGATTGCAAAGCCTTGACTGGTGGTGCTGGAGACCTGATCAATTAATGATTTTAGTCAAACCTCGCGCACTCGCATGAGTCGTTTGTGGCCAGGGTCTTAAGGCGTCTGACCGCTTTAGGTTCTCGCTCGTTCCTGCGCTTGGGTAGAATCGGTTTTTTTCCCTCGTTGAAGGAAGGCTAATGGCTCAGTCCTACAGTGCCCGCAGTCGCGCAATCGAACCGTTCCATGTCATGGCGCTGCTGGCGCGGGCCAATGAGCTGCAAGCCGCCGGCCACGATGTGATCCACCTGGAAATCGGCGAACCGGACTTCACCACCGCCGAGCCGATCATCCAGGCTGGCCAGGCCGCACTGACGGCGGGGAAAACCCGTTACACCGCTGCCCGTGGCATTCCCGAACTGCGTGAGGCCATTTCCGGCTTCTATCAGCAGCGTTACGGTTTGAACATTGATCCGCAGCGAATCCTCATCACCCCCGGCGGTTCCGGCGCATTGCTGCTGGCCAGCGCCTTGCTGGTGGATCCGGGCAAACACTGGCTGCTGGCGGACCCGGGTTACCCGTGCAACCGGCACTTCCTGCGGCTGGTCGAAGGTGCGGCGCAGCTTGTCCCCGTCGGTCCGGAGGTGCGGTATCAACTGACACCGGACCTGGTCGAGCGTCATTGGGATCACGACAGCGTCGGCGCGCTGGTGGCGTCGCCGGCCAACCCGACCGGGACCATCCTGACCCGAGACGAGCTGGCGGGCCTGTCGACCGCGATCAAGGCGCGGCATGGCCATCTGGTGGTGGACGAGATCTACCACGGTCTGACCTACGGCACCGATGCCGCCAGCGTACTGGAAGTCGATGACAGCGCCTTCGTGCTGAATAGTTTTTCAAAGTATTTCGGCATGACCGGCTGGAGACTCGGTTGGCTGGTGGCGCCGGAAGCGGCGGTCGGCGAACTGGAAAAACTCGCACAGAACCTCTACATCAGCGCGCCGAGCATGGCCCAACATGCCGCACTGGCGTGTTTCGAGCCTGCGACCATCGCCATTCTTGAAGAGCGTCGCTCCGAGTTTGGTCGGCGTCGGGATTTTCTGCTGCCCGCCCTGCGAGAGTTGGGTTTCGGCATCGCCGTTGAACCTGAGGGTGCGTTCTACTTGTATGCCGATATCAGCAAGTTCGGCGGCGATGCCTTCGCGTTCTGTCGGCATTTCCTTGAAACCGAACACGTGGCGATTACCCCGGGCCTCGACTTCGGGCGTTATCAGGCCGGCCATCACGTGCGCTTTGCCTACACCCAAAGCCTTCCGCGCTTGCAGGAAGCGGTCGAGCGCATCGCTCGCGGCTTGAAGAGCTGGCAAGGCTGATGCGCTTCAATCCTCCCCTTGAAGAAGGTCGCTTGATCCGACGTTACAAGCGTTTTCTCGCCGATATCGAAACCGTTCATGGCGAGTTGCTGACCATTCACTGCCCGAACACCGGCTCGATGCTCAATTGTCAGGTGGAGGGCGGGCAGGTCTGGTTCAGTCGCTCCAATGACCCCAAGCGCAAGTTGCCCGGGACCTGGGAAATCGGCGAAACCTCTCAAGGACGTCTGTTCTGCGTGAACACCGGGCGAGCCAACGGTTTGATTGAAGAGGCGCTGCGGGCCGGCATCATTACGGAGCTCAACGGCTTCAACGAGCTGAAACGCGAAGTGGCCTACGGGCAGGAGAGCAGCCGCATCGATTTTCGCCTCGATTACCCGAGTGGACCGGCGTATGTGGAAGTCAAAAGTGTCACGTTGGGCTTTGATGGCTCATCGGTGGCGGCGTTTCCCGATGCGGTGACCCAACGCGGTGCCAAGCATTTGCGCGAATTGGCGCATCTGGCGCGGGACGGGATTCGCGCGGTGCAGTTGTACTGCGTGAACCTCACCGGCATCGATGCCGTGCGTCCTGCAGAGGAAATCGATTCTGCCTACGCGGCCGCTTTGCGAGAAGCGGTGGCGTGCGGGGTCGAGGTATTGGCTTACGGCGTGCACTTGACCCACGAAGAAATGGTGGTCGACCGGCGCCTGGAGGTGGTGTTCGGCGGTTAAAGATTGATCCAGATGCCTTGAGCGTCTTCGCGACTCTCAACAGTGGTCAGGTACTGCCCGGCGCATGGGCCGGCGACGCACTCGCCATCTTCGATCATGAACAGTGCGCCGTGGGTGGCACACTGGATCAGGCTGTTGCTGGGGTCGAGAAACTGGTCGGGTGTCCATTCCAGCCCGACGCCACGGTGCGGGCAACGGTTGATATAGACGTAGACCTGGCCTTTGCGGCGCACGGCGAAGAGCTTCGCGCCGTCAATCTCGAAACCGCGGCTGCTGGATTCGGCCAGCTCAACGCCTGCGCAAAGAAACTTCATGTCTATCCTCAAGTGCGGCGGCTCGTGACTGGATATGTCCGAGCTTGACGTTCAAATGCAAACAATTATCAAATGGCCGCTTCGCCCATCGGGGCCGGTGCCGGATGCCGAGGATACTTGGCCTGTCACCTCAATGCCTGGGAAAACCTTTAAAGGAAGCTGTTTATGCGCCTGAGTACCCGCATTGCTGCGCTCTGTGCCGGACTCCTCATCAGTCACCACGCCGTAGCGGCCGAGTTGCAACAACGCTGGGTCAGCGCCGGCGGGGCCTTGTCGGAGTGGGTCAGCGCGATGGGCGGCGAATCGAAACTGGTCGGCGTCGACACGACCAGCCAGAATCCGGAATCGCTCAAGGCGTTGCCGAGCATCGGCTATCAACGGCAGCTGTCGGCGGAAGGCGTCTTGAGCTTACGCCCGCAGATCCTGGTCGGCACCGAAGAAATGGGGCCGCCGCCGGTGATTTCGCAAATTCGCACGGCGGGGGTGCAAGTTGAACTGTTCTCGGCTCAGCCGAACCTGCCGACGTTGCAGGCCAACTTGCAGCACTTGGGCAAGTTGCTCGGCGCCGAGGACAAGGCTGCGCGACTGTTCCAGGCTTATCAACAGCAGCTCGATCAGCAAAAGGTTCGGGTGACCAAAGCGCAACTGACGCAACCCTCGCCGGGTGTGCTGGTGCTGATCGGTCACGCGGGCGGCAAGCCGCTCATTGCTGGCAAAGATACCGCCGCAGATTGGCTGATCCAAAAGGCCGGAGGGCACAATCTGGCGACGCACACCGGTTACAAACCTTTTTCCAACGAATCCTTGATCAGCCTGGACCCAGAGGTGCTGGTGTTTGCCGACCGCGCACTGTCCGGCGAGGCGGCGCGTGCGGCGCTGTTCAAGGAAAACCCGATTCTGTCTTCAACCCGCGCCGCCAAGGACGGGCGTGTCATGGAGCTCGATCCAACGCTGCTGGTGGGTGGGCTTGGCCCGCGGTTGCCCGAGGCGTTGAAAAAAATCAGTGACGGCTTTTATCCCGGCACTGCTGCTCAATGACCGTCCTGGTAAAACCCCGTGCTTTATTCATGGGGCTGAGCGTTCTGTGTTTGTTGGCGATCTGGCTGTCGTTGGCGCTCGGACCGGTGAGCCTGCCGTTGCTCGATACCTTGCGCGCGGCGTTGCGCATGGTTGGCCTGCCCATTGCGCCTGACGGACTGGAGCAGGCCGAGCTGATCCTGGGCCAGATTCGCCTGCCGCGTACCTTGCTTGGGTTGGCGGTCGGTGGCGTGCTGGCGTTGTCGGGCGTGGCGATGCAAGGATTGTTTCGCAACCCGCTGGCCGATCCGGGCCTGGTGGGTGTTTCTAGCGGCGCGGCGTTAGGCGCGGCGATTGCGATTGTTGGCGGTTCCCTGTTTGGCGGTTTGCCAGAATCCTTCGGACCTTATCTGCTTTCGCTGTGCGCATTTCTGGGTGGCCTCGGCGTGACCGCGCTGGTGTATCGACTGGGCCGGCGTAACGGACAAACCAATGTCGCGACCATGCTCCTGGCGGGTATCGCCTTGACGGCGCTTGCAGGTTCGGCAGTGGGACTGTTCACCTATCTGGCGGACGACGCGACCCTGCGCACGCTGACCTTCTGGAACCTGGGCAGTCTCAATGGCGCCAGCTATTCGCGACTCTGGCCATTGCTGCTGATCAGTGTCGGCGTGGCGCTGTGGTTGCCGCGTCGGGCCAAGGCCCTGAATGCGTTGCTGCTGGGAGAGTCGGAGGCCGGTCACCTGGGGATCGACGTCGAAAGGCTCAAGCGCGAATTGGTGTTCTGCACCGCGCTGGGAGTCGGGGCGGCGGTGGCAGCGGCGGGAATGATCGGGTTTGTCGGATTGGTGGTACCGCATCTGGTGCGTCTGCTGGCCGGTCCCGATCATCGGGTGTTATTGCCGGCCTCGGTGCTGGCGGGCGCCAGTCTCCTGTTGTTCGCTGATCTGGTGGCGCGACTGGCACTGGCACCGGCCGAACTCCCGATCGGGATCGTCACCGCGTTCATCGGTGCACCGTTCTTCCTCTATCTACTGCTCCGAGGGCGTGCCTGATGTTGCGAACGCAAAATCTGCAAATTCTCCGGGGCCGCAAGATCGTCCTGACGGACATCACGCTTGAGCTCAATCCGGGGGAAGTCCTCGGAGTACTGGGGCCTAACGGTGCCGGTAAAAGTACACTGCTGGGTGCCTTGTGTGGTGAGTTGCCGGCGAATCATGGCAGCGTATGGCTGGATGAACGCGAGTTGCATGACTGGACCGGTGCCCAGCGAGCCCAGCGTCTGGCGGTGTTGCCGCAAGTCTCGACCCTGGACTTCGCCTTTCGCGTCGAGGAGGTCGTCGGTATGGGCCGTTTGCCGCATCAGAGCGGCCGGGTCCGTGACGACGAAATCGTCGCTGCCGCTTTGCAGGCCGCCGATGCCGGGCATTTGAGTGGTCGCAGCTATCTGGCGTTGTCCGGCGGCGAACGTCAGCGGGTGCATCTGGCGCGGGTGCTGGCGCAACTGTGGCCCGGCGAGGCGGGGCAAACGCTGCTGCTCGACGAGCCGACTTCGATGCTTGACCCGCTGCATCAACACACCACGTTGCAAGCGGTGCGCGAGTTTGCCGATCGCGGCGCATCCGTGTTGGTGATCCTGCATGATCTGAACCTGGCGGCGCGCTATTGTGATCGCCTGTTACTGCTCGAAGGCGGGCGCCCGGTGGCGCTGGATACCCCGGAGCACGTGTTGCGCCCGGAACCGCTCAAGGCGGTATTCGGGCTGGAGGTTTTGGTGCAGCAGCATCCGGAGCGTGGGCATCCGCTGATCATCGCCCGTTGATTCATTGATTGAGGGGGTGGGCATGCGTTTGATGGTGATTCTGGCGGTGCTGATGCTGAGTGCTTGTCAGCATGTTTCGAAGCCGCCACCGGTTGTCGGCGAGATTCGCGACTTGCACAGCGGTGAGAGGCTGACGGCACAGGAGCTGTTGGCGCGTCTGGCCAAGCCGTCGCGATTGATCGTGGGGGAGCAGCATGACAATCGCGATCAACATGAACTGCAACGCTGGTTGTTGCAGGCGCTGGGAGAGCGGCGCCCGCAAGGCAGTCTGCTGCTGGAAATGCTCACGCCGGATCAACAGCTGCGCGTCGACGACGTGCGCCACGCCTCGACACAGCCCGCCGATTTGCCCGGTGCATTGGCGTGGCAGTCTGGTTGGGACTGGAATCTGTATGGGCCGATCATTCGTTTTGCCCTGACCCAACCGTATCCATTGCTGGCCGCCAATCTGGACACGGTCGAAGTGCGTGCTCTTTACGCCCAGCCACCCGCGTTGAGCGGCACTCGCTCCAATGCTGCCCCGGTCAAGTCTGAGTTGCTGGCGCAGATCAGTGAATCCCATTGTGGCCTGCTGCCCCAATCGCAAATGCCGGCGATGCTCGCCGTCCAGCAGCAACGTGACCGGCGCATGGCCGAGCGACTGTTGGCGGCACCCACCCCTTCTTTGCTGTTCGCCGGCGCTCACCATGCGCGAAAGGACGTCGGCGTGCCGATCCATGTGCTGGATCTGGGTGCGCCCGAGGCGCCCGTGGTTTTAATGCTGGCGCAGCAGGGCGGCGAAGTCACAGCGGCGATGGCCGATTACGTCTGGTACACGCCTGACACGCCGGTACCGGATTACTGTGCAGAGATGCGCAAGCAGTTCGGCCTGTAAGCCAGGGACTTTTCCACAGGCAAAAAAAGACCCGGCAAGAGCCGGGTCAAATAACCGTGATTAGCCTGATGAGGAGATATCTGAGAGTCCGAACCAAGGGCTTTTCAAATATCGACCAGTCTCGCGACCAGTTGTGATAATCATAGCGATTCTCATTACCAAGTCAACCGCTGATTTTTCATTTGCTTGAAAATTGTCAGTCGCTTGCCGAAGAGCCCCGTAATCATTGGGCTTCAGCCTGTTTTTTGGGGTGAGCTCAACTGCGTGATCTGCTTGTTTAGCAGGTCAATGCGTCGGGCCATACTCTCGATCAGGCTGTGGGCGATCTTCGGATTGCTTTGTGTGAGGCTGAGAAACTGCTCCTTCGGGATCAGCATGACGGTGCTCGGTTCGCTGGCGATCACGCTGGCATTACGCTTCTCGCCGGTGAACACCGCCATCGCACCGAAAATCTCGTCCCGGGGCACGTCACCGACTTTATATCCGTCGACGAAGGCTTCTGCGTGGCCTTCGATGATGACAAACACGTGATCGGCCTCATCGCCCTGATGGATCAGCACGTCGCCCCGCGCCACCCGTTGAAAACCATTGGTGGCGCGGAACTCGGGTTGTTTCAGGCGCGCGACCGCGTCGGACAGCAGTGCAGTCTGGCCGGCCAGATATTGCAGGAACAGTTCTGAGCGTTCCAGGTTGGCATAGATGTGCTGAAAAACTTCGGAACGCAGGTAAGGCGTCAATGCCAGTGGGCTTTCACTGCACAGGCGAAAGCGTGGCAAGTCCATGTCCTGGCGCAAACCGACCAGATCGCCTTCATGCAGATAAAACAGGGCGCGCTCGTTGACACATCCATGCAGCAGCCCATTCTTCAGCACAAACAATTGATTGCCCGGCAACAGGGGCGTCAGGTCGTCCACGGCGGAAAACTGCAAGGCCGGGCCACAAGGCGACAAACGCTCCAGCAGTCGGGCGGGAATGTTTTGCAGTCGGTTGATCAGTGCATCGGCATAAGCCGGTTGTTCCCCAAGCAAGTACATGGCGGCGGTGCCTGTTCAATTCTTGTGACGTGACGAGATCGCTTCCAATTGTTTATTCAGGGCTTCCTTGCGCTCGGCGGGGATGTCGTTCCAATGCACATCCATCAACGCGCCTTCGATCGCATACAACAACACCTTGGATGCCCGAAATCCGCGCGTGCGCACGGCCCGATAAGCATCCACCGCCCCCAGGCGACGCAAGTCCGAGGCGCTGTGGATGCCCACGGCATGCAGCCACTGCGCCGATGTCTTGCCAAGATTCTTCAGGTGCTGCAGTTCATCATTCATCAAGCCTCCTTGCGACGGCCGAACGGTGCGTGGGCAAGCTTCTGAGGAGTGTAGCCATCAGTAGGAAAAGCGTGATTGTTTGGTCGGTTTCGGCGTAAATGCTTCTAAGAGGCATGCTTGCGCAGCGACGGAAAAGTTCGCGAGTCCGGTCAGAAGGGAAGGGGAAGCGATCAGGTTTACTGGCAAAAAATGCCCAAAGTCCAGCGCAAGGCGGGGGCGCTGGACCTGTCAGTCAATGTCGTTTTTAACGGGGGCGATAGCGCAGACGTGTACCGAAATTCATCGACATCAGAATTTCGTCGGCACTCAGCTCTCGCGGAAAGTAGGCGCCGGAGATCTGCGCGTGGGCCAGGCTCGCGCCTTCCAGGTTTGCGTTGCTGAAATCGATGCCGCGCAAGTCGGCGGAGCGGAAATAAGCATCGGTAAAGTCGATGCCGTCGGCGTTTAGTTCGCGCAGGTCCAAACCTCGGAAATCACCACCGACCATGTCGATAGGTCCGCTGGATGGACGTTCGTTGTTGAAGCCTGCGATGTCGTCTTTGTGCAGCAAGGCATAAAGCGGGGTGTCGAGAAGTTTCGGCTGGCTCATGTCACATCACCTGTTGGTTTTATGACGCCAGTATAGTGCCACTATTTGACAGCCGTGAAGCCGGTGAAGGCTTCACGGCTGAAATACTTTTTTACAGGCCTGGCAAGCGTTGGCGAATTTGCGCAACGACGGTGTCGAGGGTCCCGCTTTCATTGGTCTGCACGCGTTTGCTGCACAGAATCTCTTCTGGCGTCAGGGCTTCACGATTGGCTTGCTGCGCTTTGATAACGGCCAGGTTGGCGTCGGACGGATCCTTTTTATCTGCCTGACGCAGGGCCAGCCAGCTTTCGATCACGGCTTGTGGTGCGTTGCAATCAAGAATCAGGAATGGCGCGCCGGTGGCTTCGGCGATTTTCGCCGCGCCGTCACGCTGGTCGCGTTTGAGGTAAGTGGCATCGACCACCACCGGGAAACCGGCACGCAGGATGACCGCGGCGATTTCGTGCAGGCGCGTGTAAGTCGCGACGCTGGCGTCGGCGCTATAAATGCCGGCTTGCGGATCGTTGGTGACGGTCTGCTCGCCGAACAGGCGTTTGCGCTCGACATCGGAACGCAGGCGAATCGCGCCCAGCGCTTCCACCAGGCGCATGGCCACGTGGCTTTTGCCAACAGCGGAAACGCCGTGGGTGATGGCCATGAAGCGCGAAGGAATGGTGCTGTAGCTTTCTGCCAGGTTCGCATAGTTGCGGTACTGGCGCAGGGTAGTGGCGCGCTGCACCGGGTCGGCCTCGGCCGGCATGCTGAACAGGCTGACCTTGGCGCGAACCAGCGCACGGTAGGCTTTATAGAAGTTCAGCAGTTCCAGGCCCTGGTAATCGCCGGTCAGCTCCAGGTATTGGCTGATGAAGCGACGGGCCAGGCTTTTGAGGCCGCGGTCTTCAAGGTCCATCGCCAGGAAGCCGGTGTCGGCATAGACGTCGGTGAAGCGGAACGGTTCGTTGAATTCGATGCAGTCGAAGATCACGACCTTGCCATCGATCACGGTGGCGTTGCCCAGGTGGATGTCACCGTGGCATTCACGGATGAACCCCTCGGCCTTACGCTGGGCAAACAGTGGCTTGAGGCGTTCGAAGCTGCTTTCGGCCCAGGCTTGCAGAGCATCGAGTTGCAGCAGGTCAGCCTTGTCGCTGAGGAATGGGCGGATCTGTTCGAAGTTCTGCCGCACCGGCGCCATGACGCTGTCCGGTGTCCCGGCTTCGTGTTCCGCAGGCACTTTTGGTGCGGTGAGGTGGAATTGCGCAATCTGTGCGGCCATCTCGTCGATGTGCGCGGTGGTCAATTCGCCGTTGGCCTGCAGCGTGCTGAGCAGTTGGCTCTGTGGGAACTGACGCATTTTCAGCGCGTAATCGATGACCGGGCCCTCGCCGCCCAGTTGTGGTGCTTCGGCGCTGCCGGTAATCGGCAACACTTCGAGGTACAAATCATTGGTCAGACGCTGGTTCAGGCGCAGCTCTTCGCCGCAGAAATGCTCGCGAGCCTCGAGGCTGGTGAAGTCGAGGAAGCCGAAATTGACTGGTTTCTTCACTTTATAAGCAAAGGGGCCTGTGAGAATCACCCAGGAGATGTGGGTTTCGATGAGCTGGAACCCGTCTACCGGATGCGGGTAAAGGGCCGGGTTTTGCAGCGCGGCAATCAGGGACTGGCTCACAGGTGTTCCTTCAGAGTCTGAGAAAATTCACGGCCGTCATTATGGCCGCAAGTCCGCCCGACGCAAACCTCGGAGGGCTCCTGTTGAGTATGAATAAAGTGCGTATAATCCGGCGCCATGACTCGTACTCGATCCCCCCGTACCCCCAAAAAACCACCTTCCAGGGGCCTGAGCCCTTGGCTGGGCTGGGCCCTTAAACTCAGTCTGGTCGGCCTCGTGGTGCTCGCCGGATTCGCGGTTTACCTCGACGCTATTGTCCAGGAGAAGTTCTCCGGCAAGCGCTGGACCATCCCGGCCAAGGTGTATGCGCGCCCGCTGGAGCTGTTCACCGGCCAGAAGCTGAGCAAGGATGACTTCCTCACCGAACTCGACGCCTTGGGCTATCGCCGCGAAAGCGTGAGCAACGGCCCCGGCGCCGCGGCGGTCAACGGCAACACTGTCGACTTGAATACCCGTGGTTTCCAGTTCTATGAAGGCCTGGAGAAAGCACAGCCCGTGCGCGTGCGATTCTCTGGCGACTACGTAGCCGAACTCTCCGCGACCAATGGTTCGAAGCTTTCTGTGGTACGGCTGGAGCCGCTGCTGATCGGCGGGATTTATCCGAAGAATCTCGAAGACCGCATTCTGATCAAGATCGATCAGGTGCCGCCGTATCTGCTGGAAACCCTGGTCGCCGTGGAGGATCGGGACTTCTATAGCCACTGGGGCGTGTCGCCGAAGTCGATTGCCCGCGCCATCTGGGTCAACACCTCTGGCGGCAAGATGACCCAGGGCGGCAGTACCCTGACGCAACAGTTGGTCAAGAACTTCTACCTGACCAGCGAACGCAGCCTGACCCGCAAACTCACCGAAGCCATGATGGCGATGCTGCTTGAGCTGCATTACGACAAGCGGGAAATTCTTGAGGCTTACCTCAATGAAGTGTTCGTCGGTCAGGATGGCCAGCGCGCGGTGCACGGTTTCGGCCTCGCCAGTCAGTTCTTCTTCGGGCAACCGTTGTCCGAACTGAAACTGCATCAAGTCGCGATGCTGGTGGGCATGGTCAAGGGGCCGTCCTATTACAACCCGCGTCGCAATCCGGAGCGGGCGCTCGAGCGGCGCAACCTGGTGCTCGACGTACTTGAGCAGCAAGGCGTCGCCACCGCCGAACAGGTCGCTGCGGCGAAGAAAATGCCGTTGGGCGTGACGACGCGCGGCAAACTGGCCGACAGTTCGTTCCCCGGTTTTATCGATCTGGTTAAACGTCAGCTGCGTGAAGACTATCGCGATGAAGACTTGACCGAAGAAGGTCTGCGGATCTTCACCAGTTTCGATCCTATTTTGCAGATGAAAGCCGAAGCGTCGGTCAACGATACGTTCAAGCGCTTGTCCGGGCGCAAAGGCTCCGATGACGTTGAAGCGGCGATGGTCGTGACCAACCCGGAAACCGGCGAAGTCCAGGCCATGATTGGCAGTCGTCAGGCGAGCTTCGCCGGTTTCAATCGGGCGCTGGATGCTGTCCGGCCGATCGGTTCGTTGATCAAACCGGCGGTTTATCTGACAGCCCTGGAGAAGCCAAGCCAGTACACGTTGACCAGCTGGCTGTCGGACGAATCCTTCTCGGTCAAAGGCGCGGACGGTCAGGTCTGGAAACCGCAGAACTATGATCGCCGCTCCCATGGCACGGTTTTCCTTTATCAAGGCCTGGCACATTCCTACAACTTGTCGACTGCGCGTCTCGGGCTGGCGGTGGGCGTGCCGAATGTCTTGAAGACGGTGGCTCGCCTGGGTGTGAGTCGCGAGTTTCCGGCATTTCCGTCGATGCTGCTGGGCGCTGGCGGCATGACCCCGATCGAAGTGGCGACCATGTACCAGACACTCGCCAACGGTGGATTCAATACGCCGATGCGCGGGATCCGTAGCGTACTGACGGCCGAAGGCGAACCGCTCAAGCGTTATCCGTTCCAGATTCAGCAGCGTTTCGACCCGGCTTCCATTTACCTGATCCAGAGCGCCATGCAACGGGTCATGCGCGAAGGCACCGGCAGTTCGGTTTACAACGTGTTGCCGAAAACCCTGACCCTGGCCGGCAAGACCGGTACCAGTAACGATTCGCGAGACAGCTGGTTCGCCGGTTTCAGTCAGGATTTGCTGGCGGTGGTCTGGTTGGGGCGCGACGATAACGGCAAGACTCCGTTCACCGGTGCCACCGGTGCGTTGCAGGTCTGGACGAGTTTCATGCGCAAGGCCGATCCATTGCCGCTGGACATGCCGCAACCGGACAACATTGTTCAGGCGTGGGTCGACTCGCGTACCGGGCAAGGCTCTGATGCCAACTGCCCAGGCGCGGTGCAGATGCCGTATATTCGCGGCAGCGAACCGCCTCCCGGCGCCGCTTGCGGTGGCGATAGCCCTGCTTCCGGCGAAACGGTGATGGATTGGGTCAAGGGCTGGATGAATTAAGCAAAGAGGGTTTCAAGTGAACAAGTGGTTGATTCCAGCAATTACCGCCGTGGCTTTGCTCAGCGGTTGCTCCAGCGTACAACGCGGTTCGATTCCGGTTGTGGATTCAGGCAGCGCCGTTTCCAACAGTGAGCGAATTTCGGCAAACGGTGGTTATCGTCAGACGACGGTTAAACGTCCTGTGCAATCCCAGACCCAGGCGATTCCGCAAGGTGACACCGGCGTCGTGGTGATGGTACCGGGTGGCGGAGCAGTCGCATCGGCACCGATCAGCACTTCGCCGATTACACCTGGCCCGATGACTTCGAGTCCGATCGACACTTCGCCAGTCCAGTCGGCACCGGTCAACCAGGGCAGCTACAGCATGCCATCGACGCCGAGCGGGATTCCTTCGTCGAGCGCCGGTGGTTTGTCAGCCGATGAGCAACTGGACGGTCCGGTATTGGCGCTGCTGACCACTGCTCAGCAGCAACAGGCTGGCGGTGACCTCAACGGTGCGTCTTCCAGTCTGGAGCGTGCCCAACGGGTTGCGCCGCGTGAGCCGCAAGTGCTTTATCGTCTTGCGCAGGTGCGCATGGCCCAAGGTGATGCAGCACAAGCCGAGCAGTTCGCTCGTCGTGGTCTGACCCTCGCCAATGGACGTCCGGCACTTCAGGCCAGTCTGTGGGAATTGATCGCTCAGGCACGTGAGAAACAGGGTGATTCCGCTGGCGCTTCACTGGCCCGTCAGAAGGCCAAGGTTTCGCTGTGATGGACGCACGATTTCCGAAAATCGCCGAGCAGTTGCTGTTGATCGAGCGCGAACTGCGGGTTCAGGGATGGTGGGACGATGTCTCACCATCGGTTGAAGCGCTGTCCAGCGTCGAGCCGTTCTCGGTCGATACGCTGGATTTCGAGCAGTGGCTGCAATGGATCTTCCTGCCACGCATGAAAGTAATCCTCGAACAGGATTTGCCGCTGCCCAATGCCTCGGGCATTCAGGAGATGGCCGAAATGGTCTTCGCCGCCCGCAATGTCCAGGGCAAGGATCGGCAGTTGCAGGTGCTGCTCAAAGAGTTTGATCTGCTGATCACCGCCTCCCGCTGACCTCGATCATGCAGGTGCCTACTGGCAGTTCTCTGTGATCTGTCGCTGTGCTTCGGTGATGCGCTCCTGACGTTGCTCGTCGGTCAGGCGGCGCATCTCACCGTCGACGTCCTCCCGTATCCGCGGATTGTTCTGCAGTTGAGCCAGGTTGGTTCGGGCCTGCTCGCAGAATACCTTGAGCTGGGCTTGCTGCTCGGCGACCTGTTTTTTCACCGATTTATCGATGGCCTGTTGATCGCCAATGGCGTTACTGCGCGGCAGCGTAGACGGCTTGCTCGCAGAGGAGGAGGGCGTGACCACGGTCGTGGCTTCCCGGCCCTGGGGCGGTTGCGCATCGAAGTGGGTAACGCCTTGTTCATCGACCCATGTGTAAATCTGAGCGGCCATGCACAAAGGGCTGATGCCAATCAGCATGCTGGCGGTCAGGAAAAACGTTCGCATGCCATTTCCTTGTATTGGGTTGCGCAATTGAAGCTAACACAGTTGCTGTTTAGCGGTTTTTTCTTGCTTTCTCATGTGCTTACTTCAATAAAGCACATTGACGACTTGACTTGCAGGGGACGAAACAGAAGAATCCAAAGTCCGCTGTAGAGGGACTGCCAGAAGCAGACCCACTCAGCAGATCATGAGGCGCACATCCGCGCCGACCTGTTACACCCGCAACGCGTTACCTCGCGCTGGGTGGGAAAGGCCCGCAACACTTGGGACGATCCCAATACTTGCTCAGTCAGTGCTGACGTAGTCGGCGACCACCGTCGCTCATGCTCTGCTGAGAAGTAAACCTATTAAGACCCGTCCTCGTGTATGTGGGCGGTATTCTGGCGTTTTAGAGGTGAACAACGTGGAGCTTTTATCTGGCGGTGAGATGCTCGTCCGCTTTTTGCGTGACGAAGGCGTCAAGTACATCTACGGGTACCCGGGTGGTGCTCTTCTTCATGTTTACGATGCCCTGTTCAAAGAACCGGAAGTGACCCACATCCTGGTTCGTCACGAACAGGCTGCGACCCATATGGCTGACGGCTATGCTCGTGCCACCGGTAAAGCCGGTGTGGTACTGGTGACCTCCGGCCCGGGCGCAACCAACGCCATCACCGGTATTGCCACGGCCTACATGGACTCCATTCCGATGGTGGTCATTTCCGGCCAGGTGCCGAGCACCATGGTTGGCACCGATGCGTTCCAGGAAACCGACATGATCGGTATCTCCCGGCCGATCGTGAAGCACAGCTTCATGATCAAGCACGCGTCGGAAATCCCGGAAGTCATGAAGAAAGCGTTCTACCTGGCGCAATCCGGTCGTCCTGGTCCGGTCGTTGTCGATATCCCGAAAGACATGACCAACCCGGCCGAGAAGTTCGAATACATCTTCCCGAAAAAAGCCAAGCTGCGTTCCTACAGCCCGGCCGTTCGCGGTCACTCCGGACAAATCCGCAAGGCAGCCGAGATGCTCCTGGCGGCCAAACGCCCTGTGATGTATGCGGGCGGCGGCGTGATTCTCGGTGGTGGCTCCGCGCCGCTGACCGAGTTGGCGAAGATGCTCAACCTGCCAGTGACCAATACCCTGATGGGCCTGGGTGCCTACCCTGGCACCGACCGTCAGTTCATCGGCATGCTCGGCATGCACGGCAGCTACACCGCAAACCTGGCGATGCACCATGCTGACGTGATCATCGCAGTCGGCGCACGCTTCGACGATCGTGTCATCAACGGTCCGTCGAAGTTCTGCCCGAATGCGAAGATCATCCACATCGACATCGACCCGGCTTCGATCTCCAAGACCATCAAGGCCGACGTGCCGATCGTTGGTCCGGTCGAGAGCGTCCTGACCGAAATGGTCGCGATCCTCAAGGAGATCGGCGAGACCCCGAACAAGGAGTCTGTTGCCAGCTGGTGGAAGCAAGTTGATGAATGGCGCGGTGATCGCGGCCTGTTCCCGTACGACAAGGGCGACGGCAGCGTCATCAAGCCGCAGGCCGTGATCGAAACCCTGTGCGAAGTCACCAAGGGCGATGCCTTTGTTGCCTCCGATGTGGGGCAGCACCAAATGTTCGCGGCGCAGTACTACAAGTTCAACAAGCCAAACCGCTGGATCAACTCCGGTGGCCTGGGCACCATGGGCTTCGGTTTTCCGGCGGCCATGGGCATCAAGTTGAGCTTTCCGGACGCCGACGTCGCCTGCGTAACGGGCGAGGGCAGTATCCAGATGAACATTCAGGAACTGTCCACCTGTCTGCAATATGGCTTGCCGGTCAAAATCGTCATCCTGAACAACGGCGTTCTGGGTATGGTTCGCCAATGGCAAGACATGAGCTACGGCAGCCGTCACTCGCACTCTTACATGGAGTCGCTGCCTGACTTCGTGAAGCTGGCAGAGGCCTATGGTCACGTTGGCGTGCGCATCACCGAATCGAAAGATTTGAAGTCGAAGATGGAAGAGGCGTTCGCCATGAAAGATCGCCTGGTGATCATCGATATTTCGGTCGACACCAGCGAGCACGTCTACCCGATGCAGATCAAAGACGGCTCCATGCGAGATATGTGGCTGAGCAAGACGGAGCGTACTTAATCATGCGGCACATTATTTCCTTGCTTCTGGAAAACGAACCTGGCGCTCTGTCTCGTGTAGTCGGCCTGTTCTCGCAGCGCAACTACAACATCGAAAGCCTGACCGTGGCGCCAACCGAAGACCCGACGTTGTCGCGTCTGACGCTGACCACCGTTGGCCACGATGAGGTCATCGAGCAGATCACCAAGAACCTGAACAAGCTGATCGAAGTGGTCAAGCTGGTCGACCTGTCGGAAAGTGCTCACATCGAGCGCGAACTGATGCTGGTCAAGGTCAAGGCCACCGGCGCCCAGCGCGCCGAGATCAAGCGCACCACCGATATTTACCGTGGGCAGATCGTTGATGTCAGCGCTAGCGTGTATACCGTTCAATTGACCGGTACCAGCGACAAGCTCGACAGCTTCATTCAGTCCATCGGCACCGCCTCGATCCTGGAAACCGTCCGCAGCGGCGTAACCGGTATTGCTCGCGGCGACAAAGTACTCAGCATCTAAACCAAATTAGCGAACGGCCTGAACGGCCTGGATATATAGGGGAATTTCATGAAAGTTTATTACGAAAAAGACTGCGACCTGTCGATCATCCAGGGCAAGAAAGTTGCCATCATCGGTTACGGTTCCCAAGGCCACGCTCAAGCGTGCAACCTGAAAGACTCCGGCGTTGACGTCACTGTCGGCCTGCGTAAAGGTTCGGCGACTGTTGCCAAGGCCGAAGCCCACGGCCTGAAAGTGACCGACGTTGCTTCCGCTGTTGCGGCGGCCGACCTGGTCATGATTCTGACCCCGGACGAGTTCCAGTCTGCCCTGTACAAAAACGAAATCGAGCCGAACATCAAGAAAGGCGCCACCCTGGCCTTCTCCCACGGCTTCGCGATTCACTACAATCAGGTTGTTCCGCGCGCTGACCTCGACGTGATCATGATCGCGCCGAAAGCACCGGGCCACACCGTGCGTTCCGAGTTCGTCAAAGGCGGCGGTATCCCTGACCTGATCGCTATCTATCAGGATGCTTCCGGCAACGCCAAAAACGTTGCGCTGTCCTACGCTGCCGGCGTTGGCGGTGGTCGTACCGGTATCATCGAAACCACTTTCAAGGACGAGACCGAAACCGACCTGTTCGGCGAGCAAGCCGTTCTGTGCGGCGGTACCGTTGAACTGGTCAAGGCCGGTTTCGAAACCCTGGTTGAAGCTGGCTACGCGCCGGAAATGGCCTACTTCGAGTGCCTGCACGAACTGAAGCTGATCGTTGACCTCATGTACGAAGGCGGTATCGCCAACATGAACTACTCGATCTCCAACAACGCTGAATACGGCGAGTACGTGACCGGTCCGGAAGTGATCAACGCCGAATCCCGTCAGGCCATGCGCAACGCTCTGAAACGTATTCAGGACGGCGAATACGCCAAGATGTTCATCAGCGAAGGCGCAACCGGCTATCCTTCGATGACCGCCAAGCGTCGTAACAACGCCGCTCACGGTATCGAAATCATCGGCGAGCAACTGCGCTCCATGATGCCGTGGATCGGTGCCAACAAGATCGTCGACAAAGCCAAAAACTAAGTCGCGCACTTGTACGGAAAACGCGGCCTAGGCCGCGTTTTTTCGTTTGGGAGGCCGGTTCTGGTATAAAGCTGCATCGTTTGTGGCCGAACCGTCGTCCCAGACACCTGTCGAAACTTTCCACCCCGTTGCAAGGTAATGTCCATGAGCGAACGTCCCGAAGAGCCAAACCAGGCTTCTGACGCCGAAAGCCTGCTGCCCATCGATGAGCACATCGAAGAAGGGCATGACGCTGAAGGTCGTAAAGTCCGGCATCGTGGTATCTATCTTCTGCCGAATCTGTTTACCACTGCGAACCTGTTTGCAGGGTTCTATTCCATCATCAACTCGATGAGTGCCCAGAGCGCCTTGAGTGCCGGTGATGCGATTGGCGCGAGCAAGTATTTTGCCTTTGCCGCGATCGCCATTTTTGTCGCGATGGTGCTCGACGGTCTCGATGGCCGCGTTGCCCGTATGACCAACACCCAAAGCGCCTTCGGCGCCGAGTACGACTCGCTGTCCGATATGGTCGCCTTCGGTGTCGCGCCGGCACTGTTGGCCTTTGGCTGGGCCTTGGGCGATATGGGCAAGGTCGGCTGGATGGTCGCGTTCATTTATGTCGCTGGCGCTGCGTTGCGTCTGGCGCGCTTCAATACTCAGGTAGGTACTGCGGACAAACGCTACTTCATCGGTCTGGCCAGTCCGGCTGCGGCGGGTGTGGTTGCGGGTATTGTCTGGGCATTCAGCGATTACGGTATTCAGGGTTCCAAGATGTCGTTCCTGGTCGCGCTGATGGTCGCGGCTGCCGGCATGCTGATGGTCAGCAATATCAAGTACAACAGCTTCAAGGAGCTGGACTTGAAGGGTCGTGTACCTTTCGTGGCGATTCTTGCTGTAGTGTTGGTGTTTGCTGTCGTGTTCAGTGATCCGCCGCGCATTCTGCTGCTGGTTTTCCTCGCCTATGCAGCGTCTGGTCCGGTTCAATATCTGTTACGTCTTCGTCGGCACAAAAGCACGTAATTTCCCTCATACTCCGCAGTCTATTGGTGCATCTGTCCTCCAATGCTGCGGAGTTGCCATGCTGATCAAAGTCCCCAAAGCGTCCGACTGCAATGAGTCGGATGTCACGCCTGAATCCCTCTATCTGTCTCGCCGTCATGTGCTCGGGGCTGTCGTTGCCGGTCTGGCTGTCAGCAGCTTGCCGCGTTGGTCCAATGCTGAAGATGCCGCGCGATACGCGGATGTCGAGGCGGGCAATGCGCCGTCCTGGTTTGCCGAGAAACTCCCTTCGACCAAGTGGGGGGCGGTCACCGTCAAGGATGAAGCGATCACACCGTTCAAGGATGCGACTCACTACAACAACTTTTATGAGTTCGGTTCCGATAAGGGGGATCCGGCCGCCAACGCCGGTTCGCTGAAAACCGAGCCGTGGAGCGTAGTGGTGGACGGGGAGGTGGGTAAGCCGGGGCGATATGCGCTGGAAGATTTCATGAAGCCTTACCAGCTGGAGGAGCGTATCTATCGGCTTCGCTGTGTAGAGGCCTGGTCAATGGTCATTCCATGGATCGGATTTCCCATCTCTGCGCTGCTCAAAGCCGTTGAGCCCACCTCCAAGGCAAAGTTTATTCGCTTCGAAACACTGCAGGATCCAAAGACCATGCCGGGGCAGCGCTCCGGTTTTGCCTTGATCGACTGGCCCTATGTAGAAGGGTTGCGCCTGGATGAGGCAATGAACCCATTGGCGATTCTTGCGGTGGGTATGTATGGGCGCGAATTGCCAAACCAGAACGGCGCGCCTCTGCGTTTGGTCGTTCCGTGGAAGTACGGCTTCAAAAGCGTCAAATCCATTGTGCGGATCAGTCTGGTCAGCGAGCAGCCGAACACTACTTGGCAAAGCATCGCTGCGGACGAGTACGGCTTCTATGCCAACGTGAACCCGACAGTCGATCATCCGCGTTGGACGCAGGCTCGGGAGCGACGGCTGCCGAGCGGACTGTTCAAGCCTAATGTGCGTGACACGCAGATGTTCAACGGCTACTCGGACGAAGTTGCTTCTCTATATACAGGGCTCGATCTGCGGAAGAACTACTGATGCGATATCCGCTCTGGCGTATCGGTGTCTTCATCGTAGCGGCGATGTGGCCGCTGGTTTGGTTGTATCAAGCATGGGCGGACGTGCTGGGGCCGGATCCAGGCAAGGTGCTGGTTGATCGGTTGGGGTTGGGGACACTTGTACTGCTGCTTGTTGCGTTGAGTATGACGCCGTTGCAGAAACTCACCGGTTGGGTGGGGTGGATTGCTGTCCGGCGGCAACTGGGTTTGTGGTGCTTCGCTTACGTGGTACTCCATTCGGGTGGCTATTTAGCGTTCATTCTTGGCTTCGATTGGTCCCAACTGGGTGTCGAGTTGCGCAAGCGGCCGTACATTATTGTCGGTGCTTTGGGGTTCCTTTGTTTGTTGGCGTTGGCGATAACCTCTAATCGCTACAGTCAGCGACGGTTGGGGTCTCGCTGGAAGAAGCTGCATCGAATGGCTTATGGGGTTCTCGGTCTTGGTTTGCTGCATATGTTGTGGATCGTTCGTGCTGATTTGAAGGAGTGGGCGGTCTATGCATCGATAGGCGTACTGCTATTGGTGTTACGGCTGCCGCCTGTAGCTCGTCGAATTCCGCGTTTAATAGCTAAAAAGACACCATCTGCAAGAAAAGCGTAATTAGGTGTTGACGGCAGATTCTGGAAGTCTATAATTCGCCCCACTTCCGGCG
>NZ_JAVLRV010000002.1:3679910-3748133 GCF_055803035.1 Pseudomonas sp. 300 | reverse complement strand
CATCGTCAAGATTAAATTCCGAAACCCCTATCTGCGTATGCAGGTAGGGGTTTTGTTTTGTCCGGAATAAAAGCACGATTCGGACCAGCACAAATTTGCACAGTTATTTTCGACTCATGACACTAGAATAGGTCCAACTTTTTCGGAGTCAGTGCCTTTATGCCAGATCCGGTTGACGCCCCCGGGCTGTCAGAATTACCGCTGGACGACTTGGTGGCGTGCCATGAGTGCGACTTGCTGATGCGCAAGCCCGAACTCGCCCATGGCGAGAAAGCCCTTTGTCCGCGTTGCGGCTACGAGCTCTATGCCCATCGGCACAATGTCGTGCAACGCAGTCTCGCCTTGGTCATCGCCGCGCTGTTGTTGTACATCCCGGCGAACTTTTTACCGATCATGCAGCTCAATCTACTCGGACAGTCGTCGCAAGATACTGTTTGGAGCGGCGTTGTCGGTCTGTTCGATACCGGCATGCAGGGCGTCTCGGTGATTGTGTTTCTATGCAGCATGGGGATCCCGTTGCTCAAACTGCTTTGCCAATTGGCTGTGCTGCTGAGTATTCGTTTTGATATCGGCCGTAGTTACGGTTTGCTGCTCTATCGGATTTATCACCATTTACGCGATTGGGGGATGCTCGAGGTCTACCTCATGGGCGTACTGGTAGCCATCGTTAAACTGGCAGATATGGCAGCAATTACCGTCGGTCTCGGCTTGGCGTGTTTTATCAGTTTGTTGTTGGTCCAGGTTTGGTTGGAGGTGGTGATGTCGCCTCATCAGATCTGGCAGGCTTTGTCAGGAGAGGATGCCCATGCGGGCGATTGATGCAGGCATTCTGATTTGTACCGAATGCCATGAATTGAACAAGCAGGAAGCTGACACCGACGAGCAGGTTTGTACCCGCTGCGGTGCGGTGGTTCACGCCCGCCGCCCGAACAGCCTCGTTCGTACCTGGGCGTTGCTGGTCACGGCCGCCATTCTCTACATTCCTGCCAACGTGCTGCCGATCATGACTGTCAGCTCTCTCGGTCAGGGTGATCCAAGCACCATCATGTCCGGTGTGATTCAACTGGTTCAACACGGCATGATTCCCATCGCCGCCGTCGTTTTTATCGCCAGTATCCTGGTGCCCACGTTCAAATTGGTAGGCATCGCCTTGCTGCTGTTTTCGGTGCAGCGCCGCCAGCCGCTTTCGGCTCGGCAACGGATCTGGATGTACCGATTTATCGAGTTCATCGGCCGCTGGTCGATGCTCGATATTTTTGTGATCGCCATCCTCGTGGCGGTCGTGAATTTTGGACGGCTTGCCAGCGTCGAAGCCAATCTTGGCGCCATCGCTTTCGCCAGTGTGGTGATTCTGACGATGCTTGCCGCAGTAACTTTCGATCCCCGACTGATTTGGGATAACACGGAGTCGGACGACGACCATGACTGATTTGCCTACAGCGAAAACCCGACCGGCCTCGAACTGGTCCGCCATTTGGGTGTTGCCCCTGATCGCCCTGATCATTGGCGGCTGGCTCGGCTGGCGTGCCTACAGCGAAACCGGCATTGAGATTCAGGTGCGTTTCGAAAGTGGTGAAGGCATTCAGGCCAACAAGACTGAAGTCGTTTACAAAGGCATGTCGGTCGGCAAGGTGAAAACCCTCACGCTCGACGATGAAGGCGCCTCCAAAGGGGTGATTGCCACCGTCGAGATGAACAAGGACGTGGAGCCATACCTGCGCACCAGCACACGCTTTTGGCTCGTCAAGCCGAGTGTGACCCTGGCCGGTATCACGGGGCTGGAAACCCTGGTCTCCGGTAACTATGTGGCGATCAGTCCGGGCGAAGGGGAGCCCACGCGCAAGTTCAAGGCGCTGGCCGAAGAGCCGCCGCTGTCTGACGCCCAGCCCGGTCTGCACCTGACCATCAAGGCTGATCGCCTCGGCTCGCTGAACCGTGGCAGCCCGGTGTTTTACAAGCAGATCAGGGTAGGCCAGATCAAAAGCTACCTGTTGTCCGAAGACCAAAGTACCGTTGAGCTCAAGGTGTTCATCGAGCCCACTTACGCCAAGCTGGTGCGCAAACACACACGTTTCTGGAATGCCAGCGGCATCAGCATCGACGCTAACCTGTCCGGCGTTAAAGTGCGCAGCGAATCCCTGGCGAGCATCGTCGCCGGCGGTATCGCCTTCGCTACGCCGGAAAACCGCAAGGACAGCCCGCCCACCGATCCGAGCCTGCCATTTCGTCTCTACGAAGATTTCGATGCCGCCGCTGCCGGTATCCGGGTCAAGGTCAAACTCAGTGACTTCGAAGGTATGCAGGCTGGCCGGACGCCGGTGATGTACAAAGGCATTCAGGTCGGCACGCTGAAAGCGCTCAAGATCGATCCTGATCTGTCCAGTGCCACCGCGGAATTGACCCTTGATCCGCTGGCTGAGGATTACCTCGTTGATGGCACCCAGTTCTGGGTGGTCAAACCCTCGATCTCCCTCGCGGGCATCACCGGTCTCGAAGCGCTGGTCAAAGGTAACTACATTGCCGTGCGCCCAGGGGACAAGGGGGCCGCACCGCAGCGCGAATTTGTGGCGAGGCCGAAAGCACCGCCGCTCGACTTGCGGGCACCGGGCCTGCACCTGGTGCTGTTCACCGAGAACCTGGGTTCACTGGAAGTCGGCAGCCCGATTCTCTACAAGCAGGTCAAAGTAGGTTCGGTCCAGAGCTATCAGTTCTCGCGCACCAAGAAGCAGTTGGTGATCGGCGTGCACATCGAGAAGGAATACGAAGGGTTGGTTAACGCCTCGACCCGCTTCTGGAACGCCAGCGGTATTACGCTCACGGGTGGTCTGACCGGTGGAATCCAGGTCAAAAGCGAGTCGCTGCAAAGCCTGATGGCCGGCGGTATTGCCTTCGAAACCCCGCAAGCCAAAGCGCCATTGCAAAAACGCATTCCTCGTTTCCGCCTGTTTGCCAGCCATGACGAGGCCAACCAAAAAGGCACCGTGGTCACGATCAGGGTCGATCGCGCCGATGGCTTGCGCAGCGGCACTCCTGTGAAATTCAAAGGCCTGGATGTCGGCAAAATTGAAGACGTCGACCTCAGCGATGACCTGCAGTCGGTGCTGCTCACCGCGCGGATCACCGAAGTGCCGGAGCGCATTGCGCGGGTAGGCAGTCAGTTCTGGGTGGTCAAACCCGAACTGGGTCTGATGAAGACCTCAAACCTGGAAACCCTGGTGACTGGCCAGTACATCGAAGTGCAACCGGCCGCGAAGAACCTTGGCCCACAGAAAAACTTCGTGGCCTTGTCCAATCCGCCAGAGGCCGTCAAGCAGGAAGCCGGTTTAAGCCTGGTTCTGAGCGCCGCTCGCCGTGGCTCGTTGAAAACCGGTGTGCCGGTGACATATCGCGAAGTCACTGTGGGCAAGGTGACAGGTTATGAGCTGGGCCAGACCGCTGACCGTGTTTTGGTGCACATTCTGATCGAGCCGAAATACGCGCCATTGGTGCGTAGCGGCACACGTTTCTGGAACACCAGCGGTTTTGGTTTCGACTACGGTTTGTTCAAGGGGGCGACGGTGCGCACCGAGTCGCTGGAGACGCTCATTCAGGGGGGTATCGCTTTCGCCACGCCGGACGGGGATCGTATGGGCAGTCCGGCACGGCCTGAGCAGACGTTCCCGTTGTTCGACAAGTTTGAAGATGAATGGCTGACCTGGGCGCCGAAGATTTCCCTCGGCAAATAGCAGGTACTTGATTGGGCGTCTCTGAGGACGCCTTCGCGGGCAAGCCCGCAAAATGGCCCTAAAGTTCACTAAAAATCCCACGCCATAAAAAAGGCCGCGATCCATCTGGATCGCGGCCTTTTTATTGCCTTCGATTAACGCCGATCAAACCGCATCCAGCTCCGGCTCATCCGCTTCAACGTTAACCACAGCCTTCACTTCATCGTGACGACGAATGTACTTCCAGTCCGCCTCATCAATGTAGATCCCGTTCGGCCCGCTACCCCCTTCCAGGTCGATCGCCACACTGGCGCAGACCTGCGGCTTCACACTGGCCAGAATCGGCACAAAGCCCAGTTGCAGGCTGGTTTCCAGCAACGCGGCCTGGTTTTTCTCGTCGATGTCAGCCGCCTCGTCGAGGTAGTACGGCAGACGTACGCGGCCGGCCTGGTCGCGGTCCATCAAGTGCAGCAACAAGTACATGTTGGTCAGCGCCTTGATGGTCATTGTCGTGCCGTTGGACGCGGCGCCATCGATGTCGGTATGAATGACCGGCTGACCGTTGACCTTGGTGATTTCGAACGCCAGTTCGAACAAGTCCTTGAGGCCGAGCTGGTTGTGGTTCGCTGCCACCAGACGCGCCAGGTATTCCTTGGCTTCTTCGTTTTTGTTGTCCTGATCGGCGCTTTGGCTCAGGTCAAAGACGGAGAGGGTTTCGCCTTCTTCGTACTGGCCGGCGCTGTGGATGATCTGGTCGATGTGCTTCAACGCTTCCTTGTTTGGCGCGAGGACGATACGGAAGCTCTGCAGGTTGGAGACCTGACGCTTGTTGATCTCGCGGTTGAACAGCGCCAGTTGGTGCTCGAGGCTGTCGTAGTCGCTGCGGATATTGCGCAGGGTCCGGGCGATGTCGGTGACCGCCGCGCGACGTGCCTTGCCGAGGGTCAGCGCTTCATCGGTGCGGTGCGCGTACGCGTTGATCAGCAGTTGCAGACGTCGCTCCATATCGTCTTCGCTGTCGAACTTGGCCACGCCCTTGAGGCGCACCTGAGCGTACAGCGCGTCGATCTGGCCGTCGCTGCGCAGCAAACCCTGCCAGCTGTCCTGGTAGTCATTGAGCAGCGGCAGCAGGTTGTCCATGGAGTCGTCGATCGGGTCCATGAATGGTGTGCCGAACGGTAGGTCTGCCGGCAGCAGCTGACGGCGGCGCAGGGCGTCGTCGAGGGTGCGTTGCTTGGCTTCCATGTCGCCGATCTGCCGGCCGACCAGTTGCAGCTTGGCCGACAGTTGCTGGACGCGTTCGGTGAAGGCGTCGCTGGAGCGTTTCAACTCGTCCTGTGCCGCCTCCATCTGTGCCAGCTGCTCAAGCTTGTCGCCTTCTTCGGCGCTCAGGGTTTGCGCGCGACGGAAATCTTCCAGGGCTTTTTGCGCGTCCAGCACTTGCTGGTACAGCGCTTCGGTCTGAGTCTTGCTCGCTGCGCGGTCTGCTGCAACAGCTTGCTGGGTTTTCAGTTGCTTGAGTTCTTTCTCCAGACGCTCTTTTTGATCACGCAGCGCCGCGCGGTCGGCCAGGGCTTGCAGCGCTGGCGGTTCGATGTGCGAGATGTCGATCGACAGCCCCGGCACTTCAAAACGCTCACCTTTGAAACCGTCGAGAATCAGCTCCATGGATTTGACCCACTGACCGTCCTCGTCCAGCGTAATCCCGTGTTCGCCCAGCGGCAGGCTGAACAGCGCGCTGTTGAACAGGCGCATCAGGCGCTCGACGTCCTGTTGCGAGAACTCTTCGCGCAGGCGGGCGTAGCTGTTGTTGTCGGCGTGATCGAGTTGTTGTTTCACCGACTTCAGGCGTTTTTCCAGATCCCGCAGACGCTCTTCCAGGTCTTCGGCAGAGAACTGTCGCGACTGTGCCAGCGCGCCGGCCAGTTCATCGTGAGCATCCTTGGCCGCGAGCAGTTGCTGCTCCAGCACTTTGACGTCGGTGACCAACGCGAAGCGATGCTTGAGCACTGACAACTCGCCGAGCCAGCGCTGGATACCGGTGATTTCCCGCTCCAGGCGCATCAGCTCCTGGGTGCCGCCGCGCTGATCGTTTTGCAGCGCGTCTTGCTCGTTGCGGTAATGCTCGGCCTGAATCGTCAGCTCTTCCTTGCGCGCACTGGCGTAGTCCGACCAGGTGCCGAGCAATGAGTCGAGCAGCGGCGAGATCCGGTGCAGTTTGCCGCGCAGGATATTGCGCTGAGCAACGCCAGAGGCCAGCGCTTCAACCAATGGCCCCGCGGTGACCAGTGAGTTGTAGTCCTGTTCCATGCGTCGTACATCGCGGAACGCTTCTTCGCACGCGGCGATGTAATCGACGCTGCCGGAGCGCAGGCTGTGTTCGAACGCATCGAGGAACAATTGCTTGAGCTTGGCCGCAGTGATTTCGCGCATGTGCAGCAGGTTGATGAACAATGCGCGGAAGGTCTTGAGGCTCTGCTCGCTGGTGGAACGCAGCGGAATCAGCGTCAGGTCCAGCGGAATCGAGGTGTGGCCGCCGACCAGCAAGCGACGCAGTTCATCCGGTTTGAGTTCGTAGGCTTTCAGACCCTCGCGTTCAAGGTTGGTGAACAGCTCTTTCTGACGCAGGCAGGTGTCGTTCTTCTGGTAATGCGCCAGGTCCAGCTTGCCGGCGTAGGCAAAGAACTGGTGACCGAAACCACCGCCCGGGCCGCGACCGACCACGCCGATCACGTGTGGACCGTGGGGCAGCGAGACTTCCACCAGGATGTAACTGGTGTCCGAGGCGAAGTAGAAACGCCGGGATTGTTCCAGGCTGTACTTGCCGAAACTCATGTCCGACATGCGCGCCAGAATCGGGAACTGCAAGGCGTTGATCGAGGCGGATTTACCGAGGTTGTTCGCGCCGTAGACTGACAACGGTTCTTCCAGCGGAAACAGGCCGAGGCTGTAACCGGCGGTGTTCAAAAGGGCAAAGCGGCGAATGCCGTAGCGTTCCTTGCTCATGCGTCGGTCTCCTGTTCTTCGGCAATGGCGCGGGCCATGGCGTCTTCTTCGCTTTCTTCTTCGAAGTCACTGAGGTCCAGCGGATCATCGGTTTCCAAAAGTTTTTCGTCGCTGTCGTCATCGATCAGCACCGGAACCGGCAGCGGTAGCACGCTGTGCAGGCTGGCGGCCAGATCGCGGTCTTGTTGAACCGACAGGCACACGTCGAGGAAACGGTGCATCGGCGGCAGGAAACGGTAGACGCCGTTTTCTTCGCCGGCAAAACCGAGCTGCGTCATGCGGCGCATGATTTTTTCTTCGAGTTCTTCGACGGTCTGCACTTCGGCCTGGATGAACAGGTCGCGGTACTTCTCCAGCAACGACGGCAATTCATCGCGACCGAGGCTGCCGCCGTCGAGCACGGCAATCGGGTCACGGCCCTGATCGGCCAGATGCTCGACGAGGATGAAGGTGAACAGCGCCAGCCGCTGCGCGGTCTTGTTCACCGCAGCAGCGGCGAGGTCCGGCACAAAGTAATAGAAACCACGGGTGTCGCAGACCAGTTCGAAGCCCAGCGCCTTGAACAGCGTGCGGTACTGGTCCTGGAAGTTCGACAGTTGCGCGTACAGCTCCGGGTCGCGGCGGCTGACGTGGTAGCCCTTGAACAGCTCGCGAAAGATCGGCGCCAGCTGGGACAGTTCGGATAGATCAAGATGCATTGGGAATGCTCGCAGAATCCTCGGCGGCGGTATCGCGGGCCGAGAGCAGGGCGAAGGAGCGCAGGCTGACCTGATGCTCATGAGTGTGGTAATCGCGGCGTTCCAGACGCTCGCGTTTGAAGCGTTTCTCCCGCGACAGGCGTGAGAACCAGTACAGCAATTCGTCGGTGGCGCCGTCCGGTTCCTGCTCCAGCAGCCAGGTCATCAGATCCGGCATCGGCAGGGCGTCTTCACAGCGTTCGAGCATTTCCCGAACCGTGCGTGGCGCGCGCGGGGCTTCGCCTTTCTGGGTCTTGTGGGCCTTGGGGAAGCGTGCCGGTTTTGGCTCGAAACGGGCCAGGGCGTAAACGTAGGCTTCGACCTGACTGGCGCTGCCGAGGAAGGTGCTTTGCGGCCGGGTGAACATCGGCATCGCCGCTTGCGGCACCGCATCGATGCCTTTGCGACGGATGGCCGACAAGGCCAGCGCTGCGCCACGCGTCACGGCGTTATGGCGACGCGCTTCTTCACGCAGCGGCAGCAGCAATTCGCGGGCATGACGCAAGGTCAGCTGGGCGCTGGTCTGCATTTCGAGGATGCGCGCGTGGGTGCGCAGCAGCATGTCGTCATCGACCAGGTGGCCGAGGCGCTGCTGTTCGGTGAGCATCTTCAACAGGACGTTTTCGACCTTGCGCACGCCTTGCTCGAAGGCGCCGTCGGCGTTCACCAACTGAATCATCGGTTCGACGTATTCGTCCCAGGTCGCCAGCACTTCGGCGTAACGCTGACGCAGCGGAATCTGCCGGTCGCTGGTCTTGGCGCGTTCGGCGACGGCCACCAGGGCCTGTTCGTCGTTGGCGAGTTTTTTCAATACATCGCGTACGCGCATGTCGAGAAGGCGCAACTGGCGCGCCAGGTCGTGGCCGTCACGGATGTCGAAAGCGTCCTGGATGTAACCGGCCAGGCGTTCGAGGTGGCGCAGATAGGCTTCGATTTCCAGGCACAGGCCCAGCCGGTGCTCACGGCGCAGGTAAGCGAGGAAGTCGTGGATTTGCGCGTTGAGCTCGAAACGGTTCGGGCTTTTCGCCACGGGAACCAGAATGTCGAGGCGGATCCACACGTCCAGCAGGCTGGTGATGTCCTGCGGCGTACTGTCGAGTTGCTGGGCGGCCAGTTGCGTGCGCAGTTCGTTGAGGCTCAGTGTGCCTTGGTCGAAGTGCTCGCACAGTGGCTCCAGAAGTGCCCAGTGTTCAGCGAGGGCGCGCAAGACGCGCTTGGGTTCGATCATCGGAATGGCCGGCTGGTTGTCGAATAAAAGCAGCGATTGTACTGCATCACGCCCGTTGCGATTCACTCTCGGGACGGGCTGTCGCTGATTCTATGGGTAAGAGTATCGATCAACAGCGGGCGATCTTGAGCGAAGGGCGGTAGAATCAGCGCACTTTAGTTATCCACAAGTGGCCGACCTTTGCTAATCGAGTCCCGTCGCCGCGCTTATTTGACCGCCATGCAGGTGGTCAACTGGCTGCCGCGTACCGAATTGCCCTTTGCCGCGCCCTCGCGGCCCGAGCTGCTGGAGGTGCCCGAACCGTTGGTCGTCGCCCCGATGGTGTCGGCGCCCGTGGCCGATGCACCCGCAGAACCTGTGGTCAAACCGGCCGAACGGGTAAAAATCGAGGTGCCGCGCCCATCGTTGGCCAGTACGCGTACCAATGCCAAGGTCGAAGAAGAGGAGGCTCCGGTCGTGGTCAAGGCGCCGGTCGTGCCTCCTCCGCGATTCGCCCTGCAATTGTTGCGCGCCGGTCGTTGCCTGCTGCTGGTGGAGTTACCCACAGGCGAAACCTTCCAGACCCGCGATCCTGCTTACCTGCTACTCAAAGACATGCTGCGCGCCGCCGGTCTGCCGGACAGCCCGCAAATTGTCGGCGAACCGGTGCGCTGGCCGTTGTTGGCCCGCGGCACCATGGATCAAGGCCCGGAAGCGGCTCGTGATTTCGTACAAGGTTTCCTTTCGGCCCGACTGGAAGACGCACCGTGTGTCTGCGTGTGGCTGATCGGCCTGCCGGCGGTGCGCTTTGCTGGCGAGGCCAACGCCGAATCCTTCAACCGTGAACTTCAGGTCGAAGGCCTGGGCGCGGTCTGGGCCCTTCCGGGTCTGGAATTATTAATGGAAGAGCCACAGCGTAAGGCTGATGTCTGGCAAGCCATGCGTCGGCTGATGGCGCGCTGGAAAGAATCGAATGAGTGACGCTGTATCGTTTCGCCCGATGACCGAGGCAGACCTGGACGCTGTGCTGAAAATTGAATTCGCGGCGTACAGTCATCCCTGGACCCGCGGGATTTTTCTCGATGGGCTGGGCAAGTACCAGATCTGGCTGATGTTTGAAGGTTCGCAACAGGTCGGGCACGGCGTGGTGCAGATTATTCTGGATGAAGCGCATTTGCTGAACATCACCGTCAAACCGGAAAATCAGGGGCGCGGGTTGGGTTTAACGCTGCTGGAGCACTTGATGTCGATTGCCTATAAGGCTGAGGCGCGGGAGTGTTTTCTGGAAGTACGCGACAGTAATCGGTCGGCGTTCCGGTTGTATGAGCGGTATGGGTTTAACGAGATTGGCCGGCGTCGGGATTATTATCCGGCCGTGGGTGGGCGCGAAGACGCGGTGGTCATGGCCTGCACCCTGGTTGACTGAGCTTCCTTAAAAGCATCGCGAGCAGGCTCGCTCCCACAGTGGATTGGTGTCGTACATCAAACCTGTGGGGGCGAGCCTGCTCGCGATGGCGTTTCTCGGGAACCGAAGATCACCGATTACCATCCATCGGATCCCGCCGCGCCAATTCCTCTTCATCCAGACCATTGCCCCCGCCGATGTCGTCTTCATCGACAACGCTCAAATCCCAATCGGCCTGGCCGCCTTCACCGGCCTCATGCGCATCCCGAGCACCGTCTTCACGGATCAGGGTTTCCGGGCTCATGTCATCATCGGTGGACTCATGGTCAGCGGTCGCGGCGCCGGTCATGCCGGCTTCAAGCACGCGCCCCCGCGGCATCAGTCGCTGGCGCTCGTTTTCCGTCAGTTCATCGCCGATTTTGGCGCTGGGTTCTTCCTCGTCGAAATCCAGCTCATGCATCGAGCCCATGCGGTCTTCGTTGTCGTCGATGGGCTCCGGTTGCGTCGCATCGTAAGGACGTCGTGAATCAGTCATGGCAATTCCTCATACTGTGGGCCTTACTACGGTGGACCCACTGGGCTCCTCAGAATTCCACCGGCATGGTGTGCAGGTAATATGCACCAGCGGCAATCTGCATCTCGCGCGTGACCCCGACGGACGGTTGTCAGTCAAAGCAGCGCATCATTCTCGAGGCTTCATTGCATGAACGAATTACAAGATCTGATTGATAACAACGAGCGCTGGGCTGACGCGATCACCAAAGAAGATCCTGATTTCTTCGCCAAACTGGCCCGTCAGCAAACGCCGGAATTCCTCTGGATTGGCTGCTCCGACGCCCGCGTGCCGGCGAACGAGATTGTCGGCATGCTGCCCGGCGACCTGTTCGTCCACCGCAACGTGGCCAACGTGGTATTGCACACGGACCTCAATTGCCTGTCGGTGATTCAGTACGCGGTGGACGTGCTCAAGGTCAAACACATCCTTGTCACCGGCCACTATGGCTGCGGCGGTGTGCGAGCCTCGATGCAGGACCGCCAATTCGGCTTGATCGACGGCTGGTTGCGTTCTATTCGCGATCTTTATTACGAAAAGCGTGAAGAGCTCTCCAAACTGCCTACCGAGGAGGAGCAGGTTGATCGCCTCTGCGAACTCAACGTGATCCAGCAAGTGGCCAACGTCGGGCACACCAGCATTGTTCAAAACGCTTGGCACCGCGGGCAGAAGCTGTCGATTCACGGCTGCATCTATGGCATCAAGGACGGTCGGTGGAAGAGCCTGAACGCCACCATCAGTGGTTTCGAGCAGTTGCCGCCGCAGTACCGCCTGCGTCCGTTCGAGCCGCTGTAAGTAACATCAGCACAGGCTTCATCGACGCCAATTCTGGAAAAACAACTGGCCATCGACATTCGGTGCTTCGTCGTAGCCGGTGATCCAGCCTCGGCAGCAGGGACAGGCGCAGCGGCAGGCGAATTGCCGCTGCAGCTTGTCTTCGGTCATGGCTATATCAATCGTCAGCCGATCGCCTTTCCTGATGTCCTTCAACGCCCATAACCACAGCTCACTCATGTCGAGAAAGGTGTTGGGGTCGCAGGCGTGGCTGAGCAGTCCGCAGAACCGTGGGTCGTATACATGAATGCCCGGCGCCATTTGCCGGGTGTGTCGACAGCGATACGGCAATAGATGCCCGGAAACCCGGCAGATTCGACTCAGACGTGGAAACTCCCGCAGAGCGCAGACGGCTTTTGCCTTTGCCTGAGGGCTATTGACGATCTGAAAGTCTTCCAAGGACGGGAATCCAAGGCTCAGCGGCAACTCGACAAACGGGTAAATGCCTTTGGACGGCGGTGGGGGTAATGCTTGTTCGGCGTAGGCTTTCATAACAATCCTTGTCGGCTGGGTGCTGCGACCTCCGTCGGCTGACATCCTGTCAGCCCTGCAACACATGGGTATGTCTCAAGCCTCTCGCAAAAAAAACAAACGGTCTACTGTCATAACTGACAGAAGAAAAGTGCGTGTTCCTGCGTCAGCCAAGGCTTACGCAGGAACGCTGTTCAGCCTTTTACAGATGCGGAGCAGGCATCGCGGCCGCAGGCGCCGGGGCTTTGAGCTGTTTAAGCTGAGACTTGATCGGTGTCGTCGCGCATTTGGCCGTGGCTTGCCCGGGCGTCAGGTTGCGGATCGAGGTGTAGAACAGTTCGCAGGTTTTATCTGCCTGGGCCACCTGCCAGGTCTGGGTGCAACTTCTCAGTTCAATGTCTGGATTGCTGTCCGGGTCTCGGCCCATGGCGGCTTGCCAGCACGCGGCACTCAAGTCCTGGCCCATGACTTTCAGGCCCGCCGCGTCAGCCTGGGCCTGGGCATCCTTACCGGTATAGCTGTCCGGGTCGGCGGCGTACCAGATGTAGCTTGGATGGTTGGAACCCAGCACCGGCACTTTTACCCCGTCCTTCGGACTGATGGTTACCAGGCCTAGCACGTTCACGGTTGGCCCGTATTGCTGTTTGATCCAGTTGCGCACCGGCGCGCCGAAGGCGACCATCGGCAGCGTGGTACCGCTGGCGTTCTGGCTGACTTCCTTGACCATGGTGGTCTGGTAGTCCTTGAAGTAGTCGTAGACGCCTTCCAGATCCTTGCCTGCGTTGGAGGGCGCGGCAATCGGCGCGATGTCAATGATGGTCTGGAAAGCCGGCGTCTGATCGGCAGCGATCCCGTTGACCGTCAGCAGCGTGGCCCAACGATCAGTGGTGGCCGACTTCAAGTAATCCTGTGCCTGGGTCAGCGAATAATCCGGCGGGAAGTGCAGCAACTCGACACTTCTGCGGTTCTCCAGTGCCATGCCCAGCGGCAGGAACAAGTACCAGCTATAAGCCCACTTGCCGTCGGCATTCAGCTTGCTGGCGCCGGTGTAGGCCAGGTCGCCGGCATCGAGCAGCGCCGCCAACGGCTTTTCATAGCCTCTGGGCACCCCGGTGATGGCGGCATAGAGCTGATCGTTATCGGTTTTGACTTGCACCTTCGCGTCGCTGTAACCATCGCGCTGCACGCTTTGGGTCAGGTAATGCTCGACGGTTTGCTCCAGCGTCCAGTTGCGAAAGCAGATCACGTTGCAGTTGTTGGGGTAGGCAAACAGCCGGGTGACGCGCTCGGTGCTGCCCAGTTTCAGATCGGCATCGGCATGGGCGACGGTACTCAGGGTGAGGGCGGCGAGGGTGAGTCCTGCGAGTTTGAACATGCTCAGATCCTTTTCAGCGTGTGGGCCCCTGAAAACGGAGGCGAGTACAGTGGGATGTGACAGGTCGGGTTACAAGTGGCGCAGTGTTTACCTCTCTCAAGCACTGCTAGACTGGCGCAATACTGCACTGGGTAAAGGTGAAATATGAAGCCCTCGATTGCACTTGATCTACAACGAGTTGCCGTTCGTGAGGTTGTCGGCCGCTTTCGTACAGCCAATCCTCGTGTGTTCGGTTCGGCACTGCTCGGGACGGATAAAGAGGGGAGTGACCTTGATCTGCTGGTAGATGCACTGCCAGGTGCCACACTTTTTGATCTTGGCGGCCTTCAGGTTGAACTTGAGGATTTGTTGGGGGTGAGTGTCGATCTGCTGACGCCCGGCGATCTTCCTGTGAAGTTTCGCCAGCAGGTGCTTGAGCAGGCTCGTCCCGTATGACCGATAACCGTCTCGGCGATTACCTTGACCATATGCGTCAGGCCGCTGGGGATGCGCTGATCTTTGTCGAAGGTTTGAGTAAAGAAGAGTTCTTCGACGACAAACGAACCCCAGCAAGCCGTCATCATGAGCCTCATCATTATTGGCGAGGCCGCGACCAAAATCATGGATCGTTACGTCGAGTACGCCACGCAGAACCCTCAGGTGCCATGGCGCAGCATGCGAGGTATGCGCAACCGCATTGCTCACGGCTACTTCGTTATCAATCTGGAAGTGGTGTGGGATACGGTTCAGGCTGCTTTGCCTGAACTTCTGAAGGTGTTACCCACCGATAAAGACTGATCGCACCTGCCTCACAGCAGGTGCAATCAACACCGTTTAAGGCATCACCGGCGCCGTATACGTCAGCGTCGTCCCCAACGCCCACAGTAGAAACAGCACCAGCGGCGTGTGCACCAGCAGTTGCACGAACGAAAACCCGATCAAGTCCCGTGCCTTCAACCCCAGTACGCCCAGCAGCGGCAACATGTAGAACGGGTTGATCAGGTTCGGCAGGGCTTCGGCGGCGTTGTAGATCTGCACGGCCCAGCCCAGGTGGTAGTTCAGGTCGGTGGCCACTTGCATCACATACGGCGCTTCGATGATCCACTTGCCGCCGCCCGACGGAATGAAGAACCCGAGGATCGCCGAGTACACGCCCATCAGCAGGGCGTAGGTGTCGTGGGACGCGATTTGTACGAAAAAGGTCGAGATGTGGTGCGCCAGGGTCTGCGCGTCAGTGCCTTTGACCGTGGTCATCAACGCAGCGATCGAACCGTACAACGGGAACTGGATCAGCACGCCGGTGGTGGTCGGCACCGCGCGTGACACCGCATCGAGGAAGCTTCGCGGGCGCCAGTGCAGCAAGGCACCGAGCATGATGAACAGGAAGTTGTAGGTGTTCAGGCCGGAAATCGCACTGATCGCCGGTTTGGTCGAGAACTCGTGAAACAGCCACCCGGCCGCCAGCAACACCAGCAGAATCGTCAGCAACGGGCTGTGTTCCAGCCATTCGCCGGGGCGGGTGCGCGGTTGCAATGGCGGCAGGTTGAAGCTCGGGTCGATGCCGCAGGCTTCGGCATCACGGGCCGAGTTCGGGCCGGGTGCGGTGGCGTAGGCAATGATCAGCGAGACCACGATCAGCGCGAGCAGCATGACGCCGGACTGCCAGAGAAAGATCGTTTGTGTGAAAGGAATCACCCCGGTGATCGACAGAATCGACGGCGGCAGGCTGGCCGGGTTGGCCTGCAATTGCGCGGCGGAAGACGACAGGCCCAAGGCCCACACGGCGCCAAGGCCCAGATACGCTGCTGCGCCGGCCGCGCGGTAATCCATTTTCAGATCGACGCGACGGGCGAGGGCACGCACCAGCAAGCCGCCGAATACCAGCGACAGACCCCAGTTCAGTAGCGACGCGACCATGGAAATCAACGCCACCCATGCTACGGCGGAACGGCCGTTCTTGGGGATGCGCGCCAGGCGGTCGATCAGTTTCACGGCGGGAGGCGAGCTGGCAACCACATAGCCGCCGATCACCACGAAGGCCATCTGCATGGTGAACGGGATCAGGCTCCAGAACCCGTCACCGAATGCCATCGCCGCGTCGGTGGGTTTGGCGCCCATGAACAGGGTGGCCACGGCGACGATGATCACCGCCAGCGCGGCGAATACCCAGGAGTCGGGAAACCAGCGTTCGGCAAAACTTGAACAGCGCAGGGCAAAACGGGCGGAGCGGGTATCTTCGATATCAGCAGCCACGGGAGTACCTCGAATTTTTATGTTTGTTGTGGTCTTCAGGGCCGCAGAGGCCCATCTGGACAGGTGCCAACAGTAAATCAATCGGTCACGATTTGTGACGAAGTTTTTAGCCATACGGGACGATGGTCTAACGGGTTGTCCGCTGGCGCATTTGCGTAGACCATGGGCGCCTTGGTTTCTTGTCCATGCCAGAGTTCTTTTTGATGACTGCTCTCAACGATTCGCGCCCGGCACCGTTCAGCCGCTCGGACTACAAGACCCTCGGCCTTGCGGCCCTTGGCGGTGCGCTGGAAATCTACGATTTCATCATTTTCGTGTTTTTCGCCCTGACCCTCAGCCAGCTGTTCTTTCCGCCGGAAATGCCCGAATGGCTGCGCTTGCTGCAAAGTTTCGGGATTTTCGTCACCGGTTACCTGGCGCGGCCGTTGGGCGGGATCCTGATGGCGCATTTCGCCGACCGGCTGGGGCGCAAGAAAGTCTTCAGCTTGAGCATTTTGATGATGGCGCTGCCGTGCCTGCTGATCGGCATCATGCCGACCTACGCCCAGATCGGCTATTTCGCGCCGCTGCTGCTGTTGGCCCTGCGGATTCTGCAAGGCGCGGCGGTGGGCGGAGAAGTGCCGAGTGCCTGGGTGTTTGTCGCCGAGCACGCACCGGTCGCGCACCGTGGTTACGCGCTCGGTTTCCTGCAAGCGGGGCTGACCTTTGGTTACTTGATCGGCGCGCTGACGGCGACCTTTCTGGCGCAGGCGTTCACCCCGGCGGAAATCCTCGATTACGCGTGGCGTTACCCGTTCCTGCTGGGCGGCGTGTTTGGCGTGATAGGCGTCTGGCTACGCCGCTGGCTCAGCGAAACCCCGGTGTTCATGGCGATGCAGTCGAAACGCGATGACGCGGTCGAACTGCCGCTACGCACGGTCTTGCGCGAACATCGCCTGGCGATTTTGCCGGCGATGATTCTCACCTGCGTGCTGACTTCGGCCGTGGTGGTCTTTGTGGTCATCACCCCGACCATGATGCAGAAAACTTTCGGCATGACCGCCAGCCACACCTTTGCCCTGAGCGCGTTGGGCATCGTGTTCCTGAACATCGGCTGCGTGCTGGCCGGTTTGCTGGTCGACCGCATCGGCGCCTGGCGCACGGTGATGCTGTATAGCCTGCTGCTGCCGCTGGGCATTGGCGTGCTCTATACCAGCCTGATCATTGGCAGCCACTGGATCGGTCTGGCGTACGCGATTGCCGGCCTGAGTTGTGGCGTGGTCGGCGCGGTGCCGTCGGTGATGGTCAGCCTGTTCCCGGCGCGGATTCGCGTGTCGGGGATTTCCTTCACGTACAACATTGCCTACGCCGCGTGGGCGAGTATCACACCGCTGTTGCTGATCGGCCTGATGCCGTGGAGTCCGTGGATTTGCGTGATCTTCTGCGCGGTGATGGGCGCGGTGGGTGTGAGCAGCGCGTTGTATTTCGGTGCGCGCATGCCGAGGACAGGCAACTGCCCGGCGGCTGGTGCCATCTGATTGAAGGCGGCGTGGCGCACATGACGAATATTTTTGTAGGACAACCCTGAAACACTCTTCAGAAAATACTCCCAAGGCCGATGGTTAGGCTGCATGCCGCTTTCTATCCCTGCCCATCGGTGCTTTCCCATGTTCAACAAACGCTTGAAGCAAGAGTTGTCGGCTCTTCGCGAAGAACTCTCCAGCCTTCAGCAAGTGAAGGAAAGTCTGGAAAGCGAAATGCTGGTCCTGACCCTTGATCCCGATGGGCGTATTCAATCGGTCAATCAGAATTTTCTCAGCGAGATGCTCTACAAGAGCCACGACCTGATCGATCGTCCGATCGAAGACATCGTGCCGCCCCACGTGAAGTCCGATGAATTCCACCACCGTTTCAAGGCCGCGCTGACCCGTGGCGAGCACTTCTCCGGTGCAGTGCGCCTGCTGCGAGGTGATGGCCAGGAAGCCTGGTTGCGCTCGATCGTGCAGCCGGTGCGTTCCTCGGACGGGCGGATCAAGCATTTCTCGATTTTTTCCAGTGACCTGACCCGCACCATCGAGGCGTCCCGTGAGCATGAGAACCTGATCGGCGCGCTGGTGCGCTCGACGGCGGTGATCGAGTTTGACCTCGCTGGCAACGTGCTCGCAGCCAATGAACGGTTCCTCAACGGCATGGGTTACAGCCTGGCGCAAATCAAGGGCAAACATCACCGCACCTTCTGCGATGCGCAGGAGTACAGCAGTGCCGAGTATCAGGACTTCTGGCGTCGCCTGAATGCCGGAGAGTTCGTCGCCGGCCGCTTCAAGCGCGTGGATAGCCACGGGCGTACGGTCTGGCTGGAGGCGTCCTACAACCCGGTGGTCGACGCCAACAACAAGCTCTATAAAGTGGTGAAGTTCGCCACCGTGATTACCGATCAGGTCAATCAGGAACACGCCGTCGCAGAAGCGGCCAACATTGCCTACGGCACCTCGCAACAAACCGATCAAAGCGCCCAGCGCGGCACGGCCGTGGTGACACAAGCGGTGAACGTGATGCGCGACCTGGCCGAGCACATGCAAACCGCCGGCGAGGGAATCGAAGCGCTGAATGAGCAATCGCTGGTGATCGGCACCATCGTCAAAACCATCAGTGGCATCGCCGAACAGACCAACCTGCTGGCGCTCAACGCGGCCATCGAAGCCGCCCGGGCCGGAGAGCAGGGGCGTGGTTTTGCCGTGGTGGCGGACGAGGTCCGGCAACTGGCTTCGCGCACAAGTCAGGCCACCGATGAAATCGTGTTGGTGGTGCGTCAGAACCAGGACATGGCGCGTAACGCCGTAGCCCTGATGACCGACGGTAAACTTCAGGCCGAACAAGGCCTGGCGCTGGCGGCAGAGGCGGGCACGGTGATTGTCGAAATTCAGGACGGCGCGCAGAAAGTGGTGAATGCGGTCGGACAGTTCGCCAATCAGCTATCGAGTTGATGCCTGCCAACCGGGTGGAAATCGCTACAATCGGCATCTTTCCCCAGGAGCAGATGCCCATGAGCGCTTCCCATCGCCGCCCGGTTCCCTTGTCCAAGGCTTATCGCCTGCTCAATCATGGGCCGACCGTGCTGGTCAGCGCCGCCCATGACGGGCAGCGCAACATCATGGCGGCGGCCTGGGCCATGCCGCTGGATTTCGAACCGCCGAAAATTGCCGTGGTGCTGGACAAGTCCACCTGGACCCGGCAATTGCTGGAAGCGTCGGGCACGTTCGTGCTGAGCGTACCCTGCGCCGCCCAGGCCGATATCGTGCAAACCGTTGGCTCGACGTCCGGCCTGGAGCTGACTCAGGGCCAGGGCCGAGACAAATTCCAGACCTATGACTTGCAGACTTTCAGCGGCGAGCTGATCGATGCGCCGATGCTCGAAGGTTGCGTGGCCTGGCTGGAATGCCGACTGCTGCCGGAGCCCGGCAATCACCAACAGTACGATCTGTTCCTGGCCGAAGTGATTGCCGCCCAGGCGGACGAGCGCGTGTTCAGCGACGGTCGCTGGCACTTCGAGGGGCACGATGCATTGCGCACCTTGCACCACGTGGCGGGAGGGCATTTCCTGACAATCGGTGATCCGGTGGACGGCAAGACCTTACAGCCGTAAGACGTCACACCCAGAGGTCGTTCTGCGCCGTGCGTTCGCCACCCTTGTCACCGGTGTTCAACACGCCTCGGGGTTCGATCAGCAGGAGTTTCACCTCCTGCCCGGCGAACGGCTTGTGCTCGACACCCTTGGCCACCACATACATTTCGCCGGCATTCACCAGCACGTGACCATCGCGAAAATCGATGCGCAACTGGCCTTCCAGAACGATGAAGGCTTCGTCGGTATCGTGGTGGTCGTGCCAGATGAAATCCCCCAGCAACTTCACCACCTTGAACTGATAGTCGTTCATTTCGGCGATGACCCGCGGTGTCCAGTGCGAGTCGATCCGGGAGATTTTTTCGGCGAAATTCAGGCTTTCGTAGGCTTTCATGGCGCAGCTCTCATGGTTGATCGTCAAGCCACGATAGCCAGCGCAGCAGCGTGCTTCTTGTACGATTGTGCGTGGCTCAGCGCCGGTGCATCTTCATCCAGCGCGCGGGCGACAAACCGTAGGTTTTGCTGAACTGGCGGGTCATGTGGCTCTGATCGGTGAAGCCGGCGATCAGTGCGGCGCTGACCAGCGACTGCCCTTGAATCAGCAGCGAACGAACCAGATCGAGTCGGCGCATGGTCAAGTAACGGTAAGGGCTGGTGCCGAACAACAGGCGAAAATCTCGCGACAGACTCCAGCGATCCCGGCCGCTGTGGTGCGCCAGTTCTTCCAGCGTCACGGTGCGATCCAGTGCGCTGTGCATGTATTCCCGCGCGCGCTCCGCGGCCCTGTAGTCGAAGCTTGCATGCCTGGCAGTGACTCCGCCAGCGCTGTTCAAGGCTTGCGCCAGATCGAACAGCGCGTCCTGCGCTTCCAGCGGTTCGAGGGGTATATCGAGGCTGCGCAGCAGGACTTCGGTGGCGGCGAACAGGCGCGGGTCGGGCGACAAGCCGTTCTTGATGAACGGTAGCGGCTGACCGCCGAGCATCTGCTGGATCAGCGCCGGTTCGATGTACATCATTCGGTACTGAAACCCGGTCTCGGTCCCGGCCTCGCCATCGTGGACTTCGTCCGGGTGCAGCACCATCGTCCCGCCGGGCAGGCTGTGGCGCCAACCGCCGCGGTACTGGAAGCGCTGCACGCCGGCGAGGGTGTGGCCGATGGCGTAGGTGTCGTGGCGATGCAGGTCGTAGCCATGTCCGGCAAAAAATGCCTCGAACCGCTGCAGACCCGCCACATCGGGCGCGCGGTGGAACCAGTCATTGTGCGGTGGGTGTCTGGTCATGCTGATCGTTGCCTGGAACTCGATACGGATCACGTTAACCCAGTGATCGGTCGTCTGTCTTCTGGCCGATGGAAGGCCTCGTGCAAGTAGAAAACCGAAGGGAAATGTTGCACTGTGTTGCACATCTTCTGCAGCCACGAAGGCGACCCCCATCATGGAAATGTCCCACCTGAGCTACGCCGCACCCTTGTTGTCGCTGGCGCTGCTGTGGACCGTTGCGGTGGTGACGCCGGGACCGAATTTTTTCAACATCGCGCAACTGGCGGCCAGTCAATCCAAGCGTCATGGCGTGGTAGCCGCGCTGGGCGTGGCGACGGGCACGGTGCTCTGGGGGCTGGCGGGCGGGCTGGGCATCAAGTCGCTGTTCAGCGCGGCGCCGACGCTTTACCTGGGTTTCAAGATTGCCGGTGGCTGTTACCTGATCTATCTGGGTTTGAAGCAGTTCAAGCGCAAAGCGCCGGTGACTGCGGGCGACAACCGCTTGATTGCCGATGCGGGGCGCACGTTGTGGTCGGTGTATGGCCAGGGTTTTCTGGGCAACATGACCAACCCCAAATCCGCACTGTTCGTCGCGACGATCTTCGCGACCGCCATGCCTGCGACGGTGCCGCCGATGTTGCTGGCGCTGGCCGTATTGACCATGGCGACGTTGTCGTTCAGTTGGTATTGCAGCGTGGCGCTACTGTTCTCCAGCCGTCGGATGGCGCGGGTGTACGACCGTTCGCGCACATGGCTGGATCGCTTTGCCGGCAGTTGCTACCTGTTGTTCGGTGCGCATCTGGTGGCCAGTCGTTGAGGAGTTCTGAATGAGTAAACTGCGGATTGGCATTATTTTTGGTGGCCGTTCGGCTGAACATGAAGTGTCGCTGCAATCGGCGAAAAACATCGTCGACGCGCTGGACCGGTCGCGTTTCGAACCGGTATTGATCGGCATCGACAAGCAGGGCCACTGGCATCTCAACGATCCGTCGAACTTCCTGCTCAACCAGGAAAACCCGGCGCTGATCGCCCTCAACCAGTCCAACCGCGAACTCGCCGTGGTGCCGGGCAAGGCCAGTCAGCAATTAGTGGAAACCTCCAGTCAGGAACTGTTGGGGCATGTTGATGTGATCTTCCCGATCGTTCACGGCACGCTGGGCGAAGACGGTTGCCTGCAAGGCTTGCTGCGCATGGCCGATCTGCCGTTTGTCGGCTCCGATGTGCTGGGCTCGGCCGTGTGCATGGACAAAGACATCAGCAAACGTCTGCTGCGCGACGCGGGGTTGGCGGTGACACCGTTCGTCACCCTGACTCGCGCAACGGCCAAGCGCACCGGGTTCGCCGAGGTCCAGGCCAAACTCGGCCTGCCGCTGTTCGTCAAACCGGCGAATCAGGGTTCTTCGGTGGGCGTGAGCAAGGTCAACGATGAAGCCGAATACACGGCAGCAGTCGAACTGGCTCTCGGCTTCGATGAGAAAGTGCTGGTCGAATCAGCCGTCAGTGGCCGCGAGATCGAGTGCGCGGTGCTCGGCAACGAAGACGCCATCGCCAGCGGTTGCGGCGAAATCGTCATCCGCAGCGGGTTCTATTCCTACGACAGCAAGTACATCGACGCACAGGCCGCTGAAGTGGTGGTCCCGGCCGACATCAGCAGCGAAACCAGCGAGCGCATTCGAGCACTGGCTGTCGAGGCGTTTCAGGTGTTGGGCTGTTCCGGGTTGGCGCGAGTCGATGTGTTCCTGACCGACAGCGGCGAAGTGCTGATCAACGAGATCAACTCGCTCCCCGGTTTCACCCGCATCAGCATGTACCCCAAGCTGTGGCAGGCCACGGGCATGACGTACAGCGAGCTGGTCAGTCGTCTGATCGAGCTGGCGCTGGAGAAGCACAAGGCGCGGCAGGCGCTGAAGATTTCTCGCTGAGAAAAGTTAACTGACATCATGAAGGCCTGCGCACGTAACGTATTCAAAGAGGAAAAGGCTGCGCAAGCATGAGGATCAGGATGGGTTCTCCATGGAAAAGGCCTACCACCCGGTAAGCCCTTTCCATGCCGCGCAGGACTCAATCCCCCAACGCTTCTCCCTCCCGCCGCGGATCCGCTCCGCCTGCCAGCGAGGCTTTCCCCTGCGCATCCTTGACCCGGACAATCGCCTGAGTGCCGCTGGTCATGTCGATCTCGGTCACGCTGTGCCCCTTGTCCTTCAACGCCTGAATCAAACCCGCACTGAACTGCCCCTGTTCCAGTTCGGTCGGGCCGTTGCGGCTGCCGAAGTTGGGGAGGTTGATGGCGGTTTGCGGGTCGAGGTTCCAGTCGAGCAGGCCGACCGTGGATTTGGCGACGTATTCAATGATCTGCGAGCCGCCGGGAGAGCCGAGGGTGGCGAGGAATTCGCCGCTCTGGCGGTCGAAGATCAGGGTGGGCGCCATGGACGAGCGCGGGCGTTTGCCGGGTTCGACGCGGTTGGCGACTTTCTGTCCGTTTTCTTCGGGAATGAATGAGAAGTCGGTCATCTGGTTGTTGAGCAGGAAGCCCTGAACCATCAGGTGTGAGCCAAATGCGGATTCGACCGTGGTGGTCATCGACACCGCTCCGCCCAGGTCATCGACGGCCACCACTTGCGAGGTGGAAATGCGCAGCGGCGAACGGTCCGGCGCGTAGGCGACCTGAATGCCCGGCGGCGTGCCAGGCTGGGCCGTGCCCATGCTGCGATCGCCGATCAGGGCGGCGCGGCTGGCGAGATAGGTCGGGTCCACCAGGCCCTTGACGGGGACGGGCACGAAGTCGCTGTCGGCGACGTACTGTGCGCGATCGGCGTAAGCGAGGCGCTCGGCTTCGGAGATCAGGTGCACGGCTTCAGGGGCCGGTTCGATGCCTGCGGGGAGGGTGCTTTTGACTGGCTTCAGTGGCGCCAGGGCATAACGCGGGTCACGGGCTTCCAAGGCCTGCAAGGTGCCGAGGATCTGCGCCACGGCGATTCCGCCCGACGACGGCGGCGGCATGCCGCAGACTTGCCAGCGTTTGTAATCGGTGCACAACGGCGCGCGTTCCTTGGCGGTGTAGCCGTTGAGATCGCTCAGCGACAGGCTGCCGGGGTTGGCGTGGCCCTGAACCTTGGCGACGATTTCCTGCGCGATGGGACCTTTGTACAACGCATCGGGACCTTCCTCTGCGATGCGTTTGAACGCAGCGGCCAGCGCCGGGTTTTTCAGTGAGGTACCGACGGCTTTCGGGCTGCCATCGGCGTTCAGGAAGTACGCCATCATGTCTGGCGAGCGCTGCATCGACGAATCCGACGCGATCAACTGATGCAGGCGTGGCGAGATGGGGAAACCTTGCTCCGCGAGTCTGATCGCCGGCTCGAACAGCTGCGCCCATGGCAGGCGCCCGTGTTTCTGATGGGCCAGTTCCAGGGCCCGCAACACGCCGGGGGTGCCCACGGAACGACCGCCAATCTGCGCCTGAGTGAACGGCATCGGTTTGCCGTCGGCTTGCAGGAACAGCTTCTCGGTGGCGCCGGCCGGCGCGGTTTCACGACCGTCGTAGGTGCGCACGGTTTTGCCGTCCCAGAGCACGATCAATGCACCACCGCCAATCCCCGAGGATTGCGGCTCGACCAGCGTCAGCACCGCTTGCATCGCAATAGCGGCGTCAATCGCCGAACCGCCCTGACGCAACATCGCTCGTCCGGCTTCGGCGGCGAGCGGATTCGCCGCTGCGGCCATATGTTTTGAGGCATGCCGGGTCTGCAGATCGGAGCGATAGCCCGAGGCGGTTTCCGGTGCGAGAGGTAACGTCGAAGCGGGCGGAACGTTGCACGCCGCGAGGGTTAATGCGCCGACAATCAGCGAAAGGGCTGGCAGGCGATAGCGATTCAAGCGAAGGGCTGAGAACACGCGGGGCACTCCGTCCGTGGGAAAGGTCAGAGGACTTTATCGGCCGACAGCCAGTGACGCAAACCACGGGACGTTTTTGTCCTTCTTCCATTGGTAGATTTTCTGTAGGGTCAAGGGCAGCAGACGAGTCAGAAGATCAACAAGAGGCAGGCATGCAGACCGACTTCCCCGCACAGCCGAGCTATGGCGCTCAGCGTGAACAGTTTCTGGCAGCAGCGAATGCGGCCGGCGCGATACTGACCGAGTATCCGCACCCGCTCAAAGGCCCGTTCGGTGAACCTCTGAGCACCGATGTGGCGGTGCTCGGTGATCCGGCCGCCCAGCGCTTGCTGGTCGCGCTGAGTGGCACTCACGGGGTCGAGGGCTTCTATGGCTCGGGTTGCCAGATCAAGTGGATGCAGGAGTTGGGCAAGCGTTCATTACCGGCCGATGTCGCGGTGGTGTTTGTCCATCTGATCAATCCCTGGGGCACGGCGTGGCTGCGCCGGGTCAACGAAGACAACATCGACCTCAATCGCAATCACCTGAACTTCGAACATCCGCTGCCGGACAATCAGGCCTACGCCGCGCTGCACGAAATCTATGCCTGCACTGAGTTGGCAGGCCCCGAGCGTGATCGCGCCGATGCGCTGCTTGATCAGCAGATCCACGAACACGGCTGGCCGGCGGTGATGTCGATTGTCGAGGGCGGCCAGCACAGTCATCCCGACGGTCTGTTTTACGGCGGGCGGGCACCGAGCTGGTCGAACCGCACGTTGCACCGGATCCTTCAAAAACATGTCGCCCACGCCGATGTCGCGATGTGCTTTGACTTGCACACCGGCGCCGGGGAATACGGCCATCCGATGTTGCTGACCATTACCGAGTCCGCTTATCCAGCGTTGCCGGATGCGCAGGCGATTTACGGGCCGTGGCTCTATACGCTGCTGACCGGCGCCGACACGCTGAGCGAAACCGGCGTGGCTGCGACAGCCACCGGCTACACCTCGCAGGCGTTGATCGACGCGCTGCCGCAGGTGCGATTGATGCCTTTCGTGATCGAGTGCGGGACTTATCCGGGGGCCGAGGTTCACCGTCATTTGCGCGATGACCATTGGTTGCATCTGCACGGCAATCCGAGTGATGCGGTAGGGCGTGAAATCAAACTGAATCTGCTGGAGCAGTTCTATCCCGCCGACAGCGACTGGCAGGCGATGGTCTGGCTGCGTACGTGGCAGATATGGGAGCGGGGGTTGTCAGCGTTGGCGGTGATGCGTTCCTGAGGCGTGCTTTCGTTGCCCGAACCCGGCTCGTGGTTCGGGCAACTTTTCTCGAGGCATAAAAAAACGGCCTACCTTTCGGTAAGCCGTTTTTAGTACTTGGTGGCTACACAGGGACTTGAACCCCGGACCCCAGCATTATGAATGCTATGCTCTAACCAACTGAGCTATGTAGCCAAGTGGCGCGCATTATTCACCGGTAATGAAGATGCGTCAAGCGCAAATCTAAAATATTTCTCTACGCTTTCAACCGCTTATCCATCTGAGCCGAAAAACCGGACCGGGGAGGGCGTCAACCGAGCTGGAATCTCCCGGTATTGGCGCTCAGGGCCTTGCTGCCCTGACTCAAGGTGTCAGCTGCCAGGTTCACCGCCCGCGCGCCTTCGAGCAAGCGCACTGCCGCCTGATCGACTTGCTGGATGTTGCCGCTGACTTCGTCGGCAGTGGTTGCCTGCTCATCGACCGCTGTGGCGATCTGCGCCAGGGTGTCGGTGACGCTTTGCACGGCGCTGGCGATTTCCCCCAGTCGCTCGCCGAGGCCGGTGACCGCTTGCGCATCGGATTGCGCCTGGCCGCAGGCGGCTTCCATCAGGCTCACGGCTTCATTCACCGTGTTACGCAAGCTGTCGACGGTGCCGGCGATCTGCGCGGTGGACGATTGGGTGCGTTGCGACAGGCTGCGCACTTCATCGGCGACCACCGCAAAGCCTCGACCCTGTTCACCCGCACGGGCGGCTTCGATGGCGGCGTTGAGCGCCAACAGGTTGGTCTGCTCGGCGACGCCGCGAATGGTGTCGACCACCAATTGAATCTGCTGGCCTTGTTCGCTGACCCGTCCGAGCGCCGCCGCCGTGTCGTTCAAACGCTGGTTGAGCTGTTGAATGCTCGCGGTGGTGCGTTGGCTGTCACGGCTGCTGTCGGCGGCGATGCGCTGAGTGTGCTGAGCGCTGCCGGAGGCCTGTTCGCAACTCTGGGCGACGCCTTGAGAGGTCGCGGCCAATTGCGTTGCCGCTGCGGCGATCTGACTGATCTGCAATTGCTGCGCTTCGACCTCGCCCAACGCACCACTGGAGTGATGGTTGAGCGTGCGCACCGCGTTACTCAGTTGCAGGGTTTCGTGGTCGACCCCCAGCAAGCTGTTGCGCAGTTGCACCACGGCGACGTTGAGCGCAGTGCTGATCGCCGCCAGTTCGTCGCGGCCTTCAACCGGCACTTGCAGGCTCAGATTGCCGTCACGCAAGGCTTCGGCCAGCAGCGTGATGCCACTGGCGCTGCGGCGGATCGAGGCCTGCAAGCAGATGAACAGGTACAACGCGGCCAGCAACAGGCAACCAAAGATCGCTGCCACCACAATGAACTGGCGGATCGCCGAGCCATGGTAGTAATCCAGACGCTGATCCAGCGAGACCAACGATTGCTGCCGTAATGAAGCGAGGTCGGTGAGCAGGCTGTCGAGACTACGTTCGAATTCTTCAGGCTTGAGTTTGATGCTGCCGCCAAACACGCCGTCATCGAGGACTTTCAGCTCGGCGTCGAGGTGTTTGAGGCTGTCATGGTATTGCCCGGCCCAAGTCTGCAAGGCACTGGGCAGGCGCGCTTCGAGCAGGCCAGCGGTTTTAGCCAGCTGCTCACGGGCGTCGCCAATGCGGCTGCGCAGGTCGCGCAACTGCAGACGGCTTTGCAGGGTGAACTGACCGGACACCACCGACGCCTGGCCGACGCTGGCCAGACGGCCTACGCGCTCGATCAGGTCCGGCGCGTGTTGCGTGGAGATCTGCGTCAGCAGATAAGTTTCCAGCCATGGCGCGAGCGTCAGGCGATTGTCCATGGCGATCTGTTCACGCAAGGCTTGCAGCGCGCTCAAGGCATTGGTGAAACGATCGTAACCGTCCGGCCACCAGCCGACGCTGCTCAGGCTTTTCGAGTCGAGGCCATTGAGGGCGGTTTGCAAGGCTTGATAGCGGGCCAGGGTTTCGCCCTCGGCGCCTTCGGCTTGCAAGGCGTTGCCGAGGTCCGTGGTGGCTTGGGCGACAGCGGGTTGAACCGCATCGAACGCCGCCATCGCGGCAAGCGTTGCCGGTGTCGGCTGGCGATTGGTCTCGGTGGCACGCCATCGCGCGGCGCGGTCACGCTGGGCGGCGAGCAGGTTATCCAGTGCATCCAGTGCGAGCAGTTGCCGAACCCCGGCACGCTCGCCGGAAATCAGGTTCAGTTTGGCGCGATAGTCCTGACCGATCATCAGCAGGCTACCCGCCAGCGGCAGGATAAACAGCAGAAACAACAACTGAAATTTACGGGCGAAGCCGAAACGCCCCAGCAACCCGATCCCCGGAGATAAAAAAGCCTGCATGCCCCATGACTCCTCTGGACACCACGCACCAATGGCGTGCGTCGAGGTCATTGCGACCGCGACTCGTGCCCTTTTTAAAGGCCTCGAAAGTTCACCCTCGTCAGCTCTGTAGGCCGACTCTGTAGCGAAACTTCCCATTCTCGGTGCCCTTTGTAAGGGCGCCGCGTTGAAGCGGATAAACAAGGCAAGATTCAGACCATGGCGTTGCGCTATTACTTGCGCAATTTAGTTCGTTAGCTGGCTAAGGGGATGGCGCTGCTGCACTGAAAAATGGCACATTGAGGCACCTGCCCGTGTGCACCCATCTGCTGTACGGAAATTCCCATGGCTATCAGCAATGCCCAGACCGGCACACCGCCGGCGTCCGCGACTTCACAAAGCAGCCCCTTGGTCATGCGCATCATCGGCGCGGTGGCGCTGGCGCATTTGATCAACGACCTGATTCAGTCGGTGCTGCCGTCGATCTACCCGATGCTCAAGGCCAACTACGGTCTGACCTTCACCCAGGTCGGACTGATCACCCTGACCTTTCAGTTGACGGCCTCGCTGTTGCAACCGTGGGTCGGTTACCACACTGATCGTCATCCCAAGCCCTGGCTACTTCCGGCCGGGACGGTGTGCACGTTGATTGGTATTTTGATGATGTCGGTGGTCGGTAACTTTCCGATGATCCTGTTGGCGGCGGGGTTGATCGGTATCGGTTCTTCGACGTTTCACCCGGAAGCTTCTCGTGTGGCGCGATTAGCCTCAGGTGGGCGTTTCGGCTTCGCACAGTCGACGTTTCAGGTCGGCGGTAACGCGGGTTCGGCCTTCGGTCCATTGCTGGCGGCGGCGATCATCATTCCGTTCGGTCAGGGCCATGTCGCATGGTTCGGCCTGTTCGCGGTGTTTGCGCTGTTTGTGCTTTACCGGATCAGCCGCTGGTACGCCAATCACTTGAGCCTGTTCAAGCTCAAGCAAGGTCAGGCGGCGACGCATGGTTTGTCGAAGGGCCGAGTGATCAGTGCGCTGGTGGTGCTCGGGTTGCTGGTGTTCTCCAAGTATTTCTACATGGCAAGTTTCACCAGCTACTTCACCTTCTACCTGATCGAGAAATTTGACCTGTCGGTGGCCAGTTCGCAACTGCATTTGTTCCTGTTTCTGGGGGCGGTGGCGGCGGGGACCTTCTTCGGCGGGCCGATTGGCGACAAGATCGGGCGTAAGGCGGTGATCTGGTTCTCGATCCTCGGCGTGGCACCGTTCACGCTGATCCTGCCGCATGTTGATTTGTTCTGGACCAGCATTCTGAGCGTGGTGATCGGCTTCATCCTCGCCTCTGCATTCTCGGCCATCGTGGTTTATGCGCAGGAATTGGTACCGGGCAATGTCGGGATGATCGCAGGGGTGTTCTTTGGGCTGATGTTCGGTTTCGGCGGGATTGGCGCGGCATTGCTCGGGCATCTGGCAGATGTCCACGGCATCGAATACGTGTACTTCCTGTGTTCGTTCTTGCCGCTGCTTGGGGTGTTGGCAATCTTTCTGCCACGAACCAAAAAAGTCTGACCCGTACCGACCGGTATAGAGATTTTTAGTATTAAAGCGCGCTTGCAGCTGTGATTGCCGTTTGCGCAAATCACTGTCCTGATGGAAACTTCGCGCCTTTCTGGACTCGATAAGGATGCGAGCAGTGGAGTTTGACAGGAATCAATTTATCGCCAATCACGGCATTGTCTTCAACGTCACCCGTTTCAGCGTCACCCCCAGTGATCGAGGTGGCCTCAGGACGCTCCATTTCGGGGAAGCGAAATCGGCCCATTTTGAGGTCAGCAGTTTGCTAGTCGAGCTGTATGACAAGATGCTCGCCCAAGACCTGCCCTGCGTGATGATGGTAGGTATCTCCAACCCGCTGACCCGCAAGCAGGGTGACCTGCTCAACAACCAGCGCATGAGTATTGCCAACATTACTGCCGGGGTCTTTACGGCGGCTGGCTCTAAAGTGCCGGTTATTGGTCTCGCTGTCGGACCGGCGGCAGGCTATTTTGGCCGAGAGTTGGTAAAGAGCAAGTTACCGACCTATCACGCTGGCGATGTCATCGTCAGTCTGGATGCTCAAGTCAGTGGCGGCATCGGACCACAGCGCTCGGTGTCTTCCATGATCATCAAGTCACAAGGGGCATAGACCCATGAGTCTCTATAGTCAGTATGCGTTGGCAGGCGTGGGGATGCTGCTGCTATACACTTGCGTAAGGAGCTACGTACTCAGGAAATGGCTGGGTATTGCTCTGGTCGGTTTGGGCTTTTGCTTGATGCTTGTGCTGCCGCCCTATATAGGCAGTATTGATGTCGGGATCTTTGCAATCGCGGTAGTGGGGGCGGGCGCTTCGATGTTCTTCAATCGGAGGAAGTACCAGGTGTGAGATAGCGGAGCCGCCGTCGCATTTGGTGTGCTGGTTTGATCCATTAAAAAACAGGCACAAAAAAGCCGCGTTTAAACGCGGCTTTTTCTTGGGTCAGTGCTTCGTTCTGAATAACGTCAGACGTTAAAACGGAAGTGCATCACGTCGCCGTCTTTCACGATGTAGTCCTTGCCTTCCAGACGCCATTTACCGGCTTCTTTGGCGCCGGCTTCGCCCTTGTACTGGATGAAGTCGTCGTAGGCGATGACTTCGGCGCGGATGAAGCCTTTTTCGAAGTCGGTGTGGATCACGCCAGCGGCTTGCGGTGCGGTGGCACCGACGCGGACGGTCCAGGCGCGGACTTCTTCGACACCGGCGGTGAAGTAGGTCTGCAGGTGCAGCATTTCGTAGCCGGCGCGGATTACGCGGTTCAGGCCTGGTTCTTCGAGGCCCAGGGCTTCGAGGAACATGTCTTTCTCTTCGCCGTCTTCCAGTTCGGCGATTTCGGCTTCGATCTTGTTGCAGACCGGAACCACCATGGCGCCTTCTTCTTCGGCGATGGCTTTGACGATGTCCAGCAGCGGGTTGTTCTCGAAACCGTCTTCAGCGACGTTGGCGATGTACATGACCGGCTTGGTGGTCAGAAGGTGGAAGCCACGGATCACCGCCTTGTCGTCGGCCGCCATGTTCTTCATCAGGGTGCGCGCAGGCTTGCCGAGGGTGAAGTGAGCGATCAACTGCTCCAGCAGGCCCTTCTGGACAACGGCGTCCTTGTCACCACCCTTGGCGTTACGGGCGACTTTCTGCAGTTGCTTTTCGCAGCTGTCGAGGTCGGCGAAGATCAGTTCCAGATCGATGATTTCGATGTCGCGTTTCGGGTCGACGCTGTTGGAGACGTGAATCACGTTCTCGTCTTCGAAGCAGCGGACCACGTGGGCGATGGCATCGGTTTCACGGATGTTGGCGAGGAATTTGTTGCCCAGGCCTTCACCTTTCGAGGCGCCGGCAACCAGGCCAGCGATGTCGACGAATTCCATGGTGGTCGGCAGGATGCGCTTCGGATTGACGATGGCCGCCAAGGCTTCCAGACGTGGATCCGGCATCGGCACGATACCGGTGTTCGGCTCGATGGTGCAGAAGGGGAAGTTCTCGGCCGCGATCCCGGATTTGGTCAGGGCGTTGAACAGGGTGGACTTGCCGACGTTAGGCAGGCCGACGATGCCGCAATTGAATCCCATGGTGTTTCCCCTCGGGTAAAAGTCAGGCCTTCTGGCTGTGCAGGTTTTTCATCGCGCGGTTCCATTCCCCGGCGAGGATATCCGGCAGCACGCCGAGGGCAAAGTCGATGCTGGCATCGAGTTTTTCCTGTTCGGCGCGTGGCGCACGACCCAGGACGAAATTTGAAACCATACTGGCTACGCCTGGGTGGCCAATGCCAAGCCGCAAGCGGTAGAAGGTATTCTGATTGCCCAGTTGCGCGATGATGTCGCGCAACCCGTTGTGACCGCCATGGCCGCCGCCCTGTTTGAGTTTGGCAACGCCCGGAGGCAGGTCGAGTTCGTCATGCGCCACGAGTATTTCTTCAGGCTTGATGCGGAAGAATCCTGCGAGTGCCGCGACGGCCTGGCCGCTACGGTTCATGTACGTGGTAGGAATCAGCAGACGAACATCCTGACCCTGGTGCGAATAGCGCCCGGTCAGGCCGAAATATTTGCGATCTGCCACAAGGTTGACGCCTTGTGCGTTCGCGATGCGCTCAACAAAAAGGGCCCCTGCGTTATGCCGGGTCTGTTCGTATTCAGCGCCTGGATTTCCCAGGCCAACGATCAGTTTGATGGCAGTCACGATAGGGGCCCTTCCTTGGAGTGGTGGATAACATCGCCGCGACCAGAGTGTGCGGCGAAAGTGGACGACAAGTGCTCATTTACCATTATGTAAACTCCGCGTTCTCGCCCGCTTTCTCGCTACGTTCCAGTCCGCGATGTTACCTGGTCACTCCGGCATCACAGAGTGAATTACTCTGCAGCGCCTTCAGTAGCTTCTGGAGCAACACGTGGAGCGTGGACGTTGGCAACAGCCTTGTCATCGCCGTGTGCCAGAGCAACAAACTCAACGCCTTTAGGGGCTTTGAGGTCGGACAGGTGAATGATCGAACCGATTTCGGCGTTAGCCAGGTCGACTTCGATGAATTCAGGCAGGTCTTTCGGCAGGCAGGAAACTTCGATTTCAGCAACAACGTGCGAAATTTCGCCGCCTTTCTTGACCGGTGCTTCTTCGTTGACGAAGTGCACTGGAACGATAGCGGTCAGCTTTTGGCCGGCAACTACGCGTACAAAGTCAGCGTGCATCACGTGGCCTTTGGCCGGGTGACGTTGCAGAGCTTTGATGATTACGTTTTGCTTGGTGCCGCCAACGTTCAGCTCGATGATGTGGCTGTAAGCCGCTTCGTTTTCGAGCAGTTTGGCAACTTCTTTAGCCAGCATGCTGATGGATTCAGGGGCTTTTTCGCCACCGTAAACTACAGCTGGTACCAGGCTTGCGAGACGACGCAGGCGGCGGCTCGCACCTTTCCCCAGGTCGGAACGCACTTCAGCATTCAGAGTAAATTCGTTCATGTTGTATCTCCAAAATAACCACATTCGCCCCAGCGTTTGCGACCAGCGCTAAAGGCGATATGGGCAAAAAAGCCCCGCCCCGACAGGAATGCCGGGGCGGGGCGCTTTTCGTCAACGAGCTGTACGAGAAGGGCAGGGCCCTTAACGGAACATCGCGCTGATCGATTCTTCATTGCTGATGCGGCGGACCGCTTCGGCAACAACCGGCGCGATATCCAGTTGACGGATACGCGAGCAGGCTTGAGCAGCAGCGGACAACGGGATGGTGTTAGTCACCACCAGTTCGTCCAGCATGGAATTTTCAATGTTTTCGATCGCCCGACCGGACAGCACAGGGTGTGTGCAGTAGGCGAAAACCTTGGCAGCGCCATGCTCTTTCAAAGCCTTTGCCGCGTGGCACAGAGTGCCGGCGGTATCGACCATGTCATCGACCAGAATACAGGTACGCCCTTCGACATCACCGATGATATGCATCACTTCAGAGTGATTGGCTTTTTCACGGCGTTTGTCGATGATCCCGAGGTCCACGCCCAGGGATTTGGCAACAGCCCGTGCACGCACGACGCCGCCAATGTCCGGGGACACGATCATCAGGTTTTCGAAGCGCTGATCTTCAATGTCATCCACCAGAACCGGGGAGCCGTAGATGTTATCTACCGGAATATCGAAGAAACCCTGAATCTGGTCAGCATGCAGATCAACCGTGAGAACACGGTCGATGCCGACTACGGTAAGCATGTCAGCAACGACTTTCGCGCTGATAGCCACACGTGCGGAACGCGGACGGCGATCCTGACGGGCATAACCAAAGTAAGGAATAACAGCAGTAATACGAGTAGCCGAGGAGCGGCGGAAGGCATCAGCCATCACTACCAGTTCCATCAGGTTATCGTTGGTCGGAGCGCAAGTCGGCTGAATAATGAAGACATCTTTACCGCGGACGTTTTCATTGATCTCGGCTGTAATTTCGCCGTCGGAGAACTTACCGACAGAGATGTCACCGAGAGGGATATGCAGCTGACGTACAACACGCCGAGCCAGATCGGGGTTAGCATTCCCCGTAAAGACCATCATCTTGGACACGCGCAGTACCTAGAGGCTGAGGGTAACCTGGATGAGTATAGAAAATGGCAGGGGCGGCTGGATTCGAACCAACGCATGGCAGGATCAAAACCTGCTGCCTTACCGCTTGGCGACGCCCCTGTATCTGTTGCAACGATTACCCAGTAATCGGTTCCTTTAGAGCAGACTTTGCAGCTTGCGATGCAACATCGAAATGTTGCTTCCCTTTGCTACAAACCCTGTAAGGGTCTCTGTAAGAAGGGCCGAGACTTTATCAGCTTCAGCTTTGCTTGGGAAGCCCCCAAACACACAACTTCCAGTTCCGGTGAGTTTTGCTTCGGTAAATTTACCTAACAAATTCAATGCGTTACGTACATCTGGATAACGCCTTGCTACCACCGGTAAGCAGTCATTTCGACTGTTTCCCTTGGGAACGGGGCGCACTTTAATGGGAGAAGAGTTACGTGTCAACAACGGATCTGAAAAAATTTCTGCTGTACTTACAGAGACTTGCGGAACAAGCACGACATACCACGGTTCTTCGGGGTCTACAGGGGTGAGTTTTTCTCCCACGCCCTCGGCGAAAGCCGCGTGTCCACGCACGAAAACCGGGACGTCGGCGCCCAGCGTCAGGCCCAGTGCGGCCAGCCGATCCTCATCCCAGCCCAGTTGCCAGAGATGATTCAGACCGAGCAAAGTCGTCGCGGCGTTTGAGCTGCCGCCACCGATTCCACCGCCCATGGGCAGAATTTTTTCGATCCAGATGTCGATGCCGAGCGAACAACCGGATTGCTCCTGAAGTTTTTTTGCGGCACGAACAATCAGATTGCTGTCGTGAGGCACACCGTCGAATTCAGTGTGCAGTCGGATCACACCGTCGTCGCGCACAGCAAAGGTGATTTCATCGCCGTAGTCGAGAAACTGAAAAATCGTCTGCAACTCGTGGTAACCGTCTTCGCGGCGGCCGAGGATGTGCAGCATCAAATTGAGTTTGGCCGGGGAGGGCAGCGTCAAGCGTGGGGCAGTCATGTTCATTGCCCCAGTTTGCGCGGTTGCCATTCCTTGATCACCAGCGTGACGTCAAGGTCGGTGCCATGCAGTTTGATCCGCTCGGGCAGCCAATAGCCGTTTTGCTCGGCATAACTCAGGTATTCGACTTGCCAGCCATCCTGTTCCAGATTGGCCAGGCGGCTATCGGTATCCAGTGTCAGGCGGCTCTTGCTGTCGGGCGCCGGGAGTCCACGGACCCACCACGCCAGATGGGACACCGGCAACTTCCAGCCAAGCTGTTCTTCGAGCAGCACTTCCGGCGTCGGCGCTTCATAGCGCCCCTGATTGGCGACTTCCAGCGAGACCTTTCCGGGATGTCCGGTCAAGCGTGCGGCGCCACGACCCAGAGGGCCCGAAAGGCGAATGTCGTAATACGACTGGCGCTGCAACCAGAACAGCGTGCCGCTGCCCGAATCTTTTGGCGCGCGAATGCCTATCTTGCCGTTGATCTGCCAGCCGTCGAGACCGGTCAGTTGCTCTTTGTGAATGCGCCACAGACCGGCGTCACCCTGGCCCTGTACCGATTCGCGGGCGCCGAAGCCCGCGCAACCGGCGAGCAGGGCGATGAAACTGAAAACGATGAAGTGGCGCAAAAACATATTCTTAAAGAGTCTCTGATCCGGTCAGGCGCTTGATGGTGCCGCGCAGGATTGGGCTATCGGGTTGTTCCTTGAGGAATTTGCCCCAGATTTGTTTGGCTTCTCGCTGCTTGCCATTGGCCCACAGGACTTCGCCGAGGTGAGCGGCCACTTCCTGGTCGGGAAAGCGATCGAGCGCCTTGCGCAGCAGTTTTTCCGCTTCGTCGAGATTGCCCATGCGGAAATTCACCCAGCCGAGGCTGTCGAGTACCGCCGGGTCTTCCGGATTGATCTGGTGCGCCTGTTCGATCAGGGCTTTGGCTTCGGCATAACGCGTCGTGCGGTCGGACAGGGTGTAGCCGAGGGCGTTCAGCGCCATGGCGTTGTCCGGGTCGCGCTTGATGATCAGCCGCAGGTCTTTCTCCATCTGCGCCAGGTCATTGCGTTTTTCCGCCTGCATGGCGCGGGTGTACAGCAGATTCAGATCGTCCGGGTATTGCTGCAAGGCTTTGTGCAGAACATTCCAGGCCTTGTCCCCCTGTTTATTGGCGGACAACGTTTCGGCCTCGATCAGATACAGCTGAATCGCGTAATCGGGTTGTTCTTCGCGCTCGGTCGCCAGACGGCTTTGCGCCTCGGCGGTTTTGCCGTTGTTCATCAGGATATCGGCCTGGCGCAACTGCGCGGGCAGGTAGTCGTTACCGGGGCCGACCTGGGCGTATTCGATCAATGCGCCTTGGGGATCGTTACGCTCTTCAGCGATACGGCCAAGGTTAAGGTGTGCCGAGTCGACATGGCTTTCCCGGGCGATCAAGTCTTCGAGGTAACCCTTGGCTTCGTCCCAGGCCTTGGCTTCCAGGCACACCAGCGCCAGGGAGTAACGCAATTCGTCATCTTCCGGGTACTGCTGAACCAGGCTGGAGAACTCCGCTTTGGCGTCGTCCATGCGGTCCTGTTCGACCAGCATGCGGGCGTAGGTCAGGCGCAGGCGTTTGTCGTCCGGGTACTTCTTGATGCTTTTTTGCAGCAGCGGCAGGGCTTCATCGCCACGATTGAGCGTTTGCAGCAGGCGTGCGCGCAGCAGAATCGGGGCGATTTCACCGTCGTCCGGCGGATTGTCTTCCAGCAAGGCCAGCGAGCCTTTGCTGTCGCCGTCCTGTTGCATCAACAAGGCCTTGCCGAAAATCAGCTGGCTGTTGTTGGGATGACGCTGCAACAAACGGTCAAAACTTTTCATCAGGCCGTTGCGGGTTTCCTGATCGGTATCGGCCGCGGACAGGGCGAGGAAATCGAAATGCGTGTCGCCCTTGCCTTGCAGGACTTTCTCCATATAGACCATGGAGTCGTCATAACGCCCGGCGCGCGCCAATTGCACGGCCGCGGCTCGTTGCGCCTCGAGGTCGTCCGGAGCGTTTTTCGCCCAGATCAGCGCAGTGTCCAGGGCCGCCTGATCGGCGCCCAGGTACTCGGCGATGCGGAAGGCCCGCTCGGAGATGCCCGGATCCTGGGTGTTGATGGCCTGGGTCACGTAGTTGTCCAGCGCAATGTCGAAACGATTGCGTTGGCCAGCCAGCTCAGCGCTCAACAGGCTGAAGATGGTTTCTTCACTGAATGAGCTATAGACCTTGGGCTTTTCAGGGGCCGGAGTACTGTCTTCGACCGGCGGCGTACCGTCCGGTGAAACGGGTGCCATGACCTGGCAGCCGCTGAGGAAGACAAAAGCGAGGAGCAACGCGGAGGATCTATTCATATAGGAAGAGGACGACTAACCTGCGGTCGGATCATCATGACACAAGCCTTCGGCCAAACATAACCGGCCGGCCATTTTCCCGAATACGCCACACCCTGCAGGAGCTGGCTTGCCAGCGATGGTCGTCAACGATGACGTGTTTCCACAGGAAAGGCGCGGCGTCCGTGAGTCCAGCGCCGGCAAGCCGGCTCCTGCAGCGGGGCGGTATGCGGGGCAAAGTTTGTGTAAACGAGAAGCGCTCGCAACCCCGCGCATCGCCTGCCAAGGCAATAGAGATCGAGTGGTTGTTCTGAATCTGTCGAAGTAGGACAATTGCCGGCTTCACGTCACCATCAGCGACCTTGAATGGCCTTCCTTGCACTCGGTATTAACCACAAGACTGCTTCAGTAGACGTCCGCGAGCGCGTGGCCTTTACCCCTGAGCAACTGGTGGAGGCCTTGCAGCAGCTCTGCCGACTCACCGACAGCCGCGAAGCTGCGATCCTCTCCACCTGCAATCGCAGTGAGCTCTATATAGAACAGGATCACCTTTCGGCTGACGTTGTGTTGCGCTGGCTGGCCGATTATCACCATTTGAGCCTCGAAGAGCTGCGCGCGAGCGCTTATGTGCACGAGGATGATGCGGCAGTTCGTCACATGATGCGGGTCGCCTCCGGGCTCGATTCGCTGGTGCTGGGCGAGCCGCAGATCCTCGGCCAGATGAAATCCTGCTACGCCGTGGCCCGCGAGGCCGGCACCATCGGTCCGCTGCTCGGGCGTTTGTTTCAGGCGACGTTCAACGCGGCCAAGCAAGTGCGCACCGACACCGCCATCGGCGAGAACCCGGTGTCCGTGGCGTTTGCCGCGGTCAGCCTGGCGAAACAGATTTTCAGCGACCTGCAACGCAGCCAGGCCTTGCTGATCGGTGCCGGCGAAACCATCACCCTGGTCGCCCGCCATCTGCATGAGCTGGGGGTCAAGCGCATCGTCGTGGCCAACCGCACCCTGGAACGTGCAAGCATTCTGGCCGAACAGTTTGGCGCGCATGCCGTGTTGCTCTCGGACATTCCGGCAGAGCTGGTGCGCAGCGACATCGTCATCAGTTCCACTGCCAGCCAGTTGCCGATCCTCGGTAAAGGCGCGGTGGAAAGTGCCTTGAAACTGCGCAAGCACAAACCGATCTTCATGGTGGACATCGCCGTACCGCGTGATATCGAGCCTGAAGTCGGCGAGTTGGACGACGTTTACCTTTATAGCGTCGACGATCTCCACGAAGTGGTCGCCGAAAACCTCAAGAGCCGTCAAGGCGCTGCGCAAGCGGCGGAAGAGATGGTCACGGTCGGCGCCGAAGATTTCATGGTCCGCCTGCGCGAACTGGCAGCTGTGGACGTGCTCAAGGCCTATCGCCAACAGAGCGAGCGCCTGCGAGATGAAGAATTGCAGAAGGCCCAGCGGATGCTCGCCAACGGCAGCAGCGCCGAAGACGTCCTGGTGCAACTGGCGCGCGGCTTGACCAACAAACTCCTGCACGCCCCGAGCGTGCAGTTGAAAAAGCTCTCAGCCGAAGGTCGCCTCGACGCACTGGCCATGGCCCAGGAACTCTTTGCCCTCGGTGAGGGCTCATCGGATAGCTTTTCGGATAAAAAACCGCAATGAAAGCGTCACTGCTCAATAAGCTGGACATCCTCCAGGACCGTTTCGAGGAATTGACCGCGTTGCTTGGCGACGGCGAGGTCATTTCCGATCAGACCAAATTCCGCGCCTATTCCAAGGAATACGCGGAAGTCGAGCCGATTGTCGACGCCTATAAACAGTTGCTCAAAGTACAGAGCGACCTTGAAGGTGCCCAGGCACTGCTCAAGGACAGCGACCCGGACATGCGTGAAATGGCCGTGGAAGAAGTCCGCGAAGCCAAAGAGCAACTGATCGACATCGAAGCCAGCCTGCAACGCATGCTGCTGCCCAAGGACCCGAACGACGGGCGCAACGTGTTCCTTGAAATCCGCGCCGGCACCGGCGGTGACGAGGCGGCGATTTTCTCCGGCGACCTGTTCCGTATGTATTCGCGTTACGCCGAGCGGCGTGGCTGGCGGGTGGAGATTCTCTCTGAGAACATCGGCGAACACGGCGGCTATAAAGAAGTCATCGCCCGCGTCGAAGGCGACAACGTTTACGGCAAGCTGAAATTCGAATCCGGCGTGCACCGCGTGCAGCGGGTTCCGGCCACTGAATCCCAGGGGCGTATCCATACCTCGGCGTGCACCGTGGCAGTATTGCCCGAGCCGGACGAGCAGGAAGCGATCGAGATCAACCCGGCGGATTTGCGGGTCGATACCTACCGTTCTTCGGGTGCCGGTGGCCAGCACGTCAACAAGACGGACTCGGCGATCCGCATCACGCACTTGCCGTCCGGTATCGTCGTCGAGTGCCAGGAAGAACGTTCCCAGCACAAGAACCGCGCCCGGGCGATGTCCTGGCTGTCGGCCAAACTCAATGATCAGCAGACCAGCGCCGCCGCGAATGCCATCGCCAGCGAGCGTAAACTGCTGGTCGGTTCGGGGGATCGCTCCGAGCGCATCCGCACCTACAATTTTGCCCAGGGTCGGGTCACCGACCACCGGGTCAACCTGACCCTGTATTCGCTCGACGAAATTCTCGCGGGCGGTGTCGATGCCGTGATCGAACCGTTGCTGGCCGAATACCAAGCCGATCAATTGGCAGCGATAGGTGACTAAATGACGATCATTGCCAGTTTGTTGCGCGCTGCTGATTTACCCGACTCTCCGACGGCGCGCCTGGATGCCGAATTGTTGCTGGCGGCGGCGTTGGGCAAGTCCCGCAGTTTTTTGCACACCTGGCCGGAGCGCATCGTTCCGAGCGACGCCGCGCTTAAATTTGCCGAGTACCTGCAACGCCGTCGTGGCGGTGAGCCGGTGGCCTACATTCTGGGGCAGCAAGGTTTCTGGAAACTTGATCTGGAAGTCGCGCCGCACACCTTGATCCCGCGCCCGGACACCGAGTTGCTGGTTGAAGCCGCGCTGGAATTGTTGCCCGCCACCTCCGCGAAGGTCCTCGACCTTGGCACCGGCAGCGGTGCCATTGCGTTGGCGTTGGCCAGCGAGCGTCCAGCGTGGAACGTGACCGCTGTGGATCGCGTGCTCGAAGCCGTGGCCCTGGCCGAGCGCAATCGTCAGCGTTTGCACCTGAACAACGCCACCGTGCTGAGCAGTCACTGGTTCAGCGCTCTGGAAGGTCAGCGCTTTCAACTGATCATCAGCAATCCGCCGTACATTTCATCCACCGATCCGCATCTGGTGGAAGGCGATGTGCGTTTCGAACCGGCCAGTGCCTTGGTGGCTGGGGTCGACGGGCTCGACGATCTGCGTTTGATTGTCGCCCAGGCCCCGGATTATCTTGAGGCGGGCGGCTGGTTGATGCTCGAGCACGGTTACGATCAAGCCGAAGCCGTGCGCGATTTGCTGCAGACGCGCGGTTTTGATGAAGTCCACAGCCGCACCGATCTGGGCGGTCACCAACGGATCAGCCTGGGGCGCCTGCCGTGCTGAATGATCAGGAATTGTTGCGCTACAGTCGGCAGATTCTGTTGCAACACGTCGACATCGACGGCCAGTTGCGACTGAAAGAAAGCCGCGTGTTGATCGTCGGTCTCGGCGGACTCGGTTCGCCGGTTGCGCTGTATCTCGCCGCCGCTGGCGTCGGTGAGTTGCATCTGGCGGATTTCGACACCGTCGACCTGACCAACCTGCAACGCCAGATCGTTCACGACACCGACAGCGTCGGCCAGACCAAGGTCGATTCGGCCATTCGCCGACTGAGCGCAATCAACCCCGAGATCACCTTGGTCGCCCATCGCACTGCGCTGGACGAAGATTCTTTGGCGGCAGCGGTTGCCGCCGTGGATCTGGTGCTGGACTGTTCCGACAATTTTTCCACCCGCGAAGCGGTCAACGCCGCCTGCGTGGCCGCGGGCAAGTCGTTGGTCAGCGGTGCGGCGATTCGTCTCGAAGGTCAGTTGTCTGTGTTCGACCCGCGTCGCCCGGACAGTCCGTGCTACCACTGTTTATACGGGCACGGCAGCGAAGCTGAACTGACGTGCAGTGAAGCGGGGGTCGTCGGGCCATTGGTAGGACTGGTCGGCAGCCTTCAGGCGCTGGAAGCGCTGAAGCTGCTGGTGGGGTTCGGCGAGCCACTGGTAGGACGGCTGCTGTTGATCGATGCCTTGGGCTCGCGCTTCCGCGAATTGCGCGTCAAGCGTGATCCTGGCTGCAGCGTCTGCGGGCCGAAACATGCGTGAAGCGCCCATTGGCGTGTTCGACTCCGGGGTCGGTGGGCTGTCGGTGCTGGCCGAGGTCCAGCGTTTGCTGCCCAACGAGTCTCTGTTGTACGTCGCCGATTGCGGCAATATTCCCTACGGCGAGAAAACCCCGGAATTCATTCGCCATCGTTGCAGCGTGATGGCCGAGTTTTTTCAGGAGCAGGGCGCCAAGGCCCTGGTGCTGGCCTGCAACACGGCGACGGTTGCCGGTGTTGCCGATTTGCGGCGCGACTTTCCCGAGTGGCCCATCGTCGGCATGGAGCCTGCGGTCAAGCCGGCCGCCGCCGCGACCCGCAGCGGAGTGGTCGGTGTGCTCGCCACCACCGGCACCTTGCAGAGTGCCAAATTCGCCGCGTTACTCGACCGCTTCGCCACTGATGTGCGGGTGATCACTCAGCCGTGCCCGGGGCTGGTGGAGTTGATTGAAAACGGCGATCTGCACAGTCCTGCCCTGCGTGAGTTGCTGGCCCGCTATGTCGGGCCGCTGCTCGCGGCGGGCTGCGACACGATAATTCTCGGCTGCACGCATTACCCCTTTCTAAAGCCGTTGCTTAAGCAGATGATCCCTGAGGACATCAGCCTGATCGACACCGGCGCCGCCGTAGCGCGGCAACTTCAGCGGCTGTTGGCCGAGCGTGAATTGCTCGCTGACGGGCCTGTTCGCGCAGCACAATTCTGGACGAGTGCCGATCCGGAGCATTTCAGAAATATCTTGCCGATCCTGTGGAATAACCCGGGTGTTGTGCGAAGCTTCAACAGGTAAATGAATTTTTGGGGGACACGGGTAATTGGGGTGAACTTCTGATTAAGCGTCGACTTCTATAGTTTTAGTTTCGCTGAGCAACAAAAAAACCATACGAAATCGTTCGGGAAAGGATGTTTCTAATGAAGCGACTATTCTGCTTGGCCGCGATTGCGGCTGCTCTGATGGGGCAAAGTTTTACCGCGCAGGCGGCGGGCGTGGAGTTCGGGGTCGGCCAGACCAGCGATTCGACCATGACCTATCGACTGGGTATGCAGTTCGACTGGGACAAGAGCTGGTTGCAAAGTGATGTCGGTCGCCTGACTGGTTACTGGAGTGGCGCCTATACCTATTGGGAAGGCGACAAGACTTCCAGCAACAACAGCCTCTCGTTTTCGCCGGTCCTTGTTTATGAGTTTGCCGGTCAGAACGTCAAGCCCTATGTAGAACTCGGAGTTGGCGTGGCGTTGTTCTCGAATACCGAACTTGAAGACAACAAACTGGGCAGTGCCTTTCAGTTCGAAGACCGTTTCGGCTTCGGTCTGCGTTTTGCGGGCGGGCATGAAGTCGGGGTTCGTGCGACGCATTATTCCAATGCGGGGCTCAGCAGCCCGAACAATGGTGTAGAAAGTTACGCGTTGCACTACACGATGCCGTTGTAAGGCTCGGTCAAATGTGGGAGCGAGCCTGTTCGCGATAGCGCTCTAACGGTCAACGCTGATGTTGAATGTTAGTCCGTCATCGCGAGCAGGCTCGCTCCCCCATTAGTTCTTCGGTGGTCTGACTTTCAGCGATACGCCGTGGTAATCCCCTGGCGCTCTTCGATGCACTCCGGTGCGCCCATCTCGAACTCCCGGCAGATCAGCGGGCGTTTTTCGTAGATCGTGCACATCATGCTGTTGCGATCCAGCGCGGCGCACCAGCCGTCATCCAGGCGCAGCATGACTTCCCCACCCCAATCATCGGTATCGATAAAACGTTCGGGCACGCCGGTGTCGGTGATCAGCATCACTTCGAGCTGGCAGCAGCAGGCTGCGCAGGTCGAGCAGGTGACCGCCGGCTCGGCGATTTGCGTGTGGGGAATGGTTTTCATGGCGCGCAGTGTAAGTCAGTCGGTCAGCGCTGTGTGAAAGGCCTGACGGACGCTCAGCCGTGGGTGTTGGACGACGCCAGCCGTTGGGCCATGAAATGCAGCGTGGGAAACAGCAGCGCCCAGAGTAATCCGATACCGATCAGCGTCGGTAATTGGCCGTAAGGGAATTGCACTCCCGCCAGTTGTCCTCCCGCGTAATACGACAACGGTCCACCCACGGCGCCCAGCAAGCTGCCCAGCCACCAGGGCGTCGCGGTCCATTGCAGGCAATGCCGCAACGTCGTTGCCAGCAGCGCCCACAACAGCATCAGCCATAGAGGAATCAGCGGCGCGACATCGTTGAACTCGAACACCCCCAGCCAGCGCAATGAACTGTCGACGGTCGTGCCCAGCAGCACAACGCTGAGAATCAGCCGGCCTTCGTCCGCCCAACGACTTATCCACAGCAGATGAATCAACAAAGCGCCCAGCGCCACCAATAACCAAAGACTGTTGCCGCCGATCACGCAGGCAAGCCAGCCGAGCTGGAACAGCGCAGCGTTGGCCAGGCGTTCAAGCATCGAAACGGCCGAGCAGTGGCGCGGTAATCGCCGAAGGCTTGGCCAGCAGCAACTGCGCAGTGCCGATGGTGCGTTCCAGAAAGCCACCTTCGCAGTAGCACAGGTAAAACTCCCACAACCGCAGGAAATAATCGTCGTAGCCCAATTCGCTCAAACGGCCTTGGGCGCGGCGAAAGTTCTCATGCCACAGGCGCAAGGTTCGCGCATAGTGCAAGCCGAAATCCTCCATGTGCAGCAAGTTCATGTCGGTGTCGCGGCTGACGATCTCGAGCATTTTCTGCACGCAGGGCAGCGCACCGCCGGGGAAGATGTAACGCTGAATGAAGTCGACGCTGCCCTTGGCCTGCTCGTAGCGCTGCTCGCGGATGGTGATCGCCTGCAACAGCATCAAACCATTGCTCTTGAGCAAGTGCGCACACTGCTTGAAATAGGTCGGCAAAAAGCGATGGCCCACCGCTTCGATCATCTCGATCGACACCAGTTTGTCGTACTGCCCGGTAAGGTCGCGGTAGTCCTTGAGCAATAACGTGACCTGATCTTGCAACCCGAGGGTATCGATCCGTTGCGCGGTAAAGGCGTACTGCTCTTTCGACAGCGTGGTGGTGGTGACTTTGCAACCATAATGCTGCGCCGCGTACAGCGCCATGCTGCCCCAGCCGGTGCCGATTTCCAGCAGGTGATCGCTGGGTTTGAGGTCGAGCTTCTGGCAGATCCGCTCCAGTTTGTTCAACTGCGCCTGTTCCAGACTGTCCTCGGGGCTCAGAAATTGCGCCGCCGAATACATCATGGTCGGGTCGAGAAACTGTTCGAACAGGTCATTGCCCAGGTCGTAGTGCGCAGCGATGTTTTTCTGCGAACCCTTGCGCGTATTGCGATTGAGCCAATGCAGGCCTTGAACGAACGGACGGCCGAGTTTTGCCAGGCCGCCTTCCAGCGCATCCAGCACATCAAGGTTGCTGACGAACACGCGAACCACCGCCGTCAGGTCCGGCGAACTCCAGTAACCGTGGATGAACGCCTCGCCCGCGCCAATCGAACCGTTACTGGCCACCAGTCCCCACGCTGCGGCGTCGAGGATATGAATTTCCCCCAGCAAATGGCTGCCAGCGGTGCCGAAGACATGCCGCTCGCCGTCTTCGACGACCACCAGTTGCCCGTGCTTGAGGTGCGCCAGTTGCCGCAACACACCGCGACGCAGCAACGTCCCGGTCAGGCCGTTGGTGCGTCGCGTTGTGGCTTTGGCCGAGACACTAGAGGATTTCATGGCGGCGATCCTTGGGCGGAACGGTGGCGGTTTGAAAGCTGCCATCGGCAGCTTGATGAGCAAATATCGGCGCGCGTTTGAGCAGCAGGCGCAGGGCCTGCCAATAAATCGCCAGACAGGTTTTCGCGGTCATCCACGGAAAACGCCGCAAGTAACGGTGCAGGCTGGCGCGACTCAGGGCTTCGCGTTTCAGGTTGAGCGTGGCGTCGAACAGCTTCAGTTCGCCCTGCCAGTCGGCCATGTGCACGCCGAGCTTTTTCGCGACGGGGCTGAAGCTCATGCGATGTTCGAGATCGCGTGGCAGGAACGGCGACACATGAAAGGCCTTGGCCACGGCGAAATGCTGATGGAAATCGCCCAGGTCCTCCGGCGCCCTGGCCGGCAACACGTAGTGATAACGCTCGCGCCATGGGGTATTGGTGACTTCGGCAAGAATCGCCGCCAGTTGGCCGTCGGCTTCATAACAATAGAAAAAACTCACCGGATTGAACGCCAGGCCCCAACTGCGAGGCTGCGTCAGCAGGCACACCGGCCCTTGTGGCGCATGACCAATGGCCAGGCGGACCTGTTCGCGCACCGCATCGATCAGGCGCATGCCGTTGCCGGTGAAGGTTTTGAGGTAGTCGCTTTCGCGAAACGAAAACGGCGAGAAACGGTGGTTGCCCGACAGCGGTGACAACCCGAGCACGGCGTCCTGTTCATCGAGATCGAGGTACAGCAGGCCGATCCGGTAACGGAATTCATGGCGTCTTGGGGCAAACCGTCGATGGGCGATCCAGCCGCTGTAGAGTGCGCTGTTCACAGCACCTCCCCGAACGAGCGGGCCACGCGCAACGCGCTGACCACGCCGTCTTCATGGAAACCGTTGGCCCAGTAGGCGCCGCAATAAAAGCTGTGTTGCGCGCCGTTCAATTCTTCCCAGCGCGCCTGCGCGGCCACGGCCGCCAGGCTGTATTGCGGATGGGCGTAGGTGAATCGGCCGAGCACCATGGATGGGCTGATGCCGGCGCTCTGGTTAAGGCTGACGCAGAACGTGGTGTCGCTCTGGATACCTTGCAGGATGTTCATGTCATAGGTGACCGCGGCCAGCGTATGGCCGGCGCCGCCGAGGCGATAGTTCCAACTGGCCCAGGCGAGTTTGCGCGACGGTAGCAGGCGCGTGTCGGTGTGCAGCACCACTTCGTTGTCGGCGTAGGGCAGGGCGCCGAGGATCGACCGTTCGGCAGCGCTCGGTTCGGCCAGCAGTTTCAGCGCCTGATCGCTGTGACAGGCGAACACCACTTTGTCGAAGCGCTCGCTGCCGGCGCTGCTGTGGATCACGACGCCATCGGCATCGCGCTCGACGCGCGTCACGGGACAGTTGAGGCGGATCTTCTGGTGAAAGGTCGCGGTCAACGGTGCGATGTAAGCACTCGAACCGCCCTCGATCACCCGCCATTGCGGGCGATTGCTGACCGACAGCAAACCGTGATTCTTGAAAAACCGCACAAAGAATTGCAGCGGAAAATTCAGCATCTGCGCCATCGGCATCGACCAGATCGCTGCGCCCATCGGCACGATGTAATGCAGGATGAACCGCTCACCGTAACCGCCGGCCTTGAGGTATTCATCGAGGGTGGTGTCCGCCGCGATCCGCCCCTCGGACAGGTCGAGTTGAGCGCGCTTGTTGAAGCGCAGAATGTCCCGCAGCATGCCCCAGAACCCCGGCGACAGCAGATTGCGACGCTGAGCGAACAGGCTGTTGAGGTTGTTGCCGTTGTACTCCAGGCCGCTGTCCGGATCGGTGACCGAGAAACTCATTTCTGTCGCTTTGAAACCCACGCCGATCTGGCCCAACAGGCGAATGAAATTCGGGTACGTCCAGTCGTTGAACACGATGAAACCGGTGTCCACGGCATATCGCTGGCCATCGACCTGCACGTCCACGGTGTGGGTATGGCCGCCGACCCGGTCGCCGGCCTCGAACAGGGTGATCTCGTGACTGCGATTCAGCAGATAAGCGCTGGTCAGCCCCGAGATGCCGCTGCCTATGATAGCGATGTTCACGGCACGTCCTTGATCGGCGGACTGCTGCGCACCATGCGTTTGCCGATGGCGAGCTTCACCCGGTTGGGCATTTTCGACAGCGGCCAGAGCGCCGCCATGAACAACGCCGGGAAAGCGATCTCCAGTGGCCGGTTTTTCAGTTTGGCGAAGATGTGTTGTGCAGCTTTGCCCACCGGCCAACTGAGCGGCATCGGAAAGTCGTTCTTCGCCGTCAGCGGTGTGTCGACGAACCCCGGGCTGACCACAGTGACTTCGATGCCTTCGGGCGCGAGGTCAATGCGCAACGATTCGAACAGATAACGCAGCCCGGCCTTCGACGCGCCATACGCCTCCGCCCGTGGCAGCGGCAGGTACGTCACCGAACTGGCGACGCCCACCAGATGCGGCGCGGTGCCTTTGCGCAACAGCGGCAGTGCGGCTTCGATGCAGTAACTGCTGGCCAGCAGATTGGTGCGCACCACGTGCTCGACGAGCGACGAATCGAACTGCTTAACGTCGACGTATTCGCAGGTGCCGGCATTGAGAATCACCGTATCCAGCGAGCCCCAGTCATGCGCGATTTGCTCGCCGATTTCGCGTACGGTCTGGCTGTTGGTCAGATCACCCGCCACCACCAGCACTTGCCCGGGATAGCGTTGCGACAAGACTTTCAGCGGTGGCAGTGAGCGTGCACTCACCGCCAGATGGGCGCCGGTTTTCAAAATTTCCTCGGCCAGCGCGGCGCCAATGCCGCTGCTGGCCCCGGTCAGCCAATATCGTCGTGGAGGTGTAAGACTCATCCCATTCTCCTTTTCAGCCAGGCGATTGCCCGGCCCAACACGGGTACATGTTCGTAAAGCAGTGCCCCGGCATCGAAGTAATCCCGGTGGCGATAAACCTTGTCACGCCAGAGCACGTGCGAGCAGCCATCCACCCGAATCAAGCGTCCGCCAGCGAGGCGCGGATGGCGGTAACTCATGACCCAGCGCAGATAACCTTCGCCTTCGCCGATCTGGTCGAAGCCGTAAAAATCAAAACGCAGCTCACGTACGTTGGCGTAGAGCTCACTGAAATAGCTGCGCAAATGCTCGATGCCCTTTACGTCGTGCAACGGATCGGTGAAGTGCACGTCGTTGGCATACAACTCATTCAGGCGCTGCAGGTTGTCTTTGTTCAGCTCGGCAAACTGGCGGGCAAAGCGGCGCAGAAAATCACTCATAACCACCTCCGGCATTTTGTCGTGATGGCAGGTTTTTGAACGCGGCCAATGCGCGCGCGCGACTCGTATTTAGATTGACGATTGGCGAGGGATAACCTGCCACCCCAAACAAACCGCCAAGGTTCGCCGGGTTGTGCACGTCTTTCTTGTTCAGCCCGGCGAGCTCCGGCAGCCAGTGCTTGATGAACAAGCCTTCGCTGTCGAATTTTTCCGATTGGCTGAGCGGGTTGAAAATCCGGAAGTAGGGCGCGGAGTCGGTGCCGGTGGATGAGCTCCACTGCCAGCCGCCGTTGTTCGCCGCGAGGTCGCCATCGATCAGGTGCTGCATGAAAAAACGTTCGCCTTCACGCCAGTCGATCAACAGATTCTTTGTGAGGAACATCGCCACGACCATGCGCAAACGGTTGTGCATCCAGCCGGTTTCGAGCAGTTGGCGCATGGCCGCGTCGATGATCGGCAGACCGGTGCGCGCTTCTTGCCAGGCCGCCAGTTCTTCGGGGACGTCGCGCCAGGCCAGGGCTTCGGTTTCCGGGCGGAAAGCGCGGTGACGGGAGACGCGCGGGTAGCCCACCAGAATGTGTTTGTAGAACTCGCGCCAGAGCAATTCGTTGATCCAGGTGACGGCGCCGACTTTGCCGCTTTCGAACTCGCCCTGATTGCTTTGCAGGGCGGCGTGCAAGCACTGGCGTGGGGAAATCACGCCGGCCGCGAGGTAAGCCGACAGTTGACTGGTGCCGGGTTTGGCCGGGAAGTCGCGTTCACTTTTGTAGTAGTCGATCTGCGCATCGGCGAAGGTGTCGAGGCGGCGCCGGGCTTCGGCTTCACCGGCGGGCCACAGCGCGCGCAAGGTATCGCCGGGCGTGGCGAAGCCCGCAACGCTTGAGGGGATTTCATCGCTGTCGACAGTCAGGCGCGATTGAGCGATTGGCGCGCTCACCAGGCTCGGCAACGACCTGTGCAGACGGTCGTAGCAAACCTTGCGGAACTGACTGAAGACCTGGAAGTACGTGCCGGTTTTGGTCAGCACGGTGCCAGGCTTGAACAGCAGCTGATCGAGGTAGCTATGGAAGTCGATACCCTTGGTTTTCAATGCGTCGGCTACCGCCGCATCACGACGGCTTTCGTGAATGCCGTACTCCTCGTTGACGTGCACCGCGTCGATCTTCAACTGCTGGCACAGATCGAGCAAAACCTTCGGCGCTTCATCCCAGCGAGAGGCCGTGCGGATCAGCAACGGGATGTTCAACTCGCCGAGTGCGCGGCTCAGTTCGCGGAGGTTGCGCAGCCAGAAATCCACTTTGCACGGCGCGTCGTCATGCTCGCGCCATTGTTCCGGGCTCAACAAGTACACCGCCACGCTCGGACCCCGGGAAGCGGCGGCCGAGAGGGCGGTGTTGTCATGTAGGCGCAAGTCGCTGCGCAGCCAGATCAATTGCATGGTGGTGTCCGTACGATTCATTTAAATAAGCCCGCGCTGAACCAGGTCCTGATGCGCCGATAACGGATCTTCGGCCAGGAACAATTCAGCAATCTCTGTGGTTTTTACGGACAACTCGGCGTGGTGGATGCACACCGTTGGTCCGGCAATCATTTTTGGGCAATTGACGCCGTTGAAAAGTTTCGGCAACTGCCCAAGGTTCATGGCTTTGCTGGAATACAGCAGTACACCGCGAGCTTGCAGGTGATCGACCGCCAGTGCGAGTTCACCCGCCGGCAGCGGCCAGTCGAACACTTCCACCGGGCAATCGGCGCTGCTGATCAACCACGCGGTGAGCCACAGATGGGGTTCCAGCGGCAGGTCGGAGTGATTGATCAACAGCAGCGGTGCGGTGCGCAATTGACGATTGTTATGGTAGATGCGCGCGCCAAATTTGCTGCGTAACCAGGAGTAAAAAAACACGCGCTCCATCTGCGCGCCAAACTGGCCCTGCCAGCGTTGTTCAAGCTCGGCCAGCAACGGCATCAGCAGTTGTTCACACAAGGTCCGCGGCGGGTACAACGCGATCGCCTGGTTGACGCTGTCATCGAGGGTGCGTTCGTTGAGCGAAGTGACCGATTGCAACAGCGTGTTGCACAGCACCTGCCAATCGTTTTCGACCGATTCGCTTAAGGCTTGCGGGGAGTCGAGCAGTTGCTTGACCTGGCTGACCGCCACGCCGCGATTGAGCCAGGTGAGGATCGTCAGGATGCGTTGCACGTGTTCGTCGCTGAACAGCCGATGCCCTTTGGGCGTGCGTTGCGGCACGATCAGCCCGTAACGTCGTTCCCAGGCGCGCAAGGTGACGGCGTTGACGCCGGTCTGCCGGGCCACTTCACGAATCGGCAGCCAGCCTTCATCGAGGGCTTTTTTGAAGTCGGCGCCGAGGTCTTCGCGGGCACTGGTATCGATTGGGGTTTTCATCAGATCGCGTTTCGCAGGCTGAGGTTTTCCGGGTGCGGTTGCAGGTAAACCTGTTGCGCAATGTAGGGATCCGGGTGTTGGCGAAAGTGATGTTTGAGCAGCGTCAGCGGCACCACCAGCGGCACGATGCCGTGAAGGTATTGGCCGATGACGTGTTGCACTTCCTGTTTGTCTTCAGCGCTGATGACCTGCTTGAGGTAACCGCTGATGTGTTGCAGGACATTGGTGTGGGTGCGGCGCGTTGCGCATTTGCTCAAGGCCGTCATCAGTTCGCTGAAATAGCGTGGGCCGAGTTCTTTCGGGTCAATCTGGCCCATGTTGCCCAGCAGATTGCCCAGGGTTTTGTACTGCACCGGGTTGTGGGCCATCAGCAGGTATTTGTAGCGCGAGTGAAATTCCGTCAGGGCGCGGCGAGTCAGGCCGGCTTGCAGCAACTGTTGCCAGGCGCTGTAGGCGAACACCCGGGTGAGAAAGTTTTCCCGCAGCACCGGGTCGTTGAGCCGACCGTCTTCTTCCACCGGCAGGTCCGGGTGCAACGCGCAGAAAGCCTGGGCATAGATGCCTCGGCCACCGCCGTCTACCGGTGCACCGTTGGCGTGGTAGACCTTGACTCGATCCAGCCCGCACGACGGCGATTTCTGCATGAAGATGTAGCCGCAGATATCGTCCAGCTCGGAGGCCATTCTCTGGCCGTAGTCGGCCAGCGGCCGGGTGACATTCAGTTCGGGGTTAACAGTGCCGATGGCTTCAGGGTTTTCAGCATCGCCGACCAGCCGGATGGGCTGGCGAGGAATGCCCAGGCCGATGGCGACTTCCGGGCACACCGGAACGAAATCGAAATACTCGGTGAGGGTGCGGCTGCACAGCCGCGATTCCTTGTGCCCGCCATTGAAACGCACCTCGGCGCCCATCAGGCAGGCGCTGATGGCGATTTTCGGTTTCGCGCTGGCTTGGGACATCGGAGCACCTCGAATCTAAACCTGTACAGAACTCAATTTCTGTACAACATGTACTTCATCATAGATTCAAAGGTGTACAAGTCAATTTATTTGTATAGGTTTTTGCGGGGGCCTGTAGGAGCGAGGCTGCTCACGATGAACCTGAGACCGCTGAGGCGTGTCAGGTTTAAAGCTTCAGCGTTGACGGACATCGCGAGCTCGCTTCTACAGGCGATCTATTTCCAGCCTAGGATCCAGGTGTCGCTGTTTTTCAGCGATTGCCAGTCGAGCCGTTCACTGCGCTTGGTCAGCACCGCCTGTAATTCGATGTCCAGCACCGTGCCTTCCTCGTCGCGGAACAGCTCGGTGACCAGAAAATGTTTTTCGCGGTTTTGCGGCTGGGCTGCTGTCCATTTCGACAGCAGCAATTTGCTCGGGTTGATGCGGTTCATTGCAGGTGCTCGTGCAGGCGGCGAGCGGCTTCCTGACCACTGAGCCATGCCCCCTCGACACGACCGGAAAGGCACCAGTCGCCACAGGCGTAAAGGCCCAGATCGGCATCGGCCAGCGTGCCCCATTCATGGCTGCTGGCGGGGCGGGCGTAGAGCCAGCGGTGTGCCAGACTGAAGCTCGGCGCCGGCATGGCGCTGTGGAGCAGCTCGGCGAACGCACCGTGCAATTGCTCGATCACCGCTTCCTTGGACAGGTCGATATGTTGTCGGCTCCAGGTGCTGGTCGCGTGCAGAACCCAAGTGTCCTTGGTGTTGTCGCGCCCTGGTTTGCTGCGGTTGCGCGCCAGCCAGTCGAGTGGGCTGTCCTGCACGAAACAGCCTTCGATGGGCGTGTCCAGCGGTGTATCGAAGGCCAGTGCAACGGCCCAGGTCGGGTCCATTTTGACCCCGGCGGCGGCACCCGCGAGTTTCGGCGCGGAGGCCAGCAGGGCGGTCGCTTGCGGGGCAGGCGTGGCGACCACCACATGACTGAACGGGCCATGGGTAAAGCCTTCGGCATCTTGCAGATGCCAGTGCTCTTCGCCGCGATAGACCTCGGTGATGCGGCAGGCAAAATGCACTTCCAGATCGCCGAGCAGGCCACGGGTGATGGCGCTCATGCGTGGCGTGCCGACCCAGCGCGTCTGTTCGTCCGGCGACAGGTTGAGCTGGCCACCGTGGTAGGTGTAGAGCTGCGGCGTCCACTCGGCGACCCAGCCTTTGGCTTGCCAGCGCTGGACTTCCGTGACAAAGCGGCGATCACGCGCAGTGAAATATTGCGCGCCCATGTCCAGCACACCCGCATCGCTGCGCTTGCTCGACATGCGTCCGCCACTGCCGCGGCTCTTATCGAAAAGTTGAACGACATGCCCCGTGTCCGTAAGGGCCTGGGCGGCTGAGAGCCCGGCGATGCCGGTGCCGATGATTGCGATAGGTACAGTCATAGGGGCCTCGTTTACCTTTCTGTACAGACTACGCCGTGGATTAAACCTGTACAATATTGTTTTTTGGTATAACTTTTAGCGTTCTCGTTCTGACAGCTTGGCCTATTGTTAAACACAGACACTGCCCGATATCAAAGATCCCTGCTTATAAAAATAGACTAGTGATCAGGGTAAAACGCCACGCGAGGAAGAAGTCATGCACATATTGCTGACCGGCGGTACTGGTTTGATAGGACGTCAGCTCTGCCGCCACTGGTTGAGTCAGGGCCATCAACTGACTGTCTGGAGCCGGACCCCGGCCAACGTCGCGAAAATCTGCGGCGCCCAAGTGCGCGCGGTCGCCCGACTCGAGGACCTCGGTCAGGAACCGGTGGATGCGATTATCAACCTCGCGGGTGCGCCGATTGCCGACCGGCTCTGGACTCACCGGCGTAAAGCCTTGCTGTGGAGCAGCCGCATCACCCTGACGGAAACCTTGCTGGCGTGGCTCGATACCCGCGAACAGAAACCGCAGGTGTTGATTTCGGGCTCTGCCGTTGGCTGGTACGGCGACGGCGGCGAGCGCGAGTTGACTGAACAATCACCACCGGTGATCGATGATTTTGCCAGTCAGTTGTGCATTGCCTGGGAAGAAACCGCGCAGCGTGCCGAGGCCTTGGGCATTCGTGTGATCCTGATTCGCACGGGGCTGGTGTTGTCAGCCGAGGGCGGCTTTTTGTCGCGGCTGTTGTTGCCGTTCAAACTGGGGCTGGGCGGGCCTCTGGGCAGTGGTCGGCAGTGGATGCCGTGGATCCATATCAAGGATCAAATCGCCCTGATTGATTTTCTTCTGCATCGGAAAGACGCTAGCGGTCCTTATAATGCCTGCGCGCCCAAACCGGTGCGCAATCGCGAATTTGCCAAGACGCTGGGCAGCGTGCTGCATCGCCCGGCGTTCATGCCCATGCCGACCTTGGCCTTGAAGGTGGGCCTGGGCGAATTGTCATTGCTGTTGCTGGGCGGCCAGAAGGCCGTACCGGCTCGCTTGCTGGAAGCGGGTTTCACTTTCCAGTTCACTGATTTGCGCGCGGCTCTGGACGACTTGTCCAGCCGCCTTTGAAATAGGACGTTGCATGACCGATCACGCGTTGCTTCTGGTCAACCTGGGTTCACCTGCCTCCACGTCGGTGGCGGATGTGCGCAGCTACCTCAATCAATTTCTGATGGACCCGTACGTGATCGACCTGCCATGGCCGGTGCGCCGTTTGCTGGTCTCGCTGATTCTGATCAAGCGCCCGGAGCAGTCGGCCCACGCCTATGCCTCGATCTGGTGGGAGGAGGGCTCGCCACTGGTGGTGCTCAGTCGTCGCTTGCAGCAGGCCATGACCGCACAGTGGAAACACGGACCGGTGGAGCTGGCAATGCGTTATGGCGAGCCGTCGATTGAATCGAAACTGCTGCAATTGGTCGCCCAAGGGCACAAGCGAATCACCCTCGCACCGCTGTACCCGCAGTTCGCCGACAGCACCGTGACGACGGTGATCGAGGAAGCCAAGCGGGTGGTGCGGGAGAAGAACCTCGACGTGCAGTTGTCGATCCTTCAGCCGTTCTACGACCAGCCGGAATACCTCGACGCATTGGTGGCCAGTGCCAAACCTTATCTGGAGCAGGATCACGATCATCTGCTGCTGAGCTTCCACGGTTTGCCGGAGCGGCACCTGAAGAAGATCGACCCTACCGGTCACCATTGTTTCCAAAGCGATAATTGCTGCCTGAACGCTTCGCCAGAAGTATTGGCGACCTGCTACCGCGCCCAATGCCTGCGCACTGCCGCCGAGTTCGCCAAGCGGCTGGGGTTGGCGGACGGCAAATGGTCGGTGGCGTTTCAGTCGCGGCTGGGCCGGGCGAAATGGATCGAACCCTACACCGAAGCGCGCCTCGATGAGTTGGCGGGAATGGGCGTGAGGAAGGTGTTGGTGATGTGCCCGGCGTTCGTTGCCGATTGCATCGAGACGCTGGAAGAGATCGGTGATCGCGGCGCAGAGCAGTTCCGCGAAGCGGGAGGGGAGGAGTTGGTGCTGGTGCCGTGTCTCAACGATGATCCGCAGTGGGCGAAGGCGTTGAGCACATTGTGCGAAAGAGCGCCGTTGGCACTTTAAAAGCATCGTCGGAACGCCGCCCGGGGCAAGCCCGCTCCCACAGGTTTTGCGCAAATCCTGTGGGAGCGGGCTTGCCCGCGATGGCGTACTTGAGAACAGCCTAGATCAGCGGCTCATCCGCCTTCTTGTGCTTCCAGCTGTCATTGCCCGGCAGCAACAGGTTCAGCGCAATCGCCACCACCGCGCACAGCGCGATGCCTTTGAGGCCGAAGTCGTCCGGACCGGTGCCGGTGCCGACCAGCACGCCGCCAATCCCGAACACCAGCGTCACCGAAACGATCACCAGGTTGCGCGCTTCGCCCAGGTCGATCTTGTGGCGAATCAGCGTGTTCATCCCCACCGCCGCAATCGAACCGAACAACAGGCACAGAATCCCGCCCATCACCGGCACCGGAATGCTTTGCAGCAGCGCGCCGAACTTGCCGACGAACGCCAGGCTGATGGCAAAGATCGCCGCCCACGTCATGATTTTCGGGTTGTAGTTCTTGGTCAGCATCACCGCGCCCGTCACTTCGGCGTACGTGGTGTTGGGCGGGCCGCCGAACAGGCCGGCGGCGGTGGTGGCAATGCCGTCGCCGAGCAGCGTGCGGTGCAGGCCAGGCTTCTTCAGGTAGTCGCGACCGGTCACGCTGCCCACGGCGATCACGCCGCCGATGTGCTCGATGGCCGGGGCCAATGCCACCGGAACGATGAACAGAATCGCCTGCCAGTTGAATTCCGGCGCGGTGAAGTTCGGGATCGCGAACCACGGTGCCGCGGCAATTTTCGCGGTATCCACCACGCCGAAATAGAACGCCATCGCAAAACCGACCAGCACGCCGGAGATGATCGGTACCAGGCGGAAAATGCCTTTGCCGAACACCGCGACGATCAGGGTGGTCAGCAGGGCTGGCATCGAGATCAGCATGGCCGTCTGGTAGTGAATCAGCTCGCTACCGTCGCCAGCCTTGCCCATCGCCATGTTGGCGGCGATCGGCGCCATGGCCAGGCCGATGGAGATGATCACCGGGCCAATCACCACCGGTGGCAGCAAACGGTCGATGAAACCGGTGCCTTTGATCTTCACGGCGAGGCCGAGGAAGGTGTAGACGAAGCCCGCCGCCATCACGCCGCCCATGGTCGCCGCAAGACCGAACTGGCCCTTGGCGAGAATGATCGGGGTGATAAAGGCGAAGCTCGACGCCAGGAACACCGGCACCTGACGCCCGGTGACGATCTGAAACAGAATCGTCCCCAGGCCCGCCGTGAACAGCGCCACGTTCGGGTCGAGGCCGGTAATCAGTGGCATCAACACCAGCGCGCCGAACGCCACGAACAGCATCTGCGCACCCGACAGCACCGTGCGCCAGAGCGGATCGTTGAACTCTTGCTGCATGCTCAAGCGTCCTTCTGCTTGGTGCCGAAGATCTTGTCACCGGCATCGCCCAGGCCTGGGATGATGTAACCGTGTTCGTTGAGTTTCTCGTCAATGGACGCGGTGTAGATGGTCACGTCCGGGTGAGCCTTCTCCACAGCGGCGATGCCTTCCGGCGCGGCGACCAGCACCATCGCGCGGATGTCGCGGCAACCGGCCTTTTTCAGCAGGTCGATGGTGGCGACCATGGAGCTGCCGGTGGCGAGCATCGGGTCGATGATCATTGCCAGGCGTTCGTTGATTTCCGGAACCAGTTTTTCCAGATAAGTGTGGGCTTGCAGCGTCTGTTCGTTGCGGGCCACGCCCACGGCGCTGACTTTGGCGCCCGGGATCAGGCTCAGCACGCCTTCGAGCATGCCGATACCGGCGCGCAGGATCGGCACCACGGTAATCTTCTTGCCGGCGATTTTCTCGACCGACACGGTGCCGCACCAGCCTTCAATGTCGTAAGACTCCAGCGGCAGGTCTTTGGTGGCTTCATAGGTCAAAAGGGCGCCGACTTCCTGAGCGAGCTCACGGAAATTCTTGGTGCTGATGTCTGCGCGGCGCATCAGGCCGAGTTTGTGGCGGATCAGCGGATGGCGGATCTCGAGGATGGGCATGGGAAAGGCTCCGGCGGCGGGCAAAAAAACCGGCCTAGATTAATCTATCCGAGGGTGTTGTCCTATAGACATAGAGTACGTTAGTCCACAAACGCTTGATCTGGCCGTGCGGGATGCGTACCTTTGCCCGCTTTTCCTGAACCGTCCCTCCCCCTCAAACCCCCTTGGAGAGCGCCATGTCCGCTGATCTCGAGCATATCCGTCAAATCATGCGAGAGGCTGACTGCCTGTACACCGAAGCTGAAGTCGAGGCGGCCATCGCCCGCGTCGGTGCACACATCAACGAACAGCTGGCTGACACTAACCCGGTGGTGTTCTGTGTGATGAACGGCGGCCTGATTTTCGCCGGCAAGCTGCTCACCCATCTGCAATTCCCGCTGGAAGCGTCCTACCTGCATGCCACCCGTTATCGCAACGAAACCAGCGGCGGCGACCTGTTCTGGAAAGCCAAGCCGGAAGTATCGTTCATCGACCGTGACGTGCTGATCATCGACGACATCCTCGACGAAGGTCACACCCTGGGCGCGATCATCGACTTCTGCAAACACGCCGGCGCGCGCAAAGTGCACACCGCAGTGCTGATCGACAAGGACCACGACCGCAAGGCTCGCCCGGACCTGAAAGCCGATTTCGTCGGCCTGCCTTGCATCGACCGTTACATCTTCGGTTACGGCATGGACTACAAAGGCTACTGGCGTAACGCCAACGGGATTTTTGCCGTTAAAGGAATGTAAGCACATGGCCGCGCCGAGCTTTCTTGATCAAGCCCTGTTCGCTGAGTTGGCCGAGAAGTCTGCGGCCAACCCGCGTGGACGCCAGCACCACAACTTCCATCAGATGGAAGACGCTTGCCATCGCATGGCGGTGGGGTTGCAGCCGTCCACGTATATCCCGCCTCATCGGCATCTGGGGGACAACAAGGCTGAAACCTTGCTGGTCCTCAAAGGGCGGCTTGGTGTGTTGATCTTCGACGAGTCCGGCGTGGTGGTGAGCAAGCACGTCCTGCAGGCCGGTGGCGACTGTGTGGGCGTGGACCTGCCAGCCGGTGTGTTTCATGGTTTGGTGGTGCTGGAAGCCGACAGCCTGATGTTCGAGTGCAAGGCCGGCCCTTATCGCCCCGTCGGTGAAGGAGAGCTTGCTCACTGGGCGCCGCGCGAAGGCGAGCCTGGTGTGGCTGAATATCAGACGTGGATGCGCGCGCAGTTCGCCTGAAGCGCGCTCAATTTCCCCCGGCCAGCCAGCGTTCGCTTTTGCGACGAGCCTGTTCCAGGTTGTTCACGTAGGCCAACTTACGCTGCTCCCGATGGATACCCGCGCGTCTGAGCTTCAGGCGCACCCGTGGGGTGGTCGCCACCAGAATCAGGCCAATGCCGTCCGTGCGGTAATCCCTGAGGATATTGTCGAAGGCGGCCAGCGCCGTCATGTCCAGCATGGGCACGGCGCTCATCTCGACGATCACCACTTTGACCTCCGGACTGAATTTGCGCAGCACCCCCAGGGCTTTTTCGGCCGCGCCGAAGAACAGCGGCCCGCGTATCGCATAGCAACGAACATGCGCCGGCATGTCCTGCAAGGCTTGATGGTAGGCGCGTGGCAGTTCGGCGGTGTCCGTCAGATCGCTCATGCGCTTGATAAATAACCCGGCGGCCAGCAACAGGCCGACGCCGACGGCCATCACCATGTCGAACAACACCGTCAGGCTCAGGCAGGTCAGCAAGACCAGCACATCGCTGCGGGGCGCGATGCGCAAGGTATGCAGCACGTGCCGGGCTTCGCTCATGTTCCACGCCACCATGACCAGCAATGCGGCCAGCGCAGCCATCGGCAGGTAGCTGAAAAGCGGCGCGAGAACGAGTATTGCCATCAGCACCACCGCGCTGTGAATGATGGCGGCCAATGGCGAAAAGGCTCCGCTGCGCACATTGGTGGCACTACGGGCAATGGCCGCCGTGGCGGTAATGCCGCCAAACAACGGTGCGATCAGGTTGCCCAGGCCTTGGCCCAGCAGTTCTGCGTTGGGGTCGTGTTTGCTGCCGGTCATGCCATCCGCCACCACGGCACACAACAAGGATTCGATGGCGCCGAGCATGGCAATGGCGAACGCCGGCGCCATTAATTGACGGATCAAGTCGTAGGACAGGTGCAGCGGCTGGCCGTCGGGACCGGGTAGATTCCACGGCCAATCGAAGCTTGGCAGGAACGGCGGAATGCCGGGATGGCTGACGCCCTCGACCATGTAGCTGAAACGCTCACCCAAGGTCGCCACCTCCAACCCGCCGTGTTCCAGCACCAACCCCAGGAGCGCGCCGATGGTCAGCGCCACCAAATGCCCCGGAATCCTCGGCACCCACCGTGGCCAGACAATCAGCACGGCCAGGCAGGCGATGCCGATGATCCCGTCCCCCAGCCGAGCGCTGGGCAACGCGAGAATCAGTACGCCCAGCTGCTCGATGTAGTGTTGTGCCTGACCGGCGGTGTCCAGGCCCAGCAAATCCTTCAATTGCAGGGTGGCAATGACAATGCCGATCCCGGCAGTAAAGCCCAGGGTGACCGGATACGGAATGTACTGAATCAGCCGCCCGGCCCGAATCAGCCCCAGGGCAATGAGGATGACCCCGGCAAGCATGGTGCAGAGCAGCAGGCCGCCCAGGCCATATTGTTGGGTGATGGGCAGCAGGATGACCACGAACGCGGCAGTCGGCCCACTGACATTGAAACGCGAACCGCCAGTCAGGGCGATCAGGGGGGCGGCGATCAGTACCGTATACAACCCTTGCTGGGGCGGTACACCTACGGCAATCGCCAGGGCCATGGCCAATGGGATGGCGATGATCCCTACCGTCACCCCGGCACTGATGTCACCGCGCAAGCGTCTGAGGGTGTAGCCGGCGTGCCAGGTCTGACGCCAGGCAGCGAACAACGGGGGAACGGAGAACGACATGAGCACTCCACGGTAGACGGTGCGCCGTTTTAGACGGCTGAAAGCTCTTCCAGTATGGCCAGCTGGGTACTGCGAAGTATTGACCCATATCGCGAATTCGCGCGGTTGATCCTCGTGCTAGAGTGCTCGGCTTCACCCTGGGAGCCCGTCATGAGCCTTTTGATCCGCAGCTGCGCCGCCCTGTTGCTGACGCTCAGCCTGCCGCTGGCCGCCGCACCGGCGCCGATGCATGCGCAGTTCCTGCCACCGGACGACCTGACCCTGCGTGATGCCGTACCTGAGCAGCAACAACTGCTGCAGGTCACCGAATATTCGGTGGTGGTCGGCAGTCAGCGCCAGTCCACCCAACAACCGATCCCGGTGACGTCTCCATTGCTGATCCGCCTCAAGGGCAAATCCTTGAACAAGGGCGCGACCATCAATCAGGTGCTGGTCAACTTCGATGGCGAAAGCAAAAGCCTGAAAAAGCCGATCTACGACGAAAAAAGCAAAACCCTGACGCTGTTTTATCCGATGGCGCAGTACCGCGTAGTGATCGATTTGCTGCGCAACGACACGGTGTATTGCCAGTTCCTCAGCTACGCCAACGGTCATGTTTGGGCCGATCTGCACACCGGGGCGGTTCGTCCGCGTTGAGCCCGGCGGCCAGTGAGGGGTAAACTGCCCGCCCCGTGAAATGTCTGCGAGCTGGAGTCGGCAATGCGTAAAGATAAGAAACAAGTGATTGGTGACGAGATCGGCGACGAGCAGATCAAGTTGTTTCTCGATTTCGAACCGGTCGACGCCACTTCGCCGTCCCTGCACAAACTGATCAAGGCTTACCGCGGCCTGCGCATTGACGACTTCGAGCGTTTTCTGACGTTCTTTGTTGAAGCCGGTTTTGATCTGGACGGCAAGGACGAGCACGGTAATGACTTTGTCGCGGTGATCAAGGATCAGCGCAACGCAGCCGAGTACATCGAGCTGATTGCCAAGGCCCGCGGTTAAACTGCTGTCCTGAATCGGTGGTGTTTGTGCTGGCCCTATCGCGAGCAAGCTCGCTCCCACAGTGGAGCGGTGTACACCCATCAAATGTTGGCGCGAGCTTGCTCGCGATGAGGCCGGTACTAGCCCTCAATATCCCGGATCATCCGTTTCAACGCCCATAAAAAAACGCCCCGCTCTCAGAGAGAACGGGGCGTTTTTTATGCGCGACGATCAAGCGAAGCTTGGGGTCTCGCTGCTTTCTTCAACCAGTTCCAGCGCGATGTTGTTCTGCGTGTTGATCTTGCGATACAGCGCAGCATCGGTTTCCAGGACCTTTTCACGGGCCGGGAAGATTTCCGCCAGTTTGGCCGCCCACTCGCCGGACGCTTTGGCCGGGAAGCATTTTTCGATCAGCTCCAGCATGATCGAAACGGTCACCGAAGCGCCTGGCGAAGCACCGAGCAGGGCAGCAAGGGAACCGTCCTTGGCCGCGACCAGTTCGGTGCCGAACTGCAGAACGCCGCCTTTTTTCGGGTCTTTCTTGATGATCTGCACCCGTTGGCCGGCCACTTCCAGGCGCCAGTCTTCGGCTTTCGCTTCAGGGTAGAAGCGGCGCAGGGAATCCAGACGTTGCTCCATCGACTGCATCACTTCGCTGACCAGGTACTTGGTCAGGTCCATGTTGTTTTTTGCCACGGCCAGCATCGGGCCGATGTTGCCGGCGCGAACCGACATCGGCAGGTCCATGAAGGAGCCGTGCTTGAGGAACTTGGTGGTGAAACCGGCGTAAGGTCCGAACAGCAGGGACTTCTTGCCATCGACCACGCGGGTGTCCAGGTGCGGCACCGACATCGGGGGCGAACCCACCGCAGCCTGGCTATACACCTTGGCCTGGTGGTGTTTGACCACCTCCGGGTTGTCGCAACGCAGCCACTGGCCGCTGATCGGGAAGCCGCCGAAGCCTTTGCTTTCTTCGATGCCCGAGGCCTGCAGCAACGGCAATGCCGCGCCGCCCGCGCCGAGGAACACGAACTTGGCGTCGACTTCACGGGAGTTGCCGCTGTTGACGTCCTTGATGCTGACGGTCCAGCCGCTGCCGTTACGCTTCAGGCCGGTGACGCGCTTGCAGTATTTGACCTGGGCATCGGGTGCGCTGGTCAGGTGCTTGAGCAATTGGTTGGTCAGCGCGCCGAAATTGACGTCGGTGCCGTTCATCACACGGGTCGCGGCAACGACTTCGTCAGCCGGACGACCAGGCATCATCAATGGCATCCAGTCGGCCATTTTCGCCTTGTCTTCGGTGTATTCCATGTCGGAGAAGGCGTGGTGCCTGCTCAGCACGTTGAAGCGTTCCTTGAGGAAGGACACGCCACCATCGCCCTGTACGAAGCTCAGGTGTGGCACCGGGCTGATGAAGGTCTTGCACGAGCCGAAGGTGCCTTTTTTGGTCAGGTAGGACCAGAACTGCTTCGACACTTCAAACTGAGTGTTGATGTGCACGGCTTTCTTGATGTCGACGGTGCCGTCGGCGGCCTGCGGCGTGTAATTGAGCTCACACAGCCCGGCGTGACCGGTACCGGCGTTGTTCCACGGGTTCGAACTCTCCGCGGCACCGGAATCCATCAGCTCGACGACTTCCAGCTTGATCGCGGGGTCGAGCTCTTTGAGCAGTACAGCGAGGGTGGCACTCATGATGCCGGCCCCAACCAGTACTACGTCGACTGCTTCGTTATGCGCCATTTAACGCGTCTCCAAAATCTGCAGCACCAAATTGTCGGCATGGCTGCCAGGCGTTCGGGGCGTGTCAGTGATGCCCCAGGTACCCATGGCAGTGTCGCCATGTCCGAATCTTCGCAATTTATCGCAACTTCGACGGACGCTACCGGCCGGGTCAATGAGGTCCATGAACTCATTTCAACGCGCGACTGGCAATTCGACTTATGGTCGAGACATCCGTTTGTGCAACCAAATCCGTAGCGGACAGGCTTCAGGCTCCGGTGTTCGAGGAATACTCGGTCCTGTGTCGTTGGGCTGTTCCAGACGCTAATGGTGCATATTCAGACGCAAAACTATTCATTTGCTCGCCACACTCTTGTGAAGTTGTGAAAACCCGTTTTTTTCACGCTCTTTTGAAGACGTGAACCTCAAAAAAGGGCTGCCCCAGCCTGGCACCGTGCCCGGATGGATTGCCGTCATGGGATGCATGACAGGCAAAACGGGCAAACAGCTCAGTGACCGAGCGTAATGACAGCTCTGCAGATTCGCGAAAAGTGGGGGTTTTGCTCAAGGAACAGCAAGCGCGCCAGCTTCACTCGATCTGTGTGGGCGGCTCTCTGTGGGCGGTGCGGGGTGCCAATACCGAAGCATTGACGATGCTGCGAGGCCCGATCAGGAGACGTCCTTATAATCGGGGGGAGATTGTATCTAAGAAACGCAGGGAAATGGACGTGTTTAATGACTTTTATTAGGCGTCTGGTCAGGTCGCCAGCAGTTGTTGAGTGCGAGCACGGGGTTGGCGCTGGTTGACACGGGCACTGGCGGGCAGGGGATGGTGTAGCCAGTTGAGGCGGATTTCTTCGATTTCGACCCAGCCATCGCCCATCGGCTGGAGGCTGCACTGCTTGAACGCCTGGCAATGGCCGTTGCGGTCGAGCAGGGCGAAGCTGCGGTGCAGCGGGCGTGGCGCAAACAGCGAAATGAGATAACGCATGGCGAAGTACCTTGTGGGGTGGCTTCGGTGAAGTGTCCCGCAGTGCCGTGACGCGAAAGTGTATGGGGGATGACAGATGCGTGACAGGAACCGGCTTACCAGGGGGGTGTCAGACATTTCAGTATTCATTGCGAGGTGCTAGTTAGCGACGATGGCGCACCGCTATACTGCCGGCCTGTTTGTGCCTGATTCTGGAGAGAAGAGCATGTTGCAACGCCTGTTGTTCGGTTTGATCACTGTGACCAGTTTGACGCTGGTTGGCTGCGCCCACAGCCCGCAACAACTGAACCCGGAACCGAAGCTGACGACTCAGCTGGCCCCGGTCGGCCATGGCCAACAAGTCGTGGTTCGAGTGGTCGACGGTCGTCCGTCGCCAACCCTGGGCACCCGTGGTGGCTTGTACCCTGAGACGAGCGCAATCACCGTGCAGGGCGCGCAGATTCTGCCGAAGCTGCAGGCCCAGGCCGAAGCCGCCGTGCGTTTGCTGGGCTTCACCCCGGTGTCCAATGGCATGAATGCACCGCAACTGACCGTGACCCTGGCCGAGTTGAAGTATCAGTCGCCCAAAGAAGGCATGTACGTGACTGAAGCGACCATTGGCGCGACCTTCCGCTCTGATGTGCAGAACGCCAACCGTCGTTACAGCGGCCGTTATGGGGCCTCCCTGGATCAGCGTTTCGGCATGGCACCGAATCAGGAAACCAACACCAAGCTGGTCAGTGATGTGTTGAGCGATGCGTTGACGCGTCTGTTCAAGGACCCGACCGTGGGTCAGATTCTCGGCGAATAAATTTTCGCTGAAATCAAAAAGCCCGGCGCCAGTGATGGCCTCGGGCTTTTTTGTGCGTGCTGATTTATCAAATTCAACTCGCCCCCCTGTAGGAGCCAGCTTGCTCGCGATGACGTAATCACATTCAACACCTGTTTCGAATGACAATCCGCAATCGCGAGCAAGCTGGCTCCTACAAGGGGGCTGCGGTGTCAGGCAGCCTGCGAATAAAACTCCAGCACACTCACGCCCGTCAGCAGGTCCGTCTCCGGCAGATCCGCATGTTGATGCCCGCCGAGCGCGCAATACACCAGCCAGTGGCGATCCTGAACGTTGAAGGCAAGGCTGCCGACCAAGGCTTGTTGTTCGTCGCTTTGGGCAATGAGATAGAGGCGATCCTGGTTTTCAGCGTGCAGCATGACGGTTTCCATGTCGGTTTCGGTGGGGCGAGAGACTGGCGCATTCAGATGACGAAGCCGTGACGCAGGACAGGAATCTGCCAAATGGTTCGTTACTTGTCGTAAAGCCAAGCGTGGGGCAGAGTGCTTTCGGTAGAATCCGCGCCGCGGTCGTCGATCTGGCGTCCGCCACACCTGTTTTGTCCGAGGTTCGTGATGTCGCTGCATTTGATGACGCTGTTTACCGCCCATCCCGCCAAATTGATCAACCTGCTCGCCCTGCTGCTGGCCTTCCCGGGCAGTTGGCTGCTGCACGCGACGCGTCGTCGTGAACAGCGCGCGTTGGCCAACCTTGAAGCGCAGAGCCAGAGCCGTCGCATCGATGAGCCGATGATGCTGCTGGATGGGGCGACCTTGCGCATGAATCGGTTTTTCTATCGCTTCGGTTTTGCCTGCCTGGGGTTGGCGCTGCTGGTGTCGTGGATCAGTACGCGGGTCTGACACCTTCAGCGTGGAAACAAAAACGGCGCCCGAAGGCGCCGTTGTCGTAGCTGGCAAAAAATCCTACAGCGGCAATCCCGCTTTCACGCGGTACTGATTGCGTACCGGCGTGGCGTATTGCAGTACCAGAAACGGACGATGTTCTTCCGGGCAGGCATCAAGACGCTGCTGCCATTGTTCCTGAGCCTTCGCCAGTTCGTCGGCAGCAAACACTTCGGTGGCGCTTGGCACCTGCAACTGCGGGTCGGCGTCCTTCCACTGCGCATAAGCCAGGTAGTGCACCGGGAACAAGCGGTAGCCGCCGAGGATCTGCTTGTCCATTTCGATCGCCAGTTGCTTGGTGTCTTCGAACAGCTCGGTAATCGGCGCGGCGAAGTTCACATGGACGCGGCCCTTGTAGCCGGTAATGCCCTTGGCGATGCTGACGTCGTCCTCGCCCGGCACTTTGGTGTAGGTGCCGGTGGTGGCGCGGATATAAAGCTCGCGGGCCTTGGCCTGGTCGCACGGGTCGTACTCGTAGCTGATCGACACCGGGGTGACGTTCAGCGAGCGGATGACTTCGCCGAATGGCTCGTCCTTGCGGCTCATGTGGAACATCTTGAGGATCGCCGACTCGGTACGGTCGTCGCCGTCCTTGGCCCGGCCTTCGGCCTGAGCGATCCAGATCGAAGCGCAATCGTTGCGGATCGAGTGGTTGATGTACGCCGACAACAGCTGATAAGCCGCCATTTTTTCGCGGCGACCGGTGATCGAACGGTGCACGATGAAGCTCTTGTTCAGGCGCATCAGGTCGCTGACAAACGGCTTTTGCAGCAGGTTGTCGCCAATCGCGATGCGCGGCGTCGGCAGGCCAGCGTGGTACACGGCATAGTTGACGAAGGCCGGGTCCATCACGATGTCGCGGTGGTTGGCGATGAACAGGTAGGCGCTGCCGGACTTGAATTGCTCGACGCCGGTGTAAGTGACACCGTCCGTGGCACGCTCGATGGTGTGGTCGACGTAATACTCGACTTTGTCCTGCAGCGTGGCCACCGAATCGATGCCGGCGAACTCACGGCGCAGCCGATGAGCTATAAGAGGTTTGAGCATCCAGCCGAAGGCACCGGCAAAACGCGGGAAGCGGAAGTGGGTGAGGATATCTAGAAACGCCTTGTCGCCGAGCAAGCGTGCCAGCACCGCTGGGACTTCGCTGTCGTCGTAAGGTCGGATGGCATCGAATTCGCCCATCATGCTCTCTTGTTAGAAACGGCTAGGGTAAGTAAAGGTTTTGATCGAAAACCAACGGGGCACGGTCTGAAAAGTCAGCCAGACAAAAATAGCCCTGCAAATAGACCGGCGATTATACGCACAAGTCACCTGGGAGACCGCGATGCTGGAATCTGTAGAGTATGAATGCCCGTATTGCGGTGAAGAGGTCGAGACATCGGTGGATCTTTCTGGTGGAGATCAAACCTATATTGAAGATTGTCAGGTGTGTTGTCGGCCGATTAAGTTTGTGTTGCAGGTTCACGGTGAGGAATGGCATCTCGAAGTGTTCAGCGAGAACGAGTGAGGGGGGCATCCATGCAGCGAATCTACGAACCGGAAAACCTGATGGAAGGCGAGTTGCTGCAAAGCATGCTGGCCAGCGAGGGCGTCGAGGCGCATCTGGTCGGCCGCGATTTGCTCGGCGGCACCGGCGAATTGCCGATCTTCGGCCTGCTGGGCTTGTCGGTGGATAACGACCAGGCCGAATACGCCCGTGAACTGATCACTGCGTACAATGCCGCGCTGCCGCTACCTGGCGATGAACCGGAAAGCTTTCCCGGCACGCTGGTCTGTTAGGCTGACGTTCGTTTTATCAAGAGTCGTGTTGCCCCATGTGTGGACGTTATGCCCTGTTTCGCTGGAACCCCGCCTTCGCGGCCCTGCCCGGCTTCCCCGCCGATCAGCAGGCCCAGTGGAATATTTCTCCCAATGATTCGGTGTTGATGCAGCGTGCCGGCGCCGACGGCCAGCGCGAGTTGGCCCGCGCCCGTTGGGGTTTGACGCCGCCGTGGCTGACCGATCTGTCCCGTACGCCGGCCCATGCCCGGGCCGAAACCGTGGCCGAGCAACCGATGTTCCGTCAGGCCCTGCGCGAACGCCGCTGCCTGCTGCCGGCCAACGGTTTTTACGAATGGCGCGGCACGACGCGCAAGCGGCCTTACTGGCTGACGCCGGGTGAGGGCTCGACGCTGTTTTTCGCGGCGATCTGGGAGGCGTATCCGGTGCAGGAGCAGGTGTGGTTGAGCACGGCCGTGATTACGCAACCGGCGGCGAGTCAGCGGCGGCCGTTGATTCTGGATGCGGCGGGGCAGGAAGCGTGGCTCGATCCGGAGACGCCGTTGCATGTGTTGCAGGGGTTGTTGGCCAGTGAACCCGCAGCGTTGCGCGAGCGGGTGTTGGCGAATCTGGTGAATGATCCGAAGTTGAACGGGCCGGAGTGTCTTACAC
>NZ_JAVLRV010000002.1:3564473-3679868 GCF_055803035.1 Pseudomonas sp. 300 | reverse complement strand
CCGGGCGGCGTTCCGACGATAAGGTCCGCAGGACCTTCCGGCTATCCTTAAACCTTGAACTGGTTGATTAACCGCCGCTGCTGTTCCGCCAGCTTGGTCAGATCCGCACTCGCCGCGCTCGACTCATCCGCCCCGCCGGCCACTTCATTGGCCACTTGCCCGATGTTGATCACGTTACGGTTGATGTCATCCGCCACCGCACTCTGTTCCTCGGCCGCGCTGGCAATCTGCGTGTTCATGTCATTGATCACCGACACCGCCTGAGTGATCGCATCCAGCGCTTCGGCGGCTTTCGCTGCATGTTGCACGCTTTCGTCGGTGCGGCTCTGACTGTCTTCCATCACCCGCACCACATCGCGCGTGCCTTGTTGCAACTGCTGGATCATGGTCTGGATTTCTTCGGTCGCCTTCTGGGTTTTCTGCGCCAGATTGCGTACCTCATCGGCCACCACCGCAAAGCCACGGCCCTGCTCGCCGGCGCGGGCCGCTTCAATGGCGGCGTTCAGCGCCAGCAGGTTGGTCTGCTCGGCGATGCCGCGAATGGCGGTGAGGATCGCGTTGATGTTCTCGCTGTCCTTGGCCAGGGTTTGCACCACACCGACAGCCTTGCCGATTTCCAAGGCCAGTACGCCGATCGATTGCGATGTGTCCCGCACGATTTGTTTGCCCTGAGCCGCAGCCTGATCCGCATGGCTGGCCGCTTGCGCCGCCTGGGTCGCGTTACGCGCCACGTCCTGGGCGGTGGCGGTCATTTCATGCACCGCCGTGGCGACCTGATCGATCTCGACCATTTGCTTCTGCACGCCAATGTTGGTGCGAATGGCGATGTCGGCGGTGTGTTCCGACGAGTCGCTGACGCTCTGCACCGATGTCACCACTTGGGTAATCATCGCCTGCAACTTGGCGAGGAAGGTGTTGAAACCTTTGGCGATCGAGCCCAGTTCGTCGGCCCGGTCGCTGGTCAGGCGACGCGTCAGGTCGCCTTCACCTTTGGCGATGTCATCGAGCATGGCCACCATCTGCTTAAGCGGCCGGGCAATGCCGTGGCCCACCAGCCAGATCACCAGCAAGCCGATGCCGGCAATCAGCAGGCCAACCATGGCCATGCCGAAGGTGTCGGATTTGCGCTGGGTGTTCAGATCACCCTGAAGTTTTTGCAAGTCGGCCATCACCGCGTTCAACGGCAGTTGCAGCATCAGCGTCCAGCGCGCATCGGTCTGGCCGATGCCGAACGGCAAGTACAACTCGATCCGGCCCTGGGCCTTGTCGACGGTGTAAGTCGCTTCGCCGCGCTTGAGATGGGCCATGTTGGCGATCTGCTGGCTGTCGAGGATATCGCTGACTTTCTCGCCGAATTTGCTCGGGTCCTTGGTGTAGGCGACGATCCGGCCATTGCCGCCGATCAGGGCCATTTCACCGGCACCGCTGTACAACTTCTGATTCGCGCCCAGGAGCATTTCCTGGATGAAGTTCACCGACAGGTCGGCGCCGACGATGCCCTGGAACGCACCGTTGAGCATGATCGGTTCAATGAAGGAGGCGAGCATGACGATTTTGTCGCCGACCTTGTAAGGCGCCGGATCGATCACGCAGGATTTTTTGGTTTCTTTCGAGCACAGGTAGTACTCGCTGGCGCGCACGCCGGTGGACAGGGTTTTCTGGTCGTCGACGTCCACCAGTTTGTCCAGGCCCAGGCTGCCGTCTTCGTTGCGGAACCACCACGGCAGGAAACGCCCGTTGCTGGCGTCGATGCCAACCACTTTGGTGTCGACGTAGGCCGCATCGTTGTGGTCGAGAGCGTTTTTTTCCCAGCCGATGTAGGTGCCGAGAATTTTCGGGTTTTTGGCGACGTTTTCCTTGATCAGGCTGATCAATTGCTCGCGGCTCAGGTTCAGTTGCGGCTGACCATCGGCCCCCGGCGTGCCGATCAAGGCGTTGACCCGCACCAGTCCGCCGGCAATCAGCAGCGGCGCTTCGAGTTCACGCTGGATCTGGCTGACCTGGGTTTGCGCCAGGGATGTCAGGCGCTGCTCGATGACTTGCTCGAATTGCGCCTGGGTCCGCTCTTGCACCATGTCTTGCGTCCGTGCGCCTGAAAACAGCGCGTACAGCACCAGGGCTGCCACGACACTTAATACGATGGCGCCAGCGAGGGCCGCCACGGAAAACTGGATTGACTTGAATTTCATGGGTGCTCCGCACGCAAGAGGACGTCTGCGGTGCTGTATCGGCAGAGGGGGCGAGGGCCATGAGCGAGGCATGGCGAAATGGCTGTTTTGGAGTGTTAGAGGTCGCAAATAAATCATTGCGGGGCGTTATTGGCCGTGGCGGGAAGGGTTATGTGAATTTTTTCCTACGGTGATAGGACCTTTATCCGAAATTTGCGTCTGTATGTCTGTTGTATCTGGCGTAGATACAATTCCACGCCTAGGATACGCGGCATGTTTTCAGGGAGTTTTTTGATGAACAAGCGATTGGTTTTGTGTGCACTGAGCGCGGGTCTTCTGCTCGCCGGTTGTCAGTCGGTCAACACCACCAGCGGCGGTGCCGTGGGCGTCGAGCGCAAGCAGTACATGTTCAGCATGTTGTCCACGGATGAAGTCAACCAGATGTACGCCCAGTCTTATCAAAAGACGGTTGGCGAGGCGACCAGCAAAGGTGTGCTGGACAAGACCAGTAACGATGCCAAGCGCATCCAGGCGATCGCCGATCGACTGATTGCCCAGGCGCCGATTTTCCGTCCGGATTCGGCCCAGTGGAAATGGGAAGTCAACCTGATCAAGAGTGACGAGCTCAACGCCAACTGCGGGCCTGGCGGCAAGATCTTTTTCTACACCGGGCTGATCGACAGCCTGAAACTCACCGACGATGAAATCGCCGCGATCATGGGCCATGAAATCGCCCACGCCCTGCGCGAGCACGGTCGTGAAGCGATGTCCAAGGCGTACGGCATCGAAATGGCCAAGCAGGGCGCTGGTGCCTTGTTCGGTCTGGGCCAGGACAGCCTGGCCCTGGCAGACACCGTGGCCAACTACGGCATGACGCTGCCCAACAGCCGCGCCAACGAAAACGAGGCCGACCTGATCGGCCTGGAGCTGGCGGCCCGCGCCGGTTACAACCCGAACGCCGCGATCACCCTGTGGAACAAGATGAGCAAGGCTTCGGAGGGTTCGCCGCCGGAGTTCATGAGTACTCACCCGGCGTCGTCCAGTCGGATTGCTTCGTTGCAGGCGGCGATTCCGAAGGTGATGCCGTTGTACGAGAAAGCGCCGAAATCCTGATCGTCGTGCGGTGTCTTTGAAGACGCCATCGCGAGCAGGCTCGCTCCCACATTGAAATGCGATCAACTGTGGGAGCGGGCTTGCCCGCGATGAACGATTACGCGGAGTTACCGACTTACCGCGTCAAACCCATCCACTGCTCTGCATCGCCTTGTACACCGCGACAATCGCCAGGACGAAGAACGCTGACGCCGCCAGTCGACGAATCAGGGTCAATGGCAATTTGTCCGCCGCAAAGTTACCCGCCAACACCACCGGCACGTTGGCAATCAACATACCCACGGTGGTGCCGATAATGACCAGCCACAGTTCCGGGTATTGCGCGGCCAGCATGACGGTCGCGATCTGCGTCTTGTCGCCGATTTCCGCGAGGAAGAAGGCGATCAGCGTCGTCAGGAACGGCCCGAACTTGCGGGCGGTGCTGGCTTCGTCGTCATCCATCTTGTCCGGCACCAGCGTCCACAATGCCGTCGCAGTGAAACTGGCGGCGAGGATCCAGTGCAACACTGCATCCGAGAAGAAGCTGCCGACCCAGGCACCTACCGCACCGGCTGCCGCGTGGTTGGCCAGGGTGGCGGCGACGATGCCGGCGATGATCGGCCACGGTTTGCGAAAGCGGGCAGCAAGGATGAGCGCGAGCAGTTGCGTCTTGTCGCCGATTTCGGCCAAGGCAACGATTGCGGTGGGAACGAGAAGTGAATCCAGCATCAGGGTTTTCCTAAGGGGCGGGTCGACACGGCTATGACACGTACAGCCTTCCCGCCCCGGGTAAGGTGTTCGTGTCATAGGTCTTGTCAAACCCTGCGATCCGTCTGATGCGGACGCTTGGGTCGCATACGCCATGGTCTGAGGACCAAGTATGTTGACGTATGCCGGACGAGCATGGCGCTCGTGGGAGACTACTCCCCTAGGACGGAGCGGATTCTGCCTAGGCAAATCCGATTGGGCAAGTACAAATTTCTAACCGCGTTTGGCCCGGTAGATTCGAAACCCCTGACCTTCGGCCTTGATCGCGCACACGCCGAGGTGCTCTTCGATCAGCGGTTGATACTTCAGGAAGCTGTTCGCAACCAAGCGAAGTTCACCGCCGTTTTTCAGATGTTTCGCTGCTTTTCTCAGCAAGTTTTCAGTGGCGAAGTAATCCGTGTGCACACCGACATGGAACGGCGGGTTGCTCAGGATCGCACTCAAACCCATCGGCGCCGCATCGATACCGTCACCGGTAATCACCTCGGCTTCCAGACCGTTGGCCGCCAGTGTCAGGCGACTGCTGGCCGCGGCAAAAGCATCCACGTCGAGCAATGTGACCTGATTGTGAGGATAACGACGCTTGACCGCCGCCCCCAAAACGCCGGCGCCGCAACCGAAGTCCAGCAAATGACCACTTGGCAACTTGTCCAGATGCTCCAGCAACAACGCGCTGCCGCGATCCAGCCGGCCGTGGCTGAACACGCCCGGCAGGCTGATGACTTTCAGCGGGCCTTCGGCCAATGGCAATTCATAGGTCTGGGCCAGGCTTTCCAGAGACTTGGCTTCTGGCGCATTGGCCACGGTGACCTGCCAGAGCTGGCAGTGACGTGCACTGTCGAGCTTGCGCGGTTTGCCGAACGGGTTCAGTTGCTTGGCCGCGCCTTCGATACCGCTGCGTTTCTCGCCGACCAGATACAGCTCGCGCCCGGCCAGGCGCGAGGCGAGGGCGTTGAGGATGTAATCGGTGAGGTCCTTGGATTTGGGCAGAAACACCACCGCCGTGCCGAACTCGCGCTCGGGCGCCGTCACGCCGAAATGGCTGCGCTCGGTGAAGCGTGCGTCAAGCGCGGCCTGGTCGCCGGCGTGCCAGCACCAGCCATGGGCGTCGGGCAGGCGCCCGAGCAGATCATCGGCGGGCAAACCGGCCAGCAGCACCGAACCCTGGAACAACTCGGCCTGACGAAGCAGTACTTCACTGCGCGGATCCATACTCTGCTCCTGTAAAAAAAGTGCCGCAGTTTATCAACTGACGACCCGCAGCGCCTTACCGCTGAAGTATCCCTGCGCGTTTTCGGTCAATTGACCCACGATCCGCTGCCGCGCTTCGCGACTGCCCCAGGCGTTGTGCGGCGTCACGATCAGGCGTGGAATGTCGGCGGCGAGTAACGGGTTGCCGGCGCTCGGCGGTTCGACGCTCAACACGTCCGTGGCTGCACCGCCGAGGTGGCCGTTGCGCAAGGCATCGGCCAGCGCCTGTTCGTCAATCAAGCCGCCACGGGCGGTGTTGACCACGAAAGCATCAGGTTTCATCAAAGCCAGTTCGCGAGCACCGATGAAGTGGCGAGTGTGTTCGTTGAGCGGGCAGTGCAAGGTCAGCGCATCGATTTGCGGCAGCAGTTCATCCAGTGGCAAACGGTCCGGTCGGGCCGGGCGCCCCGGAATCTGCCCGAGCAGCACGCGCATGCCGAAGGCTTCGGCCAGTCGGGCGACCGCGCCGCCCAGTTCGCCATGACCGAGCAAGCCCAGGGTTTTGCCTTCCAGTTCGACGATCGGGTAGTCCAGCAGGCAGAACTGTTTCGCTTGTTGCCAGCGACCTTCACCGACGGCTTTCTGATAATCGGCGAGGCGCGTTGCCAGGTTGAGCAGCAGCATGATCGTGTGCTGCGCCACCGATGGCGTGCCGTAACCCTGGCAGTTGCAGACCGTCACGCCATGGGCGCGGGCGGCGGCGAGATCGACGTTGTTGGTGCCGGTGGCGGTGATCAGGATCAGCTTCAGCTCGGGGCTGGCGGCAATGGCCGCGGCGTCGATCAGGATTTTGTTGCTGATGGCAACGGTCGCGCCCTTGAGACGTTCGATCACCTGATCCGGCGTGGTCTGCGCAAACAGTTGCAAATCATCGAAGCAGGCGCGCAATGGACTGAGGTCGAGGTCGCCGAGGTCCAGGGAGGGATGGTCGAGGAAAACGGCGCGGCGAGGGTTCGTCATCAACTGTACCTTTTGTGTATTGAACTGAAGGCGTAATGTGCCGAGCCTACCAGATGAAACAAACAGTTACGCTTGGCCAAGAGGACCCCCCATGTACTGGACAGAGTTTTTGACCGTCGCCCTGATTCACCTGCTGGCCGTCGCCAGCCCCGGCCCGGACTTTGCCGTGGTGGTGCGTGAGAGCGTGACCCATGGCCGTCGCGCCGGCACCTGGACCGCGCTGGGCGTCGGTACGGCAATTTTCCTGCACGTCGGCTATTCGCTGCTGGGCATCGGTCTGATCGTGTCCCAGTCGATTGTGCTGTTTAACGCCTTGAAATGGGCCGCCGCTGCTTATCTGTTGTACATCGGCTTCAAGGCCCTGCGCGCGCAACCGGCCAAACCGCTGGCCGATGATCTGCATAAAGAAGCGGGTGAACGCACCGCTCGCGGCGCCTTCACCTCGGGTTTCGTGACCAACGGTCTGAACCCGAAAGCCACGCTGTTCTTCCTGTCGTTGTTCACCGTGGTGATCAATCCGCATACGCCGTTGGCGGTGCAGGCGGGTTACGGGGTTTACCTCGCAGCCGCGACGGCAGTGTGGTTTTGCCTGGTGGCGATGCTGTTCAGCCAGCAGCGCGTACGCGCCGGTTTCGCCCGCATGGGCCACTGGTTCGACCGGACCATGGGCGCGGTGTTGATCGCCATCGGCGTAAAACTCGCGTTCACCGAGATGCATTGATCTTGTAGGAGCCGGCTTGCTGGCGATGGTATCGCTGCAGTCTGTCAGATAGACCTTAGCGTTCCTGTCGTCAGCAAGCCGGCTCCTACAGGTCTGGATGGCAGTTGAATGCTGGCGCAACGCTAGCATTTGCTGAATGTTGCAAATCATTCCTTCGGCTGATTTGGTTGTCATGGAAGGGCACTAGAGTGCCTACTTTCAGTCACGACCGTGCAGTCAGAAAAGGGATTCTTATGTTGCAGACTCGCGTTATCCCCCCAGCCGAAGGCGCTTACCAGTATCCGCTGCTGATCAAACGGCTGCTGATGTCCGGTGCGCGCTATGAGAAAACCCGCGAGATCATTTACCGCGATCAGTTGCGCTACAGCTATCCGACCCTGATCGAACGGGTCGCACGCCTGGCCAACGTGCTGACGGCGGCCGGCGTCAAGGCTGGCGATACCGTGGCGGTGATGGACTGGGACAGCCATCGCTATCTGGAATGCATGTTTGCCATCCCCATGATCGGCGCGGTGATCCACACCATCAACGTGCGCCTGTCGCCGGAACAGATCCTCTACACCATGAATCACGCCGAGGACCGCTTCGTGCTGGTCAACAGCGAGTTCGTCGGGCTGTACAACGCGATTGCCGGGCACCTGACCACGGTCGAGAAAACCCTGCTGCTGACCGACCTGCCGGAAAAAACCGCCGACTTGCCAAACCTCGTCGGTGAGTACGAGCAATTGCTGGCGGCCGCGAGCACGCAATACGACTTCCAGGACTTCGACGAGAACTCGGTCGCGACCACGTTTTACACCACCGGCACCACCGGCAATCCCAAAGGCGTGTACTTCACCCATCGCCAGCTAGTGCTGCACACCATGGGCGTGTCGACCATCATGGGCGCCATCGACAGCGTGCGACTGCTGGGCACCAACGACGTGTACATGCCGATCACCCCGATGTTTCATGTGCACGCCTGGGGCTTGCCATATGTGGCGACCATGCTCGGGCTCAAGCAGGTCTATCCGGGCCGCTACGACCCTGAATACCTGGTGGAGCTGTGGCGCAAGGAAAAGGTCACTTTCTCGCATTGCGTACCGACCATCCTGCAGATGGTCCTCAACGCCAAGGCTGCGCAAGACACCGACTTCGGTGGCTGGAAAATCGTGATCGGCGGCAGTGCATTGAATCGTGCGTTGTACGAAGCCGCCAAAGCCAAAGGCATTCAGTTGACCGCCGCGTATGGCATGTCGGAAACCGGCCCGCTGGTTTCCTGCGCGCACCTCAACGACGAGTTGATGGCCGGCACCGAAGACGAGCGCACCACGTACCGGATCAAGGCCGGCGTGCCGGGGCCCTTGGTGGAGGCGGCAATCGTCGACACCGATGGCAACTTCCTGCCCGCCGATGGCGAGACCCAGGGCGAACTGGTCCTGCGTGCACCGTGGCTCACCGAAGGCTATTTCAATGAGCCGCAGAAGGGCGCCGAGCTCTGGGCCGGGGGCTGGCTGCATACCGGTGACGTGGCGACGCTGGACAGCATGGGCGTGATCGACATTCGCGACCGGATCAAGGATGTGATCAAGACCGGTGGCGAGTGGATTTCCTCCCTGGACCTGGAAGACCTGATCAGTCGCCATCTAGCGGTACGCGAAGTAGCAGTGGTGGGCATTGCCGATCCGCAGTGGGGCGAGCGCCCGTTTGCCTTGCTGGTGATCCGTGAGGGCCATGTAATCGGGGCCAGGGAACTCAAGGAACACCTCAAACCTTTTGTGGAACTGGGGCACCTGAGCAAGTGGGCCATCCCGAGCCAGATCGCCCTTGTTACTGAAATTCCCAAGACCAGTGTCGGCAAGCTCGACAAGAAGCGGATTCGCCTCGACATCACTGAATGGCAAGCCAACAACAGTACCTTCCTCTCGACGCTTTAAGCGCCTCCCGGCGTGCCCGAAATGGCACGCCAGCCCCACCAAGCAAGCGCTTGGCTTGTGAAATCCTGAATTTCAGCCATCCTTCCCGTGCCGACAGGTGTCGGCCTGGCGAAGGACTGTTCCAGAGTGGTCGGCAGCTGCAAATCACACTTTAGAGGGATCAAGCACTACTACCTGCTGGCTATAGTCCGCTCAAGGATTTTTAAGAACGGGGCACACGCACAAAACGGGGCGATGCAACTTTGGAGTGAATTCGGAAAGCCTTGGCTTCCGGTCAACCACAGCGTTTTTAAAAATACTCACTGCCATAACAATAATGCACATGGAGTAGCGTCGATGACATCAGTAAACCAGTTCTGGCGCCGGGCAAAACTGCCTCTGGCTGTCAGTCTTGCCTCTTCGCTCGCCGGGCCCGCATTCGGCGTCAGTTTCAACGTTGGTGAAATCGAAGGCAGCTTCGACTCGTCCCTGTCCGTTGGTGCCAGTTGGTCCACTGCCAAACCCAACAGCGACTTGATCGGGGTTAACAACGGCGGTAAGGGGTTGTCGCAAACCTCCGACGATGGTCACTTGAACTTCAAGCGCGGTGAAACGTTTTCGAAGATTTTCAAGGGTATCCATGACTTGGAACTGAAGTATGGCGATACCGGTGTCTTTGTACGTGGCAAGTACTGGTATGACTTTGAACTCAAGGACGAAAGTCGTCTGTTCAAGGATGTCAGCGATCACAACCGCAAGGAAGGCGCCAAGTCCTCCGGCGGGCAGATTCTCGACGCTTTCGTCTACCACAACTATTCCATTGCCGATCAGCCAGGTTCCGTGCGTCTAGGCAAGCAAGTAGTGAGCTGGGGTGAAAGCACCTTTATCGGTAACGGTATCAACTCGATCAACCCGATCGACGTATCGGCATTCCGCCGTCCAGGTGCCGAAATCAAGGAAGGGCTGATTCCGGTCAACATGTTCTACGTGTCCCAGACCCTGACCGAGAACCTGTCGGCAGAAGCCTTCTACCAGTTGGAATGGGACCAGTCGGTTGTCGATAACTGCGGTACGTTCTTCTCCCAGCCGGATGTGGTCGCTGATGGCTGCACCGATAACCTGCGGTTGCTGTCCAAGCGTTCGTACTTGGCCACTGTGCCTGGCGCACTGCCGGGGCTGGCTCGGTTCGGACTCGACATCAATGATGAGGGTGTGTTGGTCAAACGCGGCCCTGATCGTGACGCGCGCGACAGCGGCCAGTTTGGTGCAGCGTTCCATTATGTATTCGAGCCGCTGGACACCGAGTTCGGCGCCTACTTCATGAACTACCACAGCCGTGCACCGATTTTCAGTGCCACGGGTGCACCCGCTTCCGCCTACACCAGCGCAGTGACATTTCTGCCCGGCGCTGCAGCGAGCTTACGTCCTCTGGCCATCGCCGGTAACTCCCAATACTTTATCGAGTACCCGGAAGATATCCGCCTGTATGGCTTGAGCTTTTCCACCACCTTGCCTACAGGCACGGCCTGGAGCGGTGAAGTCAGCTACCGCCCGAACGCGCCTGTACAACTCAACACCACCGATATCCTCTATTCGGGCGTCACCCCGTTGCCAGGTCTGAGTGGCGCTTCGCCGCTGAAAGGGACTCCAGGTCAGGATCAGCATGGTTATCGCCGCAAGGAAGTTACCCAATTCCAGACGACCCTGACTCACTTCTTCGACCAGGTCATGGGCGCCAGCCGTCTTACCTTGGTGGGTGAACTGGGCGTTACCCATGTTGGTGGTCTGGAGAGCGGCGATGAAGCCCGTTATGGTCGTGACCCTGTTTACGGTCCAGGCGAAGGCCCTTTGTGCGCGACCCTCAACGCGGGGACCATTCAGGGCGCCGGCGTAGGTGCGGACAGAAGCAACCTCACTTCCAATTGCAACAACGAAGGCTTTACCACCGCCACTTCCTGGGGGTATCGCGGTCGTGCAATCTGGGAGTACAACGACGTGTTTGCCGGTGTGAACCTCAAACCTAACATCGCCTGGTCCCATGACGTCGAAGGCTACTCGCCTGGCCCTGGCGGCAACTTCGAAGAAGGCCGCAAGGCGGTGAGCCTGGGTCTCGATGCCGAGTACCAGAACACCTACACCGCGAGTCTGGCCTACACCAACTTCTTTGGTGGCGACTACACCACCGTGGATGACCGCGACTTCGTTGCGCTCAGCTTCGGCGTGAACTTCTAAGCACTGCATTTTCAGGACGAACACACCTATGAAAACAACAAAGAGTCTGTTCCACGCTGGATTTCTGGGGCTAACGCTGCTGGCGACCAGCGTGATGGCAGCGGTCCCTGCGGCCGAAGCGGACAAACTGGGCAAGAGCCTGACGCCGATGGGCGCCGAGATGGCGGGTAATGCCGACGGTTCGATTCCGGCCTGGAAGCCGTTGCCGAAAAACGCTGGCGCTGTCGACAGCAAAGGTTTCCTGGCCGACCCGTACGCCAGTGAGAAGCCGCTGTTCACCATCACTGCGCAGAACGTCGACCAGTACAAGGACAAACTTGCCCCGGGCCAGTACGCGATGTTCAAGCGCTACCCGGAAACCTTCAAGATGCCGGTTTACCCGTCCCATCGCGGCGCGACCGTGCCGGATGACGTGTTCGCTGCCATCAAGAAAAACGCCACGGCCACGGAGCTGGTGTCCGGCGGCAACGGGTTGAAAAACTTCGAGACAGCCGTACCGTTCCCGATTCCAAAGACCGGCATTGAGGTTATCTGGAACCACATCACCCGCTATCGCGGTGGCAGCGTGACGCGTCTGGTGACCCAGGCCACGCCGCAGCCGAACGGCTCGTACAGCCTGGTGTACTTCCAGGACCAGTTCGTATTCCGCGACAAGATGAAGGATTACGATCCGGCGAACCCGGGCAATATCCTGTTCTACTTCAAGCAGGAAGTGACCGCGCCGGCACGTCTGGCCGGTGGTGTGCTGCTGGTGCATGAAACCCTCGACCAGGTGGCGGAACCGCGTTCGGCGTGGGTCTACAACGCCGGTCAACGTCGCGTGCGTCGTGCGCCACAAGTGTCCTATGACGGGCCGGGTACTGCGGCGGACGGCTTGCGTACCTCTGACAACCTGGACATGTACAACGGTGCACCGGATCGTTACGACTGGAAACTCGAAGGCAAGAAGGAGATGTACATCGCCTCCGACAGCTACAAGCTCGACGATCCAAAGCTGAAGTACGCCGACATCATCAAGGCCGGTCACATCAACCAGGACCTGGCTCGTTACGAGCTGCGCCGGGTCTGGCATGTGGTTGCAACCCTGAAGGAAGGTCAGCGTCACATCTACGCCAAGCGTGACTTCTACATCGACGAAGACACCTGGCAAGCAGCGGTCATCGATCACTACGACGGTCGTAACCAACTGTGGCGTGTGGCGGAAGCTCACTCCCAGAACTACTACAACGTTCAAGTGCCGTGGTACACCCTGGAAACACTGTACGACCTGCAGTCCGGCCGTTACCTGGCACTCGGTATGAAGAACGAAGAGAAGTCGGCGTATAACTTCGGCTTCACCGCCACGACCAGCGACTTTACACCGGCGGCATTGCGTCAGTCCGGGGTTCGATAACCTGAACTGAATAGAGGCCGCATCCTCGAAACAAAGCCCCGACTGGTTCGGGGCTTTTTTTGTTCGTAGACTTTTTGTAGCCATTTGTAGCAATAACCTTCAATACCTCTTCGTTTACCGCTAGTCTGCGGAGATCTGCAACGCCGCCAACAGCAATTCAAACAAGAGCCGGCCATGACTGATCTGTCCCCACTCCCGGGCCCTGCAAGCGTTGCCGCCGCGACATTGGACGGGCGTTTTTTTCGGCCTCCGCTGCCCGACGGCCATGTGCTGCGTCCTCGTTTATGCGAGCGCCTCAGTGCCGGACTCGGCGGCAGGCTGTTGCTGGTCAGCGCACCGGCGGGGTTCGGCAAGAGTTCATTGGCGGTGGAGTTCTGTCAGGGGCTGCCGGCTCACTGGCAAAGTCTGTGGCTGGGTTTGAGTCCGCGGGACAACGATCCCGGCCGTTTTCTCGAGCGACTGCTCGAAGGTCTTCAGGACTATTTTCCGCAGTTGGGCAGGCAGTCTCTGGGCCTGCTGAAAATGCGCCAGCGGCATCAGCCGTTTGCTTTTGAGGAATGGCTGGACGGTTTGCTCGATGAGTTGGCCGTGCACCTGTTGCCGACGGCGCCACTGTTGTTGGTCCTCGATGACTACCATCTGGCCCAGGGCCCGGTACTCGATCGTTGCCTGCAGTTTTTCCTCAATCACCTTCCCGACGGCTTGTTGGTGATGGTCACCAGTCGCCAGCGTCCGGACTGGCATCTGGCACGGCTGCGACTGTCACGGCAGCTGCTCGAGTTGCACGAGCAGGATTTGCGCCTGACCCACGATGAAGCGTTGACCCTGCTCGATCGGCACAGCAGTTCGTTGCGCGGCGAAGCACTGGAAAACCTGATCCAGCGCAGCGAAGGCTGGGTTGCCGGCCTGCGTTTCTGGTTGCTGGCGGCCTCCGAAGCGGGCTCCGATGGTGCGTTGCCCCAGTCCCTGCACGGTGGGGAAGGGCTGATTCGCGATTACCTGCTTGAAGAAGTCATCGATTGTCTGCCTGCCGAGGTGCAGTCGTTCCTGTATGACACGGCCCCTCAAGAGCGTTTTTGCAGCGAACTGTGCGATGCCGTTCGCGAAGCCCATGACAGCGCCGAGATCCTGCGTTTTCTGCTGGCGCACCAAGTGTTCCTGGTACCGCTGGATGAAAATGGCCACTGGTACCGCTATCACCATCTGTTTTCCGACCTGCTGCGCACCCGGCCAACCTCACAGGCAATGGTGCCGGCGGCCAGCCTGCACCTGCGTGCCTGTCGCTGGTTCAATGCTCAAGGGCTGCTCGATGAAGCCGTGGAGCAGGCGTTGCGCGCCGGTCATCTGGACGTCGCGGCCAACCTGGTGCAGAACCTTTCGGAAGAGCAACTGCTGGCTGAACAGAACGTCGGCATGTTGCTGCGCTGGAAAATGGACTTGCCCGACAGCCTGCTGATCAGCACGCCACGGTTGATCGTGCTTTACAGCTGGGCATTGGGGCTGGCCTGTCAGCTCGATGCTGCCGAAGAATTGGCCAATCACCTGAGCCGCTTCCTGCCGGCCCCGTCCGCCACCGCGCAGAAATCCATGCTGGCGCAATGGTTGGCCTTGAGCGGGATCATCGCCCGCGGGCGCGGCAACCGCGAATTGACCCTGCTGTATTGCACTGAAGCGCTGGAGAGTCTTCCGTCCAAGCGTTACGGTCAGCGCCTGATGTGCCTTTCAACCCTGTCCAACCTGGCCATTGCCGACGGCGACTTGTGGCGGGCACGCGGCCTGAACCGTGATTCCCTGGAGCTGGCGCAACGGGTGGGCAATCCATTGTTCGAAGCGTTGGCCCATTACGATCGCGCCCGGGTGTTGCAGGCGCGAGGGGAGATCCTGCGTTCGCTGGATGAAGTCCGCCAAGGGCTGCAACGCCTGCAAGGATTGTCGCCGCAACGGCTCTATGCCGTACGCGCCCGATTGACCTTGTACGAGGGTTTTCTGCTGGCCCTGCGCCTGCAACCACAGACCGCGCGGCTGCGTCTGCAGGCCGGTTTGGCTGAGGCCCGCGCCTGTCGCGACATCAGTGTCCTGATCGGCCATTGCGTGATCGCCCGGCTCGAAGGCAGCAGCGGTGAGTTTGCCAAGGCGTTTGCCGAACTCGCCGAAGCCGAACGGCTGATGCACATCTGGGACGTACCACCGATCTACTATCTGGCGATGATCACCCTGGTCAAATGCGAACTCTGGCTGGCTCAGGGCCGTACCGATCTGGCGGAAGCCTGGCTAGCGCGATTGGGCCAGACCTACAATGGCGAACGGCCGGCGGCGCCCCCGGAATTCCATCCGCAACTGCCGCTGCATATCGAGTTGCAACAGGCGTTGCTCGATGTCATACAAGGACAGCCAATGCTGGCCGAGGGCCGGTTGAATGCCTTGCTCGAGCATGGTCAGCAAACCGGTCGGCAACTGCTCTGCGTGATGGCGCTGACGCAGAAAACCGAACTGCTCCTTGCGCACAACCGTGAGCCTGAAGCTCGTCAAGCTTTCGCTCAATCCCAGGAAGCGGCCAGCGGCGGCGCGTTACAGCCTTTTGATGGTTTGTTGAGCAAATACCCCGACTGGCTTCGCGAGCAACTGCAGAACTGCGCAAAAGCGGCGGTTTCGCAGAGCCTTTCAGAACGGCTCCCCCTTGTCGCCGCGCGCATTGTCCCGGAGCCCTCACAAGCCTGCGAACAGCTCAGTTCCCGAGAGCTGTCGGTTCTGAAACTCATTGCCCAAGGCTGCTCGAACCAGGAAATCAGCGATCAGTTGTTCATCTCCCTGCACACCGTTAAAACCCACGCCAGCCACATCAACAGCAAGCTTGGCGTTGAGCGGCGTACGCAGGCCGTGGCGCGGGCGAAAGCCTTGGGCGTGTTGGGGTAACCGGGTTTAGCGTGCACTCACCAATGAACAACGCCCCGAACCAGTCGGGGCGTTGTTCATTTGGTGCGCCAGGCATGACGCGTTGCGCGTACGCGCAACCCGTTTGGCTGTGGTTGCCTTTTACTCGATCGCTATTGTCACGCTACCAAATCATGGCTGCTGAAGCTGTTGACGCCCACCAACTGGATTTCGAAGTCCGCCACCAAATCGCCATTGACGTTGCCATAAAGCACATGGTCGACGAAACGTAATTGGCCGGCCCCCGTAAAGTCGTTCGAGTCGATGAACGTGAACTTGTTGACCCCGGCACTCAAGAGGTTGGCATCGAATTTCGAGAAATCGAGTTTGTCGCCGTCCAGGCTGCTGAAGTCTGTGATCACGTCACGCAAGCCGCCTTTGCCCATTTCGTTCAGAGCGTTGAAGACAAACCGATCAGCGCCCGTACCACCGGTCAACGTGTCGGTACCCAGTCCGCCGATCAGTGTGTCATTGGCAGCACCGCCGTCCAGCACATCGTTCCCGAGCCCGCCATTGAGGAGGTTGTTGCCGTCGTTGCCGATCAGCACATTGTTCAGGGAGGGCGTTGCCGGTGCCGTTGACGTGGGCGCTGCCGGTCAGGGTCAGGTTTTCGACGTTGGCACTGAGGGTGTAGTCGCTCGATGCCAGGACAATGTCGATTTCGGTCAGCGAAGTGCCGGTTTCGATCACGTTGTCGCCGATGTTATCCACCACATAGGTGTCGTTGCCGGCACCGCCGATCAAGGTGTCCGCACCGCCCATGCCGTTGAGCACGTTGTTCAGCGCATTGCCGGTCAGCACATCGTCAAAGGCCGAGCCTGTGGCGTTTTCGATTTTCGCGCCGTAGGCAATTGCCAGGCCGTCATTTATGAGCGTCTGATTCACCCCATCGATGAATGCCTTGCCGATCTGGCTGAATGCGCCCTCGTTGAGGTTCAGGTTAACGGCGGCCAATTGGTTGCTGGCGTCGATCGTGTCGTTGCCGCCCGCATCCCAGATAGTCTGAAACACCGATTGGTCCGGTGCCCAGCGATAGACGTTGTCACCGGTTTGCCAAAGCATGTTGGCGCCATACATTTTCTGGATGACAAGAATATCCAGCAGCATCGGCGTAGTCGGCTGATAGGAGTACGTGTTGCTGTAACTCATGATCGTGAAATGTGAATCGTCGAGCAGGGGATTGAGCACCGTGCTGTTGGATTGGCTCGCTTCGAAGGGATGCTTCAAACCCAGGGCGTGACCGATTTCATGCACAAATGTCATGAAGTCATAGGTGCCTTTGACGGGGTCCGGGTTGTTGGTCGTCGGTCCGATCCAGACATCCCCGCCCACAGGAGATCTGTCGGGGTAGTAGCCCCAGGCAGCGGTTTTGTCATCCATCCCGGCGTAGCCGCCGAACCGCAAGTCTCCAGCGCTGACGGCATTGTCAGTGACCTGAGTGAACTTGAGATTGGCTACGGCGCTCCACGCGCCCAGTGCGGTTTTGACAGCGTCTTGCTGGGCAAATGTCAGAGCGAAACTGTTCCGGTACTCTTGTTCGGCGCTGTAGTTGGTGGCGAAGAATGACCCGCCAGGCGTGATGAAGCTATAGGTCAGATTAGTCGTGGAGACATTACCTTTCCATGTGGGACTCAGCCATTGGGAGCCGTAGATCAGGCTGTCGATCTGTTGGTTACCAGTCAAAAAAGTGGGGAATGTAAAAACGTAACCAAGAGGCGTCGACATCTGAAAATCCTGAGTGGGCTGCGACCCTCCTACAATGTGGCCGCTACAAGAAAGCAATTTTGTACCAGAAACAACGCCAATTGATATCACATAGCCATTGTTTTTTCTTAATTGGCGTCAAATAAGTGGCGGGTATTCGCTGTATCGGCACCTCATGTTGAAGCCTGAGGAAAAGCAGACTGATATTCTGTTGAAAATCGAATCGTCAGGACTTTCCATGAACCTCCCAAGCCCCGCGCTAATCCGCGAAACCTTCCCCGTCGGCCCGTTGCAGTGCAACTGCACGATCATCGGCGATCCAATTTCCAAAAAAGCCATCGTGGTCGATCCGGGTGGCAATCATGAATTGATTCTGGCGCGGCTCGATGCTCTGGGCCTGAAGGTCGTCAGCATCATTCACACCCACGCGCACCTGGATCATTTCCTGGCCTCCGGTCAGTTGAAGGAAAAAACCGGCGCCACCCTGCACTTGCACAAAGAAGATCAGTTCCTCTGGGACAACCTCGAGATGCAGTGCCAGATGTTCGGTGTGCCCTATACGCCAGTTCCCTCGCCGGATCGCTGGTTGGCCGACGATGAAGAACTCGCCTGCGGCTGCGGCGTGGCGCTGCATACGCCAGGTCACACGCCGGGTTCAATGAGCTTTTGGTTTTCAGAGGCTAAGCTGCTGATTGCCGGTGACACCCTGTTTCGTCGCGGGGTAGGGCGTACGGATTTGTGGGGCGGCGATCAGGCGACCATCGTGCGTTCGATCAAACAGCGCCTGTACACCCTTGATGAAGACGCAACGGTGGTAACCGGGCATGGTCCGGATACGCGTCTGGGCGATGAAATGCGCGACAACCCATTTGTGCGGGCTTAAGAATGATCAACGGAATTTTTCTCGCCTGAAATGATCCAACGCCCGCAAAGATCCAATGCCTAAGTCCGTTGCACCCCAGAATGCAAAAACCAGGAGTTCTTCATGTTCACCAAGCAGCGTTTGATTATTGTCGCTACGGCTGTGGCCTTGCTGTCGGGCTGCGCCTCGCCTAACCCATACGACAACCAGGGGCAGGCCGAGGGTGGTTCCACGGGCATGAGCAAAACCGCCAAGTACGGTGGCCTCGGTGCCCTGGCCGGTGCATTGGCCGGCGCAGCCATTGACCACAACAACCGTGGCAAAGGTGCGCTGATTGGCGCCGCCGTGGTGGGGGCTTCGGCTGCCGGTTATGGCTACTACGCCGACCAGCAAGAGAAAAAGCTGCGCGCCAGCATGGCCAACACCGGTGTCGAGGTGCAGCGCCAGGGCGATCAGATCAAGCTGATCATGCCGGGCAACATCACGTTCGCCACCGATTCGGCGAACATCGCCTCCAGTTTCTATCAGCCACTGAACAACCTGGCGGGTTCGCTCAAAGAGTTCAGCCAGAACCAGATCGAAATCGTTGGCTACACCGACAGTACCGGCAGTCGTCAACACAACATGGACCTGTCCCAGCGTCGTGCGCAGAGCGTGGCGACTTACCTGACGTCCCAAGGTGTCAGTGGTGCCAACCTGTCGGCGCGCGGCGCCGGGCCGGATAACCCGATTGCCAGCAACGGCGACGTCAATGGCCGGGCACAGAACCGCCGCGTCGAGGTCAACCTCAAGGCGATCCCGGGCCAGCAGTATGGCGGTCAGCAACAGCCAGGTACGGTTCAGCAGTACCCATAATTGTCTGACTGAACTCCAGGCGTAAAAAAACCGCCCGATCCTCAACAGATCGGGCGGTTTTTTTTGTCGCCAGAACAAGCGATGAACACTTCAGAACCGAAAAAGCCCCCGGACAATCACTCGTCCGAGGGCTTTTTTGCATCGCGCGAAACCTGATTACTTCTTCAGGCCGTAATGCTCATCAAGCATGCCCGGCGCGTTCGGGGCTTTGGGGGCGTAGTCGCGAGGCGGCTCCTGATTACGCGGTGGTGTCAGGCGTTCCCGTGGGGCCGCTGCCGCATCGGCGTGCAGCGAAGCCAGCAAGCGTTGGCGGGTCTGCTCGTCCAGGGCCAGGCGGTTGGCACCCTCGGCAAGATGATCCTGCACTTCCTGATAGCTCTGAGTCAGTTTCTTGACCAGGTTTGCAGTGCTGTTGAAGTGGGTAACCACCTCGTTCTGATAACTGTCGAAACGTTCCTGAATGTCATCCAGCTGACGTTGCGTGCTGCTGGGCGCGGCGTTCGGCACCAGGCGAGCAATCAGGAATCCAATGGCGACACCCACAACCAGGGCAAGAGTCGGCAACAACCAAACTAAGAGCGAGTGTTCCACGAGTCCTTCCTCTATAAACGGCTTTGCTTTACGTTAACGGCTCGAACCTGCGCTGTATACCGCGATTCACTCGCAACACATCGGCACAGACAATTTGCTAGACGAGTCGACCCGATTCGAGGTCACGGAGTTCCTTCCTTGCTTATGCGCGAAACCCCTGTAGTGATTGATGGCCCGGTCGGTCAACTGGAAGCTCTTTACCTGGATATCGAGCAGCCGCGCGGCATCGCGCTGATCTGCCACCCGAACCCGGTGCAGGGCGGCACCATGCTCAACAAAGTGGTCTCGACCCTGCAGCGCACCGCGCGCGATGCCGGTTTGATTACCTTGCGTTTCAACTACCGTGGCGTCGGTGCCAGCGAAGGTGCGCACGACATGGGCACCGGCGAAGTCGACGATGCTCAGGCGGCCGCCGCATGGTTGCGGGCGAAACATCCTGATTTGCCACTGACGCTGTTCGGTTTTTCCTTCGGCGGATTTGTTGCCGCCAGTCTCGGCGGACGCCTGGAAGAGAAGGGCGAGCAGCTCAAGCATGTGTTCATGGTCGCGCCAGCGGTGATGCGCCTGGGCGATCAAGATCAATTGCCGCGGCAAGGCGAGTTGACCTTGATCCAACCGGAAACCGACGAAGTCATCGACCCGCAAGCGGTCTACGACTGGTCCGAGAAACTCGATCGCCCCCATGAGCTGCTGAAAGTGGCAGAATGCGGACACTTTTTTCATGGCAAGCTGACCGATCTCAAGGATCTGATCCTGCCGCGTCTTTCGAATTGATTGCAGTCTGACAAGCGATTACCCATGACGACTCGTACCCGTATCCTCACCGGCATCACCACCACCGGCACGCCGCACCTGGGCAACTACGCCGGCGCCATCCGCCCGGCGATCCTCGCCAGCCGCGACAGCAATGCCGATTCGTTCTACTTCCTGGCCGACTACCACGCCCTGATCAAATGCGATGACCCGCTGCGCATCCAGCGCTCGCGTCTGGAAATCGCCGCGACCTGGCTGGCCGGTGGCCTGGATGTGGACCGTGTGACGTTCTATCGTCAGTCCGACATCCCTGAAATCCCCGAGCTGACCTGGCTGCTGACCTGCGTCGCCGCCAAAGGTTTGCTCAATCGCGCCCACGCCTACAAGGCTTCGGTGGACAAGAACGTTGAAACCGGTGAAGACCCGGATGCCGGCATCACCATGGGCTTGTACAGCTATCCGGTGCTGATGGCCGCGGACATCCTGATGTTCAACGCGCACAAGGTGCCGGTCGGTCGTGACCAGATCCAGCACGTGGAAATGGCCCGCGACATTGGTCAACGCTTCAACCACCTGTTTGGCCAGGGCAAAGAATTCTTCACCATGCCCGAGGCGCTGATCGAAGAAAGCGTCGCGACGCTGCCCGGCCTCGACGGTCGCAAGATGTCGAAAAGCTACGACAACACCATCCCGTTGTTCAGCAGCGCCAAAGAGATGAAAGACGCAATCTCGCGAATCGTCACCGACTCCCGCGCCCCGGGCGAAGCGAAAGATCCGGACAATTCGCACCTGTTCACGCTGTTCCAGGCCTTTGCCACCCCGGCGCAGTCCGACGAATTCCGCAGTGAACTGTTGCAGGGCCTGGGTTGGGGCGAGGCGAAGAATCGTCTGTTCCAACTGCTCGACAGCGAATTGGGCGAGTCCCGCGAGCGTTATCACCAGTTGATCGAGCGCCCGGCTGATCTGGAAGACATCCTGCAAATCGGTGCGAAAAAGGCTCGTGCCGTAGCGACGCCATTCCTTAACGAATTGCGCGAAGCGGTCGGCCTGCGTTCTTTCGTGGCCCAGACGCAAGTCGCTGCGACCACCAAGAAGAAAGCCGCGAAAGCCGCGCGTTTTGTCAGCTTCCGCGAAGACGACGGGAGCTTCCGCTTCCGTCTGCTGGCGGCCGATGGCGAGCAATTGCTGCTGTCGCGCCACTTCGCCGACGGTAAAACCGCCGGTCAGGTGACCAAGCAACTGCAAGCGGGCCAGCCATTGGACGTGCGCAGCGAAGACTTGAGCTTCAGTGTCTGGCTGGAAGGCGAGTGCGTTGCCGATAGCCCGGCCTTCGCCGACAGTACTGCTCGCGACGTTGCCATCGATGCCCTGCGGATTGCACTGACACCGGTTCAGGAATAATCAACGGCTCGGCCCGACCAAGGGCTGATTGCCATTCCCACGGGCCGTCGCTACAGTGACGGCCCGTTTTTGTTGCCTTGCTAACGAATTATGACGCCCCTAGAACGATATCAAGCTGATCTGAAACGCCCGGAATTCTTCCATGACGCTGCGCAGGAAACCGCTGTGCGCCATTTGCAGCGCCTGTACGACGATCTGGTCGCGGCCTCGCAGAACAAGCCGGGCCTGCTCGGCAAGCTGTTTGGCAAGAAAGAACAGGCGCCGGTCAAGGGCCTGTACTTCTGGGGCGGTGTGGGTCGCGGTAAGACTTACCTGGTCGATACCTTCTTCGAAGCGCTGCCGTTCAAGGAAAAGACCCGGACTCACTTCCACCGCTTCATGAAGCGCGTGCACGAAGAGATGAAGACCCTCGGCGGCGAGAAAAACCCGCTGACCATCATTGCCAAGCGCTTCTCCGACGAATCGCGAGTGATCTGTTTCGACGAGTTTTTCGTCTCTGACATCACCGACGCAATGATCCTCGGCACGCTGATGGAAGAGTTGTTCAAGAACGGTGTGACACTGGTAGCGACCTCGAACATCGTGCCGGACGGTCTCTACAAGGACGGCTTGCAGCGCGCACGCTTCCTGCCGGCCATCGCGCTGATCAAGCAGAACACCGAGATCGTCAACGTCGACAGCGGCGTCGATTACCGTCTGCGTCACCTTGAACAAGCGGAGCTGTTCCACTTCCCGCTCGACGAAGCGTCCCACGAAAGCCTGCGCAAGAGCTTCCGCGCCCTGACGCCGGAATGCACTGCAGCCATCGAGAACGACGTGCTGATGATCGAGAACCGCGAAATCCGTGCCCTGCGCACCTGTGATGACGTGGCATGGTTCGACTTCCGCGAGCTCTGTGACGGTCCGCGCAGCCAGAACGATTACATCGAACTGGGCAAGATCTTCCACGCCGTGTTGCTCAGCGGTGTCGAGCAGATGAGCGTCACCACCGACGACATCGCCCGACGCTTTATCAACATGGTCGACGAGTTCTACGACCGTAACGTGAAGCTGATTATTTCCGCTGAAGTCGAGCTGAAGGATCTCTACACCGGCGGTCGCCTGAACTTCGAGTTCCAGCGTACCCTCAGCCGTTTGCTGGAAATGCAGTCCCACGAATTCCTGTCTCGGGCGCATAAGCCGTAGGACGTTTTCGGAAAATAAAAAAGGCCTGCAGATGCAGGCCTTTTTTATGTGTCGACAAAATCTCGAACTCACGACAGGTCCTAGGGGAGCGGGCTTGTCCGCGATAGGGGCGGCACATCCAGCATTGATGTGTTTGTCGCACCGCCATCGCGGGCAAGCCCGCTCCCACAGGGATTTGTGTTCGTTTTGAGCGTTTATGCCGCTTGCTGAAACTGCTGTCGATACTGGTTCGGCGACAATTCAGTGTGCTGGCGGAACAGTCGAGCGAAGAAGCTCGCATCGTCATACCCGACTTCATAACTGATGGTCTTGATGCTCTTGCGGCTGCCGGACAGCAAGCCCTTGGCCGTTTCGATGCGCAGGCGTTGCAGGTAATGCAGGGGCTTGTCGCCGGTGGCGGTCTGGAAGCGGCGCATGAAGTTGCGGATGCTCATGCCGTGCTCGCGCGCGACGTCTTCGAAGCGAAACTTGTCGGCGAAGTGTTCTTCGAGCCAGTGCTGGATCTGCAGGATGATCACGTCCTGGTGCAGCTTCTGCCCGCCGAAACCGATGCGTCCCGGCGAATAGCTGCGCTGCACTTCATAGAGAATGTCGCGGGCCACGGCCTGGGCCACGTTGGCACCGCAGAAGCGTTCGATCAGGTAGATGTAGAGATCGCACGCCGAGGTCGTGCCGCCGGCGCAATACAGGTTGTCGGCGTCGGTCAGGTGCTTGTCCTGATTGAGATAAACCTTCGGGAAGCGCTCGGCAAACGCATTGAAGAAACGCCAGTAAGTGGTCGCTTCCTTGCCATCGAGCAGCCCGGCCTCGGCGAGCCAGAACACCCCGGTAGCCTCGCCACAAAGTACCGCGCCGCGAGCATGTTGCTGGCGCAGCCACGGCAGGACCTGTGGGTAACGTTGGCAAAGGGTTTCGAAATCGTCCCAGAACGCCGGGAGAATGATGACGTCAGCGTTTTCCAGGCCGCCGTCCACCGGCATGATCACATCGCTGAAGCTGTTGACCGGTTTGCCATCCGGGCTGACCAGCCGCGTTTCGAACGCCGGTGTCAGGCCCTGGCCCAGTTGTTTGCCGTAGCGCAGGCTGGCCAGATGGAAGAAATCCTTGGCTTGCATGAGGGTGGAAGCGAAAACCCGGTCGATAGCCAGGATGCTGACGCGCCGCAAGGGCGTGGAGACTTGGTTAGACATAATTCAACTTTATTCTTATAGGGGAAAGTGGTCACCAGACGGCTGGATCGTCTTATTTTTTGTCTGATGTGTCCAGTGTCCTGTATCGGAAGTGAGGCTTAGTCTCTGCAGGTCTACTTCTTCTAACAATAACGACAGGTGCCGCATGATCCCCAGAACCTTGTTCAGTTCCGAGCACGAACTTTTTCGCGACAGCGTGCGAACGTTCCTCGAAAAAGAGGCTGTGCCGTTTCATGGGCAATGGGAGAAACAGGGTTATATCGACCGCCAACTCTGGAACAAGGCGGGGGAGGCCGGGATGTTGTGTTCGCATCTGCCAGAAGAGTACGGCGGGCTGGGAGCGGATTTTCTCTACAGTGCGGTGGTGATCGAAGAGGTGGGTCGACTGGGGCTGACCGGGATTGGTTTTTCCCTGCATTCCGACATCGTCGCGCCGTACATCCTGCATTACGGCAGCGAAGCGCTGAAACACAAATACCTGCCAAAACTGGTGTCTGGCGAGATGGTCACCGCGATCGCCATGACCGAGCCGGGTGCCGGTTCCGACCTGCAAGGGGTGAAAACCACGGCAGTGCTTGATGGCGACGAATACGTGATCAACGGTTCGAAGACGTTCATCACCAATGGCTATCTCGCGGACCTGGTGATTGTCGTGGCCAAGACCGATCCGAAGGCCGGCGCGAAGGGCACCAGTCTGTTTCTGGTCGAGGCCAATACGCCGGGCTTCGCCAAGGGCAAGCGCCTGGAAAAGGTCGGGATGAAGGCGCAGGACACATCGGAGCTGTTCTTTCAGGACGTTCGGGTGCCCAAGGAAAACCTGCTGGGCCAGGCCGGGATGGGGTTTGCGTATCTGATGCAGGAATTGCCGCAGGAACGTCTGACGGTTGCGGTAGGCGGGCTGGCGTCGGCTGAGGCTGCGCTGCAATGGACGTTGGTGTACACCCGCGAGCGCAAGGCGTTTGGCAAAGCGATTGCGGATTTCCAGAACACTCGCTTCAAACTGGCGGAAATGGCGACTGAAATCCAGATTGGCCGGGTCTTCGTCGATCGCTGCCTGGAGTTGCACCTGCAAGGCAAACTCGATGTGCCGACGGCGGCGATGGCCAAGTATTGGGGGACGGACCTGCAATGCAAGGTGCTCGACGAGTGCGTGCAGTTGCATGGCGGCTATGGGTTCATGTGGGAATACCCGATCGCTCGGGCGTGGGCGGATGCGCGGGTGCAGCGGATTTATGCCGGGACTAACGAAATCATGAAGGAGATTATCGCCAGATCGCTTTAATTTGCCGTGATTGGGCGGACACCATCGCGGGCAAGCCCGCTCCCACACGGGGTCTGTGACCGATCGCCATGTTGTGATCGACACACAGCCTTGTGGGAGCGGGCTTGCCCGCGATTGGGTCTAAAGGTCAATCAAGGCGCCGGGTTCGGGTGATCCTTGTGAATCGCCTCAATCCCCGCCAGCACTTCATCGGAAAGTTTCAGCTCGAAGCTGGCAATGTTGCTGTCCAGCTGTTCCAGCGTCGTCGCGCCGATGATGTTGCTGGTCACAAACGGCTGTTGCGTCACAAACGCCAAGGCCATTTGCGCCGGGTCGAGGCCGTGTTCACGGGCCAATGCCACATAACGGCTGCACGCTGCTTCCGACTGTGGATTGAAATAGCGGCTGAAGCGGCTGTAGAGGCTCAGGCGACCTTTCGGCGGGCGCGCGCCACCTTCGTACTTGCCCGACAGGAAACCGAACGCCAGCGGCGAATAGGCCAGCAGGCCGCATTGCTCGCGGATGGCGATTTCCGCCAGGCCGACTTCGAAGCTGCGGTTGAGCAGGTTGTACGGGTTCTGGATGGATACCGCACGCGGCCAGCCACGGGCTTCGGCCAGTGCCAGGAAGCGCATGGTGCCCCACGGCGTTTCATTGGACAGGCCGATGTGGCGGATCTTGCCGGCCCGGACCTGTTCGTCCAGCGCTTCGAGGGTGTCCTCCAGTGGGGTCAGGTTCGCTTCGCTCTTGTGTTTGTAGCCTAACTGGCCGAAGAAGTTGGTGCTGCGCTCTGGCCAGTGCAACTGATAGAGGTCGATGTAGTCGGTCTGCAGGCGCTTGAGGCTGGCGTCCACGGCTTCGGTGATGTGCTGGCGGTTGTGGCGCAGGTTTTTGTCGCGGATGTAGTCGATGGTGTTGCCGGGGCCGGCGATCTTGCTGGCCAGGATCCAGTCGGCGCGATCACCGTGGCTTTTGAAGTAATTGCCGATGTAGCGCTCGGTGGTGGCATAGGTTTCGGCTTTCGGTGGTACCGGGTACATCTCGGCGGTATCGATGAAATTGATCCCGGCGCTTTTGGCCCGCTCAATCTGTGCGAAGGCTTCAGCTTCACTGTTTTGCTCGCCCCAAGTCATGGTTCCGAGGCAGATGGCGCTTACGTTCAGATTGGTTCGGCCTAGCTGGCGATAGTCCATCGTGTGCTCCTTGGGCAAAACAATCATAAAAGCAGGTTGAAATATTTTTCGCAATCTGCATAATTGCGCACCTCTTTCTGCAGTGGAAGTGATGCGCCGCCGCCGAAGAATCTTGCCGTTGAACGGACGCGCCGACCCGAGCCCCCGAAAGCGTCTGTATCCGGCTGCCTTTGACTTGTCAAAGTACGCACTATTCAGTAAGATCCGCCGTCTAATTTACAGGGCGGCCCCTGAGGCTATAAAGAATGAAAACTTTTACTGCTAAACCGGAAACAGTACAGCGCGACTGGTTTGTCGTCGACGCTGCAGGTCAGACCCTGGGTCGTCTGGCCACCGAAATCGCGAGCCGTCTGCGTGGCAAGCATAAAGCTGAGTACACTCCTCACGTTGACACCGGCGATTACATCGTCGTTATCAATGCCGAGCAGATTCGTGTAACCGGTGCTAAAACCACCGACAAGATCTACTACTCCCACTCCGGTTTCCCGGGCGGCATCAAGTCGATCAACTTCGAAAAGCTGATCGCTAAAGCCCCTGAGCGCGTGATCGAGACCGCGGTCAAAGGCATGCTGCCTAAGAACCCGCTGGGTCGCGACATGTATCGTAAGCTGAAAGTCTATGCGGGCGCTGTACACCCTCATACTGCTCAGCAGCCCCAAGAACTGAAGTTTTAACGGAATAGTTCATTATGTCGGCGACTCAAAATTACGGCACTGGCCGTCGCAAGACCGCAACCGCACGCGTTTTCCTGCGTCCGGGTACTGGTAACATCTCGATCAACAACCGCTCCCTGGATAATTTCTTTGGCCGCGAAACTGCCCGCATGGTAGTTCGTCAGCCGCTGGAATTGACCGAGACAGTTGAGAAGTTCGACATCTACGTCACCGTTATCGGTGGCGGTGTAAGTGGTCAAGCTGGCGCAATCCGCCACGGTATCACTCGCGCTCTGATGCAGTACGACGAAACCCTGCGTGGCGCTCTGCGCAAAGCTGGCTTCGTTACTCGCGATGCTCGTGAAGTTGAACGTAAGAAAGTCGGTCTGCGTAAAGCGCGTAAGCGTCCGCAGTACTCGAAGCGTTAATTCGCTTTCTCGTTCAAAAAAAACGCCCAGTTTCCTCACGGAGCTGGGCGTTTTTTTATGGGCGCGATTTATCAAAGAATTGCTCTGTGACAACTTGCCACATCCGCAGAGCCCCTATACTGCAAGGCTTGGCAGTGGAGCCCTTCGGTAATTACCTTGTCAGAATTGGGGCTTTTCATTACCATTCGGCAAAATTTTTATAAGTACATAGTTTTACTTAGTAGATGCCTGATTTAACAGGCCACAAAGCTGATGGGAGAGGACTGAATGAGCAATGACGGCGTGAATGCAGGCCGGCGTCGCTTCTTGGTAGCAGCCACATCCGTGGTGGGTGCTGCAGGAGCGGTGGGGGCTGCGGTCCCGTTCGTGGGGTCATGGTTTCCCAGTGCCAAGGCGAAAGCCGCAGGTGCACCGGTGAAAGTGAATGTCAGCAAAATCGAGCCAGGTCAGCAGATGATTGCTGAGTGGCGCGGTCAGCCGGTGTTCATTGTCCGCCGTACCGAGGAAATCCTGGGGAATCTGAAAAAGATCGAGGGCCAGCTGTCTGACCCGACCTCCAAGAACTCGACACAACCGACCTATGTCGATCCGGAAACGCGTTCGATCAAGCCAGAGGTTCTGCTGCTGATCGGTATCTGTACGCACCTGGGTTGCTCGCCAACCTTCCGTCCCGAAGTGGCACCTGCTGATCTGGGCAAGGACTGGGTAGGCGGTTATTTCTGCCCATGCCACGGTTCCCATTACGATCTGGCTGGCCGTGTCTACAAGTCGCAACCTGCGCCTTTGAACCTGCCAGTTCCCCCGCATTCCTATGAGACCGATGAGATCATTGTCATCGGCGTCGATACGGAGAAAGCGTGATGAGCAAGTTCATGGATTGGGTTGATGCGCGCTTTCCCGCAACCAAAATGTGGGAAGACCATCTCAGCAAGTACTACGCCCCGAAGAACTTCAACTTCTTCTATTTCTTTGGCTCCCTGGCACTGCTCGTTCTGGTCAACCAGATCGTTACCGGTGTCTGGCTGACCATGAGCTACACCCCGTCGGCGGAAGAAGCCTTTGCCTCCGTCGAATACATCATGCGCGACGTCGAGTACGGCTCGATCCTGCGTATGTTGCACGCCGTCGGCGCTTCGATGTTCTTTATCGTGGTGTATCTGCACATGTTCCGTGGCTTGCTCTACGGTTCGTACCAGAAGCCGCGTGAGCTGGTGTGGGTCTTCGGCATGCTGATTTACCTGGCGCTGATGGCTGAGGCCTTCATGGGTTATCTGCTGCCGTGGGGCCAGATGTCCTACTGGGGCGCCCAGGTGATTATCTCGCTGTTCGGTGCGATCCCGGTCATCGGTAACGACCTGACCCAGTGGATCCGTGGTGACTACCTGATTTCCGGTATCACCCTGAACCGCTTCTTTGCCCTGCACGTTGTTGCCCTGCCGATCGTGATTCTCGGTCTGGTGGTGCTGCACGTTCTGGCGTTGCACGAAGTCGGTTCGAACAACCCTGACGGCGTCGACATCAAGAAACACAAAGACGAAAACGGCGTACCGCTGGACGGCATTGCCTTCCACCCGTACTACACCGTGAAAGATATCGTCGGCGTGGTGGTGTTCCTGTTTATCTTCTGCTCGATCGTGTTCTTCTTTCCGGAAATGGGCGGCTACTTCCTCGAGAAGCCGAACTTTGAAGTGGCGAACGCCTTCAAGACCCCTGAGCACATCGCTCCGGTCTGGTACTTCACACCGTTCTACGCGATTCTGCGGGCGGTTCCGGACAAGCTCCTGGGCGTTATCGCCATGGGCGCAGCCATCGCTGTGCTGTTCGTCCTGCCGTGGCTGGATCGCAGCCCCGTCAAGTCGATGCGCTACAAAGGCTGGCTGAGCAAAATCTGGCTGGTGGTGTTCTGCGTCTCGTTCGTGATCCTCGGCATTCTGGGTGTTCTGGCTCCGACGCCGGGTCGTACGCTGCTGTCGCAGGTATGCACCTTCCTGTACTTCGCCTACTTCATTCTGATGCCGTTCTACACCAGGCTCGAGAAGACCAAACCGGTTCCGGAAAGGGTGACTGGCTGATGAAAAAGCTATTTGCGGTATTGATGCTCACTGCACTGCCAGTGTTTGCTTTCGCAGCAGGACAAGCGGGCCCGGCGCTGGAAAAAGTCGACATCGACGTTTCCGATAAAGCTGCCATGCAGGACGGCGCACGTACGTTCGCCAACTATTGCATGGGCTGCCACAGCGCCAAGTTCCAACGCTACGAGCGTGTTGCCGACGATCTGGGTATTCCTCACGATCTGATGTTGTCGAAGCTGGTGTTCACCGGCGCCAAGATTGGCGACCACATGAGCATCGGCATGCAGCCGGCTGACGCCAAGACCTGGTTCGGTGCTGCACCGCCCGACCTGACCCTGGTGGCTCGTGTTCGCGGTACGGACTGGCTCTACGGTTACCTGAAGTCGTTCTACGAAGACCCGTCGCGTCCTTGGGGCGTGAACAACAAGGTCTTCCCGAACGTGGGCATGCCGAACGTCCTGGTGGGCCTGCAAGGTCGTCAGGTCGTCGGTTGCAAACAGGTCCAGATCGTCGAAGATGGCAAGAAGCAATATGATCCGCTGACCGGTACCGCGCTGACTCATGAAGCGTGCGATCAGCTGACCATTGTGCCGAAGAGCGGTGCTCTGACCGAAGAGCAGTTCGATGAGAAGGTCAAGAATCTGGTAACCTTCCTCGCTTACTCGGCTAACCCGGTTAAGCTGGAGCATCAGCGCATCGGTACCTATGTGTTGCTGTACCTGGCGTTCTTCTTCGTATTCGCTTACTTGCTCAAGCGTGAATACTGGAAAGACGTCCATTGATAAAGCTGTAAGCAATTGCTGTTAATCGCACGCGCCCAGGGGCGTCTCTGAAGGTGTAACGAGTCTGGCAAGCCAGGCGTTACGGGAGACGTCCTCTGGGCGCGTGCGTTTTTCCGCTTCCGATAATTTCAACAAGCGAGGAGGACCGCCATGGGCGTGACCAATCGGTTGGCCTGTTACTCCGACCCCGCCGACCACTATTCCCACCGAGTGCGCATCGTACTTGCAGAGAAGGGTGTCAGCGCCGAGATCATTTACGTGGAAGCTGGTCGCCAGCCGCCTAAACTGATTGAGGTGAACCCTTACGGAAGCCTGCCCACCCTGGTCGATCGTGACCTGGCGTTGTGGGAGTCGACCGTGGTGATGGAATATCTGGATGAGCGTTACCCGCACCCGCCTTTGCTGCCGGTTTATCCAGTGGCGCGTGCTAACAGTCGTCTGCTGATTCATCGTATTCAGCGTGACTGGTGTGGTCTGGTGGATCTGATCCTGGATTCGCGGACCAAGGAAGCCGCCCGTGTCGTCGCTCGTAAAGAGCTGCGCGAAAGCCTGACTGGCGTGTCGCCGTTGTTCGCTGACAAGCCGTTTTTCCTCAGCGAGGATCAAAGTCTGGTGGATTGCTGTCTATTGCCAATACTCTGGCGCTTGCCGATTCTAGGTATTGAACTGCCGCGGCCTGCCAAGCCGCTGCTTGATTATATGGAGCGCTCGTTTGCGCGTGAGGCTTTCCAGGCGAGTCTGTCTGGTGTCGAACGCGATATGCGCTAAGGCTTAAGGAGCCGCTATGAACTCCAGTCGACCTTATCTGGTCCGCGCGCTCTACGAGTGGATTGTGGACAACGATTGCACCCCGCACATGCTGGTCAATTCCGAGTATCCGTCGGTGCAGGTGCCTCAAGGTTTCGCCAGTGACGGACAGATTGTCCTGAATGTTTCGCCGGCCGCCGTGCGGCATTTGCACATGGATAACGAAGCGGTCAGCTTCGAAGGGCGCTTCGGTGGCGTGCCGCACACTCTGTACGTGCCTATCGCTTCGATCCTGGGTATTTACGCCCGGGAGAACGGCCAGGGCATGGTGTTCGATTTGGAATCGCCTATGGAAGACGAGGACGAGATCGAGCCGGATGATGATCTTCCGCCACCCGACAGTGAGCCGCCGCGTCCAAGTGGTCGGCCTAGTTTGAAAGTGGTGAAGTAATAAAAAAGGCGATCCGCAAGGATCGCCTTTTTTATTACTGTAGGAGCCAGCTTGCTGCGGGCGGCGTTCCGGCGATGGTGACCTCAGAGATGCCATCGCCGGTCAGCAAGTGTCAGTCGATGTACTCAAACAGCTTCACAATCTTCTGTACGCCGGAAACGCCCTGCACCAGATTGGTCGCCTGAGCGGCTTCCTGCTTGGTCAACAGGCCCAGTAAATAGACGATGCCGTTTTCGGTGACAACCTTGATGCGCGAGCCCGGGATGTTCGGATCGGTGAGCATCTGGGTCTTGATCTTGGAAGTCAGCCAAGTGTCGTTCTGGCGGGCAAGAAATCCGGAGGGCGGCAGCACCTGCAGTTCGTTGTGCACCGTCTTCACGCGCTGGACGGCGGCGGCGGCCTGTTCGGCCTTGGCTTTCAGGTCTGCGCGAGGGGTTTGGCCGGCGAGCAGCACGACACCGTTGAAGCTGGTGACGACGATGTGCGAATCGTTGTCCAGGGCTGGATCGGCCTTGGCGATGTTCACGCCGACCTTGGTGTCGATCAGAGAGTCGTCGATCTTGCTGCCTAAGGTGCGCGTGCCGCGGTCATCATCGATTGGTGCTTCACGGCTGGCGTTAACCACCGAGGTGCAGCCGCTGATGCCGAGGCACAGGGTCAAGGCCAGAAGGCCTAGGCGATTAGGGGTCATTCTTCACTCCCGAACAGTTGGCTGTCGATCAAGTCGCAAAGGCAGTGGATCGCCAGCAGGTGGACTTCCTGAATACGTGCGGTGACGTTGGCCGGTACGCGAATCTCGACGTCCTCGGGCAATAGCAGCGAGGCCATGCCGCCGCCATCGCGACCCGTCAATGCTACGACAATCATTTCGCGATCATGTGCGGCCTGGATCGCTTGAATAATGTTCGCCGAGTTACCGCTGGTGGAAATCGCCAGCAGTACGTCGCCTGGCTGGCCGAGCGCGCGGATCTGCTTGGAGAAGATTTCGTTGTAGCTGTAGTCGTTGGCGATCGAGGTGATTGTCGAGCTGTCGGTGGTCAGCGCGATGGCCGGCAGGCTCGGACGCTCGCGTTCGAAGCGATTCAGCAGCTCGGACGAGAAGTGCTGGGCATCGCCAGCGGAACCGCCGTTGCCGCAGGAAAGCATTTTGCCTTCGTTGAGCAGGGCGTTGACCATCACTTGGCTGGCTTGCTCGATGTGCGGTGCAAGTACGTCCATCGCCATTTGCTTGGTGTCGATACTGGCCTGAAAAAGCTGGCGAATTCGGGATTGCATGTCCATCTGTGTGACCTTAATTAGCGCGGCTACTTGGCACATGAATGTGCAGCCCGCAAAGCAAAGAGCAAAATTGTTGGGTGAAAGTGCCCGGTTCGGGACGCACGCGATCAGCTGTCGAAGGCATTCTGCAGCCAGTTCAACTGATCGAGGTTGCTGTCGATGGCAACCACGTCGAAACGGCAAGGGGAATTGGCCCAACGCGACTCGCGCTGAAGAAAATACTGCGCGGCAAAAATCAGTTTCTGCCGTTTGCGCTCATCGATGCTATCGAGCGCGCCACCCCATTGAGTGTTTTTTCTGTAGCGAACTTCAACGAATACTACTGTATCGCCATCAAGCATGACCAGATCAAGCTCGCCGCGTTTACACAACCAGTTCTGCGCCAGCAGGCGCAGACCTTGTTGTTGCAGATGCTCGAGCGCGTGGCGCTCGGCATCTTTACCGCTTTGCTGGCGTGACCTGTCAGGCATCAGCGCGGGGTGTCCGGCAGGCGTTGAACCTGACCGCTGACGAACTGCGCCCATGGCAACTGACGCACGACGCGCTGGTTCTGAGTCATGCCCAAGCTACCCGATTGACCCTCGATGCGGCTGTCCGGCAGTGCCTTGAGTTGTCCCAGGCGCGGAGCCAGGCGGTAGGCATCGACGCCCATCGCATACAAACGACCCAGGCTGCCGGCGGCTTGTGGCCATTGTGCAGTCACTTGCTTGCGCAGTGGGTCGTTGGCATCCAGCAACCATGGGGTTTCGCAGAAGCGAATGCCGTTCATGTCGTTGTACTGATTCACGTCGCCGCTGGCACTGAATACGTGGGACGTGGCGTAAACCGGCACATCGCCCGCGTACTGGAAGTTCAGGGTCGGTTTGATCTGCTGGGCCTGCTGAGGTGTTGCGGCCAGGAAAATGAACTCGATGTCCTGGCGGCGCGAAGGCTGGGCAGCGACCTGCGAGCCGACAGTGCTTTGCAGGCTCTTGGCGCGGCCTTCGCTCTGGCGCAGCTGGAACATGTCGGCGATCTGCTGGGCCAGTTGCACTGGCTGATCAACGCGTTCGGTGGCAACGATGCTGCCGCCGTTGGCTTGCCAATCCTGGCTGAACGCCCTGAGTACGCGGTCGCCCCATTCGCCTTTCGGCACCATGATCGCGGCGCGATGCAGGCCATCGGCGCGAGCGCGACGGGACACTTCACGGGCTTCGTCTTCAGCAGCAAGACCGAACTGGAACAGCTGGGCCGGTCCTTGTTCGCCTTCGCTGTAGTTCAGCGCCAGGGTCGTGATCGGTAACTGCGGACGAGTGCTGAGCTGTTTGACCAGCGGTTTTTCCAGCGGACCGACAACCAATTGCACGCCATCGGCCTGGGCCTTGCGATAGAACTCGTCCATCGATGTCAGGCGCGAGCTGTCATAGAATTCGATGGCAGGCGGCTTCTGACCGGCCTGTTGAGCCTGGTAGTGCGCCGCCATGAAACCTTCACGAAGCGCTTTGCCGACCGATGCCAGCGGGCCGTCTTGCGGCAGCAGCAGGGCGATCTTGCTCAGAGGCTGGCTGGCCAGTTCCTTGAGTTTGGTCAGTGGCAGCGGCAGTTGAATGGCCGCCGGGTGTTTAGGATTCTGGGCGCGCCAGTTGTCGATCGCGGCTTGTTGCTGCTCAAGCGTACCGGCCGTTTTAACTGCCAGCGCCAGGCCTATCCAGCCGCCGAGGTCATCGTTGGTGGTCGGTTGCAATTGGTCGGTTGGCAGCGAAGCGATCAGGGTCCAGATCGCTTCGTGGTTTTTGCCTGCCGCTTCATCGCTTAGCATCGGCGCGATGAAAATACGCTCCCGTGCTGCGGCGAGGGTCTGGCCATCGGCCTCAAGGGCGCGGGCATGCACGGTGCCGGTGCGAACCTGTTGCTCGACAGGCAATTCACCCAGGCGTTGCAGGCTCGGATGGCTCAGTGCGGTCAGTGCTGCTTTCGGCTGATTGCGCACCATGGCCAGTTCGGCTGCCAGCGTGCTGGCGAATACCTGTTGGCCGGGCTTGAGTTGCTCGACCGGCACTTGTTGCAGGATTTGCGCGGACTGGCCGGCATTGCCCTGGCGATAAGCGAGGTCGGCCGCACTCAGGCGAAACAGCGCGGCTTGTTCCGGCGTTTTGCTTTTGGCGGCCTGATCGAGCAATTGCTCGATACTGGCATCCGGGGTCCGTGGAAGTTCGCCAAGGCTGGAAGAGGGCGAGCTGGCGCAAGCCGCCAGCAAGGCAGCGAGGCAGAGGGCAGTGAACAGCCGCAGGCAAGCGATCATGTAGTGTTCCTGATACTCGATCAAATTAGCGTGGAATTGTACCCAAGCACTGGCCGGGGCGCGATGTTACTGGCGTGAATCGATCAATTTAGCTCGTATAAATGTTGCAGCGAGACATCGGAACCTGAAAAACCCGGGATTGCTTGCACGTATCGCAAGCGTCGCTACGCGCTACAATGGCGGCTTTTACCGATCATGAGGTGTGCGCTTTGACTGCTCCAGGTGCTTTGAATTCCGCTGCTGGCTCGCTATATGTGGTGGCGACGCCCATCGGCAACCTGGACGACATCAGTGCGCGCGCGCTGAAAATCCTGCGCGAGGTGGCATTGATTGCCGCCGAGGACACCCGTCACTCCCAACGGTTGATGCAGCACTTCGGCATCCCCACGCCGCTGGCGGCCTGTCATGAGCATAACGAACGGGATGAAGGTAGTCGCTTTATTACCCGCCTGCTCGCCGGCGACGATGTCGCGCTGATCTCCGACGCCGGGACGCCGCTGATCTCCGATCCGGGTTATCACCTGGTGCGTCAGGCTCGCGCGGCGGGGATCAATGTAGTGCCGGTCCCGGGCGCCTGTGCATTGATCGCGGCGCTGTCGGCGGCGGGTTTGCCGTCGGATCGTTTTATCTTCGAAGGCTTCCTGCCGGCCAAGGCTGTCGGTCGTCGGGCTCGCCTGGAATTGGTCAAGGAAGAACCGCGCACGCTGATTTTCTACGAAGCTCCGCACCGCATCCTGGAATGCCTGCAAGACATGGAATTGGTCTTCGGCGGGGAGCGCCCGGCGTTGCTGGCGCGGGAACTGACCAAAACTTTTGAAACATTGAAAGGCCTGCCATTGGCCGAGCTGCGCGAGTTCGTCGAGTCGGACAGCAATCAGCAGCGCGGCGAGTGCGTGGTGTTGGTGGCGGGCTGGTCCGCCCCTGAGACTGAAGATGCCGTCAGCAGTGAAGCGATGCGCATCCTTAATCTGTTGCTCGAAGAAATGCCGCTCAAGCGTGCTGCAGCATTGGCGGCGCAAATTACCGGTGAGCGCAAGAATGTCCTGTATCAGGTCGCGTTGGATAAGCAGAAGGGTGAGTAAAACCCGACGTGCAGGAGTGGCTGAAGGCGTTTAACGCTTGTTCTTCGGCCGCTCTGCCGTTAACCTTCGCGGCGGAGAGTCGATCGGACAGTCGCTGCCCTCTATGAAAATTAGGGGGGGGAGGAAAGTCCGGGCTCCATAGGGCGAAGTGCCAGGTAATGCCTGGGAGGCGTGAGCCTACGGAAAGTGCCACAGAAAATAACCGCCTAAGCGCTTCGGCGCCGGTAAGGGTGAAAAGGTGCGGTAAGAGCGCACCGCACGTCTGGCAACAGTTCGTGGCTAGGTAAACCCCACTTGGAGCAAGACCAAATAGGGTCCCAAGGCGTGGCCCGCGCTGGGACCGGGTAGGTTGCTAAAGATGTCCAGTGATGGCCATCGTAGACGAATGACTGTTCAAGACAGAACCCGGCTTACAGATCGACTCTCCACCTTTTTTCCCTCCCTGTTCGAATCGTTGAGCAGGGCGCTCGTAGTGGCAATTTCCCTCCTGCACAATCAATCGCATAACCTCTTTTGTAATACCGAAAAAATCTTACTCTTAACAAACTACTTTAACTTCTGAATGCAGCCTTCTGTGCTGATTCAAGTTATTGAGCAGATTCATCCGCCAGATTGCCGTTACCCCTCCCGATACGCTCCTAAATCTCAGTTCTGTAAGGGTTTTCCTTTAATCCGCGCCTTGACGGTGCGGTGGCCGCATTCCTATAGTGTGCGCAAGTGGCGAAAAGTGGCACGAAGTGGGTTTTTTGAACGCAAAACGCTAATATTTGGAGAAACGCTGACGTGTTTCGCGGAGCTAACGCTATCAGTCTCGACGCAAAGGGCCGTCTCGCCATGCCGAGCCGGTACCGTGACGAGCTCGTTTCGCGTAGTTCCGGTCAGTTAATCGTCACAATTGATGCCGTTGATCCGTGTTTGTGTGTTTACCCCCTCGATGAGTGGGAAATTATTGAAACCAAACTGCGTGCACTGCCTTCGCTTCGCGAAGAGAACCGCCGTCTGCAACGTTTATTGATTGGTAATGCCGTCGACCTCGAACTCGATGGCAGTGGTCGTTTTCTGGTTCCGCCGCGTCTTCGCGAATATGCCAAGTTGGATAAGCGCGCGATGTTGGTAGGCCAACTGAACAAGTTCCAATTGTGGGACGAGGATGCCTGGGATGCGGTTTCTGCCGCTGACCTGGCTGCTATTCAACAACCGGGCGCCATGCCTGATGAACTGCGTGATTTGATCCTGTGACTATTGATAGCGGCTTTAACCACATCACCGTACTGCTTGACGAAGCCGTCGAGGCTCTCGCCGTACGTCCTGATGGCTGCTATCTGGACGGCACGTTCGGACGCGGCGGGCATAGCCGGCTGATCCTCAGTCAGCTCGGTCCCGAGGGTCGGTTGCTGGGATTCGACAAGGATCCTCAAGCGATTGCCACCGGGCAGACGCTAGCGGCCGAAGACGGCCGCTTTGTCGTTGTGCAGCGAAGCTTTGCCGAGCTCGGATCGGAAGTCGCCGAACGCGGTCTGGCCGGCAAGGTCAGCGGCGTTTTGCTCGACCTGGGCGTATCCTCGCCGCAGCTCGACGACCCTGAGCGCGGCTTCAGTTTCCTCAACGATGGTCCGCTGGATATGCGCATGGACCCGTCCCGCGGGATCAGCGCTGCCGAATTCGTCAACACCGCGCCAGTGGAAGAAATCGCCCGGGTGTTCAAGGAATACGGCGAAGAACGTTTCTCCGGCCGCATGGCTCGTGCCGTGGCCGAGCGTCGCGACATCAAGCCGTTCGAGCGCACCGGCGATCTGGCTGAAGTCCTGAAAGTCGCCAACCCGGCGTGGGAAAAGGGCAAGAACCCGGCGACCCGTGCTTTCCAGGGTCTGCGTATTCACGTCAACAACGAATTGGGCGATCTGGAAGCCGGTCTCGAAGCCGCGCTGGAATCCCTGGAAATCGGTGGCCGTCTGGTGGTCATCAGTTTCCATTCGCTGGAAGACCGCATCGTCAAACTGTTCATGCGCAAACTGGTGAAAGGCGAAGCCGACAACCTGCCGCGCAACCTGCCGGTCCGTCACGTCGCTTTCGAACCGAAAATCAAAATCCATGGCAAAGCGCAGTCCGCCTCCGAGGCCGAACTCAAAGCCAACCCACGTTCCCGTAGCGCCGTCATGCGCGTCGCGGAGAAGCTGCGGTGAGCAAGCTTTTCGCCAAGCCACTGCCCGGCGGAAGCTTTTTCATGCTGCTGCTGTTTGTTGCCGTGCTCGTGTCGGCCATCGGCGTGTCGTACAGCGCCCACTGGAACCGTCAACTGTTGAACTCGTTGTACAGCGAGTTGAGCGTGCGCGACAAGGCGCAGGCGGAATGGGGGCGGTTGATTCTCGAACAGAGCACCTGGACCGCGCACAGCCGTATCGAAGTGCTGGCCACCGAACAACTGAAGATGCGTATTCCTGGCGCCGCTGAAGTGCAGATGGTGGCGCCATGATGAAACTCGAAGGCGCACTCTTTCCATGGCGGTTTCGCCTGGTGGTCGGCTTGCTCGGCGTCATGGTCGCAGCAATTTGCTGGCGCATCATTGACCTGCAAGTGGTCGACCGTGCCTTCCTGAAAGGCCAGGGCGACGCGCGCAGCGTTCGTCACATTCCGATTCCGGCTCACCGTGGTCTGATCACCGACCGTAACGGCGAGCCTTTGGCTGTCAGTACCCCGGTCACCACGCTGTGGGCCAACGCCAAGGAAATGCAACTGGCCAAAGAGAAGTGGCCAGCATTGGCGGCCGCATTGGGTCAGGATCCGAAAGCCCTGGCCGAACGTCTCGAAGCCCAGGCCAACAAAGAATTTATCTATCTGGTGCGCGGGCTGACGCCTGAGCAAGGCCAGTCCGTGCTCGACCTGAAAGTGCCAGGTGTTTACGGCATCGAAGAATTCCGCCGTTTCTACCCGGCCGGTGAAGTGACAGCGCATATGGTCGGTTTTACCGACATCGATGACCACGGTCGTGAAGGTGTCGAACTGGCCTATGACGAATGGCTCGCGGGTGTCGCCGGCAAGCGGCAAGTTATCAAGGACCGGCGCGGTCGACTTATCAAAGATGTTCAGGTGACAAAAAACGCCAAGGCCGGCAAGCCCTTGGCGTTGTCCATTGACCTGCGTCTGCAATACCTGGCCAACCGCGAACTGCGCAACGCGATCATCGAGAACGGCGCCAAGGCCGGCAGCCTGGTGATCATGGACGTGAAGACCGGCGAGATCCTCGCCATGGTCAACCAGCCGACCTATAACCCGAACAATCGTCGCAACCTGCAACCGGCGATGATGCGTAACCGCGCGATGATCGACGTGTTCGAACCGGGTTCGACCATGAAAGCGATCTCCATGAGCGCCGCGATCGAAACCGGCCGCTGGAAACCGACCGATACCGTCGAGGTGTATCCAGGCACCTTGCAGATTGGCAAGTACACCATCAAGGACGTATCCAAGAGTGAAGGTCCGGTACTCGACCTGACCGGCATCCTGATCAACTCCAGTAACGTCGGCATGAGCAAGGTTGCGTTCGATATCGGCGGCGAAACCATTTTCCGTCTGGCACAGAAAGTCGGCCTCGGCCAGGACACCGGCCTCGGCTTCCCGGGCGAACGCGTGGGCAACCTGCCGAACTACCGCGAGTGGCGCAAGGCTGAAACCGCCACGCTTTCTTACGGCTACGGCATTTCCGTGACTGCGATCCAGCTGGTCCACGCCTTCTCGGCCCTGGCCAACAACGGTCGCCTCGCGCCGCTGACCCTGATCAAGACCGACAAGGCGCCGCAAACCACGCAAGTGCTCCCGGAAGCTGTCGCCAAGACCATGCAAACCATGCTGCAACAGGTGATCGAAGCGCCGCGCGGTGTATTCCGTGCGCAAGTGCCGGCCTATCACGTGGGCGGCAAGTCGGGTACCGCGCGTAAAACGTCGGTCGGCACCAAAGGCTATGCCGAGAACTCCTACCGCTCGCTGTTCGCAGGCTTTGGCCCGATGAGCGATCCGCGATACGCCATCGTAGTGGTGATCGATGAGCCGACCAAAGCCGGCTACTTCGGTGGACTGGTCTCGGCGCCGGTGTTCAGCAAAGTGATGTCCGGGACCTTGCGCCTGATGAACATCACGCCGGACAACCTGCCACCCGTGCAACAAGCCAACGCAACACCGGTCGTTCCGCTGAAAGCCAATGGAGGGCGCGGCTGATGTCTCTGAGTCTGAACAAGATTTTCGCCCACGCCGGCCGCGATCTGTTGATCCGCGAACTGACGCTGGACAGCCGTAACGTACGGGCTGGCGATCTGTTTCTTGCTGTCCCTGGCGGCAAGTTCGACGGTCGCGCGCACATTGCCGACGCCTTGCAGCGCGGTGCTGCGGCCGTGGCGTATGAAGTCGAAGGCGCAACTGTACTGCCAATCACCGACGTACCACTGATTCCGGTCAAAGGCCTGGCGGCGCAGTTGTCCGATATCGCCGGGCGTTTCTACGGTGAACCGAGCCGCCACCTGAACCTGGTCGGCGTGACCGGCACCAACGGCAAAACCAGCGTGACCCAATTGGTTGCTCAAGCACTGGATTTGCTCGGCCAGCATTGCGGCATTGTCGGCACCCTGGGCACCGGATTCTACGGCGCGCTGGAAAGTGGCCTGCACACCACGCCGAACCCGATCGCCGTGCAAGCGACCCTCGCCGACCTGAAAAAGGCCGGCGCCAAAGCCGTGGCCATGGAAGTTTCTTCCCACGGTCTGGATCAAGGCCGCGTGACTGCATTGGCGTTTGATGTGGCGGTGATGACCAACCTTTCCCGCGATCATCTGGATTACCACGGGACCATGCAGGCCTACGGCGAAGCCAAGGCCAAGCTGTTTGCCTGGAACGATTTGAAATGCCGGGTGGTGAACCTCGACGACGATTTCGGCCGGCAACTGGCTGCTGAAAAACGTGAGTCGCGGCTGATCACCTACAGCCTGCTCGACAGCAACGCCTACCTGTTTTGCCGCGAAGCGCAGTTCGACGACGAAGGCGTGCGCGCCACGTTGGTCACGCCACAGGGCGAACATCATCTGCGCAGCACCTTGCTCGGTCGCTTCAACCTGAGCAACGTCCTGGCAGCGGTCGGCGCCCTGCTCGGTCTGGACTATGCGCTGGACGAAATCCTCAAGGTCCTGCCAAAACTCGAAGGCCCGGCCGGACGCATGCAGCGTCTCGGCGGCGGAACCCAGCCATTGGTGGTGGTCGATTACGCCCACACCCCGGATGCGCTGGAGAAAGTATTGATGGCCCTGCGGCCACACGCGAAAGGTCGCTTGCTGTGTCTGTTCGGTTGCGGCGGCGATCGCGATCGCGGCAAACGTCCGCTGATGGCTGAAGTGGTCGAGCGTCTCGCTGACGGCGTGCTGGTAACCGATGACAATCCGCGCACCGAAGACCCGGCAGTGATTTTTGATGACATCCGCGCCGGGTTCACCAACGCGGATAACGTCACGTTCGTCGCCGGGCGTGGTCAGGCTATTGCGCAGTTGATCGCCAGTGCTTCGGTGGATGACGTGATTGTCCTGGCCGGTAAAGGCCACGAGGACTATCAGGAAATCAACGGCCAGCGCCATGACTTCTCGGATCTGGTCGAGGCTGATCATGCCTTGACCGCGTGGGAGGTGGCTCATGCTTAAGAACCTGAAACTGAGCGAACTGACCAGCGCACTGAATGGCCGTTTGATCGCCGCCGATGCCATGTTCGATGGCGTCAGCATCGACAGCCGTGCGATCAAATCGGGCCAACTGTTTATTGCGTTGACCGGCCCTCGATTCGACGGTCATGACTATTTGAACGACGTGGCGAACAAAGGCGCCGTGGCTGCCCTGGTCGAACGCGAAGTGCCCGACAGTGCGCTGCCGCAATTGCTGGTCAAGGACACACGTCAGGCCCTTGGGCAACTGGGTGCGATGAACCGTGCGGCGTTCACTCATCCTGTCGCCGCCATCACCGGTTCCAGCGGCAAGACCACGGTCAAGGAAATGCTCGCGAGCATCCTGCGCACGCGCGGCCCGGTGTTGGCGACCCGTGGCAACCTGAACAATGACCTCGGCGTGCCGCTGACCTTGCTTGAACTCGCGCCCGAACACACTGCGGCAGTGATCGAACTGGGGGCTTCGCGCCTTGGCGAAATTGCCTACACCGTCGGGATGACCAAGCCCCACGTGGCTGTGCTCAACAACGCCGGGACCGCCCACGTTGGCGAATTCGGCGGGCCGGAAAAAATCGTTGAAGCCAAAGGCGAGATCATTGAAGGGCTGGCGGCCGATGGCATTGCCGTGCTCAATCTTGACGACAAGGCGTTCGATATCTGGAAGACCCGCGCCGCTGGTCGCAAAGTGCTGACCTTCGCCCTGAGCAACGTCAGCGCCGATTTCTACGCCAGCGATCTGGATCGCGACGCGCGTGGCTGCCCGGCGTTCAATCTGCACAGTCCTGAAGGTGTGGAGCGCGTTCAACTGAACCTGCTCGGCACCCATAACGTCGCCAATGCCATGGCCGCCGCTGCTGCCGCGCATGCCTTGGGCGTGTCGCTGTTCGGCATCGCCACCGGCCTCGGCGCGGTGCAGCCGGTCAAGGGCCGCACCGTCGCGCAACTGGCCAGCAATGGCATGCGCGTGATCGATGACACTTACAACGCGAACCCCACCTCCATGTGCGCCGCCGTTGATATACTCGCCGGCTTTTCCGGTCGCACCGTTCTGGTGCTCGGGGATATCGGCGAGTTGGGCGAGTGGGCGGAGCAGGGGCACCGCGATGTGGGCGAATACGCCCGGGGCAAGGTTTCCGCGCTTTACGCGGTCGGGCCATTGATGGCTCACGCCGTAAATGCTTTTGGCGAGCAGGCTTATCACTTCACCACTCAGGCTGAATTGATCAAGGCCCTCGGCGCCGAGCAAGACACAAACACCACCATTTTGATCAAGGGTTCGCGCAGCGCTGCGATGGAAAACATCGTCGCCGCTTTGTGCGGGTCCAGTCTGGAGAAACATTAATGCTGCTGCTGCTAGCGGAGTATCTGCAACAGTTCTACAAAGGCTTCGCGGTCTTTCAGTACCTGACCCTGCGCGGGATTCTCGGTGTGCTGACCGCGCTGGTTTTGTCGCTGTGCTTCGGCCCGTGGATGATCCGCACGTTGCAGAATCGTCAGATCGGCCAGTCCGTTCGTAACGACGGTCCGCAATCGCACCTGTCCAAATCCGGCACCCCGACCATGGGCGGTGCGCTGATCCTGTCGTCCATCGGCGTCAGCACCTTGCTCTGGGCTGACCTGAGCAACCGCTATGTGTGGACCGTGTTGCTGGTCACGCTGCTGTTCGGTGCCATCGGCTGGGTCGATGACTATCGCAAGGTGATCGAGAAAAACTCGAAAGGCTTGCCAAGCCGCTGGAAGTATTTCTGGCAGTCGGTGTTTGGCCTCGCTGCGGCGATCTTCCTTTATAAGACCGCTGCGACCCCGGTCGAAACCACCCTGATCCTGCCGATGCTCAAGGACTACAGCATTCCGCTGGGTGCCGGCTTCATCGTCCTGACCTATTTCGTGATCGTCGGCTCGAGCAATGCGGTCAACCTGACCGACGGCCTCGACGGCCTGGCGATCATGCCGACCGTGATGGTCGGCGGTGGCCTGGGGATTTTCTGCTACCTGTCGGGTAACGTGAAATTCGCCGAATACCTGCTGATCCCGTACGTACCCGGCGCCGGTGAGCTGATCGTGTTCTGCGGTGCATTGATCGGTGCGGGCCTCGGGTTCCTCTGGTTCAACACCTACCCGGCACAAGTCTTCATGGGCGACGTCGGCGCGCTGGCGCTGGGCGCGGCCCTGGGCACCATCGCGGTGATCGTCCGTCAGGAAATCGTCCTGTTCATCATGGGCGGCGTATTCGTAATGGAGACCCTGTCAGTCGTCATTCAGGTTGCCTCCTTCAAACTGACCGGTCGCCGTGTGTTCCGCATGGCGCCGATTCACCACCACTTTGAACTCAAGGGCTGGCCCGAGCCGCGCGTGATCGTCCGTTTCTGGATCATCACCGTGATTCTCGTGTTGGTCGGCCTTGCCACCCTGAAGCTGAGGTAGAACGAGTGTCTCTGATCGCTTCTGACCACTTCCGCATCGTTGTCGGCCTCGGCAAGAGCGGCATGTCCCTGGTTCGCTTCCTGGCGAACCGGGGCACGTCGTTTGCCGTGGCCGATACGCGGGAAAATCCACCGGAACTGGCCACGCTCAAGCGTGACTATCCGCACGTGGAAGTGCGTTGTGGCGAGCTGGACGTCGAATTCCTGTGCCGTGCCGACGAGCTCTACGTGAGCCCCGGTCTGGCGCTGGCGACCCCGGCCCTGCAGGCCGCCGCCGCCCGTGGCGTGAAATTGTCCGGCGACATCGAGTTGTTCGCGCGCAACGCGAAGGCGCCGATTGTTGCCATCAGCGGTTCCAACGCGAAAAGCACCGTGACCACGCTGGTGGGCGAGATGGCGGCTGCGGCCGGCAAACGCGTCGCTGTCGGCGGCAACCTCGGTACGCCGGCGCTGGACCTGCTTCGCGATGACGTCGAGTTGTACGTGATGGAACTGTCGAGCTTCCAGCTCGAAACCACCGATCACCTCGGCGCCGAAGTGGCGACCGTGCTCAACGTCAGCGAAGACCACATGGACCGCTACAGCGGTCTGCCGGCCTATCACCTGGCCAAGCATCGGATCTTCCGTGGCGCCAAACAGTTTGTGGTCAATCGTCAGGACGCCCTGACCCGTCCATTGATTGGCGAAGGCCAGCCTTGCTGGACCTTCGGTTTGGGCAAACCCGATTTCAAGGCCTTTGGTATCCGGGAAGAGGACGGCGAGAAATACCTGGCCTTCGAATTCCAGAACCTGATGCCGGTGCGCGAGTTGAAAATTCGCGGCGCCCACAATCAATCCAACGCCTTGGCGGCACTGGCCCTGGGGCACGCGGTCGGCCTGCCGTTCGACGCCATGCTGTCGAGCCTGCGCACGTTCGCCGGTCTCGAACATCGCTGCCAGTGGGTCCGTGACCTGGACGGTGTGAGCTACTACAACGATTCCAAAGCCACCAACGTTGGCGCCGCACTCGCCGCCATCGAAGGGCTGGGAGCGGACATCGACGGCAAGATCGTGCTGATCGCCGGTGGCGACGGCAAGGGCGCCGAGTTCAATGATCTGCGTGATCCGGTGGCGGCCAACTGCCGCGCCGTGATCCTGATGGGCCGTGATTCCGACAAGATCGGTGAAGCCATTGGCGACGCGGTGCCGCTGATCCGCGCCGCTTCGCTGGTCGAAGCGGTGGAGCAATGCCGCGCTGCTGCGCAACCGGGCGACGTGGTGCTGTTGTCGCCGGCCTGCGCCAGTTTCGACATGTTCAAGAATTACGAAGACCGTGGTCACCAGTTCGTCCAAGCCGTGGAGGATCTGGCATGAGCCTGCTCAACATCATCAAGCCGTATCCTTCGCCGCTCATCACCGGGCGCGGCATCGACCTCGACTTTCCGATGCTCGTCGGATGCCTGGCCTTGATCGGCCTCGGCCTGGTCATGATTGCCTCGGCTTCGACTGAAGTGGCAGCCGTGCAGTCGGGCAGCGCGCTGTATTACATGATTCGCCACCTGATCTACGTGGTGCTGGGCCTGGCTGCCTGCATTGTCACCATGATGATTCCGATCGCCACCTGGCAGCGCCTGGGCTGGCTGATGCTGATTGGTGCGTTCGGTTTGCTGGTGATGGTGATCATTCCGGGGATCGGCCGTGAAGTGAACGGTTCGATGCGCTGGATCGGTTTCAGTTTCTTCAACGTTCAGCCTTCCGAGATCGCCAAAGTGTTCGTGGTGATCTACCTCGCCGGTTATCTGGTGCGTCGCCAGAAAGAAGTGCGTGAAAGCTGGATGGGTTTCTTCAAGCCGTTCATCGTGCTGCTGCCGATGGCGGGGCTGTTGCTGATGGAGCCGGACTTCGGTGCCACCGTCGTGATGATGGGGGCGGCTGCGGCGATGCTGTTTCTCGGCGGGGTCGGGCTGTTCCGGTTCTCCTTGATGGTGGTTCTGGCGGTCGCGGCGGTGGTGTTGTTGATTCAGGTGCAGCCATACCGGATGGCGCGTCTGACCAACTTTGCCGACCCTTGGGCTGACCAGTTCGGTGCCGGTTATCAGTTGTCGCAGGCATTGATCGCGTTTGGTCGCGGTGAGTGGCTGGGCGTAGGCCTGGGCAACAGCGTGCAGAAACAGTTCTACCTGCCGGAAGCCCACACCGACTTCGTGTTCTCGGTTCTGGCCGAAGAACTGGGTGCCGTGGGTTCCTTGTGCACCGTGGCGCTGTTCGTGTTTGTCTGTATTCGCGGCATGTACATCGGTTATTGGGCCGAGAAGGCCAAGCAATTCTTCGCCGCTTATATCGCGTACGGCTTGTCATTCCTGTGGATTGGTCAGTTCCTGATCAACATCGGGGTGAACGTCGGCCTGCTGCCAACCAAAGGCCTGACCCTGCCGTTCCTCAGTTATGGCGGTAGCTCGTTGGTGATCTGCTGTGCCTGTCTCGGATTGTTGCTGCGCATTGAGTGGGAGAGTCGAACCCATCTGGGCAGTGAGGAGATGGAGTTCCATGAGAGCGACTTCGCCGAGGAGCCGACCCATGGGCGCTAACGTATTGATTATGGCGGGCGGCACCGGCGGCCACGTGTTTCCGGCGCTGGCTTGCGCTCGCGAGTTCCAGGCCCGCGGTTACACCGTGCATTGGCTTGGCACTCCGCGTGGTATCGAGAATGACCTGGTGCCGATGGCCGGCATCGAGCTGCACCGGATCAACGCCAGCGGTTTGCGCGGCAAGGGCAAATTGTCCCTGCTCAAGGCGCCGTTGATGTTGCTCAAATCCGTCTGGCAGGCGCGGGCGATCATTCGCCAGCTTCAGCCGGTGTGCGTGGTCGGCTTCGGTGGTTATGTGACTGGTCCTGGCGGCGTTGCAGCCAAACTGGCCGGCGTACCGGTGATCGTTCACGAACAGAACGCCGTGGCCGGTACCGCCAATCGGTTGCTGGTGCCGTTGGCCGCCCGAGTCTGTGAAGCGTTCCCCGACACCTTTACCCTGTCGGACAGCCGACGGACCACCGGTAACCCGGTGCGCACCGAGCTGTTCCTCGACACCCCGCGACCAGCCCTGGCTGGTCGCAAGGCGCGTTTGCTGATCCTGGGCGGAAGCCTGGGCGCAGAACCGTTGAACAAGTTGCTGCCTGAAGCCCTGTCGCACGTCGCCCCCGACCTGCGCCCGGACGTGTTCCATCAGGCCGGCAAAAACCACGATGAAGTGACTGCAGAGCGCTATCGCGCGGCTGGCGTCGAGGCGCAAGTGCAGCCTTTCATCAAAGACATGGCCCACGCCTATGGCTGGGCCGACCTGGTGGTGTGCCGCGCAGGCGCGCTGACCATCAGTGAACTGGCCGCCGCCGGTCTGCCCTCGATGCTGGTGCCTTTGCCCCACGCGATCGACGATCACCAGACCCGCAACGCCGATTATTTGGCCCGTGAAGGCGCTGCCTTCCTGATGCCGCAAAGAACGACTGGCGCAGCGGATCTAGCCGCACGCCTGACAGAGGTCCTGATGCAACCACAACGACTCACCGACATGGCCACCGCGGCACGTCGCCTGGCCAAACCCGATGCGACCCGTAACGTGGTCGATACCTGCCTGGAGGTGGCCCATGGTTGAGAATCAGAAAGCCATGCCACAACCGGAAATGCGCCGCATCCGTCGCATCCACTTCGTCGGTATCGGCGGCGTGGGCATGTGCGGGATCGCCGAAGTGTTGCTGAACCTGGGCTATGAAGTGTCCGGTTCCGACCTGAAAGCTTCGCCGGTCACCGAGCGTCTCGAATCATTTGGCGCCCAGATCTTTATCGGCCACCGTGCCGAGAACGCTGCCGCCGCCGACGTGTTGGTGGTGTCGAGCGCCGTGAACACCTCCAACCCGGAAGTCGCCACCGCGCTTGAGCGCCGTATTCCGGTGGTGCCGCGTGCCGAGATGCTGGCTGAACTGATGCGCTATCGCCACGGCATCGCCGTTGCCGGTACGCACGGCAAAACCACCACCACCAGCCTGATCGCTTCGGTGTTCGCCGCCGGTGGCCTTGATCCGACGTTCGTCATCGGTGGCCGCCTGAATGCCGCGGGCACCAATGCCCAGCTCGGCACCAGCCGCTACCTGATCGCCGAAGCCGACGAAAGCGACGCCAGTTTCCTGCACTTGCAACCGCTGGTGGCCGTGGTCACCAACATCGACGCCGATCACATGGCGACCTACGACGGTGACTTCAACAAACTGAAGAAAACCTTCGTCGAGTTCCTGCACAACCTGCCGTTCTACGGTCTGGCGGTGGTGTGCCTGGACGACCCGGTCGTGCGTGAAATCCTTCCACAGGTCAAACGTCCGGCCGTCACCTACGGCTTCGGTGATGACTGCGACGTGCGCGCGATCAATGTGCGCCAGCAGGGCATGCAGACCTTCTTCACCGTGCTGCGTCCTGATCGCGAACCGCTGGATGTCTCGGTGAACATGCCGGGCAACCACAACGTGCTGAATGCGCTGGCCACCATCTGCATCGCCACTGACGAAGGCGTCAGCGACGAAGCCATCGTCCAGGGCCTGTCCGGGTTCCAGGGTGTCGGCCGACGCTTCCAGGTCTATGGCGAACTGCCCGTCGAAGACGGCAGCGTGATGCTGGTCGACGATTACGGTCACCACCCGACCGAAGTGGCCGCGGTGATCAAGGCCGTGCGCGGTGGCTGGCCGGAGCGCCGTCTGGTGATGGTTTACCAGCCGCACCGTTACAGCCGCACCCGCGACCTGTACGACGATTTCGTCAATGTACTGGCCGACGCCAACGTGCTGTTGCTGATGGAGGTGTACCCGGCGGGCGAAGAGCCGATTCCGGGTGCGGACAGCCGCAAGCTGTGCAACAGCATCCGTCAGCGTGGCCAGCTCGACCCGATCTACATCGAGCGCGGTGTCGACCTTGCGCCGGTGGTCAAGCCGCTGCTGCGTGCCGGCGACATTCTGCTGTGCCAGGGCGCCGGTGATATCGGCGGTCTTGCACCGAAACTGTTGAACAGTCCGTTGTTCGCTGGCGCTGTTGCCGCGCCAAGCGTGGGGAAGTTGAAATGATTGCTGCTTACGCCAACCTCGTCTCCACGATCGCGCCGAAAGATTTCGGCCGCGTCGCCGTGATGTTCGGCGGCAAGAGTGCCGAGCGTGAGGTGTCCCTGAAGTCGGGCAACGCCGTTCTCGACGCGCTGCTAAGCGCTGGTGTGGATGCGTTCGGCCTCGACGTGGGCGATGACCTGTTGCAGCGTTTGCTCAACGAAAAAATCGACCGCGCCTTTATCATTCTCCACGGCCGTGGCGGTGAAGACGGCAGCATGCAAGGCCTGCTGGAATGCCTGGGCATTCCTTACACCGGCAGCGGCATTCTGGCCTCGGCACTGGCCATGGACAAGCTGCGCACCAAACAGGTCTGGCACAGCCTCGGCATTCCTACGCCACGCCACGCGGTACTGAGTTCCGAGGCTGATTGTATTTCGGCGGCGACGGAACTGGGCTTCCCTTTGATCGTCAAACCGGCCCATGAAGGTTCAAGTATCGGGATGGCCAAAGTGACTTCCGCGCCCGAGTTGATTGAAGCGTGGAAAGCGGCCAGTACCTACGATTCGCAAGTGTTGGTCGAGCAATGGATTCAAGGTCCGGAGTTCACCATCGCCACCCTGCGTGACCAGGTGTTGCCACCGATTGCCCTGGGCACGACGCACAGTTTCTACGACTACGACGCCAAGTACGTGGCTTCCGATACCCAGTACCGGATTCCGTGTGGCCTGGACAGCACCAAGGAAAAAGAACTGATGGACCTCACGGCGAAAGCCTGTGAGGCGCTGGGTATCGCCGGTTGGGGCAGGGCTGACGTGATGCAGGACGCCGACGGGCAGTTCTGGTTCCTCGAAGTCAACACCGCACCGGGCATGACCGATCACAGTTTGGTCCCGATGGCGGCCCGTGCCGCCGGTCTGGATTTCCAGCAATTGGTCCTGGCGATCCTGGCCGCCAGTGTTGAGGTTCGAGGGTAAGACCATGCAAGGCGCACAGCTAAGACATCAGCCCCCTCCAGCACCCGGCCGCAAGCCGGTGCCGCGGGGTGCCAGCCGAATGGTGGCGAAAGAGCCGATGTCTGCGCGCCTGCCGAAAGCCAATTTTGGTTTTCTCAAAGCGTTGTTCTGGCCGGTGATGTTGGTGGCAGTGGGGTTCGGTACTTACGAAGGCGCGCAGCGTTTGTTGCCGTACGCCGACCGGCCGATCACCAAGGTCGCAGTGCAGGGCGACCTGAGCTACATCAGCCAGCAAGCGGTGCAGCAGCGGATCGCCCCGTATGTGGCGTCGAGCTTCTTCACCATCGACCTGGCGAGCATGCGCACCGAGCTGGAACAGATGCCATGGATTGCCCACGCCGAAGTGCGTCGGGTGTGGCCGGATCAAGTGGTGATCCGCCTGGAAGAACAATTGCCGGTGGCCCGTTGGGGCGATGAGTCGCTGTTGAACAACCAGGGCCAGGCGTTCACCCCGCGTGAGCTGGCGAACTACGAACACTTGCCACAGCTGTTCGGCCCACAACGGGCTCAGCAGCAAGTGATGCAGCAATACCAGGTGCTGAGCCAGATGCTCAGGCCGTTGGGCTTCTCGATTGCACGCCTGGAGTTGCGTGAACGGGGCAGCTGGTTCCTGACCACCGGTGCCGGCAGTGCGGGCCCGGGGATCGAACTGCTGCTGGGCCGCGGCAACCTGGTGGAAAAGATGCGCCGCTTCATTGCCATCTACGACAAGACGCTTAAAGAACAGATTACGAACATTGCGCGCATCGATCTGCGCTACGCCAACGGCCTCGCTGTTGGCTGGCGGGAACCTGTAGCGCCCACGACAGCCCAACCCGCTGTCGCGAAGAATTAAGAAGAGGCAGGACCCATGGCAAACGTGCAAAGCGGCAAAATGATCGTCGGTCTCGATATCGGCACCTCCAAGGTGGTGGCGCTGGTAGGCGAGGTCTCGGACGACGGCACGCTGGAAATCGTCGGGATCGGCACTCATCCGTCCCGCGGCCTGAAGAAAGGCGTGGTGGTGAACATCGAGTCCACCGTGCAGTCGATCCAGCGCGCAATCGAAGAAGCGCAGCTGATGGCCGGTTGCCGGATCCACTCGGCGTTCGTTGGCGTGGCCGGCAATCACATCCGCAGCCTGAACTCCCACGGCATCGTCGCGATTCGTGATCGCGAAGTCAGCTCCGCCGACCTTGAGCGCGTCCTCGACGCGGCCCAGGCCGTGGCGATCCCGGCTGACCAGCGTGTGTTGCACACCCTGCCGCAGGATTACGTGATCGATAACCAGGAAGGCGTTCGTGAACCTCTGGGCATGTCCGGCGTACGTCTGGAAGCCAAGGTCCACGTGGTCACCTGCGCCGTCAACGCCGCACAGAACATTGAAAAATGCGTGCGCCGCTGCGGTCTGGAAATCGACGACATCATTCTCGAGCAACTGGCGTCCGCGTACTCGGTATTGACCGACGACGAGAAAGAGCTGGGCGTGTGCCTGGTGGACATCGGCGGCGGCACCACCGACATCGCGATCTTCACCGAAGGCGCGATCCGGCACACCGCCGTGATCCCGATTGCGGGCGATCAGGTGACCAACGACATCGCCATGGCGTTGCGCACCCCGACCCAGTACGCCGAAGAAATCAAGATTCGCTACGCCTGCGCCCTGGCCAAACTGGCCGGTGCCGGTGAAACCATCAAGGTCCCGAGCGTGGGCGACCGTCCACCGCGCGAGCTGTCCCGCCAGGCCCTGGCCGAAGTGGTCGAGCCGCGTTACGACGAGCTGTTCACGCTGATCCAGGCCGAACTGCGTCGCAGCGGCTACGAAGACCTGATCCCGGCCGGCATCGTGCTGACCGGTGGTACGTCGAAGATGGAAGGCGCGGTCGAACTGGCCGAAGAGATTTTCCACATGCCGGTCCGCCTGGGTGTGCCGCATGGCGTCAAGGGCCTGGACGACGTGGTGCGCAACCCGATTTATTCCACCGGCGTCGGCCTGTTGATGTACGGCCTGCAGAAGCAGTCCGACGGGATTTCGTTCTCGGGCATCAGCAGCCGTGACAGCTACAGCAATGACGAACCGAAAGCCGCCTTGCTCGATCGCATCAAGAGCTGGGTACAAGGCAACTTCTGAAGAATTACCGCAGCACCGTTGTAGATACAGGTAGTAGGCGAAAAAACTAGAGAATCAAAGGAGAGGGAAAATGTTCGAACTCGTAGACAACATCCCCGCAAGCCCGGTAATTAAAGTTATCGGTGTTGGCGGAGGCGGCGGCAACGCTGTCAACCACATGGTCAAGAGCAACATTGAAGGCGTTGAATTCATCTGCGCTAACACTGATGCCCAGGCGCTGAAAAGCATCAGCGCGCGGACCATCCTGCAACTGGGCACCAGCGTGACCAAAGGTCTCGGCGCCGGTGCCAACCCTGAAGTAGGTCGTCAGGCCGCTCTCGAAGATCGTGAGCGCATTGCCGAAGTCCTGCAGGGCACCAACATGGTGTTCATCACCACTGGCATGGGCGGCGGTACCGGTACCGGTGCTGCGCCGATCATTGCCGAAGTGGCCAAGGAAATGGGGATCCTCACCGTTGCGGTGGTGACCCGTCCGTTCCCGTTCGAAGGTCGCAAGCGCATGCAGCTCGCCGACGAAGGCATCCGCCTGCTGTCGGAAAGCGTCGACTCGTTGATCACCATTCCCAACGAGAAGCTGCTGACCATCCTCGGTAAGGACGCCAGCCTGCTGTCGGCTTTCGCCAAGGCTGACGATGTACTGGCCGGTGCCGTTCGCGGTATCTCCGACATCATCAAGCGTCCGGGCATGATCAACGTCGACTTTGCCGACGTGCGTACCGTGATGAGCGAAATGGGCATGGCGATGATGGGCACTGGCTGCGCCAGCGGTCCGAACCGTGCACGCGAGGCCACTGAAGCGGCCATTCGCAACCCGTTGCTGGAAGACGTGAACCTGCAAGGTGCACGAGGCATCCTGGTGAACATCACCGCCGGTCCTGACCTGTCCCTGGGTGAGTACTCCGACGTGGGTAGCATCATCGAAGCTTTCGCTTCCGAGCACGCGATGGTCAAGGTCGGTACCGTTATCGATCCGGACATGCGCGACGAGTTGCACGTGACTGTGGTTGCCACCGGTCTGGGCGCGAAAATCGAGAAGCCTGTGAAGGTCATCGACAACACCGTTCACACCTCCATGGCGTCGCAGCCGCAACAATCGGCTCCCGCTCGTCAGGAAGCTCCAGCGGTGAACTACCGTGACCTGGACCGTCCGACCGTCATGCGCAACCAGGCTCAGGCCGGTGCTGCGACTGCCGCGAAGATGAATCCGCAAGATGATCTGGATTACCTGGACATCCCGGCTTTCCTGCGTCGTCAGGCCGATTAATGGAATGTATCAGGGCTATGAAGGTGATTGGTGTTCAGCAAAGGCGCGGTCTGCTATCATCGCCAGCCTTTGTTGATACCAGTTCGCAATTTGCGCTGAAGCGGCCCAAGCCATGATTAAACAACGCACACTGAAAAATATTATCCGTGCCACAGGTGTCGGCCTGCACTCCGGGGAGAAGGTATACCTGACCCTCAAGCCTGCACCTGTCGACACCGGCATCGTGTTTGTTCGTGCCGATCTGGACCCTGTGGTGCAGATCCCTGCACGCGCGGAAAACGTTGGCGAAACCACGATGTCGACCACGCTGGTCAACGGTGACGTCAAAGTGGACACGGTGGAGCACTTGCTCTCGGCCATGGCTGGCCTGGGCATCGATAACGCCTACGTCGAGCTCTCCGCGTCTGAAGTCCCGATCATGGATGGTAGCGCTGGACCTTTCGTATTCCTGATTCAATCGGCCGGCCTGGAAGAACAGGACGCACCGAAGAAGTTCATCCGGATCCTGCGGGAAGTGACAGTGGAAGATGGCGACAAACGCGCCACTTTCGTCCCTTTCGAAGGCTTCAAGGTGAGTTTCGAGATCGATTTCGATCACCCGGTTTTCCGTAACCGCACACAAAGTGCAAGCGTGGATTTTTCCAGTACTTCGTTCGTAAAAGAAGTCAGCCGCGCCCGTACCTTTGGTTTCATGAGTGACATCGAGTACCTGCGCAAGCACAACCTCGCACTCGGCGGCAGCGTTGAAAACGCTATTGTGGTCGACGCGGATGGTGTACTGAACGAAGACGGCCTTCGCTATGAAGACGAATTCGTGAAGCACAAAATCCTCGATGCAATTGGTGACCTCTACCTGCTGGGCAATAGCCTGATTGGTGAGTTCAAGGGCTTCAAGTCCGGACATGCATTGAACAACCAGCTGCTGCGCAAGTTGATTGAGCAGACAGATGCTTGGGAAGTCGTGACTTTCGAAGACGCCAGCGCTGCACCGATCTCTTACATGCGTCCGGTTGCGGCGGTGTAAGCAAAAAACCTCTCTAGTTTTTAAAGGCTGCCTTCGGGTGGCCTTTTTTTATGCCTGCCGGAAAGTGATGCGGTGTTCGTTCTGGCCCCCTCGCGGGCAAGCCCGCTCGCACAGGGGAACGCATTTCAAGTGTGGGAGCGAGCCTGCTCGCGATGGGGCCAGTCGCAACAGCACAAGAACATCAGACAGAAGCCACCACCCGATTCCTCCCGCTTTCCTTCGCCTGATACAGCGCCTTGTCCGCCGCAAACAGCAACTGTTCAAGGCTGGTATCGGTGGTCGGGGTCCAGGTGCTGATGCCAATACTGACAGTGATCGGTGATTCCACCCCTGCCACAAACGGCAGTTGCTCCACCGCAGACCGAATGTGCTCAGCAATCTGCTGTGCCCCCGCGCTGTCCGTTTCCGCCAGGATGACCGAAAATTCCTCCCCTCCGTAGCGAGCGACCAGATCCGTCGGTCGCCGTACGTGCTCGTCGATCACCTTGGCCAGCGCGCGCAGCGCATCGTCACCCGCTTGATGGCCATGTTGATCGTTGAACGCCTTGAAGTGGTCGGCATCGATCATCAACACCGACAGCGGTTTGCCGGAGCGTTGCGCGCGAAACCACTCATGGCGCAGGGTTTGATCGAGCATTCGGCGGTTGGCCACGCCGGTCAAGGCATCGGTGGCGGCCAGTTGTGCGAGTTCCTGCTCGGCGTTGTGCCGCAGACGCAACTCCCGACACAGCAGCCACGTCAGCCAGAGCAGGCCGATGCACAGAACGCCGGTGGCAACGCTGATCGCGATCGCCGTGCGTTTCCAGGTGGCGAACACTTCGTTGCCGGAGAGGGCGACGATCACCGTCAAGGGCAGGTTGCCGACCCTGGAAAAGGTATACAGGCGTCGTTGCTGGTCAACGCTCGACACGCTTTCGAAGCTGCCACTGCCCTCGCGCAGGATACGCACGACGTTCGGGCGGTTGGCGAAGGCTTTGCCGATCGAGTCGTTTTCCAGATAGGGCTTCTGCGCCAGCAGAATACCTTCATCGTTGATGATCGACAGCGCACTGTCGGTGCCGATGCTCAGGCTGTTGAATAACTGATCGAAGTAGCTCAAGCGCATCGACGCCACGGCAACACCCTGAAACTCACCGATGGCCGAGGAGATGCGGCGGCTGAAGCTGATGCGCCATTCGTCGCTGTCGTCGCAGTCACAACGGGGCTTGAACGGCCGACTGATGAACATGCCGGTGTCGCGGTTGAAGGCATGCGCGAGGAAGTAATCGCGATCGGCAAAGTTGCCGGGCTTGGGTTCGATCTGCGATGAGTCGGCCAGCACCTCGCCGTGCTTGTCCAGCAACAGAATGTCACCCTTGAAGCGCGCCGTGGTGGATCGGTCGAACAGTACGAGGTGGCGGATTTGCGCGGACACCTGTTTCAGGTCGTCCCGTTGCGAGGCGGCAATCAGGCCTTGCAGGGTCAGGTCGTAGAGTTCGACGGTACGCAGCACGTCGGCATTGATCAGTTGCGCAATCGTGGTAGCGCCGCGTGTGGCCGCCTGCTGGGCGTTGGCGTGTTCGCGGATCAGCAGGAAGGTGACGATGCTGAGAATCGCAATGACCGTCAGGGAGCTGCCGAGGATCACCATGAGCTCCGGGCGGCCGGTCTTGGCTGAAACGAGTGGGGGGCGGCTCGCGAGCATGGGAAATAGGTCTGCTTGAGGAGCAAAAAAAAGGCCAGCAAAACGCGCTGGCCTTTACTGCCTAGAGCTTAGAAGACATTGAGCGGGTAGTCGACGATCACCCGGTATTCGTCGGTGTCCTGATCCAGCGCGCCATAGCCATTGCCGCCACGGTTGGTGGCCCATTGCAGGCGCACTGCCAAGTCCTTGGCCTTGCCGTCCTGGACCACGTATTTGAGGTCGACATCGCGTTCCCAGTGCTGGGCATTTTTGCCGTCGGCGCTGTACCACGACGCATAACCGCGACTCTGAAGGTCGACCTTGGTCAGGTCCAGCTCGCCCCGGGAGTAAGACACTGCCGAGGTCAGGCCGGGTAGGCCGAGTCCGACAAAGTCGTAGGCATACTTGAGTTTCCACGAGCGTTCATTCGGACCGTTGAAGTCGGAATACTGCTGGGAGTTGTCGAGAAAAATGCTGTCGCCTTGGCTGATGTAATCGAACGGTGTATTGCCGTTGACCCGCTGGTAGGCGGCGGTGACGCTGTGATTGCCTACGCCGACGGTGAAATGCAGGCTGTAAGTGTTGTTGTCGATGTTGCCCAGCAGCGCATCACCGGTGTCTTGCGTGTGATAAACGTGCAGGCCCGGGTTGAGGCTGACTCGTTCGTTCAGCGCGTAGGTGTAATCAAGGTCGTAGTAGTACTGGTTCCAGATGTCCTTGAGCTCGGCGGCGTAAAGGCTGCTGGTCAACCCCGGCAGGCCGCTCCAGGCCACGCCGGCCCAATTCAGGTGCTGGCTTTCGTCGCCCTCGGCGAGGCTGCCATAAGAGGTGCCGATGCGCGTATGACCGCTTTGGTTGTAGGGCTTGGTGAAACTCGCCTGGCCACCTTCGATCAGAAAACCGTCGAAGCTGTGGTTGCTCAGGCTGACGCCGCGAAAGGTCTGCGGCAGCATGCGCGTCTCGCCGCCAGCGATCACCGGGTTGGTGAGAAACAGGTCGCCCGCCTTCAGCTCGGTATTGAAGGCGCGCATTTTCAGCGTGCCCCCCGCCGTTGAAAACGACCCCGGCGCTTTGCCGTTGCCCTCGCCGATCGGCAGGATGCTCGAATTGTCAGTGCCGCCACCGCCGTCGAGCTTGAGCCCGAGCATGGCGTGGGCATCGACGCCGAAACCGACGGTGCCGTCGCTGAAGCCTGATTCGAAAATGCCGAGGAAACCCTGGCCCCATTCGATGTTGTCGTCCGCCTGCTGCAGGCGGTTGCGGTTCATGTAGTAGTTGCGGGCATTAAGGTTGAGGCTCGACCCTTCGACGAAACCTTCATGATCGGCTGCTTCGACGTTGATCGGCATCGTTACGGCAATTGCAATGAACAGCGGATTGAATCTTTGAGGGAAACGCACTAGCGGTACAGCTCCTTGGGTCAACTGAACACTTCATTGTTTTGAAGTGCGGGATGTTTCTTGTTAGCGAAAACGAACCGGACAGCGTGTGAACCACAACAAAAAAAAGCCGCTGATAGCAGCGGCTTTGAAGACAACTTTTCAAAAGGAAGAGCCGATGAAAAGTGTCGAGGGAAATAGAGCGATGCGAGCGATCAACTATCTTTCTCGACCCGTGGCTGGGCCTGAGTGGTCGAGGCTTTTGGGGTTTGCGCGGCGTCTTGAGCCTTGGCCGTCATTTCGCTCTGATGGTCTTTAAACGCTGCGGCGCGCACGGCATTGTGGGCGACGAAGGCCTGCGACTCTTCAGCCATGGCGAACGGGGAGAGGAACAAAGAGGACAAAACGAAAGCGCTGGCAATACCCATAGTGTTGGACATCTTTAAAACCTTCTTGCTTGGCAAGTGCTGTTTGGTGGCGCAAAGATAAGGATCTTGGCCGATGGGAAACAGAGCCAATTCAAGAAAGGACTGTTGCGGGAAAAGCAAAGATCACAGACCTGCCAAAGGTCGCGAGCGGGTTAAACAGGCAAATGGATACCGAAGGTATTCATGCCATGGTCACTGCGCACAAATACATCCCCGCCGTGCATCAGCGCAATCGCCTTGACGATCGCCAACCCCAAACCATGGTTGTTGCCACTGTTGCTGCGCGACGCATCGACTCGATAAAAGCGCTCGAACAATCGAGGCAGATGTTCGTTGGCAATCGGCGCGCCGGGGTTTGCGACACCGATACTCACCTGATGCTCTTCGACGTCGATCCGCACCTGAATCACCTGCCCGGGCTCGGTGTGCTGCACCGCGTTGCTCAGCAAGTTGATCAGCGCCCGACGCAGATGCGCGATCTCGATCCGCACCTGCGCATCGCCACTGACCTGCACCTGGACTTGCGCGTCTTCCAGGATGAAATCCAGATATTCCAGCGTCGTCGCCACTTCATCCGCCAACGAGGTGGACGTCAGTTTGGTGGCCTTGCTGCCCTGATCCGCGCTGGCGAGGAACAGCATGTCATTGATGATCGAACGCAGTCGCTCAAGCTCCTCAAGGTTCGATTGCAGCACCTCGAAATAGTGTTCCGCCGAGCGTCCACGCGTCAGCGCAACCTGGGTCTGACCAATCAGATTGGTCAACGGTGAGCGCAGTTCGTGAGCAACGTCGGCATTGAACGACTCAAGCCGCGAGTAAGCCTGTTCGACCCGTTCCAGCGTGGAGTTGAACGAGTTGACGAACTGATTGAGCTCCGGCGGCAACGACGATAAACGCAAGCGCCCGGAACGCAACGGCGGCGCTAGTCGTTGGGCCTCCTGGGACAACTTGATCAACGGCTTGAGGCCGATCCGTGCCACCCAATAACCGAGGGCCGAGGCCAGCAGCACGCCGACAATCGCCAGGCTGATCAGGGCAATCAGCAGATGGTGTTGTGTTTGAAAAAACGTCTCGGTGTCGATGCCGATCATGAAGCGCAGCGGCGGGCGTTGATCCTTGGCCGGGAACTGGCTGACCAGCACTTTCATTGGATAAGGCTGGTCCGGCAGCTGCAAGTCACGCATGCCCAGGGGGCCTTCGGCGAAGGCGCGGATCTGCGGCGTCGGGTTGCCATATTCGTAGTGCGGATCGGTGCTGATGATCCAGAAACTGATGCGTTTGTCTTCTTCGCCGAGCAGCTTGAGCTTGTTGTTGATCTTCACCCAATGCTCGGGCGTGCCGTAACGACCGACGGTGGATTCGAGCACGCTGTAACGCGCGTCCAGCTCGGCTTCGGGCAGCAGACCCAGGCCTTTGTCGACCTGTTGATACAGCGCCCAGCCAATCAACAGGAACACCAGTAGCGCCACCAGCGTGAACATTCCACTGAGGCGCAGGGCAATCGAATTACTGGACACCACGGCTCTCCAGCACATAACCCATGCCACGGATCGTGTGCAGCAGTTTCTCGTCGAACGGCCCGTCGAGTTTGGCGCGCAGGCGTTTGATCGCGACTTCGACGACGTTGGCGTCGCTGTCGAAATTGATGTCCCAGACCATTTCCGCAATCGCCGTTTTCGACAGGATTTCACCTTGCCGGCGGGCCAGTACGCTGAGCAGCGAGAACTCCTTGGCGGTCAGGTCCAGGCGCGTGCCGGCGCGGGTCGCCTTGCGGCTGATCAAATCTATCCACAAGTCGGCGATGCTCACTTGCACCGGTTCATGGCCGCCGCTGCGCCGAGTCAGGGCTTGCAGACGCGCCACCAGTTCGAGAAAGGAAAACGGTTTGCCGAGGTAATCGTCGGCGCCGTCGCGCAGGCCTTTGATCCGGTCTTCGACACGTTCGCGGGCGGTGAGCATGATCACCGGGGTTTGCTTGCGCGCACGCAAGGCGCGCAGTACGCCGAAGCCATCGAGGCCCGGCAACATCACGTCGAGGACGATCACCGCGTAATCGCTTTCCAGCGCCAGGTGCAGGCCTTCGACGCCGTCCCGCGCCAGGTCCACGGTGTAACCCTGTTCCGTCAGGCCGCGGTGCAGATAGTCCGCGGTTTTTTCTTCGTCTTCGATAATCAGAACGCGCATGGCCCCGCCTCAGTCTGTGGTCGCCAGCGCCGTCAAGGGTGCTGGTTCTGGCCGATGGAAAAGCCGCTCCAGCCACAAGTATATGACCGGAGTGGTAAACAGCGTCAGCGCCTGGCTCACCAGCAAGCCGCCGACCACCGCTATACCCAATGGCTGGCGCAGTTCGGCGCCGGTGCCGTAGCCGAGCATCAGCGGCAGCGCACCGAGCAGGGCGGCGAGGGTGGTCATGATGATCGGGCGGAACCGCGTGATGCAGGCCTGGAAAATCGCTTCTTCCGGTGGCAAGCCTCGGTTGCGTTGGGCGTCGAGCGCGAAGTCGATCATCAGGATGCCGTTCTTCTTCACGATGCCGATCAGCAGCACCAGCCCGATCAGCGCCATGATCGAAAAGTCCTGGCCGAAGATCCACAGCATGATCACCGCCCCGAGTCCCGCCGAAGGCAGGGTGGAGATGATGGTCAACGGGTGCACAAAGCTCTCGTAGAGCACGCCAAGGATGATGTACACCGCCACCAGTGCCGCCAGAATCAGCCACGGCTGGCTGGCCAGCGAACTCTGAAACGCCTGGGCCGCGCCCTGGAAATTGCCGCTCATGGCCGCCGGCATGCCGATCTCGGCCTTGGCCTGGTTGAGCATGATCACCGCATCGCCCAACGCGACGCCGGGCGCCAGGTTGAACGACAGGTTGGCGGCCGGGAACATGCCGTCGTGGGCGATCGACAACGGACCCACCGTCGGCGCATCGAATTTCGCCAGCGCCGATAACGGCACCATTTCCCCACTGAGCGGCGAGCGCAGGTAGAAGTAGTTGAGGCTTTCGGCCTTGCCGCGTTGCTTGGTGTCCAGCTCCAGGATCACGTTGTACTGGTTGACCTGGGTCTGGAATTCGTTGATCTGCCGCTGACCGAACGCGTCGTACAGCGCTTCATCGACATCGCTGGCGGTCAGGCCGAAACGTGCGGCAGCGCTGCGGTCGATGCTGATGTGGGTGATGCTGCCACCCAGTTGCAGGTCATTGGAAATGTCGCGGAACGCCGGGTTGGCGCGCAGTTTTTCCGTCAGGCGCTGGGTCCAGGTGCTGAGGGTCGCGCCGTCGTTGCTCTTGAGCACGTATTGATACTGCGCGCGACTCGGGCCGGAACTGAGATTGATGTCCTGGCCTGCGCGCAGATACAGCACGATGCCCGGGACCTTCATCAGTTGTGGACGGATCCGGTCGATGAACTGGCTGGCCGAGACGTCGCGCTCGCTGCGTTTTTTCAGGGAGATCCAGAAGCGGCCGTTGGCGATGGTCTGGTTACTGCCGGAGACACCGACGGAGTGGGAAAACGCCGCGACGGCCGGATCTGCCGCGACGATTTCCGCCATCGCCAGGTGCTTTTTCACCATGTCGCCGTAGGAAATATCGGCGGCGGCTTCGGTGGTGCCGAGGACAAAACCGGTGTCCTGCACCGGGAAGAAGCCTTTGGGAATGAAGATGTAACCGGCGATGGCCAGCGCCAGAGACAAGCCGAATACCCCGATCATCAATTTCTGATGGGCGAGGGCGCGGCGCAGGCCTTTTTCGTACCATGCCAGCAAGCGTTCGCCGAACGTGGGTTTGCTGTGGGCGTGATGCACCGGTGCTCGCATGAACAGCGCCGCAAGCGTCGGCGCCAAGGTCAGCGACACCACCACGGAAATCATGATGGTAGACGTGGCCGTCAGGGCGAACTCCTTGAACAGCCGCCCGACCACGCCACCCATGAACAGCAGCGGAATGAACGCCGCCACCAGCGAAAAACTGATCGAGACCACGGTAAAACCAATCTCGCCCGCGCCTTTGATCGCCGCCTCGCGCATGCCGTCACCGGCCTCCAGGTGCCTGTGAATGTTCTCCACCACGACAATCGCATCGTCGACCACAAACCCCACGGCCACCACGATCGCCACCAGTGTCAGGTTGTTCAGGCTGAAACCCATGATGTACATCAGGGCAAAACTGGCGACCAGCGAAACACCCAGCACCGCCGACACAATCAGCGTCGCCGACCACTGACGAAGAAACAGCGCCATCACCGCCACCACCAGCATGATCGCGATCAGCAGGGTGATTTCCACTTCATGCAACGAGGCGCGGATGGTCTGGGTCCGGTCCACCAGCACTTTGACCTCCACCGATGCCGGCAGCATCGCTTCGAGGCCGGGCAGCGCCGCTTGAATGCGATCCACGGTCTCGACAATGTTGGCGCCCGGTTGCCGGGAAATCACCAGGTTCACCCCGGGCTTGTCTCCGGCCCAGGCTTGCACATAGGCATCTTCCGAACCGTAGACGACCTTGGCGACATCCTTCAGGTGAACGGGCGCACCGTCCTTGTAGGAAACGATGAGCTGGCTGTATTCCTCGGGATGAAACAACTGATCGTTGGTCGATAGCGTCGAGATACTTGATTCGCCGTACAGCGCGCCTTTGGCCAGGTTGAGGCTGGTTTGCTGGATCGCCAGACGAATATCCGCCAGCGTCAGGCCGATGGCCGCGAGTTTGTCGGCCGAGGCTTGAACGCGAATCGCCGGTCGTTGCTGACCGGTGATGTTGATTTGGCCTACGCCGTCGATCTGGCTGATCTGACGGGACAGCAACGTTTCCACCAGATCGCTGAGTTCGGGGCCGGACATCAGGGTCGAATTGATGCTGAGAATCAGCACCGGGCTATCGGCCGGGTTGACCTTGCGCCAGGTCGGCAGGTTCGGCATGTCCTTGGGCAGTTTGCCGGCAGCGGTGTTGATCGCGGCCTGCACTTCCTGAGCGGCGGTGTCGATGCTTTTGTCGAGGGTGAATTGCAGGGTCAGGTTGGTCGAGCCGAGGGCGCTGCTCGAGGTCATCTGAGTCACGCCGGGGATGGCGCTGAATTGCACTTCAAGCGGCGTGGCCACCGAGGAGGCCATGGTTTCCGGGCTGGCGCCGGGCAGTTGCGCGGCCACCTGAATGGTCGGAAATTCAGCGGCCGGCAGCGGCGCGATGGGCAGCCGTGGGAACGCAATGACGCCGAGCAGTACCAGGGCGAACGTCAGCAGGATTGTCGCCACCGGATGATCGATGCACCACGCGGAAACCGAGCCGTGGCCCTTCATGGTTTCGCCTCCGTTTGCACCACTTGCGGTGGTTCGGTCAGTACCTGCACGGTCGAGCCGGGCTTGAGCCGCGATTGGCCGTCGCTGACCAGCACGTCGCCGGGGTTCACGCCTTTGATGATGTCCTGGCCGCTGCCTTGGTAAACCATTTGTACGGTGACGGTTTCGACCTTGTCGCCCTTGACCCGGTACACGAAATGTTGATCGAGACCGCGCTGTACGACGGTGGGCGGGACCACCAGCGCATCTTTATCCAAAGCTGTCTGAATTTTTACCGTTACCAGAAGGCCCGGCCAAAGTTTCTGCCCGGCATTATTGAATTCAGCCTTGGCGCGGATGGTCCCGGTGTTGGCGTTGATCTGGTTGTCGATCAGGGTCAGGTGACCCTCGCCCAGCAGGTTGCCGGTTTCGCCGTCGGTGTCGGCACCGATGTAGGCCTTCACTTGAGCGTGCTCCGGGTCGTTGATCAGGCCTTGCAAGGTCGGCAGCATTTGCTGCGGCAGGGAAAACTCCACGGCGATCGGGTCGATCTGGGTCACCGTGAACAAGCCTTGGGTGTCGGTCATGCGCAGGAAGTTGCCTTCGTCCACCGTGCGAATCCCGACGCGACCGGTGACCGGGGAGCGAATCTGTGTGTAGGAAAGCTGCACCTGAGCGGCGTCAATCGAAGCCTGATTGCCTTGAGCCGTGGCTTTCAGTTGGTTGACCAGCGCTTGTTGCTGGTCGTAAGTCTGCTTGGACACGCCGTCGTCGACGCTCAGCAGTTTGTAACGCTTGAGGTTGACCAACGCCACTTGCAACTGCGCCTGGCTTTCGCCCAGTTGCGCGCGGGTCTGGTCGAGGTTGGCGCGGATCGAACGGTCGTCGATGGTGGCCAGCAGGTCACCCTTGTTCACCAACTGACCTTCCTTGACCAGAATCCTGGTGAGGATGCCGTCGACCTGCGGACGGACCACCACGCTGTGCAGTGACAGTACCGAGCCGATGCCGCTGACATAACGCGGAACGTCTTTTTCGCTGACGTTGACCACTCGAACCGGGATCGCCGTGGGTGCGGCGAGTTTGGCCGTGGCGGGTTCGGTGGCGTACCACACGCCCAGCGCTGCCAGGACAATCAGAAAGGCGGCGAGCAGGGCGGTTTTTTTCTGAATTCGCATGCGAGTGGGACGCCGGGGCTGGGTGGACGGAGTTTGGTCAGGGTTATACCTCCCTTTATAAACCTGTTCGCCGGTCAGGAAGGTGACTGCTAACTGACGGCGCTGTCAGTTTGGCGTCAGGCCTGTCACCACAAAACCCGACGGACTCGCGTGCTGCAATCGCCGACACAGGTATACTGCCGTCTTTCGCGGCTCGCTGACCGGGCCCGACACTTTTGCATCACCCGGAGCTTTCATGACTTCCCCGACACAACCGCCGGTTGCCGACGCTTTGAGCGACGACCAGGCAGACCTGCCAGACAGCGTCGACTCCAGCGCAGACAGCGAAACCAAAGCCGCGATCCCGGCGTTCAAGTTCCCGTTCAAACCGGGTGAACTGGCCGCGGCAAAGTCTGCCAGCCAGCCCTGGTACAAGAATGGCGCCAAGAACGGCCACACCAAGACTCCCGGCGCAGCGCCGCCCGGCACCCGTCGTTCGATGGGCAAACGCTGAGTCCCATCCTGCCACCCTCGGCCATCGGCTGCGGTTTTCAACCGCGGTGATGGCTAAGTGCTCATATCCTGAGCCAGATCAACGTTTGTGGAATCAGTGCGCTTAGAGTCAGCAGCCCTGCCGACTCTTTCCATCCAACGAGCGCGCTTTCCATGAAGATCAACCTCCCGGTGACCGGCCGTAATGTCGACGTTGCGGCTGATGCGAACATCCTCTCGACCACTGATCTGACCAGCGCGATTACCTACGCCAACGACGATTTCATCAACATCTGCGGTTACAGCCGTGAGGAGTTACTGGGCTCGCCGCACAACTTGCTGCGTCATCCGGACATGCCGGCGGCGGCTTTCGCGCACATGTGGCAGACCCTCAAAAGCGGCCGTTCGTGGATGGGACTGGTCAAAAATCGCTGCAAGAATGGCGATCATTATTGGGTCAGCGCGTATGCCACGCCGGTGACGCAGAACGGTAAAACCGTGGAGTATCAGTCGGTCCGGACCAAGCCCTCGGCACGGCAGATCGAAGCCGCGGATAAAGCCTACACACAGCTTCGCAGTGATCGCACATCGCTGTGGCAGCGGTGGCCCGTGCTCGGTCCGGGTTTCAAGATGATGGCACTGTTCAGCGCAACATTGGCCTGTGTGGTGGGCATCGAAGCGTGGTTGAACCCTTCGTCAGCGGTTTTCGGCGCACTGGCGTTTGTCGTGGGCAGTGGTTTGGCGGCGCTCGGAACAGCATTGATGTTGCGCCCGCTGAAGGCGTTGACCGAGCGCGCCCGGCAGATTGCCGATAATCCGTTGAGTCAGGTTGTCTACACCGGTCGTCGCGATCAGTTCGGCCAGATCGAGTTTGCCTTGCAGATGCTCGAAGCGCAGGTCGGCGCGGTGGTGGGACGCATCGGCGATGCATCGCAGCGCCTGGCCGGGCATGCGGCGGAACTGGTCGAGCACCTGCAAGGCAGCCACAACAGTACGCTGGCCCAACAGGCTGAAACCGATCAGGTGGCGGCGGCGATTAATCAGATGTCTGCCAGCGTGGCCGAGGTTGCCGGCCATGCGCAGCAGGCGTCTCAGGCGGCCGACCTGGCCGGCAGCGAAACCCGTGAAGGTCATCGGTTGGTGAGTGAGAGTCGCCATGCGGTGCTGCGTCTGGCCGAGGAACTGGCCAGCGCCACTGAGGTGATTCATCAACTGGAGGGGCACAGCAGCGAGATTACTGGCGTGCTGGACGTGATTCGCAGCATCGCCGAACAAACCAATCTGCTGGCCCTTAACGCGGCCATTGAAGCGGCGCGTGCCGGGGATGCCGGGCGCGGTTTTGCGGTGGTGGCCGATGAAGTCCGTGGCCTGGCCCAGCGCACTCAGCAGTCGACCAACGAGATTCAGCGCATGATCAGCACCCTGCAAAACAGCACGCGCGACGCGGTGGTGGTGATGCAACAAAGCAGTGAACAGGTGGACAACAGCGTCGAGCAGGCCCGACGTGCCGCCGACGCGCTGGAAGCGATCAGTCGGCGGGTCAATCAGATCACGCAAATGAGCCTGCAAATCGCTTCGGCGGTGGAAGAGCAGAGCACGGTCAGCGAAGACATCAACCGCAATATCATCGGCATCCGCTCAGCCTGCGAGGTCACGGTCAGTGAAGGGCAGCAAAGCCAGGCGAATTCCACCGATGTGGCGGGGCTGGCGGGGGACTTGCGGTTGTTGGCGCAAGAGTTCTGGCGAACACGTCGCTAAGCCGCCCGCAGCGAAATGAACGCATAGTTGAGCGGCGCCTCGGTGGCCACTTGCGCACCGGCCGCCAGCACTTGCCCGGCGATATCGTCACCCGAAACGTGGAACTGCCAGGCACTGCCCGGTCCAGGCAGCTGTTGTTGCGTCACCTGATCGATGGCCGTGGCGAACGCGCTCATGTCCGGCAGGTAGGCGGTGAATCCATCGCCCTTCAGGGCTGTGACGCGAATCCCCAGTGACGCACAAATCGCATCTTTGCTGCGGATATCATCGCGATCCGCCTGACGGGAGCGCTGGATAAGTCCTGCGAGCTGCTGATCGACCAGTTCACCGCCAATGATCAGGTCGGGGCCTTTTTCCCAGGATTCGGGCGGGCATTCCTTGATCGCCGGATTGAGGGGAATGTGCGGATTGATTTCCATCGGATAGATGCGACAAACCAGCGGCCGGCGTTCGTAGATGCGGCAGAGGTTGTCTTCGTCAAGATTACGGCAGGGGCCGACGTTGTAAGCCGCAAACGTGATGGCCACGTGCGCCTCGCAGGTGCCGCTTTGAACCGCTACCGAACGCCGTTCGGCATGTTCGCGTTGCTGCACCGGCAGGCCGAGGCCATTGCCGAGGAAACCTTCCACCAGCACGATCACCTGACCGCCGTCGGCCGCCCACATCCGCGCTTCCGCCAGGGTCAGGGGGACGTGATGGTCATTGCAGCATTTGCCACAACCTACGCAGGAAAACGGTGTATTCATCGAAGGATCAGTCGCCTATCAGGGCCGGATATGGCGACAGAATGCCACCGCGAAGGTCTGCTCTGAAGCAAGTTATGCGCCATTCATTTGGATTTGGCCGGTGTGCGGATGGAGTCCCATTCGGTCACGTAGGCGGTTTTGCTTTTTTTGTTGTAGAGGCACAGCTCGGTGCCTTGCTGGCCTTTCATGTGTTTTTGCGGGTAGCGGCCTTGCAGCAGAATGGCTGTGTATTCGACCCGGTCATCGAACTGCGCGGCTTTGCCTACGGGGAAGGCGTCCGTCAGGCCGCTGGCCTTGGTGCAACTGGCGAGCACGGCTTTGTCGAAGGCGGCCCAGGCGTCAGGGCTGGAGGCTTGGGCTTGAGAAGCGAGGGCGGTGAGGCAGAGGAAGGTGAGGGTGGTGGCTTTCATTGATCAGGCATCCTTGGGCGTATGTGGGCCGAGTATGCCTGATGGTAGGAGGTGGAATGTGTCGACCTCTTCGCGGGCAAGCCCGCTCCCACCGGTTGTGTGTCGTATTCGTCTTTTGCGAACGACACACATCCTGTGGGAGCGTGGCTTGCCCGCGATGGCGGTGTATCAGGCTGGAACCGGCTCGCGGCGGACCACCGTCATCCCGCAACTTTCATACAACCGCTGTGCCCGAAGGTTGTCTTCCAATACCTTCAAATCCACAAAACCTTCGCGACGCTGCTGAAACACTTTGAATGCATTCAACAACAACGCCCGGCCCAAACCCCGACCCTGAGCTCGCGGGTGCACCACCAGATTCTTGATGTAGGCGCTGGTCCAGCACTGGCACACGCCAACGATACCGTCGGCATCCTGCGCGATGAAGCACAGGGAGGGATCGTATTCAGGGTCGGTCTCGAACCGCTGTTGCCAGACATCCAGCGTCGGCACGCGACCGCCCCCCTCCAGATACCCCAGTTCCATCAAACGATGAACGGCTTCTGCCCATTCTTGCCGGTATTCGTGCAGGACAATTCCCGGAGGCCAAGTGATAGCGGGCACAACCTCCGCCAGGTTGCGCCGCATCAGCAAGCAGAATGCTTCGTCCACACTCAGTGACCTTGTTCGGCGACCGCTTTGGCCGCTTCGATCAGGCACTTGGTCAGCTCCGGTGAAGAGAACTTGGTCAGTACCGCGTTGGCGCCGGCCAGACGCGCTTTTTCGCTGTTCATCGCGCTGTCCAGCGAGGTGTGCAGCAGCACGTACAGGTGCGAAAAATCCGGGGTTTCGCGCAGGGTGCGGGTGAAGGCGTAGCCGTCCATCTCCGACATTTCGATGTCCGAAACAATCAGGTTGATCTGCTGGGCGGTGCCTTGCAGGTCCAGCAGGCAATCAATGGCTTCCTTGGCGCTGCGTGCGGTATGGCATTGCAGGCCGAGGTTGCGCAGGGTGTGCACCGATTGCTGCAGGGCCACCTGGCTGTCGTCGACCACCAGGATGCGCGCGTTACCGAGTACTTCGGCGTCTTCCATGCTCAGTTCGGTCGGGGCCGTTTCGATCTGCGCCGGGGCGATCCCGTGGATGACCTTTTCGATGTCCAGCACCTGCACCAGCGTGCCGTCCACCGAGGTCACGCCGGTGATGTAGGAACGCACACCGCCGGAGCCGAAGGGCGGCGGACGGATGTCGGTGGTCAGGCAATGGACGATCTTGCTCACGGCCTGAACGTGCAGGCCCTGTTTGGAGCGGCTGACGTCGGTGACGATCAGGCAGCCACCGTTCGGGTCTTCCAGCGGCCGCTCGCCGATCGCTCGGCTGAGGTCGATCACCGACAACGACGCGCCGCGCAGGGTGGCGATGCCTTTGACGTGAGGGTGCGACTCCGGCAGCTTGGTCAGCGGCGGGCAGGGGATGATTTCACTGACTTTGAGCAGGTTGATCGCCATCAGCTTGCCGCTGCGCAAGGTAAACAGCAGAAGCGAAAGTGAGTCTGCGCGGGCTTTGGTGGAGGACATAAAAACCTTCTGTGGAAAAAGGTGATGGGCGAATGAAAAGTCGCCAAAAGCTATCGATGCCGGGTTATCGACTTGATGGGGGCAGGCTTTAGAAAATCGGTTGAATGGTAGGACGATATCGCGAGCAGGCTCGCTCCCACATTTGATCTGTGCCGTTCACAAATCCACTGCGGGAACGAGGCTGCTCGCGATGGGTCATCACTTCAAACCCAATCGCTTGGCCATCCGCCCGAGATTCGCCCGATCCAAGCCTAGCTCACGCGCCGCGCTCGCCCAATTATCGTGGTGCCGTTCCAGGCAAGCGCTGATCAATTGCCGTTGGTAATGTTCAGTCGCCTCACGCAAATCCCCCGACACCAACGCCAGCGGAGCCGCGACCGGTTGTTCGGCCGCCGCTTCAACACGGCCATTGGGCAAATCCAGGTCCGCCGCACTCAGGCTGAGAATCTTCGGCCGTTCCTTGCAGTTACCCAGCGCTTTCAGCGCGCTCCGGCCAATCAAGTGCTCCAGTTCCCGAACATTGCCCGGCCAGTCATACGCCAGCAACGCCGTTTGAGCGTCACTGTTGAGGCGCAGGCTGTTGAGGCCCATGCGCGAACGGTTCTGCTCAAGGAAGAAACCGCTGAGCAGCAGCACATCCCGCCCGCGATCCCGCAGGGCCGGCACCAATAGCGGGTAAACGCTCAAGCGATGGTAGAAATCGGCGCGATAGCGGCCGCTGCGCACTTCCTCGGCCAGATCACGGTTGGTCGCGGCGATGAGTCGCACGTCGACCTGATGCTCCTTGTCCGAGCCCAGCCGCTGCAATTGACCGCTTTGCAAAACCCGTAGCAATTTGGCCTGCACCGTCAGCGACAGTTCGCCGACTTCATCGAGAAACAGTGTGCCGCCATTGGCCAGTTCGAATTTGCCGCGACGATCGCTGGTCGCCCCGGTAAAGGCGCCGCGCACATGGCCGAACAATTCGCTTTCCACCAGCGTGTCCGGCAGCGCGGCGCAGTTGAGGCTGATGATCGGCTTGTCGGCCCGGGGCGAGGCGGCGTGAATCGCCTGGGCCACCAGTTCTTTGCCGACCCCGGTTTCACCGGTAATCAGCACGGTCAGGTCGCTGCCGCCGACCAGGCTGACTTCCTCCACCAAACGTTTGTGCGCCTTGCTCTGGCCGATCATCTCGCGGTTCTGCTGGCCGCTGGCCTGTCGGTACACCTCGGCGCGCTGATGTTCGTCTTCGACACGATTGGCCAGCCGCTCGATGCGCTCGGCGGCATTGACCGTGGCGGCGGCGAGGCTGGCGAAGGCCTGCAGGGCGTCCAGTTCGATCGGTTCGAAACGTTCCGGGTCGAGGGCGTCCAGGGTCAGCAAACCCCACGGGCGCTCGTCGATAAACAGCGGGCAGCCCATGCAATCGTGGACTTCCAGGTGTTCATGGAGGCCATCGACCAAGCCGTCGTAAGGGTCGGGCAGGTCGCTGTCGGCGGCAAAACGGGTCGGCCCGGGGCTGCTCAGCAGCGCTTCGAAACGCGGGTGTTCGCTGACCTTGAAGCGTCGGCCGAGGGTGTCGGTGCTCAACCCGTCGACGGCCAGCGGCACCAGCCAGTCGCCATCGAGGCGCAACAGTGCGGCGGCATCGCAGGGGAGCAGGGCGCGCATGGCTTCGAGCAGGCGCCGATAGCGCTCGCCCTCGGGGAGTTCGCGGGACAGGTCCGAGACCAGGGGAAGCAATGTGGTGAGCAAGGATTTTGCAGTCATAGTGACTCCATGTAGTCGAGATGACTATAAGTCAGGCCGTGTCGTTATGACTATGATGTTTTTAACATGTTGATTTATAACGATTAAATAGCTGGCACGGAAACTGATAAGGAGAGAGCAATCAATTAGAAAACCAAGTAGCTCAGGAGTCACCTTATGCTCAGCGTTCAAGACCGTGCAATCGTCAAATCCACTGTACCGTTGCTGGAAAGCGGCGGCGAAGCATTGATCACGCATTTCTACCGCATGATGCTCTCCGAATACCCGGAAGTCCGCCCGCTGTTCAACCAGGCTCACCAGGCCAGCGGTGATCAACCCCGCGCCCTGGCAAACGGCGTGTTGATGTACGCGCGCCATATCGATCAGCTCGACCAGTTGGGCGACCTGGTGGCCAAGATCATCAACAAACACGTGGCCCTGCAAATCCTTCCGGAACACTATCCGATTGTTGGCACCTGCCTGTTGCGGGCGATTTCCGAAGTGCTGGGTGACGAGATCGCCACGCCGGAAGTGATGAGCGCCTGGGGCGCCGCTTACGGTCAACTGGCCGAGATCCTGATCGGCGCCGAAACCAGCATCTACGACCAAAAAGAACAGGCGCCGGGCGGCTGGCGCGGAGCGCGGGAATTCATCGTCGCGGCTAAGGTCGAGGAAAGCGCGGAAATCACCTCGTTCTACTTCGAGCCGGCGGACAAAGGTCCGATCCTCGCCGCAGAGCCTGGCCAGTACATCGGCATGAAACTGATCCTCGATGGCGAAGAAATTCGTCGTAACTATTCGCTGTCAGCCTTGGCGAACAAAGGCCAGTACCGCATCAGCGTCAAGCGTGAAGACGGTGGCCGCGCCTCGAACCATCTGCACGATCAACTGCATGTAGGTTCCAGCATTCAGCTGTTCCCGCCGTCGGGCGAATTCACCCTGACCGACAGCGACAAACCGTTGGTGCTGATCAGCGGCGGCGTAGGCATCACCCCGACCCTGGCCATGCTCGAGGCGGCGCTGGAAACCCAGCGGCCGGTGCATTTTATCCACTGCGCACGCAATGGCAGTGTTCACGCTTTCCGCGACTGGATCGATGGATTGGCCGAACGTCACCCGCAACTCAAGCGCTTCTATTGCTACGACGAAGATGACGGCGTCAGCCCGGCAGCGCACAAGGTCGGGTTGTTGAGTCAGGAACAACTGGGCGAGTGGTTGCCGCAACAGCGCGATCTGGATGCGTACTTCCTCGGGCCTAAAGGTTTCATGGCGGCGGTGAAGCGTCACCTCAAAGCCTTGGGTGTACCGGAGAAGCAAAGCCGCTACGAGTTCTTCGGCCCGGCTTCAGCGCTTGAATAATCGCTGATCGCAGACGCCCGGCTTGCCGGCGATGGCGTACTCAAATTCGCCATCGCCGGCAAAACACGGGGCTTTCAGCCCTTCAATTCCTTCAAATGCTTGTATACCGTCGCCCGTCCCATGTTCAGCACGTTGGCCACATAGTTGGAGGCGCTTTTGCCTTTGAAGGCGCCTTCGGCGTGCAAGGCCAGCACCAGTTCGCGTTTGTGGTCGCGGGTCAGCAGGTTCAGGCTCAGCTGGCGTTCGCGCAGCCAGCCGTGGAGGAAGGTGTTGATCCGCTCCTGCCAGTCATCGCGGAACAGTGAGTCCGGTTGCGGGATCAATTTGTTCGGCGACAGGAACAAGTCCAGCGCGGCCTTGGCATTTTCGAACAGTGAAATGTTCAGGTTGATGCACAGCACCGCCAGCGGATGACCGTCGCTGTCGCGCAGCACGCTGCTCAGGCTGCGAATCTTCTGACCATCCCAATTCAACTTTTCGTACGGGCCGATGTTCCGTTCGCTGATGTCATCGCTGAGCATGTCTTCCAGCGCGGCATCGTCACCGACTTCCCGCTTCGACAGGTTATTGGCGATGTAATCGATCTTTTGCGTGCGCAGATCGTGCAGCACCACCTCGGCGTGGGGAAAGAACAACGTGGCGATGGCATCGGCAATCGCGCGGAAGTTGTCCAGGGCCGGGTCTTTAACAGGTGCGTTCATACAATGGAGCTCCAGGCAGCGTCAGCGCCCTGCAAAAAGGGCGCTGGAAGTTTGCCGTAATCGTGTCGACACGTCACCTGAGCACGTGGATCAGCCCAGGCGAGCGGGGGAGAGCATCCCGGCATCCAGGCCGAAGCGCGTGAGTTGCTCGGGCAGTGCTTCACCGCGTACCAGCGCGGCGCTGGCCTGGCCCATGGCGGGCGAGGTCTGGATGCCGTAGCCGCCTTGCGCCGCAACCCAGAACAGCCCTGGCACCTGCAGATCGAAGCCGGACAGCAAATCGCCGTCAGCCACGAAGCTGCGCAGGCCGGCCCAGGTGCGGGTCGGACGGCGGATGGTCAGGGTGGTGGCTTCTTCGATCTGATAGATACCCATGGCGATGTCGAGTTCTTCGGGTTGCACGTCGTGCGGTTCAACCGGGTCGGCGTTGGCCGGTGAGCCGAGGAACATGCCGGCGTCGGGCTTCATGTAGAACGATTCATCGAGGCTGACCAGCATCGGCCAATGGTGGATGTCCACGCCTTCCGGTCCGGCGAAGATGAACGCCGCACGGCGCTTGGGTTGCAGACCCAGCGGCCTGGCGCCGGCCAGTTCGCCGATCTTGTCTGCCCAGGCGCCGGCGGCGTTGATGATGACCGGGGCGCTGAAGGTCTGGCTGTTGGTCTGGACCTGCCACATGCCTTCGCCGTCGCGGGTCAGGCTCAGGACTTCCGTGTCGGTATGCACTTCACTTTTATTGCGTCGGATACCGCGCAGGTAACCCTGATGCAAGGCGTCGGTGTCGATGTCGCTGGCGGTCGGATCGTAGATCGCGCCATGAACTTTTTCCCGGCGCAGGATCGGCAGGCGCAGGCAGGCTTCATCGGCGCTGAGCAGTTGCATTTCCGGCACCGTGGCTTTGGCGCTCAGGTATTGATTGTTGAGTTCGTCCGGGTCGCCGGTGAAGTCCACGGTCATTTCGCCGCGCGGGGTCAGCAGCGGGTGTTCGCAGAAACCGGCGGGCGGGGCGTCGAAGAAATCGCGGCTGGCCTGGGTCAGTGCCCGGACTTGCGGTGTTCCATACGCAGCGGTGAACAGCGCAGCCGAGCGTCCGGTGGAGTGATAGGCCGGATGGGATTCGCGTTCGAGTACGATCACTCGGGCGTGCTGCGACAGCCAGAAACCGGTGGAAGCGCCGGCGATCCCGCCGCCGATGATGATGAAGTCTGCCTGGCTCATGAACGTCTCCTGTCGAGCGTAAATGCCAAAATTGCGGAAGTCCCCTGTGGGAGCGAGCTTGCTCGCGATAGCGTTGGGTCAGTCGACATCAATGTTGAATGTTCAACCGTAATCGCGAGCAGGCTCGCTCCCACAGGGAGTTAAATATCAGGGGTGCAGGCGGTAGATGGCGTTAGCCACCGCGATGTCTTCCAGGCCCAGGCCGATCGAGCGGAAGAATACGTGGCGGTCGTAATCGGGGCGCTGGACCTTTTCGCTGATCAAATCCGGCAAGTCGCCGACGATCGCGTTCCTGTCCCAACCATGCTGTTCGCCGGCAATCAGCATTTCGCCCGCCGAGCCTGGCGTGGTCAGACGATAATCGCAGAAGACGTGCATGTCGTTGAGGCTCTGCGGCGGCACTTCGTGGGCGCGCGGTGCGTTGGTACTGATGGAGGTTATCAACGCTGGTTTGCTCAGGGTTGCCGGATTCATCACTGGCCCTGCTGACGACGTGCACAGCATGATCACATCGGCTTCCTGAAGGGCTGCTTCACAACTGTCGACCAGGGTCAGGCGTGGGTCGAGACCTTTGAGCTGAGCCAGTGCGTCTGGACTCAGATCGTTCAGGCCTTGTGAGTAGAGGCTGATGCTTTGCCAGTCCCGCAGGTTCTTCACGTAATGCAGGTGCGCCTGGGCCACTTTGCCGCTGCCGATGATCGCCAGGCGTCGGGCTTCAAGCGGCGCGAGGGCGTCCACCGCAACGGCGGTCGCTGCTGCGGTGCGCGCAACGGTCAGTTCACCGGCATCGCACAGCAGCAGCGGCTGGCCGGTCTGCATCGACATCAGCAAGGTCCACGCAGTCACTAGCGGGCCTTGTTCGCGCACGATGTAGGGCGACGTCTTCACCCCGTAAACTCCGTCTTCGGCCAGCACACCCAGGTAGTTGATGAAGTCGCCTGCCCCCTTGGGGAATTCCACCAGTTGCTGCGCCGGCTGCACAGCCTGCCCGGCGGCCAGGTCGCGGAACAGCTTGCGCAGGATCTGCGGAACGTCGACCTGTGCCAGCAGTTCGCGGGCCTGGGGTTGGGTGATTACATAAGGCGTGCTGGACATGGTCGGCTCCGGGAGCTGGAAGTAAACTAATTTGTCTATTATGGACTTTTAGTTATCGCGAGCAATATCCCGGGCGAAAAAAAAGCGCAGTCCGTTGCCGGCTGCGCCTCTTTCGGTAAGGCCCGAGTTACGGACGCTTGCGCTCAACCGCCCGCAACAGATGCGTCGGTGGCGTTTCACAGCTGATCTTGCGACCCAGCAGCGCCTCGATGGACGGTAGCTGGTAGGAGTCGTCTTCCCCGGCAAAACTGATCGACACACCGTCGGCGCCGGCACGACCGGTACGACCGATACGGTGCACGTAGTCATCCGGCACTTCCGGCAGGGTGAAGTTGATCACGTGGCTGATGCCGTCGATGTGAATGCCGCGACCGGCGACATCGGTGGCCACCAGCACGCGGATCTTGCCTTCGCGAAAGCCCTCAAGCGTCTTGATGCGCTTGTGTTGCGGCACATCGCCGGACAATTGCGCGGCGTTGACGCCATCGCGTACCAGGCGTTCTTCGATGCGCCGCACTTCATCCTTGCGGTTGGCGAAGACCATCACCCGCTCCCAACCGTTGTCGTTGACCAGGTTGTAGAGCAGTTTGTACTTGTCGGCGCCGGCCACCGCGTAGATGTGCTGCTCGACGTTTTCGCTGGCCACGTTCTGCGACTCGATCTCGACGATCGACGGGTCGGTGGTCCATTGCTTGGCGAGGTTCATCACGTCTTCGGTGAAGGTCGCGGAGAACAGCAGCGTCTGACGCTCGTTCTTCGGCGGCGTCTGGCGAATGATTTGACGCACTTGCGGGATGAAGCCCATGTCGAGCATGCGGTCGGCTTCGTCCAGGACCATGACTTCGACCATGTCCAGGTGCACGTCGCCGCGCTGGTTGAAGTCGAGCAAGCGGCCCGGGGTTGCGACGAGGATGTCGCAATGACGCGCTTCGAGGTGCTTGAGCTGCTTGTCGAAGTCCATGCCGCCGACAAACGTCATGACGTTGAGGCCGGTGTACTTGGTCAGGTCGGCGGCGTCTTTAGCGATCTGCACCACCAACTCACGGGTCGGCGCGATGATCAGCGCCCGTGGCTCGCCCATGTAGCGCTCTTTCGGCGGCGGGGTTTGCAGCAATTGGGTGATGATCGAAATCAGGAACGCGGCGGTTTTGCCGGTACCGGTCTGGGCGCGCCCGATGGCGTCTTTGCCGGCGAGGGTGAAGCCCAGCACCTGAGCCTGGATCGGCGTGCAATACGGGAAGCCGAGGTCCTGGATGGCGTGCATCAGTTCCGGGGCGAGTTTGAAATCGTGGAATCGGGTTTTGCCTTCCTGGGGTTCGACGACGAAGTCTTCGAGTTTCCAGGGAATGACCGGCGCCTTTGGCTTGGGTTCGCGACGCGGTTTTGCCGGTTTCGGCGCTTCGCTGCGCGGTTGTTCTGGGGCCGCCTCTTCAACAGGCGGGAGGGCCGGTGCCGCGACAGGCTCTTGTTTCGGTGCCGCTACGGGGGCGGTCCGGCCAGACTGATTACCGTCGGTGCGGTGGCTGGGGGCGTGAGACGGAGCGCTGGAGACTGGCGCGAGCTGCTCAGTCTCGCTTTTACCGAACATTTTCTTGAGTGCTTTGAGCACGGTCATCTCATCAATTGATTAAGGAATATACGGCGGCCAGTGTAATGCAAGAATCGGGCGCGGCGTAGGGGGATGGATCAATGGGCTGTTTTTCGCCGGACCGTTAACGCAAGCGTTCAGCGAGCCAGACGTCGATGTCGCGAATTTCCTCGGGTAACACTTCGTGACCCATTGGGTATTCCTGCCATGTCACGGTGACACCATGCTGCTTTAAATACTCATAAGCGGTGCGACCCATCGAGTTCTGCACCACGTCATCGTACTGGCCGTGCAGGGACAGCACCGGAATACGCTGTTGGCTCGCGGAGAGTTGCAGTTGATCGTTGAAGGTCGGTGCATAAGTCGAGAGGGCAAGTACGCCGCCCAATGCTCCTTGCCATTTCACAAACGCGGTGTGGAATACCACGGCGCCGCCCTGGGAAAAACCTGCCAGGAAAATCCGCGAGGCGTCTATTCCGCCCGCGCGCTGCTCTTCGATCAAATCAATCACCCTTTGCGCCGACTCTTCCAGCTGCTCGCGGCTGATCGCCCGCGCCGGGCTCATGGCCAGAATGTCGTACCAGCTCGGCATCTCGTAACCACCATTAATGGTCACCGCACGGGTCGGAGCCTGAGGCAGGACGAAGCGGGTGGTCAGCAGGCTTTCCTGCAGCGCTTCGGCCACGGGCAGGAAGTCGTAACGGTCGGCGCCCAGGCCGTGCAGCCAGATAACGCAGGCATCTGCGGGCTTGACGGGTTGAAGAATCAAGGGCTCGGTCATGGCTGCTCCAATTGTGTGCGTGCGCTCTCATTGAGTGCGTGATGTGAGTGCGTATCGGGTTGATCAGTTACGAAGATGTCGCAAGGCTACAAGTTTTGCTATTGACCTGTCCCTTAAGTGCTTTGGCTAGCGGTCTGGTACGGGCTTTGCTATAGGAAAGCCTGTACGAAAATCCCACGCCTGTCGGTAACACTATCAGGCCATTGTTCGTGGTGGGATAGCAAAAAATCCGGTGATGGATGTTCGCCAGTGGCCGCTACGGGCTTCGCGAACGTGAAAGGGCTACAGCCCGTTCGGCCGATTGGTGAGAAGTGAGTGATCCATGATTTGGATTTTCTCCTACTAGACTCATAGCGCAGGTCCTACGTCGGTTGACCCTAAAAAAAGCCAACACGGGTCGACTACGCCTCATAAGGGTGCGACTGGACTCAAGCTCCGACACAACAAGAGCAAAACTGGAGGTTTGAATGAAGATGTTGAAATCCACCCTGGCCATCGTGACTGCAGCCGCAGTACTCGGTGTCAGCGGGTTCGCTCAGGCGGGTGCAACCCTGGATGCAGTGCAGAAGAAAGGTTTCGTACAGTGCGGCGTCAGTGATGGCCTGCCTGGTTTTTCGGTTCCGGATTCCACTGGCAAGATCGTTGGTATCGATGCTGACTACTGCCGTGCTGTCGCCGCTGCCGTCTTTGGCGACGCGACCAAGGTCAAGTTCAGTCAGTTGAACGCCAAGGAGCGCTTCACCGCGCTGCAGTCCGGCGAAATCGACATCCTGTCGCGCAACACCACCATGACCAGCTCCCGTGACTCGGGCATGGGTCTGAAATTCCCAGGCTTCATCACTTACTACGACGGCATCGGCTTCCTGGTTAACAACAAACTCGGCGTCAAGAGCGCCAAGGAACTGGACGGCGCGACCATCTGCATCCAGGCCGGCACCACCACCGAGCTGAACGTTTCCGACTACTTCCGTGGCAACGGTCTGAAATACACCCCGATCACTTTCGACACCTCCGATGAAAGCGCCAAGTCGCTGGAATCGGGTCGTTGCGACGTACTGACTTCCGACAAGTCCCAACTGTTTGCCCAGCGCAGCAAGCTGGCTTCGCCGAAGGACTACGTGGTTCTGCCGGAAACCATTTCCAAGGAACCGCTGGGCCCGGTCGTGCGTAACGGCGATGACGAGTGGCTGGCTATCGTGCGCTGGGTTGGCTACGCCATGCTCAACGCTGAAGAAGCAGGCGTGACCTCGAAAAACGTTGAAGCCGAAGCCAAGGGCACCAAGAACCCGGACGTTGCACGTCTGCTGGGTACCGACGGTGAATACGGCAAAGACCTGAAAGTGAAGAAAGACTGGGTCGTCCAGATCGTCAAGCAAGTGGGTAACTATGGCGAAGTGTTCGAGAAGAACCTCGGCAAGAGCACTCCTCTGGAAATTGACCGCGGGCTGAACGCTCTGTGGAACAACGGCGGCATTCAATACGCACCACCAGTGCGCTGATGGTTCTATCACCCGGTGGGCCAACCGCCGGGTGATGTTCTGTTCCATTACATCCGGGGCACTTCATGCAAAATTCAATCGGCGCACCAAAGCAGAGGCTCAGCCTCAGCGATCCCAAAGTGCGTGCGTGGCTATTTCAGATCATCACCATTGTGGCGGTGGTCTCGATGGGCTGGTATCTGTTCGACAACACGCAGACCAACCTTGAACACCGGGGCATCACCTCCGGTTTCAGCTTTCTGGAGCGCAGTGCCGGTTTCGGCATCGCTCAAACCCTGATCGACTATACCGAATCGGACAGCTATGCCCGGGTGTTTGTCATCGGCCTGCTCAACACGCTGCTGGTGACTTTCATCGGCGTGATCCTGGCGACGATCCTCGGGTTCATCGTCGGCGTGTCACGGCTGTCGAAGAACTGGATCATCGCCAAGCTGGCGACTGTTTATGTGGAAGTCTTCCGCAACATTCCGCCGCTGCTGCAAATCCTGTTCTGGTACTTCGCGGTGTTCCTGACCATGCCAGGGCCACGCAACAGCCATAACTTCGGCGACACCTTCTTCGTCAGCAGCCGCGGCCTGAACATGCCGGCCGCTTTGGCGGCGGACGGTTTCTGGCCGTTTGTGGTCAGCGTCGTCGTGGCCATCGTCGCCATCGTGCTGATGTGCCGCTGGGCCAACAAGCGTTTCGAAGCCACCGGCGTTCCGTTCCACAAGTTCTGGACCGGCCTGGCGTTGTTCCTGGTGATCCCGGCGCTGTGTGCGCTGATCTTCGGTGCGCCCGTGCACTGGGAAATGCCCAAGCTGCAAGGTTTCAACTTCGTCGGTGGCTGGGTGCTGATCCCGGAACTGCTGGCGCTGACCCTGGCCCTGACCGTGTACACCGCGGCGTTCATCGCCGAGATCGTGCGTTCGGGCATCAAGTCGGTCAGCCACGGCCAGACCGAAGCGGCACACTCGCTGGGCCTGCGCAACGGTCCGACCCTGCGCAAGGTGATCATCCCGCAAGCCCTGCGCGTGATCATTCCACCGCTGACCAGCCAATACCTGAACCTGGCGAAAAACTCCTCGCTGGCGGCCGGTATCGGTTATCCGGAAATGGTCTCGTTGTTTGCCGGTACGGTGCTGAACCAGACCGGGCAGGCGATCGAAGTCATTGCCATCACCATGAGCGTGTACCTGGCGATCAGTATCAGCATTTCCCTGCTGATGAACTGGTACAACAAGCGCATTGCGCTGATCGAGCGGTAAGGAAAAGCGCATGAGTACTCATACTTTCAAACCTGACATGCCGCCACCAAGCAAAGTCTTCGGGCCGATGGCGTGGATGCGCGCGAACATGTTCTCCAGCTGGCTCAACACCCTGCTGACCCTGTTCGCGTTCTACCTGATTTACCTGGTGGTTCCACCGATTCTGGAATGGGCGATCATCGACGCCAACTGGGTCGGCACTACCCGCGCCGACTGCACCAAGGAAGGCGCCTGCTGGGTGTTCATCCAGCAGCGATTCGGCCAGTTCATGTACGGCTACTACCCGGCGGACCTGCGCTGGCGCGTAGACCTGACCGTGTGGCTGGCGGTGATCGGCGTGGCGCCGTTGTTCATCTCGCGCTTCCCGCGTAAAGCGGTGTACGGGCTGAGCTTCCTGGTGTTGTACCCGATCATTGCCTGGTGCCTGTTGCATGGCGGCGTGTTCGGCCTGACCCAAGTGGCGACCAGCCAGTGGGGTGGCCTGATGCTGACTCTGGTGATCGCCACCGTCGGTATTGCCGGTGCGTTGCCGCTGGGTATCGTCCTGGCCCTGGGCCGTCGTTCGAACATGCCGGCGATTCGTGTGGTCTGCGTGACCTTCATCGAATTCTGGCGCGGCGTGCCGTTGATCACGGTGCTGTTCATGTCCTCGGTGATGCTGCCGTTGTTCCTGCCTGAAGGCATGAACTTCGACAAACTGCTGCGGGCGCTGATCGGCGTGATCCTGTTCCAGTCGGCCTACGTCGCCGAAGTGGTGCGGGGCGGTCTGCAAGCGATTCCAAAAGGTCAGTACGAAGCGGCTGCGGCGATGGGCCTCGGTTACTGGCGCAGCATGGGCCTGGTGATTCTGCCGCAAGCCCTGAAGATGGTGATCCCGGGCATCGTCAACACCTTCATTGCGCTGTTCAAGGACACGAGCCTGGTGATCATCATCGGCCTGTTCGACTTGCTCAACAGCGTCAAACAAGCCGCCGCCGACCCGAAATGGTTGGGCATGGCCACTGAAGGCTATGTGTTTGCGGCCCTGGTGTTCTGGATTTTCTGTTTTGGTATGTCGCGCTATTCCATGCATCTGGAACGCAAGCTCGACACTGGCCACAAGCGTTAGGAGTTCTGTAATGAGCGAAGCAATCAAAAAGCCTGTGAGCCCTGAAGGCATTATTCAGATGCAGGGCGTGAACAAGTGGTACGGCCAGTTCCACGTGTTGAAAGACATCAACCTGAACGTTAAACAGGGCGAGCGTATCGTCCTGTGCGGCCCGTCGGGTTCCGGCAAATCCACCACGATCCGTTGCCTCAACCGTCTGGAAGAACACCAGCAGGGCCGGATCGTGGTCGATGGCGTGGAACTGACCAACGACCTCAAGCAGATCGAAACGGTCCGCCGCGAAGTCGGCATGGTGTTCCAGCACTTCAACCTGTTCCCGCACCTGACCATCCTGCAGAACTGCACCCTGGCACCGATGTGGGTACGCAAGATGCCCAAGCGCAAGGCCGAAGAAATTGCCATGCATTACCTGGAACGCGTCCGCATTCCGGAGCAGGCGCATAAATTCCCGGGGCAATTGTCCGGCGGTCAGCAGCAGCGTGTGGCGATTGCCCGTGCCCTGTGCATGAAACCGAAAATCATGCTGTTCGACGAACCGACTTCAGCGCTCGACCCGGAGATGGTGAAGGAAGTTCTCGACACCATGATCGGCCTGGCCGAAGACGGCATGACCATGCTCTGCGTGACCCACGAAATGGGCTTCGCCCGCACCGTGGCCAACCGCGTGATCTTCATGGACAAGGGCGAGATCGTCGAACAGGCTGCGCCGAACGACTTCTTCGATAACCCGCAGAACGACCGCACCAAACTGTTCCTGAGCCAGATCCTGCATTGATCGAAGCCAGGCAATGAAAAAAACCCGGACGCTGTTCCGGGTTTTTTTTTCGCCCGCCGAAACCCACCACCGTTTGCCCTGCCGGACTAAGCTGACTAACATGTCCGAAAATTCATCCTATGATTGGATGAAAGGGCGAATCCTATGTCAGAAATGTCTCCATTAGTTAAGCGATCCCTGGTCGATCAGGCTTTGGACCAGTTGCGCTTGCGCATCACCGAAGGCGTCTGGACCGTCGGCCAACGCCTGCCCACCGAGCCGGAGCTGTCGGCAGAACTGGGCATCAGCCGCAACACCGTGCGCGAAGCCATGCGCGTGTTGGCGTTTTCCGGTTTGATCGAAATACGCCAAGGTGACGGCAGTTACCTGCGGGCGGTGATCGATCCGCTGGACACCCTGAAAGCGCTGTCGCGCTGCTCCCTCGAACAGGCGCGGGAAACACGGCACATCCTTGAAGTCGAGGCCATCGGCCTTGCCGCGATCCGCAGGACCGACGAAGACCTCATCGAATTACGCCAGGCACTCAACATCAGCGGCGATCACTACCACGGCGATCTCGACAGCTACATCGCCTGCGATCTGGTGTTCCACCGTCGCCTGGTAGACGCCGCGCACAACCCCACCCTCAGCGAGCTGTATCGCTACTTCTCCAGCGTCGTCGGCGCACAACTGCGCCAGACCTTGAGCATCACGCCTCGTCGCCAGGCAGTGTTCGACCTGCATGTCGACCTGCTCGATGCCGTCGAACAACGCGACCCGGAACGCGCCAAAGCCTTGTCGAGGCAGTTGATCAATGAACCTTGAAACCGAGAACGCCATGTCCAGCCGCAACAGCCACATCAACGAAGCCAAACGCACGGCGGAGCTTGAAGAGCTGCTGATCGACGCCGAGGCCGATGACGAAGCGGTCCAGCAAAGTCACCCGATCCTGCGCCGCCCGTGGTTATTGTTACTGGGCCTGATTCTGGTGGCGCTGAACCTGCGTCCGGCGCTGTCGAGCATGGCGCCGATGCTCAGCGAGGTCTCGAAAAGCCTCGGCCTGTCGGCGGCGCAGGCCGGTTTGCTGACGACCTTGCCGGTGCTGTGCCTCGGCCTGTTTGCGCCGTTGGCGCCAATTCTGGCGCGACGTTTCGGCGCGGAACGCGTGGTGTTGGGCATTCTGCTGACGTTGGCCGGGGGGATCATTCTGCGCAGTTCGTTCGGTGAAATCGGCCTGTTTGCCGGCAGCGTGTTGGCCGGCGCGAGTATCGGCGTGATCGGCGTTCTGTTGCCTGGCATCGTCAAACGCGACTTCGCCAAGCACGCCGGGACCATGACCGGCGTCTACACCATGGCGTTGTGTCTGGGCGCGGCCATGGCAGCAGGCGCGACCGTGCCATTGAGCGAGCACTTCGACAAAAGCTGGGCGCTGGGCCTCGGCTTCTGGGTGATTCCTGCGCTGGCAGCGGCGATTTTCTGGTTGCCGCAAGTCGGGCAGAAACACGGCGCGCACAACGTGGCCTACCGGGTGCGCGGTTTGTTGCGTGACCCGTTGGCGTGGCAAGTGACCTTGTACATGGGCCTGCAATCCTCCCTGGCCTACATTGTGTTCGGCTGGTTGCCATCGATCCTGATCGGTCGCGGCCTGACGCCGACCCAGGCCGGCCTGGTGCTGTCGGGTTCGGTGCTCATTCAACTCGCCAGTTCATTGGCCGCTCCATGGCTGGCCACGCGCGGCAAGGATCAGCGCCTGGCAATCGTGATCGTCATGGCGCTGACCCTCGGCGGTCTGTTCGGTTGCCTCTACGCGCCGATCGAAGGCCTGTGGGGCTGGGCGATTCTGCTCGGTCTGGGGCAGGGCGGTACGTTCAGCCTGGCGTTGACCCTGATCGTGTTGCGCTCGCGGGACTCGCACGTGGCGGCCAACCTGTCGAGCATGGCCCAGGGTTTCGGTTACACCCTGGCGTCCATGGGACCGTTCGCGGTGGGCATCGTGCACGACTGGACCGGCGGCTGGAACGCCATAGGCTGGATCTTCGGCGTGATTGGCCTCGGCGCCATCCTTGCCGGCCTCGGTGCCGGGCGTTCGTTGTACGTGCAGGTGGTCAGCGAAAAGGTCTGACTACAGGTAAACAACGTCCAGGGTCGCCGAGCCGTCGAGCTGCACCTCGGTGCTCAGGTCCAGTTCGGAGGTGGGCGCGATGATGGTTTCGACGATCACTCGACTTGTGAGGTTTTGAATGGCAATCGGGCCGACACTGCTGCCGGCCACGTCGGTAAACCCCAGGTAGCTTTTGGCACCGATCGGAATGGGACGACTGTTCGATGAACTCCAGGCCACGCCGCCGGTGGTGGAGTCGGTTCGATAAACCTGCGTCAGGTCGTCCACCACGGTGCTGGCCGGATCGAAGTTCAGCGAATACAAGCCGATTTTATTTTGGCTGTGATCGTGGTTAAGACCGTAGTAAATCTCGCTGTTGACGATGGCCGAGCCGTCGCGGTTGTCGCGCATCAACAGGGCAAAACGCGCGGGCGCATTGCACTGAATGTTGAGGTCGAGCGTCTGGTCGCGCAGTCGCGTGCGTTTGTCGACGCTGAGGTCCTGCCGGGAGATTTTTCCGTAGTCGACGAGGCCGTTGTTGGACAGTATCGGGGTGCAGGCGAGGGGGGTGATGGTGCCTTTGACGCTCAGGTCAACGGTGGACGCCGCCCAAGTGTGTTGGGTGGCGCTGATGACCAGGGTTGTCGCAAGTACGGCAAAGTAGTGCTTCATTTGTGAATGTCCATTTCGTGGAATTTGTTCAGCCTGTGTCAGGCCCCGGTTGGCGTTGAACCGGTCTTTTTTACCGAAACCGGCATTCGACCGGCTCAGTGCGTTGACTCAGGGGAGGTACTTGATTTCAAGCGTCATGGAGCCATCGATGGGCACTTCGTCGTTCAGGGTCAGGCTGTCGGCGCGAGCAATGTAGGTATTGATCCACAGCAGCATCGCGAGATCCTTTACTGCAATGGGTGTGGTGTTGCCGATAATGCTTGTTGCCAGAAGCTCATTCGAATTGATGGTGGTGGCGCGGGTCCAGCTTTCTCCGCCATCCGTCGATTGAATGGCGGCCGCATTCAGACCGTCAGCTTGCAGGTTGGCGATATATGGCCAGAAGTAGCCAAGCTTTTCATTCGCGGGGGTCAGTCCCACGCCAAAAAAAAGAGGGGAAGCTATGTTCGTATCGGGTCTATTGTCGATGGACTTCACGGCGAACAGGACCGGTGCATCGCAGTTCACGTTGAACGCCATGTAGTGGTTGCCTACTTCCGTGTTTGCGATTGGATTGAGGTTCTTTACAGGGACTTTGCCGATGTCGATGTTGCCGCCGTCGGCCAGTGTCGGCGTGCAGGCGTTCGGGGTGATGAGGCCTGTGACCGTCAGGTCTGTCGACGAGGCGAAGGCGAGTGGCGACGTCAGGGCGATGATCGCCATCGTCAGCGCGTGTGGAATCTTTTTCATGGGACAGGTTTCGCTGTGTGGGGTGAGCGGAATCAGTCCTTGCCCGAAGCAGGACCTCGGGCAAGGTCGGGCTACGGGTTTATGGGTAGACGATGGAAATGGTGGCCGAGCCGTCGAGAGCGACTTCGTTGGTCAGGTCCAGTGAGTCGGCGCGGGCAATTTGAGTCGATACCCTAAGGTCTGTCTGCAGATCCTTGATGGCAATCGGCGTGGTCGGGCCCCCTACAGCGCCGAATGCCGAAAGCCGGTTGGGCTCCACAGAAGTGCTAGCGGACCAGGTATTTCCATTGGTAGCGGACGACAACGGTTGTACGGCAACACCATCTGCAATTGGAGTCCTGATGCGTACAACGTAACCGCCAAGCTTCTGGTCACCATTGATAAAGCCCAGACCGAAATTGCTGTCACCACCAATCGTGCCGGACCTGTTATCGGTCGGTAACAGCCTGAACGGGATCGCTGCGTCACAGTTCACGGTGAGCTGCAATGTCTCCCAAGGCAGTGTCGTGGCTTTGTCCTGATTCAAGTCTTTGGCAGAAATCTTGCCATAATCGACAATCCCGCCACCGGAAAGCGACGGCGTACACGACGACGGCGTGATAACGCCTGTGACTGTCAGGTCTGTCGACGAGGCGAAGGTGAGTGGTGAAGTCAGGACGATGATCGCCATCGTCAGCGCGTGTGGAATCTTTTTCATGGGACAGGTTTCGCTGTGTGGGGTGAGCGGAATCAGTCCTTGCCCGAAGCAGGACCTCGGGCAAGGTCGGGCTACGGGTTTATGGGTAGACGATGGAAATGGTGGCCGAGCCGTCGAGAGCGACTTCGTTGGTCAGGTCCAGTGAGTCGGCGCGGGCAATTTGAGTCGATACCCTAAGGTCTGTCTGCAGATCCTTGATGGCAATCGGCGTGGTCGGGCCCCCTACAGCGCCGAATGCCGAAAGCCGGTTGGGCTCCACAGAAGTGCTAGCGGACCAGGTATTTCCATTGGTAGCGGACGACAACGGTTGTACGGCAACACCATCTGCAATTGGAGTCCTGATGCGTACAACGTAACCGCCAAGCTTCTGGTCACCATTGATAAAGCCCAGACCGAAATTGCTGTCACCACCAATCGTGCCGGACCTGTTATCGGTCGGTAACAGCCTGAACGGGATCGCTGCGTCACAGTTCACGGTGAGCTGCAATGTCTCCCAAGGCAGTGTCGTGGTTTTGTCCTGATTCAAGTCTTTGGCAGAAATCTTGCCATAATCGATAATCCCGCCACCGGAAAGCGACGGCGTACACGACGACGGCGTGATAATGCCAGTCACCGTCAAATCAGTGCTCGAAGCCGCCAGTGCATAAGGTGCAACGCCAATCAGCGCAGTGGCGGAGAGTGCTGCAAAGTACTTTTTAATCATTGTTTACTCACTTCTCAGGTTGTGCCCTGTCTGCCCCGAGACGCTCAAGTGCGCCCCGGATCCAGCAGGATCGGGTTGGGTGTTACAGGTAAATAATCTCGATCGTTCCCGCGCCATCGAGATTGATGGCGCTGCTCAGGTCCAGGCTGTTGGTGGGGGCGATGACGGCGTCGACGGTCACCGTGGTGCTGAGGTTCTGGATCAGCACCGGGCCGGCGCCGCTGCCGGCGTTGTCGGTAAACGCCAGGTAGCGGCTTTTGCCGATGGCGACCGGGCTGGCGCTGCCGGTGCTCCAGGCCATGCCGGCGGTGTTGGAGTCGGTTCGATAGAGGCGGGCGAAGCCGTCGGCATTGGCGGTGGCCGGGTCCACGCGCAGTGAAAAACGGCCAATCCTGTTGCCGCGGCTGTCCTTGCCCAGGCCGTAGTCGATCTCGCTGTCGAGCGTCGCCGAACCCGAGCGGTTGTCATGCATGACCAAGGCGAAGGACGCCGGCGCGTCGCAGCCGACCATCAACGTCAACGACCTGGGCGGCAGACGTGTGTCCTTGTCTGCATGCAGGTCCTTTCTCGACAGGGTGCCGAAGTCGACCACGCCGCCGTTGGACAGCACCGGCTCGCAGGCCGCCGGAGCGAAGCGGGCGCGCAGGGTCGCCTCGCGGGTGCGTCCGGCGCCAACGGCATCGAACGCCCCGAAGGCTTCCCAGGTCACCGCGTCACGCACTTGCATGCCTTGCTCTTGAACCCAGGCCGTCAGCTCAAGCTGCGCCGAGAAACTGCGCCCCTGTACCGGCACGCCGGCCTGCACCGGGACGACCCCGTGCTTCGGTCGCCAGATCAGGTTCGAGGCCGTTTCGGCGGGCGGCTGACCGACCCCGGCAATCAACCCGATCTCGACCGATTGGCCATCGAGCACGGCATCCCGAATACGCATCCGATAGCTGCCGCGTTCGGCGAAGTGAAAGCGTTCGGCGGTTGCGGCCATCGCCCGGTAGAACAGGCTCATGTCGATGGGCTGCGCACAGTTCAAGGTCAGGCTGAGCTGGCGCTCACCGAGGTTGCGCTCCGGTGCGGCATCGGGCCGTATCGCTCGGTTCATCAGCCCGTAATCGAGCACCGGCTGGCTCAGGTTGAACTGGCAGTCGTCCGTGGATGCCGAGGCCAGTGGCGTGAAACCGCTCAGTACCAGGGGCGCGAAGGTCAGCAGCAGATAGCGCGACAGGTTCATAAAGTCATCCTCAGAGGGCTCGGCACTTGGCGGGGGCGGTTTCGTAGTACGCATTGGCGTCTGCGTCGGTGGGCAGTTCGAAGCGCAGTTCGCAGCGCTCCAGCCCCGGCGCGCTGATCCACAACGCGCGGCGGTCGAGGACGTTGGGCAAAAACACCAGGCCGCCGTCCTGCACCAGGGTCACGAACTCGCCATCCTCGGTGTTCACGGAGGCACCGCGCGGCAGGGGCGCGCCGTTGGCGGTGGTGGCCTTGAGCAAGGCGCGACGGGTCAGCGTGATGCCGAATTCAACGTTGTCGACGGCGCCACGACCGGCCGAAATCACCGCCAGCCCGTTGTGAATGTCGGCGTTGCGCGGCAGGGTTTTGGTGTCGACTTCCACCGGGCTGTTGCCGTAAGCCGTCACTTGCGGGATCACCGCCTGACCTTGCCAGTCGGTCCACACCGGACCGCTGGGCGTCGACACTTTGATCGAACCCATGTCGCCCACCGAAAGCAGCGCAAAGGTGTCGCTCACCGGGTACGGCGACAGCGTCACGCCGCCACCGTGCAACACTGCGCCGCCACGAGCGCTGGCCTGATAGCTGGAGCGCTCGGCATCGGCGCGGGTGTAATTGAGATCGAGCTGGGTGTAGCGCGGCAACAGTGAAACGCCGGCGGTGGACTGCACCTGTTTGTCACGGGTGTCGTGTTCGACGCCAACCCGGTAACCCAGTTGATCGTTGACCCGTTCACTCAAGCCCACGCCGCTGCGGTACTCGCCGGCGGAACTGCGCACCCAGGTGCGCGCCCGGCGGTTCTCGCCCAGCGGAATGCTGAGGTTCAGGTAGACGCTGTCATCGTTGCGGTTCGAACCGCTGACCTGCCATTCGGCGGTCGCCGAGACGGATACGCCCGCGATGCTGGTGCCCCAGGACGCGAGGGCGCGGCTGCTGCTTTGGCCGTCGAACGAGCTGGACCGGCTGACGCCGCTGCTGAAAGCGCCGAGCCATGGATGCGACCACGACAGGGCCGCGTTTTGCTGATCGCGGTAACGGGATTGGCTGTTGTCGGAGGTGTTGGCGAATACCGCATCTTCCAGCTCCCGGTAGCCCTGGGTTCGGTAAGAACTGCCGGCATTGAGCGCCCACTGCTCGTTCAACCGATGTGAGACGCTCAGGTCTGCCTGAAGCCCCTGACTGGCTTGCTTGCCGCTGGCGTCCGCGCCGGTCAGCGTGGCTTGCACCTGGGTCACGGGCGAGGGCAACAGGCCGACGCTGCCACCCGCCGCGCGATAGTCGGCGGCGCCGGTCAGGCCGGCGCTGAGCAACACTTGCGGGGTGAGCGCACCGCTCCAGCCGCCGCTGATGACCCAGGGATCGCCCCCCTGCGCGTCACCGACACTGCGCACCTGACCGACGCCCAGCGAATAACCGGGCGCGGGCAGGCCGATCCCCAACATTGCGGCCGGCACGGTAAAACTGCGCTCGCTGCCATCGTCCTCTTTGATCGTGACTTCCACGTCGGAGCGCGTGTTGAGCCGCCGCACGTTGGTGAGTGCGAACGGCCCGGCCGGCACCACCGTGGAATGGATCAGCGAACCGTTCTGGCGGACCTCGACCTGGGCCTGACTGTTGGCGATCCCTTCAATGACCGCGCTTTGCCCTTCGACTTGCAGCGCCTGCTCGTTCAGCACTTGCACGCCGGTGATCTGCGCACCGGCGAGCACCGGGTTGTAGAGGTTGATCTGACCCGCCTGCAGCACCGCTTCCTGGCTGGCGAAAGTACGCTGGGCGTAGGCCGCAATGTGCGTGGTGCGGGAAATGTCGTCCTGCCAGGTCTGCACCTGACGGCTGCGCACGATCCAGTCACCGGCATTGAAGCCCAGTTCGGTGTTGGCCGAGGCGTAGCGGCTGGTGCTGTCGCCGGAACGGCTGTGCAAACCGGTGACGTCGTAGTTGATCAAACCGGCAATGCCGCCGGTTTGATAGCCGGAGAAATCCCGGGCCGTGGGGCGTATCGCGTCGGTGGGCACGATCAACGACAGGGCCAGGTTCGCCGGGTCCGGTTCGATGACGGTCTGCGGTGCGCTGCCCAGAAAATCGTGGCACGGGCCAGCGTCCAGCGTCAGCGCAGGCACCGTAAGGTTCGCCGCATCGAGCAGCGCGCGATCGAAGCACAACGCCCCTTCGCGATTGAACGTGACGTCGACCCGGCCATGGCGCTGGCCGTTGACGGTGAGCGTGACCGGATGGCGGCCGGCGGTGAACTGTGGCGCCTGCATCAGCAACGTTGCCAGCGCCGGATCGATGCCGCGCTGCAGCAACGTGTCTTTGTCGAACGACGCCGGCAACGACGCCTCACCGTGGGCGTCGAGCATCATCAGCGCGTTGCTCAGCAGCAACGCCACCGTGGTTCGTCGCTGCCATGGATGAGGGCGAGCGCCGGCCCGAATAACGGGCACGGCTTCGCCATCACGGTAAATTGATACTGTGGTCATCGGGTTCACTTGGGTTATTGCGGCGTGCGTCTACCGGCACGCCTGTGGCAACGGCCAAGCGACCGTCGCCTTGAAACATGGGCGCTCATCGTTCCTTGATGACGCCGTCATAGGGATTCAGGACTGGATGGGCGCCTCGTAATGCGGCACTGCAAAGCCGTAGACCGTCGCCGGTTGAAAACGCACCTGCGTGGCGGCGCCTTCGGGCACCTTGATGCTGATGTGCTCACCGGGCAGCACGTAGGTTTTCGGCAACATCGCGTTGCCCGCCGCCGGCAACAATTGCACTTCCTGGCCCAGACGGACCACGTAAGGCGTGTCGTTGCGCACGGTCAGTTGACCGTCCTTCAGCGACCATTTCAGGTCGGTCCACGGCGTGCGATTGGGCGCCAGGCCTTTGGGGTGCAGGATCACCGGCAAATTCTGCCGCACGGTTACGCCGACTCGTGCCTGTCCGGCTTCGGCGGGGGTTTTGCCCTGGGGTATGCCTTCGAAGATCACCCGCTTCAAACGCTGGGTCAGCAAGGGTTTTTCCGATTGCAGAATGAACCGCACCAATTGGGTCTTGCCCGCTTCGACGCGTGCCAGCGGTGGCGTCACGAACACCAGCGATTCGCTGTCTTCTGCAATGTCTTCGAGGGTGACGTGCATCAACGCCAGGTTGGCATCGGTGTTGGTTACGGACACGGACGCTTCGCCGTCAGCCTCGTTGACGATGACCACCGAAGTGTTCGGCACCATGCCGTCGGCCTGGGCGTGTGCGGTCAGCAGCAGCGCAAATGCGCCGAGGCCGGAATGGAACAGATGACGGGTGACTTTGGAAAACATCGTCATGACGAGTCTCATTGAATGTTCAAAAAAAATGGAACCGGCAACACCGGCCGATCAGTAGTTCAGTTGCACGGTGACGTGCCCGTCGATGGGGATTTCATCGGTCAGCGGCAGGTCGTTGGCGCCAACGATGGTGGTAAACGCCGTGAGCCGCGCACGCAAATCCTTGATGGCAATCGGTGTGCTCAGGTCGTTCAATGCCGCGAACGCGGTCTGGCCAGCGTGTCCCAGGTAGGAGGACACTCGCCAGGTGGCACCGTCGTTGAGGGAAATGATGGATCTCACCGCAGCCCCATCGGCCACCGTATCGAACAGGCCCAGTGCAACGCTGCCCAGGTTCTGGTCGTCGTTGATGGTGCCCAGCCCGTGACTATTGGGGTGGATGGCGGAAGTGCCTTCGCGGTTGTCGATCGTCGTCAGGGTAAACGGCGTGGCGCCACCGCAATTCACCTGCAGATACAGCGTGCTGTTTTCCAGGGCTGTGGGCTGGTCCGGTCTCAGGTTTTTCACCGTGACTTTACCGTGGTCGACGATGCCGCCGCCGGACAGGCTGGGTGTGCAGGCGCTGGGGGTGATCAGGCCGGTGACGCTCAGGTGGGTGCTGCTGGCGGCGAGGGCCACGGGGACGCAGGCGATCAGCAGTGGGGTCAATAGAGCGAGGGAGCATCTGTCCATGATGGGTCGTCCTTTGAGTGAGCGGGTAACGCTGTGTTCCGGGCGTTACCCGTTGATGGCGGAGGGTTACAGGTACTCGATCTGTAGGGTTGCAGAGCCGTCGAGTGCGACTTCGTCGGTCAGGGTCAGGCTGTTGGCGGGGGCGATGGAGGTGTTTAGCCACATGTCCACTGTGACGTTTTCAACGAACTCAGGTGTCCAGGTGCCACTGATCCGGTTGCCAAACGCGATCCAGTCGTTCGGTAGCTTCGCTTCGTCATCGGCAAGCCCTGTCCAGGTGGCGCCCTCGTTCCTTGAATACCCAACGCTCACCGGAACGTTTGCGACCGGGTTTTTGAAACCCAACTGGTAGTAGCCCAGTTTTTCAGTTCCATTGATCAGGCCCAACCCCATCTCGCTACCCAGACTTGCTGTGCCTGCCTGGTTGTCGAGAGTACTGATCGCAAACTGCGCTGATGCATCGCAGTTCACTGTGAGCTGAATGGTTTTGATGTCGAGTGGGGTGTGAGCAGTTTCACGCAGGTCTTTCGCGGAGATTTTTCCGTAATCAATGACACCACCGTTGGCGAGAGTCGGTTCACAGGCCACCGGAGTAATGATGCCCGTCACCGTCAGGTCAGTACTGGACGCCGCGAACGCCGACGATGCACCGGTCAGCAGCAAGGCAGCGGTCAAAAGGGATAAACGCTTGTTCATGTATGGCTCTTCGTTGATGAAAGACTGTTGGGAGTTGCCCTATACGGACAGGGCGCAATCTATCGGTCGAGGTCGCCAGGCGGAATGCAACTAATACGAAAAACGGCACCGCGGTGTATGAACGTATGTTGCGGGTTGTCCCGGGTGGTTTTTGTGGGATTTGATGTGGGGTGAATGGCCCTGCAGGCGTAGGGCATTTCTTTTGGTTTTGTAGGCGTAAGTTGCAGATCCGTTGCGCGTTGCGCGAGGAGGGAGGTCGTTATTGACAGGCGTACCGGGAGAGCGGGCAACGCGAGATGTCAGGCGTTGCCGGTCAGAGGATGGCGGGTTACAGGTACTCGATCTGCAGGGTTGCAGAGCCGTCGAGTGCGACTTCGTCGGTCAGGGTCAGAGTGTTGGCAGGGGCGATCAAGGCAGTGACCACAATATCCACCGTCACGGCGCGAAGGAAGTCAGGTGCATAACCACTACCGGTAGCGTTGCCAAACGCAACCCAATAGGTCCGTGGAATAAAATCTTCTTCTGGAAAAACCCGCCAGCTTTTTCCCTCGTCATGCGACGACAGTAGTTGCACTGCGAGATCAGCGACCGGCTTTTTGAAACCCAGGTAGTAATGCCCCAACTTTTCATTTCCGTTGATCAATCCCAGACCGAAGTTCTGCACGCCACCAATCAGGCTTGCTGTGTTCTTTCGATTGTCTGCGAGGCTGATCGCAAACTGCTCGGCTGCATCGCAGTTAACCGTCAGTTGAATGGTCTGTTCGCCGAGTGGCGTGTGGATGATCTGATTCAGATCTTTCGCGGATCTTTTCCCGTAATCGACGATACCGCCATTGGTCAGGCTCGGGGTGCAAGCGGCCGGTGTGATGATGCCCGTTACCGTCAGGTCAGTGCTCGACGCCGCGAATGCCGACGATGCGCCTGCCAGAAGTAAAGCTGCCGTCAGCAGCGATAGACGTTTGTTCATGTGTCGGGTCTTCCTTGATGAAGGACTGCTGGAATTGCCCTGTGCGGGCAGGGCGCAATCTATCGGCCGAGGGGTGCAGGCGGAATGCAACTAATACGAAAACGGCGAGCCTGGTGTATGTAAGCGTGTTGCGGGCTGCGATCGTCTTTCTGCGTCGCGATGTTTGTAGTCCTTCTGTGTGGCCGATGTAGCTTGTAAATGTAGGGCGGTTCTTTTTGTTTTATAGGAGAAAGAACAGGCCCCCGATTACATTGGGTGAGGTGGTTTTACGCTCGGGAAAGGGCGTTGTGGTAGGACCCGGACGGCGCTATTTTTCGCGCATTCCAGTCACCAAACAGGATAAATCCGACAATGCGCGTAATCATTGCTGACGACCATCCGGTCGTTCGTATCGGCATGCGAATGCTCGTCGATCTGAACCGGACATGTGTGGTGGTAGGGGAGGCGGAGGGTCCCGACAGTCTGTTGAGTCTGCTGTACACGACGCCTTGTGTGATCTGTTGATCACCGACTTCTGCATGCCGGGCAACCTGCAGGCCGACGGGCTGAAGATGCTGAGCCGGGTGCGACGCAGCTACCCGACGATGCCGATCATTCTGGTCACGATGTTTGCCAACGTCACCACGCTGCGGGCGGCGTTCGCACTCGGCGTGGTGGCGATCATCGACAAAAGCGCGTCGGCCAAGGAACTGCCCCTGGCGATCAAATCAGTGGGTGAAGGTCGCGGTTATATCAGCGAGTCGTTGCGCACTGCGCTGCTTCAGGCAGACGCGCGCGGTCAGTCGAGTTCCGCTGTGCTTTCCGCTAAAGAGCACGAAGTGGTCAGAATGCTCGCCAGTGGCATGACCGTCAGTGAAATCGCCGGCTACTTCAAACGCAGCGTTTCCACCATCAGCAAACAGAAAAGCATGGCCATGCAGCGGCTGGGCATTTCCACGGATGTGGACCTGTTTGCCTATGCCCGTGAGAGTGGCATGGTGCATTAGGCTTGGGCACACCAGAGGGTATTTGCGCCACGAATGCCGGTAGTGTTCTGGCCATTAGTTGACTATCGTGCAGGCAATTCTACGAAGCCCGTTTTCAAACCAGGGAGCCTATCCATGAGTGATGCCCACAACGCCTTGATTACCCGGTTCTACGAAGCCTTCCAGCGTCTGGATGCCGAGGCCATGAGTGCCTGCTACACCGACGACGTGGTGTTCAGTGATCCGGCATTTGGCCAATTGCGCGGGCGCGACGCGGGCGACATGTGGCGCATGCTCACCACCCGGGCCAAGGACTTTTCCCTGACCTTCGATAACGTGCGCAGCGATGAACGCAGCGGCGGCGCGCATTGGGTGGCGACGTACCTGTTCAGCCAGACCGGCAATACCGTGATCAACGACATTCAGGCCCGTTTTGTCTTTCGCGATGGCAAGATCTGCGAGCATCACGACAGTTTTGATCTGTGGACCTGGTCGCGTCAGGCTCTGGGGTTCAAGGGCCTGCTGCTGGGCTGGACGCCTTTGGTGAGAAACGCCGTTCGCGCTCAGGCCTTGAAGGGGCTGAAGGCATTTCAGGCCAGTCGCTGATAAGATCGCGGCTTGTTTCCTTTCAAGCCTTGATCGTCACGTGAACACGCCGAGCGAACCCGCCGCCAATGCCGCCAATGCCGCCGAACCGACGCTGCCGGTCAGCAAGCCCTGGTTCGTCTACCTCGTTCGCGCGGCCAACGGTTCGCTCTACTGCGGGATCAGCGACGATCCCGTCCGCCGCTTCGCCACTCATCAGAGCGGTAAAGGCGCGCGCTTCTTTCTCTCCAGTCCGGCTGTTGCGTTGGTCTATACCGAAGTCTGTCGCGATAAAAGCGAAGCGCTGCGCCAGGAACGGCTGATCAAAAAACTCAAGAAAAGCGCCAAGGAGTGTCTGGTGGCGACCTTTGCGGCCGGCTTATCAATCTGACTGATAAGTTCCCATCAGGCGGATGGGTGGGAGGCTCGCGCAATGCGCGCTAAGCTGCGGATTCCCTATCCGTGCGGCGGAGCCGAGCATGTCCGAGTTGATTCTTCATCATTACCCGACGTCCCCTTTTGCCGAAAAGGCCCGCCTGCTGCTGGGCTTCAAGGGGCTGTCCTGGCGCTCGGTAAAAATTTCGCCGGTGATGCCAAAGCCTGATCTGACGGCCCTGACTGGCGGCTATCGCAAGACCCCGGTGTTGCAGATAGGCGCTGATATTTATTGCGACACTTCGCTGATCGCCCGTCGACTGGAGCAGGAAAAAGCCTTGCCGGCGTTCTTCCCGGAAGGTCAGGAAATGATCACTGCAACCTTCGCCGCGTGGGCGGACTCGGTGGTGTTCCAGCATGCGGTCAGCCTGGTGTTTCAGCCGGAATCGATCGCTGTGCGCTTCGGCGCTATGCCGCCAGAAGCGATCAAGGCGTTCCTGGCCGATCGCGCCGGGTTGTTCAGTGGCGGCAGCGCTACCCGGTTGTCCGCCGAGCAAGCCCGGCATCAATGGCCGACGATCATGGGGCGCCTGGAGCAGCAGCTTCAGCGCGAGCAGGGCGACTTCCTGTTCGGCGAACCGTCGATTGCCGACTTTGCCCTGGCGCACTGCCTGTGGTTCCTCAAGGCTACGCCGGTGACTGCACCGTTGGTCGATGCCTATCCGGCGGTTTCTGCGTGGTTCGGGCGGGTGATGGGCTTCGGTCATGGCGCGTCCAGCGAGATGACGTCCGAAGAGGCGTTGGAAGTGGCGCGCAAGGCGACACCGGCCGCGTTGCCGGATGAGCAGTCCGACGAGCCTAACGGGTTTGAGTTGGGTCAGCAGGTGGTCATCGCGGCGACCGATTACGGTGTTGATCCGGTGGCCGGGGAGTTGCTGTTTGCCGGGCGGGAGGAATTGATTCTGCGCCGCGAAGACGAACGTGGCGGTGTGGTGCATGTGCACTTTCCGCGGTTTGGTTTCCGTATCGAAAAACAGTAAGCGCGGATTACTGGTCATGCACCGACCTGCAGGCGCTGGCAAGCCAGCGCGTGCAAAGGATTGTGTCGTGCTGGAGAGTTACTTCAGGGCCGCAAGAATGGCATCCGGGTCATACCCACGAATCAGCGTCCCGTTGACATCGATGATCGGAATCCCGCCGCCACCCAACGCCTCGTAGGCCTTGCGCGCCTCGGCGTCCTTCTCGATATCGAATGCTTTGTACGGAATGCCTTTCTGATCGAGAAAGCGCCGGGTCAGTTTGCAGTAACCACACCATTCAGTGGCGTAGAGCACGACGTTGGCCTTGGCCTGGGTCTGTTCGGACACCACCTGCGAAGGATTGAACACCCGCTCGATCTTGCCCCAGTTCTGATAAACCACGACCACCAGCAGGATCAGCAGGCATTTCTTCAGCACGCCGCCAAGCATCAGTTGCGTCGCTTGAGCTGGTCAGTCAGCTGAGTCGGCAGGCCTTTGATGATCAGCGTGCCGGCTTCTTCGTCGTACTCGATCTTCGAGCCCAGCAGGTGCGCTTCGAAGCTGATCGACAGCCCTTCGGCGCGACCGGTGAAGCGACGGAACTGGTTCAGGGTGCGTTTGTCCGCCGGAATCTCCGGCGACAGGCCGTAGTCCTTGTTGCGGATGTGATCGTAGAAGGCTTTCGGGCGTTCTTCGTCAATCAGCCCGGAGAGTTCTTCCAGGCCCATGGGCTCGCCCATTTTTGCCTGGCTGCTGGCGTAATCCACCAGGGTCTTGGTTTTTTCGCGGGCGGACTCTTCCGGCAGGTCTTCGCTTTCCACGAAATCGCTGAACGCCTTGAGCAGCGTGCGGGTTTCGCCGGGACCGTCGACCCCTTCCTGGCAGCCGATGAAGTCGCGGAAATACTCCGAAACCTTTTTGCCGTTCTTGCCTTTGATGAACGAAATGTACTGCTTGGACTGTTTGTTGTTCTGCCACTCCGAGACGTTGATCCGCGCCGCGAGGTGCAACTGGCCAAGGTCGAGGTGGCGGGACGGGGTCACGTCCAGCTCATCGGTCACTGCAACGCCTTCACTGTGGTGCAACAGGGCGATCGCCAGGTAATCGGTCATGCCCTGCTGGTAATGCGCAAACAGCACGTGGCCGCCCACCGAGAGGTTCGACTCTTCCATCAGCTTTTGCAGGTGCTCCACCGCCACACGACTGAACGCCGTGAAATCCTTGCCGCCGTCGAGGTATTCCTTCAGCCAGCCGCTGAACGGATGCGCCCCGGACTCGGCATGGAAGAAACCCCAGGCCTTGCCTTGTTTGGCGTTGTAGCTCTCGTTGAGGTCGGCAAGCATGTTCTCGATGGCGCTGGACTCGGCCAGTTCCGAGTCACGAGCGTGGAGAACTGCGGGTGTGCCATCGGGTTTTTTGTCGATCAGGTGGACGATGCAATGACGGATCGGCATGGGCTTCTCGGCTGTTTGAAGCGGCTGGTTGGAGAGAGCAGGGCAGGCTCCCGAAAAAGTGCCAAGTGTACCGCAACCACTGGTTTTGGCGCGGTGCGAAGGGCAATTCGCAGGCGTGCGGCAGCGCTTATGCAGTTTTTTGCCGTTTTAGAGCAATAAAGCTGACCAAATGGCTAGCTAGAGGCGGATATTTCCCCGTCTCTGTGCTAGTTTTGCCCGGTCTTGCGCGAAGTCACTGCGTTAAGCGTGCATTCAGCATTTGTCAGGTCGAACCAAACCCTGATTTCGGTATCTATAACCCCGATCCCGTGGTTATTGGCCGAGGGTGCCAGATCCAGAAGATCGGGCTCGATGGCTGACACTGCACTCTGCAATCCATATGAATTTGATAGGGAAGGAACACTACATGGCTCTTACTAAAGACCAACTGATCGCCGACATCGCTGAAGCTATCGACGCGCCAAAAACCACCGCGCGTAATGCTCTGGACCAACTGGGCCAAATCGTTGCCGATCAGCTGGAAAACGGCGGCGAAATCACTCTGCCAGGTATCGGCAAACTGAAAGTGACTGAGCGTCCTGCCCGTACCGGCCGTAACCCTTCGACTGGCGCTGCCATCGAAATCGCTGCCAAGAAAGTTATCAAGCTGGTTGTGGCCAAAGGCCTGACCGACGCTGTTAACAAGTAAGACGCAGTAAAAAAAAGCCGTGCTCCGGAGCGATCCGGGCACGGCTTTTTTGTGTCTGTGATTCAGCGATTGACCTGCAAACATCTAAACCCATGTGGGAGCGAGCCTGCTCGCGAAAGCGATCTGACAGTCAACATTGATGTGACTGATCAACCGCTTTCGCGAGCAGGCTCGCTCCCACATTGGATTTTCACAGGTCAGAAATGGCTTTACTCAGCTTTTACGCGCCCAACGCTCGCGCCACACCTGTTGCTCGGATTTGGTCTGGAAGGTCCAGGCGACGAAGCGGCTTTGCTTCTGGCCCTGGGACATTTCCACGACCTGGCTTTCCAGCACGCCGGCCTTTTTCAGCGCCGTCTGAATCGCCGGCAGGTTCGAGGCTTTCGAGACCAGGGTGCTGAACCACAGCACTTTGTGTTGAAAATGCGCGCTCTCGGCGATCAGTTGCGTCACAAAACGCGCTTCGCCGCCCTCGCACCACAGTTCGGCCGACTGACCACCAAAGTTCAGCACCGGCAATTTGCGTTTCGGGTCGGCGCGACCGAGTGCGCGCCATTTACGCTCGCTGCCCTTGGTCGCTTCGTCCATCGAAGCGTGGAACGGTGGATTGCACATGGTCAGGTCAAAGCGTTCGCCGGGTTCGAGCAAGCCCAGCAGAATGTGCTTGGGATTAGTCTGCTGGCGCAACTGAATGGCCTTGTTCAGACCGTTGGACTGGACGATGGCTTTGGCGGCGGCCACGGCGGTCGGGTCGATTTCCGAGCCGAGGAAGTGCCAGCGGTAGTCGCTGTAACCGATCAACGGATAGACGCAGTTGGCGCCCATGCCGATATCGAGCACCTTGACCGGCGCGCCGCGCGGGATCTCTCCGTCATTGACGCTGGCCAGCAGGTCGGCCAGGAAGTGCACATAGTCAGCACGCCCCGGCACCGGCGGGCACAGGTAATCGGCCGGAATGTCCCAATGCGCCACGCCATAAAACGACTTGAGCAGCGCCCGGTTGAACACGCGCACCGCGTCGGGGCTGGCGAAGTCGATGCTTTCCTTGCCGTACGGGTTGGTGATCACGAACTTCGCCAGTTCCGGCGTGCTCTTGATCAGCTCCGGGAAGTCGTAGCGACCCTGATGGCGATTGCGCGGGTGCAGGCTGGCCTTCGGACGTGGTTCCACGGCTTTGGCCGGGGTGGCGGAGTCAGGCTTCTTGCGCGCGGGGCGGGGAGTGCGGGGGGCGTTCATGGGCGTTGTCGATTCGGGTATGGCTAAAAGTGGTGGGCATTGTCCCACATCCGGGCCTTGTGAACGCAATTGTGACAAACACCGCGTCATCCCTCTGTAGGAGTGAGCCTGCTCGCGATGGGGCCATGACATTCAACATTGATGGTGGCTGAAAGTCCGCTATCGCGAGCAAGCTCGCTCCCACAGGGGATTTGCGCTGATGGGGAGAAAGCGTCGGGCACAAAAAAGGGAGGCCATTGTTGGCCTCCCTCTTTCATTGCGCGTTGCCGTTACAGGCTGGCAATCCGCGCATGCTGCTCGGCCAGTTTGCCCAAAGCCTGTTCGGCTTCAGCCAGTTTGGCGCGTTCTTTCTCGATGACTTCGGCCGGGGCCTTGTCGACGAAACCGGCGTTGGACAGTTTTCCACCGACGCGCTGGACTTCGCCCTGCAGACGCAGAATTTCCTTGTCCAGACGTGCCAGTTCGGCGTCCTTGTCGATCAGGCCGGCCATCGGCACCAGCACTTCCATCTCGCCTACCAGCGCGGTGGCGGACAGCGGTGCTTCTTCGCCGGCAGCCAGGACGGTGATCGATTCGAGGCGAGCCAGTTTCTTCAACAGGGCTTCGTTCTCGGTGAGACGACGCTGATCTTCAGCGCTGACGTTCTTCAGGAACAGGTTCAGCGGCTTGCCCGGCCCGATGTTCATCTCGGCGCGGATATTGCGCGTGCCGAGCATCAAGGTTTTCAGCCATTCGATGTCATCTTCGGCGCCCTGATCGATACGCGCTTCGTTGGCCACTGGCCAAGGCTGCAGCATGATTGTCTTGCCTTCGATACCGGCCAGCGGCGCGATGCGCTGCCAGATTTCTTCGGTGATGAACGGCATGAACGGATGCGCCAGGCGCAGCGCGACTTCCAGTACCCGAACCAGCGTGCGACGCGTACCGCGCTGACGCTCGACCGGTGCGTTCTCGTCCCACAGCACAGGCTTGGACAGTTCCAGGTACCAGTCGCAGTACTGGTTCCAGATGAACTCGTACAAGGCTTGTGCCGCCAGGTCGAAGCGGAACTGGTCGAGTTGGCGAGTCACTTCAGCTTCGGTGCGTTGCAGCTGCGAGATGATCCAGCGATCCGCCAGCGACAGCTCGTAGGCTTCGCCGTTCTGGCCACAGTCTTCGCCCTTGTCCAGCACGTAGCGCGCCGCGTTCCAGATCTTGTTGCAGAAGTTGCGATAGCCTTCGACGCGGCCCATGTCGAACTTGATGTCGCGACCAGTGGATGCCAGCGAGCAGAAGGTGAAACGCAGGGCATCGGTGCCGTAGCTGGCGATGCCGTCGGCGAACTCGTCGCGAGTCTGCTTCTCGATCTTCTTCGCCAGTTTCGGCTGCATCATGCCGGAGGTGCGTTTCTGCACCAGCGCTTCCAGCTCGATACCGTCGATGATGTCCAGCGGGTCAAGGACGTTGCCCTTGGACTTGGACATCTTCTGGCCCTGGCCATCTCGCACCAGACCGTGCACATAAACGGTCTTGAACGGAACCTGCGGCGTGCCGTCTTCGTTTTTCACCAAATGCATGGTGAGCATGATCATCCGGGCAACCCAGAAGAAAATGATGTCGAAGCCGGTGACCAGCACGTCGGTGGAGTGGAATTTCTTCAGGAACTCGGTCTGCTCAGGCCAGCCGAGCGTGGAGAACGTCCACAGGCCCGAACTGAACCAGGTGTCGAGAACGTCGTTGTCCTGTTGCAGCGCAACGTCCGGGCCGAGGTTGTTCTTGGCGCGCACTTCGGCTTCGTCGCGACCGACGTAGACCTTGCCCGACTCGTCGTACCAGGCCGGAATCCGGTGGCCCCACCACAACTGACGGCTGATGCACCAATCCTGGATGTCGCGCATCCACGAGAAGTACATGTTTTCGTACTGTTTTGGCACGAACTGGATACGGCCGTCTTCAACGGCGGCAATCGCTGGCTCGGCCAACGGCTTGGTGGACACGTACCATTGGTCGGTCAGCCACGGCTCGATGATGGTGCCGGAACGGTCGCCTTTCGGCACTTTCAGCGCGTGATCATTGACGCTGACCAGCAGGCCGGCCGCATCGAACGCGGCAACGATTTGCTTGCGCGCTTCGAAGCGGTCGAGGCCGACGTATTCGGCCGGGATCTTGCCGTCGATGCTTTCGTTCAGCGTGCCGTCGAGGTTGAACACCTGACAGGCCGGCAACACGGCGGCGTTCTTGTCGAAGATGTTCAGCAGCGGCAGGTTGTGGCGCTTGCCGACTTCGTAGTCGTTGAAATCGTGCGCCGGGGTGATTTTCACGCAACCGGTGCCGAATTCCGGATCGCAGTAATCGTCGGCGATGATCGGTATGCGGCGGCCGACCAGCGGCAGCTCGACAAATTTGCCGATCAAGGCTTTGTAGCGTTCGTCGTTCGGGTTAACGGCCACGGCGGCGTCGCCGAGCATGGTTTCCGGGCGAGTGGTCGCGACGATGAGGAAATCGTGGCCTTCAGCGGTCTTGACGCCGTCGGCCAGCGGGTACTTCAGGTTCCACAGGAAACCTTTCTCGTCGTGGTTTTCCACTTCGAGGTCGGAAATCGCCGTGTGCAACTTGGTGTCCCAGTTGACCAGACGCTTGCCGCGATAGATCAGGCCGTCTTCGTGCAGGCGCACGAACGCTTCTTTAACCGCTTCCGAGAGGCCGTCGTCCATGGTGAAGCGCTCACGGCCCCAGTCCACGGACGAGCCGAGACGGCGGATCTGACGGCTGATGTTGCCGCCGGACTGATCCTTCCATTCCCAGACTTTCTCAAGGAATTTCTCACGGCCCAGGTCATGACGATTCTGGCCCTGGGCTTCGAGTTGGCGTTCCACCAGCATTTGCGTGGCGATACCGGCGTGGTCGGTGCCCGGCTGCCACAGGGTGTTGCGACCCTGCATGCGGCGGAAACGGATCAGGGCGTCCATGATCGCGTTGTTGAAGCCGTGCCCCATGTGCAGGCTGCCGGTGACGTTCGGCGGGGGGATCATGATGGTGTAGGACTCGCCCGCGCCTTGCGGGGCGAAGTAATTCTCTGACTCCCAGGTGTTGTACCAGGAAGTTTCAATGGCGTGCGGCTGGTAGGTCTTATCCATGCGCGGCGGGACCCTATTGGCATTAATTCAGGAAAAGCCGACGAGTATAGCGGGGCATGGGGCGCAGGGCGAGCGGGGGCGGACAGTGCGCGCCCTCAAAAATGGTGCAAGTCCCCTGTGGGAGCGAGCCTGCTCGCGATGGCGGGGTATCAGTCACCCTTTAAGTCGACTGGCACACCGCTATCGCGAGCAGGCTCGCTCCCACAGAGAAACTGGTTTGGGTTCAGTCGTTGTACTGGCTCAACAACCGTTCCAGACGCGCACTGAGGCGGCGTTTGATTTCGGTTTCGATGTGCGGGGCGAAGTCGTCGATCACGTCTTGCATGATCAGTTGTGCGGCGGCGCGCAGTTCGCTGTCCAGGTGCAGCAGGTCGTCGGGACCTTTGGGGGCGGCGGCCGGTTGCGCGGCAGCGACGACGGGTGTCGGTTCGACGATTGGCTGGCTGGCGCTGACCGTGTCGAACAACATCGGAATCTGTTCCTGGTCACCGTCTTCGACCGTGTCGGTCAGCAGCGGTGGTTGCAGGTTGTCATCGCCGAGCAGTTGGCGGATCGACTCGAGGTCGTCCAGCAGGTGCGCGGACTTTTGCAGCGGTTTTGGAGTGTCCATCGGAATGCTCAGAGTCGCTGTAAACGGTGATCTTGCAGAGGATAGCCCTGTTCGCGGTAGAAACGGAAACTCTCCCGCGCAGCCGTGCGTATCGCCGGATCTTCCACCACCACTTCCGCCACGCGGGCGAATTTGTTGGCGAAGGCCGGGACTTTCAGGTCGAGGTTGACCAGCAAATCCTGATGTTGACCGCAGTCATCGCCAAGACCCAGCACGATCAAACCGTCCGGTTCGTTTTCGGCAGGGCCGTGGGGCACGAAGCTTTCGCCCTTGAAGGCCCACAGGCGCGCATCGAGATCGTCACGCTGGGCGGCATCGCTGCAATGCAGGTAGATGCGATGACCCATGCGCCAGGCTTTTTCGGTGAGCTTGCAGGCAAAATCCAGCCGTGCCGAAGGATCGGCGCTGGGCAGGATATAGAAGTCGACTTTGGTCATTGCGGTTCCTGAGCCTTGAGCGGCGTCATACGGAAATGACGCCGCCCGAGGTCATCGGTTTCAGGCTTTGGCGCGGTCCAACAGGTATTGGGTCAGCAATGGAACCGGACGGCCAGTGGCGCCCTTGTCCTTGCCGCCGCTGGTCCAGGCCGTGCCGGCGATGTCCAGGTGCGCCCAGTTCAGGTTCTTGGTGAAGCGCGACAGGAAGCAGGCAGCGGTGATGGTGCCGGCTTTCGGGCCACCAATGTTGGCGATGTCGGCGAACGGGCTGTCCAGCTGCTCTTGATACTCATCGAACAGCGGCAGTTGCCATGCACGGTCGTCGGCAGCCTTGCCGGCGCTCAGCAGTTGGCCGATCAGTTCGTCGTTGTTGCCCAGCAGGCCGGAGGTGTGTGCGCCCAATGCAACGACGCAAGCGCCGGTCAGGGTCGCGATGTCGATCACGGCTTGTGGCTTGAAACGCTCGGAGTAGGTCAGGGCGTCGCACAGCACCAGACGGCCTTCGGCGTCGGTGTTGAGGATTTCCACGGTCTGGCCGCTCATGGTCGTGACGATGTCGCCCGGACGCGAAGCGTTGCCGCTCGGCATGTTCTCGGCGCAGGCGAGGATGCAGACCAGGTTGATCGGCAGCTTCAGCTCGAGCACGGCACGCAGGGTGCCGAAGACGCTGGCGGCGCCGCCCATGTCGTACTTCATTTCATCCATGCCGGCGCCCGGCTTCAGGCTGATGCCGCCGGTGTCAAAGGTGATGCCTTTGCCGACCAGGGCGTACGGCTTCTCGGATTTCTTGCCGCCGTTGTATTGCATGACGATCAAGCGCGGCGGTTGGGCGCTGCCCTGGCCGACGGCGTAGAACGAGCCCATGCCCAGTTCCTTGATCTTCTTCTCATCAAGGACTTCGACTTTCAGGCTTTTGAATTCTTTACCGAGGTTTTTCGCTTGTTCGCCGAGGAACGTCGGGTGGCAGATGTTCGGCGGCAGGTTGCCCAGGTTGCGGGTAAACGCCATGCCGTTGGCGATCGCAGTGGCGTGGGCCACGGCGCGTTCGACTTCAGCCTGGGCTGCCTTGATGGTCACGAGGGTGACTTTTTTCAGGGCGCGAGGTTCGGTTTTCTGGCTCTTGAACTGATCGAAGGTGTATTCGCCGTCCACGAGGGTTTCGGCCAGCAGACGGGTTTTGCCGTAGCTGTCGCGACCCTTGACGATCACTTCGTCCAGCGCCAGCACGGCATCGCTGCCGCCCAGGCCTTTAAGGGTGTTGAGGACGCCGGCGATGATTTTGCGGAACGGGCGGTCACCCAGCTCTTCGTCCTTGCCCACGCCGACCAGCAACACGCGCTCGGCCTTGAGGTTCGGCAGGCTGTGAAGCAACAGGCTCTGGCCAACCTTGCCGGCCAGGTCGCCGCGCTTGAGTACAGCGCTGATGGCGCCGCCGCTCAGTTCGTCGAGTTGTTTGGCCACGGCACCGAGCTTGCGGCCTTCGCCGACAGCGACCACCAGCGTGGCGGTTTTCAACGTTTCCGGGTTAACGCTTTTTACAACCAGTTCCATGTCCGGGTCCCTGAATGATGGGTCAACGCGCGAGTGCTCGACGACAGACGTTCGAGCCTGCTTATTTATAGTGCGAAAGACGCAAGTCACGGCTTGCGACAAAGGCCGCAGTTTGAACCTCGCTAGCGGCGCCTGACAACCCTCGGTTGTACGATCTTCAACGCTTTGACCGCCTGCGCAACCATGCGCAGTGACAGGCGCACCCAATCACAGGATAATGCGCCAACTTTTTTCGGCGGCTCTGCCTTGCGGGCTGCCTGATACGTTTGCTTGTTTGGCCGCCTTAGCCTGACAACCCTGGAGTGTCTGGTTTGATCGTCTTCCGTTACCTATCCCGCGAAGTCCTGTTGACCTTGAGCGCCGTCAGTGCCGTGCTGCTGGTCATCATCATGAGCGGACGCTTCATCAAATACCTCGCCCAGGCGGCGGCTGGTCTTCTGGACCCGGGCTCGCTGTTCCTGATCATGGGTTTTCGTCTGCCAGGCTTTCTGCAGCTGATCCTGCCGCTGGGCCTGTTTCTCGGGATCCTGCTGGCCTACGGTCGCCTGTACCTTGAAAGCGAAATGACCGTGCTCTCTGCCACGGGCATGAGCCAGCAGCGCCTGTTCACCATGACCCTGTTTCCGGCCACCCTGGTGGCACTGGTGGTAGCGTGGTTGAGCCTGAGCCTGGCGCCGCAAGGAGCCAATCAGTTCCAGTTGCTGCTGAACAAGCAAGACGCGCTGACCGAGTTCGATACCCTCGAGCCGGGTCGCTTCCAGGCCCTGCGTGACGGCACCCGGGTGACCTACACCGAAACACTGTCGGATGACCGCATCAACCTTGGCGGGGTGTTCATTTCGCAAAAGAACATTTCGTCGGACAAGAAGGATCGCGGGATTTCCGTGTTGGTGGCCGAGAAGGGCCGTCAGGAAATCCGCCCTGACGGCAACCGCTACCTGATTCTCGACAACGGCTATCGCTACGACGGTAATCCGGGGCAGGCCGACTACCGTGCAATCAAGTACGAAGAGTACGGCGTGTTGCTGCCTAAGCCGGACGTCAGCGACGAAGTCACCGACCGTGATGCTATGCCCACCAGTTCGTTGCTCGGCAGTGATGACCTGCGTTCGCGCACCGAGCTGCAATGGCGCCTGTCGTTGCCCTTGCTGGTTTTCATCGTGACCTTGATGGCGGTGCCGCTGTCGCGGGTCAATCCGCGTCAGGGCCGTTTCCTCAAGCTGCTGCCGGCGATTCTTCTTTATATGGCTTACCTGAGCATCCTGATTGCCGCCCGCGGCGCCCTCGAAAAGGGCAAGATCCCGCCCGCGCTGGGCTTGTGGTGGGTTCACGCGATCTTCCTGTCCATCGGCCTTGGCTTGCTCTATTGGGAACCCTTGCAGTTGAAGCGGGCGAGTCGCCGCAGCGCGCTGGAGGTGGCCCGTGGTTAAGCTCGATCGCTACATCGGTAGCAGCGTCTTCATCGCGATCCTGGCGGTATTGGGGATTATTCTCGGCCTGGCGACGCTGTTTGCTTTCATCGACGAAATGAGTGACGTCAGCGATACCTACACCCTGCTCGATGTCCTGAGCTACGTCCTGCTGACCGCGCCGCGTCGGCTCTACGACATGTTGCCGATGGCGGCACTGATCGGCTGCCTGATCGGCCTCGGCAGTCTGGCCAGCCACAGTGAGCTGACGATCATGCGCGCAGCCGGCGTGTCGGTCGGTCGGATTGTCTGGGCCGTGATGAAGCCGATGCTGATCCTGATGGTCGTGGGTGTGTTGATCGGCGAGTACATCGCACCGGCGACCGAAAGCACCGCGCAGGCCAACCGCTCGCTGGCTCAAGGCAGTGGCGATGCGCAAAGCGCCAAGCATGGCCTGTGGCACCGTCAGGGCGAAGAATTTATCCACGTCAACTCGGTACAACCCAACGGCGTACTGTACGGCGTGACCCGTTATCGCTTCGACGATCAACGGCACATGCTGTCCTCGAGCTTCGCCAAGCGCGCGCAGTTCGACAAGGATCACTGGCAGTTGAGCGAAGTCACGACCACGCTGTTCCATGACAAGAGCACCGAAGTGGTCACGGCCCCGGTCGAGCGCTGGAACGTCGCACTGAGCCCGCAACTGCTGAGCACCGTGGTGATGTCGCCGGATTCGCTGTCGATCACCGGCCTGTGGGGTTACATCCACTATCTGGCGGATCAGGGGCTGAACAATGGCCGCTACTGGCTGGCGTTTTGGGTCAAAGTGTTGCAACCGCTGGTCACTGCCGCGCTGGTACTGATGGCGATTTCTTTCATCTTCGGTCCGTTGCGTTCGGTGACCCTCGGTCAGCGGGTGTTCACCGGCGTACTGGTGGGCTTTACCTTCCGCATCGTCCAGGATCTGCTGGGGCCTTCGAGCCTGGTGTTCGGCTTCTCGCCACTGTTTGCGGTGCTGGTGCCGGCGGGTGTGTGCGCCCTGGCCGGGGTCTGGTTGCTGCGCCGCGCCGGCTGATCACGGGTATTTCCCGTCCTCGCGGGTGACAAAAAAACGCCCCTGTCGCAAGACCGGGGCGTTTTTGTAGGTGCCGTCTGACCTGCGAACGTGACGCTTGCGCCGTGGATCAGGTACAATTCCCGGCTATTTTTCGGCGGGCTATGCCTGCAGCCTTTTTGAGTGTTGATCCGTGAGTGATTTGAGTCATATCCGCAATTTCTCCATCATCGCCCACATTGACCATGGCAAGTCGACGCTGGCCGATCGATTCATCCAGATGTGCGGCGGCCTTGCCGAGCGCGAAATGGAAGCCCAGGTGCTGGACTCCATGGACCTGGAACGTGAACGCGGGATCACCATCAAGGCCCACAGCGTCACCCTTTATTACACTGCGCGCGATGGCATCAAGTACCAGTTGAACTTCATTGACACCCCGGGCCACGTTGACTTCACCTATGAAGTCAGCCGGTCTCTGGCGGCCTGTGAAGGTGCGTTGCTGGTGGTCGATGCCGGCCAGGGCGTGGAAGCGCAATCGGTTGCCAACTGCTACACCGCCATCGAGCAGGGCCTGGAAGTCATGCCGGTCCTGAACAAGATCGACCTGCCTCAGGCCGATCCGGATCGTGTGAAAGAAGAAATCGAGAAAATCATCGGCATCGATGCCACCGATGCGGTCGAGTGCAGCGCCAAGACCGGCCTGGGCGTCGATGAAGTGCTCGAACGTCTGGTTCACACCATTCCTGCGCCAACCGGCAACTACGAAGATCCGCTGCAAGCGTTGATCATCGACTCCTGGTTCGACAACTACCTGGGCGTTGTGTCCCTGGTGCGCGTGCGCCACGGTCGCGTGAAGAAGGGCGACAAGATTCTCGTCAAATCCACCGGCAAGATCCACCTGGTGGACAGCGTCGGTGTATTCAACCCGAAACACACCCCTACGGCTGACCTCAAGGCTGGCGAAGTGGGCTTCATCATTGCCAGCATCAAGGACATTCACGGGGCGCCGGTCGGTGACACCCTGACCTTGAGCTCGACGCCAGACGTCGACGTGCTGCCAGGTTTCAAACGCATCCAGCCGCAGGTCTACGCCGGCCTGTTCCCGGTCAGCTCCGACGACTTCGAAGATTTCCGTGAAGCCCTGCAAAAGCTCACGCTCAACGATTCGTCGCTGCAGTACACCCCGGAAAGCTCCGACGCCCTGGGCTTCGGCTTCCGTTGCGGGTTCCTCGGCATGCTGCACATGGAAATCATCCAGGAGCGCCTGGAGCGCGAGTACGACCTGGACCTGATCACCACGGCACCGACAGTAATTTTCGAGCTGTTGCTGAAAACCGGTGAAACGATTTACGTCGATAACCCGTCCAAGCTTCCGGACGTGTCTACGATCGAAGACATGCGTGAGCCGATCGTGCGGGCCAATATTCTTGTGCCGCAAGAGCACCTGGGCAACGTCATTACCCTGTGCATCGAGAAGCGTGGCGTGCAACACGACATGCTGTTCCTCGGGTCCCAGGTCCAGGTGACCTACGATATTCCGATGAACGAAGTGGTCCTGGACTTCTTTGACCGTCTGAAATCCACCAGCCGTGGCTATGCTTCGCTGGATTACCATTTCGATCGTTACCAATCGGCTAGTCTGGTGAAGCTGGATGTGCTGATCAACGGTGACAAGGTCGACGCCCTGGCGCTGATCGTGCACCGTGACAATGCGAACTACAAAGGTCGCCAGTTGACCGAGAAGATGAAAGAACTGATTCCGCGCCAGATGTTCGACGTTGCGATCCAGGCCGCCATTGGCGGACAGATCATTGCGCGAACCTCCGTCAAGGCACTCAGAAAGAACGTATTGGCCAAATGCTACGGCGGTGACGTCAGCCGTAAGAAAAAACTGCTGGAAAAGCAAAAGGCCGGTAAGAAACGCATGAAGCAAGTCGGCAACGTGGAAATTCCACAAGAAGCCTTCCTTGCAGTGCTCAGGTTGGATAGTTAGGTCCTATGTCACTAAATTTCCCGCTGTTGCTGGTCATCGCCGTGTTCGTCTGCGGCCTGTTGGCGTTGCTCGATCTGGTTTTCCTGGCGCCGCGTCGGCGTGCGGCTATCGCTTCCTATCAGGGTAGCGTCAGCCAGCCTGACGGGTTGGTGGTCGAGAAGCTGAACAAAGAGCCGCTGCTGGTTGAGTACGGCAAGTCGTTCTTCCCGGTGTTGTTCATCGTACTGGTCCTGCGTTCGTTCCTGGTGGAGCCGTTCCAGATTCCTTCCGGCTCGATGAAACCGACGCTGGATGTTGGCGACTTCATTCTGGTGAGCAAGTTTTCTTACGGGATCCGCCTGCCGGTGATCGACAAGAAAGTCATCGACGTCGGTGATCCGCAGCGCGGCGATGTGATGGTGTTCCGTTACCCAAGTGATCCGAACGTCAACTACATCAAGCGTGTGGTCGGCCTGCCGGGTGACCAGGTTCGCTACACCGCCGACAAGCGCCTGTTCGTCAACGGTGAGTCGATTGCCGAGCAACTGGTCGGCTCCGAGCCGGGCACGCTGGGCAGCGCCGAGCTCTACAAGGAAAAACTCGGCGCTGCCGAGCACTTGATCCGCAAGGAAATGAGCCGTTATCGCGCATCGCCGGACCGTACCTGGACCGTGCCTGCCGGGCACTACTTCATGATGGGCGACAACCGCGACAACTCGAACGACAGTCGTTACTGGGATGATCCGAGCATTCCCAAGGATCTGCTGGGCATGGTTCCCGACAAGAATATCGTCGGCAAGGCCTTCGCAGTCTGGATGAGCTGGCCGGAACCCAAACTCAGTCACCTGCCGAATTTCTCGCGGGTTGGCCTGATCAAGTAATCACACACGGCGCTGTTGAACACAGCGCCGAATGCATTTCTGGAGTCGCCACAATCGGCGCCAGCGGCATGAAAACAATGATATTCAGGATGTAATTTTTGAACACAGCGTTAATTGTCCCAAGCCTGCGCCGCACCACGGCGATGGCGGTGGAATCCAGCCACGAACTCAGCGTGGGTAAACCGTGAGCGTCTCCTTAAGCCGTCTAGAGCGTCAGCTCGGCTACACCTTCAAAGATCAGGAACTGATGGTCCTGGCCCTGACTCACCGCAGTTTTGCCGGGCGCAACAACGAACGCCTGGAATTCCTCGGTGATGCCATCCTCAACTTCGTCGCTGGCGAGGCGCTGTTCGATCGCTTCCCGCTGGCCCGCGAAGGCCAGTTGTCGCGTTTGCGCGCACGCCTGGTGAAAGGTGAGACTCTGGCGGTACTGGCCCGCGGTTTCGATCTGGGCGAGTACTTGCGTCTGGGTTCCGGCGAGTTGAAAAGCGGCGGTTTCCGTCGCGAGTCGATTCTGGCCGATGCCCTGGAAGCGCTGATCGGTGCGATCTACCTGGACGCCGGCATGGACATGGCGCGTGAGCGCGTGCTGGCCTGGCTGGCCGGCGAGTTCGAAGGCCTGACACTGGTCGACACCAACAAAGATCCAAAAACCCGTCTGCAGGAATTCCTGCAATCGCGGGGTTGCGAGCTGCCGCGTTACGAAGTGGTGGATATCCAGGGTGAGCCGCATTGCCGGACGTTTTTCGTCGAATGTGAAATCACCTTACTGAATGAAAAAAGCCGAGGTCAGGGTGTGAGTCGTCGTATTGCCGAACAGGTAGCGGCCGCCGCAGCACTGATTGCCCTGGGTGTGGAGAATGGCAATGACTGATTCAATCGCAACACGCTGTGGCTATGTTGCCATCGTCGGCCGTCCCAACGTGGGCAAGTCCACGCTGCTGAACCACATCCTCGGCCAGAAGCTCGCGATCACTTCGCGCAAGCCGCAAACTACCCGCCACAACATGCTGGGCATCAAGACCGAGGGCGCCGTCCAGGCGATCTACGTCGACACCCCGGGTATGCACAAGGGCGGCGAAAAGGCCTTGAACCGTTACATGAACAAAACCGCTTCGGCGGCGTTGAAAGACGTCGACGTGGTGATCTTCGTGGTTGACCGCACCAAGTGGACCGACGAAGACCAGATGGTCCTCGAGCGCGTCCAGTACGTGACCGGCCCGCTGATCGTGGCGCTGAACAAGACCGACCGCATCGAAGACAAAGCCGAGCTGATGCCGCACCTGAGCTGGTTGCAGGAGCAGCTGCCGAACGCGCAGATCATGCCGATCTCGGCCCAGCACGGGCACAACCTTGAAGCGCTGGAGCGGGTGATTGCCGGTTACCTGCCGGAAAACGATCACTTCTTCCCGGAAGACCAGATCACCGACCGCAGCAGCCGCTTCCTCGCTGCTGAACTGGTGCGCGAGAAAATCATGCGCCAGATGGGCGCCGAGCTGCCGTACCAGATCACCGTGGAAATCGAAGAGTTCAAGCAGCAGGGGAAAACCCTGCACATTCATGCGTTGATCCTCGTCGAACGTGACGGCCAGAAGAAAATCATCATTGGTGACAAGGGCGAGCGCATCAAGCGCATCGGCACCGAGGCACGCAAGGACATGGAGCTGCTGTTCGACTCCAAGATCATGCTCAACCTCTGGGTGAAAGTGAAAGGCGGCTGGTCCGACGACGAACGCGCGCTGCGTTCGCTGGGTTACGGCGACCTGTAATACTGCATAAAGATCTACTGTGGGAGCGAGCCTGCTCGCGATGAGGGCCTGGTATTCAACATCAATGTTGACTGACAGACCGCTATCGCGAGCAGGCTCGCTCCCACATTGGTTTTGGGCTATTTGTAAAACTGCATTCCTTCATTGAGATCTGCGATTTCCATGTCCCAACCCATCGGCCAACCCGCCTACGTCCTCCACTCCCGCGCCTACCGTGAAACCAGCGCATTGGTGGACTTCCTCACGCCGCAAGGTCGGCTGCGGGCGGTGTTGCGCAGTGCGCGGGGCAAGGCCGGGACGCTGGCGCGGCCGTTCGTGCCGTTGGAGGTCGAGTTCCGGGGGCGAGGTGAGTTGAAGAATGTCGGGCGCATGGAAAGCGCCGGCATTTCCACCTGGCTCAACGGTGAGGCGCTGTTCAGCGGTCTTTACCTCAATGAGTTGCTGATTCGGCTGCTGCCGTCAGAAGATCCCCATCCGGCGGTCTTCGATCACTACGCCGCAACCTTGCTCGCGTTGGCCGAAGGCCGTCCGCTGGAACCGCTGCTGCGCTCCTTTGAATGGCGCCTGCTCGATGATCTCGGGTACGGCTTCGCGCTGTCCACCGACATCCATGGCGAACCCATCGCGCCGGACGGCCTCTACCGATTGCAAGTCGATGCGGGGCTGGAGCAGGTCTATCTGTTGCAACCCGGTCTGTTCAACGGCACTGAACTGCTGGCCATGGCGGACGCTGACTGGTCTGCCCCCGGCGCGCTGTCCGCGGCCAAGCGTCTGATGCGCCAGGCGCTGGCCGTTCATCTGGGCGGTCGTCCCCTCGTCAGTCGCGAGTTGTTTCGCAAGCCCTGATCACCCCGTATGCTGTGCACCGAACTTTCTCTTCTTCTGGAGCGCTTCCGTGACCACCAGCAATCGCATTCTTCTTGGCGTGAACATCGACCACGTTGCCACCCTGCGTCAGGCCCGGGGCACTCGCTATCCCGATCCGGTCAAGGCGGCACTGGACGCGGAAGAGGCGGGTGCTGACGGCATCACCGTGCACCTGCGTGAAGACCGCCGGCACATCCAGGAGCGCGATGTTCTGTTGCTCAAGGATGTGTTGCAAACCCGCATGAACTTCGAAATGGGCGTCACCGAAGAAATGATGGCGTTCGCCGAGCGCATCCGTCCGGCGCACATTTGCCTGGTCCCGGAAACCCGTCAGGAACTGACCACCGAAGGCGGTCTGGACGTGGCGGGGCAGGAAGCGCGAATCAAGGCGGCGGTGGAACGTCTGGCGAAGATCGGTTGCGAAGTGTCGCTGTTCATCGATGCAGACGAGCGGCAGATCGAAGCGTCCCGTCGTGTCGGTGCCCCGGCGATTGAATTACACACCGGCCGTTATGCCGATGCCGAGACGCCGACGGACGTGGCTGAAGAGCTCAAGCGCGTGGCCGATGGCGTGGCGTTTGGCCTGGCGCAAGGGCTGATCGTCAATGCCGGCCACGGTTTGCACTATCACAACGTAGAGGCGGTCGCGGCAATCAAGGGCATCAACGAATTGAACATCGGCCATGCGCTGGTGGCGCATGCGTTGTTTGTCGGGTTCAAGTCGGCGGTGTCTGAAATGAAGGCGTTGATTCTGGCCGCCGCAAAAGCCTAGGCCGAACACAAAAAAACTGTGGGAGCGAGCCTGCTCGCGATGGCGTCTTAACATTCAACGAAGGTGTTGATTGTAAGACCGCTATCGCGAGCAGGCTCGCTCCCACATTTGATTGGTGGTGCCTGTCAGAGCTGCGGGGTTTCCTGGCTCGGT
>NZ_JAVLRV010000002.1:3537130-3564450 GCF_055803035.1 Pseudomonas sp. 300 | reverse complement strand
GCACATGCAGATTGCCCTCGGCGACCTGATTGCCTTCCAGCTGCGGCTGCGTCACCCAGGTCAGGATGTCGTAGTAGCGACGGATGTTCGCCACGAAATGCACCGGCTCGCCACCCCGGGCGTAGCCGTAACGGGTTTTGCTGTACCACTTCTTTTCCGATAGGCGCGGCAGGATTTTCTTCACGTCCAGCCACTTGTCCGGGTTCAACCCTTCCTTGGCCGCCAGTTTGCGCGCGTCATCCAGGTGACCGCTGCCGACGTTGTAGGCCGCCAGTGCAAACCAGGTGCGATCCGGTTCCTGGATCGATTCATCCAGCTGTTCCTTCATGTAGGCCAGGTACTTGGCGCCGCCCATGATGCTCTGTTTCGGATCGAGGCGATTGGACACGCCCATGGCCTGCGCGGTGTTCTGGGTCAACATCATCAGGCCGCGTACGCCGGTCTTCGAAGTGACGGCCGCTTGCCACAGGGATTCCTGATAACCGACCGCCGCCAGCAGGCGCCAGTCGACTTTTTCTTTCTTGGCGTAGGTTTTGAAGTGCTGCTCGTACTTGGGCAGCCGTTGCTGCAAGTGCTGGGCGAAGGTGGTGGCGCCCATGTAGCCGAGCACATCGACGTGGCCGTAATAACGGTCCTTCAGGCGTTGCAGGGTGCCGTTCTTCTTTACCTTGTCGAGGTAGGCGTTGATCTCGTTGAGCAGGCTGTTGTCATCGCCGGCGGCCACGGCCCAGCTCTGATTGCTGGCGTCACCGAGGTCGAAGGCGACCCGAATATTGGTGAAGTAGACCTGGTTCATCGCCACTTCGTTGGAGTCGACCAGGGTCAGATCAATCTGGCCTTCATCGACCATGCGCAGCAGGTCCACGACTTCAACCGCGTCCGACTCTTCGTATTCAATCCCGGGAAATTTCTGCTTCAGCTCCGCCAGTTGCCCGGCGTGGGTGCTGCCCTTGAGCACCATGATCTTCTTGCCGACCAGATCCTTCGCATCGGTCGGCCGCGACTGGCCGTTGCGATAGATGATCTGCGGAGTGACTTCCAGATAAGAGTGGGAGAACCGTACCTGTTGCTTGCGCGCTTCGCTGCTGACCAGACCGGCCGCCGCGATGACGGGGCCGTTGGGCTTGCCCACCTGGTTGAACAGGTCGTCGAGGTTGTCGGCGGTTTCGATTTTGAGTTCGACCCCCAGATCGTCGGCGAAGCGCTTCACCAGCTCGTATTCGAAGCCGGTTTCACCGTTGCGATCCTGAAAGTAGGTGGCGGGGCTGTTTCGGGTAACCACCCGCAGCACGCCATCCTCCTTTACGCGCTCCAGCGTGTTGGGTTTATCAACACAGCCACTGAGCATCAGGAAGAGTCCGGTTGCGATCAGCCATTTGGCGTACCGCGGACGCAAAGCCGTTGGGGAAAACATCTGCGCAGTATACGCAAAGGACCACGACCGCCATATCTCGACAGCGAAGGCCGTGTCTGCTAGAGAGCGAAAAACCGCTCTGGAGCCCGCAGGAATGGGCCCGAACTGCATTTTGTGACACAAAAAATAACACCTGACTGATCGCTGTTTCGGCGCCGAAGAACCGGCCCGACGTCCGGGTGACGCCGCCCGTACCGTTTCGGGTGCTGTTGCGGGCGGTTTAGGCTAGAATGCACGGCCTCAAAGCACACCCCTTCCCGAGGCTGTCCCGAAGATGTTGATCCTGCGCGGCGCTCCTGCCCTTTCTGCCTTTCGCCACAGCAAACTCCTTGAGCAACTGAGCCAGAAGGTTCCGGCTGTCAGTGGCTTGTATGCTGAATTCGCTCACTTCGCCGAAGTTACCGGCGTCCTGACCGGCGACGAACAGCAGGTGCTCGCGCGCCTTCTGAAGTACGGTCCAAGCGTTCCGGTTCAAGAACCGACCGGTCGCCTGTTCCTGGTGTTGCCGCGTTTCGGCACCATCTCGCCGTGGTCCAGCAAGGCCAGCGATATCGCTCGCAACTGCGGCCTGGGCAAGATTCAGCGTCTGGAGCGCGGCATCGCGTTTTATGTCGCCGGCCAGTTCAGCGACGCCGAAGCGCTGTTGATCTCTGACGCGCTGCACGACCGCATGACCCAGATCGTCCTCGCCAACCTTGAACAGGCCGCCGGCCTGTTCAGCCACGCCGAACCGAAGCCGCTGACCGCGATCGACGTGTTGGGTGGCGGCCGCGCCGCGCTGGAAAAAGCCAACACCGAGCTGGGCCTGGCCCTGGCCGAAGACGAGATCGACTACCTGGTCAACGCCTTCGTCGGCTTGAAGCGCAACCCGCACGACATCGAACTGATGATGTTCGCCCAGGCGAACTCCGAGCACTGCCGTCACAAGATCTTCAACGCCAGTTGGGATATCGACGGTCAGAGCCAGGAAAAAAGCCTGTTCGGCATGATCAAGAACACTTACCAGATGCACAGCGAAGGCGTTCTGTCCGCTTACAAGGACAACGCTTCGGTGATCGTCGGTAACGTTGCCGGCCGTTTCTTCCCGGACCCTGAAACCCGCCAGTACGGCGCGGTGCAGGAACCGGTGCACATTTTGATGAAGGTCGAAACGCACAACCACCCGACCGCGATTGCCCCGTTCCCGGGTGCGTCCACCGGTTCCGGTGGCGAGATTCGCGACGAAGGCGCTACCGGTCGTGGCGCCAAGCCAAAGGCTGGCCTGACCGGCTTCACCGTTTCGAACCTGCAGATCCCTGGCTTCGAACAGCCGTGGGAAGTGCCGTACGGCAAGCCTGAGCGCATCGTCACCGCGCTGGACATCATGATCGAAGGCCCACTGGGTGGCGCCGCGTTCAACAACGAATTCGGCCGTCCGGCCCTGACCGGTTATTTCCGTACCTTCGAACAGTCGATCACCACCCCGCGTGGCGACGAAGTTCGGGGCTACCACAAGCCGATCATGCTGGCTGGCGGTATGGGTAACATCCGTGCCGAACACGTGCAGAAAGGCGAGATCACCGTCGGCTCCAAGCTGATCGTACTCGGCGGCCCGGCGATGTTGATCGGTCTGGGCGGCGGCGCCGCTTCCTCCATGGCCACCGGCACCAGCTCGGCTGACCTGGACTTCGCTTCCGTACAGCGCGAAAACCCTGAGATGGAGCGCCGTTGCCAGGAAGTCATCGACCGTTGCTGGCAGCTGGGCGACAAGAACCCGATCAGCTTCATCCACGACGTGGGTGCGGGCGGTCTGTCCAACGCGTTCCCGGAACTGGTGAACGACGGCAACCGTGGCGGTCGCTTCGAACTGCGCAACATTCCAAACGACGAACCGGGCATGGCCCCGCACGAAATCTGGAGTAACGAATCCCAGGAACGTTACGTTCTGGCGGTTGGCCCGGCGGACTTCGAACGCTTCCAGGCGATCTGCGAACGTGAGCGTTGCCCGTTTGCCGTGGTCGGCGAAGCCACTGCCGAGCCGCAACTGACGGTCACCGACAGCCACTTCGGCAACAGCCCGGTAGACATGCCGCTGGAAGTGCTGCTGGGCAAAGCCCCGCGCATGCACCGTTCGGCCGTTCGTGAAAACGAACTGGGCGACGACTTCGATCCGTCGACACTGGAAATTGCCGACTGCGTCGAACGCGTTCTGCATCACCCGGCCGTGGCGAGCAAAAGCTTCCTGATCACCATCGGCGACCGCACCATCACCGGCCTCGTGGCCCGTGACCAGATGGTTGGCCCGTGGCAGGTTCCGGTGGCCGACGTTGCCGTCACCGCCACCAGCTTCGACGTCTACACCGGTGAAGCCATGGCCATGGGCGAGCGTACTCCGCTGGCTCTGCTGGACGCTCCGGCGTCGGGCCGTATGGCCATCGGCGAAACCCTGACCAACATCGCCGCGTCGCGCATCAACAAGATCTCCGACATCAAACTGTCGGCGAACTGGATGTCCGCCGCCGGCCACCCCGGTGAAGACGCGCGCCTGTATGACACCGTGAAAGCGGTCGGCATGGAATTGTGCCCTGAGCTGGGCATCACCATTCCGGTGGGCAAGGACTCCATGTCCATGGCCACGCGCTGGAACGACGAAGGCGTCGACAAGACCGTCACCTCGCCGATGTCCCTGATCGTGACCGGTTTCGCGCCAGTGGCTGACATCCGTCAGACCCTGACCCCGGAACTGCGCATGGACAAGGGCACCACCGACCTGATCCTGATCGATCTGGGCCGTGGCCAGAACCGCATGGGCGCCTCGATCCTGGCCCAGGTTCACGGCAAGCTTGGCTCGCAAGCGCCGGACGTCGATGACGCCGAAGACCTGAAAGCCTTCTTCGCAGTGATCCAGGGCCTCAACGCCGACGGTCACCTGCTGGCGTACCACGACCGTTCCGACGGTGGTCTGCTGACCAGCGCCGTGGAAATGGCCTTCGCCGGTCACTGCGGCCTGAGCCTGAACCTCGACGGTCTGGCGGAAACTTCCGCCGACATCGCCGCGATCCTGTTCAACGAAGAATTGGGCGCGGTGATCCAGGTTCGTCAGGACGCCACCCCGGACATCCTCGCGCAGTTCAGCGCTGCTGGCCTGGGCGAGTGCGTGTCGGTGATCGGTCAGCCGATGAACAACGGCCAGATCAACATCACCTTCAACGGCGACACCGTCTTCGAAGGCCAGCGTCGTCTGCTGCAGCGTACCTGGGCTGAAACCAGCTACCAGATCCAGCGTCTGCGTGATAACGCCGATTGCGCCGAACAAGAGTTCGACGTGCTGCTGGAAGAAGACAATCCGGGCCTGAGCGTCAAGCTGAGCTACGACGTCAACCAGGACGTCGCCGCGCCTTACATCAAGAAAAACATCCGCCCACAGGTTGCCGTACTGCGTGAGCAGGGCGTCAACGGCCAGGTGGAAATGGCCGCCGCGTTCGACCGCGCCGGTTTCAACGCGATCGACGTGCACATGAGCGACATTCTGGCCGGCCGTGTCGACCTGAACGACTTCAAGGGCATGGTCGCTTGCGGCGGTTTCTCCTACGGCGACGTACTGGGTGCCGGTGAAGGCTGGGCCAAGTCCGCGCTGTTCAACAGCCGTGCTCGCGATGCGTTCCAGGGTTTCTTCGAACGTAACGACAGCTTCACCCTCGGCGTATGCAACGGTTGCCAGATGATGTCCAACCTGCACGAGCTGATCCCGGGCAGCGAGTTCTGGCCGCACTTCGTGCGTAACCGTTCCGAGCAGTTCGAAGCGCGCGTGGCGATGGTTCAGGTCCAGGAGTCGAACTCGATCTTCCTGCAAGGCATGGCCGGTTCGCGCATGCCGATCGCCATCGCACACGGCGAAGGTCATGCCGAGTTCGAAAGCGAAGAAGCGTTGCTGGAAGCCGATCTGTCGGGTTGCGTGGCGATGCGTTTCGTCGACAACCATGGCAAGGTTACCGAAAACTACCCGGCCAACCCGAACGGTTCGCCGCGCGGGATCACCGGTTTGACCAGCCGTGACGGTCGCGTGACGATCATGATGCCGCACCCGGAACGTGTGTTCCGCGCCGTGCAGAACTCGTGGCGTTCGGAAGACTGGAACGAAGACGCGCCATGGATGCGCATGTTCCGTAACGCTCGCGTGTGGGTGAACTAAGCGCCGTGTACAAGCTCAGCTTTTTTGTTCCGGCCAGCCACGTCGAGGCGGTCAAAAGCGCTGTGTTCGCTGCCGGTGGCGGGCGGATCGGTGCTTACGATCACTGCGCATGGCAGGTGTTGGGCCTGGGTCAGTTTCGTCCATTGGATGGCAGTCAGCCGTTCATTGGCGAAGCAGGGCAGGTCGAACAGGTTGAGGAATGGAAGGTTGAGCTGGTGGTGGCGGATGAGTTGATCCGGTCGGTGGTGGCGGCTTTGAAGCAGAGCCATCCCTACGAGACACCGGCGTATGAAGTGTGGCGGCTGGAGGATTTCTGATCCGCTGGCCGCTGTAATGAAAAACCCGCCAAGGCGGGTTTTTTGTTGCCCGCAATTTGTCGAACCTGCACGCAACCCCCCTGTGGGAGCTGGCTTGCCAGCGATGGCGTCCTGTCAGCCAGCATCAACGTTGAATGCTGAACCGCAATCGCCGGCAAGCCAGCTCCTGCAGGGGGTGCGTGTCACCCACAAAAAAAGGCGACCCCCTCGCGGGAGTCGCCTTCGTTTTAACCGCCGCTAAACCTTACTCGGACAGTTTGTACGCAATCACATAGTCACCCTGTTTGGTGCCCAGAGACCCATGACCGCCCGCCACGACCAGCACGTATTGCTTGCCGTCCTTGCCGGTGTAGGTCATCGGTGTGGTTTGCGCGCCTGCAGGCAGGCGACCTTCCCACAACTGTTTGCCGTTTTTCACGTCGTAGGCACGCAGGTACTGGTCGAGGGTGCCGCTCAGGAAACCAACACCACTGCCAGTGGTGATGGTGCCACCCAGGCTAGGCACGCCCATGCTCAGCGGGATCGGAACCGGCGAGCTGTCGCGCACGGTGCCGTTCTTGTGCTTCCACAGGACTTTGGCGGTGGTCAGATCGATCGCCGCCACATAGCCCCACGCCGGCGCCTGGCACGGCAGGCCCATTGGCGACAGCAGCGCTTCGAGGACCACGCCGTACGGCGCGCCTTTGTTCGGCTGCACGCCTTCGGTTTCGCTTTTGCGCGGGCCTTGGGCCGCGATTTCGGCGGCCGGGATCATTTTCGATTTGAACGCCATGTAGCTCGGGTTCACGAAAGCGATCTGACGCACCGGGTCAACCGAGAAACCGCCCCAGTCGAACACACCGAAGTTGCCGGGGTAAACGATCGAACCCTGCAGCGACGGCGGGGTGAACGGGCCGTCGTAGCGCATGGATTTGAAGTCGATCCGGCAGATCAGTTGATCGAACGGGGTGACGCCCCACATGTCGCGCTCTTGCAGCGGCGGCGGCATCAGGTTGAGGTCGGATTTCGGTTGGGTCGGCGAGGTGTGATCACCTTCGACAGCGCCTTGTGGCACCGGCACTTCGTTGATCGGCACGATCGGTTGGCCAGTGCTGCGATCCAGCACGTAGATGCTGCCTTGCTTGGTGGACGCCAGGACCGCCGGCTTCACGCCGTCAGCGGTTTTCAGGTCCATCAGGGTTGGCTGGCCACCGACGTCCATGTCCCACAGGTCGTGGTGGGTGAACTGCATGTGCCAGCGCACGTGCCCGGTGGCGATGTCGAGGGCCGTCAGGCCGGCGGCGTGCAGTTCCGATTCCGGCGTGCGTGCGCCACCGAACTGGTCCGGTGTCTGGTTGCCCATCGGCAGGTACAGCATGCCGAGTTTTTCGTCGACGGCGAACATCGACCACATGTTCGGCGAGTTGCGGGTGTAGACCTTGCCTTCGGCAATCGGCGTGGTGTCGTCCGGGTTGCCGCTGTCCCAGTTCCACACCAGTTTGCCGGTGTGCACGTCGAACGCGCGGATCACGCCGCTCGGCTCGTCGGTGGAGACGTTGTCGGTGACGTGGCCACCAATCACCACCAGGTCTTTGGTCACGGCTGGAGGCGAGGTGGAGTAGTAACCGCCGGCGTTGAAGCCGCCGATGTTGGCGCTCAGGTCGACCTGGCCTTTGTTGCCGAAGTCTTCGCACATCTTGCCGGTGTCGGCGTCGAGGGCGATCAGGCGGGTGTCGGCGGTCGGCAGGAAGATACGGCGTGGGCAGACAGTGCTGACCGGCGCAGGGCTGGCGGTGCCGGTCGGGCTCTGCTCGGAGGCGTAAGCCGCGTCATCGTGATACGACACGCCACGGCAGGTCATGTGCGCCCAACCCTTGAAGTTCGCCGCATTCTGCGTGGAGAGCTTCGGATCGAAACGCCAGATTTCCTTGCCGGTGTCCGGGTCCAGCGCGATCACCTGGCTGTGCGGCGTGCACACGTAGAGCATGCCGTTGACTTTCAGCGGGGTGTTTTCAGCGGTGGTTTCACCCGGATCGTTCGGCCCCGGCAGGTCGCCGGTGCGGTAGGTCCAGGCCGGAACGAGCTTGTTCACGTTCTGCGGGGTGATCTGTGCCAGTGGCGAGTAACGATCACCGTGGGCGCTGCGGCCGTAGGAGTTCCAGTCACCGTCGGGCATGGCCGGGGCAGTGTTGGTCATGCCCGGCACGCTGTCGCGGTCCAGTTGGCCTTTGATTTCACCGGGGTTGGTGAATTGGCTGGCCAGAGCAGCAACGCCCGCCAGCACCACGGCTACGCTCAGCGCGCCGGTGCCCATCGGCGCGGGGCCGGTGATCAGCAGCGGGCGACGGAACCATGGCAGCAACATGACAATACCCAGCGCGAACAACATCGCCAGGCGCGGCACCAGTTGCCACCAGTCCAGGCCGACTTCCCACAGGGCCCAGACGGTGCTGGCGAACAGCACCAAGGCGTAAAGCCCCAAGGCTGCGCGGCGGGCAAGAATCAGCAGCACGCCGGTCAGTGCCAGGCCGATACCGGCCAGCAGGTAATACAGCGAGCCGCCGAGCATGCTCAGTTTGATCCCGCCGGCCAGCATGGCCAGGCCCATTAGCAGAAGCAGAATGCCGAGCAGGGTCGGCAATAGACGGCTTCGACTCAAAGCACCATCAGTGCTCATAGTGTGGTTCTCCGTGACGTTTCAAGTAGTCCCGCGCAAGTTCACTGTAGATGACGATCCGGCGCGGGCATGGTTCAGATAAAAAAGGTTCGGTTGATGCGGTCCCCTGTGGGAGCGAGCCTGCTCGCGAAAGCGGTGTGTCAGTCAGCATTGATGTTGAAGCTGATGGCCTCTTCGCGAGCAGGCTCGCTCCCACAGATTTTGTGGCGTTGGTTAGAACGAGGACTGGACCTTGATCCCGCCAATCAGCGCGTCATCGACCTTGTCCACGCCACCGGGGTGGCGGATGTATTGCAGGTTCGGGCGCACGGTCAGCCAGTTCGTGACGTGCACGCCGTAATAGAGTTCGGCGCTGTATTCGGTGTCCTGCGGCGGCAGGTAGCTTGGATCGTCGAAGTCGTAGACCGCATGGGCCTGATTGCTCGCCTCGGCGTTTTTGCGGTATGCCGGATTGACATGAACCCGGGCCATCGCGAAACCGATGTCGTCCTTGGCGCGCGCATCGAACAGACCTTTGTAGACGACGCCGGCCTGGACATAGTTGTCGATGGCGTTGGTCTTCTTGTCGTGCATCGTGCCGTTGGCGAACACGCTCAGGCCACGGGAGTGGTCGCTGGCACGACTGGTGAGTTGCTGTTGCACGCCGAGCCACACGCCGTGCTTGCTCGATGCGCTGCGGTAGGCCTCGCCACTCAAGGCGGCGGGCTGACCATTGCGGTCCTTGTAGGCATCGGTAGCGTTGGCGTTGCTGTAGTAATAACCGGCGCGGTATTCGCCCGGCAGGCCGTTGAACTTCGGCGTCCACACCAGTTCCACCGGCAAAATCGCACCTTGGGTGCCACTGCCGCTGAGCTTGAAACCGTTGCCGCGATCGAGGTTCGACGGGTTCTGTTCATACGCGCCGACTTGCGCGTACAGCTCCGGTGTCAGGTGATATTTGACCCGCATCGCCCATTGGCTGACCGGCCAGTTGTACCAGATGCCGCCGACCCAGTTGCCGACCTGCGAGCCGCAGAACGCCAGGTTCTGGAAGTCGCAGGGGAAGCTGTTGAAGTCTTCGCCTTCACCGAAACGGCCGACCTTGATGTCGAGTTTCCGGTCGAAGAATTTCTGCTGATACCACATCTGCGTCAGGCGCCAGGTTTGCCCGCGACCCCAGACTTCCTGCGCTGAAGTGAAACCGCCGACCCGTGGATCATTGATCCGGTCGTTGCTGATGTTGTTGCCGTTGCGCTCGGTGATGGTCAGCTGGAATTCAGCGTCGTCCCAACCGAGGATCTTCTGCAGATCGAGATGCGTGCCGAGGCCGAACTGATCGCTGTAGCGTGCGGTGCGGTCATGGTCGTAGCCGCCGTGCAGATTGCTGCCCATTTCACCGGTGTAATCGACTTTGAAGTCGTAGCCTTTTTCCGAAAGCTCGGTGCGCGTGCCGTTCCAGTCACCGAGCATCCACGGCGATTCGCTATCGAAGGCCGGGGCGGCCTGAACGCAGGTGGCGAGGCCCAATACGGTGAATCCGCCGATCAGGTTCAGGGCATTTCGGCTGGCAACAGCCGGTAAGACAGCGCTGTCTCGCGATGATTGAAGATAAGGCATAGAGAAGGAATTCTTGGTCTTTTCTGGGGAGTGAACTGAAAGCAGCAAGGATGGAGCGATGAGCGGAAGCGTTTCAGCTTGTCGGGCGCAAGGATAATGTTCTGTTACAAATAGAGAAAGACCTTTTCCCGACATGAATTCTTTCGGATTTGGTAACAGTCAGAACACCGTGGCAACTGAGCTGCGGTGCGGCGATCCGACTTGCCAGCGACGGGGCCATTGAATCTTGCATCGCTCTGCAGATCGCCATCGCTGGCAAGCCAGCCCCCACAGGGGGCGTGTGATGCCGTAGATCCTTAATCGCGTTCAAATTTTTTGTCCCGTTTCGCCTACATTTATCAGATAGCGCACAGAACCCTTCCACCCGAACACCCCCTCGGCTAAGGTGCGCGGCTTCCAATTTATCTCTCGCGTGAAGGCCCGGCATGACCGAACAGAACAACAACCCGCTGCACGGCGTGACGCTGGAACAAATCCTCAACGCGCTGGTTGAACATTACGAATGGTCGGGGCTGGCCGAGCGCATCGATATTCGCTGCTTCAAGAGTGACCCGAGCATCAAGTCGAGCCTGACCTTCCTGCGCAAAACCCCGTGGGCGCGGGAGAAGGTTGAACGCTTGTACGTCAAGTTGATGCGCACCAAGCGCCCGCTCTGAACATGGTCAGCCAGTCTGCCGCGAGGCGTCGTTTTGTGGCGGTGGCGGCGCTGCTCGGCTGGGCAGGATTGAGCATTCAGCTGTACCTGATTTTCTATTCACGCTGGGCGCTGGGCGCCAGTTTGCTGGGTGGGTTGCTGAGCTTTTTCAGCTATTTCACCGTGCTCAGCAATACGTTGGTGGCAACCGTGTTGACCTGCGCATTGACGTCCCGCGAGTCGGCGGCACGCCGCTGGTTTTTGCAGCCGTGGGTGAGCAGCGGGATTGCCGTGAGCATCGCCGTGGTCGGCCTCGCCTACAACGTCCTGTTGCGCCATCTGTGGCATCCCGAAGGCTGGCAATGGCTGGCCGATGAACTGATGCACGACGTCATGCCGCTGCTGTTTCTGGCCTGGTGGTGGTTGTGCGTGCCCAAGGGCACCTTGCGTCTGCGGCACATCGCGCTGTGGGTGATTTACCCGTTGGTGTACTTCGCGTATGCCCTGCTGCGCGGGCATCTGCTGGCGACTTATCCATACCCGTTCATTGATGTGGACACGCTGGGTTATCCACAGGTGTTTGTGAATGCCGGCGGATTGTTTGCGGGGTTTGTGCTGATTGCCTTGCTGGTGATCGCGTTGGATCGCCGCCGGGGCTGATCACCCCAACGTCTGATCAACGCCGCTCCTACAGTCCTGCGTTGTTATTCCTCGTCGCTGTCGTCCAGCCGCCAATAGCCGACGGCTTTGAGGAATTGATCGTTCAGCCCGTGCTCGTCCAGCAATACCCGACGAATCTGCCGTGACACTTTGCTCTCTGTGGCCACCCACGTGTACAGATGGCCGGCGGGTATCTGCAATTCCTTCACCGTGGTCAGCAGATTGTTCCTGCCACCGTCGCGCAACACCCAGATCACATTGACCTGCGCCGGGCTTTCGAGCTTCTGCTGTTCCGCGCCGTTCTCCACCTCAATGATCACCAGCGCTCGCCGATTGGCCGCCAAACCCTCCAGACGCCGCGCAATCGCGGGAATTGCCGTCTCATCGCCGATCAGCAAATAGCTGTCGAACATGTCCGGTACGATCATCGAGCCGCGCGGCCCGCCGATGTGCAGGAACTGCCCCGGTGTGGCCTGTTCGGCCCAGGTCGAAGCAGGGCCGTCGCCGTGCAACACGAAGTCGATGTCCAGCTCCAGCGTGTCGAGGTCGTAGCGACGTGGCGTGTAATCGCGCATCGCCGGCATCGGGCCGTTGTCCTTGCCGGCACCGAGCACCAGGGTCTCCAGCGCCGCGTGTTCTGCCGCGTTCTGCGGGAATAGCAGTTTGACGTGGTCGTCTGTGCCCAAGCTGATGAAGCCGGCCAGTTCAGGGCCGCCCAGAGTAATCCGGCGCATGCGCGGGGTCAGGTCAACCACCCGCAAGACTTGCAGGCGACGGCGTTTGATTTCATGCATGACACGGTGAATGGTGTGCTCGATCACTTCAGTCATTCAGCTTTCTCCGCAGTGGGTTGAACGAAGGGGCCATCGACGATGGCTTTGGCGGTGTCGTTGAGCAGGGCGGCGACCCGAACGATTTCTTCCGCGCTCCAGCGACCGTGATGCAGTTGCAACGCATGACGCAGGTTATGCACCGCTTCGTGAATTTCAGCCGGACGGTCATGGCCGCGCAACGAACGCTTGCTGACATCGATGCGCATGCGCACGCCGTCCAGTGCAACCGCTTGCTCACTTAAAGACAGACGACCGGTGTCAGTCACGCTGTAGCGTTTTTTTCCGCCTTCGGCATCGCCCTGGATCATTTCGCTTTCTTCCAGAAAGGTCAGGGTCGGGTAGATCACGCCGGGGCTGGGGCTGTAGGCGCCGTCGAACATGCCCTCGATCTGGCGGATCAAGTCGTAGCCGTGGCAGGGCTGTTCTGCGATGAGCGCCAGCAGCAGCAATTTCAGATCGCCGGGGGCAAACACCCGTGGGCCGCGACCGCCGCGTTCGCGACCGGGGCGTTTCTCGAAGCCGTCGCGGCCGTCACCGTGTTCGCGGTGGGGGGAATGATGGTCTCTCATTTTTCCTTCTCTCTGTCGTGTTTAGATACAACTTAAGATATATCTTATCGAGAAGGCAAGTGAACAGGACCAACGGTCGCCGGCGCAAGGACGTCGTGGCGGTTTTCAGTGCAGGGGGCAGAAAGCACCGTTTTATCGCTTGCTATTTTAGAGTGATCAATCTAATTGTGAGTAACTAACAGAGAATGATTTTTAATAGTTAAGCCTAAGTAGTCCTTCTCTTACAGATTGTCTGTTTTATTTATCTGTGTGCTTTTTTAATTAAAACTGTTTGTAGTATGTTTCTGTCGGGTGAACGGTTTAATTATTGATTTTTAGGGTTTTTTCTACTTGCTTGTGGGTGGTTGTTACTACACGTTCTTCGGAAGTTACGTACTTACTTTCTCAGGAAATTGGCCGATCATTCTCTCCGTCGAAAGTTGAGTCAAATTGCCACTATTTAAGGCGGCGATCTGGACGACTCATGCTTTCCACTGACCAATCACTTTGAAAAATACAGGTATTCAACCATGTTCAAGAAGTTTGCAATCGCCGTTCCGATGACCCTCATGGCCCTGAGCACTTCGATGGCGTTCGCTGCGGATGAGTCGCGCACCTCCATTAACATTACTGCTGAAATTCCGAGTTCGATCTTTTATGCCCAGCCTGTAAATCCGGACTTCGGTAAAGACGAGAAAATGCAATACCTCATCCCTGCCGGAACCCTGACAGACGTGGCCGGCATGTACGATATCAAGCACACCGAGGGCTCGGTGAACGCATACGTCGAAGGCGGTCCGCAACCCTTGTTCAACGGTTCTGTGGCGCAAAACATTCCCCTGACTTATACCTTCAATGGAAAGGTATTGACCGGTACCAGTCAGGAAGTGGTAGGTGATACCGAATCCAATGGCGGCATGCGTGCGGAGCTGCGTATAACCGCAACCAAACCCACTGCCTCCCAGGTCGGCCTGTACACCGCTAGTCCGGTCGTGATTTTCGATGCTGTACCCCGCATTTAAGTCTTGAGCCAGGGCTTGTCCTTACTTGATAGCCTGACCGATCGGCAGGCGATTTTTGTCTGTCGATCGGCTTTAACATTTTTATCCATAGAGTATTTCGTTCATGTTCCCGATGACTCCCATCGCGACGGCGCTTGCCCTTTTTTTTTGTGCAACGGCCTTGGCCGCACCCACGGAAAACGGCACTACACCGAGAAGTTTGCTGGCGCAGGCCAAGGGGCTGCCGAGCGAGTTTGAAGAGCACTTCTTTGATGTACCGCTGGCGGTGCGCGTGGAACTTGACCAACAATTTCTCGGTGAGGCGATGGTCGTGTTAACCCGCGACGACCGCATCACCCTCGTTGACTTCACCGATGTCAGCGACAGCACGATCAAGCCCAGTGAACGCGACACCTGGTCGAACTATTTGAAGCAAGGCGTGGCGCTGGGCAACTGCCAGGTGAAATGCCCCGAGCAGCTATTGGCCGTGCACTACAGCCTGGAAAACTCGCTGGTGTCGATCCTCACGGAAAACGCCGAACGCGACGATCAGGTGCAGCGTTATTACAACCAGCCCGAAGGCGGCAGCACCGGGTTGATCGTGCGCAACCAGTTGAACCTCAATGGCGGGCAAAACCAGGACCTGGGCGGGCGATATGGTCTTGAAGCCAGCAGCAGCCTCGGTAACTGGACTCAAGCGGTGAACCTGCAACTGTCGCGACTGGGCGGTGTGGATAACCAGATCTATCACGCCGTGCACGAGCTCTATACCCAGCGCGAACTGGAAGGCAATTTTCTGCGCCTTGGCTTATTCACGCCCAACTCGGAAGGCCTGACCCGTCAGCCACGCTCCTTCGGCGCCAGCCCCGACACCGCAGTGGGTGTCATGTACGGCAGCTCCGACAGCCTGGCCATCAATAACCCGAAACCGGCGGTCTACCCGATCTACGTCACGGCCAATCGCCAGGGTTCGGTGGAAATCTATCGCGACGGTTTGCTGATCAACACGCAGGCGATGCCGGCAGGTTTGCAGACCCTCGACACGCGGCCGTTGCCCGGTGGCATCTATGAAGTGGAAGTGCGCCTGATCGAAGACGGTCAGATCACCTCCAGCACGCAGGAACTGGTCTATAAACCCAACAACTGGCGCAATCATGACGAGCGCTGGCGATACAACCTGTTCGCCGGGCGTGAATCGAAATTGCTCAGCAACTGGGACGATCAGAACGACGGCGACATGACGGCCGGTGCCGCCTTCAATTTTCTGCTGCACCCTCGGGTGATCCTCGGCCTGTCGGGCCGACAGGTGAAAGACGCCCTGCAATACGGCACCTCGGTCGATTGGGCCATCGTCAACAATGCCAGCGTGTATGCCAACGTCTACAAGACCGAGGACTACGGCACCGGCCTCGACGTGCAGGGGCTTTATTCCTACGGCAGCGGCAGCATCGTCGCCAGTCACAACCGCAGCTGGCTCGACACCACCCGGCTCTACGACACGCTGCCGGACGGCACGCGAGTGCGGCAGCGCAACGTATTTATCGGCCAGACCAGCAACTCGTCGTTGTCGGTTAACCATCGGCTTACCAGCAAAAGTTCGGTCAATGCCCGGGTGTCTCATAGCGAAGGCAATACCGAAGGCGTCGGCGTGGATCTGGGTTGGAGCCAGCGCAGCCGATTGTTCGGCAGCGACGCCAACTGGCGCTTGTCGCTATTCGACAGACCCGGCAGCTTCAGCTCCGGCAATGACCGCAATCGTGGTGTCGACCTGAGCGTCAACATTGCCCTGGGCGGTCCGGGCGAACAGATCTCCGGCAGCATCGGCACCCGCACCGATCGCGACGGCGGGCGCGATAACAATGCCTCGGTCACCTACCGCAAAGATTTGCAGGATCACCTGCTGCAAAGCGTTTCCGCCACGGCCATCACCGACACCTATGGCATCGGCATGAACGCGATGGCGACGATGCAATCGGAGCAGGTCAACGCTGACGGTTTCATCCAGCGTTCCTCTTACAACAACGACTTCACCGGTGGCCTGAACCTCGACAGCACCGTTGCCGTCGGCGGGCAGAAAATGGTCATGACCAGCCAGTCCCACCGCAACGGAGCGGGCATGATCATCGATGTCGAGTCGGACATCGATGACATCGCCCTGCGTGCCGACGATTTGAGCGGCGGCAGCGCAATCCTCAAGCCAGGGCGCAATTTCGTGCCGATCACGGCTTACAAAAGCAGCTCGGTCAGTTTCGATTTCGAGGGCAATCACGTTCCGGCCGCGACCATCCAGCCGGCCCGCTCCAGCTATCACCTGAACAAGGGCGGCGTCGAATATCGGCAGATTCGCGTGATGAAAACCCTCACCGTGCTCGGTCGTCTGGTGGACTACCAGGGCAGCCCGCTCAAGGGCCACCACATCATCAACCACGCCAGTCGTGGGGTGAGTGAAGTGGACGGTTTCTTCTCCATGGAAATGAACGCCGGTTCCCCGACTCTGGAAGTGCGCCACGGCAACCAGTTGCTGTGCCAGTTCCGCCTCGACCCGAGCAATGGCCGCACGGAAAACAACGTGCTGATGATCGGCGATCTGCGTTGCACGCCGGATACGTTGGCAGACCTGACGCTTGAGACGCCGACGGCAGGCTGATGCCCGGCAAAACGCACTTTTTCTATGAGGTAAATGACGATGAAACGTCGGTTGGCATTGATTGGTTTTTGTTTGTTCACCCAGACGGCTCACGCCGGGCCGAGCATCAATATCGGCACGGTCTACGACTATATGGACGGTGATAAAAGCACGTACTTGAAACGCGTGTTCAATGGCGGCGACAGCACCGCTTTCGTCAAGGTCAACATCCTTGAAATCCTTTACGACGCCGACGGCAAGTCGCAGGAAGTGCCGCTCAAATCCAGTGCCGACGGCAGCACCCGGGACGGCTTGATGGCCAGCCCGGCGCGGCTGATCGTGCCCGCCAATGGCATGCAGGGCACGCGGCTGCTGTACATGGGCGAGCGTGACCGCGAGCGCTATTTCCGCGTGCGTTTCGTGCCGGTGGTGCCCGAGAAGGAAGACGAGTTCGCGGTGTCCGTTGAAGAGCGCGAGGAATACAGGAAAACCCTGTCCGCCGGGGTCACGGTGCTGGCCGGGTATGGCGCGGTGTTTTTCGTTCGTCCCAAGGACACGCGTTACGCCAGCGTGATCGAGAACGGCGCGACGGATTACCGCATCCGCAACAACGGCAACACCGTGGTGGTGATCGACGAGTTCAAGGACTGCGCGGTCAAGAACGACCAGGACTGCCAGCCCACCACCAAGCATCACATTCTGGCGGGCCGCACCTTCGAGTTCGAGAAGCAGGCCGGCCGCGAGTATCGCTTCACCCTGGTTGAAGGCGAGAGCAGCAAGAAGCTCGATGTGAAGGGCTGATGACCATGTTCAGAAAACTGATGGTTCTGATGGTATCGGCAGTGGCCTGCCATTCAGCGTTTGCCGCCCGCGAGGTGCATCACTTCGAGGTGTTCGTGACGATCCCGAGCCAGGCGTTCTACGTCATTCCCGCCGACTCCGGCTGGATTCACCGCGAGCAGCAATTGCCGTGGAATCTGGTGACCTCGACCCTCGGCAGCTTGCGCAAGTATTTCGATGTGAAGAATGAAGCCGGCTCCATCGAGGCCCGCCTTGAGGGCAGGCCTTATCTGTCCAACGGCACGGATGCCCATGACATTGGCTTGCGCGTGCTGTTCAACGGCCATGTGCTGAATGAACTGACCAGTAGCGAGGTGGTGTCGATGAGCGATGCCGCGCCGGGTAAACGTGTGTTGCTGGAGATCGTGCCAATGCCGCCTGACGATGGGGTTTATAAACCGGGCAGCTATTTCGGCAGCGTCAATTTGATTTTCAACGCAGTGCTGCCGGGGGCGTGATGCCTGCAGGATTGGCTGTTGACCTGACTCGTTTCAGAGGAAAAAACATGAATCATTCACAAGGCATGGGGCGGCAGGTACGTTGCTGTGTCGGGATCGGGGTTTTATCGTTGCTCACCTGTTCTTCAGCCTGGTCGGAAGAAGTCTCGATTCTGGCGTCGTTCCGACCGGACTCGGCAAACCCTCAGCAGAATAAATTCAGGAATGACACACCTTCCAGCGGTTATTGCGCAGGTTATCCCAGCGAGTGCCGTGACAACGACATGTTCAGCCTCCGTGTGCCGATTCAGTTCAACTCCAATGCGCCGATCCAGGCGAATCACCCGTCGTCCCGCCAGGGGGCCACGTTCAAAGTCCCTGCACAGTGGCGCGAGTTGTCCGTGGTGCATGAAACGACGGGCGAACCCGAGACGGTCAAGGTTCGAATTGCAGGTCTGGGCTCCCAGTATGTGACGGAGGACGTTCTCAGTCTGGTCGGTGGAGGGAGCAGCTATGTATTTGCCCACGCCCAACTCTGGGGCGCCAGTTGGGTGTATGCGCCCGCTCCCTGTCTTTATAGTGGCGTAGGACTTGTGGGGTCGAATAACTATGCCTTTTTCTGGAAAACACCCGCCGAGGCCAGCTGCGATAAGCAGGCCAGGTTCAACGTGCCCTGGTTGCGTTACAGCTATCTGGATTTCGCCTATGAACTGATCACACCGAACCCGTTGGGCATGTCTTCGGGCCGTTATTCGGGACGCCTGACCTACAGCGTCGGACCGAACGGCGATTTCGATATGGGTGACGTCATGCAGCCAACCGATTCGACACTCGTGCTGAATTTCACGCTGGAAGTGCAACACACCCTCAAGGTCGAGATACCACCGGGCGGCAATCGCGTCGAGCTGGTCCCGCAGGGCGGCTGGCAATCGTGGCTGACGCAGGGGCGCAAGCCGACACGCCTGTTCCGCGATCAGACGTTCAATATGTCTTCGTCGAGTCGCTTCAAGATGAACCTCGACTGCCAGTACACCCTGGATGGCAACCGCTGTTCGGTGCGCGACCCGGTTTCCGGTCATGTCGTACCGCTCGACGTCAGCGTGACGCTGCCCAATGGTCTGGTGGATGCTGCCGCGCAACCGGTCAACCGCCGACCGTTGCGGCGCGACGGCATTGGCACCGAGCTGTTCCAGCCACGCTTTTATGTCGATCGCAAACCGGGAACGTTGCACTTCGAGATTGCCCGGGACGAGGTCGGCGAAATGCTCAAGCCCGGTGTCGCCCGATCCTACTCCGGCCTGGTCACGGTCATCTGGGATTCGGAAGTGGGTTAAGGGTTGAACCCTGATGCATCACCCGATGCATCAGGGGTTTGCCGATTACGGCTGTGCGTCTTTTTGCAGCGCTGCACGGGTCAGCTTTCTGCTCAGCTCTTTTTCTTCGTAGCCCATGTCGTGAAGCAATCCGCCGTAGACCTCATCGGTCATGTCTTGATCCGTCAGTACCACGCTCTCATCAATATCCAGTCGGCGAGCGAGGTCTAGCAGGCGTTGTTTGAGTGCGCGTCGTTGCGCAATTTGCTGGTCTTTGGAGTTGGCCCAGGCATGTTGTACTTCGCGCAACTCATCCAGCAAGTCGCTCCTGGTTTCGTACAGCCGGGTATTGCGCCGGAACTCGTTCGGGTAGGTGTCACGCAGGTACTTCTGCCAGAACGGCTGCTCCAGCATGTCGTTGACCAGGCCATCGCCGGCTTCCATCGACATCACCGTATCGAAGGCGGTGTCGAGGGTTTCGGCGCTCACGCCGGCCACGCGGCGATACAGCATCGACTCCGATTGCCAGGGTAAATCGAGGCGCTGGGCCAGGCCGGTTTCGTAGGCGAGGTACACCTCCACTTCATCGGGATTGCCCGGTCGGCTGCCGAAATCGGCCCGGGCAATGTCATCCACCCGCGCGAGGCGAGCGGCACCTTTGGCCAGGTTCACCAGTTTGCTTTCAAGGACGGCGTTGGACGTCGACAAGGCATGGGCTTCGGAGGCGAGCACCTTGATGCCCATGTGGTTGAACACCTGGGCCCCGGCATCGGCACAGGTGGTGGGCGCCCTGGCCATTTCGAACAGGTCCTTGCGCAACCCGGTGTCCAGGTCGATGGCTTCGATCATGCGCCATACCCGGTTGCTGAGCTGTTGGCGCAATTCGCCGCCGGCCCGATAATCGGCCGAGCGGGTCTGCTTCTGGATCAAGGCAAAAAAGTCTTCGGAGCCAGGCTCGGTCATCAGATCGTGCCAGGCTTCCTCCCGGAAAGTCCCCAGCCCCGAGACCTCGGCACTCCACCAGACCGAGTCGTCTTCCATCGGCCACAGGTTCATAGCGTCTCGTGCAGCGTCGGCGTAGACCTGTTTGGGCGCGATGCCGACTGACCGTCGATACGCTTTGAAAATCACCAGGTTTTTGTCCGAGAGTTGTTTTTCGTACAAGCGAGTCCGTGCCACGAGGAAAGCATCCTCGGAGCCGGGTACGACCGTCGGAATGACGCTGATCGGGTTCTCCTGCAAATCCAGAAAAAAGCCACGCGGTCGACGCTTGTTGAGCGGCCCGAACAGGCCATCGGGCCAGGTGGTGGCCCCAGTGTTGCTCAAGCTCAGGATTCTCAGTTTTGGCATGCGCCCGACGTCCGGGAGCCTGCCCAATTGCCTGTTGTCATCGAGCCTGAGGGTTTCAAGGCGGGTCAGGTTGCGCAGTTGCTCGACGGCGGACGGGGTCAAGGTGATGTCGTTGTTCATCAGCCGCAAGGTTTGCAGGTGGTGCATCTTGCCAATGGTTTCGGGCAGTCGCGTCAACCCGCAACTGCGGGCGCTCAGTTGCCGCAGATGAGGGAAGTCGTTCAACAGGCCGGAGGAGGTTTCGGAGAAGGTCGTGCGGTCCAGATTCAAGGTGCTGATCTGATCGAGGTAGTGCTTGATGTCCGGCAGTTCCTTCCACCAGCGTTCGAGATCGGGCACATCGAACTCGACGGACAGGTCCAGCGCATAACCGCCGTCGGCCGTGAGACTGCGTTCACCGAATACAGTGGGTTTTCGTTTGAAACAATCGATAAGCCGTTCAAGGATGTGCAACCCGCCACCGCTGACGAACCCGCGTTGGTCCGGCCCCCAGCTATCCGGCTGCCGGTATCGCCAGCGATTGAGCAGCACGCGCAAGTCATCCAGTTCGCGGTCCAGTCGGGTCAGTGTCTGGTGCCCTTGCTCCTGCGAGCCCAGGGAGCGGACGAAGGTGTTGACCTCGCGTTCGTTGAAGTGGGGGTAGATATCCTGTACCCGTTCGGTGAGCGTGGCAGCGGTCGTGGAGAAACCGGGACCGCGTAACAGCACCATGTCTTCGTGGATGGCCTTCGGGCGGATTGGCGGCGCGGCGAGCGCAGTACGGCGCTGCGCCGGAGTCTCGGTCTTGGCCATCACCCATTGCTTGAAAAAGGCACCCTGGCCCGGCCGATAACCCAACTGCGCCAGTTTGTCTTTCGGCAAAGCTGTGAGGACCGCTTCGTAAAAACCAGCGGCTTCATGCAGCTTGTGGTTATCGGCGTCCCAGACTTCGAACTGGTTCACATCATCCTTGACCAGCACCCGGACCGTCGCCGCATCGTGTGTCCCCACGCTGCCGCGCAGTGGTCCGGCATCGTTGCCTTCGCGAACCTCGATGCGCAATTGCGCGAACGTGTCGGTATGAATCCTCAATGCGTTCAGCACCAGGCATTCGGTTTCCGCTACCCACTGCGCGCCATCATGAAAGCCCTCATAGGCATGGTTGGTCCGGGCTTCGAAGGCCGCTTCACGGGCTCGGCTTTTCAGGCTCAATGGCAGACGTTGCTCCTGGGTCATGCGCGTGAGGTCGGCAGCGTCGGCACTGTTCAGCAACGTCTGTGCCGCGCGGGTCGGCAGCTCGGGAAATGTCTGGCGAACGAGGCGGATCTGCGGATCGTCGGACGGTTGGGTACCTTGGTAAAGCTGATGGACGATGCTGGCATTCTGTCGACTGGCTTCGTCCGCCAGTCGATTGCGCAGCGCTTGCACCTGTTCGTCTTTGGCGGTGGGGCGACCGAGCACCGCTTGCAACTCTTCTTCGCTGAGGAACTCGACCAGCCTCGGCGCAAACTTCTCGCTCATGAGCTGCGACTGGCTGGTGGACAGCGTCTGCGCCTCGCTCGCCTCGGCATTGCCGTACTGGCGGAACCGGCTCGTCATGTCGGCGTTTTCGTAAACCCTCAGGGCTTTATCCGATGGCCAGCCTTCCAGGTAAGTGGCCAGCGACTCGAACCAATAGGAGTGCGGATCCAGAGGCTGGCCCGTGCGAATCCGTTCAATGGCGTGCCGGGTCTGCTGCTGGATTCTCAGGCGTGTGAGGCTGTCGTCCAGTAGCGGTGGCGGGGCGGTATTGTCGACGTACATCCGGCGCAGCGCAGCGTCGTCGGTGCCGCTGGCGATACGCACGTTGTCCAGTTGCGCGTCGCTGAAGCCATCCACCGAGTGGCCGAGGCGACGCATCAATGTCGGGCGATCCCATGCTCGCGGGGCCTCGGCTTCGTGGGTCCAGGCGCCGAGGCCATTGTGTTTCAACTCGGGTAGATAGGCATTCTCGCGGTGCGGGTGTTTGACGCGATAGTCGCCGGTTTGCGGGTCTTTTTGCACGGCGTAGTGCTGGTCATCCAGTGACAGAATGTCCTGGCCTTCGTGGGCATGCAGCCCCAGCGCGTCAGGGCTGGCGTCTGCCGGTAACTTCACATCGGGCCGCGCATACGGTTTGAGGTCGGGATGCCACAGCCGTGGTTCGCCGTTGGGCAGGGTGACCGGTTTCATGCCCTCGATCAGCGGTGACAGTTTCAGGCGTGCAAGGCTTCCGATCTTCGCGCCGGCGGCAAACGCCACCAGCGAAAGAAAGTCCGAGACCACACCGGCAATATGCTCGCCGGCTTCGGTCCACATCCCCAGGGTCATGTCGACAACGCCTTCGAGGACATCGCTGGTCATCTGATACACGGAGTAGATCATCATCATTTCACCCAGCCCCGGCACGAACGGCGTGACGACCATCAGGGCGATGTTGAAGATGTCCGAGACTATTTTCTTGAAGTTCTCCCACCAGGCCCATCGGGCATTGGAGTCGGCATCGGCGGTGGACACAGCAATGTGTCGGGCGTCATTGAGGACCTTGTTGAGTTTTTGCTGGAAGAGGTACTCCCAGAGTTCGCCTGCAATCGGTGCGGCTTTGAACTGCAGATTGGGATTGGTGACGGCAACTTCCCGCCAGCTCGGCCCCTGGTCCAATGGCTCTTTTTGATGCCACTTTACTTTGAACAGGCGTTGTTGCAGCCCGCTGAAAAAATGCCCTCGGTCTGATTGATCGACGAACCGGCTGAAGTATTGCTGGTAGGTCATGCCGGTGGACGACACGACGTTGTTGTCGCGCAGCTGGCGCGTCAGTTCTTTCATGAACGCGACGGTCGAGGGGTACTCTTTGAGCGGGTGCTCAGGGTCCTGCGGGACGTAGACCATCACCGGAGTAGCTTCGCGGATGTGTTGTTCCGGAATCGGTGTGATCAACACGATTCCGTTCAGCAGGCTGTCGAGAATCGACAACTCGGCGAATTGCATCACCCGGCCTTTGCGGGTGAGGTTGCGCTGGCCATCGAGCATCTTCAGGACCAGGTCGCTGGCATCGGCGTCGATGTCGCCTGTCAGCACGGCCAGTTGAACCGCAGCCTTGAACGCGGCTTTCTCGCTCTCGACGATTTTCAGCTTCAGGTAACCCTGGGCGAGGCTGTCATTGGGCAGCAACTGCTCTTCGAGGTATTTCGTGTAGCGCGCGCCAATGTCCAGTTCGCGGCAGAGGTTCTGGAACCGGGCAATGGACATTTTGCGTTTGATCGGCAGGATGTCGAAGTGCCCGCGCGCATCGGGCTGGCTGATGAAGTCCGAGTCCGGTTCGCAGGTTTCTGTGCTCGCGAAGTTATGCAGGGCCGCGTCCAGCAGGGAAACAGTGCGGGTAACAGCACCGCCGATGTCGCTGGCATACCAGGGCAGCTTTTTCGGTAGATAAAGGTACAGGCAGGTTGTCTTTACATCGACGTCGACACCGAACTGTTTCATTAACGCGTCGGTCAGTAACGGTTCGGCGAACTCGTAAACGCCCTGCACCTTTTCCATGACCTGGTCGACGGTGTTTTGCGCTGACCAGAGTTCAAGATTGGCTTCTTGTAATGGCGCGTGATCGAAATCCCAGGCGCTCTGTATCCATTGCCCTGAAGCCGTTTGTGTGAGGCTCAGTTCATGAAGCCGTGGCAGTGACGCGCCTTTGAAGGTGGGGTGGATGCGGTTCTGGATGAACGCGTAGTGGCGGCCTTTGTTGTCGTCGTTCCCGGATGTCGGTAGCGCTGATATACGTCCGTGTAAGTCAGTCATGCTTTTAATAAACCTTGAGCATTAAGTGGAGTGACCAGCCTAACGCCCGAGGCTCAAAGTAAAAGTTTGAATTACCGCTGCTTGATCCGCGTTCCTCTGTGTAAAGGCATTGGAATTATCAATGCCGAAAATAATTAATTACCGCCATCGTTTATCAGCGTCGCGCTACCTCCACCGGCAGGCATTGGGTATGCGTGCCCGGTTGCAGGTACGGCGTGAGAATCGGTGCCATGCCCTTGAGTACTTGCACCGGTAAGGCTGAGGTGAACTTGAAGGCTTCGGCGGTGCTCCCTGGGACGAATGCGGTCAACGTACCGAAGTGGCTGTCGCCGATATAGAACACAAAAGTGGCCGTGCGGTTGATCGACTTCGAACTCAGAATCCGTCCGCCGGCACCAATGGCTTCGATGCGGTTGTCGCCGGTCCCGGTCTTGCCGCCCATGGCCAGCGGCTTGCCATCGGGGGTGATGAAAGTGCCGGAAACACGTTTGGCCGTACCGGCGTCCACCACGTGCGACAAGGCTTCGCGCATGGCCGCGGCGACTTCGGACGGCATCACCCGTTTGCCGACATCCGGGTCGTTGATCAGCTTGGTTTCGTACGGCGTATTCGCCGCGAAGTGCAGGCTGTCGATGCGCAATGTCGGCATGCGCACGCCGTCATTGAGGATGGTGCCGATCAGTTCCGCCAAGGCTGCCGGGCGGTCGCCGGAACTGCCGATGGCGGTGGCCAGCGAAGGTACCAGGTGATCGAACGGATAGCCGACTTTCTGCCAGCGCGCATGAATGTCGAGGAACGCTTCGATCTCCAGCATGGTGCGGATGCGGCCATCGCGGGCACCCTTGTGTTTGCTTTTGAATAGCCAGCTATAGACTTCCTGACGTTCAAACTGGCTGGCCTTGACGATATCGCTCCACTTGGCGTCGGGATGATTCAACAAATAACCGATCAGCCACAGATCCAGCGGGTGGACCTTGGCGATGAAGCCCTGGTCCGGCAAGTCGTAGAGGCCGGGGCTGTAGTTTTCATAAAGCCGTTGCAGACGATCGTCGGTGAGTTTTTCGGTGAGCTTGGCGCCTGCGAGATGCGAGCGCACGAAGGTGTTGAAGCTCTCCTGACTGGCTTGCGGCAACAGATAGCGATGCACTGCAGCCATGCGAATCGGCGTCGGGCGCATGCTGTCGAGGAAGGTTTCGAGGCGTGCCTGGGTGTCCTTGTTTTTGTATCTCTTCCAGAACTTCAGCAGGAACGAAGTGCCTTCGCGGTCGGCGAACTCGGCCAGGTATTCCTGACGCCGCGGATCGCGGTCGTCCCCAAGCAGGGCCGCGCTGTTGTTCGGGCCGGAGTAGGTGGTGTAGCGCACCAGGTCACGCATCAGCCGAATGAACGGCAGGTTGATCGATTCGCGCAAGGCATCGCGCAAGGTTGGTATGCGACCGTTGTCTTCCTTGCGGAAGTTGACGAAGGTATGCAGCCCGCCGCCGGTGAAAAAGGCTTCGCCGGGGCTGGCCGAATATTTGCGGTCCAGCGCGGCGCCGAGCATGGCCGCCAGGTTGCGGTCCTTGTTCTGGATCAGGTACTCGACGGCCCATTGGCTCAGGCGATCCTGATCCGGGATGTCGACTTTCTTCAGTTCCGGGACGGTCATTTCGGCGTACTTTTCGTGCAGCTCGGCGATGATTTGCAGGTAGGTGGTCAGCACCCGCATTTTCGCGGTGGAGCCCAATTCCAGTTTGCTGCCTTCGTTGATGTCGAATGGCTGATCGGTGCTGTCGGTCTGCACGCGTACCCGCGAACCATCCGGGGTCAGTTCGAACAGGGTGAAGCTGTAGCGCACTTGCGTGGTGCTGGTGGGCGTGAGCAGGCGTTCGCCCATCAAACCAATCTGCGTGGCAAACGCCGGGTCGGCCAAATGCTTGAGGTACTCGGTGACCTGGGTTTGCAAATCGCCTTGCAGGGTGCTGGTGGCCGAGAGATCGAGGCGGTCGAGGTCGTACAGCGGACGATTGAGCAACCCGCCCAGGCGACTGCGCGCCACGCTGATGCCTTTGTTGGTTTCGATCGGTTGAATGGTCGGCTGGGTCTGCCAGTCGCGATAGACCACTTTGCTGGCCAATGCGGCGGCGGCGAACGGCGCGTCGATCACAAAGTTTTGCGCCAGCAGGCGAATGTGGCTGTCGGTGAGTTCGGCCAGTTCGTCACGGCCCTTGGTCAGGTAGTGGGAAGGGCGGCGCTGGGCAATCATCAACGACAGCATCTCACGCAGGGCCAGGCCTTTTTCCGCCATGGCCTTTGGATCCGTGTCAGTACTGAGCAACCGTTCGTTGGCCTTGTTGAAATCGGCGCCGTACCAGACACGCAAACCTTCGGCCATCCCGTGCACTTCGCCGTGGCCGGGCACGGCGGACAGCGGCACGCTGTTGAGGTAATCACGCACCACGTTCTGGCGAGCCACCAGGGTTTCCGGCCCGGCCTGATAGGCGCGCACGCTGGCGGAAATCATCTGGCGGATTTTTTCCCCGCCGGACACCGTCAAGCCGTCGGGCGAATGCCGGTACTTCTCGAGCTGTGTCGCGAGGGTGCTGCCGCCCGCCGATTGGCCAGGCATGTGCAGCAATTTGGCGACCTGCGACCACGCCGCCATGCCGAATCGTGGCCAATCCACGGCGGGGTTGGCCCGGGGTTGACGAGGGTCGAGCAGGAAGCGGTTTTCGATGAACAGCAAACTGCTGACCACCACCGGCGGGATCGCGTCAAAGCTTGAATAGAGTTGCTGTGGGTATTTGTACTGATAAAGCGGTGCCGCGCGGCAATCGGTGATCGACAGTCCGGCCTGAATTTTTTCTGCATAGGGCACGAAAAAGCCCTTGTCGGTGTAGTCCATCAACGGTTGGGAAAAGCGGGTTTGTGCCGCAACGACATAGTCGCGTTTGATCAGGCGCGGCAGGAATTCACCCAGAGCGCTGTAGCCCAGACGTAAATCAAAAGGGCCGGCCCCTGGATAGCGAATGGCATCGCTCGGGCCAGGCTTCAGTTCGTAACTCAGGGTAGCGGCATATTTGCTGGCTTCCCGTGATTGAAACTTCGAGGTACGCATTTCCCTGACAGCGGCCAACCCCAGAGCGATCAGGA
>NZ_JAVLRV010000002.1:3431093-3537030 GCF_055803035.1 Pseudomonas sp. 300 | reverse complement strand
CCCCCCCCGACCCGTAGGAGCTGGCTTGTCGGCGATGGCGATTTCATGGATGCCATCGCTGGCAAGCCAACGCCTGCAGGATGGCCGTACTAGAGCCTTCGCTACGTAAATGCTACCTAGGTGGGGGCATGACGATGCACCAATGCTGTGCAATACTTCGCGCCGTTTTAACGGTGGAAATTCCTGAAAAAGTCAGGTAATGCACCTCCGTAAACCGCGCTATAACCGAGATTTCTCGCTTAATTTTGTGGTTTATAGAGTGAAAACACCTGTTGGAAGCTTTTTATACTGCACGCCCCGCTGATCTTGCAGGTTTTGTCCTACAAGACGGTTCTGTCCACGAAGCAGGCCCGGTGTCAGGCAAGCAATGGCTTATCGGTCAGCGCTTCGACACTCGGTGGTCATATCCAATAACAAGACGAGGTTGTACCCCTATGCCAGTCGGCAATCACCTGCCCCACGGCGAGACCGCTCAGGGCGGCCCGCTTAAACGCGAACTCGGCGAACGGCATATTCGCTTGATGGCGCTCGGTGCCTGTATCGGCGTCGGTCTGTTTCTCGGTTCGGCCAAGGCCATTGAAATGGCCGGCCCGGCTATCATGCTGTCCTACATCATCGGCGGTCTGGCGATCCTGGTGATCATGCGCGCCCTCGGCGAAATGGCGGTGCACAACCCGGTCGCCGGCTCCTTCAGCCGCTACGCCCAAGACTACCTTGGCCCGTTGGCGGGGTTCCTGACAGGCTGGAATTACTGGTTCTTGTGGCTGGTGACCTGCGTCGCGGAAATCACCGCCGTGGCGGTGTACATGGGCGTCTGGTTTCCTGAGGTGCCGCGCTGGATCTGGGCACTCGCCGCGTTGATCAGCATGGGCTCGATCAACCTGATCGCCGTAAAAGCCTTCGGTGAATTCGAATTCTGGTTCGCCCTGATCAAGATCGTCACCATCATTGCGATGGTGATCGGCGGCGTCGGCGTGATCGCGTTCGGTTTCGGCAACGACGGCGTGGCGTTGGGGGTTTCCAATCTCTGGGCTCACGGCGGCTTCATGCCCAACGGCGTGCAAGGCGTGTTGATGTCCCTGCAAATGGTGATGTTCGCCTACCTCGGTGTCGAGATGATCGGCCTGACCGCCGGTGAAGCGAAGAACCCGCAGAAGACCATTCCCAATGCGATCGGCTCGGTGTTCTGGCGGATTCTGCTGTTTTACGTCGGCGCGTTGTTCGTGATTTTGTCGATCTACCCGTGGAATGAAATCGGCACCCAGGGCAGTCCATTCGTGATGACCTTCGAGCGTCTGGGCATCAAGACCGCCGCCGGCATCATCAACTTCGTGGTGATCACCGCCGCACTGTCGTCCTGCAACGGCGGCATCTTCAGCACCGGGCGCATGCTCTACAGCCTGGCGCAGAACGGTCAGGCGCCGGCTGGTTTTGCCAAAACGTCGAACAACGGGGTGCCGCGTCGGGCGCTGCTGCTGTCGATTTTCGCCTTGTTGCTGGGCGTGCTGCTCAACTACCTGGTGCCTGAAAAAGTCTTCGTCTGGGTGACGGCCATCGCTACGTTCGGCGCGATCTGGACCTGGGTGATGATCCTGCTGGCCCAGCTCAAGTTCCGCCAAGGCCTGAGCGCCAGCGAACGTGCCGGGCTGAAATACAAGATGTGGTTGTACCCGGTCAGCTCGTACCTGGCACTGGCGTTTCTGGTGTTGGTGGTCGGCTTGATGGCGTACTTTCCGGACACTCGCGTGGCACTTTATGTCGGCCCGGCGTTCCTGGTGCTGCTGACCGTGTTGTTCTACGTGTTCAAGCTGCAACCGACCAATGTGTCGCAAGGTGCGGTGCAATCGGCTTCGTAAGTCGTAACGCTTGAAATGAAAAAGCCCCGGTCAATTGGCCGGGGCTTTTTAATGGCTGATGAGATCTGCTGTGGTGAGGGGATTTAGCGAGTCGTCGCCACAAGGTTTTACACAGTCAATATCAGGCGGCGGCGACCTGTGCCGGCCGGGTCAATCGCTTATTGAAATCCAGCCAAGCCCCCAGCAACGCCATCAACCCCGCACCCACCAGGGCTGTGAATATCTGCATGGCAAACGCATCGTCGGTCATGGCATTGACCATGTCCGCCAGCGGCGCCAACAGAACGCCGAGGCAGAAGATCTCCAGCGAATAACGGCCCATGCGACAGCTTTGCTGCGCCAGCCAGTTTTGCGTCCAGCCTGTATCCGGCAACAGTTTCGCCGTGACATACGCCAGCGCCAGGAAGTGCAGCAACCGCACCGGCGACAGGTCGGTCTTGCTGATCGGGTACAACAGGTTGCTCAGCCACGCGGGCATCAGCGCGTCATGAATTTCGGGCCATCGCCACGAGACGGTCAGCACACCGGTAACCACCACATACACCGCGGCACTGACAAACAACGGCCGGCGCAGCAACGGGCGCGTGTCGGGTAATCGAGGTCTTAGTCCGTGAGTTGCTGCCGCGCCGCCTAGGACGAACAGCAGTTGCCAGACCACGGGGTTGAAGTACCACACGCCATCCTTGATGGCCGCCAGGTTCCAGCCGAACCACGGCGCCAACAAGTACACGGTCAACGACACGGCCACCACCGCCCATGGCTTGTGCACCAGCATCGGCAGCACCAGCGGCAAGCCGGCCAGCAGCACGATGTACAGCGGCAGCGGGTCCATGAGGTTCGGTTTGAAGCGCAGCAGCAGCTCATCCACCAACGCTTGCTGCGGGTTGGTGATGAAATGGTGCATGCCCATTTCTTCCACCAGATCCCTCGTTTCCACATGACTGTTGGCGAAGAAGACAATGCCCATCAGCATCGCCAGCAGGAAAATATGCACCACGTAGAGCACCCAGGCGCGGCGCAGAATCTTCACGCAGGCAATCAGATAACCATCGCGTCGGAAGATTTTCCCGTAAGCCAGAACGGCTGCATAACCGGCAAGAAACACGAAAATTTCCGCGGCGTCACTGAAACCGAAGTTACGCGGGGTGATTTGACCGAGGGGGTTGTGAGGCACGTGATCCCAGAAGATGAAGATCAGCGCCAGGCCTCGAAAAAAGTCGATCCGGTGATCGCGTTCAAACGTCATGACAGCAGGCTCGTGAACGGGTGTTGAATAAGGAGTGGCCAGCGCTGCAAAAGGTTGCGCGCCGCACATCGGCGGCGCGCAGGGTGGCGCGATTCGACGGCAATTGCAAAACACTCGCTATTACTGAATGTCTCAAATGTCCTGGCTGAATGAATACGCCCGCTGGGTCATCAAAGAGCCGGCCCCGATCAAGGCGCTTCGCGGGTGACGACGGGCGTCAGAACGCATCCATCAGCACGACAATGCAATCCCGGGCCTGGAAACGGTTGATCTGCGGCACCAACCGCCGAAAGTGTTCAGACTGGCAATGAGCATCCAGCGCCGCCTGGTTCGGCCATTGTTCGATGAAGATAAAGTGGCCGGGGTCTTTTTGATCGATGAACAGGTCGTAAGCGATGCAATCGGGCTCCAGTCGAGTCTTCTCGACCAGTTCGGCGTACCACGGGCGAACGGTTTCAATGTGTTCGGGTTTGATGAAATCCCGAGCGATGACTTTCAGCACGAAGTTCTTCCTTGGTGTAAAGCCAGCCTCCCTATGAGACTGGCGTTCAAACAGTGTTTATGCAGCCGCCAACTCATTGGGCTCAAAACTGTCCGCCCGCGCCATCTGCCACATCCGCGAATAAAACTCGCCGTTGACCTCGCCGGTGAGCAATTCCCCCGGTTTCAAGAACACATGTAACTGTGAGAACAATTTGATCTCGGTCGCCGACATGCGCCGCACCAGGTGCTTGGCCGACAACTGCGACGGATGATCGAGGCCGGCGGCGGCGAGCATTTCCGCCAGGGCCTTGAGGGTGTTGCGGTGGAAGTTGAACACCCGCTGGGCCTTGTCCGGGACGACGAGGGCACGCTGGCGCAGGGTGTCCTGCGTGGCGACGCCGGTCGGGCATTTGTTGGTGTGGCACGACTGCGACTGGATGCAGCCGATGGCGAACATGAAGCCGCGCGCCGAGTTGGCCCAGTCGGCGCCGATGGCCAGTACGCTGGCGATGTCGAAGGCGCTGACGATCTTGCCGCTGGCACCGAGCTTGATCTTGTCCCGCAGGTTCAGGCCCACCAGCGTGTTGTGCACGAACAGCAAACCTTCGCGCATCGGTACGCCGATGTGGTCGGTGAATTCCACAGGCGCCGCACCGGTGCCGCCTTCCTTGCCATCGACGACGATGAAGTCCGGGAGGATGCCGGTTTCCAGCATGGCCTTGGCGATGCCCATGAATTCCCACGGATGGCCGAGGCAGAACTTGAAGCCCACCGGTTTGCCGCCGGACAGTTCACGCAGTTGCTGGATGAAGTGCATCAGTTCGATCGGCGTGGAAAACGCACTGTGCCGCGACGGCGAGATGCAGTCTTCGCCCATCAGGATGCCGCGGGTTTCGGCGATTTCCTGGGTGACTTTGTGCTTGGGCAGAATCCCGCCGTGGCCAGGTTTGGCGCCCTGGGACATCTTGATTTCGATCATCCGCACTTGCGGGGTTTGCGCTTGGGCGGCGAAGCGTTCCGGGTCGAAGCGACCGTCTGCGGTGCGGCAACCGAAATAACCGCTGCCCAGCTCCCAGGTCAGGTCACCACCGTTTTCCCGGTGATAGGCGCTGATGCTGCCTTCGCCGGTGTCGTGAGCGAAGTTGCCGAGCTTGGCGCCCTGGTTCAAGGCGCGGATGGCGTTGGCGCTGAGCGAGCCGAAACTCATGGCCGAGATGTTGAACACTGACGCCGAATACGGCTGCGTGCACTGCGGGCCGCCGACGATCACTCGAAAACTGCCCGGATCACTCAACAGTGCCGGGCGCATGGAGTGGCCGATGAACTCGAAACCCGATTGGTACACGTCGATCAACGTGCCGAAGGGTTTGTCGGCGCTTTCGTTCTTGGCGCGCGAGTAGACCAGCGAACGCTGGGCCCGGGAGAAGGGCAGGGCGTCGCTGTCGGACTCGAGCAGGTATTGGCGGATTTCCGGGCGAATGCCCTCCACCAGATAGCGGATGTTGCCGAGGATCGGGTAGTTGCGGCGCACGGCGTGGGGGCTTTGCAGCAAATCGAACAGGCCCACGAGGCTCAGGACGCCGGTGACTGCGGTGATCGGCCAGAGCCAGTCGTGTTCCAGGAACGGCAGACTGGCGAGGGTAAAAATCACGCAAGCGGCAAAGAAGGCGTAGCGGCTCAGGAGTGACAGGCTCATACGGTTTCCTTGGGTTCGGACTCGGTTGTTATCAGGCCTGGGATTAACACTAAACCCTGTGGGAGCGGGCCTGCCCGCGATTGCGTCATGTCAGCTAACTGATATTTTTCTGAAAGGTCGCTATCGCGGGCAAGCCCGCTCCCACAGTGAAAGCGTCAAGCCCACCACCGGACAGTCAGGCATTTTGCGCCTGGAGAAAAATCGAAAACAGCTCGGACTGGGACTTGATCCCCAGCTTGCTGTACATGTGTTTCTTATGGACTTTCACGGTTTCGACAGAGATTTCCAGCTTACGGGCGATTTCTTTACTGGAGCAACCGCTGAGCATCAAACGCCCGACATCCAGCTCGCGAGCGGTCAGTTGCGCGCCTTTGAGTTGCTGCACCGAAGCTTCCAGTTGAACACGCCAGTCACCCTGGACAGGCGCCGGCGCGAGGGCCACGACTTCATTTATTTCGTACGGCAGGCGCTGGCGCAAAAGGCCAAGCACCCACGGCTGGATCAACGACAGCAAGGCAATCTGCTGACCGCTGAAGCGCTGTTTGCTGCCCAGTGACAGGCACAACGTGCGGTCGCCTTCGAGCTGACAATTGAACTGGATTTCATCGGCCACCACATTCAGACGAAAGTAGCGCTGGTAATACTCGGTCAGCTCGAAATGCTCCGGCGCCACTTCCGACAGGCGATACAGCCCGGTGCGCGATTGCTCGCGGCAGGCAATGTAGAACGGGTCGAGCAAGTACAAACCGCGCAGGTAATCCTGGAACAACTGATCGGGGCTGCCGTCTTCACCGGGACATTCGGCGAACACTTGCGGGTGCTGATCGGCGCTGAAAAGCAGCGCCACCCAGCTGTCGAAGGTCACGTATTGATCCAGTAACCGGACAAGCTGCGTCCAGAAATTGGGCTTGTCGAGGGCGTCGATCAGTTGCCCGACCGAACGGTGCCAGGCGATGTCGTCTAACGAGAGTGTCATGGGTCTACCCCTATCGGGTTACCCCGGCCGCGTGATTCCCTGGCCGGTTGCTTGCTGCGCATACTGGCGCACAGACAACGACCGGGCAATCTTTCTGCCGCCCGGCCACCAGAACAAGGACTACCCATGAAGGTCGAACTCGCCCAACTGGCGGGCCGTGACAACGACACGGCTTACAACCTCGAACGCGCGCTGGCGGCGATTGCTGCCTGTGCGGCCGACACGCAGTTGATCATGTTTCCGGAAAGCCACTTGATGGGCTTCCCGTCGGCCGAGACCGTCGCTGCGGTGGCCGAACCGCTGAACGGCCCGACCGTCAGCGCGATTGTCGCCGCTGCCCGCGAACGCAACATCGCCGTGGTGATTGGTACGGCCGAGAACGACAACGGTCGTTTTTTCAACACCACGCTGCTGATCACCCCTGAAGGCATCGCGCTGAAATATCGCAAAACGCACCTGTGGGCGTCGGACCGCGGCGTGTACAAACCGGGCGACCGCTACGCCACGTGCCTGTGGAACGGCGTGCGGGTGGGCCTGCTGATTTGCTACGACATCGAATTTCCGGAAACCGCCCGCGCCCTCGCACAACTGGGCGCCGAACTGCTGATCGTCACCAACGGCAATATGGACCCGTACGGCCCGACGCATCGCACCGCGATCATGGCCCGTGCCCAGGAAAACCAGGCGTTTGCGCTGATGGTCAACCGCGTGGAAGCGGGCGATGGCGGGTTGTTGTTGTTCGCCGGCGGCAGTGCGCTGGTGAATCCGCTGGGCACGCTGTTGTTCGAGGCCGGGCGGGAGCAGGGGCAGTTTTCGGTGGAGCTGGATCTGAATCAACTGACGGCGGCGCGGCAGGACTATCGGTATCTGGATGATCAGCGGCTGAAGTTGCCGGGGGAGCGAGTTGAGCATGCTTCGGGGTTGCGGGAGCTGCTGATTCCCAAGGGCTAATCCGGATTCTGTGTCGCTCGGGTTGGCCCCATCGCGGGCAAGCCCGCTCCCACAGGAATCTTCTGTGGATATCGATTTTATGTACAACGCAAATCCTGTGGGAGCTGGCTTGCCAGCGATGAGGCCCTGACGCTCAACACATCTATTTGATTTGAACAAAGAACAACAAACGCAACACCCGTAACTTGCGCCGAACTCGGCTCTGCCATAAATCCAATAAAATCCGGAGTAGTCGCTCATGGCTCGTTTGCAACGCACCCTCTCATTAGGGTCGGTGGTGCTGTTTGGCATCGCCTACATGACGCCGATCATTGTGCTCGGCACGTTCGGCATCCTCGCTCAATCCACCGCCGGCATGGTGCCGGCCGCGTACCTCGTGGCACTGGTGGCGATGTTTTTCACCGCCATGAGCTATGGTCGGATGGCCTCGGCATTTCCCGTGGCCGGCTCGGCTTACAGTTATGTGCGCAAGGCCATCAGCCCGAAACTCGGCTTCATCGCCGGTTGGGCGGTGCTGCTCGATTACCTGTTCCTGCCGATGGCGATCTGGCTGATCGGCGCGGCGTACCTCAACTCCGCGTTTCCGGCGGTGCCGCAATGGGTCTGGGTGCTGGCGTTCATCGGCATCACCAGCGCGATTAACATCGTCGGCCTGAAACTGGCCAATGGTATCAACGCCTTGCTGATGCTGGTGCAGTTTCTGGTGCTGATCGCCTTTGTGGCGCTGTGCGTGCATTACGTCGGCGGCGATGCGAGCACGCCGTTGTGGTCGGTGAAACCGTTCTTCAATGGTGATATGCAGATGCCATTGATCATGAGCGGTGCCGCCATCGCCTGTTACTCGTTCCTCGGTTTTGACGCGGTCAGCACCCTGACCGAAGAAACCCGCGACCCGCGCCGCACCATCCCGCGGGCGATCATGTTGATCACCCTGATCGGCGGGCTGATCTTCGTTGGCGTATCGTACTTCGTGCAGATCGCGCACCCGTCGTTCCAGTTCGACAGCGTCGATTCGGCGGCCTATGAAATTGCCCGCAACATCGGTGGCGACCTGTTCGTGTCGATCTTCCTGATCGGCTTGATCGTCGGCCAATTCGCCTCGGGGCTGTCGGCTCAGGCCAGCGGTTCGCGCCTGCTCTATGCCATGGGCCGGGACGGCGTGCTGCCGAAATCCTTCTTCGGTACGTTGCATGAACGTTTCGGGACGCCGATCAACAGCATCCTGCTGTGCGCAGTGGTGGCTTTGCTGGCGCTGAAACTGGACGTCACCACCTCGACTTCGTTCATCAACTTTGGCGCGTTCCTGGCGTTCAGTCTGGTGAACCTGTCGGTGATCTTTCACTACTGGATCGGCGGCGAGAAAAAAGGCCCGCGTGAATGGGTGCTGTTCCTGATCTTCCCGTTCATAGGCCTGGCGGCGGATTTGTGGCTGATGGTCAGCCTTGATCATCTGGCGATTTACCTGGGGCTGAGCTGGTTGGCGATTGGCGTGGTGTACCTGGCGGTGCTGACCGGCGGCTTCCGTCGCCAGCCACCGGAGATGGATTTCCAGGAAGCCACCTGACCTCTGAGTTGATGAGCAACCTGTGGGAGCGGGCTTGCCCGCGATAGCGGTGGATCAGCCAGCATGTCTGTTGGATGTGACTCCGTCATCGCAGGCAAGCCCGCTCCCACAGTTGACAGGTGTTCAGGCCGCTGAGTTTGTTTGGTGGATCGGCAATTCGACGCGGAAAGTGCTGCCAACGCCGACTTCACTGCGCACCAGGATATTCCCCCGGTGTTTTTTCACGATGCCATAGGACAGGGACAATCCCAGCCCCGTCCCCTGGCCCACCGGTTTGGTCGTGAAGAACGGGTCGAAGATTTTTTGCAGGCTGGCCGGCGGGATGCCGGTGCCGGTGTCGGCGACTTCGATCCACACCGTTTCACCGTCAATCCCCGTGCGCAGGGTGAGGGTGCCGCGCTCCGGGCCGATGGCCTGCGAGGCATTGACGATGAGGTTCATGATCACCTGGTTGATCTGCGATGGCAGGCATTCGATGTCGGGCAGCTCTTGATAGTCCTTCACCACATCGGCCTTGTACTTCAGTTCATTGGCCACGATGTTCAGCGTCGATTCGATGCCTTGCTGCAGATTCGCCCGCTGCCACTCCTGGTTGGAGTCCACCCGCGAGAAGTCCTTCAGGTCTTTGACGATCTGCCCGACGCGGCTGATGCCCTCCTTGGATTCCTTGATTAACAACGGTATGTCGTCGCGCAGGAACTCCAGTTCGACCCGGTCACGCAACTGCTGCAAGCGCTCGACCAGCTCGCTGGAACCGATGGCCTCTTCCGCCTCCCGATAAGCGTCGAGCATTTCCTGCAGCTGTTTGAAATAGCCATCGAGGGTGCCAAGGTTGGAAGAAATGAAACCGATGGGGTTGTTGATTTCATGGGCGACGCCGGCCGCCAGTTGTCCCAGTGACGCGAGTTTTTCCGACTGCACCAATTGCGATTCAAGCTGTTTGCGCTCGTCGATTTCCCGTTGCAATGCCTCACTGGCCTGTTTGAACTGCGTGGTTCTCCGGTCCACCAGATGCTCCAGATGGCTCATCTGCACAGAGGCCCGTGCGGTCATGTCCCATTTGGTCAGCAGGGTGTTGGCCATCTGCTGGACTTCAATGTTGTCGAACGGTTTTTTCAGAATCAGCAGGTGGTCATGCGCCTGCAAACGGTCCAGCAGTTCATCCCAGGAATAGTCGGAATAGGCGGTACACACCACCACTTGCAGGCGTGGGTCTTCCTGCCACAGATGCTCGATGGTTTGTGCGCCGTCCCAGCCTTCGGGCATGCGCATGTCGACGAAGGCCAGCGCGTAGGGCTGGTTTTGCTGCAAGGCCTGCTTGAGTTTGCCCAGTCCCTCTTGCCCGCCATACGCCGAATCGAGCTCGAACAGCGCGCGGCTGGATTTCACTTCGCTGCCGAACAACGCAGCCTCCATCTCGTCCAGTTCGAGAGTCTGCACGGGCGTCGGCGTGAGGATCTTGCGGAAATCCACATGGATGGACGGCGTGTCATCGATCAGCAAAATGCGTCGGTTCGGCAGCTCGTTCATGCCTCCTCCGTTACGGTTTTCAGCGGGATCTGCAGGGTGAACTGTGCGCCCTTGCCCGGCCCGTCGCTTTGGGCGGTGAGGTGGCCGTTCATCTCGATAGCCGCCAGTGCGCAACTGTGCAGGCCGAAGCCGTGACCTTCCTTGCGGGTGGTAAAACCGTGGGCAAAGATGCGCGTCATGTTTTCCGGGGCGATGCCTTCGCCGTCATCCTTGACGCTGACTTGCAGCATGGCGTCGTCGACGATTTTTACCCCAAGGGTCATTTGCCGCGGGCGGTTGCTGAGGTCGGACATTGCGTACTTGGCATTGCTGATCAGGTTGATCAGGATCAGCAGCAACCGGTGTTTGTCGCCCATGACCTGCGGCACCTCGCCGTACTCCTTGACCACCGTGACGTGATGCCGGGTCAGCGCACCGGAGTTCATGCGCAAGGCATCTTCCAGCAATTCGCTGATGTGCAGCGGCTCCATCAGGCTGTTGGCGCCCGCGTAGGATTGCTGGGTGGCAACGATGTCCTTGATGTGGTCGACACTTTTGCTCAGCTGGGCAAGTTCATCGGTCATGCCTTGCTGTTCGAGGGCGATGGCCTCGACCAGTTGGTTGAGGTAGCCGGGCAGCAACTTGCCTTTCTCGTCCTGGGTCAGGAAGGCGCCAAGGTCGCCGGGGTGTTCGTTGATCAGTTGCATGGCTTTGCCCAGCCCCTGGGCCTTGCTGGCGCGCAGTTTGCGCGAAACCAGGTCGGCCGAGATATTGACGCTGTTGAGCACGTTGCCTACGTTGTGCAACACGTTGGTGGCGATCTCGGCCATGCCGGCCTGGCGCGCGGTGTCGAGCAGCTCGCTCTGGGTATCCTTGAGTTCACGGGTGCGTTCTTCTACCCGCAGTTCCAGGTCGTCGTTGGCGGTTTTCAACGCTCTGTTGACGCGATTGATGATGGTGAAACTGCGCATCAGGTGAATGGCCAGGTACACCAGCAGCAGGACCAGCAGCACAGAGAACACCAGCATGTAAAAGTGATAGCGCTGCTCGACAGCGTCGGCCTGTTGCTGGTCCTTGTTCAACAGGCTGGTGATGTCGTCCAGACGCTCGGCGACGGGAACTGCTTCGATATTTTCCAGCAAGCGGTTGACCACTGGTTGTTCGCGCAGGATCAGTGAGATGTGGTTGCTCAAAATCTCGATCGGGCTGTGAAACTGCTCGGGCAGTCGCAGTTTGTTCACCCCCAGTTTGTTCAGCCCGACCAGAATGTCAGCAGCCTTGTCGTCGGAAGTGACCTGGGCGTATTCCATGCTGCTGAGCAGCAAATCGTAAGTGTCGGTAGCGATGTTCTGCAGTTGCAGTTTGTCGCCATCGACCAACCGGGCCAGTTGCTCCTGAATGTCGTCCTCGGCGGCGGGCAGGAACGCCAGTGAGTTGCGCAGCACCGCGTTGTGGGACTTGAACTGCTCCACCAGCCGGGTCTTTTCCTGGATGGCGGCCAGGTACGCATCATGGCTGGCGCGCCAGATCGGCGAGTCGTTGCGGCCGTGGTTCGACTCCATGGTGTCGAACCGCTCCCACAGTTGGGCCATCTCGATCAGCGGCGTGACCAGCGGATCGTAGTTGTGGTTGGTGGCGATCCTGGCCTTGAGAATCTCGGTTTCCCATTGCGCATTCAGCTGTTTGATCCGGCCGATCAGGTCCCGGGATTCGGCGTAGGTCGAGGTCTGGTTCGAATTCGATTTGAGGTACAGGAACAACAGCGTCGAGGCCAGCAACAAAGCGACGGCGCCCAGCAATGTGAGGCTGCGGCGGCGGGACATTTTCATAAGGGTTTGCCTCCCCATTCACCGGTCAGGGTCTTGAGGAATTTGATGATCAGGGTTTTGTCTTCGGCGGACGGAATGCGCCCGAGCTGGAACGTGAACATCACGTCCACTGCCTCTTCCAGCGTGTTGGCCGAACCGTCGTGAAAATACGGTGCGGTCACCGCGACATTGCGCAGGCTCGGGACCTTGAACACATTGCGGTCCTCTTCATCCTGGGTGACCAGATAGCGACCCAGGTCGGCGTCGGTCGGGTTGCCGCGAACCTTGAAATAATCGCCCATGACACCGAACTTCTGGTACATGTTGCCGCCGATGTTCACGCCTTGATGGCACGCGATGCAGCCATATTCCTTGAAGCGTTGATAACCGTACTTTTCCTCGGTCGTGAGAATGTCGGTGTCACCCAGCAGGTATTGATCAAACCGCGAGTTGCTGCTGAGCAGCGTACGTTCGTAAGTGGCCAGGGCGTTTTGCACATTGTTCATGGTCACCCCGTCCGGGTAGGCGTTGCCAAATGCGCTGCGGTAGCCCGGGTCGGCGGCCAGCACTTGCACCACGTGCTCCCAGTTGCTGCCCATTTCACTGGGGCTCTTCACCACTTCATGGATCTGGGATTCCAGGGTGTCGGCGCGCCCGTTCCAGAACTGTCGGAAGTTCAGGGTGGCGTTGAACACGCTGGGGGTATTGATCGTCACAGGCTGACCGGCGAAGCCGATGGAAAACGCCCGGGTATCGGCACCACCGCTTTCCAGTCGATGGCAACTGGCGCAGGACAGCGTGTTGTTGACCGACAGGCGCGGTTCATTGAACAACTGTCGACCGAGTTCGACCCGCAGCGGATTTTGCTGTGGCGCCGGGGGCAGCGGTTTTAGCGGTTCGTCCAGCGGCGCGGCGCCCGCGCTCAGGCAGAATCCGAACAGCGACAGCAGCAGGTGGTGAATGGATGGCGACATCTGATAATTCCTCGGCTGATAGCCCATGTGTCGTTGCGCATCGTTCACGTGGCGGTAAATGGAGCAGGCTTCGCGGACCACAGATAACGGACGAAACTGTCCGGCTCCACGGCTTCGCTGAAGTAGTAACCCTGGCCCTCCTCGCATTGATGGGCCCTGAGGAAATTCAGTTGTTCGAGGGTTTCCACGCCTTCGGCGATGATGGTCAGCTTGAGGCTGCGCCCCAGGCTGATGATCGCGCTGACCAGGGCGGCGTCGTTGCTGTCATTGCTCAAACCGCGAATGAACGACTGGTCGATTTTCAGCACATCGATCGGAAAGCGCTGCAAGTAACTCAGGCTGGAGTAGCCGGTGCCGAAGTCATCGATGGCCAGACGCACACCCAGCGCCTTGAGCCGGTTCAGGGAATTGACGGTGGTCTCGATGTTTTGCATCAACACGCCTTCGGTGATCTCCAGCTCCAGCAAGGACGGCTCCAGGCCCGTCTGTTCGAGGATCCGTTTGATACCATCGACAAAGTCGGGCTGACGGAAATCGATGGCTGACATGTTCACCGACATGCAGATTTTTGGCAGCCCAAGGGCCTGCCAGGCACAGGATTGTCGGCAGGCCTCGGCCAGCACCCATCTGCTTAGCGGGACGATCAGACCACTGTCTTCAGCCACCGCGATGAAATCCGACGGATAGACCAGGCCGTGCCCCGGTTTCTGCCAGCGGATCAACGCTTCGGCGCCGACCACCTGGCCGCTGCCCAGATCCAGTTTTGGCTGGTAATGCAGGACAAACTCATTGCGCTCCAGCCCCAGGCGAATGCCGGTCTCGATGCTTTGCTGATCCCGTGCACGCTGGTTCATTTCATCGATGAAAAAGCTGAATTCGTTCGGGCCGCTTTCCTTGATGTTGCGCATCGCGGTTTCGGCTTTCTTGATCAGCTCGATGGCGTCGAAGCCGTCGTCGGGATAAATGCTGATGCCCAGGCTCGCCGTCACGCTCAGGTCGTGACCGGCGATGTGCAGGGGGGTACGGATAGCGTTCAAGAGTTTGTCGGCGATGCCCTTTGTCTGCTGGGGGTGGTGGATATCGGCAAGGATCACCACGAATTCGTCGGAGCCATAGCGAAACACCGAATCTGACTCGCGCACGGTGGCCACCAGATTGCGGCTGACCTGTTTCAACATCTCGTCACCAGCCGGATGGCCGAGGGCATTGTTGATGCGCTTGAAGCGATCAAGCCCCAGAAACATCACTGCCAATTGCTTGTCATGACGGCGGGACAACGCCAGCGACTGATTCAGCCGGTCACCCAGCAACGTACTGTTGGGTAACTCGGTCAACACGTCGTACTGCAGCAGATGCGATACCTTGAGCAACTCGTGAACCCGCGCCTCGATGGTTTGCTCCAGGCTCAGCACTTTCATCGCCGCGTCCTGCGCCATCTGCCATTTCCAGGTCAGGGCACTGGCCATCTGGCGGATTTCCAGGCTGTCGAAGGGTTTTTTCAGCACCAGCATCTGGTCGCCAAACTCCAGCCGTTCGGCCATGGCTTCCCAGGTGTAATCCGAATACGCCGTGCACAACGCGATTTGCAGGTGCGGGTCGGCCTGCCACAGTTGCTCGATGGTTTCCAGACCATCCCAGCCGGGCGGCATGCGCATGTCGGTGAACACCAGGGCATAGGGGCGTCCTTCGGCCAATGCGTGTTTGACCAGTTCGAGGGCTTCCTGCCCCTGATACGCCGAGTCGAGGTGAAACGTCAGGCGATCCGTCTGCGGCGTACCGAACAGTGCCGCTTCCGTACCGGCCAGGGTCTGCTCATCGTCGGTTTCGGGGCCGAGGATCTTGCGGAAATCATCATGAATCGAAGGCGTGTCGTCGACGATCAGGATGCGCCGGTTGGTCCGCACGAAAGGCACTTTCATCCTTTGTCCTCCGTGGACCGTTGCGGATTGTCCCGGATCGGTCCGATGTCGTGCCTTGTCGGCACGATGCTTCCTGCTTTCAGCAACTCGGCGGCTTGCTGGCTGCTGACCGCTTTGCTGAAGAAGTAACCCTGGGCATTCATCGGCGACCCGGTGGCCATCAATGAACTGCGCTGTTCCTGGGTTTCGACACCTTCGGCGATGATGCCGATCCCTACGTCCCGAGCGAAATTGATAATCGCGCGCAGGGTGTTGGCACTGGCCGGGTCGCGGGCGGCGGTATCGATGAAGGCCTGCGCGAGCTTCAGGTGATTGACCTGGTAGGTCTTGAGGTAATCGAACGACGAATACTCGGTGCCGAAGTCGTCGATGGCAATCTTCACCCCCAGCTCACGCAGGCGCGGCAGTACATCGTTGTGGGTCCATTTGGTCTGGGCCAGCGTCGCCTCGGTGACGTCGAAACGCAGGTCCCAGGCGCAGAGCTCCCAGCGCGCGGTGGTGCGCAGCACGTCATAAATCAGCTCCGGGCCACTCTTGAGCTGGGCCAGGGACAGCTTGATCGCGATCACCGGCGGTGCGACGCCTTCATCCCGCCACTGGCGCATTTGCTGGCAGGCACGATCCAGCACCCAGTGACCGAGGGCAATGATGGTGCCGGTTTTTTCCGCGGCCGGCAGGAACGCGGAGCTTTCCAGTAAACCGCGTTCGGGGTGATTCCAGGTGACCACCGCTTCCATGCCGAGGATCTTGCCCGTGCTCAGGTCCACTTCCGGCCAGTAATGCAGCTCCAGTTCTTCATGTTCGATGGCCTCCCTCAATTCGCTGGCGATGGTCATGCGTTCGACCACTTCCTGATTGATCTCCTCGGAATGGAAGTGGTACTGGTTGCGGCCCTTTTCCTTGGAGCGATAGAGCGCCATGTCGGCCTGGGTCAGCAAGCCGTCGGCGTTGGTGCTGGCCGGGCTGTAACTGCTGATGCCAATGCTGACCGACACTCGGACCTCGTTGCCGGCCAGGGAGTAGGGGAGCACCAGCGCGTCGCGGACCTTGGTGGCCAGGGCCGCGGAGTGGGTCGGGTCGCTGACGTCCAGTTGCAGGATCGAGAACTCGTCGCCGCCCAGCCGCGCAACGATATCGTTCTCACGCACGCAAGCCTTGATCCGGCGGGCGACTTCTTGCAGCAACAGATCGCCGACCGGATGCCCGAGGGTATCGTTGATGCGTTTGAAGTGATCCAGGTCCAGATAAAAGATGGCAAACGGGGTCGCGCCCCGACGCGCAGCGGCGAAGGCCTGGTGCAGGCGCTCGATCAGCGTCGCGCGGTTGGCCAGCCCGGTCAGTCCGTCAGTGCGCGCCAGCAGGAAAATTTTCTCCTCGGCCAGTTTGCGCTCGGTGATGTCGATGATGATGCCTTCGACTTCCAGCAGACGGCCCTCACCGTCGCGCACCGGGATGTAACGGTTTTCCACCCAGCGCCAGGCACCTTCGCCAGTGCGCATCCGAAACTCGATGGAAGCCCCGGCGGCATGGCGGTCCAGCACTCGCGCCATCGCCGTGTCGACCTTCGCTTGATCGTCGGGATGAATCAGCTCCTGGGCCCAATTGGCCGAAGCGACCAGTTTCGCCGCGACATGCCCGTACGTGGTGATGTTGTGCGAGATGTACATCAGCGGAAACGACGGCTCGCCCCGCAGCCGATACAGAATGGTCGGGCTGTTCTGCACGATGATGTTGGCATCGGACAGCTCCCTGGTGCGCTCCTCGACCGCTTGTTCGAGCAGCGACATCTTCAGCGCCGCATCTTCGGTCATTTGCCACTTGGCGGTCAGGGCGCTGGCCATTTGACGGATTTCGATGGCGTCGAAGGGCTTCTTCAGAATCAGCAGGCGATCACCCAGTACCAGGCGCTCGTCGATGTCCTCCCAGGAATAATCGGAGTAGGCCGTGCAAAGCGCCACTTGCAGCTTCGGATCGACCTGCCACAGGCGTTCGATGGTTTCCAGGCCGTCCCAGCCCGGTGGCATGCGCATGTCGATGAAGGCCATCGCATAAGGCATGTCGTTGGCCAGGGCCGTCTCGACCTTGTCCAGTGCTTCGAGGCCCTGGAACGCCGAGTCGAGGACGAAACTCTGCAGCGTGACGGCCGCCGTCGTGCCGAACAGGGCGTTTTCAGCGCTGGTCAGGCTGTCGTTGTCAAACGAAGGCGGGCTGAGGATCTTGATGAAGTCCTCGTGGATCGAAGCCGTGTCGTCGACGATAAGAATCCGACGATTGGTCCGCGGCAGAAGCGTATTCATCGCCATTTGCCGGGACAGGCAGTGTTTGGGTTCACAGTGTTCATAAGGGGCATCCTTTCCCTGACCACCTGGCCGAACGTACAGATTATGGATCCGAGTGAAGTGAGCATAGTCGCCGGGATCAGACTTTGCGCAGCTGACTGAAACGAATCATTGCGGTGGCGGGTTGAAAATCATCTAACCTGTAGGTCAGGATCCGGCAATTGGGGATGTTTGCCCGATTGCCGACATATCGCCGTAGCCGTTCTCGCTTGAGGTAATGCCATGGAAGCGCAACTCCCCACGACGTATGCCGATAAACCCAAGGTGCTTCTGGTTGATGATGAGGAGTCCATCCTCAACAGCCTGCGTCGACTGTTGCGCAGCCAGCCTTACGAGGTGCTGCTGGCCACCAGCGGCGCCCAGGCGTTGGAAATCATGGCGCAACAACCCATCCATCTGGTGATGAGTGACGCGCGCATGCCCAACATGGACGGCGCCACGCTGCTGGCCCAGGTCCACCAGCATTACCCCGAAACCGTGCGGATCATGCTGACCGGTTATGCCGATCCGTCAGCCATTATCAAAGCCATCAATGAGGGTCAGATCCACCGTTACATCAGCAAGCCCTGGCACGATGAGGAAATGCTGCTGACATTGCGCCAATCACTCGCCTATCAGCACTCCGAGCGTGAACGGTTGCGTCTGGTCCAGGAAACGCGGGAACAGAACGAGAAATTGAAGCTGCTCAACATCACCCTGGACAAACGCGTCGCCTCCCGCACCGCTGAACTGCAGCAGACCGCCGACATGCTCGACCTGGCCTACGAAGAGCTCAAGCACAGCTACGTCACCGGCACCGAAATGTTCTCGCTGCTGGCCAACCTGCGCATGCCGCCGGCCAAACAGACCAACCGCCAGATCATCGAGCTGGTGCGGGTGTACTGCAAGCTTCATGGCCTGGATGAGGGCACCAGTCGCGACCTGACCATGGCGGCGGCGCTCTACAACATCGGCAAGCTGAGCTGGACCGACAGCATGATGACCGCTCCCGTGGACCTGTTGCACCACAATGATCGCGAGCGTTATCGCAATTACCCGAAGCAGAGCGAATCACTGTTGATGACGCTCGATCCGATGAAGGACGCCGCCCGTCTGATTCTTCACCATCAGGAGCATTGGGACGGCAGTGGCTTTCCTGATCGGCTCAAGGGCGAGGCGATACCGGTCGGTTCCCGGCTGTTGAAACTGGCCGTGGATTTCATCGAGTTGCAGCGCGGGTTGATCCTGGAGCGGCAGATGAACAGTGATGAGGCGCTGGTGTATATCCGCAACTATGCCGGAAAACTCTACGACCCCGAGATGGTGGAGGATTTCATTCAGGTGTGCGCCGCGTACCTGACTGATGTTTCTCTGGCCGATCCGACGGTCAAGGTCATGACCACCCGGGAATTGACCGCGGGGATGATCCTGGCGCGCAACCTCAACGCCGATAACGGCATGTTGCTGCTCAACGCCGGCAAGGTGCTGAACGGGCCGCTGGTAGAAAAGCTGATCGCCTTCGAAGCCATGGAGGGTGCGAAATACAGCATTTTCGTCAGGGTGCCGGAAGAAGTGAATGGCGCGATTCTCGAGGAGGGGGAGACTTCCCAGGCCTTGCACTGATTTCTGTGGGAGCGAGCTTGCTCGCGATGGCGGCGTCTCAGTCAATGTAGATGTTGAATGTTAAACCGCTATCGCGAGCAGGCCCGCTCCCACAGGGGCTGTGTATCGCAGAAATTTTTCGGCGTGACGACTCCCCGCGCTCATGTGATCCTTGCGCCTTTTAGCCAAGGCCAATCCTTGTTCATGACTCCTTCATCCGCCACATCACCGAGCATCATCCGCATTGCCGCCGCCCTGTTGATCGGTCCCGACGGTCGTACCCTCCTGGTTCGCAAGCGCGGCACCGAGGCTTTCATGCAACCGGGCGGCAAGATCGAGGCCCATGAACAACCGGTCCACGCCCTGGCGCGCGAGCTGGAAGAAGAGTTGGGATTGGCCATCAATCCGGCGCACGCCACCTATCTGGGGCAGTTCTCGGCTCCGGCCGCCAACGAGCCGGGATTTGTCGTACAGGCCGAACTCTTTCAGCTGACCATCGATTCAGATGTATCGCCTGCAGCGGAGATCGAAGAGGTGCGCTGGATCGACCCCGGCACCGATGGCGATGTCACGCTGGCGCCATTGACACGCGACCTGATCCTGCCGTTTTATCGAGCCTCGCTCAACGCAATCGCCTGATCATTCACGCCAAGGAACCGCCATGATCCCGCTTCAAGACTTGCTGATCTTCGCTGCTGCCGCGTTGCTGATGGTACTGACGCCGGGGCCGAACATGATCTACCTGATCTCCCGTTCGATCTGCCAGGGGCGCAAGGCCGGGGTCACTTCATTGCTCGGTGTGGTGGCGGGCTTCTTTGTGCACCTGTTCGCCGCAGCGGCGGGATTGACCGCGGTGTTCCTCGCGGTGCCGATGGCCTATGAAGTGTTGAAGTGGGCCGGCGCGCTGTACCTGGTGTGGTTGGCGTGGCAAGCGGTCAGACCGGGCGCGCGTTCACCGTTCGAGGCGCAGCAATTGCCACCGGACTCCTCGCGCAAACTGATCACCATGGGCTTTTTGACCAGCGCCCTGAACCCGAAGATCGCCGTGTTTTACCTGTCGGTGTTTCCGCAGTTCATCACGCCTGAGCACGGCTCGGTGTTCACCCAGAGCATCATCCTCGGCTTGACGCAGATCAGCGTCAGTTTCTGCGTCAACCTGCTGATTGCGCTGTTCGCCGCCGGAATCGCGTCGTGGTTCGTCAACAACCCGACCTGGCTGGCGGTGCAGCGTTACTTCATGGGGTTTGTGTTGGCGGCGCTGGCCGTGCGGCTGATGCTTGAGCAACGACGTACGGCATGAATATGTGGATTGAACGGCTTGATGCCAGCCATGCCCTGGACTATCGGGCGTTGATGCTCGAAGCCTACGACCTGCATCCCCAGGCGTTTACCTCCAGCGTGCGCGAACGTGCCACGATGCCGCTGAGCTGGTGGGAATCGCGCCTGACCGGCAAGCTCGATGTGGTGTTCGGGGCGTTTGAGGAAGGGACGTTGGCGGGCATCGTCGGCCTTGCCTTCGAACCTCGGGAAAAGGCTCGGCACAAGGCGACGTTGTTTGGCATGTACGTGTCCGGCAAGGTCCGTCAGCGCGGGCTCGGTTATCAACTGGTGCAAGCGGCCTTGACCGAAGCGCAAACCCGACCGGGCCTGAGGCTGATCCAGCTGACCGTCACCGCCGGCAATGAGGCCGCGTTCAACCTGTACCGGCGATGCGGCTTCATCCAGTTCGGCCTCGAACCGCTGGCGGTGCGGGTGGGCGAGGACTACTTCGACAAGATCCATATGTGGCGAGAAATCTGAATCCACCACGATTCCCCTGTGGGAGCGAGCCTGCTCGCGATAGCGGCGTGTCAGCCAACATAGATGGCGAATGTTAGTTCGCTATCGCGAGCAGGCTCGCTCCCACAGGAGACAGGTGTTGTTATCGGACAGCGCTGACGCCATCGAGTGTTGAAAACGACGTGTCCTTGGCCGTCAGCAGGAAGTCGCGCATATACGGCGCATCCAGCATGTCTGCACGAATCCCCGCGTACAACGTCGCAAACAATCCCTTCTCGCCCAGCCGCTTGGCTTTCACGTAACCCCGTGAACTGTATTCATGCAGCGCCCAATGCGGCATACCACACACGCCGCGACCGCTGGCCACCAACTGCATCATCATCACCGTCAGTTCCGAGGTGCGGACCTGGGCCGGTTCGATGTCGGCCGGCTCCAGGAAGCGGGTGAAGATGTCCAGCCGATCACGCTCCACCGGATAAGTGATCAGGGTTTCCGTGAGCAAATCCTCCGGAACGATGTAGGCCTTGTTCGCCAGACGGTGCTGGTTGGCGACCGCGAGCATGGCTTCATAGGTGAACAACGGCACATAGGTGATCCCGGCCAGTTCCAGTGGATCGGAGGTCACCACCAGATCCAGATCACCACGGGCCAACGCCGGCAGCGGCGCGAAAGAGAAGCCCGAGGCCAGGTCCAGCTCGACTTCCGGCCAGGCATCGCGGAATTGGTCGATGGTCGGCATCAGCCACTGAAAGCAACTGTGGCACTCGATCGCCATGTGCAAGCGCCCGGCGGTGCCACCGGCCAGCCGCGCGATATCACGCTCGGCGCCGCGCAGCAGCGGCAACGTGGCGTCGGCCAGTTGCAGCAGGCGCAAACCGGCACTGGTGAAACGCACCGGTTTGGTCTTGCGCACGAACAGCGGCATGCCCATACGCTCTTCCAGCTCCTTGAACTGGTGGGACAGCGCCGACTGCGTCAGGTGCAGGCGGTCGGCGGCATCGACCAGGCTATCGGCTTCGCGCAAGGCGTGCAGGGTCTTCAGGTGGCGGATTTCAAGCACCGGGCGGCTCCATGAGTAAAACTTGTGATCAACACGAAAAGGTTGAGTTTGTCTCATGTTGGGTTGGCTGTCGACAATGGCGCCATCTTTTACAGGGAGAAACACACCATGGCTCTGGCCCACACACTTGGTTTTCCGCGCATCGGCGCTGACCGCGAACTGAAAAAAGCCCTCGAATCCTACTGGAAGGGCGATCTCGATCAGGACGCGCTGAAAAGCGTCGGCCGCCAGTTGCGCGCCACCCACTGGCAATTGCAGAAAGACGCCGGGATCGACCTGCTGCCGGTCGGCGACTTCGCCTGGTATGACCAGGTCCTGACGCACTCCCTGACCTTCGGTGTGATCCCGGAGCGTTTCGACAGTGCCAAGGATGCCCGAGGCCTGCCGACCCTCGACACCCTGTTCGCCATGGCTCGCGGCGCTACCGCAGCCTGCTGCGGCGGCGAACATGCCAAGGCGCAATACGCCCAGGAGCTGACCAAGTGGTTCGACACCAACTACCACTACCTGGTCCCGGAATTCAGCGCTGATCAACAATTCAAGCTGAGCTGGGAACAGCTGTTCGACGAAGTCGACGAAGCCAGGGCGCTGGGCCACAACGTCAAACCGGTGATCATCGGCCCGCTGACTTACCTGTGGCTGGGCAAGGCCAAAGGCAACGACTTCGACAAACTCGACCTGCTGGAACGCCTGCTGCCGATCTACGGTGAAATCCTCGGTCGCCTTGCGGCACAAGGCGTGGAGTGGGTGCAGATCGATGAACCGATCCTGACCCTCGACCTGCCGCAAGAATGGAAAAACGCCTTCGAGCGCGCCTACCACATCCTCCAGTATTCGCCGCTGAAAAAACTGTTGGCGACCTACTTCAGCGGCCTGCAGGACAACCTCGGTCTGGCCGTCGGTTTGCCCGTACAAGGCTTGCACATCGATGCGGTGCGCGCGCCCGACCAACTGCTCCACGTGCTCGATCGTCTGCCGACCTACAAGATTCTCTCGGTGGGCCTGGTCAACGGTCGCAACGTCTGGCGTTGCGAGCTGGAACCGGTGCTCGCACAACTGCAATTCGCCCAGGAACGCTTCGGCGACAACCTGTGGGTCAGCAGTTCCTGCTCGCTGCTGCACAGCCCGGTGGACCTGGAGCGCGAAGACAAACTCGACCCTGAATTGAAAAGCTGGCTGGCGTTTGCGGTGCAGAAGTGTGGCGAAATCGCCGTGTTGCGCGATGCCCTCAACGATCCGCAATCGCCCAAGGTGCAAACCGCGCTGGCCGACAGCCGGGCGACTCAGGCCAGCCGTGCCGAATCCCCGCGTATCCACAAAGCTGAAGTGCAAGCCCGCCTCAACGCCATCGGTGCCGCCGACAGCCAACGCCATTCGCCGTTTGCCAAGCGCATCGAGCAACAGCGCGCACGGTTGCAACTGCCTGTGTTCCCGACCACCACCATCGGTTCGTTCCCGCAGACCGGTTCGATCCGCCTGGCGCGTCAGGCGTTCAAGCAAGGCAAACTGTCGGCCAACGACTACACCGACGCCATGCACAGCGAGATCCGCCACGCGGTGGAAGTCCAGGAACGCCTGGGCCTGGACGTGCTGGTGCACGGTGAAGCCGAACGCAACGACATGGTCGAGTACTTCGCCGAGCAACTGGACGGCTACCTGTTCACCCGCTTTGGCTGGGTCCAGAGCTACGGTTCGCGCTGCGTCAAACCGGCGGTCATCTACGGTGACCTGAGCCGTCCGAAGGCCATGACCGTCGACTGGATCACCTATGCACAGAGCCTGACCGACAAGGTCATGAAAGGCATGCTTACCGGACCCGTGACCATGTTGATGTGGTCGTTCCCGCGTGAAGACGTTTCACGCAAAGTCCAGGCGCAGCAGTTGGCATTGGCCCTGCGTGACGAGGTGGTCGACCTGGAAAACGCCGGCATCAAGATCGTGCAGATCGACGAAGCCGCGTTCCGCGAAGGCTTGCCGTTGCGCCGGGCGCAATGGCAGGAATACCTCGATTGGGCGGTGGAAGCGTTCCGCTTGAGCGCCTCCGGCGTGCGCGATGAAACCCAGATCCACACGCACATGTGCTACAGCGAATTCAACGACGTGATCGAATCCATCGCGGCCATGGACGCTGACGTGATCACCATCGAAACCTCGCGTTCGGACATGGAGTTGCTGGAAGCCTTCGAAGCGTTCGATTACCCGAATGACATCGGTCCGGGTGTGTATGACATTCACTCGCCACGGGTGCCGGACACGGCCGAGATGGTCAAGTTGATGAGCAAAGCGGTGAAGCGCATTCCGGCGCAGCGGTTGTGGGTGAATCCGGATTGCGGGTTGAAGACCCGGGCGTGGCCGGAGACTGAAGCGGCGCTGGTGAACATGGTGGCGGCGGCGCGGCAGTTGCGGAGTCAGTTGGCTTAAACTCTGCGGCGTCTGCCCGGACGCCATCGTGGGAACGCCGCCCGGAGCAAGCCCCACAGGTTCGATGTCGATCACAGGTTTTGTGTACGAAATCGAACCTGTGGGAGCGAGCTTGCTCGCGATGAACGATAACGCGGTCTTGAATACGACCGCTCGGCGATCTTCATCAAACTGTCACGCAACTGTGGCAGCGCGCTTGAACAAACTTCATCAGACTCGCGCTCTACTGGGGTTCTGCGTTTCGGTGTTTTTCATGCGTGCACGATTTTTCTCAACGGCGGCCTTCCTGGCCGCGTTGTTGTTTGGCCTGCCGTCCTTTGCGGCGTCTCGATGCGATGTCAATGTTCCGACCGAACGGGTGGATCTGGCACAGGTGAGCCTGGCGTACCAGAGCATCGGCCGTGCCGCCGACCCGGCATTGCTGCTGGTGATGGGCCTGGGCGGGCAGTTGATTCACTGGCCGGACGAGGTGGTGGTCGCGCTGTGCCAGCAGGGCTTTCGGGTGATTCGGTATGACAATCGCGATGTCGGCCTGTCCACCTGGCGGCAATCGCCGGTCGACGCCAACCTGACCTTCGAAGTGCTGCGCTACAAACTCGGCTTGCCGGTATCGGCGCCGTACTCCCTGACGGACATGGCCGACGATGCGCTGGGCTTGATGGATGCCTTGCACGTCGAGCAGTTCCACGTGCTGGGCGCGAGCATGGGCGGGATGATCGCCCAGCACATGGCTGCGATGGCGCCGCAGCGGGTCGAGAGCCTGACGCTGATCATGACCAGTTCCGGCGCCGAAGGCTTGCCGGCGCCAAACGCGGCGCTGGTGCAGCTGCTTTCGCGCCGTGGCGCGCCGAATCGTGAAGTGGCGCTGGAGCAGCAAGCCGACTTGCTGGCGGCGTTGGGCAGTCCGACGGTGAGCGATGACCGGCAGGTGTTGCTGCATCAGGCGGCGCTGTCCTATGACCGGGCGTTCAACCCCGAGGGCGTGAAGCGCCAGATCATGGCGATCCTCGCCGAGCCGAGCCGGGTGGCACTGCTCAATCAACTGCGCGTGCCGACGCTGGTGGTCCACGGCACTGCCGATCCGCTGTTGCCGGTGATGCATGGCGTGCACCTGGCGGCGCATATTCGGGGCAGTCAGTTGAAGCTGATTCCGGGGCTGGCGCATCGTTTTCAGGAGGCCTTCAAAGCGCCATTGCTCGCGGCGGTGTTGCCTTATTTGCAGGCTCACCGGGAAGACACCTCGCACTGGGCGCAGATCGATCCGGTGGTTGAACACAACCTTCTGTAACTGACAGACGCCCGACTTCTTGCAGATGTACCCGGTTCTTCAGGTGTATCGTTCAACCTTTGCGGCCCGTATCCAGCCTTCGAGGTGAGTGATGAGTACCCCCCTGAAAATCGATTTCGTCAGCGACGTGTCCTGCCCCTGGTGCGTCGTCGGTCTGTACGGCCTGACCCGGGCGCTGGATCTTCTGGGCGATGAAGTCCAGGCCGAGATCCGCTTCCAGCCGTTCGAGCTGAACCCGAAGATGGGCCCGGAAGGTCAGAACATCACCGAACACATCACCGAGAAATACGGCTCGACCCCCGAGCAGTCGCAGAAGAACCGCGAAATGATCCGTGCGCGTGGCGCCGAAGTCGGTTTCGCCTTTCGCACCGACGGCAACAGCCGCATCTACAACACCTTCGATGCTCATCGCTTGCTGTACTGGGCGGGGCTGGAGGGGTTGCAGTTCAATCTGAAAGAAGCGTTATTCAAGGCGTATTTCACGGAGGGCGGCAATCCTTCCGATCCCGCTCAGTTGGCGCAGATCGCGCAAAGCGTTGGCCTGGACCGCCAGCGGGCCGAGGCGATCCTGGGGTCGGACGCGTTCGCCAAAGAAGTCCGCGAGGAAGAGCAGTTGTGGCTGTCGCGTGGGGTGAGTTCGGTGCCGACCGTGGTGTTCAATGGGCAATACGCGGTCAGTGGCGGGCAGCCGGTTGAGACCTTTGTCGGAGCGATACGGCAGATCATGAGCGAATCAAAGGGCGGGATCGTTAGCTGATCGTATGGCGAGCGGAATAACTGTGGGAGCAAGGGGAATGTGTTCAGGCCTGGAAGCGGAGCCAAACGCTGACGAGTACGGTCGCTGCCATCAACCACGCCACCGCAGCCACCGCGAGCGAAGCCTCCAGTCGCATCCGGTCCACCATCAGGTACAACGTCGCCAGGTAGATGAAGTACGGAATGATCGACCACATGCCGAACACGATGGTGGTCTTCAAATCGTCCAGCGAGCGCCCTTTGCCGACGATGTAGTGCGCAATCAGCGCGAAGGTCGGAAACAGCGGCACCAGGCCGGCGATGTAATAGTTTTTGGTCTTGGCCAGCGCAGCGAGGATCAGCACCACCGCCGCGCCCAGGGTTGCCTTGAGCATCAGGTCCATCAGTGGCTCAGCCCGTACTTTTTCACTTTGTCGAACAGCGTGGTTTTTGCCATGCCCAGTTCCAGGCTGGCCTGGGTCAGGTTGCCGCCGCTGCGTTGCAAGGCGTCGCTGAGCAGGTTGCGTTCGAAGGCTTCCACCGCTTCGGCGAAGGCCAAGCCCTGGTTGCTGCCGATGGCGCCGGACTTCTTGAAGGCCGGCAGGCCGAGGGCAAAGCGTTCGGCGACGTTGCGCAGTTCGCGCACGTTACCCGGCCAGTCGTGACTCATCAGGTTCGACAGGGTCTGGTTGTCCAGCTCCGGCACGGCGCGGTCGAAGCGCAAGGACGATTGCTGCAGGAAGTGTTCGAACAGTTGCAGGATGTCTTCGCGGCGTTCGCGCAGCGGCGGCAGTTCCAGGGTCACCACGTTCAGCCGGTAATACAAGTCGCTACGGAATTCGCCGGCCTTGCTCGACTCGTCGAGATCGGACTTGGTCGCCGCGATCACCCGGCAATCCACCGCCACACTCTGGTTCGAGCCGAGGCGTTCCAAGGTGCGTTCCTGCAACACCCGCAGCAGTTTGATCTGCAACGGCAACGGCATGCTTTCCACTTCGTCGAGGAACAGCGTGCCGCCGTCGGCGTGTTCGATCTTGCCGATCCGCCGCTTGCCGGCGCCGGTGAAGGCGTTGGCTTCGTGGCCGAAGATTTCACTTTCGAACAGGTTCTCCGGCAGGCCGCCGCAGTTCAGCGCGACGAACTGCTTGGTGTGCCGACGGCTGAAGTCGTGCAGGCAGCGCGCAACCAATTCTTTACCGGTACCGGTCTCGCCTTCGATCAGCACGTTGGCCGAGGTATCGGCGACGTTGGCGATCAGTTCTCGCAGGTTCTGCATGGCCGGCGAGCGCCCGATGATCCGGCCTTCGAGGGAGTCGCGCTCGAACAGCTGTCGACGTAACGACGACACTTCTCGCGCCAGGCTGCGTTGCTCCAGCGCACGGCGGGCGACGTCCACCAGACGTTCCGGGGAGAAGGGTTTCTCCATGAAGTCGTAGGCGCCTTTCTGCATCGCGCCGACGGCCATCGAGATGTCGCCATGGCCGGTAATCAGCACCACAGGCAGGCTGCGATCGCGGGCCTTGAGGCGGGTCAGCAATTCCAGGCCATCGATGCCCGGCAGGCGGATGTCGCTGATGACGATCCCGGCAAAGTTGTCACCGACCCGCTCCAGCGCTTCTTCGGCACTGCCCACGCCGACGCAGGGAATGTCTTCCAGGGTCAGCGCCTGTTGGCAGCCGAGCAGCACATGGGGGTCGTCTTCGACGATCAGCACACTAAGGTCGTTGTTCATATTGGCTCGGCAGGAGTAGGGCTTACCAACGGTAAACTGAGGACGAAGGTGGTACCACCGCTGGCCGGGTGCTCGACACCCAGATGTCCGCCCGTCGCGGCGGCCAGGCTGGCGGAAAGGGTCAGGCCGAGGCCCAGGCCTTGCTCACCGGGTTTGGTGGTGAAGAATGGTTCGAACAGATGCTTGCGCGCTTCGGCATCGATGCCATGACCGTTGTCGCGTACCCGCAGGCGATACTTGCCGTCGAACGCTTCGCCTTCGAGCCACAACTCCGGTTGGGGCTGCAACTGCATGGCGTCGAGGGCGTTGCCGATCAGGTTGACCAGAATCTGCTCCAGGCGGGTCTGGTCAATCTGCACCTGTACGTCGGCGAATTCGCGATGCAATTGCAGCGGGACACTTTCCACGCGTCCGCCGAGCAGTTGCAGCGCGGCGTCCACCGCTTTGCCGAGGCAGGCCTGGCCTTTGTCGTCGCCGCGCCGGGCAAAGGAGCGCAGGCTCGCGGTGATCCGGCCCATGCGATCGATCAGTTCGTTGATGGTCTTGAGGTTGGTGCTGGCCACATCCAGTTGCCCGCGCTCGAGAAAGCGTACGGTGTTGCCGGACAAGGTGCGCAGCGCCGCCAGCGGTTGATTCAATTCGTGGGCGATGCTGGTGGACATCTGGCCTATGGCTGCGAGTTTTCCGGCCTGCACCAGTTCATCCTGGGCGCGGCGCAAGGTCTCTTCGGCCTGACGGCGTTCGCGGATCTGACCCTTGAGTCGCTCGTTGCTGGCGCGCAGGTCGGTGGTGCGTTCGGTAATCCGACGCTCCAGTTGATTGTTGGCTTCCTGCAAGGCTTCCCGGGCGGCGAGGCGGGTGGCGATCACCTTGCGGCGCTCGTTCCAGGCAATCAGCAGGAACGCCACCAGGGCAAACGCCACGGCCACCAGAATCCCCTGATTGATCGCTTCGCGACGCAAATCCTGCAGCGGCGTGAGCAGGGTGAAATTCCACGGGGTGTCGCTCAAGGGGCGGGTTTGCGAGAGGTAACTGATGTCCTCTTCGTCGGACTCCACTTCGCTGTTGGCCGGGAAGGTCAGTTTTTCCTCGCCTTCGGCCAGTTTTTCCCGGGCCAGCGGTTGCAGTTCGTTCAGTGGGAACCAGTAGTACTGAAGGCTGCGGGCGAGTTTTTCCTTGGTCTCGTCGCTCAGTGGCACAACTGATTTCAGCCGGCGCGCCGGATCGCTGGAGAGAATGATGATGCCGTTTTCGTCGCTGACAAAGGCTTCGAGGCGCGCGCGCTGCCAGCGTTCTTCCATGGCTTCGAGGCGGACTTTGACCACCGCGACACCGATGATCTTGCCGTGTTCTTCCAGGCCATGGGCCAGGTAATAACCGGGTTCGCCATTGGTGCTGCCGATGCCATAGAAGCGGCCCGGCTGACCGCGCACGGCGTTCTGGAAGTAGGCGCGAAAGGACAGGTCTTCACCCAGGTAACTGTCGACGTCGCGCCAGTTGCTGGTGGCCATGACGCGACCGGTGGTGTCCATCACGTAGATGGCCCGACTGCGGCTGCGCCGGTTCAGGCCTTCGAGGTATTCATTGACCGTTTGCCGGTGTTCCGGCGATGGGTCGGCCAGTAGCTTCGAAACGCTGGTTTCGAGTTCCAGCAGGCTGGGCAGGTAGGTGTACTTGCTGATCTCGCTCTCGACGGCGCGGGCGTGCAGTTCGAGCTGACGCTGGCCGTTCTCGCTGAGGCTGCGGATCCCGTAATGCTCGCTGACCCAGAAGCCGAGGAAACCCAATCCGATCATCAGGGCGATGACCAGCGGCGGCAGGAACAAATGGCGGATCAGACGGGGTTTCACGACGAGTGATGGCGGCGCTGCGCGATAAAGAGTGGTGTCGCATTTCATCACAGATGCCTTGGGTCAACCACAACACTTGATCGTGAGCCGATGCCGTCCCCTGTGGGAGCGAGCTTGCTCGCGATGAGGCCATACCAGTCAACATGGATGTTGAATGTCAGTCCGCTATCGCGAGCAAGCTCGCCCCCACAAGGGATTGGTGTGGCTTCGAGCAAGCGCCCGGTGCTTAGTGCTGCAGAATCTTGTTGAGGAAGTGCTGCGTACGCTCGGCGCGGTGGCTGATGTCGCCGAAGAACTCTTCTTTCTTGCAGTCTTCGATGATTTTGCCGGCGTCCATGAAGATCACCCGGTCCGCCACTTTACGGGCGAAGCCCATTTCGTGGGTCACGCACATCATGGTCATGCCTTCGTGGGCCAGTTGCACCATCACGTCGAGCACTTCGTTGACCATTTCAGGGTCGAGTGCCGAGGTCGGTTCGTCGAACAGCATGACGATCGGGTCCATCGCCAGCGCACGGGCAATCGCCACACGCTGTTGCTGACCACCGGAGAGCTGACCCGGATGCTTGTGAGCGTGCGCCGAGAGACCGACGCGCTCCAGCAATTGCAGGCCTTTCTTGGTGGCCTCTTCCTTGCTGCGACCCAACACCTTGATCTGCGCGATGGTCAGGTTTTCGGTGATGGTCAGGTGCGGGAACAGCTCGAAATGCTGGAACACCATGCCCACGCGAGAGCGCAGTTTCGGCAGGTTGGTCTTCGGGTCGGCGATGGACGTGCCGTCGACCACGATGTCGCCTTTCTGGAACGGTTCCAGCGCGTTGACGCATTTGATCAAGGTGGATTTGCCGGAGCCGGACGGGCCGCAAACCACGATCACTTCGCCTTTTTTGACCTCGGTGCTGCAGTCAGTCAGTACCTGGAAGTCGCCATACCACTTGTTGACATTCTTGATAGAGATCATACGGCAAACCTTTTTTGCAGACGCTTGACCAGCAGCGAGGCGGCAAAGCTGATTGTGAAGTACACGAGACCTGCGAAGATCAGGAACTCATTCGAGCGGCCGATGATGTCGCCACTGGCACGCGAGGCATTGAGGAAGTCCACCAGACCGACCGCATACACCAGAGAGGTGTCCTGAAACAGGATGATGCTCTGTTGCAGCAGCAGCGGGGTCATCTTGCGGAACGCTTGCGGCAGGATGATCAGACGCATCATCTGGCCGTACGTCATGCCCAGGGCTTGGGCAGCGCCCATCTGGCCTTTGGGAATCGACTGCACACCGGCGCGGACGATTTCGCAGAAGTACGCCGCTTCGAACATCATGAAGGCCACGATGCACGAGGCGAATGCGCCGATCGGTGTGTCTTCGCCGGTGATCCAGCGCAGCACGAACGGCACCGCCAGGTAGAACCAGGTGATGACCAGCAGCAGTGGAATCGAACGGAAGTAGTTAACGTAGGCGCCGGCGATGTTCGACAGCAGTTTGCTGTGAGACAGGCGCATCAGCGCGAGGATTGTGCCGAGGATGATCCCGCCGACGACGCCCAGCGCCATCAGTTGCAGGGTCATGACCATGCCGTTCCACAGACCCGGCAGGGACGGGATGATGCCCGAGAAGTCGAATTCCATCATTTACCCCCTACGGAGATCAGGCCCGGTACGGCGACTTTCTTCTCGACCAGGCGCATGAGCAGCATCAGGCTCATGTTCAGGGTGAAGTAGATCAGCGTTGCCAGGGTGAAAGCTTCGAACAGGTTCGCGGAAAACTCGGCAGTCTGTTTGGTCTGCGCGAGCAACTCCATCAGGCCGATCAGCGAGGCGACGGAGGTGTTCTTGAACACGTTCAAGAATTCCGAGGTGAGCGGCGGAATGATGATCCGGTAAGCCTGGGGCAGCAGCACGTTCCAGTAGATCTGTGGCAGCTTGAAGCCCATGGCGCGAGCAGCGGCTTCCTGGCCTTTCGGCAACGCCTGAATGCCGGTGCGTACTTGTTCGCAAACGCGAGCGGTGGTGAACAGGCCCAGGCAGACAACAACGCTGAGGAACGCCGAGGTGGTCGGGTTCAGGTCCTGTTTGTACCAGTCCTGCAGGTTTTGCGGCAGCAGATCGGGCACCAGGAAGTACCAGATGAACAGCTGCACCAGCAATGGCACGTTACGAAACAGTTCGACGTAGCAGGTCGCGATGCCCGACACGATGCGATTCGGTACGGTGCGCATGACGCCCAGGATCGAGCCCAGCGTCAGGGCAATGATCCAGGCCACGATGGCGATGGCGATGGTCCAGCCCAAACCGGTGAGGTACCAGTCGAGATAGATCTCACTGCCCACGCCGGTGGACTTGAAGAACACGCCCCAGTCCCAGTTGTAATTCATTAGGGTCTCCCCTCGGATTCGATCGATGTACTAGTGCCCGCCTGGGGAAGCTCCGTTCCCGCCCGACTTGAGAGTCAGGCACACGCGATCGGCTCGACAGCCACCGGTTCGAGTGTTTCCAGAAATGCCAGCAGGGAGTGACAACCTCCTGAGAGAGTAGTAGCCCTCTCAGGAGGTAAGGTTAGTCAGAAATCAGGATTTCTTGTCGTCAGCCGCTTTATCAGTCGGATTGGCGATCAGCGCCTTGAGCTCGTCGCTCATCGGGAACATCAGGTTCAGGCCTTTAGGCGGGATAGGTTGCATGAACCATTTTTCGTAGATCTTGTTGATCTCGCCGGATTTGTAGGTCGCCACAATGGCGTCGTCTACAGCCTTCTTGAACGGCTCGTCGCCCTTGCGGACCATGCAGCCGTAAATTTCGTAGGATTGTGCAGTGCCCGTCACAGCCCAGTCAGTCGGCTTCTTGGCCTTGGCCATTTCACCGGCCAGCAGTGCGTCGTCCATCATGAACGCAACGGCACGACCCGATTCCAGCATCTGGAAGGATTCGCCGTGGTCCTTGGCGGAGATGACGTTCATGCCCATCTGCTTGTCGGCGTTCATCGACTTGAGAATACGCTCGGACGTGGTGCCCGCTGTGGTCACTACGTTCTTGCCTTTCAGGTCGGCGAAATCTTTGTACGGTGAATCCTTCTTGGCCAGCAGCTTGGTGCCGATTTCGAAGATGCCGACGGAGAAGTCAACTTGCTGCTGACGCTCGACGTTGTTGGTGGTGGAACCGCATTCCAGATCCACGGTGCCGTTCTGCACCAGAGGGATACGGGTTTGCGAGGTCACCAGGTTGTATTTGACCTGAAGGTTAGGCAGGTCCAGGTCTTTCTTGATCGCTTCAACAATTTTCAGCTGGATATCGTGGGAGTAGCCAACCGGTTTGCCGGAAGCGTCCGCGATATAGGAAAACGGAATGGAAGCGTCACGATGCCCGAGGGTGATGGTGCCGGACTCTTTGATCTTCTTCAGTGTGCCGGTGAGTTCGGCAGCGAAAACTGGAGTGGTAATCAGAGCGGCAGCAATGGCTGCGCCCAGGATATGGGGAACGATGCGCATCAAATTTTCCTCGACATTGTTTTTTTTATGGAGCCAGTTCATCGGCCCTTTTGTGCTTCGAATGTCCGTCGGCTACTTAAGGTCCGCGCAACAAGCATTCGTCCAAGAGTGTAGAGCATGACTCGTGCCAGACCAGGCGAATTAGATCAAATCATTGATTTATAAGGATATTAAATATTTATGGCGTGTTTTTTGGTGTTAGAGAATCCGGTTAACCGAATAGACCGACAGGTCATGTTCGGAAAACCGAATGCAAGGATCGCCGCTACAGCGGATTGATGTTTCCCGAATACAAAAAAGCCCCTGAGTCGTGAGATTCAGGGGCTTTCGTTTGAGCGGAGGTGAGATCAGGCCGCTTCGATCTTGCTGCGGTTTTGCTCGACCTTGCTCAGGTAATCCGCGAGCCTCTGCTGCTCGTCCGGGGTGGTGAACAAGCCCAGCTTGCTGCGACGCCATAGAATGTCATGCGCCGTGGTTGCCCACTCTTCACTGCACAGGTAATCGACTTCGCGGGTGTAGAGACCGCCGCCGATGTGCTCGCCGAGGTCACTGAGGCTTTGCACGCCTTCGAGCATGCGCCAGGTGCGGCTGCCGTAAGTGGTGGCCCAGCGGCGCGCGATTTCGGTCGGCACCCAGTCGAATTGGTCGCGAATCCGCGAGCTCAACGCCTGCGGGGTGGTCATGTCTTCGCCGCCCGGCAGGGTCGCCGTGGCGGTCCAGCTCGGTTTGATGTGCGTGAAGTAAGGAGCCAGTTGCGCCAGCGCCGACTCGGCCAGTTTACGGTAGGTGGTCAGCTTGCCGCCGAACACCGACAGCAACGGCGCTTCTTCGCCCGAGCCCGACAGCGCGAGGGTGTAGTCGCGGGTGACGGCCGACGGATTGTCGGATTCGTCGTTGCACAGCGGACGAACACCGGAATAGCTGTGCAGGATGTCGTCGCGGCTGATCTGTTTCTTGAAGTGGGCGTTGACCACTTTCAACAGGTAATCGGTTTCGCCTTCAGTGATCGCCACTTTGGCAGGGTCGCCGGTGTACTCGCGGTCGGTGGTGCCGATCAGGGTGAAATGGTTCAGGTACGGAATGGTGAAGACGATGCGCTGATCTTCGTTTTGCAGAATGTGCGCGTGTTCGCCCTCGTACAGCTTCGGCACGATCAAATGACTGCCCTGGATCAGACGGATGCCGTACGGCGACTCCATCTTCAAATCATCACGAATGAACTTGGCCACCCAGGGGCCGGCCGCATTCACCAGCGCCTTGGCGCGGATCGAAAACAGGCTGCCGTCGGCGCGTTCCAGGTGCAGATGCCACAAGCCCTTGGTGCGACGAGCGCTGACGCAGCGGGTCTGAGTGTGGACATGGGCGCCGTTTTCGCGGGCGGCCATGGCGTTCAGGACCACCAGGCGCGCATCGTCGACCCAGCAATCGGAGTATTCGAAGCCTTTGGTGATTTCGCTTTTCAACGGGCTGTCCGGGCCGAACTTCAGGCTTTTCGAGCCTTCGAGTTTTTCCCGTTTGCCAAGGTTGTCATAAAGGAACAACCCGGCGCGAATCATCCATGCCGGACGCAGGTGCGGACGGTGCGGCAAGACGAAGCGCATTTGTTTGACGATGTGCGGCGCCTTGGCCAGCAACACTTCGCGCTCGGCGAGGGCTTCGCGGACCAGGCGGAATTCGTAATGTTCGAGGTAGCGCAGGCCACCGTGGATCAGTTTGCTGCTGGCCGACGAGGTGTGGCTGGCCAGATCATCCTTTTCGCAAAGGAACACCGAAAGACCGCGACCGGCGGCGTCCGCTGCGATTCCCACGCCATTGATCCCGCCACCGATGACGGCGATATCGTAGACCTCGGCGAGTGGGGGCGTAGGCAAGGTAGAAGTGGGCATCGGATGGCCTCGGTTTTTTTGATTTTCGGTATTGGATTTCGAACATTAATGTTCATTTGCGAAAATGGTAGCCCATAAAGCCGCGCACAGCCAGTCAACTTCGATTGAAAATACTGATCGAAGGGCGGGTAAAGGAAAATTTACGAACATTTAAGCGCGCGATTAAGTCGCTAGAGGTGTGTTGCATGGGCAATCGTCATCGCGGGCAAGCCCGCCCCCACAGGTCATGTACAAATCCTGTGGGGGCGGGCTTGCCCGCGATGGCGTCGGTACAGCCTAGGGGTTAGACCACTTCCAACCGAATCTTGTGCTGACTCAACAATTGCGCCAGCGCCGGCACAGGCTGCTGATCGGTCACCAGGCAGTCGATCAAGCTGATCGGCCCCAGGCGAATCATGGCGTTGCGCCCGAATTTGCTGGAGTCCGCCGCCAGAATCACCTTCCGCGCATTGGCGATGATCGCCTGCGACACCCGCACTTCCTGATAATCGAAGTCCAGCAGGCTGCCGTCTTCATCAATACCGCTGATGCCGACGAGGGCGAAGTCGACCTTGAACTGGTTAATGAAGTCGACACTGGCCTGACCGACTACGCCACCGTCGCGCCGCACATTGCCGCCCGTCAGCAGAACGTCGAAGTCGTCCTTGGCGCTGAGCATCGAAGCCACATGCAGGTTGTTGGTGATGATCTTCAGGTGGTTGTGGTTGAGCAGCGCCCGGGCGATCGATTCGGTGGTCGTGCCAATGTTGATGAACAGCGAGGCGTGATCAGGGATCTGTGCGGCAATGGCTTCGCCGATACGCTGCTTTTCATCGCGCATCTGATCGGCGCGCATCGCGTAGGCAGTGTTTTCAACGCTGGAATCGTAAGCAGCGCCGCCATGGTAACGACGCAGTAAATTGGACTCCGCGAGCTGATTGATGTCGCGGCGAATAGTCTGCGGTGTAACAACGAACAGCGTGGCCATTTCCTCGATGCTGACATAGCCGCGTTCGCGAACCAGTTCGAGGATTTGCTGCTGACGGGGAGGCAGATTCATGGGGCTTCCTTTGGGCTGCCGTGCAAAATTTGCCCATGATGCCGCAGGAATCTGCTCCCTACCAGTTACATACAGATACGAGTGCTTACGTGGGCTTATTCAGCGCCTTCATGAGGTTCCCAGTCACGCGTGCGGCTGACCGCTTTTTTCCAGCCGGCGTAGAGTTTTTCCTTGGCGGTTTCGTCCAGTGTCGGCTCGAATTCGCGCTCGATCACCGCCTTGCCGCGCAGTTCTTCCAGGCTGCCCCAGAAGCCACACGCCAGACCGGCCAGGTACGCCGCACCGAGTGCGGTGGTTTCGCGCATTTGCGGGCGCTCGACCTGCGTGCCGAGGATGTCGGCCTGGAACTGCATCAGGAAATTGTTCGCCACTGCACCGCCATCCACGCGCAGTGCTTTGAGGCGTTCGCCGGAATCCTGTTGCATGGCGTCGAGCACGTCGCGCGTCTGGTAGGCAATCGACTCCAGCGCTGCACGGATAATGTGATCCACGCGTACGCCGCGAGTCAGGCCGAACAATGCGCCACGGGCATACGGGTCCCAGTACGGAGCACCGAGGCCAGTGAACGCTGGCACCAGGTATACGCCGTTGCTGTCCTTGACCTTGTTGGCGAAGTATTCGGTGTCGTGGGCGTCATTGATGATTTTCAGCTCGTCACGCAGCCACTGAACGGTGGAGCCGCCGTTGAATACCGCACCTTCCAGCGCGTAGGCCACTTCGCCGCGCGGGCCGCAGGCGATGGTGGTCAGCATGCCGTGCTTGGACTTCACCGCTTTGTCGCCGGTGTTCATCAGCAGGAAGCAGCCGGTGCCGTAGGTGTTTTTCGCCTGGCCTGGCTCGACGCACATCTGGCCGAACAGGGCAGCCTGCTGATCTCCGGCGATACCGCCAATGGCGATGCCGCTTTTGGTGTGGCCGTAGATTTCCGACGAGGATTTAACTTCCGGCAGCATCTCGCGCGGAATATCCAGCACCTCCAGCATCTTCGCGTCCCACTCCAGGGTGTGGATGTTGAAGAGCATGGTGCGCGAGGCGTTGGTGTAATCGGTGACGTGAACTTTACCGCCGGTAAATTTCCAGATCAGCCAGCTGTCGACGGTGCCGAACAACAGTTCGCCTTTGCGCGCTCGCTCACGGCTGCCTTCGACGTTGTCGAGGATCCACTTGAGCTTGGTGCCGGAGAAGTACGGGTCGGTGACCAGGCCGGTGGTTTCGCTGATGTATTGCTCGTGGCCGTCGCGCTTGAGCTGCTGGCAGATCTCGGTGCTGCGGCGGCACTGCCAGACGATCGCGTTGTAGATCGGGCGGCCGGTGGTCTTGTCCCAGACCACGGTGGTTTCGCGCTGGTTGGTAATGCCGATCGCCGCCACTTGGTCGTGATGCAGGCCGGCTTGCGCCAGGGCCTCGACCATCACGGCGCTTTGGGTGGCGAAGATTTCCATCGGGTCGTGTTCGACCCAGCCGGCTTGAGGGTAATGCTGGGCGAATTCGCGTTGGGCGGTGCAAACCACGTTCGCGTCGCGGTCGAAAATGATCGCGCGGGAGCTGGTCGTACCCTGATCGAGGGCAATGATGTAGTTCTTATTCTGAATGTCGGTCATGTCGATTGCCTTGGACGAAATAAGGGAGTGAGGTCAGGCGCGCGATCAAATGGGCAGGATCGTGCGCCAACGGTATCAAGAAGTTCTTGGTTTGCCGTCAATGGCCGGTGTTGCGTCCTTTGTAGCAGGTATGGCGCTGGGCAGATGACGGGCAATCAGCCCGCGATACGCTGCAGCACCGAGGCAGGCACCGACAATCGGTGCAAAAATCGGAATCAGGAAATACGGGATATCGCGCCCGCCGGTGAAGGAAATTTCACCCCAGCCGGCGAAGAAAGTCATCAGCTTCGGTCCGAAGTCACGCGCCGGGTTCATCGCAAAACCGGTCAGCGGCCCCATCGAGCTGCCAATCACGGCAATCAGCAGGCCGATCAGCAGTGGCGCCATTGGCCCGTTGGGCAGGCCGTTGTTGTCGTCGGTCAGGGACATGATCACGCCCATCAGGATCGCGGTGATGATCACTTCAACCAGGAAAGCCTGGGCAGTGGACAAAGCCGGGTTGGGGAAGGTGGAAAACACCGACGCCAGTTCGAGGCTGGCTTGAGTGCCACGCACCATATGGTGAGTTTGTTCGTAATCGAAGAAAAGATTGCTGTACAGCGTGTAAACCAACAACGCGCCGCAGAACGCACCAGCCACCTGGGCAAGAATGTAAAACGGAAGTTTGCGTTTTTCGAAGTCGGCGAAAATGCTCAGCGCGATGCTGACGGCAGGGTTGAGGTGAGCGCCGGAAACTCCGGCGGTCAGGTAGATCGCCATACTGACGCCGACGCCCCAGATAATGCTGATTTCCCACAAGCCAAAGCTGGCACCCGCGACCTTGAGCGCGGCAACGCAACCGGTACCAAAAAAGATCAACAGTGCAGTGCCCAGAAATTCGGCCATGCATTGGCTTGAAAGTGACGGTTGTTGTAAAGCAGTTGTCATCGAAAACCTCTTTGTTTTTGTTGTCTGGCGCTTTTTTCGTCATGGTCAAAGCGCGATTTTCACCGGGACAGGATCCCCATCCTGTTCCTGGCTTACTGCTGAGTGTTGCGTTGTCACGTTGTACGGTATTCAGTTTCGAAAAAATATAGACAAGAAACACTGCTGTCAAAGGTCGAAAGTGAACTATCGGTCACAATGCAACTATTAGTCACATGAATGATCGTTTTGTTTTGTGAACAGGACGAACTCTGACGAACGGTAAAAAACCGCGCCAAGCACTGGAAACGCTGCCGTGATAGAGCCTTTTATGGAGCAATGTCCTAGAATCCAGCGCAGTATTTTTTCTCTGCCGCCCAGTCTGGAGCTGTCATGACCCCCGCATTGGATTTGTTGAAAAAAGTTCGTGCCGAACATCGCGTGCACAGTTACGAACATGATCCGAAGGCCGCGTCTTATGGGCTGGAGGCCGCGGAGAAACTGGGGCTGGACCCGGCGCAGGTATTCAAGACTTTGTTGGCGGCCAGCGAGAAAGGGGAATTACTGGTGGCGGTGGTGCCGGTCGTCGGAAGTCTGGACTTGAAGGGCCTGGCGCATGCAGCCGGTGTGAAAAAAGTCGAAATGGCCGACCCGGCCGCTGCGCAACGTTCCACCGGTTATCTGTTGGGCGGCATCAGCCCGCTGGGACAGAAAAAGCGCCTGCGCACCTTTATCGATAATTCGGCGCAGCCCTTCGCCAGCATTTTTGTCAGTGCCGGTCGACGTGGTCTGGAAGTGGAACTCGCCCCCGCAGTATTGGCCGAACACACACAGGCCAAGTTCGCCGATATCGGCCGCGCCTGAATCAGGGAGAAAGTTATGCAGCTTGAGTTTCATCAGGTCGATGCGTTCAGTGACAGGCCGTTCAGTGGTAACCCGGCGATGGTCTATCGGCTCGATGCCTGGCTCGCCGATGAGTTGATGCAGAAAATTGCCGCTGAACATAACCTCGCCGAAACCGCTTTTGTGGTGCGTGAAGGGCAGGGCTGGCACATCCGCTGGTTCACTCCCACCACCGAGGTACCTTTGTGTGGGCATGCCACCCTGGCCAGCGCGTACGTGTTGTTCGAGATCTATAAAGAACCGGTCGAACGCCTGGACTTCATTTGTAAATCCGGCCCGCTGAGCGTGAGTCGTGAGGGCGGTCGCTTATGGCTGGATTTTCCGGCAATCGTGCCGTCTGAAGTCGGCGTGACACTGGATGTCGAACGCGCCTTGGGCGTCGAAGTGGTCGATGTGTTGGGTTCGAATGAATTATTCGTGGTGCTGGAGTCGGAGCAGGCGGTGCTCGATTGTCAGCCGGACATGGTGGCTTTGGCCAAACTGCCGTGGCCGGGCGCCATCGTCACCGCCAAGGGCAGCAAGCATGATTTTGTGTCGCGGTACTTCGCGCCGGCGATCGGTATCAATGAAGACCCGGTGACCGGTTCCACCCATTGCAGCCTGATTCCGTACTGGTCGAAACGTTTGGGCAAGTCGAGTCTGACGGCATATCAGTGTTCGAAACGCGGCGGGGAGTTGTTCTGTCGGTTGGAAGGCGATCGGGTCAAGATCGGCGGAAATGCAACGCTGGTGGCCAGTGGAACATTGATGTTGGGTTGACGCTACCCTCTGTGGGAGCGAGCAAGCTCGCTCCCACAGAGATTGTGTTGGTCAGTTGGCGGTGCTGTGCCGCCGGACACCGGAGTCCATCGCAGGAATCTGCGCCGCTGTGCTGCCGGACGCCTGGAACAACACCAGATGTTCGGCCGCCACGCGAATGCCAACTTCTGCACCGACCAGATGATCAGCATGGCTCGGGAAAATCGATTCCAGCTGCGCACCTGTTGGCAACTGCAACCGATACAACGTCGACGCACCCTGGAACGACTTGCCGACAATCCGTGCCTTCAAGGCGCTGTCCGGTGCATAAACGATATCGTCCGGACGGAGCAGCACATCCACCGCGCCACCAATCGGCCAGGTGTAAGCCCGATTGCCGCGTAACTCACCCAGCTCGGTCTGCACCGATTCCGGGCTGCTCAACTGGCCGCGAATGAAGTAGCCCTGACCAATGAAACTGGCCACATAGGGCGTCAGCGGTTCGTGATACAGGTTGTAGGGCGTGTCCCACTGTTCCAGGCGACCTTCCTTGAAAACCCCGACATGATCGCTCACCGCGAAGGCTTCTTCCTGGTCGTGGGTCACCAGAATCGCGCTGGTGCCACGGGCCTTGAGGATGTCTCGCACTTCGTGGCTGAGCTTGCGCCGCAACTCGCCGTCGAGGTTGGAGAACGGTTCGTCGAGCAGGAGCAGTTGCGGCTCCGGCGCCAGGGCGCGGGCCAGGGCGACACGCTGCTGCTGACCCCCCGAGAGCTCGTGCGGAAAGCGTTTGCCGAGGTTTTTCAGGTTGACCAGTTCCAGCAGCTCTTCGGTCACGCGATCCTTTTGCGGGTGCTTGCGGATCCCGAACCCGATGTTCTCGGCCACGCTCAAATGTGGAAACAGGGCGTAATCCTGAAACACCATACCGATCCGGCGTTTCTCCGGGGCGAGGGTGAACCCGGCGCTTGAGATTGTCTCGCCCGCCAGGGTGATTTCACCTTCGTGCACCGGTTCAAAACCGGCAATCGCCCGCAGGGTGGTGGTTTTGCCGCAGCCCGAGGAGCCAAGCAGGCAACCGATGTCGCCGGCATTCAAATGCAGGTTGAGGTTCTGCACGACGCGCTGGTCTTGATAGCCGCAAGCGAGGTTGCGCAGATTAAGCAGTAATGGCTGGCTCATGCGTGGTGATACGCCGGTTCGACGAGAAACTCGAGCAGGGCCTTTTGTGCGTGGAGGCGGTTTTCCGCTTGATCCCAGGCGACGGAGCGGCTGTCGTCCAGCAGGTCGACGCTGATTTCCTCGCCACGGTGCGCCGGCAGGCAATGCATGAACAGCACGTCCGAAGCGGCCAGATCGAGCAGGGCGCGGTTGACCTGGAAGGGTGCGAACAGCTTCAGGCGCTTGGCGGTTTCCTCTTCCTGGCCCATGGAGGTCCAGACATCGGTGCTCACCAGATGAGCGCCCCGTACGGCATCCTTCGGATCCCGGACGATGGTCACCCGATCACCGGCCTTGGCCACGAATTCAGGGTTGGGTTCATAGCCCTCAGGGCAAGCGATGCGCAATTGGAAGTCGAACTGGATCGCCGCTTCTATATAGCTGTTGCACATGTTGTTGCCGTCGCCGATCCAGGCCACGGTTTTGCCCTGGATCGAGCCGCGATGTTCGAGGAAGGTTTGCATGTCGGCCAGCAACTGGCACGGGTGCAAATCGTCGGACAGGCCGTTGATCAGCGGGACGCGCGAATTGGCGGCGAATTCGGTCAATGTGCTGTGGGAAAACGTACGAATCATCACCGCATCGAGCATGCTCGACATGACAATGGCGGCGTCGCCGATCGGTTCGCCACGGCCCAGTTGCGTGTCGCGCGGCGACAGGAAGATCGCCTGGCCGCCGAGCTGGATCATGCCGGCCTCGAACGAGATACGGGTGCGCGTGGAGGACTTCTCGAAAATCATCCCGAGCACGCGGTTTTTCAGAGGCTCGAACAGTACGCCGCGGTTACGCAGGTCTTTGAGCTCAACGCCTCGACGGATCACGCTGACCAGCTCTTCGGGCGTGCAATCCATCAGGGAGAGAAAGTGCCTTGCGCTCATCATTGACTACCTTTTTGCTACAAACCGCAGATGCTCAAAGCCTTGTTTAACGGAACAACGGGCGAGACCTGCGGCGTAAGCCGCACGGGGCGACGAAATAGGGGAAGGCGCGATCTTATAATTAAATGTCGCGTCTTACCAATAGGGCTACGGTTTTTAGGGGATTTCAGAGGGGCTATGGGTGTGGACCACAGTAGCGCTTTTGAAGCCTGTTTCCTGACAGCAGCCGTTCATTTGTACACTGGGGCTGTGGGGCTTTGCAATCAAACAGGGCGGCCATGGTGCGCTGATGGTCGGTTTCTGACCCGGTATTCGAGTCTTCTGGTGGCAATGTGCCTCGTCTGAAACACTTGCTAATGCAATGTGCTGGGTTATAACTAAGTTACGAGCGACGCAGGAAGCCTTCGGAATGGAATCGAAAGAACAGCAATTGATGGAATTACTTGGTCTCACGGCCCGCTCACTGACGCATCTCACCGCTTCGATGACCTCAATGTCCTTTGAGCTTTTGCGAAGTAATGACGAGGTGACCAAGGCCGCGGGCCGACGGATGATCGACCGCATGGCCACCATCAGCGCCGGGCTCGACGAGCACTGGCGACTGATCGGCGAACTCACTGGCGTGCATGTCGCTCACGAACAGATAGAAACCATCCAGGAGATTCAGTTGCAGACGCCGCCGAGGCTGCCGTCGAACTGATCCCGAGCGGTCATCGGCTGGCCTGATGGCCGCCGATTCACAAGACGAACGTCGCTGGCGCAGTGACGGGTCACGCGCCATAGTTTTGTTCCCGCGGCCGCTATTGCCCGCCCAGAACAAGACAGAGACTGGCCATGACCAAGACTCTCCATCACCGTGCCTGCCACCTGTGTGAAGCCATCTGCGGCCTGACCATCGAGACCACCGAGCTCGATGGTGCTGTGCAGATCACCTCGATCAAGGGCGATGCCCAGGATACGTTCAGTCGCGGGCACATCTGCCCCAAGGCCGTTGCCCTGCAAGACATTCAGAACGATCCTGATCGTCTGCGTCAGCCGATGCTGCGCGTCGGCAGCGAATGGCAACCCATCGAGTGGGAAGACGCCTTCAACCTTGTAGGCGAACGCCTGGCGGCGATACAGGAGCGCCACGGGCAGAACTCGGTGGCGGTTTATCAAGGCAATCCCAGTGTGCACAACTACGGGCTGATGACCCACAGCAATTACTTTCTTGGTCTGCTGAAAACCCGCAACCGGTTTTCCGCGACGTCGGTCGATCAATTGCCTCATCACCTGACCAGCCATTTGATGTACGGCCACGGTTTGCTGTTGCCGATTCCCGACATCGATCACACCGACTTCATGCTGATCCTTGGCGGCAATCCGCTGGCCTCCAACGGCAGTATCATGACCGTGCCGGATGTGGAAAAGCGTCTGAAGGCGATTCAGTCTCGGGGCGGCAAAGTGGTGGTGGTCGATCCGCGCCGCAGCGAAACGGCCGCGATTGCCGATCAGCATCTGTTCGTGCGTCCGGGGGGTGACGCGGCACTGCTGTTCGGGCTGCTCAACACGTTGTTTGCGGAAGGTCTGACCCGCGACAGCCATTTGCCGGTCGACGGCCTGGATGACGTGCGCGAGGCCGTCACGGGTTTCACCGCCGAAGCCATGAGCCCGCTGTGTGCCGTGCCCGCCGAGCAGATCCGTCAATTGGCGCGGGACTTCGCAGCAGCGCCGACCGCGGTCTGTTACGGGCGCATGGGCGTTTCCACTCAGGCATTTGGCACGTTGTGCCATTGGCTGGTGCAGTTGATCAACCTGGTCACCGGCAATCTCGATCGCGTCGGGGGGGCGTTGTGCACCGAACCAGCGGTGGACCTGGTGGCGTCTACTTCGGGCGGACATTTCAATCTGTGGCAGAGCCGCGTGTCCGGGCGTCCGGAATACGGCGGCGAGCTGCCGGTGTCGGCGCTGGCCGAAGAAATGCTCACCGAGGGGGAGGGGCAGGTCCGCGCGCTGATTACCGTAGCCGGCAATCCGGTGCTGTCCACGCCCAATGGCCGGCAACTGGAGCAGGCCCTGGACGGGTTGGAGTTCATGGTCAGTATTGACTTGTACATCAACGAAACCACGCGCTATGCCGACCTGATCCTGCCGTCCACTTCAGCCCTGGAAAACGATCACTACGACACCACGTTCAACATGTTTGCAGTGCGTAACGTCAGCCGGTTCAACCGCGCGATCCTGGCCAAACCGGAAGGCGCGTTGCACGACTGGGAGATTTTCGTCGGGTTGGCCAAGGCGTTTGCCGCGAAGACCGGCAAGGAGCTGAAACCGACGATTCCCCCTGCGCAGATGATCGACCGTGGCTTGCGAATGGGGTTGTACGGCGACGCTTCGCCGCACAAGTTGTCCTTGGCGACGCTGTTTGATCAGCCCCATGGCGTTGATCTTGGCGCACTGAAATCCAACCTGGCGCCACGCCTGAAAACCGCCAATCAGCGCATTCAGGCAGCGCCGGCGGCGATCCTCGCCGATCTCGCGCGTTTTGCGGCGCTGCAAGCCCCGGCTGCTGATGAACTGCTGATGATTGGCCGTCGTCACGTGCGCAGCAATAACTCGTGGATGCACAACTACCACCGTCTGGTGAAAGGCAAGCCGCGTCATCAATTGCTGATGCATCCGGACGACCTCGCCAGTCGCGGGCTCAGCGATGGGCAGCGGGTACGGGTCAGTTCCCGGGTCGGCATGATCGAAGTGGAAGTGCTGGGCAGTCTGGATATGATGAAAGGAGTGGTCAGCCTGCCGCACGGTTGGGGCCATGCGCGACCCGGTGTGCAGATGACGATTGCCAGCGGCCAGCCGGGTTCCAGCGCCAATGACCTGACCGACGAGTGTCAACTCGATGAGTTGTCGGGGAATGCGGCATTGAACGGTGTGCCGGTGACCGTGGTAGCGGCTTGATTGAGTCTGTCGGGGAGACCGAGCATGGCGCTCGGGTTTCCGTTACAATGCGCCACCGTGCCGACCCCTGAGTCGGAAAGTTCAGCCGAGGTGCTCCATGGATATCATCGAAACGATTAAAGAGCAGATTGCCAACAACACCATTCTGCTTTACATGAAAGGTTCGCCGAATGCCCCGCAGTGTGGCTTCTCCGCGAAAGCCGCGCAGGCCGTGATGGCGTGTGGTGAAAAGTTTGCGTACGTGGACATCCTGCAGAACCCGGAAATCCGCGCCAACCTGCCAAAATACGCCAACTGGCCAACTTTCCCGCAACTGTGGGTGGGTGGTGAACTGGTCGGCGGTAGCGACATCATGACCGAGATGGCTGCAGACGGTTCGCTGCAAAGCACCATCAAAGCGGCTGTTGAAGCGGCTGCTGCGACCAAGACCGAAGCCTGATCCTACAGGTTTGCCCTGCGAATCTCGGGCATTAAAAAGCCCCGCCTCTTCAAAAGAGCGCGGGGCTTTTTATTGTCTCGAGTTTAACGAGCGCTAACTTACTCTTCGCCCATCTGCGATTGCAGATAGTTCTCAAGACCGATTTTATCGATCAGGCCCAGTTGGGTTTCCAGCCAGTCGATGTGTTCTTCTTCGGATTCAAGAATATCTTCGAGCAGTTCGCGGCTACCGAAGTCGCCAACGGTCTCGCAATGAGCGATCGCGACTTTCAGGTCTGCATGGCCGGTTCGTTCGATACGCAGGTCGCACTCAAGCATTTCCTGGGTGTGCTCGCCGATCTGCAGCTTACCCAGGTCCTGCACGTTCGGCAGGCCTTCCAGGAACAGGATGCGCTTGATCAGCTTGTCCGCGTGTTTCATCTCATCGATGGATTCGTGGTACTCGTGCTTGCCGAGCTTGTTCAGACCCCAATCTTCATACATGCGCGCATGCAGAAAATATTGATTGATCGCGACCAGCTCATTGGCAAGGATCTTGTTGAGATGCTGGATGACTGTAACGTCGCCTTTCATGATGGGGTCCTGCCCTATATTAGCTGTCTATAAAGCAGAGTTTGATCCGCACAATTAAGAGTGTCAAACCTAAGTTATTGAAACTTAAGTGAAAATTAATCGGAATAAGAATGTTTGTGTTCCGCGTCTGGTGCGTAACCAATTGATTTTCAGGCATAAAAAAACCGGACATGAGTCCGGTTCTTTGAAATAGGGGATTTCACGCGGCAGTAAATTCTACCGGGAAAGGAATCGCAGCCTGGGCTGTTTGCAATTTGGTCAGGGTTTCGCGCACCACTTCCTTGGCAAGGCAGGCGCATTTGCCGCATTGGCTGGCTACGCCGGTAGCCTGGCGGACTTCCTTGTAACTGCAGCATCCTTCATAGATCGCTTCGCGGATTTGTCCGTCGGTGACGCCAGTGCAGAGGCAGACATACATAAGCTAAGAACCGTCGCTGGTGGTGACTCAGTTGCGATGGATCTTAATGTTAACGAGAATGATTGTCAAAGTGGTTTCTGACAGCTTTGCGTTATAAGCGTGCGGGACTGACGAACGGTTTTCTTTGGGCAATCTGCCAGTAAGCGCAACGTCGGCAATTTAACCTGTCGGTGAAAAACCGTTGAAGACAGCTCAAAAACGCAGTGTATGATGACCGGTCCTTATGAAGCGGGTGGGTGTCACAGGGCTGTCGCCTGAGGGTGGCAGGCTGGCGCAAACCCGGAACTTCACGTTTTTACACCAGGAGATATTCAATGAGCGTACTCGTAGGCAAGCAAGCCCCTGACTTCACCGTACCGGCCGTACTCGGCAATGGCGAAATCGTCGACAGCTTCACCCTGTCGTCGGCCATCAAAGGCAAATACGGCCTGGTGTTCTTCTACCCACTGGACTTCACTTTCGTTTGCCCATCCGAGCTGATCGCTCTGGACAACCGCATGTCCGACTTCAAGGCCCGCAATGTTGAAGTGATCGCTGTTTCGATCGACTCGCACTTCACCCACAACGCGTGGCGCAACACCCCGGTCAACAATGGTGGCATCGGCGAAGTTCGCTACACCATGGCGGCCGACCTGAAGCACGAAATCGCCAAGGCTTACGACGTTGAATCCGAAGGCGGCGTGGCTTTCCGTGGCGCGTTCCTGATCGACGACAAAGGCGTTGTCCGTTCGCAGATCATCAACGACCTGCCGCTGGGCCGTAACATCGAAGAGCTGATCCGTCTGGTCGACGCTCTGCAATTCCACGAAGAGCACGGCGAAGTTTGCCCTGCCAACTGGAAGAAAGGCGACAAAGGCATGACCGCTTCGACCGAAGGCGTCGCGGCTTACCTGACCGAGAATGCTGCTGCCCTGTAAGGCGCATTCGAGGCATAAAAAAACCGGCCGTTGAGGCCGGTTTTTTTATGGGCGGGATTTGTAGGAGAGAGCTTGCTCGCGAGGGTCGTCAACGATAACGCTGGCGGCCTGACACACCGGGGTGCGCTCAGGCTCATCGCGAGCAGGCTCGCTCCTACAGGAATCATTCAGTCGTTGTAGTCTTCCCAGCCGCCCATTTGTTTCCAGCGATTGACGATGCCGCAGAACAGCTCGGCCGTCTTCTCGGTGTCATAGCGAGCCGAGTGAGCCTCGCGACCGTCGAAGTCGATGTCGGCTGCCTGGCAGGCTTTCGCCAGGACCGTCTGACCGTAGGCCAGACCGGCCAGGGTTGCCGTGTCGAAGCTGGAGAACGGATGAAACGGGTTGCGCTTCATGTCCAGGCGCGCAACCGCTGCGTTCAGGAAGCCCAGATCGAAACTGCTGTTGTGCCCGACCAGGATCGCCCGCTTGCAGCCGTTGGCTTTCAATGCCTTGCGGATGCCACGGAAGATATCGGTCAGCGCCGCTTCTTCACTCACCGCCATGCGCAGCGGGTGATCGAGTTTGATCCCGGTGAACTCCAGCGCGGCTGCTTCGATGTTGGCGCCTTCAAAAGGCTCGACGCGGAAGAAGTAGGTGTGATCAGGGTATACAAAACCCTTCTCGTCCATGGCGATGGTGGTAGCGGCTATTTCCAGCAAGGCGTCAGTGGCAGAGTTGAAACCACCGGTTTCAACGTCGACAACGACTGGCAGGTAACCACGGAATCGAGCTGCCATCGGGTGGCGTGGACCACCTCCGCCGCCTTGACCGTCCTGTTCGTCGTCGAAATGGTCTTCACTCACGCGTGTTCCTCCAGCAGGCGCCAGCGCAGTTTTTCACCGGCGCGCAGCGGGATAACGGTCAGCTCGCCAAATGGCAGGCTGGTTGGGGCGGTCCACTCGTCGCGGACCAGGGTAATGCGATCGGTGTTCACCGGCAGGCCATAGAAGCGCGGACCGTTGAGGCTGGCGAAGGCTTCGAGCTTGTCCAGCGCGTTACGTTGTTCGAACGCTTCGGCGTACATCTCGATCGCCGCATAAGCGGTGTAGCAACCGGCACAGCCGCATGCGGCTTCCTTGGCATGCTGGGCGTGCGGCGCCGAGTCGGTGCCGAGGAAGAACTTTTCGCTGCCGCTGGTGGCGGCGTCGAGCAGGGCTTCCTGGTGGGTATTGCGCTTGAGGATCGGCAGGCAGTAGAAGTGCGGCCGAATCCCGCCCACCAGCATGTGGTTGCGGTTGTACAGCAAGTGATGTGCGGTGATGGTTGCGCCGACGTTGGCCGGAGCCGCGTTGACGAACTGCACGGCGTCTGCGGTGGTGATGTGTTCGAACACCACTTTGAGCGTCGGGAAACGCTCGACTACGCGACGCATGTGCTCATCGATGAAGATTTTTTCGCGGTCGAACACATCGACATCGCCACGGGTGACTTCACCGTGAATCAACAAAGGCATTCCGACTTCGGCCATGGCCTCGATCGCCGGGAAAATCTTGTCGATGCTGGTGACGCCAGAATCCGAGTTGGTGGTTGCACCAGCCGGGTACAACTTGGCGGCGTGCACAAAACCGCTGGCCTTGGCTTCACGAATTTCTTCGGGCTGGGTGCGGTCGGTGAGGTAAAGCACCATCAACGGTTCGAAACGGCTGCCGGCCGGACGTGCAGCGAGAATCCGCTGGCGATAGCCGTCGGCTTCAGCGGCGTTGCGCACCGGAGGTACCAGGTTGGGCATGATGATGGCGCGACCAAAGGTGCGCGCGACATCCGCAACGGTATTGGTCAACACGGCACCATCGCGAAGATGAATATGCCAGTCGTCGGGACGCAGCAGGGTCAGGCGGTCGGACATGAGGGGATTCCAGGCGGGTCAAACTGAGGGGAATGCTACCGGAAAAGACTCTCTCAGGCACTCGCTATCAAGTTTTGCAGGAAGCTTCCGATATCCAACAGGTATGCCGTAAACATGTGTGTGTCGGTCTTTTTGTTGTAGAAGCCAGTGGAGCCTCCCGTGCGCCAGCGTTATTTAGCCTTGCTCAGCGTGTTTGCCAGCCTTCCCGCGATGGCGCTCACTTTCCAGACCCGTCTGGAGAGCATCGAGTGGACGGTCGAAGGGGACAAGTTCGAGTGCCGCCTGATTCAACCGATCACCGATTTCGGTTCGGGTGAGTTCGTGCGCCGCGCCGGCGAGCAGGCGACGTTTCGTCTGAAAGCCTACAACTCGATGGTTGGCGGCGGCTCGGCGACCTTATTGGCGGCCGCTGCACCCTGGCAGCCGGGGCGTGGCGACATCAACCTGGGTTCCGTGCGGATCGGCAGCGGCAACGTTCTGTTCAACAGCTCACAAGTTCAGGCCGGACGCCTGATCAGTGGTCTGATGGATGGGCGCAGCCCGGTTGTCCGACATTCTTCGGGCGATGGCCGGGTCTCGGAAGTGCGGCTGTTGCCGGTCAAGTTCAGCAAGGCGTTCAACGATTATCAGGGCTGCGTGGCGAAACTGCTGCCGAAGAATTTCGAGCAGGTTAAACAGACGCAGATCGGCTTTCCCGGTGACGGCCTGGATCTCGACGCGCAGGCCAAGTCTCAGTTGCAGGTGATGCTGGAGTTCATGAAGGCCGATCCGACGGTCAATCACATCGAGCTCGACGGCCACTCCGACAACAGCGGCAATCGCCTGACCAATCGTGACCTGTCACGACGTCGAGCCCTGGCGGTCATGGAGTTCTTCAAGGCCAACGGTGTGCAGGAGTCGCAGATTACCGTGCGCTTTCACGGCGAGCGTTATCCGTTGGCACCCAACACCAATGCGGCCAATCGGGCGAAGAACCGTCGGGTCAATGTGCACCTCGCACGGGTCGCGCCCACCGAGCAACCGGCGCCCCAATCAACAGCATCGGCGAGCGCGGCGAAGACTTCCTGACCCGTCGGTCATCGTCGCGCGCTCGACATAATCTGTCGCTTCGTCGTCATAAGCTGTCGCGCCTCTGTAAATTATTCTGCATGACCGGTAGACTTGACGGCTTTCCGTAGAACCCCGTGGAGTGATGGCATGGCGGACGTAAACAAGGTCGTTCTGGCGTATTCCGGCGGCCTGGACACTTCGGTGATCCTCAAGTGGCTGCAGGATACTTATAACTGTGAAGTGGTGACCTTCACCGCTGACCTGGGGCAGGGCGAAGAGGTCGAGCCGGCCCGCGCCAAGGCTCAGGCCATGGGCGTAAAAGAAATCTACATCGACGATCTGCGCGAAGAAGTCGTGCGTGACTTCGTGTTCCCGATGTTCCGCGCCAACACCGTTTACGAAGGCGAGTACCTGTTGGGTACTTCCATCGCTCGTCCGTTGATCGCCAAACGCCTGATCGAAATCGCCAACGAAACCGGCGCTGACGCCATTTCCCACGGCGCCACCGGCAAGGGCAACGACCAGGTTCGTTTCGAACTGGGTGCGTACGCCTTGAAGCCAGGTGTGAAAGTGATCGCTCCGTGGCGCGAATGGGACCTGCTCTCCCGTGAAAAGCTGATGGATTACGCTGAAAAGCACAACATCCCGATCGAGCGTCACGGCAAGAAAAAATCCCCGTACTCGATGGATGCCAACCTGCTGCACATCTCCTATGAAGGCGGCGTGCTGGAAGACACCTGGACCGAGCACGAAGAAGACATGTGGAAGTGGACCGTCTCCCCGGAGAAGGCTCCAGACAAGGCCCAGTACCTGGAACTGACCTACCGTAACGGCGACATCGTTGCACTGGATGGCGTCGAAATGACTCCGGCCACTGTGCTGGCGACCCTGAACCGTATCGGTGGCGAGCACGGTATCGGCCGTCTCGACATCGTCGAGAACCGTTACGTGGGCATGAAGTCCCGTGGCTGCTACGAAACCCCTGGCGGCACCATCATGCTGCGCGCCCACCGTGCAATCGAATCGATCACGCTGGACCGTGAAGTGGCTCACCTCAAAGACGAGCTGATGCCTAAATACGCCAGTCTGATCTACACCGGTTACTGGTGGAGCCCTGAGCGTCTGATGCTGCAACAGATGATCGATGCGTCCCAGGCTCACGTGAATGGCGTTGTGCGCCTGAAGCTGTACAAGGGCAACGTGATCGTCACCGGTCGCAAGTCCGACGAATCGTTGTTCGATGCCAACATCGCGACCTTCGAGGAAGATGGCGGCGCCTACAACCAGGCCGATGCGGCGGGCTTCATCAAGCTCAACGCGTTGCGCATGCGTATCGCAGCAAACAAAGGCCGCAAGCTGTTCTGAGCCCTTTGACACGCTGATGGAATGTGTGGCCTTGTCCTGGACAAGGCCACACATTTGAAAACAGGGATTTTCTGTCTGACATTGCGATTCAACATTCTTGTTGTTTTGAAGATCTTCCTGTCTGCTTCTCTCCCATTGATCTTAAAGAGCGACTGCCTGCTGTGTGTCAGCCCGGCAACGTTGATCAATGACCGTCACGTCATGTGAACTCAAATTGTAAGCAATACAGAACGTTGCGCTGCTGCGTTTTTTCGCGTTTCTGCAAACCTTGAGTGCGCTTTCTTTCAGTAATGTCTCCGATTCGCCAACAACGAGAAACACGACAACGTGTGCCTGATTCCCCTTGGGCTGGCGAAGCTTTTCCAGAAGGGCGCGGAACTCATTTTTTTTGTTCATCCATCGCGCATCAACGATGTGCAGGTCCTTGATCAACTCTGGCAGCCGAATAGGGTTTTGAGTCGAGAGATTTGGCTGCAGGCCGATCTTGTCGGGCTGATCTTGTGCGTGACCTGAACGCTCTGCCTTGTCCATGACCTTTATGAAGTGCTTCCCCTTTTCAAAATCGGATGGCGCATAAAGCGATCGATAGTTGAAATTAAGTGTGGCGAAGAAAAGAAGAAGCAAATAAAAGGGAAAGCTGATCAAGAACCATATATAGATCTCTTTATCTTTGTCGTCGAGGAAGGGCAGTGAGATGGCAGCCGACGTTTCAGACAGTGTTGCGAATATCGCGATGACTGTCATGGGGGTGGTGATTCTTTGTTTTGGTTTTATCATAATTATTGCTCATATTGATTTGTCTTTTCTCATTGGATTAGCGAGTTGTTTTTTGGGGTGTGAAGTTAATAGGGTGGCGGTGGATTTATAATTCGGATGTGTCTGTTTTGCTATTCATTTGTTGTTAATTGACTTTTGCTGCAAGGCTTTATGTTTGATATTTATGGTGCAAGGGCCAAGCCGAAAATATCGGTTATCTTCACAAGGGTAGCTCAATCGTTGAGGTGTGTCGGATCATCTTGGTCAACTGTTATTGTGGGACGCGCCGGTTGTAAGTCGAAACAAAAAACTGTTGAAAGTTGAAATATCATGAGACAGATAAAGTTTCTGGTTCGCTGTTTTTCAAGATTTTTTGTAAGAATATTCCGCGTTGTTTGTAGGGAATGTCTCTCGGTGCGGGTGGCCGGGGGGGGCGGCATGCCATGGGTGAAACGACTAGGCTATTGTGCGGGCTCTAAAAATTCGAACAGCGAAAATTGGACTTGCCCATGAATAAAGTGCTGATCGTGGATGATCACCCCGTCATTCGTCTTGCGGTACGTATGCTGATGGAGCGTCATGGCTACGAGGTCATTGCAGAAACAGATAATGGCGTGGATGCCTTGCAACTGGCGCGTGAACATATGCCGGATATTGTCATACTGGATATTGGAATACCAAAACTGGATGGGCTGGAAGTCATTGCACGTTTGGCATCGGCAGCGATGCCAATGAAAGTACTGATATTGACCTCACAGGCGCCCGGCCATTTTTCGATGCGTTGCATGCAATCCGGTGCTGCCGGATATGTTTGCAAACAACAGGACCTCACTGAGTTGCTCAGTGCAATAAAGGCTGTATTGTCAGGCTACAGTTACTTTCCCAATCAAGCCTTGCATACCGTGCGCTCCAGTCTGGGGAATGCCAGTGAAGCCGATATGGTGGATCGCCTTTCGGGGCGGGAGATGATGGTTTTGCAGCAGTTGGCCCGTGGCAAGACCAACAAGGAAATTGCTGATGGAATGTTCCTCAGCAATAAAACCGTGAGTACTTACAAGACTCGGTTGTTGTTGAAACTTAATGCGCGGTCCCTGGTAGACCTGATCGAACTGGCTCAACGCAATGGGCTGGTATGACGGGGCCAGGGATTGACGGGGCGTAAAGAGTGGGCGTTTTCAAGGTTTCGCACCTAGTAAAAAGCCTCCGTTTAGGGAGGCTTTCAGGGGTCACAGGTCAAAATCGTAATCAGCCAACTGCTTTTGCAATCGGCGCTCCTCGAGCAGATTGTCGATGGTGCGGCGTTTGCTCAGGTTGGTCTTTGCCACTTCAACCACCGGTTCCACGTCATCGGCCTCAACGGGTGTGAAGTCGTCTTCTACGTCCAATTGCTCTTTGCCAGTGCTCATAAGGTTAACTCCAGGCTAAGACTGCCTTTGGCGCCCCTTATATCGACAATCGCCTCGCGGGTAAAAAAGATTTTTTCAATCGATATATCAAAAAACCTAATAGTGCCTCAATCGTCCGAAGTCTTTTGCTTGTATTCACACAGGTCTTCTATCCTGCAACTGCCGCAGCGAGGCTTGCGGGCCAGGCAAACGTAACGTCCATGAAGAATCAGCCAGTGATGGGAGTCGAGCAGATATTCCTTCGGCACGAACTTCATCAGTTTTTTCTCGACCTCGACCACATTCTTGCCGGGAGCGATACCGGTACGGTTACTGACCCGGAAAATATGGGTGTCCACGGCCATGGTCAGTTGGCGAAAAGCAGTATTGAGCACCACGTTGGCAGTCTTGCGGCCGACACCGGGTAACGCTTCCAGTTCTTCACGGGTTTGCGGCACTTCCCCGCCATGGCGTTCCACCAGCAAGCGGCAGGTCTCGATCACGTTTTTTGCCTTGCTGTTGAACAGGCCGATGGTCTTGATGTACTCGGACAGACCTTCCACGCCCAGCGCGTAAATCGCCTGCGGCGTATTGGCCACCGGGTAGAGTTTGGCGGTGGCTTTATTGACGCCGACATCGGTCGATTGTGCCGAGAGGATCACCGAGATCAGCAATTCGAATGGCGAGGAGTAGGCCAGTTCGGTCTTCGGCTCGGGGTTGTCTTCATGCAGCCTGCGGAATATTTCCAGACGTTTTGCGGCATTCATGGGCAGTGCGTTTCCTCGAAAGCGATCAATGTGAGGGCGTCGGGCGGGGCCAGGCCTGCCAGGCGGCGATCAGCAGTCCCAGCAAAATGAATCCGCCAGATGCCAACGTGGCCAGGCGCACGCCTGCGTCGCCGAGGAGCTCGCGCAGCAGGCCCAGGCCGACCATCAACACGCCGAACAGGACACACAGGCGCAGGCGCTCACGCCATGCACTCTGGAAAAAACCGGTGTGTTCCAGCACGACGCATTGCAAAGCGATCAGTCCTGCATAAAGCCCCGAATGTTGGTGCCATTGAAGTGACCAGACCTGGGCGACGAGTTCCACACAACTGGTCAGCGTGGCCGCCAACAGGACGCCGGCGAGCAAGCGGGATGCCGGGATCAGTCGGGATCGCAAGACCGCCATGCTCGCACCAAATGCACTGATCACCACGATGAACATCAACCACACACCCAGCGCGGTCATTAACGAGTCTGTGGCGCCGATCAATGGTGCGAGCATCAGCGAGTTCTGTAAATTTGCAGACTTACTCATGGAGACTGCTCCCGATCAACTGGCGCGAGTGTTCATCGAAGTAGCGCAATGCCTCGTGGATCGCGTTGATCACGGCTCTGGAGGTTATCGTCGCGCCAGCGATTTGATCGAATTGACCCTGATCCTTTTTCAAGGCCCAGCCGCTGTCGGCGGGCTCGTTCAAGGATCTGCCGGTGAAACCCTGAAGCCAGGCATTGGGCCATTCGGCGATTCGCGCACCCAAGCCCGGAGTTTCCGATTGTTTCAGGGTTTTGACCCCCAGCAGTTTGCCGTTCGTGTCGATGGCAATCAGTAAATCGATGGCGCCCGCATACCCGATGGTCTGGCTGCGCAGCAGGACAGCAGCGGGTTGGCCGGCCCTGGTAGCGAGGTAGCCGCCCAGCAAGGTGCTGTTGGTCAATGCCGTGTTGTCGACGTGCAGCGGCTGCTCCAGCGGTTGATTGTCGTAACTGTCTGAGGGCAGCAGATCCAGCAGGTTGCGGCTGTCGATCCGTCGCTGTTCGGCTGCGATACGTGGCGCGCTGCTGTACTGCACAAGCCAGGTCGCGCCAATCCCCAGGCCTGCCAGTAACAGCAGAATCAAAGCGCTCGATGTCCGGCTCATGACGAAATCTGCTCCTGCCTGGCCGCGACAAACCGCTCCAGCGCCGGCACGCAGAGGTTCATCAACAGCACCGCGAACGCCACGCCGTCGGGATAGCCGCCCCACGTGCGAATCAGATAGGTCAGCAGTCCCACGCCCGCGCCGAACAGCAGTCGGGCGCCGGGGCTCTTTGCGCCGGACACCGGTTCCGTAACGATAAAGAATGCTCCGAGCATGCTCGCGCCACTGAGCAGATGAAACAACGGCGAGCCATGGGAATCGGAGCCCGAGCCGTTCCAGCACAGCAGGCTGATGACGAACAGGCTGGTAAGCATGCCCACCGGCGCATGCCAGCTGAATACTTTCCGTTGCAGCAGAAACAAACCGCCCGCCAGAAACGCCAGGTTGACCCATTCCACACCACGCGCGCCGTAGTGACCGAACGCCGGATTGCCGGCGAAGAGTTCGTCCATGGTCAGGCTTTTGTTGATTCGCAGGCTATCCAGCGCCGTGGCCTGGACCCACGCATCCGGCGTCTGGCTGAGGCTGAAACCGAACACTTGCTGCAGACCCCCGAGCAGGTCCATGCCGTGCGACGAAGGCCAGTGAGTCATTGGTTGGGGAAAGGTCACCAGCACCAGAGCGAAACCAAGCATCGCCGGGTTGAACGGGTTTTTCCCCACGCCGCCATACAGCTGTTTACCGAACATCGCGAATGCCACGGCGCAGACGGTCAACCACCACGGGCAATACGGTGGCAAGGCCAGGGCCAGCAGCGTTGCACTGACCAGCGCGCTGCCGTCGCTCAAGGTCGGTTTGAGCGGGCGTTTGCGCAGCCACAACACCGCCGCTTCAACGGCCAGCGCGGTAATGCCGGCCAGCATCAGATTGATCAACACGCCCCAGCCATACAACCAGAACAACACCAGCATCCCCGGCACGGTGGCCAGCAATACCAGCTTCATGGCCTGTTGAAGGCGCTCGTCGACCGATTCAAGGGGTGACATAGGCCTCCACCTGACGCTCGGCTTCTTGCAAGCGGGCGCGCGCCTTGTCCATTAACTCGGCGGGGGTGTCGGTGCGACGTTCGAGTTTGCTGACATCGGCGCGAGCGTAGGCCAATTCGGTTTTCAGCTGTCGAAGCTGGCTGTCGATGGGGCGTTTTTCGACACGCGTCAGGGCAGGTAACGGCTGCTCGCTTGCAGTTTCTGCCGCGTGCAGGGCTTTTTCAGCGTCGCCCAAGGCCTGCTCCAGGGCTTCGATCTGCTCGGCTGGCGCGTCACTGGTTTGCGCTTTCTTGAGTTCGGCGCGGCGCATGGCTAACTGGATTTTCGCCCGTTTCAGCTCGGCATCCTTCATGGGCGCCGCAGGCGCAGCGGCAGGTGGTGCGCTGCTTTCCAACTGCGCCAAGGAGTGTTCGGCGGCGTCGAATTGCTGTTGCAGGACGATCAGTTGCGACTGCTGTTCGAAGGTTGGCGGATGGCCGAACGCCTTGAGCGATTTGTTCAGTTGCGCGCGGCTCATCGCCAGATCGATTTTGGCTTTTTTCAACGCTGCGTCGGCATTGGCCGCTTTCTGCGCACGAACTCTCTCCAGCGCGGCTTGAACCGGGTCAAGCGTTGTCACTTCACTTTGCTGCTGTGCAGTGCGATGTGCCCGGGCCTGACGTTCGACGAGTTTCTGTTCTTCTTCGCGGTGCAAGCGCGCGTTGCGTTGTTCAAAGCGACGTCGCGCGTGATTGCGTTTGGCGGCGCGCGCCTGTTGTTCTTCAGGGCTGGCCGCCAGGCCACCGACAATCGGCAGCACCGAGGCCAGCGGCAATGGCCGCATTTCAATGCAGTCCACCGGGCAGGGGGCAACGCAGAGGTCGCAACCGGTGCATTCGTCGATGATGACCGTGTGCATCAATTTCGCTGCGCCGACAATGGCGTCTACCGGGCAGGCCTGAATGCACTTGGTGCAACCGATGCACTCGGCTTCGCGGATGTAGGCGATTTGCGCCGGGGCCGAACCACGACTGACGTCCAGCTCCAGCACCGGTATTTTCAGCAATTCAGCCAAGGCCGCGATAGTTTCGCTGCCCCCAGGCGGGCACTTGTTGATTGGCTCGCCGCTGGCGATGCCTTCGGCGTACGGCTTGCACCCGGGATGACCGCATTTGCCGCACTGGGTCTGCGGCAAGAGGGCGTCGATGCGTTGAATCAGACTCATGTTTTGATCAGTCCGCTGAATCCGAGAAAAGCCACTGCGATCAGTCCGGCGCCGATCAGGTCGATCGGCAGGCCGCGAAAGGGCAGGGGAACATCGTTATCGAGGGTGCGCTGGCGCAAGTCGCTGAACAGACTCAGCACCAGCCAGAACCCCAGCCCGGCGCCGAGACTCAGGGCTGTGGCGTGGAAAAACCCCTGGTTTTCCTGGGTGTTGATCAGCGCCAGACCGAGCACTCCAGCATTACCGAGCAGCAGCGGCCAGAGCCCTTCGAACGAAAGCGTCGAAAACACTTTCGGCAGCAGCTTCAGCAGTGGCGTGATCAACAACACGCTCAGTGGCAGGAACACGAACAACCGCAGCGAAGTCAGCTCCAGCGGCGCCAGTAGCCAGTGATAGAGCGCATAGCCGAGTATTGCGACGATCAGCATCAGGCATGTCGTCGCAATGCCCAGCGCATGCACCTGACGGCGTTCGGTGCCCAGCAGCGGATCGACGCCCAGCGGCCAGTGCAACACGACGTTGTTGATCAGGGCAGCACTGATAAGCGTAAGAAGCATCTCGGTCATGATCGTGCCGGAAGAAAGAAGGCTCTTTAACGGGGTGGTCTAAAAAGCTTAGGCATTATCCGGCAAGGAAGGAGGGGGGGCCAGACATGAAAATCCCACAGTCGCGCCGGGCACGACTGTGGGATCGGTTTACCGCTGGCGCTTACTTGATGCGCTGACCCGGTTTGGCACCGCTATCAGGGCTGAGCAGGTAGATTTCTTCGCCGCCAGGGCCGGCCGCCATCACCATGCCTTCGGATATACCGAACTTCATTTTCCGTGGCTTGAGGTTGGCGATCATCATGGTCAGGCGACCATCGAGCTTGGACGGATCCGGATAAGCGCTCTTGATGCCGGAAAACACGTTGCGTTGCTCATCACCGATGTCGAGGGTCAGGCGCAGCAGCTTGTCGGCACCTTCCACGTGTTCGGCCTTGACGATCAGGGCGACGCGCAGGTCGACGGCGGCAAACGCATCGAACTCGATTTCCGGCGACAGCGGATCCTTCGCCAGTTCGCCGTTGCCGGCAGGTGCAGCTTCGCCGGTGTCGGTCTGGCTCGCGGTCAGGTCTTCTTTCGAAGCATCGGTCATGGCTTGCACTTTCACCGGGTCGATACGGGTCATCAGCGGTTTGAACTCGTTCAGCTGATGGTTGCTGAGCAAGGTCGCATGATCGTTCCAGGTCAGCGGCGCGACGTTGAGGAATGCCTCTGCGTCGGCGGCCAGCAGTGGCAGCACCGGTTTGAGGAAGATCACCAGCTGGCGGAACAGGTTGATGCCCAGCGCGCAGATCGCCTGGACTTCGTCGTGCTTGCCTTCCTGTTTGTTCAGCGACCACGGGGCCTTGTCGGCGATCCAGGCGTTGGCGCGGTCGGCCAGGCCCATGATTTCGCGCATGGCGCGGGCAAAGTCGCGAGCCTCGTAGGCTTCGGCGATGCTTGGCGCTGCGGCGAGGAAGGCTTCGGTCAGTTCCGGTGCGGCGTTACCGGCCACCAGCACACCGGCGTTGCCTTTCTGGATGAAGCCGGCGCAACGGCTGGCGATGTTGACGACTTTGCCGACCAGGTCGGAGTTGACCTTCTGCACGAAGTCTTCGAGGTTCAGGTCCAGATCGTCGACGCCACGGCCCAGTTTGGCCGCGTAGTAGTAGCGCAAGTATTCCGGCGACAGGTGATCGAGGTAAGTCCGGGCCTTGATGAACGTGCCACGGGACTTGGACATTTTCTGACCGTTGACGGTCAGGTAGCCGTGCACGTTGATGCCGGTCGGTTTCCGGAAACCGGCGCCTTCGAGCATCGCGGGCCAGAACAGCGCGTGGAAGTTGACGATGTCCTTGCCGATGAAGTGGTACAGCTCGGCGGTGGAATCCTTGTTCCAGAACGCGTCGAAATCCAGCTCCGGCGTGCGGTCGCAAAGGTTCTTGAAGCTGGCCATGTAGCCGATCGGCGCGTCCAGCCAGACGTAGAAGTATTTGCCTGGCTCGCCTGGAATCTCGAAACCGAAGTACGGCGCATCGCGGGAGATGTCCCACTGTTGCAGGCCGGCATCCAGCCATTCGGCGATCTTGTTGGCGACGGCGTCTTGCAATGTGCCGCTGCGGGTCCAGGTTTGCAGCATCTCCTGGAAGTCCGGCAGCTTGAAGAAGAAGTGCTGGGAATCCTTGAGCACCGGGGTGGCGCCAGAGATCGCCGACTTCGGATCTTTAAGGTCGGTCGGTGCGTAGGTTGCACCGCATTTTTCGCAGTTGTCGCCGTACTGGTCTTCAGTGCCGCATTTCGGGCAGGTGCCCTTGATGAAGCGGTCGGCCAGGAACATTTTCTTTTCCGGGTCGAAATACTGCGTGATCGAGCGCGTGGCGATGTGCCCGGCGTCGCGCAGCTTCAGGTAGATCTGGCTCGACAGCTCACGGTTTTCTTCGGCGTGAGTGGAATGGAAGTTGTCGAAGTCCACCAGGAACTCGGCAAAGTCGGCGCTGTGTTCAGCCTGGACGTTGGCGATCAGTTGTTCCGGGGTGATGCCTTCCTTTTCCGCGCGCAGCATGATGGCCGAACCGTGGGCGTCGTCGGCGCAGACATAGATGCATTGGTTGCCGCGGTGCTTCTGGAAGCGCACCCACATATCGGTCTGGATGTATTCCAGCATGTGGCCAAGATGGATCGAACCATTGGCATAGGGCAGGGCGCTGGTGACGAGGATCTTGCGTGGCTCGGACATGGGGCTCGGCTACTTGATGAAACGGAGGTCGGCCACTATAAAGCGCCGGCGCATATTTTTCACCCCGTGCGCCTGTTTCATTGGATGAGTAACAGGGATTCGCGCAACGGCACATGTCCCTGCAGGAGCCCGGCTTGCCGGCGATGGCTGACGTGAGGACACCATCGCCGGCAAACCGGACTCCTGCAAATCTTTTCGGCATCCCGCCAAACCATCAGAACAGGTACGATACCCGCCTGATTTTCCAGTCTTGCTATCGGAGTTGCCCATGAGCGCCGTCAATCGCGCAGCGGTGGAAGCCGTCCTTCGCCAATACACCGACCCTTACCTGAACCAGGACCCGGTCAGCGCCGGGTGTGTGCGCAATATCGAGATCCAGGGCGATCGCGTCAGCGTCCAGCTGGAACTGGGTTACGCCGCCGGCCTGTTCAAGAGTGGCTGGGCGCAGATGCTGCAAATGGCCATCGAAGGCCTCGACGGCGTCAGCAGCGCCCGCGTTGACATCACCAGCGTGATTGCCGCGCACAAGGCTCAGGCACAGATTCCGGGCCTGGCCAACGTCAAGAACGTCGTCGCCGTAGCGTCCGGCAAAGGGGGCGTGGGCAAATCCACCACCGCCGCCAACCTCGCGCTGGCCCTGGCCCGCGAAGGCGCCAAGGTCGGGATTCTGGACGCGGACATTTACGGTCCGAGCCAGGGCATCATGTTCGGCATTCCCGAAGGCACCCGACCAAAGGTCAAGGATCAGAAGTGGTTTGTGCCGATTGAATCCCATGGCGTCGAAGTGATGTCCATGGCGTTCCTGACCGACGACAACACGCCGATGGTCTGGCGCGGGCCGATGGTCTCCGGCGCGCTGTTGCAACTGGTGACACAAACCGCCTGGGGCGATCTGGATTACCTGGTCATCGATATGCCGCCCGGCACTGGCGACATCCAGCTCACCCTGGCGCAGAAAGTCCCGGTGGCCGGCGCGGTCATTGTCACCACCCCGCAAGACCTGGCGTTGCTGGACGCGCGCAAAGGCGTGGAGATGTTCCGCAAGGTCAACATCCCGGTGCTGGGCGTGGTGGAAAACATGGCCGTACACATCTGCTCGAACTGCGGGCATGCCGAGCATCTGTTCGGTGAGGGCGGGGGTGTGAAGCTGGCCAGCCAGTACGGCGTCGAACTGCTGGCCTCGTTGCCGCTGGCAATGGCCATTCGCGAACAGGCCGACGGTGGCAAGCCAACGGTGATCGCCGAGCCGGACAGCCCGATTGCGATGGTGTATCAGGAACTGGCCCGTCATGTCGGCGCGCGGATCGTGTTGCAGGAAGCGGTGTCGCCGGCGATGCCGAACATCACCATCAGCGACGATTGATGATCTGAAACACAATCAACTGTGGGAGCTAGCCTGCTAGCGATAGCGGATTTACATGCAACAAATATGTTGGCTGAACCACCGCAATCGCTAGCAGGCTAGCTCCCACATTGATCTATGGGGGCTTCAGATCCGCAACCCGCCATCCATTTCCAGTATCCGGCCGGTGTAGTAGTCGTTCTCGAAAATGTACGCCGCCGAATGCGCGATCTCTTCCGGTTTGCCCATGCGTTTGAGCGGAATTCCGGAGGTCATTTTCTCCAGCGCTTCCGGCTTCATGCCCAGCGTCATCTCGGTTTCGATAAAGCCCGGCGCAATACCCGCCACACGAATGCCATAGCGCGCCAGTTCCTTGGCCCAGGTCACGGTCGCCGCAGCGACACCGGCCTTGGCCGCGGAGTAGTTGGTCTGGCCGACGTTGCCGGCACGGGAAATCGAGGAGATATTGATGATCGCGCCGCTGTTGTTCAGCTCGACCATTTTCGCCGCCACTTCCCGGGTGCACAGGAACACGCCGGTCAGGTTGACGTCGATGACCGCCTGCCATTGGGCCAGGCTCATCTTGGTCATCTCGCCGTCCTTGACCTTCAACAGCAGCCCGTCGCGCAGGATGCCGGCGTTGTTGATCAAGCCATGGATCGCGCCAAAATCGTCGGCCACCTGAGCGACCATGTGCGTCACTTGCTCTTCATTGGCGACGTTGCACAGATAGGCGCGGGCCTCGACACCCTTGGCTTTGCACGCGGCAACGGCGTCGTCGAGTTTTTCCTGGTTCAGGTCAACCAGCGCAAGCTTCGCGCCTTTGCCGGCGAAATACTCGGCCATGGAACGGCCTAAACCCTGGCAACCGCCAGTGATAATGATTACTTTGTCAGTGAGTTGCATTCGCATGCCCCGGTAACAGGTTGGAGTGGTCTTCCTTCAAGAGAGCCTCTCGATCTGCACCGGATGTGCACATGAGAACTGCCCGATGGCGGACTGGAACTTTCACCAGTCGCCTGTCCGTTTTTTCGACGGATTCTATATAAGGAGTCATAAATTGAGCGTTGAAGCGGCCAAGAATGCCCGAGAATTGCTTCTCAAGGAATACCGCGCAGTGCTGTCGACGCACTCCAAGGCGATGCCCGGTTTCCCGTTTGGCTCCGTGGTTCCGTACTGCCTGGACGAGCAGGGCCGGCCGCTGATCCTGATCAGTCGCATCGCCCAGCACACCCACAATCTGCAGAAAGATCCGAAATGTTCGCTGTTCGTCGGTGAGCGCGGGGCTGAAGACGTGCAAGCGGTCGGCCGCCTGACGTACCTCGCCGAAGCAGAGCAACTCGAGGACGCGGCTGCGATTGAAGCGGCCGCCGAGCGCTACTACCGTTACTTCCCTGATTCGCAGAATTATCACAAGGCCCACGATTTCGATTTCTGGGTGCTCAAACCCGTGCGGCACCGTTACATCGGTGGCTTCGGCGCGATTCATTGGGTTGATCAACTGACGTTGGCCAATCCGTTCGCCGGCAAGGCTGAGGTGAGCATGGTCGAGCACATGAACGCCGATCACGCCAAAGCCATCGCCCACTACGTCGAACTGGCGGGCCTGCCGAACACCGAGCCGGCACAACTGGTCGGGATCGACGCCGAAGGCATGCACCTGCGCATTGGTCAGGCGCTGTACTGGCTGCCGTTTCAAGCGCCATGTAATACGCCGACACAAGTCCGCGAAGCCTTGGTTTTTCTGGCTCACGCCGAACATTGGCCGAAAAATGAAGTGGCCGACGCTTGAATTCACGAAAGGGCGACGTCATCTAGGGAAGACTGGCAAGGCATTCTTGCGTTGAGGAACCATTTGATGCGCCCTTTTTTATTGCTCTTTGTACTGTTTCCGGTGTTGGAGCTGTTCGTATTCGTCAAGGTGAGCGGAGCGATCGGGTTTTTCCCGGCGCTGCTGCTGGTCATTCTCGGCTCGATGCTCGGCGTGTTTGTGCTGCGCATCGCCGGCCTGGCAACCGCGCTGCGTGCGCGTGAAAGTCTGAACCGCGGCGAGCTGCCGGCTCAGACCATGCTCGAAGGCCTGATGCTGGCCCTGGCCGGTGGTCTGTTGATTCTGCCGGGCTTTGTCACCGACGTGCTGGGCCTGATCATGTTGCTGCCGATCTCCCGTCGACTGCTGGCCAATAAAATGCGCCAGCGTGCCGAAGAGGCGGCGATCCGTCAGCGTGCGTTCGCCGATGATCTTCAGCCACGTGGCGGCCCTGCTCCGCGCGAGCCGCTGGGCCGTGAGCCGAACGTGATCGAAGGTGAGTTCGAACACCGCGATTCCAAATAAATCGTTTCACCTGCGCGGCACCTTCGGGTGCCGTGTTTGTTTTCGGGGTATCAACGCAAAAAATTTCGATCCCCGCCCTTGTAATAAGCTTATGCGCCCTTATGTAACGGTCACCGCAAGGTTTCTGGCAATCACGCCAGACAGACTTCCGCGTCTCGCTTGTCGAGTCGCACCCGGCACCGCCGGATTTGTTAAACCCGCCGGGAATACACCGGCCGATGAAAACCACAATTAGGAGAGATCGACAATGAAGCTTCGTCCTCTGCATGACCGCGTCGTCGTCCGTCGCAGCGAAGAAGAAAAGAAAACCGCTGGCGGTATCGTCCTGCCAGGTTCGGCTGCTGAAAAGCCAAACCAGGGCGAAGTCCTCGCTGTAGGCCCAGGCAAAGTTCTGGAAAACGGTGAAGTGCGTGCGCTGTCCGTGAAAGTGGGTGACAAGGTTGTTTTCGGCCCTTACTCCGGCAGCAACACTGTGAAAGTTGACGGCGAAGACCTGCTGGTTATCGGCGAGAGCGAAATCCTCGCTGTAGTCGAAGGCTGATTCCCCGCTCATTTTCCCGCTACTACAAAGTATTTAAGGAATATCGATCATGGCTGCTAAAGAAGTAAAATTCGGCGACTCCGCCCGCAAAAAAATGCTCGCCGGTGTAAACGTCCTGGCTGACGCAGTAAAAGCGACCCTGGGCCCTAAAGGCCGTAACGTGATCATCGAGAAGAGCTTCGGCGCTCCGACCATCACCAAGGACGGCGTTTCCGTAGCCAAAGAAATCGAGCTGAAAGATCGCTTCGAAAACATGGGCGCGCAGCTGGTCAAAGACGTTGCCTCCCGTGCCAACGATGACGCAGGCGACGGCACCACCACCGCTACCGTTCTGGCTCAATCGATCGTCAACGAAGGCCTGAAAGCCGTCGCTGCCGGCATGAACCCGATGGACCTGAAGCGCGGTATCGACAAAGCGACCATCGCGATCGTCAAAGAGCTCAAAGCCCTGTCCAAGCCTTGCGCTGACACCAAGGCCATCGCTCAGGTCGGCACCATCTCCGCCAACTCCGACAACTCCATCGGCGACATCATTGCCGAAGCCATGGAAAAAGTCGGTAAAGAAGGCGTGATCACCGTTGAAGAAGGCTCGGGCCTGGAAAACGAACTGTCGGTTGTTGAAGGCATGCAGTTCGACCGCGGCTACCTGTCCCCGTACTTCGTCAACAAGCCAGAGACCATGACTGCCGAGCTCGACGGTCCGCTGATCCTGCTGGTCGACAAAAAAATCTCCAACATCCGCGAAATGTTGCCAGTACTGGAAGCCGTTGCCAAAGCCGGCCGTCCACTGCTGATCGTGGCCGAAGACGTTGAAGGCGAAGCCCTGGCGACTCTGGTTGTGAACAACATGCGTGGCATCGTCAAAGTCGCAGCCGTCAAGGCTCCAGGCTTCGGCGACCGTCGCAAGGCCATGCTGCAGGACATCGCTGTTCTTACTGGCGGTACCGTTATCTCCGAAGAGATCGGTCTGAGCCTGGAAAGCACTACCCTGGAACACCTGGGTAATGCCAAGCGCGTGATCCTGTCCAAAGAAAACACCACCGTGATCGACGGTGCCGGCGTTGAGGCTGACATCCAGGCTCGCGTTCTGCAGATCCGTCAGCAAGTGGCTGACACTTCGTCCGACTACGACCGTGAAAAACTGCAAGAGCGTCTGGCCAAGCTGTCCGGCGGCGTTGCAGTGATCAAGGTTGGCGCTGGTTCCGAAGTTGAAATGAAAGAGAAGAAAGCCCGCGTTGAAGACGCCCTGCACGCTACCCGTGCAGCCGTTGAAGAAGGCGTGGTACCTGGCGGTGGCGTGGCACTGGTTCGCGCTCTGCAGGCTATCTCCGAGCTGAAAGGCGACAACGATGACCAGAACGTTGGCATCCAGTTGCTGCGTCGCGCTGTTGAAGCGCCACTGCGCCAGATCGTTGCCAACTCCGGCGACGAGCCAAGCGTAGTTGTCGACAAGGTCAAGCAGGGTTCGGGTAACTACGGTTACAACGCTGCCACCGGCGAATACGGCGACATGATCGAAATGGGTATCCTGGACCCGGCCAAAGTGACTCGTTCGGCTCTGCAAGCGGCTTCGTCGATTGCCAGCCTGATGATCACCACCGAAGCCATGATCGCCGAGATCAAGGACGACGCACCAGCTGGCGGCGGCATGCCAGACATGGGCGGTATGGGCGGCATGGGCGGCATGATGTAAGCCAGCCTTACCCTGCACATAAAAACCCCGCCTGCGAAAGCAGGCGGGGTTTTTTATTGCCGTCGATTTGCTGGATCTTGAAATTGCATCGGACCACTGTGGGAGCGAAACCGGCTTGCCGGCGATAGCGGTCTATCAATCACCATCAACAGTGAATGTCATGGCCTCATCGCGAGCAAGCTCGCTCCCACATTGGTTTTGTATTTCAGGCGCTGACCGGCTGTGCTGCGGACTCTCTCTCAGCCTTGGAGGCCGGTCGATACAGGATGTAGTAATACGACCCCAGACAAATCAGCCAGCAGAAAATCGCTGTCCACACGTTGTGCGAGAAAAAGTGCGCGCCCTGCAGCATCCGGCCCACGGAAAACACCGTGCCCAGCGCGAAGGCAAAGATAAAGGCTTTACGCGCCAGACGCGGACGCCGATCCCGCAGGACAAAGAACAACGCAAACAACGTGAACCCGGTCGCGGCATGCCCGCCGGGCCAGCAACGACCGGGTTTATCGGTAGGGGGGCGTGGGCTGAGCAGTTCGCTATACGTCTCGTGCCCGCCGAATTGTTCAAGACTCCATGGGCATTGAACTGCCGTCACTGCTTTGACCGGCGTGACGAAGGATGTCGCCAGGCCCAGGGACAGCACCAGACAGCCCAGTTCCCGTTTGAACGGTTTGAGCCGGTCGATGAAAAAGGCACCGATGAAACCGAAGATGGAGAACACCGAAAAGGCGATAACTAATTGCTTGGCACGGTCATGCAGGATGTCTTCGAGGAAAAAACTGTGGCGTCCGATGAAGTCTCCGGCCACCGGGTCATAGAACAGCCGGGCCAGGTCCATGTCCACGGATGTCAGTTCCAGCAGCAACAAAATGATCGCGGCAACGGCGGGAACACCCAGGCACACCCAAAGGTTGAGAGGGCGAGAGGCGGGGCGGGCAGTGGTCGAAACCATGGCAGTTCCTTGGTCGGTTAAATGTTCTTGAGAGCGCAGCCGCGCGGAGTTTGGGCCTGTTTCTGTCACCGTCGTGTGAACCGATAGTGAAAAAATCGTCAACTTCACACCGGTTTATCAATGGGTTTGGCCACTGCACACAGTTCTGGCTCTGCGCCCCGCCAGGCCTTAAGCTGCGCGGGCCAAGACGGCCGTTACTGTGTACGGAGGAGGTGCCCATGCGAATTCTATTGGTTGAAGACAACCGCGATATCCTGGCCAATCTGGCCGATTATCTGGGGCTCAAAGGCTACACCGTGGATTGCGCGCAGGACGGTTTGTCAGGCCTGCACCTGGCGGCCACCGAGCATTACGACTTGATCGTGCTCGACATCATGTTGCCCGGCATCGATGGCTATACCCTGTGCAAACGCCTGCGCGAAGACGCTCGTCGCGACACCCCGGTGATCATGCTCACTGCCCGCGATCAACTGGACGATCGCCTGCAAGGCTTCAAGTCAGGGGCTGATGATTACCTGGTCAAACCCTTTGCCCTCTCTGAACTGGCCGCGCGGATCGAAGCGGTGATGCGCCGGGCCCAGGGTGGCGGTCGTCGCACCTTGCAGGTCGGCGACCTGAGCTACGACCTCGATACCCTGGAAGTCACTCGCGAAGGGCGCTTGCTGAAACTCAACCCGGTCGGCCTGAAACTGTTGGCGGTGCTGATGCAGAAAAGCCCGCACGTCTTGCGCCGGGAAATTCTCGAAGAGGCCCTGTGGGGCGATGACTGCCCGGACAGCGACAGCCTGCGCAGCCACGTCCACCAATTGCGCCAGGTGATCGACAAACCGTTCGCCAAGCCATTGCTGCAAACCGTGCACGGTGTGGGTTATCGCTTGGCCGAGGGCCGTGATGGAGTTTAAGCAGAGCCTTGCTCAACGGATCATCATTGCCTTTGCACTGATGAGCGCATTGGTGGCAGGCGCCTTCGCCATGGGCATTGTGGCGACCGTGCACCTGGTGGAGGAAAAACTGATATCGGCAGGTCTGGGCGGCGATCTGCAACGTCTGTTGTTGATGGACAGTGTCTCGGACTGGAGCCATCGCCCTGAGCCAGATCAGCTGTTTTATTTCAGCGGCGGGCCGGGCGATTTCGAGTTACCCAAGGATTTGCGTCATCTTGAGCCGGGTTTTCACGAGGTGTTCCGCGAGCAGCTGTCGTATCACGCGATGGTCGAAGTCGTCGACGGCCGGCGTTATGTGCTGCTGCAGGATCAGAGTGATTTCGAAGAGCGTGAGCGGGTGTTGTTCGCCGTGGTGCTGGTGGGCTTCGTCCTGAGTCTGGCGTTGGCGGTGTTCCTCGGCTGGATCCTCGCGCGCAAAGTGATGGCACCCGTGGTGCGTCTCGCCCGGCAGGTACGTCACCGCGATCAGCTCTTGGGGCTGGCGCCCCCGTTGGCACCGGACTACGCGGCTGATGAAGTGGGCGAGCTGGCGGTGGCGTTCGACGCCACCCTCGGCCGCCTGCGCCAGGCGTTGACCCGGGAGCGCTTGTTCACCAGCGACGTCAGTCACGAATTGCGCACCCCGTTGATGGTGCTGGCCAGTTCCTGTGAGCTGCTGCTGGAAAACCCCGGTATCGACCAGCGCGGTCGGGCTCAAGTCGAGCGAATCGCCCGTGCCTGCGAAGAGATGCGCGAGCTGGTGCAGACCTTCCTGATGTTGGCCCGCGCCCAACGTGAAGACGCCAGCATGGCGCCGCAGCAGTCCTTGAGCCAGGTCGCCGATGGGCTGCTCAATTTATGGCGAGAACCGATCGAGGCGAAAGGCTTGTCGCTGATGTTTGAACCGGGCAATCCGGCCAGCACCTGCTACAACGCCACCCTGCTGCACGCGGTCATGGGCAACTTGCTGCGCAATGCGCTGCATTACACCGAACGGGGCTTCATCCGTTTGACGCTGACGTCCACCGGTTTCACGGTCGAGGACAGCGGTGTGGGCATTCCCGAGGAAAAACGCGAGGCGATGTTCGAGCCGTTCGTGCGTGGCAACGAGAAACGCGGTGAAGGCCTGGGGTTGGGTCTGTCGTTGGTGCAGCGGATTTGCGAAAACCAGGGGTGGAGTGTCAGCCTGACGAACATGGAGCCCAATGGCTGCCGTTTTCAGGTGGAGTTGAGTCAGCGCGACAGTTGATTTCGTTGGTGGCCCTCGGCCACTGTTGTCCCCCTGTAAAACCTCGAAATACATCGGGGTTTTACACCACGATTTTTTCACGAAGGCATGACCTGACGCTGACACGCCACTCCCTAGGGTAGTGGTCAGCAGATGCTCAGGAGTTCTTCATGATGGCTGGCCCGATCAAACTTGATTTCTCCGAAAAATACGACGATCAACACGCACAGAAATACCTGCGCAAACATCAGGACGGAATCGGCCGCCGACTGTCCCACTGGCGTGACGAGCAACTGGCGCGCAAGGCGTTGACGCTGGCCGGCGAGCCTGGCCTGGTTCTCGATTTACCCTGCGGTGCCGGGCGCTTCTGGCCAGTACTGGCGGAAAAAACCAACCGGGTGATTGTCGGAGCGGACAACTCCGAGTCGATGTTGAGGATCGCTTTGAAAGCGCAACCGGCCGATGTGGTGAAACGGGTACAACCCTTGCACACTTCTGTGTTCGACATCGCCTTGCCTGATAACGCCGTCGACAGTATTTTTTGTATGCGCCTGATGCACCACATTGGTGAAGCCGAGCATCGACAGGCCATTCTGCGTGAATTCGAGCGCGTCACGCGTGACAGCGTGATCCTTTCGTTGTGGGTGGACGGCAACTTCAAAGCCTGGAAACGCAGGCGGCTTGAAACAACACGTGTGCATGTCGGTTACCAAAACCGATATGTGTTACCGGCTGCTACGATCGAAAAGGAGTTCGAACAGGTCGGGTTTCGTATTCAGGAACAACTGGATTTTCTACCGCTCTATGCCATGTGGCGGGTTTACGTTTTACGCAAGAGGTAACTTAATGGCAGTGCAATGTGCAGCAGAAAATGACGTTGCTTCCCAAGACCGTTTTGACTATTTCTGGAATCAACACGGTGAATGGGTTGAAGAACCCAACGTTCGTCGCGGTGGCGAAAGTGGTGTGCAGCGTATCAAGAGCAGCAATGGACAACTGCTCTACGCCAAACGTCAGACCGGACATATCTATCGTAGTTGGTTGCATCCTTTCGGTCGGCCGACGGTGTTGCGTGAGCGAGATGCGCTCATGGGAATGCGCCTGATCGACGTACGCGTTCCGGAAATCGTTTTCTGCGGTGCGCAGCACGACCCTGTTCACACGTGGCGTGCATTGCTGGTGACCAAGGCACTGGACGGTTTCGAAGAAATCGAACACTGGTATGCAGGCGGTGGTCGCGAGCGTCATGGCGAGGCAGTGCATGATCGGGTCCTGAAGGATCTGGCCGAGAATCTGGCCCGCATGCACAAGGGCCGGTGGCAGCACGGCTGTCTTTATCCCAAGCACATATTCGTGCGAATCACAGGCGAAGGCGAGGCCGCCAACGTCGAGGTTGCGTTGATCGATCTGGAGAAGTGTCGGCAGCGATTGACCGCCCGTCGCGCCGCTGCCCATGACATGAGGCAATTGCGTCGCCACTCGTCGTTCAGCGATACGGACTGGAAGAACCTCGTCTACCTTTATGAGACGGCGTTTGGCAGCGCTATCAAAGGTTTATAGCAATGAAACTCGAAATTGCACGAGGTTTGTTTTTGATAGGAGCCTTGGCAGTTGCTTCACTGGCGGTGGCGGCTTGGGAGCAGCCCCGCACGCAAGTCCTCGGTTCGGTGAACGGGGATGCGCGTTGTCCGATGCCGCGGGTCGCGAAGGCGACCGTTGCAACCCAACCGGATCATGATTTATTGCTGTTCATGTTCGGACTTTCTCAAGGACTGAGGCCGCAGAGTTGACCAGATTGAAGCCCAAATAAAAGGCCTCGCAAATGCGAGGCCTTTTTTGTGCCCGATGCCTCACGGCTTGCACCAATCCCTATAGGAGCCGGCTTGCTGAGGGCGGCTCCTACAGGAGTTAAGCGTTTACAGGCTTATCGGGTTTAGCCAGCAGCGTGTACACGCACGGCAACACAAACAACGTAAACAACGTCCCGATCGACATGCCCGTGGCAATCACCGTACCGATGTCGAACCGGCTGACAGCGCCCGCCCCCGTGGCGATGATCAACGGCACCATGCCGAACACCATTGCGGCGGTGGTCATCAGCACTGGTCGCAGGCGAATGGCCGCCGCTTCTTCCACCGCTTCGCGCGGCGTCAGGCCCTTGTCCTTGCGCAACTGGTTGGCGAACTCCACGATCAGGATCCCGTGCTTGCTGATCAATCCGATCAACGTCACCAACCCGACCTGGGTATAGATGTTCATGCTCGACCAGCCGAGGAACAGCGGAATCAACGCGCCGCAGATCGACAGCGGCACCGTCACCAGAATCACCAGCGGGTCGCGGAAGCTTTCGAACTGGGCGGCCAGCACCAGGAAAATGATCGCCAGCGCCAAGGCGAAAGTGACCCATAGCGCGCTGCCTTCCTGAACGTACTGCCGTGATGCCCCTGCGTAGTCGACGGCAAAACCCGCAGGCGCTTCTTCCCCGGCAATCTGACGCACGGCATCGAGTGCTTCACCCATACTCACCAGCGGAACCCCGGACAGGATGGCCGAATTGAGCTGTTGGAACTGATTCAGTTGTCGTGGTCGTGCCCGGTCGGTCACGGTAATCAGGGTCGACAGGGCCAGCAGTTCACCCTTGGAGTTCTTCACGTAATAGTTGTTCAGCCAGTCGGGGTTGTCCCGGAAGGGCCGTTCGACCTGCGCGATGACTTTGTAACTACGACCTTCAATGGTGAAGCGGTTGATCTCCGCCTCGCCCAGCAGCGTCGCCAGCGTGCCGCCCAGATCCTGCATCGACACGCCCATTTGCGCGGCCTTTGCCCGATCGATATCGACCACCACTTCAGGTTTGTCGAAGGCCAGATCAACGTCGACGAACGCAAACTTTCCGGACTCCATCGCACGCTTTTTCACCCGGTCCATCACTTGCAGCAACGACTCGTAATCGTTGGCGGTATTGACGACGAACTGAAACGGCAGCCCCTCACCGGTGCCCGGCAGGGAGGGCAGGTTGAAGCCGAACACCTGCAACCCTGGAATGCTTTCGAGTTTGCTCTGGACCGCGGGCAGGATTTCCATTTGCGTGCGGTCGCGCTCGTTCCACGGTTTGAGCAGGAAACCGCCAATCCCCGATTGCACGCCGTTGAAGCCGTTGATCTGGAACGAGGAGTAGTACTCGGGAAATGCCTTGAAGATGCCGATGAATTCGTCGGTGTAGGTGTTCAGGTAATCAAGGTTGGTCGGCTGCGGGGCGTTGGCCAGCATGAAAATGATGCCCTGATCCTCGTCCGGTGCCAGTTCCGACTTGGTGAAGGTGAGGAGCACCGGAATCAGGCACAGTACGATCACCGCGAACACCAGCACCACCGGCCGCGTGTTGAGCGTGCCGTGCAACAGGCGCTGGTAGCGGCGCTTGAGGCCTTCGAAAATCAGGTCCAGCCGGTGAGCGAGGCCGCTGGGGTTTTCGTCGTGGCGCAGCAGGAAGGCGCACATCATTGGCGACAGCGTCAGGGCGACAATGCCGGAGATCACCACCGCCCCGGCCAGGGTCAGGGCGAACTCCTTGAACAGCGCCCCGGTGAGGCCTGTCAGGAAGCCGATCGGTGCGTAGACGGCCGCCAGGGTGATGGTCATCGAAACCACCGGCATGGCGATTTCCCGGGCACCTTCGATGGCTGCATCCAGCGGGGTTTTACCTTCCTCGATGTGCCGGTGGATGTTTTCCACCACCACGATGGCGTCGTCCACCACCAGGCCGATGGCCAATACCATTGCGAGCAGAGTCAGCAGGTTGATCGAGTAGCCCATCATCTGCATGAAGAACATCACGCCGATCATCGACAACGGAATCGTCACCACCGGGATCACCACGGAACGCAGCGCCCCGAGGAACAGAAACACCACGACGATAACGATCAACACCGCCTCAAACAGGGTTTTCACCACTTCGTCGATCGAGGCCTGGATGAACAGCGTGGCGTCGTAGGCAATTTCACCCTTGAGGTTTGGCGGCAGCTGGGCCTCCAGGTCCGGCATGATCTTGCGCACTTCCTTGATCACGTCCAGCGGGTTGGCGCCGGGCGTGGCCTTGATGCCGATGTACACCGAGGGCGTGCCACCGAAGGAGCTGATCGTGTCGTAGTTTTCCGCGCCCATCTCGACCCGCGCGACATCGCTGAGCAGCACCCGACTGTCGCCCTCGACCTTGAGTGGAATCGCGGCGAAGGCTTCGGCGGATTTGAGCTCGGTGTTGGCGTTGATGCTGGTGACCACGTACTCGCCTTTCACTTCGCCGGCGGCGGAGAGGAAGTTGTACTTGCGCACGGCATCGGTCACATCGCTGGCGCTCAGGCCGAAACCGGCCAGTTTCACCGGGTCCAGCCACAGGCGCATGGCGAACACCTGGTTGCCGAGAATCTCGGCCTCGGCCATGCCCGGCAGGGTCGCCAGTTTTGGCTGGATGACCCGTGACAGGTAATCGGTAATCTGCGGGTTGCTCAGCTCCTTGCTGAAGAAACTGATGTACATCAGCGCCGACGCATCGGCGGCCTCTTTGCTCAGCACCGGGTCTTCGGCGTCCTGAGGCAACTGGTTTTTCACTTCGTTGGCCTTGGCCAGCAACTCGGTGAACAAGCGGTCGCTGTTGGAGCCGATGCGCGCGTAGATCGAGATCACCGAGAAGTTCTGGCGACTGACCGAGGTCATGTAGTCGATGCCGTCGGCACTCGCCAGGCTCTGCTGCATCGGTTGCGTGATGTAGCCCTGGATAGTTTCGGCGTTGGCCCCGGGGTACGCGGTGGTCACCGTGATCAGGGCGTTTTCCATTTGCGGGTATTGGCGCAGCGGCAGCTTGCTCCAGGCCTGGAAGCCCAGCAGCACAATCAGCAGGCTGACCACGGTGGCGAGCACCGGGCGGCGGATGAACGGGTCGGTAAAAGCCATGGGGATTCCTTGATCAGTCCGCGCGCGGCGGGCTGCTCTTCTCGGCTAGGGTCTTGTCGTCGCTGATGGCAATGTGTGCACCGTTGTCCAGTTTGATCTGGCCGGCCGTGACCACTTTTTCGCCGTTCTGCACACCTTTGGTGATCACCACCACACCGTCGCGGCGTTCGCCGGTTTCGATGAAGCGACGTTCGGCGATCAGGATGGGTTCACCCTTGGCATCTTTTTCCACTTGGCCGTCTTCGGTTTTTTTCTGCGCGACGACGTACAGCGAATTGCCGTACAGCGTGTACGTGATCGCACTTTCCGGCACAACGATGCGCGGCTGCGGGTCGGGCAACATCACCTGCAGGCTGGCGAACATGCCCGGCAACAGTTTGCCGTCGGGATTGGCCAGGGTCGCGCGGACCTGCATGTTGCGCGTGCTGTTCTCGAGTTTCGGATTGATCGCGCTGATGGTGCCGGGGAAAGTCTGCGCCGGGTAGGCCGCGACGATGATTTCAACCGGCTGGCCGATGGCGACCTTCGGCACCGACTGCTCGGGCACGAAAAAGTCGACGTAGAGACTGCTGAGGTCTTGCAGAGTGGCAATCATGGTGCCGCTGGCAAGATAGTCGCCAACGTCCACCTGGCGAATGCCGATGGTCCCGCTGAAGGGCGCGACGATGCTTTTTTTGCCGAGCGCAGCCTTGAGTTGATTGACCGTCGCTTTGCTCTTTTTCAGCACCGCCGAAAGTCGGTCGAATTCGCCTTTGGAAATGGCCTGGCTGCCCACCAGTTGGCTACCGCGACCGTAATCGAGCTGGGCCAGCCCGAGGTCGGCCTGGGCGGTTTCCAGCAAGGCAGTTTCCACGGCGCTGTCGAGACGCAGGAGGGGTTGGCCGGCCTTGACCTTCTGCCCTGACTCGAACTGCAAATCGATGACGGTGCCGTCGGTCTCCAGGCTCAGGTCCACGCCTTGCAGCGCCTTGAGCGTGCCGACGGTAGGCAGGCGGGCTTGCCAGGGCCGTTCGATGGCCGTGGCCACGGCAACGCTTATGGGTGGTTTAGGCGCGGAGAAGCCTTGAATCATCGTGTAGATGGAGAAGGCTTTATAACCGGCCAGGACCAGCACGATCAGCAGAACAACACCCAACATGATCAGCATGCGGCGACGCAGCATATTTCCACTTCCTTGGAGAAAATCAGGCGAGACAGTCGGGCACATTACTCCGAGTGCACAGGGTATTCCAATCGATGTTTTCGGGGTTTCCCCATCCTGTAGGAGCCGGCTTGCCGGCGATGGGGCCTTAAGCTATTGCGGTGATTTTCAGATCGCCATCGCTGGCAAGCCAGCTCCTACAGGGGGAATGCGTTTGCTGAAGGAGCTGCTCCATTACGCCATCAAATGCAGGTGGTTATCCCAGAGCCCCGCAGGCAGTTCGAGGGGGGTTGCAACAAGGTTTGTCTGGCGGCAATCGTAGTACCGGCATCGGCCTTGTCCCGACGTCACGACGAACCCGTCGGCCACCGCACCGACCCCTGCGCAATCGGGAAGCGGCGCATCCAGGCGCACTTCACCGCTGTCCAGGTCCCAGATGAAAAAGCGATTGCCCCGGGGCGCGGTCAACGCGACCAGCCGCAAATCACTGTGCACCGCGACGCTGGCGGTGTAATGCCCCATGGCCTGCAACTGATGCTCCGGCACCGGAAACGCCACGAACGGTTGACCCGGCCGCTTGATGGCCAACAGTTCCGAAGATTCGTGGGAAGGGCCCATGAATTGCTGACCGGCGACGATGGTGCCGTCGCTGGCGATCCCCAGATGCCGCACGCTGTTCATTGGCTGGGCGAGGGTTTCCTTACTCAGCAGCGTACCGTCGCGTTGCATCAGCACCAGGCTCGGCTCCATGGCGTCGAGGTTCATCTCGACCCGACTTTCAGCCTCGGTGCGGATGCCGCCGTTGGCCACCACCAGGGTTTCGCCATCGGGCATCCACGACACCTGATGCGGGCCGATGCCGTGGGTCGACATCTCGCCGCTGTGCACCAGACGCTCGCCTTCGAACTTATACACACCCAGCAAGCCACGACCGGGATCGGACGTGTCGTTCTCGGTGGCGTACAGCCAGTCGCCGCTCTGGTGAATCACCGCATGACCGTAGAAATGCCGGTTTGGCTGCGAGACCACGGTTTGCAGCAACGTGCCGTCGCGCAGGTCGATCAGGTAGCTTTCGGTGCCTGGACGCCGGGCAACGAACAGCGCGATCGGCCGCGTCGGGTGGTTGACGATGTCGTGGCAACGCTGGCCGACCTGGGTGGCGAACACCTGCGTGCCGTCCAGCCGATAACCGACGGCGTAGTGCTTTCCATCGCCATCGTCCCGCGCCGACAGCAGCAGCGGGCTCTTGTCCTTTTGCTTGAACAGCGTCCAGCCGCCCAGTGTCACTGCTCCCAGCAGCAAACTACCTAACGTCAGAGCCTGTCGTCGCAGCATGGCAGTCACCCTCATCAGTCACCGTCGTTGGCGTTGAAGCCCAGTTGGATGCCCAGCGCCTTGGCCAGCTCGCCTTCGTGCAGGCGGTGGACGACGTTGAGGCTGTCGTAGATATCGTTGAGCTGCTGGCGACCGGCGTCGTCGTTGAGCATCTCGGTCAGCGAGCGCTGGTTGCTGGCGAACAGTTTCAAGGACGCGGCGTAAGCGGCGTCGATCTTGTCGGCCAAGGGTTTCTGCTCGCTTGGCAACAAGCCGCGCAGGCCTTTGTTGTCGACGCCTTCCCAGACCGTTTTGGCGGCGGCGAGGCTGGCTTCAAGGCCGGCCAGGGACGACTGGCTACGCCATGCATCGGCCTGGAACGGTTGCGGCACACCCTTGCTCTGGCGGCCCATCGGCGTGCCGAGTTTCTTCTTCAGGGTGTCGAGCGCGGTGACCTGTACACGCAGCAAATCGGCGATCGCTTCGTGGGAATCGGCGTAGCGCTGGTTCGGGAATTTGCTCATCTGCGCGAGCATGCCGTCGGTGTTGTTCCAGCTTTTCAGAATGTCTTCGGCCAGCTGTTTCTGCCGTTCGCCAATGGCTTTGAGCAGTGGACAGTATTTGGCTTTCTGCGCGTCGTTGGCCACGTCAGGCTTGCTGTCGAACAGGATGTATTCGTAGGCCGAGAGACCCTGGACCACAACGCTGGAGTTGGCCAGGGCAGCGGCATCGATCTGCGGTTGGGCGCTGACCAGTTGCTCGACCTGACGGCCGACGAGGTTCTTCTTGTCCGGCCAGAACTGCACTTGCCAGGCACGGTTGCCCTCGGCCAGCGGCCCGATCAGCAACGGCTGCAACTCGGCCCAGGCTTTCTGCGCATGCAGGAAATCGGCGCGGGCGGTGTCGAGGTTTTCCTTGCCTTCGCAATAGGCCAGCGCACTGACGGCCAACTGGCGGTCGGCTTCAACCCAGCGCGTGTAGGTCGGCAGGATCACCGACTTGGCGATGGCGGCCGAGGTAACGGCCTGCGGATCCTGCGGTGAGCAAGCGCCGAGGGCGAGTGCGGCAAGGCTGGTGAACAACAGCTTGGGACGGAACATGTTGGGCTCCCGCTAAGGAATACGTTTAAAGGGAATTCAAAAATGCCAGCAACGCAGCGCGCTGCTCGGCATTGAAAGACAAAACCTGTTGCTGGGCCGCTTTTGCTTCGCCGCCATGCCAAAGCACGGCTTCGAGCAGATTTCGGGCGCGGCCGTCATGCAAGAATTGGGTGTGGCCACTGACGGCCTGCGTCAGGCCGATGCCCCACAACGGCGGCGTACGCCAGTCGCGGCCGCTGGCCCGGAATTCGCTGCGGTTGTCGGCCAGACCTTCGCCCATGTCGTGCAGCAGCAGATCGCTGTACGGGCGAATCACTTGATTGGCCAACTCGGGTTCCGCGGCGTTGGCGGCGGTGGTGTATTTCGGTGTGTGACAGGACTGGCATCCGGCCTGGTAAAACAGATTCTTGCCGGCCAGCACTTCAGGCGTGCTGACATCGCGGCGTGCCGGGACGGCGAGGTTGCGGCTATAGAACAGCACCAGGCGCAGGATGTTGTCGCTGACTTCCGGTTCGCCGTCCGGGCCGTTGCCATTCGGCGCCTGTTTGCAGGCGGTTTGCGCGTCGGTGCAGTCATCGATCGGTCTCAGGCTCGTGGTCAGGCCCATATCACCGGAAAACGCGTGGACGTTCTGTTGATTAAGGTTGGGTTGCCCGGCTTTCCAGCCGAATCGCCCAACGACCGTTTTCTGTTGCGCGTCGTCCCAGACCTGATTCGGCCGGCCATTGATGCCGTTTTTTTCTCTGGCCTGCGCGGCGGCATTGGCGAGGAGCGCTTCTTCCGGGATCGCCTCGAGCAGGCCGAGGCCAATCATCGGCGGGGCGATGCGCGCCGAGAAACGCGTGTCCGGGTGCATCGGGCCGTAGTTGAGCTGAGTCATCTGCAAGGTCGGTTTGCGCAACTCGACCTCGGTGCCGTCCTTGAAGCGCACCGGTACCGGCGTGTAGTCGACCCGAACTTTGCCTTCGGGGGCCACGCCGGGCACCGACATGTCCTGGAACTGGCCGCCGTAGACCGGCTCCGGCACGACACCGAGCTGCTCGATGACGCTGGCGTATTGCGGCGCGTCGGGAATCGACAGGCGCACCAGCATCGACACCGCGTTGGCCGCATCAGGCGTGGGCGGATGACCGCGACCGTCCTTGATGTGGCAGTTCTGGCAAGCATTGGTGTTGAACAACGGGCCGAGGCCATCCCGGGCGGTGGTGGTCGACGGGGCGATCACCCAGGGGTTGCGGAAGAAGCTGTTGCCGACGCTGAAGTCCACACGCCGTGACGGCGGCAGATTCGCGGAGGGCAGGGAGAAGGCGTTCTGATCGGTCTTGCGCACGGTCGCTGCGCCACCGGACCGGGCTTCACCGGGTTCGGCCTGGGTAAAACGCGGGGCGTCATCGCAGGCACTCAGGCCCAGGGCCAGAAACAGTGCGGACAAGCGAAGAGGCAGCGAGGGCATCAGACATCCTGCATGACGAGCAAAACAAGGGCGCAAAGTCTAACAGGGCAGGGGAGATTGAATAAGAGGAATTATCGTTTGGTTGATGTGGGGCAGGGTTTCACATGAGGTCGGGGCGCGGCTATCGCGGGCAAGCCCGCTCCCACAGGGTTTTGCATCGAACCTGTGGGCGCTTGGCTTGCCCGCGATGAGGCCATTGGCATCACCCCAAATATCGCGCATGAAAAAGGCGACCCGGAGGTCGCCTCTTGAATCACTCAGCCAGCGTTGATCAGAACTCGTGATCAGCGTTGTCCGGGTTCAGGTCGCTGATGCCCAGTTTGCCAGCGGCGGCTTCGATCGAACCGGTCTGCTTGACCAGCGAAGCGATGGCGTCACGAACGATCTGGTTGCCAGCGGTGTTGCCGGCGGCGATCAGTTGGTCGTAGTGCTCACCCTTGTTGGCGTGATCGACGATGACCTGCATCTTGGCTTCGGTTGCAGCCAGGTCGGCTTTCAGCGCGGTGTCGGCCGCCGGGTCAGCCTTGGCCACCAGGGAGGACAGGCTGGCACCGGTCATTTTGGTGCCGTCGACACGAGTGTATTCGCCCAGGTACACGTTACGAATGCCCTTGGCATCGTAGAACTGCGAGTTGTGGGTGTTGTCGCTGAAGCAGTCGTGTTCGTCTTCAGGGGAGTTGGCTTCCAGGGAAACCTTCATACGCTCGCCCGCCAGTTCGCCCAGGGACAAGCTGCCCATGCCGAACAGCATTTTGCGCAGGCCGGAATCCACCGGTTCTGCTTCCAGGGTGGCGCGGTAGTTGTCGGCCACGTTCGGCTTCCAGTTGCCGACCATTTCTTCCAGGTCGCTGACCAGCAGCTGAGTCACGGATTTCAGGTAAGCGCGACGACGATCGTTGTGACCGCCGGTGGCGCCTTTGCCTTCCAGGTAATCGGAAGCAGGACGGTTGCCGGCGCCAGGGCCGGTGCCGTTCAGGTCCTGGCCCCAGAGCAGGAATTCGATGGCGTGGTAGCCGGTCGCGACGTTAGCCTCGGAACCACCCAGCTCGTTCAGGCTGGCGAGTTTTTCCGGGGTGATGTCTTTCACGTCGATCTTGTCTTCGCCGACCTGAACTTCAGTGTTGGCGATGATGTTGGCGGTTGCGCCCGGGTTACCCAGTGCGTGCTCGTAGGATTTGTCGACGTAGTCGATCAGGCCTTCATCCAGTGGCCAGGCGTTCACCTGACCTTCCCAGTCGTCGATGATGGTGTTGCCGAAGCGGAACACTTCGCTCTGCAGGTACGGAACGCGAGCAGCGACCCAGGCAGCCTTGGCGGCTTTCAGGGTGTCGGCGTTCGGCTTCGCGAGGAAGGCATCGACAGCGGTTTGCAGGGTTTTCGCGGTGGATTCGGCATCGCTGTAAACGGCGAAGACGATGTCGGCGTAATGCGCGACAACGGCTTTGGCAGCGGCTTCGTCGACTTTGCCGGCAGCAGCAGGCGCAGCAGCCGGGGCCGTGGTAGTAGCGGCTGGCGTAGGCGCTGGAGCGGCAGCTTTGTCTTTGCCTTCGCCACAACCGGCGAGGGAAATAGCGATGGCCAACAGACTGGCGGTAGCCAGAGGCATACGAATCATGGCGAACATCCTGCTTCGAGAAGGGGGTGGAATAGCGCAACGAGGGCGCAAAGCTGCGACATAATGCAAATCTTTCGCATTATCTGTAAAGGGTTGTGCTTGGAAATATTTCTTATTCAGCCAACGGTTATGCCGTGGATCAAAAGATCGCCGCCTCGTTTCACTCTGTAGGAACGAGCAGGCTCGCTCCTACAAGATTGCGGCATTGCTGCGCTGAGCCTGTTTCAGATAGGCGCCCAGTTCTCGTGCCGGCAGGGGTTTGCTGTAAAAGTAGCCCTGACCTTCGTGGCAGCCTTCGGAAATGATGTAGGCCTCTTGCTCGACGGTTTCCACGCCTTCGGCAATGACCTGCATGCCAAGGCTCTTGCCCAGCTGAATGATCGCCCGAACGATGGTCGCATCGTCGTCGTCATCGAGCAGATCCTGTACGAAGCTCTTGTCGATTTTGATCTTGTCCAGCGGCAGGCTTTTCAGGTAACTCAGCGATGAGTAACCGGTGCCGAAGTCGTCGATGGCAATCAACGCGCCGGATCTACGCAGGCTCAGCAGATGCTGGGCGGCGGTGCTGATGTCTTCCATCAGGCCGGTTTCGGTGACTTCCAGCTCCAGGCTGCGCGGTGGCAGGCGGTACATTTGCAACAGGTTGTTGACCACCCGTGGCAGTTCGGCGTGGTGTAACTGCACCGTAGACAGGTTCACCGCCATGCGCAGGTCGGTGAAGCCCTGGTCATGCCAGTCGCGCAACTGTTTACAGGCCTGATCCAGCACCCATTCGCCAATGGCAATGATGGTGCCGTTCTGCTCGGCCAGCGGGATGAACAGGTCCGGCGGTACCAGCCCATGTTCGGGATGTTGCCAGCGAATCAATGCCTCGACGCCCACCACCCGATGATCGCGGTAGCTGATCTGCGGTTGGTAGACGAGGTAGAACTGGTCGCGGACCAAGGCGTCGCGCAGGTCCTTTTCCAGTTCACGACGGCGACGCATCTCGGTGTCGACACTGGCGATATAGAACTGATAACGGTTGCGCGAGCGAGTCTTGGCCAGGGTCATCGTCTGCTCGGCTTTTTGCAGCAGCTTTTCGGTGCTGTCGCCATCCTCGGGGAACAGCGTGATGCCGATGGTGGCGCGCAGGCGAATCTCTTGATGATCGAGGGCAAATGCCGCTTCCAGGTCATCGAGAATGCTTTGTGCCAGTTCGGCAGCTTCGTAGGGTTGTTCGATATCGGCCTGAACCAGTGCCAACTGATCGCCGCCGAGGCGGGCGAGAGCGCCGAGTCGACCACTGTGGGCTCGCAGGCGATCGGCCAGCGCCAGCAGCAGCTGGTCGCCGGTCTGATAGCTGAACTGTTCGTTGATGCCCTTGAAGTCATCGAGTCCGACGCACAACACCGCGACCCGACGTTGCAGTTTGCCGGCGTCGACGAGGATCTTGTCCAGTTGCTGTTGCAATTGCTGGCGGTTCGGCAGGCCGGTGAGGAAGTCGTACTGGGCCATGCGCAGCAGACTGTTTTCCGCTTCGTGGCGCAGGTGAGTGTTGCGCTCGATGGATTCGAGCAACTGGTTGGCAGTGTTGATCCAGATGCCCAGTTCGTTTTTCTCATGGCCCCTGATCTGTGGAATCTTGTGCGCGCTGGGGCGGTCCGGGTTGATTTCGGTCAGGTGCTCGATGATCCGCGACAGCGGTTTGGTCAGCAGCCAGTGGTAGACCAGATACAACACCAGTCCCATGGCGAGGGCGCGCAATACCCCGGAAATGAAGATGATTACCGAACTGACGATGAACCCTTGCCCGTAGGTGGCGGTGTCGAGGGTGATGCTCAGGTCGCCGTAGTACTCGCTGTAGGGGCCGCGACCCACCAGTTGAGTGGTGAAGGTGCGTTCCTTGCCGAGGATCAGGTCGGTCAGCCAGCGGCTGTTGGATTGCTGCAACTCGCGGGACTTTTGCGCCAGCATGGCTTCATTGGGGTGACCGATGGAGGCCTGGCGTACGGCGTCGTCCTGAAACAGGCCTTCAATCACCTGCATGCCCATCTCCCGGTCCAGGCTGTAGACGGCCTGGGTCGAGGGGTCGCGGAACATGTCGAGGATGCGCTGGGCATCGCCGGCCACGGCCTGGCGTGTTTTATAGGCATCGAAAACGATCTGCGCGCAGCTCAAGACCACGCCGACGATCAATGCCGACAGGAGCACGACCCGGAGCAACTTTACCGACAAGCTGTTCTTGAGTTCCAGCTTCAAAGAGTCATTCCTTGTTCCGTGCAGGTAGCATCAAGTTGCCATGAGTATTGGCAATCCGGTGATGGCAGTCAAAGGGACAATCGAACACAGGGGAATTTGCCTGTGGGGTTGGCCGAAATGCTGTTGCCTGGAGTCATTGCCCTATTAGTACTGTGTCGGTAGTCGAGTCCTTCAACTTGAGGGGGATTTGGACATATTTTCCTTTTGGTTGATGTTAGACGTCTGTGGCGTTGGGGCAAGGGGCTGATGGCTGGTTTCATTGTGGGAAATCGGCCTGCTTTCTGCTGATGTGCACCTTTCAATTGTGGGAGCGAGACCAGCTTGCCGGCGATGACGGCCTGACAGCCGACCTGATTTCACAGGCTCACCTCAATCCCTGTGGGAGCTGGCATGCCAGCGATGGCGGCCCAATACCCGAGAGATATTTTTCGGTTGTACTCGAATTCTGTAGGGGTTCTGGAACCCAAAAAAAACCCGGCAAAAGCCGGGTTTTTTGACTGGCGTCGATCTTAAGCAGTAAAGGTTTTACCTTCGAACTGCTCAGCCACGAATTTCCAGTTGACCAGGTTCCAGAACGCTTCGACGTATTTCGGACGAACGTTGCGGTAGTCGATGTAGTAAGCGTGTTCCCAGACATCGCAGGTCAGCAGCGGGGTGTCGCCGTTGGTCAGCGGGTTGCCGGCGCCGATGGTGCTGGCCAGGGCCAGGGAACCGTCAGCCTTTTTCACCAGCCAGCCCCAACCGGAACCGAAAGTGCCGATGGAAGTCTTGCTGAACTCTTCCTTGAACTTGTCGAACGAACCGAAGGAAGCATTGATGGCTTCAGCCAGTGCGCCGGTTGGTTGACCGCCGGCGTTTGGCGCTAGGCAGTTCCAGTAGAAAGTGTGGTTCCAGACTTGAGCGGCGTTGTTGAAGATACCGCCCGAGGAAGACTTGACGATTTCTTCCAGAGTCTTGCCTTCGAACTCGGTGCCTGGCACCAGGTTGTTCAGGTTCACGACGTAGGTGTTGTGGTGCTTGTCGTGGTGGTATTCCAGAGTTTCCTTGGAAATGTGCGGCTGCAGGGCATCGTGTGCATAAGGCAGCGGCGGCAATTCGAAAGCCATGATGATTCTCCTAATCAGGTCAGTTGCGGTGAGCGCAAGGCCGATCACGGGCGGCCATACAAGCGCCGGGGAGTTTGTACTCTTTGCGGCGCATCGAACCGGATCATAGCACCGGGGGTGCGGCATAACCACGCAACAACTGTGTGGAATAGAGGTTCCAGAGCCTTTTGGAATATCAGGAAGCGATGATCAGTTGGCCAGCCACGGTGAACATCATCACGGCGACCAACAGATCCAGAATCCGCCAAGTGCTCGGCCGAGCCAGCCACGGCGCCAGCCATGCAGCGCCGAGCGCCAGGGTGAAAAACCACAGCAACGACGCACTGGCCGCACCCACGACATAAGCCCCGGGCTCGGTTTGTTGCGCACCGAGAGAGCCAATCAGCAACACGGTATCCAGATAAACGTGCGGGTTGAGCAAGGTCACCGCCAGGGCGCTGAGCATCACCGCGCGCAGCGAACGTACTGTCTGGTTTTCACCTTGTTGCAGACTTTGCTTCGAGCAGGCCCGACGCAGTGCGAGGCTGCCGTACCACAGCAGAAATGCCGCACCACCCCAACGAGCGATGGCCAATAAAGTCGGGTTTTGCGCCAGCACGGTCGCCAGACCGAATACACCGGCCGCCACCAGCAACGCGTCGCACGTCACGCAGAGCGCCGCCACCGGCAGGTGATGTTCACGTCGCAGGCTCTGGGCCAGTACAAACGCATTCTGAGTACCGATCGCCATGATCAGCCCCGCGGCCACCAACAGGCCGTTCACATAGCTTTGCCACATAAGTTTTACTCCGCGTTGGTTGCCAGATCCCGAAGCACTTGCAGGGCGCGTTCGGCATCGGCCTGGCCGACAAATAAATGATCGTGGAAGTAACCGGCGATCACGTTGCAGCTGATTCCGGCCTGACCCAACGCGGTGGCGAACGCGGCGGTCAGGCCTACGGCGTCCAGGGCCGAATGCACGTTGAGGGTGATCCAGGCTGCGACGTAGTCGAAGCTGAAACCGGCCTGTTCAGCGTGGGAACGTTGCAGAATCACCGTCAGACCTTCCTGCTCGCGAAAGCTGCCGACAATTTCGAGGCCCGATGGCAACTGACCGTCACGCAGGGTGCAGAACACGTATTCGCCTGCGTTGAGTTGCGGGCTCATGCTGCGTAGCAATGTGGCCAATGAAGTTTCGCCAGCCATGTCGGTAATCCTTGTTCAAGAGTTCTTGCCGGGCATTCTCTGCTGCTAACCTGTATAAGAAAAACCAATCATGCTGATCGCTCATTAGGAAAACTGATGTTCGACTATAAATTGCTGTCTGCCTTGGCTGCGGTGGTTGAGCAGGCCGGTTTCGAACGTGCCGCGCAGGTGCTCGGGTTGTCGCAATCGGCGATCTCGCAGCGCATCAAATTGCTGGAAGCGCGGGTCGGCCAGCCGGTGCTGGTGCGGGTTACGCCGCCCGCGCCGACGGAAATCGGTCGGCGCTTGCTCAACCACGTGCAGCAAGTTCGCTTGCTGGAGCGCGATCTGCAGACGCTGGTCCCTGCGCTGGATGAAGAAGGTCTGCCGGAACGTCTGCGCATCGCCCTGAATGCCGACAGCCTCGCCACCTGGTGGGCCGAAGCGGTCGGTGACTTTTGCGCCGAACAACATCTGTTGCTGGATCTGGTGGTCGAAGACCAGACCGTCGGCCTCAAACGCATGCGTGCAGGCGAAGTGGCCGCGTGTGTCTGTGCCAGCGAACGTCCGGTGGCCGGGGCGCGCAGCGTCCTGTTGGGCGCCATGCGATATCGCGCACTGGCCAGCCCGGCGTTCATCGCCCGGCATTTTCCGCACGGCGTTCGCGCCGAACAGTTGTCGAAAACGCCGGCATTGGTGTTTGGCCCGGACGATTTCCTACAGCATCGCTACCTCGCTTCCCTCGGCGTCGACGGCGGTTTCGAACACCATTTATGCCCATCATCCGAAGGCTTCATTCGCCTGACGGAGGCCGGTCTCGGCTGGGGACTGGTGCCGGAATTGCAGGTGCGCGAGCAACTTGAACGCGGTGTTCTGGTGGAGCTTTTGCCAGATAAGCCCATCGATGTGCCGCTGTACTGGCATCATTGGCGCAATGGCGGTCAGTTGCTGGGGTTGCTGACCGATCAATTGGTGCGCTCGTCGAGGCAATGGCTGGTGCCGTTGACCTGACCGGCAGCGTCAAGACCTCACGCACTACGCAAAACGAAATATTCGGAGCACTACATGAAGATTCTGGTCACCGGCGCAAGCGGCTTCATTGGCGGGCGCTTTGCGCGTTTCGCCCTGGAGCAGGGCCTGGATGTACGGGTCAACGGTCGCCGGGCCGAAAGCGTCGAACACCTGGTGCGCCGTGGCGCCGAGTTCATTGCGGGTGACTTGAGTGACCCGCAACTGGCACGCGACCTGTGTTCCGATGTCGAAGCCGTGGTGCATTGCGCCGGGGCTGTCGGCGTGTGGGGGCGCTATCAGGACTTTCATCAGGGCAACGTGCAGGTCACCGAAAACGTGGTCGAAGCCTGCCTGAAACAACGGGTGCGACGACTGGTGCATTTGTCCTCGCCGTCGATCTACTTTGACGGCCGCGATCACCTCGGATTGACCGAAGAACAGGTGCCCAAGCGCTTCAAGCATCCCTACGCCGCGACCAAATTCCTGGCCGAGCAAAAGGTCTTCGGCGCCCAGGAGTTCGGCCTTGAAACCCTGGCCTTGCGCCCGCGTTTCGTGACCGGTGCCGGCGACATGAGCATCTTCCCGCGATTGCTGAAAATGCAACACAAAGGTCGCCTGGCAATCATCGGTAACGGTTTGAACAAGGTCGATTTCACCAGCGTGCAAAACCTCAACGAAGCCTTGCTCAGCAGCTTGCTGGCCAGTGATTCAGCCTTGGGCAAGGCCTACAACATCAGCAACGGCGCGCCGATTCCGTTGTGGGATGTGGTCAATTACGTCATGCGCAAAATGGACGTCCCACAGGTGACCCGCTACCGCTCCTACGGCTTGGCTTACGCCGTGGCGGCGCTCAACGAGGGCGCTTGCAAGCTGTGGCCGGGTCGCCCCGAACCGACCTTGTCGCGCCTGGGCATGCAGGTCATGAACAAAAATTTCACCCTGGACATCAGTCGCGCGCGGCATTATCTGGATTACGACCCGAAGGTCAGTCTGTGGACCGCCCTCGACGAATTCTGCGGCTGGTGGAAGGCTCAGGGCATTCACTGACAAATCCCGTTACTGAACGGAGAGTGAGGTTCAGGGTCAATCGATGCGGCCGACGGGTTTATACTTCACCGCATCAAGCCATCACCGCGTTCCACAAAGGTTGACTCAATGTCCATGCGTAACGATGCCAACGACGACTTCGACGATGTACCGAGCCTGCGTGCCGACAGCCTCGATGACGATGACTTTGTGCCCACCGCCCGCACCGCCGTGCATTCGCGCACGCCGCCGGTGGTCAAGGTCAAAGCTGCCAGTACCGGCCCGTTGTGGGCACTGGTCGGCGCCTTGTTCTTTGCGTTCGCTGGCCTTGCCTGGTGGAGCTTTCAGCAGATCTCGCTGATGGAACAGCAACTGGTGGCCACCCAGGAAAGTTTCGCGCGGATCAGTGAGGACGCTGCGGGGCGCTTGCAGGACATTTCCGGCAAGGTCGTCGCCAGCCAGACCAACGTCACCAGCGACAGCGAAGCGCTGAAACTGCAAATCAAGCAGCTGGAAAGCAAACTCCAGGACCAGAGCAAGCAGCAGCAAGGCGTTGTCGGCCAGACTTCGGACCTGGACAAGCGTCTGGCGCAAATGACCGCGCAAACCGCCGATCTGGACAAGCGCCTGGCGCAAGCCACCGCCCAGAACACCGAGCACCAGACCGCCAACACGCAATTGCAGGCCCAGGTCAAAGCCCTGAGCAGCGAACTGGCCGCCCTGAAAAGCGCGCCGGCGGACACTGAAAAATTCGACGCACAGCTGAAAAGCCTCGGCGCCGACATCGTTGCGCTGAAAAAACAAGGCAACCCGAGCGCCGCGATCGAGCGTCTGGAACAGGACATGATCGTGCTCAAAAGCGAGCAGGACAACCGCCCGGCCGCCGGGCCTGCCTCGTCCAACACCGCCGAGTTCGACGCTTTCCGTGCTTCGGTCACCCGCAACATCAACACCCTGCAGGCGCAGATTCAGAACTTGCAGCAGCAGTTGCGTGCCAGGCCTTGAGGGTGAGGACGCGGTAATTCGCTGCACTACCATTTTGCAGACTGCGGTTCGCTGAATATCCATACATGCCCCATTGCCGTCTACGCTCTTGAAACACTGACAAGAACGAGGGATGCGCAATGGGGTTTTTGCACAGGTTGGCCCTGCTGGGCGCGATGCTGTTGCTGTGTATGGGGCAGGTTCAGGCTGCCGGCACCGAAAAGGACGACAGCAAGGCTGCCATCGCCTTGCTGGAAAAAGCCCTGGCCTATTACCACGACAACGGTGACAAGGCGTTCGCGGCCTTCAGCCGACAGGGCGAGTTTGTCGACAAGGACCGCTACGTATTCGTGCTCGATACCAACGGCGTGATGCTCGCCAGCGGTGGGCCTTCTTCGGCGTTGATCGGGCGTGATGTGTCGGATGTGCTCGGGCCGGATTTGCAGAAGGCCTTCAAGGACGCGTTGAAGGTGCCGGAGGGCAATGGCATTCAGCAGGCGGAATATCGCTGGCAGAACTGGTCCGACGGAAAGGTCGAACGCAAGCATGTGTTCTATCAACGGGTCGGCCAGCGGATTCTGGCGGTGGGTTACTACTTGCCACGGGCGTCGGCGGAGCAGGCGATGGCGTTACTGAACAAAGCGGCGACCGATCTGGCCAAGGACGAGAAGGGTACGCTCACGGCGATCAACTCGCTGAAGGGCGGTTACTTGCAGGATGACCTGTATGTGTTTGTCGTCGATCTGGACACCCAGCGCTATGTCGCCCACGGTACCAACCTGCGGCTGATCAATACCGATTTCGGCAAGATCAAGGACCCTGAAGGCAAGCCGGTGGGCGAGCCGATCCTGGCGTTGATCGCCAAGCAGGATTCTGGCGAATATGAATATCGGTGGAAAAACCCGGTGACCGGCAAGGTCGAGGACAAGCATGCGTACCTGAAGAAGGTCGGGCATTTTCTGGTGGCGGTCGGGTATTACAGCCCTTGATGGTGGTGACTGACAGACCGCCATCGCGAGCAGGCTCGCTCCCACAGTAGATCTCCAGTGATTACAGAATTGTGTGCGACAGAGATCAAGTGTGGGAGCGAGCCTGCTCGCGATGGCAGGCGACTCGGTGTATCTATCGAGCCTTGTCCTCCCGCCCCCGCAACACCCGGTTCGGCATGGCAATCGCCGCCGCCAACCCCAGCAACGACACGGCGGCACTGACCATCAACAAATGCCGGAAGGTCAGCAGCAGCTCGGCGCGCAAGGCGTTCTGTGCATCCCCCGGCGCGGCGTTCAGGCCGTCCAGCAAGACGTTCCCCGAGCTGCCCTCGGCAATCAGCGTCGAGCCGGCCAGATGGGCGAAACTCGAGTCTTGCAGTAACGCCAGCAACAGCGCCGACATCAACGCCACGCCCACCGCGCCGCCCAGGGAGCGGAACAGGTTGGTGGTGCTGGTCGCCACGCCGATGTCCCGTTGTTCCACGGAGTTCTGCGTCCCGACCAATGACGTCGGGAACTGCATGCCGGAGGCGATCCCGCTGAGCACCATGAACAGACTGCTGAGTACCACGGCCTGTGGCGGGCTGAATGCCATCCCGAGAATGGCGATCGGCATGAGGAGGGCGCCCGCGAGGATCATCGGTTTATAGCGCCCTGTCACCGAGGTCCGGCGCCCGGCGAAATACGCACCGATCGGCAAACCCATGGCCAGTGGCAACAGGTGCAGCGCGGCGCTATCCGCTCCGGCGCCCGTCACGCTCTGGAAGCGCAGCGGCATCAGCACAATCAACGAAATCGCCTGGAAACTGGTGAAGAAAATCGTGCACCAGCACAGGATCGCATTGCGGTTGGCGAACAGGTGCATGGGCAGCAACGGCTCCCGCGCACGGCGCTCATGTCGGACGAACAAGGCCAGGACCACCACCGCACAGCCGAGCAAACCCAACACCTCGGCGCTGCGCCACGAGTGGCCCTGGCCGACCTGGGTGATACCGAGCAACAAGGCCGTCAGACCGATTATCATCAGCAGCGTGCCAAGGTAATCGATGATCGGCTTGCGCTGCGGTACGGGCAGCCCCACCAACGTGCGATTGGCCACCAGCCACGCGCCCAGACCCAGCGGCAGGTTAATCAGGAACACCCAGCGCCACGACAGGTATTCGGTCATGTAACCGCCGAGCACCGGACCGGCCACGCTGGCCACCGCGTACATGCTGCTGAAATAACCTTGATAGCGACCCCGTTCGCGGGGTGGCACGATGTCGCCGATGATCGCCTGGCTGACTGAAATCATCCCGCCGGCGCCAATGCCCTGAAGAATGCGCGCCAGTACCAGTTGCTCCATGCTCTGGGCCATGCCGCAGAACAACGAAGCTATCGTGAACAGCCCCATGCCGAACAGCATCAACGTGCGCCGACCGTACAGGTCGCCGAGTTTGCCGTAGATCGGCACCGCCACGGTCATTGCCACCATGTAGCCGGAAATCACCCAGGCCAACAGGCTGACATCCTTGAACTGCGCGGAAATGGCCGGCATCGATACGGCGACAATGGTCTGGTCCAGCGCGCCGAGAAAAATCGCCAGCATCAGGGCGATCAGCACGCTGCGAATGGCCGGTTTAGGCGTGTCAGGCTGGTTGAGATTGGTCACGTTGGAACCTGCGGGCAGTGAAAGTCCCGCAAGAGGTAATGGCGAGCGGGGATGCTCGCCAGTGTAAGTCGGTAGCAGGCTATTCGATAGCCTCATAAGGAAGCCCGACATAATTTTCTGCAATGGTTTTTCGACCTGCCTCAGAGCTGACGAAGTAGTCCAGCTCCGACTCACTGATGCGTTGGCTGAACTCGTCGTGATCGTCAAAGCGATGCAACATCGAGGTCATCCACCAGGAAAACCGTTCGGCTTTCCAGACCCGGCGCAGACAGACCTCGGAGTATTTTTCCAGCAAGTCGACGCGGCCCTCGCGGTAAACCTTCAGCAGGATATTGAACAATGTACTGACGTCACTGGCCGCCAGGTTCAGGCCTTTGGCGCCGGTCGGCGGGACGATGTGAGCAGCGTCGCCGACCAGAAACATCCGGCCGTATTGCATCGGTTCGACCACGAAACTGCGCAACGGCGCGATGCTTTTTTCGATGGACGGCCCGGTCACCAAAGACTCGGCCAACGCAGCAGGCAGCCGGGACTTGAGCTCATCCCAGAAACGCTGATCGGACCAATTCTCAACGTGTTCGTCAGCAGGCACCTGAAGGTAATACCGGGTTCGGGTCGCCGAGCGCATGCTGCACAGGGCAAAACCGCGTTCGTGACGGGCGTAGACCAACTCATCGTGAACCGGTGGCGTGTCCGCGAGAATCCCCAGCCAGCCGAATGGATAAACCCGTTCGAAGACCTTCAGTTGCTCGGCGGGAATCGATTGCCGCGCCACACCATGAAAACCGTCGCAACCGGCGATGTAGTCGCAATCGAGCCGAAAGGTTTCGCCGTCCTTTTCGAACGTCACGTAGGCTTCATCGGATTTCATGCCGTGGGGTACGACGTTGACGGCTTCGTAAATCGTCTGCGCACCGGCCTCCCGACGAGCGGCCATCAAGTCACGGGTGACCTCGGTCTGCCCGTAGATCATCACGGTTTTGCCCCCGGTCAGGGCTTGCAGATCGATGTGTACCTGACGCCCGTCGAGGGCCAGTTCGAAGCCGCCGTGAACCAGCCCTTCGGCGTCCATGCGCTGGCCGACACCGGCCTGACGCAGCAGCTCTACCATGCCTTGTTCGAGGACACCGGCGCGGATTCGCCCGAGCACATAGTCCGGGGTCTGGCGTTCGAGGATGAGGGTGTCGATACCGGCGTTGTGCAGTAATTGGCCGAGCAGCAAACCAGACGGACCGGCACCGATGATGGCGATTTGGGTTTTCAGCGTTTTCATTGTTTTTAGGACTCGCAAGCTCCACACGACCAGAGTCGGTGAATTATTTTTATGGATCGAGTGCTTGCATTTTTCACTTGCGGGTCTGTCAATTGAAGGTGAAAACTGAGCCGATAGCTGTACATTCTGCCAATCGGTGCGATTATCGCCCGCCACCTTCCGAGGCCTGGATTGAAGTTATGAACAAGCCTGCCCTGCCTTCGATACCGGTGTTCAAGCTCTATGGTGAAAGCCTGGACTGGCCGACCCCGGACTTGTTGCACTGCGAAACCATCTCCAAACGCAGCCGCGAACATCAGTGGGAAATCAAACCCCACCGCCACGCCGATTTGTGCCAGTTGCTCTTCGTGTTCAAAGGTCAGGCAGAGCTTGAAATCGAAGGCAAACGCACGCAGCTGAACGAACCGGCGATCCTGGTCCTGCCGCCGTTATCGGTGCACGGTTATCGTTTTTCCGAGGATGTCGAAGGATTCGTCCTGACGCTGGCCGCGCCGCTGGTCGCCCATCTTCAGGCGCAACTGGGCAACTCGGTGAACGCCCTGGCGCAGGCCGAAAGTTATCCGGCCGGCAATGACGGTGAGTACCTCAACAGTTTGTTTTCTGCGTTGCAAAACGAATACACCGGCCATCAACCGGCCCGGGAAATGCTCATGCATTCGCTGGTCAGCGTGATCATGGTGTGGGTCAGCCGGCAGGTGCTGCAGCGTCGCTCGGCCACTCAGCGACCGCAGCGCGCGCGGGAATATCTCAACGGATTTATTCAACTGGTGGAAGAGACCTATCGTCAGCACGTCAAGGTCGAAGATCTGGCGCATCGCTTGGGCATTTCGGTGTCGCACCTCAACGGCACGTGCCGTGAACTGGCGGGGCAACCGGCGTTGCAGATCATGCACGAGCGGCAATTGCTGGAGGCCAAGCGTTTGCTGACTTACACCAGCATGACCATTTACGAAATGTCCGATGTGTTGGGGTTTTCCGATCCGACCAACTTCACGCGCCTGTTCCGGCGTCGTGTGGGGATCTCGCCCAAGGCGTTCCGCGACCGCTTGAAGGCCGATCAGGACAACGAGGCCTGATCTTCGTCGTTATCGGAGGGCGTTGAGGGTGGCGTTGTGGGGAATGCAGCGCTCGAAGTTACAACTCGCGTACTCACGGGGCAGGTTTCGCAACTGCTCGACGCGCCAGGCCGCGGTGCCGTACAGCGCCAGCGTCGCCGCGCAGGTGATGAAAATGGCGAGGTATCTTCTTGTTTTCGTGTTCATGGCGTTGACCTCTGAACGAATACCCTTCGGTACTCCTTTCAGCATAGGTCAGCGGCAGTGAGTTGCCAGTCACGCGTTCTGCGCATGTAGGCCGACATTCAGAACACTGATGTTCCCTGGGGGAGCGGGCTTGCCCGCGATGACGGCCGTCCTGTCAACAATGATGTGACTGATAGATCGCTATCACGGGCAAGCCCGCTCCCACAGGGGCCTCTTAAAGTCCGATATCCCACGCGGGTTCTTCGGGGAATCTGAGCACCAGAAAATCCAGCACGCTGCGCAGCGCCGCCGGCATGTGTTTGCGTGAGGCATACACCGCGTAGATGTTCATCTGGCGCGGTTCGACCTGGGGCAGCAGGCGGATCAGTTCGCCGCTGTGGATATGCACACCCGCCTGATAACTCGGCAGCATCGCCACCCCGGCGCCGGCGATCGTTGCGCGTAGCAGCGTACTGGCTTCATTGGCGCTGATGTTGCCCTGCACCGGCACCGAGACCGGTTCGCCGTCCTGTTCGAAATGCCACAGACTTTTGCCGAAGTAGGAATGAGTCAGGCAGTTGTGCTGGCTCAGGTCTTCCACCTGTATTGGCGTCGGGTGTTCTTGCAGGTAGGCGGGAGAAGCGCAGATCACCGAGCGGCAGACCGTCAGCCGCCGCGCAATGAGGTTCGGGTCCAGGTCATTGCTGGTGCGAATCGCCAGATCGATGCGCTCATCCACCAGGTTCACCGTGCGGTCGAGCATCTGCAGGTCGATGCTGACGCCGGGGTAACGCTTGACGTAGGCGGCCATCGCATCGGCCAATTGCGCCTGGCCGAACGAGGTGCTGACGCTGATTCGCAGCAGGCCACGCGGTGCATCGTCCGGTTCGCTGACGGCTGCTTGCATGTCCGTGGACAGGTCGAGCATCTGCCGACAGCGCGGCAGTATTTCACTGCCGGCAGCGGTCAGGCTCAATTTACGTGTAGTGCGATGCATCAGGCGTGCGCCGACCCAGTCTTCCAGTTCCGCCAGATACCGCGAAACCACCGGCCGCGACAGGTCCAGATGATCGGCGGCGGCCGACTGGCTGCCGAGGTCGACCACTGTGACGAATACGCGCATTGCTTGTAGACGATCCATGATTTGCCCGCTTTCAGAAACAAACTATGTTCCAGCATCGCATTTTTTGTACTGAGTCAGGCAACTAAGCTCTGTTCCATCGCCAAGCATGGCACTCGGACAACGGAGCAACAGATGATCGGTTTCACTTCCCTCAAGCGTATTTTGCTGGCCACGGCTACCCTTGGTTTCGCGGCCCACGCGGCGGCATCGACGCTGACGCTGGATGTTTATAACCCCGGCGAGAAAGCGATCTTCCCGGTGACGTCGGTGCTGGTCAGCGGCGAGAAGGACGCGATTCTGGTGGACGCGCAATTCGGCAAGTCCCAGGCCGAGCAAGTGGTGGAAAAAATTCGCGCCAGTGGCAAGCAACTGACCACCATTTACATCAGCCACGGTGACCCGGATTACTACTTCGGCCTCGACACCCTGACCGCCGCGTTCCCCGATGCCAAAGTGCTCGCCTCGCAGCCGACCGTGGACCACATCAAGCAAACCGTCGACGGCAAACTGGCGTTCTGGGGACCGAAAATGGGCGCCGACGTGCCGGCCAAAACCATCGTGCCGAGCGTGCTCAAGGGCGACAGCCTGATGCTCGAAGGGCAGAAGCTGCAGGTAGTCGGTCTTGATGGCCGGCAACCGGATCGCACCTTTGTGTGGATCCCGTCGATCAAGGCAGTGGTCGGTGGCGTAGTCGTCGCAGAAAACATTCACGTGTGGATGGCCGATACCCAAACCGCGCAGTCCCACGCTGATTGGCTGGCTACGCTACATTCCATCGAAACCCTGAAACCGCACACCATCGTGCCGGGTCACTACCTTGGTGAGAGCGCCCGTTCCCTGGCCGCCGTGCAGTTCACTGCCGATTACATCAAGGCCTTCGACGAAGAAACCGCCAAGGCCAAAGACGCTGCCGCGCTGATCGCCGCGATGAAAAAACGCTACCCGAAGCTGGGCGAAGAAAGCTCGCTGGAGCTAAGCGCCAAAGTCGCCAAGGGCGAGATGAAGTGGTAACCCGATTGACCCACTCACACTGATCCACACTGGAGAACGTCATGAGCAACATCGCAATCATCGGTGCCACCGGCCGTGCCGGCAGCCAATTGTTGGAAGAAGCCCTGCGTCGTGGTCATAGCGTTACGGCCATCGCTCGCGATACGTCGAAAATCGGCCAGCGTGCCGGGGTGGTCAACAAGAACGTTGACGCCCTCGATGCCCAAGCGCTGCAAGCGGCAATCGCGGGTCATGACGTGGTGATCAGCGCCGCGCACTTCGCGACCCTGCCTGCGAGCGCCGTCATCGGGCCGTTGAAACAGGCCGGGGTGAAACGTCTGTTGGTGGTCGGCGGGGCGGGTTCGCTGTTACTGCCGGACGGTACTCGCGTTATCGACAGCAAAGGTTTTCCTGAAGAGTACAAAACCGAGGCCAGTGCCGGTGCTCAATTCCTGGAGAACCTGCGTAAGGAAAAAGAACTGGACTGGACTTTCCTGTCACCCTCGGCAGAGTTCGTCGAAGGTGATCGCACGGGGTCGTTTCGGATCGGCAAGGATGATTTGCTGGTGAGCGGGGCGGGGCGCAGCTGGATTACGTTTGCTGATTATGCGATTGCGATGCTGGACGAAGTCGAGACGCCGAAGCACTCCCGTCAGCGGTTTACTGTCGGGTATTGATGGCGCGGCTTATACCTTCGCCGGCAAGCCAGCTCCTACAGGGGGACAACATAAACCTGGTAGGAGCCGGCTTGCCGGCGATGCTTTTGGGCCGTCACCGACTCTGGGCCTGCTCGACCAACCACCCCATCAACTCGCGCAACTTCGGTGAAGGCGCGGGTTTCTCCGGGAAAACCAGGTAATACGCCAACCCGGTTTTTACCTTCAATTCAAACGGCATGACCAGCCGCCCGGCGCTCAGGTCGTCGCCAATCAACGACCAATCGCCAATCGCCACACCCGTCCCTTGGGACGCCATCGACATCGCCAGGTCCAGGGTTTCGAAGTGCTGGCCTTTGCTGACATTGCTCAAATGAAGGTCCGCCGCTTTCAACCAGGCATTCCAGTCGCGCTCATCCCGCGTCGGGTGCAGCAGCAAATGCTGTTGCAGATCCGCGGGTGCCTGCAAGGCCGTCGGGCCTTCCAGCATCGGTCGTGAACACACCGGGGTCAGTTGCTCATCGAACAGCAGATAAGACGTCAACGCACTGTCCGGCGGCGCGCCATACATCACCGCCGCATCGAATTGCTCGCGATGAAAATCCACGCCGTGCTTGACCGTGGTGGTCAACTCCACCGGCACATCCGGACGCTCCCGTTGCCACTGTAAAAGGCGCGGCAACAACCAGCGCATCACACAGGTCGGCGCCTTGAGTTGCAGGGTTTCGCGCTTCTCACCGATCTGCTCCACCGCCTCGTCGATCAGGCCGAAAATCTGCTGCACCCGTGGCAGCCACTCCCGTCCTTCAGCGGTCAAATCCAAGCCGCGGGCCTGGCGAATGAACAGCTCATAACCCAGATGCTCTTCCAGCCCGGCGATCTGCCGACTCACCGCGCCCTGGGTGATGAACAGCTGTTCGGCCGCACGGGTGAAGTTGCAGCACTGCGCGGTGATCAGAAAAGTGTACAGCGCCGGCAGGGGAGGCAATCGTTTCATTGGGATCCAAGGTATGACGTGAGGACATGGCTAGTATGACTTTTTATCCATTGTTGCGGCTACGTGTCGCCCGTTCCAATGAGGCCATCCCTGGACCTGCCCGCTCATCATAAACACTGCGCAGGCCCGGCGTCTCAAACGAACAAAAAGGGCAAAAGACATGGCGACGTGCGGCGAAGTATTGGTCAAGTTACTCGAAGATTACGGGGTCGAGCAGGTGTTCGGCATCCCCGGGGTTCACACCGTGGAGCTGTATCGCGGGCTGGCCCGTTCGAGCATCAACCACGTCACTCCGCGTCACGAACAGGGCGCCGGTTTCATGGCTGACGGTTATGCACGCACCAGCGGAAAACCGGGTGTGTGCTTCATCATCACCGGTCCGGGCATGACCAACATCACCACCGCCATGGGTCAGGCCTACGCCGATTCGATCCCGATGCTGGTGATCTCCAGTGTGCAGACTCGCAACCAGTTGGGTGGCGGTCGCGGCAAGCTCCATGAACTGCCGAACCAGAGCGCCTTGGTCGGCGGCGTGGCAGCGTTCTCCCACACGCTGATGTCGGCGTCCGAGTTGCCGGGCGTCCTGGCCCGCGCTTTCGCGCTGTTCCAGGCCGGTCGCCCGCGTCCGGTGCACATCGAAATTCCCCTGGACGTGCTGGTCGAAGAGGCCGATGACCTGCTCAGCAGCCTGCCGGTCAACATCGACCGCGCCGGCGCTTCGCCCAGCGCGATCAGCCGCATGACCGAGCTGCTCGCCGGCGCCAGGCGTCCGCTGATTCTGGCCGGTGGCGGTGCCATCGATGCCGCTGCCGAATTGACTGAACTGGCCGAACTGCTCGACGCGCCGGTGGCGCTGACCATCAATGCCAAAGGTATGCTCGAATCCGGCCATCCGCTGTTGATCGGTTCGACCCAAAGCCTGGTCGCAACCCGCGCACTGGTGGCCGAGGCCGACGTTGTTTTGGCCATTGGCACCGAACTGGCCGAGACCGACTACGACGTCACCTTCGCCGGCGGTTTCGACATCCCAGGCGTGCTGCTGCGCGTGGACATCGACCCTGACCAGACCGTGCGCAACTACCCGCCGAAGGTCGCCTTGGTGGCCGACTCGCGTAACGCAGCACAAGCCTTGCTGGGCGCGCTGTCTCACAAATCGCTGGCCGAGCGCCAAAACGATTGGGGCCAGGTCCGCGCCGCGCGCTTGCGCGAAGACCTCGCCGCCACTTGGGACGCGCCGACCCTGGCCCAGACCTGTTTCCTCGAAACCGTCCTGCACGAATTGCCGGACGCCGTGTTCGTCGGCGATTCGACCCAACCGGTGTACACCGGCAACCTGACCTTCAACCCTGAACGCCCGCGTCGCTGGTTCAACTCGTCCACCGGCTACGGCACCCTCGGTTACGCCTTGCCGGCGGCGATTGGCGCCTGGCTTGGCGGCAGCGCTGAAAACGGCGCGCGTCCTCCGGTGGTGTGCCTGATCGGCGACGGTGGCCTGCAATTCACCCTGCCGGAACTGGCCAGCGCGGTTGAAGCGCGTACCCCGGTGATCGTCCTGCTGTGGAACAACCAGGGCTACGAAGAGATCAAGAAATACATGGTCAACCGCGCCATCGAACCGGTCGGCGTGGACATCTATACCCCGGACTTCATCGGGGTCGCCAAGGCATTGGGCTGTGCGGCCGAAGCGGTCAACGGCGTCGATCAACTGCGCAGCGCCTTGCGCATCGCCGCCGATCGTCAGGGCCCGACCCTGATTGAAATCGATCAGACCCAGTGGATGAAGGCGGTGTCGAAATGACTTTTCCCACCACCCTCGACGGTCTGTTCATTGACGGAAAATGGTTGGCCGGCAGCGAACACCTGCGTGTGATCAACCCGGCCACTGAAGCGCTGCTGACCACCGTGAATGGCGGCGATGCAAGCGCGGTTGACCAAGCGGCAAACGCAGCGACCGAAGCCTTCAAGGCCTGGTCGCAAACCACCGGCGCAGAGCGTGGCGCGATCCTGCGCAACATCGCCGCCGGCGTACAGGCCGGTCGCGAGCAATTGATGCATTTGCAGTCGAGCAACAATGGCAAGCCGCTGTTCGAAGCGGCCATCGACGTCGATGACGTGATCGCCACATTCGAGTACTACGCCGGCCTGGCCGAAGGCCTCGATGCCAAGCAAGACAGCAACGTCGAGCTGCCGACCGACGACTTCAGTGCCCGTGTGCGCCGTGAACCTGCGGGTGTAGTCGGCCTGATCGTGCCGTGGAATTTCCCGATGGTCACCACTGCCTGGAAACTTGCGCCGGCCCTGGCCGCCGGTTGCTGTGTGGTGCTCAAGCCCTCTGAAGTGACGCCGCTGCCGGAGCTGGAGCTGGCGGCGATCATCGCTGACTCTGGTTTGCCGAAGGGCGTGTTCAACGTGGTCTGCGGCACCGGTCTGGCGGTCGGCGCGCCAATGTCGGCAGACCCGCGCATCGCCAAGATTTCCTTCACCGGCAGCAATGCGGTCGGTGTGCAGGTGATGCAACGCGCCGCCGAAACCGTGAAGGGCGTGAGCCTCGAACTGGGCGGTAAATCCTCGCTGCTGGTGCTGGCCGATGCCGACATCGAACTGGCCGTGGAAGTGGCCTGTGGCGGTGGTTTCTTCAACGCCGGGCAAATGTGCTCGGCCACCAGCCGTGTGCTGGTCGCCGATGAACTGGCCGACGAATTCCTCCTGCGCCTGAAGGCCCGCGCCGAAGCCATCCGCGTGGCCGACCCGTTCGACCCGAACGTGGAAATGGGCGCATTGGTCAACCAGGCGCAATACCAGCGCGTGCTCGGCCACATCGACCGTGGCTTGAGTATCGGCGCCAAGCTGATTTGCGGCGGCAATCGTCCGGCAGATCTGCCACGCGGTTATTTTTTGCAGCCGACAATTTTCACCGAAGTGCCCCTCGACAGTGCGTTGTGGTGTGAAGAGATTTTCGGCCCGGTGATCTGCGTGCGCAGTTTCACCTCCGAAGCCGAGGCGATTGCCCTGGCCAACGACAGCCAGTTCGGCCTGGTGGCCAGCGTGGTGACGCGTGATGTCGAGGCGGCGGATCGGGTCGCCAACGCTTTGCAGGCGGGGCTTGTGTGGATCAACGCGCCGCAAGTGATCTTCCCGCAGACCGCCTGGGGTGGCTACAAGCAGAGCAGCATCGGCCGCGAACTGGGGCCGTGGGGCTTGCAGGCTTTCCAGGAAATCAAACACGTGATTCGCGCCGTCTGACGGCACGAAAAAGGTGAGTGCATGCCTCGTATCGAGGCATGCACTGATGTCATGGCTTCGATGAGTTTTTATCGATAGTCAGCTTTTTTGCACGACCTCAGGATGAACTCACTGGTTCAGCCAAACCCCCGAAAATACGAGGGATAACGCTGGTCCGGCCGCGCGGATGCAACAGTTTCGACCTGCCTTATACCTACAAAAACAAAGGGAGTCCGTAATGGGCGAGCATGATCTGAACAGACGTCAATTTATCAAAACCGTGGGCGTGGCTTCGGTTGCAGCGGCGGCCATGAGCTTGCCCTTCGTCAAGGCCAATGCCAGCGATACCCGTTTCCAGGGCAAGACTCTGCGCTTGCTGACCTGGTCGGATGACACCGGCCTGGCTGCGCTGCGCAACATTGCGGCGACTTTCGAAGACAAGTACGGCTGCAAGGTCATCGCTGACCGCACCGGCAGCACCTCGGAAATGGTCGCTAAACTCAAGGCCGCGGGTGATCGTCCGCAGTACGACATCATCACCCTGGCCGGCGTCGGCGCCGAAGGTCTGGCCGCCGCCAACCTGCTGGAAAAACCCGACCTCAACCGCATTCCCAACCTGGTCGATGTCCCGGAGAAATACCGCACCGGGGCCAATGGCCACGGGATCGGTTACCTGCTCTGGTGCAACAGCCTGGTCTACAGCACTCGCACCATCAAGGAAGCGCCGGACAGTTACGCCGCCCTGTGGGACGCGGAGCTGTCGCCGAACATCTTCCTGCCGCCGCCGAACTGGACCGAGGCCATGGACCTGATCATCATCGCCGCCAAACTGGCCGGTGGTGACGAGCACAACATCGAGCCAGGCTTCAAGAAACTCGCCGAGCTGAAAGATCGTGTGGTGACCCTGGGTGAAAACCCGAACCAGATCGCCGAGCTGTTCCGCACCGGTTCCCTGGACATGGGCGGCCTGTACGCTCCGGCCTTCTTCCCGAAGCAGATCCGCGATCCGGCCTACGGCCTGGGTGCCACGTTCGGCATGAAGGAAGGTTTCTACACCGACCTGATGCTCTCGGTAATGCCGAAGAATCGTCCGGGCGATACCGACCTGACCTACGCCTTCATCAACCACTCTCTGGACCCGCTGGTACAGGGCAAGATGGCTGAAGACATCTACAACGGCCCGGTCAACGCCAAGGCGATCATCTCTGCCGAAGCGCGCAAGAGCCCGTACATCCTCACGCCTGAGCAGATTGCCGAGAAGGCGATCATGCACGACAACGCCTTTCTGGCCTCCGTGCATGACCAATGGATTCGTCGCTACACGGAAATCTTTTCTTCCTGATCGAGTGGCGAACACAGGATCTTCAACTCACAGAAGATCCCCTGTGGGAGCGAGCCTGCTCGCGATGACGGCCTACCTGTCACATTGATGTGACTGACAGATTGCTATCGCGAGCAGGCTCGCTCCCACAGGGGGCTGATGTGGATTCAAAGCCTGTGTTTGCCAGCTGCTTTCCATTGACGAGACCCTTGCTATGGAACACCAACCTCTGACTCATCCGGTCGCCGCCGCTGCATCGCGCGCCAATCGGGGTGTTTCGCCGACGACCCGCGCCTGGTTTTTCCTCACGCCGTCGATGCTGTTTCTCGGCGTGCTGATTGCCGCCAGCCTGCTGGTGCTGCGCATGAGCGTCGGTACCAAAGGCGCGGAATGGACCGGGTTCAGCCTGGCCAGTTACGCCCAGTTGCTGGAACCGTATTACCTCAAATCCTTGCTGCTGACCTTGCGCCTGGCGCTGATCAGCGCAGTGATCGCCGTGGTACTGGCGATCCCGGTGGCCTACACCATGTCGCGCCTGACTTCGCCGTTTGTGCGCAGGATCTTCCTCGCCGCGGTGCTGCTGCCGTTGCTGGTCAACCTGCTGCTGCAAAGCTACGGCTGGCTGGTGATTCTCGGCCCGGGCGGGATGCTCAATCAGGCCCTGATGGGCCTGGGCCTGATCAAGCGACCGATCATGCTCCTGTACAACCAGAACGGCGTGTTGATGGGCCTGGTGCAAACCGCGTTCCCGTTGGCCGTGTTGCCGATTGCCAGCGCCATGCGCGGCGTCGCCCGCACTTACGAAGAGGCCGCCGCCACCCTCGGCGCCAGTCGCTTTCAAGTGTTCCGCCAGGTGGTTCTGCCGATGAGTTTTCCGGGGATCATCACCGGCGCGACCCTTGTTTTCGCCTACAACGCCAGCAGCTTCGTGGTGCCGTTGCTGCTCGGTGGCCGGCGCGTGCCGATGCTGGCGGTGATGGTCCATGACCAGATCGCCCCGCTGATGAACTGGCCCGCCGCGTCCGCCGCCGGTGTGGTGCTGATTGTCACCACGCTCGCGATCATGACCCTGTCCGAATACATCACTGGCCGTCGTCGGCGCATGCTGGAGGCTTCGCAATGAGCGCTGTGATCAAGAAACGTTATGGGCTGCTGCCCGGCGAAACCGGCAAGTTTGCCGGCATCCTCTCAGGCTTCATTTTGCTGCTGGCGGTGTTGCCGATCCTGACCATGATCGTCATGTCGTTCAGCGGTGCGTCGAACCTCGACTTCCCGCCGAGCAGCTACAGCCTGCAATGGTACAAGGCCGCCTGGCACACCTTCGTGTCGCCGGATTCCAGCGATGTGCTGAGCCTCGGCAAAGCCATGACCACCAGCCTGATGGTCGCGTGCCTGACCATGGTCTTCGCCACCATCATCGCGGTGCCGGCGGCTTACGCGCTGACCCGGTGCGAGTTCCGCGGCAAAGCGGTGGCGCTGCAGCTTATGTCTTTGCCCTTGGTGTTTCCGATGGTGGTGTTGGGCCTGGCGTTGCTGCTGGTGTTCGACAGCCTGCCGTTCCAGATGACCACTTCGCGGCTGGTGATTGCCCACGTGATCCTGGCGCTGCCATTCGTGGTGAAAAACTGCACGGCGGCGATGCTCTCCATCGGCAGCGAAGTCGAAGAGGCCGCGCAAATGCTCGGTGCTTCGCCAACGCGGGCGATCATCGATGTGGTGGTGCCGCTGATGAAGTCGGGGATTCTCGCCGGGATGCTGCTGGCGTTCATCGTCTCGTTCAACGAATTCACCGTGACCTATTTCCTTTACACCATCGATGTCATGACCGTGCCGATCTGGATGTACAGCCGCACCGTGTCGTCGCTCGACCCCACCGTATTTTCGTTTGCCGTGCTGATCGTGCTGATCGACTTCGTCCTGATCTGGGCGTTGGAGAAGCTGGTCGGTGAAGGTGGCGTTTCGTTCTGATTCTTGAGGTGATTCATATGTCTGGTCTGATTCTGGAAAACGTCGAGAAACATTACGGCTCGGCCTGCGCGGTAAAGGATGTGAACCTGCATTTGCCGGAAGGCAAACTGGTGTGTTTCCTCGGCCCGTCGGGTTGCGGTAAAACCACCTTGCTGCGGATGATCGCTGGCCTTGAAACCCTGACCGGCGGCGAGATCCGCCTCGACGGCGAAGACATCGGCCACACCCCGGCGCATCAGCGTAATTTCGGCATGGTGTTTCAATCGTTGGCGCTGTTTCCGCACATGACGGTTGGGGAAAACATCGCCTACCCGCTGAAACTGCGCGGGGTCAGCAAGGCTGATCAACAGGCGCGAGTGGTGGAGCTGCTGGAGCTGATTCAGTTGCAGGAAATGATTGATCGCCCGGTGGCGAAACTGTCTGGCGGTCAACGCCAGCGCGTGGCGATTGCCCGGGCGATTGCCAACCACCCGAAAATCCTCCTGCTGGATGAGCCGCTGTCGGCGCTGGACGCCAAGCTGCGCGAGTCGATGCAGGTGGAGATTCGTCAACTGCAACAACGCCTGAACATCACCACCATCATGGTCACCCACGACCAGCGTGAAGCGATGACCATGGCCGATATCGTCGTGGTGTTGGGTGAGCATCGTGTGCAGCAGGTGGGCACGCCGATCGAGATTTACCGCCACCCGGCCAACGAGTTTGTCGCGGACTTTATTGGCTCGGGCAACATCTTCCCGGCGACCGCGCTCGGTAACGGCCAGGTCAGCCTGCCGGGGGGGGATGCCCTGCACGTGCCGATCTGCACGAGCATTGCGGCGGGGGAGAAGGTCAAGATGCTGATCCGCCCCGAGGACTTGCAACTGTCGCAGCCGCAGGCGTCGGCGGGGAATCGCTTGCTGGGCACCGTGACGTTCGTGCGTGATATCGGCGCGACGATCGAGACGACCGTGGAGTGTTCGGGCGTGTCGTTTACGGCGCTGAGCACCCCGTGTCAGGGTTTTGGGTTGAGCATTGGCAACCCGGTGTCGGTGACATTGCCGGCCGAGGCTTGCCGCGTACTCGGTGCCTGATCCGGACTGATGTGGGCCTTAATGGCCTCATCGCTGGCAGGCCAGCTCCCACAGGTTCATCGGTAGTCACACGATTTTGTGATCACCCGCAATCCTTGTGGGAGGCTTGTCGGGTGCTCGGCGCCTGATCCTGAATTTTTACAGCCTGACCTGGCCTCATCGCTGGCAGGCCAGCTCCCACAGGTTCATCGGTGTTCACACGATTTTGTGATCACCCGCAATCCTTGTGGGAGGCTTGTCGGGTGCTCGGCGCCGGATCCTGAATTTTTATAGCCTTACTGGCCTCATCGCTGGCAGGCCAGCTCCCACAGGTTTATCG
>NZ_JAVLRV010000002.1:3393541-3431083 GCF_055803035.1 Pseudomonas sp. 300 | reverse complement strand
TGATCACCCGCAATCCTTGTGGGAGCTGGCCTGCCAGCGATGGGGCCATCAGTTACACCCTCAAGGCTGAATCAGACACTCAACCGCAACCGCGCCAAATCCCGCAACGGCGGCGCGCCGAACAATCGGCTGTACTCACGGCTGAACTGCGACGGGCTTTCATACCCCACACGATACCCCGCCGCCGATGCTTCCAATCCTTCCGCCAGCATCAACCGCCGCGCTTCCTGCAAGCGCAGTTGCTTCTGATACTGCAACGGGCTCATCGCCGTCATCGCCTTGAACCGGTGATGCAAGGTCGACACGCTCAAATTCACTTCCTTGGCCAAATCATCGATGCGTAGCGGCTGCTCGTAATTGCCGTTGAGCCATTTGATCGCCTGGCTGATGCGGTGGCTCTGGCTGTTGGCGATGGCAATTTCATACAGCCGATAGCCCTGCTGACTGCGCAACAACCGATAGAGAATCTCCCGACGAATCAACGGCGCGAGCATGGCAATGTCTTTCGGCGTGTCCAGCAAACGCGCCAGGCGCAGCACCGCGTCGAGCATCGCGGTGTCGATTCGTTCGACATATAAGCCACGACCGGTCGGACGGGTTGGTACGCCGAGCGGGCCGGCGTCGGCAATCAGCGCGGTGATTTCCGCCGGGTCAATGTCCAGCCGTACCGAGAGGATCGGTTCTTCAGACGTGACGTTCACGATCCGCCCGCTCAGGGGCATGGAGACCGACACCACCAGGTAATTCAGTGGATCGTAATTGAAGAATTCGTCGGCCAACCTGACCTCTTTGCGCCCCTGCGCCATGATGCACAACGCCGGTTGTGCCAGCACCGGGGCGAAGTCATGGGACTTGCTGTGTTTGCCCAAAAACAGCGAGCCGACGGCGGTCGCATAATTGCCATCCTCTGTGGTGTTGCGACGGATGATGGCCGCCAGTTCCGCGCGCTGCTTCTCCATGTCGGCGTCCGGCGGGGCTTGAAAGTGATCGAGCGACGACATGCAGGGCATCCTCGGCGAAACAGTGGGAATGAGCAGAGCTTAAATTTGTGCAAGGCAGGGCGGTAGACACATCCTGCGAAAAGCTTGCCTGATTCTGCACGGGGTTGCAGAGGTCGGCCGGTATGGCAGTTGCGCGCAAGGAAAACTTGCTTGAACCTCGTGTTTCAGCCCGCTTACAGGTTTTACACATTGTTACAGGCGCTGAAGGCAGCTTCGCAGGATTGTGCAACAAGCCGGCAGGAATCGACTAACGGGGCAGCGTGCGGGCGCTTAACCTTGGATCCTGTCGCAGCCCGTCCCACGGCTGCCACTCGAGTACCTGGGAGGGTTGAACATGTCTACGCAGATCCCCGTCAGTCATATGGCCTTCGTCCGGGCCCGCGCCGGGCGTTCGGCGGAACTCGGTGCGCGCCTCAGCGCCTTGATCGAGCCGTCGCGCGCCGCGCCTGGCTGCCTGAGTTTTTCCTTGCAGCATTCACAGTGCGATCCGGAGTTGTGGCTGGTCTCCGGATTCTGGACCCATCAGCAAGCGATGATTGCTTATTTCAGCACGCCGGCAATGGAGATTTTCGCCGAGCTGGTGCAGGAACTGGTGGTCAACAGTCTGGATTTTCATACGTTCAAGGAGGTGTCGGCGACCCAGGCGTTGGGGCAGTCCCGGTCGTGGGTACACAAACTCGCGGGTTGAGGGTTTAATGGCGCAACTCTCAATCAGCCAGGATCCGCGACATGGCACGCAAAGCCTTTGACACCTTCGAAGCCGTATCCGCTGTAGTGCCCCGCGAAGGCGGTTACTACGCGGCGATTGCCACCAAAGCCATCGGTGGCTCGGGCGCACCGCGCTTCAACAAATTGCTGGAAGACCAGACCTTCAAGACCGCCAAAGAAGCGGACGAGGCTGCCGCCCTGAAACTGACGCACCTCAAGGGCGTCGGCGAAGACGGCGAGCTGATCTGGTAATTACTTGACCGCTCCCGGGCGGAACATCTTGAACAAGGCTTCCGGGCCCAGCTGAAAGTAATCCGCTGGCCCGCCACCGCGCAGAATCGGTTCTGCCGCGGCGGTGTCGTACACCCCGTCCTTCAACAGCCATTTGGCGATGTGCACGGCGACCACTTCGCCGAGAATCAGCCAGCTCGGCACCACGTTGCCGTCGGCGCGTTGCAACTGAATGATCTGCGTGACCTTGCACTCGAAGGACACCGGGCTTTCTGCAACCCGTGGCACCTGAATGATTTTCGACGCAACGGGCGTCAGCCCTGACAACTCGAACTCGTTGATTTCCGGCGCGACCATCGCACAGCTCTGGTTCATCTGCTCGGCCAGCGGCCGGGTCGCCAGGTTCCAGGCGAACTCGCCGGTCTGCTCGATGTTGTTCAGGCTGTCTTTGCGTCCGACGCTGGAGAACCCGATGATCGGCGGAATGTAATTGAAGGCGTTGAAGAAACTGTACGGCGCCAGATTCAGGCGACCGTTGGCATCCTGGGAGGAAATCCAGCCGATGGGGCGCGGGCCGACGATCGCGTTGAACGGGTCATGGGGCAGGCCGTGGCCGTTGGCGGGTTCGTAGAAGTGGATGTCGTCGGGCATGGCATATATTCCGGGAGGATCGGGAGGCAGTCATGGTGCAAGGACGAACGGATAATTTCCAGCGATGAGATTCAAATGTGGGAGCGAGCCTGCTCGCGATAGCGGTGTGTCAGTCAGCCAATTTGTATCTGATACACCGCTATCGCGAGCAGGCTCGCTCCCACAGGGTTTTGTGTCGGTAGTAAACAAAAGGGGCAGACCCGTTAAGATCTGCCCCTATTTTTGTGGCGCTAACGAACTCAGTCCGTCTCGATCCGCGAATGTTTGCGGGTGTCTTTCATGGTGATGTACACCAGCAACGACACGGCAATACACGCGGTGACATACCAGTAGTAACCGGTTTCCATGCCGATGCTCTTGAACCACAGCGCGATGTATTCAGCGGTACCGCCGAAGATCGACACGGTCAGGGCATAGGGCAAGCCAACGCCCAGCGCACGGATCTCGGTCGGGAACAGCTCGGCTTTCACCACCGCGTTGATCGAGGTGTAACCGCTGACGATGATCAGCGCCGCCATGATCAGGAAGAACGCGCCCCACCAGCTCTGGATGGTGTGCAGGGTGGTGAGGATCGGCACGGTGAACAGGGTGCCGAGGACACCGAAGGCAATCAGGATCGGCCGACGACCGACTTTATCCGACAGCCCGCCGATGATCGGTTGCAGGCACATGAACAGGAACAGCGTGGCAGCGGAAATGGTGGTGGAGTCGGAGATGCTCATGCCGACGGTGTTCACCAGGTATTTCTGCATGTACGTGGTGTAGGTGTAGAACGCCAGGGTGCCGCCCATGGTCAGGCCGACCACGGTCATCAGTTCCTTGGGATGGCGCATCAGCGTGCGCATGGCGCTTTCTTTTTTCTCTTTCTTGACCTTGGTGAACGACTCGGTCTCTTCCATGCCGCGACGCAAGTACAGCGCGACCACGGCACACAGTGCGCCGATGGCGAACGGGATGCGCCAGCCCCAGGCATACAGCTCTTCGGTGGTCAGGAAGTTTTGCAGCACGATCAGCACGCCCAGCGCGATGAGCTGGCCGGAGATCAGGGTCACGTACTGGAAGCTGGAGAAGAAACCGCGACGGTCCTTGGTCGCCATCTCGCTGAGGTAGGTGGCCGAGGTGCCGTACTCGCCACCGACCGACAGGCCTTGCAGCAGACGCGCGAAAATCAGCAGGATCGGCGCGCCGATGCCAATGGTTTCATACCCCGGGCTCAGGGCGATCACCAGCGAGCCGAAACACATCAGGTACACCGAAGCCATGAGCGCTTTCTTGCGACCGGCCTTGTCGGCGTAGAGGCCCATCAGCCAGCCACCGATCGGACGCATGAGGAAGCCCACGGCGAAGATCGCAGCGGTGTTGAGCAGTTGTGCAGTGGTGTCGCCTTTCGGGAAAAAGGCTTTGGCGAAGTACAGCGAGAAGGCGGCGTAGACGTACCAGTCGTACCACTCGACCATGTTGCCGACCGAACCGCTGAAGATCGATTTGATGCGACTGGCGGTGGTTCTTTCTTTGGCCGGCACGGCAGCCGACCCAAGGGGCAGGGCGTTGGAGTTATCCATTGAAGGATCCTTCGTTTAATTGTTTTTGTGGAGCGCGTTTAAACGCAGCCTGAGGGGGCTATAGCAGGAGGTGTGCCAATCGAGAGAGGGCCGGTTTAGAGGGGGGTTGACGCTTGAGTGAGCGGAAATCCGCTTATCGGAAATTGAGTGTGAGCGAAAAATCGCTTATGAACTTGGAGTTTGTGTTGTGTGTGCCGGCCTCATCGCGAGCAGGCTCGCTCCCACAATGGCCCGCGTACACCGTTCAAAATGTGGGAGCGAGCCTGCTCGCGATGAGGCCAGTGCAGGCACTGCAAAATCAGCTGTCTTGCAGGAACATCTCCCGCGTGAGCCCATGCCGCTGCATCTTTTCATTGAACGTCCGACGGGGCAGTTGCAGCTCTTCAAGCACTGCCTTTACATCGCCCTTGTGCCGGGTCAGCGCCGCGCGCAGGCAATGTGCTTCGAACGCTTCCGCTTGCGCCGCCAGCGACTGGCCTGGATCGATCCCGACCGGTTCCGGCTCACCCAGTCCCAACACCTGCCGCTCGGCCACGTTCGCCAGTTCGCGCACATTGCCCGGCCAGTCATGGCTCAGCAAATGGCTCAACTGCGGGCCGCTCAGCGGCGGGAATGTGCGCCCCAATCGTTCGGCAGCGCTTTGCGCAAACGACTCGAACAACAGCGGAATGTCTTCGCGACGCTCACGCAACGGCGGCAAACGCAATTCGGCGACGTTCAACCGATAGGCCAGATCCTCACGAAACCGTCCGGCCCGGGCCTCATCCAGCAGATCGGGTTTGGTCGCAGCGATGATCCGCAAATCCACGCGAATGCTCTGATTGGAACCCAACCGCTCCAGCTTCTGCTCCTGCAGCACCCGCAACAATTTCACTTGCTGGGCCAGCGGCATGCTTTCGATTTCATCGAGAAACAGCGTGCCGCCATCGGCGTATTCGAGCTTGCCGATGCGCTTGCCCTGCGCGCCGGTGAACGCGCCGCTCTCGTGCCCGAATAGCTCAGCCTCGAACAACTGCTCGGGGATCGCCGCGCAGTTGAGCGCGACAAACGGCTTGTCGGCACGCGGGCCGAAGTCGTGCAGGCAACGGGCGACCAGCTCCTTGCCGCTGCCGGTTTCACCGCGAATCAACACGTTCACCGGCAATGCCGCCAGATCCAGCACCTGCCGGCGCAGGGTCTGCAGGCCACGGGACACGCCGAGCAACGTCGCGTCGAGTTTGGCGCGGTTATCGGCCTGTTCGTGCAACGCGCGGTTTTCCAACACCAGCCGGCGCTTGTCCAGCGCACGGCGCAGGCTGCCGAGCAGGGTTTCCGGGCTGAAGGGTTTTTCGAGGAAATCGTAGGCGCCATCGCGCATCGCATCGACCGCCATCGGCACGTCGCCGTGCCCGGTCAGCAGAATCACCGGCAAGTCGGCATCGCGGCGCTGCACTTCGGCGAGCAGTTCCAGCCCGGTCATGCCAGGCATGCGCACGTCGCTGAGGATCACCCCGGGAAAATGCTTCGGTAGCTGCGCCAGGCATTCATCGGCGCGGCTGAACAGCTGCACCTCGAAACCCGACAGGCTCAGCCATTGCTCGACGGCGCTGCGGATGCTGCTTTCGTCGTCGACCACCATCACTGAATTCAGCATGCGCCGGGCGCCTCCGGATCGATGGGCAGGGTGAGGGTGAACACCGCGCCGTTGTCGTGGTTGTCGGCACTCAGGCGGCCGCCCGATTCGTGAACGATGGCAAAGGATACGGCCAGACCGATGCCCAGGCCATCGCCCACCGGTTTGGTGGTGAAAAACGGATCAAAGACCTTCGAAAGATTCTCTTCGGCGATGCCGCCACCGTTGTCGATGACGCTCAGGCGCCATAGTTGTTCGTCGGCTTCGAGGCGGATTTCCAGACGTTTGCAGGGTTTGTCCTGCATCGCATCCAGGGCATTGCGCAGCAGGTTGATCAGCACCTGTTCCAGACGAATCGCATCCCCCCGCACCCAGGCCGGGCGCGTCAGGTGCAGCACGGTGCTGACCTGTTCATCGCGCAGGCGCGTGTCGAGCAGTTGTAACGATTGGTCCACCACCGAAGCCAGGTCCAGGCGTTCGCGCAAGCCGCTGGGGCTTTTGCGGGCGAAGGTTTTCAGGTGGCCGGTGAGGGCGGCCATGCGCGTCAGCATGTCATCCACCGGTTTCAGTGCCTTGTAGGCGTCGTCGACCCGGCCGTGATCGAGCAACAGCCGCAGCGTGGCCAGTTGCATGCGCTGGGCGGTCAACGGTTGATTGATTTCATGGGCCAGTGCCGCCGACATCTGGCCGAGGGCGGCCAGTTTGGCCGATTGCACCAGACCGTCCTGCGCCGTGCGCAGGTCGCGGGTGCGTTCTTCCACCAGTTGTTCGAGTTCTTCGCGACTGCGCTGGCGCATCTTCGCCAGACGCCAGCGCTGGTTGAGGAACAGCAGCAGAAACACCAGCGTCAGCCACAACCCGGCAGCGGCGAGCGCGGCGTTTCGACGGTCTTCAAGCGCCACTTGCGGACGCCGCAGCAGGTGCAGCGTCCAGCCCTCGGCGGCCAGCGGCAAGGACTCCCACAAGTAATCCGCTTTACCGTCCGGGCCATCGACCCGCGTCAGTTCACTGTTGTCGTCAAAGCGCCGCAGCGATTGATAGCCGAGCAGCGTCAGCGGCTGCTTGTCATATTGGCGGGTGGCCTTGAGTTCAGCGAGGTCGCTGTCACTCAGCGGTTTCAACTGGCGATAGCGCCAGCCCGGCTGATTGGCGATGAAGATGATCCCGCGGGCGTCACTGACCAGCAGCGTGTCGCTGCCCTGACGCCATTCGCGCTCCAGTTCGGGAAACTCGAGTTTCACCACCATCGCACCGAGAAACCGGCCATCGTCATCGGTGACGGCGCTGGACAGGAAGTAACCGGGAATCCCGCTGGTCACGCCCACCGCATAAAAGCGCCCGGTGCCCTGGGTGCGGGTCTGGCTGAAGTAGGGACGAAAACCGTAGTTGTGGCCGACGTAACTGCTGGGCAAACGCCAGTTGCTCGCCGCCACGGCGAGGCCGGTGTGGTCGAGCAGTTCCAGCGTCGAGGACTCGGCCGCGCCGTTGATCTTTTCCAGTTTGCGGTTCAACGCGTCCTGCTGTTCGGCGGTGACCGGCCCGGTGAGCGCCGAACGCAATTGCGGGTCAAGGGCGAGAACGGCGGGCAGCGCGCGGTAGCGATCGATCAGGGTGTGCAGAGAGGCGGCGTACAAACCCAATTGCTGATTGGCGCGCGCCGCGTCTTCGACCAGCGCCTGGCGCTCGGCGTGACGCATGGCCAGGGTGGCGGCGAGGGCTGCACCGGCAAGGATAAGAAAGGTGTACAGCGTCAGACGCAGGGTGCGAGAGGTCTCAAACATGCTGGGCGTTACACAATGTGTACGGAGGGGGCGCACCATAACATGAGCCACAAAAAAGGCGACAGGAGCCTGCTCCTGTCGCCTTTTTCTTTGTCAGTCGAAGCGCTTACTGCACTTCTACCGCCAGACTTTCACTGATCTTTTTCTGCCAGATGGCAGGACCGGTGATGTGTACCGATTCACCCTTGCTATCAACGGCAACGGTCACCGGCATGTCTTTCACGTCGAACTCGTAGATCGCTTCCATGCCCAGTTCGGCGAAAGCCACTACGCGGGATTTCTTGATCGCTTGCGCCACCAGGTAAGCCGCGCCGCCGACTGCCATCAGGTAAACGGCCTTGTGGTCCTTGATCGCATCGATTGCGGTCGGGCCGCGCTCGGATTTGCCGATCATGCCCAGCAGGCCGGTTTGCTCGAGGATCTGACGGGTGAACTTGTCCATCCGCGTTGCAGTGGTCGGACCGGCTGGCCCAACGACTTCTTCGCGCACCGGATCAACCGGGCCGACGTAGTAGATGAAGCGACCTTTGAGGTCCACCGGCAGGGTTTCGCCCTTGTTCAGCATCTCGACCATGCGCTTGTGCGCAGCGTCGCGACCGGTGAGCATCTTGCCGTTGAGCAGGACGGTTTCGCCCGGCTTCCAGCTTTGCACGTCTTCCGGGGTCAGGGTGTCGAGGTTGACGCGACGGGCCGACGGGCCGGCTTCCCAGACGATTTCCGGGTAGGCATCCAGCGGTGGCGCTTCCAGCGAGGCCGGGCCGGAGCCGTCGAGCACGAAGTGCGCGTGACGGGTGGCGGCGCAGTTCGGGATCATGCACACCGGCAACGAAGCGGCGTGGGTCGGGTAATCCATGATCTTCACGTCGAGCACGGTGGTCAGGCCACCCAGACCCTGGGCGCCGATGCCCAGTTGGTTGACCTTCTCGAACAGCTCCAGGCGCATCTCTTCGATACGGTTGGACGGGCCGCGCTTCTTCAGCTCGTGAATGTCGATGGATTCCATCAACACTTCCTTGGCCATGACCGCGGCTTTCTCGGCGGTGCCGCCGATGCCGATGCCGAGCATGCCCGGTGGGCACCAGCCGGCGCCCATTTCCGGAACGGTCTTCAGTACCCAGTCGACGATCGAGTCGGACGGGTTGAGCATGGCCATCTTCGACTTGTTCTCGGAGCCGCCGCCCTTGGCCGCCACGTCCACTTCCACGGTGTTACCCGGAACGATGGAGTAGTGGATAACGGCCGGGGTGTTGTCCTTGGTGTTTTTACGAGCGCCCGCCGGGTCGGCGAGGATCGAGGCACGCAGGACGTTTTCCGGCAGGTTGTAAGCCCGGCGCACGCCTTCGTTGATCATGTCGTCCAGGCCCATGGTGGCGCCATCCCAACGCACGTCCATGCCCACGCGGACGAACACGGTGACGATGCCGGTGTCCTGGCAGATCGGGCGGTGGCCGGTGGCACACATGCGCGAGTTGATCAGAATTTGCGCCATCGAATCACGGGCCGCTGGCGATTCTTCGCGCAGGTAGGCTTCGTGCATCGCCTGGATGAAATCCACGGGGTGGTAATAGGAAATGAACTGCAGGGCGTCGGCAACGCTCTGAATCAGGTCGTCTTGCTTGATCACGGTCATGAGTCGCGCTCCTCTAAAAGACGGGAACATTCAATAAGGTGCTTGCAGCTTGGGTGCATCGGTCGGTTGCAAGCACCTTTACAAGGCACGCCGGGCATGCTGGCGCGACGCTAAAAAGGCGCGGCAGTATAACGCGCCTCGGTCCCGGGTACACGCGCCGGCAGTCAATCGTTGGTCGCATAGGTCGTTGATACGGATTGAGTCGGCGAGCGCGTTCCCCTGTAGGAGCCGTATTCGCGAGCAAGCCCAGACACAAAGGATCGTGCGCAAATTAGCGTTCAGTCGGTCATCGCATTGACGCCAGTTTTTCGCTCTGAAAATTGAATGGTCATTTATCAAACACGTCACTACAGTGGCATTCGGTCTGTAGAGTAAGACACTCGGCCAGCCTCCTTTCGCACGGTGAGTCAACGATTGACCCATAACGCTATCCAGCGCCTTTTGCTCAAACGTTTTGCCCTTGCGGCCGGCACCTACGCCTTGGCTCTAATGCTGCTGTGGCTGGCGTTTTTCACCGGTCATTACGATCAACCCCTGACCAGCGTCGCCGTTGGCAGCGCGCTGGTGGTCATCAGCCAGGCGGCGCTGTTCGCGGTGTTTTACAGCGGCTGCAACCTGCGGTTTTCCGACCCGAGCCTGACCGAAGCGCAAGTGTTGCTGGGGCTGACTTGGCAGACGTGGCTGATCGCCCATCTGGACGAAGCCCGTGGCGCGTTCCTGGTGTTCTACGTGCTGATTCTGTTGTTCGGGCTGTTTCACCTGTCGCGCCGGGCCTTTGCTCGATGCGCGTTGATGGTGTTTTTCAGCTTCAGTGCGATCACGCTGTGGGAGGGCTACCACTTCCAGTTGGCCGACCCGGCGCTGGCCGCGTTGCAGGTGTGCGTACTGTTTATCGTACTGGTGTGGCTGGAGCTTTATGCCCGACATGTCCAGGCCTCGCGCCAGCGGATGCGTCAGCGCCGGTTCGCCTTGCAGGCGCATCAGGACACCCTGCGCGGAATGATGCGTCAGCTCGAAGACCTGGTGGCTACCGACGAATTGACAGGATTGTTCAACCGCCGGCATTTCCTGCGCCTGGCCTCCCGCGAGCTCAACACCATGGAGCTCGGCGTGGTGCATGGCCTGGCGCTGATCGACCTCGACCATTTCAAACGCATCAACGATGTGCACGGCCACGCTGCCGGCGATCAGGTGCTGCAAGCTTTCGCCGGTGTGGCCAATGCCTGTCTGCGTGAGGGTGACGTGCTGGCCCGTTATGGTGGTGAAGAGTTCGTGGTGCTGCTGCCCGATTGCAGCGCCGAACGCCTGACGTCCTGTTGCGAGCGGCTACGGATTGCCTTCACTGATGTCGAGTTGATCGGCCTGAAGGTCGGCAATATCAGCCTGTCGGCGGGCATGACGTTGTTGGAACTGGGTGACGATCTCGACGATGCCTTGCAGCGTGCCGATCAGGCGCTCTATCGCGCCAAACGCGACGGCCGCAATCGTTGCGCGGCGGCGTGGGAGAACGCCGATGCCTGAATTGCGGGTCGGCGATCGGCAATGGTCGGTAGCAGCGGGCAGCAACCTGCTTGATGCGTTGAATCAAAACGGCGTGTCCGTTCCCTACAGTTGCCGCGCCGGCAGTTGTCATGCGTGCCTGGTGCAATGCACGCAAGGATTGCCGAATGACAGCCGCCCCGATGCCTTGAGTGCAGAGCAGCGTCAGCAAGGCTGGCGTCTGGCGTGCCAGTGTCAGGTGGTCGAGGATTTGCAGGTGCATGCCTTCGACCCACAACAGGACGGCCAACCGGCCGAGGTCGCCGCCGTCGATTGGTTGAGCAGCAATGTGCTGCGTTTGCGCCTGACACCTCAGCGTCCGTTGCGCTACAGCGCCGGGCAGCATCTGGTGCTGTGGGCCGGTAGCGTGGCGCGGCCGTACTCACTCGCCAGCCTGCCGGGAGAAGACCGCTTTCTGGAGTTTCACCTGGATTGTCGCCAGCCCGGCGCATTCAGTGATGCCGCGCGTCAGTTGCAGATTGGCGACTCGTTGCGTCTTGGTGAACTGCGCGGCGGCGCACTGCATTACGACGCCGACTGGCATACCCGGCCACTGTGGCTGATGGCCGCCGGCACCGGGTTGGGCCCGTTGTTTGGCGTCTTGCGTGAAGCCCTGCGACAGGATCACCAGGGCGTCATCCGCGTTATTCACCTGGCCCATGATGCCGATGAGCATTATCTGGCCAAACCCCTGCAAGCCATGGCCGCCAGTCGTGCGAACCTCAACATCGAACTGTGGACACCGACCGAGTTGGCCGCGGCTTTGGCGCAACTGCGGCTTGTTTCCCGGCAAACCCAGGCCTTACTCTGCGGGTCCCCCGACAGCGTCGATGCCTTCGCCCGGCGCCTGTACCTGGCGGGACTGCCGCGCAATCAACTGCTGGCCGACGTCTTCCTGCCCCGCGGTTGAGCGCTGATTTTTCAGACGCGAGACCGACCATGACCGATGCCATCCAGATTGAACGCGAACGCGGCCTGTTGACCCTGCGCCTGAATCGCCCCGACAAGAAAAACGCCCTGACCCGCGCCATGTACAGCCACTTGGCCGAAGCGTTGAAACAGGCTGACACCGACCCCGACATCAACGCCGTGCTGATCACTGGCAGTGCCGAGTGTTTCACCGCCGGCAACGACATCGCCGACTTCATTCAACAACCGCCGAGCAACCTCGACAGCCCGGTGTTCCACTTCATGCTTAATCTGCTCGAATGCCGCAAACCGGTGATCGCTGCTGTGGCCGGTGCGGCAGTCGGAATTGGCACGACGCTGCTGCTGCATTGCGATCTGGTGTATGTCAGCCGCGATGCGCGATTGCGCATGCCCTTCGTCAACCTCGGCTTGTGTCCGGAATTCGGCTCCAGTCTTTTATTGCCTCGCTTGCTTGGGCATGCCAAAGCGTCTGAATTGTTACTGCTGGGCGAAGGTTTCAGCGGGGAGCAAGCGGCCGAGTGGGGGATTGCGACCGAAGCGCTGGGCAGTGGCGAAGCGGTGTTGGCCAAGGCGCGGGAGATGGCGTTGCGCTTTGAGTCGCTGCCACCGGAAGCGGTGCGCATCAGCAAGCAATTGATGAAAGCCCCGGACCGCGAACAGCTGCGCAAGGTGATAGAAGAAGAGGGCGCGTTGTTCACCCAGCGGCTGCGTTCGCCGGAGGCGATGGCGGCGTTGTCGGGGTTTATCAATCGGCATTGAATTGGCGTTGGCCGGGCTGCCGCCATCGCGAGCAGGGGATTTGTGGTGTACGCAAATCAAATGTGGGAGCGAGCTTGCTCGCGATGGCGTCAGCCCAGGTAACACACCTTCAAGATCGAAAACCAAAAAGCCCCGCCATTCACATGGCGGGGCTTTTGTTTTCAGCAACCGGTCACTCAGACCATCGGATCGCCAACGTGCAGGATTTTCATCCCGTTGGTGCCGCCGATGGTGTGGTAGCTGTCGCCCTTGGTCAGGATGACCCAGTCGCCTTTTTCCACAACGCCGCGTTTCAACAGTTCGTCGATCGCAGCCTGGCTGACTTGCTCAGGCGGCAGCGAGGCCGGGTCGAACGGAACGGTGTAGACGCCACGGAACATGGCCGCGCGGGCCTGGGTTTCGCGGTGCGGGGAGAACGCGTAGATCGGTACCGAAGAGCGGATGCGCGACATGATCAACGGCGTGTAGCCACTTTCGGTCAAGGCGATGATCGCTTTCACGCCCGGGAAGTGGTTGGCGGTGTACATGGCCGCCAGCGCGATGCTCTGGTCGCAGCTTTCGAAGACCTTGCCGATGCGGTGGCTGGAGGTCTTGCTGGTTGGGTGCTTTTCAGCGCCGACGCAAATGCGCGCCATCGCTTGCACCGCTTCCAGCGGGTACAGACCGGCAGCACTTTCTGCCGACAGCATGACGGCGTCGGTGTAGTCGAGCACGGCGTTGGCCACGTCGGACACTTCGGCGCGGGTCGGCATCGGGTTCTGGATCATCGACTCCATCATCTGGGTCGCGACGATCACAGCCTTGTTGTGGCGGCGTGCGTGCAGAATGATCTTCTTCTGGATGCCCACCAGCTCGGCGTCGCCGATTTCCACACCGAGGTCACCACGCGCCACCATGACGGCGTCGGAGGCATTGATCAGGGCGTCGAGGGTGGCGTCATCGGCCACGGCTTCGGCGCGTTCAATTTTCGCCACCAGCCAGGCAGTGCCGCCGGCTTCGTCGCGCAGTTGACGGGCGTATTCCATGTCGGCGGCATCACGCGGGAAAGACACGGCGAGATAGTCCACCTGCATTTCCGCGGCGAGCTTGATGTCGGCCTTGTCTTTTTCAGTCAGGGCCGGCGCCGTCAGGCCACCACCGCGACGGTTGATGCCTTTATGGTCGGACAGCGGACCGCCGATGATCACGGTGCAGTTCAGTTCGGTGGCGGTGGCGGTATCGACGCGCATCACCACGCGACCGTCGTCGAGCAGCAGCTCGTCGCCCACGCCGCAGTCCTTGACCAGATCCGGGTAGTCGATGCCGACCACTTGCTGGTTGCCTTCGGTCAGAGGATGGCTGGTAGAGAAGGTGAATTGATCACCAATCTTCAGTTCGATCTTCTTGTTGGCGAATTTGGCGATACGGATTTTCGGGCCTTGCAGGTCACCCAGCAGGGCAACGAAGCGGCCGTGCTTGGCAGCGAGGTCACGCACCAGCTTCGCGCGAGCCTTGTGCTCGTCGGGGGTGCCGTGGGAAAAGTTCAGGCGGGCGACGTCCAGGCCAGCCAGAATCAGCTGTTCTAGAACTTCCGGCGAGTTACTGGCCGGGCCAAGGGTAGCGACGATTTTGGTACGACGGACGGACATGCAAAGACTCCTGAGTTCAAGCGCTGAGTGAGGCTACTATGGTCTTGGGGTGTAGTCATTGTTCGTTTGCACTACTTTTTGTGAAGCGCTTTGTTATTCGTCTTTATCTTTAAATGAACATTCCTGAAGATTTTCGCCTACGGGTCGATACAGAACTCAAGACAGGAGAACCCCCATGCGATTCGTGCTCATAGCCGCCCTTGCCCTCAGTGTTGTGGGCTGCACCCGTTTTTCGATGAACCATCATTTGAATAATGCCTACAGCGCTTATGACCGTGGCAATTGCGAGCAGGTGACGCTCGAACTGTCCAAAGTTGAACGTGCCAGCCGCGCGCGGCCTTATGTGTGGCCAGAAGTGTCGATGCTGCGCGGTTTGTGCCTGGAACGACAGAAGATGTTCGTGGATGCGGCGCAAACCTACCAGTTCATCCAGGCTTCGTACCCGCAAAGCGAGTATGCCTACCGCGCCCGCGCCCGGCTGGAAACCTTGCAGTCGCTGGGTCACTACCCGCTGCGCAGCACCGCGGTGGTGCGTCCGACGCGCTTCTGATTGCAGTTGTCATTCCAAGGCTGGCTCACGCGCGACGGTGAGCTATAGTCGAGTAACCGGTTTAGAGCCTTGACTCTCGACCGAGGTAACACCTGTGATCGGCAGGAGTAAGCGGCAGCGCAGTACGGACTGTCGCACCGGGATCGGGGAGAGCGCGCCTATTGCCTGGCTCACGTTTTAGACAGGCAGGCCCGTTCCGAAGCATTAGTGCGGCTCTGCTTAAGGGCCTTGCGTAGCGAATTCAGCATGTTCACTGACCGCCGGATCGAGCGGCATCAACTGCCGTATTTTCTGAGAGTGTTCAACAGCGTCACCGACAAACCGATTGGCTTCCTCGGCAACGTCTCCGCAGACGGGCTGATGCTCATCAGTCAGTTGCCGATGATGATCGGCGCCGATTTTGATCTGCGCCTGAAAATTCCCATGGCCGATGGTTGCCAACAGGTCATTGACCTCAAAGCCTGCTGCCTGTGGTGCCATGAGGATGCGACGCCTCACCACTATGACGCCGGGTTCAGTCTGCAACGGGCACCGCCGGAGTATGGGCAATTGGTGGAGGCGTTGAAGCGGTACTTCAGTTTTCAGCCGTTGCCCGCTTCTGCCTGACGACAGCGGTGCATTTACAATCGCCATCGCGGGCAAGCCCGCTCCCACGAGGTTTTATGGCGATCACATAATGTGTGAACACCCCGGAACACTGTGGGAGCGTGCTTGCCCGCGATGGCGTCGGTACAGACAATAAGTATCGACGGATGGCAGGCATCAGGCGCACGAGCTGGCGGGCTCTGCTTGATCTTTAAGCAGTGGCGCACTCTGCGTACCACCACTAAAACACCCCGGCCTTCTTCCATTCCAGATAGCGCGTCACCAGCGCGGCGCCCAGTTCATGAGTGCTTGCATCCAGTACCGGTACGCCATGGGCATTCAGCCGTTCATGAAGTTCGGCCCGTGTATTCAAGAAGTCCACCGTCCCGCAATAAACCAGCGCCTCGGACAAGGTTTGCACGGTTGTCTGACGCAGGCTGTCGAGTACGTCTTCGCGCAGGCTGGCGACCAGCACGCGATGTTGCTTGCTCAGGCGTTTGACCGCCGTGAGCAGCTCCTCATCGTCTTCGTCCCGCAGGTTGGTCATCAATACCACTAACGAGCGGCGTTTTTGTCGAGCCAGCAGATGAGTTGCCGCGTCCTGATAGTCAGCACTGCGTTGGGTGCTGTTCAGGTCGTAGACCGTGTTGAGCAATACGTTGAGCTGACCTGCACCTTTCACCGGTGCAAGATAGCGCGGTTGATCGCTGGCAAAGGTGCTCAGTCCCACCGCATCGCCCTGGCGCAACGCCACGTAACTCAACAGCAGGCACGCATTCAGCGCATGATCGAAATGTGCCAGTTCGCCGTCCTGGCTGCGCATGCGGCGGCCGCAGTCGAGCATGAAAATGATCTGCTGATCGCGCTCGTCCTGATACTCCCGAGCAATCGGGGTGCGCTGGCGGGCGGTGGCTTTCCAGTCGATCTGGCGCAGGCTGTCGCCTTCGCGAAATTCCCGTAACTGATGAAACTCCAGACCCAGGCCCCGTCGTTGCCGCTGGCGCACGCCAAGCTGGCTGAGCCAATTGTCCACCGCCAGTAGTTGGCCGCCGTAGAGACGGGCGAAGTCGGGGTAGACGCGGGTGTGGTCAGCGACACTCAGAAGCCGTTTGCCGGACCACAGGTGCAAGGGGCTTGGCAGGTTGATTTCGCAGTGTTCGAAGTTGAAGTGGCCGCGCTTGAGCGGGCGCAGCCGATAGCCGATCTGCGTGTGTTGGCCGGGCTGAAGTTCGACCGACAGAGGGAGATTTTCGAAGCTCAGGCCGTCGGGGACGTGGTCGAAAATCTGGATCGTCAGTGGTTGGGGAATGTTGTGCTCAACCTCAAGGAGCACTTCGCTCCAACGGCCGAGTGCCAGGCTGCCTGGCATTTGTCGTGTTATCCGGGGTGAGGGCAGGCGTGTGAGGCGCACAGCATCGAGTATTGCCAGGGCCAGCAGCGCCAACAGCAATCCCCAGTTGATCGACAACAGACTAGAGGGCACCGCAATGTCCAGTGCGCGCAAGGTACCCAGCACGATGCCGATGGCCAGCAGGATTGCGAGCCAGATCAGCAGCAGGCGCGAGGGTTTCACAGACGCGGCGCCGGCACTTGATCGAGCAGTTGCCGCAGCACGTGATCGACCTCCAGTCCTTCGATATCCAGCTCCGGTGCAATGCGTACACGGTGGCGCAGCACCGCCAGTGCGCAGCCCTTGATGTCATCCGGAATCACGAATTCACCGCCGCGCAACAAGGCGCGCGCCCGTGCGCAGCGCACCAGTGCAATGGACGCCCGAGGCCCGGCACCGAGGGTCAGGCCGGGCCAGCTGCGGGTGGTGCGGGCCAGGCGTACGGCGTAATCGAGGACCTGATCGTCCAGCGGCAGATCACTGGCGATGCGTTGCAAGGCCAACACGTCCTTGGCTTGCAGAACGGTGCGCAGCGGTTGCACATCGAGCATGTCGGCCCGGGTCGAACGGCTGACCTGACGCACCATGCTCAGCTCTTGTTCGGCGTCGGGGTAGTCCATGCGCACCTTGAGCATGAAGCGGTCGAGTTCGGCTTCCGGCAGCGGGTAAGTGCCTTCCTGTTCGATGGGGTTTTGCGTGGCGAGCACCATGAACGGTTGCGCGATCGGCAGAGCGCGGCCTTCGAGGGTGACTTGCCGTTCCTGCATGGCTTCGAGCAGCGCGGCCTGGGTCTTCGCCGGGGCGCGGTTGATTTCGTCGGCGAGCAACAGGTTAGTGAACAACGGCCCTTTGCGCAGTTTGAATTGCTCGGTCTGCAAGTCGTACACCGCGTGTCCGGTGACGTCGCTGGGCATCAGGTCCGGGGTGAACTGGATGCGCGCGAATTCGCCACCAAAGCAGCGGGCGAGGGCGCGCACCAACAATGTCTTGCCCAGTCCCGGCACGCCTTCGAGCAACACATGGCCGCCGGCAATCAACGCGGTGAGCACGTCGTCGATCACCGTGTTCTGACCGATCACGGCTTTTTGCAGTTCTACTCTTACCGCTTGGGCCAGGTGACTGGCGCGTTGGCGCTGCTGCTCGGCGTGGCTCGGTGCGCCGGGCTCGATCTGTTCACTCATAAGGCATTCCTCAAGGTTTGCAGGTGAGCGACCTGACGGCTGAACTCAACGCTGGACAGCCGTTGCTTCGGTCGTGGGCTCATGGCCTGGCTGATAGCGCGTGTGGGTTGGCCGGTCAGGCGTGCGAGTACCAGCCATTGCTCGGCGACGCCGAGTTGTTCAAAACCGGGATGACGGCGCCGCACTCGGCGCAGGATGTCTTGCTGCAACGCTTGCAACAGACTGCCTTGACCGCTGCGGCGCAAGATGAAATCGGCGCTGGCACGCAGGTGTTCCTGAAGTTGCCGGCGGGCTCTCGGCACCGGTTCAATCAATGGGCCATGGCGCACACCGACATGCCAGAGGCCAAGGCCGATCAGGGCGATGAGCGCGACCAGTGCCTGAGGGAAGTAGCGCAGCAACAAGGTCAGCAGGTTGTCGTGATCGGTGTTGAACAGCAGCGTCACTTGGGTGTCCGCGGTCAAGTACCAGAGCAGCCAGGCGTTGTCGTATTGGTCGATGGCCGGGGTTTTCCACAGGTCGGCATCGGTGACCACGATGATCGAGCCGAGCCCGTGGTTGAGCTGCATCATGTGCGTGGCCTTGCCGCTGTTGGCCCAGGCTTGCGCGAGATTTTTCGGGTCTTCGAGATGGAATGCGGTATCGAAGGTGGCGTAGGCCGGGCCGTCTTCGTCCTCAAGATACAGTTTTGTCAGGTTGGGGTAAGGATCCTTGCCGGTCTCCGGCGGCGGGTCCTTGAGGTCTTTGCTCAGTGATTGGTGCACCTGGACCCTGTCGAGCAGCAGGTCATTGCTTTGGCCGGTTTTTTCATCCCACAGCGATTCGGCGATGAATAACAGACGCCCGCCGGCGCGGGTCCAGTTCATCACTTGGTCAATCTGCCGCGGGGTCATGTTGTACCGGTCGCCGAGCAGCAAAAGGCTGTGCTGGCGCGGGTCCAGTGTCGGCAGCATGTCGAGACTGTTGGCATGGCCGACGGTCAGGCCTTGTTTGCGCAGGAAATGCTCGGCGGCCAGATAAGGGTTGGCCTGGGCTTCGGGCGAGGGGCCGTGATCGATGTCCGTCTGATAGGGCGTTGCCTTGAAATACAGATAGACACTCAGCGCAGCCAACAGCACTGCGATGAGCACGCCGCCCGCCAGCCAGAGCCGCCGGTTCAATGCGCCGCTCCCGGGCCGAACAGCGCTCGCCAGCCATCACAGAGTTCCTGTTGCACGTGCGCGGCGGGCAGGCGATGCCCGTAGGCCATGTTTTGCCAGTGTCCCGTCAGTTTTTTGCTGAAAGTCAGCAATGCTGGTTGCTGCAGGTGTTTGACGCGCTCCAGCACTTCACCTTCGGTGTCGGCCGGTTTCAACGCCATGTTGTAGTCGTGCAACAAGTGGCTGAGCAGGGCGCGATAGAGCAACCCGAGCGCCTCACGCGGATTGGATTGCCAGAGACTTTCGGCGCTGGCGGCGATGTCGGCAGGCAGGGTTTCGCGGCTCAGGTCCAGGCCGAATGCCTGTCGTGGTGGCGTCCGTGTGACTTTGCGCGGCAACGCCGGTCGGCGACTGACGAACGCCTGCAACCAGTCACGGTAACGCCAGATCAACAAACTGATAGCGCCGATCACCATACCCCACAGCAGCGCTTCAATCAGGGTCGCCAAGGCACCGAAACGCTGGTTATCCAGCAACTTGAGCAGCGCCTTCAACCACTCGGGAGCTTTGCCTTCGTCCTGGGTTTCGGCGTCAGGTTTGTCTTCGCCGCCAAAACGATAGCGGGTGACCGTTTCCTTGTTCTTGAACGGCGGCTGATCGAGGATCGTCCTGATGCTGTCCCGGGACGCCTGACTGGTCAGTGGCTGGTCCAGCAGCCGCGGGCTGTCCGGCGAAACGACTGACTCGGCGGCCCACAGGTTTTGCGCCGCGGGCATCAGTAAAAATGCCGCCAGTAGCAGGGCGCCGGCGGTACTGCTCAAGCGTTGGCGCAGACGGCGGAACACCAACTCGATATCCCAGGCCTCCAGCACCGTGCGCCGGTTCAGATAAAGGCTGAAGCCGCAGGCCACGTAGACCGGTTCCCACACCACCAGCACCAACACGTAAAACACGTTGGTCAGGTGTTCCAGCCAATGCCAGTCTTGCGTGGCGGCGGACAGCAACGTCTGCCAGCTCCAGTCGAGTTCGATCTGTTGCGGCAGGAACAGATAGAACAGCATCATCAAGCCGATCCACAGTGCACTTTCCACATGCACGCCGATGATCGTCAGCCACCGCGCCGCGCCGCCGTCGCGTTGCAACAGCACCTGCAAGCGCTGTTGCCGCGCTTGCCCACTCAGGCCTTCGAGTTGCACCACCGGCATCAGGAAACTGCGACTCAGACTCAAGCGTCGCCAGGTCAGACTGGCAAGCAATTGTGGCTTGAGCAGTAGGGGCCATTGGCGCAGCGCCTGTTTCAAGGTCGGCGTTTCACCGAACATGGCTTTGGACAGGATGTACAGCGGCAGGCGTTCGAAGGCCGGTTTCAGCCACCAGAAAATGAACGCGGCGAGGGACGGTGAATCCCACAGCAACAAGGTGAGCAGGGCGAAAACCGGCAAGGTCACGATGGCCCAACTGGTCATCAGCAGGCGTCGGTGCCGCTGGCTCAACAGGACGCCGAGGTCCATGGCCTCCCAGGTTGTGCGAGGGCGGATCACCACGGTGGCGTCACTCAGGCGCATGACGAGTCCGTCCGGCAAACAGCAGATACATAGCCATCAGACACCAAAGCGCCGCGCCGACCAGATATTTGGTCATCGGCGTCGGCCCGGTCATGGATGACCAGCAGGCTTCGATAAACGCGGCAATCAGCAGAAACAGCATGACCCCGCAAATCAGCAACACGCTTTTGCGCGCCGCGACTCGCAAGGCTTCAGCGCGTGGCAGGCGCCCCGGCGCGATCAATGCCCAGCCCAGTTGCAGGCCGGCGGCGCCCGCGAGGGCAATGGCGCTGAGTTCGAAAGCACCATGGCCGATCACGAATGACCAGAAGGTTTGCCCATAGCCGATCTGCGTCAGGTGCCCGGCTACCGCGCCGATCATCAAGCCATTGAAGAACAGGAAAAACACGCTGCCCAGGCCAAACAGCAAACCGCTGGCGAAGGTCTGAAACGCGATGCCTATGTTGTGCATGATGTAGTAGCCGAACATCACCCAGTCTTCACTGGCCGCCCGTTCCGCCGAGCGACCCAGGTGTCCGGCGTTGGGGTCGTACATGCTTTGCATGTCGCTGACCTGTTGCGCCGGGATCAGGTTGTAGACCAGGTCCGGAAACAGATACACCAGCAGCGCGAAGCCGATCAGGCTGCCGAAAAACATCAGGCTGGCTGCAAGCACGAAGCGCCATTGTTCGCGTACCAGCCGCGGAAAATCCGCGAGGATGAAGCCGAGCACGTTGGCGCCCAAACGGCTGCGATGCCGATACAGCTGTTGATGCCCGCGCAGGACCTGTTGCTGCAAAGAGTCGATCAGGAAGCTGCTGTAGCCACGTTCCTGAGCCAGCGCCAGGTGTTGGCAGAGCCTGCGATAGTCTTTCGCAAAACTGGCGACTCGTGAGGTGTCTTTGTTGCGCTCCAGCCTGTCGAGCATGAGGGAAAACTGCGCCCATTCAGCCTTGTGGCGGTTCTCGAAAAGACTCTGCTTCATGCGGGGCCCAACAAACCGCGGGCGATGCCGTTGAGTTCCGCCACCGCTCGTGGCGCTGGAACCTTCAACGGTTGCGCGAGGAGGGTGGCGAGCTCGGTGACCCGTGCTTCGGACAGTTCACCCTGGCGTTCGGCAAACCCGAGGATGGCGCGTTGTTCGGCCAGCGTCATGGCGAAGGCCGGACGTCGTGGTTCTGCCTCGGGCACTTGCGGTCGGGTGAGTGGCTGTTCGCGGTAGATCACCAGCGTGCCCGCGGCCAGGTCGCCAAGGCGTTTGAAGCTGGGGTGTTGCAGGCAACTGATGACGCCGAGGAAATAGCCGAACGGCAGCAGGTCGACGAATCGCAGCAGGTTGCGTAACAGCGAAGCGGACCAGCCGATCGGCGTGCCGTCATCCTGCACCACCCGCAGGCCCATCCATTGCTTGCCCGGCGAACGCCCCTGATTGAGCACTTCGAACAACACCATGTACCACCAGCTCACGGCGAACAGCAGGATCGAGCCCAGCCCGGCGCCGAGTTTCCCCAGAAACGCGAGGACAATAAACAGCAGGCCCAGAATCAACCCGCGCAGCCCGAGGTCGATGCAGAACGCCAGCGCACGCACCATCAACCCGGCCGGGCGCAGTGGCAAGTCGATACCTTCCGGCGTTTCAACCTGATACCGCGTATCCAGTGGCGGGGACAGCGTCGCTTTCCTTGGCAGTGCTGTGGTCTCGAGCATGGGCAACCTGATGATGTGGCCTGATCGGGATTCTCTGTGGGGCCGATGCTAGCAGCCTCACGGGTGAAAACGACATAACTATGTATTGCACGGTGCGTGGTCAGAGGTGATTGAATGCAAGATTACTGGCCGGGGCGGGATGTGAACGCCTAGACTTCGCCGATCTTCAGTTCAGGAATAGCCCGTGACCTCGATCTTCTGGTACGACTATGAAACCACCGGCATCAACCCGCGTTGTGACCGTCCGCTGCAAGTGGCGGGGCTTCGCACTGACTTTGATCTCAATGTCATAGACGAGCCGGTCAATCTTTATTGCCAGCCCAGTGAAGACATCCTGCCGCATCCGATGGCCTGCGCGATCACGGGTATCACGCCAGGTCAACTGGCCGAGCACGGTTTGAGCGAAGCCGATTTCATGACGCGGGTCCACGCGCAGCTGGCGGCGCCGGGCACCTGTGGCGCGGGTTACAACACCTTGCGTTTCGATGATGAGATGACTCGTTACAGCCTGTACCGGAATTTCTTCGACCCCTATGCCCGCGAGTGGCAGGGCGGTAACAGTCGTTGGGATCTGATCGATGTGGTGCGAGCGGCGTATGCCTTGCGGCCCGATGGCCTGGTTTGGCCGACGGACGACGAGGGGCGGGTGACGCTCAAGCTCGAACGCCTGACTGCCGCCAACGGCATCGATCACGGCAATGCTCACGAAGCGCTGTCGGACGTTCGCGCGACCATCGCACTGGCGCGGCTGATTCGGGAAAAGCAGCCGAAGCTCTATGACTGGCTGTTCCAGTTGCGCAGCAAACAAAAGGTGATGGATCAGGTTCGGCTGTTGCAGCCGATGGTGCACATTTCCGGGCGTTTTTCGGCGGCACGCAGTTATGTCGGCGTGGTGTTGCCGCTGGCCTGGCATCCGCGCAACAAGAACGCGTTGATTGTCTGTGACCTGCACCTGGACCCTCAGGGTTTGCTCGATCTGGATGCCGAGACCTTGCGCCAGCGTCTGTATACCCGTCGCGATGAACTGGCCGATGGCGAACTGCCGGTGCCGCTCAAACTCATTCACATCAACAAATGCCCGGTGGTGGCGCCGTTGTCGGTGCTTCGTCCCGATGATCAGCAACGCCTGGGGCTGGATATGGCGCTTTATCAGGAGCGCACGCTGCGGCTAAGTGCCGCACAAACAATGTGGCGAGATAAAGTTCAGGCCATTTACGCCCGCGAAGATTTTGCCCAGAGCCAAGACCCTGAACAACAGTTATACGATGGTTTTATCGGTGATCGGGACCGGCGTCTTTGTGAGCAAGTCCGAGCGGCTGACCCGGCGCAATTGGCGCAAGAGCAATGGCCGTTCGATGACGAACGTTTACCTGAATTATTGTTTCGGTATCGCGCCCGTAACTTTCCCGATACGTTGAGTTTCGAAGAGCAAGAACGCTGGCGAATATTCTGTCAGCAACGTTTGTCAGCGCCCGAGTGGGGGGCGCCCAATACCCTTGAAGCATTTGAAGAAGCGGCAGCCCAATTGAACATTACTGCGACTCCTTTGCAGCAAGAGGTGCTCAATGAGTGGAACAATTATGTCCAGACATTGCGCAAACGTTTGAATTTTTGAAAATGCTCAGGCCTGAATCTCGGGCATAAAAAAACGCCAGCGTTTGCTGGCGTCCTTTTCTGTCGCGGATTGCTCTGCGACAAGCTTGCGGCTTAGCCCAGCAGGGTAGCCCAGCCTTCAACCACGTCACCGCCCCACTTGGCTTTCCACTCTTTCAGAGTTTTGTGGTTGCCACCTTTGGTTTCGATGACTTCGCCGTTGTGCGGGTTTTTGTATTGTTTAACTTTGCGAGCACGCTTGGTGCCAGTAGTTTTTACTGCGCCGCCGCGTGGTGCTTTGGTTTTGGATTCTGGATCCAACAGCGCAATGATGTCACGCAGGGACTTGGAGTATTCGCCCATCAGGGTGCGCAGTTTGCCTTCGAATTCCAGCTCGGTTTGCAGTTTGTCGTCTTGGGACAGGTTCTTCAAACGGGCTTGCAGCTCTTTGATAGCTTCTTCGGTGGCGCGATATTCGTTGATCAAGGACATGGGGACTACCTTATGTTAGACGCTGGATGGCAGGGGACAGTGCGGCAATAATAGTCAGGGTGTTTCATCAAGTAAACATTTAAACCGGAGTTTATTTAAATTAGTTGTCGTGAATAGGGCACAGGCTGGATGTGCAGTTAAATAGTGTGACCCAGGTATCACAGATATTCACAATTGAGCACTTGAAGATTGGCAACAAGAACACCATTGCGCGGGTGAACGGGGCTTTCAACGCTTGTGCCTGACGTCCTCGCACAACGCAAGGTGTCATCTATACTGCAGTTTTTTCGCGCAATCGCTAGAATGGCGGCCTTTGCGAAGTTCTGGAGTTTCCCCCTCATGCGCACTTTTCGGCTGGTGATTGCTTGCCCGGACCGCGTCGGCATCGTTGCTAAAGTCAGTAACTTTCTGGCGTCACATAACGGCTGGATCACTGAAGCGAGCCATCACTCGGATAATCTCAGTGGCTGGTTCTTCATGCGTCACGAAATTCGGGCCGATTCTCTGCCTTTCGGTATCGAGGCTTTCCGCGAAGCGTTCGCGCCGATTGCCGAAGAGTTCTCGATGAACTGGCGCATTACCGATACCGCGCAGAAAAAGCGCGTGGTGTTGATGGCCAGTCGCGAGTCACATTGCCTGGCTGACTTGCTGCACCGCTGGCACAGCGATGAACTGGATTGCGAAATTTCCTGTGTGATTTCCAACCATGATGATTTGCGCAGCATGGTCGAGTGGCACGGCATTCCGTACTACCACGTGCCGGTCAATCCGCAGGACAAAGAGCCGGCGTTCGCCGAAGTCTCGCGCCTGGTCAAACAGCACGATGCCGAAGTGGTAGTACTTGCCCGTTACATGCAAATCCTGCCGCCCGAGTTGTGCAGCGAATATGCGCACAAGGTCATCAACATTCACCACAGCTTCCTGCCGTCGTTCGTCGGGGCCAAGCCGTATCACCAGGCTTCCATGCGTGGGGTGAAGTTGATCGGTGCGACGTGCCACTATGTCACCGAAGAACTGGATGCCGGCCCGATCATCGAGCAAGACGTGGTGCGTGTCAGCCATAGCGACAGCATCGAAGACATGGTGCGTTTCGGCCGTGACGTCGAGAAAATGGTGCTGGCCCGTGGTCTGCGTTATCACCTGGAAGACCGGGTGCTGGTGCATGGCAACAAGACCGTGGTGTTCTGATACCCATACGGCACGGTTGAAATTCGAAGGGCCTGGGCGTTCAATCGCTCAGGCCCTTCGCCGTTTCTGCACTGAGGACATGACCATGGCCGATCCACTGGACAAAGCCACCTCCAAAGCCCCCGCTACATTGGGGGAGGGGTGTTTGAGCCGCTATGACCCGGATGACTTGAGCCCTGAAGATGGCACGGAGTTTCCGGGGGCGGTGGAGTTGTGGGAGGCATTGAATCCCAAACCTGATATTGACCTTGCAGGAGCCAGCTTGCCGGCGAAGCGGTCTTGAGGTCTGGCGCCTGGCTGCTTTGATTGTGTACATATCCGGTTTTGCGGTAACGGCTACCGTAACGGCGCCGCGAGGCGGCCCGTTTCTTCAAGCGTACGCATTCCCTGTGGGAGCTGGCTTGCCAGCGATGGACGTTAACGATAATGCGTGCTGTCTGAATGAACGCGCTGTCTGGCCCCCCATCGCTGGCAAGCCAGCTCCCACAGTGGATTGTTGGCAGACGCCCTAAGTAAGCGCTAAGCCTGCCCAAACCTCATCAACTTCTTCAACAACGGCCGCCCAAGCATCAACAAAAACACCGGCCCCCCAACCACCAGATAAAAGTAATACGTCACCGCCCGCCAAATCAGAATCGCCGCGGCCGCCGTGGATTTCCCCACCATGGGTGCCAGCAGCGCGGCCGAGGTCAATTCCGCAGCCCCTGCGCCGCCCGGCAACAGGCTGAATTGACCCGCGCTCAGCGAAAGCATCTGGATCAGAAAGCTCCACGCCCACTGCAAATCCGCACCGAGCCCGCGTAACGCCAGATACAACACGCTGTAGCGCAGGAGCCAATGCACGCAGGTCAGGGCAAACACCTTGATCAACGTCTGAACGGGCAACTTCAGCGTGTCAGTGAACGCCGCCAGAAAATGCAGGAGTTTTCGCGCCCAGCGCATTCGCGTGCTGCCTTTGACATTCAGGCGCACGAGCAGGCGCCCGCTCAGGCGAATCAACGACCTATGGTAGCGCGCGATCACCACGCAACTGAGCAGCCCGCCAAACATCGAAATGGCGCTGACCGTCAGCAACCACTCCATGCGTTCGCTGAGGTGCTGGAACAACGCATAAATCAGAATCCCGCTTAACGCGCAGAGAAAGAACAGCAGGTCGCTGAGTTGATCCATGGCGAAAACCGCGCTGCCCCGTGCCGGCCGCACCCCGTTGCGCGCCAGCAGCGCCATGATGGTGAGCGGTCCGCCACTGCCACCCGGTGTGGCGCAGTAGGCGAACTCGGCGGCCATCACCACGCCGAGGCTTTTGACCGGGCTGACCTTGTCGCGCTGATCACCCAGCAACAGGCGCAAGCGCATCGTGTTCACCACCCAGCACAGCAGGATCATGCCGAACATGATCAGCAACCAGCTCAATGGAAAGCTTTGCAACCTCGACCAGGTCTGGTTGCCGCCAAGCAGCAGCGGAATCAGCACCGCCGCGAGCAGCGCAACAAACAGCAGAATCCCCCGGCTCATGCGGCGCGACCGACACGGTCGCCGTGCAGCGCCAGCCAACGAGCCTTGGTCATCGGCACGCGGCCTTCGTCGAGCAATCGCTTGAGGGTTTGCAGCCAGTAATCACGCGCGAACCGATGTTGCATGTCCACGGGGTGCACGCCTAGACGAATCACCGGTGCCTGGCGCCAACGTTGTTCGCGCTGATCGCTGACGAGCTTGGACAACCCTCGTCGCCATGCACTGCGCGCACTCCAGACCAGTCCCGGCGTATCGACCGGGGTGAAATCCGGTAGATGAAACAGATGTTGTGGATCGCTGGTGTAACTCAGGGGTAACTGGCGCAAGGCCTGGCGCGTACCTTGGCTCATCAGCCATGCCGGGGCGACGAAACCTTCGAGCGGCCAGTTGTAGCGACGGAACAGCTCGATACCTGCTCGCAGGCGCGCGAGCGCAGCGTCCTGGGACAGTGCGTAGAACTCGCCTTCGTGGGTATAAATGCGGCGCATGAACCAGTCTCGTGGCGTGATGGGCGGCGACTCATCATCACAATGAAAATAGCCGTGCAGCGCCAGTTCGTCACCTCGGGCGACACGGTTGGTCAGCACGCGGCGGAACCCCGGGTGTGCCTCCAGATCGTTGTGTCTGTGGAAGTCCGGCACCACCAGCCAGGTCATCGGCACCTCGCCCAAGGCGTCGACGGCTTCGACAAAAGGTTGGTAATCGGCCCAGGTGTGCGGCGCGACGTCATGCAGCACGAGTAACAGGCTGGGCGCGGTCATGGGCTCAACCATTGGAGGCCAGCGGCCATTGGCTGCCGAGGACGGCGTGATAATGGCCCAACAGGCTGTTGACTACCGTGTCCCACGAGTAATGCCGTTCGACATGGAGGCGCGCCTGTTGGCCCAACGCGGCACTGCCCGAACTGAACAGTTCCCGTACCGCATTGGCCATCGCCGCCGGGTCGTTCGGCGTGCAAAGCAGTCCGCATTCCCTGTTGATGAGTTCCTCAAAGGCCCCGGCCGCCACGGCCACCACCGGAATGCTGCACGCCATGGCTTCGAGGATCACCAGGCCAAATGTTTCCTGATCGCCGGCATGCAGCAGCGCATCGGCACTGGCCATCAGTCTTGCGACTTGTGTCGCCGGACAGAACTCATCGACCACCGTCACGTTTTCCGGCACCACCGCCGGCATCGAAGAACCCACCAGCAGCAAGTGATAGCGGCGGCCCAGGCGCTTCATGCAGTCGAGCAACACCGGCAGGTTTTTTTCCTTGGAGCCGCGCCCGGCAAAAATCATCAGATGGGTATTTTCATCGATGCCCAATTCTGCGCGCAGGCCCGGGTCTCGGGCATCGGGATGGAAGGTGTGCAGGTCGACCCCCAGGGGTTGTACGAAAACGTTCTTCACCCCGAGGCTGATCAGTTTGTCGGCCATGATCCGGCTCGGCGCCAAGACCCGGTCGAAGTTGCCGTAGAGCTTTTTGACATACGCTTCGACGTTGGCTGTGACCCAATTGCCCATGCGATTGCTCACCAGCAGCGGCAAGTCCGAGTGATAGAAGCCGATCACGGGTACATCGAGTTGGCGCCGGGCATCCAGTGCCGCCCAGGCTGTGAGGTACGGGTCGCCGACTTCGATCAGATCGGGCTGCAAATCCTGCAGGACATTTCGCCAAGGAGCGAGACGGAGAGGGAAACGATAACCCTTGCCGAAGGGCAGGGCGGGGGCCGGAACCGTGTAAACGCCATCCTGTTCAGTCAGGTTGGAACCGGGAATCAACAGGCTGTGGCGAATGCCGGGCTTGACGCCCAGGCGACGGTGTTTTGCATCCAGATACGTGCGCACGCCACCGCTGGCAGGGGCGTAGAACATGGTTATGTCAGCGATATGCACGATGAACATCCCTCCGGTCCCGTGGCGCTCCCTCGGTTGACCTTTATGAAGGATAGATGTTCGGTTGGGGTTTTGTGGCGGGGATGTCGGCGAGGTTTTTGCGGTGTGTTACAGGCCGCCATCGCGGGCAAGCCCGCTCCCACAATGATTTTTGGTGGACACTAGTTATGTGTACGACTGAGATCACTGTGGGAGCGGGCTTGCCCGCGAAGGCGCCCGCAAGAGCGACTTAAATCCTGAAACTGCCTACCAACTGCTTGAGACGTGCCGCCTGCTGTTCCAGGTCCGAACACGCCCGCAACGTCGATTGCAGGTTTTCCACGCCTTCCTGGTTCAGCGTATTGATCTCGGTGATGTCGACATTGATCGACTCGACCACCGCCGTCTGTTCCTCGGTCGCCGTCGCCACGGACTGGTTCATCCCGTCAATCTCGCCAATACGCAACGTCACGCTGTTCAGGCGTTCGCCCGCTAGGTTGGCGATTTCCACGCTGTCCTGACTGTGGCGCTGGCTGTCGCTCATGGTGCTGACGGATTCGCGGGCGCCGACTTGCAGCTCCTCGATCATGGTCTGCACCTGCTGCGCCGATTCCTGCGTGCGGTGCGCCAGATTGCGCACCTCATCCGCCACCACGGCAAAACCACGCCCGGCTTCACCGGCACGGGCCGCTTCGATCGCGGCGTTGAGCGCCAGCAGGTTGGTTTGCTGGGAAATGCTGGTGATCACTTCGAGAATCTGCCCGATGTTCACGGTTTTGCTGTTCAGCGATTCGATGTTGGTACTCGAAGCGCTGAGCATGCTCGACAGTTGGTTCATCGCGACAATGCTGCGATCCACCACTTGTTGGCCGTCTTCGGCGAGACTGCGGGCATCGCTGGCCTGACTCGACGCCTGGGCGGCGTTGCGCGCGATTTCCTGCGCAGCGGCACCGAGCTGATTGATGGCGGCGGCGACGCTGCTGGTGCGCGAAGCTTGCTGGTCGGAGTTGTACATCGACGAGTTGGACGCGGCGACTACGCGCAGCGCCACTTCGTTGACCTGGCCGGTAGCCGAAGACACTTCGCGGATCGAGGTGTGGATGCGCTCCACGAAACGGTTGAACGCGGTGCCGAGCAAACCGAATTCATCGTTGTTCTGGATAGTCAGGCGTTTGGTCAGGTCGCCCTCACCATCGACGATATCGGCCATGGCGCGGGTCATGACATGCAGCGGCTGGATCAGGATGCGGATCAACATGCCCAGCAAGGCGATGATGATCGCGACCGCAATGACGGTCGCAACGACCGCCGAGGCGCGGAATTCGCTGAGCTTCGCGAAGGCTTTGTCTTTATCCACCGACAGACCGATGTACCAGTTGACGGAAGACAGGCCTTTGATGGGGGTGAAGGTGACGATGCGGGTTTTGCCATCGGCTTCGACTTCACTGAAGTCGCTGCTGATACGTGGCGTGTTTTTCGGATACGCCTCGGTCAGGGACTTCATCACCAGCGCTTTGTCCGGGTGCGCCAGGATCTTGCCGTCGGCGCTGACCAGAAACGCATAGCCCATGCCATCGAAGTCCAGCGCATTCAGGCTGTCGGCGATCACTTGCAGACTCAGGTCACCACCGACCACACCGATATTTTGACCGTCCTTGAGCACGCTGTTGACGATGGAAATGACCAGTTGGCCAGACGCCAGATCGATGTAGGGTTCGGTCAGTGCCGAGCCGCTGGTGCTTTGGGCACTTTTGTACCAAGGGCGGGCGCGCGGGTCATAACCGTCCGGCATTTTGCTGTCCGGGCGAATGATGAAGGTGCCATCCTTGTTGCCCAGATAAACGCCCATGAACGTCGACGCCATCGCCTTCTGCTCCAGCAACTTGGAGACGTTGCCGATTTCAGCGTTCAGCGCGACGTTCTGTGAGAGGTTTTCGATCAGCAGACTGCGGCCGGTCAGCCAGGTCTGAATATTGTTGGCCGTCACACTGCCCATTTCTTGCAGATAGTTGTCCAGGTCCTTGCGAATGGCGTTGCGCTGCAGATAGTCGTTGTACAGCGTGAACGAGGCGAACGCGGCAATGACGATGAGGGCGGCGGCAAGCAGGATTTTATGGCTGAAGCGCAGGTTTTTGTTCATGGCTTGGGGTTCCGCTAAGGTCTTAATGCCCAGGGCGTGCTTTTATAAAGAAGCGCACTGTGGGCGGTCATGAAAACAAGCTGATATTTCCGTCCTCTCCTTAGGGGGATTACCGAGGCTTTTCAGTCTTTTGTATCGGCCGCGCAGGATCAAAGATTAACCAAAGGTGACCAAATGCCTGATTCCTCTCAACTTGTTATCGGTGCCGATCTCGCGGGGCAACCGATCGCCCAGGCCATGCGTCTGGCGAATCGTCATGGACTGGTCGCGGGCGCAACGGGGACCGGCAAGACCGTCACCCTGCAAAAACTGGCCGAAGCGTTCAGTGATGCTGGCGTGGCCGTGTTTGCGGCGGATATCAAAGGTGACCTGTGTGGTCTTGGGGCGGCCGGCAACCCTCAAGGCAAAATTGCCGAGCGTATCGCCGGGATGCCCTGGCTGAATCACACGCCGCAGGCGTACCCGGTCACCTTGTGGGACATACAAGGTCAGTCCGGTCATCCATTGCGTACAACCTTGAGCGAAATGGGGCCGCTGTTGATTGGCGCCCTGCTGGAGTTGACCGACAGCCAGCAATCGGCGCTGTATGCCGCGTTCAAAGTCGCGGACCGCGAAGGCCTGTTGCTGCTGGACTTGAAGGATCTGAAGGCGCTGCTCAATCACCTGCGTGACCACCCCGAATCGCTGGGCGATGACGCCGCGTTGATGACCACGGGTTCCAGCCAGGCCCTGTTGCGTCGATTGGCGACCCTGGAGCAACAAGGCGCTGAAGCCTTGTTCGGCGAGCCCGCGCTGCAACTCGAAGACATTCTGCAACCCACCGCCGAGGGGCGTGGGCGCATTCACTTGCTCGATGCCAGTCGTCTGGTGCATGAGGCGCCGAAAGTCTATGCGACGTTCCTGCTGTGGCTGCTGGCTGAACTGTTCGAGCAACTGCCGGAGCGCGGCGATGCCGACAAACCGCTGCTGGCGCTGTTTTTCGACGAAGCGCATTTGTTGTTCGCCGATACGCCGAAGGCGTTGCAGGAGCGACTGGAGCAAGTCGTGCGGTTGATTCGCTCGAAAGGCGTGGGCGTGTATTTCGTCACCCAATCGCCGGGCGATTTGCCGGATGACGTGCTGGCGCAGCTCGGCCTGCGCATCCAGCATGGCTTGCGTGCGTTCACCGCCAAGGAGCAGAAATCCCTGCGTGCGGTGGCCGATGGTTTCCGGCCAAACCCGGCGTTCGACACCTTGTCGGTGTTGACCGAACTGGGGATTGGCGAGGCGCTGGTCGGCACGTTGCAGGACAAGGGCACGCCGGAAATGGTCCAGCGCGTATTGGTCGCGCCGCCGCAATCGCGGATCGGACCGCTGAGTGAAACCGAGCGCACCGTGCTGATCGCCGGCTCGCCGTTCAAAGGGCGGTATGACAAACCGGTGGACCGCGAATCGGCCTATGAAGTGCTGATGGGACGCAAAGGCTTGGCGCCAGAAGCCGAACCGGCGCCGGGCAAACCTGCACCAGAGGAACCGAGCTTCACCGACAAGGCCGGGGAATTCCTCGGCACGGCGGCGGGGCAGGCGTTGAAATCGGCGATGCGACAGGCGGCCAATCAGTTGGGGCGGCAGTTGGTGCGGGGGTTGATGGGTTCGCTGCTCGGCGGTAGCAAACGCCGCTAGCAAGCGGGCACGGTCAAATGTGGGAGCGAGCCTGCTCGCTCCCACATGGGTTAGATGTCAGTCTTTTGGTTTGGCGTGAGCCGCCAGTCGCTCCAGCGCCGCCCGCAGATTCGGATCACTGATCCCCTCAGCCGTTGCCTGAATGGTCGCGCCGGCATCGCTGGACAAACTGATGGTATGCCCTGCCGCCCCTTGCTGAACGGTCGGTGGTTGTACCTTGAACAGAATCCGGGTCAGGCTGGCGAACTCATCAAACATCTGCAACTGCCGTTGCAGACGCTTCTGTTGATAGCGCAGGCGAGTTGCCCAATGACCGTCAGTGACAATCAGCAACAGACTGCCTTCGCGCCACGACGCCACATGGCAATGCTCGCGGGCGGCGGGCTGCAATTGGCTTTCGAGCAGACGTTGTAAATGACCCAGGCGTTGAGCGTGGCCAAAAATGGCTTTCAGCGGTTTGGCTTCGCGAAGCAGAACGGCGGGTGCTCTGGCCGTAAGAGGGCGAAATGCCATGATCAGACACCTGAAGTAACAGAGCCGCCATGGTAGCAGAAAGCACCGGATGCACCCGACCCATTGCTTTGCGCGCGCTTTACCCATTAAATCAACAAGTAACTTCTGCTGTAACTGGCTTGAAGTTCAGCAAAAAGCCCTTATTTTAAGTGAGCCCCGTTACAGCGCAGTGCATGCATCGTGGAATAACGCCACTTTCCTCACCATCGTTTCCGGGTAGAATGCTCGTTCGCATGCGGCCATGAGGGCTGCACGGGCGACTCACGGGGCCGCCCTCCATCCCTTTAGTGTGGAAGATCCTGCCGATATGTTTGCGCCTTTGTTAAAGAAACTTTTTGGAAGCAAGAACGAGCGTGAAGTCAAACGCATGCTCAAGACGGTGCAACTCGTCAATGCCTTCGAAGAGCAAATGGTGGCCCTTTCGGACGATCAATTGCGTGCCAAGACAGATGAGTTCAAGGCCCGCATCGCCAAAGGGGAAACCCTCGACAAGCTGCTGCCGGAAGCCTTTGCGGTCGCCCGGGAAGCCGGCAAGCGCGTCATGGGTATGCGCCACTTCGATGTCCAGCTGATCGGCGGCATGACCTTGCATGAAGGCATGATCGCGGAAATGCGTACCGGTGAAGGCAAGACCCTGGTGGCCACACTGGGTGTTTACCTCAACGCGTTGTCCGGCAAAGGCGTGCACGTGGTTACCGTGAACGATTACCTGGCCCGCCGTGACGCCAACTGGATGCGTCCGCTCTACGAATTCCTCGGCATGACGGTCGGTGTGGTTACGCCATTCCAGCCGCCGGAAGAGAAACGTCTGGCCTACGCCGCCGACATTACCTACGGCACCAACAACGAATTCGGTTTCGACTACCTGCGCGACAACATGGCGTTCAGCATGGAAGAAAAATTCCAGCGCGAACTCAACTTTGCCGTGATCGACGAAGTCGACTCCATCCTCATCGACGAAGCCCGTACCCCGCTGATCATTTCCGGTCAGGCCGAGGACAGCTCGAAGCTGTACATCGAGATCAACAAACTGATCCCGCAGCTTGAATTGCATGTCGAAGAAGTCGAAGGCGAAGTCACCAAGGCTGGCCATTACACCGTCGACGAGAAGACCCGTCAGGTCGAGCTCAACGAAGCCGGTCACCAGTTCATCGAAGACATGTTGACCCGCGTCGGCCTGCTGGCTGAAGGCGAGAGCCTGTATTCGGCGCACAACCTGGGCTTGCTGACCCACGTTTATGCCGGCCTGCGTGCGCACAAGCTGTTCAACCGCAACGTTGAATACATCGTGCAGGACGGTCAGGTTGTCCTGGTCGACGAACACACCGGTCGTACCATGCCGGGTCGCCGTTTGTCCGAAGGTCTGCACCAGGCTATCGAAGCCAAGGAAAACCTGAACATTCAGGCCGAAAGCCAGACATTGGCGTCGACCACGTTCCAGAACTACTTCCGTCTGTACAACAAGCTGTCCGGCATGACCGGTACCGCAGACACCGAAGCGTTCGAATTCCATCAGATCTACGGCCTGCAGGTCATGGTCATCCCGCCGAACAAGCCTTTGGCGCGTAAAGACTACAACGACCTGGTGTTCCTGACTGCCGACGAGAAATACGCGGCGATCATCAACGACATCAAGGAATGCATGACTCAGGGCCGTCCGGTACTGGTGGGTACTGCGACCATCGAAACTTCCGAACACATGTCTGCGCTGCTGCAGAAGGAAGGTATCGAGCACAAGGTCCTGAACGCCAAGTTCCACGAAAAAGAAGCCGAGATCATTGCCCAGGCCGGTCGTCCGGGTGCGCTGACCATCGCCACCAACATGGCCGGTCGTGGTACCGACATCCTGTTGGGCGGTAACTGGGAAGTGGAAGTCGCGTCTCTGGAAGACCCGACGCCGGAGCAGATTGCCCAGATCAAGGCCGACTGGCAGAAACGTCACCAGCAAGTGCTCGAGTCGGGCGGTTTGCAGGTGATTGCGTCCGAACGTCATGAATCGCGCCGTATCGACAACCAGTTGCGTGGTCGTGCCGGTCGTCAGGGTGACGCCGGTTCCAGCCGTTTCTACCTGTCGCTGGAAGACAGCCTGATGCGCATCTTCGCCTCTGACCGGGTGAAGAACTTCATGAAAGCATTGGGCATGCAGTCCGGTGAAGCGATCGAGCACCGCATGGTGACCAACGCCATCGAGAAGGCTCAGCGCAAGGTTGAAGGCCGCAACTTCGACATCCGCAAGCAACTGCTCGAGTTCGACGACGTCAACAACGAACAGCGTAAAGTGATCTATCACATGCGCAACACGTTGCTGGCCGCCGACAACATCGGTGAAACCATCGCCGACTTCCGTCAGGACGTACTCAACGCGACAGTCAGCGCACACATTCCACCGCAATCGCTGCCTGAGCAGTGGGACGTGGCCGGTCTGGAAGCGGCGTTGCAGAGCGACTTCGGTGTGGCGCTGCCGATCCAGCAATGGCTCGACGAAGACGATCACCTGTACGAAGAGACCCTGCGCGAGAAACTGATGCAGGAGTTGATTGCGGCGTACAACGAAAAAGAAGACCAGGCGGGCGCCGATGCGCTGCGCACCTTCGAGAAGCAAATCGTGCTGCGTGTGCTGGATGACCTGTGGAAAGACCACCTGTCGACCATGGACCACCTGCGTCACGGCATCCACTTGCGTGGCTATGCGCAGAAGAACCCGAAGCAAGAGTACAAGCGCGAGTCGTTCACGCTGTTCTCCGAGCTGCTGGATTCGATCAAGCGCGACTCTATCCGTGTGCTGTCGCACGTCCAGGTTCGCCGCGAAGATCCGATCGAAGAAGAGCAACGCCTGCGCCAGGAAGCCGAAGCACTGGCAGCGCGCATGCAGTTCCAGCACGACGAAGCACCGGGTCTCGAGCAACCCGAACTGCTCGGTGAAGAAGTCGATGTGGCCCTCGCGACCGCACCGGTTCGCAACGAGCAGAAGCTGGGCCGTAACGAGCTGTGCTATTGCGGTTCGGGCAAGAAATTCAAGCATTGCCACGGGCAGATCCAGTAAAACCCGTTTCATACGCTGAAATACCCGCGCCGCGACCGGCATCAGCCGTCGCGGCGTTTTGCCATTTACACCACCGTTCTTCCTGAAAGCGGTGCTGACATCATTTATTAAGGAGCGCATTCATGGCTGTTGGTCTTGGTCCTTTGCCAACGTTGCACCCGGTTGCCGGTTTTGAACTCGGTATCGCCTCGGCCGGCATCAAGCGCCCGGGGCGCAAGGATGTCGTGGTCATGCGCTGCGCTGAAGGTTCCACCGTGGCGGGCGTGTTTACCCTCAACGCCTTTTGCGCCGCTCCGGTGATCCTGGCCAAGCAGCGCGTGCAAGGCCCGGTGCGTTACCTGCTGACCAACACTGGCAACGCCAACGCCGGCACTGGCGAACCTGGCCTGGCCGCCGCCGAGCGCACCTGCGCGAAACTGGCTGAGCTGACCGGCGTCGATGCCAGCCTGGTGCTGCCGTACTCCACGGGCGTGATCGGCGAACCGCTGCCGGTCGAAAAGATCGAAGGTGCGCTGCAAGCAGCGCTCGACGACCTGTCGGTGAACAACTGGGAAGCGGCCGCCACCGGCATCATGACTACCGACACGTTGCCGAAGGGCGCCAGCCGCCAGTTTCAGCATGACGGCGTGACCATCACTGTTACCGGGATCAGCAAAGGCGCGGGCATGATCCGTCCGAACATGGCCACCATGCTCGGCTACATCGCCACTGACGCCAAAGTCTCCCGCGACGTGTTGCAAAACCTGTTGCTGGACGGCGCCAACAAGTCGTTCAACCGCATCACCATCGACGGCGACACCTCGACCAACGATTGCTGCATGCTGATCGCCACCGGTCAGGCTGCGCTGCCGGAAATCACCTCAGCGAGCGGTGAGTTGTTCGCCAAGCTGAAGCAGGCTGTGTTCGAAGTGTGCATGGACGTGGCCCAGGCCATCGTTCGCGACGGCGAAGGCGCGACCAAGTTCGTCACCGTTGAAGTCAACGGCGGCGGCAATCACCAGGAATGCCTGGACGTCGGCTACACCGTGGCGCACTCGCCGCTGATCAAGACCGCGCTGTTCGCCTCCGACCCGAACTGGGGCCGTATTCTGGCTGCCGTTGGCCGTGCCGGCGTACCAAACCTGGACGTGAGCAAGATCGACGTGTTCCTCGGCGAAGTCTGCATCGCCAGCCGTGGCGCGCGCGCTGCGACTTACACCGAAGCTCAGGGCGCAGCAGTGATGCAGCAGGAAGAGATCACCATCCGTATCGAACTGGGTCGCGGCGACTGCAGCGAAACCATCTGGACCACCGACCTGTCCCACGAATACGTGAAGATCAACGCCGAATACCGTACTTAATACCGATTCGCCCCCTTCGCGGGCGAGCCCGCTCCCACAGGGTTAGCGCAAATCCTGTGGGAGCGGGCTTG
>NZ_JAVLRV010000002.1:3361299-3393522 GCF_055803035.1 Pseudomonas sp. 300 | reverse complement strand
ACTCAAGTTGCTGGTCTGTACCCTTCATCAAAAGGTCCCGAACATGAGCCTCCACCTGATCATCGGCGACAAACTGCTTTCCTCCTGGTCCCTGCGCGGCGCACTGGCCCTCGATCTGGCCGGCGCTCCGTACACCGAAGAACTCATCAAGCTGAACCAGCCGGACACCCGTGAACGTCTGCTCAAGCATTCGCCGACCGGCAAGGTCCCGCTGCTGAAAACCGAGCACGGCACCGTTGCCGATTCCCAGGCGATTGCCGAGTACCTGGCCGAACAATTTCCTGAGGCCGGGCTCTGGCCCAAAGACGTCGCCGCCCGCGCCCAGGCACGTTCGGCGTGCGCACAGATGCATGCCGGTTTCTTCGCCATGCGCGGCAACATGCCGTTTGACCTGAGCCGCGATGCACCGCTGTCGCCGGTCCCGGCCGACGTGCAGGCGGATATCGAGCGCATGTTGGCGTTGTGGGCCGAGTGTCGGGCAGCCGCGACCGAAACCGGTCCATTCCTGTTTGGCCGTGCGACCCTTGCCGATGCCTTCTTCGCACCCATTGCCGTGCGCCTGCGCACCTACCAGGTGAAGTTGCCGGCGACGGATGAGGCCTACGTCGAAACGATCTACCAATGGCCGGCTTTCAAGGCGTGGCAAAAGGCAGGTCTGGAGGAGGTCGGACAGTGAAACGAGTACACGTAGCGGCCGCCGTCATACGCGATAACAGCGGCAAGATCCTTATTGCCCGGCGTGCCGACACTCAGCATCAGGGCGGTTTGTGGGAGTTCCCCGGTGGCAAGGTCGAGGCCGACGAGTCCGTGACCACGGCGCTTGGCCGTGAGCTTCACGAAGAGTTGGGCATCGTCGTCGATGTCGCGCGACCGCTTATCAAGGTTCAACACGACTACCCGGATAAGCAGGTGTTGCTGGATGTTTGGGAGGTTTCGGCCTTCACCGGCGAACCGCATGGCGCCGAAGGCCAGCCTTTAGAGTGGGTCGCGCCCCGTGATCTGTTGAATTACGATTTCCCGGCGGCCAACCAGCCGATCGTTGCAGCCGCGCGGTTGCCTGCACAGTATTTGATTACCCCCGACGATCTGGAAACCCCGGCCCTGCTGCGTGGTATCCAGAAGGCCGTCGCCAACGGCATCAAGTTGATCCAGCTGCGGGCGCCCAATGGCTACGACCCGAAATACCGCGATCTGGCGGTGGACGCGGCGGGGCTGTGCGCCGGCAAGGCGCAGTTGATGATCAAGGGGCCATTCGAATGGCTGGGCGATTTCCCGTCGGCCGGTTGGCACATTACCTCGGCACAGCTGCGCAAATACGCGGCGGCCGGTCGTCCGCTACCGGCGTCGCGCTGGTTGGCGGCGTCCTGTCATAACGCTGAAGAACTGGCGCTGGCCGAGCAGATGGGCGTGGACTTTGTGACCTTGTCGCCGGTGCAGCCGACCTTGACGCACCCGGGGGCTCAGCCGTTGGGTTGGGAGCAGGCTTCGACTCTGATTGAAGGCTTCAGCAAACCGGTGTTCTTGCTGGGTGGTGTTGGGCCAACTGAGCAACAAAAGGCTTGGGAGGCGGGCGCCCAAGGTGTCGCGGGGATTCGAGCGTTCTGGCCTGACGCATGATTTTGCGCTGAAGCTGATGACCTCATCGCCAGCAGGCTGGCTCCCACAGATAAACGCAGTCTCCCGTGGGAGCCAGCCTGCTGGCGATGTGTCCCAGACAGGCGCCGGTCAAACCTGAGGTTTCGCCGCCGCCTGCCAAAGAATCTCTGCAATCCCCTGGCGCTTGGCAATCAACCGCGCCGCCACAAACAGCAAGTCCGACAGCCGGTTGATATAGGCCAACCCAACCCCGGTCAACGGCTCGACGGCATTCAAATGCTGACACCGCCGCTCGGCACTGCGCGCCAGGCTTCGGCACACATGCGCTTGGGCAATCAGCGCTGAACCACCCGGCAGAATGAAATTCTCCAGTGGCCCCAACTCTTCATTCCACACATCGATCGCCGCTTCCAGGCGTTCAATTTCCGCCGCATTCAACGCCTGATACACCGGCATCGCCAGCTCTCCGCCCAGATCGAACAGCCGATGCTGGCAAGGCGCCAACACCTCGATCACTTCGTTCAATCCTGGAAACCGGACACATTCCACTTCCAGCCCGGCCAACAGCACGCCGACCTGGCTGTTCAGTGTATCGACTTCGCCAATGGCCTCGATTCGCGGGTGATCCTTGGGCACGCGACGGCCGTCGCCCAGCCCGGTTTCGCCTTTGTCGCCGGTGCGGGTGTAAATCTTCGACAAGCGAAAGCCCATGGTTACCTCGAAAGCTGATTGAGTTCTTGAGAAACGAGCGGGGTGCTCGTCAACGGCAGGCGCAAGGTGAAACACGTGCCCTGGCCCAGGGTCGATTGCACTTCCATCTGACCCTTGTGGTTGTTGGTGATGATGAAATACGAAACCGACAGGCCAAGCCCGGTGCCCTGGCCGATTTCCTTGGTGGTGAAGAACGGTTCGAAGGTGCGTTTGCGCACGTTTTCGCTCATGCCGATGCCGTTGTCCTCGACCTGGATTTCCGCCCACGGCGGATTCAGCTTCGTGCGCAGGATGATCCGTCCCGGCTCGCAGCCGTCCTCGCGCTGGTGAATGGCTTGCGCGGCGTTTTTCAGCAGGTTGAGCAGCACCTGTTCAAGTTCGTTGGCGGTGCCCGGCACCGGGCCCAGAGCGGGATCGAACTGACGAATGATCGCTTGGCCCTTGAAGTCGAAGCCAATTGCCAGGTCAAAGTCGTTGCCGGCGATTTCCACGGCTTGATCAATCAGCGCCGGCAAATCGCAGGGCGCCATTTGCCGGGTGCTGCGGCGGCTGAAGCTGAGCATGTGGGTGACGATTTTCGCCGCCCGGGCGCCTGCCTGTTGAATGCCATCGAGCAACTGCGGCACCTCACGTGCCTTCAGGTACTCGTTGACCGTGTCCAGTTCGATGCCGACATGCTCCGCCTGTTCGAGGTTTTTCGGCAGTTCGGGGGACAGGCGTCGGCGAATGTTCTGTACGTTGTGCAGGATCGCGCCGAGCGGGTTGTTGATTTCGTGGGCCATGCCGGCGGCGAGGCCACCGACCGAGAGCATTTTTTCCGATTGCACCATCATTTCTTCCAGGGACAGGCGCTGGGTGATGTCATCGATCCGGATCACCACGCCACGACCGGCACCGCCCATCAGAGGGTAGAAGGTCAGGGCGTAATGCTTGGGCTCTTCGTCCTTGAACCAGGTCACGCGTTCGATCTTCGCCACCGTGTGCTGCTCGACGGTCTGTTTGAGCTGCGGCAGAAACGGCTTGAGCGGTTCGAAGGCGAGAAAGATCGGCTGATTCAGCGCTTCGTCGAGGCGCGTACCGGAGAGGGCGCTGGCCTCCTGATTCCACTGCGTCACGTAGAGCTGCTCGTCGAGGGCAATCAACGCCGAGGGCATGGAATCGATGATGCTGTTGAGGTAATTCTGGAACCCGGTGAGTTTCTTCTCGATCTTGCTGCGCACCTGGACTTCGAGTTCCAGTTTGCGGTTGGTGTGGCGGGTCTCTTCGGCCAGGCCCTGGGCCTGATCGTAAGCGGCCTGGGAATCGTCCCGTGCCCGTTTGAGTTGCTGCTCCCGTGCTTCGATGCGCGAGAGCATGGTGTTGAACGCCTCGGCCAGACTGCCGATTTCGTCATGATTGCCGCGTGAGGCGCGCAGGGCGTAGTTCTCTTCCCGGGTAACTTGCCGGGACAGTTCTTCGAGTTGATGGATCGGCCGGGTAATCAGGCGTTTGATCTGCCGGGCGATCACCAGCCACAACAGCACGCTGAAGATCAGAATGCCGAGGCTGGCGGTCAGGGTCCCGGTGTAGAAGGCCATCGGCAGTTCGCTGCTGGCGACCAACAACAGGTGGCCCGGCGCGGTGCCGGGGCGGGGCAGGGTGATCACTTGATTGCTGCGAAATTCGGTGGCTTGCCAGGACTCGATGTGGCGGTAACGCTCCGGCAGGCCCAAATGATCGCCGCGCTGCAACTGCGCCAGTCTTTCGCCCTTGCCGTCATACAGGGCTGCCGCGCGCAGCGGTGAATAACTGTTGAGCTCATTGAGCAGCCGTTCGGCATTTTGTGGCGACTGCAGCGCTTCAGCCACCAGACTCGGGTTGGACACCAGTCGGCCGATGGTCTGCAAGGCCTGGGGGGCCATGCTTTCCTGGGAAATGTAGTACGCGGCGCTGATAAAGGTCAGGTTGGCGACCAGCAGAACGGTGGTCAACAGCACCAGCAGGGCGGCCAGCAATTTCTGGCCGACGGGAAGGTTTTCAAGGCGCTGGCGCAATGGCATCAGGTTTATCGCTGAAAAGGAACAAGTGGCCAGCGTAGCCGCTGCTCAGTCGCTGGGCAATCCAAGGCTGTGCAGATGGGCGATCAACCGTGCTTCAAGCTGATTGAGGTGCGGCAGGTTCAGCTGGTGTCGCGAAGCCACTTTGCAGACATAGCCCAACAGATAGCTGATTTCGGTTCGGCGCCGATTCGCGACGTCCTGATACATCGAGGAGAAATTGGCCGCGGTGGCGTGAATCACCCGCTCGACTTCCTGCTGGAGGTCCTCGGCCGCTGCGGGCTGACCGCAGCGTTCAAGCACCTCAGTCAGTTCGCCGCAGAGGGTGGCGACTTCACAATGATGGTCCTGTAATCCGCCGTTGCGGCAATCGTGCAGCACCGTCAGCGGATTGATCGCACAGTTGAGTGCGAGTTTTCGCCATAGCCTTGTAAGAATGTCGGTGCTCCATTCGTGAGGAATTCCGGCGGCGCTCACGTCATCCAGCCAGATCGGCGCCACGGGATGACCGGCATCCCCCAACCAGGTGTAACCGTGACCCGCGAACACTACGCGCCAGTCACCGTCGCGAAACGCGCCTTCGGTGCTCGAAGCATAAATGCAGCGTGCCTGCGGAACCTGGGCGGCGACGGCGTCCTGACTGCCGAGTCCGTTCTGCAACAAAATCAGCTCGGCGCCGGGCGCCAGGCGTGGTGCCAGTCGGGCCACGGCCTGCTCGGCATCGTAGGCTTTGCAGGCCACCAGAAGGCGATTGATCGGCTCATTGTTGTCGGTCGTCTCGCCGGGGATGGCATACGTTGTTGCTTCACCGTGCTCCACCAGCGTCAAGCCCCCCGCAGCCTGATAAGCCTGCAAGCGCGGCGTATCCCGCAGGATCAGTCTGACCGGTACCCCGGCGCGCGCCAGACGGGTGGCCCACAAGGTGCCAAGGCTGCCGGCGCCCAGAACATGCCAGGTGGTGGACATCAGCTTTTTGCTCTGTTTAAGGCGTGCATCGGAGGCTCGCAGTGAATGATGGGAAAGACCCGTTATAATCAGCGCGGATTTTAACCGCAAGCCAGGCGTGCTCCATCTTGATCGAGCGCGCCCTTTATTGGAGAGATTACATGCCGTCGTTCGACGTGGTATCCGAACTGGACAAACACGAAGTCACCAACGCGGTCGAAAACGCCGTCAAGGAACTCGATCGTCGTTATGACCTGAAAGGCAAGGGCACCTTCGAGTTCAAGGAAAAGGACCTGACCGTCAACCTGACCGCTGAAGCCGATTTCCAGCTCGAAGCAATGATTGAGATCCTCAAGCTGGCGCTGGTCAAGCGCAAGATCGACGTGCAGTGCCTTGAAGTCAAGGATGCCTACGCGTCGGGCAAGCTGATGAAGCAGGAAGCCGTCCTCAAGGAAGGCATCGACAAAGAGCTGGCGAAGAAAATCGTCGCTCACGTCAAGGACGCCAAACTCAAGGTGCAGGCCGCCATTCAGGGCGAGCAGGTGCGCATCACCGGCAAGAAGCGTGACGATTTGCAGGAAGCCATTGCGGCTCTGCGTGCCAAGACATTCGACATGCCGTTGCAGTTCAACAACTTCCGCGACTGACGTTTCAAGCGGGAACCTCTCGGAGCTTTCGGCGTCCGAGGCCCAAGCAGCGGCAGAAAGATTGGCCCCGAGAGAGGGGGGCAGTCTTTTCTGCCGCTTATTTTTTTCGCGTGCCGCGTGGCCGGAAATCAGGAGAACGTAGATGGACTTGAATGCTGAAGTGGACAACCTGGTCAAGGCGTCCCAAGCCTGGATTCCGATGATCATGGAATACGGCAGCCGCGTGCTGCTGGCGATACTCACGCTGGCCATTGGTTGGTGGTTGATCAACAAAGTGACGCAGAAACTGGGCGGTTTGCTCGCGTTGCGTAACGCCGACCTGGCCCTGCAAGGTTTCATCAGCAGCCTGGCGAACATTATTCTCAAGGTGTTGCTGATCGTCAGCGTGGCGTCGATGATCGGCGTGGAAACGACTTCCTTCGTCGCGGCGATCGGTGCGGCGGGCCTGGCCATTGGTCTGGCGTTGCAGGGCAGCCTGGCGAATTTCGCGGGTGGCGTACTGATTCTGTTGTTCCGTCCGTTCCGTATCGGTGACTGGATCGAAGCTCAAGGGGTGGCCGGTACGGTCGACAGCATTCAGATCTTCCACACCGTGCTGCGTACCGGCGATAACAAAACCATCATCATGCCTAACGGCAATCTATCGAACGGCATCATCACTAACACTAACCGTCAGCCGACGCGCAAGGTTGTGTTTGATGTGGGCGTTGATTACGAGGCGGATTTGCAGAAGGCTCGCGAAGTGTTACTGGATCTGGCCAAGGATGAACGTATTTTGACTGAGCCGGCTCCGCAGGCCGTCATTTCTACGCTGGGTGACAGTTCGATCACTGTTTCGCTGCGTGTTTGGGTGAAGACGGCGGATTACTGGGATGTGATGTTCATGTTTAATGAACAGTCCCGGGATCGTTTGAAAACGGCCGGTATCGATATTCCGTTTCCACAGCGGGTTATTCGTGTTGTTCAGGAAGCTGCAGTGCAGTAACAATATTTTTTACTTGGCTGTTCGGTCAAGTTAAACGCACAAACCCAGGCATCGATAGATGCCTGGGCTTTTTTTGGCTGCCTCTTGAGGAATGTTAGCTGCCTACTGTTATTCATGAACGTTTATTAGCCTGCTTGCGAATTGAAAACCGGGCAGGCATAAAAAAACCGCCCACCTAGAAGGTGAGCGGTTTTTGATTAGAGCAAAGCTCTACAGTACTGCCGGTGTGACACCCCGATTACAGGATGCTCAGCGGGTACTCGATGATCAGGCGGGTATCAACTTTGTCGCTATCGTATGCGGAGTTTGCACGATAGACCGCGTTACGTACGCGGAAAGACAGGTCCTTGGCTGGACCGCTTTGCAGAACATATTTGGTCTCGAAGTCCCATTCGTGTTCTTTGGACTCAGTGTCACCGGTGGTAATGTTGTCGCCACGGATGTAACGAGTCATGAAGCTCAAGCCAGGAACGCCGTAGCTTTTCATGTTCAGGTCATAGCGAGCCTGCCAGGAGCGTTCGTCTTGACCGTTGAAGTCGGAGTATTGAACGGAGTTGGCGAGGAAGATGGTACCGCCGCCGTCAACACCATAGACATAGCCGCTATCACCACTGGAACGTTGGTGCGCCACGGTGAACTTGTGGGCGCCGATGCTATAGGCAGCGGCGAGGGACCAGATGCGGTTGTCAACATCACCGCTCAGCTCTTGACCCTGGCTCTTGGAGCGATAGCCGTTGAAGTCGAAGTTCAGGGACTGATCTTCGTTGATCGGCAGGGTGTAGTTGGCGTTGATGTATTGCTTCTTGAAGTAGTCGTCTACATCGGAAGCAGCCACGCCGGCTACAAAATTGTCGGTGAACTGGTAGGTCGCACCGGCAATGTTGGCACTGGTCAGGCCTGGGTTGTGCGGTCCGTTGATGCTGTCACGGCCCATGCCAGTCTGCGAACTCAGGGCGCTGAAACGACCTGCGGTCAGCTCCAGCCCTTTGATTTCTTTACTGGTGATGATGGTGCCGGTAGCAACTTCTGGCAGCAGACGGCTGTCGTCTGTGGAGAAGACAGGGCTGGCAACGTACTGGTTACCATACTTCAGGACGGTGTCGGACAGACGGAACTTGACTGCACCGCCAGCCTTGGATTGGGTGTCTTCCGGGCGGCCTTCGCTATCACGACCGAACATGCCATTACCGGTGCGGCCACGGCCACTGTCCAGTTTGACCATGGCATTGACCAAGGCATCCACACCGAAACCTACGGTGCCCTGAGTGAAGCCCGACTCGTACGTGGTACGTACGCCGAGGCCAGTCTCTTCGCGATAACTTTGCGAAGTGCTAGGGTTGTTTTTGAAATCACGGTTCATGTACAGCATACGGCTGTGAACATTAAGGCTCTGATCTTCAAAAAAGCCCTTGGATTCCTCTTGAGAGGACGCCATTGCGAACTGCGAAGTACTGGCCGAAACAGCCAGTGCGATCATGCTCCACTTCATCACGCGCATCGTGATTTGCTCCTTTGGTTTTAGAAGAGTACTGCCGTCCCACCTGATTTATTATCTGGGCGGCTCTTTCTTTTTGTGTCGGCGCAAACTTATATCACGCCGACCATGTTGGCGATACTTGCGCATCTAACCTTTCAGCTTCTTTACGACCCTGTCGCAAATGGCTTGGTAGATGTCGCAAATTTACAGCCCCAATGCAATAGGAATGACAACTTCAGCGCTGTTTTCCGAGGGCTTGAGCATCGGTAAAAAGAATCCTTGGCGAAACGTGTGAATCTCCATCGGGCAACCCTGCCACTGTTTTTATTGCCTTGAAGGCTTCCGCTTCCAGCGGACGCTTTGAAGGCGATGTGAGTGTGAATGCAACAAGCGTGCACAAATCAGAAAACTGCTGTTTTTTTTTCTGAACGCCTGTCTGTTACTGTAAAAACCTCATAAAACCGGGGGTTACAAGCACCTTCTGATGGGGCTTGACGCCAAGGTTTGCATCGTGTTGCGCCTTCCTGGTCGACTGCGCGACAACCAAAAACGTTACCGGTTCACCCCGTCAGTGAGTAATTCGCGGATGCCCGACGCACTCAGCGTAGACGCACTGTGCGGTTTTGGTGCAAAAAATTTTAATCGCTGTACTGAATTCATACAGCATGACTGCAGGGTGAAGGCGAACAGGTCGTTGTCTGTCAGTCATTTCAGCGTTTTTTGCATGAACATCGGTTCGGTAATGGTGCGTCCATGCGAAAAATGTCTCATGTCAGGGCGTGCATTCTGCGACTCGCTCGAGTTTCGTTGAGCCTGCGACCATGGTTCGTCGTGAAGCCGGCGGTGTTCGCAGGTATGCTGCCGTCCTGTCGCTTGGTGCGTCGTCCTGCGGGAGGGGCGCTAAGCTGAAAATGATGACCAGACGGGAGTGCGCGCAGTGTTCGCTTTAGATCCACGGCTTCAACAAGACACGCTACCGATCGGGGATTTCCCGCTCAGCCGGTTGCTGTTGTCCAACGATTCGAATTACCCCTGGTTCATCCTGGTGCCACGCCGCGAGGATATCAGTGAGATATTTCAGTTGGATGTCGCTGATCAGCAGCAACTGTGGAAGGAAACGACCGCGCTGGCGGAAATGCTCAAGGACTCGTTTGACGCCGACAAATTGAACGTCGCGGCCCTGGGTAACGTCGTCAGCCAGCTGCATATGCATGTGATTGTGCGCAAACGCGAGGATGCCGCCTGGCCAGCTCCGGTTTGGGGCAAGCACCCGGCGAAGCCTTACAGTGCAGAGCAGATCGCGGTGATTCGCGAACGGCTGCGTCTGGTGTTGACCGATGACTTTACGTTTCTGGAGGGTTGAATCATGAGCCTGGAAGAACGCGTTACCGACCTTGAGAGCCAGTTGGCCTTTCAGGATGACACCATCCAGGCATTGAGCGATGTGCTGGCGACGCAGCAGCGTGCCGTTGAGCGTCTGCAACTGCAAATGGCCGCACTGCTCAAGCGGCAAGAGGAAATGGCTGGCCAGTTCGAAACGTTCGAAGAAGAAGCGCCACCGCCGCATTACTGAACATGCAGGCCAAAAAAAACCGCGAACAGCCCTGCTGTTCGCGGTTTTTTTTCAGCCTTGAATCAGCGTCGCGGCAGTGCGGCGATCACGTCCTCGGCCTGCAGGCCCTTGTCACGGTTCATGACGGAGAACTCCACGCGCTGGCCTTCGACCAGAACGCGATGACCTTCGCCGCGAATGGCCCGGAAATGCACGAAAATATCATCGCCGGAATCACGGGAAATGAACCCGAAGCCTTTGGATGTATTGAACCACTTCACGGTGCCGGTATCGCGGTTGGTCATGTCATAGCTTGGCGAAGCAGTGGCCGGTGAAGATTTGTAGAAGCTGATGGCCAGGTGCAGAAGCACGGCGATCAGGGCCGCCACCAGGCTGAACAGAACGGCAGGTTGACCGGCGATGACAGGCATTGGAGCGAGCAGCGTCAGGGTTTGCAATACGACAGTCAGAACCAGCAGGGCGCTGACCAGGTTTTGCAGTTGATGACGCGGGCCTTTGTTCCAGTAAGGGATAACAGGAGCGAGGGTGAGGTTGAGCAGGCCGAAAAAGGCCAGGTAAAGCGCATCGGGTTGTTGCAGGTAAGGAACAGCTTCGGATCGCAGGCTAGGGATGAAGGACAGCAGCAGTGCCGCTGCGCCCATTAGCAGGTGGACGATTTTCAACATTTTGATTAACTCACGTTAAGACGGATCACAAGGAAGAGCTGATGGAGCACGGTTCGCTTCAGAACAATAAGAGGCGTTGGGCACGTACCCGCTATCAGCCTATGCGCAACGCCCGGAAAAATAGGGCTTGGCGACACACTGTCTATTTAACAGCAAAGCTTGCGGCTACTCAAATCAGGGAGTCCAGCGGTGCACCGAGGGCGATTTGCCGCAGGGTTTGGGGTATTCCCGGCTGCGGTGTGGCGACAGGCTTGCTAGAGTGGTCATGCACCTGTTGGATGAATTCGATCACCTTTAGGGGAAAAACATGGCAATCGATATCGGTATCAGTGAAGAGGATCGCAAGTCCATCGTCGACGGACTTTCGCGTCTGCTGTCGGACACTTATGTACTCTATTTGAAAACCCATAACTTTCACTGGAATGTCACCGGTCCCATGTTTCGGACCCTGCACCTGATGTTCGAGGAGCAATACAACGAGTTGGCTTTGGCGGTCGATTCGATTGCTGAGCGCATTCGCGCGCTGGGCTTTCCTGCTCCGGGCGCCTATTCCATTTATGCGCGCCTTTCTTCTATCAAGGAGGAACCGGGCGTGCCCAGTGCGCAAGACATGATCAAGCAACTGGTCGAAGGGCAGGAAGCCGTCACGCGTACGGCGCGCGGGCTCTTTCCCCTGCTCGACAAAGTCAGCGACGAGCCCACGGCTGATTTGCTGACCCAGCGTATGCAGGTTCACGAGAAAACCGCATGGATGTTGCGCTCATTGCTGGATGAGTAACGCGTTCAGTACGCGGATAGCGCCTTGCGGGCGTTGTTCGCGCTCTGTCGTTTCTGTCCCTTTTCCTTGAATGATTTTGCGTCAGTGTATGGAGGAAATAGTCCGGACTAGGACGGTCTCCATGATCCGCCTTCAGTTGTTGGCTTATCCTACGTGGATGGTCAAAAAGTCATCTGGATATAACTTTGCGCCTGCGCTTTTATAAGAATCAAAGCATGACTCTTATAAGAGCCAGGGATGGCAAAGGAGTGTCAACGGTATGGTTTATGAAGACAGGCGAAGCGAGGGGAGGGACGGTTCATTCAAGGATGTAAGGATCGATCCGTTTGTCAGTGAGTTCGATATGGGCCTGGCCCAGCCATTATCCCGATCCGTACGTTTGAATGGATTTGCCACCTGCTTGCGACTTGAGCAGGTGTATTGGAATATTTTGGGGGAAATGGCCAGGATCAATTGCTGCTCGGTCAGTGCGCTGTTGTCCCACGTGGATCGAGAGGTGCATCTGCGCCACGGCGGGGTGAAGAATTTCAGCGGGCTGGTGCGGGTTGTTTGCGTTGTGCACAGCCTCAAGGAGGGGAGTTGCGTCGTCATGGCCTAGCCATGATGGCGAAATGCATCGAGTGTCAGTCTGTGCAGTCTTACGGCTGCACAGGCTGCATTTAATGGATATAATCCCGCTCTTTGCCGCAAAACCCAGCGTGCGCGGTAGCAATCTGATCGCCGAGACAACCCCCATGCCGATGTACGACTATCAATGTGCTTCCTGTGGTCATCAGTTGGAAGCCATTCAAAAGATCAGCGCAGCACCGCTGGTCGACTGCCCTGCCTGCCAGGCGCCAGAGCTCAAGAAGATGCTGTCCATGCCGGGCTTTCGCCTCAGCGGCACCGGCTGGTACGAAACCGATTTCAAGACCGGTTCCAAGAAGAATCTGGCCGGCGGCGATAAAGCCGACTAGGGTCTGGAACCTGAGTTGAACGACACGTGCGAGCTCTTGCATCACCCCGTGTGCAAGGTCTCTAACCGAATTTCGAATTACGAGAAGTGAAACCACTACCATGATGCGCAGCCATTATTGCGGCCAACTGAACGAAAGCCTGGAAGGCCAGGAAATTACCCTTTGCGGATGGGTTCACCGTCGCCGTGACCACGGTGGGGTGATTTTCCTCGATATCCGTGATCGTGATGGTCTGGCCCAGGTGGTGTTCGACCCGGACCGCGCCGAGAGCTTCGCCGCCGCCGATCGCGTGCGCAGCGAATACGTGGTGAAGATCACCGGCAAAGTGCGCTTGCGTCCGGCCGGTGCCACGAACGCCAACATGGCCTCGGGCATGATCGAAGTCCTGGGCTACGAGCTGGAAGTGCTGAACGAATCGGAAACCCCGCCGTTCCCACTGAACGAGTTCTCCGACGTCGGTGAAGAAACCCGCCTGCGTTATCGTTTCCTTGATCTGCGTCGTCCGGAAATGGCCGAGAAGCTGCGTCTGCGTTCGCGCATGACCACCAGCATCCGTCGTTACCTCGACGAGAACGGCTTCCTCGACGTCGAGACGCCGATCCTGACCCGTGCCACCCCTGAAGGCGCACGCGACTATCTGGTGCCGAGCCGTACTCACGCCGGTTCGTTCTTCGCCTTGCCGCAATCGCCTCAGCTGTTCAAGCAGTTGCTGATGGTGGCCGGCTTCGACCGTTACTACCAGATCGCCAAGTGCTTCCGCGACGAAGACCTGCGTGCCGACCGTCAGCCTGAATTCACCCAGATCGACATCGAAACCAGCTTCCTCGATGAAAAAGACATCATGGGCCTCACCGAAGGCATGATCCGCAACCTGTTTAAGGAAGTGCTGGATCTGGAATTCGGTGAGTTCCCGCACATGACCTTCGAAGAGGCCATGCGTCGTTACGGTTCCGACAAGCCAGACCTGCGTAACCCGCTGGAACTGGTGGACGTTGCCGACCAGCTCAAAGAAGTCGACTTCAAGGTCTTCAGCGGCCCGGCCAACGATCCGAAATGCCGTATCGCCGCCCTGCGCGTTCCTGGCGCGGCGAGCATGCCGCGCAAGCAGATCGACGACTACACCAAGTTCGTCAGCATCTACGGTGCCAAGGGCCTGGCGTACATCAAGGTCAACGAGCGCGCCAAAGGCGTTGAAGGCCTGCAGTCGCCAATCGTCAAGAACATCCCTGAAGCCAACCTCAACGTGATCCTCGATCGCGTGGGTGCGGTCGATGGCGACATCGTGTTCTTCGGTGCCGACAAGGCCAAGATCGTCAGCGAAGCCCTGGGCGCGTTGCGCATCAAGGTCGGCAACGACCTGGACCTGCTGACCTGCAAGTGGGCGCCAATGTGGGTCGTCGACTTCCCGATGTTCGAAGAAAACGACGACGGCAGCTTCAGCGCCTTGCACCACCCGTTCACTGCGCCGAAGTGCACCCCGGAAGAACTGGAAGCCAACCCGGCGACCGCGCTGTCCCGTGCCTACGACATGGTGCTGAACGGCACTGAGCTGGGTGGCGGTTCGATCCGTATCCACCGCAAGGAAATGCAGCAGACCGTATTCCGTCTGCTGGGTATCAATGAAGCCGAACAGGAAGAGAAATTCGGCTTCCTGCTCGACGCCCTGAAATACGGCGCACCGCCGCACGGTGGTCTGGCCTTCGGTCTGGACCGTCTGGTGATGCTGATGACCGGCGCCCAGTCGATTCGTGAAGTGATTGCCTTCCCGAAAACCCAGAGCGCGGCGGATGTCATGACTCAGGCACCGGGTCAGGTGGATGCCAAGGCATTGCGCGAGCTGCACATTCGCCTGCGCGAAACGCCAAAGGCTGAGTAAGGCTGACCGTAAAGGCGCATCCTTCGGGATGCGCCTTTTCTTCAGGTCGAGATTTTTGTATTGCTGGCTGTAGCGTCGTGCGCAGCGGGCAATGTTTCAAAGAGAATTCGGAGCGAGTTATGGCGGGTCATTCCAAGTGGGCGAACATCAAGCACCGCAAAGAACGTCAGGATGCCAAGAAGGGCAAGATTTTCACCAAGTGGATTCGTGAACTGACCGTTGCGGCCCGTCAGGGCGGCGGTGATCCGGGCTCCAACCCTCGCTTGCGTCTGGCGCTGGACAAGGCGCTGGGTGCGAACATGAGTCGCGACATCATTGATCGCGCGGTGGCTCGCGGGGCCGGTGCTGCCGATACCGACGACATGGTCGAGCTGACCTATGAAGGCTACGGCCCGGGGGGCGTGGCGGTAATGGTCGAATGCATGACCGACAACCGCAACCGCACCGCAGCGGCTGTTCGCCATGCGTTCAGCAAGTGCGGCGGCAACCTTGGTACCGACGGGTCCGTAGCCTACCTGTTCGAGCGCAAGGGGCAGATTTCCTTCGCGCCGGGTGTTGATGAAGACACGTTGATGGAAGCGGCCATGGAAGCGGACGCCGATGACGTGGTCACCCACGAAGACGGTTCCATCGACGTGTTCACCTCGTTTGCCGGTTTCTACTCCGTGCGTAACGCTCTGGAAGCGGCCGGTTTCAAAGGTGACGACGCGGAAATCGTCATGCTGCCGACCACCAGTGCCGAACTGGACCTGGAAGGCGCTGAGAAAGTCCTCAAGCTGATCGACATGCTCGAAGACCTGGACGACGTGCAGAACGTCTACTCCAACGCGGATATCCCCGAGTCGGTGGCCGCACAGCTCGGTTAAGGGCGACTAAGATCCAATGTGGGAGCGAGCCTGCTCGCGAATGCGGATGTTCAGGCAATATCGTTGCTGAATATAAAACCGCTTTCGCGAGCAGGCTCGCTCCCACATTTGTTATTCGTATATTGGATATCGTGCTTTTTCCTAACCCGCAGGCGTTATGACTTTAATTCTTGGTATCGACCCCGGTTCGCGCATCACCGGTTATGGCGTGGTACGCGATACCGGGCGTGGCTGCGTGTACGTGGCGTCGGGCTGTATTCGCACAGGGGCCGGCGAGCTGCATGAGCGTTTGCAAATCGTCTATCGCGGCGTGCGTGAAGTTATCCAGACCTACGGCCCGGTGACCATGGGCATCGAAAAGGTCTTTATGGCCCGCAACGCCGACTCCGCGCTGAAGCTCGGCCAGGCGCGCGGTGCGGCAATCGTTGCCGGTGCCGAAGAAAATCTGGAAATCGCTGAATACACGGCCACCCAGGTCAAGCAGGCAGTGACCGGGACCGGTGCGGCGAATAAAGAGCAGGTGCAAATGATGGTCATGCACATGTTGAAACTCACCAGTAAACCGCAAATCGATGCCTCGGACGCCCTGGCCATTGCCATTTGCCATGCTCACACCCGTTCCAGCCTGTTGCCGCATGGCCTGGGCACTGCACGCAGTCGTGGCGGGCGCCTGCGTCTCTGATAGCATCAGCAGTCTTTTTTACGGAATCAGGGTTTTGTGCCTGTGTTGTCGGCGCAAAACCCTTGTTCTGTCAGTCGCCAGCCACCGAACTGGCCAACGCTCAAGGATCTGAAACGTGATTGGACGCTTGCGCGGCACACTGGCTGAGAAACAGCCGCCGCACCTGATTCTGGATGTAAACGGTCTGGGGTATGAGCTGGAAGTGCCCATGACCACGCTGTATCGCTTGCCGTCGGTCGGTGAACCGCTGACGTTGCACACCCATTTGGTCGTACGCGAAGACGCGCAGTTACTCTATGGTTTCGCCAGCAAGCGTGAGCGAGACTTTTTTCGCGAGTTGATCCGTCTCAATGGTGTAGGGCCGAAATTGGCCCTGGCATTGATGTCGAGCCTGGAAGTGGATGAACTGGTACGTTGCGTGCAATCTCAGGACACCTCGGCCCTGACCAAGGTGCCGGGCGTGGGCAAGAAGACCGCCGAGCGTTTGCTGGTGGAACTCAAGGATCGTTTCAAGGCCTGGGAAACCGTGCCGGCGATGTTTGCTCTGGTGCCAAACCAGCCGGGTGGGCCAGACGCGCCGCATCCGGTCGCTACCGCCGAAAATGACGCGGTCAGCGCGCTGATCTCCCTGGGCTACAAGCCGCAGGAAGCCAGCAAGGCGATTTCCGCGATCAAGGAGAAAGGTTTGAGCAGTGAAGACATGATTCGTCGTGCCCTGAAGGGAATGATCTAAGTGATTGAAGCTGATCGTCTGATAGCCGCCACGCCGGGCCCGCGCGACCGCGAGGAAGTCCAGGATCGGGCGATTCGTCCTGTCAGTCTGGCCGAATACATTGGCCAACCGACCGTTCGCGAGCAAATGGAGTTGTTCATCCAGGCTGCCCGTGGGCGGAACGAATCACTGGACCACACGCTGATCTTCGGCCCGCCGGGCCTGGGTAAAACCACCCTGGCCAACATCATCGCCCAGGAAATGGGGGTGTCGATCAAAAGCACTTCGGGCCCGGTCCTCGAGCGACCCGGTGACCTGGCCGCGCTACTGACCAACCTTGAGCCGCACGACGTGCTGTTCATCGACGAAATCCATCGGTTGTCGCCGATTGTCGAAGAAGTGCTGTACCCGGCCATGGAAGATTTCCAGCTCGACATCATGATCGGCGAAGGCCCCGCTGCCCGTTCGATCAAGCTGGATCTGCCACCGTTCACGCTGGTGGGGGCGACGACGCGCGCCGGCATGCTGACCAATCCGCTGCGCGACCGTTTCGGGATCGTCCAGCGCCTCGAGTTTTACAGCACGGCTGATCTGGCGACGATTGTCAGTCGTTCGGCAAACATCCTCGGCTTGCCGCTAGACCCGGAAGGCGCCTTTGAAATCGCCCGTCGTGCCCGAGGTACCCCGCGGATCGCCAACCGACTGTTACGCCGGGTGCGCGATTTCGCTGAAGTTCGCGCCAAGGGCCACATCACCAAACCGATTGCCGATCTCGCCTTGAATCTGCTGGATGTCGATGAGCGTGGTTTCGACCACCAGGATCGACGTCTGCTGCTGACCATGATCGAGAAGTTTGACGGTGGACCGGTGGGCGTTGACAGTCTGGCTGCCGCGATCAGCGAGGAACGTCACACGATTGAAGACGTGCTGGAACCGTACCTGATCCAGCAAGGCTATATCATGCGCACGCCGCGTGGGCGGGTGGTCACCCGGCATGCCTATCTGCATTTCGGTTTAAATATTCCGTCACGATTGGGCGAAATGCCCGTGGTAGACGAGTTCCTTGATGCCGTGGACGATTAATTAACTTTTACGGGCAGAATTTTCGGGCATTGTGCTGTCCTAGGACCGTGGTTTTGCCTGAAAGCCGTGAATCAATGAAAAACAGTTGCCTGGCCGGATTGGCAACCTGAGGAGTAAGCACTAGAGTATGCGCGCGCAAAACGGGCTTGAGCCGTTCGCACATCGTTGTCGCGTTTATTACGAGGACACCGATGCGGGCGGCATCGTGTATTACGTTAATTACCTCAAGTTTATGGAACGGGCTCGAACCGAGCGGCTCCGGGAGCTGGGCTTTGCCCAATCCCAGCTGGCAGGAGAGGACCTGTTGTTTGTCGTGCATTCCAGCGAAGCGCGTTATCACGCGCCGGCGCGACTGGACGACGAACTCCTGGTAAGCGCTGAAGTAATCGAATTGAACCGTGTCAGCCTGCGCTTCAAACAGCAGGTCAGGCGAGCCACGGATAATGCGCTGCTCTGCGAAGGGCAGGTTTTTGGTGGCCTGTGTGCGCACTGAAAGTTTAAAACCCCGGGCCATTCCCGAAGCTCTACGTGCGGCCTTTGCCGACGTGAGCGGCGCGGGTACACACTCAAAGCAGGAGATAAAGCGTGGAAGCTAACGTCGTCGACCATTCCTCCATGTGGAGCCTGGTCAGCAATGCCAGTATCGTGGTGCAACTGGTAATGCTGATCCTGGTAGCCGCATCGGTGACCTCATGGATCATGATCTTTCAGCGCAGCAACTTGCTGCGCGCCGGTCGACGTGCCCTGGAGAGCTTTGAAGAGCGCTTCTGGTCGGGCATCGACCTGTCCAAGCTGTACCGTCAGGCTGGCAGCAACCCTGATCCGGATTCGGGCGTCGAGCAGATCTTCCGTGCTGGCTTCAAGGAATTCTCCCGTCTGCGCCAGCAGCCAGGCGTTGACCCGGAAGCGGTCATGGAAGGCGTGGCTCGTGCCATGCGCGTAGCCATTTCCCGCGAAGAAGAAAAGCTCGAGCAGAGCCTGCCGTTCCTCGCGACCGTCGGTTCCGTCAGCCCGTACATCGGTCTGTTCGGTACCGTCTGGGGCATCATGAACTCCTTCCGTGGTCTGGCGACTGCCCAGCAAGCGACCCTGGCCACCGTAGCTCCAGGTATTGCCGAGGCACTGATTGCCACCGCGATCGGTCTGTTCGCAGCCATCCCGGCCGTTATCGCTTACAACCGTTTTGCCGCTCGCAGCGAAACGCTGATCAGCCGCTACTACACCTTCGCCGATGAATTCCAGGCGATCCTGCACCGCAAAGTGCACACCAGCGAAGAATAAGCAGGTAATTTCCAATGGCTTTAATCGCTCGAGCTCGCAAAAAGCGCAAGCCGGTCGCCGAGATGAACGTGGTGCCTTACATCGACGTGATGCTGGTACTGCTGGTCATCTTCATGGTGACCGCGCCGATGCTCAATCAGGGCGTGAAAGTTGATCTGCCCAAGGTTTCCAGCGAAGCCTTGCCGCAGGACAACAACACCCAGGTCCTGACCATTTCGATCAAGGCTGACAAGACCTACTACTGGAACCTTGGCAGCGAAGTCGACACGCAAAAACAGCAGGACAAGGCAATGACCTTGCCGCAAATGACTGACGCCGTGACCAAGATCATTCGCGCCGGCACCGAAGGCGGCAAGCGTACCCAGGTGTTCATCCGCGGCGACAAGACCGTTGATTACGGCTCCGTCATGGGTGCGATGGGTGGGTTGCAGAAAGCCGGAGTCGGTAACGTTGGCCTGATTACCGAGGCGCCCTGATGCAGCAACAGCGAGAGCCAACAGCCTCGGAAAGCTACTTCTGGCCTAGTGTCTGGGCGATTGTCTTGCACGTGCTGGTTTTTGGCATGCTGTTCGTCAGTTTCGCCTTCACACCGGAGCTCCCGCCGGCCAAGCCGATTGTCCAGGCGACCCTGTATCAGCTGAAATCGAAAAGTCAGGCGACCACCCAGACCAATCAGAAGATTGCGGGTGAAGCGAAGAAATCCGCTGCGCGCCAGACCGAAGTCGAACAGATGGAACAGAAGTTGATCGAGCAGGAAGCGATCAAAGCCGCGGAACAAAAGAAGGAAGACGCGGCTCAAAAAGCCGAAGAATCCAAGAAAGCCGACGAGACCAAGAAAGCGGAAGAGGCTAAAAAGGCTGATGAAGCCAAGAAAGCCGATGAAGCGAAGAAGACCGCCGAAGCCAAAAAGGCCGAAGAGAAACAATTGGCTGATATAGCCAAGAAGAAGTCTGAAGAAGAAGCCAAGAAAGCGGCTGAAGAAGAGGCCAAGAAAGCGGCCGCGGAAGAAGCCAAGAAGAAGATCGTCGAAGACGCGAAGAAGAAAGCCGCGGAAGACGCCAAGAAGAAATCTGAAGCTGAAGAGGCGAAAAAGAAAGTCGCCGAAGATGCGAAGAAGAAAGCTGCTGCCGATGCTGCGAAAAAGAAATCGCAGGAAGCGGCACGTAAATCCGCCGAAGAGAAAAAGGCTCAGGCCCTGGCAGATTTGCTTTCCGACACGCCGCAGCGTCAGCAGGCCTTGGCGGATGAGCAGGGTGACGAAGTCGCCGGCAGTTTCGATGATTTGATTCGTGCTCGTGCAGCGGAAGGCTGGGCTCGTCCACCTTCGGCACGCAAAGGCATGACGGTTGTGCTGCAAATCGGCATGTTGCCGGACGGTACGGTGACTTCGGTCAGCGTGTCCAAGTCCAGCGGTGACGGTCCGTTTGACGCTTCGGCTGTAGCGGCGGTCAAGAATATTGGACGTTTGACAGAAATGCAGGGAATGAAGCCGGGCGATTTCGCCCCGTATCGTTCATTCAAGATGACATTCACACCTGAGGATCTAGCCTTGTGAGAAACCTTCTTCGAGGAATGCTTGTCGTGATCTGCTGCATGGCAGGGATAGCGGCGGCAGATGAAAAAAACATTCTGGTCACCAGCGGCAGCGATCGGGCAACTCCGATCGCCGTTGTTCCGTTCGGCAACCAGGGCGGTAGCGTGCTGCCGGACGATATGGCCGAGATCATCGGTAACGACCTGCGCAACTCGGGTTACTACTCGCCGATTCCAAAGCAGAACATGATCAGCCAGCCGAGCCAGGCCAGCGAAATCATCTACCGTGACTTCAAGGCGCTCGGCGCCCAGTACGTCATGGTCGGCAGCATTGCTCCAGCGGGCGGCCGCCTGCAGGTTCAATACGCTCTGTTCAACGTCGCCACCGAGCAGCAAGTGCTGACCGGTAGCGTGTCGGGCAGCGTTGATCAGCTGCGCGACATGTCGCACTACATCGCGGACCAGTCGTTCGAAAAACTCACCGGTATCAAAGGTGCGTTCTCGACACGTCTGCTGTACGTGACTGCAGAGCGTTTCTCCGAGAAGAACACGCGCTACACGCTGCAACGTTCGGACTATGACGGTGCCCGCGCCGTGACCCTGCTGCAATCGCGCGAGCCGATCCTGTCGCCGCGTTTCGCACCGGATGGCAAGCGCATCGCTTATGTATCGTTCGAGCAGAAGCGTCCGCGCATTTTCATGCAGAACATCGACACCGGTCGCCGTGAGCAGATCACCAACTTCGAAGGCCTGAATGGCGCGCCAGCCTGGTCGCCGGATGGCAATCGCCTGGCATTCGTGCTGTCGAAGGACGGAAACCCGGACATCTATGTGATGAACCTGGGTTCGCGTCAGATCACTCGCGTCACCAACGGTCCCGGCATCAACACCGAACCGTTCTGGGGCAAGGATGGTTCGACCCTGTACTTCACTTCAGATCGTGGCGGCAAGCCTCAGATCTACAAATCCAGCGTTAGCGGCGGCGGTGCGGAGCGTGTGACCTTTGTCGGTAACTACAACGCCAACCCGAAGCTTTCGGCTGATGAAAAGACTCTGGTGATGATCCATCGCCAGGATGGCTTCACTAATTTCAAGGTGGCGGCCCAGGATTTGCAGCGCGGAAGCGTAAAAATCCTCACTGATAGCACTCTGGACGAGTCGCCTACTGTTGCGCCCAACGGCACCATGGTAATCTACGCCACCCGCCAGCAGGGCCGGGGAGTCTTGATGCTCGTGTCCATTAATGGACGCGTAAGGCTCCCGCTTCCTACCGCACAAGGCGAAGTCAGAGAACCTTCCTGGTCCCCTTACCTGAACTGACGCGGCGCTACACGTTTCACTTAACACACTGGGGTTCATTAGGAGTTTCACGATGGAAATGCTGAAGTTTGGTAAATTTGCTGCGCTGGCTCTGGCCATGGCTGTAGCTGTAGGTTGCTCGTCCAAAGGCGGCGACAACGCCGGTGAAGGCGCTGTTGATCCAAACGCTGGTTACGGCGCTAACACTGGTGCTGTTGATGGCTCCCTGAGCGAAGAAGCTGCTCTGCGCGCAATCACCACCTTCTACTTCGAATACGATAGCTCGGACCTGAAGCCAGAAGCCATGCGCGCTCTGGACGTTCACGCCAAAGACCTGAAAGCAAACGGCGCTCGCGTTGTTCTGGAAGGCAACACCGACGAACGTGGTACTCGTGAGTACAACATGGCACTGGGCGAGCGTCGTGCGAAAGCCGTTCAACGCTACCTGGTACTGCAAGGTGTTTCCCCAGCTCAGCTGGAACTGGTTTCCTACGGCGAAGAGCGTCCAGTTGCTACCGGCAACGACGAGCAGTCCTGGGCTCAAAACCGTCGCGTCGAACTGCGTAAGTAATTCGTCATGCGAACGTGCCGTCGTGCTGTAACTGTTTTGGCTCTCAGCCTCGCACCGCTTGCGGTGTGGGCTGCGGTTCCTGTGGTCGAGGACAACTCCGGCTATAACAATAGCGGGAGTAGTTATCCGCCTGCGGGTTACGGTACGAACGGCGCCTATGCCGGGGGAGGGGTTTCGGCCCCTGTCTCGGCACAGGGCGAGCTGTTCAACCAACTGCAATCGATGCAGGAACAGATCTCGCGCCAACAAGGTGTGATTGAAGTTCTGCAAAATGATGTAGCGCGCATGAAGCAGGAAAGCCTGGAGCGATACCAGGATCTTGATCGGCGCATAGGAACCGGCGTTGCACCAGCCGCGACTCCTGAGAATTCTTCCTCCGGTGGCAATCTGAATGCCCCCGGCGCAGCAGCGGGTGCAGGTGCAGGGGCGGCAGCCGCTCAAGCTCCTGCCGCAGGTAGCGAACCGGCGGATCCGGCGAAGGAAAAACTGTATTACGATGCAGCCTTCGATTTGATCAAAGCCAAGGATTTCGACAAAGCCAGTCAGGCTTTTTCCGCTTTCCTGCGTAAGTACCCGAACAGCCAATACGCGGGCAATGCCCAGTACTGGTTGGGCGAAGTAAACCTGGCCAAAGGCGATCTGCAAGGTGCAGGTCAGGCATTTGCCAAGGTTTCGCAGCTGTACCCAAAGCACAACAAAGTGCCTGACTCGCTGTACAAGCTGGCTGATGTAGAGCGTCGCCTCGGTCATCCCGACAAGGTAAAAGGCATTCTGCAACAGGTTGTGTCCCAATATCCGGGCACTTCCGCCGCTCAGTTGGCCCAGCGCGATCTGCAGCGCATGTAAGCCTGCTTGACCCATTTCGAAGAAACCCGCGCTTGTCGCGGGTTTTTTCGTTAGAATTCACGCCCTTTTTATGAAATACGCTTTTTGGGGCCTGCGCGTTGGCGGGGTTCCTTGAAGTGCCTGACGGAGGCGGACAGCCTGTTTAGCTGTTACGCCCGTGGCGACTATGCAAGACACATTGAGAATCACCGAAGTTTTCTACTCGTTGCAGGGTGAAACGCGGACTGCCGGGCTGCCCACTGTTTTTGTGCGCCTGACCGGTTGCCCATTGCGTTGCCAATACTGCGACAGCGCCTATGCGTTCTCTGGCGGCACTGTCCGTACGCTCGACGATATCCTCGAGCAAGTCGCCGGTTTCCGCCCGCGTTATGTGTGTGTCACCGGCGGCGAGCCGCTGGCGCAACCTAATGCCATCCCATTGCTCAAGCAGTTGTGCGACACCGGTTACGAAGTGTCACTGGAAACCAGTGGTGCGCTTGATATCTCGGCGGTGGATCCGCGAGTCAGCCGCGTGGTCGACCTGAAAACCCCGGGTTCGAAGGAAGTGCATCGCAACCTCTACGAGAACATCGAGCTGCTCACACCCAATGACCAGGTGAAATTTGTCATCTGTTCGCGGGAAGACTACGACTGGGCCGTGTCGAAGCTGATTCAGTACGGTCTGGATCGCCGTGCCGGTGAAGTGTTGTTCTCACCCAGTCACCATGACCTGAATGCTCGGGATCTGGCTGACTGGGTGGTGGCGGACAACCTGCCCGTGCGTCTGCAGCTGCAACTGCATAAATATCTTTGGAATGATGAGCCGGGGCGCTGATATGACTGAACAACTGAATACTGCTGAAAAACGTGCGGTCATCTTGCTTTCCGGCGGCCTCGACTCGGCGACGGTCGTGGCCATGGCTCGCGCTGAAGGCTACCGCTGCTACACGATGAGCTTCGATTACGGTCAGCGGTCTCACGCCGAATTGCACGCCGCCGAACGTGTTGCCCGGGATTTGGGTGTGGTCGAGCACAAGGTCATCGGTCTGAACCTGAATGGTATCGGTGGTTCTGCACTGACCGACAGCAGCATCGATGTGCCGGAAGAGGCCGGCGAAGGCATTCCGGTGACGTACGTGCCGGCTCGCAACACGGTGTTTCTGTCCCTCGCGCTAGGCTGGGCTGAGGTGCTCGGCGCTCGTGACATCTTCATCGGGGTGAACGCTGTCGACTATTCCGGCTATCCGGATTGCCGTCCCGAGTTCATCGAGTCCTTCGAGCGTATGGCCAATCTGGCGACCAAGGCCGGTGTCGAAGGCAACGGCTTCCGTATTCAGGCGCCCCTGCAAAACCTGAGCAAGGCGCAGATCGTCCAGGCGGGCGTGAAGCTGGGCGTCGATTACGGCCTGACCGTTTCCTGTTATCAGGCGGACGATAAAGGCTATGCGTGCGGTAAATGCGACAGCTGCCGACTGCGTGCGGAAGGCTTCGCAGCGGCCGGAATCAGCGACCCAACACCTTATTTCTGATTTATTTCAAATAAGGTGTTGAATAACCTATAAAAATCAGTATTATACGCGCCACCACACAGCGGGTCGTTAGCTCAGTTGGTAGAGCAGTTGGCTTTTAACCAATTGGTCGTAGGTTCGAATCCCAGTCGACTGACCCACCGCTATCGCTGGCAGGCCAGCTCCCACAGAGTCTTGCAGTGTTCTCGAAGGTGGGGGCGAGCGAACCCGCCCCCTCATTCGTTTAAGCGTAGCTTTCGATCGACGGGCAGGCGCACACCAGGTTGCGATCGCCGAAGACGTTGTCGACGCGACCGACCGGCGGCCAGTATTTGCCTTCGATCAACGAGGCAACCGGGTACACCGCTTGCTCACGGCTGTACGGATGGGACCACTCGCCGACCAGTTCCGCAGCGGTGTGCGGGGCGTTTTTCAGCGGGTTGTCGTCCTTGTCCAGCGTGCCGTTTTCCACTGCGCGGATTTCTTCGCGGATGCGGATCATGGCGTCGCAGAAGCGGTCCAGTTCTTCCTTGGATTCGCTTTCGGTCGGCTCGATCATCAGTGTGCCAGCGACCGGGAACGACATGGTCGGGGCGTGGAAACCGAAGTCGATCAGGCGCTTGGCGACGTCATCGACGCTGATGCCGCTGCTGTCTTTCAACGGACGCAGGTCGAGGATGCATTCGTGCGCGACCAAACCGTTGCTACCGGTGTACAGCACGGGATAGTGCTCTTCGAGGCGACGGGAAATGTAGTTGGCATTGAGGATCGCCAATTGCGAAGCGCGCTTGAGACCCGCGCCGCCCATCATCCGGATGTACATCCAGGTGATCGGCAGAATGCTCGCGCTGCCGAACGGTGCCGCGCAGACCGCGCCTTCCTTGCGCTCCATCTGGGCGTGGCCCGGCAGGAACGGCGTCAGGTGCGACTTGACGCCAATCGGGCCGACGCCCGGGCCGCCACCGCCGTGGGGGATGCAGAAGGTTTTGTGCAGGTTCAGGTGCGACACGTCGCCGCCGAACTTGCCCGGTGCGCAGAGGCCGACCATCGCGTTCATGTTGGCGCCGTCGATGTACACCTGGCCGCCGTTGTCATGAATGATGCCGCAGATTTCGCGGATGCCTTCTTCGAACACGCCGTGGGTCGACGGGTAAGTGATCATCAGCGCAGCGAGGTGTTCGCGGTGCTCAATGGCCTTGGCGCGCAGGTCTTCGATGTCGACGTTGCCGCGGGCATCGCAAGCTGTCACAACCACGCGCATGCCAGCCATGTTGGCGGTGGCCGGGTTGGTGCCGTGGGCGGACGACGGGATCAGGCAGATGTCGCGACGGTCTTCGCCACGGCTCTGGTGATAGGCACGAATCGCCAACAGACCGGCGTACTCACCTTGCGAACCGGCGTTTGGTTGCAGGGAGATCGAGTCGTAACCGGTGGCGGCGCAGAGCATCGCTTCCAGTTCATCGGTCAGTTGCTGGTAACCGGCGCTTTGTTCGGCCGGGGCGAACGGGTGCAGGGCACCGAATTCAGCCCAGGTCACCGGGATCATTTCGCTGGCGGCGTTGAGTTTCATGGTGCATGAACCCAGCGGGATCATGGTGCGATCCAGGGCCAGGTCCTTGTCGGCGAGCTTGCGCAGGTAGCGCATCAGCTCGGTTTCCGAGTGATAACGGTTGAACACCGGGTGGCTGAGGATTGGCGATTGGCGAACCAGAGCGGCCGGGATGGTGCTGACCACAGAGGCGGCGAGGGCGGCGAAGTCCGGCAGCGCTTTGCCGTCGGCGAACAAGGCCCACAGCGATTCGACGTCCGCTTGCGACGTGGTTTCGTCGAGGGACAGGCCCAGACGTTCGCCATCGACTACACGCAGGTTGATCTGCTGCGCATGTGCCTTGTCGTGCAGTTTGGCGGTGTTGGCGCCGGTGTTCAGGGTCAGGGTGTCGAAGAAGCTGGCTTGCTCGACGGTCAGGCCCAGTGCGCTCAAGCCTTTGGCGAGGATCGCGGTCAGGTGATGAATGCGGTTGGCAATCTGCGTCAGGCCTTTCGGGCCGTGGTAGACGGCGTACATGCTGGCGATGTTGGCCAGCAGGACTTGGGCAGTACAGATGTTCGACGTGGCTTTCTCACGGCGGATATGTTGCTCGCGGGTCTGCATCGCCAGGCGCAGGGCCGGCTTGCCGAAACGGTCCACAGAGACACCGACCAGACGGCCCGGCATGTCGCGCTTGAATGCATCTTTGGTCGAGAAGTACGCCGCGTGCGGGCCACCGAAGCCCAGCGGCACGCCAAAGCGTTGGGCGCTGCCGATGGCCACGTCGGCGCCGAATTCGCCTGGCGGGGTCAGCACGGTCAGGGCCAGCAGGTCAGCAGCCACCGCAACCAGAGCGTTGGCGGCGTGGAAGCGTTCGGTCAGTGCGCGGTAGTCGAACAGGTCACCGTTGCTCGCCGGGTATTGCAGCAGGGCGCCGAAGAACGGCGTCACGTCAGTCAGTTCAAGCTCGTCGCCGACCACGACGTCGATGCCCAACGGCTCGGCACGGGTGCGCAGCACGTCGAGGGTTTGCGGGTGGCAATGAACCGACGCGAAGAACGCGTGGCTGCCTTTGTTCTTGCTCAGGCGTTTGCAGAAGGTCATGGCTTCGGCAGCGGCGGTGGCTTCATCCAGCAGCGAGGCGTTGGCGATCGGCAGGCCGGTCAGGTCGCTGATCAGGGTCTGGAAGTTCAGCAGCGCCTCGAGACGACCCTGGGAAATTTCTGGCTGGTACGGGGTGTACGCGGTGTACCAGGCCGGGTTTTCCAGCAGGTTGCGCAGGATCGGCGACGGCGTGTGCGTGCCGTAGTAGCCCTGGCCGATGTAAGTCTTGAACAGTTGGTTCTTGGCGGCGATGCCTTTGATCAACGCCAGGGCGTCGGCTTCGCTCAGGCCGTCGTCCATGCCGAGGACGCTGGTGCCTTTGATGCTTTCCGGAATGACGCTGGCGCTCAGGGCTTCCAGCGAATCGAAACCGAGGCTGTTGAGCATGGCTTGCTCATCGCCGGAACGCGGGCCGATGTGGCGCGCGATGAATTCGTTGGCGGTCGTAAGGTTTACTTGAGTCATGTCAGCGCTCCTCAGGCTTCGGCGTTGGCTTTGATCAGACGGTCGTAAGCGTCCTGATCCAGCAGTTTGGCAACTGCCGAGGCGTCGGCAGGCTGGAAGCGGAAGAACCAGCCTTCGCCCAGCGGATCTTCGTTGACCAGTTCCGGGTTGCTGTCCAGCGCCGGGTTCACTTCCAGCACTTCGCCGTCGAGTGGCATGTATACGCCGCTGGCGGCTTTTACCGATTCCACGGTGGCGGCTTCTGCGCCTTTGTCGTAGGACTGCAGCTCAGGCAGTTGTACGAAAACCACGTCGCCCAAGGCGTTCTGTGCGAAAGCGGTGATGCCGACGGTAACGGTGCCGTCAGCTTCGGTGCGCAGCCATTCGTGATCTTCAGTAAAACGCAACTCGCTCATGGAAACTCCTAAGGGGGCCAGACTCGTCTGGTGGACGCGATTGAATGCTTGGGCAAAAGCCCTTCTTTATGGGTGGTTACTAAGCAAAATCGCGGCCAATGTTATTTTTGTGTTTAAAAACAATGGCTTATGAGTTTCATGTGGCCATTGTGTTGCAGCGACTGTAGCGAAATCGATACAGCGCGAGCCGAAGAAAAAAGCCTAAGTGGATCAAAGCCTTGCACTGCGGTGGTTAGGAGGGAGTGTATCGATATCATTCCGCTGTAGCGCTTTCAGTACAGATGGAGGTCGTTTTTAAACAGGCTTTCAGTTGAACGCGAAACCTGTGGGAGCCAGCCTGCTGGCGATGAGGCCCTGTCAGTCGACATCTTTTTTGCCTGCCACACCGCAATCGCCAGCAGGCTGGCTCCCACAGGCGGGCTATGGTGTTTTGGGAATACCGTACTTGCGCAACCGATGGGCAATTGCCGTGTGCGAAGTCTGCAGACGGCTGGCCAGTTGCCGGGTCGAGGGGTAGCTGACGTAGAGTTTTTCCAGCAGGGTTTTCTCGAACTCTTCCATCGCCTGTTCCAGGCTGTCGACCTCGGTGTCGCTCTGGCGCGCCACGGAGGTGCCGGCGATGTCGAGGTCGCCGATGTCCACCAGGCTGCTTTCGCAAATCGCCGCCGCGCGGAAGATCACGTTTTGCAATTGCCGCACGTTGCCCGGCCAGCGGTTGCCCAACAACGCGGGGTAAGTGCCCGGTGCCAGACGACACACCGGGCGCTGAATCTGCGCGCAGGCCTGCTGCATGAAATAGCGCGCCAGCAACAGAATGTCCTGGCCGCGTTCGCGCAGCGGCGGGACTTCGACGTTGAGCACGTTGAGGCGATAAAACAGGTCTTCGCGGAACGTGCCTTCGCTGACCATTTTTTCCAGATCGCGATGCGTGGCGCTGAGGATCCGCACGTTGACCTTCACCTCACGATCGCCACCCACGCGGCGGAAGCTGCCATCGTTCAAAAACCGCAGCAGTTTCGCCTGCAAGTACGGCGACATTTCACCGATTTCATCGAGAAATACCGTGCCCTGGTTTGCCAGTTCCATCAGCCCCGGTTTGCCGCCCCGTTGGGCGCCGGTGAAGGCGCCGGGGGCGTAGCCGAACAGTTCGCTTTCGGCGAGGTTCTCCGGCAATGCCGCGCAGTTCAGCGCCAGGAAAGGTGACGTGTGCCGGGCACTGATGGCGTGACAGGCGCGGGCCACCAGTTCTTTGCCGGTGCCGGTTTCGCCCTGGATCAACAACGGCGCATCGAGGGCGGCTACACGTTGGGCACGGGCCTTGAGCGTGCGAATGGCCGGGGATTCGCCAAGCAACGCATCGAACCCTTCGGCATGGTCGTGGTGCAGCGCCGAGAGGCGTTCGCCGATGCGGTTCGGTTGATACAGCGTCAGCAGCGCGCCGGCGTCGGTGATCGGCGTGGCGTCCAGCAACAGGGTCTGGCCGTTGACGGTGATCTCGCGCAGCGGCAAGCGAAAGCCTTGTTCCAGCAAGGTGTCGAGCAGGGCGGGATCGGCAAACAGATCCGCGATGCTTTCACCGGCCGGTTCGCGACCGTACAGGGCGATCAGCGCCGGGTTGGCCAGCAGCACTTTGCCGTCGCTGTCCAAGGCCAGCACCGGGTCGGTCATGGCAGCGAGCAATGCATCGAGCTGCAAGTGCCGACGTTGGCCCGGAAGAATGTCGACCACCGTCATCGCTTGCACGCCACGCACGCTGAGCAACGCATCGCGCAGTTCCTCGAGCACTTCGGGGCTGAGGGTCGGGGCGTCGATGTAGACGTTGGGCGGAACCATTTCCAAGGTGAATCCATTCGTACTGACCAATGGCCAGGCGCGCCACCGGGAGATCGAACCACCAGATGTTGCGGTTACGGTTCAATTCGGCGAAATGGCAGTTGTTGACGCCAAGCACAGCACCGCCGAGTTCCAGGTTTCTGCGGGCAATGGCCTGCTTTTTATCGAGTTTCATAACATTCCTACGGGATTGGATCTTCAGCGCCATGGCCTGAATACGTTGCGCATTCTCGGGGGTTGGTCGGCAAACATAAAGCCCAACCTGCACAGAACGATGAAATGACGCCGGGAAAATAAATGAAACTCCGCACAAACGGCTCCGGTCAATCCTTGTGTAACGACTTTTCTCGTTCAATTGTTCACAGGAGAACCACCATGAGCAGCACTGGCGATAAAGTAAAAGGCATGGCCAACGAAGCCGCCGGCAACGTCAAGCAAGGCGTCGGCAAGGCCACCGGTAACGACAAAATGCGCGCCGAAGGCGTCGTGCAGGAAAGGAAAGGCGAAGCTCAGCAAGCAGTGGGCAAAGCCAAGGACGCCATCAAGAAAGGCGTCGACAAGGCTTGATTCGGCCTTGGGTGAGTATCAGAAACGGCCATCCACGGATGGCCGTTTTTGTGTCAGCCTGAACTTGCACACTGAAATTGTTTCAAAGTCGCCAAGTAGGCTACTTTGATGTAGAAAACGGCCCCTGAGTCGCCACGACTTCAACCCGATTTGCGGCGAAAGGAGACGCTAATGTTTTTCCCACACATGAAAGGCCTGCGCCTGCACCGTGTCATGGTGCGCACGGTGACCGAGTTCGTCGCCGACGAGATGTCGACCTATGCCTCGGCGCTCGCCTATCAAATGCTGTTTTCGCTGTTTCCCTTCATCTTGTTCCTGATCGCCTTGATCGGTTTCCTGCACCTGCCGGACTTCTTCTCCTGGCTGCGCCTGCAATCGGAACTGGTCCTGCCGCCCCAGGCGCTGGAGCAGGTGAACCCGGTGATCGACCAGCTCCAGCAATCCAAGGGTGGCTTGCTCTCGGTCGGTATTGTCATCGCGCTGTATACGGCTTCGGCCGGCGTGCGCCTGATGATGAGCGCGATGAACGCCGCGTACGATGTGGTGGAGGGTCGTCCTGCGTGGAAACGTTTTCCGCTGTCGATTTTCTACACCATCGGCATTGCCGGCATGTTGTTGATCGCCGCCGCGTTGATGGTGCTCGGGCCGCAGGTGATGGGCTGGATTGCTGCGCAGGTCGGGCTGGAAGACTTCATTGTCACGGTCTGGACGATCGCCCGCTGGCCAGTCATCGTTGTCCTGATGATGATTGCGGTGGCTTTGATCTATTACGTCATGCCCGACGTCAAGCAAGAGTTTCGTTTCATCACCCCTGGCTCGGTGCTGGCGGTGACGGTGTGGATTGTCGCTTCCCTGGGGTTCGCGTTCTACGTCAAGACTTTCGCCGACTACAACGCCATGTATGGCAGTATCGGCGCGATCATCGTGCTGTTGCTGTACTTCTACATCTCCGCCGCGGTGCTGTTGCTCGGCGCGGAGATGAATGCGGTGATCGAACACATGTCGACCGAAGGCAAGGACCCTGGCGAAAAGGTCCCCGGCGAGCTCGACCATGAACACAAACACCACGTTTCGGGACTGGGTCGGGACCACTCGATCAAACCGAGCACTGACGAAGTCATCAAATGATCCGTGAAATTCTGAAAATGGGCGACGAGCGCCTGCTGCGCATTGCACCGCCGGTCCCCGCCGAGATGTTCGACAGCCCCGAGTTGTGGCAACTGATCGACGACATGTTCCAGACCATGGAAAGCGTCGGTGGGGTCGGTCTGGCCGCGCCGCAGATCGGCGTCGATCTGCAACTGGTGATCTTCGGCTTCGAGCACAGCGAGCGCTACCCGGATGCCGAAGCGGTGCCGCAGACCATTCTGATCAATCCGCTGATCACGCCGTTGAGCCCGGTGATGGAAGAGGGTTTCGAAGGTTGCCTGTCGGTGCCCGGCCTGCGTGGCGCGGTAGACCGTTATCAGCAGATTCGTTACGAAGGGTTCGACCCTAAGGGCGAGCCGGTCGTGCGCATTGCCGAGGGCTTTCATGCCCGTGTGGTGCAGCACGAATGCGATCATCTGATCGGCCGGTTATATCCGTCGCGGATTACCGATTTCAGCAAGTTCGGCTTCACCGAAGTCATGTTCCCGGATCTTGATCCCAACGCCGACGATTAACCCGAATTCACAACAAAACAAATGTGGGAGCGAGCCTGCTCGCGATAGCGGTGTGTCAGTCA
>NZ_JAVLRV010000002.1:3261568-3361289 GCF_055803035.1 Pseudomonas sp. 300 | reverse complement strand
AACCGCTATCGCGAGCAGGCTCGCTCCCACAGTTGATCTTCATGTCGACCCTACCGGTTCCAGCCCCATCGCAATCATCGGTTTGCTGCGCGCATAGCGGCTCAAGCGTTCGACCATGGCGTAAGGCATGGCCGGATCGAAGGTAAAACCGCGTCGTTCATAAAATCCGCGCAAATCCGGGTGGCAGAACAGCCACACCGGTAGTTCGAGACCTTTCACCGCTTCGGCAATCAGCGTCGCTGCGATCCCTTGTTCACGACAGGCGGGATCGACGAACAAACCGGTCAACCAATGCCCGCCCGAGACTGGCCGCAAGCACAGTGCCGCAATGATCTCGTCGCGCCTGGCCACCCACAGCCGAGCGTCGCGGACTGCTTTCATCGACGATTGGTGGGCACGATAAAACTTGTTCATCAGCGGCCATAACGGCTCGGCGAGCAAGGTGTACTGGGTGTCGGGCATGGGTTGGGTCTGTGAGTGCGCAAAGCGGGCGATTATAAAAGAACGCGCGGCGGGGGATAGGTGTATACCTGATCTCACATCCCGTATGAGTGGAGTACGTATCATGGCCAAAGGCATGGATTCAAAAAAAGCAGCGAAGAAAAAACCGGCGAAAACCGCCGATGAAAAGCGCGCGGACAAGAAGGCCAAGAAGGTGGATGTGTTCGGCCATTAAGCTGTAAGTATCAAACCCACGTTCCCCTGTAGACGCTGGCTTGCCGGCGATGGACTTTCAGACCCCGCGTTTATCTTTGTAAACGCGTCGTCGTTAACGCCCATCGCTGCGGTGCGGCGAACCGACAAGCCAGCGCCTACAGGGGGCGCAAAATAATCTGCAAGATTTCCCGATGCCATTGCACAGAAGGGGACTGGTCCCCGATCTGAGCAACGCCATGCCCCATTATTTCGATAGCGCCCACCAAGAAGAAATCGAAACCCTGCGCCAACGCCTGACCGCTCGCACCGAGTGGCCGACCTGGTTGCTGCTGATCGGCGTGTACGTCGGCTGGTTCAGCATCGTGCTGGTCAGCGATCGATTGGGCATCTGGTGGAGCACATTGCTGCTGATTCCGCTGGTGGTGCTGTGGTTGTCGGTGCAGCACGAATTGCTCCACGGTCACCCCACCCGATGGACCACGCTGAACAAAATCCTCGGCTATGCACCGTTCGCCGTCTGGTATCCCTACACCTTGTATCGCGACAGCCACTTGCTGCATCACCGCGACGAAGACCTGACCCTGCCGGGCATCGATCCGGAAAGCCGTTACCTGAGTGCCGGGCGGTGGCAGGGCAGCTCAGTGTTCGAGCAGAGCCTGCACTGGCTGAACAAAACCGTGCTGGGGCGCTTCATCCTCGGTGCGCCGCTGGCCTTGCTGGCGCTGGCCCGCGAAGAACTGCAGCGCCTGAAAGCGGGTGAGCGGCAGGCCTGGTTGATGTGGCTGACCCACGGCACACTGACGGTGTTGATGTTGCTGTTCATCGCCCGCTACAGCGTGCTGCCGGTGTGGCATTACCTGTTGCTGATCAGTGTGCCAGCGCTGTCGATCTCGATGATCCGCTCTTACTACGAACACCGTCCCCATGCGCAACCCGAGCAACGCACCGTGCTCAACGAAGCCGGCTGGCCGTGGCGCTGGCTGTTCCTGAACCTCAATTTTCATCTGGTGCATCACGACCTGCCTGGCTTGCCCTGGTACGACTTGCCCCGCGCCTATCACGCGCGTCGCGAGCAATGGGTGGCGCGCAGCGGCGGGTTTCTGGTGCAGGGTTATGGCCAGTTGTGGCGTGAGAATGGGATAAAGGCGATCGATAGCCCGAAACATCCATTTCACTGATTACGAACCCATTCCCCTGTGGGAGCGAGCAGGCTCGCTCCCACAGTTGAACTCCGTTGCCGGGAAGACTTTTGATGACACAAGACATCGCCGAATTACTGATGTACGTCGCCCCCGAACCGATCCGCGAGGCCAACGAGCGCTGGCTGACAGGGATCCTCGAGCGTCTGGGTGCAACCCGTCGAAACGCCGAAGCGGCGTCGCTGATGGAGTTGTGGCTGTCCCCGCATTTGCTGCTGACCCAAACCTGCGGCTACCCGCTGATGACCGCATTGCGCGGCCAGGTTCGGATCATCGGCCGGCCTCGCTACGAACTGCCGGACAGCAGCGGCGGCAACCATTGCAGCCTGCTGCTGAGCCGTGCCGATGATTCACGCCGGACCTTGCCCGCGTTTTTCGGCAGCCGTGGCGTGATCAACGGCGAAGACTCCAACAGCGGCATGAACCTGTTGCGCCAACGACTGGCGCCGTTGCACCGTGACGGACAATTCTTCGCCAATGTCGGTATCAGCGGCAGCCATCGTGAAAGCCTGCGCTGGCTGCGTGAAGACCGTGCCGACCTCGCCGCCATCGACAGCGTGACCTTCGCCTACCTTGCGCAGCACGCCGAAGAGGAAGTCGCGGGATTGAGAGTGGTGGTACGTAGCGCGTTCAGCCCGACCTTGCCGTATATCACCGTGGCGACGGTTAGCGATGAACAGGTTGAGGCGCTACGGCAGGTGATGAACGAGGCATTGCGGGAGCTGCCTGATGTGGTTGAAGTCCTTGGTTTGCAGGAGGTTTTACCGGCGAGGGAGGGCGACTATCAAATTGTTCTCGACTATCAGCAGGAAGCCGAGGCGTTGGGGTTCGGGCGTCTGCGTTGACTTAAGATTTTTTCGCGGGCAAGCCATTGATCGTTAGGTAATTCCATAAAAGAATATAAAAATGCTTTTTAAGTATTATTAACGAATAAGGCTCCTTGCTAGGATTCGCGTCACCGGACCACCGGACGTTCAGCGACCCTAACTCTTGGAGCCTCTATGTCCGGCACCGACGTGTCCCATCGAAACGATGTCGGCGGATTGTTCCGCGCCCATTACCCCTGGCTGTGCGCTCGGTTGCGCCAGTTTCTGGGGGCCAGTTCCAGCGTCGAAGACGTTGCCGCCGAGACCTTCGCGCAACTGCTGGAGTCGCCGGGGCTGACGCCGATCCGCGAGCCTCGCGCCTTGCTCACCACCATCGCCCGCCGATTGATTTATCAGCTCTGGCGTCGTCGCGATCTGGAACGTCAGCACCTCGATCAACTGCAACACCTCGATCAGCCACGCGCCTCCTCGCCCGAGGAATTGCTGCAGCTGACCCAGGCGTTGCACCGCCTCGACCGGACGCTGGAGCGTTTGCCGGGCAAAGTCCGGGCGACGTTCCTGTTGTCGCGCATCGATGGCTTGACGTACCCGCAAATCGCCGCCGAACTGGGCATTTCCCAGCGCTCGGTCAGCGTCTACATGACCCGCTCCCAAGCGTTGTGCACCCAGCACAGCGCCAATGAACCCTTGCACCAGAGGTCCGCATGAAATCGATCAAAACCCTGCTCGGCAGTTCGCTGCTGGCCCTGAGCCTTGTGGCGACCCACGTTCCTGCCGCAGAAAAAACCGCGCCGATCCACTTCGGCGACATCACCTGGGAAAGCGGCAGCCTGATCACCGAGATCCTGCGGTTGATCGTTGAAAAAGGTTACGGCTACCCGACCGACACGTTGCCGGGCAGCACTGTCAGCCTCGAAGCGGCATTGGCCAAGAACGACATCCAAGTGATCGGCGAAGAATGGGCCGGTCGCAGTCCCGCGTGGGTCAAGGCTGCGTCGGAAGGCAAAGTGTTTGGGCTGGGCGACACGGTCAAAGGCGCCACCGAAGGCTGGTGGGTGCCGGAATACGTGATCAAGGGCGACCCGGAACGCGGGATCAAACCGCTGGCGCCGGAGCTGAAATCCGTTGCCGATCTGGCGCGCTACAAAGACGTGTTCCGCGACCCCGAAGACCCAAGCCGCGGACGCTTCCTCAACAGCCCGACCGGCTGGACCTCGGAGATCGTCAACAGTCAGAAACTCAAGGCTTACGACCTGACCACCAGCTTCGTCAACTTCCGCACCGGCTCTGGTGCGGCGCTGGATGCCGAGGTCGCATCGTCGATCCGTCGCGGCAAACCGGTGTTGTTCTACTACTGGTCGCCAACGCCGCTGTTGGGTCGCTTCAAACTGGTGAAACTCGAAGAGCCGCCGTTCGACGCCGAAGCCTGGAAGACCCTGGCCGATGCCAACAATCCAAACCCTAAAGGCACGCGCTCGATGCCGGCGAGCCTAGCGATCGGCGTGTCTGCGCCGTTCAAGACGCAGTATCCGGATTTGGTAGCGTTCTTCGAGAAAGTCGATTTGCCGATCGATCTGCTGAACCAGACGCTGGCGCAGATGAGCGAAAAACGCCAGCACCCGCGTCAGGTGGCGCAGGCGTTTTTGCGTGATCAGCCGCAGATCTGGAAGGGTTGGGTGCCGGGTGAGGTGGCGACCAAGGTGAGTGCGAGTTTGTAGTTCTGCTGTGATTGGAAGATCGCCATCGCGGGCAAGCCCGCTCCCACAGGGTTCGTCGGTGTTCACTCATCGAGTGGCACACAGCCGATCCTTGTGGGAGCGGGCTTGCCCGCGATGATCTCAAGGCTTACGCAGATTCTGCGGCCAACGCCGCTTGCACGCTCGGGCGCAAATCTACCCGTGCCTGAAACCGCACCAACGCCGGCCAGTCATTCAAATCAATCGCAAACAACGGCGCCCACCGCAACACCGTAAACAAATACGCGTCGGCAATGCTGAAGCCACCCGCGAGCAGATAATCCTGCCGCTCCAGTGTCTGGCACAACACGGCAAAGCGCTTGAACAGTTTCTCCTTGAGCAGCGTTTTCACCTCCTCGGGGAACTGTGCGTTAAACAGCCAGCCCAGCCCGCCATGAATCTCCGTCGAAACGAAATTCAGCCACTCCTGCAACCTTACCCGCTCGAACGTTCCATTGGCGGGCGCCAGATTCGCCTCGGGTCGCAGGTCCGCCAGGTATTGCAGGATTGCCGGGCCTTCAGTCAGCACCTCACCGTTGTCGAGTTGCAGCGCCGCGACGTAACCCTTCGGGTTGATGGCGAGGAAGTCGGCACCGCTCGCGGTCTGTTTGGTGCGGTTGTCGACGCGGATCAACTCGAACGGCAGATCAAGGTCCCGCAGCACAATGTGCGGTGCCAGCGAGCAGGCGTGGGGGGCGTAGTACAACTTCATCGGCGGGGCTCTGGTTGGGGATTTGTGCCAGTGTCATAGTGCGCGGGAGCATCGGTAAAATTAATTTTTCAGAAAATTGCCATAAGGAAAGCTACTGCCATGATGAACCTGATGCACTGGCGAATGGTGGTGGCCGTGGCCGATACGGGCAACATCACCCGCGCGGCCGAGCGGGTCGGCATGACTCAATCAGGCGCGAGCCAGGCGTTGGCGCTGATCGAAGAAACCCTCGGCGTGCAGCTGTTCACTCGGGAGAATCGTCAAACGCTGCCGACCGCCATCGGCCTGCCGGTCATCGAGCAGGCACGGACCATGCTCGGCGCCCTGGAAAACATCCGCAGCACCGTCGATGCCGCAAAAGACATCCAGCGCGGGACGATTCGGCTGGCGAGTTTCCCCATGGTGCTGGCGACCTTTCTGCCGCCGTTGCTGCGCACTTTCAGTCGGCTTTACCCTGGCATTCAGGTAGTCGCGCTGGAAGTCAGCGACGATGAAGTGGAAACATTGCTCGGCGCCGGTCTGGTGGATGTCGGCGTGGTGCTGAACCCGGCGCCGGAGCGCAATGCCGGTCGTTTGGGGCGCGATGCCTGGGTCGCGGTGTTGCCGGGCGGCCATCCCTTGGCGCGCCGCTCGATTGAACAAGGCGTCACCCTCGCGGAGTTGGCAGACCAGCCGTTTGTGCTGGCCACCGGCGGCTGTTCGACCAACGCCCGCAGCCTGGCCCTCGATGCCGGTCTGCAATTGCGCGACGTTCGGGTCGAGGTTCGTGAGTGGAGCAGTGCGTTCACCTTGGTGCGGGAAAACATCGGGGTAACCCTGGTGCCGGAAATGACTTTGCCCAGCCATCTCCAGGGGCTGCGTGTGGTGCCGGTCAAACCGCGTATCGATCGCGAGTTTGCCTTGGTGGTCGCGGCACACAAACAACCCTCGGCGGCGGTGCAGGCGTTGTTGGGAATGCTGGCGGAACAATAAGTCTGGCGTTAGCTGAACCGATTTTGTCCTCGATACTGGCCGACTAGTGGCCTTGCAAGCCGATTGCGGCTGGCTATGCTCAGTTCTGAGTAACCATGTCGGTCGCCATGTGAAGGCCGTCATGCCCGCTCCAAGAGTGCGCAACCCAAGGCGCCGATGCGAGCACAAGGAGCGTTACGGTAAAGGGAATTACTTATGGAAAAAACGTTAGGGCTGGCCCGGTCCCGGGCTATCAAGAGACGGATGTCTTGATAAGAGCGTTGCCACATGGACTCTCCGATTCAACATCATTGATCACCTGACAAATCCTCCCTTGGAGGAATGCGTGTGCCTGTTCCATGGAACGTTGTGGTGGATACGTTGAAAGACCGCAGAACTTTCATCAATCAAACGACCGCGCTTAGGGTGATACGACCATGTTTAACCTACATCACAAGTCTGACCTGCTGGAAATCGAGCGCTACAGTTGTGCGCTGACCGAGGCCAACGCCAAGTTGGCTGCCGTCAGTCGTTCAATGGCGATGATTGAATTCACCCCTGACGGCATCGTGCTTGATGCCAACGACAACTTTTGCAACGTCATGGGTTACAGCGCCGAAGAAGTGCGCGGCAAACATCACCGGATCTTTTGCGAAGAAGCGTTTTATCGCAGCGAAGCCTACGCGAAGTTGTGGCGTGACCTGGCCCGTGGCGAACCGGTCAGCGGGACTTTTTTACGCTTGAACAAGAGCGGCAAGGAGATCTGGCTCGAAGCCAGTTACATGCCGGTTATCGGTGCCGACCGGCAAGTCAGCAGTGTGATCAAAGTCGCGACCGACATCTCGGACAGGATTAACAAGGAACACGAAAACGAAAGCATGCTCGCTGCAATCGGTCGGTCGATGGCGATGATCGAATTCACCCCCGAAGGCAATGTGATCACTGCCAATGAAAACTTCCTGAAGACCACGCATTACGCGCTCAACGAAATCGTCGGCCAGCATCACAGTCTATTTTGCCACCGCGCCGAAGCTGAATCGCCGTCTTACAAAGCGTTCTGGGCCTCACTGAATCGCGGCGAATATCACTCACACCGTTTCGAACGCAGAGACAAGCACGGTCATACCATTTATCTCGAAGCGTCCTACAACCCGCTGTTCGACGCCAACGGCCGATTGTACAAAGTGGTGAAGTTCGCCAGCGACATCACGCAACAAGTGACCACACTGCAAACGGCGGCGGAGTCGGCCCACAGCACTTCTGTACAGAACGACGCCTGTGCGCAGAAGGGATCGCAGGTGGTGCAGCAGACGGTGCAGATCATCCAGGACATTTCCAAAAACTTGAACGAAGCCGCGATGAGCATCGATGCGGTGAGCAAACAGTCCGACATCATCGGCACCATCGTTCAGACCATTCGCGGCATTGCCGACCAGACCAACCTGCTGGCGCTCAACGCGGCCATCGAGGCGGCTCGGGCCGGGGAACACGGCCGAGGGTTTGCCGTGGTGGCGGATGAGGTTCGCAACCTCGCGGCACGCACGAGTCAGGCGACGCTGGAGATTGTCGACGTGGTGCGTAAAAACCATGATTTGTCGTTGAGCGCGGTGTCGAGCATGCAGTCGAGTCTGAGCCGCACCGGTCTTGGGGTGGAACTGGCGAACGAAGCGGGGGAGGTGATCCTGGAAATCCAGCAGGGCTCGCGGCATGTGGTGGACGCGATCAGCCAGTTCAATTCAACGCTACAGTTGAATTGAAACGCTGGAGCCAGCTTGCTGACGATGGCGTCCTGAAGATCGCCATCGCCAGCAAGCCGGGCTTCTACAGATGCATCAGCAAATTCAGAGCGATGCGAGGAACTTGTCGACCACTTGGGTGCTGCCTTTCTCACTGCTGCTGCCGTTGTCTTTATCGGCCTGCGCCAGTTTCATCTTGTCTTGCAGGCGTTCGGCAATCTCTTTACCGATCGCCAGTTGTTTCTCTGGCGGCATGGCTTTCAGGTCTTCTTCGGTAATCCCCATCTCCTCCAGAATACTGTCGCGCAACCGCTGTTCCGGGGTTTTGCTCATGTAGTCCTTGAAGTCTGCCATGGCGCTGCTTTCACCGGCCTTCGGCACTGGCGAGGCATCGGTGGCTTGCAACGCAACACGGGTTTTGGCGAACGCTTCATCGATGTTGTCGCTGATTTTGTTGGCGGCGTTGACCTGTTCGGTGGCGAGTCTGGCAGTAGATGCCTGGACCTTCCCCTCGTTCTTCAGGTTTTGCAGCTGGATATTGTTTTGCACGCTCTGCATCAACACGGCTTGCAGGCCACCCTGAAGGCCTGCAGCGGCGTCCGCGGTCGGTTCGTCGCCCGGCTTTTTGGGGAGCGGCGTCATTACGTTTTGTTTTGCACTGACCAACATGATGAATAGACCTTGTAGGTGTTTGCGTTGCAGTGATTTCAGCAAATAGCGTGCCTAAGCAATAAACTCAAATATTTTCAATGAGTTATGTTTTTGCTTGAGCCATTGGCGGAAGAATTGCGGTCAACCTTTGCCGCCTGCCGGCAGAGGTCGACCCATCAAGGCAGACCGTTGCAGCCATGTTTGAGGAACCCTGGTCGTTGCGCCAGACGTTGGAAATATTCGTCGATGGCCGGGAAGTCCGGTCGATCCATCGGCGTCATCAGCCAACGGTTGACTGACAGCCCGATGACGATATCGGCCAGCGTAAACCGTGGCCCTGCAACATAAGCTTTAGTGGCCGAGAGCTGATGTTCGAGAATGCCCATCTTCTGGTTCCAGCCCCGTAAGCCAGTGGCAATCCGGTGCGCGTCCTGGAACTCCGGGTCTTTGCGTACCAGCGCTGTGAATGCGTAGCTCCAGGACGAGTTGAGATCAGTGGCCTGCCAATCCATCCATTGCTCCACCCGGGCACGCGCCGCGGGTTCGTGCGGCAGCAATTCAGCGTGTGAATGTTTGCCGGCCAGGTAACGGCAGATGGTGTTGGACTCCCACAGCACGCCAGCGTCGTCGATGATCACCGGTACCTGCGCATTGGGGTTGAGCCGGACAAACTCGGGGCTGTGGGTCGACGCATAACCGCTGCCCCAGTCTTCTCGCTCGTAGGAAAGGTCCAGCTCGTCGCAGGTCCACAGGACTTTTCTGACGTTGATGGACGACGCTTTACCGAGGATTTTCAGTACATGTTCCATGGAGCTGCTCCTTTAGCGATCAGACGCTTCTGGAAGGTCAGAATACCCCTCTAGGAGCCAGCAAGCCGGCTCCTACAGTGCTACGTACTTTCGCGCACTTTCAACTCAAACCCCATGTCCTGCACCGGTTTTGCCACCGTATTGCCCGCCATCAACGTCAGCATCTGTTCCGCCGCGCGCCGGCCAATCGCCTCGCGCGGAGTGCTGATGCTGCTCAGGCGCGGGACCATGTGCGCCGAGGCTGGCAGGTCGTTGAAACCGAGGATTGCCACTTGTTCAGGGATTTTGATCCCGCAACGCATCGCTTCCAGCAGCGCGCCCTGCGCCAGGTCATCGTTGCCGAAGAAGATGGCGTCGACATCGGGATGGCTGGCGATCAGTTGCAGGAACAGCTCGCCGCCCAGACCCACGGAGGACGCGCGTGGTGTCAGCACTTCCAGGTCGGGATCATATCGACCGGCCTTTTGCAGGGCCTTGCGAAAACCTTCGCCACGCAGCAGCGTTCGTTGATCCAGTTGCGCACCGATGTACGCCAGGCGCTTGCGGCCGCGGGACAGCAAATGCTCCGCCGCTGTTTCTCCGGCCGCCAGTTGCGAGAAACCTACGCAATTAAGTCCGGCGGCGCTGTCGAGTTCCATCATGTACACACAGGGAATATTGCTCGCCTCGATCATCCGCCGCGAACTTTCGGTGCGGTCAAACCCGGTCAGCAGCAAGCCGCGTGGCTGATAGGCCATGTAATTGCGCAGCAGGTTTTCTTCTTCATCGCGTGAGTAATGGAAGTTGCCGATCAGCACTTCGAAGCCCTTCGGTCGCAAAACCTGATGAATGGCCTCCAGCGTGTCGATGAACAGCAAGTTGGACAGCGACGGCACCAAAACCACCACTGAATGGCTCTGGGCCGAGGCTAACGCGCGAGCGGCGGGGTTGACCACGTAGTTGAGTTCAAGCGCGGCCCTCTGCACTTTTTCCACCAGTTCGGCGGCCACCGTGCTCACGCCACGCAAGGCGCGGGAGGCGGTAATCGGGCTGACGCCGGCCAGTCGGGCGACTTCATTGAGGGTAGGACGGCCAGTGGTTCGCGTATTTTTATCGTTTTTAGAGGAGGTCATCGGGCGGCTTGCCAAACAAAATTCAAGGCACTAAGGTAGCGCTGTCCCGATGCAGCTGCAAATGCGTAAGCGAGTTTTGCCTGAACCTCGCTTTTCAGCGTCGGCAACGAACATGCTGCAACCCACAAAAATGACAAGAAGGCGTCGGCAACTTCTGCTTTTGATCTAGTGTCATAACTGGCAAAGGTAGCGCTGTCTGCGCGCTGAGGTGTTACATGAATCATCCCATCACCGCCCTGGTCATCATGGGCGTTGCCGGTTGCGGCAAGACCTGCGTCAGCGAAGCCTTGTGCGAGCTCAGCGGCGCCACGGCCATTGAAGGCGACACTTTTCACCCCGCCGCCAATATCGAAAAGATGAGCGCGGGCATTCCCCTGAACGACGACGACCGTGCCGGCTGGCTCGACAGCCTGTGCGATGAACTTCGTCGCGTCGACGCCACGGGCCAGCGCCCGGTGCTGACCTGCTCGGCGCTCAAACACAGTTACCGCGAAGTATTGCGCAGTGCCTTGCCAGGCCTGGGCTTCGTGTTCCTTGAACTCACGCCTGAAGTCGCCGCCGATCGCGTCTCCCATCGGCCGGGCCACTTCATGCCGTCGACCCTGATCGACAGCCAGTTCGCCACCCTTGAATCCCCCGTTGGTGAACCATTGACACTGGCCCTCGATGCCTCGAACCACAGCGTCGACCAATTGGCGATACAGGCGCATGCCTGGTGGCTGGAACACGGCTTGAAACGCGCCGGTTAAATTTTGCTTGAAGAGATAGCGCTGTCCTTATGGCTTTCGAATTACCCGCTTTAATAACAACAACAACCAGGAGACACCCCTAATGTTTGGCATGTCCCACGAGACGTTCCTGCTGCTCGATGCAGTGGTCACGGTGATCGGGCTTATCGTCCTGATCACCAAGTTCAAGTTCCACCCGTTCATTGCCCTGATTATTGCCGCAGCCTTTCTCGGGCTGACCTCCGGCATGCCGATCGGCACCATCATCAAGGCGTTCCAGGACGGCTTCGGTGGTGTGCTCGGTTTCGTCGGGATCATCCTGGCGCTGGGCACGATGCTCGGCAAGATGATGGCCGAGTCGGGCGGGGCGGATCAGATTGCCCAGACGCTGATTCGCGCGTTCGGCAAGGACAAGGTGCAGTGGGCAATGATGTTCGCTGCGTTCCTGGTCGGCATTCCGCTGTTCTTCGAAATCGGTTTCGTGCTGTTGATCCCGCTGGTGTTCATTGTCGCCCGACGTACCGGCGTGTCGATCATCAAGATCGGTATCCCGCTGCTGGCCGGTCTGTCTGCGGTGCACGGTCTGGTGCCACCACACCCGGGCCCGCTGCTGGCGATCGGCGTGTTCGGTGCCGACATCGGTAAAACCATTCTCTACGGCCTGATCGTTGCGCTGCCGACGGCCATCATCGCCGGCCCGATCTACGGCACATTCATTGCCAAATACATCCCCGGCCACCCTAACCAGGAACTGGTGGATCAACTGGCGCGCGAGAACGATTCTGCCGATCTCCCGAGCTTCTCCATCACCTTGATTACCGTGCTGTCGCCGGTGTTCCTGATGCTGCTCAAGACCTTTGCCGATGTGGTGCTGCCGGACGGCAACTTCTTCCGCACTTTCATGGACCTGATCGGTCACCCGATCTCGGCGCTGCTGCTGGCGTTGCTGCTGTCGCTGTACACCTTTGGCTACAAGCAGGGCATTGGTTCCAATCAGATGCTCAAATGGCTGGACGCGAGCCTTGCGCCAACCGCCGCGATCATCCTGATCATCGGTGCCGGTGGTGGCTTCAAGCAAATGCTGGTGACCAGCGGCGTTGGTAATGTCATCGGTAACATGGCGGTGGCCGCGGAAATCTCGCCAATCCTTCTGGCGTGGCTGGTGGCGGCGGTGATCCGTATTGCGACCGGTTCGGCGACCGTGGCGACCATTACAGGTGCGGGCATCGTGGTGCCAGTGGTGGGGATGATTCCGGGTGTGAACCGTGAGCTGCTGGTGCTGGCGACCGGCGCCGGTTCGTTGATTCTGTCGCACGTCAACGACGCCGGTTTCTGGCTGGTGAAGCAGTACTTCAACATGACCGTAGCGGAAACCTTCAAGACCTGGACGGCCATGGAAACCATCCTGTCGGTGGTCGGGTTGGGCTTTATCCTGCTGTTGTCGATGTTCGTTTAAATACAGCTCAAAACACCAAATGTGGGAGCGAGCCTGCTCGCGAATGCGGACTGACATTCAACATCTTCATTGAATGTTAAGCCCTCTTCGCGAGCAGGCTCGCTCCCACAGTTTTTTATGCTGGGCGCAGTTAGCGTTGTCGCAGATTATTAAGACGCACTTGGAGCCGGTCATCGGCAGAAGCATTACTTCTGTTGGAGCGCGAGCTCGCATAACCCGAGTCAGCACTGTGATTGCTGATGCTTGAAACAGTACTGACAGTGCTGGGAGTGGAAGCAGAACTGGAGTGACTGGAGACGCTGCGTCTGGATGGTTGGCGAGACAGGCCCCCGTTTTGCGCTGCATTCGGTGTCGTGGCTTCTGTAGAGGTCGCTGGGGATGTTGTGACCGGATTCGAGTGAGCTTGTTCGCCCTTCCAGGTGGGCGCGGCGTGTCTTCGACCTTTCCCCCCGGCTGGTACGATTGGGGGGCGTCTATTCATTTGGGCATTCTCGACAATGCCGCCAGCAACGTTCAAAAGTCCACTTTCTCCAGATCCCTTTTGGGGTAGTAGTGCGTTTCTTCGCGGGCCACTTGACGTATTGGACAAACTTAAAAAATCCCAGATGTTGAGTAACTTGCTCCAAAAGGAACGTCCCGTCGGGTCCACATTCATCACTGGCTCACCACCACAATACATGTACGTATTCATTCCACCCTTTTCGAAAGGACTGGATTTGTCCGGACTGTGAAAGCGCATCAATCGCGGGTTATAGACGCGATAACCGTTCCCCAAAGCATACCCATCAATCTTCGCCTCTCGCCGTTCGCCGTTAAACCCCAATTGCGTCATGACCTCCTGTCGGGAGGACTGCTGACCATAGGGGGAGTAGGCGAGGTGATGAATGCTGCCGGCCATCTCGGCGATCACAGTGTTTTTGCAGTCGCTGGCCAACAATAAGGTGCGGGATGTGTGATGGGCAGGCTTGGATGTGGGCATGGTGGGGCCTCTTTGTTAGACCGCAGGTCAATAAAGGTCTCCAGCATTTCACGTTGTTCCAGCACCGGTAACTGGTAGAACTACCAGGTTTCGTCGAGTGCACCGCCAAACAAATGTGGGAGCGAGCCTGCTTGCGAAGGGGGCGTATCAGTCAATGGTGATGTTGATTGATACACCGCATTCGCGAGCAGGCTCGCTCCCACAGGTTTTTGTGTCAGGCGCTGGTTTTTGTGATCAACCCATCGGCGCGGAACATTGCGCGAATCCCGCGCACGGCCTGGCGAATCCGGTCCTGGTTTTCGATCAGCGCGAAGCGCACATGATCATCCCCATATTCCCCGAACCCGACACCCGGCGAGACGCAGACCTTGGCCTCGGCGAGCATTTTCTTGGCGAACTCCAGTGAACCCAGGTGTGCATACGCCTCGGGGATTTTCGCCCAGACATACATCGACGCCTTCGGATTCTCGACCATCCAGCCCAACTCATGCAGGCCTTTGACCAACACGTTGCGACGCTGCCGATACTGCTCGGCGATGTCTTTCACGCACTGCTGATCGCCTTCCAGCGCCGCAATCGCCGCGACTTGCAGCGGAGTAAAGGTGCCGTAGTCGTGGTAACTCTTGATCCGCGCCAGGGCGTTGACCAGTTCCGGGTTGCCGACCATGAAACCAATGCGCCAGCCCGCCATGTTGTAGCTCTTGGACAGGGTGAAAAACTCCACCGCAATGTCCTTGGCGCCCGGCACTTGCATGATCGACGGGGCTTTCCAGCCGTCGTAGACGATGTCGGCGTAGGCCAGGTCGTGCACCACCAGCACGTCGTACTGTTTGGCGAGGGCAATCACCCGCTCAAAGAAATCCAGCTCCACGCACTGCGCGGTCGGGTTGGACGGGAAGCCGAGGATCATCATTTTCGGTTTTGGAATCGAGCCGCGAATCGCCCGTTCCAGTTCCGCGAAGAAATCCACGCCCGGAATCAACGGCACCGAACGCACCTGGGCACCGGCAATCACCGCGCCGTAGATGTGAATCGGGTAGCTCGGGTTCGGCACCAGTACGGTGTCGCCCTGGTCGAGGGTGGCCAGCATCAAGTGCGCCAGGCCTTCCTTGGAACCGATGGTCACGATGGCTTCGGTTTCCGGGTCGATGTCGACCTCGTAGCGATCCTTGTACCAGTTGGAAATCGCCCGGCGCAGACGCGGAATACCCTTGGACGTGGAGTAGCCGTGGGTGTCTTCGCGTTGGGCGACGGTGACGAGTTTTTCGACAATGTGCGGCGGGGTCGGGCCGTCGGGGTTGCCCATGCTGAAGTCGATGATGTCTTCGCCACGACGACGGGCGGCCATCTTCAGCTCGGCAGTGATGTTGAATACGTAAGGGGGGAGTCGATCTATGCGCGCAAAGCGGCGCGGCGAACCTGGGTTAGCCATTGTTGCCTCGGATAACGTGAGCGCCCGGAACCGTCCGAGCGACGCTGGTCACTGCGGTGACCTGTTGCGGAAGATAAGGGGTGGCATGGCACACTGTCCAGCCAGTGTGTAAACAAATTTTTCCGAAGGATAACGGTTGATGGAATTTAGCAGCGGCTTCTTGCTGAGCCTTTCTCTGTGCCTGGACATCGGCGTGGCCAACATCGCGATGATCACCTTGGCGATGCAACGCGGCTATTTTCAAGGCTTTGCCCTGGGGTTGGGGACGTGTGTCGGCGACTTGATTTATGCGGTGCTGGCACTGGCCGGCATGACTGTTTTGCTGCAATACGAAACCGTGCGCTGGGTGCTGTGGATCGGCGGTTCGGTGTTGCTGGTGTACTTCGCGGCGAAGATGATCTATTCGGCGATTCACCACGAAGCCGTATTGGCGCAGACCGCTGAAGTGGGTCACAACTCGCACCGTAAAGAGTTTTTCCGCGGGATCTTTCTCGCTATGTCGTCACCCAGCGCCATTCTCTGGTTCGCGGCGGTGGGCGGTACGTTGATCGCGCGGTCCGGCGGCGGTGGCGCCGTCAGCTCGGCACTTTTTCTTGGCGGCTTCCTCTGCGCCGGGTTGCTGTGGTCCGCCGGCCTGTGCTTCGCCGCGAGCCATGGCGGCAAGTTGCTCGGCGACAAACTGCTGCGTTACTCCTATATGGCATCGGCGGCGATCTTCTGCTATTTCGCGGTGTACGTGATTCTATCGGGCTACAACGAGTTTGTAGGCGCGGGTGCTGTCGATGCGCTGCACAGCCTCTGACTAGGCTAATCGGGTTTGGCTTCTATACTCCCAGCCGAACCCACTTTTTTGATCCAGGAGTCGAGTCATGGATGAGCAATCAGGCGTAAAACCGGACGAGCCACGTTTTGAACACGGGCACTTTCTGCTCATTGCGGGGCTTGGTGGTCGATTTACCGCAGCTACAACCAAAGCGATTCCCGACCTTTGGGAGAAATTCATTCCCGAGATTGGCAAGATTCCCGGTCAAAAAAGCGAAGTGACCTACGGCATCTGCTGTAATCCGGATGGCAAGGGCGGCTTCGAATACATTGCCGGTGTCGAGATCGACAAACTCGACGACCTCCCCGAGAAGTACCGCTGGGTCGAGGTTCAACCCCAACATTATGCGGTGTTCGAGCACAAAGGCTCGCTGGACCAGTTGCCCGAGACGTTTCAGTACATCTGGAAAACCTGGTTGCCGCAGTCCGGTAAAGAGGCCGCAGACGCCCCGGAATTCGAACGCTACAGCGAAGACTTCAACCCGAAGCTCAACACCGGCAAGCTGGAAATCTGGCTTCCACTCAAGTCGTAATGAGACGAGCCCGCGACGGGCACTTAACGGTGTCCGTCCAAAGCTGTCGTTGAGCCCTCGCATCCCCCCGCACACCGTCCGTTCCGTTCGTTCTATACGCCGTCTTAATACCGCGGCCCCCAATCAGTGTCCGTCCTTGATACCCCCTCTCTTAACCTGCACGGCGCAGATAAGAGCGCGTATTCAGTGCGTTTTTTGCTCTGGCGCGCTCTACCGGGACCCGATTGCGGGTGCCTTCGTTTAGTCAGGGGGAGCTGTCTTGTTAACACTCGAGTTCATTTACATCGCCAGCGGCCTGTGTGCCGCCCTGTTGTTCGCCTACCTGGGTTACGCCCTTATCCGTGCAGAGAAATTCTGATGGCCGCAGTCATTGCGGCACAGGCGTTTTTATTCGCCCGCCAGGGCGGTCTTGAGAAAGGAAACCGGCAATGTACGACCTGATTTTCATGGGGGTTAGCGTGGTGTTTTTTGCTGCGACAGCCATGGTCATCGTCGCCATGGGCAAGATTTGAACGGAGCATCGACATGTTGAGCACTATGCTGGAATTTGCGGTGATTCTCGGGTTGATGACCGGGCTCGCCGTTTTGATGGGGAAGTGGCTGACGCGGGTATTCACCGGGCGAAAGCATGCCTTGGCGGAGCGCGCCACTTATCGTTTGCTGGGGATCGATTCGACCGAAACCATGGGCTGGGCGCGTTACGGCTCGGCCCTGTTGTTGTCGAACGCGGCGATGATGTTGCTGGGTTACATCGTGTTGCGCCTGCAAGGTTTCATGCCGCTCAACCCCTTGGGGCTGGGCGCGCAAACACCGGATCTGGCGTTCAATACCGCGGCGTCGTTTATCACCAACACCAACTGGCAGGCGTATTCAGGTGAAACCAGCCTGTCCAACTTCAGCCAGATGGCGGTCATTACCTTCCTGATGTTCGTCGGCGCAACAGCGGGCGTTGTGGCGGCGGCGGGGTTTATTCGCGGCCTCAGTCGGTCGAATTCCGCTGACATCGGAAACTACTGGGTGGACTTCACCCGCACGCTGTACCGAGTGATGCTGCCGCTGTGTTTCGGCTTGGCGCTGGTGTATGTCTGGCAAGGCATGCCCCAAACCCTCAACTCCCAGGCCCTTGCCTCCACGCTGGAAGGCGCGCAGCAGCAATTGATTGTCGGCGCGGTGGCGAGCTTTGAATCCATCAAGCACATCGGCACCAACGGCGGTGGCTTCTTCAGCATGAACGCCGCGCACCCGTTCGAAAACCCGACGCCGCTGACGAACATGCTGCACATCCTCAGCATGCTGCTGATCCCGTCAGCGCTGACGTACACCTTCGGCAGCATGCTGATGCGTCGGCGTCAGGGCTGGGTGTTCTTTGGCACATTCCTGATGATGTTCGTCGGCTTTCTGAGCATCGTTTACACCGCCGAACAAAGTGGCAACCCGCTGCTGACCCGAGTGGGCGCGGATCAGGTGCTGTCGGCCACCCAGAGTGGCGGCAACATGGAAGGCAAGGAACTGCGCTTCGGGATTGCCGACACCAGCCTGTTCGTGACCACCACCACCGGCGCCACCACCGGCTCGGTGAATGCCATGCATGACTCGCTGACGCCCATGGGCGGCTTCGTACCGCTGGCGCAGATGATGCTCAACTGCGTGTTCGGTGGCGACGGCGTGGGCTTTATCAACCTGATCCAGTACGCCCTGCTGACAGTGTTTCTGGTGGGCATGATGATCGGTCGCAGCCCGGAGTTTCTCGGCAAGAAGATCGAGGCCCGGGAGATCAAGCTGGTCATGCTCTCGGTGTTGGCACACCCGGTCTGCATTCTCGGCTTCACTGCCCTGGCGGCGCTCTGGCCCGACACCCTCAACAGTCTCAACAACCAGGGGCCCCATGGCTTCAGCGAGGTGCTGTATGCCTACACCTCGGGCACGGCCAACAACGGTTCGGCATTCGCCGGATTGAACGCCAATACGCCGTTCTTCAACACCACCATCGGTCTTGCCATGTTGCTCGGACGATTCTTCACGATGCTGCCGATGCTCGCGGTCGCGGGTTCCCTGGCGATGAAAAAGAACATCCCGGCCGGTGCCGGCACTATCCCGACGGCCACACCGCTGTTCATGTTTCTGGTGGTGTTCGTGGTGTTGGTGGTGGGCGGCCTGACTTTCCTGCCGGCGCTCGCGCTCGGCCCGCTGGTTGAGCAACTGCAGTTGCTGACCGGCCAGACCTATAAGTGAGGGGGCTGTGATGACTCAAGTACAAACCCAAACCAAGATGCGATTTCTGTTTGTCGGCCTGTTGCGCCCGGTGCTGATTTCGGCGGCGTTCTTCATGTTGCTGACCGGGTTGGCGTATCCGTTGTTCACCACGCTGGTGGCCAACGTGCTGTTCCCGTTTCAGGCCAGGGGCAGTCTGGTTGAACGGGACGGGTTGGTGATCGGTTCGGCGGTGATCGGCCAGCATTTCACTCGCCCCGAGTATTTTCAGGGGCGTCCGAGCATGACCCTCGGCGCCGACCCACTGGACCCGAGCAAGAGCGTGGCACAGCCATACAACGCCGGTTCCAGTGGCGCCAGCAACCTTGGCCCGACCAGCCAGAAGTTGATCGACGCCGTGGCCCTGCGTGTCGAAACCTACCGCCAGCAGAACGGCCTGGCAGCCGATGCACAGGTGCCGGTGGACGCGGTCACCGCGTCGGCATCCGGCCTGGACCCGCACATCTCGGTGGCCAACGCACAGATTCAGGCGTCGCGCGTCGCACGCCTGCGTCACTTGCCGCAAGCCGATCTGTTGAAACTGGTGAACGCCCACACCGAGCAACGCACCTTTGGCTTGCTCGGCGAGCCCCGGGTCAATGTGCTGCAACTCAACCTCGCGCTGGATGCCTTGACGCCTGTGCATCAGCCATCCCTTGCGGCCAGTGAACAAGAGAAACAACCATGAGTAAGCAAGCTCGTTTGCCTTTGTTTGACCGTGGGTTGTTGCTCACGGCGTGCCTGGATGCTTTCAAAAAACTGCTACCCCAGGCGCAGTGGAAGAACCCGGTGATGTTTGTGGTTTACCTGGGCAGCATCCTCACCACGCTGTTGTGGCTTCAATCACTGAGCGGCGAGGGCGAAGCCCCCAGTGGTTTCATTCTCAGCATCACCTTGTGGCTGTGGTTCACCGTGTTGTTTGCCAACTTCGCCGAAGCCCTGGCCGAGGGCCGCAGTCGGGCCCAGGCGGCCAGCCTGCGCGGGATGAAGCGCCAGACCCTGGCCAAGCTGTTGCAACAACCCCGGCACGGTTCCGCCTGGCGGCCGGTGCCGTCCAGCGAACTGCTCAAGGACGCTGTGGTGTTGATTGAAGCGGGCGATCTGGTGCCCCTCGATGGGGTGGTGATCGAAGGCGTGGCGTCGGTCGATGAAAGCGCGATTACCGGGGAATCGGCACCGGTGATTCGCGAGGCGGGCGGCGACTTTTCTTCGGTCACCGGCGGCACCAAAGTGCTTTCGGACTGGCTGGTGGTGCGTATCAGCGTCAATCCCGGCGAGTCGTTTCTGGATCGCATGATTTCCATGGTCGAATCCGCGAAGCGCCAGAAGACGCCCAACGAAGTGGCACTGACCATTCTGCTGGTGGGCCTGACCTTTCTGTTTCTGCTGGTGATCGTGACCCTGGGCCCGTACTCGTTGTTTGCGGTGGGCATGAGCGGCGGCGACGTGGTCAGCGCAACGGTGCTGGTGGCACTGCTGGTCTGTCTGATCCCCACGACCATTGGCGGCCTGCTGTCGGCGATTGGTGTGGCGGGCATGAGTCGAATGATGTCGGCCAATGTCATTGCCACCTCCGGGCGAGCCGTGGAAGCGGCGGGCGACGTTGACGTCCTGCTGCTGGACAAGACCGGCACCATTACTTTGGGAAATCGCCAGGCCAGCGCTTTTCTGCCGGCCCCCGGAGTCAAGGAGTCGGAACTGGCGGATGCCGCGCAACTGGCCTCGCTGGCCGACGAAACGCCGGAGGGACGCAGTATTGTGGTGCTCGCCAAGCAGAAGTTCGACCTGCGCGCGCGCGACCTCAATGCCCTGGGGGCGAGCTTCGTGCATTTCACCGCGCAAACCCGCATGAGCGGCGTCGACCTGGCCGGTGGCCGGCGCATCCGCAAGGGCGCGGCCGATGCCATTCGCCAGCACGTCGAGGCGCTGGGCGGCAGCTTTCCGCCGGGATTGCAGATTAAGGTCGATGAAGTCTCGCGCCGTGGCAGCACGCCGCTGGTCGTATGCGAGGGTGAAAAGGCATTGGGCGTGGTCGAGCTCAAGGACGTGGTCAAGGGTGGCATCAAGGAGCGCTTTGCCGAGCTGCGGCGCATGGGCATCAAGACGGTCATGATCACCGGCGACAACCGCCTGACGGCGGCAGCGATTGCCGTCGAAGCCGGGGTTGACGACTTTCTCGCCGAAGCCCGGCCGGAAGACAAACTGCAACTGATCCGCGACTACCAGGCGCAGGGCAAGCTGGTGGCGATGACCGGTGACGGCACCAACGATGCGCCGGCACTGGCCCAGGCGGATGTGGCGGTGGCCATGAACAGTGGGACTCAGGCCGCCAAGGAAGCGGGCAACATGGTCGATCTGGACAGCAACCCGACCAAGCTGATCGAGGTGGTTGAAGTCGGCAAACAGATGCTCATGACGCGCGGCGCGTTGACCACCTTCAGCGTGGCCAACGATGTGGCCAAGTATTTTGCTATCGTACCGGCCGCATTCGTCGCGACCTATCCGCAACTGGGTGCCCTGAACGTGATGCACCTGAGCAGCCCGAACTCGGCGATTCTCAGCGCGGTGATCTTCAATGCCCTGATCATCGTGTTTCTGATCCCGCTGGCGCTCAAGGGGGTGACCTACCGAGCCATCGGCGCCGCGGCGTTGCTCAATCGCAACCTGCTGATCTATGGCCTCGGTGGTGTGCTGGTGCCGTTCGCGGGGATCAAGGTGATCGACATGCTGTTGGCCGGGCTTGGCCTGGTTTGAAAGGACTGACTGCACGGCGCCCTCTGTGGCGCCGTGCCGTTGAAAAGGATTGCCATGCTCGTAACTGATACGTTCACCGCTTCGCGTGACGGCCGCCCTGATCCCGACGCGCTGCTGGAGAAGCTGCAACAAGACGAACAGGCCGCCTTGCGCGGCAAATTGCGCATCTATTTCGGCTCCAATGCAGGGGTGGGGAAAACCTGCGCCATGCTCACCGCGGCCCAGCGCGAAGTGGCCCAGGGCCGTGACTTGGTGGCGGGCGTGGTCGAAACCCATGGCCGTCGGGAAACCGCGGAACTGCTTAGCGGTCTGGAACTGCTGCCGCGCTACAACGTGATGCACCGCGAGTGTGCCCTCAGCGAGTTCGATCTGGATGCCGCGCTGGCGCGACGTCCGGCGGTGCTGCTGGTGGATGAACTGGCTCACAGCAATGTTCCCGGTTCGCGTCACCCCAAACGCTGGCAGGATGTTGAAGAACTGCTGCGTGCCGGCATCGACGTCTGGACCACCCTCAATGTCCAGCACCTGGAAAGTCTCAACGATATCGTCAGCGGGATCATCGGCATCCGGGTGCGCGAGACCGTGCCCGATCATCTGTTCGACGATGCCCATGAAGTGGTGGTGATCGACCTGCCGCCCGATGACCTGCTGCGCCGTCTCAAGGAGGGCAAGGTCTACTTGCCGCCTCAGGCCGAGCGTGCGTCCCGGCATTTCTTTCGCAAAGGCAACTTGCTGGCCTTGCGCGAACTGGCGCTGCGGCGTACTGCCGATCGCGTCGATGCACAGATGCGCGACTATCGCCGCGAGCGGTCCATCAACACGGTTTGGCCCGCGCGCGAGCGTTTACTGGTGGGCGTAGCGGGTTACCCTTCGGATGAGCGTCTGGTGCGGGAAGCGGCGCGTCTGGCGCAAAAGCTTGAAGCGGACTGGATTGTCGTCCATGTGCCTTCGGTTCAGCGCCGTGAAGCGGGGGCGAACCGCTATGCCGCCGCCATGAAAACCCTCGCGCTGGCCGCTGAATTCGGCGCCGACACGGCCACGCCCTCAGGCATGGACGTGGCCGAGACCCTGGTGGCGTTTGCCCGTGAACATAACGCCAACCGCCTGGTGCTCGGGCATTACCCGCGCAAGGTTTGGCAATTCTGGCATCAGTCGATCAGTGACCGTATCAGCCGTCGTCACCCCGAGATCGATCAGATTGTCATCGCTCATGGCCCGTTGCCCGTCGTGGTAGCGGTTGCGCTGAACACCGATGCAGCGTTGCCGCCGAGCAGGGCTCCGGCGTATCTGTGGGCCAGCCTTGCCTGTTTTTCCGCCACGGCGGTGGCCGCCTTGTTGCTGCAGGTGTTTGATCTGGCCAACGTGGTCATGCTGTTTCTGCTCACCGTGGTGTTGGTCGCCCTGCGTTACGGGCGCGGGCCGGGTGTCTGGGCGGCGATGCTGGCGGTGCTGTGTTTTGATTTCTTCTTCGTCCAGCCACGCTGGTCGTTCACGGTCAACGACACCCAATATTTCTTTACCTTCGCCCTGATGCTGGGGATTGCCTTGATCACCGGTCAACTGACGGCCCGCCTGCGTCACGAGGCGCGCACCGCTGCCGGCCGTGAGCGGCGCGCGACGTCATTGGCAAGGTTGGCGCGCGACCTGTCGGCGGCGCTGACGGTGGAGCAGATCACCGAGGTGGCGCTGCGCACCTTCAGCGGCGTGTTTGAAGCGCGTGTCGGGTTGGCGCTGCCGGACGCTATAGACAATGTCCATTGCAGTGGCGCCGGGGCATTCCCGATCGATGAAAGCATTGCCCAATGGGTGTACGACCACGGCCAACCCGCGGGTCAGGGCACCGATACGCTGGCAGCCTCTCAAGGACGCTATTTGCCGTTGAAGGCGCCGATGCGCGTACGTGGCGTGTTGGTGCTCGAACTGGCGGAACCCGAGCGATTGAGCGAGCCTGAAGAACAGCGTTTGCTCGAAGCGTGCATGAGCCAACTGGCGATCGCGCTGGAGCGGGTGCATTTCGTCGAAGTGGCGCAGAGCACTCTGGTGCAGATGGAGGGCGAGCGCATGCGCAATACGCTGCTGGCCGCGATCTCTCATGACCTGCGCACGCCGCTGACGACCATTATCGGCGCGGCCGATGCGGCGACGCCCCATGCGCCGCCCGGACCGCTGACACAGTTGCTGGGCGGTATCCGCGATCAGGCCAGCTCCATGCAGCGGTTGATCGAAAACCTGCTGGACATGGCCCGGATGCAGGAGCGCGGGGTGCGCCTGAACCGGCAATGGCACTCGCTGGAGGAAATCGTCGGCAGCGCGTTGCGGCAACTGCGCGAGCCGTTGGCACGGCATGTCGTGCGCACAGCGCTGTCGCCGCAGTTGCCCTTGGTGGAAGTCGATGCGCTGTTGATCGAGCGCGTGCTGGTCAACCTGCTGGACAACGCCGCCAAGTACACCCCGGCCGGAACGCTGGTGCAGGTTGCCGCGCGGCAAGAGCAGGACAGCATTGTGCTGGAGGTGATCGACGCCGGCCCCGGTTGTCCTCAAGGCAGCACGCCGCAAAGCTTGTTCGAACCGTTCACGCGGGGTCAGCAGGAGTCGGCCGTGGCCGGCATCGGCCTTGGGCTGGCGCTGGCAAAACGCATTATCCAGGCCCATGGCGCAACGATCGAGGCGCAACCCCAGGCCACCTCGGGCATCCGCTTTGTCATCACTCTACCGGCGGGTCACCCGCCTTCCATGGAATCGCTATGACCAGTGCACGCATCCTCATTGTCGAGGACGAGGCCAACATCCGCCGTTTCATCGGTATCGCGCTGCAGGATGAAGGTTTTCAGGTGTTCGAAGCCGACAACGTCAAGCGCGCCCTGATCCACGCCGCCAGCCGTCAACCGGATCTGGTGATTGTCGATCTGGGCTTGCCCGACGGTGACGGCAAACAATTGATCAGCGAGCTGCGGGGCTGGATGACGGTGCCGATTCTGGTGCTGTCGGCGCGTGATCGTGAAGAGGAAAAAGTGGCGGCGCTGGATGCGGGTGCCGACGATTACCTGGTTAAACCCTTCGGCGTGCCCGAGTTGCTGGCGCGAATCCGCGCCCAGTTGCGTCGACATGTGCAGAACGGGACCGCCGCCGTCACCAGCAAGGTGACGTTCGGCATGATCGAAGTGGACCTGGCCACGCACGAGGTCCGGCGCGAGGGCCAATCGGTCCATCTGACGCCCATCGAGTATCGCCTGCTGTGTGCGCTGATTCGCGGACAAGGCCGGGTCATGACCCATCGCCAGTTACTGCTGGAAGTGTGGGGCCTGGACTACGTTGATCGTGCTCACTATCTGCGGGTGCACATGGCGCACCTGCGGCAAAAACTCGAGGCCGATGCGGCCCAGCCGCAGCATTTCATCACCGAATTGCAGGTGGGTTATCGTTTGGTGGGGCTGTAGAGAAGGGCAGGTGCTGGTTGCAGCGCCAGGCCTTGTCGTACGAGTGCCGGGTGTCGGGCATTCGAGGGCCGGCAAGTGTTGTTAGAATTGGCGAGCGATACTCTGTCATCTCACTTGCCCCAAGGTTGCTGTTCTGCCATGAACTCGTCGAACCCTGTCATCCGAAACGTCCTGCCCGCTGATCTGGACCGCTGCTACGCCATCGAAACCGTTGCCTACGAAGGCGACGAAGCCGCCACCCGAGAAAAAATAGCCACCCGCATCGCCACCTGGCCCGAGGGGTTTATCGTCGCCGAGGTGGACGGCGTGGTCGCCGGTTTCATCAATTCCGGGGCGGCGTATCAGGTGGAGATGTCCGACGAAGCGTTCAAGGAGCTGATCGGCCACGACGCGGCCGGCCCGCATGTGGTGATCATGTCGGTGGTGGTGCATCCGGATTATCAGGGGCAGGGTTTGGCGAAACGCTTGATGGGCGAGTTCATCGAGCGCATGCGTGCGTTAGGCAAGACCAGCATCAACCTGATGTGCAAGGAACGGCATATTCCGCTGTATGCCGGATTCGGGTTTGCCTACGTCAAACCTTCCGCGTCAGACCACGGCGGGATGGCGTGGCATGAGATGGTGTTGGCGTTGTAACGGATCCAGCGACCACTGAAGATCCTTGTGGGAGCGAGCCTGCTCGCTCCCACAGTGTCAGGCGTCGTGTCAGTAGAGACTGTCCCGCACTCGGGCCGGTGCTTCGCGGTCATACGTCTCGGCATCAAACTGCCCGTCATTCAAGCGTTTGTGAAATGCCCCCGCCGTCGGCAGCGCCGAGCGATCCAGGTGCTTCTCGGGGTTCCACACATCCGAACGCACCATCGCTTTCGAACAGTGGAAAAGCGCCGCCTCCACCGTCACCAGCATCACCGTGCGCGCCGGTTTGCCGTTGACCGCGAAGCTTTCCAGTAACCCCGGTTCATCGCTGATCTGCGCCGTGCCGTTGACCCGTAACGTCTCGCCGATCCCCGGGATGATGAACAGCAGCGACACCCGCGAATCGAGCACCACATTGCGTAGCGTGTCGATGCGGTTGTTGCCCGGGCGATCCGGGATCGCCAGGGTGCGCTCATCGATGATTCGCACAAAACCCGGTGTGTCGCCGCGCGGTGAGCCGTCCAGGCCGTCGGGGCCGACGGAGCTGATGATCACCAGCGGCGAGGCGCGAACCATCGCTTGATAGTCCTCGTTCAGAAAGGCGATTTGCTTGCGCACGGCGCGTTCGTGGGGCAGGCCGTAGATTGCTTCCAGTGCTTCGATGCTGTCGAGCATAACCACCTCAGAAAATCAGGCCCATGCGCCGTTCGTAACCGATCCGGCCCTTGTAGGCTTCGCCGCTGTCGACCCAGCCGAATTTGGCATACAGCGCAATGGCAGCCTCGTTGTCCGCATCCACCGACAACTCCAGCGCCCTGATTTCGGGAAAGGCCTGGCGCGCCACGTTGGGCAGGGCTTGCAGGCAGGCCCTGCCATAACCTTTGCCTTGATGACGTTGGTCAACTTGCAGGGCATGCAGGGTGGCGCTGTGTTCGTCGGCCCAGGCGGGCAGCACCGGCGGGCGTTTGAGCAGCAGGAAAGCCACCGGAACATCCTCGACCAACAGGGCAAATCCCTTGACGCCGGGGCCGGGTTTGGACAGCAGGGTGTGCAACGCACCGTGGATGTCGCCGGAGAACCTGATCTGTTCCTGATGAACTTCGATGGCCTCGACCTGCTGGCACTGGTGCGCGTTCAGGGTTTCGTAAGGCACGAGTCGGGCTGTCACTGGAGTGTCCTTTTTCCAACAGAAATGAGCCTCGGATTCTAGCGAGTTTGCGCCCATGGTTTATTTTTATTTCGACTGTCGATTTGGCGTCTTGCCAGGCGACTAAGGGTGTCTTCACAACAAAAACCACGGAGAACCATCATGACGGCTACACACGAAATCCAGACCCTGATCGACACCTATCGCCAGGCGGTGATCGCCAAGGATGTCGAGAAAATCATGGCCCTGTATGCCGACGACCTTGTCTCCTACGACGCGGTCAAGGCCCTGCAATTTCGCGGCAAGCCCGCCTACCGCGCGCATTGGCTGGAATGCATGGAAATGTGCCAGGGCGCGCATAAGTTCGACTTCGACCACATGAACATCGTGGCCGATGAGCACATCGCCTTCGCCCATTGGCTGGCCCATTGCGGCGGCACCAACGACAAGGGTGAAACCCAGGCCTGCTGGATGCGCGTGACCGCCTGCTATCGGCGCGAGGCCGGCCAATGGCGCATCGTCCACGAACACTGGTCGGCCCCGTTCGACATGATGAGCGGCACTGCGCTGTTCAACCTGGAGCCCTGATCGTCGGGAAGTGCCACCCACGCGCCAAACTGCAGCCATAGTTGATCAGTTCGATCCGGAGAGCCCCATGAAGTATTTATGCCTGGTCTACAGCAATGAACAGGAGTTGCACTCACTGCCCGACAGCCCCAAGGACGCCGAGTGCATGGCCTACGCCGAATCGATCCAGGGCAGCGGCCGCATGCTCGCCGCCGAAGCGCTGGAGTCGGTGCAGACCGCCACCACCGTGCGTATGCGCAACGGCAAAGTGTCGATCACCGACGGCCCGTTCGCCGAAACCAAGGAGCAACTGGCCGGCTTCTACCTGATCGACGCCAAAGACCTCAATGAAGCCCTCCAGGTCGCCGGCGACATTCCGGCGGCCCGGGTCGGCTGCGTCGAAGTGCGACCGGTTCGTCAATTGAATCCCTGAGTCACAACAAAAAAGGAGGTCCCTGTGGTGACGCCGTTGACTGAAGGCATTCGGGACTGATGGCTGACGTGTCGGTCAAGGCTCGGGTAGAGCAGGTTTACCGCGAAGAGTCGCGGCGGATCCTCGCGACCCTGATCCGTTTGCTCGGTGATTTCGATCTGGCCGAGGAGGCTTTGCACGAGGCCTTTTTCGTCGCGGTCGAGCGTTGGCAGCGTGACGGTGTGCCGGACAATCCACGCGCCTGGCTGGTGTCCACCGGGCGCTTCAAGGCGATCGACGGCTTGCGTCGGCGCGCGCGGTTTGCCGCGTCCCGACCGATGCTGATCGCGCAACTGGAAGCCCTGGAGCAGGCCGACTGGAGTGACGAAGACGTGGAAGACGATCGCCTGCGTTTGATCTTCACCTGCTGTCACCCGGCACTCGCGGCGGATGCTCAAGTGCCGCTGACATTGCGCGAAGTCTGCGACCTGACCACCGAAGAAATCGCCCGGGCGTTTCTCTCGGCGCCGGCCACCATTGCCCAGCGCATCGTGCGCGCCAAAGCGAAAATCCGCGACGCGAAAATCCCTTATCAGGTGCCGACCCTGGCGGAGTTGCCCGAGCGTCTCGACAGCGTGCTACGGGTGATTTACCTGGTGTTCAACGAAGGTTACTCGGCGTCCGTCGGCACCGAGCTGACTCGGGAAGACCTGACCCGCGAGGCCATCCGGCTCGGCCGATTGGTCATGGAGTTGCTGCCCGAACCCGAAGTGATGGGCCTGCTGGCGCTGATGCTGTTGCATGAGTCACGGCGCCCGGCGCGAACATCGGCCAGTGGCGAGTTGATTGTGCTGGATGAGCAGGACCGTTCGCTGTGGGATGCCGGGTTGATTGCCGAAGGCTGCGCGTTGATCGAGCGGGCGCTGAGTACGCGGCGATTCGGGCCGTACTGCCTGCAAGCGGCGATTGCGGCGGTGCATGCCGAAGCGATGACGGCGCAGGAGACGGACTGGGCGCAGATTGCGGGTTTGTATGAGGTGCTGTTGGCGGCGGTGCCTTCGCCGGTGATTGAACTGAATCGCGCGGCGGCGATCTCCAAGCGCGATGGACCGTTGGCGGGGTTGATGTTGGTTGAAGGGATTCTGAATCGCGGCGAATTGCTGGATTACCACCTGGCGCATTCGGCGCGGGCGGAGTTTTGTCGGCAGTTGGGACGGGTGGAGGAAGCGCGGGCGGCGTATGAGCGGGCGCTGGAATTGACGCAGCAAGTGCCGGAGCGACGGTTTATCGAGGCGCGGATCAAGGCTTTAAAGTGAGGCGATCTGGCGGGCCCCATCGCGGGCAAGCCCGCTCCCACAGGTTCAGCGCAAAACCTGTGGGAGCGGGCTTGCCCGAGATGAGGTCCGCAGGACCTTCATTCCAGCATCTTGCCCAACAACCAACTCCCCGCCGGCCCCGGCGGATGCAGTCGCGACCACAGCGCATCGACGAACAGCGGCTTCGGCCAGCCGCGCACCTTCAATTCCTGCAACGTCCCGGCACCAAAACGCCCCACCAGCCATCGCGGCAACGGCGCCCAGCCGAATCCACCTTGAGCCATTTCCAGAAGCATCAAATAACTCGGTGCCGACCAGACGCGCCCCTTTGCACGGCTTTCATACGGATTGACGATCGTCGCCAGACGCAGCTCCCGATGCTGCTGCAACTGCTCCTGATCGATTCCGGCCAAGGTCGCCAACGGATGCTCACGAGACACGAATAAAGCGATTTCCGTGCGCTCCTGCACCGTCGAACTGACCAGATCCGGCGGGTAACTGTCTTGTTGCTCGGCGAACGCCACATGCGCCCGACCGCTTTGCACCAACGCCACCAGGTCATCGCATTCGGCGATCAGGCATTCAAGCTCAAGGTCCGGGTAACGCTGCTCGAACGCACTGAGCGCCGCTTCGAAGCGGTCGGACTGATAGGTGTCGGAAATCGCCACGGTCAGCTTCGGCTCAACTCCTTGGGACAACTGGCTGGCGGTCATTTCCAGGCGACTGGTGGCCGCGAGGATGTCCTCGGCCCGTTGCAACATCACGTGCCCGGCCGGGGTCAATGTGGGCTTGCGGCTGCTGCGGTCGAACAGCACCAGATTCAGATCGATCTCCAGGCTCGCCACCGCCGCGCTGATGGTCGACTGACTGCGCCCCAGTTTGCGTGCCGCCGCAGAAAACGAGCCTTGGGTCGCCGCTTGAACAAACGCTTGCAACACTTCCTGAGACGCCATGAACTATCGCCTTGATCGATGGTTATTGGTTATGAAGTATCGGCGTGAGGATGGATCATGGCAACCACAGTCACTCAGAGAGTTCTGCTCATGAACGCCAACAAATCCATCACTGAACGTATTTTCCAGGCCATCGGCTTTGAACTGCTGGCCATCGTGATCTGCACCCCGTTACTGGCGTGGATCATGGACAAGCCGATGCTCGACATGGGCGTCGTCACCGTGGTCATTGCGGCACTGGCCCTGGCCTGGAACGTGATCTTCAACGGGATTTTCGACCGCGTGCTGGCGCGATTCGAGATTGCGCACAACGCTGGGTCGCGAATCGTCCATGCGCTGCTGTTTGAAGGGGGGTTGGTTGCGGTCGGCGTGCCGCTGATTGCCTGGTGGCTCAACGTCAGCTTGTGGCAGGCATTCCTGCTGGATATCGGCGTGTTGCTGTTTTTCCTGCCGTACACCTACGTTTACCACTGGGTATATGACGTGGTGCGCGAGCGATGGGTGATGCGCACTTCATGTGAAGGATGATCGTTGAGCGGGCTGATCGTCAGCCCGCTCGCACGAGTGCTGTTTACAAGAACATCCCGCCCGACGCCTCGACGCGCTGGCCGTTGATCCACTGGCTGCCCGGTGCCAACAGCAGCGCAATCACGGCGCCGATGTCGTCCGGCAGACCGACGCGACCCAGTGCGGTATTGGCGGCGACCATTTGGTTCACCTGCGCGTTGTCGCGCACGGTGCCGCCGCCGAAATCGGTTTCGATCGCGCCCGGCGCCAACGTATTCACCGAGATGCCCCGCGCACCGAGCTCCTTGGCCTGATAACGCGTCAGCACTTCCATCGCGCCTTTCATCGCCGCGTAAGTGCCGTAACCCGGCAGGCTGAAGCGGGTCAGTCCGCTGGACACGTTGACGATGCGACCGCCATCAGCCAGCAACGGCAGCAGCTTCTGGGTCAGGAAAAACGGCCCTTTCAAATGGATGTTCATCAGCAGGTCGAACTGCTCGACGGTGGTGTCGGCGAAGTTCGCATACACACCGATGCCGGCGTTGTTGAGCAAGAAGTCGACGTGCTGGCGATCAAAATGGCTGCGCAAGACTTCGGCCACCTGCGTGGCAAAATCAGCGAAGCGCTCGCTCTGGCTGACGTCCAGTTGCAGCATGGCGGCGCGACCGCCGAGGCTTTCGATTTCTGCGACCAGGGCTTGGGCCTCGTCAGCCTTGCTGTTGTAGGTGCCGATGACGTCGACGCCTTGGGCGGCCAGGTGCAGGGCGGCGTTTTTGCCGAGGCCGCGGCTGGCGCCGGTGATCAGTGCGATTTTGCGGTTCATGGGACTTCCTCAGGGGGGGGTAACGGTGTGAAGGAAGTTTATTTATCCGCCCTGCGGTGATAAACAGAGTGAAATTGGAATCACTGGTCGGTTCAGCCGAACAATAGAAGGTCGTCACCATGAACAAACTGGAATTGCTGCGCACCTTCGTTCGCGTCAGCGAGATGTCGAGCTTTACCCTTGCCGGCGAGAGCCTGGGGTTGCCACGTTCCACCGTCTCCGAGCACGTTCAGGCGCTGGAAGCGCTGTTAGGCACCCGCTTGCTGCAACGCACCACGCGCCGGGTTCAGGCGACTCAGGACGGCTTGGTGTTGTACGAGCGCAGCAAGGACTTGCTGTCGCACATGGATGAAATCGAGGGGCTGTTTCGCCAGGATGCGGCTTCGCTCACCGGGCGGATTCGCTTCGATATGCCGAACTTTCTTGGCCGCCAGATGGTGTTGCCGCGCTTGCCGGAGTTCATGGCGCTGCACCCCAACCTGGAGCTGGAAATCAGCACCACCGATCGCCGGGTCGACTTGCAACGGGAAGGTTTTGATTGCGTGGTGCGGGTCGGCGTGCAACCGGATCAATCGGTGGTCGCGCGTCGCGTGTGTGATTTTTCAATGGTCAATTGCGCCAGTCCCGCTTACTTGCAGCGCTACGGCGTGCCGGAAAGTCTTGCGGACCTGACCCGGCATCGACTGGTGCATTACGTCGGCGTCCTGGGTTCGCGTTCGGAGGGTTTTCTGTATGAGGTCGACGGCAAGCTGCATCGCTTGCCGATGGCGGGCAGCGTCACGGTGAATAGCACCGACGCTTATGAAGCAGCGTGCCTGGGGGGATTCGGTTTGATTCAGGCGCCGCTCAAGGGCATGCAATCGCACTTGCTCAGCGGTGAGCTGGTGGCAGTGCTGCCTCAGTTGAATGCGCCGTCGATGGAGGTGTCGCTGCTCTATGCCCGGCAACGGCATTTGCCGTTGCGGGTCAGAGTGTTCATGGACTGGCTGGCAAACGTCATCCAGTCCACAACCTGAAGAACAACCCGTGCCCCTGTGGGAGCGAGCCTGCTCGCGAAAGCGGTAGCTCAGTCAACAGTGATGTTGAATGTGAAGGCCCCATCGCGAGCAGGCTCGCTCCCACAGTGGTTGCATTTCAGTTCAGGGCTGCGTCAGACGTGGAAATAACCTACGCAGCTATCAAACGGCAGACGCTTGAGTTCGATCTTGTTCAGGTCGAGCACTTCACGAAGGGCCTTGGTTTCGCCCGGGAAGTTGCGGTAAGCGACTTCGTCCAGCACCACGATGGCGCCTTTTGGCATGTACGGCAGGAAGGTTTCCAGCGCAACTTTGGTCGATTCGTACAGGTCGGTGTCGAGGATCAGCATGGCCACGACCAGGTCCGGACGGGTCTTGACCCACTCCGGCACGGTCTTGACGATGTCGCCCTTGACCAACTCGCAACGCGGGATGCGGTTGACCGGGCGCAGCAGGTCGTTGGCGTCGATCATGTCCTGGATCAGCGATTGGTCGGTGTCGGAGAACATGGTCTCGTTGACGTCGGCCGGGTCTTCTTTCTTGTCGATGCTCTGGAAGCCTTCGAAGGTGTCGAAGCCAATGATCGAACGGTTGATCGCGTACGGTTCGAGAATCATCGACAAGTGCATGTACAGCATCAGCGAGTTGCCTTTGTACACGCCGCACTCGATGATCGCGCCCGGTACTTCAGCGACTTTCTTGAACAGTTCCATACGCGACAGGGCAGCGGTCACGCCGATGCGGTTGGCGAAGACGAACGGTGCGTCGGCCACGTACTCGGCATCGACCCGTTTCAGAACGTTGGCACGGGTTTCGTTGTACTGGGCCTCGGCGGGCGTGATGCGACGCTTGGTCATGCTTCGATTCCTTGGAAATTAGAAAAGTCGTGGGCGTGGAAATAGTCTTTGAAGCCTGCGCCAACATCAGGGCAGGCGCTGTCGACATTGATCGCGCCACGCTTGTGTTTGAGGTCGTCGAGGTGCATCAGGCGGAAATCCACGCTGAAGCGGGTTTGTTCGGTGTGGTTGGCGACCGTGCCGTGCAGGTGCGAGCCGGAGAAAATCAGCATCTCGCCGGTGTTGCCGGCGATGCGCACTTCGGACGCGGTGTTGATCGCCTCCAGTGGCACCGGGTGCACGCGGACTTCCTCCTTGAGGTTGTCCTTGGCCTTGTGCCGCTGGTTGTTGATCCAGTCGTTGAGGCTCCATTCGCTGGAGGTGTTCTTCACCGGCACGTCGAAGTAGCCGGCGTTGATCATCATGGTCTGGTCGGGGCGGATGGTGTGCACCGGCATCCAGGTGTTGATCTGGCAATCGACGCTGCCGTACCAGGTATCGCGATGCGGTTTGTAGGCATAGCTGACACCGGCGTGCAGGTAGTCATAGTTCGGCACCACGCGAATGCGCGGCACGTCGAAAATGTACTCACGCGGGTCGACGCCAATCTCGTCGATGAACGACAGGATCAATTCCTTGACGCGCAGGCTGTTGGTGAACTGGCCCTTGAGGCGCGTCACCAGTACCACGAATTCTTCCACCGGCATCAGCGTGTGCAGCGCCTGGTGATTGGTCTCGCCGTCGAAGGCAGCGGTGATGCTTTCCTGGGCGAACGCACATAGCTCTTTGGCCGCGCGCAGCTGAGTGTTCAGGAAGATGTCGCCGGCGTAGATGGCTTCTTTGAAGTCAGCTTTCTGTTGAAGCTGATTGATGTACAGATTCACGATTCCACTCCTGAATGCATCGAGTCTCTTAAGAGTCGGCCACACGTTAGCAAACTGAAGTGCAATCCGGCGGGTGGCGGATCAATAAAATCGCAATCCCCTGAATTTGCGACGAAATGCTTTCCATAGGGCGATAAAAAACCCTGTAGCAGCTGGTGAAGCCCGCTGCTACAGGGTTGTGTGTTGAGGCTAGAAAATTTGGGTGAACAACCAATACAAGCTGCCCGACAACAGAATCGCCGCCGGCAAGGTCAGCACCCAGGCCATCAGCAGGTTGCGGATGGTCTTCATCTGCAACCCGCCGCCGTTGGCAACCATGGTCCCGGCCACCCCCGAAGACAGTACGTGGGTGGTGGAGACCGGCAGCCCGAACATGTCAGCCGCGCCGATGGTCAGCATGGCGACGGTTTCCGCCGAGGCGCCTTGGGCGTAGGTCAGGTGGGTCTTGCCGATTTTCTCGCCGACCGTGACCACGATGCGCTTCCAGCCGACCATGGTGCCCAGGCCCAGCGCAATCGCCACTGCGATTTTTACCCACAGCGGAATGAACCGCGTCGAGTTGTCGATCTGTTGCTTGAACAGTTGCAGCTTGCCGCTGGTGTCAGCGTCGAAGTTACCGACCTTGTTCTTCTCCATCAGGCGAATGGTTTCGCTGGTCAGGTACATGTCGTTACGCACGTTACCCACGGCTTCGGCGGGCACTTTGGACAACGAGCCATAACCCTTGACCTCGGCGCCAATCCGGCCGGTGAGCGCGGCGAGGGCCGGGATCAGTTGCGGCGTGGCTTCCTTGCTGCCCACATATTCGGACAGCACCAGACGCGGGTCGTCCGGTGCCGGCAGCGGCGAACTTTTCACCAGCGCTTGTTGGGTGACTTCGGCGACGGCGGCGAACTGCAAGGCCTGATCGGCCGGCATGGTGCGGTTCAGCGCGTAAGCCATTGGCAGCGTGCCGACCAGAATCAGCATGATCAGGCCCATGCCTTTCTGGCCATCGTTGGAACCGTGGGCAAACGATACGCCGGTGCAGGTCACGATCAGCATGCCGCGAATCCACCACGGTGGCGGCGTGTTGCCTTTCGGCGCCTTGTACAACGCGCGATTCTTGACGAAGGCGCGCAACGCCAGCAGCAACAACGCGGCAAAACCAAAGCCGACCAGCGGTGAGAGCAGCAAGGCATAACCGATCTTGGTGGCCTGCGCCCAGTCCACGCCGCTGGTGCCATCGCGACCGTGCATCAGTGCATTGGCCACGCCGACACCGATGATCGAACCGATCAGGGTGTGCGACGACGACGCCGGCAAGCCCAGCCACCAGGTGCCGAGGTTCCACAGAATCGCGGCGATCAGCAGGGCGAAAATCATCGCGAACCCGGCGGACGAACCGACTTGCAGGATCAGCTCCACCGGCAGCAGGGCGATGATGCCGAACGCCACCGCACCGCTGGAGAGCAACACCCCGAGGAAGTTGAAGAATCCGGACCAGGCCACCGCGAAATTCGGCGGCATCGAGTTGGTGTAAATCACCGTGGCCACCGCGTTGGCGGTGTCGTGGAAACCGTTGACGAACTCAAAGCCCAGGGCGATCAGCAGCGCCACGCCCAGCAACAGAAACGGCGTCCAGGTGGTGACCACCGTGCCAAGTTCGTTCATGTCGTGCATCAGGCTGTACGCGGTGAACAACAACCCGCTGGCCAACACGCCGAAGAAAATCACCAGGGTGAACAGGCTGGGTTTCTTGTCGAGCTGCGGTCTGGCGCTGCTGACGGGCGCCTGGGCAGCGGTGAAGGAAGGAGTAGCCATGCCGGACAATCCTGAGGAGGGAAGTGTGTCCGTCATGATCGTTGCCAAATGTTACGGGAAGGCTGCGTTAAGTCAGTGTTTGGGTTTTTTGTCGTTCCGTTGATCTAATTTACTTCGGAAGCAGTGCTCAATAATCCTGACGCTTACGAAACGCCCAACGCCCCGCAATCACCGTAAACGTTGCCACCAGCGCCACCAGAATCCAGAACCCCTCCGGGTCCTGCGACAGCGGTACGCCACCCACGTTCATGCCGAAGAAACCGGCAATGATGTTGATCGGCAACGCCAGCACCGTGACCACGGTCAAGGTGAACAGCGTGCGGTTGCTTTGCTCGTTGAGGTTGGCGGCAATCTCTTCCTGCAACAGCTTGATCCGTTCACCCAGCGCCGTCAGGTCGTTGATGATCAGCGCAAACTCCTCCGTGGACTTGCGCAGCTCCTTCACGTCTTCCTTCTGCAGCCATTGCGGCGGGCGATTGAGCAGGCGCAGCAACGAGCCCGGCTCCAGCGCCAGCAACCGTTGCAAGCGCACCAGCACCCGGCGATTGGCGCCCAGCTCCGCGCGGTTGGTCGACAGCCGCGAGGACAGCAATTCATCTTCGATCTGATCGACACTCTGGCTGGTCTTGCGCACGATCTGCGTCAGCACCTCGCCCTGGTCGCGCAGCAAATGCACCAGTAATTCCAGCGGCGAGCGAAAGCATTCACCGGCCTTCACCGACGAACGCAACTTGTCCACCGAGTGCAGCGGTTGCAGGCGCGCGCTGATGATCAGCCGGCTGCGGGCGCACACCCATAGCGTCGACACGTCCGAGGAGACCATGCTGCTGAGGTTGAACACCACGTCGTTGACCACCGCCAGCAACGCCGAATCGACATGCTCGATGCGCGTCGAACGCGAGCCTTCATGCAAGGCTTCGAAAAACTCGTCGGGCAATTCCAGATGACTTTTCATCCAGCGCTCGCACGCGGCGTGGGCGAGGTTCAGGTGCAGCCAGAGAAATTCATCGCTGTCGCCCGGTTGCTGCAGACACCGCAACGCCATGGCCGAATCGATTTCCCGGCCGCGTTCGCCGGGACGAAAACTGAAACCGTACAGCAGACCGAACAGGTCCGGGTCGCGATGGCTTTGGTCAATGCTGTGGTTCATGAGGTCTCGCAGTGAGAGGCGCCTGTCGCGGGTTTCACAGGTTCACTTGAGCCGCATCATCGCAAGGCGTCTTGACAGTTTTGTGACAACTTCGTGGAGCTGGCCAAGTGCCTTTTACCGGTGGTCGGAAGCGCTCAAGAACGGCACTGACACGCCGATCTCCCTTGGGAGCCAGCAAGCGCACGTTCGAAGCTGAAGACAGGGATGTCCGGACGATTTTCACGCCACACACCATGGCGTGCCTTATTCCTGTCACGAGTAACTTCTGATGTCTTTGCAAAAGTCCCTGAGAGCGCAAATTCTCGCCCTGTTGAGCTGCAGCCTGTTTGCGATGTTGTTGATCGCGTTGGCCTGCTTTCACTTTCTGTCCAGCGGCGTTCAGAGCTACGCAAACCTGATCGACGGCCCGCTGCATACCTCACAATTGATCGATGAAGCCAACCTGCAATTCAAGGTGCAGGTTCAGGAATGGAAAAACGTTCTGCTGCGTGGCAAGCAACCGGCGGACCTGGACAAATACTGGAAGCAATTCGAAGACCGTCAGCGCGACGTGCAGGGCATCCTCGGCGACCTGGCCGGGCAGAAGGGCATCGAGCCGCAACTGAAAACCCGCATCGAACGCCTGCGTGACGAACACCGCTTGTTAGGCGCTGCGTACCAGAAGGGCCGCGATGCCTACGTGGCAGCCGGTGCCGATCCAACGGCCGGCGACACTGCCGTGAAGGGCGTGGACCGGGCGACCAGCGATCAGATGAGTGAACTGGTCAGCGAATTGCGCAAGCAGGGCGTCGAGCAATCGAAGCTGATCAGTGCCAGCGCCGATCGCACCGTGTGGCTGGGCATCATCGTGATGCTCGCTTCGGGCTTGTTGATCGGGCTGTTGAGCCTGTGGCTGGTCAACCGCAACCTGGTCGAGCCGATTCGCAAACTGATCGACTACGTGGCGCAACTTAGCCGGGGCAGGTTTGCCGAACGTGTGGCCAGTACCCGCCAGGATGAGCTGGGCAAATTGGCGGTAGCGGCCAATACGCTACGCGATTTTCTCGCTGAAACCTTCAATCGTTTGCAGGTCAGTGCCAAGGATCTGGACGGCGCCAGCAGTGAGTTGAAAGCGATCGCCGGCCTCATGGCCAGCGGCACCAACGAGCAATTCAACCGCACCGACCAGGTGGCCACGGCGATGAACGAAATGTCCGCCACCGCGCAAGAAGTCGCGCGCCACGCCGCCGATGCCGCGCGTGCCGCCGACGATGCCGACCAGTCCGCCCAGCAAGGCGAAAAGGTCATGCAGGGCACCATTTACACGATCACCCAGATGCGCGGCGAAATCGCCAACACCGCGACCGTCATCCGACAGTTGGAGACTGACAGCGGCCGAATAGGCAAAGTGCTGGAAGTGATTCGCGGCATCGCCGAACAGACCAATCTGCTGGCACTCAACGCCGCCATTGAAGCAGCCCGCGCAGGTGAAGCGGGGCGTGGTTTCGCGGTGGTGGCCGATGAAGTCCGTAGCCTGGCCCAGCGCACGGCGGCGTCGATCATCGAGATCAACCAGATCATCCAGACCGTGCAAACCGGTGCGGTGGACGCGGCCCAGGCCATTGAAAGCGGTCAGTCGCGCAGCGAAGAAAGCGTGCAGCAAGTGACCGAGGCCGGTGCCATGCTGGAGCGCATCACCCATGCCGTGGAATCCATTCGCGACATGAACCGCCAGATCGCCACCGCCGCCGAAGAACAGACCTCTGTGGCCGAGGACATCTCGCGCAACCTCACTGAGATCACCAGCATTGCCAGCACCAACCTGGACAACGTGCAGCGCACCGAAGCGGCCAGCCACAACCTGCATGGGTTGTCAGGACAGTTGAATGAAGTGACGGCGCGCCTGAGCGCGTAAGGCGTCACCGGAACGCAAAAAAGCCGCACGATCCGAAAATCGTGCGGCTTTGTTTTGTGTGTATCAGTCGTCTTGTTTGTTCTTCAGGACTTCGCCGGTAGCGGCGTTCAAGTCCACGTCCCATTCAACGCCTTTGGCGTCTTTGAGTTCAACTTCATACTCATAGAGAGAAGGGTGTTGGTCCAGGTCGCTGTCGGTGATCGTGGCACCCGGGTGCAACTTCAGGACGATCTGGTTCAGTTCTTCCAGCGGCATGATCTTTTTATCTTTGACCAACTGTGGGATCTGATCGACGGGGACATCAGCTGCCTGGGCCAGTCCAGCGGTGAGGGTCAGGGCGGCAGCGGTGAACAGGGCAGTCAAAGTCTTCATGAGGTTCTTTCCTTGGGTGAGCCGTTTAAGTGAGTCCAGATTAACTGTGGCAACTTAATTCAGGCTTAATTCCCTGGTCACGGTTAGAAGCATTCGCTAGCTGCTCCCACAGTTGATCTCGGTTGGCCACACATTTTGTGTATGCCAACGATCCCTTGTGGGAGCTAGCCTGCTAGCGATACGGGTGCCGGTCCTGGATCAATACCCGTTGTTCGTCAGCAACTGCGCAACGGTACCCGCCGCCGGACGTTTGTAGAACTTCAACAATTCGCTGGCGCGGTTGGTGAAGATGCCGTCGACCCCGGCGTCCATGACTTTCTGGTAATCCACCGCATCATCGACGGTGTAGACGTGCACCAACAAACCCTGGTCGTGGGTGTACTGGTTCATCCACGGTTTCACCAGATCCGAATAGCTCTGATCGCCCCCCTTGGTCAGTGCCGCAGAAGGCCCGGTGCCGATCGCGCCCTGAGCCTTGGCGTACTCGACCCATTGCTGGAACTCGGCTTTGTCCTTCGGTTCCTGCTTGGCGTAATACGTGGCTTTGTCCTTGTCGCCAGACTCGGCGAACGTCACCTTGGACTTAGGCTCGATGCTGCCTTCGCCGACCCACAGCAGCAGGATCTTCGGCACCTTCGGCATTTCTTTTTCCAGCAGTTCCAGGCTGCTTTTCTCGAAGGTTTGCAGCACCACTTTACCTTTGCCCTGGCCGACGGCGAGCTCGCTTTTCGCCAGTTTCGAACCGGCCGGGCTCAACCAGCCGCGGTCCTGAAGTTTTTCCTTGAGGTCCCGCTCGATGCCGGGGAATTGCTTCGGCTCCTTGGTTTCGATGTACAGGCCGGGTTTGTGCAGTGGATTGCCCTGGGCGATGTCGATGATTTCGTCGAGGGTCAGGATTTTCAGGCCCGCGTAGGAAGGGCGAGCGCGATCCGGGTAAGCCGTGTTGAACCAGCTGCCGGCATCGAGGGTTTTCAGCTCGGCGATGGTGAACGCGTTGGCCGGGCTGTCCTTGCGCTCGGGGAATTTGCTGGCGACGTCGGTGGTGCGTTGCAGGTTGTTGTCGTGCAGCGCAAACAGCACGCCGTCCTTGCTGCGTTGAAGGTCCAGTTCGAGGTAGTCGGTGCCCAGATCGCGCGCCAGTTTGTAAGCGGCGGCGGTGGATTCCGGTGCATCGAAAGACGCACCACGGTGAGCGATTACCGCCGGATGCGGGATGCCCGAACGGGTTGCCAATGAGGTCGGGCTTGGCTCGCTGGCGGCCTGCGCCTGACCGAGGCCGAGCAGCACGCTCAGCAGCAGGGCGCTCTTGGTGAAAGTAACGGGCATGGTCGAGATCCTTTCGCAGAGAGTTTTCAAAGACGTCTCTTTTAACAACTGAGCGCCGCTAGCGCTATCGCGAGACCGACATAAACGTGTTTAAAGAGTATTTTTTCAGCACATTTGTGCGGTTCTTTGCAGTACTCTTGGCCCCGGCAGTTTCCCCGGCAGAGGGAAAAGCCGTTCATGCCCTGCGTGTAAACCATCGATCACATTTGTGAGGTTTATATGCGCATCACTTCTCAGCTCATCTGCCAGGCCGCCGAACAGCTCAAAGGCTTCGTCGGCCTCAATCGCAAGACCGGTCAGTACATCGTGCGTTTCAGCGAAGATTCCTTCGGCATGGACGTGGCGGATGACGGCATTATTCCTGCCAGTGAATTCGTCTGGGCGCCGGGGCCGGAGCAGGCCATGACGCTGAAGCGCGAGCTGATTCAGTTGTTGCTGGATCAGAACATCGATGACCGGATCAACATCACCGAGCCGTTGCGGGTGTATATGAATCGGCGGGAAGTGCCGGAGATTTCGGCGGTGCGCAGTCTTGTGCAGAGCTGAGTTTTGCCGTGTTTGTGCTGGCCTCATCGCTGGCAAGCCAGCTCCCACAGGGTTTCGCGTCGCACACATAAACCCATGTGGGAGCGGGCTTGCCCGCGATGACGGCCTCAAAAACACCACACCACTTACTGTTTGAACTCATAAGCCCGCTCAACCTTGCACACCCGCGTATTGCACGCCGCATACCAGGTCGAGCGCCCACGCTCACGAATCGCGCTGTGCTCGGGATGATGTTTCCACGCCAGAATCGCCGCCTCACTGGCCCAGTAGGAAACGGTAATCCCGAGCCCGTCCTCACCTCGCGCCGATTCCACGCCCAGAAACCCCGGCTGCTCACGCGCCAGTTCAACCATGCGTTCGGCGGCCTCGGCGTAACCTTGATCGCCATCGGTGCGCAGCGAAGTAAAAATCACCGCGTAGTAAGGCGGTTCCGGCGTCTGGGCCATCATGATTTCTGCCTCACGCACGCTTCGATCAACGCACTGACCAGCGGCGGCAACAGACCTTTGAGCGCAGCACGTTCAGGTTGAAACAGCGTGGCAACGAAGAACGGATGCCCGCGTAATTCCACTGCTCGCAAATCCCCCGATGAATCATGTCCTACGGCGCACAGCTGTTCGCTCAGCAACGCCCGTTCAAACTCGGGATTCACACCATAACGGCAGCGATAGCCTTCACGGATTTCCGAGTTTTCGTACGCCTTGGCGATCAACGAACCTTCCACCAGATGAATACTGTCGACGGCTTCCACCAGCGAACAGGTCAGTGGCGTGAGCAGCGCTCGCGTCGCATCGGGTGATGTCTCGCCGTGCTCGGCATCTCCCCACCCCAGAACGTTGCGGGCGTATTCGAGTACGGCATGCTGAAAACCGCCACACGTGCCGAGGAAAGGTCGCTGTTGTTCGCGGGCAAAGCGGATCGCTCGCAACGCACCGGCCTCATTGCGGTAGGGACTGGCCGGTACACACCAGAAGCCATCGAAGTCTGCCAGCGGTGTGTCGTTGTCGATGCGATCGGTGGCCAACCATTGGAACTGTACGTCCAGGCCTGCGTGTTCGGCTGCCATTCCGAGGGCGACGGGAATCGCCTGGTGGGCGGTGACTTGCGGGTCGTAGTCGCCGATCAGGGCGATGCGGATGACGGTGTTTTCCATGAGTGCTCTCGACGCTTGTTGATTCCTGGAGCCCACTATAGAGGCCCATCCTCCCCGGAAAAAGCCTTCAGCGTTGAGTGCTTTTAACCTAGGGCAGGTGTCGACTTTTCTGATTGTTAATATCCCCGCCAACCTCTAGTTTGACTTCAGTCATTCGACTGAATCTTTAAGCGATGGAGAGGGATAACCATGAAAAAAACAGCAGGGAAGCTACTGGTATTGTGCTTTTGCGCAGGCGCGTGGCCGGTCATGGCACAGCCTTTCACCTGTGGCGGGAAATTTCTGGGCAGCGACACGCAAGCAGAACTGGCGCAGGCCATTATCGAAGACGGTGGAAGAGCGGTCGGCGTTCAACGAGTGTTCACGATTTGTCAAAAGGGTGTCATCCATGTCGTGCTGGACGGCAATAACGAGACGGCGACACCCAGCTATAAAAAACGCTGGCAGCAGCGTGCTGTCGCACTGCTTCAAGTACCCACAGACAAGGTAACTGTTCGCTGATCAGTGGCTCGGCGGATCTTTGCGCACAATGTGCAGGTGCATTTCCGAGGTCAGGTTTTCGATGCGTTCAGTGAGGGTTTTGGTCATCTCGGTGAGGCGAGTGTTTTGCTCGAGCAATTCGAGCAATTGCGCGGTGTTCTGCGCCGCCTGCGCCTGACGTTCACTGTTGGCCACGGCCAGCGCTTCGCGGTGCTGCGCGTCCGCATCGGACTGGGCTTTGTCCCGTGCTGCCTGCCGGGTCTGGGCCAGCAAAATCAAGGGTGCGGCGTACGCCGCTTGCAGGCTGAACGCCAGGTTGAGCAGGATGAAGGGGTAGGCATCGAAGTGGGTCATGCCGGACACGTTGAGAAAAATCCACAGCGCGACGATCAGCGTCTGCGCGCCCAGAAACACTGGCGTGCCGAAGAATCGCGCAAAGGCTTCGGCGCGCAGGGCAAACTTGTCAGTGCCGAAGGTCGGCGCCAGGTGAGCGTGAGGGCGGTGGAAACGCAAGTGATCGACGGGCGCGGGGGCTTTTCTTTCGGTGGTCATGATGCTCTCTGCAGGGCGCGGGGACTGAGGTCCACTATAGCGCCACCGTCCGGCAAGCCGCGCAGCTTTGACTAAATCGCCTGCGCGACAGCGGTCCTGCGCTCGGTATCGCGGGCGGCTAAACAGATTTTATTGCGGCCGGTATTTTTGGCCGTGTAGAGGGCTTTGTCCGCGTCATCGAGCCAGGCGATGGCATCGATGAAGGACTGATGATAAGCCGCCAGGCCGATGCTCAGGCTGATCCGCAGCTCGGGTATTTCCTGATGCCGGTAGTTGTGCAGGACTTCACGCAAGCGTTCCATGACATCCCGCGCCTGATGCAACGGCATGCCGGGCAGGATCACGCAGAATTCATCACCACCATAGCGCCCGGCCAGATCGCACTCGCGAAGGTTGCGTTTGAGTTCGGCGCTCAACTTGCGCAGCACCGAGTCACCAACGATGTGCCCGTAGGTGTCGTTGATGGATTTGAAGTGATCGATGTCAATCAAGGCAATCGCGGCGGGTTGTTGATGTGCGCGACAGCGCTGGAATTGCAGTTGCAGCAAGTCTTTCCAGGCACCGTGGTTGAGCAGGCCGGTCAGACTGTCAGTGCGACTAAGGGCGCTCAAGGCGCGTTTGTGTTTGGACAGTTTGATCGCAAGCCGGTAACAGACCATGCCCACGGCCAATGGGTAGAGCGTGAGCATCGGCAGACACGCCCACACCTGCATCTGCGTGGAATAAGGGGTAAAGGCGGCGCCAAACAGCAGCACCGAAATCGTCCCTCCTGCCACTTGAGCAAGGGAGCCCTGAATGAACAGGCGCTGACCGCCGGCCGCGACATTATTCATGGCCATCATCGCAAGGATGGTCACGGTGGTGAGTGGGTTGAACTGAAAGGTCGCCACCCAGAAACCGCCACACAGCGAATCGAAGAGTAGGTTGTGGCGTTCTGCCTTGTAGGGAAAAGTCGAGCGGGTCGACAGTTGATAGGCCAGGTGCGGCCAGACATAACCATTGAATAGCAGCAGTACCCAGACCCAGATCGGCAGGCTCAACGGATAGAGTGCGGCGGCCACGCTGATGCAGCCGATGCCCAAGCCAATGATTCGGGGTAAGTAAATGCGTCTGGCAAATGACAAGCCCTTGCCACGTTGGTTTTCCATAATGTCCTGCACCAGATTCATTCTGAAACACATTGCCGTGTTTTATTCAAAGCTACCGTTCATCGGTAAAACGGCGGACATTGTCATTTATTCCAGCAGGAATAATCAGTGTCCTTCGAAGCCATTTAACGGTTGCAGAGCGCAGGGAACGCTTGATTTAGAGCTGGTAGCACGCGAGGAACATGTCCAGCGCAGAGTCCACGACGGTGTTCTGCATCTCAGGCGACAGGCCCGGCAGCCCCATGGAAATCTGCGGCCAGAAGGCAAAGGATTTGAGCATCCCCTGAACCTGTTGCGCGGCAAACTCCGGGTCGACCGGCTTCAATCGTCCATCGGCCCGAGCGGCTCGAATCCACACGGTCAAACCTTCTTCACGCTCGCTCATTCGCGCGACCATGTTCTGCGCGCGCTCCGGGGAATGGATGGTGGCGGCAATCGCAACACGTGCCAGGTCGAGAAAGTTGTTGTCGGCCAACATCTGCAATTTCGCCATCAGCATCAGGCGCATCTGGTCCCGAAGCGGTAGATCAGGGCGATAGGTTGTTTCCTGTTCGGCAGTCACCCGCGCCCATAACTGATTGAGGATTTCGGCGAACAACTCTTCCTTGCTGGGGAAGTGGTTGTACACCGTGCGCTTGGACACGCCAGCGGTGGCGGCAATCTTGTCCATGCTGGTGATGTCGAAACCGTGGGCACGGAATTCGGCAATCGCCGCTTGGATGATCGCTTCGCGTTTTCGGTCGGTCAGGCGCTGTGGAGCTGTCATAAGTACGCTTCGGCAGAAGAAGTTAAGAATTTACACTCAGCAGTTTACTTGCGATCGGGTTTGATGCAACCTAGAAACTACACTGTGCAGTGTAATGTTTCGTTAATCCTGCGCAGTCAAAATTCGAGAGTCCGGCTGATGCGTGCGTGCCTTGGCCATTAATCGTCCCACCGCAGAAACCGCGAACCGTACGGTTTCCTGGAGTCATTCACATGGCCAATTCAACTGACACCTGCGAACCTGAAGCTTCCCGTCAGGTAGACCGGGCCTTCAAAAACCATGCGCCCGTGCAGCGAGAAGGCTTTCGCAAAATGGTGCGCATCATGTGGAACATGATCTTCCACAAACCGCGCAACACCCGCCCGACTGCGGCCGTTCCGGTGCAACGCCTGACCCACGATGCTTTGATAGCCGCGCCCAATCACAGCGTCTATCGCCTTGGCCATTCCACCGTATTGCTCAAACTGCGAGACAAGTTCTGGATCACCGACCCGGTCTTCGCCGAGCGCGCTTCGCCGGTGCAATGGGCCGGCCCGAAGCGTTTCCACCAGCCGCCCATCAGCCTCGAAGAATTACCACCGATTGAAGCGGTGATCCTGTCCCACGATCACTACGACCACCTCGATTATCAGGCCGTGCTCAAACTGGCGGACAAAGCCAACTACTTCCTCACCCCGCTGGGCGTCGGCGACACCCTGATCAAGTGGGGCATCGACGCCAGCAAAGTGCGTCAACTCGACTGGTGGCAGGGCACCGAAGTCGACGGCATCCAATTCATCGCCACCCCGTCGCAACACTTTTCCGGCCGCGGTCTGTTCGATGGCAACAGCACGCTGTGGGCCTCGTGGGTGATGATCGACGCCCACACACGGATCTTCTTCAGCGGCGACAGCGGCTACTTCGACGGCTTCAAACGCATCGGCGAACAGCACGGCCCGTTCGACCTGACCCTGATGGAAACCGGCGCCTACAACGTCGAATGGCCGCATGTGCACATGCAGCCCGAGCAAACCCTGCAAGCGCACATCGACCTGAAAGGCCGCTGGTTACTGCCGATTCACAACGGCACCTTCGACCTGTCGATGCATGCCTGGTATGAACCGTTTGACCGGATTCTGGCGTTAGCCTGGGAGCGCAGTGTTTCGATTACCACGCCGCAGATGGGTGAGGCGTTTAACGTGATGTATCCGCAGCGGGGGAGTGTTTGGTGGTCCGAGGTCGAGCAGCAGGTGTATCAGGAGAGTCTCGGCTGAGCTACAGATTGGAGCGAATATTCATACGTGATCCAGCGCCAGGAGATGACGGACATTTCCAGCGGCGTCTGTAGGCTTGAAAAGCGAGTGAGCTTACTCACTCGCTATCAGTCATCACGAGGATCTTTATCACATGGATGTAACGCGAAACGACGCTACGCAACGGCTGAAACCCCAGTGGGGGCTGGAATATTCAAGTGTCGATGTACTCAGCCAAAGAATGAAACGCAAACAGCTGAGTGCTGTCGCGCTCGTGCAGTATCTGCTGCAGCGGATCGAGGCGCTGGATAAACAGGGACCGGCAATCAACGCGATCATCGAACTCAACCCTGATGCATTGGCCATTGCCAAAGTGCTCGATCAAGAGCGGCAACGAGGGCACGTACGAGGTCCTCTGCATGGCATTCCCGTCTTGCTCAAAGACAATATCGATACGTCCGATCAGATGCAGACCAGCGCCGGGTCGTTGGCCATGGTCGGGCAACCGGCCGCCCAGGATGCTTTCATCGTGCAACGGCTCAGAACAGCAGGGGCGGTGATTCTCGGAAAAACCAACCTCAGTGAGTGGGCCAACTTCCGCGATCCTGCCATCCCCGATGGGTGGAGCAGCCGAGGTGGGAAAACCAAAAATCCACACGTGTTGAGTGAATCGCCCTATGGCTCAAGCTCAGGCTCCGGCGCGGCGGTTGCCGCAGGTTTTGCGCCGCTGGCGGTCGGAACGGAAACCGTCGGCTCGATTATCGCCCCGGCGTCCGTCAACGGTGTGGTCGGCCTCAAACCGACCGTGGGCTTGCTCAGTCGCAGCGGCATCGTCCCGGTGAGTCAAAAAGTCGATACGCCCGGGCCCATGGCGCGCACCGTTCGTGAGGCGGCACTGCTCTTGAACGCCATGACCGGCAGCGACGACGCCGAACCGATCAAAACACCTCACGCCATCAACGGCGTGGACTATACGGCTTTTCTGATTCCGAACTCACTGGTCGGACGGCGCATCGGGTATCCCGTCAAGTTTGATACCAGCGCCGAGGCCGCACAAAGCGACCCTCAGTTTTCCCGTGCGCTGGAAGTCATGCAGGCCGCAGGGGCGACATTGATTCCGGTAGTGTTCGATGATCCTCAATCCCTGGCGCCGGAGGAGATGGAAAACGGATTCCGGATGGGTATCAAGCGTGATCTTCCCCGATACCTCGCTAAACGAAGCGGTCTTGCAATCCAAAACCTGAAGGATCTCCTGCAACACAACGAGCACGCCCCCGGCGCCGAGGGTTTTGGGCAAGCCACGTTGAACGCGGCCAACAACGTTGATTTTGACGAGAACGCGTACAACGAGTTGTGGCAAAAAATTCAAAGCGAAAATGCGGCTGTCATCGACAACGTGATGCTTGAGCATCAGCTGGATGCCGTAGTGTGGGACGTGGGCTCCCCAGGGTTGAACGTCACTGCGTTGGCTGGTTATCCCGGCATCATGGTGCCTTCCGGGGCGGACGATTTCGGAGTGCCGACCTCGGTGTTCTTCTTTGGGGCTCGCTGGAGCGAGGCCCATCTGCTGGCTATTGCTTATGGGTATGAGCAAGCTTCCAACGCAAGGCCGATCCCTGCGTTCAAGCCGTAAAGGCTTCTAACGCAAACACTGGGATTTTTACTTCAGGTGAAAACCACCTCAATTCGCCCCTCTTTTCTCGATCGATGGGCTGACTTGACCACGATCTGCACGTCTCGCCCAAGCAGGGATAAGCATTCCATCATCTTTGCTTCACTAATGCCGCGAAACTTCCCGCGCAACATTTCAGAGAGCTTGGGTTGGGACAGACCCAAAATTTCAGACGCTTGAACCATGAGTCAAATGGCGAGCCTTTATGATTTCGCCAATTTTTGCGGCCAGCTGGGATTTGACGCGCATTTCATTGGCGTTGGGCGTCGAGAGGTCTTCGTAGACGTTGCCGCTGCTTTCTTCGATTTCAATCATGATCTGATCCTTTGGCGTGGTCTTGCGTCCGGATCTGTAGGAGCCAGGCTTGCCGGCGAAGGCGTCCTTAAGATCGTCTTCGCCAGCAAGCTTGGCTCCTACGAAAAGCGACACACGCCTGCGCGGCCATAGGTCGGAATGCCGCCTTCAGACTTACGTGAAATATACCTATATGGGAATAATCGCCAATCGATGATTTCTTTCACTCAACCATCGCAAAATCAGCCCGCCCCATCGACTCCGTCGACGACCCTTTAATATTCATCCCCCGCCCCGGCGCAAACCCCGGGAAGAACACCATCCCCTCCGATTCAAACCGATAAGCCAACGCCAGTCGATCGGCATCCGCCACATCACGCCTGGCCTCAAATCGCTCGATCGCGTCGACCGAAACGCCAGACTCCCGCGACAACTCATCAACACTCCAACCCAACATCGCCCGGGCTTGGGCGCAGTGAGCGGGGGTGAATTGGAAGAGGGCGATACGTTCCAGGGTGATTTTCATCGCATAAGAGGCCATGGTGTTCTCCGGGCTCAAGAGTGCTGATCCAAAATATACTGTGTTTTTGTACAGTTGTTTTGCCTCCGGATCAAACTCATTTTTATTTCGACCCCTCCAACCAGACGGACGGCGCCTGACCCAACACGCGGCGAAACATCGTCGAGAACGCCGCCGGGCTGTCATAGCCAAAATCCAGCGCAATCCGCGTCACCGGCTCACCCACCGCCAATCTTGCGAGCGCCAGCACCACGCAGGCGCGCTGCCGCCACTGGCTGAAACTCAGGTCGGTCTGCTGGCGAAACAGGCGATTGAACGTGCGCAAACTGATGTGCAACTGATCCGCCCATTGCTGCGGCGACTGATGGGCATCGGGGCGCTGCAAAAAGCCCTGGCACAACGCGAGCAACCGCGCATCGACAGGCAGCGGAATGTGCAACGGCAAGTGAGCACTGCGCGCCAGTTCATGCAGCAGCAAATCGATCAACGCCCCATCGCGCCCGGCCTCGGCATACGCCAGCGGAATCTCCACCGCCTCCATCAGCAAGTGCCGCATCAACGGCGAAACGCTGATCACCTGACAACGACTCCCCAGATCAACCGCCCCTGGTTCGATGTACAAACTCCGCGTACTCACCCCCAGCATCAACACCTCATGCGCCACCCCCGGCGGAATCCACACCGCCCGCTGCGGCGGCACCACCCAATTGCCGTCATGCGTGCTGACCTGCATCACCCCGGTCGCGCCGTACAACAACTGCGCCCGTCTGTGTGTATGAAGCGGCAACACCTGACCGTAGGAATAATCCGTACCGATCGCCACCACCGAGCGTGGCGTGTCATCCAGCCCATTAATCGAAACATTGCGCATCAAGCGGCTTCCAGCAGTTGGCGTAAACGCAAACAATATTGGCTGACTTGCTGAAGCAGGCCAAGCCGCATCGCTCTATCGTCGACCGCTCTCAACCCATGGACGACGCGCAATGTTCTATCTCTTGCTGACACTCTTCGGCTGCATGACCGGCATCACCGCCGTGCTGTTCGGCTTCGGCGGCGGGTTTGTCGTGGTGCCGTTGCTGTACCGCATGCTCATGGCCAGCCACGGTGCCGACGACCCCATCGGCCAATCGGTAATGCACATCGCCGTCGCCACCTCGACCTGCGTGATGATCGTCAACGCCCTGGTCGCCACCGGAAAACACCACCGAGCCGGTAATCTGATTCGCCATTACCTGTGGCCGTTGGGTGGGTTTATAGGGTTGGGTGCGGTGATCGGCGCAGTGGCCGCAATGTGGGTCAGTGGCGAGGTGATTCGCTATGCCTTTATTGCTTACCTGGGCGTGACCATTGTGGATTGTCTGTTCAGACGCGGATTTCTTACGCACACCGATAACGGAATCCCACGTCGATTGGGGAGGGCGGAAGTGTCGGGCGGCGGCGTAGGAATCGGCGCTATCGCCACATTCCTCGGCGTGGGTGGCAGCGTCATGACCGTGCCGTTGTTACGTCGATGCGGGTTGAGCATGAGTCAGGCAACGTCCATGGCCAATCCGCTAAGCCTGCCCGTGGCGTTGGCTGGGACGCTGACCTACATGGCGATGGCGGGGTTCACCGAGTTTGATCTGGGCGCGTGGTTTGTCGGTTATGTGGATCTGCTGGCGTTTGCGGTTTTGACGATGGGATCGTTGCTGGGGATTCGACTGGCCACGCCGTGGATCGGGCGGATGCCGGATCGAATCCATGCGCGGGTTTACATCGGTTTGCTGGTGTTGGTGATGATCAGCATGTGCCTGAATTGAACACCGTCACTTCGCCTCTAACCCCGGCGCTTCCCGAATAATGAAGTGATCCAGGTTCTCGATATTCGCACTGAACACCCCGAACGTCTGCTCGGGGTTTTTCTTGCTCGGCACCTGCTTCAACTCCGGCGTCACGCCAAAAAAGAAGCAATACAACTCCGCTTCACTGTCGATGGCGTGCTTGATCTCTTCGAGAAACGCTTTGCGCTTGCGGTAGTTCTCGATCAACTTCTTGCTCAGGTAAACGTTGACCGAATACGGCTTCTTCTTCGCCTCATCCGCCTGCTTGAACCAGACCTTCTGCTCGAAATCGATGCGAAAGCTCTGCGTGTAATCCTTGATCTCTTTGATCTTGCCCCAGTAAATCAGCCCCTTGTTGTCCGTCAGGTACTCGATCTTCTTGAAGAACGACCCATAAGGCGCCGTGTGCTCGCCAATCTTCAGCGGCATACGCTTGAGCAGGTCCTTGTCCTCGAAGTTCGACACGAAGCACTCCACCGGGTGAGCGAAAACACTGGTTTTGTCCGGTGCTGACTCGTGGCTTGGGTGCTCGACGTCACTGGCCTTTGTCGGCGGTTGCGGGTCCGCTCGCATCACATCTGCCGCCACCGAAGGATTCGACGGCTTACGCACATACTGACGCCGAGTCAGCAACAACTCCGACGGAAAATGCTCCTCGCGACTGTCATCCGTTTCCGCACCATCCGCGTCTACACCTGATGCAGGCGCCTTGAGACTGACATAAGGACAATCCGCCACATGCCGCGTACCGGGCGTGTTCTTGAAGTGCGGGGTGCGGACGTAATTGACGTTTTTGGCGTTGAACGTGGTTAACACATTTGCCGCATCGAAGGCCAAGCGGCAGGCGTCATTGGGACATTGGAAGTGTTCCTTGGCGGAATCGAACTCCATCGTCTCGTCAAAATTCAAATCGCGCACGTCATAGATCGACAGCTTGTCGTCGAGGCTGAGGCAGTAGGCGAGATCGAATTTCATGGCGGGCTCGGGTCCTTGAGTGGGAAGGGTATTAATAGCGGGAGGCGGGGCGGGTTGCACTGAATGTTTTCAAATCCTTACAAAACCCGCAGCCATCCACGGAACCTGTAGGAGCGAGCTTGTTCGCGAAAAAACTCAGAGCGCCACTAAACATCTGGTTCTACGCAACATCATTCACCACCATCAGCGAAACACCGCCAAGAGTAGGCTCGCCACGCCTATCGAAAATCGCAGCCTTCAGCTAGCGTGGCCAATTCCATGGAGGTGCCATATGACTGAACGGCTACAAATAAACATGCACGAAGCACAATCCCAACTTTCTCAACTCGCCGAGCGTGCCTTGCGTGGCGATACGGTTCTAATCACCAAGGCCGGTAAGCCCTATCTAAGTTTGCTGCCTCATGCCGAAACCTCTCGGGCGCGTAAGCCGGGGCGATTGAAAGGGCGAGTTCGGATGTCTGCGAATTTTGATAAGACCACCGAGGACATCATCAACGGATTCGAAAGTCGCCTGTGAGGCAGTCGTGAGAAACCCAAGGGGGGTCTTCAAGCGACTGCTCAACGATCCGACGCTGACCATTGTGGACGCGAGTCTGATCGCAAAGGCGATTTCCTATTCCACAACAGCTTAATCGTGAGCAATGAGGCCGAGCATTTCAACGGCAATCATTCGCGCTTCAATCGCTTCACTGTCTGATATAGCGCCTCAGTGAATTCCTTGCTGTCATCCGAGTGGTCACAGCGACGATGGCAGTTTGGACAAAGCGCCACAGCGTTGCTAGTTCGATCAGAGCCCTGTTCGGCAAGTGGCTTGACGTGGTGAACTTCGAGAAATGGCAAATCAAGCTTTAAAAAAGGGGCAGGTTTACCACAACCTTCGCAATGTCCATCGGCTTCTTGACGAACCCAAGCTCTGACCCTAGGGTCTCTCACGTAGCTTGTGTTGGAGCCTGGCGCTCTCTCAGGTGTCAAGATACCTTTTGGTACATTTTTGAGTTTTTGTTTTTGAAGCGCAACGGCCCGTCTCTCGAGCAGCACGTCATCCGCAGTTGGTGAGTATTTGTCTTCAGAAAAAACTCCTCGATTCGCCAATGCATCGCGAATTGAGCTTTCAATACGTGAGTCTATATGCGGCAATGACTTATATCCGTTGACGCGTTTTCTACCCATCCTGTCGAGTACGGTCGAAATGTTCAGCATTCGGAATTCGACCGAGCCTTCGCTGCGACCTGTTAACGCACCTTCCCGCAGAAGTCGATTCTCGTAGGTCGTGTTGACCTTTTGCCCGTTTCCCTCCTGCTCCAACATCTTCAAGTAGGAATCAACCGCGGCTTCAAGCTCAAACCTACTCCAATCCTTATTTTCTTTATCTATTTCCATAGAATCACCGAAACTGAAAGCTCCCGACGATACCGACCGTTCATAATGGCGTCTAGGAAATTTCCTGCGAGAGAGAAAGATTTTTCTTGTCTTGCTGTTATGAGAGATGGCACATTGGTGTGATTACTGGTTGAACATTTTAATTACTAATATTCTGTTCAATTTACTCTTGCCAGAGTTTGGATTTGGGGTGATAGATTGAGTTTCTTTGTACAACAGTCTCAAGACTTTTCTGAAAAATTTGATTTTGCTAGGCATGAACAAATTGCGGTTTCAGAGTATTTGCGGGTTGCTGGCTTCTATTCTGAGTTAGCAATTTCGGCGAAGAGGATAGCTGAAGAGGCCTTGAAGCGGCGCGGAATAAGTATACATTCGATTGAAGCGAGAGCAAAAGACGCTGCTAGTTTCGGAGTTAAAGCCGCTAAGCCATCGAAAAATGATCCGGGTCGTCCTATGTATCCCAATCCAATGGAACAAATAACAGATAAGGCTGCCATACGGTTAATAACTTTTTTTCCTCGCACAATTAAAGAAATTGATGAGATGTTGCGAAGTGAGTTTAATGTTATAGAGCACTTTGATAAGGGGGAAAGTCTAATTGAAGATGAGCGCTTCGGATACCAAAGTGTTCATTACTTGGTGACATTAAGCTCGAGTCGGACGAATTTATCTGAGTACGAGAAGTTTGCTTCGGCAAAGGTAGAAGTTCAAGTTCGTACAATTCTGCAGCATGCATGGGCAGAAATTGAACATGATATTCAGTATAAGACTTCTGCGACAATTCCTAGGGACATCAAGCGCCGGTTTATGTCGCTGGCGGGGTTGCTAGAAATTGCGGATAGAGAGTTTCAAGCTATTCAGGATGCGGATAAGGATTTGAACACGCGTGCGGAGGGTCTAATTTCAACAGGAAACCTTAGTGCGGTAGAGATCACTCCGAGTGCATTGAAAGCATATTTGGACAAGAGCTTGGGTACTGATGGTCGGATGACTGATTTCTCGTATGATTGGACTGCGCGTTTATTGTTAGCTCTAGGTTTTGTATCGTTAGAGCAAATAGCTGAGTGTATTGAGCCCTACGATGATGATTTTTTATGTCGGCTTATAAATGGTGCGCGTCAAGGTCAACTTACACGCTTTGAGTATTTGCTTCTTGCAGGGATGGGGGAAGTGTATATCGAGCGCCATCCATGGGGCAGCGAGGACTGGTTTGTCTCTCACCAAAGAGGGTTTCTTAAAGTCCTCAGGAAGGGTGGTGTGGAGATCGGCAACTATGACCCACTCGTAATGGATTGAGTTAGTCGAGAATAAAATATCCCCGAATATTCAGGCTTTTAAAGGCCGGAGATTGGTCAGAAGTCAATCAATCCCCAACGACCTGTATCCCATCCATTGATGACAGTTCGGGCACAAGGCCACAGCGTTGCTAGCACCGGAAGCAGACCCTGCCGCAGATGGTGGGAGCCTGCTCGCGAATGCGCTGGTAAATACACCATCCAAAACAAAATCCGCTGCCTGAAATTCAAGCAGCGGATTTTTTATACTGCAATGAACAATCAGAACCCTCGCAACATTCGCGACGCCTTACGCCACCACGATCCGCGCTGATTGAATGGGTCATCCGCCAACACGCAAGGCATGTCCCGCAACCGAATCCACGGTTCATCCTGCCAATGCAACATGCAGAGCGACATCTTCGGCCAGTCCAGCACGCTCAACGTTGGCCGTTCTACTGACCGCGATGGACGCGCATCACGTAGCGCCGGAACAACCTGGTGAGTCAGCCATTCCCTTAGAAGTCGGTACTCCGGGCAATAGTGATAAACCAGCAACGCATAAACGCCGGACTCGCTGATCATCAATCGTTCTTCGGCAATACCTTGAGCCTCAACGAGCATCATTCGCCGCTGATCTGCATCCAGCTTGCGTGACATGCGTTCGTCGAGATGTTTGCCCATCAATCGTCCCAGGTCGTGAGCACAGAACCACACCTGATTCTCCAGGAGGAGGGCTCGAAGACTGGTGCCGTGACGAAGGAAGAGGGTTGAAACGAGCGGTTCAGACATGGCGAACCTCCTGAAACGGAGCCGCGCGATTGGGCATACGGATACGGCAAGTCACCTTCATCGTGAAGGTCGGAATGTAAGGCATTTCCTTTACCTCTGGCTGCTTTCTTAGGGCATTCGTTGTAGGTGTCGGGAGCTAAGAAACCCACCAGAGACGGGCCGGACATATTCCCCTTTCGGGTCTTGTATTCGCCCACTCCCGACATAACGGGATTTTCGCAGGCGTAGAGAAACCGCAGACGAAAAAAAGCCGCATGACTGTCGGGTGCGGAGGACCGCTCTGGTTTGTAGAGTTTCTTAGGCTCGGAGTCGAGGGTAGGTGGATCAGGGGAAGTCGTCAACCAGCGACTTTTCCTACCTCCCAAGAAACAAAACGAAATCTGGACAATGACAGCGAGTGAATTATGCTGTGTTTATATCCAGTATTCGGTCGCTGTTAATTTCTACCTTTGCCTCGATCCGTGTTACCAAGCCGGATGTCACGGATCCGAAGAAATTTCATTTACTTTGAGGTTTACAGGGCTAGAATGGTGACCATTCGTCACAGCTTTGACCCAGAGGAAATTCGGGCTCATGAATCTATTTGAAACACCATCTTTTGAATCCTTGAGCGAAACGACCTCGGGCACCCATGAGCCGGAAACTCATCCTGTGACTGATCTTGCGCTGTTGCACAAGCTGCTTGAGATTTACGATCAAGGCCAGCTCGCCGAAATTCTCAACGATGTCAGCCCAACCCATTGGTGTCGTGAAACGATCAATCGCTGGGTCAAAGGCAAGGCATCGCCGAAGCTTTCCCACATTGAATTCACTCGCTTGGAAGCGCTGCTACCCAAGCGTTTGAATCACAAACCCTCCTTTACCTTCATCGATCTTTTTGCCGGCATCGGCGGCATCAGAAAAGGTTTTGAAGCCATCGGTGGCGAATGCCTGTTCACATCCGAGTGGAACAAGTACGCGGTCAAAACCTACAAGGCGAACCACTTTTGTGATCCGGTTCGCCATCGCTTCAATCTCGATATTCGTTCGGTCACTCTTTCAGACAAACCTGAAATAAACGACGAAGAAGCCTACGAGAACATCAGACGCGAGATCCCTGATCACGATGTCCTGTTAGCAGGTTTTCCGTGCCAGCCATTCTCCCTTGCAGGTGTTTCCAAGAAGAACTCTTTGGGGCGCAAACACGGCTTCGAGTGTGAGACCCAAGGCACTCTGTTCTTCGATGTGGCCCGCATCATTGCCGCGAAGCGGCCAGCCGCATTCCTGCTTGAAAACGTGAAAAACCTGAAAAGCCATGACAAGGGCAATACGTTCCGGATCATTTGCGAAGCGCTGGATGAGTTGGGCTATGAGGTCGCAGATGTAAACGCGCCGAAGGGTTCAGACCCCAAGGTCATCGATGCCAAGCATTTCGTGCCGCAGCATCGTGAGCGAATTGTGCTGGTAGGTTTCCGTCGAGACCTGAATGTTCACCAAGGCTTCACGTTGCGTGATATCAGCAAACTGATACCAAAGCAGCGGCCTAGCTTTGGTGATTTGCTTGATAAGGATGTGGATGAAAAATACATCCTCACGCCGAAGCTTTGGGACTACCTCTATCGCTACGCCGCGAAGCACCGTGAGAAGGGTAATGGTTTTGGCTTTGGCTTGACCCGTCCAAACGACGTGGCTCGCACCCTCTCGGCGAGGTATCACAAGGACGGTTCGGAAATCTTGGTTGACCGTGGGTTTGTGGAAACCTTGGACTTCAACAGTGAGCTGAATCAGCTCCATCGTCCCCGCCGGTTGACTCCGCATGAATGCTCACGCTTGATGGGTTTTGACAAGCCGGGGGAGAGCAAATTTGTGATTCCTGTATCTGATACCCAAGCTTATCGCCAGTTCGGAAACTCGGTCGCCGTCCCGGTTTTTGAGGCGGTGGCTCGATTGATGAAGGACCGGATTTTAGCTGCGAAAGAAAAAACTGCTGATAAGGAGCAACCACAATTGGAGTTTGCTCTTCCTGAATGATGAGTCGTGCGTCTCCATTTTAGATACCGTTGAATGAAGGCTCGGTTGGTGACTCAGGCCTTCACGTCGTGACAGAATTCCTGAGTCGGAACATCTCGCAGAAGCAATTCTGCGAACCTGCCCGACATACCTTCATTTCGACTCCCAAATTGTTCAGCGACCTTACCCATGACAAGCTTTTCGCAATGGATTGAAGACAAGAATCAAGATGAATGGTGGATATTCATCAAGCGACTTTCGGCGAACGACACAGGACTCACGGGGGGGAACGGGGTAGGTATTTATGTGCCAAAAGCTGTTGTAGGCATAGCGTTGCCGTCCATTTCGAGCACTTGTTGTATGAATCCTGACTGCAGTCTGACGGCGCAGGTCACCTCACATGGTTTTCCAGAGCAGACGCTGAGAGGTATTTACTACAACAACCGCCATTTCGATGGGCCAGGGTCACGCAACGAACACCGTTTGACTAGATGGAATACAGACGTTAAAAACAGTCCCGCCCAAGATCCCGAGAACACGGGGGCATTAGCAATTTTTGCGTTCCATGTGCCCCATTTGGGTCGAGACTCCGAGTTTTTGGATATCTGGATATGCAAGAGCTTGGAGGAGGAAGAGTTTGTCGAGAACAAGATCGGTGAAGTAATTCCCGGTAGTTCGCTTTTTGACAGAGGTGACAGGCTGTTTGCCGGCTTCGCTCCGAGTCCGGATAAAGAGCCTAGCAGTGTTGAGATTCCGCAGGCTTGGGAAGACAACTTCCCCAGTGGCGAAGAGATTATTTCTTACCTTCTTGCGGTGTTTCGTACTGGGAAGACAACGCCTGACGAGCTCATCCTCGAGCGGCGTGACAACGAATACAAACTGTTCCGTCAGATTGAAGAATTTCACATTCTGCATCAGGTCCAGAAGGGATTTGTTTCCGTCGAGGAATTCATGCAGATGGCGAACTCGGTCAGCAATCGCCGCAAATCAAGGTCAGGAAAGTCACTTGAGATACATCTTGAGCATCTCTTTCGGCAATTCGGGCTTGTGGCGTTCAGTACTCAATGCAAAACAGAGGGCAACAAGCGGCCTGACTTCATTTTCCCTTCATGCGCCGATTATCATGACCCTGCGTTCCCCGATCAGAATTTGCGTATGCTGGCTGTCAAGACAACCTGCAAGGACCGCTGGCGTCAGGTTCTAAATGAAGCCAACAGGGTGGACAAAATCCATCTGTTTACTCTTCAAGAGGGCGTTTCTCCTCACCAATTTGCCGAGATGAAGGCCGAGAACGTCAAGTTGGTGGTGCCTAGGCCATTGCACACGAAGTACCCGGATGAGGTGCGTGACAAGCTTATGACTTTGAGCGATTTTATTGTGGAAACCAAAAATCTACGCTAGGTCACCTTGACTATGAAGTCTTCATGGGAGCCTAGGGATGCCATCCATTTCACCGACTAGTCTGATGAGGTGGATGGCTAAAATCTTGGTTGCCAATGAGGTTTTCTAGGTAGAGCTGAAATGGACATAGTTGATTCGGCGACTCGCTCCAGGATGATGTCCAGTATTCGCGGTAAAAATACTGTCCCGGAAATGGTGGTCAGAAGATTCCTGCATGCTCAAGGCTATCGGTACCGAGTCCATCGGAGAGATCTTCCTGGTAAACCTGATCTTGTACTTTCAGGTCTGAAAGTCTGTATTTTTGTACATGGTTGCTTCTGGCATCGCCATCCGGGTTGTATCTATTCAACAACTCCGAAGACACGACCCGAATTCTGGAACGAAAAATTTCAGAAGAATGTAATGAGAGATTTAGCTCACATCGACGCTCTTGAAGCTGCCGGGTGGAATGTTTTGATTGTCTGGGAATGCCATCTTAAGAATGATCCTGATACTTTGGAGGGGTTGGCGGAGAAATTGCGCGTTATCGCCTCTGGCCATTCATAACCGTCCGGCCAACACACCTTCCTGACACCGTCGCTTAAGATGATGGTGTCCACCTAAATTTAGGTGGACACCATTTTAGCCTTCTTAAGCGGACGCACATGCCACACGCCTGCCGACGCAGCGTGCGAGTGAGATTACCGGGCTGTTACCGCACAGGTGGGCGCCCGTTTAATCACGCAAGTGTGCTGGTGCACGCTTAGGGATATACGACTTCACTCCAAATGTGGAGGTCGCCTACTTTGCACGCATACGGCCACGGCTATCTGGTACAGCCTGCTTACCGGGCGCAATGCCGACCATTCGACCGTCCGGGCCCTGAACTGCGCGGTAACCGTTACGGATTGCGGTCATACGACCGTCGACTCCTTGAACGCCGCGCCCGCCAGCTGGAATCTCCACCATTCGACCATCACTCCCTTGAAGACCTCTAGTACCGGCTCGAATTGCGACCATACGGCCATCACTCCCTTGAAGTCCGCGACCGCCTGCGGGAATCGCAACCATACGCCCATCGCTGCCTTGCAGCCCGCGCCCACCGGGAGGAATTGGAACCATTCGCCCATCGCTACCTTGAAGGCCACGCCAACCATTGGGGATTACTATTGCTTTGCCGTCGCTACCACTAAGTGTCCGCTGCATTAGTTGTCCTTAAATGTCAGGTTTTCAAGCCAACTGCCGTCATACTTGACCATGTGTATTGCTTCCTAGCACTAGTCAGTAGCCTGCGTATGTCAAGACTGCTCTCGGGGGGCCTTGGAATAAGACGATGCTGCCGACGTAGTACAGCCCAGCATCGCCCTTAATGCTGAGTTCGGAAGGAGTGTTTTTGCTGGACGCTTACGACCATTCAGTATGCTGATTGCGTATACGAAGCACATCAAAGGTTGGAGCCGGAACCAATATGAGTGGTGGGCGCGGACAGCACTCTTTTAGGTGGGGGGAATATGTTCAGCTAGCAAGGAGTCGGCTCTTCCTTGAGCCGATAAGATCAGCCCTTGGGAGGAAACGGATCATCTCCGTAGGTGTTGCGCTCTCGGATTTGTCCATTCTGTCCATGTATGAACATTTCGCTTCCTTGGTTTTTTGCGATCTCGCGCGCGACCTGAATAGCCTCTGCTTGCGTGTTCACAACTTTAGTTGCCTTTGAGTTGCCCGCGCCTTTGACGGCCCAGTCGTCTCCGTGTGGAACGACATGCTGATTTTTCTTGGACATGATTAAAACCCTCTCTATGTGGATGTCTGAGCATTGGCAAAATTGCCTAGCTTGCCGATTTACTTTGGAAACAAGATCTCGTGGGAATCCAGTCTCCGACGATCAGCCGTTGACACCGCTCAAAGGTCGTCCATAATCACGCCCCGCATTTCCCAAATGCTTCGTGATTGTGGGTTCTCCCGATTACGGCCCGTACTAGTGGGCTTTGTTCACCAGTACGGTCAAGACCTACAGCATCCGCTCGAACGGTTGCTGTGGGTTTCTTGTTTTTGCCCCCCCCCATCTTTTTCGCCATCTTTCGATAGCAGACGTCGAGACTCTATTTTTAGCTAGATGCACACTGGTTAACACCAGTGCGCCATTCAGCAGGAGCCGCTAATCTCAATGACTGCGGCTCCGCTCTGACTGATTTCTCATTCAAAAGTACGGATGGGCCAAAAAACCATATCGTTACTTCAGGCAGTGCACCCAAGTATTAATCCCAGCTAAGCGCCCCACCAGTCTGATACTCAATAACCCGAGTCTCAAAGAAGTTCTTCTCTTTCTTCAAGTCCATAATCTCGCTCATCCAAGGGAACGGGTTAGTCGTCCCTGGATACTCTTCCTTCAACCCAATCTGCGACAAACGACGGTTAGCGATGAACTTCAGGTAGTCCTCCATCATCGCCGCGTTCATGCCCAACACGCCGCGAGGCATGGTGTCACGCGCATATTCGATTTCAAGCTGAGTACCCTGCAGAATCATCTGCGAAGCCTCTTCCTTCATCTCGGCATCCCACAAGTGCGGGTTTTCGATTTTGATCTGGTTGATCACGTCGATGCCGAAGTTCAGGTGCATGGATTCGTCGCGCAGGATGTATTGGAACTGCTCGGCGACGCCGGTCATTTTGTTGCGGCGGCCCATGGAGAGGATCTGGGTGAAGCCGCAGTAGAAGAAGATGCCTTCCAGAACGCAGTAGTAGGCGATCAGGTTGCGCAGCAGTTCTTTGTCGGTTTCGACGGTGCCGGTTTCGAACTTCGGATCGGAGATCGAGCGGGTGTATTTGAGGCCCCAGGTGGCTTTTTTCGCGACCGATGGGATCTCGTGGTACATGTTGAAGATCTCGCCTTCATCCATGGCCAGCGATTCGATGCAGTACTGGTAGGCGTGGGTGTGGATCGCCTCTTCGAAGGCCTGGCGCAGGATGTACTGGCGGCATTCCGGGTTGGTGATCAGGCGGTACACGGCCAGGACCAGGTTGTTGGCAACCAGGGAGTCGGCGGTGGAGAAGAAGCCGAGGTTGCGCATGACGATGCGGCGCTCGTCGTCGGTCAGGCCTTCCGGGTCTTTCCAGAGGGCGATGTCGGCGGTCATGTTGACTTCTTGCGGCATCCAGTGGTTTGCGCAACCGTCCAGATACTTCTGCCAGGCCCAGTCGTACTTGAAGGGTACGAGTTGGTTGAGGTCGGCGCGGCAGTTGATCATGCGCTTTTCGTCGACGGCGACACGGGCGGAGGCGCCTTCGAGTTCGGCGAGGCCTTCGGCGATGTCGAGGTTGTCCAGGGCAGCCTTGGCGCGAGCGATGGCGGCGGAGTCGGACGCGGTTACAGCGCGAGCTTCTTGAGCGGCAACACCACCGGCGGTGTCGAGGCGGTCCATGTTGGCTTCAGTCGCGTGGCCGGCGTTGGCGCCTTTTACCACGGTCTCGCCGCTGTCTTCTTTGTCGAATTCGTCCCAGCTCAGCATGACGTGTCGTCTCCTGCGTGAGGGCCAGATGCCCGTGTGAAAACTGATTGGTTGGTTTTTCACACGACCGGTCTGGCCGCGTTGGATAGCGTTTTTTGCAGCGGTACACGCAGGCAAATAAACATAATTTTGTACGGAGTTCCGAGAGCCGCTGACGGCGCTGCAGTCGGTGAAGACGTCGGCCTGGGCTTCGGACTGGCTGTCATCCCTGTAAGGGAATATTGCAGGCCCGTTAAGCCGGCATTATAGGGAAATTTTTGCGGCCGTGGTGGGGCGAATCCGCGCATGGAGCGGTCGAGAAGGAGGGTTTTTCGGTCGGAGCGAGGGTTTACAGGGCTTTGGCTGGAGATCGCGGGTGCAGATTTTTTTTCTTAAATTTTGACGTGCTACTTTTTTGTTCAAAAAATAGGCAAAAATCCGGGTTTTTTACTACATGTTGTGTTTTGAGTCGGTTTTCGGTGGGTCAAGACACAACTAAGCCCGACCGAAGTCGGGCTGTAAGTCACGCCCTATGATCAGCTGAGGCGAGCGGCACCGACGTGATCTGCACCATCAGCGGCGACTTTGGCTGCACCGGTGTGATCAGAACCGTCAGCAGCGACCTTGGCGGCGCCAGTGTGATCAAAACCGTCGGAGGCGAGTTTGCCTGCACCGACGTGATCGGCGCCATCGGCGGCGAAGGAGGCCGAACCGGTGTGGTCGTAACCGTCAGAAGCGACAGCCGCTTCGGTGGTGAAAGCTCCCGAGCCTGTGCGGTCGTAGCCATCGGCGGCGAAGGTGTTGGCGGCCAGTACAGACAGGGTCAGGGCGAGGATCAGTTTGGTTTTCATGGTCGTTGCTCCAGGTGTGCTGGCGTTGTGTGCCTTGGTGTGGAGTTCATACTACGCCGACTAATTCGATTAAAAAGCGCAAAAAAGCGCTTAAAGCAATCAAATAAATCGATCTATTCGGTTCGGCGCTTCATCTGCCTTGAACAGCGGGGCGGGTGGGTCGAACCGATAAGAGGGAGTGCGGGCGATTAGCCGTTGGAGCAGCCGTTACCCATGACGCTGTAACGCAGAATGTGGCGTTGACCTTTGGAGTCGTCGTATTCCATTTTCATGGGGACCACTTCGCACACATTGGGGATTTCACTCATGGAGACAACTTTGGCGATGTCCAGGTGAGTGGAGTAGGTGTATTCCTCGATGGCCGGTTGTTGCTGTGCGACATCAGTCGGGACCTCGTCTGCCATGGCGGTTGCGCACAGGCTGGAGAGGGCCAGAACTAATAAAGCTTTCATTTCGGTTTTACCTTTTAGAGGTCGAGTGGGGTCACGCAACCTTTTTGGGGTTGCGTGTGGAACTGGGTTACCGGGTTTTTGATTAACTGCCTTCGTGGGGGCTGCAACTTGGTTAATCAGGGTTTGCCGTGTTGGCGAGGCTGATTTTAGGCGTGAGGGGTGCGTTCATATAGGTGGGGTTTTGATAAACACCTTTGACAGATTTCGTAACAATCGGTGGATGGCGTTGTAGGGCGAGTTAGCTCAGGACGTCGTTCCGACGATAAACCGGAGGGTTCCATGGGTGTCAGATTTGACGCGTTATCGTTCACGAACATCGCGAGCAGGCTCGCTCCCACAGGAGTTTGCGTGGTGTTTGGGACGGTGGTTCCAGGCTTATCACGATAATTTGTAGGGGCTTGTTACTACCATCGTCGAATGGTTCTATAGGCCCGGCCCGGCTACAACTGGGTCATACAAAAACAACTATTCCACCGAGGTAAGAAAGATGAGTGCGGCTTCCCTGTATCCCGTTCGTCCCGAGGTTCTGGCCAATACGCTGACTGACGAGGCGACCTACAAGGCCATGTACCAGCAGTCCGTCGTCAACCCGGACGGCTTCTGGCGCGAACAAGCCAAGCGCCTCGACTGGATCAAGCCTTTCACCACGGTGAAGCAGACTTCCTTCGACGACCACCATGTCGACATCAAGTGGTTCGCCGACGGCACCCTGAACGTTTCCTACAACTGCCTCGACCGTCATCTGGCCGAGCGCGGCGATCAAGTCGCGATCATTTGGGAAGGGGATGACCCTGCCGAAAGCCGCAACATCACCTACCGCGAGCTGCACGAACAAGTCTGCAAGTTCGCCAACGCCTTGCGCGGCCAGGATGTGCACCGCGGCGACGTGGTGACTATCTATATGCCGATGATTCCCGAAGCCGTGGTCGCCATGCTGGCCTGCACCCGGATCGGCGCGATTCACTCGGTGGTATTCGGTGGTTTCTCGCCGGAAGCCCTGGCCGGTCGCATCATCGACTGCAAATCCAAAGTGGTGATCACCGCTGACGAAGGCGTTCGTGCCGGCAAGAAAATCCCGCTCAAGACCAACGTCGACGACGCGCTGACCAACCCGGAAACCAGCAGCATCCAGAAAGTCATCGTGTGCAAGCGCACCGGTGGCAACATCAAGTGGAACCAGCATCGCGACATCTGGTACGAAGACCTGATGAAAGTGGCGGGCAGTGTTTGCGCGCCGAAAGAGATGGGCGCTGAAGAGGCTCTGTTCATCCTTTACACCTCCGGCTCCACCGGCAAGCCTAAAGGCGTGCAGCACACCACCGGCGGTTATCTGCTTTACGCGGCCATGACCCATGAGCGCGTGTTCGACTACCGTCCGGGCGAAATCTTCTGGTGCACCGCCGACGTCGGCTGGGTCACCGGCCACACTTACATTGTCTACGGCCCGCTGGCCAACGGCGCGACCACCGTGCTGTTCGAAGGCGTGCCGAACTATCCGGACATCACCCGGGTGGCGAAGATCGTCGACAAGCACAAAGTCAACATCCTCTACACCGCGCCGACCGCCATTCGGGCGATGATGGCGTCGGGTCAAGCCGCTGTCGAAGGTGCTGATGGCAGCAGCTTGCGTCTGTTGGGTTCGGTCGGTGAGCCGATCAACCCGGAAGCGTGGGACTGGTACTACAAGAACGTCGGCAAGTCCCGTTGCCCGATCGTCGATACCTGGTGGCAGACCGAAACCGGCGGCAACATGATGAGCCCGCTGCCGGGTGCGCATGGCCTGAAGCCGGGTTCGGCGGCACGTCCGTTCTTCGGCGTGGTGCCGGCGCTGGTGGACAACTTGGGCAACATCCTCGAAGGCGTTGCCGAGGGCAACCTGGTGATTCTCGATTCGTGGCCAGGCCAGGCGCGCACGCTGTATGGCGACCATGACCGCTTCGTCGACACCTACTTCAAGACCTTCAGCGGCATGTATTTCACCGGTGACGGTGCGCGTCGTGACGAAGACGGTTACTACTGGATCACCGGGCGTGTGGACGACGTGCTCAACGTGTCCGGCCACCGCATGGGCACCGCCGAAATCGAAAGCGCCATGGTCGCTCACCCGAAAGTCGCCGAAGCCGCCGTGGTCGGTGTGCCGCACGACATCAAGGGGCAGGGCATCTATGTCTACGTGACGCTGAACGCTGGCGAAGAGACGAGCGAGCAGTTGCGTCTGGAGCTGAAGAACTGGGTACGCAAAGAGATCGGCCCGATTGCTTCGCCGGATGTGATTCAGTGGGCACCAGGGCTGCCGAAAACCCGTTCGGGCAAGATCATGCGCCGGATTCTGCGCAAGATTGCGACGGCTGAGTACGATGGGTTGGGCGATATCTCCACCCTGGCAGACCCGGGTGTGGTGCAGCATCTGATTGATACGCACAAGACGATGAACGTCGCTTAACAGCAGTTCTTGAGTCACTGAAAGCCCCATCCGGTGTCGTGCCGGATGGGGCTTTTTTTGTCTGTGGATTGTGTATTGGCTTGGCGGGCCTCATCGCGGGCAAGCCCGCTCCCACAGGGATTTGTGGTGTGCACGCAATCTGGACCCGCCCCCGAAACCTGTGGGAGCGGGCTTGCCCGCGATAGCGATCTGTCAGTCGCCAAATCAACAACGCCCAATAATTATCGGCTTCACCCGTAGGACATTTCCCACTGTTACCCGCCACCCTTCAAGTAACTGAATGTGTAACCGCTCGCGCCGATACGGGGCATTGAGAAACGCCATCAGCCCGCAACGGTGCATTTTCGCTCGGCAAAAAAATAAGAACCCACGCTACGCTTGCCGGATTAGAAGGCTTTGCCAATAATAGGCCCGCAATTTGCAATGTAGATCGGTTCACTGTCTTTTGCTCTTGCATGAAATTGCAAGGCTGTCAACGCGCCCAAGCGGCTTTCTCGGTGCTTCTGTAATTTGTTGTCGCATTGAAGAAATATCGGCTTCGGGCCTGTCGTTAGAATGCCGATCACTCGCTCGTCGTTGTCTGTGTTGAAAATTCGCACAGGCACAGTAGGACGCAGCAACGCTTTCCGGTTCCACTCATTCGCATATTGGGCTGTCGCTCACTCTGCCGTTTTAGCCCTTTACCGATGGAGTCCCAAGATGAAGAAACTCGTGCTGCTTGGCGCCCTGGCACTGTCCGTGCTGTCCCTGCCAACCTTCGCCGATGAAAAGCCTCTGAAAATCGGTATCGAAGCGGCTTACCCTCCGTTTGCTTCCAAGGCACCGGACGGCAGCATCGTTGGTTTTGACTACGACATCGGCAACGCCCTGTGCGAAGAGATGAAGGTCAAGTGCACGTGGGTCGAGCAAGAGTTTGACGGTCTGATCCCGGCACTCAAAGTGCGCAAGATCGACGCGATCCTGTCGTCCATGTCGATCACTGAAGACCGCAAGAAGTCCGTGGACTTCACCAACAAGTACTACAACACCCCGGCTCGCCTGGTCATGAAGGCCGGCACTCAAGTCAGCGAAGGCCTGACTGAGCTCAAGGGCAAGAACATCGGCGTGCAACGTGGTTCGATCCACGAGCGTTTCGCCCGCGAAGTCCTGGCCCCGCTGGGTGCCGAGATCAAGCCGTACGGTTCGCAGAACGAAATTTACCTCGACGTGGCGGCCGGTCGCCTCGACGGCACCGTGGCAGACGCTACGCTGCTGGATGACGGTTTCCTGAAAACCGACGCCGGCAAAGGTTTCGCCTTCGTTGGCCCGGCCTTCACCGACGTCAAATACTTCGGCGACGGCGTAGGCATTGCTGTTCGCAAGGGTGACGCGCTGAAAGACAAGATCAACACCGCGATCACCGCCATTCGCGAGAACGGCAAGTACAAGCAAATCCAGGACAAATACTTCGCCTTCGATATCTACGGCAAGTAACACGTTCCGGCGACAAGTCCGAAATGGCGCAAGCAGCAGGATCTCTGAGGTTTGCGCCATTTTTTCATCCCAACTTTCGAGGACCTGAATCATGTTGAAAGGCTACGGGGCTGTCATCCTCGATGGCGCATGGCTGACGCTTCAGCTCGCCTTGTCGTCCATGGCTCTGGCCATCGTTCTGGGGCTGATCGGCGTTGCGCTGCGTCTGTCGCCGGTGCGTTGGCTGGCCTGGCTGGGCGATCTGTATTCCACGGTGATCCGCGGGATTCCCGATCTGGTGCTGATCCTGTTGATTTTCTACGGCGGTCAGGACCTGCTCAACCGCGTCGCGCCGATGCTCGGCTATGACGATTACATCGACCTGAACCCGTTGGTCGCCGGTATCGGCACTCTGGGCTTCATCTTCGGTGCGTACCTGTCGGAAACCTTCCGTGGCGCGTTCATGGCGATCCCGAAGGGGCAGGCAGAAGCGGGCATGGCGTACGGCATGAGCAGTTTTCAGGTGTTCTTCCGGGTATTGGTGCCGCAGATGATTCGTCTGGCGATTCCGGGCTTCACCAACAACTGGCTGGTGTTGACCAAGGCCACCGCGCTGATTTCGGTGGTGGGTCTGCAAGACATGATGTTCAAGGCCAAGCAGGCGGCAGATGCCACCCGCGAGCCTTTCACCTTCTTCCTCGCAGTGGCGGCGATGTACCTGGTGATCACCAGTGTCTCGTTGCTGGCATTGCGTCACCTTGAGAAGCGCTACTCGGTAGGCGTAAGGGCGGCTGATCTATGATCTTCGACTACAACGTCATTTGGGAGGCCTTGCCGCTGTACTTTGGCGGCCTGGTGACCACCCTCAAATTGCTCGCACTGTCGCTGTTTTTCGGTCTGCTGGCGGCCTTGCCGCTGGGGCTGATGCGCGTCTCGAAGAACACCGTCGTCAACATGACGGCCTGGCTCTTCACCTACGTGATCCGCGGCACGCCGATGCTGGTGCAGCTGTTTTTGATCTACTACGGGCTGGCGCAATTCGAAGCAGTACGTGAAAGCTTCCTGTGGCCATGGCTGTCCAGCGCGACGTTCTGTGCGTGCCTGGCCTTCGCGATCAACACCAGTGCCTACACCGCAGAAATCATCGCCGGCAGCCTGCGCGCTACGCCGAACGGTGAAATCGAAGCGGCCAAGGCCATGGGCATGTCGCGCTTCAAGATGTACAAACGCATCCTGCTGCCATCGGCCCTGCGCCGTGCGTTGCCGCAGTACAGCAACGAAGTGATCATGATGCTGCAGACCACCAGTCTGGCGTCGATCGTGACCCTGATCGACATCACCGGTGCCGCGCGCACGGTCAACGCTCAGTTCTACCTGCCGTTCGAGGCTTACATCACCGCTGGCGTGTTCTACCTGTGCCTGACGTTCATTCTGGTGAAGCTGTTCAAACTGGCCGAGCGCCGCTGGCTGGGCTATCTGGCCCCGCGGAAGCACTGATATGGAACGCATCGATCATCCATTGCCGTGGAGCCACCTGGGCAGCGAACGCCAGATTTCGGTGTTCCGCTTCGGTAGTGGCGAGCGCAAGGCCTACATCCAGGCCAGCCTGCACGCCGATGAATTGCCGGGGATGCGCACGGCCTGGGAGCTGAAAAAGCGCCTGGCCGGACTCGAAGCCCAAGGCTTGCTCAACGGCGTAATCGAACTGGTGCCGGTGGCCAACCCACTGGGCCTCGGTCAACTGCTTCAGGGCAATCATCAAGGTCGTTTCGAAGCGGGCAGCGGCAAGAATTTCAACCGCGATTTCGTCGAGCTGAGCGCGCCAGTGGCGGCCCAACTCGAAGGACATCTGGGTGATGATCCGCACGCCAATATTCGCTTGATTCGCCAGGCCATGAGCGATCACCTGGCGGCATTGCCAGAGGCAAGCAGCCAGTTGCAAGGCATGCAGCGCGTACTGCTCAGCCATGCCTGCACCGCCGACGTGGTGCTGGATCTGCACTGCGACGCCGAAGCAGCGCTGCACATGTATGCCTTGCCGCAACACTGGCCGCAATGGCGTTCGCTCGCCGCGCACCTGAATGTGAAGGTCGGTTTGCTGGCGGAAGATTCCGGCGGCAGCTCCTTCGACGAAGCCTGCTCGCTGCCGTGGCTGCGTCTGTCGCGTCAGTTCCCGGACGCGCAGATTCCACTGGCGTGCCTGGCGACTACCATTGAATTAGGTGGTCAGGCCGATACCGGTCGCGCTGACGCCGAGGCTTACGCCGAAGGCATTCTCGCGTTCCTCGCCGAGCAAGGCTTGATCAGCGGCGAATGGCCGAAACCTGCGCAGGACGCCTGCGAAGGCATGCCGTTCGAAGGCACCGAATTGCTGTTCGCGCCGCATCCGGGCGTGATCAGTTTTCTGCGTAAACCCGGTGAGTGGATCGAAGCCGGCGATGAGATTTTCGAAGTGATCGATCCGTTATCGGATCGGGTCAGCACGGTGTGTGCTGGTACGTCCGGGGTGCTGTTTGCCATTGAACGGCTGCGTTATGCCCAACCCGGTTTCTGGCTGGCCAAGGTGGCGGGGCGCGAAGCGCTGCGTCACGGGCGCTTGCTCAACGACTGACTGACTGTTTTTGTGAGAACCGACCGCATGTACAAACTTGAAGTCCAAGACCTGCATAAACGCTATGGCAGTCACGAAGTGCTCAAGGGCGTGTCCCTGAAAGCGGCGGCTGGCGATGTGATCAGCATCATCGGCTCCAGTGGCTCCGGCAAAAGTACTTTCCTGCGCTGCATCAACCTGCTGGAGCAGCCGCACGCGGGCAAGATTCTGCTTAACAACGAAGAGCTGAAACTGGTGGCCAACAAGGACGGTGCGCTGAAGGCCGCCGACCCGAAACAGCTGCAACGCATGCGTTCGCGCCTGTCGATGGTGTTCCAGCATTTCAACCTGTGGTCGCACATGACCGCGCTGGAAAACATCATGGAAGCGCCGGTCCATGTGCTCGGCATGTCCAAGGCCGAAGCCCGCGAGAAAGCCGAGCACTACCTGAACAAGGTGGGCGTGGCGCATCGTAAGGATGCCTACCCAGGCCACATGTCCGGCGGCGAGCAACAGCGCGTGGCGATTGCCCGTGCCCTGGCGATGGAGCCCGAGGTGATGCTGTTCGACGAACCGACCTCGGCCCTCGACCCGGAACTGGTCGGCGACGTGCTCAAGGTCATGCAGGCCCTGGCGCTGGAAGGCCGGACCATGGTGGTGGTCACGCACGAAATGGGCTTCGCCCGTGAAGTGTCGAACCAACTGGTGTTCCTGCACAAAGGTGTCGTCGAAGAAAGCGGCAACCCGCGCGAGGTGCTGGTCAATCCACAGTCCGAGCGTCTGCAGCAATTCCTCTCGGGCAGCCTGAAGTAAACCGAACTCCCGTTGCGCACCGGGATAGTGCATGCTTCGCAACCTGAAGGCCGGCTCCGATCCCTGTGGGAGCTGGCCTGCCAGCGATAGCGGTATGTCTGCACCAGAGATGTTATTTGACCCACCGCCATCGCTGGCAAGCCAGCTCCCACAGTTTGATCTGTGTTGGTTTTGAGATTTGCGTTCATTTCCGGGCTAGCATTGGCCCATGCCTTCATCACTGTTTTCGTTTCGGATTGCCCGCCATGACTGCCCATCGAATTGGTTTCCTGATTTGGCCCAGCACTAAAGCACTGACGCTTGCGCTGGCTGAGGAGGCCTTGCGTGTTGCCCAGCGTGTGCATCCGGACGTGGTCTACGAACTGTCGTTTTTGCAGGCCGAACCGCCGACCGAAGGCGCCTGGCAATTGCCGGGTGAGCCGTGGGCCGGCAAGCTCGAAAATTTCCAGAAGCTGTTCCTGCTCGCCGATGAGCCGCCGACCACACTCGCGCCGGCGCTCAGCAGTTCGCTGAAACAATTGGTGCGTGCCGGTTGCGTGATCGGCGGTCTGTCGGCCGGTGTTTACCCGTTGGCGCAGCTCGGTTTGCTCGACGGTTATCGCGCTGCCGTGCACTGGCGCTGGCAGGACGATTTCGCCGAACGTTTCCCGAAAGTCATCGCCACCAGCCATCTGTTCGATTGGGATCGCGATCGTCTGACCGCGTGTGGCGGCTTGTCGGTTCTCGATCTGTTGCTGGCCGTGCTGGCCCGTGATCACGGCGCCGAATTGGCCGGTGCTGTGTCCGAAGAATTGGTGGTCGAACGCATCCGCGAAGGCGGCGAACGCCAACGCATTCCGCTGCAGAACCGCCTCGGCTCCAGCCATCCGAAGCTCACTCAGGCCGTGTTGCTGATGGAAGCCAACATCGAAGAACCACTGACCACCGACGAAATCGCCCAGCACGTGTGCGTGTCCCGTCGGCAGCTGGAGCGCATCTTCAAGCAATACCTCAACCGCGTGCCGAGCCAGTACTACCTGGAACTGCGCCTGAACAAGGCCCGGCAGATGTTGATGCAAACCAGCAAGTCGATCATCCAGATCGGCCTGTCGTGCGGCTTCTCTTCGGGGCCGCATTTTTCCAGTGCCTACCGCAACTTCTTCGGCGCCACGCCACGGGAAGATCGCAACCAGCGGCGCAGCAGCAGTCCGTTCGAGTTGTCGTCGGTGCCATCGGAACGAGGCTGACGGCCGTCTTACTCGTCGACTTCGGACCCCTCCGTGGATGAAACCTGCATCTCACCTCGATTGATCACTTCTTCCACATTGAAATCCGTGCCGGTGCTCTCGAAGTAGTCGATCAGCCGTAACACGCTTTCCTCGGAAAACGGATTGCCTCGAAGATTGATGTTTTCTGCCACTTCCACGGGCACTTCCATGATGTCGCTCGGTATGTCGGTGATGGCGTTATCGCTCAGGTCGGCCCAATCCAGTTCCTCCAGCTGCAGCAGGCCCCGGGGCACTTCGGTGATGCCGGTCTCGGCGAGCAGGACGGTGGCGATCCCCTTCATTTGACTCAGATCGGGCGTGTGGCCCAAAGGGTTGGCGCTCAAATCCAGATAGTCCAGCTGTTCCATTCCTGCCAATGCGTTTGCCGACTCCGCTGACAAAGTGATGCGGCATTCAGGCAGCGACAGTGATCGCAGTCTCCCCATCTTGAACACCGCCTCGGGAAGGGTGCCGAGGTCGCATTCTTGAAGTCTCAGGCTTTTGAGGTTGGGGAAGGCGTCGAGGAAGCGTCCGATCCGGGTCACGCCATCGACACTTTGCAGTTCCAGCGCCGAGACATGGCTGAAGTCGGCGCTGAGGGTTGGCAGCTCTCCGGTTATTCGGGAATTGATGACCAGATCGAACGTTGGTTCGAGTGAATCATTGAAATCGTCCACATCGGTCTGATGCCGCCAGCATTGCTGCAGCGTTTGCATGAATTCATCGCGGTTGGCGTGCTCGACAAACAGTTGGCGTTCATTGAACGGTTCGCCCGTGCGTGGGTGGAGCGGCGGCAGGTCGGCGGTCCATGCCGCCAGGTCGCTGCTCAACTGAGCGAGCTCCGTTTCCAGCCTGGTCAGTTCTATCCGGCCCTCTTCCAGGGTCCCGGGCAATTCGTAGACGAAGTCGCTGGCCTGCTCGACTTCCATGTTCGGGTAAAGCGCCCTGACACGCTCGATATCTGCCTCGGGGGCATAGACGCCCAGATCGTATGAGGTTTCGAGGTAATGCAGCTTGATGAGTTGTCGAACGCTCTCGACGAGCGGATTGTCCGACAGGTGTATGCCGCTCTTGTCGTAGACCACGCTGTCGAACAACCCGGCAGGCAGCTCGGTGATTAGGTTATTGATCAGCATCAGCGTGTCGAGCCTGGGATGCGTGACGACGCTGGCGGGGAATTCAGTCAGACCGGTTTCGCTCAGGTCCAGGTGCACCAGTTCAGGCATGGATTCGAGGCCGGGAGTCGTGGCGAATGGATTGCGGAACAGGTCCAGCATCACCAGTTTTTTCAATGAAGTCAGCCTTGACCAGGCGTCGGCGTCAAACCCGATCGCGCAGTCTTGGAGCAGCAAGGCTTCGAGGTTGGTCATCTGTGGGATGGCTTCGGGCAGGGTATTCAGGGAGAAGCGCCGTAACTCCAGGCGACGAAGGTTACTGAAGCGTTGCAGAAACCCGTGAACGCCTTGCTCGGCGCGACTGCCTTCAAGGGCAAGCAGGGACACGTGGCTGAAGTCTGCCGTCAGAACCGGCAGGTCACCCAGAATCGGTTCCGCGAACCGCAGCACGTATCGGTCACTGCTGTCCGCAGAGTCCAGGTCCCGGTCTGACTGCCTGCGCCAGCTGCGCTGGATTTCCTGGGCCAGCAACCGTCGGTTGTGCTGCTGGGCCTGTTGTTCCAGCTCGCTCAGTGGAAGCCTGGTTTCGGGGTGCACGGTGGGCGCTTCGTTTATCCAGCGACCCAGATCCTCGTGCAGCCGTTCCATTTCATTGCGCAGGCGCGAAAGCTCCACGCGAGCACCATCGGGGTGGCGTTGCAAGCGGGCAACGATGGCGCTGAGTTCATCCTGGGGCAGGCCTGGATACACCTCGCGAACCCTGTCAGCGAGTGTCGGTGTCGGGCGACCGATGCGTTGGTAACCCGCCGTTCCTCCGGGCAGGCGCATGGTCGTCGGGTCATAGAAGGGTTTTCGGTTGGGGTGCTTGGCCAGAAGCGCGCGCAACTCCGGTTTGTGCTGTGCTTGCCGGACAATGCGTTGTTTGAGTATCGGCCCGTCGTCGACAGAAAGGCCCATCGCGTTGCGCTCCGTTTCCGGCAATGCCTGAAGGATGGCCTGATAAAAGTCCCCCGGCAGCTCAGTGTTTTCATGGACCTTGTAAGTGCCGTCCTCGGCGTACACCAATGTCCTGAGGAGGGGCGCGTCGGGCTGGCCGATGCTGTCGCGCAACGTCCCTTCATGGGAAAACTCCCTGACCTCGATGCGCAGGCGAGCGGGCCAGCCGGGCAGTGACTCAAGCGTGTGCAGGGCCAGGCGATGGGTGTCCGCCGTCTCCATGCCCTCCAGATAAAACCCCTCATAGGCTCGGGCGACACGCACCGCTTCCATGGCTTTCAGTGCGACATCCTTGAGCCGTTGCGGCAAGCGCCCGCTGTGCATTTGCTTCAGCTCGGTGCCGGTTGCATTGCTCACCAGTTCTTGCGCGATGTCCGTGGGCAGTCCCTGTACTTCGCCCTGCAGCAGTTGAACGTGGCGGTCGTCGGTTTTTTCAAGTTCGCGGTAGCGAGACTGGAACAACGATGAGCGCTGATTCAACGCCTGATAGCGATCGGGATGTTCGCTGCCGGTCTGTTCGACCAGTGCCTGAATGTCGCGGTCGATTTTGAAGCGCTTGATCGTGTCGGTCAGTAGCGAAGGCGGGCGCTGATTCTCGACATGCATCTCGCGCAACACGTTGTCGTGAAAACCACTGATCTGCAGGATTTGCTCGCGCTCGGCACCGCTGAACGATTCGACGCTCTGGCCGAGTCGACGCAGCACGGTTTCCCGGTCCCACGTCAGCGGTCGCTCCAGCAGGGTCTGCCAGGCGCCATGATGGTTGTGGCGCAGAGCGGGCTGGTAGGCATCGGCCCGGTTCGGGTGTTGAATCTGAAAGCGGCCAGTCTTGCTGTCCGGTTTGACCGAGTAGAGTTTGTCTTCAATGCGAGCCAGCGTTTTGCCCTGATGCTGATACAAGCCGAGAGGGTCGCGTGTGGCCGTGTCCGGCAAATCAACGGATTGTTCGTAAGGGGTCAGATCCTGTTTCCAGTATCGGGTTTTGCCTGTGGCGGTTTCGACCGGTTTGAGCGGGGAAATCAGTGTCACCGCCTCGCGAGACATGAGGCCGTTGAATGCATTGGCCGCCATGGCGCCGCCCACCACGAACGTCCCGAGTTCAACCACCGTTTCAACGATCGTCATCAAGTGCCCGAATGCTTCGGTTTTCAGGCCTTCAGCCCAGTCGATGATGCCTTCGAACGTGTCGTCGAGCACTTGGTAGGCCATGTAGCCCAACATTATTTCGCCCAGAAACGGAACAAAGGGCAGAGCAGCGAACGACGCCACTTCAAGGATCTTTTTCGCGACATTGCTGAAGGCGTCCCATGACGCCCACCGTGCCGTTCGGTCGGCACTGGCGGTAGAGACCGCGAGGCTGCGTGCGTCATTGAGTATTTTGTTCAGTTGCTGCTGGTAGAGGTGCGTCCACAGATCGTTTCTGATCGAGCTCACCGAGAACTGCAGGTTGGGGTTGTCGATGGGGGTGTCGCGCCAGCTCGGCAGCGGATCACCGCGCTGGTGTTCATGCCAGGTGACCGCGCTGAGACGGCTGTTGAGGTCGGCGAAAAAGTGTCCTCGTTCCTGATGATCGATGAACCGGCTGAAGAACGCCTGATAAGCCGGGGCGCGCAGTTTGCGGGTCAGTTCGGTCATGAACGCCAAGGTGTCGGGGTACTGTTTGAGCGGATGTTCCGGGTCATCGGGGATGTAAGCGATGATCCGCGATCGTTGGGACGTGAGCTCAAGCCTCGGCGCGAAAATGACAATGCCCGTCAGCGTTGAAGACATGATTTTCAGGTCGTGACAGTGCAGTCGCCAGTTGTCCAGTCCCACGTTTTCGCGACCCTCGATAATGTCGAGAATCGACTGATGGGCATCGAGCGGCAGGTCGCCCCGGGCCTGGGCCATGTGCAGGGCTGAAAGCAGGGCGGCCTTGTGCGTCTTGATCACGCTCGCCTTCAACACGGCAGCCACTACCGGGTTGGTCGATCCCAGATATTCTTTGAGGTAAGTCTCGTATCGACCGCCGATATCCAGTTCCCTGCACATCCGGGTGAAGTGCTGAATGGAGAGTTGGCGCTTGATCGCCGGCAACGTCTCGAATTGTCCCGTGGACGAAGGTTCTGTGATGAACGTCGAGGCGGATTCGTAGGCCTCGGCTTCGCTTTCCGAATCCTGAAAGTTGTGCAGGGCGGCGTCGAGCAGCGATACCGTCCAGGTGCGCGCGGCACCGGTCTTGATCGGGAACCACGGAATGGTCTGCGGGATGTACAGGCGCAGGAAAGTCGTCTTGACGTCCAGGTCCAGGCCGTAGCGGGTTTTCAATGCGTCTCGCAGAAGCGGTTCGGCAAAGTCCCGGGCGTTCTGCAATTTATTCAGCATCGATTCCAGGTGGTTGCGCTGGGTCAGGTAGTGCGTGTTGGCTGCTTTCAGGGCCTGATGCTGCTGGCGGGTTGCCTGGGTGTGCCAGTCAGGAATGGCCAGCGGCGCGCTCTTGAGCGCGCGGCGGGTGGCGGGCGACGTTGTTAATACCCAGTCGGGCAGATTGTGGAAGACATGCTGAAAATGCGTGTCTGGCTGAGCCGTAAGCTCGGATTCATGTTGGGTCATTGCGCTAATCCCTTAGCGTTTGGATGGACGCGCAGCAAAACAGACGATGAGGCAGGGTGTGCGGTACATAATTACCGCATCGCTTCACAAGCCTGCCTATAACCTGTGCCGCCGGTTTAAACTGCGCCTTTGCGACGCTATATGTCGCATTGCCGTAAACCCGGCTGAAACCGGGGTTTGCGCTATAAGAAGTTGTCGCTTGGCGGCAAGGCCGGGCTGAAAACTGTCCTTACAATCCCCCTCATCGCTCGCCAGTTTCAGGCGAGTGTTCCTTTTCAGGAGACTCCGATGTCCGTTGAGCACGCTGCGGTAGAACGCGCCGATTTCGACCAGGTAATGGTTCCCAACTATGCGCCTGCCGCCTTCATTCCTGTGCGTGGCGCCGGTTCCCGCGTTTGGGACCAGTCTGGCCGCGAGCTGATCGACTTCGCCGGCGGGATTGCCGTTAACGTATTGGGCCATGCGCACCCGGCGCTGGTCGGTGCCTTGACCGAACAGGCGAACAAGCTGTGGCATGTGTCCAACGTGTTCACCAATGAGCCGGCCCTGCGCCTGGCGCATAAGCTGATCAACGCGACCTTCGCCGAGCGTGCGTTCTTCTGCAACTCCGGCGCCGAAGCCAACGAGGCCGCGTTCAAGCTGGCCCGTCGCGTCGGTTTCGATCGGTTCGGCAGCGAGAAGTACGAAATCATCGCCGCGCTCAACAGCTTCCACGGCCGTACCCTGTTCACCGTGAACGTCGGTGGCCAGTCGAAGTACTCCGACGGTTTCGGTCCGAAAATCACCGGCATCACCCACGTGCCGTACAACGATCTGGCCGCGTTGAAAGCCGCCATTTCCGACAAGACCTGCGCCGTGGTCCTGGAACCGATCCAGGGCGAGAGCGGTGTCATCCCGGCCGAACTCGAATACCTGCAAGGCGCCCGTGACCTCTGCACCGCGCACAACGCGCTGCTGATCTTCGACGAAGTGCAGACCGGCATGGGCCGTACCGGCAAGCTGTTCGCCTACCAGCAATACGGCGTGATCCCGGACATCCTGACCAGCGCCAAGAGCCTGGGCGGCGGTTTCCCGATCGCGGCGATGCTGACCACCGAAGACCTGGCCAAGCATTTGGTCGTCGGCACCCACGGCACCACCTACGGCGGCAACCCGCTGGCGTGCGCAGTGGCCGAAGCGGTGATTGACGTGATCAACACCCCTGAAGTGCTGGCCGGCGTCAATGCCAAGCACGACAAGTTCAAGGCGCGCCTGGAACAGATCGGCGAGAAATACGGCCTGTTCACCAAGGTGCGTGGTATGGGCCTGTTGATCGGTTGTGTGCTGAGCGATGCCTGGAAAGGCAAAGCCAAGGACATCTTCAACGCCGCCGAGCGCGAAGGCCTGATGGTGCTGCAAGCCGGCCCGGACGTGGTGCGTTTTGCGCCAAGCCTGGTGGTTGAAGATGCAGACATCGACGAAGGTCTGGACCGTTTCGAGCGCGCTGCGGCAAAACTGACGCAAGCCTGATAGACCCTTCGACGCCTGACCTTTCAGGCGTCGATCCCAATTTTTGTTTCGGGCTGGATCAAAAGTGTGGGAGCTAGCCTGCTAGCGATGAGGGCCTGATAGCCAACATCATTGTTGCCTGACAGGACGAGATCGCTAGCAGGCTAGCTCCCACAGTTGACTCTGAGTTGTTTCAGGGGTGGCCCGGGATTTTTTATTTCGTAAGTTTTGAGAGAAAGGAGTGACACCATGCTGGTGATGCGCCCCGCGCAAATGGCTGATCTGGGCGAGGTACAGCGTCTGGCTGCGGACAGCCCGATTGGTGTCACTTCCTTGCCGGATGACGTTGAACGCCTGAGCGACAAGATCGCCGCGAGCGAGGCCTCGTTCTCTGCCGAAGTCAGCTTCAACGGTGAAGAGAGCTATTTCTTCGTGCTCGAAGACACCGCCACCGGGAAACTGGTCGGCTGCTCGGCCATCGTTGCCTCGGCCGGTTATTCCGAGCCGTTCTACAGCTTCCGTAATGAAACCTTCGTGCACGCTTCCCGCGAGCTGAAGATTCATAACAAGATCCACGTGCTTTCGCAGTGCCACGACCTGACCGGCAACAGTTTGCTGACCAGTTTCTACGTGCAACGCGAGTTGGTGGGGTCGCCGTGGGCCGAGCTGAACTCCCGTGGCCGCTTGCTCTTCGTGGCCAGCCATCCGGAGCGTTTTGCCGATTCCGTGGTGACCGAGATCGTCGGTTACAGCGATGAAAATGGCGACTCACCGTTCTGGGACGCCATCGGTCGCAACTTCTTCGACCTCAACTACGCTGAAGCCGAGCGTCTGTGCGGCCTCAAGAGCCGTACGTTTCTCGCCGAGCTGATGCCGCATTACCCGATCTACGTGCCGTTGCTGCCGGACTCCGCGCAAGAAGCGATGGGCCAGGTGCACCCTCGGGCGCAGATCACCTTCGACATCCTGATGCGCGAAGGCTTCGAGACCGATCACTACATCGATATTTTCGACGGTGGCCCGACGTTGCATGCCCGCGTTTCGGGGATCCGTTCGATCGCCCAGAGCCGTGTGGTGCCGGTGAAAATCGGCGAGCCGGTAAAAGGCGCCGGTCGTCAGTACCTGGTGGCCAATGCACAGTTGCAGGATTACCGCGCCGTGTTGCTCGAGCTCGATTACGCGCCGGGCAAACCCGTGACCCTGGATCTGGAAGCGGCCGAAGCCCTGGGCGTCGGCGAAGGTGCGAGCGTGCGCCTGGTAGCGGTTTAACGACTGCTTTTATTGCCTGAAAAGCAGAGAGTTTCGCGGGTGGCGCAAGCGGCCCGTTTGAGGAGATAGCATGATCGTTCGTCCCGTACGCAGCAGCGATTTACCCGCTCTGATCGACCTGGCCCGCAGCACCGGCACCGGCCTGACCACCTTGCCGGCCAACGAAGAACGTCTGGCCCACCGGGTCGGCTGGGCCGAGAAGACCTTTCGCGGCGAAGCCGGGCGCGGCGATGCGGACTACCTGTTCGTGCTCGAAGATGACAACGCTCGTGTGGTGGGGATTTCCGCCATCGCCGGCGCCGTCGGTCTGCGTGAGCCCTGGTACAACTTCCGGGTTGGCCTGACGGTCAGTGCGTCCCAAGAGCTGAACATCTATCGCGAAATCCCGACGCTGTTCCTGGCCAACGACCTGACCGGCAACTCTGAATTGTGCTCGCTGTTCCTGCACGCCGATTACCGCACGGGCCTCAACGGTCGCATGCTGGCCAAGGCGCGGATGCTGTTCATCGCCGAGTTCCCGCAGCTGTTCGGCAACAAGATTATCGCCGAGATGCGCGGCGTGTCCGACGAAGCCGGGCGTTCGCCGTTCTGGGAAAGCCTTGGTCGTCATTTCTTCAAAATGGAATTCAGCCAGGCCGATTATCTGACCGGCGTGGGCAACAAGGCGTTCATCGCCGAACTGATGCCGAAATTCCCGCTGTACACCTGCTTCCTGTCGCCGGATGCGCGCAACGTGATCGGTCAGGTTCACCCAGACACCGAGCCGGCGCTGTCGATGCTCAAGAGCGAGGGTTTCAGCTACCAGGGCTACGTCGACATCTTCGACGCCGGCCCGGCGGTGGAATGCGAAACCGGCAAGATCCGCGCCGTGCGCGACAGTCAGGCGCTGGTGTTGGCCATTGGCACGCCGGGTGACGACGCCACGCCGTTCCTGATTCACAACCGCAAGCGCGAAGACTGCCGCATCACTGCTGCGCCAGCACGCTTCGCCGCCGGCACGTTGGTCGTCGATCCGCTGACCGCCAAACGTCTTCAACTCAACGCCGGCGATCAGGTGCGCGCCGTTCCGTTGTCTGCTGCCAGGGAGTCGAAATAATGAATTCGCTATACATCGCAGGTGAATGGCTGGCCGGTCAGGGTGAAGCCTTCCAGTCGCTGAACCCGGTGACCCAGCAAGTGCTGTGGACCGGCGAGGGCGCGACCGCCGCTCAGGTTGAGTCGGCCGTGCAGGCTGCTCGTCAGGCGTTCCCGGGCTGGGCCCGTCGCACCCTGGATGAGCGCATCGCCGTGCTGGAGGCTTTTGCCGCCGCGCTGAAAAACAACGCCGACGAACTGGCGCGTTGCATCGGTGAAGAAACCGGTAAACCGTTGTGGGAAGCGGCGACTGAAGTGACCAGCATGGTCAACAAGATTGCGATCTCGGTGCAGAGCTACCGCGAGCGCACCGGCGAGAAGAGCGGCCCGCTGGGCGACGCCACCGCCGTGTTGCGCCACAAGCCGCATGGCGTGGTCGCGGTGTTCGGTCCTTACAACTTCCCGGGTCACTTGCCCAACGGTCACATCGTGCCGGCGCTGCTGGCCGGTAACAGCGTGCTGTTCAAGCCGAGCGAACTGACGCCGAAAGTCGCCGAGCTGACGGTCAAGTGCTGGATCGAAGCCGGTCTGCCGGCCGGCGTGTTGAACCTGCTGCAAGGCGCTCGCGAAACCGGTATCGCCCTGGCGGCGAACCCGGGCATCGACGGTCTGTTCTTCACCGGTTCGAGCCGCACCGGCAATCATCTGCACCAGCAGTTCGCCGGTCGTCCGGACAAAATTCTGGCATTGGAGATGGGCGGTAACAACCCGCTGGTGGTCGATGAGGTCGCTGATCTCGATGCTGCCGTTTACACCATCATCCAGTCGGCGTTCATCTCCGCCGGTCAGCGTTGCACCTGTGCTCGCCGCTTGCTGGTGCCGCAGGGCACTTGGGGCGACACGTTGCTGGCGCGTCTGGTGGCGGTCAGCTCGACCATTGAAGTCGGTGCGTTCGATCAGCAACCGGCGCCGTTCATGGGCTCGGTGATCTCCCTCGGTGCGGCGAAAGCCTTGATGGATGCACAGGAACATTTGTTGGCCAACGGCGCCGTGGCGCTGCTGGAAATGACTCAGCCTCAGGCGCAAGCCGCGTTGCTGACCCCAGGCATTCTGGATGTCACGGCAGTGGCCGATCGTCCTGACGAAGAGCTGTTCGGTCCTTTGCTGCAAGTGATCCGCTACGCTGATTTTGAAGCGGCGATCGCTGAAGCCAACAACACCGACTATGGCCTGGCGGCCGGTCTGCTGTCGGATTCCGAAGCGCGTTATCAGCAGTTCTGGCTGGAAAGCCGTGCCGGTATCGTCAACTGGAACAAGCAGCTGACCGGTGCCGCGAGCAGCGCACCGTTCGGCGGCGTCGGCGCCTCGGGCAACCATCGCGCCAGCGCCTATTACGCCGCAGATTACTGCGCGTACCCGGTGGCTTCGCTGGAAACGCCGAGCCTGACGTTGCCTGCATCGCTTACGCCTGGCGTGAAGATGGCGTGATGCCCATCGCCAGCAGGCTGGCTCCCACAGTGATTGGGTCGTACACAAAATGTGTGAACACCACCGACCCTGTGGGAGCCAGCCTGCTGGCGATGGCCGCAACGCGGTCTTACTGAATAGTTACTGAAGCCATAACAACAGATTCTCGTGGAGCCTCGCTGATGAAATCCTATGAAGTCAATTTTGACGGTCTAGTGGGGCCGACCCATAACTACGGCGGCCTGTCCTACGGCAACGTCGCGTCCCAGAGCAACAGCCAGCAGTCTTCGAACCCGAAGGAAGCCGCGCTGCAAGGCCTGGCGAAAATGAAAGCGCTGATGGAAATGGGCTTTCAACAAGGCGTTCTCGCACCGCAAGAGCGTCCAGACGTCGCCGCCCTGCGTCGCCTGGGCTTCAGCGGCACCGACGCGCAAGTGATCGAGCAAGCCGCCAAAGATGCGATGCCGTTGCTGGTCGCCAGTTGCTCGGCATCGAGCATGTGGGTGGCCAACGCCGCCACGGTCAGCCCTAGCGCCGACACCGCCGACGGTCGCGTGCATTTCACCGCCGCCAACCTCAACTGCAAGTACCACCGCAGTATCGAACACCCGACGACCAGCCGTGTGCTGGGGGCGATGTTCGCTGATCAGAAGCACTTCGCTCACCACGCGGCGTTGCCGGCCGTGGCGCAATTCGGGGACGAAGGCGCGGCCAACCACACGCGTTTCTGCCGTGAGTACGGTGAAGCCGGCGTCGAGTTCTTTGTGTTCGGTCGCAGTGCGTTCGATACCCGCTATCCAGCGCCGCAGAAGTACCCGGCGCGCCAGACGCTCGAAGCGTCGCAAGCCGTTGCTCGTCTGCACGGCTTGAGCGACGACGGCGTGGTCTACGGGCAGCAGAATCCTTTGGTGATCGATCAGGGCGTGTTCCACAACGACGTGATCGCGGTGGGTAACGGCGAAGTGCTGTTCTATCACGAGGACGCGTTCCTCGACACCGACCAGATGCTGGCCGAGCTGCAAGGCAAACTGGCCAAGGTCGGCGGGAATTTCCAGTCGATCTGCGTTCCGCGTTCTGCGGTCACCGTGGAAGACGCGGTGCGTTCCTACCTGTTCAACAGCCAGCTGCTGTCGCGTCCTGATGGCTCGATGCTGTTGATCGTGCCGGAAGAGTGCCGTGGTAACGAGCGCGTCTGGCAGTACCTGCAAGGTTTGACCAGCTCTGGCGGCCTGATCCGCGAAGTCAAAGTCTTCGATTTGAAGCAAAGCATGCAGAACGGCGGTGGCCCCGCGTGCCTGCGCCTGCGCGTCGCATTGAATGAAACCGAACTGGCGGCCGTCAACCCAGGGGTTATCATGACGGCACCGTTGTACGGCACGCTGACCGAATGGGTCGACAAGCACTACCGCGACCGCATGACCGAAAACGATCTCGCGGACCCGCAATTGCTGCTTGAGTGCCGGACGGCACTGGATGAACTGACGCAAATCCTTAAACTGGGCGCGGTTTATCCATTCCAGATCAATTGAACGTCGAGAGCGTAAAACACATGAGCGATACCCTGCAGCTGATCCTTGAAGACACCGACGGCACGCAACTGGAAACTTCCTGCACCCGCGTCGCGGTCATTTGGCAAGGCAAAGAGCTGTGGATTCAGCACGATGGCCGCGGCCAACTGCTGATCGGCGTGGACGTCGAAGAAGGTGACGCTGAATACGCCAACCTGCTGCTGCGCCCATTGGCGACTAATCTGGTAAGTCTGCAACTGGAAATGGAACCGGCTGAAGTCGGCGACGAAGACCACGTGCACGGCCCGGATTGCGCACACGACCATTAAGGAAACCGCTCTATGCTCGCCCTCGGCAAACTGCTTGAACTGACCCTCGCCGGCCGCGAACCGGCGGAGAAGACTCAACTGACTGTCGAAGGCGTGCGGATGCGCTGGTTGAGCGAAGGTGCGCTGGAAGTCCGGCCACCTGAAGCTCGGGATAACGGCCTGGACCTGCTGCTGTCGGCCGGCATCCATGGCAACGAAACAGCACCGATCGAGTTGCTTGATCGCCTGTTGCATGACATCGCCCGCGGCGACTTGAAGCCGCGCGCACGCATTCTGTTCCTGTTCGGCAACCCGGAAGCGATTCGCAAAGGCGAGCGTTTCATCGAGCAGGACGTCAATCGGCTGTTCAACGGCCGTCACGAACAAACCAGTGGTTCCGAGGCCCTGCGCGCTTGTGAGCTGGAACGGTTGGCCGCCAGCTTCTTCAGCCTGCCGGATCGTGAACGTCTGCACTACGACCTGCACACGGCGATTCGAGGCTCGAAAATCGAGCAGTTCGCCCTGTATCCGTGGAAAGAAGATCGCCAGCACTCCCGTCAGGAGCTGGCACGCCTGCGCGCCGCCGGCATGGAAGCCGTGCTGCTGCAAAACAAGCCGTCCATCGTTTTCAGTTCCTACACCTACGACAAGCTCGGCGCCGAATCCTTCACCCTTGAGTTGGGCAAGGCCCGGCCGTTCGGACAGAACGACGGCGTTAACGTCTCTTTGCTGGAAACCCGCCTCAAACAGATCATCGAAGGCTCCGAGCCGGAACTGACTGAAGCGGCGCTGGATGGGTTGCAGTTGTTCAGCGTGGCACGGGAAATCATCAAGCACAGCGACAGCTTCCGCTTGAACCTGCCGGCGGACATCGAGAACTTTTCGGAACTGGAAGTGGGTTATCTGCTGGCCGAAGACATCGCCCAGACGCGGTGGATCATCGAGGAGGAGGGCGCCCGGATCATCTTCCCGAACCCCAAGGTGAAAAATGGCCTGCGCGCCGGCATCCTGATCGTGCCGGCCACCGACGAAAACCTGGCCTGAGTTCACCGCAAACCAATGTGGGAGCTAGCCTGCTAGCGATTGCAATGTGTCAGTCACTCTGGTTGTCGACTGATATTCCGCTATCGCCAGCAGGCTGGCTCCCACAGTTATGTCCGGTGTTTAGACGGCTACCGCGCGGTGCTCACTGCGACGCAACGCGCGCAACTTCTGCAACGTATCCGCACACGTCTTCGCCGCTTCCTGACCCTTGTGCACAAAGTGCTCGAAGAAGAACTTCTGGTGTTCTTCGCCAGCGTGGAAGTGGTGCGGTGTCAGGGACACGGAGAATACCGGCACTTCGGTTTCCAGCTGAACCTGCATCAGGCCGCTGACCACCGACTGGGCGACGAACTCGTGACGATAGATCCCGCCATCCACCACCAGGGCTGCTGCGACGATGCCGGCATAACGCCCGGTCTTGGCCAGCAGTTTGGCGTGCAAGGGCATTTCAAAGGCGCCGCCGACTTCAAAGAAATCAATGTCGGATTCGTGATAACCCTGGGCAATCATTTCGGCGACGAAGCCCTTACGGCTCTGATCGACGATTTCCTTGTGCCAGCAGGCCTGGATGAACGCAACGCGCTCGCCCTGATGGTTTTTGCTTTTGCTGTCGATTGCGGTGGGTTGCATGTTCTGACTCCTGTTTATGTAAAAAACAGGGCATATGAATCGAATGGGATTTAAGGGTACGCAGGCACAAATGCCTGCGGACGGCGCTTTGGTATAGAGCCTAGGCGGCGCCAATCCCGTTCTCTCTTCATCCGGACTATGACCGTCGGCCCCGGGATCACACCGGGTCTGCTGACCTTGTCGCCAGTCACCGCCGAAGCCGTGCTGTCGCCAAGCGCTCGCGGGCTATGCGCATTGCGCGCAATTACCGCCGGTGGGGAGTTGCACCCCGCCCTGAGAACGTTTTGCCGTCAGATTATCTGGCGGCGCAGCGTTTTTATCACATATTTCCCACCTGTGCATTGCTGCTATCCGATGATTGCTATCGACTTTTTCGCTCGCTTGATAAGCCTTTTCCTCGTCCAAGGGTTGATTATTCGTCGTCATGACCGCAGTAATTCCATTCCGAAAGGGATTTTCCCCTGCTTACCGAGGCCAGATTCATGAGCGTTATCGATCTTCGCAGCGACACCGTCACCCAGCCGACTCCAGGGATGCTCGACGCAATGGCCACCGCGGCCACCGGTGACGACGTCTACGGTGAAGATCCGACGGTCAATCGACTGGAAGCCGAGCTTGCCGATCGGTTGGGTTTTGCCGCGGCGCTGTTCGTACCAACGGGCACCATGAGCAATCTGCTGGGCTTGATGGCGCACTGCGAGCGCGGCGATGAATACATCGTTGGCCAACAGGCGCACACGTATAAGTACGAAGGTGGCGGCGCGGCGGTACTGGGTTCGATCCAGCCGCAACCGCTGGAAGTGCAGGCCGACGGTTCGCTGGATCTGGCTCAGGTGGCGGCGGCAATCAAGCCGGACGACTTCCATTTCGCCCGCACCCGTTTGCTGGCGCTGGAAAACACCATGCAGGGCAAGGTGCTGCCGCTGGAGTATCTGGCCCGGGCTCGCAGCTTCACTCGCGAACACGGGTTGCAACTGCACCTCGACGGCGCTCGCCTGTACAACGCGGCGGTCAAGCTGGGTGTCGATGCCCGGGAAATCACGCAGCACTTCGATTCTGTTTCGGTCTGCCTGTCCAAAGGCCTGGGCGCGCCGATCGGTTCGGTGTTGTGCGGCTCGGTCGAGTTGATTGGCAAGGCGCGCCGTCTGCGCAAAATGGTGGGCGGCGGTATGCGTCAGTCGGGTCTTTTGGCGGCTGCGGGGCTGTACGCACTGGATAACAACGTCCAGCGTCTGGCCGACGACCATGCCAACGCGCAATTCCTCGCGGACGGACTCCGAAAAGCAGGTTACGAAGTCGAACCGGTGCAAACCAACATGGTTTATGTGCAGATGGGCGACAAGGCCGAGGCGATCAAGGCCTTTGCCGCCGAGCGCGGGATCAAGCTCAGCGCCGCCGGCCGCCTTAGAATGGTCACGCACATGGACGTCAGCCGTGCGCAAATCGAGCAAGTCATCGCGACATTCGTCGAGTTTTCGCGCAACTGACCGCGTTAGCCGTCCAATTGACCGTTTCTATCGTATAAACACGCTGTACCCCGCGCGCAGGGCCGATATAATGCGGCCCTTTGCCGTCGCTTCGTCTGTTGACGTTTCGCACAGGCCTTTGGCCGCAGCCTCCGTGGAAGAACCTAATGAAAAGCGCAGAAATCCGTGAAGCCTTCCTTCGCTTCTTCGAAGAGCAAGGCCACACCCGTGTAGCCTCCAGCTCTTTGATTCCGGGCAACGACCCAACCCTGCTGTTCACTAACGCGGGGATGAACCAGTTCAAGGACTGTTTCCTGGGCCAGGAAAAACGTGCGTACACCCGTGCAACCAGCAGCCAGAAATGCGTGCGTGCCGGTGGCAAGAACAGCGACCTGGAAAACGTCGGTTATACCGCTCGTCACCACACGTTCTTCGAAATGCTGGGTAACTTCAGCTTCGGTGACTATTTCAAACACGACGCGATCACCTACGCCTGGACCTTCCTGACCGGCGTCCTGAAGCTGCCCAAGGAAAAACTCTGGGTAACGGTCTATGCCTCGGATGACGAAGCCTATGACATCTGGACCCAGCAGATCGGTGTTCCGGTCGAGCGCATGATCCGCATCGGCGACAACAAGGGCGCGCCGTACGCATCCGACAACTTCTGGACCATGGGCGATACCGGCCCGTGCGGTCCTTGCACCGAGATTTTCTACGATCACGGCGACCACATCTGGGGCGGCCCGCCGGGCTCGCCTGAAGAAGATGGCGACCGTTACATCGAGATCTGGAACAACGTGTTCATGCAGTTCAACCGCACCGCCGATGGCGTGTTGCACCCGCTGCCAGCGCCGTCGGTCGACACCGGCATGGGCCTGGAGCGGATCAGTGCGGTGATGCAGCACGTCCACTCCAACTATGAAATCGACCTGTTCAAGAACCTGCTGAGCGCATCGGCCAAGGCGATTGGCTGCAGCAATGACGATCAGTCTTCGCTGAAGGTCGTTTCCGACCATATCCGTTCGTGCGGTTTCCTGATTGCCGACGGCGTGCTGCCTTCCAACGAAGGTCGTGGCTATGTGCTGCGCCGGATCATTCGTCGTGCGTGCCGTCACGGCAACAAACTGGGCGCGACCGGCAGCTTCTTCTACAAGATCGTTGCGGCACTGGTCGCCGAGATGGGCGAAGCGTTCCCGGAACTCAAGCAGCAACAGGCCAACATAGAGCGCGTGCTCAAGGCCGAAGAAGAGCAGTTCTCCAAGACTTTGGAGCACGGCCTGAAGATTCTCGAGCAGGATCTGCTGGAGCTCAAAGGCACCGTGGTGCCAGGCGACGTGGTGTTCAAGCTGTATGACACCTACGGTTTCCCGATGGACCTGACCGCTGACATCGCCCGCGAGCGTAACCTGACCGTCGACGAAGCCGGCTTCGAGCGCGAAATGGAAGCCCAGCGTGTCCGTGCGCGTTCCGCCAGTTCGTTCGGTCTGGACTACAACACCTTGGTCAAGGTTGACGTGGCGACCGAATTCACCGGTTACAAGGCCACCAGTGGTTCGGCGAAGATTGTGGCTATCTATAAAGAAGGCCAGTCGGTCGACGTCTTGAGCGAAGGCGAAGAGGGCGTGGTCGTTCTCGATCAGACCCCGTTCTACGCTGAATCCGGCGGTCAGATTGGCGACTGCGGTTACCTGCAATCGAACAATGGCCGTTTCGACGTGCGTGACACCACCAAAACCGGCGGCGCATTCCTGCACCACGGTGTGTTGGCGTTGGGCAGCCTGACCGTCGGTTCGCCGGTCGAAACCCACGTCGAAGCCGACGTGCGTCACGCGACATCGTTGAACCACTCGGCAACGCACTTGCTGCACGCCGCGTTGCGTAAAGTACTGGGCGATCACGTTCAGCAGAAAGGTTCTTTGGTCGACAGTCAGCGTCTGCGCTTCGACTTCAGCCACTTCGAAGCCATCAAGCCTGAACAATTGAAGGCCCTGGAAGACATCGTCAACGCCGAGATTCGCAAGAACTCCGCCGTTGAAACCGAAGAAACCGACATCGAAACCGCCAAGCAAAAAGGCGCCATGGCGCTGTTTGGCGAGAAGTACGGCGACAACGTGCGCGTACTGAGCATGGGCGGGGATTTCTCCGTCGAGCTGTGCGGCGGGATTCACGCCAACCGTACCGGCGACATCGGCCTGCTGAAAATCATCAGCGAAGGCGGTGTGGCTTCCGGTGTGCGTCGTATCGAAGCGGTCACCGGCGCCGCGGCGCTGGCATACTTGAACGCTGCCGAAGAACAACTCAAGGAAGCGGCCAACCTGGTCAAGGGCAGCCGCGACAACCTGATCGACAAGCTGTCGGCTGTGCTGGAGCGCAACCGTCTGCTGGAGAAGCAACTCGAGCAGTTGCAGGCCAAGGCTGCCAGCGCTGCGGGCGACGATCTGTCGGCTTCCGCGCTGGACGTCAAAGGCGTGAAAGTGCTGGCCGTGCGTCTGGACGGTCAGGACGGCAAGGCGCTGCTGGCGCTGGTCGATCAACTGAAAAACAAACTCGGCCGCGCAGTGATCCTGCTCGGCAGTGTCCATGAGGAAAAGGTCGTTCTGGTTGCAGGCGTAACCAAAGACCTGACTGGCCAACTCAAAGCCGGTGATTTGATGAAGCAAGCCGCTGCGGCAGTGGGCGGGAAGGGCGGTGGTCGTCCGGACATGGCGCAGGGCGGTGGTACTGACGCTGGCGCACTGGATGCGGCATTGGCCCTGACTGTTCCATTTGTAGAGCAGGGTTTATAAGGCAGTGTTCCGGCCCGCGGTCTAGTGGCGGGCCGGAACGCTGTTTGAGTGATTATTTGGGCGCCCTTCATGGGCAGAGGCGGCTTTGAAATGGCTTTGATCGTACAGAAATTTGGAGGCACCTCGGTCGGCACTGTCGAGAGAATCGAGCAGGTCGCCGACAAGGTTAAGAAATTCCGCGATGCTGGCGATGACCTGGTGGTTGTGCTGTCTGCAATGAGCGGCGAAACCAACCGTCTGATCGATCTGGCCAAGCAAATCAGTGGCGACGGCCAGCCGGTTCCGCGTGAGCTGGATGTGATCGTCTCCACCGGTGAGCAGGTGACGATTGCCCTGTTGGCCATGGCGCTGATCAAGCGCGGCGTGCCAGCGGTGTCCTACACCGGCAATCAGGTACGGATTCTGACGGACAGCGCGCACAATAAAGCGCGTATCTTGCAGATTGATGACCAGAAGATTCGCGGTGATCTGAAAGCAGGTCGCGTGGTCGTTGTCGCCGGTTTCCAGGGCGTCGACGAGCACGGCAACATCACCACCCTCGGTCGTGGCGGCTCCGACACCACCGGTGTGGCGCTGGCGGCAGCCTTGAAGGCTGACGAATGCCAGATCTACACCGACGTCGACGGCGTCTACACCACCGACCCGCGTGTGGTGTCCGTGGCCCAGCGCCTGGACAAGATTACCTTCGAAGAGATGCTGGAAATGGCCAGCCTCGGTTCCAAGGTGTTGCAGATCCGTGCGGTGGAATTCGCCGGCAAGTACAACGTTCCGCTGCGCGTACTGCACAGCTTCAAGGAGGGTCCGGGCACCCTCATTACTATTGATGAAGAGGAAACCATGGAACAGCCGATCATTTCCGGCATCGCTTTCAATCGCGATGAAGCCAAGCTGACCATCCGTGGCGTGCCAGACACCCCGGGCGTTGCATTCAAGATTCTCGGCCCGATCAGCGCCGCGAACATCGAAGTCGACATGATCGTGCAGAACGTTGCGCACGATAACACCACCGACTTCACCTTCACCGTGCACCGCAACGACTTCCAGGCCGCGCAAACCGTGCTGGAAAACACCGCTCGCGAGATCGGTGCCCGTGAAGTCGTTGGCGACATCAAGATCGCCAAGGTCTCGATCGTCGGTGTCGGCATGCGCTCCCACGCAGGTGTGGCCAGCCGCATGTTCGAATCCCTGGCGAAAGAAAGCATCAACATCCAGATGATCTCGACCTCGGAAATCAAAGTCTCCGTGGTGATCGAAGAGAAGTACCTGGAACTGGCTGTGCGCGCTCTGCACACGGCTTTCGAACTGGACGCGCCGGCCCGACAGGGCGAGTGATGCGTTTGCTGAAGGGCGCGGTCTGACCGCGCCCTTTTGTTTTTTTGAATGGTGCGGCCCGAAGCTGTTCTTTTGCCCGCGCTAGTCAATACTCAGGCATGTAGGACTGCGATCGTTCAGGTTGTAGGTCGAGTGCCTTTTTTTTGCAGACTGTTGTCCCTGAAATGAAATGCGTGAGGAGAAAGGTATGCTGATTCTGACTCGTCGGTGCGCAGAAAGCCTGATTATTGGTGATGGCGAAATCACCGTGACCGTGCTCGGCGTTAAAGGAAATCAAGTGCGTATCGGTGTCAACGCCCCGAAAGAGGTTGCGGTCCATCGTGAGGAAATTTACCTGCGTATAAAGAAAGAGAAGGACGAAGAACCAAGCCATTAATTTTTATCGTTTTTTATGTTTGCAAACGGGGAAGAAGCTGGTTAATATACGCCCCGTGTTGCGGAGAGCTGGCCGAGTGGCCGAAGGCGCTCCCCTGCTAAGGGAGTACACCTCAAAAGGGTGTCGGGGGTTCGAATCCCCCGTTCTCCGCCATTATTTGCGTAGTACGTTGTAATCTGGCTTCTTCGGTAAGTTGTTGAAATTACTAGAAAAAAGCGCTTTACAAAAAGATTCAACGGCCTATAATGCGCGGCAACAAATGCACTCGTAGCTCAGCTGGATAGAGTACTCGGCTACGAACCGAGCGGTCACAGGTTCGAATCCTGTCGAGTGCACCATTTAAGAGTTGTTTGCAGTGATGTGAGCTACTCTGTTTCAACCAGTTGTGATCTGGTCTAAAAACACAAATTGCACTCGTAGCTCAGCTGGATAGAGTACTCGGCTACGAACCGAGCGGTCACAGGTTCGAATCCTGTCGAGTGCACCAAACACCAAAAAGCCCGCGTTTAACGCGGGCTTTTTGCCGTCCGGGATTTGGCTTTTCCTCTGGTGCATCCTTTCTCATCGAACTCGACGTGTGCGCTACGACCTCGCTTGGTGTCGTATCGGTAGCTCATGGCGGAATTCCGAATGCTGATCTTGTCTGGCTTGCCAAGGGCGCTTTCGACGTCTTGCTGGCTCATGCCGGCAACAATTCGTTGATTGATGATTGCTTCCCTGCGTTCCCGTGCATTGATCAGGTTTCCACAGGTGTCCTCGGTCTGGCCGACGACCGTTGGCTCCCTCCTTTTGGCATTCATACGGGATGTTTCGCGAAAGTCCGCTTCCGGCATGAGTGTCACCGTGCTGCCAGGGGTGAACGTGTGCACGTCCTGAAGCGAAAGGCTCTCTCCGGCCTTACAGCTCAACGTGGTGAAGGTGATGCGGCCGTTTGCTGCCTCGCAGCGATGAATGGTTGAGGCAAGTGCCTCGGGCGGTAGGCAGAGCAGGGCGATCAACAAAAAACAAGGTGCATTCAATTGCATCAAACGTCCTCCATGACGGTCTGACTCAAGGGTAGCCGCTACATTTTTCAATGCTGGTGTGTTTTCTTTTCAGAATGAGTCGTCGCATTTTCAAGGATCAGGACGGCGCTCAGGTTTGTCTCGCAAGCGCTTGTTTCAGCCGCGATTTTTTAACATTAAAAAACGTTGGGCGGTGTATCATTGCGCCCGTCAGCCCCGCCGGGGCTTGTGGAATACCTCCATGGACTTACCCAGTAGTAACTCAGTAAACCGCTTTTCCAATCATGAATTGACTGATTGATCCTTCCGGCGTGCCCCGCTGCTGGGAGTGGAGTTCGCCTATGTCTGAAGTTGAAGTAAAGAAAACGCAAGAAAGCCTGCAGGACCGCCTCGCTCAAGTGATTGAGCTGCTGCAGCGTCAGCGGGTGGTCGAAGACCTGACTCATCGCCAGGAAGGTCCGCATCACGACCGGGTTGAAAACCTGGTTCACCGGCAAAACCTCGTCGAGCTGCAACGCAAGCTCGATGATCTGCACTCCGCCGACGTTGCCTACATCCTTGAAGCCTTGCCGCTGGACGATCGTCTGACGCTCTGGCAGTTGGTCAAGGCTGACCGTGACGGCGACATCCTCCTCGAAGTATCCGACTCGGTGCGTGAAACCCTGATCGCCGACATGGACGATCACGAGCTCCTGGCGGCGGCCAAGGACATGGATGCCGACGAACTCGCTGACCTGGCCTCTGAGCTGCCGCGAGACGTCGTCCACGAGCTGATGGAAACCCTCGATGGTCAACAGCGTGAGCGCGTTCGCTCCGCGTTGTCCTATGACGAGGAGCAGGTCGGTGCGCTGATGGACTTCGAGATGGTGACGATCCGTGAGGACGTCAGTCTCGAAGTGGTATTGCGCTACCTGCGTCGGCTCAAGGAGCTGCCGGGTCACACCGACAAACTGTTTGTGGTGGATTACGACGGCGTGCTCAAGGGCGTGTTGCCGATCAAGCGTTTGCTGGTCAACGACCCGGAAAAACAGGTTTCGGAAGTCATGGCCAGCGACCCGGTGAGTTTTCACCCGGACGAAGATGCCTACGATGCCGCGCAAGCGTTCGAGCGTTATGACTTGATCTCCGCGCCTGTGGTCGACAAGAACGGCAAGCTGATCGGCCGTCTGACCATCGATGAAATGGTCGACCTGATTCGTGAAGAGAGCGAAAACGAAGTTCTCAACATGGCGGGTCTGCGTGAAGAAGAAGATATCTTCGCGTCGGTCTGGAAGTCCCTGCGTAACCGTTGGGCCTGGCTGGCGGTGAACCTGATTACGGCATTTATTGCCTCCCGCGTGATCGGTCTGTTCGAAGGCTCGATCGAGAAGCTGGTGGCGCTCGCAGCGTTGATGCCGATCGTGGCGGGTATCGGTGGCAACTCGGGTAACCAGACCATCACCATGATCGTTCGCGCCATGGCGCTGGACCAGGTGAGTACCGGTAATACCTCGCGATTGATGCGCAAGGAGCTGGCCGTCGGTTTGATCAACGGTTTGGTTTGGGGTGGGGTGATTGGCGTGGTGGCCTACCTGCTTTACGGCAGTTGGTCCCTCGGCGTGGTGATGACCGCCGCCATGACGCTCAACCTGTTGCTCGCGGCCTTGATGGGCGTGTTGATTCCCATGACTCTGGTCAAGTTGGGGCGAGACCCGGCGATGGGTGCCAGCGTGATGATCACGGCGATGACCGACAGTGGCGGATTTTTCATCTTCCTTGGTTTGGCGACGATCTTCCTGCTCTGATGGCCATTTACTCGAAACCCGCCAATCGGCGGGTTTTTTGTACCCGAATTTCAGGCAAAAAAAAGCCAGCGATTATGCTGGCTTGGGCATTCGGATGAATCAGGAGGCGTCTGCGGCCATTTCGGCATCGTGGGCAATCAGCGAAACAAGGGCGTTCTGCTGGCGGTGGGAAAGCTGGCGGAAACGTTGCAACAATTCGCGTTCATGCAGTGACAGCTCCGGGCTGTCCAGGCGCATGCTCAACTCTTCGCCCAGTGCGCCTTCCTGAATAAGACTCTGCTCAAGGCGCGCAATGATCTCGGAGTTCATGCTGCGATGATGATTGCGAGCCACCTCGGCAATGCGTTCACGCATTCCGTCTGGCAGACGTACGACGAACTTGTCAGCCGTACGGCTGGAATAAATTGCCTGTTTCAATGGGCGCATATATTTAACCGGTTAGTTCAGGGGAGCGGTTCTCGGGATTGGCCGCACGATGTCTGATAGGACAAGGACTCTGGCCAAATGTTCAACCTGAATTGATAGAGGCTCGCATCATGCCTCAAAGAAGCCAGATCATTGGCGTCAATTCTGTGACAAATATTGAACTGGATAAAGGCGATATGCCAGCACCAATTATCAGAAATGCGGACTGGTTTGAAAAGACTACCCAAGTCCGTATCGCTGGCCGCGTCCTGTTGCCCGACAGGAGATGTCCGAGGACGCCTGGAGGTGCACGCTGTGCGGATCTCGATCACGATTCCTTACCTTATACAGGATAGTGGCAAATGGCCGATTTACTAGTGGCAACCACGTCATGGGGGGCTATTTCAGGATGGATGGCAGACTGATTTACCTGATGGGACCTTCCGGATCCGGCAAGGACAGTCTCATCGAAGCTGCTCGTGCGCCTTTGCACGCAATCAACTGTGAAGTGGTGCGTCGAGTCATCACGCGTTCAGCTGAGTCCGTGGGTGAGGATGCCGTCGGTGTTTCCCGCGAAGAGTTCGCGCGCCGCAAAGACAAGGGCGATTTCGCGCTGTGCTGGCATGCCAATGATCTGGATTACGGCATTCCCATCGTGATCGATCAATGGCTCAAGGAGGGCCGCAATGTCCTGGTGAACGGTTCTCGCGGGCACTTGGTACAGGCCCTGAGCCGCTATCCAGCGCTGGTGCCGATTCTATTGACGGTCAAGGACAACGTGCTGCGAGAGCGGTTGCGGCAGCGGGGGCGTGAGAGTCTGGCGGAGATTGAGGCGAGATTGTGCAGAAACGAACTGTTTACGGATGACGCCTCGGTTGGTATTACGCCAATCCAATCACTCGACAATTCGGGCGATCTTGCGGACACAGTGGCCAGTCTTTTGAACCTTCTACGGGTCAGCGCAATACCGGATCAAACTTGAATTTGCGACCAGCGATCAGAGCCAGCACAAACAGCGCACTAAAAACGCCGCAGGCAATCAACGGCAGGGTGACGATTTCGTCCTTTACCAGTAACAAATAAACAATGCCGCTCAGTAGGGCGAGGATGAAAAATCCTGCGGCTGATTTGGTCATGCTGTGCTCCTGAGGGGTTGTTCAAAATACCAGGCGTTCTGAAGACTGCGCCGGCAGCAGGATATTTTCCTGGCTTACTTCTTGACCGACAAAACCGTGCTTATCGCTCAACACCGCCAATTGAGGTGCCTTTTGTACCTGCAGGTAATGAGGCATTCGCTGGGCAACCGGCTCAGTACCGCTCTCGGGGGCGAAATAAAAACCTGAAAACACCGCCAGTGCGATCGCGATCGAGAGTAAAAGGACGCGGTTCATGAGGGCTGACCTCTGTTGTTCTTTGAGAACAGCTAAAGCAGCCGACGTGCCAAGAGTCTATCGGCTATTAAACCCTTTAAAAACAATCAATTAAGATAATTGTGCAAGGTCGCCTCATTGCAATTTGCAATGATGGCTTTTTGCGGTGATGCAATTTGCACGGTAAACAAATCCCGTGATGTCGAGGGGCGCTTGCCTACACTTAAAAAGCCTACGGACGACATGACAAACGCAGACCCGCCCGTTAACATGCACGCCGTCCATCGCAGCGCATTTCTAGCGTGCGACTTGTGTCTCAGTAGCTCAATTGGATAGAGCATCCCCCTCCTAAGGGGAAGGTTGGCAGTTCGAACCTGCCCTGGGACACCAATATAATCAGGTGGTTAGCGCAATTTTGCGCTAGCTATCTCGAGCAGGCTATCTATTTAGTCCCCACTTTAGTCCCCACTTCTCTGCCTAAGCTGCCCGTGCGCTCGCCTCTGGAGATGGAGCGGGTGTTTGCAAATCTGCTAACTCATCATTCCGATAAGCTGAGATCGGCTTTGGCCGGGGCCTACAGCCAGATTGATTTTGAAGCGGGACTTCTCCAAGCATCTGCAGTCGAGATCGGTCTGATGGACAAAGAATCGGTTGCTCGCCGTCAGTACATTCATCCCGAAGTGTAATTGCTAAGGCATTTGAGTTCATTCGATGCGTCGGACCAAGACTTCATTGATCTATCGGAGAACGAAAAACACCAGAGCAGTACAGATCCTTCTCGGTCACACCGAGTTGGAAAGCACTGAATCGCCCATGGTTTCGTGGAAATATCCTACTGACTGCTTATGGCCGTTTTCATCCGATGGCGACAGGCAGTAATCATCCAATCCGCTCGTTCCAGAGAGATCTCGCGGCCCTCGTCCCGAAACCTTCTCGCCCGCTTAAACCTTCCAAGCTATCCCCATCCGTTGCTGCATTAGCAGAATCCTCAACCAAACAAAATGATTGCACCTGGCCATTTTGTGACCGTTTGGTTTTCGCTGTGAACGCTAAATTGGCACGTGTCGATATCAGGCAAGGAGGCGGCGTGAACAGGTAATTGAATTGTCGAACAAGCCGGGTAAGGTGGCGCGTCGTTTCATCTAAATAACCACATCGCGATGATGGGTTTGATAAGAACTTCAGCGTTTGAAGGGGGCCGCTTCTAGGAGGAGACAACAGGCAACAATGATGATTCGTTGCTCCCATCAATACGCTTAAATGTCGATCAGCAGAGAAAAAAAACCAATGATTAGCCCGAGTTCCAAGGATTCGAGTGGCCAATTGGCGCAGGGCTTCAAGCCTCGTCACGTAACAATGTTGTCAATTGCCGGAATTATCGGCGCAGGTTTATTCGTTGGCTCGGGACATGCCATTGCGGCTGCTGGCCCGGCTGTCTTGCTGGCCTATCTATTCTCTGGCCTGCTCGTCGTTTTGGTCATGCGCATGCTCGGTGAAATGGCGGTGGCCAACCCGGACACAGGCTCGTTCTCCACCTATGCCGACCAGGCAATAGGTCGTTGGGCAGGTTTCACCATCGGTTGGCTGTACTGGTGGTTCTGGGTGCTTGTGATTCCTATCGAAGCACTGGCCGCCGGCCATGTGTTGAACCAGTGGTTTCCCCAGATCGATGCCTGGCTGTTCGCCCTGGTGTCGATCATTGCGTTAGTGATCACCAATCTGTTCAGTGTCTCCAAGTACGGCGAATTCGAATTCTGGTTCGCCATGGCCAAGGTGGTGGCGATCATCGGTTTCATCGGCGTGGGTTTTGCCGTGTTGATGGGCTGGGTGCCCGAACGGGAGGTCAGCGGCTTGAGCGGCCTGATGGCTGAACACGGCGGGTTCGCTCCCAACGGCCTGTCGGCGGTGGTGGGCGCCTTCATCACCATCATGTTCAGCTTCATCGGGACCGAAGCAGTGACCATCGCCGCCGCCGAATCCGACAATCCCTCGCAGAACATTGCCAAGGCCACGCGTTCGGTGATCTGGCGCATTGGCGTGTTCTACCTGTTGTCGATTTTCGTGGTCATCTCCGTGGTGCCCTGGAACGATCCGCTGCTCGCCCAGGTAGGCTCCTACCAGCGGGCACTGGAGATCATGAACATTCCCCACGCCAAGTTCATGGTGGACGTGGTGGTGCTGATCGCCGTGGCCAGTTGCATGAACTCCTCGATCTACATTGCTTCGCGCATGCTGTACTCGCTGGGCCGTCGTGGCGATGCGCCGAAGGCGCTGAAGGCGACCTCCTCCGAAGGCGTGCCGCGGGCAGCGGTCATCGCCAGCACCGTGCTGGGCGCGGCGATCACCGTGTGGAGCTACTTTATGCCCGCCGGGCTGTTTGACTTCCTGCTAGCCAGCTCCGGCGCGATTGCCTTGCTGGTGTACCTGGCCATTGCGGTGTCGCAGCTGCGCATGCGCCGGATGTTGCATCGGCAGAACGTTGAGCTGACCTTTCGCATGTGGCTGTTTCCATGGCTGACGTGGCTGGTGATTGTGTTCATTTGCGCAGCGCTGGCAGTCATGATGATCACACCAGAGCACCGTACCGAAGTCAGCACAACCATTGGACTAGCGCTGGCGATTTCCTTTATCGGCCTTGTGACGTCGCGTCACCCTGCGCAGGCTGCGAGGGTGACGTCAGTGGGATAAAACCAAGGAGGTTTTTGCGCCAAACCTAATACTCCCTACGCCATGGCTGGGGGGTATTACAAGCTCCTGCATCTAAGGCCGTAATCGCTCTTTGTGAGGACATGACCACGATGTCATCGAACTCCACCGTGTCCGACGGTACGACTCAATCCGTTGGTTTTCTGCTGTTGGATAAATTCACACTTATTTCCCTAGCGTCCGCAGTAGAGCCACTGCGCATGGCCAATCAGTTATCGGGGCAAGAGCTATATCGCTGGCATACGTTCAGCCCCTGTGGAGAGCCTGTCTGGGCCAGTGATGGCGTGCCTATCACCCCAGATGCTTCGTGGAACAATCCATTGGTGGCGGACACTGTAATCGTATGCGGTGGCGTTGGAATCCAGAGCGTGATTACCCGCGAGCACATTACCTGGCTGCAAGCCTTGGCGCGTCAATCCAGACGGCTAGGAGGCGTGTGCACGGGCAGTTGGGCGCTGGCCAAAGCCGGGCTGCTCGACGGTTATGAGTGCAGTGTGCATTGGGAGTTTCTGGCCGCCATGCAGGAAGCTTTTCCGCGAGTCAGCATCAGCGCGAGTCTGTTCACCCTCGACCGAAACCGCTTCACCAGCTCCGGCGGAACGGCCCCTATGGACATGATGCTGCACCTGATCGGCCGCGATCATGGCCGTGAATTGTCCGCTGCCATTTCGGAGATGTTTGTCTACGAGCGCATACGCAACGAACAGGACCATCAGCGCGTACCGCTCAAGCATGTCCTGGGCACTCATCAGCCAAAGCTGCAGGAAATCGTTGCGTTGATGGAGGCCAACCTCGAAGAGCCGATCGGGCTGGATGACCTGGCAGATTACGTTGATTTGTCACGTCGACAGTTGGAGCGGCTATTCCGAAAATACCTGAACTGCACGCCGTCCCGTTACTACCTCAGATTACGCCTCACTCGAGCGCGACAACTGCTTAAGCAAACATCATTGTCGATCATAGAGTTGGCGTATGTATGCGGTTTCGTGTCCACGCCCCACTTTTCCAAATGCTATCGCGAGTATTTTGGTGTTCCACCAAGCGACGAACGCTCCGGCTCTGATATGAGTCGAAAACCGACAACGCTTGCGACTACGCAGCAGTCATCGACTAGACAGCTGACAGCGCTCGACCAAGCACGAAACGAATCGACTTTTGCCTGCGTTCGGATGATTGAACGTTCTGATTTGGCGGAATCACGCTGATCGGCCGCACCATCCGAAGTGCCTGGGTTTACTCAATAAGATCACGCAGGAGATTTGACGTGCACAT
>NZ_JAVLRV010000002.1:3253454-3261468 GCF_055803035.1 Pseudomonas sp. 300 | reverse complement strand
ATGGTCTTCGGCGACGCCAAGAAAGTCATCGAAGACATGGTCAAAGCCGTCGAGTAAAACCTGCCTCAGCGCAGCACTAAAATGAAGCGCCTTCCCCTATTCTACGAACGTTACGCTTTCGCAGGATAGGGGTGAAAATTTATAGACGAACGCTGGCAAAAGTTGACTCGTTACGTGCCTGGCTCAAAGCTGACATCGAACCGGCCAACGGCGAGAGCACCAATGCTTGCGGCAGCGGTATCATCGCCACCTGCTGCGTGGTATTGGAACCGACGCGCTCGTCACGCGGCGGAATGCCGAAGTATTCGCGGTAGCACTTGGAGAAGTGCGGCGTGGACACGAAGCCACAGATCGACGCCACTTCGATGATCGACATCGGCGTTTGCTTGAGCAACTGTCGCGCACGGACCAGACGCAGTTTCAGGTAGTAACGTGACGGCGAGCAGTGCAGGTACTTCTGGAACAATCGCTCGAGTTGCCGACGGGACACGGCGACGTACACCGCCAGTTCATCGAGGTCGATCGGCTCTTCCAGGTTGGCTTCCATCAACGCGACGATTTCCTGCAACTTCGGCTGATTGGTGCCGAGCATGTGCTTGAGCGGCACGCGCTGGTGATCCTGTTCGTTACGGATGCGCTCGTAGACAAACATTTCCGAGATCGCGGCGGACAGTTCACGCCCGTGATCACGGCTGATCAAGTGCAGCATCATGTCCAGCGGCGCGGTGCCGCCGGAGCTGGTGAAGCGGTTACGGTCGAGGGTGAACAGGCGCGTGCTCATGGCCACGCGCGGGAAAGCTTCCTGCATCGAGGCCAGACATTCCCAGTGCACGCTGCAATCGAAACCGTCCAGCAGGCCGGCGCAGGCCAGGGCCCAGCTGCCGGTGCAGACCGCACCGAGGCGGCAGGCCTTGCGGGCCTGGCTTTGCAACCAGGATACGTGTTCACGGGTAACGGTGCGCTGTATGCCGACTCCACCGCAAACGATGAGCGTGTCCATTGGCGGGGCTTTGTGCATGGAAGCGTCGGGGGTGATTTGCAGGCCATCACTGGCCCAGACCTGGCCGCCATCGACGGTGAGGGTGGTCCAGCGATACAGCTCGCGACCGGACAACTGGTTGGCCATCCGCAGGGGTTCTACAGCGGACGCCAGAGAAATCAGCGTGAAATTGTCCAGCAGCAGAAAGCCGATGGATTGAGGTGCACGGTTCTGGGGTTGGGCCCCGGACTTGAACGACGTCATCGCAGTATCTCCTCACACAAAGCGGGTGAATGGCCTCAGGCAAAGGCTCTTTTTATTCTCCCATCCAAAAGTTGGTGGGTTTGTTCCTATTCAACTTGCAAAGGTCGTACCCGATTACATAGTTTTGAGCGGATCCAAAAACGACATCACCCCATGTCTCTATGCTGAGGGTTTGCAGGGCGAAAGCCCTAAGGAAAACGCCTGAGTTTGTACCTGCGTTCATCAACGTTGTGCACTTTCGAAGCATATACGCGAGAGATATCTATAAACGACAACTTACTTGTCACCGACATCCACATGTCGGTTTTTGAATAAAAATAATGACCAATGCCCCGATTTGGGTTGGCATAAGCGCCATGCGCGATAAAAGTGCTCTATGACCGGGACAATGCGTACCAGTAACCGGACCTAGGCCGATATATGTTGGCGCTGATGCGATTTTGACCCAAGCCGCCGGAAGTCATTGACCCATTCGAATACTCAGCAATCATGACCTTGCGTGGGATTTCAGAGGCTGCACATGGGTCAGCTAAAATCAGTACCCTGGGTCAAAATCGCATCAGCGCCAACACTTTGCACCACATGGTGGATGTCATGACGCCAAAGATTGGTACTAAGTAGCGATTGCCTGCTCGTCGTCGGTCCGGAGCTCGCCCAATACTGAGCGCACCGGACGAGGTGCACCGAGATGCAGGTAACGTAGTTCATCCATAAAGGCACTCCAAAGTGAAGGGCCGCCCTTTTCCAGCACCTCCGCGCGCAAAGATGCTTCCTTGCTCGGATGCGTATGCCGAACACCCCAGGCAGCCACATGCGCGAGCAGAGGCACAAGCTGTATTGCCGCTTCCGTGAGGCTGTAAATTCCTTTCTGCTGATGATTTGGATCCGGACATCTTGTCAGCAGGCCAGAAGCAGTCATTCGTGAATGGCCGTTTTCAACCGAGGCTGTGTAAAAACGTGTTGGAACAGGTATGACGGTCGGCGCCAGAACGAAAATCGCGCTCCTACAAAAATTTCAGGCCTGTTGGCTAGACAAACGCTGACAGATTTTATGTAGCAACGCAGACTTCAAAACGGTGCATCCGTTTTTACACAGCCAGGGCCGACTTCTGCCGATCGGGCAGGCTGGAGTAGGGGCGATTCACTTGGTGCTCTCAACCTCAGCCGTTCGATGAGCCGGCGTTGGTTCGACATCCATGATTGCGCCATGCTCGGTATCGATCAGATAGTTCACCGCCATTGCCCAGCTAAACCTCGTCGACCCCTAGGCCAGCGGCGGGTAGTCGGTATAGCCCTCTTCCGAACCACTGTAAAAAGTGGAGGCATCCGCGGTGGCCAGCGGCGCGTCCAGGAAGAAGCGTTCCGGCAGATCAGGGTTGCTGATGAACAGCGTGCCAAATGTGACTGCATCGGCCAGGCCGGTTTGCAGGGCCTGTTCCGCAGACTTCTGATCATAACCAACATTCAACACGAAAATCCCTGAGAACCGCTTGCGAGCCCCGGGCGCCAAGGGTTTCGCGCCTTCCGGCAGGGTCCCCGGTTCCATGAAATGCAGAATTCCAACGTTTTTCTTTTCCAGCGCCTCTACCGCGTACATGTAGGTCTGCTCGAGATTGGAGTCGCCCATGTCATTGTACGGAATGCGCGGCGACAGCCTGACCGATATACGGGCCGGTCCGAAGACCTTGATTGCCGCGTCAGTGGCTTCAAGCAAGAACCGCGCCCGCTTCTCAACGGTGCCGCCATACTCGTCGGTGCGTTTGTTTGAGCCGTCTTCCAGAAACTGCGCGGGCAGGTAACCATTGGCACCGTGTACCTCTACACCATCAAAGCCCGCATCTTTCGCGGCCTGTGCAGCTTTTTCGTAGTCCGCAATGGTGGACTTGATTTCATCAATGGTCAGTTCGCGTGGGGTCACCGAGGGTTTGATGCCTTCTGGCGTGAACGCCTGGCTATTGAAGGGAACTGACGATGGCGCGACCGGGAGTTCTCCACCATGAAAATCAGGATGAGATGCTCTCCCGGTATGCCAGAGCTGGGCGAAAATGAGACCACCGGCTTCATGAACTGCCTGGGTTACCTTCTTCCAGCCCGCAATCTGTTCAGGAGTATAGATTCCGGGGGTATTCGTCCAGCCGACGGCCTGGGCGCTGATCTGGGTGCCTTCCGTAAAAATAAGGCCCGCCGATGCGCGCTGTGCGTAATACGTCGCAGTCAATTTGTTGGCCACCTGATCCTTGGATCGACCTCTTGTCATCGGCGCCATGAACACCCGATTCTTGAAAGTGAGTTCTTCGTTGTTCAAGGGGGTTAGAAGCTTAAAATTTTCCATACTTTCCTCAGAATAAATTTTATTGAATGTCCGCCCGCGTTTAACGATTTCTCAAGTGCGGCTTGACCAAAGAAATGCTCCCTGTCGGATGCTCGATTGGCTGGCTACAACCCCCCGGCAAGAGTGGCGAACGAAGGATCCGGTTCGGACCGCTCCCTTCAGTGAGGACAATTGACAAGGTATCAATAATAAACCTAGTGTCAATTAGGCACTATTCGTAGACCTAGTAGGTTTGAGGATACCTACTGTCAGGAAATAGTCGGCGGCGCATGAGCTGTCGAGCCGTCGACAGTGGCCTCGCGCGTAAGAGCAGTGGCGCTCTGCGTTCATGATCGAACAAGCCTGAGCAATCGATGTGAAGATTCGGTTGAAGTAGGTATCGAGATTGACTGCCCGCGCATGAAAGGCAAAAACTAGCGCACTGCCAACAACAAAAAGCGTTGGCAGAGTTCCATGCTTACCAGGTCGCACTGGTTCCACTGAGATCTTCGGTGTTTCTCAAGACATCGGATTACAAGTCCCGAAGCGCAGCATGGGCGGCCGACAACGCGTTCATGTAATCGAGTGAAACAGCCTTCCCTACGTACTTGTCGTTCCGATTGCAGCGGCGTCGAACTTCTGCCGGGCAGCATCAACCTCCGGCATCTTGGCGAGCGTCCATTCATGCAGTGCCCGAAAAGGTTGTTGCAGCGTGCGGCCCAGCGGCGTGACTCGATACTGCACCGCGACTGGCGAAAGCGAAATCACCTCGCGCGATACCAAGCCGTTGCGCTCCAGCCGGCGGAGACATTGAGTTAGCGCTTTCTGGGTGACGCCTTGCAGGCGACGACGGATCGCGTTGAAGCGTTGCGGACCGTCATCAAGCACGGCTAACACCATCATCGACCATTTATCAGCGATCTGGTCGAATAAAGCTCGGCTAGGGCAGTCGGACGAAAAACACAGCGGTTCGAGTTCAAGCATGGCGGTTTCCTTCTATATACCTAGGCGATCTCAGGCGCTAGATTGACGCCAAGTTTACTAGATATACTGAGCCTAAGAACGCTTTCTTCTGTTGTAGTGTTGGCGCTGATTGGAAACCGACACGTGCTCCCCATGACCTATGTCTCGTACTCGTCGCTTGGTTAAGTCACAGGCACGCAGCTTGTGTCGATAGCCAAATTGAACAGCGCCAAATCCCTCGTCTTCTCAGCAAGCTGGAGCCTTACTCGGATGGCCCAGATATCCCTGACTCGGAGCGGAGCTTTCTGCCCAACAAGCTTCCCGTTATTCCATGGCTGATGCCGATATTTAGCAATGGTGTTCATGGTGGTGTCCTCCACGTGGGTGGAGGACTAGGGTGGATCAGTCGCGCGGCACCGTTGTCGGATTCGGCCAGAAGCGGTCGGTGATCTAAATGAATAAATCTGCCCCCGTTTTCTTAACCGCATGAGATGAGCGTTGCACCTTGATTTAGAGATGCATCAAATCGGCGTTGGCAATAAATCAGGAGACTTGGCGAGGCAAGCCCTGCAGTCCGGCGTCACTACTTAAAGCCCCGTTGACGAGCAAGAATTGTGAGTGTGCAGCGATTTTCGCCCAAGGGGCCGCCATGCTGATGGTTCTCCGCTCGCACCCTGGCCGTGGCCTAGGAGGCTATTTAGGTCGCTCATGGAATGCAGCAAAAATATCCGCCATAAAATCCATGAAAACGATGGCTCGCTGGGGCAGCAGCCGATTCGCTAAGTATACGATTTGGATCGGAACGGGTGGCGCCACGTATTCGTTAAGCAGTAATTGAAGATTGCCACTTCTCAGCCCTTCCTCATATAGCCATTGAGGCCCCTGCGCGATTCCCAATCCTGCATTGACGTACTCACGTATCGCCTCAGGGGAGTTGACACGCAGTCGTCCGGAGATCGGGACATCACTATCCTTAAACCGCCAGTTGGTTCCAGTGGATAGCAGGGTATAAATGAGGCAGTCGTGTTCCTTAAGGTCATCAGGCGAAGAGGGAGATCCATGTTTCTCTAGGTACGCACGGCTGGCAACGCACACACGCTCGAACCAGGCTAGTGGCCGGGCTCGCATTGCACTGTCCTCCAGGTGCCCAATACGAATCGCGAGTTCTGCGCCCTCGTCGACTAAATTGACGTAGCGATCATTGATTTGAAGATCGAGCGACAGTTCGGGATAACGCCCTAGAAAGCTCGCGACGTGCGGTACGATGAAGGTGTGAGCCAATGCGGTCGGGCAAGCGACGCGCAATAACCCAGACGGCGTTACGTTCCCTCTCAGTGAGGACTCTGACTGTTCCACTGAGTCTAGAATACGCCGCGCATCTGCGTAGTACCGTTCACCCTCGGGCGTGAGCATCAGCTTTCGCGTGGATCGGTGAAGCAGCCTGGTTTGCAAATGGTTTTCAAGAGCAGCGACGTAACGACTGACGTTCGGTTGCCCTAGTCCTAGATCACGCCCCGCAGCAGAAAAACTACCTGTCTCGACAGCGCGTACAAAACAGCTCATCAGCAACAACCGATCCATCACGCTCCTTTTCATGCAGATTTCGCATGAGATCTATTCTATTTGCCCATCTTATCAGTGCACTGACATGAATACATAGTTGCTCTCAGAAGGTCAGTCGTCCGGCTGGCCGCCCCGAAAGAGAGGAAATTTACATGTCCCGTTTACAAGGCAAGCGTACCCTCATCACTGGCGGTACGAGCGGCATCGGTCTGGAGACCGCCAAGCAATTTCTCGCCGAAGGCGCACGCGTGATCGTCACAGGCGTTAATCCTGAGTCCATGGCAAATGCTCAAGCTATTTTAGGTAGCGAAGTCCTGGTGCTGCGAGCCGACTCAGCTAGTGTCGCAGCCCAGAAGGAGCTGGCGCAGGCTGTTCAGTCTCATTACGGGCAGCTCGACGTTGCTTTCCTCAATGCAGGCGTATCCGTCTGGAGGCCAATCGAAGACTGGAACGAGGAGATGTTCGATCGCTCCTTCAACATCAATGTCAAAGGCCCTTACTTCCTTCTGCAAGCACTGCTGCCGACTTTCTCTAATCCTGCATCGGTGGTTCTTAACACCTCGGTAAGTGCGCACCTGGGCGCCGCGCGTTCATCCATTTATGCCGCAACAAAGGCTGCCTTTCTGAACATGTCGAAAACGCTCTCTAGCGAGCTTCTACCGCGTGGTGTTCGAGTAAATGCGGTCAGTCCTGGTCCGATCGACACGCCGCTGTACGACAAGGCGGGTATACCCGATGCCTACCGCGAGCAGGTCAACAAAGATATTGCTGCGACTATCCCATTTGGCCGTTTTGGCACGCCTGAAGAAGTAGCTAAGGCGGTGCTGTACCTCGCGTCGGACGAGTCTCGTTGGACGTTGGGAACAGAAATTATTGTTGATGGTGGTCGCTCGCTTTAACGAGATAGGCACGCCTTCGAGTCTGTACATCCCGCTTCCTGCCCGGAAGCGGGAGTTGTCGAAATAACAGTGGGTATTCAAATGTCGCAATCACAGCTCACGCTCGTTAGCCACGAGCTTTGTCCGTTTGTTCAGCGAGTGGCAATTTTACTCCTCGAAAAAGGGGCTCCATTTCAACGGGTTGATGTGGATTTGAAGGACAGGCCCAGCTGGTTTCTGGTCATGTCGCCAACGGGCAAAGTCCCGCTTCTTATGGTGCAAAAAGGCGATGAGGAAGCGACCGTACTTTTCGAGAGCGTCGCTATCTGTGAATACATCGAACAGGTGTATCCGGAGCCCGCTCTGCACCCGAAAGATGCGATTTCCCGTGCTCAACACCGTGCATGGATCGAATTCGCCACTGGTATGCTTGCTGATGCATGGGGATATTTGAACGCAACGGATCAGCAGACAGCGCTTGCTAAGTCTTCAGCGCTGAGGGGAAAGCTGGAGAGGCTTGACGGTGAAAAGATGGAGGGGCCGTACTTCGCTGGCGAAACGTTCAGTATGGTGGATATTGCTGTAGCCCCAGTTTTCCGCTATTTCGACATACTGGGATTCGAACAAAGTCATTCATTGTTTGATGGACTTGGTCGCATTGCCGAGTTGCGTCATGCACTGGCCAATCGCGCTAGCGTTCAAGCGGCTGTCGCCGAGAATTATGCAGACCGGTTACGCAAACATCTGCTGGAGGTGAAGGCCATTTTAGTCAGATGAGTCATAAATATGAGTCCAGTCTCTCGTATGGCGGGACTTAGCCTGGTGCGACGGTGGAGTTGGGTCTCCTTTGCGAATTTGCAGGAGGCCCGCTTTCCTATTCTTCAGGAAAGTGCCTATGCAACGGATAGCGATCTGAGCTTTCGTTGGCGCTCCATATCCGCTTTTGGCCGTTTTCTGCCTGTCACAAGGGGCAGAAGCAGTCATCCGATACTGCCACTCTCAGATAGCGAGTTGGCGTTTGCGGTAGTTGGAGCTAGCCATGCTCGCCCCCCCCCC
>NZ_JAVLRV010000002.1:3222761-3253428 GCF_055803035.1 Pseudomonas sp. 300 | reverse complement strand
CACTGGCGGTTCAACAGATACAACTTCCGGTTGCAACTCTTCCTGTTTCTGCAACTCTGGCGGAGTCACCACGGATGATGGCTGCTGATGCGGAAAAAGTTGCGCGGCCTCTGCGGTCGACTCATCGATAGGCAGCGTAGTCATTTGATCGTCACAACGACCTTGCCCTTGGCTCGTCCCTGCTCGACGTACTTCAATGCCTCTCCCGTTGATTCAAAGGTGAAGGAGCGGTCAACCACAGGTTTGATGATTCCGGCCTCAATGAGCGCGGTGATTTGTTGCAGTTGGGCGCCATTGGCCCGCATGAACACGAACGTGTAGCTGACGTCCTGCTTGCGTGCCTTGCGCCGAATACCGAGGCTCAGCAGGCGCATGACTTGCTTCAATGGCCAGGACAACCCTTGCTCCTGCGCGAACTGCGCAGTGGGTGGCCCTGAGATGGAAATGAGTTGGCCACCGGGCTTGAGGACCTTGAGTGACTTCTCCAGTACGTCCGCGCCGAGGCTGTTCAACACCACGTCGTAGTCGTGCAAGACACTTTCGAAGTTCTGCTGTGTGTAGTCGATCACCAGATCGGCCCCCAGCGCCTTCACCCATTCGACATTCGCGGTGCTGGTGGTGGTCGCGACAAAGGCGCCGAGGTGTTTGGCAAGTTGGATGGCGAGGGTGCCGACACCGCCGGAGCCGGCATGGATCAGCACTTTCTGGCCCTTTTTCAGTTGGGCGGTTTCGACCAGCACTTGCCAGGCGGTCAGTGCGACCAAGGGGATGGACGCAGCTTGTGCCATGTTGGTATTGGCAGGTTTCAGGGCGATCGCGTTTTCGTTCACGGCGATCAATTGGGCGAACGTCCCGATCCGCGCTTCGGGCGGGCGAGCGTAAACTTCGTCTCCCTGTTTGAACCGCTTCACTTGCGAGCCAACCTCAACCACCACGCCCGCCAGGTCATTGCCCAGTACTAGCGGAAATGAATAGGGCAGGATCAGTTTGAATTCGCCTTTGCGGATCTTCGAGTCCAGCAGGTTGACGCTGCTGGCGTGCACCTCAATCAAGACGTCGTGAGCACCCACCGCGGGGGCGGGCGCTTCGCCAATGCGCCCGGTGTTCTTGCCATAGCGATCAATTAAAAATGCCTTCATCGTTGTGCGGCTCTTGTCGGTTGGAATGAGGGGGGGGCGGAGCGTTTGCGGCGTTAATGTGCCGTGTTGTCAGGCATCAAGGAACGCCAGTGCCTTGGTCACAAAGTCAACGTAGTGCTGGAAAATGCCGCCGTGCCCGGCATCTTCATAAATGACCAGTTGCGCGTTGGGGATGCGGTTAGCCAGCGCAATCGAGTTAACGCTGGGCACCATGATGTCGTTGTCGCCGTTGACGATCAGCGTCGGCGTCCGCAAGCGCCTGAGGTTTTGGGGTGCCTGTTTGCCCCACGCGGTGATGGCTTTCAACTGCCGTAGGAAAGCTCTGGGCGTCGGGCCTTTGTCCCGATTTTTTTTGCGCTCTTTCAAGCGTTGCAAAAACAGCGATGCGGTTCGACGGCCATTGGGCGTCGAAGTAAAGAATAGGTAGAACTTGGGATCACGCAAGGTCAGCAAGCCTTTGAGCATCAATGGCCACGTCACCGAGCCGACCTTGTCGATACCGGTCCCGCCGGCCGGCCCGGTGCCGACGAGAATCAAGCGGCGCACCAATTCGGGCGCCTTCAGGGCAATGTCTTGAGCGACGAAACCGCCGAGTGAAAAACCGAGCACATCGACGGTCTCGAAACCCAGCGCGCGTATCAGTTGAATGGCATCGTCTGCCATTTCGCCGACCGTCAGTGGCGCGGTTCCACCAGAGCCGCCGATGCCGCGATAGTCGGTGGCAATGACGCGTCGTGTTTGTGCCAGGCCATCGATGATCCGGGGGTCGAAGTTGTCCAGCACCGCGCCCCAATGATTGAACAGTACGAGGGGCACGCCGGTCTTGAGGCCGATGTCGCGATAGGCGAAGGGAATGCCGTTGACCCGGATCGACTGATTCGTTGCGTTGACGAACGGCGTCTGCGAGCCCGCGGGGTTATTTGTTTTCGTGGGGGTCATGTCCACTCCGAACAAAGGCCCGTAGTCGATGCAGTGCCTTGGGCGCCTGCATCGAAACCTGCACGGGTGTTCGCTACAAAATGATCACTGTTGGGTCTGGTAGCGCTGGGCAACCGCAGACTGGCGGATTTGCTGCAGCAGGCCCTGACGTGCGGTCTGCAGGCCATCCCAGCGTTCAGCTTCATGCAGCGGCGGGATAGTCACCGGCTCACGCCGATCAAAACCGACCAGTGCGGCATCCACCAGATCGCTCACTTCCATGATTTCGTTCAAGGTGTTGATGTCGACGCCGGAGCGATCCCAGATCTCCGTGCGGGTGGCGGCCGGCAGCACGGCCTGCACGTAAACGCCCAGGGGCGAAAGTTCCAGGCTCAGGCCTTGGGAAAGGAACAGCACAAACGCCTTGGTCGCACCGTAGACCGACATGCCGAACTCCGGCGCCAGACCCACCACCGAACCGATATTGATGATCGCACCGTCGCCTGCTTTGGCCAGGCGTGGAGCGATGGCGCTGGCGAGCCGCACCAGCGCCGTGGTGTTGAGGGCGACCAGTTGCGCAACGCTGTCGGTGCTTTGGTCGATGAAGTTGCCGGACAGAGCGGCGCCGGCGTTATTGACGAGAATGCCGATACGGGCGTCGTCGCGCAGGCGTACTTCAACGGTTGTCAGATCGCCGAGGTGGGTTAGATCCGCCGGAATCACATCGACGGCGACGCCGTGTTCGCTGCGCAATCGGGCTGCAAGTGCGTCAAGGCGTGCCTGGTCGCGGGCGACCACGACCAGATCGTGGCCGCGTTGCGCGAAGCGCTCTGCGTAGACGGCGCCGATGCCAGTGGAGGCGCCAGTGATGAGAACGGTAGGGCGAGTGCTCATGGGGTCATCTCTCTTTCAGGATGTGTGAAAACAGAAAGCGCGGTCACTGATTGCTCAGCTTGCGGTGGCGCTCGATTCAGCCAACGTCGGGTAGTCGATGTAGCCTGCCGAGCCGCCGCCATAGAGGGTGGCGGGATTGAAGGCGGACAACGGCGCGCCGCTCTTAAGGCGCTCCACCAGATCCGGGTTGCCAATGAACGGGCGACCGAACGCAATCAGATCGGCCCGGTCTTCGGCGAGCCGCGAAATCGCCAGGTCCAGGTCATAGCCGTTGTTGGCGATGTAGGTATGTTTGAAGCGCTGGCGCAGGGCGCCGAAATCGAATGGCGCCACGTCACGCGGGCCGCCGGTCGCGCCTTCGACCACGTGCAGATAAACGACGCCGAGGGCGTCGAGTTGATCGACGACGTAATCGAATTGCGCCTGCGGATCACTGCTGGAAACGCCATTGGCCGGCGACACCGGCGACAAGCGCACACCGGTGCGATCCGCGCCGATTTCATTGACGACGGCGGCCGTTACTTCGAGCAACAGACGAGCACGATTTTCAATCGAGCCGCCGTAAGCATCAGTACGCAAGTTGGCGCTGTCCTTGAGGAATTGATCCAGCAAATAGCCGTTCGCGCCGTGAATCTCCACGCCATCGAACCCGGCGGTGACGGCGTTTGCCGCGGCCTGGCGGAAATCGGAGACGATCCCCGGTAGTTCGCTGATATCCAGTGCGCGCGGCTCGGAGACATCTTCAAAGCGGTTGTTGACGAACACTTTGGTGGCGGCGCGCAACGCAGAAGGGGCCACGGGAGCGGCGCCGCTTTCTTGCAGATCAACGTGCGACACACGGCCGACATGCCAAAGTTGCAGGAAGATTTTTCCGCCCTTGGTGTGGACGGCATCGGTCACTTTGCGCCAGCCATCTATCTGCGCCTGCGTGTAGATTCCGGGGGTGTCCTGATAGCCCTGGCCCTGTTGGGAAATCTGCGTGGCTTCGCTGATCAGCAAGCCTGCGCTTGCGCGTTGGCTGTAATAGGTGGCCGCGAACTCGCTTGGCACAAAGCCTTCGCCTGCCCGGTTGCGTGTCAGTGGCGCGAGGACGACACGGTTCGACAGCGTGAGAGCGCCAAGCGTGTAAGGGGTGAACAGATTCTGGTCGGTCATTTGGTCATTCTTCCGTGCCCGTTGATGGAGATCGGTTGTGCGTGCAATTAGGATGATGATCGAAATCTAAACTGTCAACAATTTTGATTATGACCAACATCTATGTATCATTGGCGCATGATTTCCCAGTGGACCATGAGGAATTGCACATGAGAGTGACCAAAGCCCAGGCGCAGGCCAATCGGGAGCACATCGTTGAGACGGCCTCTGAGCTGTTCCGTGAGCGCGGCTTCGACGGCGTCGGTGTGTCGGATCTCATGGCGGCTGCCGGTTTCACTCACGGAGGTTTCTACAAGCATTTCGGTTCGAAGGCCGACCTGATGGCCGAAGCCTCGGCCAGCGGCCTTTTCAAATCGTTGGAAGGTGCTGAATCGCTCGATATTCCGGGCTTCATCGACGTCTATGTGACGAGGGAACATCGGGACGGACGTGGCAGCGGTTGCACCATGGCCGCGTTGTGTGGCGACGCGGCGCGTCAATCGGATGATTTGAAAGCGACGTTTGCCGAAGGGATCGAGCACACTCTGCAAACACTAGGGGACAAATATCCGACCAGGCCGGATGCCGCTTCAGGTGAGGGGAGAAAGAAAATGATCGACCTGTTGTCTCGTGCTGTCGGTGCGATTATTTTGTCGCGTGCCTGCCCGGATGATTCCGCACTGGCGGATGAGATCCTTGAGGTGTGCCGCGCTGAAATGTTTGCTTCGTTGTCGGTCAATGAAGTGGAAGCGGTGTAGAGGGGCGGTTCATTCAAAGCGTGTTTTTCGGTAGAACTTCGCTTTTGATGCTCGGATCCGAAAGTCAACTTTGGCAAAAGCAGCGGTTCATGAACGGCTACTTTTGGCCGGTCGCTGACTGTCATCATCGGTTGAATTAACAACCCAAAGCGGACTCGCCACGAAGCCTTAAATTCAAGCAGTTCTTGGCTCTTCGCGGTCAATGCGAAGCGCGCCAATTGCTCCCTCCGCCTCACCGTTAGATTTGATTAGTGCCTGGTATTTAAAGCCCCCCTTGAGCGCGTTTTTTTTAGAAAATTGATGGGTTATCGGTTAAATCGCTCGACCAATGAATACTGAGTTTTAGCGGTTTGGGTCAGTTCCTTGCTCAGCTCTGCCGAGTGCCTGGCCTGTTCAGCCGTCTGATCCGCCAGGTTGGCAATGGTCGTGATATTGCGGCTGATTTCCTCGGCCACGGCGGTTTGCTCTTCGGTCGCAGCGGCAATCTGTGTCGTCATGTCCGTGATGTTCGCCACCGCTTCACTGATCCCGACTAATGCATTATCTGCCTCAAGCACCCATGCCACACCTTCTTCGGCTTGGCGTTGACCGCTTTCCATGGATTTCACCGCATTGTTGGACGAGACCTGCAGCTTGGAAATCAGCTCATGGATTTGCGTCGTGGACTCCGTCGTGCGCTGCGCCAACTGGCGTACTTCATCGGCGACCACCGCAAAGCCTCGACCCATGTCGCCCGCCCGCGCGGCTTCGATGGCGGCGTTCAGCGCCAGCAGGTTGGTCTGGTCGGCAATGCCCTTGATCACATCGACTACCGTGCCGATTTCATTGCTGTCCTTGGCCAGTTGCGCGACTGTCAGCCCGGTTTCACCCACCACCACCGAGAGGCGCTGAATGGCTTCGCGGGTGTCCCGGGCCACGTCGCGTCCGCGTCCGGTCAACACATTAGCTTCCTGAGTAGCGTCGGCGGTGCGCTGGACGTGGCTGGCGACTTCCTGTGTAGTGGCCGCCATCTGATTGACCGCTGCCGACACCTGCTCGGTCTCGACCCGTTGGCGCTCAAGTCCACGGGAACTGTCGGTGGCGAGCCCGTCGGACCGGCCGGCCAGGCCGGTCAGTTGCTCTGCCGTATCCTGCAGCCGGGTGAGGCACGTCTTGAGCCGAGACGCCTGGCTGACAAACGCCGTTTCTAGGCGTGCCTGTGGGCCACGTTCGTCGCTGTACATTTTGGCTAGCAACGCGTCACAGGTTGAGGCCTCAGCTATTTCCAGCAGATGCAGTACGCCACGGTTCTGCCGACTCGACACCCACAGTCCGAGCGGCACCGATACCCCGACAGCCAGGATGATCGCCTCCGACATGCCGAGGAACACGCCACCCAATGCACCCACCAGGCCCATAGTCAACACCGGCAGCCAGGCGATCAGGGCGGGTTGCCATTGATCACTGACCGGGACGGCCGACTTGCCCAGGCTGATGCGTTTATAGAGGGCTTCGGCGCGACGGATCTGTTCCGCCGTCGGCTTGACCCTGACCGATTCATAGCCCACAACCTCACGCCCCTCGAAAATCGGCGTGACGTAGGCGTTGACCCAGTAGTGGTCGCCGTTTTTCGAGCGGTTCTTGACGATGCCCATCCACGGCTTGCCAAGCTTGAGCGCGCCCCACATATGGGCAAAGACGGCGGAGGGCACGTCGGGGTGACGAACGATGTTTTGAGGCGCGCCGATCAGGTCGGACTTGTTGAAACCGCTGATCTCGACGAAGGCGTCATTGCAGTACGTGATGACTCCACGCGCATCCGTTGTCGAGATGAGCTTTTGTTGAGCCCCAAGGGCAATCTCGCGCTGCGTAACCGGCTGGTTGTTTCTCATCTGTATTGCTCCTATGCCCTAAGTAGGGGCATCGGCTGCAATATGAGAAAGGTTAATCTGAAATTTGCGCTGCCAGTACGCAAATGCATGTCCATTTCTTCAAGCAAATGCCCCTGCTGGCCGATAACCCGGACAGTCATGATCTTCTTCTTAAAATTGTCTGGAAATCTTCGATGCTGTCGTATCACCAAAAGCGTTTTCTGATCGTCGATGATTTCTCGGATTTTCGCAGTTCCGTCAGGTCCATGCTGCGTGAGCTGGGCGTCAAGGATGTGGACACCGCGGACACGGGTGAGCAGGCGCTGCGCATGTGTTCGCAGAAGTCCTACGATTTCATCCTGCAGGATTTTCACCTCGGCGATGGCAAGAAGAACGGTCAGCAGGTCCTTGAAGACCTGATGATCGAGAAGCTGATCAGTCATGAAGCCGTGTTCGTCATGGTCACCGCCGAGACCAGCCAGGCGATGGTGCTCAGTGCCCTGGAACACGAGCCCGATGCGTACCTGACCAAGCCGTTCAACCGTTCCGGCCTGGCTCAGCGCCTGGAGCGTCTGGAGCAGCGCAAGACCTTGCTCAAGCCGATCCTGCAGGCGCTCGATCGCGGTAAACCGGTTGAAGTGCTCAATGCCTGCATCGCTTTGTGCAAGCAGGACATCCGCTACTCGCCGCTGTGCCTGCGCTACCGCGCCGATGCCTTGCGCGACTTGAATCAGAACGAGGCGCTGGAGCGACTCTACGACGGCATCATCGCCGACCGACCTTTGCCATGGGCGTTTGCCGGGCTGGGCCAGTTACTGTTCAAGAGGGGGCAGGTCAGCCAGGCCAAGGGCGTCTACGAAAAAGCCTTGAAAGTGTTCCCGATGATGCCGGCGCTCTATGACGGCATGGCTGACGTGCTGGTCGCCGAAGGCGACACCAAGGCTGCGCAGCGGGTGTTGGAGGAGGCGATTCGTTTGTCGCCGCTGGCCGTGCGCCGGCAAGCGTTGCTGGGCAAGTTGGCGATGACCAACGAAGATTTCGACACCGCGTCCAAAGCCTATCGTCAGGCCGTCAGCCAGGGTGCCCAATCCCGTTTCAAGGACGCCGAAAGCAACCTCGGCCTCGCCCATGCGTTGATCAGCAAGGGCAGCGAAAAGGGCTTGGATACCCGGACCCGGCTGGAAATCAACACCACGCTGAGTGCCGTGGCCAAGGAAAACCCTTCCGACCCGGGCCTGCAGATTCGTGCACGGCTGATGAAGGCCACCAGCCTGTTGCTCAACGACGCCGAAACTGCGGAAAAGCTCACCGAGCAAGCGATGTTGCGCCTCGATGGCATGGAGCAGTTCATGAGTGCCGAAGCGGCACTGTTGGTGGCCAAGCAACTGCAAATGCTCGGTCAGGCTGACGCCGGTGCTTCGATGCTGAAAAACTGCGCGGAAATCTATGGCGACGATCCGGCGGTGATGCAGGGCATCGCCAAACTGACCGACGACCCGAGCATCCTCAACTCCGGCAACGATGCGGCGGAGCTCAACCGTCAAGGCGTGCGGGTGTACAAGACCGGCAACCTGGTGGAGGCGCGGGCGGTGTTCCGTAAAGCCCTGGCGTTGCAACCGAAGAACATCAGTATTGCGTTGAACATGGCGCAATCGCTGCTACATGGCACCGATACCAGCGTGCCGTCGGCGGAGCTTGAAGAATGTCGCGCCTGCCTGAAAACGGTCGGCCTGATGCCCGACACCGATGCGCGGTATGCGCGTTATCAGAAACTGAAAATCAAGGCGTTCAGCGGATGAGCCAAGACAACCCGACACTGGATTTCTCCACGGTGATTGCTTCCACCGTGCACGACATGAAGAACTCTCTGGCGATGCTGATGCAGGCGCACAGCCAATGGCTGGCGCGCTTGCCCGACCCGGCGCGGCACACCCCGGAGCAGGGCGTGATCGAGTTCGAGTTCGCTCACCTCAACGGCATGCTGGTGCAGTTGCTGGGGCTTTACAAACTCGGCGTCAACCAGATGCCGTTGCAGCCCGCTTACCATGAACTGGATGACTTCATCGAAGCGCAACTGGCCTGCCATCAGGACGTGTTCGCCAGTCGCGGCATCATGGCGACTTACGAAGTGGACCCGCTGAGCCCGTTGGGTTTCTTCGACCGCGAGCTGATTGCATCGGTGCTGGCCAACAGCATTAACAACGCCATCCGTTACGCTCGTAACGCATTGTTGATCACGGTGAGCGACGAGGCCGGGCAACTGGTGCTGACCATCAACGATGATGGCGAGGGTTACCCGGCCGAGATGATCGAGCGTCAGGCCGATTACGTGCAGGGCATTAACCACAGCAGCGGCAGCACCGGCCTGGGTCTGTATTTCGCCGGTCGGATTGCTGCGTTGCATCAGCGCAACGGTATCGGTGGGCACACTGAAATCAGCAACGGCGGCCCGTTGGGCGGTGGCGTGTTCAGCCTCTATCTTCCCTGAGCGCAAGAATCCTGTGGGAGCTGGCGTGCCAGCGATGGCGTCCAGAAGATCGACGCAGAATCCAAAGGCCCCATCGCTGGCAAGCCAGCTCCCACAGAGGGCGAAGTTATTTGTAGGTTGAGTGCTTGATATTCCGAACACGCGGTGCCTATTTTGTACGGGTCGCCGTTCGCGGCTTGCACAACTACAAAGGATTGCGTCATGACAACCGATGGCCAGCGCTCACTCGCACAGCGACTGACGGGCATTGATGAGATTGAGTGTGTTACGCCGGACCTGAACGGCGTGCCCCGTGGCAAGGTTATGACGGCCGAGGGCTTTCTCGAGGGGCGGCGTTTGCAGATGGCGCGGGGTGTGCTGCTGCAATGCATCATGGGCGGATATCCGCCAGCGCGCTTTTACGGCAGTGATGACGGCGATCTGGCGCTGGTGCCTGATCCTGCGCAGATCCACCGCTTGCCCTGGAGCAAGCAGCCGCGGGCCTTGGCCATTTGCGATGCCGACGAACTGACGGGCGAAGGCTCCTGTCTGTCGACTCGCAGTCAACTCAAGGCAGTTATCGCGCGTTACGCCGCCCTGGGGCTGGCGCCGGTGGTGGCCACCGAGCTGGAGTTTTTCGTCTTCGCACCCAACACCGATCCGACGCAACCGTTCCAGCCGCCGGTGGGCCTGGACGGTCGACGCGAGGACGGTCATTCGGCGTTCAGTGTCAGTTCCAATAACGGCTTGCGGCCGTTCTTCAGTGAAGTCTATGAATGCATGGCGGCCCTCGGTCTGCCGCGCGATACGTTCATGCACGAAATGGGCGTCAGTCAGTTCGAGATCAATCTGTTGCACGGTGATCCATTGCTGCTGGCTGACCAGACCTTATTGTTCAAGCATCTGCTTAAAGAAGTGGCGCTCAAACATGGGCTGACAGTGGTCTGCATGGCCAAGCCGCTGGCACACACGCCAGGCAGTTCGATGCACATTCACCAAAGCATCGTCGAGATCGGCAGCGGGCGTAACGTGTTCAGCGACGCGGCCGGCGAACCGACGGCGACCTTCCGTCACTTCATTGGCGGCCAGCAGGCTGGCATGGCGGATTTCACCGCGTTGTTCGCGCCGAACGTGAATTCCTATCAGCGCTTGTGCCATCCGTTCGCATCACCGAACAATGCCTGTTGGTCCCACGACAATCGCGCGGCCGGTTTGCGTATTCCCGCCAGTTCGCCGGCCGCTCGTCGGGTCGAGAACCGCTTGCCGGGGGCGGATGCCAATCCGTATCTGGCGATCGCTGCGAGCCTGGCGGCAGGGTTGTATGGCATTGAAAACCAGTTGGAGCCGAGCGAAGCGATTCAGGGTGAGTTCGAGGTGCCGGATAATCTTTCGTTGCCGTGTACCTTGCATGCCGCACTCGAGCGTCTGAAACGTAGCCAATTGGCGAAGGAACTGTTCGGCAAGGAGTTCATCGAAGGCTACGTCGCTTCGAAGACCATGGAGTTGACCAGCTTCTTTGATGAAATTACCCCCTGGGAGCGCCGTGTTTTAGCCGCCCAGGCCTGACGAACCTTCGTCTTCGGGCTATCTTTTCGGATAGCCCGTTTCTCACCGCAAGGAGCCGCTCGGAACGCCGATGCGCCAAATCTGGAAACCCTTTCGAGCGCTGTATTTTGCCTCGCTGATGATGTTGATCGGCTCCGGCTTGCTGAGTACTTACCTGGGCTTGCGCCTGGCGGCCGACCATGTCGACAGCCTGTGGGTCGGTGCGTTGATGGCGGCCAACTATTTCGGCCTGGTGCTGGGGGGCAAGATCGGTCACCGGTTGATTGCCCGGGTCGGGCATATCCGTGCCTATTCGGCCTGCGCCGGGATTGTCGGCGCCGCAGTGCTGGGCCACGGTCTGGTGGACTGGCTGCCGGCGTGGTTATTCCTGCGGGTCATCGTCGGTCTCGGCATGATGTGCCAGTACATGGTCATCGAAAGCTGGCTCAATGAGCAGGCCGAAGCCTCGCAGCGCGGGGCGGTGTTCAGCGGTTACATGATCGCTTCTTATCTTGGCCTGGTGCTGGGGCAACTGATTCTGGTCATGCACCCGGGCCTCGGTCTGGAGCTGTTGATGCTGGTCGCCCTGTGCTTTGCCCTGTGCCTGGTGCCGGTGGCCCTGACGCGGCGGATTCACCCGGCGCCCCTGCACCCGGCGCCGATGGAGCCGCGGTTCTTTATCAAGCGCGTGCCGCAGTCATTGAGCACGGTGCTGGGGGCGGGGCTGATCATCGGTTCGTTCTACGGTTTGGCGCCGTTGTATGCCTCGCAGCAAGGGTTGTCCACGGAGCAGGTCGGTCTGTTCATGGGTAGCTGTATTTTTGCCGGCCTGCTGGTGCAGTGGCCGCTGGGCTGGTTGTCCGACCGTTATGACCGGGCGCTGTTGATCCGCTGTTTTGCGCTGGTGCTGGCCGTTGGCGCGTTGCCGCTGGCGGTCATGAAGCAGGTACCGCTGGAGGTGTTGTTCATCACCGGTTTTATCTGCTCGCTGGTGAAGTTCTGCCTGTACCCGCTGGCGGTCGCGTTTTCCAATGACCACGTCGAGGCTGACCGGCGGGTGTCACTGACGGCGATGTTGCTGGTGACCTACGGCGTCGGTGCGAGTATCGGGCCGTTGGTTGCCGGGGTACTGATGAAGATGTTCGGCAGTCAGATGCTCTATGCCTTCTTCAGTTTCTTCGCGTTGGTGCTTGTGTGGCGGATCCGCCCGAAAGCGGTGACCAATCTGCATCAGGTCGACGATGCGCCGCTGCATCACGTCGCCATGCCGGACAGCATGTCGAGTTCGCCGCTGGTGGCTTGCCTTGATCCGCGGGTCGATGAACAAGTAGTGCAGGACCAGATGCAAACCCCGGTCAATCCTGATGCCGCTCCTGAACCGGAGGCCGAGACACCCGCCACTCCACCTGCGGAGGACCCTGACTCGGGCCGCGAGCAAAGCTTCACCGAGGCCAGGCCTTAAAACCCAGGCATAAAAAAACGGGCAGTCACCGCAAGGGACTGCCCGTTTTTCATGCCGATTCGAATTACAGGTCGTCTTTGTCGAAGCGTCGTGCTTCGCGCTGAAGCTGATAGACGAACCGCTCGACCTGGCGCTGCACCAGGCCACTCATGTTGTGAAAGCGGATGCCGGCGAAGGTGGTGGAGATTCTTTCTTCAAAGTGCAGGTAACGCAGTTCGACCGGCGCCGTCATTTTGCCAAAAGGCAGGGCGGCGGAGAAGCGGTCGTAGACCTGGCCCAGTTGCAGGCTTTCGGTGATGTCACCTTCAAAGCGCAACTTGCAGCCCGTGGCAGAGATGTCCAGCAGCTTGCCGCTGATCGGCGCCTTGAGCTTTTCACCGTCCAGATCGACGTTGACCAGTTGAGCCAGCTTCAAGGCTGCGCGAAAAGCGTTGCGACGCTGGTGATAAACCACTTCATCTGGCAGCGGGCCACGATAGCAGCGGCTGTCACCGGACTCGTCGATGGTCAGTTGACCGTTGCTTTCCCAGGCAATGCGCACGCCTTCGTGAAAGCCTTCGACCTTGAACGGTTCGCCGGCCAGCATGAAGCGTTCACCGTCACGCGGGATCATTTCGTCGAGCGCAATGGTACCGCGCTCGCGGTCCACGTCCACCAGATAGCTCTGGAAGCGCTGGGTGCGCTCGTGGAACGTGATAATCAGCGGATCATGGCTGTCTTGTAGTTGGCGCAGGTTGCCGGAGATTTCCAACGGTGTAGTAAGCACCTTGGGTGGCTGCGGGGCATCTTCCGCGTTTAAGGCATTGGACACGGTTCATCAATCTCCAGACAAAATATGACTACGGCTGGCCATTATATTGCCAGCATGTTGCTAGTCTTGATAGGGCGTGGTCATTTGCGGGCTCAAGCCTGACTGAGCGGGCGCGGCTTCGCAAGCTTGGCGGTTGATCCGCGGGCATCATAAAGCGCTGGCGGTTCACCGCCGGTGAGGATTTTCAGCTGATTGGCCGTGGCGGCCTGCTGGACCAGGATTGACTGGCCATTATTGGCGTTCGCCGCCTGGCATTGAGCCAGTAGATCGGTCAGCACATCGCTTTGGGCCAGCAACTGCTCGCCAATGCTCGAGTGGCTGGCTAATTGCTCCAGGCCGTCTCGATTGGTGGGCAGGTTGAGGCTGGCGAGGATTTCACTGCGCTTGCGGCCATGCTGTTCAAGCAGAATGATCAATGCCTGTTTCTGCGCCAGAATTTCTTCGAGCAGTGGCATGTCGCGACCGTGCAAGGCGAGGGACTCGGTTTGCAGTAACTCGAGCAAGTGTTGCGCCGGAGCAAAATCGTCGGTGATCAGTTGCAGTAAATTAGTGTCGTGCATGGCTGGCCTTGGGTTTTAAGCGTCCAAAAGCCTGGCGCGGGCCGTGGCCTAGCGCTGGGCTTCGAAGTTGAGCAGTTTGCTGGCTACACGGTTGCTGTCGACTTTATAGCTGCCATCGGCAATCGCTGCTTTCAACTCGGCCACGCGGGCTTTGTCGACGGCAGGCTGATCGCGCAGCTTGTCAGTGACCTGTTGCAACTGTTGAGCCTCATGGCTGAGGTGTACCGATTCCCCGCTTTTGACGGCAGTGGCCTGTTCGGCCGGGGTAGTCAGCGGCGCGGATTTGCCGGCTTCGGCGGTTTCCTTGGCAACGCTGGTACGTGTACTGCCCGTAAGTGACGAGGAGCTGTTCAAACGGCTGAAATCGATGACCATGGTAAAAAACCTCTGAGTATTTGGACGCTTGCCATGTTTTCGGCTCTCCCTGTGAAAACTTTAGACTCATTTATCAAATGAGCCCGCATGCGCCAGCACTTCTCCTGCATGCGGCACAGTTTAGGGAACAGCCTCGGCCAACGCCACATCTTCACGAGCAGAGAATCCTACATGGACACTTCCACCTGACCCGGCGCGGTCACTTGCGCCTTGATGACCCTTCTGGAATTGAGGTTTTTCACGCGTATCTGCTCGGCCATGCCGCCATTGGACAGGGCCTCGCCGGGCATTCGCACGCTGAGCGTACCACTGCGAGCGGTAATCACCACCTGATCGCCTTTGCGAATGACTTCCGCCTGTTCGAGATGGACGAGGGTAATTACCTGATCGGTGACCATTGGTCGGGTAAGTCGTTGGCCGATCGCCTGGTCGACAGACGTGAGGTAGCCCTGGCCAAGCAGGCTGATGTCGCGCTCGCGCAACATCACGTCATCGGGCTCGACAATCCCGGTGCGGCGCAGGGGCCGGGTGACGGTCACAACATCGCGAAACAGGCGGACTTGAGCGGGTACGAAGACCGTCCAGGGTGATGAGCCCTCGCAGCGAACCTTGACCGTTACCCGTCCCAGCGGCTTGGCCGGGCTCTCGAGGCTGGCTGTCAATTCCTTGTCGCACATGGGCATGCGCAGACGCGAGTCGAGCTGGTTTACCTGGATTTCGTAGCGACCTTCCGTTTGACTGGTAGCCAGGTAGTCTTCTACGGTGAATTCAAGAAAGCCCTGGGTGACGCCGATAAGCATGTCAGGCAAGGTAACCGCGTCAGCAAGGGCAGGGCTGCCAGCGTTGAACAGGCAAACGGCCGGCACCGCACAGAGCAATCTGCGGAAGAAGGATGTCAGGCGTCGGAAAAATGTCGGTTCTGTGTTCATAAGAGTTAAAAAGCAAGCGCCGTGCCGTTTAGTGATGAATGTGCGTCGCAACACACTTAGCGTTGGTGTAGGAGTCTGGGCATGGCTGGTGTAATGGATTCGGTAAACCAGCGCACGCAACTGGTAGGGCAGAATCGCCTGGAGCTGTTGTTGTTCCGTCTCGACGGCCAGCAGCTGTACGGGATCAACGTGTTCAAGGTTCGCGAGGTGCTGCAATGCCCCAAGCTGACCCTGATGCCCAAGTCCAGTCCTGTCGTGTGCGGTGTGGCAAATATTCGGGGGGCGACCATTCCGATCCTAGATCTGGCAATGGCGACCGGTTCCGGGGCGCTTAAAGATCAAAGCAATCCCTTCGTGATCATCACGGAGTACAACACCAAGACCCAGGGTTTCCTGGTGCGCTCGGTGGAACGCATCGTCAACATGAACTGGGAGGAGATTCATCCGCCTCCCAAGGGGACCGGGCGCGATCATTACCTGACGGCTGTGACTCGGGTCGACAATCAGTTAGTCGAAATCATCGACGTCGAGAAAGTGCTGGCGGAAGTGGCACCGACGCCGGAAGCGATTTCCGTCGGCGTGGTCGATGTCGAAACCCAGCACAAGGCGCTGTCGCTGCGGGTGCTGACGGTCGATGACTCGTCGGTGGCGCGCAAGCAGGTCACGCGTTGCCTGCAAACGGTCGGTGTCGAAGTGGTGGCGTTGAACGACGGACGGCAAGCGCTGGATTACCTGCGCAAGCTGGCCGACGAGGGCAAGAAGCCGGAAGAAGAGTTCCTGATGATGATCTCCGACATCGAGATGCCGGAGATGGACGGGTACACGCTGACGGCCGAGATCCGCAACGACCCGCGCATGCAAAAGCTTCATATCATCCTGCATACTTCGTTGTCGGGTGTGTTCAATCAGGCGATGGTCAAGAAAGTCGGTGCCGATGACTTCCTGGCCAAATTCCGTCCTGATGACCTGGCATCCCGGGTAGTCGACCGGATCAAAGCAGCAGATATCAGCTAGGGGCCTTCTGCCCCTGGTGGTTAATACGATTTAAGAGGCGGCATCATTGTCTACGGGTAATTCGGATTTCGAACAGTTCCGGGTCTTCCTGGAAAAAGCCTGTGGCATTTTGCTCGGTGAAAACAAGCAGTATCTGGTCTCGAGCCGTCTCAACAAACTGATGGAACAGCAAGGCATCAAGTCTTTGGGTGAGCTGGTTCAGCGCATCCAGACCCAGCCGCGCAGCGGTTTGCGCGAGATGGTGGTGGATGCCATGACGACCAACGAAACCCTGTGGTTTCGTGACACCTATCCGTTTGAAGTCTTGAAGAACAAGGTGCTGCCCGAAGCCATCAAGGCGGCTCCGGGGCAGCGCTTGCGAATCTGGTCGGCGGCCTGCTCTTCGGGTCAGGAACCGTATTCGCTGTCGATGTCCATCGACGAGTTCGAGCGGGTCAACATGGGCCAGTTGAAGATGGGCGTGCAGATCGTTGCCACTGACCTGTCCGGCACCATGCTGACCAACTGCAAGACTGGCGAGTACGACAGCCTGGCCATCGGCCGCGGTTTGTCGCCCGAGCGTCTTCAGCGTTATTTCGACCCGAAAGGGCCGGGGCGCTGGGCCATCAAGGCACCCATCAAGAGTCGGGTGGAGTTTCGCTCGTTCAACCTGCTGGACAGCTACGCGAGCCTCGGCAAGTTCGACATCGTGTTCTGTCGCAACGTGCTGATCTACTTCTCCGCCGAGGTGAAGAAAGACATCCTGTTGCGCATCCACAGCACGCTGAAGCCGGGCGGTTATCTGTTCCTCGGGGCGTCCGAGGCGCTGAACGGTTTGCCGGACCATTACCAGATGGTCCAGTGCAGTCCGGGGATCATTTACCAGGCGAAGTGATGGCTTTGCGGTATCGAAAAAACGGGAGTCCTCAGGGGCTCCCGTTTTTTTATGCCTGGTGATTTCCCGCCAACACCGCTAAACCCTGTGGGAGCGAGCCTGCTCGCGATGGCGTCGTGTCAGCCAACATCAATGTATGTGTTACACCGCTATCGCGAGCAGGCTCGCTCCCACAGGGGATGGCGGTGTTCTTGAAAGGGGTGATAAGCGGCAGAAAAGCGGCAGGCGGCGGAAACCCGTTGCCGCTTTTCTGGCATTGCCGCTTTGCCCCTGCCCGCAAAGCCCCGGTTTACGGGGTTTTATAAATTGGCACGCCGCTTGCTATGTCCATCGTACGAAAAATCAGGTCACCCGAAGGTTTCCCGACATGAGCATCAGCTTCGATAAAGCGCTCGGTATCCACGAACAAGCCCTGGGCTTCCGCGCTCAGCGTGCCGAAGTCCTGGCCAACAACATTGCCAACGCCGACACCCCGAACTACAAGGCCCGGGATCTGGACTTCTCGAAAGTGCTCGCTGAGCAGAACGAGAAAACCAAGAGCGGCACGTTCGCCTTGAACATGACCAACAACCGTCATATCGAAGCCGAAGGCATGGGCAATGGCGACGAGTCGCTGCTGTATCGCACGCCGATGCAACCGTCGATCGACCAGAACACCGTGGATGCTCAGCTGGAACAGTCGAACTACGCGGAAAACGCGATCAACTTCCAGGCCAGCTTCACCCTGCTCAACAGCAAATTCAAAGGGCTGATGTCAGCCCTTCGCGGAGAGTAAGTTATGTCCCTATCCAGTGTTTTCAACATTGCCGGTAGCGGCATGAGTGCGCAAACCACGCGCTTGAACACCGTGGCCTCGAACATCGCCAACGCCGAGACCGTTTCGTCGAGCATTGACCAGACCTACCGCGCGCGTCACCCGGTGTTCGCCACCATGTTCCAGGGCGGGCAGAGCGGCGGCAGCGATTCGCTGTTCCAGAACCAGGAGGCAGCCGGTCAAGGCGTGCAAGTGCTGGGCGTCGTCGAAGACCAGAGCAATCTGGATGCGCGTTACGAGCCGAACCACCCGGCGGCCGATGCCAAGGGCTACGTCTACTACCCGAACGTCAACGTGGTGGAAGAAATGGCCGACATGATTTCCGCGAGCCGTTCGTTCCAGACCAACGCCGAAATGATGAACACCGCCAAAACCATGATGCAGAAGGTCCTGACCCTCGGTCAGTGATAAGGGGCGACTCAGATGAGTGTTACCGATACCACCAGCAGCCTTAGCCTCAAAGACATCCTGGCCAACTCTTCGATCAAGACCAACACCAGTGCCGACGGTCTGGCGGCCGCCACGAACAGCGCCACCGGCAAACAGGCCCTGGGCAAGGACGCGTTCCTGCAGTTGCTGGTGACACAACTGAAGAACCAGAACCCGCTGGAGCCACAGGACAACGGCGAGTTCGTTGCCCAGCTGGCGCAATTCAGCAGCCTGGAAGGCATCACCACGCTCAACACCACCGTGGGCGGTCTGGCGAACAACCTGGCGGGCAGCTTGAGCTCGTCCCAGGCGTTGCAGGCGTCGTCGCTGGTGGGCCGTTCGGTCATCGCGCCGGGCGACAAGGCGGTGGTCGACACCACCAAGAGCTTCACCGGTACAGTCGCCGTGCCTGCCGAGGCCGATCCGGTCAAGGTCAAGATCACCGATGCCGAAGGCAAGGTGATCCGCACCATCGACCTGGGCAAACAGAAGGCCGGCAACGCCAGCTTCATCTGGGACGGCAAGAACGAAGCCGGTGAAGTGGCCAAGGCGGGTACGTACACCTTCGGCGCCACTGCGACTTACGACAGCAAGGCGACTTCGCTGGTCACCTACCTGCCGGCCACCGTCACCAGCGTGACCATCAGCCAGACTGGCGGTGAGTTGATGCTCAATCTGGCCGGGCTGGGCAGCGTTGCCCTGTCCAAAGTACAAACCATTGGTATGTAAGAGCCGACTAACCCGGCACAAAGGAGTGGAATATGTCTTTCAATATCGGCCTTAGCGGTCTCTATGCAGCCAACAAACAACTGGACGTGACGGGCAACAACATCGCCAACGTCGCGACCACCGGTTTCAAATCGTCCCGTGCGGAATTCGAAGACGTTTACTCGGCCACCAAGCTGGGGTCGGGCAGCAAAACCATCGGTAACGGCGTACGCCTGGCCAACGTTTCCCAGCAGTTCACCCAGGGCGACATCAACAACACCGGCAACGTGCTGGACATGGGCATCAACGGTTCCGGCTTCTTCGTGCTGAACACCAACGGCTCGCTGTCCTACACCCGTGCCGGTACGTTCAAGGTCGACAAGGACGGTTACGTTACCAACACCGATGGCACTGCACGTCTGCAGGGCTACGGCGTGGATGCCAATGGCAAGATCCTCAACGGTGTGTTGACCGACCTGCGTATCGATACCTCGAACCTGGCGCCGAAAAACACCTCCACGGTGTCGTCGACGATCAACCTGAATTCCACCGCACTGGAAATCAATCAGGCGCTCGTCCCGTTCGATCCGACCAAAGAAGCCTCTTTCACCAAGCAGTTCGGTACCAAGGTGTACGACACTCAAGGTAACGAGCACACCATGGACCAGTACATGGTCAAGACGGGTGCGAACACCTGGAAAACCTACACCCTGATTGATGGTCGCAACCCGGATGGCACCGACCCTAGCCCTACCGCGGTTCCGTTGAACCCGCCGGTCGCTTCGACCATGGTGTTCGATACGTCGGGCAAGCTGGTTTCGGTCACCACACCGGCCGTTCCGGCGCCGATCGTCAGCCCTGACCTGAAGGTCACCGGCTGGGTTCCCGGCACCGTGACCAATGGCGTGTGGAAAGCCAACGGCGCTACTTCCGGCGTCATTACGGTCTCCATGGACAAAACCACGCAATTCAACGCCGATACTGCGCGTTCGATTCCTTCGCAGAACGGTTACGCCACCGGTCAGATCACCAACCTGACCATCGACGGCAGCGGCGTGATGCTCGCCAACTTCAGCAACAGTCAGACCAAGGCCATCGGCCAGATCTCCCTCGCCAGTTTCACCAACGAACAGGGTCTGCAGCCTGTCGGCGGCACCAGTTGGAAAGAAACCTTCGCGTCGGGTATCCCGGGCTACGATGCACCGACCACCGGTACGTTGGGTGAGATCCACTCCAACTCGCTGGAAGAGTCCAACGTCAACCTGACCAGCGAACTGGTCGACCTGATCAAGGCGCAGAGCAACTACCAGGCGAACGCCAAGACCATTTCGACCCAGAGCACCATCATGCAGACCATCATTCAGATGACCTGATGCAGGTTGGCTGATTGCTGCACAAAGAACCCCTCGCAAGAGGGGTTTTTTTATGGCCGGGATTTTGTGTTGTGTGCCGGGTGTTGGGTTGTTTGTGATGGCGCCATCGCGAGCAGGTTATGTGCGCAGATGATCAAATGTGGGAGCCAGCCTGCTGGCGATGGCGTTATACCAGTCACCACATTCCTCAGGGCAAAAGAAAACCCCTGACCAATCCAGAGGACTGATCGGGGGTTGTCGGGTAAGCGCCTCGCGGCGCCTACAGGCTCAGCTTATTGGCAAGCTTCGCAATCCGGCTCGTCGATGGCGCAAGCCTTCGGTACTGGAGCAGGGCCGGCAGGAGCAGCCAGGACCGAATCTTCACCGTGGTTGCCGCCGCTGGAAACAGCGTTCAGCTTGCCGGTGTTGATGGTCGACTTCTCGGTGCTGGTCGCGGCCAGGGCACGGAGGTAGTAAGTGGTTTTCAGACCACGGTACCAGGCCATGCGGTAGGTCACGTCCAGTTTCTTGCCCGAGGCGCCAGCGATGTACAGGTTCAGCGATTGAGCCTGGTCGATCCACTTCTGGCGACGGCTGGCCGCGTCAACGATCCACTTGGTGTCCACTTCGAAAGCAGTCGCGTAGAGCTCTTTGAGTTCTTGCGGGATGCGTTCGATCTGTTGAACCGAACCGTCGTAGTACTTCAGGTCGTTGATCATGACCGAGTCCCACAGACCGCGAGCCTTCAGGTCGCGAACCAGGTACGGGTTGATCACGGTGAATTCGCCCGACAGGTTCGATTTCACGTAGAGGTTCTGGTAAGTCGGTTCGATCGACTGCGAGACGCCAGTGATGTTGGCGATGGTCGCGGTCGGTGCGATGGCCATGATGTTGGAGTTACGGATGCCTTTCTGTACACGGGCGCGAACCGGTGCCCAGTCCAGGGATTCGTTCAGGTCAACGTCGATGTACTTCTGGCCACGCTGCTCGATCAGGATCTGTTGCGAATCCAGCGGCAGGATACCTTTGGACCACAGCGAACCCTGGAACGTCTCGTACGCGCCGCGCTCGTCGGCCAGGTCGCAGGAGGCCTGGATCGCGTAGTAGCTGACCGCTTCCATCGACTTGTCGGCGAACTCGACGGCAGCGTCGGAACCGTAAGGAATGTGCTGCAGGTACAGCGCGTCCTGGAAGCCCATGATGCCCAGACCGACCGGACGGTGCTTGAAGTTGGAGTTCTTCGCTTGTGGCACCGAGTAGTAGTTGATGTCGATTACGTTATCGAGCATGCGTACGGCGGTGTTCACGGTGCGTTCCAGCTTGGCGGTGTCCAGCTTGCCGTTGACGATGTGGTTCGGCAGGTTGATCGAGCCCAGGTTGCAAACGGCGATCTCGTCCTTGTTGGTGTTCAAGGTGATCTCGGTGCACAGGTTCGAGCTGTGGACCACGCCGACGTGCTGCTGCGGGCTGCGCAGGTTGCACGGGTCTTTGAAGGTCAGCCATGGGTGGCCGGTTTCAAACAGCATGGACAGCATTTTGCGCCACAGGTCTTTGGCCTGGATGGTCTTGAACAGCTTGACCTTGCCCGGGTACTCGGTCAGGGCTTCGTAGTACTCGTAACGCTCTTCGAAGGCCTTGCCGGTCAGGTCGTGCAGGTCCGGAACCTCGGATGGCGAGAACAGGGTCCACTTGCCGTCATCGAAGACACGCTTCATGAACAGGTCAGGGATCCAGTTGGCGGTGTTCATGTCGTGGGTACGACGACGATCATCACCTGTGTTCTTGCGCAGCTCGATGAACTCCTCGATGTCCATGTGCCAGGTTTCCAGGTAGGCACACACAGCGCCCTTGCGCTTGCCACCCTGGTTGACGGCAACGGCGGTGTCGTTCACCACTTTCAGGAACGGTACGACGCCCTGGGATTTGCCGTTGGTGCCCTTGATGTAAGAACCCAGTGCACGAACCGGGGTCCAGTCGTTGCCCAGGCCGCCGGCGAATTTCGACAACATGGCGTTGTCGTGGATCGCGTGGTAGATGCCCGACAGGTCATCCGGCACGGTGGTCAGGTAGCAGCTCGACAGCTGTGGACGCAGGGTACCGGCGTTGAACAGGGTCGGAGTCGACGACATGTAGTCGAAGGACGACAGCAGGTTGTAGAACTCGATCGCACGGTCTTCTTTGTTCTTCTCTTCGATTGCCAGGCCCATGGCCACGCGCATGAAGAAAATCTGCGGCAGTTCGAAGCGGATGCCGTCCTTGTGGATGAAGTAACGGTCGTACAGGGTTTGCAGGCCCAGGTAAGTGAACTGCTGATCGCGCTCGTGGTTGATCGCCTTGCCGAGTTTTTCCAGGTCGAAGGTGGCCAGGACCGGGTTCAGCAATTCGAATTCGATACCTTTGGCGATGTAGGCAGGCAAGGCCTTGGCGTACAGGTCGACCATTTCGTGGTGGGTCGCGCTCTCGGCGACGCCCAGGAAGTTCAGGCCTTCGGCACGCAGGGTGTCCATCAGCAGGCGGGCGGTCACGAACGAGTAGTTCGGCTCACGCTCGACCAGGGTACGGGCGGTCATCACCAGGGCGGTGTTGACGTCGGTCAGGGCCACGCCGTCGTACAGGTTTTTCAGGGTTTCGCGCTGGATCAGGTCGCCGTCGACTTCTTCCAGGCCTTCGCACGCTTCGGTGACGATGGTGTTCAGGCGACCCATGTCCAGAGGAGCAAAGGTGCCATCGGCGCGGGTGATGCGGATCGACGGGTGAGCGTTGACCGCTTCTTCTGCCGGGGCGTGGGCAGCGCGCTCTTTCGAACGACCGTCACGGTAGATCACGTAGTCGCGAGCCACTTTCTGCTCGCCGGCACGCATCAGGGCCAGTTCGACCTGGTCCTGGATTTCTTCGATGTGGATGGTGCCGCCCGACGGCATGCGACGCTTGAAGGTCGCGGTGACTTGTTCGGTCAGACGGGCAACGGTGTCATGGATTCGCGACGAAGCGGCAGCGGTGCCGCCTTCAACTGCGAGAAACGCTTTGGTGATCGCGACGGTGATTTTGTCATCGGTGTAAGGAACGACAGTGCCGTTACGCTTGATCACGCGCAGTTGGCCAGGCGCGGTGGCGGACAGATCCGAAGTCGAATCAGCGGCCTGCGGCAAGGTGCCCTGCGGGTTCTCGCGAGTTGTGTCGGTTTGCATGGGGGTGTGTCTCCACATTCTCTATGTTTGTTTGAGCACCTTCATGGTGCCCACCGTTCTGTCCTGAAGCACTACAACCGACGGGCGTCGGGCATAACAACTTCGGGACAGTAGGAAAAAGGCTAATGATGCCGCGTCCCTGCCGAAGTCTTTGGTAACGAACCTGAGCTCGTCACCGGATTCCATTCCGGGTAGCAGCAATGACTGCAACACCCGTACCGTTCTGGCCATTCAAGCCTGAAAAAACGGTGCCGTCCGCATGAGCGGTTTGGGCTTGTAATTTGACACTTGGTTCAACCGGAAACAGGCAATAAAGCACTTGAGTTCCGGGTGTGAAATGTGGTTGGGCTTTTAGGTCAAAACCCTACATGTAGGGTTTTTTTGGCGCCGGGGTACAAGATAGTGCGTTTTGGAAGGTGTTGCAACGTACTACCTGTGGATAAACCTGTGTGTAAATTGTGTGTGAAATTTGGAACCGGCGTGCAGGCCGCGACCTAGCTGGAGCGCGCCCTTTTTAACGGGAATTCTGCCGCTGAAAACAGTCGCGCAGATTTTTAAGGGCGCGAACCCTATCACAAAAAACCGGGTTGTCCGAACGCATTTGCCGGCTTGTGTTATCGACGAGCGACGTTTATACAATCGGCCAATGGTTATGCATTCTTATCCTCCCCAATCATTACAAAAAGACGGGCGGATCCTTCCTTATAAGTGTTGTTGGCAAGCAGAGGTCACCGTGGAGCAAGAAGCCTGGCAGGTGTTGATTGTGGAGGACGACCAGCGTCTGGCCGAACTGACTCGCGAATACCTGGAAGCCAATGGCCTGCGTGTGTCGATCGAAGGCAACGGCGCCCTGGCGGCCGCGCGCATCATCAAGGAGAAACCGGACCTGGTGATCCTCGACCTGATGCTGCCGGGCGAAGACGGCCTGAGCATTTGCCGCAAAGTCCGCAGCAAATATGACGGACCGATCCTGATGCTCACCGCGCGCACCGACGACACCGATCAGATCCTCGGCCTCGATCTGGGCGCCGACGACTATGTCTGCAAACCGGTTCGACCGCGTCTGCTGCTGGCGCGTATCCAGGCTCTGTTGCGGCGCAGTGAAGCGCCTGAAGCCGTCCCGGAAAAACAACGTCGTCTGCAGTTCGGCCCGCTGGTGGTGGACAACGCCTTGCGTGAAGCCTGGCTGCATGACAACGGTATCGAGTTGACCAGCGCCGAGTTCGACCTGCTCTGGCTGTTGGTGGCCAATGCCGGGCGCATCCTCTCTCGTGAAGAGATATTCACCGCCTTGCGCGGCATCGGCTATGACGGCCAGGACCGCTCCATCGACGTGCGCATCTCGCGCATTCGGCCGAAGATCGGCGATGACCCGGACCATCCGCGACTGATCAAAACCATCCGCAGCAAAGGTTACCTGTTCGTGCCGGAAGCCTGCGTAGACCCGTCGCTGTGAATTCGATCTTCCTGCGTATCTATGGCGGCATGTGCGCGGCGCTGATTCTGGTGGCCGTGCTCGGCGTGCTGGCGCTGCACATGCTCAACCAGGTGCGCAGCGAGCAGTACCGCGAGCGCCTGGCCCACGGTACGTTCTCGTTGATGGCCGATAACCTGCAGCCGATGAATGAAACCCAGCGTCATCGCGCCTTGCTGGTGTGGGAGCGCCTGCTCGGTATTCCGTTGGCGCTGAAGACTTTTGCCCAGACCGACCTCGATCTGACTCAGCGCACCCGCGTGCTGCGCGGTCAGGCGCTGGTGGAGCAGACCGGTCCGCATGCAGCGAAGGTCTATCGACTGATCAGCGACAAGGAGCAACTGGTGCTCGCGGGGGAGGTGCAGCAGATCAGCGAGCAACTGGCCCGAGCGACCATTTACCTGCTCGCCGATGAACTGGTGCGGGTGCCGGTGGCCGAGCAGCCCAAGCGTCTGGCGCAGTTGAAAGAAGACAAAGGGTTTGGTTTCGACTTGCGGCTGGTCACGGTCGGCGAAGCGGACATGGACGAAGACCAGAGCCGTCGGGTGGCCGAAGGCGATACGGTGATGGCCCTGGGCAAGGGCGGCGATTCGATCCGGGTGTTTGCCGGCATGGTCGGCACGCCGTGGGTGCTGGAAATCGGTCCGTTGTATCAGATGAATCCTTACCCGCCGGAGTGGCTGGTGCTGATCGCTGCCCTGGGCTTGAGCCTGATCGGCTTGATCGTCTATCTCTTGGTGCGGCAACTGGAGCGCCGCTTGCGCGGGCTCGAAGCGGCCGCCACGCGCATCGCCAAAGGCAGCCTGGAAACCCGTGTGCCGGCGCGCGGCGCCGACTCGGTGGGGCGCCTGGCCTCGGCGTTCAACGGCATGGCCGAACACCTGCAGCAGTTGCTGGCGATCCAGCGTGAACTGGTACGCGCGGTGTCCCACGAATTGCGCACGCCCGTGGCGCGCCTGCGTTTTGGCTTGGAGATGATCGGTTCGGCGACCACGCCGCAGGCGCTGGAGAAGTACCGCGAGGGCATGGACCACGACATTGAAGACCTTGATCGTCTGGTCGACGAGATGCTGACTTACGCGCGGCTGGAACAGGGTTCGCCGGCGCTGAATTTCCAGCGGATTGACCTGGATGCGTTGGTCAATCAAGTGATCGAAGAGTTGGCGCCCTTGCGCGCCGACGTCACCGTGCAGCGCGGTTTGTGCCTGTCGGCTGCCGATTGCGATGACGCCTGGGTCGAGGCCGAACCCCGTTACCTGCACCGGGCGATCCAGAACCTGGTGAGCAACGCCATGCGCCATGCCTCATCGCGGGTGACCGTCAGCTATCAGGTCGGGCAGCAGCGTTGTCGGGTGGACATCGAAGATGACGGGCCGGGGGTGCCGGAATCCGCGTGGGAGAAAATCTTTACGCCGTTCCTGCGTCTCGATGACAGCCGAACGCGTGCTTCGGGCGGGCATGGATTGGGGCTGTCGATCGTGCGGCGGATCATTCACTGGCATGACGGGCGAGCGTTGATCAGCAAGAGCAAGAGCCTGGGCGGTGCTTGCTTTAGCCTGAGTTGGCCGCGCAATCAGGAGAAGCGTTGAGACCCTCGTTGTCTGGGATGGCCTCATCGCGGGCAAACCATGCACCGCAAATCCTCAGGCCTTGATACTGACCAGACTCAACAATTGCCCATCCTTGACCCCGAACTGCGCATCCAGCTCGGTGCCATGGCGCCATTCACTGGAAAGATCCGTCAGTAATCGAAGTCGCACCTCACCGCGCTCGGTCCACTCCAGCACCTCGGCATGCTCGAAGTAGAAGCGCTGCCGAACAATCGGATACAGCGCCTTGAACAGGCTCTCCTTCACCGAAAACGTCAGCGTCACCCGCAGCGCCACTTGATCGCGATGGCCTGCGGTCATGCGCTGTAACTCGGGCGGGGTGAGAATTTCCCCGGCCAGTCGTTCGGCCCGTTCAGGGTTGAGCAGGTTTTCCAGGTCCATCCCCAAGCCACGCCAGTGGGTTTTCTGCGCGACAATCGCCGCCGCCCGGCCGGTGCTGTGGGTGATCGAGCCGCAGATGTGCGCGGGCCAGACCGGTGCCCGGTCTTCGCCAATGGCCGGGATAAAACTCAGCCCTTCCAACTGCTGCAACGCGGCGCGGGCGCAAACCCGGCCTGCGAGAAATTCGGCCTGACGCTTGGCGACCGAACGCTGGATGGTCGCGGGCGGCTCGATGGCGCTGCGTTGAAAGTCATCGACGGCCAGGTGCGAAGGATCGAAGTGCGTGCTCATCAGCACCGTATCGGGCAGCACGAACGGCAGTGGCCAATGGGCGTCGAGTGGGGTGCAGCAGGCGGGTAGGGCGGGGACGGGTTTCATGTCGGGCATTTTGCCGGGTTGCCCTCTGGCTGGGTAGTGCAAAGGTTTGGATCGACGGCGCGGCCATCGCGAGCAGGTCGAATCGTCGCACCGTCGCTCCCACAATTTGAAATGCATTCCAATGTGGGAGCGAGCCTGCTCGCGATGGCCGCGCTGCGGTCTATCGGATCAACCAAATATCTTTTTGAAAAACGCCTGCATATCCGCCCACGATTTTTCATCCGCCGCTTTGTTGTAACCAATATCCGGTCCGCCATGATCGCCATGGCCCAAGCGATCCGCATCCGGATTACTGAACCCGTGTTTGGCGCCTTCGAGGCTGACGAATTGATAGTCCGCCCCGGCCTTGTCCATCTCGCGCTTGAACGCCGCAACGTTCTCCGCCGTCACCATGCTGTCCAGCGCACCATGCTCCACCAGGACTTTCGCTTTAACGCTGCCCGGCGTCGCCGGTGTCTTGGTCGCCAGCGCCCCGTGGAAACTCACCACACCCGCCAGCGGCAAACCCTGACGTGCCGCATTCAGCACCACGCCGCCACCGAAGCAGTAGCCAATCGCGGCGATTTTATCCGGATCGGTTTGCGGTTGTTTTTTCAGCAGATCCAGCCCGGCCTGAAACCGCGCACCGGCAGCGTCGCTGTCTTTCATCGCCGCTTGCATGAAGGCCATGGCGTCCTTGGGATGTTCGGTGTTTTTGCCATCGCCATACATGTCGATGGCCAGGGCGCTGTAGCCCAGACCGGCGAGGTCACGGGCGCGGCGCTTGGCGTAATCGTTGAGGCCCCACCATTCGTGCACCACCACAACGCCAGGGCGAGGGCCTTTAATTGCGTCGTCGTAAGCGTAATACCCGATCAGCTTCGTGCCGTCGGAGCTCTGGTAGGGGATTTCCTGAGACTGGATGGTCGCCTGGCTGAGCCCGCTCACGGCCAGCAAGAATAGGGCAAGGAATACACGCATGGTCGGATCTCCTGCAAAAAGTCGTCAACACAGCCTAGTCGATCTGGTTCAGCTCAGGTTCAGAGTGCGTTCAGGGGGAGTTCAGGGGCCGGTGCGTAATGTAGCGTCGTACCCAAAGCACCTGCGCATGAGGACATTCCCAATGACTGGCTTTAAAAACCTGCTGCTGGCATTCACCGTTTTGAGCGCGAGCACCGCGGCGTTCGCTGCCGACGATAATGTCGCCAGCCTTGCTCTTGGGAAGACCGGCGAGAGACCGAAAAAGTCCCTCGTCCTGCACAGCGTCAGCACCAACGGCGTGGTCAGTCATGACAGCGCCTGGAGTGCGCAGCTCGGCCAACCAAACCACCAGACCGATTACTGCGCCACTTACGCCAACGTGTCGGTCTCTCACAATGGCATTAAACTCCGTCAGGAGGACCTCATGGGCCGCTATGATCTGTCTTGAACTACGCCGTTGCACCTCAGCAGAGGTTGATTTGCCCGGGAGAGCGTTATGAAATTGCTGGTCGTCGAAGATGAAGCGCTGTTGCGCCATCACCTGCAAACCCGCCTGACGGACAGTGGCCACGTGGTCGAGTCCGTGGCTAACGCCGAGGAGGCGCTGTACCAGACCGAGCAGTTCAACCATGACCTGGCGGTGATCGACCTCGGCCTGCCGGGCATGGGCGGGCTCGACCTGATCCGTCAACTGCGCTCCCGGGGCAAGACCTTCCCGATCCTGATCCTCACCGCGCGCGGCAACTGGCAGGACAAGGTCGAAGGCCTCGCCGCCGGCGCCGACGATTATGTGGTCAAGCCGTTCCAGTTCGAAGAGCTGGACGCGCGGCTGAATGCCTTGCTGCGTCGCTCCAGCGGTTTCACCCAGTCGACCATCGTCGCCGGGCCGTTGCTGCTGGACCTCAATCGCAAACAGGCGTCCCTCGATGAACAACCTCTGGCGCTGACCGCGTACGAGTACCGAATCCTCGAATACCTGATGCGCCATCACCAGCAAGTGGTGGCCAAGGACCGCTTGATGGAGCAGCTCTACCCGGACGACGACGAGCGTGATCCGAACGTGATTGAAGTGCTGGTCGGCCGTCTGCGCCGCAAACTTGAGGGGCCTGCCGGGTTCAAGCCGATCGACACCGTGCGTGGCCTTGGCTACCTGTTCAATGAGCGCTGCACTTGATTCGTTCGCTTCGTGTCCGTTTGATGCTCGCCGCCACGATCCTGGCGGTGTTGTTCATGCTGGCGTTGCTGCCGGCCATGCAGGGCGCGTTCAGCCTCGCGTTGCAGGATTCCATCGAGCAGCGCCTGGCGTCGGACGTCACCACACTGATCTCCGCCGCCCGGGTCGAGGGCAACCACCTGCAGATGCCGGCGCAGCTGCCCGATGAGCGCTTCAACCTCACTGACAGCCGTTTGCTCGGCTACATCTACGACCGTGAAGGTCACCTGGTCTGGCGCTCGAAGGGTACCCAGCAAGAGAACATCAACTACACACCGCGTTACGACGGGCGCGGTAACGAGTTCGCGAGGATCCGCGAAGCCAACGGTCAGGAATTCTTCGTCTATGACGTCGAAGTCAAACTGCTCGGCGGCAAAAGCGCGGCGTTCAGCATCGTTGCGCTGCAACCGGTGCGCGAGTACGAAGTTACCCTCGAAGGGCTGAGGGAAAATCTCTATCTGGGTTTCGGTGCCGCTTTACTGGTGCTGCTGGCGTTGCTGTGGATCGGTCTGACCTGGGGCTTGCAGGCATTGCGCCGGCTCAGTCAGGAACTCGACGAAATCGAAAGCGGCACCCGCGAAAGCCTCAGCGAACAGCACCCGCGTGAACTGTTGCGCCTGACCGGCTCGCTCAACCGCTTGCTGCACAGCGAGCGCGAACAGCGCAGCCGCTATCGCGATTCGCTCGACGACCTGGCCCACAGCCTGAAAACCCCGTTGGCCGTGTTGCAAGGTGTCAGCGAAGACATGGCGCAGCGCCCGGCGGATCGCGATCAGGCCTGGCTGCTGCAAACCCAGATCGAGCGCATGAGCCAACAGATCAGCTATCAATTGCAGCGCGCCAGCCTGCGCAAAAGCGGCCTGGTGCGTCATCAGGTGCGGCTGCGGCCGGTGCTACAAAGCCTCTGCGATACGCTGGACAAGGTCTACCGCGACAAGCGCGTACGGGTGGCCTTCGATCTGCCGGAGCAATGCTACGTGCCGATCGAGCAGGGCGCCTTGCTGGAAATGCTGGGCAACCTGCTGGAAAACGCTTATCGCCTGTGCCTCGGCGAAGTGCGCATCAGCGTGCGCGAAACCTTGAGCGGGATCGAGTTGTGCGTCGAGGACGACGGGCCGGGTGTGCCGCCGGATCAGCGTGCGCGGATTCTGCAGCGCGGCGAACGGCTGGACCGTCAGCATCCGGGGCAGGGCATCGGGTTGGCGGTGGTCAAGGACATCATCGAGAGTTACAACGCGAAGCTGACCCTGGGCGATTCGCTGATGGGGGGCGCGGCGTTCCGGATTCATTTTCCGGTGGTTTGATCTGAATTCTTTAGCGTTCGTTCGGGCCCCATCGCGGGCAAGCCCGCTCCCACAGGGATCTCTGCGGACACAATATTTGTGAGCGACGATTAAACCTGTGGGAGCGGGCTTGCCCGCGATGAGGCC
>NZ_JAVLRV010000002.1:3218667-3222751 GCF_055803035.1 Pseudomonas sp. 300 | reverse complement strand
AGATTCACTACAAAAAATCAGCTCTCTTGAGCGCGATAAGCGCCCGGTGTCAGGCCGGTCCACTTCTTGAACGCCCGGTGAAACGCCGAAGGCTCGGAAAACCCCAACTGTTCAGCGATCTGTTGCAACGACAGGTCCGCACGCCCCAAGTGATAAATCGCAATATCCCGGCGCAACTGATCCTTCAACTCCTGAAAACTCGAACCCTCTTCGCGCAAATGCCGGCGCAGCGTCTGCGGGCTGATGTGCAGGTGCGCAGCCACCGCTTCCAGGTCTGGCCAGCGCGCACTGTCGCGGCTGAGCAAGCGGCGCAACTGGCTGCTCAGGCTGTCGCCGTCATCCGGGCGTGACAGTAGGTCGGCGGGGGAGCGTTCGAGGAAATGCTTGAGGGTCCGCTCGTCCTGCAACAGCGGCATGTTCAGGTAGCGACTGTGGAACAGCAGGCTGCTCTGCGACGCGCAAAACTCCATCGGGCAGGGGAACAGCAACTCGTATTCGGCGCCGTGCTCGGGCCTCGGGTAGCTGAAGGTGGCCTGTTCCAGACGAATGCGCTGGCCGATCAGCCAACTGCCGAGGCGATGCCAGACCATCAACTGGCTTTCGGTGAGGAAATGGTCCGGGTCCTGAAACTTGGAATCGTCCAGGCTCAGGCGGATCATTTCGTCTTCGCGGGTCAGGGTCAGACGCGGCCCACCGGGGAATAGGCTGTAAAACAATAAGCCGCGATGCAGCGCCTTCTCCAGATTGCGGCAGTGAATCACGGCGTGGCACATCATCGCGAAGCTGCCGGTTTTGCTCGGGACCGGCCCGAAGCCGAGGTATTCGTCGTCGAGTGCCAGCCACAATCCCTGGATCAAACGGGTGAACTGCTCAGGCGCAATGCGCGCACGCGGTTCTTCCAGCAACTCGGGGCTGATCCCGAGTTGTTGCAACAGGTTTGAACAGTCATGACCCAGCCGACGCGCGCCACCGAGGGCGGCACGGGCGAAATGACTGGCAATGGTGCGTTCGCGCATAGAAGGCAGGTCCGTCTATTGAACGACGGATGGTAGTCGTCGGGGCCGGCAATGGACAAGGCGGATATCCGCCAAATTGCAGGACGAGGTCGGGCGGATGGGCGGAAATCCGCCACCGTTTTGTAAGGCGTCCATGGCACGGTGAACCTGTAACCCCTGATGTCAAAAGGCTCGCAGGGGATTTGGCAAAGGTGGCACGCCGCTTGCGATACAACGAGCAGATGCCTGCCCTCGCGCAGCTCGAAAAAACAAATCCCTCCAGTGCAGGAGGGTTCGCAATTCAGGTGTCATGGGCAACAGATGGATGTTGTCACTTGGCACTCTTGAGGAACTTTGCAATGACGACTCGTCAGCCAATATACAAATCCCTGTATTTCCAGGTGATCGTTGCCATCGCCATCGGCATCCTGCTTGGTCACTTCTACCCGCAGACCGGTGTGGCCCTCAAGCCGCTGGGTGACGGGTTCATCAAACTGATCAAAATGGTCATCGCGCCAATCATCTTCTGTACGGTCGTCAGCGGTATCGCTGGCATGCAGAACATGAAATCGGTGGGCAAGACCGGCGGCTATGCGCTGCTGTACTTCGAAATTGTTTCCACCATCGCGCTGTTGATCGGCCTGGTCGTGGTTAACGTCGTGCAACCGGGAGCCGGCATGCACATCGACGTGACCACCCTGGATACCAGCAAAATTGCTGGCTTCATCTCGGCCGGTAAAGACCAGAGCATCGTCGCCTTTATCCTTAACGTGATCCCGAACACCATCGTCGGCGCATTCGCCAACGGCGACATCCTGCAAGTGCTGATGTTCTCGGTGATCTTCGGTTTCGCCCTGCATCGCCTGGGTGCTTACGGCAAGCCGGTGCTGGATTTCATCGATCGCTTTGCTCACGTGATGTTCAACATCATCAACATGATCATGAAGCTGGCGCCAGTCGGTGCCTTCGGCGCCATGGCGTTCACCATCGGTGCCTACGGTGTCGGCTCGCTGGTGCAGCTGGGTCAGTTGATGATTTGCTTCTACATCACTTGCATCCTGTTTGTGGTGTTGGTGCTGGGCGCCATCTGCCGCGCGCACGGTTTCAGTGTGCTGAAGCTGATCCGCTACATCCGTGAAGAACTGCTGATCGTACTGGGCACTTCCTCCTCGGAATCCGCTCTGCCGCGCATGCTGATCAAAATGGAACGCCTGGGTGCACAGAAATCCGTTGTCGGCCTCGTGATCCCGACCGGCTACTCGTTCAACCTCGACGGTACTTCGATCTACCTGACCATGGCCGCTGTGTTCATCGCTCAGGCGACTGATACCCCGATGGATCTCACTCACCAGATCACATTGCTGCTGGTGCTGCTGCTGTCCTCCAAAGGTGCGGCCGGTGTGACCGGCAGTGGCTTCATCGTGCTGGCGGCCACCTTGTCGGCTGTGGGTACTCTGCCGGTTGCCGGTCTGGCGCTGATCCTTGGTATCGACCGCTTCATGTCCGAAGCCCGTGCACTGACCAACCTCGTTGGTAACGCTGTTGCGACCCTGGTCGTGGCCAAGTGGGTGAAAGAGCTGGATGAAGACAAGCTGCAAGTAGAGCTGGCTTCCGGTGGTCGCGGTATCTCCGACACTCGTGAAGAAGACGACCTGGGTGTGGCCGAAGGCCCAACCCCAAGCAACGTCAAGTAATACGCGTTGTCATGAAAAAACCCGCTTCGGCGGGTTTTTTCTTGCCTGGAGTTTGAGCGTAACGGTCACAGTTGCTGACACATCAGGTGATTGCTGCAATGCGATTGGCTGCCTAGGCTGGAGGCATCGCACTGGAGATCACACATGCTCGGTCCACTGGCATCACTCAAGGTTCTGGATTTCTCGACATTGTTGCCGGGGCCGTTCGCCTCGCTGTTATTGGCTGACATGGGCGCCGAGGTACTGCGCATCGAATCGCCGACCCGCATGGACCTGTTGCGCGTGCTGCCACCCCATGATCAAGGCGTGTCGGCCAGCCATGCGTACCTCAATCGCAACAAGCGCAGCCTGGCGCTGGACCTCAAACAGCCTGAGGCGCTGGCAGTGATCAAGCAGCTGTTGCAGGACTACGACATCGTCCTGGAGCAATTCCGCCCCGGCGTAATGGAACGTCTGGGCCTGGGCTATGAAGCGCTGAAGGCGATCAACCCGAAGTTGATCTACGTGTCGATCACCGGTTACGGGCAAACCGGCCCCTACGCGCATCGCGCCGGCCACGACATCAATTACCTGGCGCTGGCGGGTCTGGCGAGCTACACCGGCCGCGCCGATAACGGCCCGCTGCCCTTGGGTATGCAGGTGGCGGATGTCGCCGGAGGTTCGTTGCACGGGGTGATTGGCTTGCTGGCGGCGGTGATCGCCCGCCAGCAAAGCGGGGTGGGGCAGCATCTGGATGTGAGCATGACTGACTGTGCGTTCAGCTTGAACGCCATGGCCGGTGCCGGGTACCTGGCCTGCGGCGATGAACCGGGTCGGGAGGACCAGATGCTCAATGGCGGCAGCTTCTACGACTATTACCGTTCGCGGGATGGCCGCTGGTTGTCGGTTGGCAGTCTGGAACCGCCGTTCATGAAGCAACTGTGCACGGCGCTGGGTCTGGAGGAGTTGGCGACGCTGGGCCTGTCGCCTCAGCCCGCCCAGCGAAAGAAGCTCAAGGACGCGCTGCAGACTGAATTCGAGAAGCACGACTTTGCCGAATTGTGTGCGCTGTTTGCCGAACTCGATGCGTGTGTCGAGCCGGTGTTGACCTTGGGTGAGGCGGTTCGGCATCCGCAGTTGCAGGCGCGGGAATTGGTGACCGATGTGCCGCGAGGGGATGGCACGAGCCAGGCGCAGATGGCGTGTCCGTTGAAGTTCTCGGACGGGTTGCCCGAGTCTCGGCATATTGGTGCGGCGCTGGGGCAGCATACGGATCAGGTGTTGGGGGAGTTGGGGTTTGGTGTCGAGCGGATTGAGGAACTGAGGCGTGCCAAAGTGATTCTCTAGTGCCTGTCAGGCCGCCATCGCCAGCAGGCTGGCTCCCACAATGGATCTATGGCGTATCGATGATCCCTG
>NZ_JAVLRV010000002.1:3197541-3218632 GCF_055803035.1 Pseudomonas sp. 300 | reverse complement strand
CTGAACACCAACGTGCTGCGGCATCGACGACACAAATACCGCCGCCCCTGCCGCACCAAACCATGGCGCTGCGCCGAAAACGGAAAATCACTGTCAGCACACGGGCATTTGTAGATGTAGCGCGTCACGCTGCGGCGTTTGACGTCGTAGGTGTGGCAGCGATTGGGCGGCAGTTCGTACACGCCCCGCATGATCAGTTGCCACTCTTCGCCGTGGGGCTGGATGCGATCGCCAAACAGCTGATGAGCGATCAGGTGCGCGACTTCATGGGCGACGGTCTGCTTGAGGAAGTCTTCAGTGTTTTCGCGGTACAGCTGCGGATTGAAGCGCAGCAGGTTCTCGTGCAAATGCGCGACACCGGCTTTTTGCCCGCGCAGCTTGAGGCTCACCACGGGGCGTTTGAAGGTTCGTTTGAAAAAGGATTCGGCTAGTTGGAAACAGTCTTCGACGCGGGTATTGAGTGGCTCGGGCATGCTTGATGGATCTCCAGAGACGTCGAGTATGCCGCAACGCTCGGGCCTTGCGAATCGCTCAGGCGCCGAATGGTCGTTACCTCCACATTGAAAGGCCGCCTTGCGGCGGCCTGTATTGGCAGATCTTGTTTTTGGGTGGAGAGCGTGACTAATTCGTGTAGACCGGCCCCACGCCGAGTCCCCAGACAATAACCGTGAACGCCATGATGGCAACCAGTACCACCAGACCGACGGCGAGCACCGAACTTGAAAACAGGAATCCCTCGTCAGATGGAATGTTCATGAAAGTCGGAAGCCCCACATACAGCAGGTACACCGTGTAGCAAATGGCCGCCGTTCCGACGACCATCCCCAGCCACATGTGTGGGTACAGCGCCGCCAGACCGCCAATGAACAGCGGGGTCGCGGTATAGGTCGCAAACGCAACGCATCGGGCCAGACTCGGGTTGGCGTCATAGGTGCGGGCCATCCAGTGGATGAACGCGCCCATCACGGCAACGCCGCCGAGCATCGCCACGTACGACATGATCGTCATCCATAGCGCGCTTTCCTGCGTCAGCATCACCGGCGCCCGGCTGCCGATCACCCAGCCGACCTGCGTGGTGCCGATAAACGCCGACACGGCGGGGATCGCCGCCAGAATCAGCGTGTGGGTCAGGTACATGTGGCTGATGCTTTCCTCTTGGTCGCCACGGATTTCTTTCCATTCCTGGTCGGGGTGGGTGAAGAGCCCCACTACGTGATGGATCATGCCAGTCACTCCTCTTGTTTTTACCGTCGCCCCCCAGTGGAGCGCCTACAGGCCAAAGTGGCCACGTAAGAAAGGTCTGGATATGTGTGCGACCTTATGTCGCAGTATAGAAAGGTCTTAACCACGCAGGTGATAGGGGCTTAGAGCAAATCGCGCTGTAAACAAACCTGTTAATCGCCACAGGGACTGTAGGCGACAATCCCTGCGGGAGCGGGTACTTCGCCGACGCCGGGTTTTTGCGTAAAATGCCGGCCTTTCGTCACACCTCACGGATTCCGCGTCATGGGCACTCTCACGGTCAACCAGAACAAACTGCAAAAGCGCCTTCGCCGACAGGCCGGCGAGGCTGTTGCCGATTTCAACATGATTGAAGACGGCGACAAGGTCATGGTCTGCCTGTCCGGTGGCAAGGACAGCTACACCATGCTCGACGTGCTCCTGCACTTGCAGAAGGTCGCCCCGATCAAGTTCGAGATCGTGGCCGTGAACATGGACCAGAAGCAGCCGGGTTTCCCTGAAGACGTGCTGCCGGCTTATCTGAAAACCTTGGGCGTCGAGTATCACATCGTCGAGAAAGACACCTACTCGGTGGTCAAGGAACTGATCCCGGAAGGCAAGACCACCTGCTCGCTGTGCTCACGCCTGCGTCGCGGCACGCTCTACACCTTCGCCGATGAAATCGGCGCGACCAAAATGGCCCTCGGTCACCACCGTGACGACATCGTCGAAACGTTTTTCCTCAACATGTTCTTCAACGGTTCGCTCAAGGCCATGCCGCCGAAACTGCGTGCCGACGACGGCCGCAACGTGGTGATCCGTCCGTTGGCCTACTGCAACGAAAAAGACATTCAGGCCTACTCGGACCTCAAGCAATTCCCGATCATCCCGTGCAACCTCTGCGGCTCCCAGGAAAACCTGCAGCGTCAGGTGGTCAAGGACATGCTGCAAGAGTGGGAGCGCAAGACGCCGGGCCGTACCGAAAGCATTTTCCGCAGCTTGCAGAACGTGATCCCGTCGCAATTGGCGGACCGCAACCTGTTCGACTTCACCAACCTCAAGATCGATGAAACGGCGGCTTCGCGCTTCGTCAATGTTGTAAACCTCTAAACGCAATCACTGTGGGAGCCAGCCTGCTGGCGAGAGCGGTGGGGCAGACGTTGACTGTCCCGCCGCCATCGTCAGCAGGCGGGCTCCCACAAGTGGTCTATTTACTTACTCGTCAGGAGAGGGCATGCGCGATTACAAGTGGCTGCACGAATACTGTCTGAACCGCTTCGGTTCCGCAGCTGAACTGGAAGCCCATCTGCCCGTTCCCAAGACCCCGGCGCAATTGCGCAAGATCAGCGACGACCGCTACCTCTCTACCATGGCGCTGCGCGTGTTCCGCGCCGGGCTCAAACACAGCCTGGTGGACGCCAAGTGGCCGGCCTTCGAAGAAGTGTTCTTCAAGTTCGACCCGGAAAAAGTCGTGCTGATGAGCGCCGAACACCTTGAACGCCTGATGCAGGACGCGCGGATCATCCGCCACCTGGGCAAGCTCAAGAGCGTGCCGCGCAACGCGCAGTTCATCCTGGACGTAGCCCATGAAAAAGGCAGCTTTGGTGAGTTGATTGCCGATTGGCCGGTGACTGATATCGTCGGCTTGTGGACCTACCTGAAAAAACGCGGCCATCAATTGGGCGGGTTATCGGCACCGCGCTTCTTGCGCATGGTCGGCAAGGACACGTTTGTGCCGAGTTATGACGTGGTGGCGGCCTTGAATGCGCAGAAGGTCGTCGACAAAGTGCCGACCAGCCTGCGAGATCTGGCCACGGTGCAGGGCGTGTTCAACCAGTGGCATGAGGAAAGCGGCGGGCGGCCGATGAGCCAGATCTCGATGATGCTGGCGTACACCGCCAATCATTGAAACCGAGTTTTTCCAATCGCGAGCAGGCTGGCTCCCACATTGGATCTGTGGCGTACACAAATCCCCTGTGGGAGCTAGCCTGCTAGCGATTGCAATCTGTCAGGCGGCGGAGATCTCGCCCTCGCCAGCCAATTTGCGATTCAACTGAAACCGCCACCGCACATACAACAGTGCCGAGCAGAACACCGCCAGGCTCGCGCCCATTTCCAGCAAACCAAACAGCTGCCGGTTCGGGTCGTACGCCGCCAGTGCCCCCTTGATGAAATACAGGTTCACCACAAAACACATCCACGAATGCCCGCGTGCGCTGCCGACAATCATCCCCGGCGCCAGCAACAGCAACGGCACCAGTTCGATCAGCAGAATCACCCACGGCCGCGCACCGTGCAGGTCGGCGACCACCAGGTAATAGGCGCAGAGCAATCCCACCAGGCCGAAGTAGCACAGCAGGCTGATGACGCGCATCGCCCGAACCCGTGGTTCGAGCCATTCGATGGAAGGCAGAATCTTCGGCTTTTTCGCCATCTCAGCTCACCAACTTTTGTGCAGTCTTCGCCAGCCGCAGACCCAAGGCCCGGCACAGCGCCACTTCATGTTCATTCAAACCGAGTTTGCCTTCGGCGCCAGCGTGATGACTGGCGCCATACGGCGTACCGCCGCCACGGGTTTCCAGCAACGCCGACTCGCTGTACGGCAGGCCGGTGATCAGCATGCCGTGGTGCAGCAACGGCAGCATCATCGACAACAGCGTGGTTTCCTGACCGCCGTGCAGGCTCGCGGTGGAGGTGAACACGCCGGCCGGCTTGCCGACGAGGGCGCCGGTCAGCCACAGGTTGCTGGTGCCGTCGAGGAAATACTTGAGCGGCGCCGCCATGTTGCCGAAGCGCGTCGGACTGCCGAGTGCCAGGCCCGCGCAGTTCTTCAGGTCGTCGAGGCTGGCGTACAGCGCGCCTTCGTCCGGGATGTCCGGCGACACCGCTTCGCATTCGGTAGAGATCGCCGGCACGGTGCGCAGGCGCGCTTCCATCCCGGACTGCTCGACGCCGCGGGCAATCTGCCGCGCCATTTCATTGGTCGAGCCGCTGCGGCTGTAATACAGAACCAGAATGTACGGTGCGCTCACGGCAGCAACTCCAGCACGTTCTCCGGCGGACGGCCGATGACGGCTTTGTCGCCAACTTCGAGAATTGGTCGCTCCATCAGTTTCGGGTGCGCAGCGATGGCGGCGATCAATTGCGCCTCGCTCAGGCTGGCGTCGGCGAGGTTGAGGGTTTTGTACTCGTCCTCACCGGTGCGCAGCAATTGCCGGGCGCCGATACCGAGTTTACTCAGCAGGCCCTGGAGTTGCGCGGCGTTCAGCGGCGTCTCCAGGTAGCGCACCACGGTCGGGGTCAGGCCACGGGCTTCAAGCAGTTCGAGCGCACCGCGGGATTTCGAGCAGCGCGGGTTGTGATAAAGCGTCAGATCGGTCATGTGCGGGTCGCATCTTGCGTAAGGTGGCGGCTATTCTAACTGTGCAGCGCGTAATCCAGAACCTTGGGAGGCGATGGGTCGCAGGCGCATTCAATTTTTAACAAGGATCACGACATGACAAGGCGACTGGCAGCGGCATTGGCGATCATCGGTTCGCTGATGCTGGGGGGCTGCGGCAACGACTATGGCATTGATCAGAACGGCCATAAAGTCGCCGCCGAGCGTCTGGACAAACAATGGCTGGTGCTCAATTACTGGGCCGAATGGTGCGGCCCGTGCCGGACCGAAATCCCGGAATTGAACGGCCTGGCCGAACAGCTGAAGAACAAGAAGATCGGCGTGTTCGGGGTCAATTTCGACAACGTGCAGGGTGAAGAGCTGAAAAGCGCCAGTGAGAAACTGGGCATCAAGTTCACGGTATTGGCTTCGGATCCGGCGGAGTTGTTCGAACTGCCGCGCAGCGAGGCATTGCCGGTGACGTACATCATCGACAACAAGGGCAAGGTGCGGGAACAGTTGATGGGTGAACAGACGGCGGCGGGGGTGATGGCGAAGCTTGAGGCGTTAAAAGCGACTAATTGATACGCGGACCTGTAGGAGCCGGCAAGCCGGCTCCTGCAAAGGGTTAACCCTCTTCAAGCCACCAACGCAACGGCTTGCCTTGCACCGGCCAGAAGCGCATCTGCTCGATCGGCGACACATCCCAGCGCTGCACGTTTTCCAGGGCCTGGAGGAAGCGCTTTTCCTGTTCCATCAACGCCGGCGCGCACAGTTTGCGAGTGCTGCCGACCTTGCCGAAACTCAGCCTGTCGCCTTCGAGCGTGTACGGTGCAAACCAGTGGTTGCAGCCGCCGTTGCCGTAGGCCCGGCCGTCTTCGCCGAGGGTGATGGTCAGGTGGCTGTAATCCATCAGCGGGCGTTCGCCGATCCATTCCAGGATGTAGCTGCGGTTCTGCTGCAATTGGACCGGCTCGGCGGCGCAGCCCAGCAGGCTGGCACCGACCATCGCGGTCAGAGCAAGGCGTTTCATCACGCAGGCTCCTGGCATTTCGGGCACAGGTGCTTTTCGCCGATGGCGGTCCAGCCCAACTCGGCGATTCGCGCGGTGGCGGCAGGTTTTTCAGCCTTGTTACCCAGTTTGGCATCGACCGCGAACTCAAAGCTCAGCTCTTTGGCGCAGCTGTCGCAGTTGACTTTCCAGGTATGGATCGCCAGTTCACCGAACACCGGACCACTGGCCACCGCGACCCATTGCCCGGGTGGGTTGATCAAATGGCGAACGGTTTCGACGGTCAGGCGCATGGACAAGTCCTTGCTGCCTTTAAGGGTCACTACCAGCACGTCGTTGTTACGAATCGAGCCGCCGTTGCCGGTGACTTGATAACGCCCCGGCACAAGGGCGCGGCATTCGGTGAGGGTGTGTTGCGGGTTCATCAGGCTATAGCGGAAATCGTGTTCGACCATGGGTCCTCCAAATATGCGCGGTATGCTAGCACGGGCCTGCACGCAGCATGGCGCGAGCAGATGACCTTCGATCAGGTTCAAATGACCTGGGGACTCATGGCAAACTGCCGCTTTTGCATTTCTAAGGATTGGACATGGCGTTAATCGAATGTTTTGAGTGCAAGCAACGCATCAGCTCAACAGCGCCTGCCTGTATTCATTGCGGTGCGCCGGCAGGAACGGCGCACGCGGCCACTTCGACACAGGCTCCGCTTTCTTTCGGGCGGTTACCGAGCAATGAAAGCGTGCCCAGGGTGACTCCGGCCGCGTTCGGGCGTAAACGCAAGACCGATGTCGAGACTCAGGTTACTGCGCCGACGCTCAATGGTCCGCGTCCAGTAGAACTCTGGCTGAAACTGATGATTTTCTTTCTGCCGCCGTTCTTTGTCTGGTTCCTGCTGCGTCGCGGGCATTCAGTGGGACAGCGTTTGCTAGGTTTCGGTTGGCTGGCCTTGATGATCCTTTTGTCCAAGGCCTGATCCGGTCAGACGTCGATCTGATTCTGCGGCGTACCGGCTGCCCAGGCTGCGATGTTTTGCAGCGTCGTCGCGGCGATCGCGCCCAAGGCTTCACGGGTCAGGAAGGCCTGGTGCGCGGTGACGATCACATTCGGGAAGGTCAGCAGGCGCGCCAGCACATCGTCCTGCAGGGGCAGGTCGGAACGATCCTCGAAAAACAGCTGCGCCTCTTCTTCATAGACATCCAGTCCCAGATAACCGAGTTGGCCGTCCTTCAGCGCGTCGATCAGCGCCGGCGTGTCCACCAGGCCGCCGCGACCGGTGTTGATCAACATGGCGCCGGCTTGCATGTGCGCCAGTGATTCTCGGTTGATCAGGTGTTTGCTGTGCTCATTGAGCGGGCAATGCAGGCTGATGATCTGCGACTCGGCCAGCAGCTCGGGCAAACTCAGATAACGTGCGCCGAGGGCTTCGACCTGCGGATTGGGGTAAGGGTCGTAGGCCAGTAGCTGACAGCCGAAACCGTTCATGATTTTCGCGAAGGTCGCGCCGATCTGTCCGGTGCCGACCACGCCGACCGTCTTGCCCACCAGGTCGAAACCCGTCAGCCCGTGGAGGCTGAAGTCGCCTTCGCGAGTGCGGTTGTAGGCGCGGTGCAGATGTCGATTGAGCGCCAGGATCAACGCCACTGCGTGCTCGGCCACCGCGTGGGGCGAGTAGGCCGGAACCCGTACGACCGACAACCCCAGACGCTTCGCTACTGCCAGGTCGACATGGTTGTACCCGGCCGATCGCAGGGCAATCAGGCGTGTGCCGCCCGCCGCCAGGCGTTCGAGCACCGGGGCGCTGAGGTCGTCATTGATGAAGGCACAGACCACTTCGTGATGGTCCGCCAGTGCTACCGTGTCGACGCTTAGTCGCGCCGATTGAAAGTGCAGCTCGATGCCGGCGGGGAGGTCGGCGCCGAGAAAACTCTCGCGGTCGTAGGTCTGGCTGCTGAAAAGAATCGTACGCATATTTTTCTCCTTGCCCCGATCCTGTGGGAGCTGGCTTGCCAGCGATGACGGCCTCAAGGGCACTGCAAGTCGTTGGCGTCGCCATCGCTGGCAAGCCAGCTCCTACAGGGATTGCGGTGAGACTAGCGCTGATGGTGATCAGTGCCATTGCGTTGCATCAAGCATTTATACGGGCATGCGCGGCCAGGCGATTGATGGCCCGGTCGAGGTCTTCCAAGGCCCGGGGAGCTTTCGGGTCCTGTTGCTTGAGCAGGGTTTCGCTGCGTTGGCAGGCCGCGCGCAGCTGCGGCACGCCGCAATAACGGGTAGCGCCGTGCAGGCGATGCACCCGTTCGATCAAGGCATTGTGGTCGTTGGTCTCCCGGGCCACGCGGATCGCTTCGCGGTCGGCCTCCAGCGATGCCAACAACATCGCCAGCATGTCCGCTGCCAGATCCGCCTTGCCCGCCGCCAGCCGCAACCCTTCTTCGTGATCCAGCACCTGCAACTCGTGGCTGCCACCGTGACTGTCGCTGGAACGCTCGGGTCCCTGATTGCGCAGCGCCAGGCCGGTCCACTTCAACACCACCTGCGCCAATTGCCGCTCGCTGATTGGTTTGGTCAGGTAATCGTCCATGCCACTTTGCAGCAGTGCGCGTTTTTCGTTGGCCATCGCGTGAGCGGTCAGCGCCACGATTGGCAGCGGCGTGCAATGCCGTTCGCTTTCCCACTGGCGAATGGTTTCGGTGGTCTGGCGCCCGTCCATGCCGGGCATCTGCACGTCCATCAACACCAGATCGAAGGTCTCGGTCTGCACCGCTTTGACGGCGGCATATCCGCTTTCCACCGCAAGCACCTTGGCGCCGAGGTCTTCGAGCAGGGTTTGCACCAGCAGCAGATTGGCCGGGTTGTCGTCGACGCAGAGTACCTTCGGCGCACGGCTGGACACCGGCTCGCCAGGGTCGCTGCGCAGTTGACGCGGATTGACCAGATCAGACAAGGCCCGGCGCAGCTTGCGCGTGCAGGCCGGTTTGGCCTGGAGCTGGCTGTGCGGGTTCGGCACCGAGAGGTGGAACAGCGTCTGTTCGGTGGTCGGGCACAGCACCAGCACTTTGCAGCCAAGGTGCTCCAGGTCCCAGATGTGCTGGTTGAGGCGCTCCGGCGGCATGTCGTTGCTGGTGATGCCGAGCACGGCGAGGTCGATCGCCTGATCGGTCTGATGCGCGCCGGTCACGCCATTGGTCAGGCTTTCCAGGGTATTGAACGGTGTGACTTCCAGGCCACAGTCTTCCAGTTGATGCTGCAACGCCTGACGGGCCAGTTCGTGGTTTTCCAGCACCGCGACCCGGCGTCCGAGCAACGGCGGGCCGGGCAGGTCTTCGGCATCGTCACGGGTTTTGGGCAGGCTCAGGCTGATCCAGAATTCCGAGCCTTCGCCCGGCGTGCTGTCGACACCGATCTCGCCGCCCATCTGTTCGATCAGACGCTTGGAAATCACCAATCCCAAACCAGTGCCGCCGGGTTGCCGGGACAGCGAGTTGTCGGCCTGGCTGAAGGCCTGGAACAACGCGCGTACGTCCTCGTTCGACAGGCCGATGCCGGTGTCCTGAATGCTGATGCGCAGTTGCACGCTGTCTTCGTGTTCTTCTTCGAGCATGGCGCGGGCGACGATGGTGCCTTCGCGGGTGAACTTGATCGCGTTGCTCACCAGGTTGGTGAGAATCTGCTTCAGTCGCAGCGGATCGCCGACCAGCGACAGCGGCGTATCGCGATAGACCAGGCTCACCAGCTCCAGTTGTTTGGCGTGGGCGGCCGGGGCGAGGATGGTCAGGGTGTCCTGGAGCAAATCGCGCAGGTTGAACGGAATATGGTCGAGCACCAGTTTTCCGGCCTCGATTTTCGAGAAGTCGAGGATCTCGTTGATGATCCCCAGCAGGCTGTCGGCGGATTTCTCGATGGTGCCCAGGTAATCGAGCTGGCGCGGGGTCAACTCGCTTTTTTGCAGCAGGTGGGTGAAACCGAGAATGCCGTTGAGCGGCGTGCGGATTTCATGGCTCATGTTGGCGAGGAATTCGGATTTGATCCGGCTCGCTTCCAGGGCTTCTTTACGCGCCAGGTCCAGCTCGATGTTCTGGATTTCGATGGTTTCCAGGTTCTGGCGCACGTCTTCGGTGGCCTGGTCGATGCTGTGTTGCAATTCTTCCTGGGCGTTTTGCAAAGTGCCGGCCATGCGGTTGATGCCGGACGCCAGTTCATCCAGCTCCTGACTGCCGAGCGGCGGCAGGCGGGTCTCCAGGTGACCGTCCTTGAGCTGTGCCACCGCTTGCTTGATCTGGCTCAGCGGCCGATTGATCGTACGGCCCATGCGCAATGCCAGCAGCGCCGCGCCGGCGAGCCCCGCGCCGATCAACAGCAGGCTGGCGAACAGGCTGCGATAACCGCGCAGCAGCATGCCGTTGTGAGAAAGTTCGAGTTCGACCCAGCCCAGCAGGCGGTCAGCTTCATCGGGTATCAGGTCACCGGCCATGTTGCGGTGTTTGCCGAACACCGGCAGCAGATAACGCGTCGCATCGTTGCCGCTACGGCGCAGCATCTGCGAACCATTGCCCAACGGCGCCGGATTGAGCATGGTCGGGCCGGCATGCGCCAGTGACTCGCGGTCCGGGGCGAGGAACGTCACCGCGCGCACGTCGGGCGTTTCCAGCGATTGGGTGGCAATGCGCTCCAGCAGTTCAGTGTCCTTGTGGCTCATGGCCGGCGCGACAAGGGGCGCGAGCTGTTCGGCGATCATTTCGCCACGCTGCATGAGTTGGGTTTGCAGGTCGGATTGCTGCATCCAGGTGAAATAGCCGCCCAGCACCAGGGCCATCAGGCTGGTCGGAAGCAAGGTCAGCAACAGCACGCGGCCTTTTATTCCCAGTTTCTTGAGCACGCATCTCTCCTGCATCCAGCCATTTAAGAACCTGCACGTACATCCGGTACACGCCACTTGCGCAGTGTAGCGATTTGCTTGCGGGCAATCCTCGTAAAATTGATGTCGTCATTCGTCGGGCAGTCCATCGCTTTTACGTGGCCGGCAAACCTTGGGTTGCCCACGGCGAGGCAATCTTGAATAATCGCCAACTGAGAATTATTTGCAGATACTCATGACTCCCATCTCTGTTGGCCATCCCCGAATCCTCTCCATCGAAGACGACCTGGTGCTTGGTGCTTATGTGCACGAGCAACTGGGCCGCAACGGGTTCCAGGTGACCTGGTGCCAAAACGGCCAGGAAGGCCTGGCGATGGCTCGTGAGCAAGCCTTCGATGTGGTGCTGATGGACATTCTGCTGCCGGGCATGAACGGACTGAACGTGCTGACTCAATTGCGCCAGAGCCATTCAACCCCGGTGGTGCTGATGTCGGCGCTGGGCGCCGAAGCTGATCGCATCAGCGGTTTCCGCCTCGGCGCCGACGATTATCTGCCCAAGCCCTTCAGCATGGCCGAGTTGCGCGTGCGCATCGAAGCGATCCTGCGGCGCGTGGCACTGGATCGTCGCCCCGCACCCGCGCCGGTTGCCCTGGCGGCGGACAGTCTGCGTTTCGACGATGAATGCGCCGAGGTGTTCTATGGCGAACACGCCGCCGGCCTGACCCGCAGCGAGTACCGGTTGCTGGAGACCCTCCACCGCAACGGCGATGAGGTGCTGAGCAAAGCCTTCCTTTATCAGCACGTGCTGCAACGGGGCTACGCGGCTCACGACCGCAGCCTCGACATGCACATCAGTCAGATCCGTCGCAAGCTCAAGGCCATCGGCTACAGCGAGCGGGAAGTGCGCACGGTGTGGGGCAAAGGCTATGTCTTGAGCGCTGATCATGAAGTGGTCTGACCTGCCGGGCAGGCATTCGCTGTTCTGGAAACTCGCCTGCCTGCTGGTGGCATTCTGTCTGCTGATGATCTGGCTGAGCTGGTCCTGGGGCCGCTACATGGAGGAGCGCAACCAGTTCCTGTCGGACGAGGCCCGAGGCACTCTGACGGGGTATGCCGCCGAAGCCGAACAGGCGTGGCAGCAGGGGCAAAGTGCAGGCGTCGATGCCTGGCTGCAGGAGATGCGACAACGCGAAGCGGGTTGGGTGGGCGTGATTGGCGGGGATCTACAGTCGTTGAGCAGCTACGCGCTGACGGGCCAGGAAATCCAGCACCTGACTTTTCTGCGCGGCCTGGACTGGCCCATTCACAAAAAACGCCTGCCGTGGCTGCGCGTGCCGTTTCCCGGCGACTCATCCGCCGGCAGCCTGGTGATCGAACTGCCCCAGCGATTCATGCCGGGGCGCTACCGCGTGTTCTGGCGTGTGATCACCAACGGCGTGATTCCCGGATTGTTCACTTTGCTGTTGTGTGTCGGGCTGTATCGATTGCTGGTGGTGCCCCTCAATCAATTGCGCGAGCAGGCCAATGCATGGCGCGCCGACCAATTGGGCGTGCGCCTCTCGAGCCGCACGACCAATCGTTCCGATGAACTGGGTGAGCTGGGCCGCGCGTTTGATCATATGTCCGAGCGCCTGCAAAGCACGGTGGCCCTGCAGCAACAACTGCTGCGCGACCTGTCCCACGAATTGCGCACACCCTTGAGCCGTTTGCGCGTGGCGAGCGAGGGCGAGCAAAGCCTGACGCAACTACGCGAACGCATTGGCCGCGAAGTCGATGGCATGCAACGCTTGGTCGAAGACACGCTGCAACTGGCCTGGCTCGACACCGAGCGCACGCCCTTGCCCGACGAGGCGATCCAGATCCAGGCGCTGTGGGAAATGCTCACGGAAAACGCCTGCTATGAAAGTTGTTGTCCCACCGACCAATTGCAGTGTGCAGTGGATTCATCCTGCTGGGTGCGCGGCAATCTCAACACGCTGGCTCAGGCCCTGGAAAACATCCTGCGCAATGCCATTCGCCATTCACCGAAGGGTGGGATTGTGCGTCTGGATGGACGGCGCGACGGTGATTACTGGCACCTGTGGCTCGAGGACGAGGGGGGCGGGGTGGCGGAAGAGGATCTGGAGCGGATCTTCTCGCCCTTCACCCGGCTTGATGGTTCGCGCCCCGGAAATGGTGGGTTCGGGTTGGGGTTGAGCATTGCGCGGAACGCGGTGCAGCGGCAGGGCGGGCGGCTTTGGGCGGAGAACAGCGGGGCCGGGTTGCGGCTGAATATGCGGTTATTGGCTGATGATGGTGTTGTCAGTGATGACGCCATCGCGGGCAAGCCCGCTCCCACAGTGGATGTGTGTCGGCCACAGTTTGTTTGAACAATCCCCGCACCCTGTGGGAGCGGGCTTGCCCGCGAAGAGGCCCTTCGGGTCACCCTCACGAAAAAGTTTCACCAATGGTGAGGCAATTATCCTGGTCGCACATTCCAGGCCTTGAATGTCACTTTTTTGAGGTGAAAGAGCAGTGTGAGTGGATATTCTTAGTTATATGTCGGAAGTGTCCTACGTGACGAGATGTTCTTGTGTAAGAAGTTTCTGAAAATAATTAAAAGTCTCAAGACTTTGTTGGGTGTGTCGATATTCAGCTTGTGGCTTTAACTCAAGAGGAATAATCAATGAATGTGATAATAAAAACGCACGCCTTATCGAAGCAGGCTGATGCCTACGTTATTAAAAATCCGTACGAGACAACCAATGTGCACACGATAATGGATGCCAGGGACGCTGCGGGGGTATTGAAACTGAGGAGTGACGCTATAATTGACAATTTAAAAAATTTTATTAAAGGGTTTGATTTTACATCGATAAGCACTAATGAGCTTGCCAGGGTTGGGTCTGAACTCTATGCGAGTGAATTGATAGATAATCATGTGGCGAGCCATTTTATATCCGGCAATATGGCTTATGATCAGTATGGTCGCCAGACTGAAAAAGATGTCAAATTTAATGCGATTGCGCTGTTCAATCAAAAGTTAGGTGATAACAAGGATTACGCCAGCAGTTGGCCCATGTACGCTCACCAAGAGTCATTCAAGGAGGTGACGAGGGCCTTGCTGGGGGCTAATCAAGTCATCAATGCACTCTCCTATTTTTCCCGATCAACTAGGAATGATTTGTCAATTAGCATTCAGGCCTGAATCACCGGCACCCGAAATATTTTTTGGACGCCGGTACTTTGTTGGCTATCGATTATAGCGGGTGGTTCCAGAATATTGTCTGTCGACCGTTAGAGTGTTGGAGTGGCGGATTCTGTAAGTTCCCAGAGGGCCAAGCACAGAGGCAGTATTGCCAGTGCCACCGGCGACCGTCCTCCAGGTTGATCCAGTTAATCTTTCAATATACAAATCCGGGGGAGAACCCGAGCCTACAGCAGTAATAGTGGAAGAGATGTTGGCTTGCCGGCATCCGTTTGCGCCGGTAATGGTAAAAGGCCCTTGGGCAATGACGTCGGAGCTGGCGGATACCGTGCCATTGTAGGTATTCCGAATACTGGTGCATGCTGCCGAAGCTTGACTCGCAAGGATCAGCCCTGCGAAAGAAAACGCAATAAGGACTTTCATAGAGACGCTCGTTGGAAAATTAGTAGGTTGTGCGGTAGCGGCGCAATGCGTGTTCCGCATGACAAAAGACTATCGATGATGCCCCTTACCCACCAGTTCACGCCGGCCACCAAGCCTTGAGTGAAACGTCCGAGCAAGGCGTCCTTAAAGACCGATTTTTTTTGAGAAAAAGAGTTTTTCCTACCTGTGTGATGCCCTTGTCTGAAAGGCGATGCTTGCAATCAGGCGATTGCACATCTCGCGCCCCTTATTCCCATAAGCCATAAGCACCGCACTTTGCGTGATATGGCCTTCCAACGTTTGCCGGTATGATAGGCGCCCCCGCAGTCTGGATTGCGAATACGCCATGACCTTGCAGTACCCAACCATCGCCGATTGCGTCGGCAACACTCCGCTGGTCCGTTTGCAGCGCCTGCCCGGCGCCACCAGCAACACCCTTTTGCTCAAGCTCGAAGGGAACAACCCGGCGGGTTCGGTCAAGGACCGTCCGGCGCTGTCGATGATTACCCGCGCCGAGTTGCGCGGGCAGATCCACGTCGGCGATACGCTGATCGAAGCGACCTCGGGCAACACCGGGATCGCCCTGGCGATGGCCGCCGCGATCAAGGGTTACAAGATGATCCTGATCATGCCGGACAACTCCAGCGCCGAGCGCAAGGCCGCGATGACGGCCTATGGCGCCGAGCTGATTCTGGTCACCCAGGAAGAAGGCATGGAAGGCGCCCGCGACCTCGCTCAGCGAATGGAAGCCGAAGGCCGTGGCAAGGTGCTGGACCAGTTCGCCAACGGCGATAACCCGGAAGCGCACTACACCACCACCGGCCCGGAAATCTGGCGTCAGACCGAGGGCACCATCACCCATTTCGTCAGTTCGATGGGCACCACGGGCACCATCATGGGCGTGTCGCGCTATTTGAAAGAGCAGAGCGACACCGTGCAGATCGTTGGCCTGCAACCGATGGAAGGCTCGGCGATTCCGGGCATCCGTCGCTGGCCGCAGGAATACCTGCCGAAAATTTACCAGGCCGATCGCGTGGACCGGATCGTCGACATGGCGCAAAGCGAAGCCGAGGACGTGACCCGTCGTCTGGCCCGCGAAGAAGGCATCTTCTGTGGCGTGTCCTCGGGCGGTGCCGTGGCAGCGATGCTGCGCCTGTCCAAAGAAGTTGAAAACGCGGTGATCGTCGCGATCATCTGCGACCGTGGCGACCGTTACTTGTCGACCGGCATTTTCGACGCGCCCAACTGATGGCCAAGCACGAGAGAGGCCTGCGCTTCCAGCCCACCGGCGGCAGCAAGGCCCCGCAAATTCCGACCGGCAAAAAGCAGCGCCTGACCATCGAGCGTCTGGCCAATGACGGTCGCGGTATCGCGTTTTTCGAAGGTCGGACCTGGTTCGTCCTCGGCGCATTGGCCGGTGAAGAAGTCGAGGCGCGCGTGTTGGGTGCCCACGGCAAAGTGGTCGAGGCGCGCACCGAACGGGTGTTCCAGGCCAGCGAATTGCGTCGCCCGGCGCCGTGCCCGCATGCCGGTCGCTGTGGTGGCTGCAGTGTTCAGCACCTGCCTCACACCGAACAACTCGCCCTGAAACAGCGCATGCTCGCCGAGCAATTGTCCAAGGTCGCCGGTGTCGAACCCGAAGAATGGGCCGCGCCGTTGAGCGGTCCGGAGTTCGCTTACCGTCGCCGCGCCCGTGTAGCGGTGCGCTGGGACATGAAGGCGAAAAAGCTCGAAGTCGGTTTCCGTGCGGCGGGCAGTCAGGACATCGTTGCAATCAATGAATGCCCGGTGCTGGTACAACCCTTGCAGCCGATCATGACCCGCTTGCCGGAGATGTTGCGGCGCTTGAGCAAACCTCAGGCGCTGGGGCATGTGGAATTGTTCAGCGGTTCGTCGCTGGCGGTGTTGCTGCGGCACATGGCGCCGTTGTCCGAATCCGACCTGACGATCCTGAAAGATTTTTGTGCATTCCATGAAGCTCAATTGTGGCTGCATGGCGAGGGCGAACCGCAACCGGTCGAGGCCGATCAGTCATTGGGCTATCGCCTTGAACAGTGGGATTTGAACCTGGCGTACCGGCCGGGAGATTTCATTCAGGTCAACGCGGCGGTCAACGAAGCGATGGTCGCCCAGGCGCTGGACTGGCTGAAGCCGAACGCGGATGAACGCGTTCTCGATCTATTCTGTGGGCTGGGTAACTTTGCCTTGCCGCTGGCCAAAGCGGTTCGCGAAGTGGTGGCGGTCGAAGGTGTGCAGGCGATGGTCGAGCGGGCAGCCGCGAACGCCGCTAGCAACAATCTGCATAATGCGGCGTTTTTTCAGGCCGATTTATCCCAGCCTTTGACCGATGCCGAATGGGCGCGCGAAGGCTTTTGTGCGGTACTCTTGGACCCACCGCGTGACGGTGCTTTCGAGGTGGTGCGCAAGCTCAAGGCCCTGGGCGCCGAACGATTGGTGTATGTGTCGTGCAACCCTGCAACTCTGGCGCGCGACACGGTCGAATTGATCAAGCAGGGCTACCGGTTAAAACGTGCCGGGATTCTCGATATGTTTCCTCAGACGGCACATGTCGAGGCCATGGCGTTATTTGAAGCGAGCTAGGAAGGCTCGTCTGGTCCGACTGGCCGGCCCGTGCAGCCACGTACCAGCCCGATGTGGGCTCATGGGCAACGAAGGTCAGCGATTTGACGCATTGAATCTGCGTCGTAGGGAAGGTAAGCAAGATGGTACAGGTGAGAGCACACCAGCCGATCAACACCGACGGCAGTATCAATCTCGAGGCTTGGCTCGATCATGCGGTCAGTGTCGATCTGGCACTGGATCGCGAAGCCTTGAAGGACGCGTGCGAGTTCGCTCGCACCTCCGAACAACAAGCCAATGCGGCGAAAAACCTGTGGTCCGAAGGGACTTCGAGTTTCCGCACCGGCCTTGAGATCGCCGAGATTCTCGCCGACCTCAAACTCGATCAGGATTCGCTGGTTGCAGCGGTCCTGTACCGCGGCGTGCGCGAAGGTCAGATCGAACTGCCGGCGGTCAGCCAGCGCTTCGGTCCGGTGGTCGCCAAACTCATCGACGGCGTTTTGCGCATGGCGGCGATCAGCGCCAGCCTGAGCCCCCGTCAATCCTTGGTGCTGGGCACGCAAGGCCAGGTGGAAAACCTGCGCAAAATGCTCGTGGCGATGGTCGACGACGTGCGCGTCGCGCTGATCAAACTGGCCGAGCGCACCTGCGCGATCCGTGCGGTGAAAACCGCAGACGACGAGAAGCGTAACCGCGTCGCCCGGGAAGTCTTCGACATCTACGCGCCGCTCGCCCACCGTCTCGGTATCGGTCACATCAAGTGGGAACTGGAGGATTTGTCCTTCCGTTACCTCGAGCCCGATCAATACAAACAGATCGCCAAGTTGCTGCACGAGCGGCGTCTGGATCGTGAGCGCTTCATCGCCGATGTGATGAACCAGCTGAAAGTCGAATTGCAGGCCACCGGCGTCGAGGCCGACATCAGCGGCCGGGCCAAACACATCTATTCGATCTGGCGCAAAATGCAACGCAAGGGTCTGGAGTTCAGCCAGATCTACGACGTGCGCGCCGTTCGCGTGCTGGTGCCGGAAATGCGCGACTGCTACACCGCGCTCGGCATCGTCCACACCTTGTGGCGGCACATCCCGAAAGAATTCGACGACTACATCGCCAACCCGAAAGAGAACGGCTACCGCTCGCTGCACACCGCGGTGATCGGCCCCGAGGGCAAGGTGCTGGAAGTGCAGATCCGCACCCACGCCATGCACGAAGAAGCCGAACTGGGGGTTTGCGCGCACTGGCGCTACAAGGGCACCGACGTCAAATCCGGCTCCAACCATTACGAAGAGAAAATCTCCTGGCTGCGTCAGGTGCTCGAATGGCACGAAGAGTTGGGCGACATCGGCGGTCTGGCGGAACAGCTGCGGGTCGATATCGAACCGGACCGGGTGTACATCTTCACCCCGGACGGTCACGCCATCGACTTGCCGAAAGGCGCGACGCCGCTGGACTTCGCCTACCGTGTGCACACCGAGATCGGTCACAACTGCCGTGGCGCGAAGATCAACGGGCGCATCGTACCGCTCAACTACAGCCTGCAAACCGGTGAACAGGTCGAGATCATCACCAGCAAGCACGGCACTCCGAGCCGCGACTGGCTGAACCCGAACCTGGGTTACATCACCACGTCCCGGGCGCGGGCGAAGATCGTTCACTGGTTCAAATTGCAGGCGCGCGATCAGAACGTCGCGGCCGGTAAAACCCTGCTGGAACGCGAACTCAGCCGCCTTGGCTTGCCTGCGGTGGATTTCGACAAGCTGGCCGACAAGGCCAACATGAAAACCGCTGAGGACATGTACGCCGCATTGGGCGCCGGCGATTTACGTTTGGCGCAACTGGTGAACCTGGCGCAACAACTGGTCGAGCCGGAACGCGGCAACGAGCAGCTGGAACTGATTCCGCGCAAGGCCACCGGCTACAAACCGGGCAAGCGCGGCGACATTCAGATCCAGGGCGTCGGCAACCTGATGACGCAAATGGCGGGTTGCTGCCAGCCATTGCCCGGCGATGCAATCGTCGGTTACATCACCCAAGGGCGCGGTGTGAGCATTCACCGCCAGGATTGTGCCTCGGTGTTGCAACTGGGCGGGCGCGAGCCGGAGCGGATCATTCAGGTCAGCTGGGGCCCGGTGCCGGTGCTCACCTATCCGGTGGACATCATCATCCGCGCCTACGACCGTTCCGGTTTGCTGCGTGACGTCTCGCAAGTGCTGCTCAACGAGCGGATCAACGTGCTGGCGGTCAACACTCGTTCGAACAAAGAGGACAACACCGCGTTGATGTCCCTGACCATCGAGATTCCGGGACTGGATGCGCTTGGGCGGTTGCTGGGGCGGATTTCCCAGTTGCCGAACATCATCGAAACCCGGCGTAACCGTACCCCTTGAAGATGCCCCCGTGTGGGAGCTGGCCTGCCAGCGATGCAGGCACCTCGGTCTTTCAGTAGAGTCGAGGTGATGCCATCGCTGGCAGGCCAGCTCCCACAGGTTTTGTGGTGAGAGATAAATGATGTACGGCCTTGAAGATTTGCTGCACCTGATGAACCGACTGCGCGATCCGCTGTTCGGCTGCCCGTGGGACATCAAGCAAACCTACGCGACCATCGTCCCGCACACCCTTGAGGAAGCCTACGAAGTCGCCGACGCCATCGAGCGCGGAGACTTCGATCACTTGCAGGGGGAGCTGGGCGATTTGCTGTTCCAGGTGGTTTATTACAGCCAACTGGCCCGGGAAGAAGGGCGCTTTGAATTCGCTGGTGTCATCGACAGCATCACCCGCAAGCTGATCCGTCGTCATCCCCATGTCTTCCCTACCGGTGATCTGTACGCGCCGCAGGATGTTCCGCGTTTGAGCGAAGAACAGGTCAAACAGCGCTGGGAAGAGATCAAGGCTGAGGAGCGCGCCGAGAAATCTGCGGCGCCGCAACAACTGTCCTTGCTTGATGACGTGCCCGCCGCGTTGCCGGCATTATCCCGTTCGGCGAAGTTGCAGAAGCGCGCAGGGCAGGTTGGTTTCGACTGGCCGGACGCCTTGCCGGTGCTGGACAAGGTCCGCGAAGAGCTCGATGAAGTGCTCGAAGCCATGGCCGATAACGATTCGGCAGCGATTGCCGATGAAGTTGGTGACCTGCTGTTTTCCGTGGTCAATCTGGCGCGTCATTTAAAGGTCGATCCGGAAACCGCACTGCGTGGCGCCAACAGCAAATTCGAAAGACGCTTCCGTTTTATCGAACAGGCATTGCGCGACACCCACCGTCCCATAGAAGATTGCACCCTCGAAGAGTTGGACGCCTTGTGGGGCGAAGCCAAACGTCAGGAAAAGAATTTGCCCAGCTGCGGTTGAGCAGTGGCCTAAGTGAGAAATAAGCACCATGAGCATTTCCCTTCGCGACCAGTTGCTCAAAGCAGGGCTGGTCAACCAAAAGCAGGCCAAACAGGTCGGCAAAGAGAAACAGAAACAGCAGCGTCTGGTCCATAAAGGCCAGATCGAACAGGACGATACCCAGCAGCGTCTGGCGCAGGAAGCACTGGCCGAGAAGGTCAAGCGCGACCAGGAGCTGAACCGTCAGCAACAAGAGAAGGCCGAGGCCAAGGCCCGCGCCGCGCAGGTCAAGCAATTGATCGAAGTCTCGCGCCTGCCGAAGCTGACCACCGAGGACTACTACAACTTCGTCGACGACAAGAAGGTCAAGCGCTTGTCCGTCAATACGCTGATGCGCAACAAGCTCAGCAACGGCTCGCTGGCGATCGTGCACCATGCCGGCGGTTATGAAGTGATCCCCCGTGAGGCGGCCCTGAAGATCCAGGAGCGCGATCCGCAGCGCATCGTGCAGCTGAACGTGCAAACCGAAGAAGCGGCGGCTGAAGACGATCCGTATGCGGCCTATCAAATTCCTGACGATCTGATGTGGTAAGCAGTTAACGGCTGCTACAACGAAAAACCCCGCTCATGGCGGGGTTTGTCGTTTTCAATGCTGTCATTGCTTATGCGGATTGGAGCGCTCGTTGCTGCTCCAGTTTTTCCAGTTCGGCCTTGTAGCTGTGGGCGTCGGTCTCTGAGTGGAACATCCCCACCAGCATGTCTTGTTGGTGCACGTCCCAGATTCGGATACCGGCGGCTACGCCTTCGTGGGACTTATGTGAATCGTCGCGTTCAGTTACTTTTACAGTCATCTGCTAGCTCCAATCTCTGTTATCTGCAGCAAGGCGTGTGCAGGCCTTTGTTATATGTTTGGTTAGCCTGCTAAGTAAACGACAGAGTTTGCCAACGGTTTTTTGCAAAAATGGAGAAAGTCCTGCAGGCCGCGGAATACGCGGCATTCGGTCGCAGGGTGCTTGGTTTCATGACAAAAGCTTCATGTTCGCGATGGCTCGAACACCGCAAAACCTGTGGGAGCTGGCAAGCCAGCTCCCACAGGTTTTGTGCATTGTC
>NZ_JAVLRV010000002.1:3170531-3197503 GCF_055803035.1 Pseudomonas sp. 300 | reverse complement strand
GCGACGGGGTATTACTTACCCTGCCAGCGCTTCAGTACCAGGGTCGCGTTGGTGCCACCGAAGCCGAAGCTGTTGCTCATCACGGTGTTGATGGTGGCGTTTTCGCGGGTCTTGGTCAGGATCGGCATATCAGCTACCGCCGGGTCCATCTCGTCGATGTTGGCAGAACCAGCGATGAAGTTGCCTTCCATCATCAGCAGGCAGTAGATCGCTTCGTGAACGCCGGCGGCGCCCAGGGAGTGACCGGACAGGCTCTTGGTAGAGCTGATGGCCGGAGCCTTGTCACCGAATACCGCACGCACGCCTTCCATTTCCTTGGCGTCGCCGACCGGAGTCGAGGTGCCGTGGGTGTTCAGGTAGTCGATTGGGGTGTCCACGGTGGACATTGCCATCTGCATGCAACGGATGGCGCCTTCGCCGCTTGGGGCAACCATGTCGTAGCCGTCGGAGGTCGCGCCGTAGCCAACGATTTCCGCGTAGATTTTCGCGCCGCGAGCCAGAGCGTGTTCCAGCTCCTCGACCACTACCATGCCGCCACCGCCGGCGATGACGAAACCGTCACGCTTGGCGTCGTAGGCACGGGAGGCCTTTTCCGGAGTTTCGTTGTACTGGGTGGACAGGGCGCCCATGGCGTCGAACAGGAACGACTGGCTCCAATGCTCCTCTTCACCGCCGCCGGCAAACACGATGTCCTGCTTGCCCAGCTGGATCTGCTCGACCGCAGTACCAATGCAGTGAGCACTGGTGGCGCAGGCGGAGGAGATCGAGTAGTTCACGCCCTTGATCTGGAACGGCGTGGCCAGGCAGGCGGAAACGGTGCTGCCCATGGTCCGAGTCACTCGGTAAGGACCAACGCGCTTCACGCCTTTCTCGCGCAGGATGTCCAGCGCTTCCATCTGGTTCAGCGTGGAGGCGCCACCGGAACCGGCGATCAGGCCGGTACGCGGGTTGGAGACTTGCTCATCGGTCAGACCGGAGTCGGCGATGGCGTCTTTCATGGCCAGGTAGGCGTAAGCCGCCGCGTGGCCGACGAAGCGATAGATCTTGCGATCGATCAGCTCTTCGAGGGGAAGGTCAATGGAGCCGGAAACCTGGCTACGCAGACCCATTTCGGCATATTCCGGGTTGAACCGGATGCCAGGGCGGCTTGCACGCAGGTTAGCGGAGACGGTCTCTTTGTCATTGCCCAGGCACGAAACGATGCCCAGACCAGTGATAACGACGCGGCGCATGCGGATAACCCTTAGAAGTTGTCAGTGGAGGTGAAAACGCCGACCCGGAGGCCTTCGGCGGTGTAGATCTCGCGGCCGTCGACACTGACCGAACCATCGGCAATGGCCAGGTTCAGCTTGCCCTTCAGCACGCGCTTGATCTGAATGTTATACGTAACTTTTTTGGCGGTCGGCAGGACCTGACCAAAGAATTTCACTTCGCCCGAACCCAGCGCGCGACCGCGGCCCGGCAGGCCTTGCCAGCCCAGGAAGAAGCCGACCAGTTGCCACATGGCGTCGAGGCCCAGGCAGCCCGGCATCACCGGATCACCTTCGAAGTGGCAGGCGAAGAACCACAGGTCCGGAGTGATATCCAGCTCTGCGACCAATTCACCTTTGCCGTACTTGCCACCCTCTTCGCTGATATGGGTGATGCGATCCACCATCAGCATGTTCGGGGCGGGCAGTTGCGCGTTACCTGGGCCGAACAGCTCACCGCGACTGCAGCGCAGCAGGTCTTCCCGAGTAAAGGCGTTTTGTTTGGTCATGCGAGCTCCTCAATAGTCCCATGCGGCAGGTGGGGCGAATCTTCCCGGCCGATCGAAGCGTTCATGCCTCGAGTCAGCAGCCTACTCATAGACTATTGCGTTGTGGTGAAAGTCACAGCACCAAGGACATGAATGTACACTTGTGCACTGAAATTTTTATTCAAGCCCCATTTCGGGCTTGTTCGGGTGCCTAAGACTGCCGCACTTTCGCCTTTCACGCCAGTCGCAGATGGTCGAAAGGCCTGCACTACTGCACCCATCGCTGCAGAATCTGCTGCAGATCAGTGCGTTTGAAGGGCTTGGCCAGGTAATCGTTCATTCCCGCCGATAGACAGGCTTCGCGGTCGCCCTGCAAGGCGTTGGCGGTCAGCGCGATGATCGGCAGGTCGGTACAGCCGGGCAATTGGCGGATCTGGCGGGTGGCCTCGTAGCCGTCGATGATCGGCAGTCGGCAGTCCATCAGAATCGCTTCAAAAATCAGACTTTCGGCACTTCGCACCGCTTGAACGCCGTCGGTGACGACGCTGACAGTAAAGCCCAGACTGCGCAACATTGCTTCGATCACGGTCTGGTTGACCGGGTTGTCCTCGACCAACAGCACATTGCGCCCTTCACCATCGCCGCTGCCGGTCGGTGTGCGGGGTGTCAGTACCGGCAGCTTCTGTTTATACAGGGCCAGCGGGATTTCCAGGGTGAACACTGAGCCGCGACCTTCCTCACTCTGGGCACGCAAGGTGCCGCCCATGCGTTCCGCCAGGGTGCGGGCGATCGGCAGTCCCAGCCCGGTGCCGCCGTAACGCCTTGAAATAGAACTGTCGGCCTGCTGGAACGCGTTGAACATCAGCTCCAGGCTTTCGGCCGAGATACCAATCCCGCTGTCGCGCACGGTGCAGGTAAACCACAACAGTTCGTGATCCAGCGACTGCCACTGCGGTTCGATGGTAATGCGTCCCTGCTCGGTGAACTTCAGCGCATTGCCCACCAGGTTCACCAGGATTTGCCGGATCCGTGTCGGGTCGCCCTGAACCTGCAATGCACGCATATCCTCGGGAATCAGCAACGCCAGGTCGAGCCCACGTTGCACCGCGCTGTGCGAGAAGGACTGGGCGCAACTGCTGATCAGGTCGGCGAGGTTGAACGGGATGTGCTCCAGTTCCAGCTCCGAACGTTCGATGCGCGAAAAGTCGAGAATGTCGTTGATGACTTTGAGCAAGTGTTCGGTGGACTCCGAGGCCAGCGCCGCGTACTCGACCTGCTCCTCGGTCATGTCGGTGGTTTCCAGCAGTTGCAGCATGCCGAGCACGCCATTCATCGGTGTCCGCAGTTCGTGGCTCATCATCGCCAGGAAATCCGACTTGGCGTTGTTGGCCTTTTCCGCTTCTTCGCGCGTCTGGATCAACTGCGCCATCGCCTGATGCTGTTCGCGGCTGGCCTGTTCGAGGCCGCTGGCGAGGTTGTTGATGTGTTGCGACAGCGCGCCGAGTTCGGTGTCGTCGACAATCGGCAGCGGCGTTTTGTAGTCACCGCTCTGGATCGCCTTGACCGCGTTGCCGATGTCGCGGATCGGCTGCGACAGGCTGCCGGCCAGGCGCCGGGCGATCAGGAAGGTAAATAGCAGCGCAAACAACGCCAGGATGCCGGCCTTGAAGAGGATTTCCTGTTGGCGCTTGTTGAAGGCGTCATTCGACAGACCGACGATGACCCGGCCCAGATAATCCTCGGAGGGGACGGTGATGGCGGCTTTACTGCCCTGGAAGAAATCATTGTGCAGCGCGATGCGTTGCAAGCGCACCGGCGCCTGGAACACTTCAACCTGTTGCGAGCGGGTGTGGGTTTCCGAGGGGTGCTCGACGTACACCAGAATCCGGTTGGCGCTGTCCTGGACTTCCAGAAAGCGCACATTGGGTGTCGCCAGGGTGGCTTTGAGCAAACTTTCAAGCACCTCGTTGTTGCCGGAAATTACCCCGTATTCGGCGGCCGGCGCCAGTTGGTTGGCGATCAGTTGACCGGTGTGATTGAGCTCCTGGCGCAGGTCCTGGATCCGCACGAAGGTGAAGAAGCTGATCAGCAGCAAGGTCAGCAGCAGGGCAGGGCCGAGGCTGATGATCTGGGTTCGCGTGTTGATGTCCCAACGACGATGAAAAGTCATGGGCGGCTTTCTCCTTCGGCCAACTGTGTTGCGACCAACGCTTCATTGATCTGTTCAATACCTAAAGAGCGAGCCACTTGCGGGTTACTCAATACTTTGAAGCGATTGGCGTAGTGCGTGCGCGGCCAGGTGGCCGGTGGCTGGTCGAGCAGATCGTCGAGAATCGCCAGCCAGTCGCTCTGATCGCTGTAGGTGCTGGCCAGGCTTCCGGCCTTGACGAACCCGGCGTTGGGACCGATCAGCGCGACTTGCCGTGTGTAGCTGCTGAGCAGCAGGTTTTTCGCGGTTTTGGGGTTGTACAGGTCGGGATCGTCGAGGCCCAGCAGCACGTCACTGTTTTTCAGCAGCGCCTGCAACGGTCGGCTGTCATGGGTGTTGTCCCAGCGCTCGGTGACGATTTCCAAACCCAGGGGCCTGGCGATCTCGCGCAGTTCGTCCAAGAGAAATTCGCTGTGGCTGTCGTAAAGCACCCCGACCCGTTTGACCTCAGGCAATAGGATTCGGGTCAGGCGCAATTGCCGATCCAGCGGTGGATCGCTCCACAACAGGCTCAAATGTGCCGGCAAGTTCGCGCCGAGGCGTTGGCGGGCTTGCAGCCGGCTGATGCGCAGCACCAACGTCGCCGGGCCTCGGGTGTCTTGCAGGCGCCAGTCGAGACTCGGCAGGTCCAGCAGAATCAACCGGGTGCCGTCGGGCAATTTGTCCGGCGTCGGCAGATTGGCCAGTGGCTGAAAGCGCACGTTGTCAGCCGGGCGCAAGTCGCTCAGGGCCTGGGCGAAAGACTGCATGCCCGCGCTGTCGTCGGCACCGGCCAGCAGAATCTCGGCAGCGCTGGCCGAGAGGCTGCCCAACCCCCCGGCAACCACCAGGCACAACCCGGCCAGCAGCAGGCCAGGGTTTGGCATCATCCGTGATAGAGAGCGCAACATTTAGAACGCCATCTCCGCGCTGAAGTAGAGCACTCGCCGTTGGTCGTAGCGGTTGTCGATGAACGTCGAGGGCTGATTGTCGAGGCGCTGCGCAAGCACGCCGGCCAGTTCCAGGTTGGCTTTGCCCAGGCCAATGCGCTTGGCGATGCGCGTGTCGACCCGCTCGAAGCGATAGCCGTTCAACGCGTCGTCACCATAGTAGAAGAGCGCGCTGTTCCAGCCGTGGCCCCAATCGCGCAGCCAGCCGGCGGAGCCGCTGTTGCGCGCGGTCTGTTGCGCATCCAGCGGATTGCTCGCCTCGGCATCGACGTAGGCGTAAGTCAGGCGCAAGCGGTCGGCACTGCTCAGGCGCCAGTCGAGCTGGGTTTCCGTGCCGGTGAAACGCGAGCGGTTGCCGTTACTGGCGATGTACTGATTGTTGCGCAGCGGCTCGCTGATCATGCCGGTGATTTCGTCGTGAAACACCTTCACGTCCACCGCCAGTCCCCATTCGGCGAAGTAGCCGTTGTAGCCCAGTTCTCGTGAACGCATGTGTTCTTGGTCGAGATTGCCGGGGCCGCGGGTCCTGACGAAGTAACGAGCGCTGTTCTGGCCATAGGCAGCGGGTTGCAGGTTGGTCACCCGGTAACTCCAGTTGACGTTGTTCTCGAACATGTCCGGCGAGCGGATGGCTTGCGAATACACCGCGCGCAAACCGTGGCGAGGCGTGATCAGGTAGTTGACCGCCATTCGCGGCGTCAGCGAGCTGCCGATCAATTGCGTGTCTTCGAACATCGCACCGCCCTGTAGCAACCAGTGGTCGCTGGCGCGCCACTCGAGCTGGCCGAACGCGCGCCACGTCGTGTCGTCGAGTGTGCCATTGAAGTAAGTCTCGGAATCTGCCCGGTCGTAACGATAGTTCAGGCCGCTGACCAGTCGCAGACTGTCGGACAGGCTGAGGGTGTCTTGCAGTTCGAGGTCGTAGCGCGATTCGCGGGTGCTTTGGTCGATGTCTCCGCACAGGGTTTGTCGGGCGCCGTTGCGCCACTGGTCTAGCACCCTATTGGCCAAGGCCTGTTCCGCCGACGTGCCGGAGGGTGCGCCGGAGCCGACGTAACGCTCAATGTTGCGCGCCAGGCGTTCGGTGTAATTCGGATTGAGCTGCCAGAGCTCGGTCAGTTCAGGGCTGAACGAGACCTCGGCGTCGCAGGCGCGCCAGGTCTGCTGACGATCCCAATGCTGGGCCGAGCCTTGAATATAAAGGCTGTGATCAGGATTTACATCGAGGCTCCAGCGCAGGGAGCCGGCGTAGTCCTTGGCCACGACGTCGGAATTGTTCCCGGCGGCGGTAATCCCCGAGAACACCGGGCGGTAGGTATAAGGCCGCTGGTTGCTCCCGTCCTTGGCATTCAATTGCCAATCGAGGCTTTGCTGTTCGTTGAGCGTCTGGCTGACGGCGAGGTTGAAGCGGTTCAAGCGGCGGCTGTCGCGGTAATCGGCGCCGCTGCGGTCCGAGTCAAAGCCGTCGTCCTGCTGGCCGGACAGCGACAGGCGCAGGTCGCCACCGTCCCAATCCACACCCTGACTGGCGTAAAAGTCATCGATGCCGCGCTGGCCACGGGTGACTTTGAGCCGCGTAGCGTGGCTGTCCGCCGGGTTGCGGGTAATGATGTTCACCACTGCCATCAACGCATTGGCGCCATAGCTGACCGTGTTCGGGCCGCGGAAAACCTCTATGCGCTCGATGTCTTCCATGGCCACCGGAATGTCGCTCCAGTCGACCGTGGCCAGGCCGGCGCGGTACACCGAGCGGCCGTCGATCAGCACCTGCATGCGCCGCGCTTCGCTGGCGTTGGTGCCGTGATAGTTCACCGTCGCCTGATTGCCGCTGATATTGCCGACCATCATCCCCGGCACCAGTCGCAGCAATTCGCTGATGTCGCGGGCACCACTGGCGTTGATCAGTTCGCTGTCGATCACCGTCATGCTTCCCGGAACTTCCGCCGGCGACTGTTTAAGACGCGTAGCCGTCAGCACTTGCGGCAGCGGCTCGTTGTCGAGAAACAGGTCGTCGGCCAGCAATGGCGGGCTGAATATCAGCGCCAGAACCAGCGGTGAGCGAGGTGCAGCGGGGCCAAACGACACAACACATCCTTGATAGCGATTGACGGGCGCGCATGTTAACCGAGCGGGTCGACTTTTTCAGTCACGATGCCGGCATTTTCCTCGGTTTTATCAGTCTTCTTTCTACAAGTGTCGGTAATTGACGCGAGGGCTGGTCGCCACTGGGCCGCTCCGTATAATGCCGACATCGCCACTGGTATGGATTAACGGATTGCATATGACTGAACAGCGCCCAATTGCGGTCCTGGGAGGCGGAAGTTTTGGTACCGCCGTGGCTAATCTGCTGGCCGAGAACGGGCATCAGGTCCGGCAGTGGATGCGTGACCCCGAGCAAGCCGAGGCCATTCGGGTCAATCGCGAGAATCCGCGTTACCTCAAAGGCATCAAGATTCTTCCGGGAGTGGAAGCGGTTACGGACCTGCAAGCCACACTGGAGGCTTGCGACCTGTGTTTCGTTGCGCTGCCGTCCAGCGCACTGCGCGCGGTATTGGCCCCGCACGCCGAACGCTTGAGCGGCAAGCTGCTGGTCAGCCTGACCAAAGGCATCGAAGCCCACACGTTTAAACTGATGAGCGAGATCCTCGAAGAGATCGCTCCGCAAGCGCGCATCGGTGTGCTGTCCGGGCCGAACCTGGCCCGTGAAATCGCCGAACACGCGCTGACTGCCACCGTGGTCGCCAGCGAAGACGAAGAACTCTGCCAGCGGGTTCAGGAAGCGCTGCACGGCCGTACCTTTCGCGTGTACGCCAGCGCCGACCGCTTCGGCGTGGAGTTGGGCGGGGCGCTGAAAAACGTCTACGCGATCATCGCCGGCATGGCGGTGGCGCTGGGCATGGGCGAAAACACCAAGAGCATGCTGATCACCCGGGCGCTGGCGGAAATGACTCGCTTTGCCGTGAATCAGGGGGCCAACCCGATGACGTTCCTGGGGCTCGCGGGGGTGGGTGATTTGATCGTGACCTGTTCGTCGCCCAAGAGCCGCAACTATCAAGTCGGCTTCGCCCTCGGCCAGGGTTTGAGCCTGGAAGACGCGGTGACGCGGCTGGGCGAGGTCGCGGAAGGCGTCAATACCCTGAAAGTGCTCAAGGCCAAGGCCCAGGAAGTGGGCGTGTACATGCCGCTGGTCGCCGGGCTGCACGCGATTCTGTTCGAAGGGCGCACGCTGAATCAGGTGATTGAATTACTGATGCGCGGCGAACCGAAAACCGACGTCGACTTTATTTCCACCAGCGGTTTCAACTGATCACGCTTTCCAGAAAAGCAGGGAGTTGCACATGAACGATCCGAAAACAGAAGCCAAGTACGAATCCATCCTGCTGCGGGTGTTGTGGATGATCGTCTTCCTGCTGGTCTGGCAGGTGGCGCAGTTCATCCTCGGCGCCGTGGTGCTGGTGCAACTGATCTATCGTTTGTTCTATGGCGCCCCGAGCGCCAGCCTGATGAATTTCGGCGACAGCCTGAGCCAGTTCCTGGCGCAGATCGGTCGTTTCGGCACGTTTCATAGCGACCAGAAACCCTGGCCGTTCGCCGACTGGCCGACGCCGCGTACACCGGAAGGTGAAGCGCCCCACGTCGTGGCGCCTGCACCGCATCCGGTCCGAGATGAGGAACCCAAGCTATGAAACTCTGGGTATTGCGTCATGGTGAGGCCGAGCCTTACGGCTCGCGTCCGGACTCCGAACGGGCACTGACCGCCCACGGTCGTGAAGAGACGCTGCGCAGTGCTGCCGAGCTGATCGGTCAGCCGATCACGGCTATCTATGCCAGTCCTTATCTGCGTGCTCAGCAGACGGCCGAGCTGGTGCGTGAAGCACTGGGTTTTCAGCCGGACATTCGCACCGTCGAATGGCTGACCCCCGATAACCGCCCGCAAGCGGTGGCAGAGCAATTGGTGTCGGTGGATTACGCGTTGCTGGTGAGCCATAACCCACTGGTGGGCAATTTGCTGGGTTACCTGCAACACGGTCATGTACAACAACCCGAAGCGGTGAAAACCGCCGGCCTGGCGGAACTGGAGGGTGATTTGCCGCTGGCGGGCGCGATGAAGCTCAACGGCATCAAGCACCCGTAGCCTCAGGTACCCTCGTTCTACTGTGGGAGCGTGGCTTGCCCGCGATGATATCTACTCGGTTTCCCTGATACACCGCGGGCAAGCCACGCACCCACAGGGGCGGCGGCGTTACTGATTTTTTGTAATGAAATAGTCAACCAAGCAACCGCTTGGTTGACTACGCTTGCTCCAGACCAAAAATAAAGGAGCGAGTCGCATGTCTGCTGCTTTTCGTTTGCCGCTGGACGTCTTCTACGAGCGCGAAGCCCGTCATCCCCGCCAGCGCTTTCTGGTTCAGCCCACGGGCGGTGGCCAGGTCGAAACCCTGACCTGGGAAGACGTCGGTCACCAGGCCCGTTGCGCCGCGCACTGGCTGCGCGCCCGGGAACTGCCGCAAGGCAGCCACATCGCCCTGATCTCGAAAAACTGCGCACACTGGATCATCGCCGATCTGGCGATCTGGATGGCCGGGCATGTGTCGGTGCCGTTGTACCCGAACCTCACCGCAGAGTCCGTCGCGCAAGTTCTCGAACACTCCGAAGCGGCGCTGGCGTTCATCGGCAAACTCGATGACTGGCCGGGCATGTCCCGCGGCGTCAGCCCCGACCTGCCGACCATCAGCCTGCCGTTGCACCCACCGGGCAACTTCGATTTCAGCTGGGCCGACCTGCAAGCCTGCTCACCGATTCAGGACGACCCCCAGCCCTGCGCCGAGCAACTGGCGACCATCATTTACACCTCCGGCACCACCGGCATGCCCAAGGGCGTGATGCACAGCTTCGGCAATCTGGGGTTTGCCACCACCCGTGGCACGCAGTTGTTCGGCCTCAATGAGTCGGATCGGTTGCTGTCCTACCTGCCGCTGTGCCACGTCGCTGAACGCATGTTCGTCGAGCTGGCGTCGATCTATACCGGGCAAACCGTATTCTTTGCCGAGAGCCTCGACACCTTTCTTACTGATTTGCAGCGGGCGCGGCCGACCGCGCTGTTCGGCGTGCCGCGTATCTGGACCAAATTCCAGATGGGCGTGTATGGCAAGATCCCGGCCAAACGCCTCGACTTCCTGCTTGGGCTGCCCTTCATCGGCAAGCGAGTAGGGCACAAAGTGCTCACCGGGCTCGGGCTGGACGCCTTGCGCGTCGCGTTGTCCGGCGCGGCGCCGGTGCCGCAGACGTTGTTGCTGTGGTACCGCAAACTCGGACTGGACGTGCTGGAGGTCTACGGCATGACCGAGAGCTGCGGCTATTCCCACATCGGCCGGCCCGGCGACAATAAGCCGGGCTGGATCGGCAAGCCCTGCCCGGAGGTTGAAGTGCGGATCGCCGAATCGGGCGAAGTCATGGTGCGCAGTGGCGCGACCATGCTCGGCTATTTCAAGGAGCCGGAAAAAACCGCCGACACCCTCACCGAGGACGGTTTCCTGCGCACCGGTGACAAGGGCGAACAGGACGCCGAAGGCTATTTGCGCCTGACCGGACGCCTGAAGGAAATCTTCAAGACCAGCAAAGGCAAGTACGTGGCGCCGGCGCCGATCGAGAATCGTTTGGCCGTGCATTCACGCATCGAACAAGTCTGTGTAGTCGGCGATGGGTTGAGCGCGCCGCTGGGGTTGTGCGTGCTCTCGGCGGTCGGGCAGCAGGACGCCGGTGGAACCGCGCGTGCAGGCCTGCATTCAAGCCTGGAAAAACTTCTCGAAGAGGTCAACGGCGCCCTCGATAAACATGAGCGGCTGCGTCGGCTGGTTGTCGTCAAAGACAGCTGGGCCGTGGAAAACGGCTTCCTGACGCCGACCCTGAAGATCAAGCGCAATGTGATCGAAGCGGCTTATGGGCCCCGGTTCGAAGAATGGAGCGAGCGCAGCGAAGCGGTGCTGTGGCAGGATTGAGTCACGAATAAAACCAACAAAGGATGTGTGCAATGAGTTTGTGGCGTACCACTCCCAACATCGAGCAGTTGAACGCAATCCAGAAAAACACCATCGGCGAAGTGCTGGATATCCGCTTTGAAGCCTTCGACGAAGAATCCCTGACGGCAAGCATGGTCATCGATCATCGCACTCACCAGCCTTATGGCTTGCTGCACGGCGGTGCTTCGGTGGTGCTGGCCGAAACGGTCGGTTCCATGGCCAGTTATCTGTGCATCGATGCCAGCAAATTTTACTGCGTGGGCCTTGAGATCAACGCCAACCATTTGCGTGGATTGCGCAGCGGACGGGTGACGGCGGTGGCCAAGGCGATTCACATCGGGCGCACGACGCATGTCTGGGACATTCGGCTGACCAGCGATGAGGGCAAGGCCAGTTGTGTGTCGCGGTTGACCATGGCGGTGGTACCGTTGGGGGAGAACCCGCCGGCCCGTTGATTGACGGCCCGTTCTGTTGAGGGATCTGGCCAGGTTCCCTGAAACACCGGCATGACCGGACTGTCATCTTTCCTGGCAGTTACGGTCATTGCTGCGGGACGTCGTCTTACGGACAATCAACGCCTGTTCTCGCTTATGGATTTGCCGGTATGTCGCAGCAGATATTTTTCGCCCACGCCAATGGGTTTCCCTCGGGGACCTACGGCAAGCTGTTCGCGGCGTTGGCGCCTGAGTATCAGGTCGCCCATTTGCAGCAGCATGCCCATGACCCGCGTTTCCCGGCGGATGACAACTGGCACAACCTGGTGGACGAGCTGATTCATCACCTCAAGCAACAGGCGGAACCGGTGTGGGGTGTAGGCCACTCCTTCGGTGGCGTGCTGCATCTACACGCGGCGTTGCGCTGTCCCGAGCTGTATCGCGGCGTGGTGATGCTCGATTCGCCGGTGCTGACCCGCACCGATCAATGGGTGATCCGCGCCGCCAAACGTTTCGGTTTTATCGACCGCCTGACCCCGGCCGGTCGTACGCTGGGGCGGCGCGAAGAGTTCGCCGATATCGAGAGTGCCCGGCGTTATTTCGCCGATAAAACCCTGTTCCGCGGTTTCGATCCGGAATGTTTTGATGCTTACCTGCAACACGGTTTGCATAAGGTCGGCGACAAACTGCGTCTGCGTTTCGACCCCGCCACGGAAATCAGCATCTACCGGGGCGTGCCCCACACCAGCCCCGGTCGCGCACGGCAATTGAAAGTGCCGCTGGCGGTGGTGCGCGGGCACAAAAGCCGCGTGGTGATGCGCCATCACGCCAGTTCTGTCGGACGCATGCCGTTGGGTGAATTCCTGACCATGCCCGGCGGCCACATGTTTCCTCTCGAACGTCCCCAAGACACCGCCACGCTGCTGAAAAACCTGTTCAGCCGCTGGGACGCTCGCCATCAGCAGGATTGTGCATGAGCCATACCGTCGAAGAAGTTCGCCTGAGCCTGCCGCATATTGAGCTGGCAGCGCACTTGTTCGGCCCCGAGGACGGTTTGCCGGTGATTGCCTTGCATGGCTGGCTGGACAACGCCAACAGCTTTGCCCGGCTGGCACCGAAGCTCAAGGGGTTGCGCATCATCGCGCTGGACATGGCCGGCCACGGTCATTCCGGGCATCGTCCAGCGGGTGCCGGTTACGCGATGTGGGATTACGCCCATGACGTGCTGCAAGTTGCCGAACAGCTTGGCTTGAAGCGTTTCGCACTGATGGGACACTCCATGGGGGCGATCGCTTCGTTGATCATCGCCGGGTCGCTTCCTGAGCGGGTCACGCACCTGGCCTTGATCGACGGCATCATTCCTCCTACAGACAAAGGCGAAAACGCTGCCGAGCGCATGGGCATGGCCCTGCAAGCGCAACTGGATCTGCAGGAGAAACGCAAACCGGTCTATACCACCCTTGATCGCGCCATCGAAGCGCGCATGAAAGGCCTGGTAGCGGTCAGTCGCGAAGCTGCCGAATTACTGGCGCAACGCGGCTTGATGCCGGTGCCGGGCGGTTACACCTGGCGTACCGATAACCGTCTGACGCTGCCATCGCCGCTGCGTCTTACCACCGAACAAGCCATGGCCTTCGTCCAGCGCGTCAGTTGTCCTGCACTGCTGGTCGTCGCCGCTGACGGCATGCTCGCCAAACATCCAGAGTTGCTGGACCGTCTACCCTTTAGCCGTGAACAGCTGCCTGGCGGTCATCATTTGCACCTGAATGACGAACCCGGTGCCGACCTTGTCGCAGACTGTTTCAATCGGTTCTTCGCCGCTCCTTGACTTGCGTCGGGCAACTGTCGAGGCTGGTCGGGTTGAAATGGGAGACAACCATGATAGATCTCTACACCGCTGCGACCCCGAATGGCCACAAGGTCTCTATCGTGCTCGAGGAACTCGGCCTGCCCTATACGGTGCACGCCCTGAGTTTCGACAAAAAGGAACAGAAGTCCGCGGACTTCCTCAAGATCAACCCCAATGGCCGGATCCCGGCGATTGTCGACCGCGCCAACGGCGATTTTGCCGTGTTCGAATCCGGCGCCATCCTGATTTATCTGGCAGAACTGAGCGGCAAGCTGTTGCCCAAGGACCCGAAGGGGCGTTCGGTGGTGTTGCAGTGGCTGATGTTCCAGATGGGTGGAATCGGTCCGATGCAGGGCCAGGCCAACGTATTTTTCCGTTACTTTCCGGAAAAGCTCCAGGGTGCCATTGACCGTTATCAGCATGAAACCCGTCGCCTGTATGAAGTGCTCGACACGCGCCTGCAAGACGTAGAGTTCCTGGCGGGTGAATACAGCATTGCCGACATCGCGACCTATCCGTGGGTCCGCGGTCACGAGTGGTCCGGGGTAGCAGTGGACGGCTTGTCGGCCTTGCAACGCTGGATGGCGACAATGGAGGCGCGCCCGGCGGTGCAACGAGGGTTGCTGGTGCCCGAACGCATTGACGATGCCAGCGTCGTCAAGGGTGCCCAGGCCATGCTGATCCGATGAGTCTTTCCATGCGCTCCATCAGCCTGCTGGCCCTGTGTTGTTTCAGTCCTTTGTTGTTTGCCGCCGATGTGCCGGGCAGTCAGGACCTGCCGATCGTGCCGCGGCTGGCCGATTCGCAGATCGTCGACTATCGCCCGCCGGCTGAATTCGAGCGGATCTACCCGCTGGGTTCGATCCGCAAGATCAGCGGGCAGTTGCGCTTCGACGGTCAGGTCAGCGCCCGCGGCCAAACCACCTCGGTGACCTACGAGCTGCCTGCGGAGCATTCCTCCACCGAAGCCTTCACTGCCGCTCGGGAAGCCTTGCAGAAGCAGGACGCCCAGTTGCTGTTCTGGTGCCAGGCCCGTGATTGTGGCGAGAGCAGCCTGTGGGCCAATGAGGTTTTCGGCAACGCGAAGCTCTATGGGGCCGACGATCAGCAGGCGTATTTGCTGTTGCGTCTGGCGGCGCCGCGGGACAACACCCTGGTGGCGCTTTACAGCATCACTCGCGGCAACCGCAAAGCCTATCTGCACGTCGAGCAATTCGACGCCGCCGCACCGTTGGGTGATTTGCTGCCGACTTCCGCCACCTTGCTTCGAGAGCTCAAAAGCACCGGTGAGCTCGATTTTCCCAAGCTGACCGGTGATCCTGACGATACCTGGTTGCGCCTGATCTCTCGTGGACTGAATCTGGACACCACGTTGCGGGTCAGTGTTTCCGGGCCGAAGGCCGAAGCCTGGCGTCAGGCCCTGATCGGCCAGGGCGTGCGGACGGCCAGGATGGAAACCGGTAGCGTCGAAGGCTCTGGCCTGCACATCGAGCTGTTGCGGTAAGCTGTGGCAGGCGAACGTGCTTGCCGCGTTCGCCTACTCTATTGGCTGACTGACTTTTTTCGAGACGTGGATGATCAATAACGATCGGCTGTTGGTGCAGATCCTGCTCCTGGTGCTGTTTGGCGCGAGCCTCTGGGTGATGGCTCCGTTCTGGTCGGCCATGTTCTGGGGCGCGGTGCTGGCGTTCGCCAGTTGGCCACTGATGCGTTTGCTGACCCGTTGGCTCAATGGGCGAGAATCTCTGGCGGCGGCATTGCTGACTCTCGGCTGGATGTTGCTGGTGGCGGTGCCGCTGGTGTGGCTGGGTTTCAACCTGGCGGACCATGTGCGCGACGCCACGGCGTTCATCAAGGACGTGCAGATGGATGGCTTGCCTGAAGCGCCCACCTGGCTGGGCAGTATTCCTTTGGTAGGCGGGCGTCTGGTGGTGATCTGGAACAGCATCGATCAGCAGGGCGCGGCGATGATGGTGTCGCTCAAACCTTATCTGGGACAGGTCGGCAACTGGTTGCTGGCGCGTAGTGCACAGATTGGCGGCGGCATTCTCGAGCTGACACTCAGCATTGTGTTCGTATTCTTTTTCTACCGGGACGGGCCGCGTCTGGCAGCGTTTGTCCATGGGCTGCTGCAACGGTTGATCGGTGATCGTGCTGGTTACTACATCGAACTGGTGGCGGGGACGGTGCAGCGGGTGGTGAACGGTGTGATCGGGACGGCGGCGGCGCAAGCGGTGTTGGCGCTGATCGGCTTCCTGATTGCCGGGGTGCCTGGCGCGTTGGTGCTGGGCATCGTCACCTTCTTGCTGAGCCTGATTCCCATGGGGCCACCCTTGGTGTGGATTCCCGCCACGGCGTGGCTCGCCTGGAAAGGTGAGTACGGGATGGCCGTGTTCCTCGGGATCTGGGGGACGTTCATCATCAGTGGCGTCGACAACGTGCTCAAGCCTTACCTGATCAGTCGCGGCGGCAATTTGCCGTTGGTGATCGTGCTGTTGGGCGTGTTTGGCGGGCTGATCGCATTCGGGTTCATCGGTCTGTTTATCGGGCCGACGTTGCTGGCCGTGGCCTATAGCCTGTTGACCGACTGGAGCAAGAGTCAGGCGCGGGTGGAAGATCGCCGACCGTGAACACCATCATTGCAGGAGCCGGCAAGCCGGCTCCTGCAGGGTCAGCTTGTGACGTTCAGGTACTTGCCCACCGTCGCCACCTTGTCGAGCGAGTACTGCTTGCTCAGGTTGGCGATCATTTTGTTCAGCGCTTCAGTCACGTTCACCTGATCGGTGGCGCTGTTGCTGTTTTTCTCGCGACCGGCTTGCAGCGCGGCTTCCAACTCGTCGCTGCTGACGCCGCCACTGCTGTCGCTGTCCAGCACCTTGAGCAACGCGGCGCTGGTGTCGCTGCTGGTGGTTGAAGTGCTGCTCGCCTGCAACGCACTGCTCAATTCGCTGTCGCTGACACTGCCGTCGCTGTTCGCGTCGAGTTGACTGAACAATTCGTCGCTGGACGCCTGTTGCGGCGGCGGTGGTGGCGGAGCGAGGCTGGCGGTGAGTTCATCCTTGCTGACGACGCCGTCTTCGTTTTTGTCCAGCGCCGAAAAGATCTCTGTGCTGTCGGCGCTGCTGCCGGCGCTGGTCAGGCCGTTGTTCAGTTCATCGCTGCTGATGGCACCGTCACTGTCGGCGTCCAGTGCGCTGATCAGCGCGTCGGCCAGTTCGGTGTTTGGTGCCTGATCACGCGGCCGCGCTGGCGGTGGCGCCATCGCGGCCATTTCTTCGCTGCTCAGGCTGCCGCTGTCGTCACTGTCCAGGTCGGCGAAATTCTTGCTCAGGCTGACCAGCAGACCGTCCTCGGTTTTCTGTGACAGAGCGCTGGTGAGCTCGTCCTGATCTACCGAACCGTCGCTGTTGGTGTCGAGCCTGGTGAGCAATTCTTTCTGGAATTGCTGGCTGCGAGCATTGTTGGTTGTGGTGCTGCTGGTGCTGGTATAGCTCGTGTAGTTGCTGACGCTACCGATCATTGGGCTCACTCCCTGGAATGGAAAACCGGTGGGTGCACCGGCTTATGCAGCCTCAAGGAGCAAGTTGTCCTGGGTGTGTGGGGTTTGTACCGAGTGGTACACACAGATCCCATGTTTGCCACAGATCCTGTGGGAGTGAGCCTGCTTGCGAAAGCGGTTGAGCATTCAACATTGATAGTGACTGACCCACCGCTTTCGCGAGCAGGCTCGCTCCCACAAGGAGATAGATGTAAGGCTCAGGCGCGGGGCAAGCGGATCACTGCGGTCAAACCGCCACCGGAGGTCTCTTCCAGCGTCAATTGACCACCCAGCCGTTCAGCCGCCTCGCGGGCAATGGTCATGCCCAGACCGACACCGCCGGAGTTGCGGTTGCGCGAACCTTCCAGACGGAAGAACGGTTCAAACACCGCTTCACGTTTATCTGCTGCAATCCCCGGTCCGTGGTCGATGACCCGGATCACCAGATGTTCGCGATTGTCTTCAAGCGCGATTTGCGCCTGCCCGGCATAGCGCAGCGCGTTATCCAGCAGATTGTTGAGGCACGAGCGCAAGGCCATCGGCTGCACTTGCAACGGTGCGCAATGGCCGCTGGCCTGGACATCGCAACCCTGGTCCTGGGCGTTTTCACTCAAGGATTCGACCAGCGCCTGCACGTCCATCCACTGCAGTGCCTCGCTGGTACGCTGCTCGTGCAGGTAGGTGAGGGTGGCGTCGAGCATGCTGATCATGTCGTCCAAATCCTGACGCATCTGGCCTTGCAGTCTGTCGTCGTCGATCTGTTCCAGCCGCAGCTTGAGGCGTGACAGCGGCGTACGCAGGTCATGGGAAACCGCGCCGAGCATTCGCGAGCGCTGCTGCATCTGTTCGATGATGCGTTTTTGCATCAGGTTGAAGGTGTAGGCCGCTTGCCTGGCCTCCCGTGGACCGGACTCATCCAGTGGTGGACTGTCGAGGTTTTCGCTGAGGCGCTCGGCGGCGTCGCTCAGGCGCTGGATCGGCCGGGTCAGCAGTTTGGCGCCGTACCAGGCGGCAATGATCAGCGAAATCAGCTGGAATGTCAGTGGCACCAGCGGCCCACCGAACCAGGGTCGCGGTGGTCGGTTGTCGAAACGCGCGTCCGGCGGTGGGCGTTGTCCGTCGACACCTTGGGAGAACTCGGGCGGTGGCGGCGGCGGAGGTGGGCCGTAATGGTGAAACCAGGCAAACGCGAGCAGATGCGCCAGGATGATCGCCAACAGCAGCACGCCAAACAGGCGACCGAACAGCGTATCGAAGCGCGCACGCATCAGCCGATGTCTCGTGCGTCGAACAGGTAACCCTCGCCGCGAACGGTTTTGATCAACTGTGGGGCTTTCGGGTCGTCCCCGAGTTTTTGGCGCAGGCGTGAAACCAGCAAATCAATGCTGCGATCAAAGGCTTCGATCGAGCGACCGCGTGCCGCGTCCAGCAACTGTTCGCGGCTGAGCACTCGGCGCGGACGTTCGATGAACACCCACAGCAAACGGAATTCGGCGTTGGACAGCGGCACCACCAGGCCATCCGCCGCAATCAACTGGCGCAGCACGCTGTTCAGGCGCCAATTGTCGAAGCGAATGTTCGCACGCTGTTCGGTGCGGTCGTCGCGCACCCGACGCAGAATGGTCTGAATCCGCGCCACCAGTTCTCGCGGCTCGAACGGTTTGGCCATGTAATCGTCGGCACCCAGTTCCAGGCCGATGATCCGGTCGGTGGGTTCGCAACGCGCGGTGAGCATCAGGATTGGAATGTCCGATTCGGCGCGCAACCAGCGGCACAGCGACAGACCGTCTTCGCCGGGCAGCATCAGGTCGAGCACCACCACGTCGAAATGTTCCGCTTGCAGCGCCAGGCGCATGGCCGCGCCATCGGTGACGCCACTGGCGTGGATGTTGAACCGGGCCAGGTAGTCGATCATCAGTTCGCGGATCGGGACGTCATCGTCGACGATCAGGGCGCGAATGCTCCAGCGTTTGTCGTCGCCGGGCGCTTTTTGATCGTCGTTCACAGGGGCGTGGGTGTTGTGCATGCGTGCGTTCATCTGCCAGGTAGGCTGCCAACCACAAAGATGGGCTGCGAGGTTGTGGCTTCAGCATAGGCGTCCGGCCCGGAGGCGGGAAGTGCTGTAAGGACGTGTTGCGGCTGCCGAGGGTAGCGGGGAAGGGTGTTGCGGGCGTGTCGTGTGTGTATCGGTCTCGACACAATCGGCGAAAGGGCTAGTCTTGGCTGAGCGCCGACGACGATTTACCGATCATCGGGTCCCGCAGCCGCGCTGGTTCCGCTACAATGCGCGCCGATTTCGTCCTGCCTGAGAGCCCGCACATGTCCGTCTGCCAGACTCCTATCATCGTCGCCCTGGATTTCCCCACCCGTGACGCCGCACTGAAGCTGGCCGACCAGTTGGACCCGAAACTGTGCCGGGTCAAAGTCGGCAAGGAACTGTTTACCAGCTGCGCGTCGGAAATCGTCGGCACCTTGCGCGACAAAGGTTTCGAAGTGTTCCTGGACCTCAAGTTCCACGACATCCCGAACACCACGGCCATGGCGGTAAAAGCCGCAGCGGAAATGGGCGTGTGGATGGTCAACGTGCACTGCTCCGGCGGTCTGCGCATGATGGCGGCTTGCCGTGAAGTACTCGATCAGCGCACCGGCCCGAAACCACTGCTGATTGGCGTGACCGTGCTGACCAGCATGGAGCGTGAAGACCTGGCCGGTATCGGTCTGGACATCGAGCCTCAGGAGCAAGTGCTGCGCCTGGCTGCGCTGGCGGAAAAAGCCGGGATGGACGGTCTGGTGTGCTCGGCGCTGGAAGCCCAGGCCTTGAAATCGGCTCACCCGTCGCTGCAACTGGTGACCCCGGGTATTCGCCCGGCGGGCAGCGCTCAGGACGATCAGCGCCGCATTCTGACGCCGCGTCAGGCGTTGGATGCCGGTTCCGATTATCTGGTGATCGGCCGTCCGATCAGCCAGGCGGCGGATCCGGCCAAGGCGTTGGCTGCCGTAGTAGCCGAAATCGCCTAAACGCCGCTAAACCTGTGGGAGCGGGCTTGCCCGCGATGGGGCCATAACATTCAGCATTGGTTGTGAATGCCAGTCCGTCATCGCGAGCAAGCTCGCTCCCACAGGGTATTGTTGCCGTCAGGTAGTGCGTTAAACCTTCAACACCAACTTGCCGAAATTCTCGCCGCTGAACAACTTCATCAGCGTCTCCGGGAACGTCTCCAGCCCTTCAACAATATCTTCCTTGCTCTTGAGCTGCCCCTTGGCCATCCACCCGGCCATTTCCTGCCCGGCTGCGGCGAATTGCGCGGCGTAGTCCATCACCACAAAGCCTTCCATGCGTGCGCGGTTTACCAGCAGCGACAAATAGTTGGCCGGCCCTTTGACCGCTTCCTTGTTGTTGTACTGGCTGATGGCGCCGCAAATCACCACCCGCGCCTTCAGGTTGAGACGGCTTAGCACGGCGTCGAGAATGTCGCCGCCGACGTTGTCGAAATACACGTCCACCCCTTTCGGGCATTCGCGCTTGAGGCCGGCGGCGACGTCTTCGCTTTTGTAGTCGATGGCGCCGTCAAAACCCAGTTCGTCGATCAGGAACTTGCACTTGTCCGCGCCGCCCGCGATACCGATCACGCGGCAACCTTTGATCTTGGCAATCTGCCCGGCGATGCTGCCCACCGCTCCCGCAGCACCCGACAGCACCACGGTCTCACCTTCCTTCGGTGCGCCGACATCGAGCAGGGCGAAGTAGGCCGTCATCCCGGTCATGCCCAGCGCGGATAAGTAACGTGGCAGCGGCGCCAGTGTCGGATCGACTTTATAGAAGCCTCGCGGCTCGCCGAGGAAGTAATCCTGCACACCCAGGGCGCCGTTGACGTAATCCCCGACCGCAAACCCCGGATGGTTGGACGCCACGACTTTGCCTACACCCAGTGCGCGCATGACTTCGCCGATACCGACCGGCGGGATGTAGGACTTACCCTCGTTCATCCAGCCACGCATGGCCGGGTCCAGGGACAGGTATTCGTTTTTGACCAGGATCTGACCCGCGGCCGGTTCGCCGACCGGTACTTCCTGATAGGTAAATGTCTCGCGGGTCGCCGCGCCCACCGGACGTTTGGCGAGCAGGAACTGGCGATTGGTCTGGGTAGTCATGACAGGCACTCAAGATGAATGAAGCCTTGTTGATAGACCTTCATGGACCGCCCCGCAAGTTTGGCTGATGCGGCGAATGCACCTCGATCCAGTGCAGTGATAGTCAGTGTGGCGGTTCTATCACTGCAACTCATGGTCACTTAACCGGGCTTTTGATAGTGCTGCCGCGAGGGGCGTGCCTGTGGCTAGACTGGCCGCACGCTAACCTGCGAATTCTTCTCTTCGAGGGCATCACAATGAGCATGACGTTTTCCGGCCAGGTCGCTGTAGTCACGGGCGCCGCCAATGGTATCGGCCGCGCGACCGCCCAAGCGTTCGCCGCCGAAGGGTTGAAAGTGGTGGTGGCCGACATGGATACGGCAGGTGGTGAAGGCACCGTGGCGCTGATTCGCACGGCGGGCGGCGAAGCGACCTTCGTGCGCTGCAACGTCACCCTGGAAAGCGATGTAAAAAATCTGATGGACGAGGTGGTGAATACCTACGGCCGTCTCGACTATGCCTTCAATAATGCGGGCATCGAAATCGAGAAAGGCAAACTGGCCGAAGGCACGGTCGACGAATTCGACGCGATCATGGGCGTCAACGTCAAAGGCGTCTGGTTGTGCATGAAATATCAGCTGCCGTTGCTGCTGGCTCAGGGCGGTGGCGCGATCGTCAATACCGCTTCGGTGGCTGGCCTCGGCGCTGCGCCGAAGATGAGCATTTATGCGGCGTCGAAGCACGCGGTGATCGGCCTGACCAAATCAGCGGCGATCGAATACGCCAAGAAGAAGATTCGCGTGAACGCGGTATGCCCGGCGGTGATCGACACCGACATGTTCCGCCGTGCCTATGAAGCGGACCCGAAGAAGGGCGAATTCGCCAACGCCATGCACCCGGTGGGTCGCATCGGCAAGGTTGAAGAAATCGCCAGTGCCGTGCTGTACCTGTGCAGCGACGGTGCCGCGTTCACCACCGGTCATTCGCTGGCGGTGGATGGTGGGGTCACGGCGTTCTGAAGCCGGACAATGCCACGCAAGAAAACCCGCACGTGTGCGGGTTTTTTTTGCCTCGGGAATGGCTCGGGCAATGTGTTTCAAATGGTTAGAACCATGAGTTTTGGCGGCGTTGTCGCACAGCCCATCCTGCGCTGCTGTGATTAACTGTTTTCCGCCAAACGAACAGGAGTTTGCTTGCTCATGGAATTGAGAATCGATCGACAGGCAATGGTGCCGGTCGTACAGCAAATCGTCGACGCGCTGGCTTGCTGGCTGCGTCAGAACGAGATGGAACCGGGGACGCGATTACCTTCGGCGCGGCAAATCGCACGGGTCAATTTGCTCAGTCAGTCCAGCGTCGTTGAAGCCTGCGAGCGCCTGGTAGCTCAAGGCATGCTGGTGCCGCGTCATGGCGCGGGCTTCATCGTCGCAACCCCGGCGCTGATCGCTGCGGACTTGCCTTGGTCCGAGGGTGCAGAGATCAATCCGCGCGGCAGCGGCAGGGAACTGCAATTAGGGGGGGGCGGGCTTCCCGAAAGCTGGCGTGAAACCGACGACCTGATCTACGCGATCCGTCAGGTCAGTCGCACTGACATGGCTGCGCTGTTCAACTACAGCACGCCGCAGGGTTCGCGGGCGCTGCGTCAGCAAATTCTCAAGCGCCTGAGGCTGCTGGATATCGTCGCAGAAGAAAGCCGAATCATGACAACGGCGGGCGCCAGTCAGGGGCTTGACCTGATCGTGCGCACTTTGCTCAAGCCAGGTGATTGTGTGGTGGTGGAAAGTCCCGGTTATTCCTTGCTGTTCGAGCTGCTGAGGCTTCGTGGTGTCAACATGCTTGAAGTACCGCGCACACCACGCGGGCCGGACATCGAAACGCTCGAGGTACTGCTGCGGGAGAACAAGCCCCGGGCATTGTTCATCAACAGCTTCTATCACAACCCGACGGGCAGCAGTCTGGCGCCGGCGGTGGCGGAGCGGGTCCTGCAACTGGCGAAAACCCATGGCACGCTGGTGATCGAAGACGATGTCTACGCGGATTTGCACAGCGGCCCGGGCGCGCGGCTCGCCGCCCTGGAGACCGATGACAATGTGATTTACCTCGGCAGTTACTCCAAGATCCTCAGCAGTTCGTTGCGGGTCGGGTTTGTCGTGGCTGGCGCTGAAGTCATTTCAAGGTTGGCCGAGGTCAAGAGGATCAGCAGCATGGGCTCTTCCGGTTTTTGCGAGTCGGTGCTGGCCTGCCTGTTGGCGAGCGGTGCCTATCGCAAAATGGTACTGCGGCTGCGACAGCGTTTGAGCAGTGATCGACAGGCCGCATTGCAGATGCTGGAAGACGCCGAGTGGGAGGTCTTCGGCAACCCCGTCGGCGGCTTGTTCATCTGGGCGCGATCGCGCAAGTCCGACTACGCTCACGTGCGGACACAGGCTCGGCGCTATGGTGTCCTGCTGTCTTCTGCGACAGCCTTCAGCCCCACCGGTGAGACCCATGCCTGGCAGCGTATCAATGTGGCCTATGCCTGTGATCCGCGAGCCCGGGCATTTTTTCAGGCCACCGCTTCGGATCGACCTCAAGCGTTCTGAAAACGACGTTGGCGTAGCTTTTTGCCATTATTCCGACGCCAGAGACTTGTGTTGATACAGGCCCGTTGCGAATCTGCGTTAACAGACTATGTCAGGGGACTAAGTGCAATGATTTCGGCCGTGCAAGGACGTTTTGCCAACCTCGGTATGGCAAAAAAACTGGGTGTCGGGTTTCTGCTGGTGCTGCTGTTGACAGCCTTGGTGGCGGCCATTGGCGTATGGTCCCTGCAAACCATCAGCCAGCGTTTCGACGGGCTCAAGCAGATGTCGTCGCTAAACAGTGGCCTGCTCAAGGTACGACTGCTCGAGCAGGAATACGCCTTGCACGGCAACCCGAAAATCGTCACTGCGTTGCACGAGGGCGTTGAAGGCCTTGTCGTTCTGGCGAACCAGCTCAAGGCGCAATCACCGGCCAACGTGCCGGTGATGAACGACGTCGAGCAATCGTTGGGCGCTTACCGCAAGGCGTTTGACGAGTTTGTCTCGCTGAGTCAGGCCAAGGATCTGGCGCTGGAGATGGCCAGTTGGTCGGTGTCCAGCGTGGCCAACAACCTCGATGTGCTGCAGGCCGGTCTCGCCGACGATGGCGCTTATTCCTTGAAGGAGTCCGAGGGCAAGGACGGTAGCCAGTTCATCGAACAGGCCAATCAGGTCAGCCAGGTATCGCGGCTGATGTTGCAAGCCATGAACGAAGCGCGCGTGCGTCTGGACCAGAGCCGCAAGGGTGACGACAGTGCCGGCCAAGGCAAGATCGAGCAGGCCGATCAGGCGCTGGTTCAGGCCGAGCAACTGAAAACCACGGTCAAGGATGAGGGTTACCAGACTGTCCTCAATGAGGTGGTCGGGCACATTGGCGGTTTCAGCGAAAAACTTGCCGAGTACACCGGCCTGCTGGCGCAGGAAAAAACCGTCTATGAACAGCTGAATCAGCGCGCCGCGCAGGTAGTAGAGCGGGTGGATCAGGCCTATGTCGCCGAAGACCATTCGATGCAGGCCGAGCTGAAAAAGAATTCGCTGCTGATTATCGGTTCATCGGCCTTGGCCTTGTTGGTCGGGCTGATCGCGGCGTGGGTGATTACCCGATTGATCGTAGGGCCGTTGCGCAGTGTGATTCGTGTCGCTCAGCAGATTGCCGCAGGCGATTTGAGTGCAACGGTCGAAGTGACCCGCCGGGATGAGATCGGCCAGCTGATGCAGGCCATGCAGCAAATGGGCGCGGGGCTTAGCAGCATTGTCAGTGGTTTGCAGGCGGGCATCGAGCAGTTGGCCAGTTCGGCGCAATCGTTGTCGGCGGTGACCGAGCAGACCAATCTTGAAGTCAGCAGTCAGAAGGAAGAAACCGAGCAGGTCGCAACCGCAATGAACCAGATGACCGCTACCGTGCACGACGTTGCACGTAACGCGGAAGAAGCTGCCCAGGCTGCGCAGATGGCGGACGACAAGGTCGAAAGTGGCCAGGTGGTAGTGCGCCAGAGCATGGCGCGAATCGAACAGTTGGCAGACTCGGCGTCCTCGGCTAGTTCCAGCATCGAAAGCTTGAGTGCGGAAATCCAGAATATCGGCACGGTGCTCAGCGTGATCAAGAGTGTCGCCGAGCAGACCAACCTGTTGGCACTGAACGCGGCCATCGAGGCGGCACGGGCCGGCGAGCAGGGCAGGGGGTTTGCCGTGGTCGCTGATGAAGTGCGGGCCCTGGCGAAGCGGACCCAGCAATCGACTGAAGAGATCGAACGACTGGTCAGCGCCTTGCGTTCGGCAGCGCAGTCGTCGGTGCATCAGATCCAGAGCAGTGGCGAGTTGGTGAAGATGGCGGTCAGTGATGCGCTTCAGACCGAAAGTGCCTTGGGCAGTATTGCGGCGGCGGTGTCGTTGATTCAGCAGATGAACCAGCAGATTGCAGCGGCTGCCGAGGAGCAGAGTTCGGTGGCTGAGGAGATCAATCGCAGTGTGACCAGTATTCGTGCGAGTGCTGATCAGTCTTCATTGGCGATGCAGGGGAATGCGGCGTCGAGTATCGAGCTGGCGCAGTTGGGGGTTGAGTTGAAGGGGATGGTCGGGCATTTCAGGCTTTGACGCTTTGGAACTTGGCGGCCTGACAGCCGACCTGTTCTCGTGGATATACCCGGAACCCCTGTGGGAGCTCGCCCACCAGCGATGGCGGCCTGACAGCCGACCTGTTCTCATGGATGTACCCGGAACCCCTGTGGGAGCTGGCCTGCCGGCGATGGCGGCCTGACAGCCGATCATTTTTTCCGGATGTAACTGCCCATCAAATTCAATGCAAAAAAAACCACCTCTTCAGGTGGTTTCTTCTCAACAATTCTGATCAGTCGTAAATCACTTTCTTCTTCCAGTCCGCATCCGCCTCGACGTCTTTGAGGCCTTCGGTCAATTGGTTCACTTCGCCTTCAGCCGGTGCAATGTTGTCCATGACTTGTGCATTTGCGCGGGCCAGGAGCTTTTCCAGGTATTCCAGTTGTTCGGCGTAGACCTGAGGTTCCTGCTGTTTGCGCAGGTATTGCACGCCACGTTCGAACGCCAGTCGAGCCTGACCAGGCTGGTTTTGTTGCAAGGAGTGCTGGCCGAGGTTGTTGAAGAATTCGATGTGCAACAGGACGAGGATGTGGCGAACTTCGCGGATCCAGCGTTTGGCTTCGTTGGTCGGCAGAAAACCGTCCTGTGCCGCGCGGGTGATCTGCCCGTGCAGGGCCTCGAGCAGGAAGCGTACATCCTTGGCTTTGGCTTCGGTCTGGATCGGTGCCGGCGGGTTGTTGACCGGGATCGATTCGCCCTGCGCAACCAGGGTGTTCAGTTCGCTGATCCGCACCTTGAGGTTGGCGCTGGATTTTTCCATGTTCAACAGGCGCTGGCAGACGTTCAGCTCCAGGCGAGTCAACAGCAGCTTGAGTGCCGGTGTCATCAACTGGCCAGGGAACGTTTCGGTAATTTCACCACAGCGACGCAGGCGGTCGTTGAGTTCAATCTTGGTGCGGGCCTTTTCCAGTTTGTTGTTTTCCACCACATGGTTCATGTACCCAATGGCGATCAATAGTGCGATCCCGGCTACGACTAGCAGGGTGATCATGAGTGGTGTCACCGGTAAGACCTCTTTATGGGATTCGCGTGCGAGTGTAGTGGCTTGGCAGGGGAGCGCATAGGGCCGCTCGACGGGTTGAAACGAACGGGCTTATGCCTGTATCGACCGCAACCCTGCTTATATAAGTAATCGTGTGCGAGGTGCACATTGCCATCATCTGTTGCTTGGGTGGACTATAACGTCTTGGCGGGTGTCAGAATATAGGCGTCAAACACCGGGCGAGCAAAAAGCCGTATTCAGCGTCCAAAGCAGGGCGAAGTCATTGATTTAAATAAATTTATATCTGGGGGTTGACGACCTCTCAATCCATCCATAGAATGCGCGCCACTTACAGCGTAAAGCACACAGCGAAACGCGGTAGGGAGTGAATGTTGTACGTGTGTCCCCTTCGTCTAGTGGCCTAGGACACCGCCCTTTCACGGCGGTAACAGGGGTTCGAGTCCCC
>NZ_JAVLRV010000002.1:3148328-3170364 GCF_055803035.1 Pseudomonas sp. 300 | reverse complement strand
CCATGGTGCGTTCGAACCAATGCCCCATGCGCATGAACAGCACGCGTACCCGGCTGCTGGAAAAGAACAGGGCAACGATGACAAACCACAGTGCGTTCACGAAACACATCCAGAGGCCGTAGAGCGCCTGAACGTTCAGCGGAGTCGTGGCGCTGATGAGGGTGGTGAAGATCGCCAGGAAAAACAGCGTGGCCTTGGGATTGGTCGCGTTGGTCAGAAACCCGGTGGTGAACGCCTTCAGCAGCGTTTGTTCGACAACCGGCTCGTCGGCTTCTTTGTCACCTTCCAGCGCAGATTTGGGCTTGCTGCGCAACAGGCTCACGCCCAGGTACAAAATGTAGGCACCGCCGATCACCTTGGCCACGGTCAGCAGCCAGGGCGTGGTGTGCATCAGCGCACCGACACCCAGCAGGGTGTAAAGCACGTGCACGGAAATGCCCGCACCGATGCCCAGCGCGGTACAGATGCCTACCCACCGACCGAAACGCACGCTCTGGCGGATGGTGACCGCAAAATCCGGACCGGGAGCGACCACGGCCAAAAAGTGAATCGTCGCCAGCGCCAGGAACTCGCCCAGGTAATTCGAATACTGCATCTCAACTCCAGAACGTAAGGGGTGAAGCATTGCCGCGATAGCCGACAAAGAACGAAAGGCTCAAGCGCGGATCGGCCACACCCGGTGTCACCGAGTGCATACAGCGCGAATTGAACATGATGAAATCACCGGGTTCCGGAAGGATCTCCAGGATCGGATCGCCGAGCAGCGCCGGATCGATGCCGTAACTGTCGCCACGCATTTCATCGAACTGGTCGGGCGAAATGTCGTGATCCCACATCTGCAGTGCGCCGCCTTCGGCGGGCATGTTCAGGTAAACATTGCAGGCGAACTGCGCGTCGAGGCTTCTGGCCTGGTAACTGTCCGGAGCGTCCTTGGCGAAGATGTCGTGGTGGGCCAGAAAGCACACGCCGGGTTTCACGACTCGGGACAACCCGACATACATCTTGCGCCCGTAGAGGTTCTCCAGATGTGCACCCGCCGGCCAGGACTCATCGAGCATGCAACGCAGGGTGTCGACCGGGGACGAATAGGGCGCGCAACGGTTGCGCAATTCGGCGATGTTGCGCGTGGCGCGTTCGAAATAGTCCTCGATCAGCAGTGGCTGGTTTTCCGCTTCATAAAACGCCATGCCGATACGGCCGATGCTCGGCGCGTTGATGTAGCCCTCGAAGCCGGGCGCGAGAATCTTGTCGCCGATCTGCGTTGCCAACGGCGGGGGCAGGAAGCCTTTGACCCGAATGGCGAGGACTTCTTCGTTGGCCAGTTTTTTTATGCACGTCTCATCGAGACGCTCGACGTCAAGCATCATGGTTCAGGTCCATCTATCGGATAGTCAACGGAACCCGCGAATGCAGGCTCCCCCGGCGCCAGGCGAGGCCGGGTTCGGTCTCGCCCACTTGCTCAATCCACGCTGTAGTGGACTGACAGCGTTCCTTTCTTCTGCGAAACGGAAGCGATCGTGACCGTGCCCAACTCCTTCAGGCTACGTACGTGGGTGCCGCCGCAACCATAGGCGGGCAGTTCACCGAAACCGATTTCCCGTGCACCTTCGCGCAACGATGTCAGGCGCGGCAGGTCATGGGCGATCCATTGCTCAATGCCGAACTCGACGGTTTGGGCATCAACTTCCTGTGCGGAGTCCGTCGGTTTGAACTGCACACGTCCTTCGCCCGGCCAGTGATGAGCCTTGATCGGCATCCAGCCCATGGCCTGGACGAAATGGCCGATCAGATGGCCGGCGGAATGCATCCGCGTATTGAACTGACGACGCGGCTCATCGACGCGAATCTGGATCATGCCGAGAGGTGCCGGGCGGTCGACAAAATGGATGATCCGGTCCGGGTCCTGGACCACACGCAAGACCTGGCTTTCGCCGATCGAGCCGGTGTCAAACGGCTGTCCGCCGCCCTGAGGGTGAAACAGTGTTGCGCGCAGCACCACGGCGAACTCGTTCTCGTGCGGCGTGCAATCCAGTACTTCCACGTTGGCCTTGAGGTCATCACTATGGAAAAAGAGGCGAAGCGTCATATTCCATGCCCTCATTAAAGATTCTGTTTTTTATTATATGAAGCGTGGAATTGCGTGATAATCCGTTCAAACATCAAAGGAATGTTGCGCTGTGAGCATAAATCTCCCTCTGCCGTTGCTCGGTGAAATGGCGATATTCGTCAAGGTTGTCGAGACCGGAAGCTTCTCCGAAGCGGCGCGTCAGTTGGGCTCATCGCCTTCGGCGGTCAGTCGCAGCATTTCGCGTCTGGAGAAGGCGCTCGCCACGCGCCTGTTGCAACGCACCACGCGCAAGCTGCGACTGAGCGACGGTGGCGAGGAAGTATTCAAGCGTTGCCAGGAAATGGTCAGCGCGGCCAAGTCGGTGATGGAAATCAGTGGTCAATTCACCCATGAGGCGGAAGGACTGGTGCGAGTCAGCGTACCCAAAGCCGTAGGACGATTCGTGATTCACCCGCATATGCCGGAATTTCTGCGGCGTTATCCTAAAGTGGATGTGGAACTGTTACTCGAAGACCGTCAGGTGGATTTGATCGACGACAACGTCGATCTGGCGATTCGTATCACTGATCGCCCACCCGCCGGGCTGGTGGGGCGGCAATTGCTGACCATCGACCATTTGCTCTGTGCCACCCCGCAGTACCTTGCCGAGCACGGCACGCCGACTCATCCTCATGATTTGCTCAACCACAGTTGCATCTACCTGGGAGAGACCCCCAGTGATGCGCGCTGGAAATTCAAGAAAGGCACCAAGGCCGTCACCGTCGGTGTGCGTGGGCGTTATGCCGCCAATCACACCGGTGTGCGGTTGGGCGCGGTATTGCAGCACATCGGGATTGGCAGCCTGCCGTATTTCACCGCGCGCTATGCGCTGGAGCAGGGCTTGATTGTGCAGGTGCTGCCGGACTGGACGTTTCTGGCGTCGTACCACGGCGGTGCGTGGTTGCTGCATTCGCCGACCCGTTACATGCCACCCAAGCTGCGGGTGTTGATTGATTATCTGGTGGAATGCCTGGAGAAGGAGCCGACGCTGAGCAAGCCGGGCAAGCCTGGTGCGCTGGGTAAGGTCGCTGCGGAGTATGAGTTGCCGGAGAGTGATGGGTTGCTCTGACGGACGCCTTCGCGGGCAAGCCCCACAATGATTTGTGTGATGCCAGAGATTGCGTCTCCACCACAAAAACCTGTGGGAGCGGGCTTGCCCGCGATGGCGTCCGTCCAGACACCGCAATACTCGGTAATGCCACAAAAAAGGCCCGCATGTTCAACCATGCGGGCCTTTTTGCATTTCTGATCAGCAATCAGTGCTTGCTGTCATCGTTCGACATCGCCAGAAGCTGTTTTTCCTGATTCCAGTCGAACGGTTCATCGTTCTGTTCAGCTTCAAAGCGACGTTCTTCGAGGGCCTGATACAAATCGATTTCATCATCGGGCATGTAATGCAGGCAGTCACCGGCGAAGTACCACAGCAGGTCGCGCGGGACCAGGTGGGCGATTTGCGGGTAACGGGTGATCACCTGGCACAGAATGTCCTGGCCCAGGTATTGGCTTTCGATCGGGTCGACCGGCAGCAGTGCACGCAGTTCGTCGAAGCGCTCCAGGAACAAGGCATGGCTTTCTTCGGGAACCTGTTCGGCCTCACCCACGGCGACCAGGATGCTGCGCAAGTGGTCGAGCAAGACGAGATGATCGGCAACGACGTTGGACACGAGATAAGTCCTCAAGAGCAAAACGGGCGCGGGAGTATAAAGCTCCCGCGCACCTTTTTACATGACTGGCTGGATCAGCGGACTTTTCCGGCCGCCAGCACCAGCTCTTCTTTGTCGAAGTCATCGACATCGATCACCTTGCGCCGCGCCACTTCGGCATCCCGCAGCTTTTGCGCTTCGGCCGGCTGCAACACGCCCGACTCCAATGCCGCATCGATGACGTTTTCCCCGGCAACCGGTTTGACCTGACCGCTTTTAAGCGCCACATGCAGTTTTTTCTGCAGGGCCTGCGCCGCGTCCAGCAAGTCGCAGGCGTGTTGCAGGGCACCCACGGCGTCATCGGCCGATTGCGGGCGGAAGCACCCACCGAGCAATTCTTCGAGAGTCGGATCGCCCTTGGCCCGCCCAATCACCGCGGCCACTTCGGCACCGAGTTTGTCCGAAGGCCCTTTGTGACGGCGACCGAACGGGAACACGATCACGCGTAAAAGGCAGCCCAATACCTTGTTCGGGAAGTTGCTCAGCAGTTCATCCAGCGCGCGTTCCGACTGGCCAAGGCTTTCTTCCATGGCCCAGGTAAACAGCGGCGCCATGTGTTCCGGAGAATCGAGGTCGTGGTAACGCTTGAGCGCGGCAGAGGCCAGGTACAGGTTGCTGAGCACATCCCCCAGACGTGCCGACAGACGCTCGCGACGTTTCAATTCGCCGCCCAGCAACATCATGCTCAGGTCAGCGAGCATCGCGAATGCAGCAGCCTGACGGTTGAGTGCACGGAAGTAACCCTGGCTGAGCTTGTCCCCTGGCGTATGTTCGAGATGTCCGAAGCCGAGGTTCAACACCAACGTGCTGGCAGCATTGCTCACGGCAAAACCGATGTGCTTGAGCAACAGGCCATCGAATTCGGTGAGGGCCTGATCCTTGTCTTCACGACCGGCGAGGGCCATTTCTTTCAGGACGAATGGATGGCAGCGAATCGCGCCCTGGCCGAAGATCATCAGGTTGCGCGAGAGGATGTTCGCGCCTTCGACGGTGATGAAGATCGGCGCGCCATTCCAGCTGCGTCCGAGGTAATTGTTCGGTCCCATGATGATTGCCTTGCCGCCATGAACGTCCATGGCGTGGCTGATGCACTCGCGGCCGCGTTCGGTGAGGTGATATTTGAGAATCGCCGACAGCACCGACGGTTTCTCGCCCAGGTCCACCGCGTTGGCAGTGAGCATCCGCGCTGCGTCCATCATCCAGGCGTTGCCGCCGATACGCGCCATCGCTTCCTGAATACCTTCAAACGCCGACAACGGTACGTTGAACTGCTCACGAATCTGCGCGTATTGACCGGTCACCAGACTGGTGAACTTCGCCGCGCCGGTGCCGACCGCAGGCAATGAAATCGAACGCCCGACAGACAGGCAGTTCATCAGCATCATCCAGCCTTTGCCCAGCATTTCCTGGCCGCCAATGAGGAAGTCCAGCGGAATGAACACGTCCTTGCCCGAGTTCGGGCCGTTCATGAACGCAGCGCCCAATGGCAAGTGACGACGGCCGATTTCCACACCGGCGGTATCGGTCGGGATCAACGCAAGGCTGATACCCAAATCCACTTCATCGCCCAGCAAGTGATCCGGGTCGTACGCCTTGAAGGCCAGGCCGAGGAGGGTGGCGACCGGGCCGAGCGTGATGTAGCGCTTTTCCCAATTCAGGCGCAGGCCGAGGGTTTCCTTGCCTTCCCATTCGCCTTTGCAGATCACCCCGGTGTCGGGCATCGAGCCGGCATCGGAGCCGGCCAGTGGCCCGGTCAATGCGAAACACGGGATGTCATCGCCGCGCGCCAGACGTGGCAGGTAATGATTGCGTTGTTCGTCGGTGCCGTAATGCAGCAGCAGTTCGGCCGGGCCGAGGGAGTTGGGGACCATCACGGTGGAGGCGAGGTCGCCGCTGCGGGTCGCCAGTTTCATCGCCACCTGGGAGTGGGCGTAGGCAGAAAACCCCTTGCCGCCGTATTCCTTGGGAATGATCAGGGCGAAGAAGCCGTTTTCCTTGATGTGGGTCCAGGCTTCGGCAGGCAGGTCCATGTCCTGGCCAATCTGCCAGTCAGTGACCATCGCGCAGAGTTCGTCGGTCGGGCCGTCGATGAAGGCCTGTTCCTCTTCGGTTAACTGTGCTTTTGGGTAGGACAGCAATTTGTCCCAGTCAGGACGCCCGCTGAACAGTTCGCCGTCCCACCATACGGTGCCGGCATCGATGGCGTCGCGTTCGGTTTCCGACATGGGCGGCAGGGTTTTCTGGAACCAGTTGAACAGCGGCGCGCTGAAGAATTTACGCCGCAGGTCGGGCAGCAACAAGGGCGCCGCGACAGCCGCGATCAACACCCAGAGCACCAGCAACAGCCAGCCTGGCGCGTGGCTGAAGGCGCCCATCGCCACCACGTAAACGGCAACGATGCACAGGGCGGGCAGCGGGGCGATGCGGCGGTGGGCCAGATAAGCAATTCCGACAACCAGAACCAGTATCCACAACAGCAGCATATTTAATCCTCCGTGAAACAAGGGCAAAAACAACCTTCAGAGCTTAGACGGCATCCGCAAAACAGGGTGGTCAGAGCGAGGTGATTGATTTCGTGGGAAACCTTCGATGAGTTTTGTAGGGCCGGTTGGCAACGGGCCGTGCGAATCGTTCGTTGGGCGGGCGGCAAAGCGTCCATGTTTGGCCGAAACGTCGTTATCTCTGTGCTGAACCTGTCGCTAGACTCGTGGCTTCCCCAGGAGATTGTCCTCATGCACGAGTATCTGCGTCCCGGCCGCTTCATCGATAGTGACCACCCGTCGGTGGTGGAGTTCGCCGAAAAACATCGTGGCAGTCGCCGCGACCCGCTCGAGCAGGCGATCAATCTCTATTACGCAGTGCGCGAGGCCGTGCGTTACAACCCCTATACGTTCAGCCGCGATCCAGACACCTTGCGTGGCAGTTTTGCGCTGGCGGCCGGGGAAAGTTATTGCGTGCCCAAGGCCACGCTGCTGGCGGGTGCGGCCCGGCATTGCGGGGTTCCCGCGCGGATCGGTCTGGCGGATGTGCGCAATCATTTGTCGACCCCGCGTTTGCTGGAATTGCTCAAGAGCGATGTGTTCGCCATGCATGGTTATACAGAGCTGTACCTGAACGATCGCTGGGTCAAAGCCACGCCGGCGTTTAACCAGAAACTCTGCGAATTGTTCAACGTTGCGCCGCTGGAGTTCGACGGAATCAACGACAGTGTTTTCCATCCGTTCAATCGTGATGGTGAGCAACTGATGGAGTACCTGATCGATCACGGTCAGTTCACCGATGTGCCGGAGGCGTTCTTTTTCGAACACCTGGAAAAGTGCTATCCGCATCTGTTCGGCGAGCAACTGCCGCTAATGCTGGGGGACATGCAGAGCGATTTGAGTCGCACCTGATCCGGCGTATGCTGCCTGCGCATTCATCAAACAAGAGGCGGTCATGCTGAAGATCTGGGGTCGGAAAAATTCGTCGAATGTCAGAAAACCTTTGTGGGCCGCCGAAGAGCTGGGCCTGGCCTATGAAGCCATTGATGCGGGCGGCGCCTTTGGCGTGGTCGATACGCCCGAATATCGTGCGATGAACCCCAACGGTCGCGTGCCGGTGATTGAAGACGACGGCTTCGTGCTGTGGGAGTCCAACGCCATCGTGCGTTACCTGATGGCTCTCCACGCCAGCGGCACAGCCTGGTACCCGGAAAATCTGCAGGCCCGCGCCACTGCGGACAAATGGATGGACTGGACCACTTCAAGTTTTGCCGGCCCGTTCCGCACGGTTTTCTGGGGCGTATTGCGCACCCCGGCGGACCAGCAGGATTGGCCATCAATCAACGCCGCAATCAAAGAGTGCGATGCTCTGCTGGCGATGGCCGATCAGGCCCTGGCGGCCAAACCGTACTTGTCCGGCGATGAAATCGGCATGGGCGACATTCCGCTGGGCAGCTTCATTTATGCCTGGTTCGAGATGCCGATCGAGCGTGCCCCGCAGCCTCATCTGCAAGCCTGGTATGCACGACTGAAGCAGCGTGCGGCGTACAAGAAAGCCGTCATGACCGCGTTGACTTAATACTCACTATCGACACACTTGACTGTACTTGTGTGGCGGCGACAAGCACCATTGCGCTCATGCGCCGCGGTTGCATTGCTCGCCGCCCGCCCTTATTGATCCCTTTCTTCCCTTCTTGGTGCGTAAATCCGATATGAGTTCCGCTCTGTCCATCCGGCAGCTAACCAAAACCTACGGCAACGGTTTCCAGGCCCTGAGTGGTATCGATCTGGACGTCGCTGAAGGTGACTTTTTCGCCTTGCTCGGCCCCAACGGCGCCGGCAAATCCACGACCATCGGCATTCTCTCGACCCTGGTGAACAAGACCAGCGGCACGGTGAATATCTTCGGTAACGACCTGGACAAGAATCCTGCGCAGCTCAAGCGTTGCATCGGCGTGGTGCCCCAGGAATTCAACTTCAACCAGTTCGAGAAAACCTTCGACATTGTCGTGACCCAGGCCGGTTACTACGGCATCCCGCCGAAAATCGCCAAGGAACGCGCCGAGCAGTACCTGACCCAGCTCGGGCTGTGGGACAAGCGCGATGTGCCGTCGCGTTCGTTGTCCGGCGGCATGAAGCGCCGCCTGATGATCGCCCGCGCACTGGTTCACGAACCGCGTCTGCTGATCCTCGACGAACCGACGGCCGGCGTCGATATCGAGCTGCGTCGTTCGATGTGGACGTTTCTCACCGAGCTGAACCAGAAAGGCATCACCATCATCCTCACCACCCACTATCTGGAGGAGGCTGAGCAGTTGTGCCGCAACATCGGTATCATCGATCACGGCACCATCGTCGAGAACACCAGCATGAAACAGCTGCTAGGCCAGCTGCATGTGGAAACCTTCCTGCTCGATATCAAAAACACATTGAGCGTCGCACCGCAGCTGCTCGGTTACCCGACCAAGCTGCTCGACAGCCACACGATTGAAGTCCAGGTCGACAAGGCCATGGGCATCACCGCGCTGTTCACTCAACTGGCGCAGCAGAACATCGAAGTGTCGAGCCTGCGTAACAAAACCAATCGCCTCGAGGAGTTGTTCGTGTCCCTGGTGGAGAAAAATCTGTCGAAGGTGGCGGTATGAGTTCCGAGCTGCAACCCAACCTCGTCGCGCTCAATACCATCGTTTACCGCGAGGTCAAGCGCTTCACCCGGATCTGGCCGCAGACGCTGCTGCCGCCGGCGATCACCATGGTTTTGTACTTCGTGATTTTCGGCAATCTGATCGGCCGGCAGATCGGTGACATGGGTGGTTTCACCTATATGGAATACATCGTGCCTGGGCTGATCATGATGTCGGTGATCACCAACTCCTACGGCAACGTGGTGTCGAGTTTCTTCGGCAGCAAGTTCCAGCGTTCCATCGAGGAATTGATGGTGTCGCCGGTGTCGCCGCACACGATTCTGATCGGCTACACCCTGGGCGGCGTGCTGCGCGGGTTGATGGTCGGGGTGATTGTGACGCTGTTGTCGCTGTTCTTTACCCAGCTGCAGGTGCATCACCTGGGCGTGACCATTCTGGTGGTGGTGCTGACGGCGACGATTTTCTCGTTGCTGGGTTTCATCAACGCGGTGTTTGCGCGCAACTTTGATGACATTTCGATTATTCCGACGTTTGTGCTGACGCCGCTGACTTACTTGGGCGGGGTGTTTTACTCGATCTCGTTGTTGCCGCCGTTTTGGCAGACTGTGTCGTTGGCGAACCCGGTGTTGCACATGGTCAATGCGTTTCGGTACGGGATTCTTGGGGTTTCGGATATCCGGATCAGTGTGGCGATTACGTTCATGCTGGTGGCGACGGTGGTGTTGTATGTCGGGTGTGCGCGGTTGTTGGTGAGTGGGCGGGGGATGCGTACCTAAGCTCGCCATTAGGATGTACCCCGATCCCATCCGCTCCACAAAAAAGGCCTCCCGACGCGGAGGCCTTTTAACATTCACAACATCCGTTTTTTCTTCCGCCGAGCCCATTGCCGACTCACCCACCACCGCCAGTACATCATCACCAGGCAGTACGCGAGCGCACCCAATACCAGCCCCGTCACAACCGACCCCAACAAAAACGGCTGCCACAGCGTAGACAGCTCGCCGCTGATCCATTCCCAGGTCAACTCATCCGGCAAGTGCCGGGCAGGCACGTCCATCAACCACGCCCCAGTCTGATAGGTACAAAAGAACACCGCAGGCATGGTGATCGGATTAGTCAGCCAGACCAGACTGACCGCAATCGGCATATTGCCACGCACCATGATCGCCAGAACGGCCGCCACCAGCATCTGCAACGGAATCGGCAGAAATGCCGCAAACAAACCCACCGCCATGGCTCGTGCGACCGAGTGACGGTTGAGGTGCCAGAGGTTCGGGTCATGCAACAGCGTGCCGAGAAAGCGTAAGGATTTGTGTTCCCTGATGCTGGTCGGGTCTGGCATGTAACGTTTGAATAAGCGCCGGGGCATAGGGCTTCTCGGTCGGTTAAGGCGGCAAGTATGTCTGGATTCTATGAGCCGCCCATTCAGACTTTGTGACAATTAATAACGATGCACGTGCCGTGGGCCGGCTATGCCTAGGAGGGGACTCTCAAGGACGGGCGTATGCGCACAGGGATGATGGCGCTGGCGTTGGGTCTGCTGACCCTGCGCTTTTTGCCGGTATTACCGCCGGTCTGGTTATGGCTGGTGTTGCCTGTAATGGGATTGATGGTGCTTCCGTTCCGGACGTATTCATTGGCATTTTTTCTGTTCGGATTCAGTTGGGCGGGCGCGAATGCACAGTGGGCGCTGGATGATCGTTTGCCAGGAAATCTCGATGGCGAAACCCGTTGGGTCGAAGGTCGCGTGACCGGTTTGCCGCAGAACAATGATGGGGTTGTGCGTTTCGAATTGACGGACGCCCGGTCGCGACAGGCAAAGCTGCCGCAGCGGATGCGCCTGGCCTGGTATGACGGACCGCCGGTCAACAGTGGTGAACGATGGCGGCTGGCCGTGAAGTTGAAACGTCCTGCCGGGCTGCTCAATCCTCATGCCTTCGATTACGACGCCTGGTTGTTGGCACAACGCGTTGGTGCGACCGGTACGGTCAAGGATGGCCAGAGGCTTGCCGAAGCCCGATGGGCCTGGCGCGACAGCATCCGCCAGCGTTTGCAAGCCGTGGATGCCCAAGGACGAACCGGGGCGTTGATTGCGCTGGTGTTGGGAGATGGCGCCGGGCTCAGTCGTGAAGATTGGCAGGTGTTGCAAGACACCGGCACCGTGCATTTGCTGGTGATTTCCGGACAGCACATCGGGTTGCTGGCGGGGGTGGTGTACCTGCTGATTGCCGGACTCGCTCGCTACGGGGGGTGGCCGAACCGTTTGCCGTGGCTGCCATGGGCGTGCGCGCTGGCATTCGCCGCAGCCCTTGGTTACGGACTGCTGGCGGGGTTCGACGTGCCGGTGCGGCGAGCCTGCGTGATGATCGGCCTGGTGCTGTTGTGGCGGCTGCGATTTCGTCACCTTGGCGCCTGGTGGCCGCTGTTGCTGGCACTCAGCGCTGTTTTGTTGCTGGCCCCGCTGGCGAGCCTGCAACCGGGTTTCTGGCTGGCCTTCGCCGCGGTGGCGGTGTTGATCTTCACTTTCGGCGGTCGGCTGGGCCCTTGGCGATGGTGGCAAACCTGGACCCGTGCTCAATGGCTGATCGCGATCGGCCTGGGCCCATTGTTACTGGTGCTGGGATTGCCGATCAGTCTCAGCGGCCCGGTCGCCAATCTGCTGGCGGTGCCCTGGATCAGTTTGCTGGTATTGCCGCCGGCCTTGCTGGGAACCCTGTTGTTGCCGCTGCCTTATGTGGGCGAGGGATTGTTGTGGTTGGCGGGTGGGTTGATCGATGGATTGTTCAAGGGCCTGGGGTTGATGGCCGGTCAATTGCCGGCTTGGGTGCCCGTGGCGATTCCATTGTGGGTATGGGTATTGGGCTCCCTCGGCGCGTTTCTGCTGTTAATGCCGCGCGGTGTGCCGCTGCGCCCACTGGGTTGGCCGTTGCTGCTGTTACTGGTTTTTCCACCTCGGCCACTTTTGTCAGAGGGCATCGCCGAAGTCTGGCAGCTGGATGTCGGCCAGGGATTGGCGATTCTGGTGCGAACCCGTCATCACACGCTGTTGTATGACACCGGACCCCGCTTCGGCGACTTCGATCTGGGCGAACGAGTGGTTCTGCCCACGTTGCGCAAACTCGGCGTGAACGGACTCGACCTGATGCTGATCAGCCACGCCGACGCCGATCACGCCGGTGGTGCGCGAGCGATTGCCAACGGCTTGCCGGTAAAGCAAGTGCTCAGTGGTGATCCCTTGGCGCTGCCCGCCGAGTTGCGCGCTGAAGCCTGCGAGAGTGGCCGGCAATGGACCTGGGACGGCGTGAGGTTCCAGCTCTGGCAATGGCCTTCGGCCTCGGACAGCAATCAAAAGTCCTGCGTGCTGCAGATCGAAGCCAAGGGTGAGCGAATATTACTGACCGGTGACATCGACAGCGCCGCCGAGCGGGCCCTGCTCGACAGTCCACTCGCTGTGACCACCGATTGGTTACAGGCGCCACACCATGGCAGCCGAAGTTCGTCGTCTGCGGCGCTGCTCGCGGTGTTGCAACCCAAAGCCGTACTGATTTCGCGCGGCAACGGCAATTCGTTCGGTCACCCGCATCCCACGGTCGTGGCTCGTTACCAAAAACGCGGCATGGCAATCCATGACAGCGCCGAGCAGGGCGCCATCCGTCTGCACCTCGGACGCTTCCAGCCACCGTGGACGATGCGTCAAGAACGGCGCTTCTGGCGATCCACGCAATAACCGCGAGTGATGAAAGCCCGACCGGATGCGACATCACGGTCTTCGGTGCGCCCACCCCCTATGTTAGAGTGGCGCACTTTTTCGAGGGGACTGTCACTGTGTGGGAATTGGTCAAATCCGGCGGCTGGATGATGCTGCCGATCATTCTGAGTTCCATCGCGGCCATGGCGATCGTCGCCGAGCGTCTCTGGACCCTGCGTGCCAGTCGTGTGACCCCGGAGCACTTGCTCGGGCAGGTCTGGGTGTGGATCAAGGACAAGCAACTCAACAAAGAAAAACTCAAGGAATTGCGCGCCAACTCGCCGTTGGGTGAGATTCTGGCGGCGGGCCTGGCCAACTCCAAGCATGGTCGCGAGATCATGAAAGAGTGCATCGAAGAAGCCGCCGCGCGGGTGATTCATGAGCTCGAGCGCTACATCAATGCGTTGGGCACCATCGCCGCCATGGCGCCGTTGTTGGGTTTGCTCGGCACCGTGCTGGGCATGATCGACATTTTCAGCGCGTTCATGGGGACGGGCATGGGCACCAACGCCGCCGTGCTGGCCGGTGGTATTTCCAAGGCCTTGATCACCACGGCTGCAGGCCTGATGGTCGGTATTCCGGCGGTATTCTTCCACCGTTTCCTGCAACGCCGCATTGATGAGCTGGTAGTGGGCATGGAGCAGGAAGCGATCAAGCTGGTCGAGGTGGTGCAGGGTGATCGTGACGTGGACCTGGCTGAGGGCAAAAAAGCGTGAAATTCCGCCGAAAACCGCGGGAAACGGTAGACATCAACCTCGCGTCGTTGATCGACGTGGTGTTTATCCTGCTGCTGTTTTTCGTTGTCACCACCACCTTCACCCGTGAAACCCAGTTGCGCGTCGATCTGCCTGAAGCGGTCAGTGGTTCGCCTGCCGAAGACCAGCAGGTCAAACACCTGGACGTCGCCATCAGTGCCGAAGGCGTGTTCTCCGTGAACAATCAGTTGTTGCCGAAAAATGATCTGGCGACCTTGATGGACGCGTTACAGAAAGAATCCAACGGTGATACCAACCTGCCACTGTCGATCAGTGCGGACGGCAAGACCCAGCATCAATCGGTCATCACCGCCATGGACGCCGCCGGCAAACTCGGCTTCAGTCATCTGCGCATGACCACAATCGAGGCGGCGCCGCCCGCGCCCTGATGGCCATGTCCGATCGCTTGCTCGCCGCGTGGTACCAAGGTCATCCGGCCCTGAAGCTGTTGCAGCCATTGGAGTGGCTGTATCGGCGCGTGGTTGTGAACAAGCGCAAACGCTTTCTGGCGGGTGAGGGCGAGATTTATCAGCCGCCGGTGCCGCTGATCGTCGTCGGCAACATCACGGTGGGTGGCACCGGCAAGACGCCGCTGATTCTGTGGATGATCCAGCATTGTCAGCGAAGCGGCTTACGGGTCGGCGTGGTCAGTCGCGGCTATGGCGCCAAACCGCCGCAACTGCCATGGCGGGTCGAAGCCGATCAAAGCGCCGACATCGCTGGCGACGAACCGCTGCTGATCGTCCAGCGTACCGGCGTTCCATTGATGATCGACCCGAACCGCAGCAGCGCGGTCAAAGCGCTGTTGGCGAGCGAACCACTGGACTTGATCCTCTCCGACGACGGTATGCAACATTACCGGTTGGCCCGCGACCTGGAACTGGTGCTGATTGACGCCGCCCGTGGCCTGGGCAACCAGCGCTGCCTGCCGGCGGGACCGTTGCGCGAACCGGTCGAGCGCCTGCAAAGCGTTGATGCGGTGTTGTACAACGGCGCCACCGAGGATCGCGACAACGGTTTTGCCTTCCAGCTGCAACCCACGGAACTGGTCAATCTGCACAGCGGCGAACGCCGGCCCCTTGACCACTTTCCCGCAGGCCAGGCGCTGCACGCCGTGGCCGGGATCGGCAATCCGCAGCGTTTCTTCACAACCCTCGAAACGCTACACTGGCAACCAGTCCCGCATGCATTTGCCGACCACGCCGAGTACAGCGTGCAGGCCTTGAATTTCACACCGTCATTGCCGTTGGTAATGACTGAAAAGGACGCGGTGAAGTGCCGTGCCTTCGCCGCCGCCGATTGGTGGTACCTGGCGGTCGATGCTGCGCCATCGCCGGCCTTCGTGGCCTGGTTCGATACGCAGTTGATGCGCCTGTTGCCGGCTCGTCTTTTGCCTTAAATCCGTTTTTATCCAGGGAATGCTCATGGACACCAAATTGCTCGACATCCTCGCTTGCCCGGTCTGCAAAGGCCCGCTCAAGCTCAGCGCCGACAAAACCGAGCTGATCAGCAAGGGCGCCGGTCTGGCGTACCCGATTCGCGACGGCATCCCGGTGATGCTCGAAACCGAAGCCCGCACCCTGACCACAGACGAGCGTCTGGATAAATGACCACAGCCTTTACCGTTGTCATTCCATCGCGTTACGCCTCTACCCGCCTGCCGGGCAAACCGCTGTTGCTGATCGCCGGCAAGCCGATGATCCAGCACGTCTGGGAACAGGCGTGCAAAAGCAGCGCCGAGCGAGTGGTGGTTGCCACTGACGATGCGCGCATTGTCGAGGCGTGCAACGCGTTTGGCGCCGAAGTGGTGCTGACCCGCGAAGACCACAATTCCGGCACGGACCGTTTGGCTGAAGTTGCCGAAAAACTCGGTCTGGCGTCCGACGCGATCGTGGTCAACGTTCAAGGTGACGAACCGCTGATCCCGCCGAGCGTGATCGATCAGGTCGCGGCTAACCTCGCGGCCCATACCGAAGCGCGCATGGCGACGTTGGCCGAGCCGATCGAAGACGTTGAAACCCTGTTCAACCCCAACGTGGTCAAGGTCGTCAGCGACCTCAATGGCCTGGCGCTGACGTTCAGTCGCGCGACGTTGCCATGGGCTCGGGACGCGTTCGCGAAAAGTCGCGATGCGCTGCCGGAAGGCGTGCCGTATCGCCGCCACATCGGCATCTATGCCTACCGCGCCGGTTTCCTGCATGACTTCGTCAGCTGGGGCCCGTGCTGGCTGGAAAACACCGAATCGCTGGAGCAGCTGCGCGCACTGTGGCACGGCGTGCGAATTCACGTCGCCGATGCATTGATCGCGCCGCCGACCGGCGTAGACACCGTCGAAGACCTCGAGCGCGTTCGTCGCCTGCTGGAGGCCTGATGCGGGTTTTGTTCGTTTGTCTGGGCAACATCTGCCGTTCACCGACGGCCGAAGGCGTGCTGCGGCATAAACTGCGGGAAGCGGGGCTGGCCGATCAAGTCGAAGTCGCCTCCGCCGGCACCGGTGACTGGCACGTTGGCAACGCGCCGGACCAACGCAGCCAGGCCGCGGCCAAATCGCGTGGTTATGACCTGTCCGCTCAACGCGGCCGGCAAGTGAGCCGCGCCGATTTCGCCACTTATGATTTGATCCTGGCGATGGACAACAGCAATCTGCGCAATCTCAAGGCCTTGCAACCGGCCAGTGGCAGGGCTGAGCTGGATCTGTTCCTGCAACGCTACCAGTTGGAAGTCGACGAAGTCCCGGACCCGTATCACGACGGCGAACAAGGCTTTGAGCAGGTGCTCGACTTGATCGAAAGCGCCTGTGATCTGCTGGTGATCGAATTGAAGGGCCGGTTATGAGTGTGCGGGTTCGGCCACAGGTTTCGCTCAAGCCTTACAACAGCTTTGGCGTGGACGTTCAGGCGCGCTTGTTTGCCGAGGCCCACAGTGATGCCGACGTGCGGGAAGCCTTGGCCTACGCCGCACAACATGACGTGCCGTTGCTGGTGATTGGCGGTGGCAGCAATTTGCTGCTGACCGCCGATATCCAGTCGCTGGTGCTGCGCATGGCGACACGCGGAATTCGTATCCTGAGCGACGACGGCAACAAGGTTGTGATCGAAGCCGAGGCTGGCGAGCCTTGGCATCCATTCGTGCAACACACGCTGGCGCAGGGGCTGTCGGGGCTTGAAAACCTCAGTCTGATCCCCGGCACCGTCGGCGCGGCACCGATGCAGAACATCGGTGCCTACGGTGTGGAGATCAAGGACGTGTTTGCCGGCCTGACCGCGCTGGATCGCCAGACCGGCGAAATGCGCGACTTCACGCTGGCCGAGTGCAACTTCGCTTACCGCGACAGCCTGTTCAAACAGGAGCCGGGGCGCTGGTTGATCCTGCGGGTTCGTTTCGCCCTCGACCGCGCCGAACACCTGCATCTGGAGTACGGCCCGGTACGTCAGCGTCTGACCGAGCAAGGCATCGATCAGCCGACCGCCAGCGACGTCAGCCGGGCGATTTGCAGCATCCGCAACGAAAAGCTTCCTGACCCGGCGGTGCTCGGTAATGCCGGCAGCTTCTTCAAGAACCCATTGGTGTCGGCTGCGCTGGTCGCTCAGCTCAAAGTCGAGTACCCGGACCTGGTGGCTTACGCGCAACCCGACGGGCAGATGAAACTGGCCGCGGGCTGGCTGATCGAACGGGCAGGGTGGAAAGGTTTCCGCGAGGCCGACGCGGGCGTGCATAAATTGCAGGCGCTGGTGCTGGTCAACTACGGGGCCGCGACTGGTCTGCAGTTGTTGAACCTGGCACAACGCATTCAAAAAGATATTTGCGAACGTTTTCACGTCGATCTGGAAATGGAGCCCAATCGGTATTGAGGCTACGCTTTCAAGACTGATCTCAAAGCCCTGCACATCTTCGATTGTGCAGGGCTTTTTTGTTAATGCTGGGTTAACTTAGCCCCCTAACGATGCAAGCATTTGCTCCACCAAAGGCCCGATGCAGACGTCGCCGTCCGCATAAGAGAGCCTCATTAGCCTGAGTCGATCTGCGTGATGCCAACCGCTAATCCCCAAGCGGCAGATTGCTCGACCCCATAACCCATATAAATATGCGGGCGTGCCCATGATTACCCTGAAGCTCAATGGTCAAGACCATCAACTCGATGTCACCGAGGACATGCCGCTGCTCTGGGCCATCCGCGACGTGGTCGGTTACAACGGCACCAAATTCGGCTGCGGCATGGGCCTGTGCGGCGCCTGCACCATTCATATCGAAGGCGCCCCGGCGCGCAGTTGCATCACGCCGATCGGTTCGGTGATCGGCCAGAACGTCAGCACCATCGACAACCTGCACGCCGATCCGGTCGGGCAAATCGTTCAGCAGGCCTGGCTCGACACCGCCGTCGCCCAGTGCGGTTATTGCCAGGGCGGGCAGATCATGTCCGCCACGGCACTGCTCAAGACCAATCCGAACCCGAGCGACGAACAGATCGAAGAGGCGATGGTCGGCAATATTTGCCGTTGCGGCACTTACAACCGGATCAAGACCGCCATCCGCCAGGCATCCACCCACCTGAAGGAGGCCAAGGCATGAGCCAGTTACCGAATGATTTCGCCCTGAGCAACCTCAGTCGCCGTGGTTTCCTCAAAGGCGTCGGTGCCACCAGTGCGCTGGTGGTCGCCGCGAGTTGGGGCTGGCAGGACGCGTTCGCCGCCGAGAAGGAAAAGAAATTCGGCGCCGACGGCATGCCTAACGGCTGGATTGATGATCCGAAGGTGTACGTCAGCATCGCTGCAGATGGCACGGTGACCGTGGTCTGCAACCGCTCGGAAATGGGCCAGGGCGTGCGCACCAGTTTGACCATGGTGGTAGCCGATGAACTGGACGCCGACTGGGCTCTGGTGAAAGTGCAGCAGGCGCCAGGCGACGAAGTGCGCTTCGGTAACCAGGACACCGACGGCTCGCGCAGCATGCGCCATTGGTACGAACCGATGCGCCGCTGCGGTGCTGCTGCGCGGACCATGCTCGAACAAGCGGCCGCCGAACAGTGGAAAGTTCCGGTCGGCGAGTGCCATGCGCAATTGCACAAAGTCATCCATAAACCGAGCGGTCGTGAACTGGGTTACGGCGCGCTCGCCGTCGCGGCCGGTGCGCTGGCGGTGCCGCCGCGTGACAGTCTACGACTCAAGGATCCGTCAGAATTCCGCTACATCGGCAAGGAAGGCACCAAGGCCATCGACGGTGCAGACATCGTCAACGGTCGCGCGATCTACGGCGCCGACGTGCATTTCGATGGAATGCTTTACGCCACCATCGCACGTCCGGCGGTCTACGGCGGCAAGGTCAAATCCTTGGATGACAGCGCTGCAATGAAAGTCCCCGGTGTGATCAAAGTCATCCAGATCGAAGGCCGTCCGCTGCCCTCGGAATTCCAGCCGTTGGGTGGCGTGGCGGTGGTGGCCAGCAACACCTGGGCGGCCATCAAGGGCCGCGACGCGCTGAAAATCGAATGGGACGACGGCCCCAACGCCAGTTACGACTCGATCGCCTATCGCAAGGAAATTGAAGCAGCGTCACTCAAGCCCGGCAAAGTGGTGCGCAATACCGGCAACATCGACGAGGCCATGAGCAGCGCCAGCAGCACCGTTGAAGCCTCTTACTATTTGCCGCACCTGGCGCAAGCACCAATGGAGCCGATGGTCGCCATCGCCCGTTTCAAGGATGGTGTGTGCGAAGCCTGGGCGCCAAGCCAGGCGCCGCAGGTCACCCGTGAGCGAATCGGCGAACGCCTGGGCATTGCGTTCGATAACGTCACGTTCCACGTCACCTTGCTCGGCGGAGGTTTCGGCCGCAAGTCCAAGCCGGATTTCATCATCGAAGCAGCGATCCTCGCCAAGGAATTCCCCGGTAAGGCGGTGCGGGTGCAATGGACCCGTGAAGATGACATCCACTGTTCGTATTTTCACACCGTCTCGGCCGAATACCTGAAGGCCAGTCTGGGCAAGGACGGTCTGCCGTCGGGTTGGCTGCACCGCACGGTGGCACCGAGTATCACCGCGCTGTTCGCGCCGGGCATGAACCACGAGGCTGCTTTCGAGCTGGGCATGGGCTTTACCAACATGGCCTACGCGATTCCCAACGTGCGCCTGGAGAACCCGGAAGCGGCGATTCATACGCGGGTCGGCTGGTATCGCTCGGTGTCGAACATTCCTCACGGCTTTGCGATCCAGAGCTTTGTCGATGAACTGGCGCACAAGGCCAAACAGGATCCGCTCAAGTACCAAATCAAATTGCTCGGCCCGGACCGTCAGATCGATCCGCGCACCTTGAGTGAAGAGTGGAACTACGGCGAGTCGCCGGAGCGCTATCCGATCGACACCGGACGGATGCGCACGGTGCTGGAAACCGCTGCCAAAGCGGCGGGTTGGGGACGTGAGTTGCCGAAGGGCCGAGGCTTGGGGCTGGCGGTGCATTACAGCTTCGTCACCTATGTGGCGGCGGTGATCGAGGTCGAAGTCAAAGACGATGGCACATTGATTGTGCACAAGGCCGATATTGCCGTGGATTGCGGCCCGCAGATCAACCCGGAGCGGATTCGCTCGCAGTTCGAAGGTGCCTGCGTGATGGGCCTGGGCAACGCGGTGCTGGGCGAAATCAGCTTCAAGGACGGCAAGGTCCAGCAGGACAACTTCCACATGTACGAAGTGGCGCGCATGTCCCTGGCGCCGAAGGAAGTCGCCGTGCATCTGGTGACTCCGCCGGGCGTTGTGCCGTTGGGCGGTGTCGGTGAACCGGGCGTGCCGCCGATTGCGCCGGCGCTGTGCAATGCCATCTTTGCCGCCACCGGCAAACGCATCCGCGACTTGCCGGTGCGTTTTCAACTGCAAGGTTGGCAGAAGGCCGAGGCCTGATGGACAGCGTCGATCTGAACGTCCTGCGCAGTGTGCTGGAGTGGCGCCGCGCCGGTCAGCGAGTGGTGTTGTACAGCGTGGTCCAGACCTGGGGCACCGCGCCTCGGGCCCCTGGCGCGATGCTGGCCCTGCGCGAAGACGGGGTGGTGATCGGTTCGGTCTCCGGTGGTTGTGTCGAGGACGATCTGATTGCCCGGTTGCACGATGGCCGGATTCCGGCTGACGGGCCGCCGGTGCAACTGATCACTTACGGGGTCACTCGCGAGGAGGCCGCACGGTTTGGTTTGCCCTGCGGCGGCACGTTGCGTCTGACCGAGGAGCGCGTCGGTGACCCGGCCTGGGTCGCTGAATTGCTGGCGCGTTGCGAAGCCCATGAAATCGTCGCGCGCTCGCTGGATGTTGCGACCGGTGACGTGGTGTTGCAGCCGGCGAACAAGAGCGATGTGCTGAGTTTCGACGGTCACACGTTGCGTGCGATCTACGGTCCGCGTTGGCGATTGTTGCTGATCGGCGCGGGGCAATTGTCCCGTTATGTTGCCGAGATGGCGCGGTTGCTGGATTTCGAAGTGCTGATCTGCGATCCGCGCACCGAATTTGTCTACGGCTGGGAAGAGCAGCACGGACGCTTTGTTTCCGGTATGCCGGACGAAGCCGTGCTGAACATCCAGACCGACGAACGCACGGCGATTGTCGCGTTGACTCACGATCCGCGCCTGGATGACATGGCCCTGCTCACGGCGCTCGATTCCAGGGCGTTTTACGTCGGTGCGCTGGGTTCTCGGGTCAACAGCCTGAAGCGCCGGGAAAACCTGGCTCAGCTAGGCTTGTCACAAGAGGCCATCGAGCGCTTGCACGGGCCGATCGGTCTGCACATCGGCAGCCATTCCCCGGCGGAAATCGCCTTGTCGTTGCTGGCCGAAATCGTCGCGATCAAGAACGGCGTCGAGCTGAAGCAGAAGAAGCCGTTGCGGGAGGAGGTATGACTGAGCCAATCGGCGTCATCGTGTTGGCAGCGGGGCAGGGCGACCGGTTTCGGCAGGTGGCGGGAGCCGACAAGGATAAGTTGTTGGCGGACTGTACGGGACGCGATGGCGCCGTTCGTTCCGTAATTGAGCAGGTGCTGGTGAATTTGCCAGCCGGCCTTGAGAAGCGCGTGCTGGTGACGACCGAAGATCGCCCACAAGTGATTCGCATGGCCAAGGCCTATGGTGTCGAGGTTGTGTTGATCGAATCGACCGGCATGGGCGACAGCATTGCGGCCGGGGTGTCGGCATGCTCGCAGCTCGGTGGCTGGTTGATTGTGTTGGGGGATATGCCGTTTATTTTGCCTTCCAGTATTGAGCAGGTAGTGGCGGAGATTGCTGATGACGTAATCAGTGTTCCGTTGATCAATGGCGAGTACGGACATCCCGTGGGTTTTGGGCGTACGTTTGGACCGGCGTTGATGGGATTGTCGGGTGATCGTGGGGCCAAGCCGTTGTTTGCCTCGGCGAAGGTGGTTGAGGTGGTGGTGGACGATCCCGGGGTGTTGTGGGATGTGGATGTGCCTGAATCACTGATCTTCAAACCGGCATAAATTCCCTGTGGGAGCGAGCCTGCTCGGGATGGCGGTGGGTCAGCTTGCATCAATGTTGAATGTTAAATCGCCATCGCGAGCAGGCTCGCTCCCACAGGGGGCGGTGTATTCGGAGACATAAAAAAAAGCCCCGCC
>NZ_JAVLRV010000002.1:3128640-3148295 GCF_055803035.1 Pseudomonas sp. 300 | reverse complement strand
TCGTGCTCTTTTTCCAGGGCTTGCTCGTGTTGCTCTACCGCTTCCTGGACGGAGCGCGGTGCTTCGTCGATCACGGAGTCAACTGGCTCGGCAGTGACTTCAGCAGCCGGGGCAGGAGCTGCCTCGACGACTTCAGCCACAACCGGTGCCACTTCTACCGGAGCAGCAGCGGCAGCCAGTTCGGCTTCCTTCTGCAGGCGCTCTTCTTCACGCTTGCGACGACGCACTTCACGCGGGTCGTTCGGCGCGCGGCCACTTGGCGTCAGGGCGCTGGCCGGGGCAGCTTCAACCACTGGCGCAGCCACTTCGGCGACAACAGGGGCTTCAACAACCGGAGCAGCTTCTGGTTCAGAAGCCACAACCGCAGGCTCAACAGCCGCTACTTCAGCGACCGGCGCTGGAGTTTCGACGATTACCGGCTCGGCAACCCAGTTGAAAGCGGTTTGCTCTTCGCGAACTTCACGAACGGTTTCGGTCACGGTTTCAGCGACGGTTTCAGCTTCAACAACCGACTCTTCAACCACGGCAGGCGCTTCAGCAACAAAGGCTGGCTCAGCGGCTGCTTCGACTTCAGGCTGTGCTTCACGAACCGGGGCCACTTCGACTTCCGAAGCGGAGGTTGCTTCTACAGGCGTGGTCGCTTCAACGACTGGCGCTTCGACTGGAGCAGTTTCCAGTGTGGCAGCAGTAGCGCGTTCGGCTTGCTCGTTGGCCTGTGCTTCCGCCGGAGCGCTGATCACGCTGCTGGCAACGGCTGCGGTAACAGCCAGGCCGGCGGCCAGATCGGCAGCGCTTGGCGCTGCGTTGCTTTCGGCGGCTTCGTTACCTTCAGCGGATTCCGATTCTTCCGAACCTTCGATCACGTTGCCGTTGGCATCGCGTTGACGCTCGCGACGGTTGCTGCGACGACGCTGGCCACGGGAGCGGCGGCGTGGACGATCGCCTTCGGCGCCTTCCTGACCGTCTTCCTGCAGTTGCTCCTCGTTGCCGGTCAGCTCTTCTTCGGCAACAGCGGCAGCGGCTTGCTCGGCACGCGGTTGACGTTCTTCACGCGGAGGGCGTGGTGCACGTTCTTCACGTGGCTGACGAGCTGGACGCTCTTCAGCAGTAGCAGCAGCCGGAGCAGCAGTCGGAGCGGCAGCGTCGAGCGGTTCACGCAGTTCACGAACTCGTTCTTCACGCTCGCCACGTGGCTTGCGATCTTCGCGAGGCGCGCGCGGTGCGCGTTCTTCACGAGGGGCACGTGGTGCACGCTCTTCACGTGGTGCGCGCTCTTCGCGAGCGACTGCCGGAGTTTCTTCACGGGCTTCGCGTGGTTCACGTGGTGCACGTTCTTCACGCGGTGCACGTTCCTCGCGAGGCTTGCGCTCTTCATCGCGGCGACCGTTACGGTTGCGGCTCTGCTGGCGGCCGTTGCGACGCTCTTCGTTGCGGGCCGGGCGCTCGGTGGTCGCCGGTTTTTCAACCGCAACCGGAGCAGCAGGCTCTTCCTTGGTTGCAAACAGACCGACCAGCGACTTCACCAGGCCTTTGAACAGGCTTGGCTCTGGCACGACGGCCGGTGCAGCAACAGGTGCGGCGACGACTTCGGTCGGAACCGGAGCGTTGGCGCGGGCCGGCGCAGTCTTGACCGCGGCTTCCTGGCGAACCAGGGTGCGGGTCGCAGCGGCAGGCTGGACTTCTTCGACTTCGGCAGCGGCAGCAGCGATTTCGTAGCTGGACTGGCCGACCGCAGCTTCCGGGCTGTCATCGCGCAGACGCTGAACTTCGAAGTGCGGCGTTTCGAGGTGATCGTTCGGCAGAATGACAATGCGGGCGCGGGTACGCAGTTCGATCTTGGTGATCGAGTTGCGTTTTTCGTTGAGCAGGAAGGCTGCGACCGGAATCGGCACTTGTGCACGAACTTCGGCGGTGCGGTCTTTCAGGGCTTCTTCTTCGATCAGGCGCAGGATCGCCAGCGACAGCGATTCAACGTCACGGATGATGCCGGTGCCGTTGCAACGCGGGCAAACAATGCCGCTGCTTTCGCCAAGCGATGGACGCAGGCGCTGACGGGACATTTCCAGCAGGCCGAAGCGCGAGATGCGACCGACTTGCACGCGAGCGCGGTCGGCTTCCAGGCACTCGCGGACTTTCTCTTCCACGGCGCGCTGGTTCTTGGCAGGGGTCATGTCGATGAAGTCGATGACGATCAGGCCGCCGATGTCGCGCAAGCGCAACTGACGGGCGATTTCTTCGGCCGCTTCAAGGTTGGTCTGCAGGGCGGTTTCTTCGATGTCGCTGCCTTTGGTGGCGCGCGCCGAGTTGATGTCGATGGACACCAGGGCTTCGGTCGGATCGATCACGATGGAGCCGCCGGAAGGCAGTTCAACGACGCGCTGGAATGCGGTCTCGATCTGGCTTTCGATCTGGAAACGGTTGAACAGCGGAACGCTGTCTTCGTACAGCTTGATCTTGCTGGCGTATTGCGGCATCACCTGGCGAATGAAGGTCAGGGCTTCGTCCTGGGCTTCAACGCTGTCGATCAGCACTTCGCCGATGTCCTGGCGCAGGTAATCGCGGATGGCGCGGATGATCACGTTGCTTTCCTGGTAGATCAGGAATGGCGCGGAGCGATCCAGCGAGGCTTCTTTGATGGCGGTCCAGAGTTGCAGCAGGTAATCGAGGTCCCACTGCATTTCTTCGCTGCTGCGGCCCAGGCCGGCAGTGCGCACGATCAGACCCATGTCGGCCGGGGCAACCAGACCGTTCAGGGCTTCACGCAGTTCGTTGCGCTCTTCACCTTCGATGCGACGGGAGATACCGCCGGCACGCGGGTTGTTCGGCATCAGAACCAGGTAACGACCGGCCAGGCTGATGAAGGTGGTCAGGGCGGCGCCCTTGTTGCCACGTTCTTCTTTTTCGACCTGAACGATGACTTCCTGGCCTTCGCTCAGGACGTCCTTGATGTTGACGCGGCCTTCAGGGGCTTTCTTGAAGTATTCGCGGGAGATTTCTTTGAGGGGCAGGAAGCCGTGGCGCTCGGAGCCGAAATCGACAAAGGCAGCCTCAAGGCTTGGTTCGATGCGAGTAATCCGGCCTTTATAGATGTTGGCCTTCTTCTGCTCGCGTGCACCGGATTCGATGTCCAGGTCGTAGAGGCGTTGGCCATCTACCAGTGCAACACGCAACTCTTCGGGTTGAGTTGCGTTAATCAGCATTCTTTTCATGTAGTACCGTCGGTTTCCGGGCTGCCGGAAACGGCGTTCGGCACACACGACTTCTCACGGTCGGTGTCAGGTGCGTCAGGAGTGGTTGGCCATTCCCGTGTCCAGCGATGTCCGGCCAATGTGGGCCTTTGTCGCGACGTACGCGTCCTGCTTGCTGTGGCTACTTAAGCACTCAGTCAGGAGGAGGAATCAACCAGCGGCTGTGGACGAGATGAAGCGTCTTGATAAAGCCTATTGCTACACAGTCCAGCGGTTGTGCATCTCCACCCTACACGTATCCCTGATAATTCGGGTGCTGCCGCGCGCAGAATCCGCAGCGGGTTGGCATTTACCGTGAGCTCCGAAAGGGGAGGTCACGCATCATGGCTAATTTAGGCGTTGTTTCCGAAGCGTTCGCTCGGGGTCATTCGCAGCTGACTGCACTTTGTGAACTGGCCGTGAATATTGGCTCGCGTAGCGAGTGAAAACTCTGCTTTGCGGCGTGATTCAGGCCTCATGTCACCTGCGCTCGTTACACCTGCAAACTCCACCGTTACGTAGCAAAAGCCCCGTAGGACGGCCTCGCGTCCTGGTGAATTGCATTGGTCAGGGCCGGTTTTTGACCGTTGGTCCGCTGTCCAGGCCGCTTTTGGCGGCGTTCGCGACTATAGCAGTAATGATTAAGTGCTTCAATTCCATAAAAAATTGATATCATCCGCGCCATGACGACTACTGCCCCCTCGACCCCAGCCGTACAACTGCTTGAGGTCTCGCCGGAATATGCCGGCCAACGTATTGATAACTTCCTTCTCGCTCGGCTCAAAGGCGTGCCCAAGACACTGATTTACCGCATTTTGCGCAAAGGTGAAGTGCGAGTGAACAAAGGTCGGATCAAGCCCGAATACAAGCTGCAGGCGGGCGATATCGTGCGCGTGCCGCCGGTTCGCGTGCCCGAGCGCGACGAACCTGTGCCGCTGGCCCAAGGCCTGCTGCAGCGACTCGAAGCCTCGATTGTCTATGAAGACAAAGCGCTAATCGTGATCAACAAGCCTTGCGGCATTGCGGTTCATGGCGGCAGCGGGCTGACTTATGGCGTGATCGAAGCCTTTCGTCAGTTGCGTCCGGATTGCAAGGAGCTCGAGCTGGTTCACCGCCTGGACCGTGACACTTCCGGCCTTCTGATGATCGCCAAGAAGCGCAGCATGCTGCGTCACTTGCACACGGCCTTGCGCGGCGATGGCGTCGATAAGCGCTATATGGCGCTGGTGCGCGGTAACTGGGCGGCCTCGATCAAGCAGGTCCGGGCGTCGCTCGGCAAGAGCAATCTGCGTTCCGGCGAGCGCATGGTCGAAGTCGACGAGGAGGAGGGCAAGGAGTCTGTGACCGTGTTCAAGGTCCTGCGTCGTTTCGGCGACTTTGCCACCCTGATCGAAGCCAAGCCGATCACCGGGCGGACTCACCAGATTCGCGTTCACACCTTGCATGCCGGGCATTGCATCGCCGGCGACACCAAGTACGGCGACGAAGGTTTCAGTAAGGAAATCCGCGACCTCGGCGGTAAGCGCCTGTTTCTGCATGCTTACATGCTGACTGTGCCGCTGCCGGATGGCGGCGAGTTGAAGTTGCAAGCGCCGGTGGATGAAATGTGGGCCAAGACCGTGGAGCGCCTGAGTGCACCCATCTGACTACAAGCTGCTGATTTTTGATTGGGACGGCACTCTCGCCGACTCCATTGGTCGGATTGTCGAGGCGATGCACGTCGCGTCCGAGCGTTCCGGCTTCCAGTTGCGCGATGATTTTGCTGTCAAAGGCATCATCGGCCTGGGGCTGCCGGAGGCGATTCGTACGTTGTATCCCGAGATCAGTGATACCGAGCTGGTGGCGTTTCGCGAGCATTATGCGGACCACTACATCGCCTCGGAAGCAGTGCCTTCGCCGTTGTTCGAAGGGGTTGTCGAGTCGATGGAGGCATTTCGCGCCGAGGGTTATCACTTGGCGGTTGCGACAGGCAAGGCGCGTCGCGGTCTGGATCGGGTGTTGAAGGCGCACGGCTGGGACGGTTATTTCGACATCACCCGCGCGGCTGATGAAACCGCCAGCAAACCCCATCCGCTGATGCTTGAGCAGATCCTCGCCCATTGTGAGGTTCGCCCGGAGCAAGCGTTGATGGTTGGTGATTCGTCCTTCGATCTGCAGATGGCGCGCAACGCCGGCATGGATTCGGTGGCGGTCAGCTACGGTGCGCAGTCGATCGAGGCGCTGAAACTGTTTGAGCCGGCGCTGGCCATCGACCGTTTTTCAGAATTGCATGCCTGGCTGAATCAGCGGGCCTAATAGATTTTTGCTGGGGTAGATGTCATGACCGACGAATGGAAAGCACCCGCCAAGGCGAGTGCGGAGAGCGGTGACGAGAAGAGCTGGAAGCTGCTGGAAAAGACGCTGCTGGCCAGCGTGCAGGAACAGCGCCGGTCGCGGCGCTGGGGGATTTTCTTCAAGTTGCTGACCTTTGTGTACCTGTTTGGCGCGTTGATTCTGTTCACGCCGCTGATGGACATGGAAAAAGCTGCCACCCGTAGTGCCAATTACACTGCGCTGATCGACGTGACGGGCATGATCGCCGACAAGGAGCCTGCCAGCGCTGACAACATCGTCGGCAGCCTGCGTGCCGCCTTCGAAGATGAGAAGGTCAAAGGTGTCATCCTGCGTATCAACAGTCCGGGCGGTAGTCCAGTGCAATCCGGCTATGTTTATGACGAGGTTCGGCGGTTGCGCGGCTTGCACCCGGACACCAAGGTTTACGCGGTGATCTCCGATCTGGGCGCTTCCGGTGCCTATTACATCGCCAGCGCGGCAGATCAGATTTACGCCGACAAGGCGAGTCTGGTGGGTTCGATTGGTGTGACGGCGGCCGGTTACGGGTTTGTCGGCACCATGGAGAAACTCGGTGTCGAGCGTCGGACCTACACGTCGGGCGAGCACAAGTCGTTCCTTGATCCGTTCCAGCCGCAGAAGCCTGAGGAGACCCAATTCTGGCAAGGCGTACTCGATACGACGCACCAGCAGTTCATCAGCAGCGTCAAGAAGGGGCGTGGCGATCGCCTCAAGGACAAAGAGCATCCGGAGTTGTTCTCCGGGTTGGTCTGGTCCGGTGAGCAGGCGCTGCCGCTGGGGTTGATCGATGGCCTGGGTAATGCCAGTTCGGTAGCGCGCGATGTGATTGGCGAGAAAGAGTTGGTGGACTTCACCGTTCAGGAATCGCCGTTCGATCGCTTCTCGAAGAAGCTTGGCGCCAGCGTGGCTGAGCAGTTGGCGATGTGGATGGGTTTTCACGGCCCGTCGCTGCGCTGATCTGCCGTCCCCATAAAAAACCGGCCTTCGTGGCCGGTTTTTTATGGGGGGTATGTAACAAGGAGCCGGCTTGTCGGCGTTGGCGTCTCAGGGGATTTGCACGCCTTCGGCCAGCAGCATGTCGATCAGGCGAATCAGTGGCAGGCCGATCAGGCTGGTGGCGTCAGGGCCTTCGGTGCTTTGAAACAGGCTCACCCCCAAGCCTTCGGCTTTGAAGCTGCCAGCGCAGTCGTAAGGCGTTTCGGCGCGCAGATAGCGTTCGATGCGTGCGGCATCGAGTGTGCGCATGTGCACGGTGAACGGTACGCAGTCGACCTGGCAGCGTCCGGTCTGGCTGTTGAGCAGGGCCAGGCCGGTCAGGAAGGTCACGCTGGCGCCGCTTGAGGCCAGCAACTGTTCGCGAGCCTTTTCGAAGGTGTGGGGTTTACCGATAATGCGCTCGCCGAGAACCGCGACCTGGTCGGAACCGATAATCAGGTGAGCGGGGTGGCTGCCGGCGAGGGCCTGGGCTTTTTCTTCAGCGAGGCGCTTTACCAGTTCGACGGCGGTTTCGTTCGGTCGATGATTTTCATCGATGTCCGGCGAGCTGCAGGTGAACGGCAGCTGCAAGCGGGCCAGCAATTCCCGGCGATATACCGAGCTTGAAGCGAGTAATAAAGGCAGCATGCGCATCTCCAGAATACAGGCGCAAATTCTAGCGAGGCTTCCAGGTGACGGACAGGGCTGAATTTCCTTTGACATGGCTGGGTGCATCCCTATAATGCTGCGCCTATGTTGAATGACCCGATTCCACCTCACGTTGACCCGCGCAAATTGGCTGACCGTGGCACCACCCTTCAAGGTGAACTGCTGCTGGCCGATTTGGAGAGACTCTGCGACCCGCTTTCCGACACTGTCGGTACGGTGCAGGCTAAATTCGTTTTTGAACGAGATGAACGTAAGTCTGTGGTAATCCACAGTTTTATCGACACCGAAGTCAAAATGGTTTGCCAGCGTTGTCTTGAGCTGGTCACCCTGCCGATCCACAGCGAATGCAGTTATGCTGTGGTGAAGGAGGGTGCGAATACCCAGTCGTTGCCGAAAGGTTATGACGTGCTGGAACTGGGCGAAGATCCTTTGGATCTGCAGTCACTGATCGAGGAGGAGCTTCTGCTCGCCTTGCCCATTGTGCCTGCTCATCATCCGGAAGAATGCCAGCAGCCGGCGGGTCTCGATGAGCCCGAACCGAGCGAGGACGAGGTAACGCGGTCCAACCCGTTCAGTGTATTGGCGCAGTTAAAGCGTGACCCAAACGTTTAGGAGTTAATCAATTATGGCTGTTCAGCAGAACAAAAAATCCCGCTCTGCCCGTGACATGCGTCGTTCGCACGACGCCCTGACGGCAAGCACTCTGTCTGTAGAAAAAACCACCGGTGAAATTCACCTGCGTCACCACGTATCGCCAGAAGGCGTATACCGTGGCCGTAAAGTGATCGACAAGGGCGCTGACGAGTAATCACTTGTCTGCTCAAGTCATCGCGATTGACGCAATGGGCGGGGACTTCGGTCCCCGCAGCATTGTCCAGGCCAGCCTTGCTTGTCTGAATGCTACGCCCTCGCTGCACCTGACCCTTGTCGGTCAACCCTCCCTTCTTGAAGAACTGATCGCCGGCCAATCGGCTGCGGATCGCTCGCGCCTGTCGATTGCCCCGGCATCCGAAGTCATCACCATGGACGAAAAACCTGCCCAGGCCTTGCGCGGCAAGCCGGACTCGTCGATGCGTGTGGCGCTCGAGCTGTTGCGTGATGGCAAGGTTCAGGCCTGCGTCAGCGCCGGCAATACCGGCGCGTTGATGGCCTTGTCGCGATTCGTGTTGAAAACCTTGCCGGGCATAGATCGACCCGCCATGGTCGCGGCGATTCCAACGCAGAAGGGTTACTGTCAGTTGCTCGACCTGGGCGCAAACGTCGATTGCAGTGCCGAGCATTTGCTGCAGTTTGCGGTGATGGGCTCAGTGGCGGCGGAAACCCTGGGCATCGTTCGTCCACGGGTCGCATTGCTGAACATCGGCACCGAGGACATCAAGGGCAATCAGCAGGTCAAGCTGGCGGCGACCTTGTTGCAGAGTGCTCGCGGCATCAACTACATCGGTTTTGTCGAAGGTGACGGTTTGTACCGTGGCGAGGCAGATGTGGTGGTGTGTGACGGTTTTGTCGGCAATATTTTGCTCAAGTCCAGTGAAGGTCTGGCGACCATGATTGCCGGGCGAATAGAAGCACTTTTCAAAAAAAACCTGGCATCGAAAATGGTGGGCGCCCTGGCGCTGCCGCTGATGAAGCGTCTTCAGGCTGACCTGGCGCCTGCTCGGCATAACGGCGCAAGCTTCCTCGGGTTGCAGGGAATTGTGGTGAAAAGCCATGGTTCGGCCGGGGTTCAGGGCTTCCAGAGTGCGATTCAGCGTGCCTTGATCGAGATCCAGGAAAACCTGCCGGAACGCATTCACGGTCGTCTGGAGGATTTGTTGCTTTAGGCGTTTTCGTCGGACAATGCTTAAATGTGACCGCTCAGTTCAATTAGCCATCCAACTGTCAGTTTCTTGCGTCCCCCAAGCGGGACGTCAATTCTCCGACGACAAGATCATTAGGGGCTTGTTACATGTCTGCTTCCCTCGCATTCGTCTTTCCAGGACAGGGTTCGCAGTCCCTCGGCATGCTGGCCGAGTTGGGCGCGCAACATCCGGTGGTCCTCGAAACATTCAAAGAAGCTTCCGCTGCGCTCGGTTACGACCTGTGGGCACTGACCCAGCAAGGGCCGGAAGAGCAACTCAATCAAACCGATAAAACCCAACCGGCCATTCTGACCGCTTCGATCGCCTTGTGGCGTCTGTGGCTGGCGGAAGGCGGTGCGCGTCCGGCTTACGTTGCCGGTCACAGCCTGGGCGAGTACAGCGCCCTGGTCGCTGCGGGCAGCCTGAGTCTGGGTGACGCGGTGAAGCTGGTGGAGCGTCGCGGTCAGTTGATGCAAGAAGCCGTTCCGGCCGGGCAGGGCGGTATGGCTGCCATTCTCGGTCTGGACGATGCTGACGTACTGGTAGCCTGCGCCGAAGCGGCGCAAGGCGAAGTGGTCAGCGCGGTCAACTTCAACTCCCCGGGTCAGGTCGTGATCGCCGGTGCCAAGGCTGCGGTCGAACGCGCCATCGAAGGCTGCAAGGCTCGTGGTGCCAAGCGCGCCATGCCATTGCCGGTCAGCGTGCCGTCCCATTGCGAGCTGATGCGTCCCGCGGCAGAACGTTTTGCCGAGTCCATCGCTGCGATCAACTGGCAGGAACCACAGATTCCTGTGGTACAAAACGTCAGCGCGAACGTGCCGGCCGATCTCGAAACCCTCAAGCGCGATCTGCTTGAGCAACTCTATAAGCCTGTGCGCTGGGTCGAATCGGTCCAGGCGCTGGCCGCCAAGGGCGCGACCCAATTGGTCGAATGCGGCCCTGGCAAAGTGCTCGCAGGCCTGAACAAACGCTGCGCCGAAGGCGTGTCGACATCCAACCTCAATACCCCAGACGCCTTCGCTGCCGCCCGTGCGGCACAGGCCTGAATCAGGAGAAGCTTGCATGAGTCTGCAAGGTAAAGTTGCACTGGTCACCGGTGCGAGCCGCGGTATCGGCCAGGCCATCGCCCTGGAGCTGGGTCGTCAGGGCGCCATCGTTGTGGGCACCGCGACATCTGCCTCGGGTGCCGAGCGCATCGCCGCAACCCTGAAAGAAAATGGTATTCAAGGTACCGGCCTGGAACTCAATGTCACCAGCGACGAATCCGTTGCCGCGGTGCTGGCGAGCATTCAGGAGCAGTTCGGTGCGCCGGCGATCCTGGTCAATAATGCCGGTATCACCCGCGATAACCTGATGATGCGCATGAAAGACGACGAGTGGCATGACGTCGTCGATACCAACCTGAACAGTCTGTTCCGCCTGTCCAAGGGCGTTTTGCGCGGTATGACAAAGGCCCGTTGGGGACGAATTATCAGTATTGGCTCGGTTGTGGGTGCCATGGGCAACGCAGGCCAAGTAAACTACGCTGCCGCCAAGGCAGGTCTGGAAGGTTTCAGCCGTGCCCTGGCGCGTGAAGTCGGTTCGCGTTCGATTACGGTAAACTCGGTGGCCCCTGGGTTCATCGACACCGATATGACCCGCGAACTGCCCGAGGCACAGCGTGAAGCCTTGCAGACGCAAATTCCGCTGGGCCGTCTGGGGCAAGCTCAAGAGATCGCGTCTGTGGTCGCTTTTCTTGCATCCGACGGTGCGGCTTACGTTACTGGGGCTACAATCCCGGTGAACGGCGGGATGTACATGAGTTAAATGTGACGGATTGCTTCAAAAAAATGTCATACGAGCTGTCTAAAATCCGTTATAAAGCTGCAATCTATTTATAGACAGAGGGTCACCGGGTTTGAGGAGTGAAGCTTTCAGTTGAAAAACTGAAAAGTCTTTCTATACACTTACCCACTGGCCAGCTGCCTGAATTTGTCCATTAGGAGTGAAAACAAGGTATGAGCACCATCGAAGAGCGCGTCAAGAAAATCGTTGCTGAGCAACTGGGCGTTAAAGAAGAAGAAGTGATCAACACTGCTTCCTTCGTTGAAGACCTGGGTGCCGACTCCCTTGACACCGTTGAGCTGGTGATGGCTCTGGAAGAGGAATTCGAGACCGAAATCCCTGACGAAGAAGCTGAGAAGATCACTACTGTACAAGCTGCAATCGATTACGTTACTAACCACCAGGCTTAATAGCTTGTAATCGTTGCTTGCTGTCGTGGAAAAACCGCACTGCCATCATGGCGTGCGGTTTTTTCTTTAGACCTGATGCAAAGTCGTCATTTGAAAAAGGAGAGTGCTGTGTCGCGTAGACGCGTCGTAGTCACCGGTATGGGTATGTTGTCGCCACTGGGCACGGATGTGCCGAGCAGTTGGCAGGGCATTCTGGCTGGCCGCAGTGGCATTGGTCTGATCGAACACACCGACCTTTCTGCCTATTCCACCCGTTTTGGCGGCTCGGTAAAGGGCTTCAATGTCGAGGAATATCTGTCGGTCAAGGAAGCCCGCAAGCTCGACCTGTTTATTCAATACGGTCTGGCCGCAGGTTTTCAGGCTGTTCGCAATGCCGGTCTTGAAGTCACCGACGCCAACCGTGAGCGCATCGGCGTGGCCATGGGTTCGGGTATTGGCGGTCTGACCAATATCGAAGAGACCAGCCGTACCCTGCATGATTCCGGCCCACGACGGATCTCTCCGTTTTTCGTGCCTGGCTCGATCATCAATATGATTTCCGGTTTCCTGTCGATCCATCTGGGTGCACAGGGACCTAACTACGCCATCGCCACCGCGTGCACCACCGGCACGCACTGCATCGGCATGGCAGCCCGCAACATCATGTACGACGAAGCCGACGTGATGATTGCCGGCGGTGCCGAGATGGCGGCTTGCGGTCTGGGCATGGGCGGCTTCGGTGCCTCCCGTGCGCTGTCTACCCGCAATGACGAGCCGACCCGCGCCAGCCGTCCATGGGACAAGGGCCGTGATGGCTTCGTCCTGTCGGACGGTGCCGGTGCGCTGGTTCTGGAAGAACTGGAACACGCCAAGGCTCGTGGCGCGACCATCTATGCCGAACTGATCGGTTTCGGCACCAGTGGCGACGCGTACCACATGACTTCGCCGCCTGCGGACGGTGCAGGCGCTGCACGTTGCATTACCAACGCTCTGCGCGACGCCAAGGTCAACGTCGATCAAGTCCAGTACATCAACGCTCACGGCACGTCGACTTCGGCCGGCGACCTCGCCGAAGCCTGTGCGATCAAGTCGGTGTTCGGCGATCACGCCTACAAGCTGGCCGTCAGTTCGACCAAGTCCATGACTGGTCACCTGCTGGGTGCGGCAGGCGCGGTCGAGGCGATCTTCAGTGTACTGGCGATCAACGGCCAGGTGGCGCCGCCGACCATCAACCTCGATGAGCCGGACGAAGGTTGCGACCTCGACTTCGTGCCGCACACTGCGCGCAACATGGACATCGATGTGGTGCTATCCAACTCCTTCGGGTTTGGCGGTACCAACGGCTCGCTGGTGTTCCGCCGGTTCGCTGACTGATGGATAGCTGGGTCGACGGTCAGCCGGCTGACGCTCTGTCGCTGAAGGATCGCGGCCTGGCTTACGGTGATGGTCTGTTCGAGACCATTGCCGTGCGTGGCGGGCAGCCACTGTTGCTGGACCGGCATCTGTCGCGCCTGGCACAAGGCTGTTCACGCCTGGCGATCACCACCGATCACGCGCTGATCCGCAGCGAGCTGCTGGCCTACGCCGCAGCACTGGGCGAGGGCGTGCTCAAACTCATTCTTACTCGCGGCGACAGCCTGCGCGGTTACGCACCGGATCCTGCGGCCCAGGCCCGACGCATTCTTCAGGGCAGCGCACCTGCCGCTTACCCTGTCGTTCATGCGGAGCAGGGTGTTCGCCTGTTTCCTTGCGCCACACGACTGTCCAGGCAACCCTTGCTCGCCGGGCTCAAACACCTGAACCGTCTTGAGCAAGTCATTGCCCGTTCCGAATGGCAAGACACCGAGCATGCCGAAGGCCTGATGCTCGATCAGGCCGGGCGTGTGATTGAGGGGGTGTTCAGCAATCTGTTCCTGGTTCGCGATGGCGCGTTGATCACCGCCGATCTCAAGCGCTGCGGCGTTGCCGGCGTGATGCGTGCGGAATTATTGTTTCAAGCCGAGTCGTCGGGAATCCCCACGCAAATCACCGACATCACCCTGGAACAGCTGCAATGGGCTGATGAGGTCTTCGTCTGCAACAGCGTTTATGGCGTTTGGCCGGTGCGCGCCTATGCAGCACTGAGCTGGCCGGCTGGCCCGCTCACCCGTAAACTCCAAACCATTGCCCGCGCGCTACTGGATGCTTGATACGTGAGACGTAAATTCTTGCTGCTGCTGGAAACCGGACTGGTTCTGGCGGGGCTGTTGTTGGGCGCTTCTGCCTGGAAAATTCATTCGGCGCTGGAACAGCCGCTGAACATTAGTCAGGAAGAACTGCTGGATGTGCCCAAAGGCACGACACCTACCCGTACTTTCTATCGACTCGAAGCTGACGGTGTCATCAAGGACGCGTTTTGGCTGCGGGTGTATTGGCGCTTCAATCTGGCCGGACAACCGTTGCACAGTGGCGAGTACCGCATGCAGCCCGGCATGACCGTCGAAGGTCTGATCGGTCTGTGGAAGCGCGGGGAAATGGTTCAGTACAGCCTGACCCTGGTCGAAGGCTGGAATTTTCATCAAGTCCGCACAGCCCTGGCCAAGGATGAAAAGCTTGAGCAAACGCTGAATGGCTTGAGCGACACTGAAGTGATGGACAAGCTGGGCCATACCGGGATCTTTCCGGAAGGCCGGTTCTTCCCGGATACCTACCGCTTCGTGCGTGGCATGACCGACGTCGATCTGCTGAAAAAAGCCTACGATCGCCTCGATGACGTCCTCGCCAAGGAATGGGCGCAGCGCTCGGCTGACGTGCCGTACACCGAGCCCTACCAGGCGCTGATCATGGCCTCGCTGGTGGAAAAGGAAACCGGCGTACCGCAAGAGCGCGGGCAAATCGCTGGCGTGTTCGTGCGGCGCATGGAAATGGGCATGCTATTGCAGACCGATCCGACCGTTATCTACGGTCTCGGTGATCGTTACAACGGCAAGTTGACCCGCGCCCATCTCAAGGAAGCGACCCCTTACAACACCTACGTGATCTCCGGTCTGCCGCCGACGCCGATCGCGATGGTCGGCCGCGAAGCGATCCATGCGGCACTGAACCCGGTGGCCGGTAACAGTCTGTATTTTGTCGCACGCGGTGATGGCAGCCACGTGTTCTCCGATGATCTGGATGCTCACAACAACGCGGTGCGTGAATTCCAGATCAAGCGTCGCGCCGATTACCGCTCCAGCCCGGCGCCGGTCACCGCGCCAGAAGCGACGAATGAGCAGGCACCGATCCCGGCGGCTTCGCCTGACGCGGCGCCCGAGGCGTTGCCGCCAGTGACGGTGCCCGAACCGGAATCGACTCAAGAACCTGCTGAACAGCCCGCTGCTGCACCCGTGCCCGAGCCGGATGCGCCTGCGCCGCAAAGCCCGCAATGATTCTGACTAAGGACTGCCTGTGACTGGCTTGTTTATTACCCTGGAAGGCCCCGAAGGCGCCGGCAAGAGCACCAACCGCGAATACCTCGCCGAGCGCCTGCGCGCCGCCGGTATCGAAGTGGTGCTGACCCGCGAGCCGGGCGGTACGCCTTTGGCCGAGCGAATCCGCGAGGTGCTGTTGGCGCCGGTCGATGAAGTCATGGACCCGGACACCGAGTTGTTGCTGGTGTTTGCCGCGCGAGCCCAGCACCTGGCCGGCGTGATCCGCCCGGCGTTGGCCCGTGGCGCGGTGGTATTGTGCGATCGCTTTACCGATTCGACCTACGCCTATCAGGGCGGCGGTCGCGGCTTGTCGCTGGAGCGCATCGCGACGCTGGAAAGCTTCGTTCAGGGCGAATTGCGCCCGGACCTGACACTGATTTTCGATCTGCCGGTTGAAGTGGGGCTGGCCCGCGCCAGTGCTCGCGGTCGGCTGGATCGCTTCGAGCTCGAAGGCCGGACGTTTTTCGATGCGGTGCGCCGTGCGTTTCTCAAGCGCGCTGAAGCCGATCCTGCGCGATATGTGCTGGTCGATGCCGCTCAGCCACTGGCGCAGGTTCAACAGTCGCTGGACGCCTTGCTGCCGCGTCTGCTGGAGTTGACCCGTGGCTGAAGCCTATCCGTGGCAGGACAGTCTCTGGCAGCAGTTGGCGGGTCGCAAACAACATGCACACGCCTATCTGCTGCACGGCCCGGCCGGGATCGGCAAGCGAGCGCTGGCCGAGCGCCTGATGGCCAGCCTGTTGTGCCAGCGTCCGACCGCGCAGGACGCTTGCGGCGAATGCAAGTCCTGCCTGCTGCTCAAAGCCGGCAGCCACCCTGACAACTACATCCTCGAACCGGAAGAAGCCGACAAGGCGATCAAGGTCGATCAGGTTCGCGAACTGGTCAGTTTCGTGGTCCAGACCGCGCAGATGGGCGGGCGCAAAGTGGTATTGATCGAGCCGGTCGAGTCGATGAACATCAACGCCGCCAACGCCTTGCTCAAAAGCCTTGAAGAGCCGTCCGGCGATACGGTGTTGTTGCTGGTCAGTCACCAGACAAGTCGGCTGTTGCCTACCATTAAAAGCCGCTGCGTGCAGCAAGCCTGTCCGCTGCCAAGCGAGGCCATGAGTCTTGCGTGGCTGGCCAAGGCGTTGCCGGACAGCTCGGAAGAAGAGCGCGTCGAGCTGCTGACCCTCGCTGCTGGCTCACCGCTGGCCGCGGTCAATTTGCAGGCTCAGGGAGTGCGCGAACAGCGAGCGCTGGTGGTCGACGGTGTGAAGAAGTTGCTCAAGCAGCAGCAATCGCCGACACAACTGGCCGAAGGCTGGAACGCAATTCCGCTGTTATTGCTGTTCGACTGGTTCTGCGACTGGTCGAGCCTGATCCTGCGTTATCAACTGACTCAGGATGAAGACGGGTTGGGATTGGCCGATATGCGCAAGGTGATTCAATACCTGGCGCAGAAAAGCGCTCAGGACAAAGTCTTGAACATTCAGGACTGGATCCTCGCCCAGCGCCAGAAAGTCATGAGCAAGGCCAACCTCAATCGGGTGCTGTTGCTTGAAGCGCTGCTGGTGCAATGGGCGTCTTTGCCTACCCAGAAGTGACCGACTGGGCCTATCCTCTGAATATCAGCAGTGGAGGTCAGCATGAATGAAGCCGTCAATCCGGGGCCGCGCAACGGCATTTTGTCCCTGACCATCAAGGACAAGTCCGTGCTCTACGCCGCCTACATGCCATTCATCAAGAACGGTGGCCTGTTTATCCCGACCAACAAGAGCTACAAGTTGGGCGATGAGGTATTCATGCTGCTTAACCTGATGGACGAACCGGAGAAAATTCCGGTCGCCGGCAAGGTCACCTGGGTAACCCCCAAAGGCGCTCAAGGCAACCGGGCCGCTGGCGTCGGCGTGCAGTTCAACGACGGCGACAACACCGCGCGCAGTCGAATCGAAACCCACCTGGCCGGAGCCCTGAAGTCCGACCGTCCCACTCATACGATGTAAGTTGCAGCCCTTTTATGCTCGTAGATTCCCATTGTCACCTTGATCGCCTTGACCTCGCCGCCCATGACGGCTCGCTGGATGCCGCGCTCGACGCGGCCCGCCAGCGTGGAGTCGGGCACTTTCTGTGTATCGGCGTCAGTGTCGACAACGCCGCCGACGTCAAAGCCCTGGCCGAGCGTTATGACGATGTCGACTGTTCGGTTGGCGTGCACCCGCTGGACGTGCAGCCGGGCGCTGCGCCAGCGCTGGATTGGCTGCTGCAGGAGCTCAATCATCCGCGTGTGGTGGCGATTGGTGAAACCGGCCTGGATTATCACTACGAGCCTGAAGCGGCGGAGTTGCAGCAGGAATCCTTCCGCCTGCACCTGCAAGCCGCGCAGCAAACCGGCAAACCAGTGATCATTCATACTCGCGGTGCCCGAGCCGACACGTTGAACCTGTTGCGCGAGGCTGCGTTGCCTCAGGCCGGCGTCCTGCATTGCTTCACCGAAGATTGGGACATGGCCAAAGCGGCGCTGGACATGGGGTATTACATCTCTCTGTCCGGCATCGTCACGTTCCGCAATGCCGATGCACTGCGTGACGTGGCCAGTAAAGTGCCTGCCGACCGATTGCTGGTGGAAACCGACTCGCCGTACCTGGCGCCGATCCCTTATCGCGGCAAGCCGAACCTGCCGCAATATGTGCGGGAAGTGGCAGAGTTTCTGGCGATGTTGCGCGGTGAATCCTATGAGCGATTTGCCCGGCAGACGACCGAGAACTTCAAGCGGCTGTTTCCGCTGGCGCATGTGAAAGGTTAAATCGCAGGCAAAAAAAACCCGGGTTCTGGGGGGGGAATCCGGGTTAAGACCATTAGGAGTAAAACAATGGTACGCGGTCCGTTGGTACCAATATCGGCGCGGCACTTGGGGGAGATGCCCCGCCGACAGTTGAAGTATTGATCAGTATCGCGCCGAGTCCAGTTTACCGGGCCAGGTTTTTAAACAATTTTGGAATACGTGCGCTTCTGAAGCGTTCTCATTAAATGACGGCCCGACCAGAATTCATCTGGAAACACAGATATGGATGGATGATCCGTGCATTTTGCCGCAAGTTAGGCATAATACGCGGCTTCGAATTTTGACCCCGACAGACCTTTTCTTATGCATAAAGAACCTCGTAAGGTCCGTGAATTTCGTCGCCGCGAGCAAGAAATTCTCGATACCGCGCTCAAGCTGTTCCTCGACCAAGGTGAAGACAGTGTCACCGTCGAGATGATTGCTGATGCCGTCGGTATCGGCAAAGGCACGATCTACAAGCACTTCAAATCCAAAGCGGAGATCTATCTGCGCCTGATGCTCGATTACGAGCGCGATTTGAACGAGCTGTTGCATTCGGCCGATGTCGACAAGGACAAGGAAGCACTGTCCCGGGCCTACTTCGAATTCCGCATGCGTGATCCGCAACGTTACCGCTTGTTCGATCGCCTGGAAGAAAAGGTGGTCAAGGGCAACCAGGTGCCGGAGATGATCGAGGAGCTGCACAAGATTCGCGCCTCGAACTTCGAACGCCTGACCCTGCTGATCAAAGGTCGGATCAGCGAAGGCAAGCTCGAAGACGTGCCGCCATACTTCCATTACTGCGCCTCGTGGGCGCTGGTGCACGGCGCCGTGGCGCTGTATCACTCGCCGTTCTGGAGCAATGTGCTGGAAGATCAGGAAGGCTTCTTCCAGTTTCTGATGGACATCGGCGTACGCATGGGCAACAAGCGCAAGCGCGATACCGACATCCCCCCTGGCACCTGAGTCATTCAGTTGCCTTATTGCGCCATGATTTCGCTATATGGCGCAGTACCTCAGGAATATACTCAGGCATGGGACTTGCCAAAACTTGATTTGTGAGTCAAGTTTTACGTCGTCCGATTTCCTTGTGCCGGAGTGACCATGATCGTTGACCGTCAAGGCAGGCGTTTCCGCAATCTGCGAATCAGCCTGACCTCCGCCTGCAATTACGCGTGTACCTACTGCGTGCCCAACGGCAAGCGGCTGGTCGCTGCGCAGGATGAACTGTCGGCCGAAGCCATGGCTCGCGGTGTTGCCTATCTGATCGAAGCGGCGGGGATCGAGCGACTGCGCATCACCGGCGGCGAGCCGCTGGTCAGCCCCAAACTCGAAGCCTTCATGACCGCCGTCGGGCAGATGGGCCTGCAAGACATCAGCCTGACCACCAATGGTCAATTGCTCGCGAAAAAACTGCCCCTGCTGGTTGATGCCGGCATTCGTCGCATTAACGTTTCCCTCGATACCCTGGATGCCGGCGCATTCCGCAGCATTGCTCGCGGCGGCGATCTGGCGACTGTGCTCGATGGCATGGACCAGGCCAGTGCCGCCGGCATGAAGATCAAGGTCAACATGGTGCCGTTGCGCGGGCAGAACCTCGATCAGGTAATGCCGCTGCTTGATTACTGTCTGGAGCGCGGTTACGAGTTGCGCTTCATCGAGCTGATGCGCATGGGGCACCTGGCCAGTGACAACAACGCTTTTCTGCAACAGTTCGTCAGCCTTCAGCAGTTGCTGAGCCTGATCGGAGATCGCTATGAGTACCTCCAGGCCGATGCGCCGGTTGACGCGACGGCGGTGCGCTACGAAATTCCAGGTCAGGGCTATTTTGGTGTAATCGCCAACGAAAGCGTTCCGTTCTGCCGAACCTGCTCGCGGCTGCGCCTGTCTTCAACCGGGTGGCTGCATGGCTGCCTGTCGTCGAGCAACCGCCACTATGTCGGCGACCTGCTGGACAAGCCGCGCCATCAGGCTTTGCCGGCTTTGCAGCGACTCTTGGTGAAAGCCTTGGGTGACAAGCAGGAAGTGGCGTTTTCCGGTGGCGCGACAGTCATGAAGATTATTGGCGGCTGATCCGGCCTCATCGCGGGCAAGCCGCGCTCCCACCTGTGTTGTGCAAATCT
>NZ_JAVLRV010000002.1:3080515-3128611 GCF_055803035.1 Pseudomonas sp. 300 | reverse complement strand
AGCTGGCGCGGAAGCTGCATCCAATGGCCATTCGCCGGTTTTCCGTCACCGGCCTCTGGAGGGTAGGATGCGTAGCCTGGTTTTGCTGCTGGCCGTTTTGGCGCTTGGTGGCTGCATGAATGTGAGCGATCTGGCTGAAGGGACTCGCTACCACTTGAGCGACGCGGGTCTGCTCGACCACAGCGACAGCCGCCGCGTGAACAACCTGCGCATTCAGCCGGACTCGTTCGTCTACATCGCTCAGGGTGCCTTTGTGCCGCCGGGTAGTGCGGTCTATCCGCGACCTAACGTGATCGCCGAAGTCGCTTTCGACGGCTTTATCGAATACTTCCCGATGGTCCGTCGCGCGCGCGCGCCGGCAGGTCTCGACCAGGCCATGGGCGAAGCCCGTGCGGCCGGTGCGCATTACCTGCTCTACACCCGTTTCGCCAAGTCTGATGACCGTATTGGCAACTCGGACGAATGGCTCGATCAGGAAGCCGTGGATCGTCTCGGTATCGACTCCGGCGTAATTCAGATCATGTTGATCGAGACCAGCACCCAGTATTTGATTGATACTGCGCGTATCAAGAGTCGTGGCGGTTTACTGACGTTCCACGACAAAAAGCCAGAAGACCTGATGGGCCCGCCACTGCGGCAATACGCGCGCAGCCTGCTGGGGCTCAGCGACCAGTAATTCCAAGGAGAACGCCATGAGCGGCCCGCAAAAAGCCAACGACCTGTTGGGGCAAATCCCCAAGACCCAAGGCTTGCCACCGGTCCATTTGTGGAACCCCGACTTCTGCGGCGACATCGACATGCGCATCGCCCGTGACGGCACCTGGTATTACCTGGGCACGCCGATCGGGCGCAAGCCAATGGTCAAACTGTTCTCCACCATCATTCGCCGCGACGGCGATGATTATTTCCTCATTACCCCGGTCGAGAAAGTCGGCATCAAGGTCGACGATGCACCGTTCGTGGCGATTGCCGTCGACGTGGAAGGCGAAGGTGAAGCCCAAGTCCTGCGTTTCACCACCAACGTCGATGAAACCGCCGAGGCGGGTGCCGAACATGCGATTCGCGTGGTGATTGATCCGGTGACACAAGAGCCTGCGCCGTATGTGCATGTGCGCACCAATCTCGAAGCGTTGATTCATCGCAATGTGTTTTACCAATTGGTGGAGCTGGCGGTGACTCGTGAGATCGATGGGCAACGCTGGCTCGGTGTGTGGAGCGGCGGCATTTTCTTCCCCATCGGCCTCGAGCCGTAACCCATAACCCTGTGGGAGCGAGACCGGCTTGCCGGCGATGGCGGTGTATTAGTCAACGAAGATATCGACTGTTATTGCCCTATCGCGAGCAGGCTCGCTCCCACACTGGGATTGTGAATTCTTCCGAAAAATCAAATTGACACCCAATCGTATGATGATTAGCGTAAGCAACCATCGCGAACGGCGTTCTGCCGTCCCAGCATCGAGGTGCCCATGTCCAGCAGTTTTCACGCATCGACGGTCGATTGGCTGGGTTGCTGGATTGCGGCGGGCCAGGTAAAACCCGGCGAAACCCTCAAGGTCGAAGCCGATCTGGGCGAGCAACTCGGCGTCAGTCGCACGGTCATACGCGAAGCCATCAAAACCCTGGTCGCCAAAGGCATGCTCGAAGTCGGGCCCAAGGTGGGCACGCGGGTGTTACCGGTGCGGCGCTGGAACCTCTTCGATCCGCAAGTCGTCGGCTGGCTGTCGCGTAGCGGCTTGCCGGAAAACTTCGTCGACGATTTGCTCGACCTGCGCCGCACCATCGAGCCGATGGCCGTGCGCTGGGCCTGCGAGCGGGCGAGTGCCGAGCAGGTGCAAGCGGTGCTTCAGGCCTACAATGCGCTGGAACGGGCGGTGGACAGCGGGATCGATTACAACCGCGCCGACCAGTTCTTCCACGAGTGCATCCTCGCGGCCAGCCACAATCAGTTCATCGAACAAATGGTCCCGGCCCTCGGCGCACTCCTGGCCGTCTCTTTTGAGGTTTCCGCCGCCGATCCGGACGAATTGCGCCGTACGCTACCGATTCACAAAGACATGGCCGACGCCATCGCCGCTCGCGATGCAGCACGCGGTGTATGGGCCTGCATGACGCTGATCGACAACGCTGACCTGGCCATCAAACGTTTCTACCCCAAAGTCATGGCCGACAAAAAAGCCGGCTAAAAACACAGGCCCCTTGTGGGCGCGAACTTGCTCGTGATGAGGCCGGCACATTCAATACTGATTTCGCCTGACCCACCGCTTTCGCGGGCAGGCTCGCTCCCACATAACAGCAAAAAGAAAGGAGGTTTCATGGCGTGGCATGCGGTTACCGGACACCGTGCGCAACTGGGCGAAGGCCCGTTCTGGGATGTGCCGACGCAGGCGCTCTATTGGGTGGATATCGCCGGCAAACAAGCGCTGCGGCTGATCGGCGCCAACGTGCAGATCTGGCAGATGCCGGAGCACGTGTCGGCCTTCATCCCCTGCGAAAGCGGCGATGCGCTGGTGACGTTGAGCAGTGGCGTGTATCGGCTCGATCTGGATTCACCAGGCCTCGCGCCACGACTGACCTTGCTCTGTGTCGCCGATCCGCAGCCCGGCAATCGCGGCAACGAAGCCCGTTGCGATGCCCAGGGCCGGCTCTGGCTCGGCACCATGCAGAACAACATCGGCGAAAACGGCGAAGACCTGCCTGTTGTGCAGCGTTCTGGCGGCCTGTTTCGAATCGACCGCGATGCCCGGGTGACGCCGCTGCTTCGTGGCTTGGGCATTCCCAACACGTTGCTGTGGAGTGACGACGCCACCACGCTGTACTTCGCTGACAGCCTCGATGGCACGCTCTACGAGTATTTCATTCGCACCGACGGCGGCCTCGAGCCCGCGCAAGTCTGGTTTGGCCCGCATGAACGTGGCGGCCCGGATGGCTCGGCGATGGATGCCGAGGGTTACCTCTGGAATGCACGTTGGGACGGCAGTTGCCTGCTCAGGTTGACGCCGGACGGTCATGTCGATCGCGTAATCGAATTGCCGGTCAGCCGTCCTACCAGTTGCGTGTTCGGTGGCGCCGACCTGAAAACCCTGTACATCACCAGCGCTGCCAGCCCGCGTAACCATCCGCTGGACGGCGCGGTGTTGGCTGTTCAGGTCGATGTACCCGGAAAACCCTGTACCAGATTTGCTGGATGAATCCCAAAATATGGGATGTAAAATTATATATTGAGATTATTTGGCGGTCGGGTTTATAGTCGGCTCCATCAGTTACACGCACTCACACTTAAAAAAACAAAACAGGTGAAGTGATGCAGCGATTTTCCAGAACTTTTTTCGGCCGGACATCGACAGATGCCCGGTTTTTGTCGTGCCTGGAAAAGGGAGCTTGATGCATGGCTGAACGACTCTCCTTGCCGGCGCTGGCCGAACCGCCCAAGGGCAAGCGCCTGAAAGATAAGGTTGTGATGCTGACCGGCGCCGCCCAAGGCATCGGCGAGGCGATCGTCGCTGCCTTCGCCCATCAACAGGCCAAATTGATCATCAGTGATATCCAGACCGAGAAAGTCGAAAAAGTCGCGGCGCGGTGGCGTGATCAAGGCTTCAACGTTCATGCGATCACGGCTGACGTGTCCCGGCAGCAGGATCTTGACGCTATGGCCAATCTGGCGATGGAACGTCACGGTCGCATCGACGTGCTGGTCAACTGCGCCGGCGTCAACGTGTTCCGCGATCCGCTGGAAATGACTGAAGAAGACTGGCGCCGCTGCTTCGCCATCGACCTGGACGGCGCCTGGTTCGGTTGCAAAGCGGTGTTGCCGCAGATGATCGAGCAGGGCATCGGCAGCATCATCAACATTGCCTCGACCCATTCCACGCACATCATTCCCGGCTGCTTCCCGTACCCGGTGGCCAAGCACGGTTTGCTCGGACTGACCCGCGCGCTCGGCATCGAATACGCGCCGAAGGGTATTCGCGTCAACGCCATTGCGCCGGGCTACATCGAAACCCAGCTCAACGTCGATTACTGGAACGGTTTTGCCGACCCCCACGCTGAACGCCAGCGGGCTTTCGACCTGCATCCGCCGCGCCGCATTGGCCAGCCGATTGAAGTGGCGATGACTGCGGTTTTCCTCGCCAGCGACGAAGCGCCCTTTATCAACGCATCGTGCATCACCATCGATGGTGGTCGCTCGGTGATGTATCACGACTAGGCAAAACGCATTTCAGGCGCGGAATTCCGCTTGAAATCCAATCATCATATGATATGACTATTTGCTGCACCGGCTTTCAAATTAACGCTCAAAAAAAATAACAAGGAGTCAGCTTATGAATCGTCGTCGTGGGATCCGTTCCCTGTGCTGTGCCGCTTTGGCGGTCACCGCGGTCAGCCTGAGCAGTACGTTGCTGGCGGCCGAGGAAGTGAAGATCGGTTTTCTGGTCAAACAGGCGGAAGAGCCCTGGTTCCAGACCGAATGGGCCTTCGCCGAAAAGGCCGGCAAAGATAAAGGCTTCACGGTGATCAAAATCGCCGTGCCGGACGGCGAGAAAACCCTGTCCGCGATCGACAGCCTGGCGGCCAACGGCGCCAAGGGCTTCGTGATTTGCCCGCCGGACGTGTCCCTCGGCCCGGCGATCATGGCCAAAGCCAAACTCAATGGTTTGAAAGTGATTGCCGTGGATGACCGCTTCGTCGATGCCAGCGGCAAGTTCATGGAAGACGTTCCGTACCTCGGCATGGCGGCGTTCGAAGTCGGCCAGAAGCAGGGCGCGGCGATGGCCACGGAAGCGAAAAAACGCGGCTGGGACTGGAAAGACACCTACGCGGTCATCAACACCTACAACGAACTCGACACCGGCAAAAAGCGCACCGACGGTTCGGTCAAAGCGCTGGAAGACGCCGGCATGCCGAAAGACCACATCCTGTTCTCGGCCCTTAAAACCCTCGACGTGCCGGGCAGCATGGACGCCACCAACTCGGCGCTGGTGAAACTGCCGAGCGCGGCGAAAAACCTGATCATCGGCGGCATGAACGACAACACCGTGCTGGGCGGCGTGCGCGCCACCGAGAGCGCCGGGTTTGCCGCAGCCAACGTGATCGGCATCGGCATCAACGGCACCGACGCCATCGGCGAACTGAAAAAACCCAACAGCGGTTTCTTCGGCTCGATGCTGCCGAGCCCGCACATCGAAGGCTACAACACCGCGAGCATGATGTTCGAGTGGGTCACCACCGGCAAAGAACCACCGAAATACACGGCGATGGACGACGTGACCCTGATCACGCGCGAGAACTTCAAGCAGGAACTGGAAAAGATCGGCCTCTGGAACTGAGGCGCGGTTGATTTCATTGGCAGCCCTGGCGACAGGGCTGCCTGATCTGTGTGATGAGGTGGTTTTATGCACGCGCAAGTACAGACACAACACAACGGCGTCGGCGGCAGCCTGCGTTTCAACGGGATCGGCAAGACCTTTCCCGGGGTGAAGGCGCTGGATGGCATCAGCTTCGTCGCCCATCCGGGCCAGGTTCACGCCTTGATGGGCGAGAACGGCGCCGGCAAATCGACGCTGCTGAAAATCCTCGGCGGCGCCTACACGCCGAGCAGCGGCGACCTGCAGATCGGCGAGCGGACGATGGTCTTCAAATCCACCGCCGACAGCATCGGCAGCGGGGTCGCGGTGATCCATCAGGAGCTGCACCTGGTCCCGGAAATGACCGTGGCGGAAAACCTGTTCCTCGGTCATCTGCCCGCCAGTTTCGGCCTGATCAATCGCGGCGCACTGCGTCAGCAAGCGTTGGCCTGCCTCAAAGGCCTGGCCGATGAAATTGATCCGCAGGAGAAAGTCAGTCGCCTGTCTCTGGGCCAGCGGCAACTGGTGGAAATCGCCAAGGCGTTGTCCCGTGGCGCGCATGTGATCGCATTCGACGAACCGACCAGCAGTCTCTCGGCGCGGGAGATTGATCGCTTGATGGCGATCATCGGGCGCCTGCGCGACGAAGGCAAAGTGGTGCTCTACGTTTCCCATCGCATGGAAGAAGTGTTCCGCGTCTGCAACGCGGTGACGGTGTTCAAGGACGGCCGTTACGTGCGCACCTTCGAGGACATGAGTGAGCTGACCCATGATCAATTGGTCACGTGCATGGTCGGGCGCGACATTCAGGACATCTACGATTATCGCCCGCGCAAGCGTGGCGCGGTGGCGCTGAGGGTCGACGGTCTGCTCGGGCCGGGCTTGCGCGAGCCGGTGAGTTTCGATGCACACAAAGGCGAAATTCTTGGGCTGTTCGGTCTGGTTGGCGCGGGGCGTACCGAACTGTTCCGCATACTCAGCGGCCTTGAGCGCAACACCGCCGGGCGCCTGGAATTGCGCGGGCATGAACTGAAGCTGCGTTCACCCCGCGATGCGATTGCCGCCGGCATTCTGCTGTGTCCCGAGGACCGCAAGAAGGAGGGCATCATGCCGCTCTCCAGCGTCGCCGAGAACATCAACATCAGCGCACGCGGCGCTCATTCCACCTTCGGTTGCCTGTTGCGCGGACTGTGGGAAAAAGGCAACGCCGACAAGCAGATCAAGGCGCTGAAAGTGAAGACGCCCAACGCGGCGCAAAAAATCATGTACCTGTCCGGCGGCAATCAGCAGAAGGCCATTCTCGGCCGCTGGCTGTCGATGCCGATGAAAATCCTGTTGCTCGACGAACCGACTCGCGGCATCGACATCGGTGCCAAAGCCGAGATCTACCAGATCATCCATAACCTCGCTGAAAGCGGTATCGCGGTGATTGTGGTGTCCAGCGACCTGATGGAAGTGATGGGTATTTCCGACCGCATCCTGGTGCTCTGTGAAGGCGCGATGCGCGGCGAACTGTCCCGTGACGAGGCCAACGAATCCAACCTGCTGCAACTGGCTTTGCCGCGCCAACGCGCTGACGGCGTGGCGAACTGAGAGGTGACTATGATGACAACCCAAAACAACGCTCTTCCTACCCAGCGCAAACCCCTCGACCTGCGGCGCTTCCTTGATGACTGGGTCATGTTGCTCGCAGCCGTCGGGATCTTCGTGCTCTGCACCTTGCTGATCGACAACTTCCTCTCGCCGCTGAACATGCGCGGCCTGGGGCTGGCGATATCCACCACCGGTATTGCCGCGTGCACCATGTTGTATTGCCTGGCGTCGGGGCATTTCGACTTGTCGGTGGGCTCGGTGATTGCCTGTGCCGGCGTGGTCGCGGCGGTGGTGATGCGCGACACCGACAGCGTTTTTCTCGGCGTGGCGGCGGCGCTGTTCATGGGGCTGATTGTCGGGCTGATCAACGGGATCGTGATCGCCAAGCTGCGGGTCAATGCGTTGATCACCACGCTGGCGACCATGCAGATCGTTCGCGGTCTGGCTTACATTTTTGCCAATGGCAAAGCGGTAGGCGTGTCGCAGGAGTCGTTCTTCGTCTTCGGTAACGGCCAGTTGTTTGGTGTGCCGGTGCCGATTCTGATCACCATCGTTTGCTTCCTGTTTTTCGGCTGGCTGCTCAATTACACCACCTATGGGCGCAATACCATGGCCATCGGCGGCAACCAGGAAGCGGCGCTGCTGGCCGGGGTCAACGTTGACCGGACCAAGATCATCATCTTCGCCGTGCACGGCGTGATCGGGGCATTGGCCGGGGTGATTCTGGCGTCGCGGATGACGTCCGGTCAGCCGATGATCGGCCAGGGTTTCGAGCTGACGGTGATCTCGGCTTGCGTGCTCGGCGGGGTGTCGCTGAGTGGCGGGATCGGCATGATCCGGCACGTGATCGCCGGGGTATTGATTCTGGCGATCATCGAGAATGCGATGAACCTGAAGAACATCGATACGTTTTACCAGTACGTGATTCGCGGTTCGATTTTGCTGCTGGCTGTGGTCATCGACCGCCTCAAACAACGCTGACACCCTTTATTTGTAGGAGTGAGACCGGACTGCTCACGATAGCGGTGGATCTGACACATTGAGGTTGGATGAGCCATTGCTTTCGCGAGCAGGCTCGCTCCCACATTTGGAATGCATTCCCCTGTGGGAGCGAGCCTGCTCGCGATTGACCGCGAAGCGGTCGCTTTGGCTCCCTCCTCCCGTCACCTCCCTGAAATATTCCTTGCTCGCCCAACCCCGTTTCGGTTATCAATTTGTACATGATTAGACAGGTACGATTTGACAAGAAACAACGGGTGGTCGACGAACTCATCCGGCGCATCGAAAGCGGCCTCTTGGAGGACGGTTTTCTGTTGCCCGGCGAGCATCAGTTGGCTCAAGAATTCAAAGTCAGCCGCGGCACGCTGCGCGAAGCCCTGGCCGAGCTGAAACGGCGCCACTACATCGCGACGCAAAGCGGTGTCGGTTCCATCGTCACGTTCGACGGTGTGGTGCTCGATCAGCGCAATGGCTGGGCGCAGGCCCTGGCCGACAGCGGGGCGCTGATCAATACCGAAGTGCTGCGGCTGGAGGCGGTGACCCGGCCTGACCTGCTGCCGCGTTTCGGCACTGACCAGTTCATCACCCTCGACCGCCGCCGCCGTTCCACCGACGGCAAGCTGGTTTCCCTCGAACGCTCATTGATGCCCGCCACCGGAGGCCTGGAAAGCCTGCCGCGTGTCGGCCTGATCGACAATTCCCTGACCATCACCCTGGCCGCGTACGGCTACATCGGCGAGCGCGGCGATCAATGGATCGGCGCTGAACCCTTGAGCGCCGAAGACGCCGAGCTGCTGGGTCGTCCGGTCGGTACAGTGTTTCTCAAAGCCTTGCGCACCACGTACGACCGGCAGAACCGCTTCATGGAACAGGTCGAAAGCCTGCTTGATCCCGTGCACTTCCGCCTGCACCTGCAATTTGGAAACCCGCAATGACCGCGCTTAATCGTGCGCTGGGCGCGTTTTACGGATTGGCCCTGGGCGATGCGCTGGGCATGCCGACGCAATCCCTGAGCCGCGCCGAAATCAAGGCGCGTTTCGGGGAGATCACCGGTCTGCAAGACGCCGGCCCCGATCAACCGATTGCGGCCAACATGCCCAAAGGCTCGATCACTGACGACACCGAGCAGGCGATTCTGGTCGGTCAGTTGTTGATCGACGGCGAAGGCAAGATCGAACCCTCGGTACTGGCTCAACGGCTGATCGAATGGGAAGCCGTGATGCAGGCCAAGGGCTCACAGGATTTGCTCGGGCCGTCGACCAAACGGGCGATCGAAATGATTCTCGCCGGCCATTCGCCGGAAGAAGCCGGCCGCTACGGCACCACCAACGGCGCGGCGATGCGCATCACGCCGGTCGGCATTTCGGCGGATGTCGCCGATCCCGAGCGTTTCATCAACGCGGTGGTGCAGGCCTGCCAGGTCACTCATAACACCACGCTGGGCATTTCCAGCGCAGCGGCGGTGGCGGCAGTGGTCTCGGCGGGCATCAATGGCATGGACCTGGGCGAAGCATTGAACCTCGGCCAGCAAATCGCCCAGCAAGCGGAAAGCCACGGCCACTGGGTCGCGGGCGGGCGCATTGCCTCACGCATCAGTTGGGCGCGGACGATCAGCGTCGACAGTGACAAGGCGTTCCTGGCGGACTTGATGTATGACGTGATTGGCACTTCAGTGGCGTCACAGGAGTCGGTAGTGGTTTCGTTTGCCTTGGCGCAACAAGTGGCCATCGGTGAGATGAATGCCTTCGAAGCGGTGTGCATGGCCGCCAGTCTGGGCGGCGACACGGACACCATCGCGGCGATTCTCGGGGCCATGCTGGGGGCCTGTCTGGGACTTGAGAGTTGGCCGGTGGCGATGATCGACGAGGTCAAAGCTGTTAACTCGCTGGAGCTGGAACCGTTGGTGCAGGGGCTGTTGGCTTTGCGTTGACTGGGTTGACGCCATCGCGAGCATGCTCGCTCCCACAGGAATAGTGCAAACCTCACGGCACACGCCTTACCTGTGGGAGCGAGCTTGCTCGCGATAGGCGCACCGCGTATTTAAATAAATCACCCGCAATGGATCGCACAACTACGGCCAGGATCGCCGGGATGTTATGTCGACTTCCGCAATTGCCCATAACCACAACAAAGGCAACAGGAGCATTTCACATGAGTTCATCGACCGCCGGGCAAAGCGCCGGGCAACTGGAAACCCGTGGCATCGAACCGGTGCCGGAAGCGGAGTGCAACGGGCATCCGCTACAGTTGTTCTGGGTCTGGTTCGCCGCCAACATTTCCATCCTCGGCCTGCCGCTCGGCGCCACGCTGGTGGCGTTTCGCGGCTTGGCGATCTGGCAGGCGATCATCGTCGCGATCCTTGGCGCTGCCGGTTCCTTCGCGGTGGTCGGGATCATTTCCATCGCCGGTCGCCGTGGTCGCGCACCCAGCCTGACGCTGTCGCGGGCGATCTTTGGTGTGCGCGGCAATATCGGCCCGACACTGGTTTCGTTGATGTCGCGGTTGGGCTGGGAAACCGTCAACACCACCACCGCCGCGTTCGTGTTGCTGTCGCTGTGTTCAATCCTGTTCGGTTCCCCGGTGGAAGCCAAAAGCGCGCCGGTACTGACCCTGATCTTCATCGCGATTTTCGTGCTGCTGACTTTGTCGGTATCCGGCCTCGGTCATGCGACGTTGCTGGTGATTCAGAAGTGGGCGACTTACGTGTTCGGCGCGCTGAACATTCTGGTCGGCGGTTTCCTCTGCGCCACCATCGACTGGAGCGCCGTGTTCAACGCCACGCCCGCACCGCTAAGCGCAATGATCATCGGCGTCGGCACCATGGCCGCCGGCACCGGGATCGGTTGGGCGAATGCCGGTGCCGACATGTCGCGCTATCAGCATCGCAGTGTCAAAGCCGTGCGTCTGGTGGCTTCCGCCGCGTTTGGTGCGGGGATCCCGCTGGTGTTGCTGATTACCCTCGGCGGCCTGCTGTCGGTGGGCAACAACGACCTGGCCTCTGCCACTGACCCGATCATCGCGATCCGCGACATGCTGCCGACCTGGATGGCCGTGCCGTACCTGATCACTGCGTTCGGCGGCCTGCTGCTGTCGAACAACCTGTCGGTGTATTCCGCCGGTTTGACCACGCTGACCCTCGGTTTGAAGGTCAAACGTGTCTACGCCGTGGTGGTCGACATCGTCGCGATTTTCGCCGGTTCGATCTACTTCATGCTGATCGCCGACAGTTTCTACGGCCCGTTCATTACCTTCATTTCGCTGCTGGCGGTGCCGATCACGGCGTGGGTCGGGATCTTCGTCGTCGACCTGATTCACCGTCATTACTACAGCCCGAAAGACCTGCTGGACGTCAGCCCGAGCAGTGCCTACTGGTATCGCGGCGGCGTCGAGTGGCGTGCATTCGGTGCGTGGGCCGTGGCGATCGTGCTGGGTTTCAGCTTCACCACCCTCGGCACCACCGAACAAACCGTCTGGTTCCGCGGGTTCCTCTCCGACTCGTGGCTGGGCCATAACGGCCTCGGCTGGATCGTCACGTTCCTGGTCGCCGGCGGGATTTACTTCGTACTCGGTGGCGCCAGGGATCGCCGCACCGCATTGCTCGAGAATGCTCATGCCTAAGCTGTTGCACACCGGCCAGGTCATCATCGACCTGGTCATGGCCGTGGATAAACTGCCGCAGCCCGGCGGCGATGTACTGGCGCAGTCCGCCAGTTTCGAAGCGGGCGGCGGCTTCAATGTGATGGCTGCGGCGCAGCGTAATGGTTTGCCGGTGGTTTACCTCGGCCGGCATGGCGCCGGCCGTTTCGGTGATCTGGCGCGGGAGGCGATGAAGGCTGAAGGCATCCGTATCGGCATTGCTCACAGCGCGGAGCGCGATACCGGATTGTGCGTGGCGATCACCGACGCCTCGGCCGAGCGCAGTTTCGTTTCCTACATTGGCGCCGAAGGCGAAGTGACTGCCGAGGACCTGGCGAGTGTGCCCGCCGAGGCGGGCGATTATGTCTACGTCAGCGGCTACAGCCTGCTGCATATCGGCAAGGCTCAGGCGCTGGTGGATTGGGTGTTGGCGTTGCCGGCCGGGATCAACGTGGTGTTCGACCCGGGCCCGTTGGTGGAATCACCTGATGCGCCGTTGATGCAGGCGTTATTGCCGCGCATCGATCTGTGGACCAGCAACAGTGTCGAGGCGCTGCGGTTTACCGGGGCGGCGGACATTGCCGAGGCGCTGGATCGGCTCGCCGAGCATCTGCCGTCGAAGGTGTTGATGGTGGTTCGCGATGGTCCGCAAGGGTGCTGGATCCATCAGCATGGCGAGCGTCGGCACGTGCCGGGTTTCAAGGTTGAAGCGGTGGACAGCAATGGCGCCGGAGATGCCCATGCCGGGGTGTTTGTGGCGGGGTTGGCGCAAGGATTGTCAGCGGGTGAGGCGGCGCGGCGGGCGAATGCGGCGGCGGCTCTCGCCGTTACTCGTTGGGGGCCGGCGACTTCGCCTGGGGTGGCTGAGGTTGATGCATTAATCAGTAAGACTTTGGGCGCCTGATCTGGTCCCATCGCGGGCAAGCCAGCTCCCACAGGATTCGGGGTGTATACAAAATATTGTGAACACTTTAATCACTGTGGGAGCTGGCTTGCCAGCGATAGGGCCCGAAAATGCAACACATTTTTTGACCCCTACCCAGCCTTGCGCAACGCCTCGATCAACGCCTGCTTGCGCATACTATTTCTCCTGCTGCTTGTAGAGTCAGTCGGTCGTAGCCGCGCAGGCCACGACCTGATACGTCGTGCTTAAACGTCCAGCTTGCGCGCCGCCTCAACCCCGGCCGCGCTGAGCTTGATCGGCAAATTCAACGAGTGCTCACCGGCCTCGTTGCAGGTCACATGCCCATGCTGAATCAACCCGCGATCCTGCAGCGTGGCGAGGGCGCTGGCCACAACTTTCTCCCCCCGGTAATTGTCCAGGACCTCCTTGCCCAGCCCACTCGGGTGGGCGTGCAGCAGACGGGTCAGGACTTCTTTCTCAAGGTTTTTATCGACGTTCATGGTTACCTCTTCATGGATGTGGACAGGTGCAGCTCGCGTGGGCGATTTATTGGCTGGCGCCGCCTTCGGAACCCGAGCCACCGGTGGTGGTTTTCGAGCCGATGCCGGGGCCGGCGTTATCGGGTGTCTGGGTGTCGGGCATGTTCATTCCACCCTGACGGCCCGCGTCGTTGCCCTGGATCCGCGGGTCGGTGCCCGTGGACGGCGGCAGGCTGCTGTCGACGCCGGTGCCATTGGTGTTGATGCCGGGAGCGCTTTGAATGGCGGGGGATTTGGGTTTTTCGACCGGGTCGGTCGGGCCGGTACTGGGGGCGGTGTTCGCGGCGAAGGCAGCAGAGGACAGCAGGGTAGCGAGAGCGAGGGCGGTCAGTCGGGACATGATCATGGTGTCGTCTCCATTGAATTAGAGTCCTTACCCGATATTGGTCCGCCCCCGATTTGGTTTGGTGCCTGATGAACGACGAACGGTTCAGGCCCGTTGTAACGTTTTGACCGTGTAGCGCCGCCAGAGCAAGCGGCCCACGGTGATCAGCCAGTTCAGCAGCGCGACGGCGAGAACCGTAAGCAAAAGTGTCGCCATCCCGTGCTCGACGATGATCTTCCCGGCCAGCCACGGAAAACCGAACACGCCGATGAAGTACGACAGACTGAACAACAGCAACGCTTGCGCGGTGGTGCCGCCTGGTGCTTCGTTTGCGGCCAGGCCGTTGATCACCGAATACGTCAGCCCGTAACCGACGCCCAGCATCATTGCAGCCAGCACGTAGCTGACGCCGCTTTCGACCACGAAACCGAACATCACGATCGAGCCCATCATCAGCCCCGACAACAGGCAGGATGCACGGAACGGATCGCGCTTGACCACAAACCCGGCAATCAACATCCGGCTGCTGATTGCCGCGCCCATGAAACCGAAAAAGAACAGCGAGTAGTCCAGCGAACGAGCCGCCGCGTAGCTGGTTTGAAAACTCGACAGACCGCCGAACACGCAACCGCCGAGGCCGACCATGATGATGGGGAAGACCGCTCTGGACGACAGCACCTGAGCGGTTGCACGCCAGGAAATGCGCGCGACCGAGGCGGTGGGCGAGGGCGTTTTTTTCAGCTGCGCATCCAGCCGCCAAAACAGCACAACGCCGATCAGACTGGCCAGCGCCGCGAGGTAAAACGCCGCCGTCACCGGATAGCCGAGCGCACTGGCCGCGCGACCCAGCAACGGGCCGCTGCCGATCCCGGTCATCATGCTGCCCGACAGCAGCGCAAAGTATTTGGCGCGTTGCGCGGGCGTCACCAGACTCGCGACGATGATCGGCCCGAGCGTGTAGAAAACGCCCCAGCCCAACCCCAGTAGCAGGCCGAAGAACAGCAGCAGATTGCCGAACCCCGGCGTCAGTGCAAAGCCCAGGCTGGCCGCCACCAGCAGCACGCCGAACAGCGCAATTGAACGCGCCGCTCCCAGTAGATCAGACAAGTGCCCGGAGACAATCACCGCTGCAAACGTGCTGAGCATCGCCGCGGAAATCACGCTGCCGGCATCGTGTTCGTTGCCGCCACGGGAACCGATCAACAACGACAACAAAAACGTTGAGCCGTAGGACAGCGACAGCAAATAGCTGGCGAGGCAAAACAGGCCGAACAGCTTGCTGGAGACTTGTGGCGGTGCGATGGACATGACGCGGTTCCTTGACCCGATAACGGTGAGTGTCATCTATCTATCATGCGAGGCGCGGATGTTAGGTCCGAGGTTATCGATTTCAGGGTTAGTGGTGGCCGGAGTAAGGGTAAGTCCCCTCGCCAGAGGTCCCGCGCCGCCTTAGTATGGCGTTTTCCACTTTTGACGAAGGCACGTCCATGACGATCGAAATCCGCCCGGCGACCCCCAGCGATGCACCGCAAATCCTCGGGTTCATCACTGAACTGGCCGATTACGAACGTGCCCGCCACGAAGTCATCGCCAGCGTGGCCGACATCGAGCGCAGCCTGTTCAGCGAAGGCGCCACCGCCCACGGCCTGATCTGCCTGCGGGACGGTTTGCCGATTGGCTTTGCGGTGTTCTTCTTCAGCTATTCCACCTGGCTCGGCAGCAATTGCCTGTACCTCGAAGACCTCTACATCACCCCCGAGCAGCGCGGTGGCGGCGCCGGCAAAACACTGCTGCGCCACCTGGCGAAAATCGCCTGTGCCAATGATTGCGGACGATTCGAGTGGAGCGTGCTGGACTGGAACAAGCCGGCGATCGAGTTCTATAAATCCTTGGGTGCCCAGCCACAGGAAGAGTGGGTGCGGTATCGGATGGATGGCGCGGTGTTAAGGGATTTTGCTGCGGGCAATTGATCGCTTAGAGAATCGCAGCCTTCAGCAGCTCCGAAAGAGGGAGTTGCCGATGGCTGCGATTTTTTTTGATTTATCCCAAAATATGGGATGTATATTTATATATTGAGATTTGTGTGCTTGCGGGTTTATAGTCCAGCTCACTCACTGCCAATAAACAAAACAGGTGAAGCGATGCTGGCGCAATTGATCGCGCTCGATTGGGGGACAACCTCATTACGTGCTTACAAACTCGCCGCGGGTGGCCAGGTGCTTGAACAGCGTTCGCTGTCATCGGGAATCATGCAGCTGCCCCGGACGCCGCGAATCATTAAAGGTCAGGCATGCACCGACGGTTTTGAACTGGCCTTTGACGAGGCTTGCGGTGACTGGCTCGATGAACAACCCGCTTTGCCGGTGATTGCCTGCGGCATGGTTGGCAGCGCGCAAGGCTGGCGCGAAGCGGCCTACCGCGACACCCCGGCAAACGTTGCCAATCTCGGAACTTCCCTACAAACCATTCGCAGTCTTCGCGGTGCCGATGTGCACATCGTGCCGGGCGTGATTCAGCGTTCGCGCCTGCCGAACGTGATGCGCGGTGAAGAAACCCAAGTCCTCGGCGTGCTGCAAAACCTGCCGAGCGGGGCGGGCAGCGATCTGTTGATCGGCCTGCCGGGCAGTCATTCGAAATGGGTGGAAGTGGCCGACGGCTGCATCGTGCATTTCGATACCTTCATGACCGGTGAAGTCTTCGCCGTGCTCAGCGAACACAGCATTCTGGGGCGCACCCAGCAGCGTGGCGCGTCTTTTGATGGCGACGCGTTTGACCGTGGCGTGCAAGTGGCCCTGTCGGAGGAGGGCGAGATCGGCCCGCTGTCGACGCTGTTCAGCGCCCGCAGCCTCGGGCTGACCGGCGAGTTGAGCGGCAGCGCGCAACCGGACTATTTGTCCGGCCTGTTGATCGGTCATGAGTTGTCGGCGCTGGCCACGGTTCAGCGGCGTCGGCGCAACAGTGTTCATCTGCCGTCGATCATCCTCATCGGTAATTCCCAACTCTGTGCCCGCTACAGCCGGGCGCTCGACGCCTGCGGTTTTGCTCGCGTGACGCTGGCCGAACACGCCACCGAACGCGGGCTGTGGCAGTTGGCGCTCGCCGCCGGACTGATCACTCCAACCCCATCCCGTTAAACCTGACTGGAGGTCTGACATGCTCAAGCAAGCCCTGGCGCAAAACGGTTTGATCGCAATTCTGCGTGGCCTTCGCCCGCAGGAAGCGGCGGCTATCGGAGAAGTCCTTTACGCAGCCGGATTTCGCGTCATCGAAGTGCCGCTCAATTCCCCCGAACCGTACGAAAGCATCCGCATCCTGCGCAGTACCTTGCCTGCCGATTGCCTGATCGGCGCCGGAACAGTGCTGACGCCGGTACAGGTCGAGCAAGTGAAAGTCGCCGGCGGGCAGGTGATCGTCATGCCCCACAGCGATCCCAAAGTGCTGCGCGCAGCGAAAGCGGCGGGGCTGTTCCTGTCGCCGGGTGTTGCGACACCGACCGAAGCCTTCGCCGCACTGGCCGAAGGCGCGGATGTGCTGAAGATGTTTCCGGCTGAGCAAATGGGGCCGGCGGTTGTAAAAGCCTGGCTGGCGGTGCTGCCTGCCGGAACCATTCTGGCGCCCGTGGGCGGGATCACCCCGGAGAACATGCAGGTGTTTATCGACGCGGGTGTGAAGGGCTTCGGGCTCGGTTCCGGGTTGTTCAAACCGGGCATGACGCCGGAGCAAGTGGCGTCCAACGCCAAGGCCTACGTCGCTGCATGGAACGCTCTGCGTTAAGACTTTTTTGGCGCCGAGCGCGCTGCATCTAACAAGAGAGAGAAGAGATGAAAATCACCAAACTGACCACCTTCATCGTTCCGCCGCGCTGGTGCTTCCTCAAGGTCGAAACCGACGAGGGCGTGACCGGTTGGGGCGAGCCCGTGGTCGAAGGTCGTGCCCACACGGTGGCGGCTGCCGTTGAAGAATTGTCCGACTACCTGATCGGCAAAGACCCACGCAACATCGAAGACATCTGGACTGTGCTGTACCGAGGCGGCTTCTACCGGGGCGGTGCGATCCACATGAGTGCGCTGGCTGGTATCGATCAGGCGCTATGGGACATCAAGGGCAAGGCGTTGGGTGTGTCGGTCAGCGATCTGCTCGGTGGTCAGGTGCGCGACAAAATTCGTGTCTATTCGTGGATCGGCGGCGACCGTCCGGCAGACACCGCTCGCGCAGCGAAAGAAGCGGTGGAGCGTGGTTTTACTGCGGTGAAAATGAACGGCACCGAAGAGCTGCAATTCCTCGATTCCTTCGAAAAAGTCGACCTCGCCCTGGCCAACGTCGCTGCCGTGCGTGACGCAGTCGGGCCGAACGTCGGCATCGGCGTGGATTTCCATGGCCGGGTGCACAAGCCCATGGCCAAGGTGCTGATGAAGGAACTCGACCCGTACAAACTGATGTTCATCGAGGAGCCGGTGCTCAGCGAAAACTATGAAGCGCTGAAGGAACTGGCGCCATTGACCAGCACGCCGATTGCCTTGGGTGAACGGCTGTTCTCGCGCTGGGATTTCAAGCGCGTGCTCAGCGAAGGTTACGTCGACATCATCCAACCCGATGCTTCTCACGCTGGCGGCATTACCGAAACCCGCAAGATCGCCAACATGGCCGAAGCCTACGACGTGGCCTTGGCGCTGCATTGCCCGTTGGGCCCGATTGCCCTCGCGGCGTGTCTGCAACTGGACGCGGTTTGCTACAACGCCTTCATCCAGGAACAGAGCCTGGGCATCCACTACAACGAGAGCAACGACCTGCTGGATTACGTCAAGGATCCGCGAGTGTTCGATTACGACAAAGGCTTCGTGAAGATTCCGAATGGTCCTGGCTTGGGCATCGAGATCAACGAGGAATACGTGATCGAACGCGCGGCGGTCGGGCATCGCTGGCGCAACCCGATCTGGCGCCATGCCGATGGCAGTTTTGCCGAGTGGTGAGTCCTCCCTGACCCATCGCAAACCCCTGTGGGAGCCAGCCTGCTGGCGATTTGGTCTGCACCTCCAGCAGTCAAGGTGATTGACACACCGCTATCGCCAGCAGGCTGGCTCCCACCGTTTGATCTCCATGGACGGGAGATTTGCGGCACACCCCGATTTCACATCGACCTCAATAAACATAAGAAGAGGCATTCCCCATGCAACCGCAAACCCTCACCGGGCAGGCGTCGTTGGTGGCGCCCAGCCGCAAGCGTTTTTTCATCATGGTCCTGCTGTTCATCACCGTGGTGATCAACTACCTGGACCGCAGCAACCTCTCTATCGCCGCCCCGGCGCTGACCAGTGACCTGGGCATCGACCCGATCCACGTCGGACTGATCTTCTCCGCGTTCGGCTGGACCTACGCCGCCATGCAAATCCCCGGCGGCTGGCTGGTGGATCGCGTCCCGCCGCGCATTCTCTACAGCGTCGCCTTGTTGCTGTGGTCGATCGCCACGGTGATGCTCGGCTTCGCCGCCAGCTTCATCGCGCTGTTCGTCTTGCGCATGGCGGTCGGGGCGCTGGAAGCACCGGCGTATCCGATCAACAGTCGCGTGGTTACCACTTGGTTTCCAGAGCGCGAGCGCGCCACGGCCATTGGTTTCTACACGTCCGGCCAGTTCGTCGGGTTGGCATTCCTGACGCCGGTACTCGCCTGGTTGCAGCATGAGTTTGGCTGGCACATGGTGTTCGTCAGCACCGGTGCGGTGGGCATTCTCTGGGCGGTGATCTGGTACGCGGTATATCGTGAGCCACGGGATTTCAAAGGCGCCAATGACGCCGAAATCGAGCTGATACGCGAAGGCGGCGGGCTGGTGGATATCCAGGCCGAGCAAGCCAAGGTCAAGGCCAAATTCAGCTGGACCGACCTCGGCATCGTTCTGACCAAACGCAAGTTGTGGGGCATCTACCTCGGTCAGTTCTGCCTCAACTCGACGCTGTGGTTTTTCCTGACGTGGTTCCCGACCTACCTGGTGAAATATCGCGGCATGGACTTCATCAAGTCGGGCTTGCTGGCATCGCTGCCGTTTCTCGCGGCTTTCGTCGGCGTGCTCTGTTCCGGGTTCTTCTCCGATTTCCTGATCCGTCGTGGTTACACGGTGGGTTTCGCCCGCAAGCTGCCGATCATTGGCGGTCTGCTGATTTCCACCTCGATCATCGGCGCCAACTTCGTCGAGTCGACGCCGCTGGTGATTGCCTTCCTCTCCTTGGCCTTCTTCGGCAATGGTCTGGCTTCAATCACTTGGTCGCTGGTTTCCACGTTGGCGCCGGCACGGTTGTTGGGGCTGACCGGTGGGGTGTTCAATTTCATCGGCAATCTGTCGGCGATCACCACACCGATTGTCATCGGTTTCCTCGCCACCGGTGACTCGTTCGCTCCGGCGATCACCTATATCTCCGTTCTGGCGTTGATTGGTGCGCTTTCCTACATTCTGCTGGTCGGGAAGGTCGAGCGTATCAAGTTGTAGTCGCAGCCGTCGGGCGACCATAATGCCGCCCGCTCCCTCGCTCAACGGTAAAGGCTGGATATGCAGGAAGACGCCCCAAAAATCGCCAAGGACGCCGCGCCGACCGGCACCCAGACATTGCTTCGCGGTCTGGGTGTGGTTCAGGCCGTGGCCAGTGGCGCCCGCGATCTCAAGGAAATCGCCCGGCTGATCGGCACGACGCGCAGCACCACCCATCGTCTGGCCAGTTGCCTGGTGGACGAGCGCTATCTGCGCGTGGTGCCGCAGGTCGGTTATTTGCTGGGGCCGAAGCTGATCGAGTTGGGTTTCCAGGCGCGCGAGGAACTGCCGCTGGTCACCTTGGCCGGGCCGTATCTGGATGAGTTGTCGGCGTTGACCGGCGACACCATTCACCTGGCGATTCGCGAAGGCGACGAGGTCCTGTACCTGCACAAGAATCCGGGGCGCAATGGCCCGGAAATGCGTTCGCGGGTCGGCCATCGCATGCCGTTGGCGCGCACCGGGATCGGCAAGGCGCTGATGCTCGATGACACGCAGGAAGAATGGCAACGACTGTACGAAGTCAGTCTGCCGGCGGGTGGGAAAAATCAGTTCTGGCCGCAGCACCCGGAGCAATCCTGGGAGCAGTTTCAGCAGCGCATGGTCGAGTACGTGGCAGGCGGTTATGCCTTCGACCTGGAAGACAACGAACCGTCAATCCGCTGCGTGGCGGCGCCGATCCGTGATGCCAGCAAGCGCATTGTCGCCGGCATCAGCATCGCCAGCACCGTGCCGTACATGCCGCTGGAAAAAATGGCCGAGCTGATTCCCCTGATCAAAGGGGTCACAGCCCGGCTCTCGGCAGAGCTTGGCGCTAAGGTCTGATCAGACTTTCAGCGTCGCCATGTCGATGACGAAACGGTATTTCACGTCACCGGCGATCATGCGGGCATAAGCCTCGTTGATCTGGCGGATGTCGAGCATTTCGATGTCGCAGGTGATGTTGTGCTCGGCGCAGAAATCCAGCACTTCCTGGGTTTCGGCGATGCCGCCGATCAGCGAGCCGGCCAGTACGCGACGGCTCATCACCAGTTTGCCGGCGTGGACCGGTGGATCGACCGGTTCGATCAGCCCGACCAGAATGTGCACGCCATCGAAACGCAGGGTGTCGAGGTAGGGATTAAGGTCGTGCTGCACCGGAATGGTGTCCAGCAGGAAGTCGAAATGACCCGCTGCTGCCTTCATCTGTTCGGCATCGGTCGACACAATCACGTGATCCGCACCCTGACGACGACCTTCTTCAGCCTTGCTCGCCGAGCGAGTGAACAGCGTCACTTCCGCGCCCATTGCCTTGGCGAACTTGATGCCCATGTGCCCGAGGCCGCCCATGCCGAGAATCCCGACCTTGTCACCCGCCTTCACGCCGTAGTGTTTGAGCGGCGAGTAGGTGGTGATGCCGGCGCAGAGGATCGGCGCGGCACTGGCGAGGTCGAGTTTTTCCGGAATGCGCACGACGAAGTGCTCACTGACCACGATGCTGTCGGAGTAACCGCCCATGGTATTGCTGCCATCCACGCGGTCAGGGGTGGCATAAGTCATGGTCGGACCTTCGAGGCAATATTGCTCGAGGTTGGCCTGGCAAGCTTCGCAGCTGCGGCAGGAGTCGACCATGCAGCCGACGCCGACCAGATCGCCGACTTTATGCTGGGTGACATTCGCACCGATGGCGGTAACTTTGCCTACGATCTCGTGGCCGGGCATCAGTGGGTAAACGGCAATGCCCCACTCGTTGCGCGCCTGGTGGATGTCGGAATGGCAGACGCCGCAGTAGAGAATATCGATCGCCACGTCGTCGGCGCGAGGGCTGCGGCGTTCGAATTTTACCGGGGCGAGGGGAGTGGTGGCCGACTGGGCGGCGTATCCGATGGCGGTGTACATGATGAACCTCGCAAAAGCAGTGGCAGGTGAGGCGGCGCATTTTGAGCGCCGCGTCGGTCACCGGCCATGGCGATTCCTCCGGGTGTCATGCCTATTCCTCCGGCATCAGGGTTCGTTTGGTCAATTGGTCGATCAGACCTGCGATGATGCTTTCATCCCTTTTTCCGTGATTTTTTTTGTGAAGAGCTCTCATGTTGCTGACCCGTCATCTCGATGCCAATGCCACGCTGGTTTCGCTGATCCAGCCTTTGACCACTCGCGATGGTTTTGCGCCGACGGCATTGCCGGGCGTGCAGGTTTTGCGCGCCAGTTGCGATGTGGCGCGCGGTCCGCAGATCTATGAACCGAGTCTGGTCATCATCGCCCAAGGCAGCAAACTGGCGTACCTGGGGGCTCGTACGCTGGAATACGGCGCCGGGCATTACCTGATTCAGGCATTGCCGGTGCCTTTTGAATGCGAGACTTTTTCGGCGCCTGATGGGCCGATGCTTGGGGTTTCTATAGCCATCGACCGGGTGCTGCTCGGTGAGTTGGTGTTGGCCATGGGGCTGGCACCGGGGCGCAATATTCCTGCGCAAACCCCCGAGTCGATGACTTCGGCGGTGCTCGACGATGCGATGCGCGGTTGCGTGGAGCGGCTGTTGCGTTGCCTGCACGATCCACTGGAATGTCAGATCATGGGGCCGGCGCGGTTGCGGGAACTGTTGTTCGTCGCGTTGCGAGGTCCGCAAGCGGATGTGTTGCGTGCGCTGGTGGAACAGCAGGGCCAATTTGCTCGGGTTGCCGCCTCCCTCAGTCATCTGCACGCGCATTACACCGAACCGCTGAACGTCGATACGCTGGCCAGTTGCGCGAACATGAGTGCGTCGACCTTTCATGAGCATTTCAAGCGCAGCACCTTGTTGTCGCCGGTGCAGTATTTGAAGCGATTGCGCTTGCTGAAGGCGCAACAGTTGTTGCTCACCGAAGGGTTGGGCGTGGCGCAGGTGGCGCATCGGGTCGGGTATCAGAGCACGTCGCAGTTCAGTCGCGAGTACAAGCGCTACTTTGAGCGCAATCCTGGCGACGAACGCGCTGCCTGAATGTGTGATTGACCCTGTGGGAGCGAGCCTGCTCGCGATATCGGTGTGTCAGTCGAAATAAATGCTGGATGTTAAACCGTCGTCGCGAGCAGGCTCGCTCCCACAGGGGAATTGTGGTGTTGCCGGAATTGCAGGCAACAAAAAGGCCCCCATTTCGGGAGCCTTGTTGTTCAGCGGTTCAACTTACATGTTCGGGTAAGTCGGGCCGCCAGCACCTTCCGGCGCCACCCAGGTGATGTTCTGTGCAGGGTCCTTGATGTCGCAGGTCTTGCAGTGAACGCAGTTCTGGGCGTTGATCTGGAAACGCTTCTCGCCGTCTTCCTTGGTCACCACCTCATACACGCCAGCCGGGCAGTAACGCTGGGCGGGCTCATCGTACAGTGGCAGGTTCTTGCTGATCGGGATGCTTGGATCGGTCAGCTTCAAGTGGCAAGGCTGTTCTTCTTCGTGGTTGGTACCCGAGATGAACACCGAGCTGAGCTTGTCGAAGCTGATCTTGCCGTCCGGTTTCGGGTAGTCGATCTTCTTGCAGTCGGCTGCCAGCTTCAGGCAAGCGTAATCCGGCTTGGTGTCGTGCAAGGTGAACGGCAGTTTGCCGCCGAAGATGTTCTGGTCGAGCCAGTTGAAACCACCGCCGACGATCGCGCCGAACTTGTGGATCGCCGGGCCGAAGTTGCGGCTGGCGAACAGTTCGTCGTAGAGCCAGCTCTTCTTGAATGCGTCGACGTAAGTGGTCAGCTCTTCGGTGCCGTCCTTTTCAGCGAACAGCGCTTCGGCCACGGATTCAGCGGCGAGCATGCCGGACTTCATCGCGGTGTGGCTGCCTTTGATCTTGGCGAAGTTGAGGGTGCCGAGGTCGCAACCGATCAGCGCGCCGCCCTTGAAGACCATTTTTGGCAGCGAGTTCAGGCCGCCTTTGCAGATGGCGCGGGCGCCGTAACTGATGCGCTTGCCGCCTTCCAGGTACTGCTTGAGCACCGGGTGATGCTTGAGGCGCTGGAACTCGTCGAACGGCGACAGGTAGGTGTTGCTGTAGGAAAGGTCGACGATCAGGCCGACCACCACCTGGTTGTTTTCCAGGTGATAGAGGAAGGAGCCACCGGTGTTCTCGGTGCCCATGATGTCCAGCGGCCAGCCGGCGGTGTGCACCACCAGGCCTGGCTGATGCTTGGCCGGGTCGATTTCCCAGATTTCCTTCAGGCCGATGCCGTAGTGCTGGGCGTCGGCTTCGCTGTCGAGGTTGAAGCGCTTGATCAACTGCTTGCCGATGTGGCCACGGCAACCTTCGGCGAACAGCGTGTACTTGCCGCGCAGTTCCATGCCCGGGGTGTACAGGCCTTCTTTTGGGTTACCTTCGCGGTCAACGCCCAGATCGCCGGTGATGATCCCGCGAACCACGCCGTTCTCGTCGAACAGTGCTTCCTGAGCGGCGAAGCCTGGGTAGATTTCCACGCCCAGGTTCTCGGCCTGTTGGGCCAGCCAGCGGCACAGGTTGCCCAGGGAGATGATGTAGTTGCCTTCGTTGTGCATGGTCTTGGGCACAAAGAGGTCAGGAATCTTTTGCGCGCTCTCGGCGTTTTTCAGCACGAAGATGTCATCGCGTGTGACCGGCGTGTTCAGCGGCGCGCCGAGTTCTTTCCAGTCCGGGAACAATTCGTTCAGGGCGCGTGGTTCGAACACGGCACCGGACAGGATGTGAGCACCCACTTCGGAGCCTTTTTCGACCACGCAGACGCTGATTTCCTTACCGGCTTCAGCAGCCTTCTGCTTCAAACGGCAGGCGGCGGAAAGACCAGCGGGGCCGGCACCGACGATGACCACGTCGAATTCCATGTATTCGCGTTCCACAGGTTATCTCCTACTCAAGGCTCAACAGTTTTTTTTCTAATTGGAGGTTTGGTGTCGCATCCATGAAATCCTGCGCGAGGCAGGAAGAGGACAATCGATGAACCACCTTTCTCTTTGGGTGGCGCATTATATCTACACCACTCTTAGCGTCCAATACAAACGTTTGTTTGAATCGGCTCAAAGCCAGAGAAATCAAAGTCACGCGGCTTATGACTGTCCATTTTGCCGTATTGACCGGAATAGGCGTTCCGGTCAAGATACGGTCGGTTTTGCGCTCGCCGTAGGCTGACTGTTGGTTTCAAGAGCACCTCTAAAGACAGGGCGATGGCGGTACAAGGTGATGCGCAGTGCAGTGATGGCGCGCAGTTTACACGCCGCGATATTGAATGACTTGTTGGTCACCACTGACGAACGGTCATCAACATCATGAGCGATGGTCACTTGATACTTATGCCGGCGTTTTTAGAGGTGCCCTTGCGCCCGATGAGCATCAACCGCCAGGTTCGCCTAGGCGACTTTCTTTTCACCGGAGAGTAACGAGGAATCCATGAAGGTTCTTGTAGCTGTCAAACGCGTTGTGGATTACAACGTCAAGGTTCGCGTCAAGGCGGACAATTCCGGCGTCGACCTCGCCAACGTGAAGATGTCGATGAACCCGTTCTGCGAAATCGCAGTGGAAGAAGCCGTACGCCTGAAAGAGAAAGGCGTTGCGACTGAAATCGTCGTCGTCTCCATCGGCCCGTCCACCGCTCAAGAGCAACTGCGCACCGCGCTGGCTCTGGGTGCCGACCGCGCCATCCTCGTCGAATCCGCTGAAGATCTGACTTCCTTGGCCGTTGCCAAGCTGCTCAAAGCCGTTGTCGACAAGGAACAGCCTCAGCTGGTGATCCTCGGCAAACAGGCCATCGACAGCGACAACAACCAGACTGGCCAGATGCTCGCTGCATTGAGCGGCTACGGTCAGGGCACCTTCGCTTCGAAAGTCGAAGTGTCTGGCGACTCGGTTGCCGTGACTCGCGAAATCGACGGCGGCGCGCAAACAGTTTCCTTGAAACTGCCAGCCATCGTCACCACCGACCTGCGTTTGAACGAGCCGCGTTATGCGTCCCTGCCAAACATCATGAAAGCCAAGAAGAAGCCTCTCGAAGTGCTGACTCCGGACGCTTTGGGCGTTTCCACCGCCTCCACCAACAAGACCGTGAAAGTCGAAGCGCCGGCTGCACGCAGCGCGGGTATCAAGGTCAAGTCGGTGGCTGAACTGGTCGAGAAACTGAAAAACGAAGCGAAGGTAATCTAAATGACTATCTTGGTTATTGCTGAACACGACAACAAAGTGCTGGCCCCGGCCACGCTGAACACCGTGGCCGCTGCTGCCAAAATCGGCGGCGACATCCACGTGCTGGTTGCAGGTCAGGGCGCTGGCGCCGTGGCTGAAGCCGCTGCGAAAATCGCTGGAGTGGCGAAAGTACTGGTAGCTGATAACGCTGCCTACGCTCACCAGCTGCCGGAAAACGTCGCTCCTCTGGTTACTGAATTGGGCAAGGGCTACAGCCACATCCTGGCTGCCGCCACTTCCAACGGCAAAAACATCCTGCCGCGCGTTGCCGCTCAGCTGGACGTTGACCAGATCTCCGAGATCATCTCGGTTGAAAGCGCTGACACCTTCAAGCGCCCGATCTACGCCGGTAACGCCATCGCGACCGTTCAGTCGAACGCTGCGGTCAAAGTGATCACCGTGCGTGCCACCGGTTTCGACCCGGTCGCTGCTGAAGGTGGTTCGGCCGCTGTTGAAGCCGTTGCTGCTGCTCACGATGCTGCGATTTCCAGCTTCGTTGGCGAAGAACTGGCCAAGTCCGATCGTCCGGAACTGACCGCTGCCAAAATCGTCGTTTCCGGCGGTCGCGGCATGCAGAACGGCGACAACTTCAAACATCTGTACGCCCTGGCCGACAAGCTGGGCGCTGCCGTCGGTGCTTCCCGCGCTGCGGTCGACGCAGGTTTCGTACCCAACGACATGCAGGTCGGTCAGACCGGCAAGATCGTTGCTCCACAGCTGTACATCGCCGTCGGTATCTCCGGCGCGATCCAGCACCTGGCCGGCATGAAAGACTCCAAAGTGATCGTCGCGATCAACAAGGACGAAGAAGCGCCGATCTTCCAGGTGGCCGATTACGGCCTGGTGGCGGACCTGTTCGAAGCCATCCCTGAGTTCGAGAAGCTGGTCTAATCCAGCCGCTTGACCTATAAAGAGCCCGACCTTTTGGTCGGGCTTTTTTTTGTTCTTCTGTAGGCGCCAGCAAGCTGGCTCCTACAGGGGATATAACGGGGTTTGAGTGGAGTGTATTGCCGTGGATTTGCGCCGAGTGTTCGGTTGGTCATTGCTGCTGGGTTTGACGCTGTTGCCAACGCTGTCCACTGCGGCGGGCAAGTGCGAGCGACTGGTGGTCACCGGCAGTCCGGATGCGCCGCCGTATCTGTGGCAAGACCCGCAGAACCCCACGCACCTGATCGGTGCCAGTGCCGACCTGTTGCAACAGGTAGCAGGGCAGTTGGGCATCAAAGTCGAGATGCTCTATGCCGGCAAACGTGCCCAAGCCCTTGATGAAGTGCGCAGTGGGCGCATGGACATGCTGGCCGACGCACCGTTGACGGTCAGTGAGCTGGAAACCCTCGATTACATTCATCCGCCGTTGCTGGAAAACGATTACCTGGTCTGGACCCGTAAAGACTCGCCACTGGTCTACAACCAGGCGCAGGACCTTCACGGTCATCCTGGCGCGCTGTCGGAAAAGTCTCGAATGACCCCGGCATTTGGTACGTTCGCCGAGCAGCAATTGACCCTCGTACGCACTGCAAACCTGACCCAGGCTTTTCAGAAATTGCTGTTGGGGGAAGTGGAATTTGTCCTTGCCGGACGCTATTCGGGCATGGCGGCCGCGCAGGCCCTGAGCATGGCCAATGACCTGGTCGCGCGCTCACAACCGGTCGACAAACCCGGTCTGTTCCTCGCGGTTTCCCATAACTCAGCCTGCAACGATCCGTGGTTGCGCGGACAGCTGGCCAAAAAGATGACAGAATTGTCCGCGTCCGGACTGACGGAAGCTGTGCTGCAACGCAATATCGAGCGCTGGAAGGCGCAGCAACAGCAGCAGCTACAACAACCCGCCAGTACCCCAAAACAGTAGGGATTTTTAGTGAGTATTCGACCTCTTTTCGCTGCCCTGGCCGTTCTGGCTCTGGCGGGTTGTGCAGCCGATCCGGCGCCGAATGAACAAATACGCCTGACCGAACAGGTGCTCGTGCAAGCCAAAGCCGTGGGTGCCACTGCGGACGATGTGCCGGAAATGAAACTGGCCGAAGAAAAATTCGCCCGCGCCCAAGGTGACATGACCGATCAGTCTTACAAACATGCACGCATGCGCGCCGAACAGGCCGAACTGGACGCTCGTCTGGCCGAAGCCAAGGTACTGACGCTCAAAAGTGAAGAGAAGCTGGATCTTCTCAACACCCGCATCACTCGATTGCGCAAGCAAGTGGGAGATGCCCAATGAACCTCACGTCCAAAACTATCGGCGGCTTGATCCTCGTGGGCTGTGCCAGTCTCTCTGGCTGCGCCGGTCAGCACAGTGAAGCCGCGCTGCAAGAAGCGGGTGCCGACTTTCAGAAAGTGAAAGAGGATTCCAACGTGCTGCGAATCGCGCCGAAAGACGTGATCCGTGCCGGTGAATCCCTGGCCCGCGCCGATCGCCTGTCCAGTTACTGGGGCAGCGGTTCGGACGTGGTGCACTACGCCTACCTGAGTCAGCGCTACAGCGAAATCGCTCGGGAGCACACCAATCAGGTCCTCAACGAGGAGCGCGCGGCGAAGCTCGAACTAGAGCGTCAGCGCCTGCAACTGGCCCTGCGAGAATCCAAATTGCTGAGCGTGCAGCAGCAAGGCAAGTGGCTTGAAGAGCAGATTGTTGCGCTGGCGACCACCCAGACTGACCGTGGCCTGGTGATGACCCTCGGCGATGTGCTGTTCGACACCGGCGAAGCGGAGCTGAAAAACTCGGCGAACCGTGTGGTGTTGAAGATCGTGCAGTTCCTGCAGCTCAATCCCAAGCGCGTCGTGCGCATCGAAGGCTACGCCGACAGCACCGGCGGCAAGCAGGAAAACCTCAAACTGTCCCGTGACCGTGCGCAATCGGTGGCCGATGTGCTGATGGACCTGGGCATCGACGATAAACGCATCCAGGTTGAAGGCTACGGTGACGAGTACCCGGTGGACGCGAATGCCTCTGAACGGGGGCGGGCGCAGAACCGTCGGGTGGAAATTGTGTTCTCCGACGAAAAAGGCCAGCTCGGCGCCGCCCGTTAAGGCGGCGTCTCTGGAAAACCCGGCCTGCCAGACAGCGCCGGGTTTTTTTGTGTCTGCCAACTCCCCCCACGTTCTTCATAAAAAGCAGTACAGATTTTGCTGACACTGCACTGTACGGTCGACTATTGTGGCAACTGTCCCCGTACACTTCTAAACTGTTCCGGTATTGTTTCACACAAGAATAAAATGCCCGTGAAATCGAGTGCTGCGTCATGACCAATCTCTTGCTCTACCAACGTATTGCTCAACAACTGGCCGAAGACATCCGCCGTGGTGTCTATCAACCGGGGGAGCGCGTGCCATCGGTGCGCAAGATGAGCTCGCAGCTCAATGTCAGCCATGCGACGGTGTTGCAGGCCTATGCCAATCTCGAAGATCAGGGGCTGATTCGCGCCCGGCCGCAGTCGGGTTACTACGTGCACCAGACGCCGGCCCTGACCGCGCCGACACCGGACATCGCCCGGGTCGAACGTCCCGGCCTCGTCACCCGCAGCAGCATCATTCAACAAGTGTTGGTCGAATCCCGTCGCGAGGGCGTATTTCCTTTGGGCGCGGCGGTGCCGAGCGTTGATTATCTGCCGGTACGGGCGCTGCATCAGCAGTTGGCCAAAGTCACCCGATTCCATAGCCCACGGGCATTCAGCTACATGTTCAGCCCCGGTTTTGAACCGTTGCGGCGGCAAGTGGCGATTCGCATGCGCGATGCCGGCGTGGTGGTCGATCCGTCGGAAGTGGTGATCACTCACGGCTGCGTCGATGCCCTGCAGATGTCCCTGCGCGTGCTGACCCGGCCGGGCGACCTGATCGCCGCCGAGTCGCCGACCTATTACGGTTTGCTGCAACTGGCCGACCTGTTGGGCCTGAAAGTCATCGAAATCCCTAGTGATCCGGCGACCGGCATGAGCCTGGAAGCCCTGCAACTGGCGGCCAATCAATGGTCGATCAAAGCATTGGTGCTGACCACGCGCCTGAGCAATCCGCTGGGTGGCACCATGCCCGAAGAGCGGCAGAAACAACTGCTGCGACTGGCCTCGGATTTCGATATTCAGGTGGTCGAAGACGACATCTACGGCGAACTGATGTTCGAGCAGGGGCGCACCAAGGCACTCAAGGCCTACGACCGGCTGGATCGGGTGATCTACTGCTCAAGCTTCTCCAAGACCCTGTCCCCGGGTGTGCGGATTGGCTGGATGATTGCCGGCAAGTACCAGCAGGAAATCCAGCGCTTGCAGACCTTCAGCACGCATTCGGCTTGCAGCGTCACGCAGATGGGGATTGCGGCGTATCTCGAAAATGGCGGTTACGACCGGCATTTGCGCTACATCCGTCAGGAATACCGCAAGAATCTCAGCGCTTTCCAGCTCGCGGTGCAGCAGTATTTTCCGGAAGGCACGCAGATGACCCGACCGACCGGCGGCTTCATTCTGTGGGTGAGTCTGCCGGGGCGGGTCAACACACAAGAACTTCATGTGCGCGCGTTGCAGCAAGGCATCAGCATCGCACCGGGGCTGATTTTCAGTAACACCGAGCAGTTCAATCACTGCATTCGGCTCAACTGCGGCATTCCTTGGAATCGCGAAGCCGAGCGTGCGTTGATGACCCTGGGCATGCTGGCTACCCAGCTTTGCCAGGAGATGACCGGCGGAATGTGAAAGGGTGGGCGGGTAATCCCTGCCCGAGCTTGTCATGTTGCGTCCAACAAGCGAGCATATGCCCTCTGCCGATAATGCCGTTATCCCCGTTGGGTCCATGAAACCGATTTTTCCTGCCGCCTGGTTGTCGATCTGCCTGTTGATGACCTTCAATTCGGAAGGCGTCATGGCGGCATCCGCTCAGGAAAAACCGGCCGCCAGCGCGACGTCGAAAAAGCCGGCACCGGCAAAGAAAGCCACGCCGGTCAAAAAGAAAGCGGCTGCGCAGAAAAAACGTCCACCGATTGCCTCAAAAACCAAACCGGCCAGTGAAGTGGTGAAAACCAAACTGCCTTCGGCTGACCTGGATTTGAGCTTGCCTGAGGACATGGCCGAGGAGTTGAAGCCGATCGGTACAGTTCCGTTGCCCCGACACGACGCGGTGTTGCCAAAAATGTTTGGTGAGAAAGCCGGCAGCTCTCCGTTTCAACTCAACGGGCGACTGATCAGCAACGAAATGAAGCTGCAACTGCGTAACGAAGAGCGTCGGGACGTCGACGGCGCGGCGCTGGAATTCGAGTTCAAGCAGTAAATCCTTTCTCGGCGTGACCCGCAGGCCAGACGCTTTGTCGGAGACTGGTCAGTCACGCTGGTTTGAGCGTAAAAACCCGGCAGCAGGTAATTTAAAACAACTGTTTTAGCGGTTACTCTGTGCCCCGTCCTTTAACACATCACCCGTCGCGAGGAGCTTTTCGTCATGAAATGCCGTGAAGGTTGTGGCGCTTGTTGCATTGCCCCTTCCATCAGTTCACCGATTCCCGGCATGCCCAATGGCAAGGCCGCCGGAGAGCGCTGCGTCCAACTCTCTGCCGAAAACCTGTGCAATATTTTCGGCAATCCGGAGCGTCCTGCCGTTTGTTCGGCGTTCGAGGCCGACGTTGAAGTCTGCGGCAGCAGCAGTGACGAGGCGATCAAATTGCTGGGATGGTGGGAGCAAATGACGGCGGCGTGATGTGTTCTACGAACGGAACTTCAACAATAAGGAATAAGACTATGGGTTCGCTGCATCGAATGGCTGTGCTGTGTGGTTTGACGGTTTTGCTGGCGACTGCCGCCGCACAGGCCGAAGACTGGAAGGTGGCCAAGAATGAAGACGGCATCAAAGTGTCCTTGAGTGAAGTGGCCGGTTCTGACTACAAGGCTTATCAGGGCGTTACCCTGATGAAAACCACCATGGCCAAGTTGCGCGCACTCCAGGAAGACGTGGCAGGCGCCTGCTCGTGGATTCACGAATGCAAACTGCAGAAACTGCTCAAGCACGAAGGCGATCAGAGCTGGACCTACACCCAGTTCAATACCCCATGGCCGGTGACGGCGCGTGATTCGGTGTTGCACATCACGACCACCGAAGGCGCGGATGGCAGCCTGACCCGCAAACTTGAGGGTGTGCCGAAGTACATTCCTGAAGAAAAAGGTTTCGTGCGGGTTACCAAGGTCGAGGGGTTCTGGAAGTTGGTGCCCAAGGGTGACCAGGTCGAAGTGACTTATCAGGTTCACACTGAGCCGGGTGGGAGCATTCCGTCGATGGTGGCCAACAAGTTTGTGGTTGATGCGCCGTTCAATACGTTGAAAGCCCTGAAAGAACGCGCCGAGAAGTAATTACGCCGTTCTTCTGATAAAGCGCCCTGATTTGATCGGGGCGCTTTTTTTTGTGGGGCGGTTTGTTTGATTGATTATTGTACATACCCGTTTCTGCGGTAACGCAGGAACGGATTTGGCCACAGTTGAGAAAGAGCACAAGCCCCCTGACTGCATTTGGTACCAGGCGCGGAGGGACTTTATTGTGTTTCCGGATATGCGTTGCACAAAATTTTCACAAAGCCTCCAAGACAATTCGCCCGCGCCAGCCGTGCAGATCAGTAATCAATGGCAATGCCGTGGTTGATCGTGCAACATTTGCGCACCGCGCGAACCCCGGGGCCGAGAACTGGCCGACAGAGGGCAGGGCGCAGCCGTAATTTTGAAACTTCAACTTCCAATGGGTCCTAAAACGACATGGCAATTCCGGACGCCCTGAGTCAGCAGCGAGCTTCTAGTCGCCTGCTGCAACCGACCGTCAAATCGCATCTGGCCTACACGCTGTTGTGTGCCCTGGTCATGATGGTCATGTTCAGCCTGCTGCGCGTTGCGTTGCTGGTCTACAACCGCGAGATGATCCTCGATACCCCGGCCTCGACCTTTCTCGAAGCGTTCGCCAACGGCTTGCGTTTCGATTTGCGCCTGGTGGTCTACCTCAGCATTCCGTTGCTGCTGGCGCTGTTCAGCGCTCGGGCCATGGCGGCCCGCGGGTTCTTCCGTTTCTGGCTGACCATCGCTTCGAGCATCGCGCTGTTTCTCGGCCTGATGGAAATGGACTTCTACCGTGAGTTCCACCAGCGCCTCAACGGCCTGGTCTTCCAATATGTAAAGGAAGACCCGAAAACCGTGATGAGCATGCTCTGGTATGGTTTTCCGGTGGTTCGCTACCTGCTGGCCTGGGCCGTGGGCACGTTGATCCTGACCCTGGCGTTCAAGGGCGCCGACCGCGCCACCCGTCCACGCGGGCCCTTCAGCGGCGGCAGCATCGGCACGCGCCAGATCGCCCCGTGGTATGCGCGCATCATGGTATTCGTGGTCTGCCTGATGGTCTGCGTGGTCGCGGCTCGTGGCACTCTGCGCCAAGGCCCGCCGCTGCGTTGGGGTGACGTCTACACCACCGACTCCAACTTCGCCAACCAGTTGGGCCTCAACGGTACCCTGTCGCTGGTTGCGGCAGCCAAGAGCCGGATGTCCGAGGAGCGCGACAACATCTGGAAGGCCACACTGGAGCAGCCGCTGGCCCAGCAGACTGTGCGTGACATGCTGCTGACGCCTAGCGACAAACTGGTTGATCCGGAAACGGCTGCTGTTCGCCGCAACTATACCCCGAATGCCGACAAGACCCTGCCGATCAAGAACGTCGTCGTGATCCTGATGGAAAGCTTCGCCGGTCACTCGGTGGGCGCACTGGGGCGTCCGGGCAACGTCACGCCATACTTCGATAACCTGTCGAAAGAAGGCCTGTTGTTCGACCGCTTCTTCTCCAACGGCACGCACACCCATCAGGGTATGTTCGCCACCATGGCCTGCTTCCCGAACCTGCCGGGTTTCGAATACCTGATGCAAACACCGGAAGGCAGCCACAAGCTGTCTGGCCTGCCGCAATTGCTCAGCGCCCGTGACTACGATGACGTGTATGTCTACAACGGCGACTTCGCCTGGGACAACCAGTCGGGCTTCTTCAGCAACCAGGGCATGACCAACTTCATCGGACGTAACGACTTCGTTAACCCGGTGTTCTCCGATCCGACCTGGGGTGTGTCCGACCAGGACATGTTCAACCGTGGCCTGGAAGAGTTGAAGGCCCGCGACGGCAAGGACAAAAAGCCGTTCTATGCCTTGCTACAAACCTTGTCCAACCACACGCCATATGCCTTGCCGACACCATTGCCGGTCGAGCGCGTGACCGACCGCGGCAGTCTCAACGAACATTTGACTGCCATGCGTTACTCCGACTGGGCGCTTGGCCAGTTCTTCGAGAAGGCGCGCAAGGAGCCTTACTTCAAGGAAACCCTGTTCGTGATCGTCGGCGACCACGGTTTCGGCAATGAGCAGCAGATCACTGAAATGGACCTGGGCCGTTTCAACGTCCCGATGTTGCTGATCGGGCCAGGCGTCCAGGACAAGTTCGGTCAGGTCGACCATACCGTGGGTACCCAGATCGACATCGTGCCGACCATCATGGGCCGTATCGGTGGCGACGTGATTCACCAGTGCTGGGGCCGTGACTTGCTGAACCTGCCGGAAGGCGACAAGGGGTTCGGCGTGATCAAACCGTCGGGTAGCGATCAGACCGTAGCATTGCTGACCGCAGACCGCGTGTTGGTACTGCCGAAAGAGATGCCGCCGAAGCTGTATCAATACGAACTCGGCGCCACTCCGAAAGGCGAATTGGTCCCGGCGTCCGCTGACGAAGCGGCTCTTAAACAGAAACTCGAGTCGTTCATCCAGACGGCGACCAAAAGCCTGATCGACAACACCGCCGGTGTCGTTGACGGCAAGCCGGACTGAACGTTGACGCAATAAAAAAGAGGCCCTTCGAGGGCCTCTTTTTTTTGCCTGTCAGCGCGTTATATCTTGCCGAGTAACAGCAGAATCAACAGCACCACCAACACCACACCGATGATACCCGACGGGCCATAACCCCAACTTCTGGAGTGAGGGAAGACCGGCAGACCACCTACCAGCAGGAGGATCAAAATAATGATTAGAATTGTGCCCATGTCTATTTCCTTGTTGGAAGTGTTCTGGAGTTTTCGGGTGATTAATTGTCAGCTGGACTGCAATAAACCCGAGCTGCTTACAAAATCCGACTGTTGCACATGAAAGAAAATTCCAAGTTTTTTTAATGTTTTTCGAAGAAAGGCTTATTTCGTTTTCAGGGGGCTAGTGGGTCCGGGCGCGCTCGCGGTTTGCTCGCGCCATTCAGCAATCTGATGGAGCGTGGGTCGGGCAAGGTCCTTCGCTACACTCGACGCATCTTCCCCGGAACAACAAGGCTGTTTGCTATGCAAAATCGCATGATGATCACTGGCGCGGGCTCGGGCCTGGGTCGCGAAATCGCGCTGCGCTGGGCGCGTGAAGGCTGGCAACTGGCTTTGTCGGATGTCAGCGAACCCGGTCTGCAGGAAACCCTGAAACGGGTTCGCGAAGCCGGCGGCGATGGCTTTGTCCAGCGTTGCGATGTGCGCGATTACAGTCAGCTGACCGCGTTCGCCCAGGCCTGTGAAGTCAAACTCGGCGGCATCGATGTCATTGTCAACAACGCCGGTGTCGCCTCGGGCGGGTTCTTCAGCGAACTGTCCCTGGAAGACTGGGACTGGCAGATTGCGATCAACCTGATGGGCGTGGTCAAGGGGTGCAAGGCGTTCTTGCCGCTGCTGGAAAAAAGCAAAGGCAAGATCATCAACATCGCGTCGATGGCGGCCCTGATGCAAGGCCCGGCCATGAGCAACTACAACGTGGCCAAGGCGGGTGTGGTGGCGTTGTCCGAAAGCCTGCTGATCGAACTGGCGCACCAGGAAGTCGGTGTACATGTGGTGTGCCCGTCGTTCTTCCAGACCAACTTGCTGGATTCTTTTCGTGGGCCGACGCCCGCCATGAAAGCACAGGTCGGCAAGTTGCTGGAAAGTTCGCCGATTAGTGCAGCGGACATTGCCGACTACATCTATCAGCACGTCGCCGCCGGCGAATTCATGATCCTGCCCCACGAACAGGGCCGTATGGCCTGGGCGCTCAAGCAGAAGAACCCGCAACTGCTCTATAACGAAATGACGGTCATGGCCGATAAAATGCGCGCCAAGGCCAAACAAACCGCAGGCTGAACTTGCCCGCGCACAACGTCGTCGTTAGGGTGGCCGCAACCGGTCAGCCTAACGAGACGCTCGCATGCTCAATTACCTGTGGTTTTTTCTTGCCGCGCTGTTTGAAATCGCCGGCTGCTTCGCCTTCTGGATGTGGCTGCGCCAAGGCAAAAGCGTCTGGTGGGTGATGCCGGCGCTGCTCAGCCTGACCTTGTTCGCGCTGCTGCTGACGCGTGTCGAGGCGAGCTACGCAGGGCGTGCCTACGCCGCCTACGGTGGCATCTACATCATTGCGTCGATTGGCTGGCTGGCGGTGGTCGAACGGATTCGTCCGCTCGGCTCGGACTGGATCGGCGTGGCGTTGTGTGTAATCGGCGCGAGCATCATCCTGTTCGGCCCGCGTTTCTCTGCTGCCTGACGCAAAGTCACATTTTGTAAGACGTTTCCTTAAGAGGTGTTCGTCTTGCGCTGTAGGGCGGGACTGTTTTGCGTTCGTTGCATTGAAGGCCCGCCGCACGCCGGGCATCTTCTGGGTTCGATAACCCTGAAGGACGAATGCCATGCTTGTACTCAGCCGCGTTGTGGGCGAAATGATTTCCATCGGTGACGACATTTCGGTGCGTATTGTCGGCGTCAACGGCAACACGGTGCGCTTTGGCATCGAAGCGCCGCAGAGCGTCAATGTGCACCGTGCCGAAGTCTACAAGCGCATCCAGGTCAAACTGGCAAAAACCAAAGGGCGATGAAAACGTCAGTCGAACAGATGCTTGGGCACGTCGTGCTTGAGCATCAACTGGCATTGCTCGCTTTCCGGGTCGAAGACAATCAGCGCCTGACCTTTGGTCAAGGCCTGCCGAACACGCAATACGCGGGTTTCCAGCGGCGTGTCATCGCCGTTGTCGGTGCCGTCACGGGTCACGAAATCCTCGATCAGGCGGGTCAGGGTGTCGACTTCAAGTTGGTCGTGGGGAATCAGCATAGGCACCTCGGCTAAACAATGGCGCGATGCTACGGCGAATGATGGGTGGCGGCTAGTCTGGACTCGATGCGGTGCCTGGGAGATCGCCATCGCTGGCAAGCCAGCTCCCACAAGGGTTGTGTCGTACATAATTTTGCATACGACACAAACCCTGTAGAGCTGGCTTGCCAGCGATAGCGATCACTCAGTCAACCCAAAACCTGATCAGCTATCAGACCGCTGCCCCACCAGGCTGTCCACCGACGGCACTCGCGTATCGCTTTCCATCTGCGTGTCATGTTCGATCTGATGACTGAACCGGTCCAATGAGCCCTTGGCCGGCTGCGCATCGCTGGCGAACACTGGCGGGCTGAGGATGTAGGCGCCGAGCAGGCGACTGAGTGCCGCGAGGCTGTCGATGTGGGTGCGTTCATAGCCGTGAGTCGCGTCGCAGCCGAAGGCGAGCAGGGCGGTGCGAATATCATGGCCGGCGGTGACCGCCGAATGCGCATCGCTGAAGTAATAGCGAAACAGGTCGCGGCGCACCGGCAACTCGTTGTCGCTGGCCAGCCGCAGAAGGTGTCGCGACAAGTGATAGTCGTAAGGCCCGCCGGAATCCTGCATCGCCACGCTGACCGCGTGTTCGCTGGAATGCTGGCCGGGCGCGACCGGCGCAATGTCGATGCCGACGAATTCGCTGACGTCCCACGGTAACGCCGCCGCGGCGCCGCTGCCGGTTTCCTCGGTGATGGTGAACAGCGGATGGCAGTCGATCATCAGCTCTTCGCCACTGTCGATGATCGCTTTAAGTGCCGCCAGCAACGCGGCAACACCGGCCTTGTCGTCGAGGTGCCGGGCGCTGATATGGCCGCTTTCGGTGAACTCCGGCAACGGGTCGAACGCGACGAAATCGCCAACGCTGATCCCCAGGGAGTCGCAATCGGCGCGAGTCGCGCAGTACGCGTCGAGGCGCAGTTCGATGTGATCCCAACTGATCGGCATCTCGTCCACGGCCGTGTTGAAGGCATGCCCGGACGCCATCAACGGCAACACGCTGCCACGGATCACGCCGTTGTCGGTAAACAGACTGACGCGGCTGCCCTCGGCAAAACGGCTGGACCAGCAGCCAACCGGCGCCAAGGTCAGGCGACCGTTGTCTTTCACCGCGCGAACGGCGGCGCCGATGGTGTCGAGGTGGGCGGAGACGGCGCGGTCGGGGCTGTTTTTCTTGCCTTTGAGCGTGGCGCGGATGGTGCCACGGCGGGTCATTTCGAAAGGAATGCCCAGCTCTTCAAGCCGCTCGGCGACGTAGCGCACGATGGTGTCGGTGAAGCCGGTGGGGCTGGGAATGGCGAGCATTTCCAGCAGGACTTTTTGCAGGTAGTTGAGGTCCGGTTCCGGGATTTTACGGGTCATGGAAACTCCTGATGAGTCACGAACATCGATGGTTTCGATGAGAGAAAGAAGGTGTGTTGCCTGTCAGGCCGCCATCGCTGGCTTGCCAGCGATGGCGGCCCGACAGGCACTGCATCACTAAGAAACCGCCGGCTGACTGTGCGGAAACAACAGATCCACAAACCGCTCGGCCGTTGGCTGCGGTTCATGGTTGGCCAGCCCGGCGCGTTCATTGGCTTCGATAAACACGTATTGCGCTTGATCCGCCGCGAGCACCATCAGGTCGAGCCCGACCATCGGAATGTCCAGCGCTCGCGCCGCGCGTACGGCTGCGTCCACCAGTGTCGGATGCAGGATCGCCGTGACATCTTCAAGCACACCGCCGGTATGAAGATTCGCCGTACGCCGTACGAACAAGTGTTCGCCCGCCGGCAGAATGCTGTTGTAGTCGTAACCGGCTGTCTGCACAGTGCGTTCGGTCTCGTGGTCCAGCGGGATTTTGCTTTCACCGCTGGTGGCCGCCTGACGTCGACGACTCTGGGCTTCGATCAGCGCGCCGATGGAATGCTGACCGTCGCCGACCACTTCGGCCGGCCGACGAATCGCCGCCGCCACCACCTCAAACCCGATCACCAGAATCCGCAGATCAAGGCCTTCATGAAAGCTTTCCAGCAGCACACGGCTGTCGAATTGGCGGGCTGATTCAATGGCTTGCTGGACGTCTTCGATGGTCCGCAAATCCACCGCCACCCCTTGTCCCTGTTCGCCATCCAGCGGTTTGACCACGACCCGCTCGTGCTCGTCGAGAAACGCCAGATTGTCATCGGCGTTGCCGGCCAGTTGCTGGGTCGGCAGATTCAGCCCGGCTGCCTTCAACACCTTGTGCGTCAGGCTTTTGTCCTGGCACAGGCTCATGCTGATGGCGCTGGTCAGGTCACTCAGTGACTCCCGGCAACGTACCCGCCGCCCGCCGTGGCTGAGGGTAAACATCCCGGCCTCGGCATCATCGACCTGCACATCGATGCCGCGACGATGGGCTTCCTCGACGATGATCCGCGCGTAGGGGTTGAACTCGGCTTCAGGGCCGGGGCCGAGAAACAACGGTTGATTGATGCCGTTCTTGCGTTTGATCGCAAAGGTCGACAGGTTGCGAAAGCCAAGCTTGGCGTAAAGACCTTTCGCCTGGCGATTGTCGTGCAGCACGGACAGGTCCAGGTAACTCAGCCCACGGCTCATGAAGTGTTCGATCAGATGCCGCACCAACACTTCGCCGACGCCGGGCCGCGAACAGTGCGGATCGACCGCCAGGCACCAGAGGCTGCTGCCGTTTTCCGGATCGTTGAACGCCTTGTGATGATTGAGGCCCATAACACTGCCGATGACCGCGCCGCTGTCCTCGTCCTCGGCCAGCCAATACACCGGGCCGCCCAGATGACGCGGAGTCAGCAGGCTGGCGTCGATCGGCAACATGCCGCGTGCCTGATACAACTGATTGATCGCCTGCCAGTCCGCATCGCTTTGCGCACGACGAATGCGAAAGCCGCGAAACACGCGGGTTGCCTGCCGGTAATCGCTGAACCACAACCGCAAGGTGTCCGACGGATCAAGAAACAACTGTGCCGGCTCCAGCCCCAGCACTTGCTGGGGCGCGGCGACATACAGGGCGATGTCGCGCTCGCCCGGCTGCTCATTGAGCAATTCCTGGGCGAGGCTCGCCGGATCGGGGAATGTATGGCCGATCAGCAACCGGCCCCAGCCGCAATGCACGGCAATCGGTGCGGCGCCCAGTTCACTGCCGTCTTCGGCCAGGCGCGCCTGCAAGCGTTCGTAAGAGGGCGCCTGACCGCGCAACAAGCGTTGGCTATACGCCGTGGCGTGAGGTTTCATCGATCAGATTCCTTGTTCACTGAGCCACAGGTTCAGTGCTGCCAGTTGCCACAGCTTGGAGCCGCGCAACGGGGTCAATTGGCCTTGTGGATCGGTCAGCAAACGGTCGAGCATCGCCGGGTTGAACAGGCCGCGATCCTGGCTCGGGTCCAGCAGCAGTTCGCGCACCCAGTTCAGCGTGTTGCCCTGCAAATGCTTGAGGCCCGGCACCGGGAAGTAGCCTTTCTTGCGGTCGATGACTTCGCTCGGAATCACCAATCGCGCGGCTTCTTTCAGCACTTGCTTGCCGCCGTCCGGCAGTTTGAATTTGCCCGGCACCCGCGCTGACAATTCCACCAGGCGATAGTCGAGAAACGGCGTGCGCGCCTCCAGGCCCCAGGCCATGGTCATGTTGTCGACGCGTTTGACCGGGTCGTCCACCAGCATCACCGTGCTGTCCAGACGCAAGGCTTTATCCACCGCTGCATCGGCGCCGGGCTGTGCGAAATGTTCCTTCACGAAGTCGCCGGCGGCGTCATTCGCGGTCAGCCATTTCGGCTGTACGGTGGCGGCGTAATCCTCGTAGCTGCGGTCGAAAAACGCCTCGCGGTACGCCGCGTACGGATCGGCCGCGCCATCGACCTGTGGATACCAGTGATAACCGGCAAACAGTTCGTCGGCACCCTGGCCGCTTTGTACCACTTTGCAGTGCTTGGCCACTTCGCGGGACAACAGATAGAAAGCGATGCAGTCATGGCTGACCATCGGCTCGCTCATCGCGCGGAAAGCTGCGGGCAGTTGCTCGATGATCTCCTTTTCGTCGATGCGCAGTTGATGGTGTTGCGTGTTGTAGTGTTTGGCGATCAGGTCCGAGTACTGGAACTCGTCACCGCGTTCGCCGCCGGCGTCCTGGAAACCGATGGAGAAGGTCGACAGGTTTTCCACGCCAACCTCACGCAACAGACCGACGAGCAGGCTCGAATCGACACCGCCCGAGAGCAGCACGCCGACGTCCACGGCCGCCCGTTGACGGATCGCCACGGCATCGCGGGTGCTGTCGAGTACGCGGTCGCGCCAGTCTTCGAGGGTCAGATTGAGCTCGTCGGCGCGTGGACCGTAGGGCAGGGTCCACCAGGTTTTCTGCTCGGTGGTGCCATCCGCTTCGATGCGCATCCAGGTGGCGGGTGGCAGCTTTTCAATGCCGGCCAGCAAGGTGCGCGGCGCCGGGACCACCGCGTGGAAGTTCAGGTAATGATTGAGCGCCACCGGGTCGAGGATCGGGTTGATGTCGCCGCCCTTGAGCAACGCCGGCAGCGCCGAAGCAAAGCGCAGGCGCTGGCCGGTGCGCGACAGGTACAGCGGCTTCACGCCGAGACGGTCACGGGCGATGAACAGGCGCTTGGCGTCGCGCTCCCAGATGGCGAAGGCGAACATGCCATTGAGCTTGGGCAACAGCGCTTCGCCCCAGGCGTGATAGCCCTTGAGCAGCACTTCGGTGTCGCCGCCGGAATAGAAGGCGTAACCGAGGCTTTCGAGCTCGGCGCGCAGTTCCGGAAAGTTGTAGATCGCGCCGTTGAAGGCCAGGGACAGGCCCAGTTGATTGTCGACCATCGGCTGCGCCGAGCCGTCCGACAGGTCCATGATTTTCAGGCGCCGATGGCCCAGGGCTATCGGCCCCTGGCTGTGAAAGCCCCACGCATCAGGGCCGCGAGGCGCCAGGTGATGGGTGATTCGTTCAACGGCTGCAAGGTCCGCAGGTTGATGATCAAAGCGTAACTCGCCAGCTAATCCGCACATATTCCATAGGGCCTTGTATTTGCTGGGCCTAGGCGTATCTACCGGATTCAAGTACCAATTTTGTACCATTTTTCGGTAAATCCAGCTTTTCAAGCTCCGCGAAATTACTCGAAGAACTGATCCACTTGGCATAGGTTGAAAGCAGTACCTGGACGCTGTGTCCAAGCTGCGCAACGATGAGTGCGGGATTCATTCCGGACATCAGGCACATTGTTGCGTAGGTATGCCTGGTGTCGTACATCCGGCGAAATCGTATTCCGCTCTTGCGCAGGGCTGACAACCAATAACGCTTAGCCCCAGTTTCGGATCGGATGTATAGCTCTGATCTGTCACCCGAACCGTCCGGCGCGAAAACGTAATCAGAGCGCGCCGCCGTAAGTAGTCTGGTTTTTTCGAGTGCCTGCAAAGCTCGATCGTTCAATAAAACTTCCCGCGAGACCTTCGTTTTGGTCCTCTCCTTGATCTTGCCGTACAACCTGATACGGCACACCTTGGCGCGCCGCGAGCGCGTATCAACCTCGCTCCAACGCGCGCCAGCTCGACTACATGGAGGCGTACTACAAACCGTACTAGGGTCGCATCCGAAACCAGGGGGACGCGTATCTGGCTGTGTTGTGGCTGGCGGCGGTAGGGCGCCCTGCCTGAAGATAGCCCTCGACTCGGAGATCTTCTATGCGCTCGACGAGACGCTGCAGCAGGCCTACAACTCGAAAGACCCGAACAAGGCCAAGGGCAACGACCTGATCGTTTGTTCGTTGACCGGCACCATTCGCTCGGGCGGGTCGCGATCCAACACTCCGCTCACCATCACAGCCACCCCAGGAACCGTGATCCCGGCCAGCAATATATTCGAATCGACCATCAGAGGCAGTCGCTGGGCTACTGACCAGGCGGTTACAGCTGATTCGCTGGGGTCGGCCAACGTCAACACAACTTGCACTGTGGTCGGCCCTACCCAGGCTGATGCGGGCACCATCACCCGCATCGTGGATGTGTTAGCCGGCCTGGCTAGCGTTACCAATACCAATACCAATACCAATACCAATACCAATACTAATACCGCCCCAGCAACACCTGGCACTGACGGTCAGCGCGATGAACAGCTGCGCGTCACGAGGGCTACGGCAGTAGGGCGCCCAGATAACAACCAGATCGACTCCATGATTGGCGAGTTGTTCGGCGTGGATGGCGTGCGCCGGGTGAAAGTGTACGAGAACGACACCAACATCAGCGCACTGTCGGTGGACAACCCATACGGCCTGCCGCGGCACTCTATTGCCCCAATCATTGATGGCGGTACCGATGATGATGTGGCCATGGCCATCTACCTGAAGAAGAACCCTGGCGCGTCACTGTATCAGGCCGGCACGCCGTTTCAGGTCGAGGTGACTTCGCCGAAGTATCCGACCAACAAAAAGGTGATCAGAGCGATTCGCCCTATCGATATCGACATGCTTCCCGTCATTCATTTCGTCAACGACGGCACGCTCCCTCCAAACGCTGACCAGCTTATTAAGGAGGCGATGATGGAGTACGCCGCCGGCGACCTGATCCCGGCGGATGTTGGCTTCAAGATCGACGGCTTTGATATCGGCGAGACGTTGCCATTCAGCACGATCTTCACGCCGGTCAACAAAGTCATTGGCTCCTATGGAGACAGCTACGTTGACTTGCCAACCTCCAGCCTCAACGGGGGACAGGCCAATGTCGCCATCGCCTACAACCAGATGTCCCGGTGAACGGAGAGCAACATCACCGTAGTGATCACATGATGAACATCCCTGACCGCATTTACGCGCAGTATCGCGACAAACCAAAGGCGTTGGCCTGGTATGCAATCGCCAGAACGCTTGGCGGAAGCATTGAGGCGGCCGCCCAGGCAGTGCGCAAGAGCTACGACATCGACACCGCAGTTGGCGAACAGTTAAACATCATCGGCAGGATCGTCGTGGCGCCGCGCAGCTTCGTTGTCTCCATGCTAATGAATCCTGGCCTTTTCGATCTCACGGACGGCGATGAATTTGGTGACGACGACGCCATGTTCAGCGCGCTGACGATCGATCAGGACGGGCAACTCTCGGACGAGCTTTACCGACTTGTCATCAAGTCCAAGATCGTCAAGAACAACGGCGAGGCGACTATTGAGAACATCCTCGACGGGATAAGTTTCCTACTCCCGAAGACGCAGGTCCTGCGTGTCACTGACGGCGAGGATATGTCGTTCAGCATCGAGTTCTACGGGGAGATCACCAACTTCGAACCGTTCGCACTACTCAACTCAGGCCTGGTGTCAAAGGCACAAGCAGTGAAATTTAACGGATTCCTTGAGGGGTTCGAAATGGTCGAGTTCGGCGATATGGATGCTGAGTTCGGTGACGAAGACGGGGAATTTGCAGGATATATAGGGGCTTGAAATGCTGAAGCTTAACGAGCGGTACCCGGGGCGTTTCAACAATCCATCGAGTGATTACCCTGAGGGATCTTTCAAAAATAGGACGGCACCCGCTTCCAAAGATGGCTCGTATCTCGAGCAGGACTGGGCAAATGACCGGGAAGGATTCTTTCAGTCTTTGCTGGCAGCGGCTGGAATTGAAGCACGGACTGGTAGATAAGGTTGGCTCATCCAAATTTTCGATTCACTATTGGCGCTGGGTCAGTCACAAGCGGGCAGGGCGTTTCCCACGTCAGGTACTGGAACCACCCCAGCGCTAACGCCAACCCCCGCAATAATTGGGTATGCAGCGTATCAGCGTATCAGCGATTCAGCGATTCAGCGATTCAGCATTAAGTTTAACGTGGCCAGTGGTGCGAACCCAACCATTAACGTTTCCGGGAAAGGGGCAAAGCCCCTCAAACAGTACAGCGCGGATGGTAGCAAGATTGCCGCTACTTTCACGGCAAACCAGATATCGGACATAATCTAGGATGGCGCGGGCTTTGTAGTTTTTGGTCAGCAATTCATACCAGTCGCGACGACCGCCATTAAGGGTATTACACGGTTTGGCACTCCCACTGAACAGGCAGCAGGGGCGTTAACCACAGTAGGTTCTAACCCTGCAGGCGTGCTTGCAACGCTAACAGCATGGCTTCCAAAGAGGTCATTTACGAGCGCGGACGTCATTAGGATACTTGATGTTCCTGTCGGCCTGATAATTCAGTGGGGAAGATCTACGTTTGGTACTACGGGAAATGCTACTGCTAGCTTGCCAGTGATATTCCCGAACTCCTTCATTCTTGGCATCCCCGTCGATTTCGGTTTTAACTCTGCGGGCACGACCTATGGTTCATGGGATGCTCAACTATCGACTAGCTCAACCATCGTAACTCGCTGGGCAGCATCGCCGTCAGATTACGCGTTGTAGCTATTGATTACTAAAGGGGATCCTCATGCACTATTTATCAAGCTAAACGCTTTCATTCCCTCGGAATGGGGAAAAGACAGAACGCATTCTGAGGACAGCTGGCCATCGGATGCAGTCGAAATGACTGAACTGGAGCTCGCCACGTACTGGGCGAAAGAACCGCCAAGCGGGAAACGGCCTTCTTCAAAAAAAGGTCGTCCAGTATGGGGCGACGTGCCTGTACCAGATCGCTAACCCGGGACGAGATTGAATGGCCATGGCCCCAGCTCTGATGGTTGAGGCCATATCAGCACATGCATATTTAATCGAAGATTGGATTAAATATGCTGTTGAATCTCACGGATCCAGAATCAGTTAAGTGGTGACTGTCTCGGTAAAAAGTTTTCCCGCTTTCAGCTGATACGCAAGTTTTTTTTCCGCACATAACGTCGGTTGAGCTAATAATAAATACGCTCTCGGCTTCTGAGATTTCGCGTAATTTCTGATTGAAGTACCCTTGCTGCTCTTTATAGGATTTTAATGTTGGACCGGCGGTGGAGGACTTTACGCTGTCAAGAGCAAGGTGCATGCTTTCCTGGCTGGTTGGTAGCTCAGGAATGTCTAGCATTATGTAAACTGTTTTTCCCGATGTTTTTATTGTTTTTATTGTTTTTTTAATGGCAAACAATAGTGTGTTCGCATCATCTTTGGAACCACCCATATCCCGCCAAAACCCGGTCCAGTAGCCTGCAATAATGATATTTTTTATGTGGGACTGTTCAATGTATTTTATTTTTGCTGAGGTAATATCCAGGCACTCCCTTCTTGTCGGTGGAGTTATCCCCAATATAGGAATGCAGCTTGAATGAGCAAGAACAATACCCTTTGCCATTTTCGATTTTGCTTTCTCGTCAATCCCGTCCGCCCACATTCGAGCATGAGAGTCACCCACTAGAGCAAACGTTAAATTTTTAACTGATTTTTCGCCGACTACGCAGCCCCCGCCATCTTTGAGAATTATGTTAGGGTCTTTATCACCCTCGCATCGGATGCCGGGAGTTACGGTGTTGTCTTTCATTATTGTAGTCAGAATTTCCGGTACGGGCTGCCTAAAATCTACCTTCATGTCACCTATTTTGGTTGCAGTAGCACCTATCGTATATGTAGCGATCAAAGCGATTATGCTACAAAATATCGTGCGTCGTTTTTCGATTTTACTTTTCCCAAAACTCCGGAACGGGGTTTCAACAAATTTCCAAGTTAGATAAGCAAGCGTTGTCGATATTGCTAGCAGCGAAACAATCCCTAGGTCGGGGAGCCCTCTAGCCTTCCAGGTCACGGATTTAGTTAAAACAAGAACAGGCCAATGCCACAAGTATAGTGAGTAGGAAATAAGCCCGACGAAAACCAGCGGTTTGCTGCCTAGTATTTTTTGGATGATGGATTTTTCGCTGGTAGTATCCGTCCCGCTGTATATCAGAAGGGCTGTGCATAAGCAGGGCAACAGGGCATTTAATCCCGGAAAAGACATCTTCTCGTCGTAATAAAATATACAAGCCAGCAACAAAAGAAAACCAACCGAGCCAGCTATGGTTCTGAATGATTCGTTGCGTGTGCGGCTGTCAGTAGCTATGGCCACGGCGAGAAATGATCCGGTCAGGAGCTCCCATGCTCTGGATGGTATTGAATAAAAAGCCCTGCTCGGGTCAGTGTTTACAAGATGGACCCCGAAAATAAAAGATGCTGACCATAACATCGCAATCACTGAAAGTGACAAGCTTGCGCTTGTTGACTGTCCTTGAATCCTTCTTCGTAAAATGTTAGCCATAAAAAGCAATGGCGGCAAAGTAATATAAAATTGCTCTTCAATAGAAAGTGACCACGTATGCAATAGAGGTTGAACCGCCAACGTACTCTGTGCCCAGTAATCACTGGTGATTTGCATGAAATAAATATTTGATGCGAAGTATGAGAATTTTTTAGAGGCTGCTCCTAAATTGGCAAATTCGGATGGTAGGAGAAGCCAGTATCCGCAAACAACAGTTGCCAGAAGGACTAATACACCCGCCGGCAATATTCTAAGCGCCCTTCTTGTATAAAAGCCGAGATAGCTGAAGCGGTTGTTTTCTATCTCGCTCACTACTATTGTAGTTATTAAGTATCCAGATATTACAAAAAATACATCGACCCCGATGAATCCGCCCGTCAGCCCTGGCACGCCAAAATGAAATAACACAACGGCTAATACTGCTATCGCTCGGAGTCCGTCGATGTCGGGCCTGTACTTGACTGCGTGCACGCGATTATTTGTTGGCTGCTCTTGGGGTTCTTTTGTCATCTCGATGCTGGGCCCGGCTTTAAGTTTGAATAATCCTGCTTGCGCGCATGTTACCTGAGAGCGCGACAGAAGATAGTTCGTAGTTTTAAAAAATCTGCCATTCCGTTTTCGGGCTTCGGCGCTTTTACCACTGGAGATATCATGAGCACTACAAATACAGATCGCGACATCCTCGCCCGGACATTATGGGGCGAGGCCCGCGGTGAGGGACTGGCCGGTGAGATCGCCGTTGCCTGGACGATCCGCAACCGAGTGTTCGACGGCAATCCGAAGTCTTGGTGGGGAGAGGGCTATGCCGGGGGGGGG
>NZ_JAVLRV010000002.1:3069604-3080486 GCF_055803035.1 Pseudomonas sp. 300 | reverse complement strand
TTGAGTGGCGCAAAGGCGATCCCGGACGCACAGTTCGCCTAGGCGAAAAAGGCTGCGGATCTGGTCATGTCCGGTGCGACCCCCGATCCTACAGGGCGCGCGACCCACTACTACGCGACCACCATGCCGAAGCCACAAACCTGGGCCTTGAAGGCAAAGCAGACACGACGTCTCGGGCATCACGTCTTCTTTAAGGACGTACCTTGAGCTCCATTAGCAACCGCTGATTCTCCCTGTGTATGTGGTCTCGCTGCTCGGTTACCAAATCTATGCGGCGAAACACACGCTCCCAGTTTCAGGAGCATCGGCTTCCATCTCTGAGATGCGATCGAGTGCCTTTTTTAGATCCTTTTCTGTTTCGTCCTTGGTTGTAACCAGCACGTCGTTCATTTACACCAGGCCGGCGATATTGGCGCGGGCCTTTTGCAGCATCACCTGGGGCTGGATGAGTTCGTTCTCGAGCAGGGCGCACTGATGCTTGTACATTTCCAGGGGCGTAGGGCAGCCAAGCCACGCTGAGGTGTCTTCGTCGATGTTCATGATGGAAAGCTCAAATACTGTATGCGCACACAGTGATCTAGGTGCATCAGATTTGGGAGTGGTGTTCGTCGGCAGGACGCCGGGGATGGATTGGAGCTCGTACCGCTTTTCGTACCAATTGATGTTCCCCTGAGGGACTCTCGGGGGCCTCAGAAGACGCTGAAACCCCTTGTCTAGCGCCTTTGGAATACGCCAGCTAATCCGCACATAAAGTCCTTACCGGTTTTTCCGTTGGGGAGGGTCAATCGATACCCGGCTAAAACGACGGGTACTCAGAAACTGACCCGCTGGGATCGTGGGAGTTTTAGATCGATAAGTAATAAGCAGGCGTCGCGGGGGGAACGGCAGCCGAGGCAGAAATGCGTACTGCTGTGGTGGTAATTATTGATGTGATGCATAGGAGTAGCTGTTGGGATGCACGCTCATTCGACCCGGTATTCGAGTTATTAAATGCCTGTCGAGCTTCATAAACTGAGGTTCTCTCAACGCAATAAGGATATTGCTCATGCTGGCTACGACTTCCAAAACTGCTCCCGTGGTGGTGCCAATGACATTGGCCCAACTTCTCGAAGCGTTGTTGGAGCACACAGGTGACCTGGACAAGGCGCTCGTATTGCAAGCGTCTGTTCCGCAATGGTTGGCGACGGCGGACCTGAATGGGGTGCAGGCGCTGAAGGCTGGGTTCGAGCAGTCTTTTGCTGCCCAAGGCAAAGTCACGGAGGCGCTCAAAAAGCTCAAGCCGCTGGATGAGTTCTGCAAAGAGCAACTGACCGGGTTCCTCAAGGGCAAATGGACGATCGATTTCGACGTCGAGCGGGACACGCTGGACATCACCAAAAAAATCTACACCTCAACAGGTGTGCTTCCGGTCTTTGGAGCCAAGGAGAGAGAAACGACCACCTCACGCAGCCTGCTCCAGGCGGCCATGGAAAACTTCACCTCCGGGGAAGCGCGGAGCGGCGGTATTCCGGACTCGGTAGTTCGAATCAATAAACAGGCGCAATCAGGCGCTGAAACAACCCCTGAAAAATTCGCCGCACTCTGTCGTGAACTCGACCTCGGTGCCCGCTATCAGCGCCATATCGAGGAGGCCTTGGCATTGCCGGCCAGACCCGCAAGGGGTGCGCCTGCCGATGATCGGGCCAGCGTCGCGGACATCCGGCGGTTGAAGGTGCTGGACTTGCGAGTCGCCCTCCACATGGCCTCCCTGAAAAAGAACATCACGCCCGCGGTCTACACGATGCTGCTGAGTGTGATCGATCAGGATCTCCCGGCAGCTCAAACCCGGGGCGCGCTGTTTGATGGCGGGCCGGTGCATTGGCAGGGCTTGATGATTCAGGACTCCTGCATTTGTGGAGCGCTGGTATTTACCAAAGTCTCCATCGATACCGAGGCGAAGGCCCGGTGTGTGGTTTACATGCCGAACGAACCCCGACGACCGCTGCATGAATACGCCTCGCTGGATGAATTCAAGGTCTACCTGACCCTCCATTTGCAAAGCAAACGCTATCGAAAAACTTTCGCCGAGCAGTACCTGCACGGCCACGATAAAACCGGGTTTTTTACCCGGTTTGACAAGAGCAGGACCTTGGGCACGCTCGCTGCCGCTCCCGCCGACACGTGCCTTGGCGATTTTTTCTTCAGTACGTTTGTCAGTGCGACTCAAAAAGACGCACGGGTGCTTGCCGTGCCGACTGAAGATGTCGATGAGCAACAGCGGGAAAAAACCGTTCAGGCATTGCTCGACGGTGGTCTTCTATTGCTGAACGCCGCCGCTTTTTTTGTACCGGTGATTGGCCAATTCATGCTGGCTGCGGCGGTCGTCGACATCGTCAGTGAGGTTTATGAAGGTGTGGCTGACTGGACGCACGGCGAGCGGGCCCAGGCGCTGTCCCATTTACTGAGTGTCGTGGAAAACGTCGCTCAACTGGCAGCGTTTGCCGTCGGCGGAAAAATCATCGCGACAGCTATCGGTAAGGGCGCGAAGACGCAGGAGGCATTTTTCGACGGTTTCGAAGCCATCTCTCGCGCTGATGGCAAAGCAAGGTTATGGAAACCCGCCCTCGAACCCTATAAACAGGCCACCGCTCTGCCAGTCGACGTGCAACCTGATTCGCAAGGGCTTTACCGGCATGCCGGACAGACGTCGATCGTCATGGAGGGCGCGACCTATCGCGTCACCCGCAACGCCGCGGGATCGGCATGGACCCTCAATCATCCTGTGCGCACGGACGCCTTTGCGCCTGCCGTCGAGCGAAATGTGGACGGTGGCTGGCGGCATGCCTATGAGCATGCGCACGAGTGGCGCGACGGCGCTTATGCGTTGGGGCGCACGGATCCGCGTTTGAGCGATCTCGGCAGTGATCTGGACGCGATTGCCGACATCACTGGCATGACGCCTGACACGTTGCATCAGCTCCATGAAAGCCACCTCAAGCTACCGCAGCGGCTGAATGATTGTGTCGAGCGTTTCAGGATTGACCGGCGCATCACCGCGATGGTCGCGGCAATGGAACGGGGAGAGACCGCGAACAAGGACTTCATTCAGGAGCAACTGCATACACTGCCGAGGCTGCCCGGCTGGCCGGTCGAGCGCTTCATTGAAGTACGAAACGAGCAGGACCAGGTCGTTTCCCGCTTCCCCGACACCGCGTCCCACGATGATGACGTCAACAGCGTGCAGGTCTCTGAGTCGGCTCTGGATTCGGGGACACTGCTCGATGCCGTTATCAGTGGACTCTATCCGGCAGAAGTGGAGGGCATCGTGGGTCGCACGACCACTGAATCGAAATCGCAGCTGCTGGCAAAGAAGATCGCGACAACGCTCAAGCACAATCGCCAGCCGCTGTTTCAGTGGCTCTATAAAACCTGGGACGGCACCGCCAGCGGAGATGTGGCGATACTGCGCGAACACGCCGCAGACCTGCCCACACAGGTATGTCAGGAGTTGCTGGATAACGCCTCTGGCAGGGATCGCAGTTTTTTGCGTGACCGCAAAATCCTTGGAATGGATCTCGCCGGGCAGGTCAGTGAGGCTCAGGTGCAGATCAGGCAGGACCGTGCGCTCACCGGGTTGCATCTGCCGCAACTGGCCAATGCCGACACCGACAGACTGACCCTCGGGTTGATGGACAGGGTGCAAGGCTGGGATGACAGCTGTCGACTAGAAGTGCGACAGGGTTCAGCGACCGGCACCTTGCTGGACAGCGTGGGCGAAGCGGATGCGCAGTCGCCCGGGGTGATTGTCAAGACGCCCAGCGGGTATCAGGTCACCCAAACCAACGGCAATGTGTCTTCCACGCTGACCAGCGAGAGCCTGCTTCAGTCGATACTGGATGCATTGCCTGACAGCGCCCGCACACCTCTCACCGGCGACGATACGCTGGATGTCCCGACGTTACGATCACGGCTGTTGAGGGCCGCCGCTGGCGATCCGGCGCGGACCCGGCAAGTGCTACGGGGGGAGCGCAGTGATACACCCAGACACCTTTCTGTCTGTGTCCAGGCGGATCCTCCCGCAGCGGGCACTTATGCAAGGGGCTTGATTCGTAAAGTCAGAAAGCTCTATCCGCTGTTCACGGATGCTCAGGTTTCGTCGTTTCTCGACAACGCCGGCACCACCCGGATGCAACGAGTGAATCGAATCAAGGAGCTGCAGCAGCAACTGAAGAAACTGCTCGGCGTGTTGCACACCTGGCGTGACGATGAAGTGCAAATGAAGAAGCTGCCGGGGGCGCTCAACGATATCCGGGTCAGCCGTCGTCAGGTGGCCAATGCCATCGAAAACTGCTGGCGCCGGGTAACACGGCAAAATCCGCCTTCTACAACGCTCGCGCTGGAGCACAACCCTGTAGGCCCCTTGCCAACGCTGACCGAACCGGATGTCGCCCATGTGCGCAGGCTTTCAATCAGGGACATGCAGGCGGGCGATGAACTGGCGTATTTCCTTAGACCGTTCAAAGGGTTGGTCACTCTGGAACTGGACCGCAATCAACTCACACGATTGCCTGAGGCGCTGTCGCACATGCCCGACCTCCAGTACCTAAGCCTGCAGGGTAATCAGCTTCAACTGACTGAACACACCTTGCGCAAACTGGCCGACATGCGCAATTTGCGCACGTTGGGGCTGAGCGGCAATCGCTTGGGGGCCACGATTGATGTCAGCAAAATGCTCAATCTGAAAGAACTGCTCCTGCGCGATACGCACGCGACGGAACTGCCTGTCGGGCTTTCCCGCTTGCCGTATCTGGACTTCGTGGACCTGCGAGGAAACCAGATTCGGGAGTTGCCGCAATGGCTGTTCCAACTTCCTCAGCGATTCGCGCTGGCGATCAACCTGCGCCACAACCCCATCTCCGCGACGAGCCGAACATCGCTGGAGGCCTACCGGCGCCGTACGGGGATCGGGATGGGGCTGCTGCAGAGTGAAACGACGGTGTTCAATGATCAAAGGGCTCGAGACCTGTGGATGCCAAAACCGGTTGAAGAAACCTATGCCAGTCGTAATCGTGCATGGCTGGCGCTGAGGAACGAACCCCGAGCGAAAGAGTTCTTTGAACTGCTGGCAGAAGTCGGGAGCTCGGCGGATAGCCGCTTTGTGAACGAAGACATGACCCGGCGCGTCTGGAGTGTCATTGAGGCGACTCGGACGGACTCGGCGTTATGCACTCAATTGCTGTCGATGGCAGTGAAAGCCCATTGCGCTGATGACGCGGCGACGATCTTCAGTAACCTTGAGGTTGCCGTCGAGATCGACAGGGTGGTTCGACAGTCCGCCAATGCCCATGATCAGGCCGCTCGGCTGTTGAGACTTGGGCGAAGCCTGTTCCGTCTGGATTATCTTGGCAGAATTGCCGGGGAACAGGCCCAGGCCGATCCCGCGCTTGATGCGGTGGAAGTGGAGCTGGCTTATCGCACCGGCCTGGCCGACCGGCTCGAACTGGTCGGCCAGCCCCGGCATATGCGTTATGCAAAGCTGAGTGGCGTAAAGGCTAATGATTTGGAGGTTGCCTACAACAAGGTCATCGCCGCAGAAATCTCACCTGAACTATCGACTTACATCAGTGGCCGTACGTTCTGGAGCGACTTTTTGCGACAGCATCATGGCCAACAGTTCACCGACCTGACGGCACCCTTTCACGTGCGGATGGAAACTGCCTTCGAAAATGAGGCGACACTTGGCGCGGACTATCGTCCGCAGGTTGACGGCATCGCCGATGAGTTGAAGCAAGCCGAGACTGCTTTGTTAAAGCGTCTGACCGAGGCGGCCATGACGGCTGACGAGTCAAGGACTTGCTTTGCGCTGGATTGAGCGCCTCAGGCCTTGCCTCGAATTAATCGGCGCAAGGCAAATCGGTTCGGATGGCACGCCTCGGCCACGGCTCTGGGCAAGGGCAGCGGTTCGTTATCCAGCCACGCCGCCAGCAACTCGCCTGACAACGGAGCGGTGATCAAACCTCGGGAACCGTGGCCGCTGTTGACGTACAGGCCGTCCAGCCATGGACAAGAGATGTCCGGGGTTTGCCGGGCATCCTTGCTCAAGGCGCTGTAGGCGTCGGCGAACGCCAGACCGTCGGCCAATGGACCGACAATCGGCAAGTAATCCGGGCTGGTGCAGCGAAACGCTACGCGCCCTTCAAGTGCTTCAGGTTGCAATGCATTCGCGCCGAGCCGAGCGACCAGGTCTACCGAGATTTCTTCGAGCATCAGCAGATTGCCTGCATGTTCGGCAGCGGTAGGGGTCAGGTCATCGGAGTTGAAATCGAAACTGGCACCCAGCGTGTGTTCACCCAAACGCGCTGGCGCGACATAACCTTCGGCGCAGACGACGGTGCCCAGCGCCTGGCTTTCAGCGGTCTGTGGCAGGCGAGTGATCTGTCCCCGAATGCGTTTGAGCGGCAGTTCGCTGCTGTAGGAGAAACGTTTGATCTCGGCAGCGCCGGCCAGTATTACCACCGGGGCATCGGCCACTACGGTATCGCCTTCCAGGGCTTGCCAGTGTCCGTTCGCTCGACGCAACTCCAGCACATCATGATGCGTCAGGACCTGTATGTTCGGGTGCGCAGCTTGCCATTGGCACAGGGCGGGCGGATGCACCCAGCCGCCTTCGGGGTAGAACAGGCCTCCCGATTGCAGCGCGATGCCGGCGCGGATTTCGGCCTGCGCTCGATCGAGCGTGTGCAGCAAGTCCTCGGGAAACGCCGCAGCCAATTGCGCCTGACGCTGCGCTTCCTTGGCATTGAACGCCAGTTGCAACACACCGCAATCGTCCCAGTCGAGACCTCGATGCAACTGCTCAAGCACGCGTCGGGTATGGCCGAAACCGCTGACGATCAATTGCGACAACGCCGTGCCATGTGCGGAAAGCTTGAGGTACAAAACCCCCTGAGGATTGCCCGAGGCTTCCTGTGCCAGTGCTGCGTGACGCTCCAGCAGACTGACTTGCCAACCCCGCGCCGCCAGGCTGGCGGCCGTCGCGCAACCGGCGAGGCCGGCGCCGATCACCAGGGCACGACGTTCGCCGTTTAGTGGCATCGGGCGCGCGAACCATGGTTTAGCCACGGCGGGCACCGGAACTTCCTCAGGCCAGCCGAGGAACACGCCGCGCAGGATTTCCCATTTGTGGCCAATGCCGGGCGTGCGTTTCATCTTGAAGCCTGCGCCATTCAACAGACGACGTACCCACCCGGTGCTGGTGAAGGTGCTGATGGTCGAGCCGGGCGCCGCCAGTCGGGCCAGTTCGGCAAACAGTTCGGCGGTCCACATGTCGGGGTTTTTCGCCGGGGCGAAACCGTCGAGAAACCAGGCATCGATCTGCGCGTCCAGTTGTGGCAATTGCTCCAGCGCATCGCCGATCAGCAGCGTCAGGGTGATGCGCCCGTGGTCCAGAACCAGGCGCTGAAAGCCTTGATGGATTGCCACGTATTGCGCCAACAGTTGATCGGCAAACGGCTTGAGCTCCGGCCACAAGGCCAGCGCCCGCTGCAAGTCGGGCAGGCTCAGCGGGTACTTTTCGACACTGACAAAATGCAATCGCGCACCGGCCACCGCGTGCTGCTCGAACAACTGCCAGGCGCACAGGAAATTCAACCCGGTGCCAAAACCGGTCTCGCCAATCACCAGCCTCCCGCCCACCGGCAACGCTGCAAAACGTTCACGCAATGCGTTCTGTTCGAGGAAGACGTAGCGGGTTTCATCCAGCCCGGACAGGTCGGAAAAATACACATCATCGAACACCCGCGAGCGCGGGAGCCCTTGGTCGTCCCAGTCGAGCTGGGCGTGGGGCAATACAGGTTTCATGGCAGGCTCGGCAACGGCAAGACGGCCATTCTAGCCGATCGCCGAGTCGCTGCTTGATCCATGGCAACGTGCGGATCGGGCCGGGCAGTGAAAATGGGATTTCTCCCACACAGGAGAGGTCAATCCGCTAGTCTTGTTCAATCCTGGAAGGAGACGTTCAATGTTCGAATCTGCCGAAATCGGTCACGTCATCGACAAAGAAACCTATGAAGCCGAAGTGCCGGCGCTGCGTGAAGCGTTGCTCGAGGCGCAGTTCGAACTGCAGCAGCAAAAACGCTTTCCGGTGATTATTTTGATCAACGGCATCGAAGGCGCCGGCAAGGGCGAGACGGTGAAGTTGCTCAACGAATGGATGGACCCGCGACTGATCGAGGTGCGCACGTTCGATCAGCAGACCGACGAAGAACTGGCGCGACCACCGGCCTGGCGCTACTGGCGGATGCTACCGGCGACGGGGCGCATGGGGATTTTTTTCGGTAACTGGTACAGCCAGATGTTGCAGGGTCGGGTTCATGGCGTGATCAAGGATCCCCGGCTCGATCAAAGCATCAACGGTGCCGAACGCCTGGAAAAGATGTTGTGCGATGAAGGTGCGCTGATCTTCAAGTTCTGGTTCCACCTCTCCAAGAAGCAAATGAAGGACCGCCTCAAGGCCCTGGCCGATGACCCGCTGCACAGCTGGCGCATCAGCCCGCTGGACTGGCAGCAATCGGAGACTTACGACAAGTTCGTCAAGTACGGCGAACGCATTCTGCGCCGCACCAGCCGCGACTATGCGCCGTGGCATGTCATCGCCGGGATGGACCCGCGCTATCGCAGCCTGGCGGTCGGCAGGATTCTGCTTGACGGCCTGCAAGAAGCCTTGAAAAGACCGAAGATTCACCCGGACAAAGTCAGCGCCGCGCCATTGGCCAGCAGTGTCGATCGGGTGACCTTGCTCGACAGCCTCGACCTGAGCCAACACTTGGAGAAGGAAGACTACGAAGAGCAACTGATCACTGAGCAGGCGCGTTTTTCCGGGTTGATGCGCGACAAGCGCATGCGCCAGTACGCCTTGATCGCCGTGTTTGAAGGCAACGATGCGGCAGGCAAAGGCGGGGCGATCCGTCGGGTGGCCGCTGCGCTCGATCCTCGGCAATACAGCATCGTGCCGATCGCCGCGCCCACCGAAGAAGAGAGGGCGCATCCGTACCTGTGGCGATTCTGGCGGCATATTCCGGCACGGTCCAAATTCACCGTGTTCGACCGTTCCTGGTATGGCCGGGTGCTGGTGGAGCGTATCGAAGGCTTTTGCAGCCCGGCTGACTGGCTGCGCGCTTACAGTGAAATCAACGATTTCGAAGAGCAGATCGCCGATGCCGGTGTAATCGTGGTCAAGTTCTGGCTGGCCATCGATAAAGAAACGCAAATGGAGCGCTTCGAAGAGCGCGAGCAGATCCCCTTCAAGCGCTTCAAGATTACCGAAGATGACTGGCGCAATCGCGAAAAGTGGGATGCCTATCGGGCTGCAGTCGGCGACATGGTTGACCGTACCAGCACCGAAATCTCACCCTGGACGCTGGTGGAAGCCAACGACAAGCGCTGGGCGCGGGTCAAGGTTTTGCGCACGCTTAACCAGGCGCTGGAAGCGGCGTTCGAGAAATCCGACAAACACGAGAAAAAGCTGAAAAAGTTGAAGAAGTGAACCGATGGTGACGCATACGCGGGGTGAATGATTGTCGCGACCGGTCACGGGTGGACTTATGCTCGATCCACTCTCAACCGACAACAATAATGAGGTATGCCATGCGTGAAGTGGTGATCGTCGACAGCGTTCGGACCGGCCTGGCCAAGTCCTTTCGCGGCAAGTTCAACCAAACCCGTCCGGACGACATGGCGGCTCACTGCGTCAATGCGCTACTGGCGCGCTCGGGCATCGACCCGGCCAGCGTCGAGGATTGCATCGTCGGCGCCGGCTCCAATGAAGGCGCCCAGGGCTACAACATTGGTCGCAACGTCGCGGTGCTTTCGCGTCTGGGTACCGGCACCGCCGGCATGACCCTCAACCGTTTCTGCTCATCGGGCTTGCAGGCCATCGCCATCGCCGCCAACCAGATTGCGTCGGGTTGCAGCGACATCATCGTCGCCGGTGGGGTCGAGTCCATCAGCCTGACCATGAAAAGCGTCAACACCGACAACCTGATCAACCCGCTGCTGAAAGAGCAGGTGCCGGGCATCTACTTCCCCATGGGCCAGACCGCCGAAATCGTCGCCCGACGTTACAGCGTCAGCCGCGAAGAACAGGACCTGTACGCCCTGCAAAGTCAGCAACGTACTGCACACGCGCAGGCCGCCGGTTTGTTCGACGACGAAATCGTGCCGATGGCGGTGAAGTATCGGGTTGAAGACAAGGCCACCGGGCAGGTGCAGGTTCTCGACGGCGTTGTCGATCGCGACGACTGCAATCGTCCGGACACTACGCTTGAGAGTCTGGCAGGGTTGAAACCGGTGTTTGCCGAAGACGGTTCAGTGACGGCGGGCAACTCGTCGCAGCTGTCCGATGGCGCGTCGATGACGCTGGTGATGAGCCTGGAGAAAGCACTGGAACTGGGATTGAAGCCGAAGGCGTTCTTCCGTGGTTTCACCGTGGCGGGCTGCGAGCCGGACGAAATGGGCATCGGCCCGGTGTTCTCGGTACCGAAGCTGCTCAAGGCCAAGGGGTTGCAGGTCGCCGACATCGACCTGTGGGAACTCAACGAGGCCTTTGCCTCGCAATGCCTGTACAGCCGCAATCGGCTGGGGATCGATAACGACAAGTACAACGTCAATGGCGGCTCGATTTCCATTGGCCACCCGTTCGGCATGACCGGTTCGCGTCAGGTCGGGCATCTTGTGCGGGAATTGCAGCGGCGGAATTTGCGTTACGGCGTTGTGACCATGTGCGTTGGGGGCGGGATGGGCGCGACCGGGTTGTTTGAAGCGGTGCGCTAAAAGCCTTGAGATTTTTGGTGAATCTCAAATTGCTATCGCGGGCAAGCCCGCTCCCACAGGTTTTTTGATGGGC
>NZ_JAVLRV010000002.1:3068220-3069566 GCF_055803035.1 Pseudomonas sp. 300 | reverse complement strand
AGCTGCATCCGCGCAACATAAGCCTCAATCCCCCGCTCAGCCGCCTCCGGGTTTTCAAACGGCCCCTCCAGGGTGTTTTCCCGGGTGCTGAAATACAACTCCCCGTTTACCCGACAAATCCGGTCACAGCGAAAGTGCGTGGCGGGGGCGTTGTCCTGGGCGCGCATGCCGTACATGGCGGTCTCCTGAAAGGTGTTCCTGTTGGCGGATCAAATGAGCTTATGCATGAACCGCTTATAGCGCCTGGCCAACCGATCGACGGCATATCGCCAATTTGTTGCTGCGACCCGCACAGTTTCATTTGCGTCCGGTAGCCAACTGTCCCTGTGTGCCAGGCCGCGCTGAGCCTAGAATGACGGCTCTTGCCATCGGGCTTTGAGGTACGCATGCACATTTCATCGGGTCGCTGGGTTTACGGCCTGTTCCTGGCCTTGTTGACCGCGTTGTTGTGGGGAATCCTGCCGATCAAACTCAAGCAAGTGCTGCTGGTGATGGACCCGGTCACGGTGACCTGGTTTCGGCTGATGGTGTCCGGCGGGTGCCTGTTCATTTACCTGGCAGCCACCAAACGCCTGCCGAGCCGCAAAGTGCTCGGGCCGCGCGGTGGATGGCTGGTGTTGATGGCGGTGCTCGGTCTGGTGGGCAACTACGTCCTGTATTTGATGGGCCTGAACCTGCTCAGCCCCGGCACCGCGCAACTGGTGGTGCAGATGGGCCCGATCATGTTGCTGATCGCCAGCCTGTTTGTGTTCAAGGAGCGCTTCAGCGTGGGGCAGGGGATTGGCCTGCTGGTGTTGCTGATTGGTTTCGGACTGTTTTTCAACCAGCGTCTGGCTGAGTTGCTCACTTCGCTGACCGACTACACGGCGGGCGTGCTCCTGGTGTTGTTGGCGTCCACGGTCTGGACCTTCTACGCCCTTGGGCAGAAGCAATTGCTGACGGTGTGGAATTCGTTGCAGGTAATGATGGTGATTTACCTGTTCTGCGGGTTGCTGCTGACGCCGTGGGTGCATCCGCTGGAAGCGCTGCAACTGAGTCCGCTGCAAGGCTGGCTGTTGCTGGCGTGCTGCATGAACACCCTGATTGCGTATGGCGCGTTTGCCGAAGCGCTGGCGCACTGGGAAGCCTCGCGGGTGAGTGCGACGCTGGCGATCACGCCGTTGGTGACGTTCGCGGCGGTGGCCATGGCCGCCTGGTTGTGGCCTGAGTATGTGCATGCCGAGACGATCAATGGTCTGGGGTATGGTGGGGCGGTACTGGTGGTATTGGGGTCGGCGCTGGTGGCGTTGGGGCCGTCGTTGATTGCGGGGCTCAAGGCGCGCAAGGTTCGGATGGCGGCCAGTTAG
>NZ_JAVLRV010000002.1:2955189-3068174 GCF_055803035.1 Pseudomonas sp. 300 | reverse complement strand
CCCTTGGCCCCGGCCTCCAGCATATTCTCCGGCCTCACCCACGCATCAAACTGTTCATCGGTCAGATAACCCAACTGCAACGCCGCCTCCCGCAAGGTCAGCCCCTCGGCATAGGCTTTCTTGGCAATCTCCGCCGACTTGTCATACCCGATATGCGGGTTCAGCGCGGTCACCAGCATCAATCCACGTTCCAGATGCTCAGCCATTTTCTCCGCGTCCGGCTCCAGGCCGGCGATGCAATGCTGCTGGAAGTTGCTGCAGCCATCGCCCAGCAAGCGTATCGATTGCAGCAGGTTGTGGATGATCACCGGTTTGAACACGTTCAGTTGCAGATGGCCCTGACTCGCGGCGAAGCCGATGGCCACGTCGTTGCCCAGCACCTGACACGCCAGCATCGACAGCGCTTCGCACTGGGTCGGGTTGACCTTGCCGGGCATGATCGAGCTGCCGGGTTCGTTGGCCGGCAGTTTCACTTCGGCAAAACCGGCACGCGGCCCGGAGCCCAGCAGGCGCAGGTCGTTGGCGATTTTCATCAGGGTCACGGCCAGGGTTTTCAGCGCGCCGGACAACGTGGTCAGCGGCTCGTGGCCCGCCAGTGCGGCGAACTTGTTGGGTGCGGTGACAAACGGCAGACCGGAGAGCGCGGCCAGCTCGGAGGCGATCGCTTCGCCAAAACCGTGCGGTGAGTTCAGTCCGGTGCCGACCGCGGTGCCGCCCTGAGCCAGTTCACACACGGCGGGCAGGGCGCTGCGGATCGCCCGCTCGGCGTAGTCCAGTTGCGCGATGAACGCCGAGAGTTCCTGGCCGAAGGTGATTGGTGTCGCATCCATCATGTGGGTGCGGCCGGTCTTCACCAGTTTCATGTGCCGCGCGGACAACTCGGCCAAACCTCCCGACAGCTCGTTGATCGCCGGCAGCAAATGCTGTTGCACAGCCTGGACCGCAGCGATGTGCATCGCGGTGGGGAAGCAGTCGTTGGAGCTCTGGGAGCGGTTGACGTGATCGTTGGGGTGCACCGGCGACTTGCCGCCTCGCAGGTTGCCAGCCAGTTCGTTGGCCCGCCCGGCAATCACTTCGTTGACGTTCATGTTGCTCTGGGTGCCGCTGCCGGTCTGCCACACCACCAGCGGAAACTGGTCGTCGTGGCTGCCGTCGAGCACTTCGTCGGCAGCCTGTTCGATCAACCGGGCGATGTCGGCGGGCAGGTCGCCGTTGCGGTCATTGACCCGCGCCGCGGCTTTCTTGATCAGCGCCAGCCCATGCAGCACCGCCAGCGGCATACGCTCGTTGCCGATAGCGAAGTTAATCAGCGAGCGTTGCGTCTGAGCACCCCAGTAGGCCTCATCCGGCACTTCCACCTCGCCAAGGCTGTCGGTCTCTATACGGCTCATCATGCACACTCCTGTCAGTCTGATAGCGCAGTTTAGGCCGTGATCGCCGGCCGTGGTTCCATCGGTCAGTATTTTGACCATTCAACCCCTCTAATTCAGGCCCGACAAGGCTTGGGGTTGAGCGACACACTTTTTTAGGCGCAGAATGGTCGCCCTTGGGGTTTTACCTCGCCTGCTAGAAAAGGAAACTCGATGACTCGTCTTCGTGCCATCTGTACCGCGGTTGCACTGGTTTGCGCCAGCGGCCCTGTTTTTGCCGATACCGCCAGCCACAACGCCAGTGCCGAAGCTTTCCTGACCCTGGCGCACGCTGACAAATTGGGTACTCCGGTGTACATGCAAGTGCAGCAAATGTTCGCTCAGCGCTTTGAACAAACCAAAGCCCCTGAATCGAAAAAAGCCTTGCTGGAAACCTACCAGGCCAAAGCCAACGCTGCTCTGGACCAAGCCATTGGCTGGAACAAGCTCAAGCCGGACATGGTCAAGCTGTACACCACCAACTTCAGCGAATCCGAGCTCAAGGACCTGGTTGCGTTCTACCAGTCGCCACTGGGCAAGAAAGTCCTGGAAAAAATGCCGCAGCTGACTCAGCAATCGGCCCAGATGACTCAAGCCAAGCTGGAAAGCGCCGTGCCTGTGGTCAACAAACTGCTGGCTGACATGACAGCCGAGCTGGAGCCTAAAGGCGCCGCTCCTGCCAAGAAAAAGCCTTAAGCGGAGCCGGGTATGACCATGCAACAACGCATCGAATCGACACTGGGCCTGTTACAACCCGAGTATCTTCAAGTGCTGGACGAAAGCCACATGCACAGCCGTGGGGTGCAGACCCATTACAAGGCCGTGGTGGTCAGCCAGCAATTCGAAGGGCTCAATCGCGTCAAGCGTCACCAGAAAGTCTACGGCACGCTCGGCGAGCTGATGGGCGAGTTTCATGCGTTGGCGCTGCATACCTACACGCCTGAGGAATGGGCACAGATTGACGCGGCTCCGGCCTCGCCGACCTGTGCTGGCGGCAGCAAGCATTAACCCTCGGTTTTTTGCTAGAATCCGCAACGCGCCGCTTACCCGGCGCGTTTTTTTTCGCATCCGGTTCACCCCTTACGAGGGTAGCCACCTGGAGAATCACCCATGACACAACAGATTGTCGTGGCGGCACTGTATAAGTTCGTCACCCTGGAAAACTACGTCGACCTGCGCGAGCCCCTGCTGCAGGCGATGGTCGACAACGGCATCAAAGGCACGCTGCTGATCGCCGAAGAAGGCATCAACGGCACCGTCTCCGGCAGCCGCGAAGGCATCGACGGGCTGATGGCCTGGCTCAAGAACGACCCGCGCATGGACGACATCGACCACAAAGAGTCGTACTGCGACGACCAGCCGTTCTATCGCACTAAAGTCAAACTCAAGAAAGAGATCGTCACCCTTGGCGTCGAAGGGGTGGACCCGAACAAAAAGGTCGGCACCTACGTTGATCCAGAGAACTGGAACGCGCTGATCAGCGATCCGGAAGTGCTGTTGATCGACACCCGTAACGACTACGAAGTCTCGATCGGCACTTTCGAAGGCGCCATCGATCCGAAGACCACCAGTTTTCGTGAATTCCCCGATTACATCAAAGCCAACTTCGACCCGGCCGTGCACAAGAAAGTCGCGATGTTCTGCACCGGCGGCATTCGTTGTGAAAAGGCCTCGAGCTACATGCTCAGCCAGGGTTTCGACGAGGTCTATCACCTCAAGGGCGGCATTCTGAAGTACCTCGAAGAGGTGCCGCAGGAAGAAACCAAATGGCAGGGTGACTGCTTCGTCTTCGATAACCGCGTGACGGTGCGTCATGACCTCAGCGAAGGTGACTACGATCAATGTCATGCCTGTCGTACACCGGTTAGTGTCGAAGACCGCGCGTCCGAGCACTACGTGGCGGGCATCAGCTGTCCGCATTGCTGGGATAAGCTGAGCGAGAAAACCCGTCGCAGCGCCATCGATCGGCAAAAGCAGATCGAACTGGCCAAGGCTCGCAACATGCCTCACCCGATCGGCTACAACTACAAGCAAACCCCTTCCGAGGCTTGAACCATGTCTGTACGCCGCCTGCTCTATGTGATGGACCCGATGTGTTCCTGGTGCTGGGGCTTTGCGCCGGTGGCCAATGCGCTGGTCGAACAGGCGAAGGCGGCGGGTGTGGACGTGCATCTGGTAGTGGGCGGCTTGCGCACCGGCAGTGGTTCGGCGCTGGAGCCGACCACCCGGCGCTACATTCTTGAACATTGGCAAGCGGTCACCGAGGCCACCGGCCAACCCTTCAAGACTGAAGGCGCGTTGCCCGAAGGTTTTGTCTACGACACCGAGCCCGCCTGTCGGGCGTTGGTGACGGCGCGCGGCCTGGCGCCGGATTGCGCATGGAAACTGCTCGGTCTGATCCAGCATGCGTTTTACGCAGAAGGTCGCGATGTCACCCACGCCAGTGTGCTGGTGGAACTGGCAGAGCAGGCCGGTCTGCCGCGCATCGAGTTCGCGGCCGCGTTCGACCGCGCCGATCAACATGTTGCGACAGCGGCTGATTTCACCTGGGTACAGGACCTCGGCATCGCCGGTTTCCCCACCTTGCTGGCTGAACGTGAGGGTCAATTGGCGTTGCTGACCAACGGCTATCAGCCTCTCAGCGTACTGTCACCGCTGCTCGGCCGCTGGCTGGAGCGCGCTGCCTGTGCATGATCTGCCCGACGACGCTCCAACCGCTGCACGTGTCGACCGTCTGAGCTGGGCGGAAATCCGCCGCCTGGCCCTGCATCACAAGAAAGCCCTGTGGATCGCCAACGGCGTGGCTGTGCTGGCGACCTTGTGCAGCGTGCCGATTCCCTTGCTGCTGCCGTTGCTGGTGGACGAAGTGCTGCTGGGCCATGGCGACGCTGCGCTGAAAGTCATGAACCACGCACTGCCCGAAGGCTGGCAGAAAGCGGCGGGGTACATCGGCCTGATGCTGCTGGTGACCTTGTTGCTGCGCTGCGGTGCCTTGCTGTTCAACGTGGTGCAGGCAAAGTTGTTCGCGGCATTGGCCAAAGACATCGTCTACCGCATCCGCATACGGTTGATCGAACGTCTCAAGCGCATCTCGCTGGGCGAATACGAAAGCCTGGGCAGCGGCACGGTCACCACGCACCTGGTCACCGACCTGGATACCGTGGACAAATTCGTCGGCGAAACCCTTAGCCGTTTCCTCGTCGCCATGCTGACCCTGGTCGGTACGGCGAGCATTCTGATCTGGATGCACTGGAAGCTGGCGCTGTTGATCATGCTGTTCAATCCGCTGGTGATCTATGCCACGGTGCTGCTGGGCAAGCGGGTCAAACACCTGAAGAAACTCGAGAACGACAGCACCTCGCGCTTTACCCAGGCACTCACCGAAACCCTCGATTCCATCCAGGAGGTGCGCGCCGGCAACCGCCAGGGCTTTTTCCTCGGGCGACTCGGCCAGCGGGCGCGGGAAGTACGCGATTACGCGGTGACTTCGCAGTGGAAAACCGATGCCTCGAACCGGGCCAGCGGTTTGCTGTTCCAGTTCGGCATCGATATTTTTCGTGCCGCCGCCATGCTCACGGTGTTGTTCTCCGACCTGTCCATCGGCCAGATGCTCGCGGTGTTCAGCTACTTGTGGTTCATGATCGGTCCGGTGGAACAGCTGCTGAATCTGCAATACGCCTACTACGCGGCGGGTGGCGCGCTGTCGCGGATCAACGAACTGTTGGCCCGTGCCGATGAGCCGGAATACCCGGGCGGCGTCGACCCGTTCAACGGTCGCGAAACCGTAGGTATTGAAGTCCAGGGATTAAGTTTCGGTTACGGCGACGAGCTGGTGTTGAACCAGATGAACCTGTCGATCGCTCCCGGTGAAAAAGTCGCGATTGTCGGCGCCAGCGGCGGTGGCAAAAGTACCTTGGTGCAGTTGCTGCTGGGCCTGTATACACCGCTGGCCGGGACGATCCGCTTCGGCGGTTCGACCCAACAGGATATCGGTCTGGAAACGGTGCGGGAAAACGTCGCCGTGGTCCTGCAACACCCGGCGCTGTTCAACGACACCATCCGCGCCAACCTCACCATGGGCCGTGAGCGCAGCGACGAAGCCTGCTGGCAGGCACTGGAAATTGCGCAACTGCACAACACGGTTCGGGAATTGCCCAACGGCCTGGACAGTATCGTCGGGCGGTCCGGCGTGCGCTTGTCCGGCGGTCAGCGCCAACGTCTGGCAATCGCCCGAATGGTGCTGGCCGAACCGAAAGTGGTAATCCTCGACGAGGCCACTTCAGCACTGGATGCCGCCACCGAATACAACCTGCACCAGGCATTGGCGCGGTTCCTGAGTCACCGCACCACCCTGATCATTGCGCACCGTTTGTCGGCGGTGAAGCAGGCGGATCGGGTGCTGGTGTTCGATGGCGGGCAGATTGCCGAGGATGGCGACCATCAGCAACTGATTGCTGACGGTGGTTTATACGCCAAGCTTTATGGGCATTTGCAGCAGTTGTAAGTCACTGCCACAGAACCTCCAGAGTACCCGCCGTACCGTCATAGCCGAACTCTTTCATCACGACAGAACAGCTGTTGCAGGGCGGCATGGTCGTGGCCACGTTGATCGAGGTGATCATTTCGCGATCCGGGTATTTTTGTCGGAGTGCGTTGATCAGCTTGGACTCGCTGTCCAAAGAGGTCGGGCGGCTGGTCATCGTCGGGTTGTAGGTGTCAATGTCCTTTATCGTGTGCGGAATGGCCAGTACCTTTCCTTCGTTTGTGACGTTCAACGCCGTCCTGGTAAATGTCTGGCCTACGTCGATATTGAAGTAGGTGGTCCCGTTGATGATGACTTCATCCGGGGCGAACGGAGGTTTGAACAGCGGTAGTTCTCCGGTAAGTCCTTGCGCACCTGAAACGCTGACATAAACCTCCCGCTTCCCCGCAGCAGTGGTTACTTCGGCGTACGCGATGTTTCTCGCGTTATGAGTGCGCTCGCTTTCAGGGATCAAGTTCTGAAGCTTTTTCATCGTTCTGTCGATCCGCAGGGCGCTGTCCACATTCTTCGGTTTGATGATCGATTCAACGAACAACGTATCGAAAATTTCCACCGTCTTCTGGCGGAACACTTCCGGTGCCTCCTTGCTGCGTGACCAGTTTTTCGCACTGTCTGGCAGACGGGTGACGATCATTCGAGTCGAGTGATCGAACAGGACCGCTTCGCCTGGGCTGGTATCGACCTTGATCAATCTGAGCGTATTGGGTGGGTTGGCATGGCCACCTATCCGTATGGCGATCTCTTCCATCGTTTTTAGCGCGCGTTCAACCACATCCACACCATAAATCCTCGCCATGTTGTTGGCATTCAACGAGCCGGTGTACACCACCATCAATTCGCGCCGCAGTTCGGTGGGCAAGGTTGACGCTTGCTTGAAGACCAGTGAGTCACGCAGGCTTTGTCCTTTCGCCAGCTCGGCAACGTAAAAATCCCCTGCATCAAGACGTGTGAAAACATACCGTTTCGATCCGTCGATCGAATCGGCGATGATGGCTCCGGCGTGGAAGGTATCGGTTACACCCTTTTTCGTGACGCTGACTTTGACCCGCCCGTACATGCCCTTACGGAACTCCATCGTCGCGTCGAGTGTTGTGTGAGTGGCCAACGAAGCCCTTTTCAGGGGGACGCCGGCAGCGCCTGGTGTATAGATGCTGTCGCCGAACCAGGTGGCCCAGCCCTTGGTTTCATCGAACGTGCCCACCGCGGGTGTCGGGGCCGGGTCTCGCATCACATAGCGGGTCGTGCACACGTCTCCCGGGGCGCGTCGCGGTCGGCAAGGTATAGACTTCAACGAATCGCTCGGGTCAATCAAGTCCGCACGGTGCAGTGTGTCGCCCTTCAATCGGTACGGCACGTCATCGATGAACAGCGTGGTGCGGCCGTCCACTTCAAGCACTTCGTGTACGTGGCGAGTCTTGGATACCTCCACAACCGATTGCTGGTTGCGGCTTTCCAGGGTGCTGTAGTGCGATTGCCCAGGCGAGAAATCACTGGCGCGGGTGTTTAACGAAGGGCCGTACGGCTTTGAGGATAAAGGATCGACCAAGCGCAAGTCCGTCTTGCCAGTGGTGCCGATGTTGCGTATTGGCACATCGTGCAGGCCTTTAATACTGGCTAACTGATCAAACTGCGTTGCAGGCTTCCAGCGTCCGGCGTCGCTCAACTGAGGCAAGCTGCGCACGTACTCGTAGTAGCGGACTTTCCCCACGAGTTCGTTGAATCTGAACGTGACGGCTTTATAAATGTATCGCACCGATTTGCCCAATCCCTTGAGCAGCGCGGGAATAATCTCAAGCGGGTTCAACTCTCGCAACGTCGATACCAGCAGCGTTTTTGTCAGTGTGGTGAATGAAGGAAGCGTTGCGCGCGTGGCCAGCTGGCCCGCGTTGCTGATCAGTCTTATCGATCCCGTGGCGAATTTGCCAATGGGGATCACGAACGAAATCACGTCGAAAAACAGGCCGGCTATCCCCAACGCGATGCGGTTCTTATCGCCTGACATCACGTCTTCGACAGGACCCCAGAACGGTACAAACATCTTTGCGATCATCAATGTCTTTCTGCGTTGAGCTTCTTCGAGTTCAAACTTGGTCTGACCCTTCGCAAAGGTGCGCAACTCTTGCGGGTCAACGAACAGGAGTTCGGTGGCTATGTGTCGACTGATAGCCACTGAACGGCTGGAAGACAGGGTCAACGGGGCGCGTTGATGATTTTCGGTGACTTCGGAAACTGCGTTGAGCGCCGGTGGCAGTTGATCGATGATGGCCTCACAGAAAGCCGTAGCCTTGGGCGGGGTGCCGTTTGAGTGCGCGTCCCAATCGAAGGGTAAATGCCTGTCGCGGATGACATTTACATAGGCACCATTGGAAGCGGTTGCCATTGCCCCGATCCGGGGAGTCAACAACGCCGCATCAAAGTTTTCGAGACGACGTATCACACCGGCTCTGGGGAGAAGCTCGTAAAAGGTGGTCACGGAAACCGCGGCTTCATCCCCGATGGCTTCTTTTGTTTGAATCGCTTGCAGTATCACGCCGTTGCGCGCTCTGAGCGGCAAGGTTATTTCGGGCGTCTCGTCCTTGGCCGCGACTTTCTTGGTTTCCTTGCGCAGGCTGTAAATCTTCACTTCGCCCACCTCCAGCGCCAGGCGGTCGGCGTACGGAAGTGAGGTCAATAGCGTTACAATCAATGTTTGATAGGCCGCCGTAATTGTTTCCAGATGCTGCTTGAAGGCATCGTCAAACAGCGCAGGGGCATCGGGGATTTTGGTCCACGGCGACAGGACTAGCTGACGGCCTTCCCAGTTGAATCCGGGAGCTGGCCACGGTCTTTCGGTTTTTACATGCCGGTCCTCGTCCATCCTGATCCATTGTTTGCTTAAGGTCACGCCGTCGGCCTCAGTCACAAACCATCGTTGCTGATCGTCGAACATGCCGGACGCCAACACATCGGCGAACGAGTAATACTTGTATTCCTTGCCCCGCAGTGGCGGTGGGTCGCGAAAGCCGATCGAAGCCAACTCGTCATACCTGGCCAGTTTGCGTCCATCGGTAGTGAAGGCTTCATTTCCGAACAGCGTTTTTATTTTAGCCTTGGCAATGGACAGGCGTTTGGGGGGCTCTTCATTGATGTGCAGAACCGCTTGATTGACCTCTTTCGAGTGTTTTTCCAGTTCGGAGCAGGCGCGTTCGATGTCGGCTTGCGTGTAGTCCTTGAGGGCTTTTTGCGCAAGGAAACCAAGTGTGACGGCCCAATCCAGCGTTGGAAGCAGCCTGGTGAGATTGATGAGGTTCAATTCTTCCGTCGTTGCCACTTCGGCCCGGTGCATGGGCACGTTGACCAACTGCTGGAAACTCAGCCTGTACAGCAATTCAGGTGAGACGGCGTTTACGAAATTGACGCCATTGACGAAATTGACCCAGACGACCGAACTCCGATAGGCGAGATCTTCCGGAATATCCCTGATGCGAAACTCGATCGGAAACCGGGGCAAAAAAAGCTGGGCCATGACGATTGCTTCTTTCACCGTGGCTGCCAATTTTGCAGTGCGCAAATGGGTTTCAAATTCGTTGCGGATAGCCTTGTATCCCTTTCCCCAATTGGAGCGGGACTGCAGGTCATAACCGGCGATCAGGTCGGGGTTGTCCAAAGTCTGTGCAGAAAGCCAATACTGCAGCGCGTTGGCGACCAGTCTGGTCCGGATGAAAGGAGAGGTCTCCTCGTCCGCATTCCCGCCGTACCACTTCATTGTGCTCAGTAAAATGTCGGCCAGCTTTTCGGCCTCAGGGCTTTGCAGGATTTTTTCCAGATAAACAGCCGGTGTCGCGCGGACTTGCCCGATCGTTTCCGAGGAAAGAATGCTTTTGGCGAGATAGTGCAGTAGTAACGGTTCGTCCTCAGGCAAAAACAGATTGACCGCATCGATTATTTCGGCGCGAACCTGGTCGTTATGGAGTATTTGCGCATCGAGTGGAGTGTCAGGAAATGCGTGTTGGAGAAGCTGAAATTTTTCCCGCTCCCGTTCTGTGGGCGGGCGCTTCAGATCGAGCGCTTCGAAATCGTCTTCCAGCCTCAAGCGATGGCTGGCGATTTTTTCTTGAAGGGCTGCAATAGCGCCCGGATGTTCCTGCGGATGTAGGCGCCTCCACGGGGCAAGCCCGTAAAACTGGCATATCCTCTCCATGCTGATGTAGCGGTTAGAGTGTATCGCTCCTCCCAGTAACGTCGCGGCCTGTTCGATCCGGGTCTTCAGCACCTGCCATTTTGAAAACTCCGTCAATGCCAAAGAAACTCGGTTGCCGTCGGTATCCCAGGCTTGATAGATAAAGTTGCCTTCATTGAAGCTAACGTAAAGATCAAAGTGCTGAAGTTTGAGCTTTGTACACATCGCTATGTAGTCGTTGTCGCGCAGTAATTGCCACAGCGCGTTGTACCCGTCCTCGCTCACTCTATGTAGCGGTGAAAAAGGTCGAATCGGTATTGAGTTATGCAGATTGACGTCGCGCATTGCCGTCAGCATGAGTTCGTAATCTTCTAACTGGCCTCTGTACATCTGAGCATGTGAGAGTGTGGAGGGCGGTGTCGCGCTTAAAGTGTCTGTTGGCATTAGGGAGCTTCTCTTGAGTGTCAGTGGATTGGCGCATCGCTCAACGCAATGCAGCCGTGGTCCGATTTCAAGAGAAAATGAGCAAGAAGGAGCGGTACATAGTTATGGGATGGCGTTTTTTTCGGGGAACTGTCGTGCGTGGTGTGTCCACATCTCTCTCTGAAAACAGTTATTTACCTGCACTTGCCCATAGAAAGGGCTTCTCGCTTGCCGGGATCGAAAACGCACCCTAGTCTAGCTGTAGCGATCACGTTGGATGATGATCGGGCAGTGCTAAAACAAGGGACCTCATGAATCGAACGCGGACTCTCGGAACGCCACGGTTGTTGGGCATTGTCTGGCCATTTATCGCCGTCGTGCTGTTTCAGGCCTTGCTGGGCGGCGTCAGCCTTTATGTACTTTCGGCAGTGCGCGGCTATGTCGCCGGTGAAAGCCTCTGGTCCAAAGGCCAGAAAGACGCCATCTATTACCTCAATCTCTACGCCGACAGTCACGACGAGACGATATTCAACAAATACCGGAACGCGATTGCCGTGCCTCAGGGGGGGCATGAGTTGCGGGTGGCGCTGGATGGTCAGCCGCCGAATATCGAAGCCGCGCGCGTGGCGGTCCTCAAGGGCGGCAACCACCCGGATGACGTCAATAGTGTGATCTGGCTGTACCTGAATTTCAGGCACTTCAGTTACCACCAGAAGGCCATTGACCTCTGGAGGGTGGGCGACGCGTATATGGTGCAACTCGATGACATTGCGCGGGAGATGCATCAGCGCATCGCCACCGGCCAGGCCACCGATGCCGATATCAAGCGCTGGAAAGATCAGATATTCGTCATCAACGAAAGTGTGACACCGGCAGCGAAGGCCTTCAGCGATGCCTTGGGTGAAGGCTCGCGGAGGATCCTGCGGCTGTTGCTGGTGATCAACCTCGCCACCGCTCTGGGCTTGATTGTCCTGGCCCTGATGCGCACGCACAAACTGCTCAAACAGCGCCATGCGTTCGCTGACGCGTTGCAGTTGGAGAAGGAGCGAGCACAGATCACCCTGCAGTCGATTGGCGATGGCGTGATTACCACCAATGTCGACGGCGCAATTGCCTACATGAACCCGGCCGCCGAGGCGTTGACGCACTGGAAGGCCGAGCAGGCGACAGGTTTGCCCCTGGCCGCGCTGTTCAATCTGCTGGACGAGAACGCCCAGGCCGACGGCTTTACGCTGATCGAGCACATCCTGAGCGGTCAGCTCAGCGGTGGCAGCGAGCATTCCAAGTTGATTCAACGGCTGGATGGCAGCACGGTTTCGGTCACGCTGGTCGGTGCACCTATCCGCAATGCCGGCAAGGTCAGCGGCACCGTGCTGGTGTTGCACGACATGACCCAGGAGCGGCAATACATTGCCAATTTGTCCTGGCAGGCCACCCATGACGCCTTGACCGGGCTCGCCAATCGCCGCGAATTCGAATATCGCCTGGAACAGGCGCTGCACAACCTGACGCGGCATCCGGGGCGTCATGCCCTGATGTTTCTCGACCTGGACCAGTTCAAGCTCGTCAACGACACCTGCGGCCACGCGGCGGGAGACGAGTTGTTGCGGCATATCTGCGCGTTGCTGCAATCGGGCTTGCGCGAAAGCGATACCCTGGCCCGTCTGGGCGGCGACGAATTTGGCATCCTGCTGGAGAATTGTGCGCCGGAAGCCGCGGAGAAAATCGCCGAGGGTCTGCGCCTGACCGTGCAGAACCTGCACTTCGTTTGGAAAGGCCGGCCGTTCGTGACCACTGTGAGCATCGGGCTGGTGCATATCAATCAGCACCCGACCACCCTCGAAACATCGCTGCGCGCCGCCGATATGGCCTGCTACATGGCCAAGGAAAAGGGCCGCAACCGGGTTCAGGTCTATCACGCCGATGACTCGGAACTGTCCCTGCGCTTTGGCGAAATGGCCTGGGTGCAGCGCTTGCACATGGCGCTGGAAGAGGACCGCTTTTGTCTGTATGCCCAAGAAATCGCAGCATTGGGTCATGTCGAACAGGGGGGCGGGCATATAGAAATCCTGCTGCGCCTGCATGACGAAGCCGGGCGCATGATATTGCCCGACAGTTTTATTCCGGCGGCGGAACGTTATGGGCTGATGACTTCGCTTGATCGCTGGGTTGTGCAGAATGTTTTCAAGATCATTGCCCAATGTATATCGGAGAAACACAAAGAGCCGTTGGCGATGTGTGCGATTAATCTGTCAGGCACAACTATCGGAGATGAGGCGTTCCTGGACTTCCTCCGTCAACAGTTCGTTACTTATTCCATACCTCCTGAAATGATTTGTTTTGAAATCACTGAAACCAGTGCTATTTCCAATCTTGGAAGTGCAATTAGATTTATTAATGAACTCAAAGGCTTAGGTTGTCACTTTTCGTTGGACGACTTTTGCGCCGGTATGTCCTCATTCGCCTATTTGAAACATTTGCCTGTAGACTTCCTGAAGATCGACGGGAGTTTCGTAAAGGATATGCTGGACGACCCGATTAACCGCGCCATGGTCGAAGTGATCAATCACATCGGTCATGTAATGGGTAAGCGTACGATTGCCGAGTTTGTTGAAACACCCCAGATTGAGCAGGCATTGCTGGAGATCGGGGTGGATTACGCTCAAGGGTATGTGATTGAGCGCCCGCATCTGTTTACCTGCGATAGTTTACAAAGTCGTCCTGCCAGGCCTCAGCCGTTGTTGTTCAAGGCGCCTGGCACGTTCCGTTGAAATCTCTTGCTGATCCTTACAATCACAATCAAAAGGAACCCGACAGTGATCGACACATTCAACCGAACCGGCCCCCTCATGGAAGCTGCAAGTTATCCCGCCTGGGCTCAGCAATTGATCCAGGACTGCAGCGAGAGTAAACGCCGGGTTGTCGAACACGAATTGTACAGGCGCATGCGAGACAACAAACTCAGCGCAAAGACCATGCGCAACTACCTCATTGGTGGTTGGCCCGTGGTTGAACAATTCGCGTTATATATGGCACAGAACCTCACCAAGACCCGTTTTGCCCGCCATCCCGGCGAGGACATGGCGCGACGATGGTTGATGCGCAACATTCGTGTGGAATTGAACCATGCCGATTACTGGGTGCACTGGAGCCGTGCGCATGGCGTCAGCCTGGAAGATCTGCAGGCGCAAAAGGTGGCCCCTGAACTTCACGCCTTGAGCCATTGGTGCTGGCACACCAGTTCGGCGGATTCGCTGATCGTGGCCATTGCTGCCACCAACTACGCCATTGAAGGCGCGACAGGTGAATGGTCGGCGCTGGTCTGTTCCAATGGCCTCTACGCGGCAGCGTTCCCCGAAGAAGATCGCAAGCGAGCCATGAAGTGGCTGAAGATGCATGCCCAGTATGATGACGCCCATCCGTGGGAAGCGCTGGAAATCATCTGCACGCTGGCGGGGCTGAACCCGAGCACGTCACTGCAGGCTGAATTGCGCGCGGCCGTGTGCAAAAGCTACGACTACATGTTCCTGTTCCTGGAGCGTTGCATCCAGCTTGAGCATTCGGCAAAGGCTCCGGTCGCGCGTGAGCGCAGGGCATTGGCCGAAAGCTGATCTGTCGTACAACCATTGAAAAAGCCCGCGCCCTCTGTCGAGGGGCGGGCTTTGTCGTATTGGTCGCAAGCCCTCAGGCGCTGACTTTCAGTCCAATCAGTCCGGCAATGATCAATGCCACGCTGGCCAGCCTGAACAATGCCATGGACTCACCAAACAGGATGATCCCGGCGATGACCGTGCCGACGGCACCGACGCCGGTCCAGATCGCATAGGCCGTGCCCAAGGGCAATTCCTTCATCGCCAGGCCGAGCAGGCCAAGGCTGATGGCCATCGCGGCAACCGTCAACGCAGTAGGGAGAGGACGGCTGAAACCATCGGTGTATTTCAGCCCGACAGCCCAGCCCACTTCGAACAGGCCGGCGAAAAACAGAATGATCCAGGACATGAGAGACCTCCATCGATTGACGGGGTCGTCCCCAGATTAATGACTCGATCGAGCCGCGAGGTCGTCCTCACGTTGCGCCGTATGGTGCCCATCATTAACCCGGGGATCAAGTTTGGCGCTTATTCAGTCACTTGCCGAGCCGCCGTTTCCCGATCTTCTTTCTCACTCATCCGGCGGAAATACGTCGAGAGCAGCGCTCCGGAAATGTTGTGCCACACACTGAACAACGCGCTCGGCACCGCCGCCAGCGGCGAGAAGTGAGCACTGGCCAGCGCGGCGCCCAAACCGGAGTTTTGCATGCCGACTTCCAGCGCCAGGGATTTACGCTGAGCCAGGGGCAGCTTGAACAGCCGTCCGGTGAAGTACCCGAGCAAGTAGCCAAAGCTGTTGTGCAGCATCACCACGGCCATGATCAGCAGGCCGGACTCGGCTATTTTCGCCTGGCTGGCAGCGACGACAGCGGTGACGATGATCACGATGCTGACCACGGAAACCAGCGGCAACACGTCCACCGCGTGGCGAACCCGGTCGCCTAGCAGGCGCTGAGCGACCACGCCGAGCACGATGGGCAGCAGCACCACCTGCAGGATCGACCAGAACAGCTCCATGAATGACACCGGCAACCAGGCCGAAGCCAGCAACCAGATCAACGCCGGGGTCAGCAGCGGAGCGAGGAGGGTGGTGACGGCGGCGATGGCCACCGACAGCGCCAGATCCCCGCGGGCGAGCCAGGTCATCACGTTCGAGGAGGTGCCGCTCGGGCAGCAGCCGACAAGAATGACGCCGACGGCAATTTCCGGCGGCAAGTGGAACACCTGGCAGAGCAACCACGCCACACCGGGCATGATCACAAAATGCGCAACGACGCCCAGCGCCACGCGCCACGGATGGCGGGCGACTTCAGCGAAATCTTCGAGTTTGAGGGTCAGGCCCATGCCGAACATCACCAGCCCCAGCAAGGGGACGATGGCGCCTTTCAGGCCGATGAACCACGCCGGTTGCAGGAAGGCCACGACGGCGAAAATCAGAACCCAGTAAGCGAAGGTGTTGCCGACAAAGCGGCTCAATGCAGCCAGTGCACGCATGGCCTGATCCTTATTATTAAGTAGCACTACAAAAACCACTGTGGGAGCGAGCCTGCTCGTGAAGGCGGTTCATCATTCAACACTTATGTCGTCTGACACTCCGCTTTCGCGAGCAGGCTCGCTCCCACAATGGGTATCACCTGTTGTTAGATCCCTTGCGGAGTCTCTTCACCGCCCAGCGCTTCAACCAGTGCCGGGAGGAAGTCGCCGAAAGTCAGCATCATCAGGGTGAAACTGGCATCCAGCTGGCCGAGGGCCTCTTCGCCGCCGTCCTGTTCCGCCTGATCCTGCAGCAGGTCTTCGAACTTCAGGCGTTTGACCACCATCTTGTCATCGAGGACGAAGGACAGCTTGTCCTGCCAGGCCAGCGACAGCTGAGTGACCACTTTGCCGGTGCTCAGGTGCAACTGGATTTCTTCGCTGGTCAGGTCCTGACGCTTGCAACGCACGATACCGCCGTCTTCGTGGGTGTCGCGCAGCTCGCACTCGTCCAGCACAAAGAAGTCATCCGCGGCTTTCTGGGTGGTGACCCATTCCGTCATGGTGGCGGTCGGGGACATTTTCACGGTCAACGGACGTACCGGCAGGGTGCCGATCACTTCACGCAGGGTCGACAGCAGGTCTTCGGCACGTTTCGGGCTGGCCGAGTTGACCAGAATCAGACCTTGTTTCGGCGCGATGGCAGCGAAGGTCGACGAACGACGGATAAAGGCGCGCGGCAGGAAGGCCTGGATGATTTCATCCTTGATCTGGTCGCGTTCCTTTTTGTAGACCTTGCGCATTTGTTCGGCTTCGATCTCTTCGACCTTTTCCTTCACGGCGTCGCGCACGACGCTGCCGGGCAGAATGCGTTCTTCTTTACGCGCGGAGATCAGTAGGAAGTCGCCGCTGACGTGCACCAGTGGTGCATCTTCGCCCTTGCCGAAGGGCGCGACGAAACCGTAGGTGGTCAACTCCTGGCTTGCACATGAACGCGCCAGTTTGGTGGCCAGTGCAGTTTCCAACGCCTCGGCATCAAAAGGCAGATCTTGGGTCAGGCGATAGATAAGCAGGTTTTTGAACCACATGGGGCGAGTCTCTCCTTTATACAAAGTGGGGCATTATTCTCTTCGTGGCGCCATAGGCCAACCCTTCTCTAAGCCTTTGGAAGGCCTGAAAAAATTATTTAAAAAAGTGCTTGCCAGAGGTGAGGTCGCTCCGTAGAATGCGCGCCACACCGAAAGTGAAGGGTGATTAGCTCAGCTGGGAGAGCGTCTGCCTTACAAGCAGAATGTCGGCGGTTCGATCCCGTCATCACCCACCATTTACTTTCAACGCTACGCGCAGCGGTAGTTCAGTCGGTTAGAATACCGGCCTGTCACGCCGGGGGTCGCGGGTTCGAGTCCCGTCCGCTGCGCCATATTCGGTAACCTGGAACGCTGAACGCCAGGTCACCACGGAAAAAGCCCGCTTTAAGCGGGCTTTTTGCTGTCTGGGGTTTGGCTTTTTTGCTGGCTCCTACTGAAAAAGCGACCTTCGGGTCGCTTTTTTCGTTGGTGCCTGCTTACTGTTCGGCGTTTCTGCTGTGCCGGTAATCGCTGACTGCCTCGTAAACAGCTTTGCGCAAGCGGTTGATGCCGCCAATCGGGCGATGGGCCTCCACTCCGAACCATGGATTGAATGACTGGTTGTCGCATTGCAGGTTCAGCGCTGGCGTGTCGAAGTCCTGAGCGGGTACGTTGATCCGCGCCACTGTCTGGAAAGGCGCGTCGCTTTCCCTCCATTCAACACTGGTGTCTTCGATCGGCATGTACTTGTCTGCATCTTGCTGCTGGATTTGCAGGACAAAACAGGCGGGCGCACGGTCGGTCGACAGCTGCTGGTTCAACGCATTGCGCAGAAAGTTCGGTAACTTCTGGTTTTGCGCGGGCAGGGCGTAGGCCGGGCAATTGGCCGGGTCGGGCATGACCCGAAACTTGGCATTGGCCTCACCGAATTTGTAGGGCGAAACCGAAAAGTACGTCGTTTGGGTCGGGCTCGGTGGTGGCGGAGAAAGCGTCGCCAAGGCGATAAACAGATGACGAACCTGCCAGGTGCGTGGATCCCAGCCCGGAAAGAACGCCATTACCTTTTTTCCGTCAGCCTGAGCGGCGACATTCTGACGATACTCGGCGACATCGCTGACAAAGAAGTTTGGATGGCTGAACATCACGAAGTCCTGCTCGCCGCGACGCTGTTGATCGCTGAGCAGTTGTTTGCCTGGCACATCGAGCAGTTTGATCGCCATGCCCCGTGCATCGCGGATGCTGTCGAATTGCGGGTAAGCATTGCCGTTGGACAGGCGCAACGTCGCTTGCCAGGTCTTGCCCGGCTCACTGAACACACCTTGACGCAACTCTGCCGCGAGATCCGGCAACACCTGCACCTCGGCCTTCACGCAGCCATGGGCCTTGGCATGGGCATCACGTAGATAACGGGTGCTTTCGCGGTGTTGATCGACAATCCGCACGGCGGTCTGGATCACATCCTGGGTCATGGCGGCCTCGCCATCCGGAATCTGCTCCAGTGCCGAGACCGGTCCACGGTGCTGCCAGGCAAACCAGGCAGTGGCCAGTGCCCAGCCGAGCAAACCGATGCACAGCAGAATCAGCAGGGTTTTGCCAAGCAGGCGGCCCAGCCACAACCAGAACCGGGCGAGCATCGGCAAATCCTTCTTGAAGGTGGTCATGATCATGGTAATTGCGCCTCCAGCGGGCCGCCCAGCACTTTCAGGTACTCCAGCAACGCCCAGCGTTCCTCGGGTTGCAGGAGTCGGCCAATCACCCCGTTGCCGTGTTTACCGGCGCGGAACTCATGGCCACTGTTGTGGTTGCCGGTAAGGCGTGTATCGAATAGGAAGCCGTTGGTGAAGGCTTCGGTGCGATAGCCCAGATGTTTCGGGTCGTACTCGAATGTGCCTTTATAAAAGGTGGCCGCGCGTTCGTATTGGGGCGAGAGCAATTGATAAATGCTCGGCACCGATCCGTTGTGCAGGAACGGCGCTGTCGCCCAAACGCCGGCCAACGGCCGAGCCTTGTAGGCGACCTTTTCACGAACGCCGATCGGCAGGCCGAAGCCGTCGAGCCGGGGTTTCTCCACTGCTGTGACCTTGGCCTCCCGGTAAGCCCTGTCCTCGACGAAAGCCGTGACGTAGGCCAGCCCCTTGGCCACCGAAAGCTGACTCAGGTCCAGCGGTTCTTCCGGTGTCGGGTGCAGCTTCACGTCCATCTGTGCCAACTCCGTCGGGTCCCATTGCAGCGCGGTCAGGTCGAAACGGTGGCTGGCAATGTTGTTCGCTGCAGTTGGATCGGTGCCGATGACGTCGACGGGCAGCATGTGTAACTGCTGCACCCAACGCTCGCCTTCCTGGGTTGTCCGTGGGACGTGGCAGCCCGCGCAGTTTTCCGTAAACAGCGCTCGGCCCTTGGCCGCGAGCGGTTTGTCGATGGCTCCGAGCAGATCTTCCGGCCAGGCCGGCGGTTTGAGTCGCTGCAGGGTTTCTTCGATCTGGTGTAAGTCGCGCACCCGGACGCTGGACGGGTAGCGATAGTCGCCCTTGAGTGGCTGCCCATTGCTGTCGAAGAAACTCAGCGTGGCGCCTACCCCCAGGGCCTCGCCTATGTTACGAGCCATCGGCTGCTGTGCCGAACCGTTCCACTGCACCCAATCGAAGGTCCACATGTCCCACAGTTGTGGGTAATCGACAGGCGCGTTGGCTACCCGATAGTTGGTGGGTGATATCGCGTCACCAAAACTGGCGTTGGCAATACGCCCGAACGCATCGGTACGGCCAGGGCCTTCCTCGGTAGGGTAGAGCCCACGGTGAGTGTCGTTCCAGGCGACTTTCAGGAAGGTGTCGAGAGAGGTCTTGAAGTCTTTGCGCAGTTGTTGATGCCGGGCGTCGTAGTCCTGGCCCAGCACGTTGCGAGCGAAACGCTCGAATTTCCATGGGTTGTAGTAAGTCGAAGCGAGACTGGCGACCAGTGCCTGTCCGAAACTGCCACCGCGCAGTGTAGGAACGCTGGAAGGCAAGACATGCTGCGCCGAACCGCCATCGATGCGGATAGCCTGGCCGTTGAAACGCAACTCGCCGGTGTGGCAGGCGGCACAGGTGATGTCCAGAAACTGGTCCGGGTTGCCTGGGTTTTGATGGCGGGCAAAGCCCACGGGCAGGTTGCCGGGGTTATTGGGCGTGGCTTTCTGCACGGGATCGACCAGAAAACCGAAGCGCGCGAGGTATTCCGGAGCGGCAAACCGCTGTTGCGAAAAAGGCAGTTCGAGCGCGGTGAACCAGTCGTAGCGCAAGCCTTTGACTTGAGTGCCTTGGGGCGTGAAGTAATAGGTCTGGCGGTCCGTTGCGCTCCACTGCTCCAGGTAATGCACCTGCTGCGCGGGCGTCCAGGTCGGCAGTTTCGGGTTGGCGACGTAATACAGAATCACGGCCAGGCACAGGCCCAGCAACGCAACGATCAGAACCAGCAAGCGATAAAAGAGGCCCAAGATAAACATCCTTGTCGATTTGTCGCTCTCTTATGCCTGAGCTGCAAACGTGCGGCAAGTAGCCATTACGCCAAGTATTGTGGGACAGGTCAGTTGTGTCGGTGAGGCGAAGATGACAGAAGCTTCATCACCCGATTCCGGAAATGCGTTAAAACACCTGAACTTATCAGAAGTTTCCTGCTCTCATGCCGGTAGCCATTGGTCGTGGCCGCCTGATAAGCTCGCGGCTTTACTCGATTGCCCTTTAGGCGCATGAACAAGGAAATAGCATGAAACAGCATCGGTTGGCGGCGGCGGTGGCCCTGGTTAGCCTGGTACTTGCGGGTTGTGACTCGCAGACCAGCGTAGAGCTGAAAACCCCGGCGCAAAAAGCTTCCTACGGGATTGGCCTGAACATGGGCAAGAGCCTGGCTCAGGAAGGCATGGATGATCTGGACTCCAAAGCCGTTGCCCAGGGCATTGAAGATGCCGTCGGCAAGAAAGAACAGAAGCTGAAGGATGACGAATTGGTCGAAGCCTTCGCGGCACTGCAGAAACGTGCTGAAGAACGTATGGCCAAAATGAGTGAAGAGTCGGCAGCCGCCGGCAAGAAGTTCCTCGAAGACAACGCCAAGAAAGCCGGTGTTACCACCACTGCTTCGGGCCTGCAGTATGAAGTGGTCAAGAAAGCCGACGGCGCACAGCCCAAGCCGACTGACGTAGTGACTGTTCACTACACCGGCACCCTGACAAACGGCACCGTCTTCGACAGCTCCGTCGAGCGCGGCAGCCCGATCGATCTGCCGGTCAGCGGCGTGATCCCGGGTTGGGTCGAAGGCCTGCAACTGATGCACGTTGGCGAGAAGTACAAACTGTACATCCCTAGCGAACTGGCTTACGGCGCCCAAAGCCCAAGCCCGGCGATTCCAGCCAACTCGGTGCTGGTTTTCGAGCTGGAGTTGCTGGCAATCAAGGATCCGGCAAAACAAGACGACGCTGCCAAGTAATTAGCGCCTGTCCTGACAACAACGCCTCGCCTATGCGGGGCGTTGTTGCATCTGGCGTCCGGCAAGGGTAAACAAAGCGAACGGATGTTGCAGGCAGGAGTCATAGCCATTGAGAGCGCCTGCGCTAGCGGCGCCGGAGCGCCAAGTCAATGAAATCTTGGGTTTTTTTATGTGAGTAAAAAACGCCCGATCTGAGTTGAGCCCTTATGAAACGGGGCTTTCAGCGGTGAAATGCAGGTCTGTTCACAAGGTTATCCACAATTTGTGTGGATAACATTTCAGCGGGAGGAAAGATGAAAACGCCTTGGAATTTTGCTCGTTTCCTGCCATTGGCCGGACGCCTGCTCGCCCGTGGACGATTGCCGACGCTGCTGTTCGCGGTGGCCAGCAAAGGTGCCAGCCAGGGTAACCGTTTGGGCAAGCTCAAAGATGACCTGCGTTTGTTGCAGGCGCTGTGCCTGGCTTACTGGCGCGGTGAATATCGGGCCATCAGCCCTAAAGCGCTGATTTCGGTGGTGGCAGGTCTGATGTACTTCCTGAGCCCGGTGGATGCTATTCCTGATTTCATTCCGGTGTTCGGCATGCTCGATGACATCGCCGTGCTGGCCTGGCTGATGAAGGTCCTCGACGACGAACTCAACGCCTTCCGGGCCTGGCGCAACCGCCAGTTGCCGGAGAAGCTCGCGGTGGTCGAGCGTTTGCCCGATACCCCGGAGCAACTTCAGCTGCAGGGTCCGAAAAATAGCTGAGTCGATTCAGGATCATCCCTATATTCATACCCCCGCGACCTTGGCCGCTGTTAGGATTACACTTCTAAGGAAAAGCGCCGACTCGCTAAGTGTCGTTGTCCTACGGGGAAGTCATGGATATTCAGATAATCACACGCGAAGGCGAGCCCGAGTATGCGGTTGTTCCGTGGGCTCAGTATCAGGCTCTACTCAAAGCAGCAGGTATCGATCAACAACCGTCGCGGGTCGCCCCGGAGCGTCACGCGGCAACACCAGACCAGATTCTTCCGGGTCTGGATCAACTACGCAGTTTGCGCGAAGGGAAGGGCATCGCCATCGAGGCGCTGGCCCGCACGGTAGGCATCAGCCCGTCTTATCTGGCCTTGATCGAAAGTGGCGAGCGTCAACCCGACGCAGCGATTCGCCGCAGCCTGGCCTGGGAATTGACGGTGCCAGGGTGGAGGGATGAATCGTGAGCGTACGCATCAGTCGTCAACATTGGGATGGGTTGCTGGGTGAGCTGGATCAGGCGCGCCGCCAGCGTCATCTGCTGACTTACCGCGCGTTGCTGGAGCGTCTGCAATTGCCGACGCCGGCCATGCAGACCCTGACCGCGGCCCTTGAACACTTGGCCGCACTGGACGCCAAGGCCGAGCAGCCACTGCGCAGCTCGCTGGTGATCAGCCAGGGCGCGAGTCGCCTGCCGCGCACCGGTTTCTTTGAATGTGTCGAGCGCCTGGGGCGTTTCTCCGGTCCGTCCGATGGCGTCGCCGCCGCCTCGTGGCATGCCTCGGAAGTGGTGCGAGTCTTCGAATACGAATACCCCGAATCGGCGGAAGCCTGAGTGTTTTTACGACTCAAGGCACGGGCCTCTTACTGGTTGGCCCGCAGGCTGTTTCACTGGTCATGGTTTGTGCGCCAGCCCCGTGGCTGGAAATGGCTCGAGGGCCAGTTCGCGCGCATGGCTAACCTGGGTGATGTTGGTGCCCAGAGCTTCTATGGCCATATCCTGACCTTTCGCGGCGTTGGCCTTGGGGCACGTGAGGAAGGTGTCCGATTGTTGCGTCTGGCGGCGTTGGCGGGCGATGGCAAGGCGGCGTATCAGGTGGGCGTGATCTGCCTGGCAGGGACGGCGAGCAAAGCGCCGGATCCGGATGAGGCGGCTCGGTTTTGGGCGATGGCTGCAGAAGCAGGACATCCGTTGGCCGAGATCAAACTCAAAGAGTTGGTGTCTCGCGGGTCTGAGTAATAACCCCACAGTTGTCCGATAAACGAACGTGGCGTGAGGGAAACCTCTCGCCACGTTTGCGTTTTTGCCTGCGTGTTTTTCGGTGATCAATATTTAGAGATTTGCCCTACAGCCACACCCTACTTTCCTGACTTCTTTCTGGACTGATCCCCCGCAAAGTCTCGCGCGCCCATTTTCTGCGCGAGGGATTGCTCATGATCGACCCGATTTTTCGCTTCACTTCATGCCGCGCGGTGGGTTGATGGAGCACATCGACCGTATCGAGCGGGAACTCGACAGCTTTCCGGACACCTTGTCCCTGTACCGCGAACAGCTGAAGCGTTGGTTCAACCGAGCGGCGGACACGGTCAGTCGCGCCACGGACATGCCTTCGCTGTTGGACATGGAGCGGCTGATAAAGCTTGGCGATTCGACGACCGCGGTGAAAGGGTGATTAGCTCAGCTGGGAGAGCGTCTGCCTTACAAGCAGAATGTCGGCGGTTCGATCCCGTCATCACCCACCATTTACTTTCAGTGTTACGCGCAGCGGTAGTTCAGTCGGTTAGAATACCGGCCTGTCACGCCGGGGGTCGCGGGTTCGAGTCCCGTCCGCTGCGCCATATTCGGTAACCTGGAACGCTGAACGCCAGGTCACCACGGAAAAGCCCGCTAACGCGGGTTTTTTTCTGCCTGAAGTTCCTGCAGGATGCGTCGTTTCACTGGTTTTCAGATTTTTTTGAATTATTTATCAATTAAATCAACACTTTATGAAAATCTGTGGCACAATGCGCCCCGCAACGAAGGTAAAGGGTGATTAGCTCAGCTGGGAGAGCGTCTGCCTTACAAGCAGAATGTCGGCGGTTCGATCCTCGTCGCCGAAAGCAGCCGCGAGCATTACCGCAGCTACGTCTACGAACCCGGCACCTTCCGCCCCCTCGCCATGCTCGACGGCAAAGGCCCGCGCAAGGCCTGCCCGTTTTACTACCAACTCGACCACCTCGGCACACCGCAGGAACTGACGGATTACGGCGGCGAAATTGTCTGGTCGGCGAAGTACAACGCCTACGGCAAAGTTACGCATCTGGCGTTTGGCGGGGGGGAGCAACTCGACCAACCGCTTCGATTCCAAGGCCAATACTTCGACAACGAGAGCGGCCTGCATTACAACCGGCATCGGTACTATGATCCGGAGGTGGGGCGGTACCTGACGCCGGATCCGGTGAAGCTGGCGGGTGGGCTGAATCAGTATCGGTATGCGCTGAATCCGACGGGGTGGGTTGATCCGTTGGGGTTGAGCGGGAATTGTCCGCCGCCGGATAAGCTTGGGTGTAGGGCGCCGGATGATGCATCTGGCGCTAAGGTTGATGAGGGTGAGCCTGAGTTACCGAGGCCTAAGTTAAGTGCTGCGGAGCTTTCCGAGAACGAAATTAGACGGTTGGATAAAAGCCAGGGCATGCATATGGTGGGGAAACATAGTCCAGCGGTACCAGATGCCAAATGGAAGCAGCGAGCTATTGATGGTACGGATCCCATAACTGGTAGAACTCCTAAAAATAAAATAGGTAACCCCAGTTCTCGATTTTACAGCTGGGAACTGATGCATAAGGCTTATATCCTCGGAACCACGAGAACTGAACAAGGACTACCTCGTTTTACAGGAAAGGATAATAGAGATAATGACATTGTTCGGATGGAGCTCCCCGGCGCAGGGGAAGGGTATAAGCCGAATTCAAAGTCGAAACAAAACCCGAAACTCGTTGAACTTAATGGGTTTGAAATGAAATTTGATAAATTTGGCGTGCCTTTCACGCTATATCCAAAGTAGGTAATACGATGCTTATTGATCCTGGAACTGAGCAGCCATATATTCCGACACCTTCATATTTTTTAGGATGTTTCGATATATATGATCGTGAGGAGACCCTCGGAGAAGAGCTTGAGAGATACGACCCTAATAATCCAATAGATCGGGAGGAGTTAATACTGAAGTACTGCCTAACCAACAAGCGATCCTATCGTCACAGATATTTGCTTTATAAATGTTTAGAGGAGAGCCTTCAGGACAAGAATTACGATTTTCAGGCATTGCTTGAACATGATCCTGAAGAGTATTCGTCTCTCCCCGATGGTTGGGACGAGATGAATTGTCCACGGTTATTTTTCGAAGACATCTTTCGCTTGGCGACTATTCAGTGGAAGGACGACCTCCACAAGGCCAGTCTTGAAGATCAATCAACCTGGTAAGACTTGTTATCTCTGAGACAGATAGATTTATGACCGCTTCGCGCTCAATTCGCGAGCAGGCTCGTTCCTACAGGGTTGGAGTCGTGCCCAAAATTTTGGCGGAATGCCTCCATTCTGTAGGAGCAAGGCTTGCCCGCGAAGGCGGTCTTACAGGCTGCGAAATTTCTGGGCAAGGTCGTCGGAAGTTTCCTTCAAGTTGTAGCGGTTTCCATGAACTGGTGCGCATCGGGCCACATCGATAGTCTCTAGCGGTCACTGCAAATTCAGTGACAGGGTGTGGAAGCCCTTCTATCGTTAGGCGCGTCAAGCGCCACCAGTTCGGCGTTTTTTATCGTCTGTGATTTATGGTGGCTGTGCGCGGGGCGCTTTCGAGTGCGCCGAGTGCCTAACGTCTCGGTCTTCCACACCTGCGTACAGCCGCCACCCATTGCGTGGAAGTGATTGTTGGCGGTCCAATTCATACGTTAGGAATCTGACTGATGACAACTCTTCACCCCGACCCACCCTACGAAAAGCCAGCCCCACCCCCCGAAAACCGCTTCATGGCGCTCACCAGCAACTGCGACGACATGCCCACCTTGTTCGTCGATACCCTCGCACCACTCGACGTTTTATACGACGCGGCCAGCTATCGAATCCGCGCCGTCACCCAAGTCATGGAAAACCTGTCGATGCGCGGCTCGATCGAATGTCAGTCGTTCATCCTCAGTGATTTCGCCTTGCTCTGCGCCATTCCGTTGCGGGATGGGTGTGATGTGCTGGATGTGTTGGGGCGGCGATTGAAAGCGCGGCGTTCGGAGTAGCGCCGATCGCTGTTGTGGCGAGGGAGCAAGCTCCCTCGCCACCAAGATCAAAAGATCAGAGCGTTCGGCAGCTACAGGGGAATCGCGTATATCTGAGCTGCCGAAGGCTGCGATCTTTTTTGTGATTATCAGCGCTGCCCGGTTAATAACGCCTCTTCGCTAGCTGGCACCGCCAAACTATCAATCACATGCACGCTATACCCCGGCACATTTTTCGCGTGATGTTTGGCCTGCGACGCCATCTCCGCCAACTGGCTCGCATCGAGTTGTCCGCAGGCCTGTGGATGCAAATGCACCACACCAATCGACAGCGATAACAACGGAAATTCCTGCCGCACACCCTGGCGGTTCGGGGCGATGAAGCAGCCGGCTTCCAGGTGTTCGGCGCGGTAGAAGCGTCGGCACTGACTTTGGAAATCGTCGAGCAACTGGGTCAGGCGTTTGCGCCAGTCTTCGGGGCCGAGCACCAGCAGAAAGTCATCACCGCCGATATGGCCGACGAAGTCGCGGGACGGGTCGACGCGATCATTCAGACATTGCGCCAGGCACAGCAGGACTTCGTCCCCGCGGCCGTAGCCGTAGATGTCGTTGAAGGGTTTGAAACTGTCGATGTCCACGTAGCAGATCACCGATTCCCGTTGCTGTTGCAGCAGGCGCGTCAGGCATTGCTGGATCGGTACATTGCCCGGCAGCAGGGTCAGCGGGTTGGCGTAGCGGGCCTGCTGGATCTTCAGTTCGGTAATCAGCTTCAGAACGTCGATCACCCGGCCCAACCCCAGATACCCGCCGTTCAGGGTAATGATGAAGTCCTCTTCAATGCGTTGTCGTGCGCGGCTGGTGATCAGCCGGCTGACCTGTTGCAGCGACTGGCTCATTTCGACGGCGAGAAAGTCATCGTTCATCAAGCGGCTGATGGGCTTGCGGGCGAACAGGTCGGTGGCAAAGGGTTTGAGCAGGGCGTCCGACAGCGAATGCCGATGGACAATGCCACAGGGGTGGCCTTGTTCATCAAGCACAGCCAGCGAGTTGAGGTTGGCTTGGCGACGGAAAGCTTCCAGTACCGTGGCAGTCGGCGTATTGCGCGCGACCGCTGGCTGATCGATCAAAAGAGCGCTGAGGTCGCTGCCTTCGTCGTTCAGCGCCACAGCGGAACTGTCCTGTTTGGGCATCAGGTTTCGCGCATCCCTTGGCGGATGTTCTTGAGGACGGCAGAGCAAGTAACCCTGAACCAGATCAACGCCCATATCGGTCAACACCGCGAGTTCCTCCGGCAGCTCGATACCTTCTGCAATCACTTGTGCCCGAGAGGCTTTGGCGATTTGCATGATGGAGCCTACAAATTCGCGCTTGAGTGCATCCTGATGGATACCGTCGATGAAGTGTCGATCGATCTTTACATAGTCAGGTCGCAGCTCAGACCACAGGCGCAGGCTCGAATAACCGGCGCCCAAATCATCCAGGGCAATGGAAAATCCCATCGCCCGATAGTGATGCAGCGCATTTTGCAACAGCTGGAAATCGTCGGTCGGCGTCTGTTCTGTCAGTTCGATGACCACCTGGCTGGGCGGTATACCGAAATCCTGCAGCAGTTGCAGGGTCCGACCCGGTTGATGAGCCGCTTCAAGCAGCGATTCCGGTGACACGTTGAGAAAGAGTTTGCCCGGCAGTTTTTGTTCATTGAAGCGCCGGCAAGCGCTCTCACGGCAGGCAATTTCCAGCTCGTTCAAACGGCCAGCCTGGCGGGCGACGGCGAACAAGGCGATAGGCGAGTGCAGCGGGCTGTTGGAGGGGCCGCGGCTGAGCGCTTCGTATCCGACAATGCGTCGTTCAGAGAGCGAAATGATTGGCTGGAACAGGCTGTGCAAACCGCTTTGAGTCAGTATTGAACTCAATGCACTCAGCTGTTCGGTAGTGGTCATGGCAATCTCTGGCGAAAAAAAAGGACTGAGAGCCAAAGCTCTCAGTCCTTTATTTCACGACAGAATGATGACTGTTTGATGACGCTAAGGAAGAGTCAGCATTAAATTGCCATCATCTTGCACGTCACCACTCAGTGCTTGGCGACTGCGGTGTTGAGTTTCAGGTAGTCCAACAGAATCCGACCGGTTTCGCTCAGGTAGGCATCGTCTTCTGGTTTGGTCTTGTCCGGCTCGGCCGCCAGGGCATCTTCGTCTTCTTTTTTCAGCTCTTTGAGCGGTTCTTCGCCTTTGGCTTTGCGACGGATGTTTTCCATCGCCAGTTGCTTGGCTTCGATATCGCTGTGTTGCGCACGACGTTCAGCTTCATTGAGGCTGACGGTTTTTTCTGTCATCAGTTTCTGCGCCAGGGCCAATTTGTCGCGGATGAACACGAACTCCGCATCCTTGGTCGAACGTACGTCATGCTCGGACTTGAGCTGCGCAATGTACGGTTTGAACGGATCGATCGCAGGCTTGATGGCCGCGCGGATGGTGTCCCACGGCATGGCTTCCGGCAAGGCACTCTCGCCAATTTCCTTGGTGTCAATGATCGACGGGTAATCGATGTCCGGCAGTACGCCCTGATGCTGGGTGCTCTGCCCGGAAACCCGGTAGAACTTGGCCAGGGTCAGTTTCAGTTCGCCATGGTTCAGCGGCTGAATGGTCTGCACGGTGCCTTTGCCGAAGGTCTGGCCGCCAATGATCAGCGCGCGGTGGTAGTCCTGCATGGCGCCGGCAAAAATCTCCGAGGCCGAGGCGGACAAGCGGTTGACGAGCAACGCCATCGGGCCTTTGTAGAACGCGCCCGGGTTTTCATCTTCGAGCACATCGACCCGGCCATCGGCGTTACGCACGAGTACGGTCGGCCCCTTGTCAATGAACAGACTGGTCAGCTCGGTGGCTTCCTGCAAGGAACCGCCGCCGTTGTTGCGCAGGTCGATGACCACGCCGTCGACCTTGTCTTTCTGCAACTCGGTCAACAGTTTCTTGACGTCGCGCGTGGTGCTCTTGTAGTCCGGATCGCCGGCACGGAAGGCCTTGAAGTCGAGGTAGAAGGCCGGGATCTCGATGACGCCGAGCTTGTAGTCCTTGCCGTCCTGTTTCAGGTTGAGAACCGACTTCTTCACTGCCTGATCTTCAAGCTTCACCGCTTCGCGGGTGATCGGCACGATCTTGGTGGTCTGGTCGTTCGGCGCATTGCTGGCCGGGATGACCTCCAGGCGCACCACGGTGCCTTTCGGGCCACGGATCAGCTTGACCACTTCGTCCAGGCGCCAGCCAACCACGTCGACCATCTCTTTGTTGCCCTGGGCAACGCCGATGATCTTGTCGGCCGGTGCGACCTGCTTGGTCTTGTCGGCCGGGCCGGCAGGCACCAGGCGCACAACTTTCACCTGGTCGTTATCGCTCTGCAACACAGCGCCAATGCCTTCGAGGGACAGGCTCATGTTGATGTCGAAGTTTTCCGCATTATCCGGCGACAGATAGTTGGTGTGCGGGTCGTAGGACATGGCGAAGGTGTTGATGTACGCCTGGAAGATGTCTTCCGCGCGGGTCTGGTCCAGGCGAGCGAGCTGATTCTTGTAGCGCTTGGTCAGCGTTTCCTGAATCTGCTTGGGTTCTTTGCCCGCAATCTTCATCCGCAGTACTTCATCCTTGACGCGTTTGCGCCACAGGTCGTCGAGCTCTGCGGTGGACTTGAGCCAAGGAGCGTCCTTGCGGTCGATCAGCAAGGTTTCCTTGGCGGTGAAGTCGATCTTGTCGACGCCCTTGTTCAGCTCTGCAAGGGCAAAGTCCAGACGCGTTTTTACGCGGTCCAGGTAGCGCTTGTAGATGGTGAAACCGGCATTGAGGTCGCCGCTTTTGAGGAAGTCGTCGAACTGGGTTTTCCACTTGTCGAATTCGGCAATGTCGCTGGCCATGAAGTAGCTGCGCGACGGATCCAGCAGCTTGAGGTAGCTGTCGTAGATGATTACAGAGCGCGCGTCGTCGAGCGGCGGCTTGCTGTAATGGTGACGCTTGAGCAACTCGACGACATTCAGACTGGCGATCACTTCGTCACGATCTGGCTGAAGCTTGTCCCAGCTATTGGCTGCGAACGTATTGCTCGACATCGGCAGCAGGCCGATACCAATAAATAGGGCGAGGGCGGTGCTGGGGAACAGATGCTTCATGCTGATTCGACGCGGGGACAATTGATCACGCATATTAGGCCGTCTTTGAAGTCGCCGGTTCCACAAAGGGCCGGTCACATAATGCAAGAAAGCCCGGAGCTACAGCTACGGGCTCAGTCCAGACTCACTATGGAGGCACTGTGAAAGCATTGCAAGGCGTGGAAGGTCAAGTGGAGTGGCTTGAAGAGCCCAGTCCTACATGTGATGTAGGGCAAGTTCGCATTCGGGTAGCGGCAGCGGGCCTCAATCGCGCCGATTTGTTACAGAAGGCGGGACTTTATCCGCCACCGCCGGGGGCCAGTCAGGTACTGGGTCTGGAGTGTTCCGGGGTGATCAGCGAGGTCGGCCCTGGCTCGTCGTGGCAGGTCGGTGATCGGGTCTGTGCCTTGCTGGCCGGGGGCGGGATGGCCGAAGAGGTGGTTGTCGACGGACGGCATGTTCTACCGGTGCCCGAAGGATTGTCCCTGGTAGAGGCGGCAGCGCTACCCGAAGTCTATGCGACCGTTTGGCTGAATTTGTTTCAATTGGCCGCGCTCAAGCCGGGTGAGAAAGTTCTTCTGCACGCCGGAGCAAGTGGAATCGGTTCAGCTGCCATTCAGCTGTGCAAGGCGTTTGGCAACCCGTGCTGGGTCAGCGTCGGTTCTGCCGAGCGGCTGGCTTACTGCGAAGCGCTGGGTGCCCAGGGTGGTGTGGTACGCACCGACGAACTTGAAAGCTTGAGCGACTTGGGTCCGTTCGATGTGATTCTCGACCCGGTCGGCGGCAACTACGCCGCACTGAATCTGAAGCTGCTGGCCCGTGATGGCCGCTGGGTGCTGATCGGCTTGATGGGCGGCCGTGAGGCAAAACTGGATCTGGCGCAGGTACTGGCCAAACGTGCGCAGTTGCTGGGTTCGACCTTGCGCAACCGGGACGATCAGTTCAAGGCGGATCTGTTCAGTGATCTGAGCCAGCATGTCTGGCCGTTATTTGCCGAAGGGCGGTTGAGCCCGCAGTTGGCGAAGACCTTCCCGATCAAGGATGCCGAAGCGGCGTTTGCCGAGTTGGCGACGAACAAGGTGGCGGGGAAGTTGGTGTTGGTGATCGACGAAAGCCTTACCTGACAACACCGAACCTGTGGGAGCGGGCTTACCCGCGATGAACGATGACGCAGTTATCACAGACATACCGCGTCGCCTGAATCGCGGACAAGTCCGCTCCCACCGGATCTGCGTTACTTCCAGCTATGGATCGGCCAGCCGGCTTTTTCGGCGTGCTCGAGCAGTACCGGATCAGGGTTCACCACGTGTGGGAAATCTACCTTCAGCAGCAGCGGCAAATCGTTGCGTGAATCCGAGTAGAAACTCGCGCCCTCCAGGTTTTCTTCTTCCGCATCCAGCCACTCCAGCAAGCGCGTGATCTTGCCTTCACGGTAGGTCAGCGTGCCGACGGTGTGGCCGCTATAAACCCCATGCAACACTTCCAGCTCGATGCCGAGAATCTCGTCGATGCCCAAACGGTCGGCAATCGGCCTGACCAGGTGCGTACCCGACGCCGAAATCACCAGAATCCGGTCGCCCGCCTTGCGGTGCGCGGCGATGGCTTTGGTGGCGTCGCTGAAGATGATCGGTTCGATGAAGTCTTCCACCCACGGGCCCACCAGATGGTCGACCTCTTCCGGCGTGCGTCCGATCATCGGCTCGAGGCTGAAGGTCATGTAGTCCTCCATGCGCAGCTTGCCGTGGCTGTAAGCGTCCATCAATTCGTTGTTCTGACGCATGAACGACTCGGGATCGACCCAGCCCAGCCGGCCCATCTGTTCGCTCCAGAGGGTGGCGCAGTCGCCGTGGATCAGGGTTTCGTCCAGATCAAAAATTGCCAGGGCCATCAGTGCAGTTCTCTCTTCAACATCAGCAAAGTCATCAGGCTACCTCACACAGGGCCGACGGATCGATGGAAAGCGCCAAGCGCTGACCATCGGGGTGCAGATCGGCCGCCGAGCGGTTGAGCACATCCACCACCAATTCCACGCCGCGAGCTTCAACCCGGTAGCGAATCACGTTGCCAAGCAGGCTATGGCTGCGCACTTGAGCGTCTAGCTCGCCATTCAGGCTCAGTTCGATGGCTTCCGGGCGAATCGCCAGGCGATGGGTGATTGGTCGTTGCAGCAGTTTCGTGGCGCTGTCGGCGTCCAGCAGGTTGTAGTTGCCGATGAAGCCGGCGGCAAAAACATCCACGGGCGCGGTGTACAGGGTTTCGGCGTCGCCGCTCTGTACGATTTTTCCTTGATTCATCAGGAAAATCCGGTCAGACATGGTCAGGGCTTCTTCCTGATCGTGTGTGACGAAGATCGTAGTCAGGCCGAGTTCGCGCTGGATCTGACGGATCTGTTCGCGCAAGTGCTTGCGAATCCGCGCATCGAGGGCCGACAGCGGTTCGTCCAGCAACAACAGGCGTGGACGAGTCACCAATGAGCGGGCGAGGGCGACACGCTGACATTGACCGCCGGACAGTTGATGCGGATAGCGCGCAGCGAAATCGTTGAGTTCCACCAGTTGCAACACTTCGGCGACGCGCTTCTGGCTGTCGTCGCTGTTGACCTTCTGCATGCGCAAACCGAAGGCGACGTTCTGCTCCACGGTCATGTTGGGGAACAGCGCATAACTCTGGAAGACCATGCCGATGCCGCGCTTCTGCGGGCTCAGCGGTACGAGATCGTGACCATCGAGCAGGATCTTGCCGCCATCTACCGACGTCAGCCCGGCGATGCAGCGCAGCAGCGTCGATTTACCGCAGCCGGACGGGCCGAGGAGGGTGACGAATTCACCCTTGCGGATTTCGCAGTTGATGTCGCTGAACACCGTGGTGCCCGCGTAGTTTTTCTGTAAGTGTTGGACGCTGACATAGCTCATTCGCTTTTGTCCTTGTTCAAGATATTGGCCGCCCAGGTCAGAACCAGCACAAAGAGGAAGTAGGAAATCACCACCGCACTGGTGAAGTGGCCGCTGCTGTTACGCATGTTGTTGAGGTAGACCTGCAGGGTTTCGTAACGGGTACCGACAAGGATATTGGCGAATACGAACTCTCCGAACAGGAACGAGAACGACAGCAGCAACGCCACCATCAAGCCCTTGCGCAGGTTCGGCAGTACGACCAGGAACGCAGCTTGCCAGGTGCTGGCGCCGAGGAGTTGAGCGGCGTCCATCAGGTCGTGCAGGTTGATGGCTTGCAGGTTATTGGTGATTGCCCGGTACATGAACGGCAGCGCCACGGTGAAATAGCAGCCGATCAGAATCCAGGGCGTGCCGACCATCGCGAGCGGCCCCGACCCGTAGAGCTGCAACAACCCCACCGATGACACCACCGGCGGCACCGCGAACGGCAGCAGGATCAGGATGTTCATCCACGCGTCGAGTTTCGGGAAGTGGTAATGCACCACGAACAGCAGCGGCAGAATCAGCACCACTGCCAGGATCAGCGAGCCGACGCAGACGAGCAGCGATTGGCCGAAAGCACTCAGGAAACGCGGATCGCTCCACAGCTCTACGTACCATTTGATGCTGAAACCGCTGGGCAGAATGGTTGCCGACCAACTGCTGGAAATCGAGTAGATAAACGTGCCGACCAGCGGCAGCAACAGAATGGCAAACAGCAGGTACACCACGACGCGGTGATACACACCGGCGGGGCCCAATTCAGCGCGAGACATGGTAGCTCCTCTTCAACAGCAGCTGATGCACGACGGTCACCAGGGTCATCAACGCCACCAGCACCACGGCCAGGGCACTGGCCAGGTTCGGGTCCAGGGAAATGTCGCCGGAGACCATCGCTGCAATACGGATCGTCAGCACGTTGAAGTTGCCGGTGGTCAGGGCATACACCGTGGCGTAGGCGCCGAGGGCGTTGGCCAGCAGGATCACGAACGTGCCGAGCAGCGCAGGCGTCAGCACCGGCAAACCGATGTGTCGCCAGAATTGCCAGCTGTTGGCGCCGAGCAGTTCGGCGGACTCACGCCAGTCTTCGCGCAGGGCGTCGAAGGCCGGGTAGAGCAGCAGCACGCCCAGGGGAATCTGGAAGTAGGTGTAGAGAATGATCAGCCCGGTTTTCGAGTACAGGTTGAAGTCCTCAATGATCCCGGCCTGCTTGAGCATGATGGTTATGCTGCCGTTGAAACCCAGCAGGATGATGAACGCGAAAGCCAACGGGACGCCGGAGAAATTGCTGGTCATGTTGGCGAAGGCGTTGACGAAGTTGCGCAGCTTCGAGTCGACCCGGCGCAGGGAGTAGGCGCCGAGTACGGCGATGATGATCCCGAACACACTGGACCAGAAACTGATCTCGAGGCTGTACTGGATCGCCTGCAGATAGAACTTCGAATTGAAGATCCGGGTGAAGTTGGCCAGGCCCCAGCCGAACTCTTCCGATTGCAGGCTGTTGATCATCACCCATACCAGCGGGGCGATCTCGAACACGATAAAGAACAGCGCGAAGGGCACCAGGCACAAGGCCGCCAGCCATTTGCCGCGAGTCATGGCATTCACTTGAGCAGCTCCCGGCACACTGGTTTGTCGTGGGTCACGCCCAGCAGTTCGCAGACAGTGCCGCAGATTTCGGTTTGTTTCGGTGCGGCGCTGGCGTTGAAGCTGAAGGCGTCGCCGAACACGAACAATGGAACTTCGCGCTCCTCTGGCAACAGGCCGTTGTGGGAGCGGTCGTTGTTCATGCCGTGGTCAGCGGTCACCAGCACCTGGTAACCGGCGTCGAGCCAGCCTTGCAGGTAGTCGGCGAGGATGATGTCCGCCGAGCGGGCGCTGTTGCGGTATTGCGGTGTGTCGAGGCCGTGCTTGTGTCCGGCGTCGTCGATATTCATGGGGTGCACCAGCAGGAAATTCGGCGCATGGCGCAGGCGCAGGTTTTCCGCGTCGGCGAACAGGTGCGAATCCGGGTAATGGTCGTTCCAGTAGAAATGTCCGTGCTGGATCGGCAATTCGGGGGCGTCGGTGTGACGGTCCCGGGCGGGCACGAACGGCGAGCGGTTATACAGCTCACTGACCCAGTGATAGGCCGCGGCGGCGGTTTTCAGTCCGGCGTCAGTCGCGTAGTGATAGATGCTGCGCTGATTGGACAGGCGCGAGACGTTGTTGTGGACGATGCCACTGTCGATCGGCGTGACGCCGGTCAGGATGCATTCATACAGCGGGCGGGACAGGGCCGGCAGTTCGCACTCCAGTTTGTAGAGCGCCGCGCGTCTTGCGCCAACATACGCCTGCAGGTGCCCCATGGCGTGGCGCGCAACTTCGTAACTGAGGCCGTCGAGCACGACAAGGATGACGTTGTGCTTCATAGGGGCGGAACTCCGCGAAACAGATGGATCGACAAAATCTGCAGGAGCCGGCTTGCTGGCGATCAAGGCACCGCGGTTCATCAGAGCACCGCGGTGATGCATCGCCAGCAAGCCGGCTCCTACACGGGTGTTACTTCATCTCGACGATGACTTCTTCGTTCCACTTCTGAGGAAGGGCCTTGGAAGTCTTTTCCCACGCGTCCGCGTCCTTGATCGGGGTCACGCCTTTGTACTGCTCGTTAGGCAGCAACTGAGCCTGAACATCGGCTGGCAATGTCAGGTGTTCGGCACGGATCGGACGAGCGTTGCCGCGCGCCAGGTTGATCTGGCCGGCGTCGCTGAAGATGTATTCGCGGGCCAGTTTGGCGGCGTTCGGGTGCTTGGCGTATTTGTTGATGATGGTGGTGTAACCGGAAATCACCGAGCCGTCGGAAGGAATCAGCACGGTGTAGTCATCCGGATTAGCCATCTTGGCCTTGTAGCTCAGGCCGTTGAAGTCCCAGACCACACCGACTTCGATCTCACCCTTTTCCATGGTGGCAATCGTCGGGTTGGCCATGGACAGGCGGCCTTGCTTGGCGATGTCGGCGAACAGCAACAGCGCCGGCTGAAGGTTCTTCTCATCGCCACCGTTGGCAAGGGCTGCCGCCAGGACGCCGTTGGCGGCTTGTGCGGCGGTGCTGACGTCACCGATGGAAACCTTGTATTTACCGGTCTTCAGATCAGCCCATTTGGTCGGGGCATCCGAACCATGCAGCAGCTTGTTGTTGATGATGAAGGCGATGGTGCCGGTGTAGGCCAGCGCCCAGTTGCCGTCCTTGTCTTTAGCCCAGCTCGGAATCTGATCCCAGGTGCTTGGCTTGTAAGGCTGGACGACGTCTTGCTTGACCGCAATCGGACCGAACGCTGCTCCGACGTCGCCGATGTCGGCCGTGGCGTTGTCTTTTTCAGCTTTGAACTTGGCGATTTCCTGGGCCGAGCTCATGTCGGTGTCGATGTGTTTCAGGCCGTAGTTCTTGGCGAGGTCATCCCAGGTGCCTTTCCAGTTGGCCCAGTTGTCGGGCATGCCGACACTGTTGACGGCACCTTCCGCTTTCGCCGCGGCTTCCAGGGTTTTCAAATCATCAGCCGCCATGGCGGCGGTGCACATGGCAATGGTCGAGCCTAACAGTGATGCCAGGAAAAGCTTTTTCATCCGAAGCTCCTTTGGGCGTTTTCAACGCTGCGATTGCGGTGGTGTTGGTCTAGGTCAGCAATACCTGAGCCAATCTAGGCGCCTCTGATGACATTTTGATGTCGACCAGCGGTCCTCCTCTATTTTTTGTGCAACAACGCTCAGGCTTCGGGATAAGCGTAGACCATGGCTAACGAGCTGATATAAAAGGACTTGGCCATGATATTGCAGGCACCTGACGGAACCGTTCGGCGCCTTTGTCATCTGTCAGTCATCTGCAGTGCCTAGGCTTGCAGACAGTTGACGGAGCCGTTTCAAAGGACGGTTTCGCTCCGAAACAGTGCTGGTCTAGTCCAGATAGGTAACGTTGATGCGCATCGAGACAACCAAAGCGGTGACAGCCATCGGGCAGGTTCTTCAGGAGCAGCTCGACCACGGCCTGTTGGCACCCGGCAGCAAGTTGCCGGCGGAGCGCAAGCTCAGTGAGTTGTTTGGTACCACGCGCATTACCGTGCGTGAAGCGTTGCTTCAGTTGGAAGCCCAAGGGCAGATTTATCGCGAAGAGCGGCGGGGCTGGTTCGTGTCGCCACCGCGCCTGGCTTACAACCTGATGCAACGCAGCCACTTCCACGCGATGGTCAGCGCTCAGGGGCGGGTGCCGTCCACGGAGGTGATTTCGGCACGCTTGCAACCGGCGTCGGCGGCGGTCTGCGCCTGGTTGCAGTTGCCGGCGTTGTCGAGCGTGATTCAGATCTGCCGCGCACGGCGAATTGATGAGCGGCTGGTGTTGTATGTGGAGCACTACCTCAATCCGCAGTATTTTCCGGGGATTCTCGAGTTTGATCTGAATCAGTCGATCACCGAGCTGTACGCGCGGCATTACGATTTGCACTACGGGCGGGTGCGTTTCGAGATCGTGCCGACAGCGTTGTCGGTGGATGCGTCGGCGGCGTTACGGGTGTCGGTCGGGAGCCCGGGATTGCGCATTGCCCGGGTCAATTACGATCAGCATGAGCGGCTGATCGATTGTGACCTGGAGTTCTGGCGACATGATGCGATTCATGTCGGCGTTGATGTGGTCTGAGTCGGGCGGCCGCAGCTCTCGGTTTTTTCATCAGCCGAAGCGATAAATGTCCATGCCCAGGGCGCCCATGGTGAATCCCTGGTGAATGATGCTGAATGACCCGCCGGCACCGCGGGCAAAGTACAACGGCAACAAATGTTCATCGCTCGGGTGGTTGCGCACGGCGTTCGGTGCTTGCTGACGATAGTCGTGGAGGGCGGCTTCGTCGTTGGCTTCAAGTTTCTCGATCATCCAGTCGCGAAACACCTTCGCCCACGGTTCGACGCTTTCCGGGCCAGCGTGCCAGTCCAGTTCGCGCAGGTTGTGGGTGATGCTGCCCGAGCCAATCAACAGCACACCGTGTTCGCGCAAGCTTCCAAGGGCTTGGCCGACGCGGGTTTGCAGCGCAGGACCGCCGTGTGTGGGCAGCGAGACTTGCACCACCGGGATATCGGCCTGCGGATACATCAACGACAACGGCACCCAGACGCCATGGTCGAAAGGCCGTTTGCTGTCGATGCGGGCGGGCAGGTCACTGCGCTTAAGCAACTCGACAACCTCTGTCGCCAATTGTGGATCGCCGGGCGCAGGGTATTGCACCTCGAACAACGCTTTTGGAAAGCCGCCGAAGTCATGCCAGGTTTCAGGCTGTGGGTTGCCGCTGACCAGCAATTCATTACTTTCCCAATGCGCGGAAACAATCACGATGGCCCGGGGCTTCGGCAATGCAGCCGCCAGGCGTGCGAGGGCCGGCCCGCTGGCGCCGGGTTCCAGTGCCAGCATCGGTGAGCCATGAGAGATGTAAAGGCTGGGAAACATGAATGAGCTCCTGAGAGTAAGATGGCCCTATCTTCAGTCAGATCATTGATCTAAATCTAATATAAGTTTTAGGGTGTTTTGATCGAATTTTCGGGGTTATTTATGCAGCCGGAGTTTTGGCACAAGCGGTGGACGTCGAATCAGATCGGCTTTCATCTGCCGGAAGTGAATCCATATTTGCAACGGTACTGGCCTCAGTTGGGCCTGGAGGAAGGGGCGCGCGTACTGGTGCCGTTATGTGGGAAAAGCCTGGATTTGCTATGGCTGGCGAAATGCGGTCACGAAGTGTTGGGTGTCGAGTTGTCGGAAAAAGCAGTGGAAGACTTTTTCCACGAGCACCAATTTGACCCGGATGTCAGCGATCAAGGGCCTTTTACGGTGTATCGGGCGGGTTCGATCGAGATCTGGTGTGGTGATTTCTTCGCCTTGACTGCCGGGGATGTTGCCGATTGCAGCGCTTTGTACGACCGCGCAGCGTTGATTGCCTTGCCACCGAAGATGCGAGAGCAATATGCGGCTCACCTGATCCGGATTCTGCCGAAAGACTCTTTGGGGCTTTTGATCACGCTGGATTACGACCAGGCGCAAAAAGACGGGCCGCCGTTTGCCGTGCTTGATGATGAAGTGCAACGGTTGTTCGGAGCGGTGTGGTCGCTGAAGATTCTGGAAGACCAGGATGTCCTGGGTGAGAGCTGGAAGTTTATCGAGAGCGGCGTAACGCGACTTGAGGAGCGGGTTTATCGGGTTTCCAGCCGATAAACGTGTGTTGTTTGTACTGACCTCATCGCGGGCTTGGTCCGGGCGGCGTTCCGACGATGAGGTCAGAGTAAGCACCACACAATTCAGACAGACAAAAAAGGCCCGCATCGCTGCGGGCCTTTTCTTTAGTGCGGAACCTCTCAGCCCCGACGACGCAACGCGTCGATGCGCTCTTCCAGCGGCGGGTGGCTCATGAACATGCGGGCGAACCCCTGTTTGATGCCACCGTTGATGCCGAAAGCGTTCAGGGTATCGGGCATGTGCACCGGCAGCCCTTGTTCAGCACGCAGGCGCTGCAGGGCGCCAATCATCGCGTTGGTGCCTGCCAGGCGTGCACCGGCTTCATCGGCACGGAACTCGCGTTTGCGCGAGAACCACATGACGATGGAGCTGGCCAGGATACCCAGCACCAGTTCGGCGAAGATGGTCGCGATGTAGTAGGCGATACCCTGGCCTTCTTCGTTCTTGAAGATCACTTTGTCGACAAAGTTGCCGATGATCCGCGCGAAGAACATGACGAAGGTGTTCACCACGCCCTGGATCAGCGCCAGAGTCACCATGTCGCCATTGGCCACGTGGCCGATTTCGTGGGCCAGAACGGCTTTTACTTCATCCGGCGAGAATCGCTCGAGCAAGCCCTGGCTGACCGCGACCAGCGCGTCGTTCTTGTTCCAGCCAGTGGCGAAGGCGTTCGCCTCGTAGGCCGGGAAAATCCCGACTTCCGGCATCTTGATCCCGGCTTCGCGAGACAGTTGCTCGACCGTTTGCAGCAGCCATTGCTCGTGACGTGTGCGCGGCTGGGTAATGATCTGGGTGCTGGTGCTCATCTTCGCCATCCACTTGGAGATGAACAGCGAGAACAGGGAACCGGCGAAACCAAAGACCGCACAGAAAATCAGCAGCTGATTGAGGTTGAGGTCAACCCCATTGGCCGCCATGAACCCGTTGAAGCCGAAAAGGCTCAGGGTGATGCTGGCAATCAGCACGACCGCCAGGTTAGTGGCCAAAAACAGCAGGATGCGCATCATGGTTGTAGAAATCTCCTTTTGCTAAAGATGTAGCGTACTGCGGGGTATATAAGGTGCTGCAACGGGCTATTCAACCGGGTGACTATTTCAAACTGTGTCCTACAGCAACAGTCTAGCCGCTTGAAGGGCATTTCCGACGTGGGAGGGGGAAGTGTTTGTCAGCCGATTCGCCTCGCAGCCCCCGTCATTGTTGGACGCGGTCGCAAAGCTTGCTACCGGTCAGCGATTGCAGTGAGGATGCCCGGCGAGGCTTAAAGATATGTTGCTGAATTAATCCTCGTGCGACTTTCGCAGAAAAGTCGCACGGGGCCAGACCGATTACTGGCGATAGGATTTGAGGAAGTTGCCGATTCGTCCGATGGCCATGTCCAGGTCGTCGACGCGCGGCAGGGTCACGACGCGGAAGTGGTCCGGCCATGGCCAGTTGAACGCGGTGCCTTGAACCACCAGCAGCTTTTCCGACAACAGCAGGTCGAGCACGAATTTTTCGTCGTTGTGGATCGGGCAGACTTTCGGGTCGATGCGCGGGAACGCATACAGTGCACCCATCGGCTTGACGCAGCTCACACCGGGAATGTCATTGAGCAATTCCCAGGTACGGTTGCGTTGTTCCAGCAGGCGACCTTGCGGCAGTATCAGATCGTTGATGCTCTGATAACCGCCGAGGGCCGTCTGGATCGCGTGCTGGCTCGGCACGTTGGCACACAGGCGCATGTTGGCCAGCATGTCGATGCCTTCGATGTAGCTTTGCGCATGGTGTTTCGGCCCGGAAATAGCAATCCAGCCGGAACGGAAACCGGCCACGCGATAGGACTTGGACAGGCCGTTGAAGGTCAGGCACAGCAGGTCCGGGGCCAGGGATGCGGTGCAGATGTGCACGGCATCGTCGTAAAGAATTTTGTCGTAGATCTCGTCGGAAAACACCACCAGGTTGTGCTGGCGGGCCAGTTCCAGCATGCCCAGCAGGACTTCTTTCGAATACACCGCGCCGGTCGGGTTGTTCGGGTTGATGATCACCAGTGCTTTGGTATTCGGGGTGATCTTGGCCTTGATGTCGGCCAGGTCCGGCCACCAGTTGGCCTGCTCATCGCACAGGTAATGCACCGGGTTGCCGCCCGACAGGCTCACGGCAGCGGTCCACAGCGGATAGTCGGGAGCCGGGACCAACACTTCGTCGCCGTTGTTGAGCAGCGCTTGCATCGACATCACGATCAGCTCGGAAACGCCATTGCCCAGGTAAATGTCTTCAATGCCGACGCCTTCTACCTGCTTTTGCTGGTAGTACTGCATGACGGCCTTACGCGCACTGAACAGGCCTTTGGAATCGCTGTAGCCCTGAGCGGTCGGCAGGTTGCGGATCACGTCCTGGAGGATTTCATCCGGCGCTTCGAAACCAAAAGGCGCCGGGTTGCCGATGTTCAGCTTGAGGATGCGATGGCCTTCCTCCTCCAGGCGTTTGGCGTGCTTGAGCACTGGGCCGCGAATGTCGTAGCAGACGTTGGCGAGCTTGTTCGATTTGCTGACCTGCATGGCGATGTGTTCCCGAAAATGAACGATCCAGGCGGTGTAAGAACTACCGTACTGGGAATCCTGCGTATTCACACAGGCCTGACGCCTTGAGAGGCAGCACCCATAAATCCGTTTGAATGCGCGTGGTCTGGCTGCCAGACTGGCGTTTGACGAGGCGCAATCATACGTGCCGTCCGATCCGTGGAAAAGGTACAGATCGGGCTTTTTCAGCTGCTGAGGTGTGATGATGGAAAAGTTGGAAAAAACCCTGGAAGAATGGCGGGCGATGCTTGATCCGGAGCAATACAACGTTTGCCGCCTCAAGGGCACCGAACGGCCGTTCTCCGGCAAGTACAACGACAGCAAGGTCGACGGTGTTTACCACTGTATCTGCTGCAAAGAGCCGCTGTTCGACTCAAAAACAAAGTTTGATTCCGGCTGCGGCTGGCCGAGTTTCTATGCGCCGATCGGCGACAACGCCATGACCGAGATTCGAGATGTCAGCCACGGCATGATCCGCACCGAAGTGGTCTGCGCCAAATGCGATGCGCACCTGGGGCATGTGTTCCCGGATGGCCCGCCGCCCACTGGCCTGCGGTATTGCATCAACTCGGTGTGCCTGGACCTGGTGCCACGCGAGTAAAATCACCTCGATCCTCTGCAGGAGCCGGCAAGCCGGCTCCTGCAATTTGTGCTGCGTGATGAAAGATCGATTAATTAAATTGCACGCAATTCAATTGCTCGCTATGTTTGCCTCATCTTCTTTCATTCCAGAGTCCAAATCATGAGCGACAACCTGCTGAGCATCCCTTGCACCACCATCAAGGGTGAGCAAAAGACCCTGGCGGATTACGCCGGTAAAGCCGTTTTGGTGGTCAACACCGCGAGTAAATGCGGTTTCACCCCGCAGTACAAAGGCCTGGAAGAACTGTGGCAGACCTACAAGGATCAAGGGCTGGTGGTGCTCGGCTTCCCGTGCAACCAGTTCGGCAAGCAGGAGCCGGGCAATGAAGGCGCGATTTCCGAGTTCTGTGAACTGAACTTCGGTGTCAGCTTTCCGTTGTTCAAAAAGATCGACGTCAACGGTGCCGGCGCCCATCCGCTGTTCGTGCAGCTGAAAAAACGTGCGCCGGGTGTTCTGGGGTCTCAGGGCATCAAATGGAACTTCACCAAGTTTCTGATCGGCAAGGACGGCCAATTGGTCAAGCGCTTCGCACCGGCGACCAAACCGCAGGACCTGAGCCGCGAGATCGAAGCCCTGCTCAAATGAACACCTTGTCCGTCGATTCCCTGAAGCTCGACAGTCAGCTCTGCTTCAAGCTGTACGCCGCCTCCCGAGCGGTGATCCGCGCTTACAAGCCGATGCTCGATCAACTCGGCCTGACGTACCCGCAATACTTGGCGATGCTGGTCTTGTGGGAGTGGCAGGAGGCGGCACCGGAGCAGCCGACGGTCAAGGCGTTGGGCCAGCGCCTGGCGCTGGATTCCGGCACGTTGACGCCGCTGCTCAAGCGTCTTGAGCAACTGCAACTGGTGCAGCGCCAGCGTTCAGCGCGGGATGAGCGTGAAGTGCACCTGAGCCTGTCGCCAACGGGCAAGGCGTTGCGCGATCAGGTCGGTCCGCTCAAGGCCCGACTGTTGTGTGACAGCGGTGTCGATCTGGATCGCTTGAGTGATCTGCGCGAGGGGCTTGATCACTTGTTGGGGCAGATCAAGGCACTGTCGTAGCAGGCATCCATACGTCCAGCAGGGCGGCCAGTTCTTCCCGACGGAAAGGTTTGGCCAAGTAATCGCTCATGCCCGCCGCACGGCAGCGTTCGCGTTCTTCGGACATGGCGTTGGCGGTCAGGGCGACGATGGGCAATTGCGGCCAGCGCCCGCTGCGACGGATTTGCCGACTGGCTTCGTAGCCGTCCATCACCGGCATGTTGCAGTCCATCAGCACCAGATCGAACTCGCTTTGCTCCAGCTGATCCAGGGCCTCGCCGCCGTGAGCGGCGACAGTCACCTCGCAGCCGAGTTTTCCGAGCATGCCCTTGGCCACCAATTGATTGACCGGATTGTCCTCCACCAACAGCACCCGTCCGCGCCGCTGGGGAGTGAGCGCCTCCAGTCGTGCATCATTGATGGTGTTGATTTCCGGCTGCAACACTCGCCGCAGTGTCTGGTACAACGCATTGCGCGCCAGTGGTCGGGCCTGTTGTTGTAACGGCGCCAGGGCGCTGGCCTGTTCGCTGGGCATGAAACTGCCGTAAGCGGTCACCAGCAGAATCGGTGCGGCACACAGCGGGCGCAGGTGAAACAGGCATTCCGGACAATCGGTGATGACCACGTCGGGCTTCAGGCCGCTCATCGCGTCATCGATCGAACGCTGCTGATAGTCGAGCCCCCAACCCGGTAACAGATTCTTCAACAGTTCCGCGAGGCCGCTGGTGGCGGCGGTGATGGCGATCACCCTGCCGCGCAACGTGGCCGGGGCGAAGGCGCGGGTGTGGCACGGCAGCGGCAGATCGGCGCAGAACTGGCTGCCGAAACCCGCTTCCGAGCTGATGGTGAGGCGCCCCTGCATGGCTTCGCACAGGTTGTAAGTCAGCGCCAGCCCCAGCCCGGTGCCGCCAAATTGACGGGTAATGCCGGCACCGGCCTGGGTGAACGGCTGGAAAATCTTGACCTGAGCGTCCTGGGCGATGCCGATGCCGGTGTCGCAGACTTCGATTCTGACGCCGTCTTCGAACGTCGACAGACGCACATCCACCCGACCGAAGCGGGTGAATTTGAGGGCGTTGGACAACAGGTTGCTGACGATCTGCCGGACCCGGGTCGGGTCACCGAGCACGAGCGCGGGGAATGTCGGTTCGATCAGGCACGTCAGTTCAACGCTTGGTGCCGCGTTCTGCGACAGCAGGTTGGCGGTGTCCTCGATCAGCGAACCGAGGTCGAACGGAATGTGTTCGAGTTCGAGCTGACCGGCGTCGAATTTCGACAGATCGAGAATATCGTTGAGCAACTCCACCAGCACTTTGCCCGAGTCGTGGGCGATGGACAGCTGTTGCTGTTGCTCGGCATTGAGCGGGCCGTCGAGGGACAGCGCGATCATCCCCAGCAAACCATTGAGGGGCGTGCGGATCTCGTGGCTCATGTTGGCGAGGAATACCGAGCGGGCCTCGGCCATGTCCAGGGCGGTGCTGCGCGCGACTTCCAGTTCCTGGTTCGACTGGCTGAGCCGGTTGTTGATCGCCTTGAGTTCGGCGGTGCGGGCCGACACGATGTTTTCCAGTTGCCCGAGGTAATCGGTCAGACGGTTTTCGGCGTTGCGCCGCTGCTGGATTTCGGTGGCAATGTTCTCGAACTGCTGATTGGCAACCTTGACCAGCACGCCGATCTCATCGTTTTCATGCCCGCTCGGGTACTCCAGCCAGGTCGGTTCGACGCTGCGCGGATCGCGGCTGCTGAGTTCGCGGATAACCCGCACCAGCGGTTTGGTCAGCATGACGTAGAACAGCGCCAGCAGGATGCCGGTCAGAATCAGGCTGCGGGCAAAGCCATTGAGCAAGGTCACTTCGGCCCGTCGCAGGAAGCGGTTGCCGAAAGAATAGGTATCGACCTCCAGGCGCAAGGTGCCGAGGGATTCGTTCGGCAAGTGATCCAGATACAGCCGGTCTTCGAATGCTCGGGCGGCACCGAACAGGAAGTCGCTGATGACGCGATAGCCGCTCTGCGATGGCGGGCGCTTGACACTGGCCAGCACCGTACCGTTGTTGTCGGTCAGTTGCGCAGCGATGATCGCTGGCGAGCGCAGCAGGCCCAGGGTCAGTTCCTGGGCGAGTTCGGCGTCGATGTTGTAGGCAATGCGCGAAGCGGGGTTATGGCTGATTTCCAGCAGGGACACTATTTCACGGTTGATGGAGGCGTCTTCACTGGCATAATCGATGCCTATTTGCAGCAGGCTGAGCAGCGTGCCCAGAATGAAACCGACCAGCACGGTAAGCCGGGCTTGCTTGTAGGACAGCCGGTTGGTGAACTTGATATCCATGGGGTGTCGAACCACTTCCGTTTCCCTTCGCTGCTCAAGCATAGTCGATCATGCATGGATACCGATGTTCTCGCGAGCCCTTGTGCACGGGATGAACAGGTCACTGGATGCTGAATTTCGTTGCTGTAACGCCATCATTACTGTGAACGTGCCCGAGGAGAAGACGTGGATTCCCGATTGAATGCTTTTCTTGAACGCGCCGATGCCGTTCTGGCCCGTATCGAACCGCTCTTGCCCGCACCTCGGCAAGCCATCGACTGGACGCATTGCCTGGCCGCGCGCTGGCAGCGTGAAGGTCGCAGCGGTTTTCTGCTGCCGCTGCAGGTCAGCCTCGACACGCGGTTGTCCGACCTGATCGGTGTGGACCGCCAGGTTGAGCAACTGGGGCGGAACACTCAACAATTTCTCGACGGCATGCCGGCCAATCACGCGTTGCTCTGGGGCTCGCGTGGCACCGGTAAATCGTCGCTGGTACGCGCGTTGCTGTCCGAACACGCCAGGGCTGGTCTGCGACTGATCGAGATCGAACGCGATCACCTGGCCGATTTGCCGCGGGTGGTCGAGCAAATCGCCAAGCTGCCCCAGCGTTTTGTTCTGTTCTGCGATGACCTGTCGTTCGAAGCGGGCGAGGGCGACTATCGCGTGCTCAAGAGCGTGCTCGACGGCTCCCTCGAACAGGCGCCGGACAACGTCTTGCTGTACGCCACTTCCAACCGTCGCCACCTGGTGCCGGAAAAGGAAAGCGATAACGAAAACTGGAAAAGAGTCGACGGCGAACTGCATCCCAGCGAGGCCGTGGAAGACAAGATCGCGCTGTCGGACCGTTTCGGCCTGTGGTTGTCGTTCTATCCGTTTACCCAGGAACACTTCCTCAATGTGGTCGAGCACTGGATCGGTCAACTGGCCGACAAGGCCGGCCTGAAGTGGCAGCGTGACGAGGAGCTGGACATCCTCGCGGTGCGCTGGGCCACGGGCCGGGGCAATCGCAACGGACGTTGCGCCTATCAATTTGCCCGCTACTGGGTCGGGCTGAAGCTGTTGGAGCACAAGGCATGATCGATTTACAACAAAGCGGCCAAGGCCTCGAAGGCTACGGCATGCTGCACGCGCAGCTGGAGTCCTTGCTGGCGGACGAGCGGGATTTCATCGCAAACGCCGCGCAGTTTTCGGCGTTCCTGTACAACCAGCTCGATGACCTGAACTGGGCAGGTTTCTATCTCAATCGCAACGAAGAGCTGGTGCTGGGGCCGTTCCAGGGGCAGATCGCCTGCGTGCGCATTCCGTTTGGACGCGGCGTGTGCGGGACTGCGGCGGCGACGTTGCAGACTCAACTGGTCGAAGACGTGCACGCCTTTGCCGGGCACATCGCCTGCGATAGCGCGTCGAACAGCGAGCTGGTCGTGCCGCTGGTCAAGGACGGCCGCCTGATCGGCGTGCTGGACCTCGACAGCCCGAAACTGGCGCGCTTCACTGAATATGATAAAGCCGGGATTGAAAAACTGGCGGCCATCTTCCTGCGTCTGACCGACTGCTGATCACGCCCGCAAGCCTGCCTTGGCCAGCAGGCCCGGCGGGTCTACGGCATCGATCTGTTGTGGATCGAGAAATCGCTCGGCGTATTGCTGGTAGATTTCGGCGTTGATGAACAGCCCGAACAGTTCCGGGTCGATGTGGGCGTCACGGCACAGGGTGGCCATGATGCCCAGCGCTTCGCTCAACGACTTGGCTTTCTTGTAGGGACGATCGGCGGCGGTCAGCGCTTCGAAAATATCGGCAATCGCCATCATCCGCGCCGGCAGGCTCATTTCCTCGCGCTTCAACTGTTTGGGATAACCGGTGCCGTCCATTTTTTCATGGTGGCCGCCGGCGATTTCCGCAACATTGTTGAGGTGGCCGGGGAATGGCAGGTGGCTGAGCATCTTGATCGTTTGCACCATGTGGTGGTTGATGATGTAACGCTCCTCGGGCGTCAGCGTGCCTCGGGCAATGCTCAGGTTGTAGAGCTCGCCCCGGTTGTACTTGTAGCGGGGTACATCGAGCTTGAACCCCCAGGGATTGTCTTCGGGAATCAGCTCGCCTTCGGCGCGTTCGAACAGATGCTCCGGTTTGTCCGCCAGCAGCGGCTCGCTCACGGGCAAGGGCGGCGCCGATGTTCGCGCCTGACGCCGGTTCTCTTCCCAGGAAACGCCTAGGCGGTCATCGAGGGTTCGGGTCCAGGTGCGCTGGGCCAGGTTGCGCAAGCGTTGCAGGTCGGACTCGGCCATCGCCTCTCCGCCCAGGTTGCAGCGGGCAACAAACGCGAAATCATCGTCCAGCGCCGCCAGGGTGGCATTGCGCAATTGCGCCAGAGGCTGCTCGTCTCCGCCCAGGGCAATGGCTTGCCAGTAATTGATCCAGGCATCGCGCTTGAGCACTTCAAAGCGGGTGCGGATCTCGTGGATGCGGTCGTTCAGGGTTTCCAGCTTGGTGGCTTTGTCGACCACGTATTCCGGCGTGGTGACCTTGCCGCAGTCGTGTAGCCAGGCGGCAATGTGCAGGGCCTCCCACTCGTCCTCGGTCGGTTGATAAGCGCTGAAGGCTGGGGCCTGACTGGCAGCGGCAGCCTGGGCGAGCATCAACGTCAGCGCCGGGACTCGCTGGCAGTGACCGCCGGTGTAGGGGCTTTTCGCGTCTATTGCGCCGGCCAGCAATTGAATGAAGGCGTCCAACAGTTGCTTCTGTTTGGCTTGCAGGCGCTGACTTTCAATACTCACGGCGGCGGCGCCGGACACGGCTTGAAGGAACGCGATGCGGTCCGGACGAAGCTTCTCCAGATCACTTTGATCGCCACTGTCCGTCAACAGCAGGATCAGCAGGCCCACGGTTTCGTTATGGCGATTGTGCAGGCGGATACCGATCAGATGCACCCGTGGGCACTCCATCGCCAGCAACACGTTCTGCAAATCCCCCGCCTGCTCGAAACCAAACGTGGTGACCACATTGTCGGCATGCGACAGCTGCTGTAGCCAGGCAGGGCTCTGTGGGTCCTGGAGTTCGTGGCCGCGAATGTCGAACGAAGGTAATGCCTGTGAAATATCGTTGATGACCAGGCCATGAGGCTCCATGCGATCGCCGTCATTTTCCCGCAGATAGATCAGACCCGCCTGGGCCTGGCCGATTTTTACGGTTTCGAACAACACCCTTTCCAGCAAGGGCGCAAATCGGGTTTCGGCGCTCAGGCTGTCCGAGATCTGGAAAAAACTCGCCAGGGTGTCTTTCATGCGCGCCATCGACACGCTCAATTGATCGACTTCGAGTACCGGAGAGCGACGGGAAGCCGGAAAATTGAAATCGAAACTACGAATCGCATCGGCTTCCTGCACCAGCGCACGCAGGGGTTTGACCAGAATCCTGGATGTCAGCCAGCCTAATGGCAGGCACAGTAGCAACGTGGCCAGCGTAATCAGCGCGCCTTGCCAACGGATGCGGTAGGCATCGGCGAGCAATTCGTCTTCCGGCACCAGCAGCGCCAATTGCAGTCCCTGCGGACCACCTTCCTGCAGGCTGCTACGGGCAACGATCCACTGCCGACCGGCGGTTGTCAGCCGTTTGCCTGTTGGCGGATTGTTCAACAATGCGCCGAGGCCGGGACTCAGGTCGGCGGCCTTGCTCAGGCGCGCGGTCTGATCATCGACGATCAGTTTGCTGCTATCGGGATAAGCGATGGCATTGCCCTGGGCATCGAACAGCACGATTTCGGTACTGGGGGTTACAACGTGCTTGGCCAGCGTCGCGGACAGTTCCGCCAGGGTCAGGTCGGCGCCCATGACGGCGTGCTCGCCGCTGCGCCGGGCAAGGGTGGTACCGACATTGTGGGTGGAGAAAAAGAGGTAGGGCTCGGTGGTGATCTGATCATTGTCGCCGCGAGCGCTGGAGAACCAGGCGCGAGTACGCGGATCGTAGGTGTCGTCGGGGTGGTCCTGACGGCTGATGAGGTTCAGGTCCTGATCGAAAAACAATGATTGGGAATGCGCCGGGCCGTCATTTTTTTCGATGCTCCAGACTTGATAAGCTGCGGTCTCCGGGGCTTCAAGCAGCGTTTTCAGGGCGGCGGTTCGCAGGGGGCGAACCATGAAGAAGTCACCGTTGTCGTAGCCCAGATACAGCGAGGCCAGGTCAGGATTGTCCTTGAGCGACTGGCTGAATGGCTTGAGCAATGCCAGGCGCTGCTCCAGGTCGGGCGCATGCACCGCCGGGTTGTACACCAACAGGCTCAACAGATGGCGAATGGGCTCATAGGTGGCGCGCAGGTCCAGGCGGACATCCTGCTCGATGCGCTCGAAGAGCTTCTCACTGCTGGAAAGAATGACCTGCGTGGTTTGTCGATAGTTGAAAATGCCCAGCACCACGCCAGTCAGCAGCAACAGGAGGGTGAACATCACGCTGATATGGACGTGCAGGGGGAACCGCCGTTGATCCGGGCGCAGTGGGCTGGGCATTGCGGGGTCTCTCCATGATGTTTAACACACTGCTCAGCGATCAAGCATAGTTAAGGCTCCGTGACTCTGCTTTTGTCGTTTTGTCCAATTTGTTGCTGCAATGCCTGCTCCAGTTCGAGCATGGCGCGCTCCATGGCTTTGCTGCGTTCAACCACGTCGTCGTGATGGAAGGCGCCATGGCAGACCTGCTCAAGCGCCTCGCAGCTGGCGATCAAGCGGGTGGCCTGGACAATGCGCGCGGCGCCTTTGACTTTGTGGGCTACATCGAGAAATGCCTGCGGGTCGTTCGAGCGGGACAACGCCCGCAGCGCTTGCAGGTCCTGGCGGTTACTGCTCAGCAGCTCGGTCAACAATCGCCTGTCCATCAGCGGATTGCCACCGGTCAACAGGTGCAACCCTTGCAGGCTGAAGGCTGGATCGCGAACGGGCGGTTTGATACCTGCGACCCATTCGCTCAACGCGGTCAGCGTCAGAGGCTTGAACAGGCAATCGTCCATCCCGGCTTGTTTGCAGCGCAATAATTCTTCGGGCTGTGCGTTGGCGGTGAAGCCGAGCACGGTGCAGCGCGGTGGTGCCCAGTGTTGTTCATGGCGGCGAATGGCGCGGGTCAGCTCGTATCCGTTCATGATCGGCATGTTGCAATCGACAATCACCAGATCGAACAATCCGGTTTTCCACACCTCCAGCCCTGTTTCTCCGTCTTCTGCAACGCTGAATCGATGCCCCAGAAACTCCAGTTGCTGACACATCAGCAAGCGATTGGCCGGGTGGTCGTCGACTACCAGAACGTTCAAGGGCGTCGTTGTGTGGATGGGCACTTCGGCGACTGTCGGCACCTGTTCTACGGGCAGGGTGGCCAGGTGCAGCGAAACCTGAACCTGTGTGCCTACCCCCGGTCGGCTGCTCAAATGCAGACTGCCGCCCATCATTTCGCACAGACTCCGGCTGATCACCAGACCCAGCCCGGCGCCGCCTCTGCCGGACTGCCCGTTGTCATTGGCCTGGGCGAAAGGTTCGAACAGCCGCTGCTGATCCTGTTCGCTGATGCCGATACCGCTGTCCTCCACCTGCAACCGCATCCGGATGTGCTCGGGCTCGGTGCTCGGGAGCAACTCAACGGTGATTCTGACTTCGCCATGCTCAGTGAATTTAATGGCGTTGCTGACCAGATTCGACAGCACCTGCTTGAAGCGCATCGGGTCCAGCAGGACACCGACTGATGGGTTGGCTGGGTTGAACGCCAGCCGTAGATTAAGGTTTTTCTGACGGGCCAGCCCATCGAAGATCCGTACCACCGAGCCCACGATTTCAAGCGGATTGACGCGTTCCGGGCTCAGGCTCAGGCGCCCGGACTCGATGCGGGCGATGTCGAGAATATCTCCGATCAGTATCAGCAGGTCCTTCGCCGAGTTGTACGCCACGTCAATGGCCGGGCGGTCCGGATGGTTGCGATCAATCCGTTTCAGCGTCAGTTCGAGCATGCCGATGACTGCATTCATCGGGGTGCGGATCTCATGGCTCATGGTCGCCAGGAACGTGCTTTTGGCCCGGTTCGCTTCATCGGCGCGATCTTTCGCACAGCGCAGCTCGTCGAACAGTTGCCGCCGTTCATGCAATTGATCGTTCAACGCACGTTCAGCCGCCTGACGTTGTTTGATCTGGCGACGCATGTAAGCGTTCCAGGCAGCGGAAATCAGCAGCAGTACGCCGGCACCGATAACGATCTGATAGAACAACCGTTGGTAGTTGCGCCAGGTACTGTGCGACGACGCCGAATAGCCCCGCCAGCGGCTGTTGATGATGCCAAGCTCTTCCGGGGCGATGCTCAGCAGCGCCTTGTTGAGGATGGCGTTGAGTTCTTTGGCGTCTTGCCCGGTTACCAGAGAGAACGCGGCCTGTCGGGTGCCGATGGTGGTACTGATCTGAAGTGTTTGCTCGAAGAGCCGCGATGACATGAAGTAGTTGGCGATTACCAGTGCGTTCACCGCACCTTCCGCTTTGCCTTCGGCGAGCAATTCTACCGCGCTGAAGGTGTCTGGCGTCTCAATCAGTTTGATCCGCGGGAACTCGCGGCGCAGGTAATCGACCAGTGGGTTGCCTTGGGCGATGGTCAGGCGCTTGCCTTGCAGTTGCTCAAGGTTGGTCGGGCTGTCGGCGGCTTTGCGCGTCAGCAGTACGAAGGAATTTTGCAGATAGGGACGGGTGAAGTTCAGCATCGTTTCACGTTCGGCGCTGGGGAGCAGGGCGGCGATTACGTCGGCCTGCTGGTCTTTGATCTGTTTGATCATCTCGTCGTCGCTTCGGCTGCGACGGATGTCGAAGCGCAGGCCGGTACGCAATCTGATCAGTTCCAGCAGGTCTGCGGTAACGCCGCGAAAGTTGCCATCGCTGTCGAAAAACGTCAGCGGTGCATAGGCTTCATTGACCACCACGCGCACCACAGGATGTTGCGCCAGCCAGCGTTCTTCGAGGTGGGTGAGCTGCAGTTTCTGGTCGGTGAGCAGAATGTCGCTGCCGGCACTCCAGCGTTCGGCGATGTTTTCCCGCTCGCTGGCCGGGATAGCCATGAGCATCGCGTTGATGATTGCGAGCAGTTCCGGGTTGTTTTTGTGCACGGCAAAACTGAAACCATGGGCTTCGTGTTTGCCGAAGTTGGCCATGCGGATATTGTTCAGGTAACCCTTGTTGATCATGTAATGGGTCGAGATGGTGTCGCCGAGGAAGACGTCGGCCTGGTCGAAAGCCACGGCATTGATTGCATTCTGGTAGGACGGATAGGACGTGATGATGGCTTTGGGATACAGGGCCCTGACTTCCTCCAGTGGCAAATAGTGATACACCATGCTCAGCCGCAGGCCGGCGAGGCCGTCGGTCAGGGATCGGGTGTCTCCTTCCCGTGTCACCAGAACCGGTTGGTCCACGGCGTAAGGGGTCGAAAGAACAATGTCGGTATTGTGAGCCTCGAAGCCATTGGCGGTGCCGAGCAGATCGACCTCGCCTTTCTCCAGTGCCTTGATCGCAGCCCCTCGGGACGCGAAGCGTTGAACCTTGATCGGCAAACCGATGGCCTTGCCGAGGAGGCCCGCGTAATCGGCGGTGAAACCTTCATAGTCCTGGCCGCTGACGGTCAGGTCGAAAGGGGGGTAGTCCGGCGCTGACGTGCCGAGAATCAGTTGCTGTTTACTCGATATCCATTGTTGTTGTGATTGATCCAGTTGGACGTCCAGATGTCCGGCCGTTGAGCGACTGAGCAGGTTGTAGTGCTCGCTGGCAGGCTGTGCGGCAGGCACTGAGGTGGTCAGGCATACAGCGGCCATGAGTAGCAGATAATCCTTTATGCGACTGGGCATCCTGTGTCTCACACTAATGCGTTACGTTTTGCCATCTCGATGAGTTCAACCAGGGATTTGGCTTTGAGTTTTTGCATGAGTCGTTTTTTGTAGGTGCTCACAGTTTTGTTGCTGAGAAACATCCCTTTGGCAATTTCCTTGTTGGTGCGGCCCTGGGCAAAAAGTTGCAATACCATCAGTTCTCGGTCGTTGACTGACTTGAAGAGTTCCAGTTCGGCGCAACGCACTTCATCGCCGCGAACAGGGTTCAAGGCCTGACTCGGGAAGTAGTTGTAACCGGACAGTACTGCTTTGATCGCGCTCACCAGTTCACTCAGGTCTTCCTGCTTGCATACATAACCTGAAGCACCGGATTGCATGCAGCGAATACCGAAAAGTGTCGGACACTGTGCAGTCAATACCAGTGTTTTCAGCGGCGTACTCATTGCGTTGAAGCGGGCGAGAACTTCGAGGCCGTCCAGTTTCGGAATGCTGATATCGAGAATGACCAGGTCGGGCATGCATTCGCGAACCATCTGCATGGCATCGACCCCATTGTCGGTTTCGCCGACGACTTTGTAGCCTTCGTGCTCCAGCAGCATTCTGACGGCGAGGCGGATGACGGGGTGATCGTCGACAATAAAAACGGAGTTCATAATCAAATCCCATACGAGCTCAAATAAAGCGCGCACCTTAGCTCAGATAGTTGAGGGGACGCATGAACTGACCGACCTCAAGCAGCAATATAGGAATAATCCTACAAGCGAAGAGGAAAGGGGCTACGAATCAACTAGGTTTTATATGAGGATGGCTGGGAATGGTGTTTGGCCAGTCGGGCTGTTGTAAGTTTTTATTTGTTGTTTTTAAGTTGTTAGGAAATGTACGGTTTTTTGCAGTTGTGCTGTTTTTGTAGTGAGGCTAGGGTCAATGATTTTCTGAATTCAGATTGTTTCAATTGTTCGATTGAATAACCAAGTATGGATAACCCTTGTGTGATTACAGCTTTTTAAAATCTATCGAATTCTGAACAGCTCAAACTGCTTGGTATTATGGCCCCCAACGTGGATTATTCTCCATTCAAGCAGTATCAAACAATTGTTCACTTCGCTTTTTTGAACCAAAAAGCCTGATGTCGCAGGGTTTCAGACATTATGCAGTGATGCGCACATTACAGTGGCGCGACCAGCCAATCGTTCGCCTGGCGAATATCATTGTCACTCAGTCGGCCACTCCAGCGGTGCAGCACCAGCAGGCTGGCAACAAATTTGTATTGTGATTGGTAGAGATCGCGTCGGGCGCTGAAATCGTTCTTGATGCTGTCCAGTACATCGGTAGCTGTCTTGACACCGTATTGAAAGGCGGCCTCGGTGGCGATGCGTGATTTTTCGGCAGATTCCAGTGCACGGCGGGTTGCCTTGATTCGGCTGAGGCCGGCCGTGATGCCGATGTAAGCGCTTCGCGTTTCCTTGACCACCTGTCGACGCAGGGCTTCCAGGTCTTGCTGGGCGGCTTCCTTGTCGCCTTCGGAGGCCACCACCCTGGCGCTGGTGGAGCCACCGCTGTACAGCGGAACCTGCAGATCGAGGGAGGCTACGAAGTTATCGGAGCGGGGCGTCAGTGTGCCTTCATAGCCGATGTCACTGCGTTGCGCGGTCAGATTCAAACCCAAGCGCGGTAGATGCCCGGCCTTGGCCTCGCGGATGGCCGCTTCAGCGGCGTTGACGCTGTGTTCGCGGGCTTTCAGGGCCGGATTGCTCTCAAGTGCGGTCTGGACCCAGTACGCTTCAGCTTGCGCCGGCAAGCTGAAGGCCGGGTTGTCGCTGATGCGCTTGAGGGGTTCCTGAACGTCGCGACCGACCAGCTCCGATATGGCTTCGCGGCTGATTGCCACCCTGTTGGCGGCTTCGATTTCATCAGCTTCCAGGGTGTCCACCCGGGCCTGGATCTCCAGTGGATCAGTGACCGTCACCATCTGTCGTTTAAATAGACTATTCACCCGCTTCAGGTTGTGCCGGGTCGCTTCCAGCTCGCTACGCACCAGGGACAGTTCATCCTCCGCCGCGAGTACGGTGAAGTAACGATCCGACAGGTCGATACTGCTCAGCACTTGGGCGTCCGTCGATTCGAACTGGCTCTGTTGCGCCAGTTCGGAAAATTTCTGATAGCTGCGCCAGCTTTGCGGGTCGTAGATCATTTGATTGAGCGCCAGCGATGCGCGTTTGCCGTTGTACTCGGTCCGGCTCAGGTCATCATCACGGCGGCTGCGATTGAAGCTGCCGTTGGCATTGAGTTGAGGCAGCATTCGGCCCAGGGCTTCGCGCTGGCGGCCTTCGCCGCTGCGGACCAGCGCCTGCGCCTTGAGAATGCGCGGGTCGGCGCCTCGTGCTTCCTGTTGCAGCTGCCAGAGATCGACATAGTTTGACTGGGCCTCGGCGGCCATCGAGCCAGCGCAAAGGAGTCCCAGCGGCAAGGACAGCCATAATGCAATGCAACGCCTCATATCAGTCCTCGATCAACGAACGGGCGAACGCATTGGTTGCCGGTTGCATCATGTACTCCAAGAGCGTGCGTGCACCGGTGTTGATCAGCACCTCGGCCGGCATGCCCGGTACCAAAGCCAGATTGCCCAAGGCCTTGCGGCCTTCATCGGTGACGGCCACACGAGCGAGGTAATAAGCCGTGCCGGTGTCCTTGTTGGTCAAGCGGTCAGCCGAAATCTGGATCAGCCGACCGCTGATCACGGGTGTGGTGCTGCTTTTAAAGGCGCTGAAGCGGATGTCCACCGGACGTCCCACTGAAATTCGGTCGATGTCGATCGGCGACACCTGGGCTTCGACGATCAATTCTTCGCTGGCCGGGACAATATCCAGCAATGGTGTTCCGGGGCTGATCACACCGCCGAGGGTGTGCACGGTCATGCCCATGACCATCCCCGATTCCGGGGCGAGAATCTCGGTGCGCTGGTCGCGGTCCTGCACGGAGGAGAGTCGTTCGCGAAGGTCATAGACTTTGGTTCGTGCCTCGCCCAGTTGCCCGGCCACCTCGGAAGCGAAGGTTTTTTTCAGTTGCAGGATCTTCAGCTTGGCCTCGCCTATCTGCACGGAAGCCCGGGCACTTTCCGACTGCTGCTCGGCCACTTCAGCTTGCAAGCGCGAGAGGCTGCGTTCCTGTTCACGCAGGCGCTGCTTGTCGACGTAGCCATCGGCCAGCAGCGCGCGCAGGTCGACGATTTCTTCCTCGTAGGAGTGCGCCAGTGTCTGTTTGCTGGCGACGATCGCTTTGAAGCCGCGGATCTGCTGCTCGATCTGCCCGATGGCCTGTTCCTGCAGACTTATTTCACCCAGCAGCGAGTTGCGGCGGGTCTGGAAAATCCGCAACTCACTGTCGTGTGCTTCACGCACCCGCGGATCGTCAGCGTTGAGACCCGGGACCGCTTTCGGCTCGGGCAACCCATCACGCTCGGCTACCAGGCGCGCTTCCAATTCGAGCGCGGCGACCAATTGGCTTCTCATCATTTCCATCTCGGAGCGGGCCTGGGTGTTGTCCAGCACCAGAAGGATATCGCCGGTTTTCACCTGGTCACCGTCATGCACACGCAATTCGCGAACGATACCGCCCTCCAGGTGTTGCACGGTCTTGCGGTAACTCTTGACCGTGACCACCCCGGGCGCCAATGCGGCGCTACCGAGGGGCGCCAGGGTCGCCCATCCACCGAACAGACCAAACGTCAGTAGCAGAATAAGGTAGCCGACGCGGCGGGTCGGCCGGTCATCGACAGGCAGTTCGGATGCATCAGTAGATAAGGGCTTGGGGGTTTGCATGGTGTGGCGTTCTACACTTTATCGTTGCACGGAGGTGGGTTCCGCGCTTGCGGCGGCCTGTTGCGTGTTTTGCAGCTTGGCCCAGACCTGTTTCAGCGGTCCGTACATGGCCAGTTCGCCATTGTTCAGCACCAGCAGCTTGTCGACATGGGCCAGGACACTGGGGCGGTGCGTAATCACGAACACCGTGGCACCACTTTGCTTGAGCTTGTGCAGGGACTGGGCAAGCATTTTTTCGCCGACGTCATCGAGGTTGGAGTTGGGCTCGTCAAGCACCACCAGCCGTGGCTCGCGGTACACGGCGCGGGCCAGCCCGATTCGCTGGCGTTGACCACCGGACAGGCCGCCACCATTGGCACCGATCACGGTGTCGTAACCATCGGGCAATTGCAGTACCAGTTCATGCACGCCGGCCATACGTGCTGCCGCCACGACGGCTTCGGCATCCAGTTCGGAAAAACGCGAAATGTTCTCGCTGATGGTGCCTTCGAACAGTTCGATGTCCTGGGGCAGGTAACCGATGTGCGGACCCAACTCGTCCCGCCGCCATTGTGTGATGTCCGCTCCGTCCAGCCGTACGCTGCCGGCCAGGGGCGGCCAGATACCCAGCAGGGCTCTGGCCAGGGTGGACTTGCCAGAGCCACTAGGGCCGATGATGCCCACCGATTCGCCCACTGCCACATCAAAGGTCAGGCCACGGATGATCGCTTTGCGGCTTTCGGGCGGAGCCACCGACAGGTTCTCCACGCTCACCCTCCCTTGCGGCGCCGGAAGTGACATGCGCTGAGGTTCGGCGGCGATTTTTTCCAGGAGTTCATGCAGGCGTCCGTATTGCGAGCGCGCGCCAATAAAACCCTTCCAGGCGCCGATCAACTGGTCGATGGGCGCGAGTGCCCGGCCCAGCAGGATCGAGCCGGCGATCATCAAGCCTGAGGAAATCTCGTGCTGGATAGCCAGATAGGCGCCGAGGCCCAGCACCAGTGACTGGACGATCTGGCGGAAAGTCTTGGAAATCGCCGAGATCGCGCCCGCTCGATCACTGGCCTGACTTTGCAAGGACAGCACCTTGTGGACTCGAGCGCTCCAGCGCTGGCGCAAATGCCCAAGCATGCCCATGGATTGGACGACTTCGGCGTTGCGCAGGCTTTTGTTGGTGAACGCGGTGGCGCCCATGTGTTCACGGTTGGCGGCATGCAGCGGACTGTTGGTGAGCTTGTCGTTGATGTACGCCAGCCCTACAAGCAGCAGGGCGCTGATCACGCCCATCCAGCCGTACCAGGGATGGAAAATGAACATCACCGCCAGGTAAATGGGAATCCATGGTGTATCGAAGAAGGCGAACAGGCCGTTGCCGGTAAGGAACTGACGCAGGCTGCTCAGATCGCTCAGCGGTTGTGCCGAGGCGTTCATGCCCCCGGTGTTGAGTGCCTGCTTGAAGCTGGCATCAAACAGGCGCTGGCCGAGCAGGGTTTCAAGGCGTGTGCTAATGCGCACCATGATCCGTGAACGCACCCATTCCAGGCCGCCGAGCGTGATCATCAGCAGCAGCATGATCAGGGTCAGCATCAGCAGAGTCGACAGGCTGCCGCTGCCCACCGCGCGGTCATAGACCTGAAGCATGTAGAAAGAGGGAACCAGCATCAGCAAATTGACGAAGAAGCTGAAGAAACCGACTGAAAGAAAGCTGCCTTTGCAAACGGCCAGGGCATTTTCCAGTTCGGTCCTGGGAGGGGCTGACATAGTCCATTACCTGAGGCCCGCGTAAGCGAGCCGTAAAAATTCGTTATCCGCGAAGGTGCAGACGGACCTTCGTGGCGGGAAAAATGTGTACCTTTTACAGCTTTCAGGGTATGCGACCTAGCCGCTGTAAAGATCGAAACCAATATTGTGCGTTCACGCTTGAATCGGTGATGCAATCTTCCGCCTCGAAGATCAAAACATCACGATCTGCACTGCCGGTTGTATGACCACTCTTGATGGTCGCCATTTTTTGCTTTTTTAATGGAAGGCGCATAAACAATCGTGAGTTAAAACGGCATTTCAGTGCAGGGCCAAACATTGAAGAAACACTGAAAACAACCTTTTTTGGCGCTATACAGCGCTGTGTTTTATCGAGTCGTTTTTTGGGAGAACAATAATCCCGACAAGGAAAAACATTTTCCGCTGCGGGCAGACCAGCGCTCCCGCGCGGCGAGCATATCTGCTTGCCGAGAAAAAAAATACATGCTCAGTGAAAAGCATATAGCAATAGGAAATGGCTAATTGCCATTAGCTTGCCGCCTTGCTATAACACTGCAATTTTAGCAGTCGCTTTAAACTGTCAATTCGCGCCCCCGCGAACCTGGCAGTGGTCATCACACCCCCATACAACGCCACGGCTAAAACGCCGCATTTCGCTATGCAAGGAAAGGATTATGAGCACTCCGACCCAGGTCCCAGGAAATCAAACGGATTATAGTTTCAGTGACGACGGTGAAAACATCGTAGTAACGGACAACGAAGGAAGTGTTATCCATAGTGTCGGCGGCGACAGCGGTGAGCGGGTTCTGGAATTTACCGATGGCAGCACGCTGACGGCTACTCGTGAAATCGAAACGAAAACGGCGGGCAACGGTGCCGAAAGCCCGAATGTGACGGCGCTCAGCGACGGTGGTTATGTCATTACCTGGGCGTTGAGTAACGACAACTTTGAAGGCATCGTGGTCAAGCGTTACACGGCCGATGGCGAGATGTTGCAACGCACCAACATTCCAACGCCGGACGCGGATGATCCTTCCGTCACTGCGCTGGCCAATGGTCAGTTCATTCTGTCCTGGACTTCGGAAAACGAAGCCACTCACGTCTCGACCGTTTACACACAGTCGTTCGGCACCAATGGCGTCGCCAGTGGCAATGCCGTAAAAGTTGCGAGCGCCGCCTTCGAGTTGGAGGATGCACAAGTCACGGTACTGGCCAACAACAAGTACATCGTGACCTGGGGTGAAACCCATGAACATATATCAGGTGACGAGCGGCTCGACCTTTCCGATATCAAGGCCGTTGTTTACACCAATGGCAAGCCGGGTGTCGTGCAAACCCTGACCAAAGGCAACGAAGCCCTGGGCGAAGCCGACGATATGACGGTGCTGCCGACGGGCGATGGCGGGTACTGGCTGACCTATACCACTCAGCATTTTTCCGTGGATAACAGTACATTCGACTCCAAGTTTCAGATCAGCCGGATTGACGCCAACGGCAAGGTCGTCGCGGATTCGGCGAAGACCCTGGACAGCTTGGTCAGCACCTTCGGATACGCCTCTTACTTCGATATCACTCCCGTCACCGACGGTTACGTACTCAGCCGTGTCGATCAAGGCTCGGGCGGTATGGATCGGGTGATCATCACCCAGCTCTACGACAAGAATTTCTCCCCTGTGGGAGACCCGGTTGAAGTCGGCAGCAACCTCTCGATCAATGGCGCGGCAATCACTTCGCTGCCGGACGGTGGTTATGTCCTGGCCTGGAACGAATTCGCCCAGGGTAGCGGCGGTGTTTTCATTCAGCGCTTCGCTGCCGACGGCACCAAGACCGATCTCTCGCCGGTGCGGGTGGCCACCGCCGATGCCGACGAACAACTGATGGACACCCCGGTCGTCACCGTGCGTACTTCAGGTACCGTCGTGGTCAGTTGGGAAAGCTCCAAAGCCGGAAGCGGCGCTGAAGTCCACATACAAAAAGTCACTGCCGGTAACCTGTTGGTTGGCTCCAGCACCACGGTGATCACCGGCGATGAAAACGACAATACCTTGAACTGGACGGGTACCGACGACGTCACCCTCAACGGTGGCGGGGGTGAAGATACCGCCGGTTTGTCTGGCCAGTCCGGTTACAGTTTTACTCAGGACAGCCAGGGCAATGTAGTGGTGCATGGCACCCAGGACACAACGCTGGTCGGTATTGAAAAAGTAGTCTTTGGCGACGGCACGACCGTCGGCATCAACGATGGCAGGTTTGACAACGAAGCCGGCAGTGTGGTCTCCATGGAACCCGCTTCCACGCTGCTGAGCGATGGCAACTATGTGGTGGTCTGGGAGGAAGCCGGGCAGCTTCATCTGCAGAAGTTCGACCAGAACCATGCAGTGCTCAGCGACCATTTGCTGGAAGGCATCAACGGCCGTAATCCGGTGATTGCCGCAAACAACGATGGCGGTTTCGTGGTCGGCTGGACCACTGACGGCAACAAGCTCGAGGTCCAGGCGTTCAACGCTGAAGGTGTCGCCACCGGTTCCCTGATCAGCCTGTCGCCGCAAGACAGCGACGAACCCAATGTTCACTTCGAGGACATCGCGGTTACCGTTCTGGCCAATGGCAACTATGTGGTGACTTGGGCAGAGGAGATGAATGGCTCCAGCAGCTCAAGCAATTCACCGTTCTACGCCTCCGAACTGTTCATGCAGATGTTCAGCGGCGACACCCACGCGCCGATCGGCGGAATGGTCAAGGTCGATACCAAAGTCAAGGACGCCGCGATCTTCGCCGAAGAGCCGAGCATCACCAACCTGAAGGATGGCGGCTTCGTCATCGTCTGGGAGCGCGAAACCAAAGCCGCGGGTGACGTCGATATCTACATGCAGCGCTTCAACGCCAACGGTCAAAAAGTCGGCGATGGCAGTGCAGCACCCGTCAATACCAGCAAGGCCGGCGATCAGTATGGGGTGGAAGTTGCCACGCTCGAAGACGGCAGTCTGGTGTTGACCTGGGTCAGCGTCACGATGAAAAACGGCGAGCCGGTCACCGGTAACGTCTACATGCAGCGGTACAACGACAAAGGGGTAAAACTGGGCGGCGAAACGCTGGTCAATACGCCCACTTCGGAAATTCAGGGCGAGCCGGCGATCACGGCACTGAAAGGTGGCGGCTATGTCATCAGTTGGGCCACTTCCGATGAAGCCGCGCACTCGGCAGACGCCAACCTGTACGCGCAGGTCTACGACAAAAACGGAGTCAAAGTCGGCAATCAGTTGCTGCTCACCAGCAATGAAAACGACATGTTCCCGGTGGTCAATGCCACCCAGGACGGCGGCTTCGTGATCACGTGGGAAGTGCTGTCGTCGGATAACCTGATCGGCGATATCCATAGCCAGCGCTTTGATGCGAACGGCAACTCCACAACGCTCACTGGCGATGCCAATGACAACACCTTGATCTGGAGCGGTTCGGGGTCGGCCATCCTCAAAGGTGAAGATGGCAATGACACGCTGACCGGCGGTGCCGGTAACGACAGCCTCGACGGCGGAAACGGCAACGACATCCTGAATGGTGGTGCCGGGGCAGATGCCTTGAAGGGTGGTTCGGGTGACGACACCTACGTGGTCGATAACCTCAAGGACTTGATCATTGAGGCAGCCAGCCAAGGTGTCGATTCGGTGCAGTCCTCGATTAACTGGACCCTGGGCGACAACCTGGAAAACCTGACCCTGACCGGCACCGCCGTGATCAATGGCAACGGTAACGGGCTGGACAACGTCATCACTGGCAACAGCGGCAAAAACATCCTCAGTGGCGGCGCCGGCAATGACACCCTCGACGGTGGTGCGGGTGTGGATTCGCTGATTGGCGGCACTGGCGACGACACCTACGTCGTTGACCTGGTCACCAGCGGTGTCGGTGCCAAGGCCATCGCCGTACTGCAAGACACCATCACCGAGAAGGCCGGTGAAGGTGATCACGACATCCTGAAATTGCGCGGCGATTCGCTGATCAACTTCAGCGGTACCGCTGCCGTGACCCTGGGTCTCAATCTCGAAGACCTCGATGCTTCCGCGACCGGCTCGCTGGCAATCAACCTGACCGGTAACGCGGCCAACAACATCATCACCGGCAACGACGGCAACAACGTCCTCAATGGTGGTGCCGGCATCGATACCCTGATCGGCGGCAAAGGCAATGACACCTACGTCCTCGACAAGGCGGAAGAGCAGGCGCTGGTGACGGAAGAAGAGGATGAAGGCAACGACACCCTGCAAATCGCTTACAACAATGTGTCCAAGACTGAGGCCCAGACCATCGATCTGAGCAGCGGCAACCTGCAGAACTTCGAAAACGTCACCGTCACCGGTACCGGGCTGTTCAATCTGGTCGGCAACGACCTGGGCAACAAACTGACCGGCAACGCGGCGCGCAACGAAATCACCGGCGGTGCCGGCAATGACCTGCTCGACGGCAAAAACGGCGGCGACCTGTTGACCGGTGGCAGCGGCGATGACGCCTACGTGATTTACAGCAACAAGGACGTGGTGGTCGAAGCTGCCGATGGTGGCAACGACACCGTGCGTGTCGCCGCCTACACCGGTAACAGCTACACCTTGGGCGACAACATTGAAAACGCCATTATCGACTCCCTGGCGGCGATCAACCTCGTCGGCAACGAGCTGGATAACACCCTGACCGGTAACGCCGCCAACAACGTCCTGAACGGCGGTGCCGGTGTGGACACCCTGATCGGTGGCAAGGGCAACGACACCTACGTCGTCGACAATGAAGACGACAGCGTCGTCGAGCTGCTCAACGAAGGTGTCGATACCGTCAACGCGTCGGTCGACTACACCCTGGCGGCCAACGTCGAGAACCTGATCCTGAGCGGATCGGCTATCAAAGGCACCGGCAACGGGCTGAAAAACGTCATCACCGGCAACAACGAGGCCAACCTGATCGATGGCGGCGCGGGTGCGGACACCCTGATCGGCGGCAAAGGCAACGACACCTACGTCGTTGACCTGGTCACCAGCGGTGTCGGTGCCAAAGCCATCGCTGTACTGGAAGACACCATCACCGAGAAGGCCGGTGAAACAAAACACCCTGCGAAAGCGTAGCCCTCGCAGGGTGTGGGGGTGACCATCTCATTAGCCCACCAAACGGTGGGCTTCGTGTTTACAGCCGTTCGATCAGAACAACTTCAGCTTCGGCGCTTCTTCTTTCAGCGGCTCGACTTTCGCGGTCTGCTCATTCCAGCCACCGCCCAGTGCCTTGTAGAGATTCACGGCACTGGTCAGTTGCGCCAGGCGATCGGTGATCAGCGCCTGTTGGGCACTGAACAGCTGACGCTGGGCATCGAGGAAGGTCAGGTTGCTGTCGACGCCAATGCGATAACGACGCTCGGCCAGACGGTAGTAGTCCTGGTTGGCGGTGACGAAATCACGCTGGGCCTGCAACTGCTCGGTGTAGGTCTGGCGGGCGGCCAGGCCATCGGCGACTTCCTGGAAGGCCGTTTGAATGGACTTCTCGTAGTTCGCCACGCCGATGTCTTTCTGGATTTTCGAGTAATCCAGGCTGGCGCGCAGGCTGCCGGCGTTGAAGATCGGCAGGTTGATTTGCGGCTGGAACAACCAGGTGCCCGAACCACCCTTGAACAGACCTGACAGGTCCGGGCTCAGGGTACCGGCATTGGCGGTGAGGCTGATGCTCGGGAAGAACGCCGCCCGTGCCGCGCCGATGTTGGCGTTGGCAGCCTTCAGGTTGTATTCGGCTTGAAGGATGTCTGGACGACGTTGCAGCAAGTCCGACGGCAAGCCCGGCGGTACGTCGCTCAGCAGGTCGTCAGCCAGCGGCTTGGCTTCTCGCAGATTGGCCGGGATGCCCGTGCCAAGCAGCAGCACCAGGCTGTTTTCATCCTGGGCGACCTGGCGGGTGTAACGGGCCAGTTGCGCACGGGCGTTTTCCACCGAGGTCCGCGACTGCGCCAGATCCAGCGCCGAAGCGACGCCGACTTCGTTGCTGCGTGCGGTGAGCTTGTAGCTCTCCTCGAACGCGCCAAGCGTGTCTTGAGTCAGCTTGCGCAGCTCTTTGTCAGCCTGCCAGGTCAGGTAGGCATTCGCCACGCTGGCCACCAGGCTGATTTGCGTGCTGCGACGGCCTTCTTCGGTGGCGAAGTATTTTTGCAGCGCTTCTTCACTCAGGCTGCGAACCCGACCGAACAGGTCGAGTTCATAAGCACTGATGCCGACGGTGGCGGAGTAGGAGCTGGTGATCCCCGCTTGACCGGTCTGCGATGCATCTGCCGGAACGCGCTGACGGCTGCCGGTGCCATTGGCTGACACGGCCGGGAACAGATCCGCACGCTGGATGCGGTACTGCGCCGCGAACGCGTCGATGTTCAGCGCCGCGACACGCAGGTCGCGGTTGTTTTCCAGGGACACCTGGATCAGCTGTTGCAACGCCGGGTCATGGAAAAACTGCTTCCAGCCCTGTTCGGCGGCGGCCTGGTTCGGCGCCTGGGCCGGCGAATACGCCGGACCTTGCGGGTACTGGGCTGCCACCGGTGCCTCAGGCTGCTGATAGTCGGGTATCAGCGAGCAACCGCTCAGTACGAACGCGGCGACTGCGATGGAGAGTAGCGACTTGCTCATTGGCCAGCCTCTTTAGAAGGTTCAATAGCGTCGTCCTGACCGGCGTTTTTACGCTGACCAATCGACGACACGGTGACAAAGAACAGTGGGACCCAGAAGATCGCCAGGATCGTGGCTGTGATCATACCGCCAATAACGCCGGTACCGATCGCGTGTTGGCTGCCTGAACCGGCGCCCGTGGAAATCGCCAGCGGTACTACGCCGAGGACGAAGGCGAGGGAGGTCATGATGATCGGTCGCAAACGCATGCGGCAGGCTTCAATCGCCGCGTCGCGCAGGCTGCGCCCTTGCTCATGCAGTTCCTTGGCGAATTCGACGATCAGGATGGCGTTTTTCGCCGCCAGACCGATGGTCGTCAACAGGCCCACCTGGAAGTAAACGTCGTTCGACAGGCCGCGCAGACTGGTGGCCAGGAGCGCACCGATGATCCCCAACGGCACCACCAACATCACCGCGATCGGGATCGACCAGCTTTCGTACAGCGCTGCCAGACACAGGAACACCATCAGCAACGACAAGGCGTAAAGCGCTGGCGCTTGCGAGCCGGACAGCCGTTCCTCGTACGACAAACCGGTCCAGGAAATACCGACACCGGCCGGCAGTTTCTTGGCCAGGGCTTCGACTTCCGCCATGGCTTCACCGGTGGAGTAGCCCGGAGCCGGGGCGCCGAGGATTTCCATCGCTTCTACGCCGTTGTAACGCGAAAGCTTCGGCGCACCGTAGATCCACTCACCCTTGGCGAAGGCGGAGAAGGGAACCATGGTGCCTGCGCTGTTACGCACATACCATTTCTTGATGTCTTCCGGGCTCATCCGCGCCCCGGGTTGACCTTGCACGTAGACTTTCTTCACCCGACCACGGTCGATGAAGTCGTTGACGTAGCTACTGCCCAAGGCAATCGACAGGGTGCTGTTGATGTCGGAGAGGGTAATGCCCAGCGCGCTGGCCTTCTCGTCGTCGATTTCGAGCTGATATTGCGGTTCGTCGTTCAGGCCGTTCGGACGTACCTGCGACAGCACTTTGCTCTGCGCTGCCATGCCGAGGAACTGGTTGCGCGCTGCCATCAGTTTTTCGTGACCGATACCGGCACGGTCCTGGAGGAATACGTCGAAGCCCGTGGCGTTGCCCAGCTCCAGTACCGCAGGTGGCGCGAAGGCGAACACCATGGCATCACGGAACGAGAAGAAGTGCTTTTGGGCCCGAGCGGCCAGGTTGAATACGCTGTTATCGGCGTTACGCTGGTCCCAGGGTTTAAGCATGATAAAGGCCATGCCCGAACTCTGGCCGCGTCCGGCGAAGTTGAAGCCGTTCACGGTAAACACCGAGGCCACCGCATCGCCTTCACCGCCGTCCTTGGTCGGACGCAGCAGGAATTCGCGCATTTCATCGATCACTACCTGCGTGCGCTCGGCGCTGGAGCCGGCCGGGGTCTGTACCTGGGCAAACAGTACGCCCTGGTCTTCTTCCGGCAGGAACGCCGTTGGAATACGGGTGAACAGCCAGATCATGCCGACAACAATGATCACGTACGCCAGCAGGTACGGCGCCTTGTGCGTCAGCATGTTGCCCACGCCACGCTCGTAGCTTTTGACGCCACGGTCGAAGCTGCGGTTGAACCAGCCGAAGAAGCCGCGTTTCGGTGTGCCGTGCTCGCCTTTCGGAATCGCCTTGAGCATGGTGGCGCAGAGTGCCGGGGTGAAGATCAGTGCGACCAGTACCGACAGGGCCATGGCCGAAACGATGGTGATCGAGAACTGCTTGTAGATCACGCCCGTGGAGCCGCTGAAGAATGCCATCGGCAGCAGTACCGCCGACAACACCAGGGCGATACCGACCAGTGCACCCTGGATCTGCCCCATGGATTTCTTGGTGGCCTCCTTGGGTGACAGGCCTTCTTCGCTCATGACCCGTTCGACGTTTTCCACCACGACGATGGCATCGTCCACCAGCAATCCGATGGCCAGCACCATACCGAACATGGTCAGGGTGTTGATGCTGAAACCGAACGCCGCGAGGATCCCGAAGGTACCCAGCAATACCACCGGCACAGTCATCGTGGTGATGACGGTGGCGCGGAAGTTTTGCAGGAACAGGAACATCACCAGGAACACCAGCACGATCGCTTCGACCAGGGTTTCAAGCACACCCTTGATCGACTCGGTCACCACCGGAGTGGTGTCGTACGGGAACACCACTTCCATGCCTTGCGGGAAGAACGGCTTGAGCGTGTTGATGGTGTTGCGCAACGCTTTCGCGGTGTCGAGGGCGTTGGCTCCGTTGGCCAGTTTCACCGCCAGACCGGAAGCCGGTGCGCCGTTGAACTGAGCGTTGATGCTGTAGTTTTCACCGCCCAGACCCACATCGGCGACATCGGACAGGCGCACTTGCGAGCCGTCCTTGTTGACCTTGAGCAGGATCTTGTTGAACTGATCGGCTGTTTGCAGACGGGTCTTGCCGATGATCGTGGCGTTCAACTGCTGGCCGGGCGCGGCAGGCAGGCCGCCCAGTTGACCGGAGGACACCTGGATGTTCTGCGCTGCGATGGCCGCTTTCACGTCCACTGGCGTCAGGTTGAAGTTGTTCAGCTTGGCCGGGTCGAGCCAGACACGCATCGCGTACTGGGAACCGAAGACCTGGAAGTCACCGACACCGGCGGTTCGCGAGATCGGGTCCTGCATGTTCGACACGATGTAGTTGGACAGGTCGTCCTTGGTCATGCTGCCGTCGCGCGAGACCACGCCGATCACCAGCAGGAAGTTCTTCACTGCCTTGGTCACGCGAATACCCTGTTGCTGCACTTCTTGCGGCAGCAGCGGGGTGGCCAGGTTCAGCTTGTTCTGGACCTGAACCTGCGCGGTATCGGAGTTGGTGCCTTGCTCGAAGGTCGCCGTAATGGTCATGCTGCCGTCGGAGTTACTTTCCGAGGAGACATAACGCAGGTTATCGATACCGTTGAGCTGTTGCTCGATCACTTGCACCACGGTGTCCTGCACGGTTTGTGCAGACGCGCCTGGGTAAGTCACCTGAATCGCAATGGCCGGAGGCGCAATGCTCGGGTATTGGTTGATCGGCAGTTTGAGAATCGAGAGTGCCCCGACCAGCATGATCACCAGGGCAATTACCCAAGCGAAAATCGGACGGTCGATAAAAAATTTCGACATGGTTTACTCCCCTTTGCCGCTGGAAGCCTTGCTAGCTGCCTGTGCGGGGGCCGGGTTCTTTGCGCCAACGTTAGTCGCCTCAGTGGCCTTGACTTCAATGCCAGGTTTGACGAATTGCAGGCCTTCGGTGATCAGACGATCGCCGGCTTTCAGGCCGTCCTCGATCAGCCATTGGCTGCCGACTGTGCGGCTGGCCTTGAGCTGACGCAGTTCGACCTTGTTGTCCGCACCGACGACCAGCGCGGTCGGGGTGCCTTTGAGGTCGCGGGTCACGCCTTGTTGCGGCGCCAGGATTGCAGCGGCGTTGACGCCAGCCTGCAGCTGGGCGTGCACGAACATGCCTGGCAACAGGGTGTGATCAGGGTTCGGGAACACCGCACGCAAGGTCACGGAACCGGTGGTCTGGTCAACCGAGACTTCGGAGAATTCGAGCTTGCCGTCGAGTTTGTACTGGCTGCCGTCTTCGAGGGTCAGCTTGACAGTGGCCGAGTTGTCGCCGGCCTTTTGCAGACGACCGCTTTCCAGTTCGCGACGCAGTTCAAGCAGCTCAACCGAGGACTGGGTGACATCGACGTAGATCGGATCGAGTTGCTGGATCACCGCCATGGCGTCCGCTTGTCCGCTGGTGACCAGAGCGCCTTCGGTCACGTTGGAGCGACCGATGCGACCGGACAGTGGCGCGTACACTTTGGTGTAGCGCACATTGATCTGGGCGCTTTGCAGCGCGGCTTCCGATTGCAAGCGGTTGGCCAGGGCCGTGTCGTATTCCTGACGGCTCACGGCCTGTTCATTGACCAGTTGCTTGTAGCGATCGGAGATCGATTTGGTCTGTTGCAGGTTGGCTTCAGCGCTTTTCAGCGTGGCTTCATAAACCGCCGGGTCGATCTGATACAGCTGCTGACCGGCCTTGACGTCGCCGCCTTCCTTGAACAGACGCTTGAGAATGATGCCGTTGACCTGCGGGCGAACTTCGGCGATGCGGTAGGCGCTGGTGCGGCCCGGCAGCTCGGACGTCAGGGTAAAGGCTTGAGGTTGCAGGGTTACAACGCCGACCTGAGGGGGTGGCGCGGCCGGTGCCGCTTCTTCCTTTTTGCATCCGCTGAGCAGCGATGCCAAGGCGACGGCAGTGACCAGAGCGGTAACAGCTGGCTTGAATTGCATGAAAATCCTCGGGTCAGGCGCGCAAATTGCGCACAAGAAATGTGAAAGGGTAAAAAATGTGCGCTGAGTGGATAAGTAGCTTGCTAAGGAATATACTTACGTTCATGGTTGTTTGTAAATACCTTGGCTGCGTACCCACACCGTTACAAAAGCCGTTCAAAGGTTCGAATTGTAGGCCGGGGACGACACCCAAGAGCGTTCGCCCCACTTTTATTCAGCGGCTGTTCAGGCATCGCTGAAGCATCCTGATTGAGGTTGTACTGCCATGGTCCGTCGTACCAAAGAGGAAGCTCAAGAAACCCGCAGCCAGATACTCGAAGCGGCAGAGAAAGCCTTTTATGAAAGGGGCGTGGCGCGCACGACGCTGGCGGACATCGCTACCCTGGCCGGCGTGACTCGCGGGGCCATCTATTGGCATTTCAGTAACAAGGCGGATCTGGTGCAGGCCATGCTCGATACTTTGCATGAGCCGCTGGATGAAATGGCCAAGGCCAGTGAAAGCGAAGATGAACTCGATCCGCTGGGTTGCATGCGCAAGCTGCTGATTCATTTGTTTCATCAAGTTGCCCTGGACCCGAAAACCCGACGCATCAATGAGATTTTGTTTCATAAGTGCGAATTCACCGATGAAATGTGTGACTTGCGCCAGCAGCGTCGGGAGGTCAGCCTCGATTGCAATGTGCGTATCGGCCTGGCCCTTACCAATGCAGTGAATCGGGGGCAGTTGCCGGAAAACCTCGACACTGCGCGCGCAGCTATCAGCCTGCATGCCTACATCGATGGCATTTTGTATCAGTGGCTATTGGCGCCCGACAGTTTTCAACTGCATACCGAAGCCGAGCGTTGGGTCGATGCAGCGTTGGACATGCTGCGCCTGAGCCCCAGTCTGCGCAAATGAAACAAAATGCGTAATTGGATCCGTTTCTGTCAATAGACGCGGGCGAAGATAAACGCTTCGCCCGCGTTGGTGTAATGGGGTGCTTTTATATACGGACGCGCTTTGGGATGACAGGTAGCGAGCTACGTATTTTGTAGGAAATTTGTGTCGCCGATGTGAAAAGGTTCGCGCCATCCCGCAAGTTCGCTGCTTCAGCCGAACGTGATTTCCACCTCGAAGTTGAAAGGTTCATCCGCTGCCATGCGAGTGATTTTGGTTGAGCAATTGACCCTGGATGAGCCAATGGAGGTGACGGTATTTTTTACCGTTGCCCTGTGTCTTGGCGAAATCACGCCGAAGGATTTGTTCATGATCATGCCGAGGTCAAAACGGACCCCGACGTTCTGATCGATGAAATCAACAAACTGATTGAACATGATTTTGTTTTTGGGCCAAGGGTAACCGTATGTATAAGCGAAATCGGATTTGAATGCTGTTTTTGTATGAGGGGAAAGCTGGAATGACTGGCGCTCTGATTTTTGCAAAGGCAGAGTGGTTTGTGCGATTTTAAAAGTGTGCGGCGTGTTATTGATTAGTTTGACGATCACGCGAGTGTTTTTCGTGCTTTTATCTTCATTTCGCCACAGCTCAATTCTCTCGTTCAGAAGGCGTTCTGACTCAATCCCTTCAAGAAAGTTTATTAATTCTACCTTGGCTGTTCCGATCAACTTGTCCAGTGCTTGCTGATTTTCCTCGCTGAAAAACAGCGGCGTCAGGTTGTACAGTAGTCCAATGGGTGTGTGATTGAAAAACGATAGTAGGTCTTCGTACTGGTTGCTGGTTTCTTTAATGTCGTTCATATCGATTCCTTTCGATTAAGTAAGTGGTTTGCGGTGGATTGCATCTAAACGATCCATGATGACGGCTGTGTTTGCATGTTGGGTCGTTTGTAAGTTGTGTGGGGTGCTGAAACTAACCTTGTTCTAAGTTCTGCTGCAATGAAGATGTTGTTTCATGAGTTGAGCGTTATTCAATATAAAAAAGCCCCAGGTATTTCTACCTGGGGCTTTTTTATACAGGCAGGACTTACATCATTGGATAGTCGATATAACCCACCGGACCTTTGGCATAAAACAATTCCGGACGTGCTTCGTTCAGCGGCGCATCGGCTTTCAAACGTGCCGGCAGGTCCGGGTTGGCAATGAACGGCACGCCGAAGGCGACCGCGTCAGCCTTGCCGCTGGCCAGCCAGGCGTTGGCGCTGTCCTTGGTGAAGCGTTCGTTGGCGATGTACGGGCCGCCGAAGGCTTCTTTGAGTTGTGGGCCAAGGCTGTCGCCGGCTTCTTTCTCGCGCGAGCAAATGAACGCGATGCCTCGTTTGCCCAGTTCGCGAGCGACGTAGGTGAAGGTCTCGGACAAGTTGTCGTCGCCCATGTCATGGGAGTCGGCGCGCGGTGCCAAATGCACACCGACGCGGCCGGCGCCCCAGACTTCGATCGCCGCGTCGGTCACTTCCAGCAACAGGCGTGCACGGTTTTCCAGGGAGCCACCGTAGTTATCGGTGCGCTGGTTGGTGCTGCTTTGCAGGAACTGGTCGAGCAGGTAACCGTTGGCACCGTGGATTTCCACGCCGTCGAAACCGGCGGCCTTGGCGTTTTCGGCACCTACGCGGTAAGCGTCGACGATGTCGGCGATTTCAGCGGTTTCCAGTGCACGCGGCATTGGGTAATCGGCCAGTGGGCGAACCAGGCTGACATGACCTTTGGGCTGGATAGCGCTCGGTGCAACCGGTGCTTCGCCGTTCAGGTAAGACGGGTGGGAAACCCGGCCGACGTGCCACAGTTGCAGGACGATCTTGCCGCCAGCGCCGTGGACCGCTTTGGTCACGTTGGTCCAGCCTCGCACTTGGTCGTTGGACCAGATGCCCGGGGTGTCCGGGTAGCCGACGCCCATCGGCGTGACCGAGGTGGCTTCGCTGAGGATCAGGCCGGCCGAGGCGCGTTGAACGTAGTACTCGGCCATCAGCGCGTTCGGCACACGGCCTTCGTCGGCGCGGCAACGGGTCAGCGGTGCCATGATGATGCGGTTGGCCAACTCGAGGTCGCCCAGTTTGATCGGATCGAAAATAGTCGTCATGAAATGCACCCTCGTGAGGTATCAGTGAGTCAGTTGGTAGCAGGGGCCAGTTCGGAATTACCGCTCTGACGGAAAGTAATCAGGGTCACCAGCAGGGCGAGTACCGCCAGTGCGGCGGCCGCGAGTGGCACGCTGGTCAGGCCGAAGCCGTGGGCGATGACGCTGCCGCCGACCCAGGCACCCAGTGCGTTGCCGACGTTGAACGCGCCGATGTTCAGGGTCGAGACCAGGTTCGGTGCAGCCTTGCCGTAGGTCACCACGTTCACTTGCAGGGCAGGGACGGCGGCAAAGCACGCGGTAGCCCAGAGGAACAGGGTGATTTCGGTCGGGATCAGCGCAACGCTGGTCCAGGTCAGCACGGTGGACACCACGGCCATGCTGATGAACACGCCGATCAGCGTCGCTGCCAGGCCTTTGTCCGCCAGCTTGCCGCCGATGATGTTGCCGACGGTCAGGCCCAGGCCAATGAGCATCAGCGTCCAGGTCACGCCGCGTGGCGAGACGCCGGTCACCTCGCCCAGCAGCGGGGCGACGTAGGTGAACAGGGTGAACACCGAGGCGGCGAACAGTGCGGTCATGCTCAACGACAGCCAGATGCCGGCGCCTTTGAGGGCACGCAGTTCGGCGCGCATGTCGAGTTTTTCTTCATCGCGCTTGGCTGGCAGGAAGCGAATCAGGCCGATCAGGGCAATCACGCCGATCACGGTCACCGCCCAGAAGGTCGAGCGCCAGCCGGCTTGTTGACCGAGCGCGGTGCCCAGCGGCACGCCGAGCACGTTGGCCAGGGTCAGGCCGGTGAACATCAGGGCCACGGCCGAAGCGCGCTTGTTGGCCGGGACCAGGCCTGCCGCGACCACCGAACCGATACCGAAGAATGCACCGTGGCACAGGGCAGTCACCACCCGGGCAAACATCAGCACGTTGTAATCGCTGGCCACTGCACACAGCAGATTGCCGATGATGAAGATGCCCATCAACGCCACCAGTGCAGCCTTGCGCGGCAGTTTTGCGGTGGCCAGTGCCATGAACGGCGCGCCGATGGCCACGCCGAGGGCGTAACCGGTCACCAGCCAGCCGGCGCCGGGGATCGACACACCGAGGTCGGCCGCCACATCGGGCAGCAGGCCCATGATGACGAACTCGGTGGTGCCGATAGCGAAAGCGCTCAAGGCCAGAATGAGGAGCGAGAGGGGCATGGGTGATTCCTTATCGGCGTACTGACGTAAAGGGTCAGAGCTCTTTGCTGAAGGTGCTGAGGAAGGCCTGGATGGTTTCCTCGTTGCGTTTGAAAAAATGCCACTGGCCGACTTTGCGGCTGCTGATCAGGCCGGCGCGTTGCAGGGTCGCCAGGTGAGCGGACACCGTGGACTGCGACAGGCCGCAGCGTTGATCAATCTGACCGGCGCAGACACCGTGCTCGTTGCTGTGGGTCTGGTCGGGAAATTCGACGTCCGGGTTTTTGAGCCAGTGCAGGATTTCTCGGCGTACCGGGTGTGCCAGGGCTTTTATTATTTCGTCGAGGTCGAGGTTCATGGCTTGGGGCTCGTGATGAGTAAAACGCTATATCGCGATGGGGCGAACTTTAAATCGGTAGTTCGCGATATACCAATATGATTTTGGTCTTACGGCCGTATAAATCGGTATATCGGGTTATAACGATATTTAGGCTGCAGTGTTAAGCTGCGAGGCATGAACTATCTCGCGCATCTTCATCTCGGTGGCCAGCGTCCCGGTCAATTGCTCGGCAGTCTGTATGGCGATTTCGTCAAAGGACGGCTGCAAGGGCAGTTCGACCCGGAGATCGAGGCGGCTATCCAGTTGCATCGCAGCATCGATGTCTTTACCGACCGCCATCCGTTGGTGGACGTGGCGTTGTCGCGGTTTTCCCTGACCCGACGGCGTTACGCGGGGATCGTGCTCGACGTGTTTTTTGACCATTGTCTGGCGCGGGACTGGACGCTGTATGCCGACCGGTCGCTGGAGCTGTTCACCTCGGATGTGTATCGGGTGCTGTCCAATGAACCGCAACTGCCGGAACGCCTGGCGAGGATTGCGCCGCACATGATGGCGAATGACTGGTTGGGTTCTTACCAGGAGTTCGACGTGCTGGAGCAGGTGCTGCGGGGGATTTCGCGGCGGCTGAGCAAGCCTGAGGAATTGGCGGCGGCGATGCAGGAGTTGCGGGTGTTGTATGAGCCGTTGAGCGAGGATTTCAGATTGTTCTATCCACTTTTGCAGAATTTTTCGCAGAACCATCAAACGGCGTAAATTCCTGTGGGAGCGGGCTTGCCCGCGATGAGGCCGGATCACCCAACATCCATGTTGACTGACCCACCGCCATCGCGGGCAAGCCCGCTCCCACAGGGTTCTCTGTGAATCAAAGAGTGCGTCAGGCCGCGATGGCGGGCCGCATCGGAACCTGCTGTTTCTCCGGAATCGTCCCAAACAACGCCTTCTGCACCGCCTGCTGTGCCTCAAACGCCAGCGCCGCACGCTCGCGACCTTCACAGGCAATCGGCTTGAGCAGATGAATCTCCACATCGCCCCGGTCATTGGCAAACAAGCGCATCAGGTGCGAGAGCAAATCATCGTCGCCAATGAACGGCGCCAGCGAATCGACTTCACCGTCGCGCAGATAACGAATCGCCAACGGTTGCAGCTTCGCTTGCGAATCAATCGCCGCCGACAGCAAGCGACCATGAAAGGTGCGCAACGAACGGCCATCGGTGGTGGTGCCTTCCGGGAACATCAGCAGCGGATGCGCTTGCTCCAGGTGGCGTGTCATCTGTTTGCGGATCAACTGACTGTCGCCCGAGCCACGGCGGATAAACAGGCTGCCGGCCTTGGCCGCCAACCAGCCCGCCACCGGCCAGGTACGCACTTCGGCCTTGGACAGGAACGACATCGGCGTGAGCATGCCCAGCAGCGGAATATCCGTCCACGACACGTGATTGCTGACCCAGAGCATCGGCTCTTTCGGCAATTCACCGTGAACCGTCACGCGAAAGGGCAGGGCATTCGCCAGGCGTGCCATGAAAAATCGCGACCAGCGCTGACGGCGGACCATCGAATGGGCGATACCCAGGCGCTCGAACACGCCGAAAACACTGGCCATGCTCAGCCCCAATGCCACCACCACCAGCACTCGCGCAATTCGCGCGTACACCCGCAGGCGGCTCATTACACGGCCGCCTTGAAGTGTTTGGCGTAGCGCGGGCAGAGTTCGTCGCGCTTGAGCAGGATGAACACGTCGGCGACCTGGAAGTCTTCGTCCCAGCACGGCTCGCCGCAGATCTTCGCCCCCAGACGCATGTATGCCTTGAGCAGCGGTGGCATTTCGGCGATGACGTTGGAGGGGAGGTCCAGCACCGGCAACGGTTTTTTCGGCTCGGCGCGCAGGTGTTCGGTGCACAGGTAACGTTCGCGCAGACGCTGCATGATCGCGTGAGCCTGAATGCCGCCGTCCTGCATCGGGATGCTCGCGCAACCCATCAGATAGCTGTAACCGCCCTGGTTCAACACTTCGGCCAGTTCACCCCAGAGTACGGCGATGGTGCCGCCGTTGCGGTAGGCCGGGTCGACGCAGGTGCGGCCGATTTCGAGGATCGGGCCTTTGAGGTGAATCAGGCCGTGCAGGCTGAATTCTTCTTCGCTGTAAAACCTGCCCAGGCTGCTGGCGGCGGTGTGGTCGAGCAGACGGGTGGTTGCCACCAGGCGTCCGGTGTTCAGGTCACGCACGCCGATATGGGCGCAGTGAACATCATAGTCATCCATGTCCAGACCCCGTTCCGCGCCTTTCAGCTTGGCGTTGAACTCGCCGCTGAACACGTTGAAGCGCAAAGCCTGGGCTTCCTGCAAGGCCTCGGCGCCCACCAGGCGTTCGGCTTGCAGGCGGCGTTCATTGCCGGTGTCGCTGATGCGGGCGATCTGAGTCATTGCGAATCTCCGTGCGGGCTGGTCACCCGTCTTGGGTTAGAGCCGATCGACTTTCTTTATGCGGCCGTGTTGTGCAAAGTCAGGCTATGTAGCCCCGGTGTCATCGCCATGAAGCTTTGGTGATGCTTATATGACAGCCCACAAGGAGCCTCTTATGCCCTGGCAAACCCTGTTGAAACGCCGCGATCGCTTGCCCGCCAATCCGGACCTCGGTGAAGGTTTCGCGACCTTGCTGCAGCAGTTGGGCGCGGTCACGCCGTTCGAGTTGGCGGTGCTCGGTGGACGCCTGATGACGACACCGGGGCTGGCGTTTCTGGTGGGTTATCAGGCGGCGTTGCGCATGCTCTGGCCGAGCGCGCCGCCGAGTCTCGGCGCGTTGTGCGCGACCGAACTGCGCAGCCTGCGAGTGGCAGACATGCAGACGCGCCTGACCGATCTGCGCCTGAGCGGGCGCAAGGATTTCGTCACCGCCGGCGATGCGGCCGACTGGCTGCTGATCGCCGCTCGCAGTGAAGCGCCCGGCGAGTCGCCGCGCCTGAGCCTGGCGGTGGTTTATCCCGGTGAGCCGGGCGTGCGCCTGGAAAAACTGCCGGCGATGCCGCTGATGCCGGACATCAGTCATGGCCAGCTGTTTCTCGACAATGCCTTGTGTGAATTGCTGGCAGGGGATGGTTGGGATGCGTACGTCAAACCGTTCAGAACGCTGGAGGACGTCTATGTTTTGAGCGCGATGACGGCGTGGTTGTATGGCGTCGGCCAGGAGAGTGACTGGCCGCAGGTCTTGCAGTTGCGTTTGCTGGCGCTGTTGGCCGGGTGTGCGGAAGCCAGCCGGCAGGCGCCGAACAATTCGGCGGGGCATGTGTTGCTGGGCGGTTTGTTTGCGCAGTTTGACGGGTTGAAGGTTGAGGTGAATCAGGCATTGGCCGATGGTCCACCGCAGTGGGCGGCGATGTGGCAGCGGGATCAGGCGGTGATGGATTTGGCGGCGGGCGCGCGGGGCAAGCGATTGGTCAAGGCATTGGCTGGATCTTCAGTGAATTGACTGGCCCCATCGCTGGCAAGCCAGCTCCCACATGATCTGCGTCGTACACAAATTTGCGCACGCCAGAGATCCCTGTGGGAGCTGGCTTGCCAGCGATGGCGGCCTCCTTGACGACAGAAACTCCGAAATTGTCATCAACCTCAACTAACCTCAGCGAGCCAATCCCGCCGAGCCCCCACCATGTTCAAAGGCTTGTCCCTGTTTTTCATGCTGCTGCTCAGCCTCACGGCCCAAGCCGAAACCTGGCCCGCCGAGCAATGGTCAACCGGCCCGGCCGTCAGCGGCCCGGCGTTGCAAGCCCTGGAAACCTACGCCTTCCCACCCCGCGACGAGAGCGCCCGAAAAGGCATACGCACGGACGCCTTGCTGGTGATCCGCGACGGTCAGTTGGTCTACGAGCGCTACGCCGGCCCGACCACTGCCGACACGCCGCACCTGACCTGGTCGATCAGCAAAAGTCTCATGGCCACCGTGCTCGGCGTCGCCTATGGCGAAGGCCTGTTCAAACTGCAGGACCCGGCGCTGAAGTTCTATCCGCCGCTGGAAAAACACCCGGCGATCACCATGGCCGATCTGCTGCACTGGGCCTCGGGCCTGGACTGGCAGGAGGATTACGAATACGCCCCGTTGAAGTCCTCCGTCGTGGCGATGCTGTACACCCGCGGCCATCACGACATGGCCGCCTTCACCACCGATCACGCTGAGTACGCCAAGCCCGGTCAGGCCTTTCGCTATTCCAGCGGCGACAGCAATCTGCTGTCTGCAGCGCTGAAAAACATCGTCGGCCCGGCGCGTTATCCCGACTATCCTTGGACCGCGCTGTTCGCGCCGCTGGGGATTCGTCACGCGGTGTGGGAAACCGACGGCACGGGCACTTTCGTCGCCTCGTCCTATGCCTACCTCACCGCCCGCGACCTGGCGCGAGTCGGTCTGTTGATGGCGCGCGACGGCCGTTGGGGCGACCGGCAATTGCTGCCCAAAGACTGGGTCACCTTCAACCGCGAAGCCTTTGCCCACTTTCAAGCGAATCAGGACGACGCGGTGCCGGGCGGCCAGTGGTGGCTCAATCGTGCCGTGGAGGGTGCCGCACAACCCTGGCCCGATGCGCCCCCCGACACCTTCGCCGCGCTTGGCCATTGGGGCCAGGCGATGTACGTGATCCCCAGTGAAAACCTGGTGATCGTGCGCTACGGCGATGACCGCGACGGCAGCTATCGACACAACGAAATGCTCAGACTCGTGCGCATGGCATTCGCCGGGAAGGTGCAGCCATGAGCCTCCGCCCGGTCAGTTCACTGTTGTTGATCCTGTTGATCGCCTTGCTCGGCTGGGCCTGGCACGAGCGGGTGGCGTTGTGGGCGTTCCCGGACATCATCAGCGCCTACACCGCCAAGGAATATTGTTCGTGTCGGTACGTGATGAATCACCCGGTTGAGTATTGCCGTGGCTATGTGAAGCAGTGGCTGCCCTTCAGTGGATTTTCCGATGACGCCGCCGGCAAACGCGTGACGGTCAGCGGCATGGGCCGCAGCAACAGCGCGCAATGGATCGGCGAACACCAAGGCTGCCGCCTGCAACCCTGACAGATTGCTGCTTGCTTGCCGACGATGGCGATCTCCGGGACGCCATCGCCGGCAAGCCGGGCTCCGACAGACACGGTGTTTAGTCATCGCGGTTTGCAATGCGCTCACGGACGGTTAAGGTTCGCTCAGGTTTATCTGCCCCACGAGTCTTTATGTTCAAGCGGTCTCTCACCAAAACCTTCGCCTTTGTGCTGCTGGCCGGCGCCACTTTATCGGCCCAGGCCAATTGGTACCTGGACGGCGAATCCTCGCGGCTGTCGTTCGTTAGCACCAAAAACGCCCATGTTTCCGAAGTGCAACGCTTTCTGGTGCTGCACGGCAAGGTCAGTCCCAAAGGCCTGGCCGAGGTGGAAGTCGAACTGGATTCGGTGAACAGCGGCATCCCCCTGCGCGACGAACGCATGCGCAAGGAGCTGTTCGAGATCCAGACCTACCCCGAAGCCTTGATCACCGCGCAGATTGATTTGCGCCCGATCAACGACCTTGCCCCCGGCGCGCAACTGGAATTGCGTTTGCCGGTGACCGTCAACCTCCACGGCAAAACCCGTGAATACAATGCCGAACTGCTGGCGACTCGTCTCGATGATCGGCGCTTTCAGGTGGTGACGCTCGAACCGCTGGTGATCAACGCCTCGGATTTCGATCTGGCGCCGGGGCTGGACAGTTTGCGCAAAGTCGCCGGGTTGTCGGCGATCAGTTTGTCGGTGCCGGTGGGTGCGGTACTGATTTTCACGGCACGCTGACATGGCCGGCGCGATTTTTCCCTGGCGTGAAGGCAACAGTTTCGAACTGCTGATCGACGGTCCGCAGTTCTTTCCACGGATGCTGGTCGCGATTGCGCGCGCCGAGGAACAAGTCGAACTGGAGCTTTACCTGGTGGAGGCGGGCGCCTGTGCCGAGGCCATGGTTCAGGCATTGGTCCAGGCCGCCGAGCGCGGCGTGCGGGTGCGCTGCCTGTTCGATGATTACGGCAGCCTCGCGTTCACCCTGACCTTGCGCCAGCGGCTGATGGCGGCCGGCGTGGAACTGCGGTTCTACAATCGCCTGAGCTGGCGGCGCTGGGTCGGCAATTTCTACCGCGATCATCGCAAGCTGCTGCTGGTCGATCAGAGCATGGCCGTGGTCGGCGGCACCGGTGTCACCGATGAGTTCTGGACGCCGGGTGAAGACACCAGCGAATGGCACGAAGTGATGGTGGAAATCACCGGTCCGCTGGTCATCGACTGGCAGTTGCTGTTCGACCGCCAATGGATCGCCAACCGCCACCGCCGCGCCTGGAAACCTGCTGCGCATTTCGGCCTGCCACGATTGCCGCGCGTGCCGTCCACAGGCGAGGGCATGGGCCGGGTGGCGTATGCCGACGCCCGCCAGCACCGCGACATTCTGCAATCACTGGTTCGCGCGTTGAACAGCGGCCAAAAGCGAATCTGGCTGGCCACACCATATTTTCTGCCGACCTGGAAAGTCCGCCGCTCGTTGCGTCGTGCGGCGGGCCGAGGCGTCGATGTGCGGCTGCTGTTGACCGGGCCGCGCACCGATCACCCGTCGGTGCGTTACGCCGGGCATCGCTACTACCCGCGACTGCTCAAGGCCGGAGTGAAGATCTTCGAATACCAGCCATGTTTCCTGCACCTGAAAATGGTGCTGGTCGATGATTGGGTGAGTATTGGCTCGTGCAATTTCGATCACTGGAATTTGCGCTTCAATCTGGAGGCCAACCTTGAAGCACTGGACCCAGGGCTGACGCGGGCAGTGGTGGCGAGTTTCGAGCGGGACTTTGCGTTGAGCCAGGAGGTCAGCCTGGAGGCATGGCGACGCCGCCCGCTGTGGCGGCGGGTGAAGCAGAGGGTTTGGGGATGGGTGGATCGGCTGGTGGTGAATCTGCTGGATCGACGGGGCTGAACCCAGTCTCCTCAACACCCTAAAACCACTGTGGGAGCGAGCCTGCTCGCGATGAGGCCATAACATTCAACATCATTGTTGACTGTCAGGTCGCCATCGCGAGCAGGCTCGCTCCCACAGGGTTATTGCGGTGTGTCAGGCGTTACAGCAGCTCGAAACTCTGCTGCGTCACGTCCTGGGAATCCAGGCCGATCTGCACGTTGAACTTGCCTGGCTCCGCCGCGTACTTCAACTGGGCGTTGAAGAACTTCAGATCATCCTCGGTGATGGTGAAGTGCACGACTTTCTGTTCGCCGGCCTTGAGCGCGATTTTCTGGAAGTTCTTCAGCTCCTTGATCGGCCGGATCATCGAACCGGTCACGTCCTGGATGTACAACTGCACCACGGTTTCGCCGTCACGCTTGCCGGTGTTTTTCACCATGACGCTGGCGTCGAGCTTGCCGGTCTTGTTCAGCGTGGTCGATGACAGGGCCATGTCGGTCAGGCTGAAATCGGTGTAGCTCAGGCCGAAGCCGAACGGGAACAGGGGGCCGGTGGTGTCATCGAAATACTGCGAGGTGTAGTTGCCCGGTTTGCCCGGCGTGAACGGCCGGCCAATGCTCAGGTGGTTGTAGTAGGTCGGAATCTGGCCCACCGAACGCGGGAAGGTGATCGGCAGTTTGCCCGACGGGTTGTAGTCGCCGAACAGCACGTCGGCGATGGCGTTGCCGCCTTCGGTGCCGCTGAACCAGGTTTCCAGAATCGCGTCAGCCTGATCCTTCTCTTCGAGAATCGACAGCGGACGGCCGTTCATCAACACCAGCACCAGCGGTTTGCCGGTGGCTTTCAAGGCACGGATCAGCTCACGCTGGTTTTCCGGGATGTTCAGGTCGGTGCGGCTCGACGATTCGTGGGACATGCCACGGGACTCGCCCACCGCTGCCACCACCACATCGGCATCCTTGGCGGCTTTCACCGCTTCGTCGATCAGCACTTGCGCCGAACGCGGATCGTCCACCACTTCCGGGGCGTCGAAGTTGAGGAAGTTCAGGTAATCCAGGACCTTCTTGTCGCTGGTGATGTTGGCGCCTCGGGCGTAGATCAGCGTCGATTTATCGCCCAGAGCGTGGGTCATGCCGTCGAACAGCGTGACCGATTGAGCCGGACGGCCAGCGGCAGCCCAACTGCCCATCATGTCGATCGGTGCCTTGGCCAGTGGACCGACCAGCATGATTTTCGCGGTTTTCTTCAACGGCAGGGTTTCGCCCTGGTTCTTCAGCAACACCATGCTGCGACGCGCAACATCGCGGGCCTCGGCACGGTGCAGGCGGCTGTCGGCGTAAGTGTCGGCCGGATCATCCTCAGCCTTGCCGATGCGCAGGTACGGGTCCTTGAACAGGCCCATGTCGTACTTCGCGTCCAGCACCGCACGCACGGCGTTGTCGATATCGCTTTGCTCGATCTCGCCGGCCTTCAACAGCCCTGGCAGTTCCTTGCCGTACAGGGTGTCGTTCATGCTCATATGGATGCCGGCCTTGATCGCCAGCTTCGCGGCTTCGCGACCATCACGAGCGACGCCGTGCTTGATCAGCTCGAAAATCGCCCCGTGGTCGCTGACGGCCAGGCCCTTGAAGCCCCATTCCTTGCGCAGCAGGTCGTTCATCAGCCAGGTGTCGGCCGTGGCGGGTACGCCGTTGATCGAGTTCAACGCGACCATCACGCCGCCGGCACCGGCGTCAATCGCCGCGCGGTACGGTGGCAGGTAGTCCTGGTACATCTTGACCGGGCTCATGTCGACAACGTTGTAGTCGCGACCGCCCTCGACCGCGCCGTACAAGGCAAAGTGCTTGACGCTGGCCATGATGCTGTCCGCCGCGTTCGCACCGGTGCCCTGGAAAGCCTTGACCATCACGCCGGCGATGCGCGACACCAGATAGGTGTCTTCGCCGAAGCCTTCGGAGGTCCGGCCCCAACGCGGGTCGCGGGAGATGTCGACCATCGGCGCGAAGGTGATGTCGAGGCTGTCTGCCGCAGCTTCCTTGGCGGCAATGCGCCCGGACAGGCCGATGGCGTTCATGTCCCAGCTCGACGCCAGGGCGATCGGGATCGGGAAAATCGTGCGATGGCCGTGGATCACGTCATAGGCGAAGAACATCGGGATCTTCAACCGGCTGCGCATGGCCGCGTCCTGCATCGGACGGTTTTCCGGGCGGGTGATCGAGTTGAACGTACCGCCGATGTTGCCGGCGGCGATTTCCTTGCGGATCATCTCTCGAGGCATTTCCGGGCCGATGCTGATCAGACGCAACTGGCCGATTTTTTCATCGAGGGTCATCTGCTTCATCAGGTTGCTGATGAAAGCGTCCTTGTTCTCCAGAGGTGCGGGTGTCGTGGCGGCCAATACGGTATGACTGGCCAGGCTGACGAACAGGCCCAGCAAACACAGCTTCTTCATGAATGGTTTTCTCTAAAGCCTAAACGGCAGTGAATACGCGCCGGTCAGCCAAAATTTAGGGAGCGACTATTGTTGTTCAGGTAAATGCAGCACACTTCTGCGTGTTTTTTGCGCTGGGGCATCTTTTAGCCCATTGGCTCGATGCAATCCAGTGGCGGCGGCAGATTATGCCCCAAGAGTCCGGTCAGGAGGTTGCTGGATGTTTTTTCAACGGAATGTGCACGGGAGCGTCAACCAGATGAATGTACGACACCACACTCGGTCAAGCCTGCAGATCGCAGCCTTGATGTTGCTGACCACGTTGCTGGCCGGTTGCGGCATCAACAACATTCCGACCCTCGACGAACAGGCCAAGGCCGCCTGGGGCCAGGTGCAGAACCAGTATCAGCGTCGCGCAGACCTGATCCCCAACCTCGTGGAAACGGTCAAGGGCTATGCCAAACACGAAGAGGAAACCCTGACCGCGGTGATCGAAGCCCGGGCCAAGGCCACTTCGATCCAGGTGGATGCCAGCACCCTCGACAACCCGGAAAAACTCAAACAGTTCCAGCAAGCCCAGGATCAGCTGACCGGTGCCTTGAGCCGTTTGATGGTGGTGTCCGAGCGATACCCGGACCTCAAGGCCAACCAGAACTTCCTCGCGTTGCAATCGCAACTGGAAGGCACCGAGAATCGCATCGCCGTGGCGCGTCGCGACTTCATTCTTGCGGTGCAGAAATACAACACCGAAATCCGTACCTTCCCGGGGCGCCTGTGGCACACCGTGATGTACAGCGATCTGCCGATCCGCGAAACCTTCGAAGCCACCAGCCCCAGTGCCGAAAAAGCACCTGAAGTGAAGTTCTGACCGGCCTGAAGCATTACCACGGATGAGGTTGCCAATGCGTGTGTTGAAAGTGGGCCTGGCGCTGTTGCTTTGGGTGTTTGTCGCCACGGCGCAAGCGGAGCTGAAGTTTCCGCAGCTGACCGGGCGGGTGGTGGACAACGCCCAATTGATCGAGCCGTCAGTGCGCGAGCAGTTGACGCAACAGCTCAATGCTCATGAAAAGGCCACCGGTGAGCAGTTGGTGGTGGTGACGTTACCGGACTTGCAGGGCGCCGAGATTGCCGACTTCGGTTATCAGCTCGGGCGTTACTGGGGCATCGGTCAGAAGGACAAGAACAACGGCGCCTTGCTGATCGTCGCCCGCGATGAGCGCAAGTTGCGGATTGAAGTCGGTTATGGTCTGGAAGATCGGCTGACCGATGCGCAGAGTTCGGTGATCATCAATCAGGTGATCACCCCGGCGTTCAAGGCCGGCAACTTCAGCAAGGGCATCAGCGACGGGGTCGCGGCGATGCTGGTGGTGTTGGGCGGCAGTCCGCTGGATGAACCTTCGACGGTGTACGACTCCGGCGGCAATCAGGAGAGTGACTTCGTTTCGCGGCATCCCGGGGTGTTTGTGTTCCTGGTGTTGCTGTTCATCCTGACGATATTTGTCTTGCAGATGTTCGGGATTCTGCCGGCGGGCCGAGGTGGCTCGGGCGGTTCGAGTGGTGGTTTTGGCGGTGGAGGTTTTGGAGGCGGCGGTGGAGGCGGGGGCTTCAGCGGCGGCGGGGGCAGTTTCGGGGGCGGCGGTTCGTCGGGCGGCTGGTGATGACAACAATGAACGGGCATTCGTAAACATGGCACTACTGACTGAACACGAACAACGCAAAGTCGCCGAGGCGATTGCCCGGGTCGAGCGCGACACCGACGCCGAACTGGTGACCGTGCTCGCGGCCCGCGCCGACGACTATGCGTACATCCCGCTGCTATGGGCCAGCCTGCTGGCGCTGGTGGTGCCGGGAGTCGTGCATTATCTGACCGGCTGGCTGACCATGCACAGCCTGCTGCTGGTGCAATGGATCACCTTCATCGTGTTGTGCCTGGTGTTCCGTATTCCGAAAATCACCACGCACCTGATCCCGCGCTCGGTGCGGCACTGGCGCGCCTCGAACCTGGCGCGCCGGCAGTTCCTCGAGCAGAACCTGCACCACACCGTTGGCAGCACCGGCATGCTGATTTTCGTCTGCGAGGCCGAGCGTTACGTGGAAATTCTGGTGGATGAAGGGATTTCCAAACGGCTGGATAACAAAAACTGGGACGCCATTGTGGCGGTGTTCACCCAGCAGGTGAAACAAGGGCAGACGTTGCAGGGCTTTGTGACGTGCGTGGAAGCGTGTGGCGAACTGCTCAAGGTGCATGTGCCGGTGACGCATGTGAGGAATGAGTTGCCGAACCGGTTGGTGGTTCTAGGCTGAACCTCATTCCTTGTGGGAGCGAGCCTGCTCGCGATGGTCGTCAACGATGACGCGGGATTGCAGGATAATCGCGGTGTTTTTGAGCCCATCGCGAGCAGGCTCGCTCCCACAGGTCGCACCGTTCGGGAAATTACCCGTGCCCTCAATCCCCATCCCCCCTAAAATACCCGCCACTTCCGATTCGCTCCGCCCGAGGCCGTTTTTTCCATGTCCGTCACCGCCACTCCCGCCAGCCTCGCGCCGGATCACCACGCCCAGTTCATCGACCTGCTGCAAACCAGCCTCGACGCCAATGCCTTCATCAAACTGGTGCTGGCAAAGTACGTCGGCACCGAAGTGGATTTGCAACGGCTGATCATCAAACAACTGACGGTCAAGGATCAGCCTTGCCTGTCCTTCGTCTACCGCTACAAAACCCGCGACATCACCAAGAACCTGCCGCTGGCCGAGGGCGTTGCGACCCTCGCCGCGTTGTTGCCGGCCTCGTTCAAAAATGCGCATTTGTTGTCGCTGACTGACGAAGCCCAGCTCGAATACAGCAAAAAGGGCAAGTCTTCGCTGTTCAAGAGCAAACCCCAGCAATTGCGCGAAGTGCCATCCGCCGAGCACAACCGTGAGAAGAACCGTTTCCTCGACCTGAGCCGGCCGTTCCTCGCCGACCTCGGTGTGACGAACAGCAAGCACGAGCTGATCCCGGCGATGTCGCGCAAATGGAAGCAGATCAACAAGTTCATCGAAGTCTTCAGCCATGCGCTGACCACCTCACCGCTGGCGCTGGACAAACCGGTGCGGGTCGCCGATTTCGGCTCGGGCAAGGGCTACCTGACGTTCGCGATCCACGACTATTTGCGCAACACCTTGAACGCCGAAGGCGAAGTGACCGGCGTCGAGTTGCGTGAAGAAATGGTCAACTTGTGCAACGCCGCCGCCGCGAAGCTGGACCATCCGGGGTTGGTGTTTAAATGCGGTGACGTGCGCAGCGTGGCACCGAGCGAGCTGGACGTGATGATCGCGCTGCACGCCTGTGACATCGCCACTGATTATGCGATCCACACCGGCATTCGTTCCGGCGCCTCGATCATCATGTGCTCGCCGTGCTGCCACAAGCAGATCCGCCTGCAAATCCAGAGCCCGGCGCTGCTCAAACCGATGCTGCAATACGGTTTGCACCTGGGGCAGCAAGCGGAAATGGTCACCGACAGTTTGCGCGCATTGTTCCTCGAAGCCTGTGGTTACGAGACCAAGGTCTTCGAGTTCATCTCACTGGACCACACCAACAAGAACAAGATGATCCTGGCGGTCAAGCGTGCCGAGCCGGTGGACCCGGCCCCGTTGTTGGTGAAAATTCAGGAACTGAAGGATTTCTACCACATCACCGAGCACTGCCTGGAAACCCTGCTGCGCGCCGACAATTACCTCTGATCCCCTGCGATCCTGTGGGAGCTAGTCTGCTAGCGATGGCGGCCCTACGTTCAGCATAAATGTTGAATGTTACGGCCCCTTCGCGAGCAAGTTCGCTCCCACACTTGGTTTGATGGCGGTCTTGCGTCCAAGCATCACCGTCACAATCACCCCGGCCGCAAACAGCCAGGTGATCGGTTCAACGTGCTCACCAAAGAACAACGCCGAAAACGCGATGGTGAAGAAGATCTGCAACAACTGGATCTGACTGACCCGGGCAATGCCGCCCATCGCCAAACCGGCGTACCAGGCGAAGAAACCGATGAACTGCGAGAACAGCGAGACGTAACCAAACGCCCACCAGGTCTTGGCCGAAATCTCGCCCTGGTGTTGCAGCGCCAGGTACACCACCGGTCCGATCAACAGTGGCGTGGACAATACCAGTGCCCAGCAGATCACCTGCCAGCCACCCATCTCCCTGGCCAGACGGCCACCTTCGGCATAGCCCAGTCCGCCCACGGCAATCGCGCCGAGCATCAGCAAATCCCCGGCCTGAATGCTGCCGGCGCCGCTGATCAGTGCGTAACCCAGCACCAGCGCACTGCCCAGCGCGGCGCAGGCCCAGAAGGCTTTCGACGGTCGTTCGTGGGACAACCACGCAGCGTACAGCGCGACGCACAGGGGTTGCAGGCCATTGACCAATGCGCCGTGGGACGCGGGCAAGGTTTGCATCGCCCAGGCCGAGAGCACCGGGAAACCGAGGATCACCCCGGCGATCACCAGCGTCAGGCCTTTGACCTGTTTCCAGGTCGGCCATTTTTCCCGGTGCCACAGCAACAGTATCGCGGCCGGAATTGCCGCGAACAACGCACGACCCAAGCCGTTGAGCAGCGGATGGAGTTCCTGCACGACGATCCGTGTGAAGGGCAGGGTGAGGCTGAAAATCACAACGCCGAGCAGGCCGAGGGCCATGCCGGTGTTTTCGCGCGAGGACATGATGTGGACCAGAATCTAGGGTGGCGGGAAGACTTTCATCTAGCCATAAACCGCGGGCGTTGCTCTGTTACAGCTAGGTGCAGAGTTATCCGTACAGTTTGAAACCGTCATCGCGGGCAAGCCCACTCCCACAGGTCCTGCGCCGCTCTTGCGGCCGATGCAAAACCTGTGGGAGCGTGCCCTGCGGCGTTCCGACTTGCCCGCGATGAACGGTAACGCGGTCTATCAGGTAGTAGCTGGTTATTACCCGACCCCGCAGATTAGGACTACCTTGAGTACTCCTGCATGCCCACGTATTCCCAGAGGAGTCCACCCCATGGCTGCCAAGAAAATCCTGATGCTGGTCGGCGATTACGTCGAAGACTATGAAGTGATGGTGCCGTTCCAGGCATTGCTGATGGTCGGTCACACGGTGCACGCCGTCTGTCCGGACAAAACGGCAGGCCAGACCGTGCGCACGGCGATCCACGACTTTGAAGGCGACCAGACTTACAGCGAAAAACCCGGCCACCTGTTTGCCCTGAACTTCGATTTCGCCAAGGTCGCTGAAGCCGACTACGACGCGCTGCTGGTCCCCGGCGGTCGTGCCCCGGAATACTTGCGCCTGAACGAAAAAGTCCTGGAACTGGTGCGCGCCTTCGACAAGGCCGGCAAACCGATCGCCGCCGTGTGTCATGGTGCGCAATTGCTGGCGGCGGCGGGGATTCTCGAAGGTCGCGAGTGCAGCGCCTACCCGGCCTGCGCGCCGGAAGTACGCTTGGCAGGCGGGACGTTCATCGATATCCCGGTGACGCAAGGTCACGTTCAAGGCAATCTGGCCACTGCTCCGGCCTGGCCGGCCCACCCAAGCTGGCTTGCCGGTTTCCTCGGCTTGCTGGGCACCAAAATCACGCTGTAACGAGGAACGCTTCCATGTGCGAGCTCTACGTCAAGGCCGATCCGATCCTCTACGAATCGCGCTCTCGCTCGCTGCGCATCTGCGGGGTGGTCACCACCCTGCGGCTGGAGAATCAGTTCTGGGACATCCTCAGCGAAATCGCCGAGGTCGACGGCATGACCACCAACCAGTTGATCGCCAAGCTGTATGAAGAGGTGATGGATTATCGCGGTGAGGTGGTGAATTTTGCTTCGTTCTTGCGGGTGAGTTGTACGCGGTATTTGTCGCAACGGCGGGTGCAGGCACCCGAGTTGTCGGTGGTGCGCGCTGTGGTGAAATAGCGTAGACCGTGTTGACCCCATCGCGAGCAGGCTCGCTCCCACATTGGAATGCGTTCCCCTGTGGGAGCGAGCCTGCTCGCGATGGGGCCGGTTCAGGCGACAAGAATCCACGGCTGGTCTTTACTCTGAAGCGCGAAACCCCTCAATCGCCAAGGAGAAAATCATGCCTGGATGGTATGAGTTGAGCAAAACCAGCAACGGCCAGTTTCGCTTCGTGCTGAAAGCGGCGAATGCCGAAACCGTTCTGAACAGCGAGCACTACACCACCCGCAGCGCCGCCGAAAACGGCATCGCCTCGGTGCAGAAGAACAGCCCGCTGGATGAACGCTACGAGAAAAAGACCACCAAGGACGGCCAGCCGTACTTCAACCTCAAGGCCGGCAACCACGAGATTATCGGCAGCAGCGAAACCTATTCCTCTGATGCCGCGAGGGAAAAAGGCATCGCCAGTGTGAAGGCCAACGGCCCGACGACGGTGATCAAGGACAAGACGTTGCCGGTGCTTTGACCACACCTTCGCAACCAATACAAATCCATTGTGGGAGCTAGCCTGCTAGCGATGGCTGCTTAACATTCGACGAAGATGTTGAATGTCAGGCCGCTATCGCTAGCAGGCTAGCCCCCACATTGGTTTTTTGTGAACGTCGAGATCAGCGCAATGCTTTCAACAAGCCTTGAAGCTGACCAAGCCCAGCCTCACCCAGCGCAAACACCGGCAAACGCGGATCGCCCACTTCCAGCCCGGTCGCGCGCAAGCCAGCCTTGATGGTCGCCGGCAAGCCGCCCTTCAAAATGAAATCGAGCAGCGGCAACTGACGATAGAACAGGTCACGCGCCTTGCTCAAATCGTTGGCCAACACCGCTTCATACAAATCAAGGTTGAGCTGCGGAATCAGGTTCGGCGCCGCCGTGCACCAGCCTTTCGCACCTGCCGCGAAGGCTTCCAGCGCCAGCGGGTTACAGCCGTTGTAGAACGGCACCTGACCTTCGCCGAGCCGTTGCAATTGGTGCATGCGCTGGATGTCGCCGGTGCTCTCCTTGACCATCGTCACGTTGTCCACCGTGTTGACGATGCGCAGGATCAAGTCGACCGACATGTCCGTGCCGCTGGTGGCCGGGTTGTTGTAGAGCATGATCGGCACGCCGATGCTGTCGCCGATGGCTTGGTAATGGGCGAGGATTTCTGCTTCGCTGAGCTTCCAGTAAGACGTCGGCAATACCATCACCACATCGGCGCCGTGTGCTTCGGCGAAACGCGCGCGGCGAACCGCTTTGGCGGTGGTCAGGTCGGACACGCTGACGATGGTCGGCACGCGTTTGGCCACGTGCCTGATGCTGAATTCGCTGACCTGGTCCCATTCCGCGTCACTCAGGTAAGCGCCTTCGCCGGTGCTGCCGAGCGGCGCGATCGAGTGGACGCCGTCGTCGATCAGACGGTCGATGGAACGCCCGAGCGCGTCAAGGTCAACGCCTTCGCCATTGGCGGTGAACGGGGTGATGGTGTAGCCGATGATGCCGTGAATCGTTGGGGTCGACATGGCGACGCTCCTCTTGAAAATGCGTGGGTTCAGTTCAGGCAATCGGCGTGTTGGCGTAGGTTCTGCCGAGCGTAATAGTTGAAAGCGGCGCCATGGCGCTTGGGTGTCGAGATCCAGTCATGGGCTTCACGACCCAGCTGCGCAATGATCGGCTTGATAGTCCCTGCACTCATCGCCAACAGTTGCAGCTTGGCGGCGCGTTCGATCAGTTGCGCGATGACGCAGGCTTCCTCGATGGTCGTGCCGGTGGACAACTGGCCGTGGTGCGACAGCAGGACCGCGCGCTTGTCGCCGAGGGCGCCGGCAATCAGTTCGCCCTCTTCGTTACCGACCGGCACGCCCGGCCAGCCTTCAAGAAACGCACAATCGTCGTAGAGCGGGCAGAGGTCCATGTGGGAAATCTGCAGCGGCACTTCGAGCATCGACAGCGCCGCGACGTGGGTCGGGTGCGTGTGAATGATGCAGTTCACGTCCGCACGGGCGCGGTACACCCAACTGTGGAAACGGTTGGCCGGGTTGGGCATGCCGTGGCCTTCAAGCACTTCCAGGTCTTCGTTGACCAGCAGCAAGTTGCTGGCGGTGATTTCGTCGAAACCCAGGCCCAGTTGTTGAGTGTAGTAAGTGCCGGGCTGCGGGCCACGGGCGGTGATCTGCCCGGCCAGGCCGGAGTCGTGACCATTCTCGAACAGAATCCGACAGGTCAGGGCCAGCTTTTGCCGGTCGGTCCACGTATTATCCGCCAGGGTATTTTGCATCTGGGTCAGTGCTTGCTTGACCAGTTGCTCTTTGGGTAGTGCTAAGGTCTTCGCCATATCAGTGTCCTCGGGTGTTTCACGCAAATGACACTAACGAGGCTATATGACACCTTGTGTCATTGGCAAGGGCAAATCGTCGCCTTCTTGATGGGTTAATCGATCTCCATGTCTATCCGTTTGAAATTATTGAGAAAAAAACTAGGCGTGACGCTCGAAGCCTTGGCCGAAAAATCCGGCATGACCAAGAGCTATCTGTCGAAAGTCGAGCGTGGGCTGAATACGCCGTCCATCGCGGCCGCGCTGAAGCTGGCCAAGGCGCTGAACGTCAAGGTCGAGGAATTGTTCTCCGAAGACAGCGTCAGCCTCGATAGCTACAGCCTGGTGCGCAGCCACGAGCGCCAGTCGTTGGCGGCCAATGATGAGAGTCCTGGTTATGCGGTGCTGGCGCATCAGGTGAGTGAGCGCAGTCTGTTGCCGTTTATCATTTATCCGCCGTTCGAATTCGCGGACAAAACCTTCAAGGAACACTTGGGGGAAGAGTTTCTGTTTGTCCACGAAGGGCAGGTGGAAGTGGACTTCATGAACGAGCGCGTGCTGCTCGATCGCGGCGATGCGCTGCACTTCAATGCGCAGAAACCGCACAGGATTCGCTCGGTGGGCGAGGTTCAGGCGCAGTTGCTGGTGGTGGTGCATAGCGCGGAAGAATGAGTCGACTGGACTGACGCCATCGTCGGAATGCCGCCCAGACGATGGGGTCATTAGCGTCGCCGCTAAACCTCGACAGGAACGGTCAGCTTCGGGCTCCCCAGCGCATGCGTTTTCGAATCAAAAAACCGCAGCTCTGATCCGGTCCCCTCAAACACCTTCGCGTAATGCCGCTTCTGATGCTGGATGAACGCCTTGCTGCGCGGATAGATCGAAATCGCGACCACCTTGGGTTTTGCCTGGCGCAGTGCATGAATGATGTGGCTGTCCTGCTCACCCAGGGCATGCCCAAAGACGCACAAGCCCTCGGCATGCCCCAATAACTGGTCATAGCAAAACGACAAATAATCCGAACTGCGAATGGTCTTGAGCTTGTCCGCGCTCGGCCCTTCGTTCACAAACAGCGGCACGTCATCGAGGGTCTTGATCGTGTTGTTGATCGCAAAACTGCCCAGCAACGTGCCCTCGGTCGACATCAGTTTGCGCGCCGTGCCGTCCTGATTGCGCACCAGGTGCAAACCGCCATGCAGGTACAGCAAACGGGTTTTATCGGTCGCCGTGGCGCTCAAATCAAACCCCGGCTCGGCCCCTTGGAACAGATCGGTGATGGCCTCGGGCTGGTGCTGGATTGCCCAGTAGCTGAGCAAGTCGTAATTGGTGGTGAACACCGTCCGGTAGCCGCCCAGTTCCTGACTGATCGTCGCCAATGTCGAAGGCACTACCAGCCGCCACGGGATGTGCACCGCGTGCACGGTGTTGATCAGCGCTTCCTTGATCGCGTAGTAGCGATTACGCGGTGCGGCGGAGCTGACGGCCAGGGCCTTGTTCACCCGGCTGGTGGTTTTCAGCGCGCTCAACACCTGCTCGAAACTGCGTGTCTGCATGGCGTCGAACACGCTCAGCTCGGACTGGCTCAGGGGTTTTTCTTCGACGGTGCGGGCGTTTTCGAACAGCGAGTCGTAGCCGAAATCGTCCCACACCGCGCGGCTGGCGCCGTTGCCTACCAGCAGGCCGCTGATCGAGGCGGTGGCGCGCAAGGCGTTCCAGTCTTCAAGCTGGGCATCGACATCCTGGAATTCGGTCATTGCGTTCGTCGTCTCAAAAAGCAAAAGGTCGGATGGGCGGCGACTTTATCACGACCCGGACTTGAGCCAGATCAAGTTAGCGCTTGGCCGATGGGGCGATCCTGTGGGTATCCGCCGGATCGAACAGCCGATACGGCCCTAGACCTGGAGATTCGCCATGAGCAGCACGTTTTTCATCCCCGCCGTGAACATCATGGGTATTGGTTGCCTCGACGAAGCCATGACGGCCATTGGCAAGTACGGCTTTCGCAAGGCGTTGATCGTCACCGACGCCGGGCTGGCCAAGGCCGGCGTGGCGGCGATGATCGCCGAGAGGCTGGCGATGCTGGACATTGACTCGGTTATCTTCGACGGCGCCAAGCCCAACCCGAGCATCGCCAACGTCGAAAGTGGCCTGGGCCTGCTCAAGGAAAGTCGCTGTGATTTCGTCGTGTCGCTGGGCGGTGGTTCGCCCCACGACTGCGCCAAGGGTATCGCCTTGTGCGCGACCAACGGCGGGCAGATTCGCGATTACGAAGGCGTCGATCAATCCGAGAAGCCGCAACTGCCGCTGATCGCCATCAACACCACCGCCGGCACAGCCAGCGAGATGACGCGCTTCTGCATCATCACCGACGAATCCCGTCACGTGAAAATGGCCATCGTTGACCGCAACGTCACGCCGCTGCTGTCAGTCAACGACCCGGCGCTGATGGTCGCCATGCCCAAAAGCCTGACCGCCGCCACCGGCATGGACGCGTTGACCCACGCCATCGAAGCCTACGTGTCCACTGCCGCCAACCCGATCACCGATGCCTGCGCGCTGAAGGCGATCACGCTGATCAGCAACAATCTGCGCCTTGCTGTGCGAGATGGCAGCGACCTGTCCGCGCGGGAAAACATGGCTTACGCACAGTTTCTTGCGGGCATGGCGTTCAACAATGCGTCGCTTGGCTACGTGCATGCCATGGCCCACCAGTTGGGTGGTTTCTACGACTTGCCCCACGGCGTCTGTAACGCCGTGCTGTTGCCGCATGTGCAAAGTTTCAACGCGCTGGTGTGCGCCGACCGCCTGACCGACGTGGCCCACGCAATGGGCGCCGATATCCGCGGCTTCAGCCCGGAAGAGGGCGCGCAGGCGGCCATTGCGGCCATCCGCAGCCTGGCCAGGGACGTGGAAATTCCAGCCGGTCTGCGTGAACTCGGCGCCCGCCTCAACGACATCCCCACCCTCGCCACCAACGCCTTGAAAGACGCGTGCGGCGTGACCAACCCACGTGCAGCGGATCAGCGGCAGATCGAGGAGATTTTCCGCAGCGCGTTCTAAGCGGTTTTTCGGCCGGGCGCGATGATCACGCAGAGCATCGCGCCCAGGGCCAGCAACGTGCATAACAGTGATAACGGCCATGCCTGCTGGCTGGCAATCAGGCTGGCGATGCCACCGATGACGGCCGCCATCAGTTGATGGATGAACCCGCTCAACGCCATCGCATAGGCACCGCCGACCGGCGAGCCGTCGTTGGCCAGTGCCAGGCTGATCGGGTAATTCAACGACTGGCCGAACACCGCAACGCAGTAGGGCAACCAGAACAGCAGCGCAATCGAAGTGCCGGCGATGCTCCCCAGCAACATCACCGCGCTGCCGGCCAGCACCAGCCCCACACCCGCCGTCATCAACCGACGCTGACCGGTGCGCAGCACCAGACCGTTGACCGCCAAGGCCCCGAGAAAATACCCCGCGCTGATCGGCCAGCCCAACAGCCCGTACTCCACGGCGGACCAGTTGAACGGTCCCTGCAAAATCAGCGGGCCGGCAGTGTTGAACGCGATGATCACCCCATAACCCAGCCCGCCGGTGAGCGCCGGCAACAGGAAGGCCCGATCACGCAGAATGTGCCAGTAACTCGACCACGCGGACGACTGAACGGTGTCTTCCACCCGCACCGGGAACGTGACCCGTGCCACGACCATCGCCATTAACAGACTGACACTGCCCAGCAGGTAGAAAATCGCCGGCCAGCCCAATGTGACCTGGATAATCGACCCTAGATACTGGCCAATCCCCAGGGCCACCACGAAAGAAATTGAAAGCCAGGACAGCGCTTTGGCCAACAAGTCTCCCCGAAAACTGTCGCGGATCAACACCCGTGCCATGACCGAAATTCCGCTGGCGCCAATGCCCTGAACCAGTCTGAAAAACAGAAAGGATTCCAGCGTCTGGCCCAAGGGCAGCGCAAGGTTGCCCAACCCATAAATACCAAGCGCCGCAAGCAGCACCGGTTTTCGACCGATGCGCTGAGCCAGGCTGCCCCAGAACAACATTGGCAGCGCCATGCCGATCAGATACACCGCTAGCCCCCACGAAACCTGCGAGGCCTCGGCAGACAGATATCGAGCCATCTCCGGCAGCGCCGGCAGGTAAATGCTCATGCCCAACTGCGCGAGAAAAACCGTGCTGCAGGTGACGAGGAGGGTGGTGCTGCTCTTCATGGAAAGCCTTGGGTTGTTGTTTTGTCAGGCGTTTTGATTGCGGCAGACTATACCGAGGCGACCGGTCGAGGACGAATCGTCCACGGTTTTGTGTTGCCAGACCTGAATGGCGATCTCCTCCCGGCACAGCCAGCCCCAAAAAAAACGAGCAACAAGGGGTGACCGTTGGCGAGCCAGCTACAGGCTCGGGACGCTCAAGCAGTGCGTTGAACGGGTTGAATGGGCGGATAGAGGAGGCGATAGTGCGGGTCTGAAATTATCTCGTTTTCAGCAATACATAAGGAACAGGGAATGACCTTGAAGTCTGGATGGATGAGTTGTGTAGCGCTGTGTGGACTGGTAATGACAACGCAGGCCTTCGCTGATTGCGCGAAACCGTTTCTGGCCGGCGATTTCGGCTATTCGGTGTGCAAAGACTGGCCGGCTTATCCGGGGCTGACGATCACAGCGTTGTCGCAGTTCGAATCGGGGTATTCGGCGAGCGATGATGGCCCTCAGGGTAAATACGATCTCAATCTTGCCATTGTCTCGGCTGGCGATTCGAAACCGCTGGCGACGTATCACAAAGCAGCGGCTTTTGAGTCGGATGCCATCGCTTATGAAGACCTGCAACTCGACACCGCACGTTACAAGCTCACGCCGGACCTGAGAGCGTTTGGTGTGCGCGTCACGTTCAATGGTTCGTCACGGGTCAATCCCGTGAGTGAAACGTTGCTCTCGCTCTATGTGAAAGAGGGCGGCCAGTTGCGTCCGGTCCTCGACAAGCTCATCACCTATGAGTACGGCGGTGAATGGGATGGCAATTGCGCCGGAGAGCTTTATCAGCACACCCGAACCCTCGAAATCGGCAACACCCGCTCACATGGCTACGCGGATCTGATCGTCAAAACAGTGTCCACCCGCGAAATCGGGAAGGGCGAGGGGGAGGCTTGTGAATCAAAGACCATTACCGAAAAACCGGTACTGACGACGCTTCGATACGACGGTAAAAGCTACGTCCTGCCACAAGGTTTCAAAGGTCTATAACTATCATGCTGAGCGGCCTCAACCACCTGACCTTCGCCGTCACCGACCTGACCCGCAGCGTTGAGTTCTATCACGACCTCCTGCAACTTCAGCTCGACGCTACCTGGGACACCGGTGCCTATCTTTCGCTGCCCGGCCTTTGGCTGTGCCTTTCCCTCGATCCGCTGCGCAACTGCGAACCTGCCGCCGATTACACCCATTACGCCTTCAACATCAGCGCACCCGACTTCCCGCCCTTCGTCGAACGCCTTCGAGCCGCCAACGTCCGGGAATGGCGCGACAACCGCAGCGAAGGTGCCTCGTTCTACTTCCTCGACCCGGACGGTCACAAGCTCGAAGCCCATGTTGGCGATCTGGCGTCGCGACTGGCCGCTTGTCGGCAACGGCCCTATGCGGGAATGAAGTTCTTTGACGATCAGTCAGTTGATTGCCAGGGACCTGATATAGACTTGAGCCCATTCACCACATAGTTCGGAAGGATTTCCCCGATGACACCATCGCTGCTAATGGCCGTTCTCGCCTCGGGCTTCATTTACGGGATCACTCCGGGGCCGGGCGTATTGGCGGTGTTTGGCATCGGCGCGGCGCGTGGGCGGCGGGCAGGGGCGGGTTTTTTGTGTGGTCATTTGCTCGGTGACGTGGTCTGGTGCAGTACCGCGCTGATCGCCATTGTCGGTGCGCGGGAAATCGGCAGTACGGCGTTTGACGTGTTGGGCGTGCTCAGCGGGCTCTATCTGTTCTGGCTTGGTTTGCGGGCGGTGCGGGCCAAACGCAGCAGCGCCGAAGCGCCGCAGGGCCCGGCGCGCCAACCTTTCTGGCACGGCATTCTGTTCGGACTGACCAATCCCAAGGCGTATCCGGTGGCGGTGGCGACGTTTACGGCGTTGCTGTCCAGCCGTGCGGAACTGCTGCATTGGTCGATGCTGCCGTGGTTGATTGTCTTGAGCTTCGTTGGTGGTCTGTTGGCCTACGCTATCCTCATTGGCATCGTCGGTGCACGGCAGGTACGCAGCCTGTATCAACGGCATGAACTGGCGATCACCCGGTTGTGCGGGGTGATGTTTATCGGTTTCGCCATCAACGCCCTGGTGCATGCTTTACCGGGGCTGATGCCGAACAAGGCTTGACACTGATCGCAGGGACGCGTCAGCGACATTATTACCGGTCAGGGATGTTTTTTTATTGCTGCATTGTTCGGACATGCTCTCTGCATCATGGCAACCAGAAATTCCGCGCCGCTGGCGAGTTACATCGATCTACTGCTGGACGCCGTTTGCGCGGTCGATAAACAGGGTCGCTTTGTTTTTGTCAGTGCGGCGTGCGAGCGCATTTTCGGTTACACGCCTGATGAGCTGGTGGGCCTGCCGATGATCGATATGGTGCATCCCGCCGATCGCCAGCGCACCCTCGACGCTGCGCGGGAGATCATGGGTGGCGAGCCCAAACTCAACTTCGAAAATCGCTACCTGCGCAAGGATGGCGGCGTGGTGCACATCCTGTGGTCCGCGCGCTGGTCGGAAGTCGATCAACTGCGCATCGCCGTGGCCCGCGACATCACCGAGCGCAAGCAGGCAGAGTCCCGGCAGGCCGCGCTGTATGCGATTTCCGAAGCGGCTCACGCGGCGGAGGACTTGCTGGCGTTGTTCAAACGCATTCACTTGATTATCGGTGAATGGCTGCCGGCGCTGAATTTCTCCGTCGCGCTGTATGACGAGCACTGCGCGCAACTTAATTTTCCTTACCACGTCGACGACAGCGAACAGCAACCCGAGCAGCCGGGAACCGTTACCGGACGGCTGTGTGCCGAGGTGATCCGCAGCGGCCAGCCGATTCTGCTAACCCCGGATCAGGACAATGCCCCGGAAGGTTTCGAGTTGATGGTTGCCGGCCAGCATTCGCCTTGCTGGCTGGGCGTGCCGTTGAACTCGCAGAACGGCACCATCGGTGCGCTGATCGTTAAAAGCGTGGCGGGCGGCGAGCGCTACACCGAGCAAGACAAGGAACTGTTGCAGTTCGTGTGCGCTCAGGTCGCGACTGCCATCGAGCGCAAGCAGTTGCATGCCCGGCTGCAGCGCATGGCCCAATACGATCAACTGACCCAACTGCCCAATCGCGAGTTGCTGCGCGACCGGCTGAAAGCCTCGCTGACACTGGCCAAGTCGGAGTGTGGGCGCATGGCCCTGCTGTACGTCGACCTCGACCGCTTCAAGGAAGTCAATGACACCCACGGCCATGCAGTCGGTGACATGCTGCTGCAAGCGGTAGCCAATCGGCTCAAGGGCTGCGTGCGCGACACCGACACCGTGGCACGCATCGGCGGCGATGAATTCGTGGTGTTGTTGCACAGCATCCAGGCCTCGGAAGATGCTGACAGTGTGGCGGGAAAAATCCGTCAAATTCTGGCGCAGCCGCTGCGATTGGACGGTCACAGCGTCAACATTCAGCCGAGCATCGGCGTCGCGCATTTTCCCGAGCATGGCACGGAAGAAAAGCAATTGCTCCGCCATGCCGACGAGGCCATGTACAGAGCAAAGCGGCAGAATCATTTGCGGCTTGAGTGCTGAACACGGGTAGCCGTTCGTCGCATCGACCCCAGTTTTTCTAAACCTTTACCGTGATCGAAATTCAGATTCTATGCGGGCTACAGCTCGCTGCGATCAATCCCATGAGGTAGAGAATCATGCCTAACTCAAGAAACTCGAACACGGGACATACTGCCACCGATCGAACGAAAGCGTCTGAAGCCGGTCGCAAAGGTGGGAAAACTACCACCACGACTGTCGATAAAGAGCCTTCGAAACCCGATATGGGCCGCAAAGGTGGTCAGAAATCCAAGTAGTGGTGAACGTAGTTTTGATTGAGAAGCGGGAGCGAAAGCTCCCGTTTGAATTTTATATTGAGGAGGGCGCGACCATGAGCCGGATGGCCACCCGATTACGCAGTGCAAGTTTTGCCACGTTACTGGGCCTGTGTGCGAGCAGTGCGTTTGCCCAGTCCCCCGCCGAATTCATCAACGATGCTTCGGCCAAAGGCATGGCCGATATCGAAGCCAGCCGCCTGGCGCATCAGAAATCCGAATCCAAAGAGGTCAAGGATTACACCATCGTCGTCATCAACGACCGCACCACCGCCAACCAGCACCTGGCGAAAATCGCCAAGCAACTGGATCTGCCGGTCGCCCCCCGTGAAGAAGTGGTCGACAAGGCCAAAGCCTTGATGCCGCAGGTGCAGGACGGCGCGTCCTTCGACCAGGCATACGCGGCCAGTCAGGTGAAGACCACGCAGGCAGCTATCGAGCAGCTTCAGCAGACTGCGCAGACCACCGACGTGCCGGAAATCAAAGCCTTCGCTGAAGAAACCCTGCCGAAGTTGCAGAATCATTTGCAGATGGCCAAAGCGCTGCAGGCCAGTCGCTGACGCACATGTTTGGTAACCGGCTCCTGCAGCAGGAGCCGGCTTGCTGCGGGCGGCGTTCCGACGACCCAATAGCCGTGGTGTATCAGACACGCAGTTCCCGCACTCAGCAGTCGTTCAAATCCTGTTTGTGCTTGCCCTTGGTCGCTAACCCCGCCAGGTCATGCACCTCGTTTTCACCCATGGCACGGTAGTGTTTACGCAGGGCCTCCAGTTGCTTGAGATCCAGCGCCTCGAGCCCGAGCATCGCGTTTTTCGCCTCTTTGTTCACCCGCAACAACTCATCGATTTTCAAGTGCAAAATGTCAGTGTCGCGGTTCTGGGTGTTCTGGATCAGGAACACCATCAGGAATGTGATGATCGTGGTCGAGGTGTTGATGATCAGTTGCCAGGTGTCGTTGTAATCAAAGATCGGCCCGCTCAACCCCCACAGACCGATGAGAATCAACGCCCCCATGAACGTCTTGGGACTGCCGGCCCACAAGGCGAGTTTCTGCGAGATTTTTGCGAATTTCATTGCCGTTGTCCTTATAGGGATGCGCCTGAATTTGTGACAGCGCGGGGGCGATGAAAATTCTGCTTACATTCTTTGATTCCCTGAAAAGCGGTGAAGTCCCGGATCGAAGCCTGGAGGCGGTTGTTCGCTATTCTTGGGCGGAATCTTTCTTTGTGCCGGTTTATGTCTAGTATCAAAGGAAGTCAATTTGCCAGCATGCAAACACACGGATCGAACAGGAAGGGGTCACGCATGGAATTTTTCGAAAAGTTAGCAAGTCTAGCCGCCAAAGTTCGTTTGCAGAGCGCTGCAATTCAAACGGAAGAGGCGACCAAGAACGCTTTTGTCATGCCCTTTATCAGCACGGTGCTCGGCTACGATGTCTTCGATCCGACTGAGGTTACTCCTGAATTCGTTTGCGATATCGGAACGAAGAAGGGGGAGAAAATTGACTACGCGATCATGAAGGGGGGGGAGGTTCAGATCCTGATCGAGTGCAAAAAAATCGGCGAGCCGCTACACATCAATCATGCCTCACAGCTGTTTCGTTATTTCCATGTCACCAGCGCTCGTATCTCCATCCTCACCAATGGCCAGGTTTACAAGTTTTTCACCGATCTGGACGCGCCCAACAAAATGGATGAGAAGCCTTTTCTTGAACTCGACCTTCTGGACATCGACGAATACTCCGTCCCCGAATTAGTAAAGCTCACCAAATCGGCGTTCGATGTGGATTCGATTATCAGTGCCGCTGGTGAGTTGAAGTACGTCAGCCAAATCAAAAAAATCATCGCTTCACAAGTCAGCAAGCCCGACGATGATTTTGTGAAAGTGTTCGCTTCGCGTGTCTACGACGGCGTGATTACTCAGAAAGTCCGTGAGCAGTTTCATGAGCTGACGAGAAAGGCTGTGGTTCAATTTCTCAATGACCAGATAAATGACCGGCTCAAATCGGCCATGAGTGGTTCTATTCAACCAGCGCTGGCATCTTTACCGGTTTCTTCCAGTGGTACCGAGCAGTCGGATGTGCGGGATGAGTCAGAAGACAAGGTGCTGACAACTTTGGAAGAGCTAGAGGGTTATCACATCGTTCGTGCAGTGGTTCGATCAGTCGTGGATGCCAAACGGATTGTTCAGCGCGATACCCAGAGTTACTTCGGCATTCTGCTGGACGACAACAATCGCAAACCGATCTGCCGTCTGCACTTCAATCGTTCACAGAAATACATCGGCATATTTGACGAAGAGAAGAATGAAACCCGGCATGCAATCAACTCGGTCGACGACATCTACGAGTACTCGGATCATTTGAAGAAGACGGTAGGGTATTACGATTAAGTGCTTTATCCCGCGACGAAAAAACTGGCCAGTAAAGCCGGTATTTTTTGCGGAGGCGCTCAGTGATATTGCCCACCGAAGGTGGAGTAGAGCGGAGCCTGCCAGGCGCTGTATCGTAGCGAACCGGTTGTCGGCCCAGGTCCGGACAACGATTCGACAGGAGAACGCAATGAGTTGGTCCGCCCAGCAATACGTCACTTTTGAAGATGAACGCACCCGCCCGGCACGTGATCTGCTCGCGGCGATTCCGCCTGTGGACGCGCGCTCGGCCATCGACATCGGTTGCGGCCCCGGCAACTCGACCGAATTGCTGGTGGAGCGCTTCACTAACGCCACGGTGCGTGGCGTCGACAGTTCGAGCGACATGATCGAAGCCGCCCGCAAGCGCTTGCCGCACGTGCAGTTCGACACCGTGGACATCGGCACCTGGAACGACAGCGGTTCGTTCGACGTGATCTTCGCCAACGCGGTGCTGCAGTGGTTGCCCGATCACGCGACGTTGCTGCCCTCGCTGGCCGCCCGTCTGGCCCAGGGCGGTAGCCTGGCCATTCAGATGCCCGACAACCTCAACGAACCGTCCCATCGCCTGATGCGCGAAGTGGCAGCCGATGGCCCGTGGACCAGCAAATTGGCGGACGCCGCCGGGCAACGCACGGAAATGGCCAGCGCCAGCGACTACTACTCGATGCTGCGACCGCACTGCGCGCGCGTCGATGTGTGGCGCACCACTTACCATCATCCGCTGGCGGGCGGCGCGTCGGGCGTGGTCGAGTGGTTCAAGGGCAGCGGCTTGCGACCGTTTCTCGAACCGCTGGATGACGCGGAAAAGGCGCAGTACCTCAAGCAATATCACGCCGCGATCGAGCAGGCATATCCGGCGCTGAGTGATGGTTCGGTGCTGCTGCCGTTCCCGCGATTGTTCATCGTCGCGACTCGCTGATGGCAACAAGGGACGGATAACGCTGAACGTTATCTGTCCCTTCGCTTGGCGCTCAAGTAATCGAAAAGAAACGACGCAAAGCCGAACAACCCAATCATTGAAATGATCATGATCCCCAACTCTGAATTTTCCATGCTGATCTCTGCCTGAAAGGTGAGCCGGCAGGGTAGGGGGTTTTTGGTCGGGGATGATGCTGCGCTACTGCATCTTTACTGGGTGGCGGGGATCTATACGGAAAATATACGTGGGGCGCCACAGTAATTGGTCGTTCTATCTCTTAACGGACCCAGGCATGTCCAGATATTTGGTCATGTCGATGTCTAGCTCTGCCCAGACAAACGCTGCGTATTTCGGATTAGCCGAATGCCGGTTGAAAACGCTGGCTAGTGGAATCGGGGATCTGAACTCGTGGAGAAGCTCAAAATGGCCTTCGATGGCTTCGCGAGCCATGGCCACTGCTTCGTCGAGACCTTCCCCGGCGGAAAAACAACCTGGGATATCTGGGACGTCTACGCCCCACGCGTGTTCGTCATCGCCGATTGAAATAGCTATCGGATAAAGCATGTTCACCTTTCCTCTGCTGATCCAGTTACTGACGCTGGAAACGCAAAGGGCGCCTCGAAAGGCGCCCCTAAGTCACGGCACTACTATTCCGCATCCATCCGTCGCGCAATGACATCCAGCACATCGCAGCCATCGCGCAGCGGGATGGCGCAGAGCATTGCGAAGTCGCTGAGAATCACCGAATCGCTGGAGATTTCGCCGCGCATCGCGAGGTTCTCCAGAACCTGCGTTACCGCGCCGATTCTGTACCGGGCGGAGCTGAGCAGTGAATGCAGCGGTTGGGTGGTGTTGACGTAGAAGGTGGGGAGGTCGTCGGCGTTGCTGGTTAAAGCCATGTATTCATTCATGAGTGTTTACCGTTAGTAGGGGAAAGACCTACCACTCAATCGTCGCCAAACAAAAGGGTGGTAGCTGTACGCGGGTTGGCGAACCGGACAACGGTAAAACCGGCAGACCCGAAGGTCTCCCACGCACAGCCACCAAAAAAAGCGCAGCAAAGTGCAGTCAGAAAAGCTCCGAAAAAACTCCGAGGCTTCTGGGTCGTTGTCACCGAGTCGCCAAACCCGATACGCCATTTGGGCGTGGACGGACTATAGGCTTCGTGACAAAAACACAGCAATGGACAAGTGTACGGACAATTCCCAGAGTCGTGTAGGACCCTGCCTTTTCTGCATACTGCCTCGTTTAAACCCCCGGAGAATGGGGCATTGCCCCTTCGGTGTCAGTGTCGGCAATCCTTTAATTGGGCATCGAAAACGCTAACAAAACGCCGATTTCATAGAAAAATGCTAATTTCCGCGTTGAAACCGAGAAGGATGCTCACGAGGCCGGTTGCTTCACGCCTCCAGGGTGGCTTTCTCGTTGTTTTTTCTGGTACTCCTCCGCCTTGTGCGAAGAACCCGAGTCTTTCTCCAGCGTTTTCGAATCGGCTCCGGAATTTGCCCCCGAAGACTCCTCGCCCTTTTTGCTGGCCTTGTCCTTGTTTGATTCAGCGTCTTGCCCCTGGTTAAGACCGGGAAGGGCGGCAGGAGGAACGGCACTTCCTGTCGTCGTCTTCTCGGTCGCTAGCGCGTAGAACGAACAAGAAGACAGTAGACCCGCAAGCGTCAGAGCAGTGATTTTGGTGTTCATGCTTAAGCCTTCTGTGCAAGGGAATGTACTTATTGGAAGGCAGGGTCGAGGGAGTGTGCTGGAGAGCTGACGAGCGGCAGGAATTAAAAGCAGGCGGAGCTGAGCAGTGAAAGCAGCGTGTCACTAAATCCGAACCATAAAAAAACCGGCCACATGGGCCGGTTTTTTTCTTTCTACATCCCCGTCAAAACCATCTTAACGTGAGACAAAAATTCGATTGGAGCGGGTGAAGGGAATCGAACCCTCGTTATCAGCTTGGGAAGCTGGAGTAATGCCATTATACGACACCCGCTCAGAGCGGCTGACTTTGTACCAGATGTGCGCGTGGAAATGAAGTTTTTCTTTGCGCTGGATGGCTTTAGCGCAGGTGAAACAAGACATCGGACCGTGTGACGGTCGTTCGCGGGCAAGCCTCGCTCCTACAATACGGCGTTAGGCTGCGAAGCTTGCTCGCGATGACGCTGTTTCAGATTGCGAATGCATGGTGGTCCTGGACGTAGTGATAACGCGGTCGGCTTGCCTGCTGCTCAGGTTTCAGGAAACCCAACAGCGCATTGCGGCTGTCTCGGCAGGCGGCTTTGTGTTCCATGTCGAGAAAGTGACCGGTCGCATCCAGTGTCGTGAACGTGGCGTGTTGCACGCGATTGGCGAACAAACGCGCGCCATCGGCGGCGGTGTATTCGTCCCATTCGCCGTTCATGAACAGCACCGGTACGTTGATTTTTTCCGAGGCCTTGAGGAAGCACTCGCGATCACTGTGCAGCAGGTCGCTGATGTGGAAGTGCATCTGCCCGTATTCATGATCGGCCAGGCTGCTGACGTGGCGATAGTTGAAGCGTTTGAACAGGGTCGGCAGGTGTTTGCCGATGGTGCTGTTCACCAGATTGCCGACACGGTCGCCGTCACGGCTGCCGAGGTAGTCCACACCGCGCTCGAGGTAGTCGAGCATGTGTGCGTTGATCTCCGGGGAGAACGAGCTGATCACGGCTTTTTCGATGCGCCGTGGCCGTTGGGCGAGGGCGACCAGGGTCGCGGCGCCACCCCAGGAAAACGACAGCACGTGTTCGGCGGCGAAGTGGTCGATCAGCTCCAGAAGGATCTGCCCTTCGACTTCCTTGGTGAGCAATTTCTCATGCAGGTTGTGGGCTTTGGACTTGCCCGCGTAGGGCTGGTCGTAGCAGACCACGTTGAACTGCGGGTGAAGGTTTTTCACGGTTTGTGCAAACGACGCAGTCGTGGCCATCGAGCCGTTGACCAAGATAATGGTCTTCTCTGCGGCGTCTGCGCGATAGAACTCCGTGTAAACCCGATACTGACCCTGTATATCCAGCACAGCGATTTCTGGCCTCATGTCATAAGACTCCTGGCAAGCGGGTATGCGCGCAAATGAGATTGCACGAGCTTTGTGACAGGTAGGCATACGCCTGGAATGTTGGAGGCCCATGTCGATCCATTGCAGTCCGGTCGACGGGTTTTATTATTGGCGGGCAGTCTGCCGGTCTGAGGCGGAACCTGAGGGTTCTCTAACCGACAAAAAGTTTCTTAGAAGTATGTTGTGACTCGTCAGTCACATTTCGGCTGACGTCCTGATTCAAGCAGGGGAGCAGGGATCGCGCAAGTGCCATTGGTAAATTGTTCGACAACTTCTGCTGAGCGGTAGGCTGCTTAGATCAATTGGATCTCTTCGGTGCGCAACGCGCGGTACTCGCCCGGTTTTAGCGCGTTATCGAGCACCAGCGGGCCCATGCGTTCGCGGTGCAGGCGCAGTACTTTGTTGTCGAAGTGGCCGAACATCCGCTTCACCTGATGGTAGCGGCCTTCAACGATGCTCAGTCGCGCCGATTTCGGTCCGAGCAGCACCAGTTCGGCCGGCAACGTGGTGAGGTCCTCGAAGGCAAAGTACAGGCCTTCGGTGAATGTCAGCGCGTATTCCGGGCCGATCTCCTGCTCGGTCTCGACGTAATAGACCTTGGGCAGTTTGGTCTGCGGTTGGGTCAGGCGTCGCGACCAGCTGCCGTCGTTGGTGATCAGCATCAGGCCGGTGGTGTTGAAGTCCAGGCGACCGGCGATGTGCAGGTCTTCCTTGTCGGGCTCGTCGAACAGATCGAGGACCGTCGGGTGCTCCGGGTCGCGGGTGGCGCTGACGCAACCTGGCGGTTTGTGCAGCATGAAGTAACGCGCGGGTTTGCCGACTTGCAGCACTTCTTCATCGACTTCGACGCGGCTGAACTCCAGCACCTCAGCGTGCGGGTCGCTGACGACTTTTCCGTCAATCCGCACGCGTTTTTCCACCAGCAACAGGCGAACCTGCTGACGGTTGAAGCGGGGCAGGTTGCTGAGGAAACGGTCAACGCGCATGAAATGAGATCGACAGGAAACGGGCCGCGCATCTTACGTGATCGGCCACAAGGATGCTTACAACTGCGCCTCGACCTGCGTGCAACGTGGGCACAGGCAGGATTTGTCGCGCAACTCGGGCGGCAGCGCTTCGAGGACTGCCGGGTCGATGCTGACGCCGTAGCACCAGCAGGCCCGATCGGCGGTTCGAGGGTCGGCCAGGGTGCAGTCATTGGAGGCGCCGCAGGCCGGGCAGAATTCAGGCTTGTTCATGTAGGACTATGCATAACTGGTTTGGGACATTTCCGCGCAGGTACGGTTACGGCCGGATTGCTTGGCCCGATACATCGCATGATCGGCCCGGGAGAGCAGGGTGTGCAAGGTGTCATCCCGTTGCAAAGTGGTCAAGCCGATGCTCACCGTCAGGTGCAAGGTCTGATCGTTGTAGGCATAACGCTGTTCTTCGACATGTTGACGAATTTTCTCGGCAATCTTCAGACCGGTCTCACCGTCGGTGTCCTTGAGCAGCACGATGAACTCTTCGCCGCCCCAGCGGCAGACGATGTCGGAATGGCGCAGGCAACTCTGCAGATCCCGCGCAAAGCCGATCAGCACTTGATCGCCGGCCAAGTGGCCGTAGGTGTCATTCAAGACCTTGAAGTGGTCCAGATCCAGCAGCAGCGCGGTCAGCGGCTTCGGTTCGCGCTGAGCCTCGTGCATCGCTTGCGCCGCCAGCAGGTCGAAGCCGCGACGGTTTGGCAGCTCAGTGAGGCTGTCGAGGGTTGCCTGCGCCTGGATCTTGCCCTGATAGCGCTTGATCACCCGGTTGAGCAGGGCCAGCACGGTCAACGTCACGAGCAGGCAAATCAGCAGATTGAGGTATAGCGATTGACGAATTTCGCTGAGCGCGCCGTCTTCGCGTTTGTCGACGAACAGGTACCAGTTCAGCTCCGGAATGAACCGCACGTTGAGGAAATGTCCCTGGCCCTGGACGGAGTATTCGTAGCTGCCGCTATGGGGCTTGGGCAACTGGCTCACCAGGCCTTTCATGCTATCGAGCTCGCTGAGTTTCTGGCCGATATGTGCACCCTGCGGACCACCCTCGGCGCCGGTGAGCACCAATCGGCCGAAGCTGTCGACGAAGTACACGCTGCGTTGATAGCGCTGTTGATACTTGTCGATCAGCTTGATCACCGCATCCACCGTCAGACCGACACCCGCCGCGCCGATGAAACGGTCGTTGTAGTCGTAGACCTTGTAGTTGATGAAGAAGGTCAGGTTGTCCTTGTTGGCAAGGTCCGGGTCGACGTTGATCTCGTAAGGATCAGTCATGTCACGCACGCGGAAATACCAGGCATCGCGCGGTTCGGTGACTTTGACCTGCTTGAGCACGCCTTTGGCATGGTAGTAGGTCAGCGTGCCGTTGGAGACGAAAAACGCGGTGTAGGCGCCGTAGTGAGTCATGACCTCGTTGAGGTAGCGGGTCATCTGGTCGGGGTTGTGTTCGCCGTTGACCACCCAATCGCGCATGAAGGTGTCGCGGGACATCATCGAGGAAATCAGGATCGGTCTGACGAGGTCTTTCTGGATTTCCGAGTAGACCGTGTCCGAAGTCAGCGGCAGTTCAGTGTTGACGATGTTGTCGCGGATCGAGGCGCGCGAGGCGTAGTAGCTGAGCAATGACGTGGCGAGAAAGCCTGCGCCCAGCAGCGCGATCAGCGTGAGAACCAGCGAACGTTGCGAATACAGCGGCGAGTGAAGCGGCATGGCGATTCCGTTGGCAGTGACCCGTTGGGGAGCATTCTAGTGGGACTGCTGGGAAATAACTGCGGGATTTGTAGGGTGAATCGGCAAGGATCAGGTTCAGTGGCGCCTGGGCGGACGCCATCGCTGGCAAGCCAACTCCCACAAGGACCGCGCAAAACCTGTGGGAGCGGGCTTGCCCGCGAATCGAAAGATCACCCCAGATTTTTCAGGTACGCACGCCATCCGCCCAAATGACTGATATCCACCGCACCCTCCAACCCATACGCCTCACAGATAAACCCGCTCTCCCAACGCCCATCCGCCAGTTGCACCTTGCCCAACCCCAGCGGTGCCGGAATCCCGGTCAAAAACGACCCCAACTCACTGCTCGGCAACTCCCAGACCTCCACCGCAACCGCCACGCCGCCATCCTTCACCCGCACCATCCCTGGACGAAACGGCGGGCCACCGGCCAACGCATACAGCTGATAGTCCGGCGAACTGAACGTCGTTTCGACCAACGTCGCGCCGCGCCGTTTCAGTTGCCAGTTCAGCGCCAGCCCATCCAGATGCGCGCCGCACACCACCAGCCGCGCACGGTCATTGCGAGCGACGGCCAACGGTGCGGGCGCATCTGAACGACGTTGAAACGCATCCGCCACGCTCAACAGATACTGATCGGTAAACGCCCGGCCAAACAGCGTCACACCCCACGGCAAACCATTGCCCATGAACCCGCTCGGCACCGCGACGGCGGCGTAATCGAGCAGGTTCATGAAGTTGGTGTAGTAACCCAGTTCCGAATTGCGCAGCACCGGTTCAGCCTCAAGTTCCGCCAACGTCACCGGACGGCCGATGGTCGGTGTGACCACGCAATCCAACCCTTCCAGCGCCTTGTCGCACAGGGCTTTCAAGGCTTGCAGCCGATACTGCGCGCGGAACGTTTGCACGCCGCTCACCGCAGGCGCCTTGGCCAACACCGCGCGAATCACCGGCAACACCGCTTGAGGATTTTGCTCCATCAACTCGCCAGCCACGCTGTACCGTTCCGCCACCCACGGGCCTTCATAAAGCAGGCGCGCCGCTTCAAGGAATGGCGACAGATCCAGTTCCACCGCCTCACCGCCCAACGCCTTGAGCCGATCGATGGCATCGCCGAACAACAGCGGTCCTTCCGGGCAACCGAAGAACTCCAGGTCCTGCGCACGCGGCACGCCGAAACGCAAGGGACGCGGTGTGCCAAACGCCGAGCCGTCATTCCACAGCGGGTTGCTGCGGCTGTACTCGTCCCGTGGATCGAGGTGTGCGGTGAGCGCCAGTAACTGACTGGCTTCCTGCGCCGTCGCGGTAAACGTCGTGACGCAATCGAGCGTGCGACACGCCGGCACCACACCCGCCGTGGAGATCAACCCTTTGGTGGCTTTCAATCCCACCAGATTGTTCAACCCCGCTGGCACGCGCCCGGAACCCGCCGTGTCCGTGCCCAACGAAAAACTCGCCACGCCCAGCGCCACCGCCAGCGAAGACCCGGCGCTGGAACCCCCCGACGGGTATTCCGGCAACACGCTGTTCGGGCACGCGCCATAGGGCGAGCGACTGCCATTGAGGCCTGTGGCGAACTGATCAAGATTGGTCTTGCCCAGCGGAATCGCGCCGAGTGCCAGCAACTGCTCGACGATGGTCGCCGACTGCTGCGGCACATAGGCAAACGCCGGGCACGCTGCTGTGGTTGGAATGCCGGCCAGATCGATGTTGTCCTTGATCGCGAACGGCACGCCGTACAGCGGCAGGCTGTCGATATCGCGACCGTCGAGCGCGGCGAGGTACGGTTCCAGTTCTTCAACGCTGAGCAAATGAATGAACAGGTGATAGTCCGGGTTCAGCGCGGCGGCTTTGTCACGCAGGCTCAGCAGCAATTGACGTGGCGTGATGTTGCCGACGCGATAGGCACTGCGCAGGGCGTCGAGTTGCAGATTGATGGTCATGATGTGAGTCCTTTTCCAAATGGGTTCAGTCGAGTTGCAGCACCACGACGCGCTGTCCGGCGCGCACCGCCGAACCCGGTTGCACGCGGATCTCGCGCACCACGCCGGCGGTGGGCGCGAGCAGCGGGATTTCCATCTTCATCGACTCCAGAATCACCAGCACATCACCGGCGGCGACGCGGCTGCCGGTCTCCACCTGAACCTGCCAGAGGTTGCCGGCGATGTGGCTGTCGACGCTCATTTCGCCGCTGGCCAGCGGTGCGTTTTCGGCCGTTTCCGGGGCCGCTTCTTCACTGTCGAAATGCGCCTGGCCACTGGCAATCCAACGCTCTCGCTCGGCGTTGAATGCGCCTTTCTGTTGATCCCGAAAAGCGGCAATGCTCGAGGACTCTTTAGTCAAGAAGGCCTGGTAATCCGCGAGGTTCAACTGGCTGTGCTCGATGTTCAGCTCGAAACGCCCGAGGGGGAAATCCCGGCGGATGCGCAGCAGTTCATCGGCGCTCACCGGGTAGAAACGGATCTGATCGAAGAAACGCAGCAGCCATGGTTTGCCATCGAACGCGGCGACTTCGCGGTAGCGGTTCCACATTTGTAACGTGCGACCGACGAACTGATAACCGCCGGGGCCTTCCATGCCGTACACGCACATGTAGGCGCCACCGATGCCCACCGAGTTTTCCGCGGTCCAGGTGCGCGCCGGGTTGTATTTGGTGGTGACCAGGCGATGGCGCGGATCGAGCGGGGTGGCGACCGGCGCGCCAAGGTAAACGTCGCCCAGGCCCATCACCAGGTAGCTGGCTTCGAACACCGTGCGCTGCACTTCATCGAGGTTCGGCAGGTCGTTGATGCGGCGTATGAATTCCAGATTGCTCGGGCACCACGGTGCGTCCTTGCGCACGGTGGTCATGTATTTTTCGATCGCCAATTGGCAGGCCGGGTCATCCCAGGACAGCGGCAGATGGACGATGCGCGAGGGGACTTGCAGGTCTTTGGCGGCGCACACCGCGTCCCATTCACCGGCGACGATACCGAGCAGATCGGTCAGTGGCAGTTGTTCGGGCTGGTAGTGCACTTGCAGCGAGCGGATGCCCGGTGTGAGGTCGATGACACCGTGCAGGTTTTTGCTTTCCAGGGCTTGCATGAGGGCGTGGGCGCGGAAGCGCAGAACAAGGTCGAGTTCTGGCGCGCCGATTTCCAGCAGAAGATGCGTATCCCCCGACAACCTTGCAACCAACCGCGTATCCCCCTGACCCAAATCCAACACCACAGGCGACACAATCCCCTGTGGGAGCGAGCCTGCTCGCGATAGCGGTGTGTCAGTCTCATTAATGCTGAATGTACTACCCTCA
>NZ_JAVLRV010000002.1:2952743-2955153 GCF_055803035.1 Pseudomonas sp. 300 | reverse complement strand
GAGATCGACGGGGAGGAACTGGACTTTGTCGCCGGCCTTGAGCTGCCCAAGCTGCCAAAGATCCGCCTCGATCACGGTCACCGGGCACACAAACCCGCCCAGGCTCGGGCCGTCCGGCCCGAGAATCACCGGCATGTCCCCGGTGAAATCCACGGCGCCAATGGCGTAAGGATTGTCGTGAATATTCGACGGATGCAGCCCCGCTTCACCACCGTCCGCACGTACCCATTCCGGCTTCGGCCCGATCAGACGCACGCCCGTTCTGCTGGAGTTGAAATGCACTTCCCATTGAGTCGCGAAGAACGTGCCGATGTAGTTTTCGGTGAAATATTCCGGTGCGCCGTGCGGGCCGTAGATCACCCGAATCTGCCGCACGGCAGGCAACTCAGGGATTTCCGGCAGTTGCTCACCGACGCTGTGATCGCTCAACGCCGGCACATGCAATACATCGCCGGCTCGCAATGCTCGACCACCATGCCCACCAAACTGCCCGAGCGTGAAGGTACTTTTACTGCCCAGATAATCCGGCACTTGCAGGCCGCCACGCAGGCACAGATAGCTGCGAGCGCCCGCACCGGCAATCGTCCCGAGGCTCAGCGTGGCACCGACGGGAATCAGCAGCGCCGTGTTCATCGCCACGGTTTCACCGTTCAGCGTCAGCGGAATCACTGCCCCGGTGACCGCCACCACTGCGTCGCAATTGAAGCGCAGCAACGGCCCGCTCATGGTGATTTCCAGCGCGGCGGCACCTTCTTCGTTACCCAGCAACAGATTGCCCAGACGCAATGCGCGACTGTCCATCGGCCCCGACGGCGGCACGCCCACGGCCCAATAGCCGAGTCGCCCCGGATAGTCCTGAACGCTGGTTTGAGTGCCAGCGCTGAGCACTTCAAAGGTGTTGGCCTGATAGATCAGATGTTCGAGACAGCGGGTCCACGGCTGGCCGCTGGCGAACGGCGCATCGAGCAAGATCTGCCGCAGGTAATCGCGGTTGGTTTCCACGCCATAGAGTTGGCTGTCACCCAAGGCCTGATGCAGATCGGCACGCGCTTCTTCGCGGGTCGGTGCCCAGCAGATGACCTTGGCGATCATCGGGTCGAAGTACGGCGGAATCTCGCAACCGGCCTCGACCCAGGTGTCGATCCGCAGTTGTTTGCCATCGGCGACGGGGAAATTCACAGCGGTCAGCAAGCCGGGGCTCGGTTGAAAATCACGACCCGGATCTTCCGCATACAGCCGCGCCTGAATCGCATGGCCGTTGGCTTTCAAACCTTGGCTCAACACGCTCAGCGGCGGCAGATCACCCGCCGCCAGTTCCACCATCCAGCGCACCAGATCCACGCCCCACACCTGTTCGGTGACGCCGTGTTCGACCTGCAAACGGGTGTTCACTTCCAGAAAATAGAAGCGCTGGTCTGCGCTGTCGAAGACGAATTCCACGGTGCCGGCGCTGCGGTAATTCACCGCTTTGGCCAGTTTGATCGCCGCTGCGCACAACGCTTCGGCCATGCCTTCTGGCAGGTTCGGCGCCGGGGTTTCTTCGAGGACTTTCTGATTGCGGCGCTGCACCGAGCAGTCGCGCACGCCGAGGGCGATCACTTCACCGCGACCGTCACCGAACACTTGAACTTCGAGATGCCGCGCGCGCTGAATGTACTTCTCGATGAACACACCGGCGTCACTGAAATTGTTCTGGCCGAGGCGTTTGACCGCTTCGAAGGATTCGCTCAATTCGGCAACACTGCGGCATACGCGCATGCCGATGCCACCGCCGCCAGCGGTGCTTTTGAGCATCACCGGGTAACCGACTTGTTCGCCAGCGATCAATGCCGCATTGAGGCTGTCGAGTAGCTCGGTACCTTCGAGCATCGGCACGCCGTGCTGTTTGGCCAAGGCGCGGGCCGTGTGTTTGAGACCGAATACGCGCAGCTGTTCTGGCGTCGGACCGATGAAGGCGATGTCGGCGGCTTCGCAGGCTTCGGCGAACGCGGCGTTTTCCGAGAGGAAACCGTAGCCGGGATGGATCGCCGTGGCGCCGCTGGCTTTGGCGATGGCGAGGATTTTGTCGACCGCCAGATAGGTGCCGGCCGCCGCGCCTTCACCGAGGCTGTGGGCTTCATCGGCTTGCAGGATGTGCAGGCTCGCGGCATCGGCTTCGGAGTACACGGCGACGCCTTTGACGTGCGCTTCACGCAAGGTGCGCAGGATGCGGCAGGCAATGGCGCCACGGTTGGCAATCAGGACTTTTTCGAACATGGCATAACCCCTGGAGGGGATGCGGGCCGTCCCGCAGTTTTTCGTTGGGCGCCGGGGTCGTCCCCGACGGCAAAAAACGTTCACTCAAAAACACCACTGCCCCCCTGTGGGAGCGAGCCTGCTCGCGATGGCGTCGGAACATTCAACATCGATG
>NZ_JAVLRV010000002.1:2886380-2952733 GCF_055803035.1 Pseudomonas sp. 300 | reverse complement strand
CACACCGCTATCGCGAGCAGGCTCGCTCCCACAGGTTTCAGTGGTGTTTTGGCTGTTTGAGGCACTGCCCGGAACGGGCCTGGCACAGGGCAAACAACCACCGCCGCAACCGCGAAAGTTTCAGTTCCATACCAGCAGCTCCGCAGGCGTAGGGTTGTAGGCATTGCACGGATTATTCAGTTGCGGGCAGTTGGAAATCAGCACGATCACATCCATCTCTGCCCGCAGGTCCACGTACTTGCCCGGCGCCGAAATCCCGTCTTCAAAGGTCAGCCCGCCATCCGCCGTGACCGGCACGTTCATGAAGAAGTTGATGTTCGGCCCGATGTCACCCTTGCCCAGTCGTCCGTCGTGGACGCAGGCGCGCAGGTAGTTGTCGCGGCAGCTGTGCATGTAGCGTTTTTCCAGCGCGTAACGCACGGTGTTGCTCTCCTGCGCGCAAGCACCGCCGAGGGTGTCGTGGCGGCCGCAGGTGTCGGCGACGATGGTCAACATGGGTTTGCCGAGGTTGGAATACAGCACGCTGCCGGTGCTCAGGTAGACGCTATTTTGCCGGCGCAAAGTGCGTTGCACGTCGTAGCGTTCTTTCGGATTGGCGACGCTGTAGAACAAGGTGTCGACGGCCTGGTTGCCTTCCAGATCGAGGATGCGCAGGGTCTGGCCGGCCTTGACTTCCATCAGCCACGGTTCGCCGGCGGGGATGGTGGCGCGGTAGACCGCGGCTTCTGGTTGCTTGGGCGTGGTAGCGATTGCGAGTGACATGGCAGCGATCCTCAGGCGAACAGACGGTCGGTGTTGATGAAGCCGCGCTCGTTTTCCGGGCGCGAAGTGCGGCAGTGTTCGGCGACGCTGGCGTCGGCGTTCATCCAGCTCAACTTCAACGGTTTTGGCGCGTATTCCGGCGATGGGTCCATTGGGTGTTGCAGGGCGGTGAGCACCACCAGCGTGTCCATCGGCGCGTACAACTCGATGTAGTCGCCGGCCTTGGAGTTGCCTTCGACGAAGTGGAAACGCCCGGCCTCATCGACATTCACGCGGCTGAACAAATTGAGCGTCATCAGCAAATCCGACAGGCCCAGACCCCATTTGCCCAGTTCCACCAACAGGTTATCGGTGCCGTTGCGGAAGAAGCCGTTGCGCAGTTCCTGGTAGCGGCCGGCGCCGTATTTTTCTGCCACTTCTTCAGCGCAGAGCACGCCGCCGAGGCTGTCGCTCCAGCCGCAGGTGTCGGCGGTAATTGCCGCCAGCACCCGGCCCATGTCCGAGTAGAGGCAATGGCCAGTGGTGAGCTTGGCGGTGTGTTGGCATTTGAGGCTGTCGGGCAGGTTCAGACGCTCGGTTTTTTCATTGGCGTTGAGCAGCGTCAGGCTGACATTGGCACCGCCACGCAGGTCGGTGAGGCGCAGCAATTGGCCGCGCTTGAGGACGAAAGAACGATGGCCGCCGCCGGGGAGCATTTCTTCGGCGAAGGGTGGAAACAGTTGGGTCGAATCAGTCATGTGCAAATCCTCTTAAGCGGTGCGAAGCGTGCCTGCCAACTCAATCGGCAAGGCATCGACGGCGGCACGGGAGGCGCGGCGGTCGCTGTTCAATGGGATGTCGTAGGTGATGCGCGCGCCATAGGCGCCGGGGGCGTGCGGGTCGACGCGGACCTTGTCGAACACCAGCAAACGGGTGCCGAGGCTGAAACCTTCGGACAGGTCATGGGTGACCATGAACACCGTCAGTTGCGTCTCGCGCCACAGTTCCAGCAGCAAGGCGTGCATGTCTTTGCGGATGCCCGGATCGAGCGCGCCGAACGGTTCGTCGAGCAGCAACACGCGGGGTTTCATGATCAGCGCCTGGGCGATGGCCAACCGTTGTTGCATGCCGCCGGAGAGCTGCGCCGGGTACTTGTCCAGCGAGTGGCCGAGACCGACTTTGTGCAGCAGCACCGAGGCCTGTTCGCGCGCCTCTTTTTTAGCGCTGCCGAACAGGCGTCCGAGCAGCGGTGAACGTGGGAGTTCGAGTCCGAGGGCGACGTTGTCCAGCACGGTCAGGTGCGGAAATACCGAGTAGCGCTGAAACACCACGCCACGGCTCGAATCCGGCTCGCTGGCCAGGGCCTGGCCGTCCAGCAGAATCTCGCCGCGACTGGCGCGTTCCTGGCCGAGCAACAGCCGCAGGAAGGTCGATTTGCCGCAACCCGACGCACCGACCAGGGTGCAAAACTCACCCTCGTTGACGTTCAGGTTCAAGCCTTCGAGCACCACCTGATCGGCGTATTGCTGCCAGACGTTTTTCACCGTGATGAAGCTCATGCGCGGGCTCCTTCATACCAAGGGAACGCGCGTTGGGTCAGGCGCTTGAGGCCCCAATCCATCAGCCAGGCGAGCAAGGTGATCCAGACCACGTACGGCAGGATCACATCCATCGCCAGATAACGGCGCACCAGAAAAATCCGGTAGCCGAGGCCGTCGGTGGAAGCGATGGCTTCGGCGGCGATCAGGAACAACCACGCTGAACCGAGCATCAGCCGCAGCGAGATCAGCAGGCGCGGCAGCAATTGCGGCAGCACCACACGCAGCATCAGCGTCCAGGTTGAAGCGCCGAGGGTCTGGGCCTTGATCAGCAACTCCACCGGAATTTCCCGGGCGCGCTGTTCCAGATCCCGCGCCAGGCACGGGGTGATGCCGATCACGATCAGCATCACTTTCGACAATTCCCCCAACCCGAACACGATGAACAGAATCGGCAGGATCGCGAGCGGCGGCACCATCGACAGCACCGTCAGCAACGGCGACAACGGCGCGCCGAACAGCGGCAACGTCCCGGCGGCGATGCCCAGGCAAAGCCCGGCCAGCGCGCTGATGCCGAGGCCGATCGCCAGGCGCCGCAAACTGGACGCGGTGTCTTGCCACAACACGTATTCACCGGTGCGGCTGTCGGCGCTGAACGCCAGGCGCTTCACCGCATCGGTCATCTGCACGGCGCTCGGCAACAGTTTGTCGTTGGGGTTGTCCAGCAGCCGTTCGGCCGAGCCCATGAAGTAGGCCAGCAGCACCAGGGCGAACGGCAGGATCACCAACAGCAGGCGACTCGGACGATCCGGGTGACGATTGATCAGGCGCATGGCCAGGTCCTCTTCTTACAGCTTGGCGTCGGCGGCCATCTGCACGTAACTCGGATCGAAGCGCAGCTTGAGGTTGGTCTTGTCGCCGCTGGTCACGCCATTGGCGAAGGCCATGCCGACGGCGCTGGTGTCCTTGGCGCCTTCACCGAGCAAGCCGTGCTGAAAGGAAAACTCGGCGACCTTGCGCATGGTTTCCGGCAGTTGCTTGCTGGTGGAAAACGCCAAGGCTTCTTGGGGTGTGGCGAACAATTTGGTGGTGTCGAGTTGCGCTTGGAAACCCACCAGGTCAGTGCCCGAGGCCTTGGCCATGTGCTCGAGCGCGGCTTTGCTGGCGGCGTTTTTCGCGTTCATCAACTCGACCACTTCGAACCACGCACCGGTCAGCGCTTTGCCCAGGGCCGGGTTGTCTTTGAGGGTGGCGCTGTTGACCACCATCATGTCCATGATTTCGCCGGGGATCTGGCTGGAGTTGAAGACTTCGGTCACGCCGGGCTTGGCTTTGATGTCCGAGAGCATCGGGTTCCAGGTGGTGACGGCGTTGACCTGATCGGTGCTGAAGGCCGCCGAAATGTCAGCGTCGGAGGTGTTGACCACTTTCAGGTCTTTCTCGGTGAGGTCCACCGAATCCAGTGCCCGGGCCAGCAAGTAGTGGGAAACCGACAGCTCGACGAGATTGACGTCCATGCCCTTGAGGTCGCTGACTTTCTTGCCGTCGCCCTTGAGCACGATGCCGTCGTTGCCGTTGGAGAAGTCGCTGACGATCAACGCGGTGCTGTCGACGCCGCCAGCTGCCGGAATGGTCAGCGCGTCCATGTTGGTCATGGTGCAACCGTCGAATTGGCCGGCGGTGTACTGGTTGATGGATTCGACGTAGTCGTTGAGCTGCACCACATCAATCTTGATGCCGTACTTCTTGGCCCATTTGTCGACGATGCCTTGGCTGCCGGCGTATTCCCAAGGCATCCAGCCGGCGTAGATGGTCCAGCAGACGCTGAAGTGGTCTTTTTGCGCAGCCTGGGACGAGACGCTCACGAGGGCTGCAAACGCAGCGGCGAGGAGGGCGGGTAAACGAAGCTTGAGCATGGGTGATTCTCCAGTTGATCAAGGGCGGGCAGGAGTCAACGCGGCACCGTAAACGGTGGCTTGTCTCCCGGGCTTTTGTCCCGCCGTGTAACCTCAACTGGAGGTCGCCAACTCTCGGACCAGCCACTCGCCTTAGCGAGCCGGAACCCTAGTCAGCCATTGCAAATTGTGGTGCCGCGAACCTGTGATGACTCCTGCACGGGTTTGCTAAAGCGAGAGCCGTGCCAAGTCGCCCGAAGCGCTCTGGGCCGGGGGATTGCTTTTTGGCCGGGAGAGTCGAGGGTCGTTCGTTGCTTTGTGATGGTGCATCCGTGCACTGAGATGTAGCGTGGCGGGCCGCTGATCTGAAGGTCGGTGTCGTCTGGCACTTGCCATTGCATCGTCAGTCAAAACAGGTGTCAGCCGGCCTGTATCGGCTGTGGTCTTTCAGGAGGCCGCCATGTTTCGTCGACTGTTGCTGGGTGTTGTGCTCGGTGTCGGGTTGGCCGGTTGCTACTACTACGCCGGCTCCTACGACGTGTATTCCACGCCTTATTACTCTCCCGGCTATGTGCCGTATTCCTACTATTACGGCCCGCGCTACTACTATGGCCCGCGCTTTTACGGTGGTTATCGCTACTACTATTGGGGCGGGCATGCGCCCCGTCATTACGGCGGTGGATATCGCGGAGGTCACCATTAATCAGCGGATGAATGGATGAAAAACCTTTCATCGGCCAGATGTTTCAACTTGTTGCAAGACCGCACCAGATTTCGAAATCGATGTCTGATCTCTCGACAGTCACCGAATAATTGACTGTCGCCCGCCAGCGTCGCTGGTGTGGCTCACTCGCGGTCCAGGAGGCCGCCATGCTCCTTCAAAAAATGCTCCGTCGAATTCTTCTGATAGCTGTAGTGGGATTGTCTCTCGGTGCGTGCGTGCCCTATGCCGATGGAGGAGGCAGCTACTACAGTTCCGAGGTGTACACGTCCCCTGCGCCGTATTACTCCGGTGGCGGGCCTTACTACTCCAATGGCGGTTACTACACGTCGCCGCGCCGGTATTACTCACCGCCGGCCCGCTATTACCAGCCGACACCGCGGTACTACCACCAGCCGCGGGTGTATCAACCGGCACCGCGTTATTACCAGCCATCGCCACGAGGCGATTACCGGGCCCATCAGAGTCGCGGCTGGGACGGCAATGGCCGGGGCGGTTGGGATGGCCGTAACCGTGGCAATTGGAACAACGACAATCGCGGCGGCCACGGCGGACGCGATGGCCGGGGGGGACGGGGCAGTCATGATGGGCGTGGCGGTCACCGGTAACATGAGTTAACGGCAAGACCTGTGGGAGCGAGCCTGCTCGCGAAGGCGGAGTGTCAGTCACATCATTGATGGATGACAAACCGTATTCGCGAGCAGGCTCGCTCCCACATTTCGTTTTGTGACCTTACAAATCCGCCAGCGGATGCCTACCTTCCCAAGCCTTGTGAAAATGCGCCTCCACCACCGCATCCGGCACACTATTGATGTCGGGCCAATGCCAGTGCGGTTTCTGATCCTTGTCGATCAACCGCGCCCGCACGCCTTCGCTGAATTCCGGATGGCGGCAGCAGTTGAGGCTCAAGGTGTATTCCATCTGGAAAACCTGGGCCAGCGACATATGTCGCGCACGGACGATCTGTTCCCAGACCAGATGAGCAGTCAGCGGCGAACCTTCACTCATTGTTCGCGCGGCACGGCTGAGTAGCAGGTCGGTGCTATCGCGCTGCTGGCTGATGGCCTTCCAGGCGCATTGCACGTTACTGACGTCCAGCAGTTCATCGATCTGCTGACGACGCGGCAGCCACTGGGCTTCGGGCATCTGCGCGAGTGCTTCCTGCTGCAAGGCCTTGAGCAGACTGTTGAGCTGCATCGGCGTCTGTTCCTGCCAGTTCAACTGCAGCAACCCTTCGATCAGCTCCCCCAGCTGTTCATCGAGTAGAAAGCGGTCGGCCAGGTCCAGGTCAATCGCATCTCGACCGTTCATGTGCGCACCGGTCAGGCCGAGGAACAGACCGAGCTTGCCGGGCAGGCGCGACAGAAACCAACTGGCGCCGACATCCGGATACAAACCAATGCTGATTTCCGGCATTGCCAGTCGGCTGCTCGGCGTGACGATGCGGATGCTCGCACCTTGCAATAGGCCCATGCCTCCGCCCAGAACGTAGCCATGGCCCCAGCAGATCAACGGTTTCGGGTAGGTGTGCAGGCTGAAGTCCAGTCGGTACTCCGCCGCGAAGAAATGCGCGGCCAGCGGGGGGACTTCACCCGGATGCGCGCGACAGGCTTCCACCAGGCTGCGGACTTCGCCGCCGGCGCAAAAGGCCTTGGCACCTTTGCCGCGCAACAGGACGCAGACAATTTGCGGCTCTTTGGCCCACGCGTCCAATTGATCGCGCAAGGCGTTGATCATCGGCAAGGACAGGGCGTTCAGGGACTTTTCGGCATCCAGGCTGGCAACGCCGATGCGGGCGCCGTCGGTGCCGGTGAGTTCTTCGAAGTGCAGATTCATCGTGACCTCGATCGGGAATTTGAGCGTTCAGTATGATCGCAATGCAGGAAAGTGCCGGTTCTGCGTCAGATCAATTGACAAGCGTGATGGGCTTTCCTAGGGTTCGCCCCATTGTTTTTTCCGGATGTAACCATGACTGCTGACGACCGTATCAAACTCGAACCGGGCTGGAAGGAAGCACTGCGTGCTGAGTTCGACCAGCCCTACATGGCAGAGTTGCGCAATTTCCTGCAACAGGAACGTGCGGCGGGCAAGGAAATCTATCCACCCGGCCCGATGATTTTCAACGCGCTGAATTCGACGCCGCTGGATAAGGTCAAGGTCGTCATCCTCGGTCAGGACCCGTATCACGGCCCGGGTCAGGCCCATGGCTTGTGCTTTTCGGTGCAGCCGGGCGTACCGGCGCCGCCGTCGCTGGTGAACATCTATAAAGAGCTGAAGCGCGACCTGAACATCGACATTCCCAACCATGGCTATCTGCAGAGTTGGGCCGATCAGGGCGTGTTGATGCTCAATACGACGATGACGGTGGAGCGGGCCAATGCCAATGCGCACAAAGACAAGGGCTGGCAGTTTTTTACCGACCGGATCATTGAAGTGGTCAGCCAGCAGCAACCGCACCTGGTGTTCATGCTGTGGGGCGCCCATGCCCAGAGCAAGCAGAAACTGATCGACGCGACCAAGCATCTGGTGCTGACGTCGGTGCATCCGTCGCCGCTGTCCGCTTATCGCGGGTTTCTCGGGTGCGGGCACTTCAGCCGGACCAACAAGTTTTTGGAGCAGAATGGCGAGACGCCGATCGAGTGGCGGTTGCCGCCGGTTTGATGGGCTGACCGAGGCGTTCCGACGATGAGGGCGCCTCGGTCTATCAGACGGAGTCCGGGTGGCGATTCCAATACTTGAACAACGGCTCCGCCAGAAACAACACGAACAACAAACGCATCACCTGCATCGCGGTCACCAATGGCACCGACAATTGCAGGGTCTCCGCCGTCAGGCTCATCTCCGCAATCCCGCCGGGCATCATGCCCAAAGTCAGCGAACGCAAATCCAGATGTGTTAGTGCACTCAACCCGAGTGCTGCTGCCGTGGCGATCAACATCGTCAGCACTGTTCCGATCAAGGTCCGCCCCATAAACGAAGGCGCCCGCCGGAAAAACTGCCGATTGAAGTGACAGCCCAGGCCGCTGCCGATCAACCATTGGCCAATCTGGCTGCCGCCATGGGGCAAGCCAATATGCAAATCCCAACCAATGCTCACCGCCGCGCTTACCAGCAACGGCCCGAACAACCACGGATTGGGTTGACGAAGACGTTCCCAAAGCCAGGCCGCCAACGCGCCTGCCGGGAATAGAAGGGCCAGCCACCACCAGTTGACGGCCGTCGGATGAACGATGGGCGCACCGTCGCCCAGCAAATACTTGAACGCCGCCGGCACACACAGCACCACCACCAGCACCCGCAGACTTTGCCCGGCCGCTACGCGACTGAGCACGGCGCCATTGCGCGCGCCGAGGTTGACCATCTCCCCGGAACCGCCGGGCATGCTGGAAAAGAACGCGGTGGCGCGATCCTCACCGGTGCGCCGCATCAACCAGACCCCGACGATGGCCGAGAGGCTGGTGACCAACGCACCGAAGAAGATCAGACCAAAGTGGCTCAGCACCTGCTCCATCACCATCGGGGTGAAGTGCAGGCCGATGCCGATACCGACAACCCATTGGCCGCACTTGCGGCCACCGGGGATTTCCGCCAATTGCCACGGTGTCAGACAGCGCACCAGGATGATCGCCAGCAACGAGCCGACCATCCATGGCAGCGGCCAGCCGACGAGGCTGGCCAGGTAGCCGCCCAGCGCGCCGACCAGCGGCGTACCCCACCAGGCGTTGAAGGGTGTTCGATCAGACATCGGCAATGGCGCGCTGAGCAGCCGAACGTTTGCGCCAGATCCGCAGCAGCGGCATCAACAGCATGATCGCCGTCAGGACCCAGCAACCGAACGTGATCGGGCTCGACCAGAGGATTTCCAGCGCACCGTTGGAAATCGACAGGGCGCGACGCAGGTTCTGCTCCATCAAGCCTCCGAGGATGAAACCCAGCAGGACCGGCGACAACGGGAAGTCCAGCTTGCGCAGGATGTAACCGAAGATACCGATGCCGATCATCAGGAACAGGTCGAACGTGGTGGCGTGCACCGCGTAGACGCCGATCCCGGTGATGATTGCGATCACCGGAACCAGCGCCCAGTTCGGCACGGCGAGGATGCGGGTGAAGATGCGGATCATCGGGATGTTGAGGATCACCAGCATGATGTTGGCGACGAACAAGGAGGCGATCAGGCCCCAGACGATGTCGGGTTGCTGCTGGAACAGGAGCGGACCCGGGGTGATGTTGTACAACGACAGCGCGCCGATCATCACCGCGGTGGTGCCCGAACCTGGAACGCCGAGCGTCAGCATGGGCACCAGTGCACCGCACGCGGCACCGCCAATGGCGGTTTCCGGTGCCGCGAGGCCGCGCATGTCGCCTTGGCCGAACGTGCCTTTGGCCCCTGCGATACGCTTCTCGGTCATGTAGGCCACGGCGCTGGCAAGGGTCGCGCCGGCACCCGGCAACACGCCCATGATGAAACCCAGCAGACCGCAACGAATGTTCACCACGAACACCGCCGAGGCTTCCTTGAAGTTGAACATCATGCGGCCGGTGGCTTTTACTGCCTCCTGACCGTGGTGGGTTTTTTCCAGCAGCAGGAGAATTTCACTGATGGAGAACAGGCCCAGCACCAGCACGACGAACTGAATACCGTCGGTCAGGTGAATGTTGTCCCCGGTGAAGCGGTAGACACCGCTGTTGGCATCGATGCCGACCGTCGACAGAAAGAGACCGATCAGCGCTGCGATGAAGGTCTTCAATGGACGATCACCAGCCATGCCGCCGAGACAGACAATCGCGAACACCATCAGCACGAAATATTCCGCCGGCCCGAAGGCAATCGCCCATTTCGCCAGCAGCGGAGCGAACAGCACCATGCCGCAAGTGGCGATGAACGCACCGATGAACGAACTCCACGCCGACAGCGACAGCGCCACACCGGCCAGGCCTTTGCGGGCCATCGGGTAACCGTCGAGGGTGGTCATGACGGTGGAGGCTTCGCCCGGAATGTTCAGCAGGATCGAGCTGATCCGGCCGCCGTACTCGCAACCCAGATACACCGCGGCCAGCAGAATCAACGCCGACTCCGGTGGCAGCCCGAGGGCGAATGCGATCGGGATCAACAGCGCTACGCCGTTGATCGGACCCAGGCCGGGCAACAAGCCGACAACGGTGCCGATCAAGGTGCCACACAGGGCGGTCACCAGATTGTACGGGCTCAGCGCGACGCCGAAACCCTGACCCAAATAGCCAAGAGTATCCATATCAGTTCTCCAGAACGTCGAGCACGCCCAGTGGCAGTGGCACGTCCATCAACTTGTCGAACAGCAGGTAAAGACCGATCGCCATCAGGCTGATGATGATCGCGCTGGGCAGCCAGCGGCCGCCGTACAGGCGCGCCATCGGGACGCCGATCAAAATGCTCGCGGCAATGAACCCGAGCGGTTCGAAAGTGCCCGCGAATACCAGCAACAGCACCACGCAGATGCCGATTTTGGTCAGGGTTTCGCGGTCCATCGGCGGTTCGTCAGGGTTGTGCTTGATCGGTGCGGGACGGAACACCATGTACAACAGTGCCATGCCCATCAGCCCGAGCATCAGCAGCGGAAACGCACGAGGACCCACCGGTTCATAAGAAAAGGCCGCTTGGTACGGCCATGCCATCAGTGCCAGACCCACACAGGCCAGTAACAGCACCGACGCAAAAATGCGTTGTAAGAGCATAGGAAACTCCTGTGCCGCAGCCCCGCAGAAAGGGGGCCGCCGCCGCTAGACAGAGGCGATCACTGAATCAGGCCGAACTCTTTGGCCAGCACTTTGTAGTCCGCGACCTGCTTCTTCACGTAGGTGTCCAGCTCCGGGCCGGTCATGGCGAACGGGAACAGTTCACGCTGATCGCGCAGCTTGGCGAACTCAGGTGATACCAGCAGTTTGTCGAAGGCGTCTTTCCACCAGGCGTAGTCTTCATCGCTGACTTTTGGCCCGAGGTAGAAGCCGCGAACCACTGGCCAGACGATGTCGTAGCCTTGCTCTTTGGCGGTCGGAATGTCTTTCATTTCCGGCTCGTCCAGGCGTTTCTCGGAGAACACCGCCAGCAGGCGCATGTCGCCGCTCTGGATGTGCGGCATGGAGTCGGAGATGTCGGTGCTGCCGACCTGGATGTGGCCGCCGAGCAGCGCGGTGGCGATTTCACCGCCGCCTTCGAGGGCGACGTAACGCAGATCGCGCGGGTTGATCCCGGCGGCCTTGGCGATCAGCGCGGTTTGCATCCAGTCCTGGCTGCCGACGGTGCCGCCGGAACCGATCACCACTTTGCTCGGATCTTTCTTCAGCGCCTGAACGAGATCGTCGAGGGTTTTGTAAGGCGAATCGCTTTTCACCGCGATGGCGCCGTAGCTGGTGCCGACGGCGGCCAGCCAGCGCACGTTGGTTTCATCGAAGCGACCGAACTTGCCCTGGGCCAGGTTGAGCAACGAACCGCTGGACCACGCCACGAGCGTGCCGGCATCGGCCGGGCGTTGAGCGACCACCGCGTTGTACGCCACCGCGCCGACACCGCCGGGCATGTAGGTCACGCGCATCGGTTTGGTCAGCAGCTTTTCGTTGACCAGCGCGCTTTGCGCCAGTTTGCAGGTCAGGTCGAAACCGCCGCCAGGCGAGGCCGGGGCGATGCATTCCGGGCGTTTCGGCTCGGCCATCAGTTGGCCGGCAAACAGCATGCAGCTGGCGGCGAGGGCGAAACGGCGCAGTGATCGATTCATTGTTGTCTCCACGGGAGTTGTTGTTTTTGGGGATGTTTCAGGTGCGACAGTTTCGCGTTGCGCAGCCGTTGACGGCGCTGACAAACGTAAACGATGGGAATTGAGAAAAGAGATGATGCGGACAAACCTGAAGCTGTGTGGACAGCATGGCGACGTACCTCGTTATTGTTCTTATTGGCGAAAACGCATCAAGGCGTTTTTCGGGAGCTACATTTCAAAGCACAGTCGATGGCTTACAGTCGAAACCATCCGTGGGCCGACTGTAACGGTCGAACCTTTCACTAACCTTTCAGTGGGCTTTCACGGTTTTCGGGCTTCACAGCGGCGGATGCGGCTGTAAACTCCGCGCCAAAGAATGGCGTCGAACATCCCTGAATGAGGTAAAGATCCATGCGTGTTCTGCTCGTCGAAGACCATCTGCAACTCGCCGACAGTGTCGCCCAGGCGCTCAAGAGCACCGGGCTGACCGTGGATGTGCTGCATGACGGAGTGGCTGCCGACCTGGCGTTGAGTAGCGAGGAATACGCGATGGCGATCCTCGACGTCGGCCTGCCGCGCATGGATGGTTTCGAAGTGCTGGCGCGCCTGCGGGCCCGGGGCAAGAACCTGCCGGTGCTGATGTTGACCGCGCGCAGCGACGTCAAGGACCGGGTCCATGGCTTGAACCTTGGCGCTGACGATTACCTGGCCAAGCCTTTCGAACTGACCGAACTCGAAGCCCGGGTCAAAGCCTTGCTGCGCCGCAGCGTGCTCGGCGGCGAGCGCCAGCAGACCTGCGGCGTACTGGCTTACGATCTGGACACCCGGCGCTTCACCCTTGGCGAAGAATTGCTGACCCTGACCTCCCGCGAACAAGCGGTGCTCGAAGCGCTGATAGCGCGTCCCGGTCGGGTGATGAGCAAGGAGCAACTGGCTGCCCAGGTGTTCGGTCTGGACGAAGAAGCCAGTCCCGACGCCATCGAAATCTACGTCCACCGCTTGCGCAAGAAACTCGACGGCCAACCGGTCGCCATCGTGACCTTCCGCGGTCTCGGCTATTTGCTGGAAAGCCGCGATGCATAAGCCCAGCAGCCTGCGCTGGCGGTTGCTGTGGAACCTCGCGTTGTTGTTGGTGGTGTTGATGCTGGCCAGTGGTTTGAGCGCGTACTGGAACGGGCGCGAGGCCGCCGACACCGCGTACGACCGAACCTTGCTGGCCTCGGCACGAACCATTGCCGCCGGGGTGTCCCAGCGCGATGGCAGTCTGAGCGCCGACGTGCCCTACGTGGCCCTCGATACCTTCGCCTACGACAGCGCAGGGCGGATTTTCTATCTGGTCAATGACATCAATCAGAAGTTGATCTCCGGTTACGAAAACCTGCCGCCACCGCCGCCGGGCACGCCGCGCACCGATGACTATCCGGCGCTCGCACGTTTCTACAACGCGACGTATCAGGGGCAGAACGTGCGGGTGGTGAGTCTGCTCAAACCTGTGAGCGAGCCGAACATGAACGGCATGGCGGAAATCCGCGTGGCGGAAACCGATGAAGCGCGGGTCAGCATGGCCCGTAGCCTGGCGGCGGACACGTTGCTGCGACTGGGCATGCTGGCGGTCGGCGCGTTGCTGATGGTGTGGTTTGCGGTGAGTGCAGCGTTGCGTCCATTGGAGCGTTTGCGTACAGCGGTGGAGGAGCGGCAGTCCGACGATCTGCGGCCGCTGCCGTTGGTGGAAGTGCAGCATGAATTGTGGCCGCTGGTGCGCGCCCTCAATCACTTTACCGAACGCCTGCGCGGGCAGTTTGAGCGGCAGGCGCAATTCATCGCCGATGCCGCCCATGAACTGCGCACGCCACTGGCGGCGCTCAAGGCCCGGCTTGAGCTTGGCCTGCGCTCGACCGAGCCCGAGACCTGGCGCAACACATTGGAAACGGCGGCCCAGGGCACGGACCGCTTGACCCATCTGGCCAATCAATTGCTCTCGTTGGCGCGGGTCGAGAACGGTGCCCGGGCAATCGCCGAGGGCGGTGCGCAATTACTCGATCTGAGTCAGTTGGCCCGGGAACTGGGCATGGCGATGGCGCCGTTGGCCCATGCCCGTGGCGTGGCGCTGGCGCTGGAGGCCGACGAGCCGGTGTGGCTGCGCGGTGAGCCGACGCTGTTGAACGAGCTATTGAGCAATCTGGTGGACAACGCGCTGGCCCATACGCCGCCCGGCGGCAATGTGATCCTGCGGGTCTCGGCGCCAGCGGTGCTGGAAGTCGAGGATGATGGTCCGGGGATTCCGCTTGAAGAACGTGATCGGGTGTTCGAGCGCTTCTATCGTCGCAACCAGCAGGTGGCCGGGTCGGGGTTGGGGCTGGCGATTGTCGGCGAGATCTGCCGCGCGCACCTGGCACAGATCAGCCTGCACGATGGCGAGCAGGCGGGGTTGAAGGTGCGGGTGAGTTTTATCGCGGGGGAGTGATGGCTGTGCTGCCAGTTCGCGATGGGGGAGGCGCGGTTTCAATCAGTAAAACATCGACCGCGACTCTTCCAGATCCCTGCACATCGCCTCATTCTCCGGGTCGATTCCCAACTTTTTGAAGGCCGGTACGCTGAGCGGGTCGATACGGGCGATGGGATGGTCGGTGTCCTTGTGGCAATACAAGCTGGCCACTTGCACCAGATCCACATAGTCGACGCGCTCGGACTCACGCTTGAAGTCCAGATACAGCCCCGGCACCTGTACCAGCATTTCCGGAAATTCCCAGACCCGGAGCAATTTGTCGCCTAGCAGCGGGTGAATCTGGTCGATCACATGGTTCAGGCTGACCGAGTCTGACAACAGTTCGTAGTGGTCCTCTGCGTAGGTCAGGATCGGCAGTACGCCAATCTGATGTACCAGTCCGCCCAGCGCGGCCTGATCGGGTTTGAGCTGCGTGTAACTGCGGCACAGCGCATAGCTGACCCCGGCGATTTCCAGGCTTTTGCGCCAGACATCGCGCATCTTTTTTTCCACCACGTCAGAGCGCGCATGGAAAATCTGTTCCATGACCAGGCCGATGGCCAGGTTGCTGCTGTAGTTGACGCCCAGGCGCGTGATTGCCGTGTGCAAGTCAGTGACTTCCTGGGTCGCACGCAGCAGCGGGCTATTGACCACTTTGATCAGGCGCGCCGACAGCGCCGTATCGCGGCCAATCACTTTACTCAGGGTGCTGACACTGATTTCCGGGTCTTCAGCGGCCTTGCGAATCTGCAGAGCCACTTCCGGTAACGTTGGCAGAACCAGGTCATCGTTATCGATGGCCTCAACCAAATCCTGTTGGACCTTATCCGCCAAATCGCTCATTTCTTTTCTCTAGGGTGTTGCAAACAGGTACTGCTGTTAACGCTGGATTTCGCGATCGCGATCCAGTTCATAAGGCAGATCAAGCAGGTGCAGGGCTGGCCCTTCGAGCGCGCCCAGATGGACATCGCCACCGTCCGCAGCTTCGGCTTGCAGGACTGCCAGGAGTTCAATGTTTTGCTCCGCGCGTGCGGCAATCACCACTTCGCCGATGGAACTGCCGTGTGTCGGGGAAAACAACGGTGTGCCGGGCTCAGGCAATGCATCGGCGTCCAGCTTCAGACGATACAAGCGACGCTTGAGTTTGCCCAGATACTGCATCCGCGCAACGATTTCCTGGCCGGTGTAGCAACCTTTCTTGAAACTCACGCCGCCGACGGCTTGCAGATTGAGCATCTGCGGGATGAACAATTCGCGTGTGCCCGGCATGACCTGGCCGATCCCTGCGCGGATCTGGCCCAGCAGCCATTGATTGAGGTCGCCTTCGGCCAGCAGGGCAGACAGCTGGCCCTTGACGACATCGGCCTGATCGGCGCTGACCCAGAGTTCGGCACGGTCCGGCGAAACGCGGATAGCGATCAGTTGGTCATGGCGCGCAACGCTGTCGGTGTCTGCCGGCAACGCAAGTCCCAGGCTGCCGAGTGCGGCATCGCCATGGTCAACGCCGAACCGGACCCAGGCAGCGCTTTCATCGGTCAATTTCGATTTGGAGAACACGGCGTACTTTTTCAGATCCGCCAGTTGCGGCTCCAGCAGCTCGGTGGCCATGGCCATGAGCACGCCATCGCCTTGCAGCAGAATGCGGAAGCTCGATTGCATCCGGCCCTTCTGGGTGCAGCGCGCGCCGAGGCTGGCCTGGGTGTCGCTCAGGTAATTGAGGTTGCAGGTCAACTGGCCTTGCAAGAATTTGCCGGCATCAGCGCCGCGGACCGCGAGAACGCCTTCGTGAGACAGGGTGCAGAAAAAAGCAGAATCGGCCATGGGACATCGCAGGTTAAAAGAGTCTGGGGGACATCATAAGGGGGCGCCCATGAAATGGGTAGTTCACAAAAGCTCGGCACTGCCCGACCAAAGCCGACTGTTCGATGATGTCGGGGGCTGTATACTTGCCGCCTATTTGAGGAGCGCTCCATGGTCGAAGATGTAGAACTGAATCGCCTCTACTGGCACAGCCGCCGCGGCATGCTTGAACTTGACGTGTTGCTGGTGCCGTTCGTGAAAGAGGTCTACCCGCACCTCAATGATGTCGACCGTGATTGCTACCGCAAGCTGCTCGAATGCGAAGATCAGGACATGTTCGGCTGGTTCATGGAACGCGCCGAATCGGAAGACCCTGAGCTGCAGCGCATGGTTCGCATGATCCTGGATCGTGTCCAGCCCAAGTAATGCGTTCGAATGCCGCTGGCATGCCTCACGGCAGTTGCTGGCGGCGTATCTGTTGGCCCAGCTGTTCGCGCTGGGTGCGTTGTTTCTGCTTGCCATACCGGTCTGGGCCAGCTTGCTCGGCGCTGTTTGCTGCCTGGCTCATGGCGTCTGGGCATTGCCACGCCAGATTTTATTGACACACCCACAGGCGTTTCGCGGCTTGCGTCGCGATGCGGATGGCTGGCAGTTGTGGAATCAGGCGGCGGGTTGGCAGGCGGTTCAGCTACGGCCGGACAGCCTGGCTCTGCCGCTGGTCGTAGTCCTGCGTTTTCGCCTGCAGGGCGAGCGTCGGGTTCGGGCGATCTGCGTGCCCCGGGATTCGCAGGCGGCGGATGTGCACCGACGCCTGCGGGTTCGGCTCGCGTTCAGTCGGCGTAGGTGGGCGGCACCAGAATAGTGTCCAGCGCCACCGGCAGCAGGTTCGGGTAGTCGAGGGTGTAATGCAGGCCGCGACTTTCCTTGCGTTCCATGGCTGACTGGATCATCAGTTCTGCCACTTGGGCCAGGTTACGCAGCTCGATCAAATCCCGGCTGACCTTGTAGTTGCTGTAGAACTCGTCGATTTCGTCGAGCAACAGCCGCACGCGATGCTGTGCTCGTTGCAGGCGTTTGTTGGTGCGCACGATGCCGACGTAATCCCACATGAATCGCCGCAGTTCATCCCAGTTGTGCGCAATGATCACGTCTTCGTCCGAGTCGGTGACCTGGCTGGCATCCCAGACGGGCAGGGCGATCGGAATCGAAACTTGCGGCAGTTGCTCCAGAATGTCCGCTGCCGCGGAGCGCGCGTAAACGAAACACTCAAGCAACGAGTTGCTGGCCATGCGGTTGGCACCATGCAGGCCGGTGAAACTGGTTTCGCCAATGGCATACAGCCCCGGCACGTCGGTGCGGCCTTGCTGATCGACCATCACGCCGCCGCAGGTGTAGTGCGCTGCGGGAACCACCGGAATCGGTTGCTTGGTGATGTCGATGGAAAACTCCAGGCAGCGCTCGTACACCGTCGGGAAGTGCGTCTTGATGAACGCTTCCGGCTTGTGACTGATGTCCAGATAAACGCAATCGACACCGAGGCGCTTCATTTCGTGGTCGATGGCCCGGGCAACAATATCCCGTGGCGCCAGTTCGGCGCGCGGGTCGAAACGTTGCATGAAGCGTTCGCCATTGGGCAGTTTCAGGTGTGCACCTTCGCCGCGCAGGGCTTCGGTGATCAGGAAACTCTTGGCTTGAGGGTGATACAGGCACGTCGGGTGAAACTGGTTGAATTCCAGGTTCGCCACCCGGCAACCCGAACGCCAGGCCATGGCGATGCCATCACCGCAGGCGCCGTCGGGGTTGCTGGTATAGAGGTAGACCTTGGCGGCACCGCCGGACGCGAGGATCACGAAACGTGCGCCGTAGGTGTCGACTTCTCCAGTGCCGCGGTTGAGCACGTAGGCGCCGAGGCAGCGGTCGCCTTCAAGACCCAGGCGCTTCTCGGTGATCAGATCGACGGCGACCCGTTGTTCCAGCAACTCGATGTTGGGCCGTTGTCTGGCTTTGTCGAGCAGGGTTCTGAAAATCGCTGCGCCGGTGGCATCGGCGGCGTGAATGATGCGCCGATGGCTGTGACCGCCTTCACGGGTCAGGTGAAACTCGAAACCACCGTCTTCGGTGCCGGATTGTTCATCGCGGGTGAACGGCACGCCTTGATCGATCAGCCATTGGATGGCTTCTTTGCTGTGCTCGACGGTGAAGCGCACGGCGTCTTCGTGGCACAGGCCGCCACCAGCGTTGAGGGTGTCATCGACGTGGGACTCAACTGTATCGGTGTCGTCCAGAACGGCAGCGACACCGCCCTGGGCCCAGAATGTCGAGCCGTTGGCGAGGTCGCCTTTGCTCAGTACGGCGATACGCAAATGATCGGGCAAGGTCAGCGCAAGGCTCAAACCGGCAGCACCGCTGCCAATCACCAGAACATCGTGTTGAAACTGTTGGCTCATTTCAGGATTCCGCTCAAAGCGACCCGGGTCGGGGTTGGCGCATGACTCTGGAACGGCGAGTCGAGGCAGCCACACAGCGCACTAGTATATAGAGGGGGGGAGCGGCACAATAGCCGAGGTCACATGGCATTGTGAAACTACTGTGACGGAAAAGACTTGACGCTTCGTCGGATGATTTTTTCACCGGTTCGGCGACAAGAGGACTGTATCGTCGATTTAACAGTCTTTTTCCATTCACGGTTGCACAATGTCGGTCTGGCACAGCTATAAATATTTGGAACTTTTGCCAAAGGCCCAAGATCAATAGACCGTTGCCTGAATCAAGGGACAGTGTCGGCTTCAATGCAGGATTGCGGTTTGATCCTTGCCGGCGAATCCGATGACAAGATTATTCGCGCAGCCGGGTTTTCCCGAGCTGCGCTTTTCGTGCGTGCCAAATCAGAGCCCGCAGGAAACTTGCTTGGAGGGGGAGAACTTTTGCGAAAAGCCCGAGTCTATGTTTGCAAGTCTGGTCGTTTAGTTATGCAAGCTTCCTCCGAGCTTATCGAGGAGAGTTCATGCTAACCCAGGAAGAGGATCAGCAGCTCGTCGAACGCGTTCAGCGCGGCGACAAGCGAGCTTTCGATCTGCTAGTGCTGAAATACCAGCACAAAATTCTCGGGTTGATCGTGCGTTTCGTGCACGACACCCATGAAGCCCAGGATGTGGCACAAGAAGCCTTTATCAAGGCATACCGTGCGCTTGGAAATTTTCGCGGAGACAGCGCGTTTTACACGTGGCTTTACCGCATCGCCATCAACACGGCGAAAAATTATCTGGTTTCACGCGGCCGTCGGCCGCCGGATAGCGATGTCAGTTCTGAAGATGCCGAGTTCTACGATGGCGATCATGGCCTCAAGGATCTCGAGTCGCCTGAACGCGCATTGCTGCGGGATGAGATCGAAGGCACCGTCCATCGAACCATTCAGCAACTGCCAGAAGATTTGCGTACGGCTTTAACTTTACGTGAATTCGATGGTCTGAGTTACGAGGACATTGCGGCAGTCATGCAGTGTCCGGTGGGTACCGTGCGCTCCCGGATTTTCCGCGCTCGGGAGGCCATCGATAAAGCCCTGCAGCCGTTGTTGCAGGAAAACTGAGACAGCGGCGACAGCCAAGAGAGGAACGCCATGAGTCGTGAAGCCCTGCAGGAATCGCTGTCCGCAGTGATGGATAACGAAGCGGACGAACTGGAATTGCGTCGGGTATTGAATGCCTTCGACGATGTAGAAACCCGTGATACATGGGCTCGTTATCAAATCGCTCGGGCAGTGATGCACAAGGATCTGCTGCTTCCACGTCTGGACATCGCTGCGGCAGTTTCTGCTGCGCTGGCTGACGAAGCCGTGCCGGCGAAAGTCTCCCGTGGTCCATGGCGCAGCCTGGGTCGACTGGCTGTAGCTGCGTCGGTCACCGTTGCCGTATTGGCAGGTGTTCGTCTGTACAATCAGGACGAGATCGCGGGTGTCGAACTGGCTCAGCAATCCAGTCAACCGGGTCTGGCCGTTCCTCAGGTCAAGGGCCCAGCTGTATTGGCAGGCTACAATGAAAGTTCGGAAGCCACCGGTCCTATGGCCAATGGCGTTTTGCAAGGTCAGCCAGGCTGGCACGATCAGCGTCTGCCAAGCTACTTGCGCCAACATGCTCAACAGGCTGCACTGAAAGGTACTGAGAGCGCTCTGCCTTACGCTCGTGCAGCAAGCCTGGAAAACCGTTAAGGAGGATCATGCGCGCCATACCTCTACTTTCGCTTCTGCTCGGTGGCTGGTTCATCGTTCCAGCCCACGCCGATGAGGCACAAGACTGGTTGACCCGTCTTGGTCAGGCCGAGCAACAGCAAAGCTTTCACGGTACTTTCGTCTACGAGCGTAACGGTAGTTTTTCTACCCACAACATCTGGCACCGCGTCCAGGATGGCAAGGTCCGCGAGCGGTTGCTCCAGCTCGACGGGTCGGCTCAGGAAGTCGTGCGCATTGATGGACATACTCAATGCGTCAGCGGCACTCTGATTGCAGGGCTTGGGGATTCCCCCAACTCCGCAGCTCGTGCACTTGATCCACAAAAGCTCAAGAATTGGTACGAACTTGCCGTCATCGGCAAGTCGCGTGTGGCCGGACGTGCGGCGGTCATTGTTAGCCTGACGCCTCGCGATCAACATCGCTACGGTTTTGAATTGCATCTGGATAAAGAAACCGGCCTGCCTCTCAAATCATTGCTCCTGAATGAGAAAGGGCAGTTGCTGGAGCGATTCCAGTTTACGCAGCTGGATACTTCCGACGTGCCCTCCGACGACGAGTTGCAGGCGGGCCCGGATTGCAAAGCCGTCACCCTCGACAGCGACAAGGCGTCAGCGGTCAAGGCTGCCCAAAACTGGCATACGGACTGGTTGCCTGCCGGCTTCGAGCTGACAAGCAGTACCTCGCGCAAGGATCCCGAAACCAAAACCCAAGTCAGCAGCCTGATGTATGACGATGGTCTGGCCCGTTTCTCGGTGTTTCTGGAACCGCTGAATGGCGCTACCGTCACCGATACTCGTACTCAGTTGGGCCCAACCGTGGCTGTATCCCGGCGTGTGACGACCCCTCAAGGCGAGATGATGGTCACCGTGGTCGGTGAAATCCCGGTAGGCACTGCTGAACGGATCGCGCTGTCCATGCGCACCGATGCCACTGCAACCCAGTAGTGAGCTATATCGAAATGTTTGGTGAGCATTTCTATTTGCAAATATCCCCGAAATTTTTTATAGGTCAGAGCCCCTCGGCTCTGGCCTTGTTTGTTGTTCCCGGAACAAAAATACCGGCGTATTGTTCCCGGTGTTCCTTGCTCCATATCGCTTAACTATGCTCGTCGTAACGGGAGCCGTATGTCGATACCACGCTTGAAGTCTTACCTCTCCATTTTTGCCACCGTGCTGGTGCTCGGTCAGGCGGTCGCTGTGCAAGCAGCCGAATTGCCTGACTTCACACAGCTGGTCGAGCAGGCCTCGCCCGCGGTGGTGAACATCAGTACCACGCAGAAACTGCCGGATCGAAAAGTGAGCGAGCAGATGCCCGACCTCGAGGGCTTGCCGCCGATGTTGCGCGAGTTTTTCGAACGCGGCATGCCGCCACAACCGCGTACACCTCGCGGCGATCGTCAGCGTGAGGCCCAATCCTTGGGGTCGGGTTTCATCATCTCGTCTGACGGCTACATCCTGACCAACAACCACGTGATTGCCGATGCCGACGAAATTCTCGTTCGTCTCGCTGACCGCAGCGAGCTGAAAGCCAAACTGGTCGGCACCGATCCACGCTCCGACGTGGCGCTGCTGAAAATCGAAGGCAAGGATCTGCCAGTCCTGAAACTGGGCAAATCCCAGGACCTGAAAGCAGGCCAGTGGGTTGTGGCCATCGGCTCGCCATTCGGTTTCGACCACACCGTGACACAAGGCATCGTCAGCGCCATCGGCCGCAGTCTGCCGAACGAAAACTATGTGCCGTTCATCCAGACCGACGTGCCGATCAACCCGGGTAACTCCGGTGGTCCGCTGTTCAACCTGGCGGGTGAGGTAGTGGGGATCAACTCTCAGATCTACACCCGTTCCGGCGGTTTCATGGGCGTGTCGTTCGCAATCCCGATCGACGTGGCCATGGACGTTTCCAACCAGCTGAAAAGCGGCGGCAAAGTCAGCCGTGGCTGGTTGGGTGTCGTCATTCAGGAAGTGAACAAGGATCTGGCCGAGTCGTTCGGTCTTGAAAAGCCGGCCGGTGCGCTGGTGGCCCAGATCCAGGATGACGGTCCGGCTGCCAAGGGTGGCCTGCAAGTGGGTGACGTGATCCTGAGCATGAACGGTCAACCGATCGTCATGTCTGCCGATCTTCCGCATCTGGTCGGCGCGCTGAAGGCTGGCGCCAAGGCCAATCTTGAAGTGATTCGTGAAGGCAAGCGTCAAAATGTCGAGCTAACGGTCGGCGCCATCCCTGAAGAAGGTAAGGAACTGGATACCCTGCCGAAATCAACCACTGAGCGCAGCAGCAATCGCCTGGGTGTTTCGGTGGCCGAGCTGACCGACGAGCAGAAGAAAACCTACGACCTCAAAGGGGGTGTGGTGATCAAGGAAGTCCAGGAGGGTCCTGCTTCTCTGATCGGCTTGCAGCCAGGTGATGTCATCACTCACCTGAACAATCAGGCGATTGGCTCCACCAAGGAGTTCACCGATATCGCCAAGGCGCTGCCGAAGAACCGCTCGGTGTCGATGCGGGTTCTGCGTCAAAATCGCGCCAGCTTCATCACCTTCAAACTGGCTGAATAAACCGGTTGTCGGCTGAGTAAAAAACCGCCTCGAAAGAGGCGGTTTTTTTGTGCCTGTTGAAAGGCGTCAGCCCATCATGTCCTTGATCATGCGCTCTTGCTCCATCAGCTCCCGTTGGCGGGCGTCGATACGCGACGACAGCGGGAAGTTGGTCCCGGCCTTGCGCTTGGCGAAGTCCAGTTGCTGAATGGCCTGGCGGTAGTCGCCAACCAGCGCAAAGTACTCGGCGCGCGCCTGATGCAAACCGATGATATTGCCTGACAGACCACGGGTTTCCGCCACCATGTACCAGACATCAGGATCATCGGGACGGCTTTTGAGCAAACTCTCCAGCGCTTTTTCCGCTTCGGGCGCCCGGTTTTGCTTGAGCAGCAAATCGACGCGCACCTGATTCAGCGGGTAGTTGCCCGGATACTGAGTCAACATCCGGTCCACCCGGGTTTGAGCGTCCGGCAGGCGATTGTTGGTGATATCCAGATCGATCTGCGCCAGGTTGTAGATGATCTCGTTTGGCGACTTGGCCAGCAGCGACTTGAGATTCTCCCGTGCTTCGTTCAGTTGGCCACCCTTGATCTGGGCGATCGCCAACCCATAACGCGCAACGTCGTTTTTCGGGTTTTCATCCAGCTGTGCGCGGAAGCGCTTGGCGCCCAAGCCTGGGGTTTCTTCGTAAATCAGCTGGACTCGCGCACGAATCAGCTGATAACGCATGGAGTCTTCGATTCCGCCCTGTTTGGCCTGCTCGGCGCGGTTGCGGGTGTCGGCGATCCGCGATTCGGTCACCGGGTGAGTCAGCAGGAATTCCGGTGGCTTGGCGTCGAAGCGATATTGACGCGCCAACCGTTCGAACATGGTCGGCATCGAGCGGGGGTCGTAACCGGCTTTTTCCAGGTTGAGGATGCCGATGCGGTCGGCCTCCTGCTCATTCTGGCGCGAGAAACGTCGTTGTTCCTGAATCGCTGCTGCCTGCGTGCCTGCAATGGCCGCGATCCCGGCATCACCGGCACCGGCAGCGGCAATCACGATCCCGGCCAGCAGCGCGGCCATCATCGGTACCTGCATGCGCTGTTGTGCTTCAACGCCCCGGGCAAAGTGGCGCTGCGACAAGTGAGCCAGTTCGTGAGCGAGTACCGAAGCGTATTCGCCCTCGGTCTGGGCATTAAGGAATAACCCGCCGTTGACCCCGACAATCCCGCCCGGCGCCGCAAAGGCGTTGAGTTGCGGGCTGTTGATCAGGATGAACTCCAGGCGACGGTCGTTGACCTGGCTGGTTTCCACCAGCCGATAAACGCTGGATTCGACGTAATCCTTGAGCTGCGGATCATTGAGCTGGGAAACCTGGCTACGCAACAGCGCCAGCCAGGCGCGGCCCAACTGGTGTTCCTGTTGTGGCGAGACAATGGCAGAACTGGCGTCGCCGAGTGACGGCAGATCGTCGGCGAAGCCCGGTGAGGCGAGCAGGCAAGCGAGCGTCAGCAGGGTAGGGCGCAAAAAAGTCATGCACAAAGCCTTAGTCGACAAAGACCTTACTGTAGCCGGACAGTACGCTTCGGACCAGATATTCTAAGCCGCTCGAACACCAGACCAGGAGTAACGCAATGACCGACGCTGTAGCCCATGACGCCGAACTGGACGCCAGCGGCCTGAATTGTCCGTTGCCGTTGCTCAAGGCCAAGCTGGAACTCAATCGGATGGCCAGCGGCGCGGTGCTCAAGGTGATCGCCACCGATGCGGGCTCGCAGCGCGACTTTCGCACCTTTGCCCGTTTGGCCGGTCATACGCTGCTTCGTGAAGAAGATGAAGCGGGCGTTTACCGCTACTGGTTGAAAAAAGCCTGAAAACTGCTGCGTTCGTTTCTAAGGATTATTGATGTTCAAAGTGTTACGCGACTGGATTCAGCGTTATTTCTCCGATGAAGAGGCGGTGGTGCTGGCGGTCCTGCTGTTTCTGGCGTTTACCGCTGTGCTCACCCTGGGCGGCATGCTCGCACCGGTGCTCGCCGGGATGGTGCTGGCGTATCTGATGCAAGGGCTGGTGGTGACACTTGAACGACTTCGCGTGCCGGGCGGCGTGGCGGTGGGGCTGGTCTTCGCCTTGTTCATGGGCGTGTTGCTGGTGTTCATTATTGTCGTGGTGCCGTTGCTCTGGCATCAGCTGATCACGCTGTTCAATGAGTTGCCGGGCATGCTCGCCAAGTGGCAATCACTGTTATTGCTGTTGCCCGAGCGCTACCCGCATCTGGTCTCCGACGAGCAGGTTCTGCAGGCCATTGAGGTGGCGCGAGGCGAGATCGGCAAGTTCGGCCAGTGGGCACTGACCTTTTCGCTGTCGAGTCTGCCGCTGCTGGTCAACATCATGATCTACCTGGTGCTGGTGCCGATTCTGGTTTTTTTCTTTCTCAAGGACCGGGAAATGATCGGCCAGTGGGTCCGCGGTTATTTGCCTCGTGAGCGCGCGCTGATCACCCGCGTTGCCCACGAAATGAACCGGCAGATCGCCAACTACATTCGCGGCAAGGTCATCGAGATTTTCATTTGCGGTGGGGTGACCTACATCGCGTTTGTCGTATTGGAACTCAACTACGCGGCACTGTTGGCGTTGTTGGTGGGCGTGTCGGTGGTGGTGCCTTATGTTGGAGCCGTGGTGGTGACCGTGCCCGTGTTGCTGATTGCGTTGTTTCAGTGGGGCTGGAGCGATCAGTTCATCTATTTGATGGCGGTCTACGGAATTATTCAGACGCTGGATGGCAATGTGCTGGTGCCGCTGCTGTTCTCGGAAGCGGTCAACCTGCATCCGGTGGCGATCATCTGCGCGGTGTTGTTGTTTGGCGGGTTGTGGGGATTCTGGGGGGTATTCTTTGCGATCCCCCTGGCGACGCTGTTCAAGGCAGTGCTGGATGCCTGGCCGCGCAAGGAGCCAGTGGTGGCGCCGCTGCTTTAATCTGATTCACAGGATGAGGCGGAGGGCCTCATCGGGGCAAGCCCGCTCCTACAGGATCGATGCAGTCCCTGTGGGAACGGGCTTGCCCGCGATGGCGTCAGTACAGACGCCAATAAAGCTTAGGCCTTGTTCAATGCCTGAGCCGCTGCCAGAACGGCATCCACATGCCCCGGCACCTTCACACCACGCCATTCCTGACGCAGCACGCCATTCTTGTCGATCAGGAACGTGCTCCGGTCAACGCCCATGTATTCCTTGCCATAAAGCTTCTTCAGCTTGATCACATCGAACAACTGGCACAGCGCCTCTTCTTTGTCGCTGATCAGCTCGAAGGTGAACGCCTGTTTGGCTTTGAAGTTCTCATGGGATTTCAGGCTGTCACGGGACACGCCGAAGACTTCGGTGTTTGCCGCTTTAAAGACCTCAAGCTGATCGCGAAAGCCTTGACCCTGGGTCGTGCAGCCCGGCGTGCTGTCCTTCGGATAGAAGTAGATCACCACTTGCTTGCCTTTAAGGCCCGCGAGGCTGACGGTCTGCCCGCTGGTGGCGGGCGCTTCGAAGTCGGCAACCGGTTGGTCGATGGCAACGGCCATGAAAGCTTCCTTACATTGGGTTTTGTGGGCGCCACGGTTCGATCAGGGCATCCAGGTTCAGCGCGTCGGCGAAATCCAGGAACTGATCGCGCAACCAGCTGATTTGCACGCCGGCGGGCAAGGTCACGGTAAACGTGGCGTTGAGCATGGTGCCGCCGGTTTGCGGCGCCTGATACGTGTCGCAGGTCAGGTTTTCCAGCTCGACGTTATGGTCCATGAAGAACTGGCACAGCTCGTTGATGATGTCCGAGCGATAGGCCGAGCTGACATAAGCGACGTAAGGCAAGGCCTGGGGACGATTCTCCAGCGCCGCGCTACGCACCACGTTAACGGTAAATGCGTGCTTCTTGGCGAGGCCCGACAGGCTGCCTTCCAGGCGAGCCAGGGCGTCCCAGCTACCGGAGATCTCGAGGATCAACGCACTGCACTCGCCATGACGGGTCAGGCGAGAGGTGACCACGGCGCAGCGGTTTTCATGGCTGGCGCGGCACAGGACGTTAGTCAGCTCCATGGGGTTGGCGCCGAGGGCACTGATGACAAGGAATTGTTCGCGAACTGTGGGGGTGGACATGCAGCATTCCTAAAGCGATGAGCGGTCGATACTTCTACGGGCTTTTTTGACCGGGGGCGAGCCTGCGGATGCGAATTCAGAAAACCCGGGCCGAAGGTTGCGACGTGCTCCAGTGTGGCAAGAGCGAGGGGTGGCAACGCTGGATCGGGGCTTGTGATGCCGAAAATGGAGGCTGGAACCCGGCGTACGAGCTTATCAGTACCGATCAAAGTCTGAAGGGTAGCGAAAAGCGGCGCCAAGGGGAATGGCAGCAGCGCAGTACTTCGCTTGTACAAGCATCTTGGCGCCAGTACCATTACGGCTCTCTTTTTCCGGCAGGAGCGGTTGCATGATTGCGGGCAGTATGGTGGCACTGGTCACACCCATGGATGCACAGGGTCGTCTCGACTGGGACAGCCTGAGCAAACTGGTGGACTTTCACCTGCAAAACGGCACCCACGCCATCGTGGCGGTCGGCACGACAGGTGAATCGGCCACGCTAGACGTGAACGAACACATCGAAGTGATTCGTTACGTGGTCAAGCAGGTTGCAGGGCGCATTCCGGTGATCGCCGGTACCGGCGCCAACTCGACTCGCGAAGCCATCGAGCTGACCACCAATGCAAAAACCGCCGGCGCCGATGCTTGCCTGTTGGTGACGCCTTACTACAACAAGCCGACCCAGGAAGGTTTGTACCAGCACTTCAAGGCCATCGCCGAAGCCGTCGACATTCCGCAAATCCTGTACAACGTGCCGGGCCGTACGGCGTGCGACATGCTGACTGAAACCGTGATTCGCCTGTCGACCGTGAAAAACATCATCGGTATCAAGGAAGCCACCGGCGACCTGGCCCGTGCCAAAGCCATCATCGATGGCGTCAGCAAAGACTTCCTGGTGTTGTCCGGTGACGACGCTACCGCAGTCGAGCTGATTCTGCTCGGCGGTAAAGGCAACATTTCGGTGACCGCCAACGTTGCCCCGCGCGACATGGCCGACCTGTGCAACGCTGCTCTGAAAGGCGATGCCGTCACGGCCCGCGCGATTCACGAAAAGCTGATGCCGCTCAATAAAACCCTGTTTATCGAATCCAACCCTATCCCCGTGAAATGGGCGCTGCATGAAATGGGCTTGATGCCGGACGGTATCCGTCTGCCGCTCACCTGGCTCAGCGCTGCCTGTCACGAACCGCTGCGGCAGGCCATGCGCCAGTCCGGCGTACTGGTTTAATTGAGGAAGCACTACGCATGAAGCGATTGGCCGGACTTTCCGCACTTGCCTTGATTATCTCCAGCACCAGTGGCTGCGGATGGGTCTGGGGCCCGGAAGGTTATTTCCGTGACCGTGGTAGCGATTACCTGGAAGCGCAACAGACTGCACCTATGCAAATGCCACCGGACGTCAGCACCGCCAAACGTCTGGATCCGCTGCTGCCGATTCCTCGCAACGTGGCCGATGACACCGTCAAGGGCGAGTACATCGTGCCGCGTCCGCAGCCACTGTCCGCCGCTGCCGATGCCAGCGCCTACTCGCTGCAGAAGACCGGCGACTCTCGCTGGATCGTGGCCCAGAACCCGCCGGCCGAAGTCTGGCCAGTGGCCGTGCAGTTCTTCCAGGACAACGGTTTCCGTCTGGATGAGCAGCGCCCGCAAACCGGCGAATTCACCACCACCTGGCAGCATTCCGACGAGCTGTCCGCCGCGATGGCAAAACGCCTGAGTGCGGCCGGTGTCGGCGCCGACAGCGAAACCCGCGTGCGGGTCCGAATCGAGCCAGGCGTGCAGCGCAACACCAGCGAAGTCTATGTGGTCAGCGCCGAGCGTCCTGCCGGCAGCACCGCCGATGTGGCCTTCACCAACCGTTCGGTCAACACAGGCCTGGACGCGGCACTGGTCGACGATATGCTGGCAAGCATGAGCCGCATCTCGGAGAAGGGCGGTTCGGTCTCCATGCTGGCTTCGCGTGATTTCGATACGCCAAGTCGCGTCAGCCTGAGCGAAGACGGCAGCGGCAACCCGGTTCTGAACGTCGGTAACGACCTGGATCGTGCCTGGTCGAGCGTCGGTCGTGCGCTGGAGCAGGGCGAATGGCGCGTTGAAGACATCAACCGCAGCCTGGGCCTGTACTACATCAACCTGGCCGAAAAAGCCGAGAAGAAAGACGAGAAGCCTGGTTTCCTCAGCGGCTTGTTCGGCAGCAAGCCGGACAAGGAAGAAGTTGAAGCCCGTGCCGAGCGTTATCAGGTTCGCCTGAGCAAGGTCGGCGATACCGTTCAGGTCACCGTCGAGAAAAACATCAACACCGTGGCGCCGGCTGACGTGGCGCGCAAAGTGTTGAGCGTGATTCAGGACAACCTGGGCTGATCACATGCGTTTTGCCGTTCTCGGCAGCGGTAGCCAAGGGAACGGCACGCTGATAGCCAGCGCTGATACGTATGTGCTGGTGGATTGTGGTTTCTCCTTGCGGGAAACCGAAAAACGCTTGCTGCGCCTGGGTGTGAACCCGGCGCAACTGAGCGCGATACTCGTGACCCACGAACATGCCGACCACGTGCATGGCGTGGGTTTGCTGTCTCGGCGCTACAATCTGCCTGTCTACCTCAGTCGCGGCACCCTGCGCGGGATGCGCAAACCGATTGAACCGGCTGGCCTTCTGGCCGGCGGCGAGCAACTGCAGATCGGCGCACTGAGCATCGGCGTCATTGCCGTGGCCCACGATGCACAGGAACCGACGCAATATGTGTTCAGTGACGGTGAGCGGCGCTTCGGCCTGTTGACCGACCTGGGCTCATACTGCAACAAAGTGCTGGACGGCTATCGTGACCTCGATGCGTTGATGATCGAGGCCAACCATTGCCGTGACATGCTGGCTCGCGGTCACTACCCGTACTTTCTCAAGCAGCGGGTGGGCGGTGAACTGGGACATTTGAACAACCACCAGGCGGCATTCCTGGTGTCCGAGTTGGGCTGGCAAGGCCTGCAACACCTGGTCCTGGCCCATCTGAGCAGCAAGAACAACCTGCCGCAGCTGGCCCGGCAATGTTTTGTCGACACCCTCGGGTGCGACCCGGACTGGCTGCAACTGGCCGATCAAGATTCAGGGCTCGACTGGCGACACATCGCCTAGCCCACCTACTTAGCAAGCGGAGCCCATCATGGAAAAACGTGAAGAACTCTACCGCGGCAAAGCCAAATCGGTTTTCAAGACCGACGACGCTGACCGCTTGATCCTGCTGTTTCGCAACGACACTTCGGCGTTCGACGGCAAGCGCATCGAGCAGCTCGACCGCAAAGGCATGGTGAACAACAAGTTCAACGCCTTCATCATGCAGAAACTCGAAGCCGCCGGCGTGCCGACCCAATTCGACAAACTGCTGGGCGACAACGAATGCCTGGTGAAAAAACTCGACATGATCCCGGTCGAGTGCGTCGTGCGTAACTACGCCGCCGGCAGCCTGGTCAAGCGCCTGGGCGTCGAAGAAGGCATGAAGCTCAACCCTTACACCTTCGAACTGTTCCTGAAGGACGACGCCAAGGGTGACCCGTTCATCAACGAATCCCACGTCGTGGCCTTCGGTTGGGGCACCGCCGAGCAACTGGTTCGCATGAAAGAACTGTCGCTCAAGGTCAACGAAGTCCTGAGCAAACTGTTCGACGACGCCGGCCTGCTGCTGGTCGACTTCAAACTCGAATTCGGCGTGTTCTCCGACGGCTCCATCGTCCTGGGCGACGAGTTCAGCCCGGACGGCTGCCGTCTGTGGGACAAGGCCACCGGCAAGAAAATGGACAAGGACCGCTTCCGTCAGGGCCTCGGTGACGTTATCGAAGCCTACGAAGAAGTCGCCAATCGTCTGGGCGTACCGCTTTAATCGACGCAAGCATTTGATAGCACGGAAAAATTTCGCTTAGGGGGTTCGCTTCCGGCAAAAGTGTTGTTATGATGCGCGCCGTTGGAGAGATGCCAGAGTGGCCGAATGGGACGGATTCGAAATCCGTTGTACCTTCACCGGTACCTAGGGTTCGAATCCCTATCTCTCCGCCATTACATAGAAAAAGCCCCGTAGCTGAATAAGCTACGGGGCTTTTTCGTTTCTGGTCGTTTTTTTGGGCGATTTTGGAGCGCGGTAGCAGGGCCGCATTCCGGGTGGATGTCGCAAGCGTACAGTTTTTATTTTACGTAGGAGCCGTCAGCATACTGATGTAAGAAAAACACGTCCGTTCACGAGAAAAGTTACTCAACCAAGTGGCTCCAATTACCACTCCCCGTCTCTACAGGCTGCCGCTTCAATCAAGGGTTTTCTCTCGAAATATCCCCTGACATTGCAAAGCCTCGCCCCCCAAAAACCTCATCTACTCTGGTTTCGCAGGTCACTGATCTGCCGTCATCAGCCATCGCAAGGAGCGATCAATGTATTTTGAGATTTACAGGCAAACCCGTGGCACCGCGCAGACTGGCAAAGGTCAATGGCGGTGGCGTTTGCGGGCGGGGAACCATGAAACGATTGCCAGCGGGGAGTCTTACGTCAACAAGGCGGATTGCGTGCATGCCATCAGCCTGATCAAGGGCACTGAGGATCAGACCCCGGTGAAGGAAATCTAGGCCTGGACCGGTGAAGCTGCTCAATCAGGGCAGCTTCGTTTCAAACAGCCTCGCTTCGGATTGAACGCAAACTGCTTGAGTCGCATAGACGCCGCTTGGGACAGCTACCTAAACTGTCGGCAGTTAGGGACACCCTGGGGCAGTGGATGAATCGCAACGAACTACGCAAGGCGGATATCAACCTGATGGTGGTGTTCGAAACCTTGATGCTCGAACGCAACGTTACCCGGGTGGCGGAGAAGTTGTTTCTCGGGCAGCCGACCATCAGCTCGGCCCTCAACCGCTTGCGCACGATGTTTAACGACCCGCTGTTTATCCGGGTGGGTCATCGGATGGAGCCGACCGCCAGGGCCGAGGAGCTGATTCAGTATTTGTCGCCAGCACTGGACTCGTTGTCAGTGGCGTTGAGCCTGACCCATGATTTCGATCCCGCCGTCAGCACCATGACCTTTCGTATCGGGCTGTCGGACGATGTCGAGTTTGGCTTGTTGCCGCCGTTGCTGCGCGCCCTGCGTCAGGAAGCGCCAAAAGTGGTATTTGTGGTTCAGCATGTCGATTACTGGCGAATTCCCGATTTGCTGGCATCCGGTGACATTACAGTGGGTATCAGCCAGACCCGCGGTCTCCCGGCCAATGCCAAGCGCAAATTGCTGCGGCACATCCAGCCTATGATCTTGCGCGCCGATGCGTCCGACACGCCGCTGACCCTCGATGAGTACTGCTCGCGCCCGCACGTGCTGGTGTCTCACACCGCCAACGTCAGTGGTTACGCTGACGAGTGGCTGGCGGATATCGGTCGTACGCGTCAGGTGGTGCTATCCGTGCCGCAGTACAGTTCGTTGCCGGCCTTGCTCGCCGGAACCGACCTGATCGCCAGCCTGCCGGATTACACCGCCGAGGCGATGGCGGCGTCCGGGCAACTGTTCACGGAGCCTTTTCCGTTCAAGACACCAACCCTCGACTTGTCCATGGTCTGGCTCAGTCATGTCGATACCGACCCTGCCGAGCGCTGGTTGCGCTCGCGACTGGAGGCGTTCATGAGTGAGCGCTTTGTATCGCCGCCGTCCCGGTGAGCAGGACAACTCTGTGTTATATGTACGACCTTTCCGCCAGCCTCAAGGAGCCACGCCATGCCTCACCTGCACATGGAATACACCGCCAACCTGCCTGATTTGAACGCCGACGTGGCGTTGATCCGGCTCAACAATGCGCTGGTGGCTTCCGGTCAGTTTGCTGCCGAGTACGACATCAAAAGCCGAGCAGTCAAGATCGAAACCTTCAAGGTCGGTACGGCAATGGTTGAGCGGGCTTTCGTGTACGTGAAACTGGCGTTGTTGAGTGGGCGCTCGCCGCAGATCAAAAAACAGTTGTCTGAAAGCCTGCTGGCAGTGGTGCAGGACCTGTGTGTATGGCCGACGGGGGTTGAAGTGCAGTTGGCGGTGGAAATCCTCGACATTGATCGAGAGTCCTATAGCAAAGTCGCCATCAACCACTGAGTTTCAGGCCGTTGCCTGTTCAGTGCAGGCCTTGACCACCTGTTCACGCAACCAGATATTGGCGCTGTCCTGATCGGCGCCTTGACTCCATTGCATGTCGAGAGTGAAACCCGGCAAGCCTGTGGGCGCTTCGCAGTGATTGAAGATCGCTTCGCTGGCCAGTAAATGCTGGATGCGTCGGGGCAGGGTAACGATGAAGTCGGTCCCGGTGATCATTTTCAGTGCTGCGCTGTAGCTGTTTGAGCGTGCGATGATTTGGCGTTTTTGCGCTTGCTGTGCCAGCCAGCCATCAACCATGTTGGTGGTCGACGTCCAGGGCGTAGGAAACACATGCCGGCGTTCGGTGAAGGCTTGCAGACTTAAACGCGGCTCCAGGGGCGTGGCTCGTGTATCGAAGACACAGACCAGATCATCCTCCAGCAGCAGGCGGGATTTGAAGTCGGTGTGATTGCGATGAAAATTCGGGCCGAAGCAAATCACCAGGTCGAGACTGCCGTCACGCAGTTCATCGGCCGGAATGTCGGTTTCGAACTTGTGCATGTTGACCATCACCGGTAAATCGGCGGAATCAAAGCTTTTCAATAGACGCGGCAGGATTAACTGCTCGAAGTATTCCGGTGCGCAAATATTGAAGGTGACCGGTTGCAGAGTAGGGTCGAACGCCTGCGCCCCGGCGTGACAGAGGTTGATGCTTTCGAGGATTTTCAGCACGTGGGTGTACATGGTGCTGGCTTTGTAAGTGGGGCGCATCCCCGCGCGGGTGTTGATGAACAACTCGTCTTCGAACGCGCAGCGTAGCTTTTTCAAGCAGTAACTGACGGTGGACTGACTGACGCAGAGCGATTCGGACACTCCGGTGACGCTGCTTTGTTCATACACGGCGATAAACACCATGAGGTCCTGCATGTCGAGTTTTCTAAGCAAGTTACTGTTCAGCATCCATTCCATCTCGCTGTGATCCTTGCGCTGACTGAGCGCAGACTCGTTCGGAAGATCCTAACGGAACGATGGTTCCAGGAGAATGCCTTGTGGGAAGTTTCCCTTTTAGTTGTGAGGCAGTGCCAAATGCACAGTGCGACGGCTGGAGATCAATAACGCCAGCATGCCGATGCCTACGAGTACAGCGCCGACGATTTCCAGCGGCAGTGGTGATTGACGCCACCAGAACCAATGAAACAGCGTGATGAACAATGTGCTCAGGTAAATGTAGGAAATAACCGAGGAGGGGGCGATGACGCCGATGGCCCGGTGCAGCAACCAGAAGGTCGCCAAGGTGGCGAACAGCGCCAGGTAAACCAGCCAGTAAAAATCGTTCAGGGTCAGCAACGACGCGGATCGCCAGCCGCCACTGAACCCACAGAACACCAGCAGGAACAACGCACCGAACAGCATGTTCCAGAAGGTCATGCCCACCGGGCCACGGCCCTTGAGGCTGCTGGTTTTAAGCCGTTGACTCAGGGGCGAATAGAGCGCCATCGCCAGGCAACCGAGCCCGTACACCCACACCGCATAGAGCGACGGCAACTCGCCCGGACCCGCGCCTTTCAACACCAGCAGCACGGCTCCGACGGCCGCGATCAGCATCGGCAATACCCGTTGTTTGAGGCTGCTGTCCGGCATCAATACGGCTTCGAAAAGCAGAGTCAGCAAGGGCACCAGCGTGAACATTGTGCCGGTGTTGACCGCGGAGGTGTAGCGCAGCGCTTCGAACAACGAGCCAAAATACACGGCCAGCAGCAAGCCGAGGACCGCATGGCCGAACAGGCCGCGTCGGGTCATGGCGGTGTCACCCTTGAGTAGCAGCAACGGTAAAAACACGAGGGCGCAAAATAACAGGCGCAAACCGGTCAGCAGGATCGGATCAATGGTTTGACTGACCTGTGCCGCCGCGGAAAACGAAGCAGCAATCAACAGCGCCCAGAGCAGCATGCCGACGTGGGCGGCGGAGAAACCGGTGTGTTTCATGAGGGGCGTCCGGGTCAGTGAATGTGGCGGGCGTAGTGCCGCGGGTTGAATCGCAGGACCATCAACATCATCAGCGCCATGACGCCGGTGAGTGACCACCAGGCCCATTCGAAACTGCCAAGTTGATCACGGATCATTCCGGCAATCAGTGGCGAGAGGCCGGCGATCAGGTAGCCGATGCCTTGGACAAAGGCCGTCAGCCCGCCCGCACGTTGCGGGTTGTCCAGGTGATCCAGCGACACGATCAGGCTCATCGGGAACAGTCCGCCAATGCCCAGCCCCAGCAGGCACGGCCATAACAGACTCAGGTGTCGCGGGCACACAATCAGCCCGCAGAAACCGGCCATGATCAGCACCAGCAACACCACTAGCACCAGGCGACGGTCACGACTGCGGTTAGCGATCGCAGGCGTCAGCAAGCCAGACAGTACTTCCATGGCTGTCAGAAAACCTAACAACAAACCGGCGTTTTGTTCGCTCCAGCCTTTTTCCACGTAGTACGGCGCCAGCCAGGCCAGCACACAGGTGTAGGACGCCGTGCCCAGGCCGAAGAAGATCGCGAGTAACCAGGCGCGGGAATGGGTGAAGAACGACCCGTTTCGTTGCACTTGAGCGGGCCGTGCCGGCATCGCCGAACGTTGGCCGAACCAAAACAGTAGTGCCACCAATGCCAGGATTGCCCAGACCGCCAGGCCTGTCCGCCAACTGCCGGTGCGCGTCATCACCAGCGGCGCGAAGGACGCGGCGAGGGCGGCGCCTCCCATGATCGACGTGACGTAGAGGCCCATGCACACGGAAACGTTGTCGCTGAAACGCGACTTGATCAGTGCCGGCATCAACGCTTGAATCAGTGCGATACCGACGCCCGCCAGAACGGCACTGAGGATCAGTTCGGCTGCCGAGTCAAGGAACAGGCGCGACACCGTTGCCAAGCCGATAATCAGCAACGACACCTGCACCGTGCGCTGTTCGCCGAGCCATTGACTGACGCTGAGGCCGACGAACATCGCCATTCCCATGGCCATTACCGGCAACATGGTCAGCAGCGACGCCAGGCTGAAACTCAGCGGGATGTCGCCGCGAATCGCCGAGAGCAAAGGGCCGACCGCGGCCATGGAAGGGCGCAGGTTCAGGGCGACGAGCATGATGCTGACCATCAACCAGAAGGCAGGGCGGGAAGTGGCGCGGACGTTTTCCATCGATGGGACCTTGAATGACAAGGCCCAATTAGGCGTGCGAGGCTGGAAGGCCGCAAATCAGAAAGTCCGGTCTGGTATTTAGAAATTAAATAAAGGGAGGGCAACGCAAATCCAATGGGGTGCTCTGGAGTAATGTTTAGCCAACCCACAACCAAGGTTCTTCAAATCCCGATTTAACGACTTAACCAGCCATGTGACGCTGATGCTCATCTGTCTACTGCGGTCTTCTTTATGGACGATTGTCCAGTCGCACTTCCTTCCGAACTCGCCTTCTGGGCGTTGTGGCATTGTCGTCACGCGCGCCCGCCGGACTCCTGCCTTTCCCTTTGATTGTTCTTACAGGTCCTGCGCTGTGCGCCGGGATCAAACTGGCAGCGCCTGTGCGTTTGCCTGACGCGCAAACAAGAGAATTCCCATGAGTTGTGCCACGACCTCCTTCGCCACGAAGCAAGAAGCGCTGACTTTTCTGGAACAGAATCCGGATATCGAGATGTTCGAGTTGTTCATCCTCGACAACAACGGTGTGCCACGGGGCAAGTTGTTGCATCGCGATGAGCTACTGGCGGTGTACGAAAGCGGTCGCCCCCTGCCGAGCACCATTCTGGGCCTGACCATCAACGGCGATGACGTGGAAAACTCCGGACTGGTCTGGGACGTGGGTGATATCGATTGCCGGGCCTACCCGATCAGCGGCAGCCTGACCCGCATGCCATGGCGATTGATTCCAACGGCGGCGGTGCAGGTCAGCATGCACCCCAAGGAAGGCATGCCGGCCACCATCGCCGACCCGAGGCACCTGTTGGCGAAGGTAATCGAAGGCTTGCAGGCCGACGGTTATTACCCGGTGATGGCCGCGGAGCTGGAGTTCTATCTGCTGGATCAACAGCGCGACAGCAACGGACGGCCGCAACCGGCGCGGGATGTAGATGGCGGGCGCCCGCGCGGGACTCAGGTCTACGGATTGCGTGAATTGGAACAGATCGAGCCGTTTCTGGCCGATCTCTACAGCGCCTGCAAACTCCAGGGCATTCCGGCGCGCACCGCGATTTCGGAATACGCGCCGGGACAAGTGGAGATCACCCTCGAACATCGCACCGACGCCTTGCAAGCCATGGACGAGGCCGTGCGCTACAAGCGGCTGGTCAAGGGCGTTGCGCATAAACACGGGATGATCGCGTGTTTCATGGCCAAACCGTTCGATGACCTGGCCGGCACGGGCATGCACATGCATGTCAGCCTGGCGGACAAGGACGGCAACAACCTGTTCGCCAGCGAGGCCGCGGACGGTACTCCGCTGCTTAAGCAGGCGGTAGGCGGGATGCTCAGCACTTTGCTCGATTCGTTGTTGCTGTTTTGTCCGAACGCCAACTCCTACCGTCGCTTCCAGACCAACAGTTACGCGCCGCTGGCGGCTACCTGGGGCGTGGACAATCGCACCGTCAGTCTGCGTGTGCCGGGCGGGCCGGCATTCTCGCGGCATATCGAGCATCGAATCTGTGGTGCCGACGCCAACCCGTATCTGGCGGCCGCGGCGATTCTGGCCGGCATTCATCGCGGCATTCGTGAGCAACTTGACCCTGGCGCGCCGGTGGAAGGCAATGGTTACGCCCAGGCCACGGAACTGTTGCCGACCGACTGGCTGACCACATTGCGCGCGCTGGAAGGTTCGGGCTGGGCGCGAGAGGCGTTCGGCAGTGAGTTTCTTGGTGTTTACCTCGCGGTGAAGCGTGCCGAGTATCGACAGTTTATGGGCGAAGTCGGTGAGCAGGACTGGCGCTGGTACCTGAACCAGGCCTGAACCGTTCTCAAATACAACTTAAGTTTTTGTTAAGCACCATAAGCCAACTAATCGTTGGCTTCTTTTTCACAAAAAATTGATGGTTGACTGCCTAAAGTTGCTGCTGTCGCGGTAAATGAAATTTTTACATTTACCGACGGCGCTTCTTTTCAGGAACAGCCGACTATCATGTGGAAATTCAAAGCCGTTCGCCCCGAGTGGGTAACGTTGATTGCCAGCGCCTTTTTATTGACAGGCTTTAATTTAGTTCTCTGGCAACATGTGTTTGAAATCACCGCGTTCGACGGACACGGCGTCGTCATGCGCGTGGCTTTCGGCTTGATGATTCTGGCTGCTTTCAACATCGTATTGACCCTGCTGGCGTTCCGCCCGTTGCTGAAACCAGTCTTGACCCTACTCTTCATGATCAGCGCCGGGGTGGCGTATTTCATGGGCCAGTATGGCGCACTGATTGACACCGGCATGTTGCGTAACTTTGCGCAAACCAATGCCACGGAAGTGCGTGACTTACTCTCGATAAAGTTACTTGTTTATATTGTTTTGCTCGGGGTTTTACCGTCGTGGTTGTTGTGGATGACACCGATTAATTACCGCCGCTGGCACCGTGAGTTACTCAGTAAAGTACTGGTGAGTGTTGCGTCCGCTGCGGTGATCGGTGGCGTCGCACTGGTTAACTATCAAGGCCTGTCCTCGCTGTTTCGTAATCACCATGAGTTGCGTTTGATGGTGGTCCCGAGCAACTACATCGGCGCCTCGTTCGGCTACCTGGGTGAGCAAGTCGCTTCTGCCCGGCAGCCCTTCGTCAAAATCGGTGAAGATGCCGAGAGAAATCCGACCTGGCAAGCGCACGGCCGCAAATCCCTGACCGTGTTGGTGGTGGGAGAAAGTGCCCGGGCCGAGAACTTCGGCGTGCTGGGTTACAACCGTGACACCACACCAAAACTGGATAAGGAAGCAGGCCTGATTGCCTATACCGATGTGCATTCCTGCGGTACTGAAACGGCCGTGTCGGTGCCCTGCATGTTTTCCAACATGGGCCGCAAGGATTACAACGCGAGCAAGGCCAAGAACGAAGAGGGCCTGCTGGATGTGCTCAAGCGTGCAGGCCTCGAGGTGATATGGCGCGATAACCAGTCGGGCTGCAAAGGCACGTGCGACCGTGTCACCCTCGACGATGTCAGTAACCTGAAGGACCCGGTGCTTTGCGCCAATAGTGAATGCCGCGATGAAATTCTCCTGCAAGGTTTGCAGCACTTCATCGACACCCTGGATAAAGACACGGTGTTGGTGTTGCACCAGATGGGCAGTCATGGCCCGGAGTACTTCAAGCGCTACCCGAAAGAGTACGAACGCTTTACGCCGGTGTGTGAAAGCAATGCGCTGAATAATTGCAGCCGCGAAAGTATCGTCAATGGGTATGACAATACCCTCGTTTACACCGACCACGTGTTGTCGACCCTGATCGATCTGTTGCGCAGTAACCAGGACAAAGTCGATACCGCGATGCTCTACCTGTCGGACCACGGTGAATCACTGGGCGAATACAACCTGTTCCTCCACGGCACACCTTACATGCTGGCGCCGGATCAACAAAAGCATGTGGCGATGCTGGCCTGGTTCTCGGACAGCTATCAAAAGTCGTTTTCGGTGGACACCCATTGCCTTCAGTTGAGCCGTGAAAAGCCGCTGAGCCAGGACAACCTGTTCCATTCGATGCTCGGTCTGCTGGAGGTCAACAGCAAAGTCTACAACCAGGATCTGGACCTGTTTGCCGGTTGCCGTGGCGCGGTGATCGACGGTGTATTGGCCAAAGAGTGAGGGCAACGACCTTTTTTTCACGTGTCGACCGTTAACCTGCGGCCGGTGGATTTTCCTACAGAGCAATTACACATGTCCCCTCAGCCGCCATCCGCCATCGAGCTTGAGTTCGCCCGGCGCTACGACCAGGAACACGCGCGCGTCTGTCAGCAGCCGCACCCGCGAGGTCTTGCCGGGCGCCTGGCGTTCTGGCGTGACGAGCAGTTGGTGCGCAACGCGCTCAAAGTGGCTGGCGAGCCGGGGTTGATTCTTGACGTCGCTTGCGGGGCCGGACGTTTCTGGCCGGTGCTGGCCGAACATGCAAACCGGGTGATCCTGGCGTCCGATCCGTCGCAGGACATGCTCGATCATGCCCCCACCCATCACCCGCAATACCTGTTGAAACGAGTCAAGACCTTTCAGAGTTCGGCGTTCACCATCGGTTTGTCGGCGAATGCGGTGGACTGCATTTTTTGCATGCAACTGTTTCAGCACATCGCCAGCGCCGAGCATCGGTCGGCCATGCTCGGCGAGTTCCACCGGGTCAGCCGCGACACCGTGATTGTCGCGGTGCGCATCGATGCTCACTTCAGGCGCCGGCAGCCCGCTGCACAAGGCGTTCATGCCCGGCAGTCGGCCAGCAAGGCCGAGGTGGAAGCCGAGTTCAAACAGGCGGGGTTCCGTTTACTCAGCCACCAGGACTTCCTCCCCGGTTACACGCGGATGCGGGTCTACGTGCTGCGTAAGGCCAGATAACCTCCCTCTGTCAGACAATTCTTGCTAACAAGCAGGTGTTTTCGCTAAAGCTCTTGTTCAGTGGAGGCGCGGAAATCGCCGGGGGCGATATATACTGCGCGCCATTCTTCAAGGGAGAGCCGTGTGGCCATCGATATTCACTGGATTCGCGACAACGATAGCCTCGGCCGGTTTTGCGCCGAGTGGCAGCAGCTGCCCTACGTTGCCCTCGACACCGAATTCATGCGGGTCGACACCTTTTATCCGATCGCGGGTTTGCTGCAGATCGGCGATGGCGTACGCGCTTACCTGATTGACCCGTTGACCATCGACAACTGGCAACCCCTGGCCGCACTGCTGGAAAACCCGGCCGTGGTCAAAGTCGTGCATGCGTGCAGCGAAGACCTCGAAGTCCTGCTGCGCCTGACCGGTAGCCTGCCGACGCCGCTGTTCGACACCCAGCTCGCCGCTGCGTACCTGAACCTCGGGTTCTCCATGGGTTATTCGCGGCTGGTGCAGGAAGTGCTCGGCATCGACCTGCCCAAGGGCGAGACCCGTTCCGACTGGTTGCAACGTCCGCTGTCCGACACCCAGATCAGCTACGCCGCCGAAGACGCCTTGCATCTGGCGGAAGTTTTCGTACAGCTTCGTCCGAAGCTGTCTGACGACAAGTACGCGTGGGTCTTGGAAGACGGCGCCGAGCTGGTGGCGAACCTGCGTCGTGAGGTCGATCCGTACGAGGTTTACCGCGAAGCGAAACTGGCCTGGAAGTTGTCTCGCGCTCAACTCGCCGTTTTGCGCGAACTCTGCGCCTGGCGTGAACGCGAAGCCCGCGCCCGTGATCTGCCGCGCAATCGCATCATTCGTGAACATTCCCTGTGGCCGCTGGCGCGGACGCAACCGGACAACCTCGGCGCGTTGGCGAAAATCGAAGACATGCACCCGCGTACCGTGCGTCAGGACGGCGAATTTCTGCTTGATCTGATCAAGCGCTCTGGCAGTGTGTCGCCAGATCAATGGCCGCCTGCCGTGCCGGAGCCGTTGCCGGTGGACGCTGCGGTGCTGATCAAGCAGTTGCGTGCGCTCGGTCAGGCCGAAGCCGAGCGACTGAACGTTGCGCCGGAACTGATGCTGCGCAAGAAAACCCTGGAAGCGCTGCTCAAGAGCGGCTACCCCAATGGTCCTTACCAATTGCCTGATTCGCTGCGTGGCTGGCGCCGCGAATTGATGGGCCAGGCGCTGCTCGACAGCCTGGCCACCGCCGGAGAACAGCCTTGAAACGTATCTGCTCCATCTATCGAAGCCTGAAGAAAAACGAGATGTACCTCTATGTGCTCAAAAGCGATGCACTGGAGCGCGTTCCGGAAAGTCTGATGGCCGCTTTCGGCAAACCTCACCACGCCTTCGATCTGGTGCTGACCCCCGAGCGCAAGCTGTCGCGCGAGGACATCACCGTGGTCCTGGAAAACCTCGAGAAGCAGGGTTACCACCTGCAAATGCCGCCGGCCGAAGACGAATACATCGAACACTTGCCGGAAGAGCTGTTGCGACGCAACGATCCGATGTGATCGGCAGACAGGCTCTGTTCAGAGTCTGCGTGAAACACTGGAATGATTTTGGCGATGGCCGCGACGAGGGAGCGATACTCCCTCGGCGGCTATCTGCGCTGCTTTTGAAAGGTTTGAACCATGCGCGTTCTGATTGCTGAACACGACCACCCTGTGTACGCCCAACTGCTGCGTCAGGCAGCACCTGATCTGGAAGTGCTGACCAGCGGTGACTCCGCCGAACTGGCCAGCCAGGCTGCCGATTGTCCGATCTGGCTGGGCCAGCCGGACCTCCTGGCGACATTGCTGCGTCAGGGCCATCAGCCACAATGGTTGCAGTCGACCTGGGCCGGCATCACGCCGCTGCTCGCCGACGGCTTGCCGCGTCACTATCGCCTGACCCGCGCGGTGGGGATTTTCGGTCAGGTGATGGCCGAATACGTGCTGACCTACATGCTCGGCCACGAGCGCGAAGTGCTGCCGCGGCTGGTCAGTCAGGTCGAGCGCAAATGGGACAGCCGTCAGGGCCAAAGCCTGGCGGGACGCAAGGCGCTGATCGTCGGCACCGGTGATATCGGCCAGACCGTCGCGCAGTTCCTGCTGCCGTTTGGCGTCGAGTTGTATGGTATCGCCAGTGAAGCTCGCGAGCAGGCGCCGTTTGTCGAAGTGGGCGCGCTGGCGGACTTGCCACGCCTGGTCGGTGAAGTGGATTACGTGATCAATTTGCTGCCGAACACCCCGACCACCCACGACCTGTACGACGCAGCGCTGTTCAAGCAGTTCAAGCCGACCGGTTTGTTTATCAACGTCGGGCGCGGCGTCGCGGTAGTCGATGCGGATCTGGTGGAAGCCTTGAAGGAAGGGCATCTGGCGGGCGCTGTGATCGACGTCTGCCGTCAGGAGCCGCTGCCGCAACGTCACCCGTTCTGGACGGCCTGGGGCCTGTTGCTGACCGGCCACAGTTCGGCGCCGACGTCACCGACGATGATGGTTAAGCTGTTTGTCGACAATGTGCGGGCGTATCAGGCGGGCGAGGCGTTGCGCGGGGAAGTCGATTTCAATCGCGGGTATTGAATCCACTTTGCTTGAATAGTGTGCGAAACCCACTGTGGGAGCGAGCCTGCTCGCGATGGCGGTGTATCAGTCGACATCATTGTTGGCTGACGTTCCCTCATCGCTAGCAGGCTAGCTCCCACAGTTGTTTGCGGTGTGGCTTAGAGGGTGAAGTCGCCTTCAGCCGCCAACTCGCTCAATGGACGACGCGGGCTCGGCGCTTCGCGCGCTTGCAGGTAATCCGCCAGTGTCGCCTTGTCCCCCAACTTGCCCACCGCCACTGCCGCGTGCAGTGCGTAACCTTCAGGAATGTTCAGCACCTTGCGGGTCAGCTCCTGATCGAAACCGGCCATGCCGTGGGTGTGCCAGCCGCTGATGCTCGCTTGCAACGCCAGATGGCCCCAGGCTGAACCTGTGTCGAAGGTGTGCCACAGGGCCGGGGTTTCTTCAGTGGCGCCGGGCGCCGTGAAGGTGGTTTTCGAGATCACGATCACCAGCGCAGAGGCATGTTGCGCCCAGCTGCGGTTGAACTCGTTGAGCAGGCCCAGGTAACGCTCCCAGTTCGGCGTATCGCGACGCGCGTAGAGAAACCGCCACGGCTGCGAGTTGTAGGCCGAGGGTGCCCAGCGTGCGGCTTCGAAAAAGCTCAGCAGCGTTTCTTCGGGAATGGTTTCGCCGGTGAAAGCCCGGGGCGACCAGCGATCGGTGAATTGAGGGTGGATGGCATATTCGGCAACGCGTGGGTTGGCACTCATGCAGAGATTCCTTGCGACGTTTGAGTGAGAAAGTCGATTAAAAACCGGCGGGCACAGTCAGGCTGGGCGATGAGGTTTTTCGTGAGCCTGGCACTTCATCTGAATGCAACGCAGTAGGGCGTTAATGGCACGCAGGTCTGTCTCCTTGCGACTGGCAAAGCTACTGGTCGGCGCAATATCTGACAAGTCCCGGTCTACCGGCAGTCGCCAATGCTTGGCCCGCAAGGGCCTTGGCACTAGACTGGCGGCCTTTTCACCACCTGATGTTGATGCTTGAGCCATGGCCGCCAAAGTCGAACCGTTCTGGATACGCAAAACCCTCGATCAACTCGATCAGCAGGAGTGGGAGTCGCTGTGCGACGGTTGCGGTCTGTGCTGCCTGCAAAAGCTCGAGGATGAAGAGGACAACAGCGTTTATTACACGCGCATCGCGTGCAAGTTGCTGGACCTGAAAACCTGCCAGTGCAGCGATTACCCGAACCGCCGCGAATTCGTGCCGGACTGCATCCAGCTCACGCCGGGCAAGGCCGATGAGTTCAAATGGCTGCCGCCCACCTGCGGTTATCGCCTGGTCAGCGAAGGCAAGGATTTGCCACTCTGGCACCACTTGGTGTGCGGTGATCGCGACGCGGTGCATCACGAACGCATTTCCCAGTCCGGGCGCATGCTCGCCGAAGGCAGCGTGGCCGAGGACGATTGGGAAGACCATCTGATTTTCCGGGCGGGTTAGTTTTACAAAGGAGTGTGTATGGCTGTGGGATTGCGGCTGGCGTTGGCCGTTGGGCTACTGGCCCTGAGTTCGCCGGTGTGGGCGGCGAAGAAAGTCGATCTGGATTACCACGTGCGCCTGTTGCCGCAAAGCGATCAGGCTGAAGTGCGCCTGACGCTGGCCCAGGGTTCGGCGGTGCGCAGTCTGGATTTCGACCTCGACGATGGCAGCCATTACAGCGACTTCAAGGCCGACGGCCAATGGCAACTCACGCCAGGCAAACAGGCCCGGGGTGTCTGGCGCCCGGCGGCCGACAAGGCGAGCCTGACCTACCGCGTGCGCATCAGCCACGGCCGCAAGAGCGGCAGCTTCGATACGCGCATGACCCCGACCTGGGCGTTGATGCGCGGCGATGATCTGGTGCCCGCCGCCAAACTCGATCAGCAGGACGGCATCGAACTGGTCTCACGCCTCGAATTCGAATTGCCCACCGGTTGGAAAAGTGTCGAAACCGCCTGGCCACGGATCGGCAAGAACAAATTCCGCATCGATAACGTCTCCCGTCTGTTCGACCGGCCAACCGGCTGGATGCTTGCCGGTCACCTCGGCAGCCGGCGCACGAGACTTGGGGAAACCGAAGTCACCGTCGCCTCGCCTCAGGGTCAGGGCATGCGCCGCATGGACGTGCTGACGTTGCTGACATTCGTCTGGCCGCAGGTGCAGGCCGTGTTCCCGCGCCATCCCGCCAAACTGCTGATTGTCGGCGCCAATGACCCGATGTGGCGCGGCAGCCTGGCGGCGCGAGAGTCGATCTATCTGAATTCGCGTCTGCCGCTGGTCAGTGAAAGTGGCAGCAGTGCGCTGGTGCGTGAGTTGGCCCAGGTGTTCGGGCGGATCAACGACAAGCAGCGCAGCGACTGGATCAGCGAAGGCTTTGCCGAGTACTACGCCATCGAGCTGGTGCGCCGCGCCGGTGGCATGAGTGATGAACGGTATGAGAGTTTGCGCAGGAAGTTGGCCAAGGATGGCCAGAAGGTCACGACGTTGCGGGGCGAGCAGGTCAGCCCGGCACAGATTGGCAAAGCGGTCTTGTTGCTGAGTGAACTGGATCAGGAAATTCGCATTAAAACCCGTAACAAACGCTCGCTGGACGATGTGTTGCGCGGGGCGATGCATCTGGAAAGTGTGGATACCAAGGAATTCGTGCAACTGGCCGAGAGTGTGATTGGCGAGTCTTCAAAAGTCCTTGATACCGATTTGATTCAGTGACACCGCCATCGCTAGCAGGCTAGCTCCACACTGGAGCTTCGTCGTACACGGAACCAATTTGGGAGCTAGCCTGCTAGCGAAGAGGCCATAAGCCTCAACGAATATTCGGGATCAAACCCCGGCTTTCGGCGACTTCAGCGAATCATTCCCGGTCACGGTGGCGGTGTTGGTCGCCGCCTCGGCATTCGCTTTCAACCGAGCCAGGTCTTCACCGGCACGCTCGATCTTCGCCCGCACGTTATTCATGTCCTGACGACTCTTCTCCAGCAGGCTCTTGGCCGAACTGTGGCCCGTAATGCCACGGGCCAGCGCTACGCCGCCGATGGCCACCTGGATCAATCCGAAAATACCGCCGCGACGCAGACCTTTGCCCACCATCACCAGGCCACCAGCGAGGGAGCCGGCGCGTTCCCAACCGTGGACGTTATGGTTTGAATGGGTCTGGAACGGGGTGGATTCGATGCGCTCCACGCGTTTGAGTTCGCTCATGATCTGTCTCCTGCTGGAAGGGCTGCTTCAAGAATAGATAATTAAGCTGACTGCCGAGGCGGGCGGCTTGTTCCATCGGATGTGCGTCGATTCAGCGGAATTTCGGCCCGGAGCGGGTATTGAGGCCCTTGGCCATGCGGTCATAGAGTACGACGTTGACCGTGGCCGCAAGGTTCATGCAACCGGTGGTCGGGATGTAGACCACGTTTTCGCACCAGTCGCGAATCTCTTTATCCAGCGAGCCGTCTTCCGGGCCAAAGATGTACAGCGCGCGATCCGGGTGGGTGTATTCCGGCAGCGAACGGGCGCCTTCGACCAGTTCCACGGCCACTGGCACGCAGCCCAGCGGCAGGATCTTTTTCAGGTCGTCGATACCGATCAGCGGGATGTCGTAGTGGACGCGTTTGGTATCGGTGACGAAGTCGGCGGCGCGGTCGTAACGCTTGCCGGTGTAGAACACGGACGCCACGTTGTAGCAGCCGGCGGCGCGCATGACCGAGCCGACGTTTTCCGGTGATTTGGGGTTGAACAAACCAATGCAGCTGTACCGTTTGTCTGCCACGAGCGGGGTGCCTTCGGGGAAAAAACGGCGATTATACGGGGATTGGGGGAGGGGTGTTCGGTTTGGAGACTTGTGGTGCCTGGGCAATTGCTATCGCTAGCAGGCTAGCTCCCACATTGGATCCAGGGCGTTCACAAATACTTATGTGCACAGAAGATCCCTGTGGGAGCTAGCCTGCTAGCGATGGGGCCAGGTCAGACAATGAAGATATTCAGTCGTCTTTCTTCATCAACCCCGCCAACGCCGCAAACGGGTTATGCGTCGCCTTGGCAATCTTCGGCGTGCTCAGCGAGCCCTCATCGAAATACTGCTGATCGGTGTACCGCGAGTGCTCGTTGTCGTGGCAATACAGGCACAACAATTCCCAGTTCGAACCATCCTGCGGATTGTTGTCGTGGTTGTGGTCGCGGTGGTGCACGGTCAGTTCGCTCAGGCGCTTGCCGGAAAATTCACGGGCGCAGCGGCCGCACACGTGCGGGTACATCTTCAGGGCTTTGTCGCGGTAACCCATTTCCTTGTCGCGCTGGTTGTCGGCGAGGATGCGGTCCAGCTTCGAAGTGTTGGTCGGCGTTGACGAACTCATGGGTTCACCTTTGTAAAAGACTAATGACGGTTATGAACGAAGTTTAGCTCAGCCCTTGAGCTTCTCGGCAATCCAGATGGTGTGGCGGGTGCCTTTGTTGCCGTGGGCGAAGACCTGGACTTCCTCGGCCTTGAAGCCGGCCTTCTTCAATTTGTCGGAAAACTGCTTGTCGGCACTGGCCGACCAGACCGCCAGCACGCCTTTTGGCCGCAGGGCTTTGGCGCAAGCGCTCAAGCCACCCGCAGAGTAGAGCCAGCTATTGGCCCTCTGGGTCAGGCCTTCGGGGCCGTTGTCGACGTCGAGCATGATCGCATCGAAACCTTGCGGTTCGGTTTGCAGCACGTTGGCCACGTCTTCCATGCGGATCACCGTGCGTTTATCCAGCAACGGGTTCCCGGCTTTTTCGCCCAATGGCCCGCGATTCCACTCGACCACGCCGGGCACCAGTTCGGCGACCACGACTTCTGCGGTCTTGCCCAGATGCTTGAGGGCTGACGCGAGGGTGAACCCCATGCCCAGCCCACCGATCAATACCCGCGAGTTCGGCCGGCCAGCGACCTTGCGGCAGGGGATTTCGGCCAGCGCATCTTCGGAACCGTGCATGCGCGTATTCATCAATTGTCCGCCGTCGCCGCCCTGGATCTTGATGACGAAATCCTCACCGTATTCGAACAGGCACAGGGCACCGCCGTTTTCAGGGATGGGTGCGGTGTCGAGCAGAACGAAACGTTTCATGGAGCTCTCTTGAGAAGATTGGGTATTGGGGAAGGCAAACGAACGCAGTTGGGAGTAGCCTGCAAACAGACAACAAGGCCAACGGAGCCATTGATGAAGCGCACCATTCTAACGGTCATTGCCTTGGCCGCGCTCTCGATAACTGCAGTGCAGGCCCAGGAGCTGCAAACCATTCCCACCAGCCCGTCGCCGCTGCCCGGTTCGCCCGGTACCGCAACGCCGACCCCGTACCCGCAAATCACCCCCAACAGCGTGCCCAAGGCCGGACCCGGCAGTGGCGGGCCGCCGCTGTTGCCACCGATTGAAGTGCCCAGCCCGCCGAAGGACCAGCCCTTGCCGGGCCTTGAGCAAAACCGCACGAAGATTAAGTCGCCCGGCGGTTGAGCCCGCGCAGTTAAACCTGCTGCGAGAGCAGTTGCCCGTCGGCCATGCGCAGGCGTTTGGACAGCGAGACGGCGAGGGCGCGGATGATCTTGGCGGCGATTTTCGGCGCATCGTTGAGCATCTTTTCCATCGAGTCCTTGCCCAGGTTAAGCAACTGACAATTGCTCGCGGCCACGCAACTGGCGGAGCGGCGTTCGCCATCCAGCACCGCCATCTCGCCGAACGCCCGACCGCTGCGCAGGGTGGCCATGGTCACCAATTGTCCGTCGCTGTTGGTTTTTTGCACCGCGACCTGGCCGGTGTGGATGATGCACATGAAGCTGCCGGCATCGCCTTCGTGGAAGATCTCTTCGCCCTCGGCCACCGTGCTGATGCTGAAGTAGCCCGAGGCGGCGGCGAAGTCGGCGGGCAGCAGTTGATCGAACAGGCCACAGTCCATCAGCCAGTCACGGATTTCGTTGTTCAGTAAGGTCGGTTCTGACATGTCGTCACGGTCTTTTTTTGTGTCTGTGCGAGGTTCGGGTCTTCAGTCCGGTGTCTGATCTTAAGACTCATTCACCGGACCAAGTTCCTCAGGCAATCCCCAAAACCCCGAAAACAAATGCGTATTCGAGCGCTACGTCACGCAATCCCTGATATCGGCCACTCATTCCGCCATGCCCGGCGCCCAATTCGGTCTTGAGCAGCAGCGGGTTGTCGTCGGTTTTGGTCGCGCGCAATTTCGCGACCCACTTCGCCGCTTCCCAGTACTGCACGCGACTGTCGTTGTAGCCGGCGATCACCAGCGTCGCCGGATACGCCTGCGCGGTGACGTTTTCGTACGGGGCGTAGGCCTTGATCCGATCATAAACGTCCGGCTCTTCAGGGTTGCCCCACTCGTCGTATTCCGTGACGGTCAGCGGCAAGTCCGGGTCGAGCATGGTGTTCAACACATCGACGAACGGCACTTCGGCAATCGCCGCGCCGAACAGCTCCGGCCGCATGTTGAGCGCCGCGCCGATCAGCAACCCGCCAGCACTGCCACCGCTGATCGCCAATTGCGGTGAGGTGGTGAACCCGTTGGCGATCAGGTGCTCGGCGCAGGCGATGAAGTCGCTGAAGGTGTTGTGCTTGTGTTCCTGTTTGCCAGCGCGGTACCAGGCTTCACCCAACTCGCCGCCGCCACGCACGTGCGCAATGGCAAACGCCACGCCGCGATCCAGCAGGCTCAGGCGCGCATGGGAGAACCACGGGTCGAGGCTTTCGCCGTAGGCGCCGTAGCCGTACAGATAAAGTGGCGTTGGCTTACCGAGGGCTTCACGTTTGACCACCAGGCTGATCGGCACCTGAGTCCCGTCCGGTGCGGTCGCCCACAGGCGTTGGCTGACGTAAGCGTCGGCGTCGAACGGGCCGAGCACCGGGGTTTCCTTGAGTACTTTCTGCTCGCCGCTGACCAGGTCCAGTTGGCGGATCTGCGCCGGACGGTTCAGCGCTTCGTAACGCAAACGGATGCGGTCGCTGACGAATTCCAGGCTGTTTTGCACATGCAGGCTGTAGGCCGCATCGGGCAATTGCACGCGGTAGCTCGGCAGGCCTTGCGGGTGAACTTCGATGATCGGCAAGCCACCTTCACGCAGGCTGAGGCTCATGGCCCCGGCGTTGAGGCTCATGCCATCGATCATCGTGGTGTCGCTGTGGGGAATCAGGTTCTGCCAGTCGGCTTCGGTCGGCGCAATGCCGGTATCGACAGCGGTGTACAAGGCAAAGTTGATACCGTCGCGGTTGGTGCGAATGAACCAGGTCCATTGGCCGTCGAGTGCGCCGTGATCAACGTCGTACTCATGGTCTTCAACCCTCGGCGCGATGCAGGTAAACGCCTGCTGCGGCTGGAACGCATCGAGCACCCAGACTTCGCTGGTGGTCTTGCTGCCCAGCGCCAGCAACAATTGCTGTTCCGAACTCGAGCGGTAGCAATGCATGAAGAAGCGGCCGTCCGGCTCATGGAACACTTCTTCGGCCGCTGTGCCGTCCAGTCGATAGCGGAACAGCTTGTGCGGGCGATGGGTGTCGTCCAGTTCGCCGAAGAACAGCGTCAGGCTGTCGTTGGCCCACGTCATGCTGCCGTCGCAGTCAGCGAACTCCAGTTCACTGACGCGGCCGCTGGATAATTCCTTCACGAACAGCGTGTAAATCTCATCGCCCGTGGTGTCGAGGCTGTAGGCCAGGCGCTGATGGTCCGGGCTGATGCTGAACGCACCAAGGGAAAAGAAGCCACCGTTGGCCAGTTCGTTCGGGTCCAGCAACAACTGTTCCTGGCTTTCGTCGAGTTGCAGGCTGTCATCCGCCGGGCGCGGGCAGCGGTAGTGACGGGCGTATTCGTCACCGGCCGTGGTGCGCGTGTAATACAGATACGGGCCCCACGGGGAGGGCAGCGACAGGTCGGTCTCGAGAATCCGACCCTTGATTTCTTCGAACAGGGTTTCGCGCAGACCGGCCTGATCGGCGGTGTGCGCCTCTAGATAGCGGTTTTCAGCCTTGAGGTAATCGAGCACCGCGTCGGTGTCGCGTTCCTGCAGCCAGGCATACGGGTCAGAACCTTCAGCCTTGTGGGCAATCGGGGCGCTGGTGATGTTGGCGGATTGGGGCATGAAGGGCTCTCGGACGATGTACGGAATAGAGGGTTTCGCAGGCGATATGCAGATCTTGATGCCTCTGCGGTCCCTGTGGGAGCGAGCTTGCTCGCGATGGCGGACTGCCAGACAACATGGATGTTGAATGTACTGACCTCATCGCGAGCAAGCTCGCTCCTACAGGGTTTGTGTCCTGACCGACTGGCATTGGGACAAGCCTGATGTGCGAAAAGTCGTTACTATAAGCGCCTCTTTGCCTGCCTTGCCATGGACACCATGACCGAGAACGACTATCTGATCGCTTGGGGCCTTTACGCCTTCGCCGCTTTAGGCTGCCTGTTGGTGTGGATGCGCATGACCCGCTGGATGTGGCGCTGGTTGCGCGAGCCCCTGCGGCTGCTGGTCGCCGTGTTGCTGTTCAGCCCGACGATCATCGATCCGGTGAAGGAAAAAGTCGCGCCGGCCATCGCCATCACCGCCCTGGACCTCGCGTTCAAGGTCGGCAACAACGCCTGGCGGGCGATCTCCGATCTATTCATGTACGGCATGATCGCCTTCGGCATTTACCTGGTATTCGTGGCGATCCGTTTCCCCATCGAACGCGCTTCCAACGCTCGCAAGGAGCGCACGGCGGCCGCCAAGGCTGCGGCGCAGGCCGACGACCCTGATGACAATCATCCTTTCGGCGGTGCCGGTGATGACCGTTATGGACGTCCGCCGGTCCCGAGCAACCCTCAGCGCATGCGGGTCGAACCGCGTTTGTAACCTTGCCCCTGCCTTTCAGAGAGTCCGAGCATGTGTGAGTTATTGGGCATGAGCGCCAATGTGCCGACCGATATCGTGTTCAGCTTCACCGGGCTGATGCAACGCGGCGGCCGCACCGGCCCGCACCGTGACGGTTGGGGCATCGCCTTTTATGAGGGGCGTGGCCTGCGGCTGTTCCAGGACCCGGCGGCCAGCTGCGAGTCCGAAGTCGCCAACCTGGTGCAGCGCTATCCGATCAAGAGTGAAGTGGTGATCGGGCATATCCGCCAGGCCAACGTCGGCAAGGTCTGCCTGTCCAACACCCATCCGTTCGTGCGCGAACTGTGGGGCCGCAACTGGTGTTTCGCCCACAACGGCCAACTTGCGGACTTTCAACCGACCCAGAGCTTTTACCGCCCGGTCGGCGATACCGACAGCGAAGCGGCCTTTTGCGATTTGCTCAATCGCGTGCGCGCGGCGTTTCCGGAACCGGTCGAGATCGAAGCGTTGCTGCCGGATCTGGTGGCTGCCTGCGCCGAATACCGCAGCAAAGGGGTGTTCAACTGCCTGCTCAGCGACGGCGACTGGCTGTTCTGTTACTGCTCGACCAAACTGGCGCAAATCACCCGTCGCGCACCGTTCGGCCCGGCGCGCTTGAAGGATGTCGACGTGATTGTCGATTTCCAGGCCGAAACCACGCCCAACGACGTGGTCACGGTGATCGCCACCGAGCCCTTGACCGAAAACGAAACCTGGACCCGCTACGAACCGGGCCAATGGAGCCTCTGGCGACGCGGTGAATGCGTCCGCCAGGGCAAGACCGAATAAGGATTCTTTCCCATGTTGCTCAGTTATCTACGGCTGGTGTTGTTCGCGGCGGGCCTGTTGATCGGTGTCCAGGTGCCGGGGTTCATCAACGACTACGCCAAGCGGGTCGAAGCCCACCTGATCGAGGCGCAGACCGGCCTCAGCGGTTTTCAGGGCACCGCCAATCAATTTTTCAAGGGGGATATGCAGGCGCTGGTCGCTCATTACCGCGCCAGCGAAGACCCGATCTTTCGCAGCGATGCCGACAGCCTGAGCAATCTGCTCACCCGTCAGTTGGCCCTCGATAAACAGTTCCAGGCCATGCAAGGCCCGTGGTACATCCGATTCCTGCAGGTTGTACTGGCCGCCGATCCGGATATCCGCAAGGAAACCTGGAACGGTTACAGCTACCAGATCCTGCTGACGCCGGAAGCGATGATCTGGGGCATGAGCAGCGCATTGCTGCTGTCGTTCGGGATTGAATGCCTGTTCCGGCTGATCGACTGGGTGGTGCTGGGCGGCAAACGCCTGCGCCAGAGCCGGCCGATTGAAGAGCGGGATTTGCGCGGGTTGTAAGAGAGGCCATGCGAACCCTGTGGCGAGGGAGCTTGCTCCCGCTCGGCTGCGAAGCAGCCGCCAAGCTTTTGGGGCGCCGTGCGACCCAGCGGGAGCAAGCTCCCTCGCCACAAGTTCGATGTTCTATTTGGAAAGAAACCGCATCCCTTCCTCCAACCCCCGCAACGTCAGCGGGTACATCTGATCATCAATCAAATCCCGCACGATATTGGTCGACGATGTATAGCTCCACGTATCTTTCGGATACGGGTTGATCCAGATGAGCTTCTTGTACTTTTCCTTGAACCGCTGCATCCACACGTAACCGGCTTCTTCGTTCCAGTGCTCGACGCTGCCACCGGCCTGGGTGATCTCATAAGGCGCCATCGCCGCGTCACCAATGAAGATCACTTTGTAGTCGGCGCCGTACTTGTGCAACAGGTCCTGGGTCGACGTGCGCTCGGAGGTGCGGCGCATGTTGTTCTTCCACACCGACTCATAAATGAAGTTGTGGAAGTAGAAGTACTCCAGGTGTTTGAACTCGGTCTTGCAGGCCGAGAACAACTCCTCGCAGATCTTCACGTGGGCATCCATCGAGCCGCCGATGTCGAACAGTAGCAACAACTTGACGGTGTTGCGTCGCTCCGGTCGCATCTGGATGTTCAGCAGGCCGGCATCTTTGGCGGTGTGGTCGATGGTGCCATCGATGTCGAGTTCTTCCGCAGCACCCTGACGGGCGAATTTGCGTAGCCGACGCAAGGCGACCTTGATGTTGCGCGTGCCCAGCTCCACCGAATCGTCGAGGTTCTTGTACTCGCGCTGATCCCAGACCTTGACCGCTTTGCCCTGGCGCTTGCCGGCATCGCCGACCCGAATGCCTTCCGGGTTGAAGCCGCCGGAGCCGAACGGGCTGGTGCCGCCGGTGCCGATCCACTTGTTGCCGCCGGCGTGGCGTTCTTTCTGTTCTTCAAGGCGTTTCTTGAATTCTTCAATCAGCTTGTCCAGGCCGCCAAGGGACTGGATCTGCGCCCGCTCTTCATCGCTGAGGGAGCGCTCGAATTCCTTGCGCAACCAGTCTTCAGGGATCAAGGCCTGAAGGTGGTCATCGAGTTTTTCCAGGCCATTGAAGTAAGCACCGAAGGCCCGGTCGAACTTGTCGAAATGCTTTTCGTCCTTCACCAGAATCGTGCGGGACAAGTAGTAGAACTCGTCCATGTCGGCGAAGGTCACGCGCTGTTTCAGCGCGTTGATCAGGTCCAGCAGCTCGCGCACCGAGACTGGCACCTTGGCTGCACGCATTTCATTGAACAGGTTGAGCAGCATGGCATCAGCCTCTTAGCGGGTGCCGCGACGGCTCATGAATGCCAGACGCTCAAGCAGTTGCACGTCCTGTTCGTTCTTCACCAAGGCCCCGGCCAGTGGCGGAATGGCTTTGGTCGGATCGCGTTCGCGCAGTACGGCCTCGCCGATGTTGTCGGCCATCAGCAGTTTCAGCCAGTCCACCAGTTCGGAGGTCGATGGCTTTTTCTTCAGGCCCGGTACCTTGCGCACGTCGAAGAACACGTCCAGCGCTTCGCTGACCAGATCCTTCTTGATGTCCGGGTAGTGCACATCGACGATCCGTTGCATCGTGACGCGATCCGGGAAGGCGATGTAGTGGAAGAAACAACGGCGCAGGAAGGCGTCCGGCAGTTCTTTTTCGTTGTTGGAAGTAATGATGATGATCGGGCGCTTCTTGGCCTTGATGGTCTCGTCGATCTCGTAAACGTAGAACTCCATCTTGTCGAGTTCTTGCAGCAGGTCGTTGGGGAACTCGATGTCGGCCTTGTCGATTTCGTCGATCAGCAGGATCACCCGCTCATCGGATTCAAACGCTTCCCAGAGCTTGCCCTTTTTCAGGTAATTGCGAACGTCGTGGACCTTATCCGTGCCCAGCTGTGAATCGCGCAGGCGACTGACCGCGTCGTACTCGTACAGGCCTTGATGCGCCTTGGTCGTGGACTTGATGTGCCAGGTGATCAGCCTGGCGCCGAAGGATTCCGCCAGTTGCTCGGCCAGCATGGTCTTGCCGGTGCCCGGCTCGCCCTTGACCAGCAGCGGGCGCTCCAGGGTGATAGCGGCGTTGACCGCCAGCTTCAGGTCATCGGTGGCGACGTAGGCCTGGGTGCCTTCGAACTTCATCTGCTAATCCTCGAACGGTAAACGCCGACCTGACGGGGCAGGGCGGGGCGCAATAGTTGTAGTGCCCGACTATAACGCGCTGCCCGGTCGACTGTGAACGCAGACGGCTTATTCAGTCTCTGAATGGGGCGTCACATCTTGACTCGGTTTCGGCGGCTGGCCAGTATTGAGATATCGCCATTTTGGCGATAGCTTGCGGGGCATGTCTACTAAATATCGATTTCGCGATACGTACCGTATTCAGTTACGCGAGAAGGATCACCCGCCGCCCCATGTCCACCTGGCCGGTGGCGGACTGGATGTGATGCTCTGCCTTGAGACCGTTGAAGTGATGGCCGGCAAGGCGCCGCCGCTGATTATCAAGGAAGCGCTGGATTGGGTCAGGGCCCATCAGGTGCAATTACTGGAGGACTGGAAACGATGTTATCCATGAAACGACCACGGTTGTCCGCCGTGCAGGCGTTGCCGGATTACCGATTGGCCATGACATTTATCGACGGTCAGCAACTCACGCTTGATTTGAGCCATGACCTGCGTACCTATCCGGGACTGCAACCGTTGCTGGAGGCGCGAGCTTTCTATGGTGCAACCCTGGGCGATGACGGCTGGAGCGTCGAGTGGCTTGAGCAGGATATCCAGATCGGTGCAGATACCGTTTATCTGGATGCGCTCGCACAAAACGCAGTGGATGAAAACACCCGGATCTTCATCGACTGGCGTGCGCGTACCGGATTGCCGCTCAAGCAGGCGGCCGAGGCTTTGGGGGTGAGCGCTCGAAGTATCACGCGCTACAGCAGTGGTCGTGAAGCTGTGCCGCGATCACTGGCCTTGGCCTGCCTGGGTTGGGATTTTCTGCAACAGCAATCCAATTCGGCACGGGCGGCTGAAGAAACCGGTCGCTATACCGTTACGCGCAAACCTTAACCGGCCTCCGGCTTCGGCCGCTCATACCGGGCATTGAAGGCCTGGACAAAACCATTACGCAAAATCTGCAAAAACGCCTGAAACGCGCTGATATCTTGCCGATGAACGTTGCCGCTCAGTTCCACACGCGTCGCAAACTGGTTTTTGCCCTGGTTTTTCAGCACGGTTTCCGAGCCGCCGACTATGGCCTCCCAAATGGACCGGAACAGCCCTTTGTCCTTGTTTTCTACGTCCTGCTGCCAGTTGAAAACGTCAACATCCTTCAGCAGCGGTTTGATGTAGCCGGTCAATTGGGCCTTTTTCGCTTGTGCTTCAATCACCACATCACCGTGCCCGGCATTGAAATCGAACTTGCCATAGGCGGAGGCGAAGTCGTTCATGCGTTTGAGTTCGATGTCCCTGGCGCGCAGGCGGAACTGGAAATCTTCGAAATTGCTCAGCGGATCGAAGGTCGCGGTGGTTTCCAATGGGGCGTGCCCCAGCAGCAGCGCTTTGCCCTCGAAGCGTGCGTCGCGCTTGCCTTCCTTGTCGACGACGTTGGTCAGGTTGTAAATGCTGGCGTTGACCTGGGTCGCGTTCATGTTCACGGGAGGCTTGGAGTTGAAATTTCTGAAGCTGATCTTGCCATCGAAGATACGTACTTCGTCCAGGGTGATCGGTGCCAGTTTGCTCAATTGCGCGCGCCAGTCGGTGCCCTGACCGGTCTGCGAGTTCTGCTTGTTGGCGCCGCCGTCGACGAAATTCACCTCAGGGTTGAAGAACTGCACCTTGGCCACGACGGCATGGTCGTACCAGAGCGAATGCCAACTGACAGCAAGATCGATCAGCGGCGCATTGACGAAAGGCACCGGGACCTTGCCGTCGACCTTGACGATTTTCAGCCCGTTGACTTTGTAGGCGCCGCGCCACAGGGCCAGGTCCACGTCGGTGATCTGGCCACGGTAGTCGCCCATGTCGGCGAGCTTGTCGTTCAAGTAGTCACGCACCAGATAGGGCAGGGCAATATGCACGGCCATCAGCAGTACAACGAGACCGACGAGGATCCACAGGGGCCAGCTGTATCGACGTTTCATGATGGTAAATCTCCGGCGATGTAAAGCCATTGACTGCGGTGGTCACCGGACGTTCGACCTGACTGGACGGCTACGGGCAACAGGCATACCGTGGAGAGCTCATTCAACGCTGCATAAGGACCCAGCCATGAGCCGTATTTTCGCTGACAACGCCCATTCCATCGGTAATACGCCGCTGGTGCAGATCAACCGCATTGCGCCGCGTGGTGTGACCATCCTGGCCAAGATCGAGGGACGCAACCCGGGTTACTCGGTGAAGTGCCGGATTGGCGCGAACATGATCTGGGACGCCGAAAGCACCGGCAAACTCAAGCCTGGCATGACCATCGTCGAACCCACCTCCGGCAATACCGGCATTGGCCTGGCGTTTGTCGCCGCCGCGCGGGGCTACAAGTTGATGCTGACCATGCCGGCGTCCATGAGTATCGAGCGGCGCAAAGTGCTGAAGGCGTTGGGCGCCGAACTGGTGCTGACCGAGCCGGCCAAGGGCATGAAAGGCGCGATCGAAAAGGCCGCTGAAATAGTTTCCAGCGACCCGTCCCTCTACTTCATGCCGGCGCAATTCGAAAACCCGGCCAACCCGGCCATTCACGAAAAAACCACCGGTCCGGAAATCTGGAATGACACCGACGGTGCTGTCGATGTGCTGGTGGCCGGCGTCGGAACAGGCGGAACCATTACCGGCGTTTCGCGGTATATCAAGAATACCCAGGGCAAACCGATTCTTTCGGTGGCGGTGGAGCCCGTGGTATCGCCGGTGATCACACAAGCGCTGGCCGGTGACGAGATCAAACCGAGCCCTCACAAGATCCAGGGGATCGGCGCCGGGTTTGTGCCGAAAAACCTCGATCTGTCGATGGTGGACCGGGTGGAGCTGGTCACCGATGACGAATCGAAGGCGATGGCGTTGCGCTTGATGCAGGAGGAAGGGATTTTGTGCGGCATCTCTTGTGGGGCTGCCATGGCCGTGGCCGTTCGCCTGGCCGAAACACCGGAGATGCAAGGCAAGACGATCGTGGTGATTCTGCCGGACTCCGGTGAGCGCTACCTGTCGAGCATGCTGTTCAGTGATCTGTTTACCGAGCAGGAGAATCAGCAGTAATCGATCAAACCTGTGATGTTCCGACGGTGATCCCGATTGGGGGGGGCTGATCCAGGTCAGCCCCCATTCAGGTGCCCTATGTTAAGAAGTACGTTGTTGCATATCCCTTAACAGTGAATGTTGAGAAAAGCGGGTTTTTCCCTAGGCCGGTAGTGTTTATCATGGCCGGCTGCCACGTCGGGTAAATGGCGTCGTGCAGAGTTGCTAATTCTCAAGGAGTTGTAGATGACCTTTTCCTTTGCCGCGAAGGCGTCGCTGTTGCTGCTGTTCCTCGGCAGCACTCTTTATGTGCACTTGCGCGGCAAGGCGCGTTTGCCGGTCCTGCGTCAGTTCGTCAACCATTCCGCTCTGTTCGCACCGTACAACGCCTTGATGTACCTGTTCTCCAGCGTGCCGTCCAAACCCTATCTGGATCGCAGCAAGTTCCCGGAACTTGATGTGCTCAAGGACAATTGGGAAGTCATCCGCGACGAAGCCATGCACCTGTTCGATGAGGGCTACATTCGCGCTGCCGAAAAGAACAACGATGCCGGTTTTGGCTCATTCTTCAAGAAAGGCTGGAAGCGTTTCTACCTCAAGTGGTACGACAAACCCCTGCCATCGGCCGAGGCGCTGTGCCCTAAAACCGTGGCCCTGGTCAGCAGCATCCCCAACGTCAAAGGCGCCATGTTCGCCTTGCTGCCGGGTGGCAGTCATCTCAACCCGCACCGTGATCCGTTTGCCGGTTCCCTGCGCTATCACCTGGGGTTGTCGACGCCGAATTCCGATGACTGCCGCATCTTCGTCGACGGTCAGGTTTACGCCTGGCGCGATGGCGAAGACGTGATGTTCGACGAAACTTATGTGCACTGGGTCAAGAACGAAACCGAGAAGACACGGGTCATTCTGTTCTGCGACATTGAGCGTCCATTGAGCAACCGCGTCATGACCCGCCTCAACCGCTGGATCAGCGGCCTGCTCGGTCGCGCCACGGCGCCGCAGAACCTTGATGACGAACGTGTCGGCGGGATTAACCGGGCCTATGCCTGGAGCAAAAACTCCAGCGACAAGGTCAGTGGCGTGGTCAAGCAGTGGAAGCGTCGCAATCCCAAAGCCTACCGAGTGCTGCGGCCGGTGCTGGCGGTGGTGGTGTTGACGTTGTTGGGGTATTGGTTGTTTGGGTGATTCGTTTTTCAGATGAAAAAACCGCTCTTTCAGGGCGGTTTTTTTTGCCCGTAAACATCCGGAGTGCCCGGCTGGCACGTCAGGGGTTTCGCGTTGAATGGCTGTCGCGGCTGTCGTTGTCCAAGTCATTGCAATTTATGTCGCCCGCTGGTTATAGTCGGCGCTCGGTGAATTCCAACTCACCGTCCACCTCACCCAAAAAGATCAGCCCATGCCAGCTTCCCTCATCAACGCGGTAGTCGATTCAGCGGTCCTCGCTGGCGTCGTGCCGTGCGGGAATCAGCAGCCTGCGCAGATCAGTCATTACCCCCCACCTGTCCGTAGCACGCCGGTGTACGCAGTCGTATCACCGCCGGGCGTTGGCGTTTCGGGCTGATCAGCTTCTGTTTGCTGTGACCCGTGCCTGCCTGAAAAAACTACTGGATTTCAGCTTCGGCTGAGTTGGCTTTTTGCCTGACTACAGGTGGTCTTCATGTTTGTCCTTTCGAAAAAAACCGCGCTCGCGGCGGCGTCCACGAGCCTGTTCGTTCTGCTGTGGAGCAGCGGGGCGATCTTCTCCAAATGGGGGCTGGCCCACGCGTCACCCTTTGCTTTTCTGCTGATTCGCTTTGCCATCGCTCTGTGTGGGTTGGTGCTGCTGGTGCCCTTGCTCAAGCTGAAACTGCCCAAGGGCGGCAAGCCGATGCTGTATGCGATGGCCACAGGCGTGGTGTTGCTGGGGGCTTATCAGATTTTCTATCTGCTGGCCCTGGACTTGAAGGTCACGCCAGGTGTGATGGCCACGATCATGGGCGTGCAGCCCATCCTGACGGTGGTGATCATGGAGCGGCAGCGCTCGGCCAGCCGGATGTTTGGTCTGACGTTGGGTTTGGCCGGCTTGATCATGGTGGTCTATCAGGGCATCGGTCTGGCCGGTATGTCGCTGGCGGGGATGCTCTTCGGTTTGCTGGCGCTGGCGAGCATGACGTTCGGTTCGATCATGCAGAAGCGCATCACTGAAAACCCTCTTGGTACATTGCCTGTGCAGTACCTCGCGGGGTTGTTGCTGTGCGGGATCTTCGTGCCGTTCCAGCCGTTTCACTTCGAGCAAAGCAGCGGTTTTATCGTGCCGGTGTTGTGGATGGGGCTGGTGGTGTCGGTGCTGGCGACGTTGTTGCTGTATCGGCTGATCGCACGGGGCAATTTGGTGAACGTCACCAGTCTGTTTTACCTGGTGCCGGCGGTGACAGCGGTGATGGACTATCTGTTTTTCGGCAACAAATTGGCGGTGTTGAGCATGCTTGGGATGGTTCTGATTATTGTCGGTCTGGGGTTTGTGTTTCGTAAGACAGCGTAGAAACGGGACGGGGGCATATCCGTCGTTTTGGTAACGGCGGCTATTGCCTTCGCCCTTACGGCGAGTCACTTGGAGAAACGGAACGTAATCAACCCATACGGCGGCAACCGCGCTTCCAACTTGATCGGCAACACCGCCAGCTAATCACGCCCGGCGTGATGCCGAGCAAGTCCTCGGCCTCGTACAGCATCTTGGTCGCGGTCGGTTGGATCATGCCGATGTGATCGGCGGCGTGGCGTCATGAGCCGAATTCTGCAACGCCGGCATCAACCGCAATTGGCGCAGACGCAGTCGACTGTGGATCAAGTTGGCATCAGAAATTCGGGGCATGGCCCTGCTCGCGAAAAAGACGGCGGCAAGCCTGACAACAAATGTCAGGCGTTGCCAGCATTGCTGTGTCTAACCTTCTTCACCACCGAAGTCTTCAACACCAACCACAACGCCGCCGCAATCAACACCCCGCCATAAACGTGCGCCATCGACAGCGGCTCATCCAGCAACAACGCTCCCCACAACACGCCAAACGGCGGAATCAGGAACGTCGTTGTCATCGATTTCAAAGGCCCGATCGAGCTGAGCAAGCGGAAGTAAACGATGTACGCAAATGCCGTGCAGCCCAGCCCCAACCCCAGCAACGACAGCCACACATTCCAGCCACCCCAGCTCGCCGGTGGCTGGCTGATCACGCTGTAGCCGAACAGCGGCAGCAGGAACAAGGTCGCCCCGAGCATGCTGCCCAGTGCCGAAAGACGACTGTCGAGCCCCCCGGCCTGATCGAGCCAGCGGCGGGCGAGGAACCCGGCGAAGCCATAACAGGTGGTGGCGAGCAGGCAGGCGAGGGCGCCCATCAGCAATTGCAGGTCGAACGCCACCGGGCCGGCACGGGTCAGGATGCCAACGCCGAACAACCCGAGGAACACCCCGCCCAGCTTGGCGGCAGTGAGTCGTTCACTGAAGAAAAGGCCCCCGATCAACACGCCCATCAATGGCGTGGTGGCGTTGAAGATGGCCGAGTAACCGGCGGGCAGCACCTGGGCCGCCACGGAATAGAGGGTCGCGGGAATCCCGGAGTTGATCACCCCGAGCAGCATCACGGTTTTCAGTTTGCCCTTGAAATCCCAGCTGATGCGCATCAACCCGAGAATCACCAGCAACCCCACCGCCGCAATCGACACGCGGAAAAACGCCGTGGGAATCGAGCCGATCACCGGGGCAATGATGCGCATGAACAGGAAACTCGCGCCCCAGATGGCTGCCAGCGACAGTAACCGAACGATATCGACAGGGCTCACGACGCTCTCCTTCCTTGATGGGGACGAGAGTGTTGCCGAGAGCTCTGGTGTTCGCAACCGCTAACTGGGCATCGAAATCACAAGGTCGATATTTCGGGCATTTTTGGTCAGCGTCCGTTTGGAAAGCTGATTATGTTTCGCGAAATCTCACTCTCGTCTGGTAGCGATCGTAACTTAAAGATTGAAAGGTTCAGTCTCACCCTTGCATTGCTTTAGCCGAGCAATAACCTCAGGGGCAGTTTTAGCTATGTCGATCCTACCTGCTTGATCGAGATAGACGTCTATCGTCATGCCCCATTTGGGCGTGATATCGATGCACCTCTGAAAACCTTTGTCAGTCCACCAATCGAACCTCATAAAAAAATTTTCATCAGGGAATATGTAGCCGAACTCAACCGCTGAACCGCCATGCTTAATATCACCTCTATGGATTCTGTTCTTAGTGTTCCAAACGTATTGGAATTCTTCCTTACCATTTGGTGAAAAATTGACCGCTACGACCGGAGAGGCTAGATACAAAAATGCCGGTGGAAGGATAACGAGAATAAGTAGTATCCAGCGCCCGTATCGGACTTCAGGTTTGTTTACATGCATGTATTTTGACTCCCTTTCCCCACGCGTCGGGTGTTACTGCTAACACTTCGTCCATGATTATTTTGGCGGTCACGCCTCCATCAGGATGTTGGCGATACAGCTTCACGCCAATGCTGATTGATATTCGGTCGGGAACATCATCCCAGGCCCTTAGACCATCCATATCTGCTGACCGATTTGGGCCGGGCAGTTCCCATTGTTCCTTAGGTTTTTTTGCTACCTCTAAAACCTTCCTTTTAGCATCTGAAATTATTTGCTCAGCCCCGGCACCATCCAATAAAGCGCTTTCGGAAAGGCCACCGGCCATGCCCACATATCCATAATGAATGTTCGACCAAATATCGTAGTAGTACGCGTACTTACCGTGCTTGTGCCAAACGTTTCCGTCGTACATCGCTAGAAGTTTTGGCTTGTGATCCCATTCTTGATCCTGGCCAACTTTTCGCGTCCATATCGCTGCCGCTGCAACTTTCTTAGCTTTTGCAATGTCGGCGAAGTCAGGTGATCCGTTCATACGAGCAGGCCATGGTAGCTGCGCAAAATCTTTCGCCGCCGAGTTGTGATCGTAATCAATCAGCTGTCTCATCTCCAAAACAGCGGGATCATCTATATTGCGATTCATCTCCCCAGCAATGTAAGCCGCCAACTCTTCCATCATGTCTGAATGAGGGCAGGATTGTGCTATGCAAAAGGATAGGTAGAACGGCGGGATTTCGGTGTTCGGAAACCAAATCACCATGTCTTGGTAATCCGGCGGAAAGACCGGCTTGCCGAGGATTTTTTTGGCAGTTTCCGTCGGCGGGTACACCCAAACCGGCGGCAACGGCTGCGTATCTTTCACCATCGGCATGGGCGCTGCGGTGGCGGGTGTCCAGGTCAACTTGACGCCTTGTCCTAATTCAACGACAAAGCGTTCTCCCACAGCGGTCGCCGCAATGACGGGCACGTTTTCCCAATCCTTGTTTTTGTCGGTGTAGAAGCCATAAGCGCGAACCGAGTCGTCCGCGAGTCGCTCGACATGGAGTCGCACGCGGGTCTTGGCGGTCGTGAGCGTTGTGTATTGATCGAGGGTATATAGCGCGCAGTCGGTTGAGGTCAGGTTTGACACGAGCACAAGGGCGAGAATATCCAGATTCGCCGGCTCGGCTGTCAAAGTCCCGCCAAGGCGTCCGGTCAGGGCCGTGGCGCTGCTGGAGCCACCGATCCATGCCAGCGCTGCGTTGGCCGAGCCGCTGCCGAGTACAGCTGCGTCAGTAACTCCACGGGAATGAACCCGCTGGGGTCGCTGTGGTTGGTCACGCCTTCTGGCAACACACAGGATTTGGCGAATACACAGCCTCGAATTTCCGGCTTGGCGAGTGCCGGTTGAGGTGTTGCATTACGTCGGGCTTCATCGCGAGCCTGAGCTTGTTCGTAGCGCAAACTGTCCGCTTCCTGGCGCGTATTTCGTCCTGGGTCGGTCTACGGGCGCGGCGGCATTGGGGGCAATCACACATGATAAAAGCGTCAGTACTTTATTTAAAAAAGTACACGCTAGCGGCGAGTTCAATAGTCGGCTGTAGGGCTATTCCGAAAATACGTACTCCACTTTCCTGTTTTGTCTGGCCGCTGGAGCTCATCGCAAGTAAATTCCCCTTCTCCTTTACCCGCTTCACTGGCTAAGCTCAGGCCTTCCGAATTCCCGCAGAGGTCTCACCATGCCGCAGCAATGGCCAGCCGCCGACATCGCCCGAATGATCCTCGATGGCTTTGACGATTACCGCGAGCATTTCCGGCAGATCACCGACGGCGCCCGGGCGCGCTTCGAGCAGGCCAAGTGGCAGGAGGCGCAAGTCGCCTCGGCGGCGCGGATCAACCTCTACGAAGAGAAAGTCAGCGAAACGGTCGAGCGGCTGCGCATCGCATTCGACGCCGACACGCTGGATGTCAGTTGCTGGCCGCTGGTCAAAAGCGCCTACATCAGCCTGATCGACTTGCGTTTCGACGATGAGCTGTCCGAGACCTGGTACAACTCGATCTTCTGCGGGCTGTTCAGCCACGACCTGATCAGCGATGGCTGCATGTTCATCCACACCACCCGGCCAAGCCTGCGCCGGGCCCGTGCCGCGCAAACCCGCACCTACAAGCCCCAGGGCAAGCTGTCCGACATGCTGGCGAGCATTTTTGCCGACTACCGTTTCAGCGAGGATTACGCCGACCTGGCGGGCGATCTGCGCCGCCTCGAAGCGCAGCTGCGCGAGAACCTGCCGGATTGGGTGTGCAAAGACCCGGAACTGAGCGTCGAGCTGTTTTCCTCGGTGCTCTATCGCAACAAGGGCGCTTATCTGGTCGGGCGCATCTACACCACCGACGAGCAATGGCCGCTGGCGATTCCGCTGCTGCACCTTGAGGGCCGTGGGATTCAGATCGATGCGTTGATCACCGATGAAGCCGACGTGTCGATCATCTTCTCGTTCACCCGTTCCTACTTCATGGTCGATGTGCCGGTACCGGCGGAGTTCATCGGTTTCCTGCGGCGGATCCTGCCGGGTAAACACATCGCCGAGCTGTACACCTCGATCGGTTTCTACAAGCACGGTAAATCCGAGTTCTACCGGGCGCTGATCAATCACCTGGCCAACACTGACGACCAGTTCATCATGGCCCCCGGCGTGCGCGGCATGGTCATGAGCGTGTTCACCCTGCCGGGGTTCAACACCGTGTTCAAAATCATCAAGGACCGTTTCTCGCCGTCGAAAAACGTCGACCGCGCAACGGTGATCGAGAAGTACCGGCTGGTGAAAAGCGTCGACCGCGTCGGGCGCATGGCCGATACCCAGGAGTTCGCCGATTTCCGTTTCCCGCTCAGCAAGTTCGACCCGGCGTGCCTGGAAGAATTGCTGGAGGTAGCCGCGTCCACGGTGTCGGTGGAGGGCGACACCGTGTTGATCCGCCACTGCTGGACCGAGCGGCGGATGACGCCGCTGAACCTGTACCTGGAAAACGCCAACGACGATCAGGTGCGCGAGGCGCTGGAAGACTACGGGTTGGCGATCAAGCAACTGGCGGCGGCGAACATTTTCCCCGGCGACATGTTGCTGAAAAACTTCGGCGTCACCCGGCACGGTCGCGTGGTGTTTTATGACTACGACGAGATCTGCTTTCTGACCGAAGCCAACTTCCGCCACATCCCGCAACCGCGCACGCCGGAAGATGAGATGGCGTCCGAGCCGTGGTATTCGATCGGGCCGCTGGATGTGTTCCCCGAGGAGTTTCCGCCGTTCCTGTTCGCCGATGCCGGGCAGCGCAAGTTGTTCGATCAGTTGCATGGCGAGCTGTACAACGCCGATTACTGGAAAAGCCTGCAAGAGGCGATTCGTGGCGGCAAAGTGATCGACGTGTTCCCGTATCGGCGCAAGGGCCTGGATAACGAGTAGTTCTCTGCGTCCGCTGCGCGGCCGAATCGCGAGCAGGCTCGCTCCCACTTTTGAACGCGGTGCCGCCGATTCTGGGGGCGCCGCAGATCCCGTGTGGGAGCGGGCTTGCCCGCGA
>NZ_JAVLRV010000002.1:2816201-2886367 GCF_055803035.1 Pseudomonas sp. 300 | reverse complement strand
AAAATCTGCGACAATCGCCACCCTGCGCCACTAGACGACTTATTGCGTACCTGATGACTGACGAATCGCCTTCACTCGACAAACTGCTGAAAAACCTCGATCACGCCATGCTCGCCGACCGCCACCGGCTGCGGCGGCAGTTGCTTGAGCTGCGCAAGAAGCCCGACGAGGCCAAGCTCGCCCAGTGGGTGACGCGTATGCAGGCGTCCTGTGATCAGGTGCTGGCGCGGCGTGCCAGCCTGCCGGTGATTCGTTACGACGACAGCCTGCCGATTGCCGCCAAGCGCGACGAAATCAAGGAAGCGTTGCTCAAGCATCAGGTGCTGATCATTGCTGGCGAAACCGGTTCGGGTAAAACCACCCAGTTGCCGAAGATCTGCCTGGAAATCGGTCGTGGTCAACATGGCCTGATCGGCCACACCCAACCGCGTCGAATTGCGGCGCGCAGCGTGGCGAGCCGGGTTGCTGAAGAACTGGCGACGCCCTTGGGCGCGCTGGTCGGCTATCAGGTGCGGTTCGAGGATCAGAGCGATTCCAACACCCTGATCAAACTGATGACCGACGGCATCCTGCTGGCGGAAACCCAGAACGACCGTTACCTTGAGCGCTACGACACGATCATCGTCGACGAAGCCCACGAACGCAGCCTCAACATTGACTTCCTGCTCGGTTACCTGAAAACCCTGCTGCCCCGTCGTCCGGACCTGAAAGTCATCATTACCTCGGCGACCATCGATCTGGAGCGCTTCTCCAAGCACTTCGACGATGCGCCGATTGTCGAAGTTTCCGGCCGCACCTTCCCGGTGGAAACCTGGTACCGACCGCTGACCCTGGAGCAGGACGAAGAGGGCAACCGCGTCGAGGATGACTTGACCGTGGATCAGGCGATCCTCGCCACCCTCGACGAAATTGCCGCGTTCGAACGCAGCGAGCGCAAGAGCCCCGGCGACGTGCTGGTGTTCCTGCCCGGCGAGCGCGAGATTCGCGACGCCGCCGACATGCTGCGCAAGGCCCAGCTCAAGCACACCGAAATCCTGCCGCTGTACGCACGGTTGTCGCCGGCCGAGCAGCAGCGGATTTTCCAGTCGCACCCGGGGCGCCGCGTGGTGCTGGCAACCAACGTCGCGGAAACTTCGTTGACCGTGCCGGGCATTCGTTATGTGATCGACAGCGGCACCGCGCGCATCAGCCGTTACAGCTATCGCGCCAAGGTCCAGCGCCTGCCCATCGAAGCCATTTCCCAGGCCAGCGCCAACCAGCGTAAAGGTCGATGCGGTCGGGTCGAGCCGGGTATTTGCATCCGCCTTTACGGCGAAGAAGATTTCATCGGGCGCCCGGAATTTACCGACCCGGAAATCCTGCGGACCAACCTCGCGGCGGTGATTTTGCAGATGCTGCACCTGCGCCTCGGCGAGATCACCGATTTCCCGTTTATCGAGCCACCCGATGGCAAAGCCATCAGCGACGGTTTCAACCTGCTGCAAGAGCTGTCGGCGGTGGATCGCAACAGCCAGCTGACCCCGCTGGGTCGCCAATTGGCGCGCCTGCCGGTGGACCCGCGCATGGGCCGCATGTTGCTGGAAGCGGCGAAACTCGGCAGCTTGCAGGAAGTGCTGATCGTTGCCAGCGCCATGTCGATTCAAGACCCGCGCGAGCGACCGCCGGAGCGTCAACAAGCGGCGGATCAGGCGCATGCGCAATGGAAGGACGTGGACTCGGACTTCGCCGGGCTGGTCAATCTGTGGCGTGGTTTTGAAGAGCAACGTCAGGCGCTGACGGCGAGCCCCCTGCGTAACTGGTGCCGCAAGAACTTCCTCAACTACCTGCGGTTGCGCGAGTGGCGCGACTCGCACCGTCAGTTGAGCCTGATCTGCCGTGACATGCAGCTGAGCCTCAACAAAGAGCCGGCGGATTACCCCAAGCTGCACAAAGCCGTGCTCTCGGGCCTGCTCAGTCAGATCGGGCAGAAAACCGATGAAGGCGATTACCTCGGCGCCCGCCAGCGGCGCTTCTGGATTCACCCGTCATCGGGCCTGGGCAAGAAGCGTCCGCAATGGCTGATGGCCGCCGAACTGGTGGAAACCACCAAGCTCTACGCGCGCATGGTCGCCAAGATCGACGCCGACTGGATCGAGCCGCTCGCCGGGCACCTGATCAAGAAAAACCACTTCGAACCCCATTGGGAGAAGAAGCGCGGGCAGGTCGTGGCGTTCGAGCAGATCACTTTGTTCGGGCTGATCGTGGTCGGGCGCCGACCAGTGCATTACGGGCCGATCGACCCGGTGGTGTCCCGTGAGTTGTTCATTCGTGAAGGCCTGGTGCGTGGCGAGATCCAATCCAAAGCCAAGTGCCTGACGGCCAACCAGCAGCTGCTGGAACAGCTCGACGAGCTGGAAGCCAAGGCCCGCCGTCGCGACATTCTGGCCGACGAAGAAACCCTGTTCGCCTTCTACGATGCGCGACTGCCGGCGGAGATTCACCAGACCGCGACCTTCGACAGCTGGTATCGGGTCAACAGCCAGAAAGACCCGCAACTGCTGATCATGCGCGAAGAAGACGTGCTGGCTCGCGAGGCCAGTGAAGTCACCGCGCTGCATTACCCGGACACCTTGCACATTGGTGATCTGGAACTGTCATTGAGTTACCACTTCGAACCGAACCATCCGCGTGACGGCGTGACGCTGAGGGTGCCGGCGCCGCTGTTGCCGATGCTGCCGGCGGAACGCCTGGAATGGCTGGTGCCCGGTGTGATCGAAGCCAAGTGCATTGCCTTGGTGCGCAACCTGCCCAAGGCGCTGCGCAAGAACTTCGTGCCGGTGCCGGACTTCGTCAAGGCGGCGTTGCAGCGCATGACCTTTGCCGAAGGCTCGTTGCCTCAAGCATTGGGTCGCGAGTTACTGCGCATGACCGGAGCGCGAGTCAGCGATGAAGCCTGGGCGGAAGCGGCGCAGCAGGTCGACAATCACCTGAGGATGAACCTGGAAATCGTCGATGGTCAGGGCAAGTTCCTTGGCGAAGGACGGGATCTGGCGGAACTCACCGCGCGATTCGCTGAAGCCAGTCAGGCCGCATTGGCCGTTCCGCAAACGGCGAAAAGTCAGCAACCGGTGGAGGCGAAAGTCTTTGCGGCGGTGGCGGAAAAGACCCAACAGAAGATCGCCGGGTTGTCGATGACGGTGTATCCGGCGCTGGTGGAAGAAGCCGGCACGGTCAAGGAAGGGCGGTTCTCGACGCCGGCCGAAGCCGAGTTTCAGCATCGCCGTGCGTTGCAGCGTTTACTGATGCAGCAACTGGCGGAGCCGGCGAAGTTCCTGCGTGGCAAGTTGCCGGGCCTGACCGAACTGGGTTTGATGTACCGCGACATGGGGCGCGTCGACAGCCTGGTGGAAGACATTCTGCTGGCCAGTCTCGACAGTTGCATCCTCGACGGCGAAGACCCGTTGCCGCGTGATGGCGCCGGGCTGGCGGCGTTGGCCGAGCGCAAACGCGGCGGCTGGACCGAGCATGCCGAGCGTCTGGCGAAGCTGACCCTGGAAATTCTCAAGCTCTGGCACGGCCTGCAAAAACGCTTCAAGGGCAAGATCGATCTGGCGCAGGCCGTGGCCCTGAATGACATCAAGCAGCAACTCAGTCATCTGGTGTATCCGGGTTTCGTCCGCGAAACGCCGATGCAGTGGCTCAAGGAACTGCCGCGCTATCTGAAAGCCATCGAGCAGCGCTTCGAGAAACTCGGTGCTCAGGTGCAGAAGGACCGGGTCTGGAGCGGTGAGTTGTCTGGTCTCTGGACCCAATACCAGACCCGCGCCAATAAACACGCCCAAGAGGGCAAGCGCGATCCGCAGCTTGAGCTGTATCGCTGGTGGCTGGAGGAATACCGGGTTTCGCTGTTTGCCCAACAGCTGGGGACGAAGGTGCCGATCTCGGACAAACGCCTGAACAAGCAGTGGACCCAGGTCGAACCGTAGACTACGGGCTCCCACAGATTTATGTCGTGCCTGTGGAAGCTGCTTCATCCAGCAAAAAGGCGCCAAACCCCAACGTTTATGGCAAACTTCGCGCCTATAAACGCCGGCCCCGCGGTTTTGAGCCTCTTAAGGTTCGGGCGGAACGGAATAAAGCGATGCCAGGTTTGCTTCCTCTGACGGGAACGGACCCTTTGTGTGTTGGTACGACGGTGCCAACACTTTCTGCCTGAACAGATTAGAGAAACGACCATGCATAATGTCGTCATCAGCGGCACCGGCCTGTACACCCCGGCCAACAGCATTTCCAACGAAGAGCTGGTGCAGTCTTTCAACGCTTACGTCGCGCTGTTCAACGCCGACAACGCCGATGCCATCGCCCGTGGCGAAATCGAAGCGTTGACCGAGTCCAACGCCGCGTTTATCGAAAAAGCTTCCGGCATCAAAAGCCGCTTCGTCATGGACAAGGACGGCATTCTCGACCCGCAACGCATGGCGCCACGTCTGCCGGAGCGCTCGAACGACGAGTGGTCGGTGCTTTGCCAGATGGCCATCGGCGCGGCCGAACAAGCCTTGCAGCGTGCCGGCAAAACCGCGGCGGACATTGACGGCGTCATCGTCGCTTGCTCCAACCTGCAACGCGCCTACCCGGCCATCGCCATCGAAGTCCAGGAAGCGCTGGGGATTCAGGGGTTCGGTTTCGACATGAACGTCGCCTGCTCCTCGGCGACCTTCGGCATTCAAGCGGCCGCCAACAGCGTGCAACTGGGTCAGGCCCGGGCAGTGCTGATGGTCAACCCGGAAGTCTGCACCGGTCACCTGAACTTCCGCGACCGCGACAGCCACTTCATCTTCGGCGACGCGGCCACGGCAGTGATCATCGAACGCGCCGACTTGGCAACGTCCAAGTACCAGTTCGACGTGGTCAGCACCAAATTGCTGACCAAGTTCTCCAACAACATCCGCAACAACTTCGGTTTCCTCAACCGCGCGGCGGAAGAGGGCATCGGCGCCAGGGACAAACTGTTCGTACAGGAAGGCCGCAAGGTGTTCAAGGAAGTCTGCCCGATGGTTGCCGAGCTGATCGGTGCGCACCTGGAAGAGAACCAGCTCAACGTGGGCGACGTGAAGCGCTTCTGGCTGCACCAGGCCAACCTCAGCATGAACCACTTGATCGTGAAGAAACTGCTGGGCCGCGAAGCCACCGAAGAAGAAGCCCCGGTGATTCTCGACACCTACGCCAACACCAGCTCTGCGGGCTCAGTGATTGCGTTCCACAAGAATCAGGACGATCTGGCGGCAGGTTCGCTGGCAGTGCTCAGCTCGTTTGGCGCCGGTTACTCGATTGGTAGCGTGATTCTGCGCAAGCGTTGAGATATCGCGGTAAATGAAAAGATCGCAGCCTGCGAAGGTTGCGATCTTTTTTTGCATAAAAAAACTCGCGCTGCTGTATCGGACGGATGATGGGGACCGAAACAGCAGCGCGAGTTTGTAAAAGCAGCTTGGGCTTCCTTGCCCGAGCCGTGTAGCAGGGATCAGAACTTGGCTTCGGCATCCAGTTGCAGGGTGTTGATTTTCGAGTCCCGCAGCGTGGCGTTGGTGTAGTCGGAATCAGCCATGAAGTACGTCGCGCCGAGGGCGAAGTTCTTGTCGATCTCGTAGCTCACTTTCAACTTGCTGCCGCGCGAACCGGTGAAACCGTTGGCGAAGTCGGAGTCGGTGAAGGCGCCGACCACCGCGTTGCGCTGTACGTCGCGATAGTTGTAGTCCACGCCGAAGCCGAAGACGTTGGTCTTGACACCGGCCAACCAGCCCATGTCCTGATCGTTGCTGGCATCGTCGTTGTTGACGACTTGACCGTAGATCGACAGCGGCATTGGCAGGCCGCCGATGTCGAGTTGACCAAAGCCTTCGTACAGTTTGAACTGCTCGTTCGCCGTGTTGCCGTTAATGGCCAGGCGGCAGGTGTTCGCAGCACAGGTGTTGTTGATGTCGTTGTCGTTATCGTAAGTGTAGAGGCTGCCGCCCAGGGTCATTTTCAAGTTGTCGGTGATCGCGAAGCGCGCACCCAACTGGCCTGCGTACAGACGCAGGTCGTGACGGAACTGCTTGCCTTCGCCGTCGACGTTGTCCTTGAGGGTGTAGTGGCCGGCGCTCCCGAACAGCTCGGTGCTGCCGCCCAGCGGGTATTTGTAAGTCAGTGCCAGACCTTCCGGGCTGATGTCGCTATCCCAGATGATGTCGCCCATGCTCACCCATTGCTGTGGCATCTTGCCGCCAACGAGGTGCAGGTTTTTGATGGCATCGGGGTGGTAGTCGACGTAACCCTGGTCCAGCCAGATATCCTTCTTGGTGAAGTTGCCATCCAGGCTCTGGTTGGTGGAACGAGAGTCATTGTCGCTGCCAGTGGCGATACGGATGCCGGTGTCCACTTGCGGGTTGATTGCCGTGTAGGCACCCAGGCGGACACGAATACGTTGACGATCCTGGTCACCGGTGTTCGATACGCCATCGTTCTTGACCGTTTCCTGGCGGAAACGCACGTCACCCTTGAACTGGGTCTTGGCAGCCCACGCCAGTTTCTGGTCGAAGGTGCTCAGTGCTTCGGTTTTCTTCGCGGTGGCCGCGATCTGCTCGTTGGTTTCTTGTTGAGCCTGACGGGCGATTTGCTGTTCTTTCTGATCCCGGGCCAGTTCGGCTTGCAGTTCGCTGTACTGCGCGTTGGTAATCGAACCGTTAGCCTTCAGCATGTCGAGCAGTTTGGCGTCGACTGCGGCGCTGGCTGGCACACTCATGGCCAGCAGCAGACCGCCACACAGGGCCGCCGCAGTTTTCGTGGAAGCAAGACGCATATCAATCTCCGAAGATGAGAGGGGATGACTGAGCCATCCGGGGCACAACCGACCGCAAAGGGACGGAAAACAGTGGCCGGGTGCTATAACCCGGCGCTCTAAAAACAGGCGCCAGTATCGCGATGGTTTATGACAAAGCAGTGGCAATGTGATGGCGTCTCGATGACGATACAAAACTCGAATGAACTTTCTATTCCGGGCCCTGTCGGCGTATCGCGGGTGTGGATTGCGCCGCTATAGGCGATACTCGCGAGGCTGTTACGCCAAGAAGTGGAGAGGGAAGTGATGCCGCTGCAACGTCTGGAACGTCTGTCCGAAATAGCGCCGCACACCTGGGATGCCCTGGTGCCGGATGATCAGCCATTTCTGCGTCATGCCTTTCTCAGCGCACTGGAAGACAGTGGCAGCGTCGGCCCGCATTCCGGGTGGCAGCCCGAGCATTTGTTGCATATGGAAGGTGATCGGTTGATCGCTGCGCTGCCCAGTTATCGCAAATGGCACTCCTACGGTGAGTACGTGTTCGATCACGCCTGGGCCGATGCGTGCGAGCGTGCCGGCATCGACTATTACCCAAAATTGCTGACTGCCGTGCCCTTCAGCCCAGTCAGCGGACCGCGTTTGCTGGCGGCCACGGTTGAGGACGGTTTCGAACTGCTGAAGAGTTTGCCCGGCTACCTCGAGATCGAAGCACTCTCCAGTGCGCACATCAATTTCACCGATTCATTCACTGACGCGGCATTGGCCGAACATCCCGGCTGGCTGCAGCGCATCGGCTGTCAGTACCACTGGCAAAATCGCGGCTATCGGGATTTTCAGGACTTCCTTGACGTCCTCAGTTCGCGCAAGCGCAAGCAGATGCGCAAAGAACGCGAGCAAGTAGCGGGGCAGGGCTTCGACTTTGAGTGGCTGGAAGGCCGGCAACTGGATCAGGCGCAGTGGGATTTCGTTTACGCCTGTTACGCCAATACCTACGCGGTGCGTCGGCAACGGCCCTATCTGACGCGGGAGTTTTTCAGTCTGTTGGCCGAACGCATGCCGGAATCCATTCGCGTGGTCCTGGCCAAACAAGGCTCACGACCGGTGGCCATGGCCTTCAGCCTCGTCGGCGGCGACAGTTTTTATGGCCGTTACTGGGGCTGTCTGGCGGAGTTCGATCGTCTGCATTTCGAGACGTGTTTCTATCAAGGGATGGACTACGCGATTGCCCACGGCTTTCAGCGTTTCGATGCCGGTGCTCAGGGTGAGCACAAACTGATTCGCGGGTTTGAACCGGTGATCACCCACTCCTGGCACTACTTGCGCCATCCCGGCTTGAAAGCGGCGGTCAAAGACTTCCTTCACCAGGAGCGTCTCGGTGTGTTGGCGTATGCCGAGGAAGCGAGGACCGCCTTGCCCTATCGGCAAGACTGATCCTCGTTCATGGGGTCAAGTGCCTTCCTTGCCCAGCCATCGATACGTCACACCGCCGACCACCGCGCCCAGCAGCGGCGCGACCCAGAACATCCACAATTGCGCGATGGCCCAGCCGCCGACAATCAGTGCCGGGCCGGTGCTGCGGGCCGGGTTGACCGAGGTGTTGGTGACGGGAATCGAGATCAGGTGGATCAGCGTCAGGGCCAGGCCGATGGCGATTGGCGCCAGCCCGGCGGGTGCACGTTTATCGGTGGCGCCGAGGATGATCAGCACAAACATCGCCGTCATCACCAGCTCACAGACAAAGCCTGCGGCCATCGAGTATTTACCGGGGGAGTGTTCGCCGTAGCCGTTGGAGGCCAGGCCGGCAGAGAGGTCGAAACCTTCCTTGCCGCTGGCGATGTAGTAGATCAACGCGGCGGCGATAATCCCTCCAATGACCTGGGCGATGATGTAGGCGGGCAGTTCTTTGGCCGGGAACCGGCCTCCCACGAACAAACCGACCGATACGGCGGGGTTGAGATGGCAACCGGAGATATGGCCGATGGCGAATGCCATGGTCAGCACGGTGAGACCAAACGCAATGGCCACGCCGAGCACACCGATCCCCAGCGGAGAAGACGCGGCCAGAACCGCACTGCCGCAACCCCCCAACACCAGCCAGAACGTACCTAACAACTCAGTGACTGAACGTTTGAACAGAGACATGAGAGCGTCCTTGATAGGCTTCCTATCGAGACTGTATCGAGTTATGCATCCTGCAGATTTACGACAGGCTCATCCCCAGAACCTTGGCTGAGTACAGCAGGGTTTTTATGGAATTCCAGTGGGTATGGGAACTGCCGGGGCTTGTGGGTGGCGGGTTGGGGCGGGTTTATTGGATTGGGATTGGGATTGGGATTGGGATCGGGATTCGGGGCATATCCGTTTCTGCGGTTACGGCTGCCTACGGTTCCGCCCTTACGGCGGGTTACTTGGAAGAACGGAACGCCGCCCGGCGCCAAGTAACCAAGCGCCTGCGCCCCTGACGTACGGTGGCTCGCCCAGGCTCGCTATGCCCTCGCTCCGGTCCTGCTCCGTGGGGCCGCCGCCATTGGCCATCCCTGCCGGGTTGCCCACTGCACAGAACCTGCGCTCGGCCTTCCTACGGGGCAGATCAAGATCAAAAGCCAAAGCGAGGCGGCCTGATAGCCGACCTGAAGTCCGTCTGGATCATCGGCGGTGAACACCAATGTCATGTCCACCAAAAATCCCCTGTGGGAGCTAGCCTGCTAGCGATGGATGCCCAGACACCGCGTTTACTCAGACCGCACGCGTTATCGTTGACGTCCATCGCTAGCAGGCTAGCTCCCACAGGGGGAACGCGTACGCTTGAGGAGCGAGGGGATGCCGAGCCATGGCGAGGCACCGTACGTCAGGGGCGCAGGCGCTTGGTTAGTTGGCGTTCCGCTCTTCCAGGTCACCCGCCGTAAGGGCGGAACCCCTATCAGCCATCACCGAAAAAACGGATATTCACCCAATAAAACAGCCTCAATCGATCCCGACAAACCCCCCAGTCTGGTGTTGCCACAACCGCGCGTACAACCCGCCATGCGCCAGCAGTTCAGCATGGGTCCCCGTTTCGGCAATCTGGCCTTTTTCCAGCACCACCAAGCGGTCCATCCGCGCAATGGTCGAAAGCCGGTGGGCGATGGCAATCACGGTTTTACCCTGCATCAGGGTTTCGAGGCTTTCCTGGATCGCCGCCTCAACTTCCGAGTCCAGTGCGGAGGTGGCTTCGTCCATGATCAGAATCGGCGCGTCCTTGAGCAGCACGCGGGCGATGGCGATCCGCTGACGCTGACCACCGGAGAGTTTCACCCCGCGCTCACCCACATGCGCATCAAACCCGGTGCGCCCTTCGGCGTCCGACAGCAACGGAATGAACTCGTCGGCCCGGGCCTTGTGCACCGCTTCCCAGAGTTCGGCGTCGGTGGCATCGGGTTTGCCGTAAAGCAAATTGTCGCGGATCGAGCGGTGCAGCAGCGACGTGTCCTGAGTGATCATGCCGATGCGCTCGCGCAGGCTTTCCTGGCCGACTTCGGCGATGTTCTGGCCGTCGATCAGGATCCGCCCGCCCTGCACGTCGTAGAGGCGCAGCAGCAAGTTGACCAGGGTCGATTTGCCAGCACCGGACGGGCCGATCAAGCCGATTTTTTCACCCGGTTTGATCGTCAGGTTGAGGTCGCCGATGATCCCGCTCTTCTTGCCGTAGTGGAAATCCACGTGCTCGAAACGCACTTCGCCGCGATCGACGGTCAGTGGTTTGGCTTCCGCACGATCGGTGATGCTGACCGGTTGCGAGATGGTCTGCAAACCGTCCTGCACCATGCCGATGTTTTCGAAAATGCCCGTGACCACCCACATGATCCAGCCGGACATGTTGACGATGCGGATCACCAGGCCGGTGGCCAGCGCAATGGCGCCCACCGTGATCAGCGACTGCGTCCACAGCCACAGGGCCAGGCCCGTGGTGCTGACGATCAGCAAGCCGTTCATGCTGGTGATGACCACGTCCATGCTCGTGACCACGCGGCCGGCCAGTTGGGCTTTGACCGTCTGTTCCTCGATGGCTTCCTTGGCGTATTGCTGCTCGAAATTGGTGTGGGCGAACAGCTTCAACGTGGTGATGTTGGTGTAGCCATCGACGATCCGGCCCATGAGCTTGGAGCGCGCATCCGAGGACACCACCGAGCGCTCTTTCACTCGTGGCACGAAGTAGCAGAGGGCGCCGATGTAGGCGGCGATCCAGGTCAACAACGGGATCATCAGGCGCCAGTCGGCTTCGGCGAACAGCACCAGCGAACTGATCGCGTAGATCAGCACATGCCACAGCGCGTCCACCGCTTGCACGGCGGAATCGCGCAACGAGTTGCCGGTTTGCATGATGCGTTGGGCGATGCGCCCGGCGAAGTCGTTCTGGAAGAAATTCAGGCTCTGCTTGAGCACATAACTGTGGTTTTGCCAGCGGATCATGCTGGTCATGCTCGGGCTCAGGGTCTGGTGCACCAGCATGTCATGCAAGGCGAGAAACAGGGGTCTCAGGATCAGCGCAACCACGGCCATCCAGGCCAGTTCCACGCCGTGGATCTTGAAGAAGTCGACGTTGGGTGTGCCTTGAGTCAAATCGATGATGCGACTCAGGTAGCTGAACAGCGCCACTTCGATCAGCGCACCGAACAGGCCGACGATCAGCAACACCGCAAACATCGGCCAGACTTGCTTCAGGTAATAGGTATAGAAGGGCAGAACACGGTCGGGCGGAGCCGCCGTCGGGGCGTCACGGAATACGTCGATCAGTTTCTCAAAACGGCGATAAAGCATTTGTTCTCCGCCCGCGTGCGGGCTCTCCTTTAAACACTATGAGCGGCACCGAATGCCGGCGGCCGCTCAACATCCCTGTGCGGGTGGCTCTTAGTCGATGCGCTTGGCCGACTTGATGAACACAGGATCGGCCGGCACATCTTTCATGCCGTTGCGGGTAGTCGTTTGCGAGTTGACGATGACGTCCACGACATCCATGCCTTTCACGACTTTACCGAAGACCGCATAGCCATCGCCCTGGTCCAGGAAGTCGTTGTCCTTGACGTTGATGAAGAACTGGCTGGTGGCCGAATCCGGCACGGAGGTGCGTGCCATGGACAGCGTGCCACGGACGTTATGCAGGCCGTTTTTGGATTCGTTCTTGATCGGAGCCTTGGTTTCTTTTTGCTGCATTTGTTGGGTGAAACCACCGCCCTGGACCATAAAGCCCGGGATCACACGGTGGAAAATAGTGTTGTTGTAGAAGCCGCTGTCGACGTACTCAAGGAAGTTCTTGGTACTGATCGGCGCCTTGACCGGGTCCAGTTCGATTTCGATCTGGCCGTTGGTGGTTTCCAGCAGAACGTGTGGTGCCTTGGCGGGCGTAGCGGCCATCAGGTTGGCGGCAAACAGAACGGTGCCAGCGACGAGGGCAATTTTTTTCAGCATGGGTCAGTGATCCTGAGTGTGGTGGTGTCGACTGCGGTGAGAAACTCGAGCAGGGTTTGGTTGAAGCGTTCGGGTTGATCCAGCGGGGTGGCGTGACGCGAATCGGCGATCACCACCAGCCGCGCATCAGGCAGCAGTTTTACGTAAGTCTCCTTCAGCGACACCGGTGTGTAGTCACGGTCGGCGCTGACGATGAGGGTTGGACAGGACACTCGGGAAAGTCGTTCCTGAACACCCCAGCCAACAATCGCATCGAAGCTGGCGAGATAAGCATGTTTGTCGTTTTTTGCCCAGCGCTCGGCCATCTTTTGACGCAATTCGACCTGTTCCGGCTTGGGGAACAGTTTGCCTCCAAGGGCTTTGCCGATGGTGCCCAGGCTGAGTGCGCGCATCAGGCTCCAGCGCTTGAACCACTGCCAGTAATCGTCGCGGCTGCGCAATTTGACCTCGGGCGCGCTGTTGACGATGCACAGGCTTTTGAGCAATTGCGGCTGATCCACCGCCAGCTGGAAGCCGATCATGCCGCCCATCGACAGACCCACATAATGTACCGGGCCGAGGTTCAGATGTTCGATCAGGGCGACCAGGTCGGCGCTGAACCCGGCGATGCTATAGCGCTCGCGGGGTTTGTCGGAGCGACCGTGGCCGCGCACATCCGGGACGATCACCCGGTAGTGGGCCGACAATGCCGGGATCTGTTTTTCCCAGTCCAGGGTGCTCGAACCGAGCCCGTGAACCAGCAGCAACGGCGTACCGTGGCCATATTCCTCATAGTGCAGGTTGCAACCTTCGTGTTCGAAATAGGCCATGCGATCACTCCGTGTCAGGCTTGTTCTGGGGCGGCGAAAGGCGCATCCAGCGGCGCGGTGTCGAAGGTACGCAGCAGTTCGATGAGGATTTGCGTGGCCGGGCCCAAGGGTTTGTCCTTGTTCGAGTACAGGTAGAAGCTCGGGTTACGGCTGCCGCCCTGATCCAACGGTAGCAGCTTGAGCGTCCCTTCCCTCAGTTCGCGTTCGATCATGTGCCGCGGCAACCAGGCGAAACCCAGCCCGCTGCCGACAAAGGTCGCGGCAGTGGCGAGGCTGCCGACGGTCCAGCGCTGTTCGGCGCCGAGCCAGCCGACATCCCGTGGCTGTTGGCGGCCGGAATCGCGGATCACCACTTGCATCTGGCTTTCCAGGTCCTGGAAATTCAGTTCACGGTTCAGACGGTGCAGGGCGTGCTCGGGGTGGGCGACGGCGACGAATTCGACGTCGCTCAATTCCGCGCCCAGATAGCCAGGAATACTGAAACCGGTGATCGCCAGGTCAGCCACGCCTTCGAGCAGGACTTCTTCAACGCCCGACAACACTTCTTCGCGCAGCCGCACCCGGCAGCCACGGCTTTGCGGCATGAACGCAGTCAGGGCGCGGACGAGCCGGGCGCTCGGGTACGCGGCGTCGACCACCAGCCGCACTTCTGCCTCCCAGCCTTGCTCCATGTGATGCGCCAGGTCTTCCAGCTGGCTGGCCTGTTTGACCAGTTGCCGAGAACGGCGCAGCAGTACGCCGCCGGCATCGGTCAATACGGCTTTGCGACCGTCAATGCGCAGCAATGGCACGCCGAGCTGATCCTGCATGCGCGCCACGGTGTAGCTGACCGACGATTGCGAGCGGTGCAGCGCCTCGGCGGCCTGGGCGAAACCGCCGTGGTCGACCACGGCCTGTAACGTTCGCCATTGATCAAGGGTCACGCGGGGCGCTTTCATCTTGAGCTCCTCTTGTCCTAAGCTGGCGGTCCTTATTGGAGACTGCCGAATGAAAAAATTCTGTTGTGTGGTGTTGGCGATGTTGCCGCTGACTGCCTTTGCTTACCCGATCGACGTACAAAAACAGTTGAACGGCTTGAGCATCGACTACAACACGTATGACACGGATACCGACATCGCCTCCATTCAGGTGAACAACTACGGCAGCACCGATGCGGTCTGTAAGGTGGTTTTCAATAACGGTCCGGAAGCACCGCGCACTCGCAATATCGAAGTGGCCGCCGGCAAGCACAAAAATGCCACCGCCAAGTTCAACCGGACCATCATCAAGATGCGCATCAATCTGACCTGCACCCCGAAATAGCATCGAGACCCTGTGGGCGTTCGCTTCCACAGGGTGCATTCAGCTTATAAACGAATTTATTGATGGGTTGTAGCAGTTATTTGCGCTTTTTCATCGATATGACTCTGTTTAACCTTCACTCCATCGACTTACAGCATTCTCAGATGGAGGCTACATCCCATGTCCCGCGTTCTGATCATCGAAAGCAGCGCCCGTCAGCAAGACTCTGTTTCGCGTCAACTGACCCAGACCTTCATCAGCCAGTGGAAAACCGCTCACCCGAACGACCCGATCACCGTCCGTGACCTGGCCGTCAACCCGGTGCCGCACCTGGACATCAACCTGCTGGGCGGCTGGATGAAACCCGCCGAGCAGCGCAATGACATCGAACAGGCTTCCCTGGAACGCTCCAACCAGTTGACCGATGAATTGCTGGCCGCTGACGTACTGGTCATGGCTGCGCCGATGTACAACTTCGCGATCCCGAGCACGCTGAAAGCCTGGCTCGACCACGTGCTGCGTGCCGGCGTGACCTTCAAGTACACCGACACCGGCCCGCAAGGCCTGCTCAGCGGCAAGCGCGCTTACGTGTTGACCGCTCGCGGCGGGATCTATTCCGGCAGCACTGCGGATCATCAGGAACCGTACCTGCGTCAGGTCATGGGCTTCATCGGCATTCACGACGTGACCTTCATCCACGCCGAAGGCATGAACCTGGGCGGCGACTTCCAGGAGAAGGGCCTGAACCAGGCCAACGCCAAGCTTTCCCAGGTTGCCTGACCCGTTAATCGCCAGATAATCACTGGATGGTCTAGTGACCTGGCGCAACCCTTCAAGCCTGTACGCGCATCGACCTCCCTTTGCACTTGTTGCTCCTGAGTGCTGTAGCCCGATTGAACGCTTTAGCGCGATCGGGCTTTTTTTTGCCTGCGATTTGATGGGCGTACACATAAACCTGTGGGAGCGGGCTTGCCCGTGATGGCGGCGCCACATTCACCATGTATGTCGGCTGATATACCGTCATCGCGGGCAAGCCCGCTCCCACAGAGATCTGTGTGTTCTCGCGATCGCCGACAAAACCCGCTATCGTCGCCGCCATTCAAAACGAGGCGAGCATGGGCTATCTACTTTTTGTCACGCTGATCCAGGCGTTTTCCTTCAGTCTGATCGGCGAATACCTGGCCGGTCATGTCGACAGTTACTTCGCGGTTCTGGTGCGGGTGCTGCTGGCGGGCCTGGTGTTTATTCCGTTGACGCGCTGGCGCTCGGTGGAGCCGGCGTTCATGCGCGGCATGCTGTTGATCGGTGCGTTGCAGTTCGGCGTGACTTACGTCTGCCTGTACCTGAGCTTCCGGGTGCTGACGGTGCCGGAAGTGTTGCTGTTTACCATTCTCACGCCGCTGCATGTGACGCTGATCGAAGACGCGCTGAACCGGCGCTTCAATCCATGGGCCCTGGTCGCGGCGCTGGTGGCGGTGCTCGGCGCGGCGGTGATTCGCTACGACCGGATCAACCCGGATTTCTTCATGGGGTTCCTGTTGCTGCAACTGGCCAACTTCACCTACGCCGCGGGGCAGGTGCTTTATAAGCATCTGGTGGCGCGTCATCCAAGCGATCTGCCGCACTACCGGCGCTTCGGTTATTTCTATCTGGGCGCACTGGCGGTGGCATTGCCGGCCTTTCTGCTGTTCGGCAAACAGAATTTTCTGCCCGAAGCACCGCTGCAATGGGGCGTGCTGGGGTTCCTCGGTCTGGTCTCGACCGCGTTGGGGTTGTACTGGTGGAACAAGGGCGCGTGCCTGGTCAATGGCGGGACGCTGGCGGTGATGAACAATCTGCATGTGCCGGTGGGGCTGCTGATCAATCTGCTGATCTGGAATCAGCATGAGGAGCTGGGGCGGTTGTTCTTTGGCGGATCGGTGATTTTGATGGCGGTGTGGATCAGTCGACTGGGTGTACGAAAGTCCTTGGCTACGACCTGACTCCCGTAGGAGCCAGCAAGCCGGCTCCTACCAAATTTTGCGTTATATCTCTGCCAGCTGCGCCACCAGAAACTCAATGAACGTCCGGGTCTTCTGCGGCACCCGGCGTGCCGATGGATAGACCGCGTTAATCGTGATCGCAGGCGCCTGCCATTCACACATCACCGGCACCAACCGGCCAGCCGCCAGCGCATCTTCGACAATGAAGTTGGGCAACAGCGCGATGCCCATGCCGGCCTCGGCGGCCTGGGCGAGCAAGTCGCCATTGTTGGCGTGCAACGGACCCGTGACGTTGACCCGTTGGGTTTCCTTGCCGTTGCACAGCTGCAAACTCACGCCGCTTTGCAAATATCCGTAGTTCAAACATTGATGGGCGCGCAGATCCTGCGGCGTCTGCGGCGTGCCTGCGCGTTCGAGATAAGCGGGTGAGGCGACCATGATGCGCGGAGCCGGCGCCAGTTGCCGGGCAATCATCGTCGAGTCCGGCATGCTGGCGATGCGGATGGTCACGTCGAAACCACCGCGCACCGGGTCAACCTGCTGGTCGCTGAGTACCAGTTGCAGCTCTATATTCGGGTGTTGTTCATGAAACAGGGGAATCAGCGGCCCCAGTCGGCGCAACCCGAAAGACATTGGCGCATTGACGCGCAGCACCCCGCGTAACTCGCCGATGCCGTTACGTGCACGCTGTTCGGCCTCGTCCAGCGAGGCCAGTACTTCCCGCGCCGCGTCGAAATACTCCGCGCCAGCCTCGGTCAGGTGCAGGCTGCGCGTGGTGCGCTGCAGCAATTGCACGCCGATGGCTTCCTCCAGCGCCTGAATCTGTTTGCTGACTTTAGATCGCGGCACATCCATTGCCCGTGCAGCAGCGGCGAAGCCGTTCTCGCCGACCGTGACGACGAACGCGCGCATGCATTCGATGCGGTCCATGATTGTCCCTATTTTAGAATCAATGATTCTCGATTTTAGGGAATTGTCCCTTTCTCTGCTAGCCCCTAAAGTGACATCCAAGCCGACGACAAAGCCTCTGGAAGCCGCGTCGACTCACCCATTACTGATTTGAATTATCGACATCAAAAGGAACGCGCCATGTCTATTCGTGAACTGCTCAACCCAACCAACTCCGCTCTGATCCTGATTGACCACCAGCCGCAAATGGCTTTCGGCGTGCAGTCGATCGACCGTCAGACCCTGAAGAACAACACGGTTGGCCTGGCCAAGGCTGCCAAGATCTTCAACGTGCCGACGATCTACACTTCGGTGGAAACCGAAAGCTTCAGCGGTTTCATCTGGCCGGAGTTGCTGGCCGTGCACCCGGATCAAAAGCCGATCGAGCGCACCTCGATGAACTCCTGGGAAGACAAGGCGCTGGTTGACGCGGTGAAGGCCACCGGTCGCAAGAAGCTGATCATTGCCGCGCTCTGGACCGAAGTCTGCCTGACCTTCCCGGCGCTGGAAGCGCTCGCTGAAGGCTACGAGGTGTACATCGTGACCGACGCGTCCGGCGGCACCACCAAAGAAGCTCACGACATGTCGGTGCAGCGGATGATTCAGGCAGGCGCGGTGCCGGTCACCTGGCAACAAGTGCTGCTGGAATACCAGCGTGACTGGGCACACAAAGATACTTACGAGGCCGTGATGGAACTGGTGCTGGAACACAGCGGCGCGTATGGCATGGGCGTGGATTACGCTTACACCATGGTGCACAAGGCGCCGCAGCGTCAGGTCAAGTAAGCAGTGATCATCTGAACGATGCGGTCCATGTTGGAGCGGGCTTGCCCGCGATGGCGGAGTGTCAGTCTACGAACCATTGACTGGCACACCCCCATCGCGGGCAAGCCCGCTCCCACAAGTTTTTGTGGGGTTACATGATGTGTTTTTCGGGTTCGGGAATGTGGCTTGCGCCCAGCATGGCCGGTAGTAATCCGGCACGCAGATCCCCGCCACTGGGCTGCTGATAAAGGCTCAAGCCAAACTCCGGCAGCACCGCCAGCAGATAATCGAAAATATCCCCCTGAATCCGCTCGTAATCCGCCCACGCCGTGGTGCGGGTGAAGCAGTAGATTTCCAGCGGAATCCCCTGCGCAGTGGTCTGCATCTGCCGGACCATGCAGGTCATGTTCGGCTGAATCTCCGTGTGGCTCTTCAAATACGCCAGCGCATAAGCGCGGAAGGTCCCGATGTTGGTCATCCGTCGACGGTTGGCCGACATCGCCGCGACGTTGCCCTGCGCCTCGTTCCAGGCCTTGAGTTCCGCCTGTTTGCGGCTGATGTAGTCGGTCAGCAGATGCACCTGGGACAGTTTCTGCTCTTCGTCATCACGGATGAATCGCACGCCGCTGGCATCGATGAACAGACTGCGCTTGATCCGTCGTCCACCGGACTGCTGCATGCCGCGCCAGTTCTTGAACGATTCGGACATCAGGCGCCAGGTCGGAATCGAAACGATGGTTTTATCGAAGTTCTGCACCTTGACCGTGTGCAGTGTGATGTCCACTACATCGCCATCGGCGCCGACTTGCGGCATCTCGATCCAGTCGCCGACCCGCAGCATGTCGTTGCTGGTCAGTTGTACGCTGGCGACGAACGACAGCAGGGTGTCCTTGTAGACCAACAGAATCACCGCCGACATGGCGCCCAGACCCGAGAGCAGCAACAGCGGAGAACGGTCGATCAACGTGGCGACGATGATGATCGCGCCAAACACATACAACACCATTTTCGCCAGTTGCACGTAGCCTTTGATTGAGCGGGTGCGGGCGTGTTCGGTGCGGGCGTAGATGTCCAGCAAGGCATTGAGCAGGGCGCTGATGGCCAGCACCAGGAACAGAATGGTGAAGGCCAGTGCGACATTGCCGAGGAAAATCAGGCTGGTTTTGTTCAGCTCCGGCACCAGGTGCAGGCCGAACTGGATCACCAGCGACGGCGTCATCTGCGCCAGGCGGTGAAACACCTTGTTCTGGCGAAAGTCGTTGACCCAATGCAACGCCGGTTGGCGACCGAGCATTTTGGTCGCGTGCAGGATCAGGTAACGCGCCACTCGTCCGAGGGTCAGTGCCACCACCAGCAACAGAAGCAGCCCGAGGCCGGAATGCAGGAGCGGATGCTGATCGAGCGCACCCCAGAGGTCTTGGACGTTGAGCCAGAGCTGTTTGATATCCATGGGTAAAACCGTTTCTTCTGTAGGACGCGTCGGAGCGATTAGAGCATTTAAGACGCTTTGCATGACGTTTGAAGACAAAAGACGCAACAAAAAAGCCACTGTTTACGCTCGATTGCATAAAGAAACTCGGCCTTCGCGCTCGAAACCGTTACCCTATGCAGCTGTTTTTTTGTATTTCTTCGAGGTAGCACCCGTGTTTTCCCAATTCGCCCTGCACGAACGCCTGCTCAAAGCCGTGGCCGAGCTTAAATTTGTCGAGCCAACGCCTGTGCAAGCAGCGGCTATTCCGCTGGCGCTCCAAGGGCGTGACCTGCGGGTGACAGCGCAAACCGGTAGCGGCAAAACCGCTGCTTTCGTTTTGCCGATCCTCAACCGTCTGATCGGCCCGGCGAAAATCCGCGTCAGCATCAAGACCCTGATCCTGCTGCCGACCCGCGAGCTGGCTCAGCAGACCATCAAGGAAGTCGAGCGTTTCGCTCAGTTCACGTTCATCAAGTCCGGTTTGATCACCGGCGGTGAAGACTTCAAGGTCCAGGCCGCCATGCTGCGCAAGGTGCCGGACATTCTGATCGGTACGCCAGGGCGGATGATCGAGCAACTGAACGCCGGTAACCTCGACTTGAAAGAAGTCGAAGTGCTGGTGCTCGACGAAGCCGACCGCATGCTCGACATGGGCTTCGCCGAAGACGTGCAGCGTCTGGTGGAAGAGTGCACCAATCGTCAGCAGACCATGCTGTTCTCCGCCACCACTGGCGGTTCGGGCCTGCGCGAGATGGTCGCCAAGGTCCTGAACAATCCGGAACACCTGCAGCTGAACAACGTCAGCGATCTGAACGCGACCACCCGTCAGCAGATCATCACCGCTGACCACAACCAGCACAAAGAGCAGATCGTGAACTGGCTGTTGGCCAACGAGACCTATCAGAAGGCCATCGTGTTCACCAACACCCGGGCCATGGCCGACCGCATCTACGGCCGCCTGGTGGCGCAGGAATACAAAGCGTTTGTCCTGCACGGTGACAAAGACCAGAAAGATCGCAAGCTGGCGATCGATCGCCTGAAGCAGGGCGGCGTGAAAATCCTCGTGGCCACCGACGTTGCCGCTCGCGGCCTTGACGTCGATGGCCTCGACCTGGTGATCAACTTCGACATGCCACGCAGCGGCGACGAATACGTTCACCGTATCGGTCGCACCGGCCGCGCCGGCAACGATGGCCTGGCCATCTCGCTGATCTGCCACGGCGACTGGAACCTGATGTCGAGCATCGAGCGCTACCTCAAGCAGAGCTTCGAGCGCCGCACCATCAAGGAAGTCAAAGGCACTTACGGCGGGCCGAAAAAGGTCAAGGCCTCGGGCAAAGCCGTTGGCGTGAAGAAGAAAAAGGTCGACGCCAAGGGCGAGAAGAAGAAAACCGGTGCCAAGGCACCGACCAAGCGCAAGATCGCCAACCGCCCGAAGACCGACGCCCTGTCGCTGGTCAGCAAGGACGGCATGGCGCCGCTCAAGCGCCGCAAGCCGGAAGCACCGGCTGCTGAATAAGGCGCTGTAGCGATTCCATAAAAAAACCGGACAAACGTCCGGTTTTTTTATACACGTAAATCAATTAGTTGCAGGAACTGCGGGGCGGCATTCCCACAGATCAGCTTTCGGCTTTTTTATCCGCCGTCTTCAACTCCTTCATACGCTGATCGATCAACTGGCACTTGTCCGGCAGATCAGCGCTGGCTGTCCCCAAATCCATTTTCTGCAACTCATCGTTGATCTCCTTGGCCTTCTTCGGATTCTGCTCGGTGAGCTTGGCGACTTCCTTGGCCAGTTGTTCGCGTTTGATCGTGGCCTCCTCGGGGGTGCAGGCCCAAACGGGCAGGGCACAGGCGAGGGCGGCAGCGAGGGTGAGTTTCAGCAGGGTTTTCATGGGCGGGCCTCAGCACTGGTAAAGGCGGGTTACCCGGTTGAGGGGTGAGATCAGGGGAAAGTTCAGCCTATCGGCTCCTTTTGTTCGAGTGACGAGCTGAAAGCCAAACGCTGGCGATTGCAGTGAGTCAGTTGTATCGGTGTTGAATGTCAATTAGCTATGGCGAGCAAGCTTGCTCCAGGGCTTGCGGTGTTCACGGGCCTTGTTGCATCCAGCCCGGACCGCTGCAGGAGCAAGCATGCTCGCGAGTGGTGCTGTCTACCCCCCATGGCAGCAGCTTGAAGTCACCTTGTCATCATATCGATCATGATGCTTCACCCATTCCATGATCTCCTCTTCGTTGCGTCCCTTGGGCGTGAGGTCGAGGTAGTTGTAAGCGCCGACCAGCATGTCCAGGCCTCGGGCGTAGGTGGAATAGGTGTGAAAGATTTCGCCGGCATCATTGCGATAAAACACACTCAGGCCGGGGAGTTCTTCTTCGGGGCTGTCAGACTTTTCGTAGTTGTAGGTGGCTTTTCCTGCGGCAACATCTTCGGCTCGGGCCGAGACGCCAAAATCGTAGTTGAAGTCGCAGCCTTCTGACGAAACCCAGTCGAACTTCCAGCCCATGCGTCGCTTGAACGCCTGGAATTCGGCGAAGGGTGCGTGGGAAACCGCCACCACCGCCACGTCGTGATGTGCCAGGTGCTGGTTGGCGCCGTCGATGTGGTCGGACAGGAAGGAACAACCGGGGCAGCCTTCGTCCCAACCGTCGGCGAACATGAAATGGTAGATGACCAACTGACTATGGCCGCCGAACAGGTCGGCCAGTTTCAGTTCGCCGTTGGGGCCCTGGAAGTGATAGTCCTTGTCGATTTTCACCCAGGGCAGCGCTCGGCGTTCGGCACTGAGTTTGTCCCGTTCCCGGGTGAAGGCTTTTTCGTGGGCCAGGTGTTGGCGTCGGGCGGTGAGCCATTCTTCTCGGGACACGACCGGATGGTTCTGAATGTTCATCGGGTTTTCTCCTGCGGGGGGCTGGGAGGTGACTTACACAGCCTAGTCGTTCGGCCTGCGCACCAATCGACATACCGCCGGTCGGCAGAGGCGAAAAGCCTGGCTGAACGGCTGACGACGTAGCCGGTCACAACCTATGAAGGCCATCACACTCACGGGCTTTGGAGGTTGGACAGGATGACGACTTATAACTGGGATTTGATTGAACGCCTGCTGCACGAAGTGCAAAACGCTGCGCCCAGCTTTACGCCGCGGCCCTATGCAGAAGATTACGCGGCGGAAAAAGGTGCGGAAGGCGAGCAGACTGAAAACCTGGATCACCTGAAAGCGGTGGCCGGTGAGTATGAAAAGTTACTGTTGGAGCGGGGCTATATCGAATCTCGACCTGAAGAGCAGGGCGGAACCGGCTCGAACTACATGCTGACAATGCGGGGTTCGCGGTTGTTGAGCCTGATCGACAGCAGCATTCCGGGCAATGAGCATCCGCGGCAGGTGCTGGATGACCAGGAAGATGCGCTGGACGAGGTGACGTTTGATGAGGTGGCGTCCAAGGCGCAGATTGCCTGACGTACACACGACCCTTGTAGGCGCTGGCTCGCCAGCGATTGCGGTATTTCGGTCAACATGGATGTTATGGCCTTATCGCTGGCAAGCCAGTTCCTACAGGACGGTGGATGACTATCCCTGCTTCGCTGCTTTCAGGCACTTCAAATCATTGAAGTCTTTGCGCACGCCTTCGATTTTTTTCAGCAACCGCTGACGCTGGACCGGCGTGCTCTCGGCCATCAAATCGACAAACAACCCGCGTGCCTGAGCTTCGGTGTTGGCGTAGGCCTGGCGGTAGGCCGGTGTCCATAAGCTCTCTCGATTTACCAGAAGCGTCTCAATGCGCTGTGGGAATTCCGGACTCTGGCGCTGCGCAACTGCTGCGCTGAACTGTTTCTGCCAATGAGCGCGGTTGGCAATCCATTGGGTGTTCTGGTCGCCCAACGCATTTGACCAGGCAACGACCCGTTGTTGTTGAGGCGGACTCAGTGGACCGATCCAGTCATCCAGGCGTTTTTCCATGCGCTCGCCACGCTTCTTGATCTGCTGATCGAGCGACGGTTTTACGTAGTTCTCTTGGCGTTTGTGCTGGTCCTTGGCAAAGGCTTCGTTCATTTCCGCAACTTGCGTGTCGTCCAGCCCCTGCAGCAACTCGATGGCCGACGGGGTGATTTCCCGGGCGGTCTGGGCGATGGCTTGTTTGGCTTCCAGGGTGCGGGTTTGCAGTTCGGCGTCGGTGACCTGATTGGTTTCTACCATCAGCTGCAAACGGTCCAGCCAGTCGAGATAGCCCGGCAATTGCGTAGTGCAGTGCCAGCTCAGGTGTTCCTTCAGGCGTTCGTTGAACCAGCCTTTCTGTTCGCCGTTCATGTCCAGGTAATCGCTGAGCGTCCATGGAATGATCACGTCGAGGTTACGATAGGCCAGGCCCACGCGGCTGCAGGCGCCGAGGGCGAGAAAGAGGGTGATGACGATGGCAAGACATTTCAACCAGCGCGACATGGGCGAGTCCTTGCGAAAGCGTAGGTTCTCATGTGAACGCAGGATGAGCCTGGCAGTTCAGCCGATCAATAGAACGCGTGTTCGGCCTTGAGGGTGACCAGGCCGTCGCATTGACTGTTGTGTCCGGAATAGGCGGAGCAGTCGCTGCCGTTGAGGCTCGAGTCGCTGTAGATCAGGTCAAGGTCGATGCCCATGAACGGTCGGGACAGGGTCAGTGACCAGTCGGTGAAATTGCCTACGTACCCGCCGTCCACCGATACCGGGGTGTTGAGCTGGTGAGTGGTGTATTTCATGCTGATCCCGATCCCGAACGGCTGATTGCCACGGAGATCGGCGAATACGGTGCTGTTCTGTTTGTCCGGATCGTTGCTGAACGCTGCGCCGAAACGACTGCCCAACAGAGTCAAGCCGCCGAAGAGTTCCTGGGTGTCGAGCGTGTCCACTTTCGGGTAGCTGTAACGGATCATGCCGACTTCGTAACCGAGGGTTTGATCGAAGGGCTGTTTAAACCCCACGTAGGAATCCACTTCAAGGTTGTTCCCCGGACTCAACCCCATGCTCGGGGACCACTGCCCGAAGTAAAAGCCGCTGTCGTGACTCAGGTCGAGCCCGCCGTGGAAAGAGCCGGTGGTCGAAGGTTTGACCAGCCCTTGGGCCATGCTGCGACTGGGGGTGGTACCCAGCTTGAGATCGAAGTCGCCCAGCTCACGCTGGAAAACTTGCGCGTTGGCGACCGAGCAGAAAAGCAGGTTGCCCAGCAAGAAAAGAGAGAGTTTGAGCATGCGTCACTCCATGACCGCGAGGAGCAGAAACAAAAACTGCTGAAACGCTTGATCTAGACGTGTGCAAGCATACCGGCGAATGCTCGGCATCGAGGGCCGTTCGTCGATTTTTGAAATATTGGTGGGTTGGGCGGGGTGTTGCGGGAGGGTTCCAGTCCAAGCGCTTCGATGCTCAAAGCGCTTAGGGACCAGTTAACGCGGGGTCTTACTTCTTGCCGAGCGTGATCTGCTTGGACGGGCCGAACGTCTGGCCGCTGACGCCTTTGGCAATTTGCTGGATTTCGCCACCGGACTTGAGGAACGCAGCAATCTGGTTGTTGATCGATTCGCTGGTTTCAACGGCTGGAGCTGGCTTTGCTTTGCTGTTGGATGCTTTTACACGCATGGCGGCCATTAACCTGTAGAAAATTAACTTGGCCACGCATCGTACAGGAAATACTTGACAATTGCTTGGTAAATATCCCCCTGAAATACACGTCACAGAAACTGGATTAATCGCAAGTTATTATTCGAAATACTTCCCTAAGCTGCTGTTTTAACTAAGAACATCGGTGGATGGAAATGCTTTTTTGCTTGGCTGGGGGGAGCGAAAGTGCTCGGGATGTTCTGACGAGTGGCCAGCCCGTGTGACAAAACCCAGGAAAATTAAGGCCTGCAAAGGATTTTCTCGCGCCATCGGGCCGGCCGCCGAACGCGGCCGGTAAAAACGGGTAGAATGCCGCCCACGCAATGAGGGTATTGGACATGGCTTTAGTCGGGCGTTACAACAGTTTGCAAGTGGTTAAACACACTAACTTCGGTTTATATCTGGACGGTGGCGCGGACGGCGAAATCCTTCTGCCTAATCGTTATATTCCCAAAGATATTCCCAGCGAAGATGAAGACTGGCTCAACGTTTTTATTTATCTGGACAGCGATGACAAACTCATCGCAACAACCGAAAAGCCGAAAGTTCAGGTCGGTGAGTTCGCCAGTTTGAAAGTCGTTGAAGTCAACAGCATCGGTGTCTTCCTGGATTGGGGCCTGCCGAAGGATCTGTTGCTGCCGTATTCCGAAGAAAAACGTCAGATGACCGCTGGCGAGTACGTCGTGGTGCACGTCTACCTCGACAAGCACACCCGCCGTATCACCGCGACCGCGCGTCTGGACCGCTACCTGGACAAGACTCCGGCCAACTACACCCCCGGCCAGGAAGTTGATCTGCTGGTTGCCGAAGCGACCGATATGGGCTTCAAGGCAATCATCAATAACAAGCACTGGGGCTTGATCCACAAGAACGAAATCTTCAAGTTCATGCGCGCCGGTAAAGAAGAGAAGGGCTTTATCAAAGAAGTCCGTGCCGACGGCAAGATCAGCCTGAGCCTGCAGCCGGTCGGCGAAGAGGCCGCCACCAGCCTGAACTCGAAGATCCTCGCCAAGTTGCGCGACAACAACGGCACGCTGCCGGTGAGCGACAAAAGCGACCCGACGGTGATCACCAGCATGTTCGGCGTCAGCAAGGGCAACTTCAAGAAAGCCATCGGTGCGTTGTACAAGAATGGCCAGATCGTGATTCATGCCGATCGCATTGAACTAAGCTGACCGCGCGCCGGCCCCATGCAGGTCAATCACATGAGGTTGGACTGCGATGAAAAAAGCGCTGTATGCCTACGCTGGCACCTTGCTGGCGTTTCTCGTCCTCGACGGCCTCTGGCTCGGCGTACTGATGGCCCCGACCTATCGGGCGCTGCTCGGTTCGCTGATGCTTGACCAACCGCTGCTGGCCCCGGCGGCGGCGTTCTATCTGCTTTATGCCGTCGGTTGTGTGGTGTTCGTGGTGTTGCCGGCGAGTACCTGGCCGCGTGCCGCACGCCTGGGTGCATTGTTGGGGTTGGTGGCTTACGGCACGTATGACCTCAGCAACTGGGCGACGCTGCATGGCTGGTCAGCGCAGTTGGCCCTGATGGACATGGCGTGGGGAACCCTGGCGACCGGTATCGCTTGCACTGCCGGCTATTGGGCGTCGCGCAAGATGACGTCCGTAGTCACTTGAAGGTCTCCTGCAGGCTCCTTTTTCTGGCCATCTGGTTAATAATCGACAGCATAATTTTTCGCCCCGGCCCTGAGTCGGGGCTTTGCTTTCTACTGTGAGTCACTGCCATGGATTGTATTGTAGAGGTGTTCCGGTGAGCGCCACCCGGCGTAGCGCCGATGGGTTTGCCCTGCAAGTGATGATCGGGTTGTGCCTGATCTGGGGCGTGCAGCAAGTGATGATCAAGTGGGCGGCGCCGGACATCGCGCCGGTCATGCAGGCGGCCGGTCGGTCGGGCATTTCTGCGTTGCTTGTAGGATTACTGATCTGCTGGAAGGGCGGCTGGGATCAGGTCAGCCATACGTGGCGCGGCGGACTACTGGCCGGCGCACTGTTTGGACTGGAATTCTTCTTCATTTCCGAAGGCTTGCAGCTGACCACGGCCGCACATATGTCGGTATTCCTTTACACGGCGCCGATCTTCACCGCGTTGGGTGTGCACTGGCTGTTGCCGAGTGAGCGTTTAAGGCCGGTGCAATGGTTGGGGATTTTTCTGGCGTTTGTCGGGATTGCCATCGCGTTTGCCGGCGGGGTGTCTTGGGACAACCTCGACCACCGCATGCTGATGGGCGATGCACTGGGCGTGCTGGCCGGCGCCGCTTGGGGGGCGACCACCGTGGTGGTGCGCGCCTCGCGCCTGTCGGAGGCACCGGTGACGCTCACGTTGTTCTACCAATTGATTGTCGGTTTCGTCGGCCTGCTGCTGATCGCGATGCTCAGCGGCCAGGTCACCCACGTCAGCCTGACCACCGTGGCCGTGGCCAGCGTGCTGTTCCAGGGCCTGGTGGTCTCGTTTTTCAGCTACCTGACGTGGTTCTGGCTGTTGCGCCGGTATCTGGCGGCGAACCTCGCGGTGTTTTCGTTCATGACGCCGTTGTTCGGTGTCACGTTCGGCGTGGTGTTGCTGGGTGAGGCGCTGAGTCTCAACTTTGTCATCGGTGCCGTGCTGGTGCTGCTCGGCATCACGTTTGTCAGCGCGGAGCAGTGGGTGCGCCGGCGTTTGCGCAAGGCCCTCGGCCAGCTCTGACCGGACTGAACAACAAGCCGCCGCGCGGTGAATCAGACGGTTTACCGATGAGGTGGATTCAGGTCCAGGCGATTATCTGAACTAATGGTCAGGTATTTGGATCAATTCAGTAACAGATCATTGCGGATTTTGCCGAGCATTGCGTAGGACTTCGGACTATTATCAGTGTGAAGGGGCTACAGAATTTCAGCCGCTCGGCACTACCCTGAAGGGGGCACCATGAAAGAGAAAATTCAAAACTGGCTGCATGACCTGGGTGTCGCACTCGGTTTGATCGAACCGCCTCTGCAACCTGTGCCAATTCGCACTGACGACGAACAGCGTCGACGCCAGCAGCGTCGGCGCTAATGTCCAGGTCTGGAAGACCGCAGCCGTGTTGTTGCAGCTGCCGAAGGCTGCGTTCGGCTGCGTAGCAGACGTAGATTCAAAGATCGGGCGAAATCAATGCCGCCCGATTTCCATCAAAAACCGACTCAGATCATTCGCCGTCCTGGCGCTATTGAGCATCCGGTCTTCCTCAGCGGTAAACGCCGTCAACCCCAGCTCATCTTCCAGATGGATGATCAGGTCTTCGATGTCCGCTTTATCCAGGCCCAATTCCGCCAGGCTGGCGTTATCGTCAAAGACATCCTGACTTTCCAGCAAGCGGCTGATGTACTGATGAACGGCGGCACGCACGACGGTTCTTTTCATGGTCGTTCTTCGAGGGCGTTATTGTTGTTGTCCCAGGGTTGAGTACAGCAGGCCTCAGCCATGGGAGCGCTGCCACTCATCAATCATCGTGCGCAAATGTTCTCCGGAAAAACTCCCGAAATGCCCGCCATGCACCGTGCGGATTGGCAACGCGCGCAAGCGTTGCAGACTGCGCGCGTAGTCGTCGAGGTTGGAATGGTAGGCGTCTTCGATCAGCGGGCCGTCGTAGATGATATCGCCGCTGAACAGCGTCTCGGTGACCGCTTCATACAGGCTGATACCTCCTGGCGAATGCCCCGGCGTGTGCAGCACCTGCAACACACGATCACCCAGATCCAGCACGTCACCTTCCTCAATCATCCCCGTGGCCGGTGCGGCTTTGACCCGGTATTCGGCGTAGCACAGCGGGCAATCGGGGTGAGCCTCGAACATGTCGTCGCCGACGAATGCCCGGCTCAAATCGTTTTCGCCGTCAGGTCCCGCAAGGATGTCGGCCTCGGCGGGATGCACCAGGCGTTCGGCAAATTCGTGATGACCGGCAATGTGGTCGAAATGGCAATGACTGGCCACGGCCACCAGCGGCCGCTCGGTGATCCACGGCAGTTGCTCGCGCAGGCTCACCAGCCCGGAGCCGCTATCCAGCAGCAGGTCCTTGTCACGGCCCTGAATATGCCAGAGGTTGCAGCGGTAGAAGGGGCGGATGTACGGCTCGTGAATCAGGCGGATGCCGTCGCTTAGCTGTTTGACTTCGAACCACTGATCGCGAGAAACAATCTTCATCAAAGGTTTTCTCCAGACGAAAAAAAACGGGTGTGGCAAGTGGGCGTGTCCTCCCTTATTTCATGCGCCGCGCCGGATCTGATGTCGTGCAGGGCAAGGCGCGAGGAGCGTGGTTTGGTTGTTCCAAATTAGCTCCGAGTAACGCAGCCCTGCACGACATCAGCTCCGGCCCTCCGGGTTGTGCCTAAAAGTGAGCCAGACTGCGTTGCAGTCCTTGGCAAGGAAACGACCCTTACCTACGGACTGCGCCTTGCCTGGCTCGCTTTTAGGCGCAACGCGGCGCATGAAATAAGGGAGGACACGCCCGTGCCACACCCGTCGAAGAAAGCATCAAGTCGTTATGTTCAGCTTAGGCGGCGCTGGCCACCACTGCCGGGCGAGGGGACAGCAAGCTGACCACCACGAAACTCACCAGACCTACGCCGAGGCTGTAGTAGATCGGGGTGTTGGCGTCCATACCGTCCTTGATCATGAACAACAGCGCGGTGGCGAAGCCCATGCCCATGCTGGCGATCGCGCCGGCGGTGGTTGCGCGTTTCCAGAAGATTGCTCCGATCAGCGGGATCAGCATGCCGCCCACCAACAGGTTGTAAGCCAGGGTCAGCGCGCTGATCACGTCGTTGACGACCAGTGCGATACCCAGCACCACGAGGCCGGTCAGCAGGGTGAACAGGCGGTTGATGCCCAGGCTCGACGTTTTACCGCCGCGCAGTTTCGGCAGCAGGTCTTCGGTGAGGGTGGTAGCAGCGGCGAGCAGGCCGGCGCTGGCGGTGGACATCATGGCGGCCAGGGCAGCGGCGATCACCAGGCCTCGGATACCATCCGGCAGGGACAGTTTGACTATGGCGGCGAAGGCGTTGTTGACGTTGTCCAGGTCCGGGATCAGCACATGAGCAGCCATGCCGATCAGGGCACAGGCCAGTCCGTAAAGGATGCAGTAGAAGCCTGCGAATGTACCGGCGACCTGAGCCACTTTGGCGCTCTTGACGGTGAACACACGCTGCCAGATGTCCTGGCCGATCAGGATCCCGAAGAAGTAGATCATGAAGTAGGTGATGATGGTGTCCCAGCCAATCGTGGTGAAGCTGAAGGCGGTTGCCGGCAGTTTCAACACCAGCTCATCCCAACCACCGACGCGGTACAGGCAGATTGGCAACAGGATGAACATCAGGCCCACGGTCTTGATGACGAACTGGACGATGTCGGTCAGGGTCAGGGACCACATGCCGCCGATCGCCGAATAAATCACCACCACACCACCGCCGACCAATACCGACAGCCAGAACGGCAGGTCGAACAGCACTTGCAGCACGGTGCCAATGGCCAGGATCGAAACCACGCCGATCATCAGCGCATACGCCAGCATGATCACCGCGCTCGCGGTGCGGGCCATCGGGTTGTAGCGTTTTTCCAGCACCTGGGTAACGGTGTAGATTTTCAGTTTCAGCAGCGGTTTGGCGAGGAACAGGTTCAGCGCCACGATCCCGCAACCGAGGGCCGCGCAAAGCCAAAAACCGGAAATGCCATGGACGTAGCCCAGGCGCACGGTGCCGACGGTAGATGCGCCGCCCAGAACGGTAGCGGCCATGGTGCCCATGTACAGGCTCGGGCCGAGGTTACGACCGGCGACCAAAAAGTCTTCGTTGGTCTTGGCCTTGCGCATTCCGTAGTAGCCGAGTATCAGCATCGCGGCGGCGTAGATAAGTACGACGAATAAATCCAATGCCATGATGGCGTGTCTCCGATTGTCTTTTTTATGGTGAGGCGAAAATCAATCCCTGTGACGCCGCCAATTCCTGTGGGCGCGTGGCGTGCCCGCGATGGCGGCGCCGCGGTCTGTCAGGCAGATCGCTTCATCGCTCATCGCGGGCAAGCCCGTTCCTACAGGTAATGCGTTGACCACAGGTGATGCGTTTATTCAGGCGGCTTGTCGCACCGCCGGTTTACCGAGCGAATCCGTGCCCTTGCTGCGTGAATCATTCGGTCCGAACACCGCAGCCGATTCCGGGAACAGGCTCAGCAACGCCAGGTACACCAGCGAGGCCAGGCCCAGGGTCACCGGCAGGCTGATGTCGATGCCGCCGGCCAGGTCGCCCAGCACACCCACAAACTGCCCCGGCAGGTTCACAAAGCACAAACCGACCAATGCACTCGGGATCCAGGCACCCAGTCCACGCCAGTTCCAGCCGTGGGTGAACCAGTAACGACCGCCTTTCTCACCGCGGGTGAACACTTGCAGGTCATCCGGGCAGTAGAAGCCGCGGCGCACCAGCAGACCGATGATCATGATCACCATCCACGGGGTGGTGCAGGTGATGATCAGCACGGCGAAGGTCGACACGCTCTGCACCAGGTTTGCCGCAAAGCGTCCGATGAAGATGAAGGCAATCGACATCACACCGATCAACAGGGTGGCCTTGACCCGCGACAGCACACGCGGGAACACGCTGGACATGTCCAGCCCGGTGCCATACAGCGAGGTGGTGCCCGTGGACATGCCGCCGATCACCGCAATCAGGCACACCGGCAGGAAGAACCAGCTCGGTGAAACGGCCAGCAGGCCACCGACGTAGTTGTTGGCCGCGATGTAGTCCGGCGCCTTGATCGCAACGATGGTCGCAGTGGCGAGGCCGAACAGGAACGGGATGAACGTTGCGATCTGCGAGATCACCACCGCGGCCATGATCCGGCGCTTGGAGGTGTTACGCGGGATGTAACGCGACCAGTCACCGAGGAACGCGCCGAAGGAAATCGGGTTGCTCATCGCCACCAGTGCCGCGCCGATGAAGGCCGCCCAGAAACCCGGTTGGCCCATGCTCACGGTGCCGGCGTAGTTCACATCAAAAGGACCGGCGAAGGCGAAGATGCCCAGCAGAAACAGCAGGCTGGCGCTCCACACCGCGATCTTGTTGACCCACAGCAGGAAGCGGAAACCGTAGATGCACACCGTCAACACCAGAATCGCAAACAGACCGTAAGCCAGGCCCAGGGTCAGGTCGGTTTCCGGCAGGCCGATGAGGCGTTTCGCCCCACCGATCAGCGCATCACCCGAACTCCATACCGAGAGCGAGAAGAAGGCGATAGCGGTCAACAGCGACAAAAACGAACCGACAATCCGCCCGTGCACGCCGAAGTGTGCACCGGAAGACACGGCGTTGTTGGTGCCGTTTATCGGGCCGAACAGGCCCATAGGCGCGAGGATCAGCGAACCCAGCAACACGCCCAGCACAATCGCGCAGACGCCCGCCTGAAAGGACAGGCCGAACAGCACCGGGAAACTGCCGAGCACGGCGGTGGCAAAGGTGTTGGAACCGCCGAAGATCATCCGGAACAAGTCCGTCGGGCCTGCGGTGCGTTCGTTGTCCGGGATCTGTTCGACCCCGTAGGTTTCAATGTGCGTAAGGCTTTGGTCGTTGTTGTTGTTATTCATGATCTGCTCCGATCATAAAGGCGCGCTCATCGTGTGTGAGCGTCACCTGTTTGGCTAAGGGGTTGGCAGCCCTTCCGGCATCGCGGACAAATGTTCGTGGCAGGCCAGCCATAGGCCTTGTTGTTCTTGGCCAGACGCTTGTTTTTTGAAAACAATCGTCTCGCGCTCCTGGCTGAAGTGTTGCTCCCCTTGCATGCGCAGCTCGGTGGCCACGTCATGGATGAAAATCGCCACGTCACCTTGCAGGCTGACGAAAGCGTTGCTCGAGGTGCACGACAGCACCTCGAAGCCATCCTCGGCACGCCAGATGTCCCACAACGCCTGATAGGCATCGCGCGACAGCAGAGGCTGCTCGAGGGTGTAGAAGACGAAGCTGGCATCGGCGCTGAACGCGCCGAAGTAGGCTTCGCGATCATTGCGGGCAAAGGCGGCCACCAGATCGGCGGCGGCCTTCAAAACCTGATCACGTTCATTCATGACCAATCCTCAGCGATGGGCCACGCCAGGCAGTACGCAGAGCATTTCGTACAGCAGGTTGGCGCCCAGCAGCGAGGTGTTGCCGGTGGTGTCGTACGCGGGCGAGACTTCTACCAGGTCGCAACCGACCAGGTCGAGACCTTGGCAGCCACGAACGATCTCGATTGCCTGAATGGTGGTCAGGCCGCCGATTTCCGGGGTGCCGGTGCCAGGTGCCCAGGCCGGGTCGATACCGTCGATATCGAAGCTCAGGTACACCGGACCGCCACCGACTTTCTCGCGAACTTCGGCCATCAAAGGCGCGAGGGATTTGTGCCAGCATTCTTCGGCCTGAACCACACGGAAGCCCTGATTGCGGCTCCAGTTGAAGTCGTCAGCGGTGTAGCCCTGGGCGCGCAGGCCAATTTGCACCACGCGGTCGCAATCCAGAAGACCTTCTTCGACGGCGCGACGGAAGGTGGTGCCGTGGGCGATTTTCTCGCCGAACATGTGATCGTTCACATCGGCGTGAGCATCGATGTGCACCAGGCCGACCTTGCCGTGTTTTTTGTGGATGGCACGCAGGATCGGCAGGGTGATGGTGTGGTCGCCGCCGAGGGTCAGCGGGATCACATCGTGTTCAAGGATATTGTCGTAAGACTCTTCGATGATCCGCACGGCGTCGAGCAGGTTGAAGGTGTTGATCGCGATGTCGCCGATGTCGGCAACCGACAGCGAGTCGAACGGTGCAGCGCCGGTGGCCATGTTGTACGGGCGAATCATTACCGATTCAGCGCGGATTTCACGTGGCCCGAAACGGGTGCCGGGGCGCAGGGAAGTGCCGATATCCAGCGGGATGCCGATAAAGGCAGCGTCCAGGCCGGCAGCGGTGGGTACATGCGGGAGTCGGAGCATGGTGGCGATGCCGCCGAAGCGCGGCATTTCGTTGCCGCCCAGTGGTTGGTGAAGAATCTTGTCCACGGGTAGGGCCTCATCGTCGTTGTTTTATTTATGTCGGTTACACCGCACCGGGGAGGTTCGGGCACCGTTAGGGGCCGATTCTGCGAAATGTAGTGGTCGGGAAGAATCGCTACGGGCAAATACTTAGTTCAGATTTTTCTAAACTAATGCCTTGGCTGGCGATAGACTTCAAGATCACCACAGACCCAATGTTTTTACAGAGACAGCGCGCGTAACCTTGCGACAGGAACTCCCCATGGCCAACGCTTTACCCGACTTGAAACTGTTGCGCATCTTCGTCAGCGTGGTCCGCCATCAGGGGTTCGCCAACGCCCAGCAAGAGCTCAACCTCTCGACCTCGGCGATCAGCACCTACATGAGCCAGCTCGAGGCGGCCCTCGGCCTGGTGCTCTGCCATCGCGGGCGCGGCGGGTTCAGCCTGACCAGCAAGGGCGAGCTGTTCCATCAGGAAACCCTGCGCCTGCTCGGCGAACTCGAAGGCTTCGAGCAATACGCGGCGGCGCTGAAGGGAGAATTGCGCGGTACGCTGAACCTCGGCGTCATCGACTCCACCGTCAGCGACAAGGCCTTGCCGTTCGCCGAAGCTATCGGCGCCTACAGTCAGGAACACCCGGCCGTGCATTTGCACCTGTCGGTGATGAGCCCGTACGAGCTGCAACTCGGCGTACAGGACAACCGCCTCGACCTGGCCATCGGTGCGTTTTCCACACGCATGAGCGGGCTGGTCTACATGCCGTTGTACCGCGAGCAGCACTGGCTGTATTGCAGCAGCCGGCACCCGCTGTTCACCGAGCGGCGCATCCCCGAGCAAGTCATCACCCAGCAGCGCATGGTCGGCCGTGGCTATTGGAGCCAGGCCGAGCTGGCGCGCCACGGCTTCAAACACAGTGCCGCGACCGTGGAAAGTATGGAGGCGCAACTGATCCTGGTGCTGTCCGGCGCCTACATCGGTTACCTGCCGGAGCACTACGCCCAGGCCTGGGCCGACAAGGGGGATTTGCGCGTGTTGCTGCCGGCGACCTTCGGTTACCAGGCACCGTTCTCGATGATCATGCGCCGGGGCCGCAGCCGCGAACCGTTGATCCAGACCTTCCGCGATCTGCTCAAAGCGCAACTCAATCAGGCTTGAGAACATGTCCAGAATCCAATGCCCGCGCTGCCTGCGTCCGCAAACCCACTGCCTGTGCCCACTGATCCCGAGCCTCGACAGCCGCACTCGGGTGTTGCTGTTGCAGCATCCGAGCGAAGTGAACCATGCGCTGAACACCGCGCGGTTGGCGGCGCTGGGGTTGAACAATGCCGAGTTGATTGTGGGAGAGGTGTTCGAAAATTTACCGGCACTGTTGAATCAATCGGGCTATCAGGCGCGGCTGTTGTTTCCGGCAGAGCAGGCACAGCCGTTGCAGGCTTACACCGCAAATGATCAAGCGCTGCTGCTGGTGGTCCCGGACGGCACCTGGCGCAAGGCGCGCAAAATGCTGCACCTCAATCCGTTGCTGGCGGCGTTGCCCCGAGTGACCCTGGCGGAGGGCGGCGTGTCACGGTATCGCTTGCGCAAGGCGCCGGGGCCGGGTGCGTTGTCGACGGTGGAGGCGATTGTGCAGGCGTTGCAGACGCTGGAAGCACCCGTGAGTTTCGAGCCGTTGTTGAAACCGTTCGAGGCGTTGATCGAGGGGCAGATTGCGGCGATGGGGGAGGAAACCTTCCAGCGCAATCATGGCGACAGATAAGTATTGTTTTTACCGGCCCCATCGCTAGCAGGCTAGCTCCCACAGTTGATCAGTGGTGAGTACAAAATACGTGATCGCTCCAATTCCCCTGTGGGAGCTAGCCTGCTAGCGATAGCCATTGCACATTCAATGAAAATTCTGGCCGGATCTATCGCTCCCGCATCGCCTCGGTCCGGGCTTTAAGCACCGGCTTCAGCAGATAATCCAGCACACTTTTCTCACCCGTGATGATGTCCACCGTGGCAACCATCCCGGGAATAATCAGCAACGGTTTCACATCTCCACCCAAGTGATTTTTATCGGTCCGCACCTGGATCAGATAAAAACTGTTGCCCTTGTCATCGGTGATCGTGTCCGCCCCGATCAGCTCAAGCTTGGCACTCAACCCACCATAAATCGTGTAGTCATACGCACTGAACTTGACCATCGCTTTCTGCCCCGGATGCAGGAACGCCACGTCCTGCGGCCGCACCTTGGCTTCGATCAGCAGGTTGTCTTCGATGGGGACGATTTCCACCATGTCGCTGCCCGGCTGGACCACGCCCCCGATGGTGTTGACCTTCAGCACTTTGATAATTCCGTGCACGGGCGACACCACCGTCGTGCGGCTCACGCGATCGTCGATGGCGATGCTCGACGCGGTGATTTTCGACAGGTCGGTGCGTTTCTCATTCAACTCTTTCGCCGCGTCCGAGCGGAAGGATTGTTCCGATTCGTCGATCTTGCTTTTGATCTCGTTGATCGCCGATTCGGCGCGAGGAATCGCCAGCGTCGTGGCATTCAGCGAACCGCGAATCTCCACTGCGCTGCGTTTGAGCCGCAGGATTTCCACCGGCGACACCGCGCCGGTACCCACCAGGGGTGCAGACATGTTCATCTCTTGTTGCAGCAGCGCCAGGCTTGAACTGTATTGCCCCTGTTTCGAGCGAAACTCCGCCAGTTCCTGGGTTTTCTGCCGCAGTTGTTCGGTCAGTGTGCGCTGTTCGCTGGCCAGCCGGCGTTGCCGTTGTTCGTACAGCGAGCGCTCGTCTTCGGCGACTTGCGGGGCCTTGGCGATCACCTCCGGCGACAACTTGAATGGCCGGCCCTCGGCCTCGGCGGACAGGCGTTCGACCTGTGCAGTCAGCGCATAGCGATCAACCTCGCTTTCTCCCTTGTTCGACAGAAAGCGCGTGTCATCCAGGCGCAGCAGCGTGTCGCCCTTGTTCACCATTTGCCCTTCGCGCACGAAGATCTCGGTGACGATGCCACCCTCCAGGTTCTGGATCACCTGCACCTTGCTCGACGGAATCGCCTTGCCTTCGCCCATGGTGACTTCCTGCAACACGGCGAACTTGGCCCAGACCACCGCACTGATGATCAACGCAGCGGCGAGCCACACGGTGATCCGCGACCAGCGCGGGGAATCCTGCAATGAGGCGCCGGCCGTTTCCGGCATGAACTCGCTTTCGGCACTTTTGCTGAAGCTGTCGAAGTACCCGCGTGTCTTCGACGTTACAGGCAGGGAATTAGGCATGGCGGACTCCTAGACGGCCGCAGAGCCGACACGGCCCTTGCGCAGTGCATCGATGACCGCTTCTTTCGGACCGTCGGCGACGATCCTCCCGTTGTCCAGCACCACCAGCCGATCCACCAGGCTCAGCATCGAGGTGCGGTGAGTCACCAGCAGCAAGGTTTTGCCCTGGACCCAACCGTGGAGTTTTTGCCGCAGGACATCTTCGCTGCTGTTGTCCATGGCGCTGGTGGGTTCGTCGAGCAACATGATCGGCGGGTCGAGCAACAAGGCGCGGGCCAGCAACACCGCTTGGCGTTGCCCACCCGACAGCAACTGCCCGCGTTCGCCGACAGGCCGGTCAAACCCTTGCGGATGTTGACGCGCCAGTTCGGTCACACCGGTCAATTCCGCCACTTCCAGCATCCGCGAATCGCTGATGTAACGCGCGCCGAGGGTCAGGTTGTCGCGCAGGCTGCCGGCCAGCAGCGGCAGGTCATGGGCGACGTAACCGATCTGTTGACGCAGGTCGGCGACGTCCAGTTGCCGCAGGTCCAGGCCATCGAGCAGCAACTGACCTTCCTCAGGTTCGTAGAAGCCCATCAGCAGTCGCCCCAAGGTACTTTTCCCCGAACCGCTGCGCCCGATGATGCCGACCCGTTCACCGGGTTTCAGGCTGAAACTGATGTTGGCCAGCGCTGGGGCGTTCTGGCCGTTGTAGTGAAAGGTCACGCCGCTGACGTCGAGGGCGCCTTGCAGTTGCGTGCGTTCCAAGGGGCGCTGTTTGGCGTCGCGCTCTTGCGGCAGGCCCATCAGCGCATCGGTGCTTTTCATCGTCAGTTGCGCTTGCTGATAGCGCGTGATCAGGCCTGCGATCTGTCCCAGCGGCGCGAGCACACGGCTGCCGAGCATGTACGTCGCCACCAGTGCGCCGACGCTGAGGTTGCCGGCAATGATGCTGTAGACCCCGGCGACGATGGTCGCCATGCCGGAGAACTGCTGGATGAACAACGTGCCGTTGGTGGCCAGCGCCGACAGGTTGCGCGCATGGCTGTCGAGGCGGGTGAGGGCGCCGTGGGTGCTTTCCCATTTGTGTTGGCGTTCACTCTCGGCGCTGCAAGCCTTGAGGGTTTCCAGGCCGCCGAGGGTTTCGATCAGCAGGGCCTGGCGTTCGGCGCCGAGGGTCAGGCTTTTTTGCACGGTGTCGCGCAGGCGCACTTGAATCACCATCGCGAACAGGATGGTGATCGGAAACGCCAGCAACGGAATCACCACCAACCAGCCACCGAGCAGGCCGATCACCACCAGCATCAGCACGGCGAAGGGCAGGTCGATCAGGCTGGTCAGGGTTACGGCGGTGAGAAATTCACGCAGGCCCTGGAAGTCATGAATGCTTTGAGCGAACCCCCCGATGGTCGCCGGGCGCGCTTTCATCGACATGCCGGTGATGCGTTCGAACAGCGTGGCGGACAGGATCACGTCGGTTTTCTTCCCGGCGGTATCCAGCAAATGTGCGCGGACCACCCGCAATGCCAGCTCGAAACCGGTGCCGATCAGCAAACCGATGGACAGCACCCACAGGGTCGAAGTGGCCTGGTTCGGCACCACCCGGTCGTAGGTCTGCATCACGAACAGCGGCACCATCAGCCCCAGCAGGTTGATCAGGAAACTCGCCAGGATCGCATCGCTGTACAGCCATTTCGACAACTTCAAGGTGTCGCGAAACCATGCCTCCACACGTGGCACCAGGGGCGAGCGCAGGTCTTCGAGTTCATGCCGTGGCCGGGCGAACAAGGCTTGGCCGCTGTAGTTTTCGGCCAGCTCTTCACGGCTGACCCATTGCTCGCCGCCGTCGGCTTCGCTCGGCAGAATCAGCAACCGGCCATCCTCGCCAAAGCGACGCAGCACTGCGGTGCGGCCGTTGTTGAGGATCAGCATCACGGGCAAATTGAGCGCGGAAATGTCGTCCAGTTCGCGGCGCAGCAAGCGCGCCTGCAGACTGGCCCGGGCCGCAGCGCGCGGCAGCAGGTCCAGGCTCAAGCGTTGGTGTGCCATTGGCAGCCCGGCACTCAGGCTGGCGCGACTGACCGTCGCGCCATGAAGTTTGCAGAGAATCAGCAGCCCGTCCAGAAGCGGGTCATCGAAGCTCAGCCGCGGATCGACACCATTGTTGCCGGATTCCATGCTGGTCACATTGATCGCTCCAGTGCACTACTTCAGTTCAGGCAGACGGGCTTCGTTTTTCACTTCGGTCCGGGCGATCGCGTCGGCGGGCAGCACCACGCGTTGTTTGCTCAGCAACTGGCCCATGTTCGCCAGCACGCGGTACATCGAGTATTCCTCGGTGTAGCGCACTTCGGTGTAGCGGCGGTTGGCGTTGTAGAGTTCGTTTTCGCTGTCGAGCACGTCAAGCAGGGTCCGTTGGCCGAGGCCGAACTGGTCCTGATACGCCGCACGAACGCGGGTGGTGGTTTCGGCGTATTCGCGGGCAGTCGGGGTTTGTTTTTTCGCGTTGACCATGGCGTTCCAGGCCAGGTGAATGTTCTCGTTGAGTTGGCGCAGGGCGTTGTTGCGGATGTCCATGGCCTGGTTGATCTTGTGCGCGTCGGACGCCAGCCGTGCCTTGTCGCTGCCGCCACGGAACAGGTTGTAGTTCATCACGACGCCGACGCGCCATTCATTGTCATGGCCTTCTTCACCGGCGATGTTGTTGTTCGCGCCCACCGCAGCTTCAGCGTCGAAGCGAGGGTAGAACGGCGACTTGGCGACTTCGTACTGGCTCTCCGCCGATTGCACGTCGGCCTGGGCCGATTTCAGGTACGGGTTGTTGTCGACCATGCTCTGTTGGGCATCCTGGATCGTGGCCGGCAGTTCGCCGCGAATCGACGGCAGCGTTTCCAGTTCATCGGGCATGCGCCCGGTGACTGCGTAGAAATTTGCTTCGGCATCGGCCAGATCGACTTCGGCGGTGTCGAGGTTGTTCTCCGCAAGTGCCCGACGCGCCACGGATTGATCGGCGTCGGCGTTGCTGCCGATGCCGCGCTGGGTACGCAGGCCGATCTGGTCGTTGACCCGTAGGTGGGCTTGCAGGTTGTTCTTGGCCAGGGTCACCAGTTCGCGGCGCTTGAGCACCTCAAGGTAGACCTCGATGGTACGCAGGGCCAGGTCCTGAGCGGTGCCCTGGGCGTAATAGGCCCGGGAGTTGACCACGCCTTTGGTGCGCTCGACTTCGTTGGCCGTGTTGAAGCCGTCGAAGAGCATCTGCCGCAGGCGCAATTCCGATTGGGTGTAGTTGAGGATTTCCGTGTTGTGATTGCCGAAGGCGCGGGTGTTGGTGTTATCGCTGTACCCGCGCCCGTACGAGGCATTTAGATCAACGGATGGATAAAACCCACCTTTGGCGACTTTTACGTCTTCATCGGCCGACAGACGGCTGTCCACCCGCGACGCCAGTTCCGGGTGGGTCGCAATGGTGCTCTGGATCGCCTCGGTCAGTGACATGGCTTGAACCTGAGAAGTGCAGGCCATAGCCAATAAAATCGCACTGCAGATGGGGTTCAATCGGCTCATGGGTGCATCTCCCTGATTCCTAATGGTGCTTATAAGTCGCCAATTATTTGGCGGCATTTATAGGTAAACCGTTTCATGCCTGTAACAACTAGAGCTAAGAACATTCTGGGAAGAACCTAAGAAGGATTTTTCATAAGGTTTATGCCAAAAAAAACTTATGCGCTCTGCAAAATCCAGCACATTGTTCAAGTCGAAACCCCTTGATTTACGAGCGTTAGGGCGCTCAAAAGGGCAAAAGGAAGGTTCTACCCACTTATCGATACAGGGCGTAGAAGTGCTGGAGGGGAGGGACGCGAAACGGTTTTTTTGGTGACGTTTTTTTGTCACTTGTTTGATTCAGAACCGTTACGCATCGCTCACTGGATGAGGTTTTGCCGAACAGGATCCCGATGCTTTTGACTGCAAAGGGGTTTATCTCGGATCGACACCTCGCCCACGAGCGACATGCTTGGCGAGACAGTCGCCAGGGCGGCGGCTTGGTATTGACAGGCCGCTGCCCGGTAGACGTTCGCTGGCCATCCGCTTGAACCCTGAGCACGTTCTTCGCAAACAACAGGATGCCGACAACGGTTGGCAGCGGAGGAAGTGCACATGGCTACGCTCATCGGTATCGTCAGTAAGGTCATTGGTCAGGTGTTCGCCCAAGGGAGCGACGGCACCCGGCGTGTGCTGATCGAGGGGGATCGCCTGTATACCGGCGATCAACTGATCACCGGTGCCGAAGGCGCGGTGGCGGTGCATCTGCAAAATGGCCAGGAACTGACGCTCGGGCGTGGCAGCAGTCTGCAAATGAATCCTCAGTTGCTCGCTGATCACGCGCCTCACGTGGACACCACTGAGGCGGCCACGCCGACTCAGGCGCAATTGACCGATGTCGAGCAACTGCAAAAAGCCATCGCCGCCGGTGATGACCCGACCCAAACCGCTGAAGCGACGGCCGCAGGCCCTGGCACACCGGGTGCCCCCGGCGGTGCATTGGGCGGCGGCCACAGTTTTGTGCTGCTGGAGGAAGTGGCCGGGCGGGTCGATCCGACCATCGGTTTTCCCACCGCAGGCTTCAACGGCATTCCCGAAATGCCTCTGGAACGTCTGGCCGGCGATCCGGACAATGGCGGCAACGGGCCCGCTGCGGCGATTGTTGCAGACACCCCGGATCGTCCGGACGTTCCTGACACTCCGGACAACCCTGTCACCCTCAACGGCCTCGACGTAGAAGGCGGCGAGCTGACCGTCTACGAGAAAAACCTCACCTACGGCACCGACCCGGACGCTCCCGTCCTGACCCAGACTGGCACCTTCTCCGTCACCGCTCTGGACGGTTTGCAAACCCTCACCGTGGGCGGCATCGCCGTGGTCACCGCGGGTGTCGCGGCAGGCTTCCCGCAATCGAGCGAGACCGATACCGGGGCGATTTTCACCATCACCGGTTACAACCCGGCGACCGGCGTGGTCAGTTACAGCTACACGCTGCGTTACGACAGCGATCACCCGAATGGCAGCGGAGCCAACAGCATCTCCGAACACTTCGACGTGGTGGCCAAGGACACCGACGGCAGCACCGCGACCGGGCAAATCAACGTCAACATCGTCGATGACACGCCCGACGCCAACCCCGATGCGACCTCGGTGGCGGAGGGCGGCGTGGTCAGTGGCAACGTGTTGTGGAACGACGTCGCGGGTGCCGACGGTCCCTTGCTTGGCGGTGGCGTGGTCGGCGTGCGTGCCGGTTCCGATACCTCGACCCCGGTCAGCGGCGGACTGAATCAGCAGATCAACGGCACCTACGGTTACCTGACCCTGGACGCCCAGGGCAACGCCGAATACCACAGCTACCCGAACAGCGTGAACGGCCCGGGCGCGACCGACGTGTTCACCTACACCCTGCGCGATAACGACGGTGATGAAAGCACCACGACCATCACCATCGACGTCAACAACAGCTGCATCAAAGCGGTCAGCGACAACGACGTGACCGTCTACGAGAAAGCGTTGGACCTGAGCAAGGATGGCCAGGACCTGGCGCCCGGCACCGTCATCGGCAGCCAGCCGGGCCACACAGGCGAAACTGCCTCTGGCACCTTGGTCGGCTCGGTCAGCGGCGCGGCGGGCGCGATCACTTATGCACTGGTCGGCAGTGACCAGGGGGCATACGGCCAAATCCTGCTCAACCCCAACGGCACCTACACCTACACCCTGACCTCGCCGGCGAGCACCACGCCGCACGCGGACAACGGCGCCAACACCCTGAGCGAAACCTTCACCTATCAGGCCACCGATTCGCTGGGCAACACCGTCACCAGCACCATCGTGGTGAACATCGTCGATGACGTGCCGAAAGCGGTCGATGACAGCAACGCGACGACTGCCACGCCCACACACCTGACGCTCGAAGGCAACGTCCTGAGCAACGACGTGCAAGGCGCGGACCGCGTGCCGACCGGGCCGGACAGCGGACCGATTACCGCCGGCACGTTCAACGGGACTTACGGCACGTTGGTGCTGAACGCCGACGGCACGTACACCTACACGCTGAACACCAGCGATGCCGATTTCAAAGCCTTGCACGGCGATGGCAACGGCACCGAAACCTTCCAGTACACGCTTACCGATGCCGACGGCGACACCAGCACCGCCAACCTGGTCTTGCAGATCCATAACAGCCCGGTGACCCTCAACGGCCTCGACGCGTGTGGCGGCGAGCTGACCGTCTACGAAAAAAACCTCACCTACGGCACCGACCCGGACGCGCCGGCGCTGACCCAGACCGGCACCTTCACCGTCACTGCTCTGGACGGTTTGCAAACCCTCACCGTGGGCGGCATCGCCGTGGTCACCGCGGGTGTCGCGGCAGGCTTCCCGCAATCGAGCGAGACCGATACCGGGGCGATTTTCACCATCACCGGTTACAACCCGGCGACCGGCGTGGTCAGTTACAGCTACACGCTGCGTTACGACAGCGATCACCCGAATGGCAGCGGAGCCAACAGCATCTCCGAACACTTCGACGTGGTGGCCAAGGACACCGACGGCAGCACCGCGACCGGGCAAATCAACGTCAACATCGTCGATGACACGCCCGACGCCAACCCCGATGCGACCTCGGTGGCGGAGGGCGGCGTGGTCAGTGGCAACGTGTTGTGGAACGACGTCGCGGGTGCCGACGGTCCCTTGCTTGGCGGTGGCGTGGTCGGCGTGCGTGCCGGTTCCGATACCTCGACCCCGGTCAGCGGCGGACTGAATCAGCAGATCAACGGCACCTACGGTTACCTGACCCTCGACGCCCAGGGCAACGCCGAATACCACAGTAACCCCAACGGCGTGAACGGCCCGGGCGCGACTGACACCTTCACCTACACCCTGCGTGATAACGACGGTGACGAAAGCACCACGACCATCACCATCGACGTCAACAACAGCTGCATCAGAGCAACCGTAGACAACGACGTGACCGTCTACGAAAAAGCCCTCGACCTGAACCAGGACGGCCAGGATCTGGCGGCTGGCACCGTCACCGGCAGCGAGCCGGGCCACACCGGCGAAACCGCCTCGGGCACGCTGGTCGGCTCGGTCATTGGTGCGGTGGGCGCGACGACCTACACGCTGGTCGGCAGCGCCACCGGAACCTACGGGCAAATCCTGCTCAACCCCAACGGCACCTACACCTACACCCTGACCTCGCCGGCCAGCACCACGCCAAACGCGAACAACGGCGCGAACTCGCTGAGCGAAAGCTTCACCTACAAAGCCACCGATTCTCTGGGCAATTCCAGCATCAGCACGATCAAGGTCAACATCGTCGATGACGTGCCAAAAGCGGTCGCCTCGGAGCGTTCGGTGTCCGCCGTGGAGATCGATACCAACCTTCTGCTGGTCATCGACGTGTCCGGCAGCATGAAAGACGGTTCCGGAGTGGATGGGTTGTCGCGACTGGATCTGGCCAAGCAGGCGATCGGCGCTTTGCTCAACAAGTACGACGACCTCGGCGACGTCAAAGTGCAGATCGTCACTTTCAGCAGCGATGCCACTGACAAGACCTCGGTCTGGGTCGATGTGGCAACGGCCAAGTCGATCATTTCCGGACTGACAGCGGGGGGCAATACCAACTACGACGCGGCGGTGACGGTGGCGCAAACGGCATTCGACACCAACGGCAAACTCACTGGCGCGCAGAACGTCGGCTACTTCTTCTCTGACGGCAAACCCAACGAAGGGGACATTGGCAAAACCGATGAGGCGAACTGGAAAGCGTTCCTTGAAGAAAATCACATCAAGAACTTTGCGGTAGGCCTCGGCGACGGCGTTGGCCATACCAACCTCGATCCGCTGGCCTATGACGGCACTGCCGGTCTCGGCAATGGCACCAATACCAACGCCGTCATCGTCAACGATCTCAACCAGCTCAATCCGGTACTGTCGGGCACCGTGGTCGGTGCGCCGGTTACCGGTTCGCTGTTGGGCGAGGGCGGTACGTTTGGCGCCGATGGCGGCTTCATCAAAGCCATTATGGTCGACGGCACCACGTACACCTACGACCCCAAAGGCAACAGCAACCAGGGGTCGCTGAATTACAGCGGCGGCGCCAACCACGGCACTTTCGACACGGTCAACAACACCCTGAGCATCGCCACCGACGGCAAAGGCACGCTCGTGGTGAATCTCGACACAGGCGAATACACCTACACCTCGCAAAAAACCACGTCGGTGGTGATCACCGAAAACATTGGCTACACCGTCAGCGACAACGACGGCGACCTGGCCAGCTCGACGCTGGTGGTCAAGGTGGTTCCGAATGCGCCACCGGTGGCGGTCGATGATCACGTCATCACCAACGTGCTGTCGGGCAGTATCGTGGTGCCCGGCGAGTTGTTGCTGGCCAACGACACCGACCCCAACGGCGATCCGCTCACCGCTTCGCCAACAACTTTCAATACCGGCTGGATTGCCAAAGGCGCGGACTTCACCGGCAGCAACCAGAACTACAGTTTCACCGGCAGTAACGCTCAATCGGCGACCATCGCCCGCAGCGCATTCGTTGCCAACACGGCGGCCATGACTGCGGTACTGGTGGTCAGTGGGGCGTTGGGCGAAGTCAAAAACAACAACACCAATGATGAGGACCGCATCAACGTCACTCTCAAACAGGGTGAAACCCTCAACCTCGACCACAACCTGGCGGCCGGGCACGTCGCCATGGAGTACTCGGTCAACGGTGGGGCGTTCATTGCCATCGGCGATGGCCAGACCATCACCGCCGCGTCGGACGGCACCTACCAGATTCACATCACCAACATCGACAACGGGGGGTGGGGCAATAGCGGCAAGGACGCGGAAAACTACAAACTGACCCTGACCGTCGATTATTCCGGCGCTCACACCCCCGCCCCCTCGGACTACCACGGCGCCTACACCGCCAACGACCACCATGGCGGCAGCGACAGCGCAGCGGTGACCATCAGCTATCAGGACGGTCACACCCTCACCGGCACAACGGGCGATGACGTGCTGGTGGCGGGCACCGGCGACAACGTGATCAACGCCGGCGACGGCAACGATGTACTCACCGCCGGTGCAGGCAACAACGAGCTGCACGGCGGCGCGGGCAATGACGTGCTCTACAGCGGACCGGGTAACGACCTGCTCGACGGCGGCGATGGCATCGACACCGCGAGCTACGCCCATGCCACCGCCGGGGTCAAGGTCGACCTGAGCCTGCTCGGCGCGCAAAACACCCTGGGCGCCGGCACTGATACTCTGACGGCCATCGAAAACCTCACCGGTTCCAATTTCGACGATAAGCTCACCGGCGATAGCCACAACAACATCATCACCGGTGGCCTCGGCAACGACGTGCTCAATGGTGGCGGCGGCGATGACTTGCTCATCGGCGGCCTCGGCAACAACACCCTCACCGGCGGTGCTGGCGAAGACACCTTCCAGTGGCTCAAAGGCAACAGCGGCCACGACGTGGTCACCGACTTCACGCCGGGCACCGACAAACTCGACCTGTCGCAACTGCTGCAAGGCGAGAACGGCACGGCGGCGTCGCTGGATGACTACCTGCATTTCAAAGTCACTGGCAGTGGCGATTCTCTGGTCACCAGCATCGACGTCAGCGGCATGGCCGGCGCTGCGCCGAACCAGACTATCGATCTGGCCGGTGTGAACCTGGCCAGCCATTACGGGGTGACGCCGGGGGCGGGAGGGGTAATTGCCGGCGGCGCGGATACGGCGACCATTATCAACGGGATGTTGAATGATCATTCATTGAAGGTGGACACCGTGTGATCTGAAACCTTAAACAAAAAACCCCGCCATCCCTGTGTAAGGGATGGCGGGGTTTTTGTTGAGAACCAAAGCTCAGGATCGATGCAGGGTTTTCTGTTTGAGGATGTAAATCGTCACCAGCACGGCACTGGTCAGCATGAATCCGCGTGCCCACGGCAAAGGCACCAGGTAGCAAGACAACAGAATGCTGACCCACATCAGACCAATGGCGTAGACCTTGCCCTTGAGCGGAATACCGTTGCCGTCGAGGTAGTCGCGAATCCACGGACCCAGCCGGGGGTGCTCCACCAGCCAGTTGTAAAAGCGCGGCGAGCTGCGGGCGAAGCAGGCGGCCGCCAGCAGCAGGAAAGGTGTGGTGGGCAATACTGGCAGGAAAATCCCGATCACCCCCAGCGCCACGCTCAGCCAGCCGATGGCCAACAGCACGTAACGCAACATCAGGGAGCGGTTGCCTATGGGGTTGTCCATAGGCAAAACCTTAGTGGTGACGTGGCTTGAGGATCGCCGGTTTTTCGTCTGGCGCGTTGCACAGCAGGTACAACGCTGTCAGGGCTTCCGGGATCTGCACGATCATGTCATCCATCAGGTTGGCGTCGGCTGCGATGTCGGAGAACTCGGGCTGCTCGTCGAACAGACCCGAACCGACCATGATCGGCAGCAGCATTTCACTGACTTCATCTTCGGCGGTTTCGAACCAGGCCGCTTCGCGCAGGAATACGCCTTCCATGAAACCGATGCACCAGCCACGCAGGTCGGAATCGTCCGGATCGTCGCCAAGGTCCAGATCGCACGGCAGCTCGAACTCCTCATCGGACGCCAGTTGGCGGGCGATATGAGCCTTGAGGGCCAGCAGTGTGGATTCGATCGCTTCACGCTCGGTGTCATCGGCGTAATGCGGCTCTTCGGCGAAGAGGGCGTCGATCCACTCACGGTCAGGAACGGGTTCGGAACAGATCGATAGCGCGGTGAGGTAGCCGTGGGCGGCCACGTAGTCCAGCGCCTCGTCATGCAGTTCATCGGCGTCGAGGAAAACTTGCAGGCGGGTTAGTTGCTCAGCGAAGGACATTAAAGGGCTACCTTGGGAATTAACAGATGCGGGAATTCTAGGCCTTCTTGAGCACTCAGGCCAGCCGCGCGGCATATTTGCCCCCCTTGACCTCTCGGAACACCGCTCCCACAGGTTCTGCGCCATATTGGATTTTGTGCGTCTTCTCAGCGGCGCCCTTTGGAAGGGAGGCCTCGGGTATACTCCCGCGTTTTGTGATGCCCTGCTGCGTCGCGGCTCAAATGTGAAGCGTCATGCAATGCGCACTTACGATTTGTCGGTGCAGACTGCGTGGTTCTGAACCAGCCTTGCAGGGATGTTTCGGTGATTTTTGGAGTTTTTATGCTCGAACAGGCTCAACGCGTCCTCAAGGACATCTTCGGCTACGACAGTTTCCGTGGCCGTCAGGGTGCAATCATTGAGCGCGTGGCCAGTGGCGGCGACGCCCTGGTGCTGATGCCTACCGGTGGCGGCAAATCCCTGTGCTTCCAGGTGCCGGCGCTGTTGCGCGAAGGGCTGGCGGTGGTGGTGTCGCCGCTGATCGCGCTGATGGACGACCAGGTCGCGACCCTCGAAGAACTGGGCGTCGCTGCCGCTGCGTTGAACTCCACGCTGAGCGCCGAACAGCAGCGCGATCTCGCCGCACGGATCAAGCGCGGCGAAGTGAAGATGCTCTATCTCGCGCCGGAACGTCTGGTCCAGCCACGCATGCTGGCCTTCCTGCAAAGCCTTGAAATTGCCCTGTTCGCCATCGACGAAGCCCACTGCGTGTCCCAATGGGGCCACGACTTCCGCCGTGAGTACCTGCAACTGGGCCAGTTGGCGGAACTGTTTCCCAATGTTCCGCGCATTGCCCTGACCGCGACGGCGGACAAGCGTACTCGCGAAGAAATCGTCGATCGTTTGCACTTGCAGGATGCCGAGCGCTTCCTCTCCAGTTTCGACCGCCCTAATATTTTTTATCGCATCGTGCCCAAGGAGCAGCCACGCAAGCAGTTGTTGGCGTTCCTCGCGGAACGGCGTAGCGATGCCGGCATCGTCTATTGCCTGTCGCGCAAGAAAGTCGACGAAGTGGCGGTGTTCCTCAGCGAGCAGGGGTTCCCGGCACTGCCGTACCACGCCGGGCTGGCCAACGAAACCCGAGCCCACCACCAGAAGCGCTTCCTCAACGAGGAAGGCCTGATCATGGTCGCCACCGTGGCATTCGGCATGGGCATCGATAAACCCAACGTGCGCTTCGTCGCTCACCTCGATCTGCCGAAATCCCTTGAAGCTTACTACCAGGAAACCGGTCGCGGCGGTCGTGACGGCCTGCCGGCGGACGCCTGGATGGCCTACGGCCTTCAAGACGTGGTGATGCTCAAGCAGATGCTGCAGAACTCCGAAGGTGACGAGCGCCACAAGCGTCTGGAACAGCACAAGCTCGACGCGATGCTCTCGCTCTGCGAAGAAACCCGCTGCCGTCGTCAAACGCTGCTGGCGTACTTCGACGAAGACATGCCTGAGCCGTGCGGCCATTGCGACAACTGCGTTGATGGCGTGCAAACCTGGGACGCTACCGAGCCGGCCCGTCAGGCGCTCTCGGCGATTTATCGCACCGGCCAGCGTTACGGCGTCGGGCATTTGGTGGATGTGTTGCTGGGCAAGGACAACGAAAAAGTCCGTAGCTTCGGTCATCAGCATCTGTCGGTATACGGTGTCGGCAAAGCGATGGGGGAGAGCGAGTGGCGCTCCCTGTTCCGGCAACTGGTAGCCCGTGGTCTGGCCGACATCGATCTCGAAGGCTATGGCGGCCTGCGTCTGAGTGACACTTGCCGGCCGCTGCTCAAGGGCGAAGTGACCCTGGAATTGCGCCGCGACCTCAAACCGCAAACCACCGCGAAAAGCAGCAAGAGCCAGGCAAGCCAACTGGTTCGCGGCGAAGAGCGCGAACAGTGGGAAGCCTTGCGCGCCCTGCGCCGCAAGCTCGCCGAAGAACATGGCGTGCCGCCGTATGTCATCTTCCCCGACTCGACCTTGCTGGAAATGCTCCGCAGCCAGCCGACCTCGCTGTCGGAAATGGCCACGGTCAGCGGCGTCGGTGCGCGCAAACTGGAGCGTTACGGCGAGGCCTTCCTCGAAGTCCTTGGAGGTCAGGTCGAGGCGCCAAAAGTGGTGGCCGACGTGCGCCATGAATTAATCACGCTCGCGCGGGCCGGCATGACACCGCTGCAAATCGCCGGTCAGCTGCAATGTTCGGAAAAGAATGTCTACACCATGCTCGCCGAGGCTATTGGCAAGCAGCAGTTGTCACTGGAACAGGCGCTGGATCTGCCCGAAGACTTGATGGGGGAAGTGCAGGACGCGTTCCTCGACGGCGAGGGTGAATTACCGCCCGTGGCGGAGATTGCTGCGCTGTTCGCCGGTCGTGTGCCGGAAGGAGTTTTGTATTGCGTACGTGCCGCGTTGCAATCGGAATTCGAGGTCTGAAGCTCAAATCCTGAAACGGTTGTATTGATGTAACGATTCAGTACAGAGCAAGCCTTGCCTCTAGCCAAGGGCCATGCTTAGCTGACTAATAATTAGTTTTTCTCTATTTCAGTCTAACCATGAGTGTTTTATGCCGTTAACCGATCAACACCGCTTTGGCATGCAACTGGCGCAGATGTCGCGTGGCTGGCGTGCCGAACTGGACCGTCGTCTCGCCGGCCTGGGTTTGTCTCAGGCGCGCTGGCTGGTACTGCTGCACCTCGCTCGTTTCGACGACGCACCGACCCAACGTGAACTGGCGCAAAGCGTCGGCGTCGAAGGGCCGACCCTGGCACGGTTGCTCGATAGCCTGGAAAGCCAGGGCCTGGTTCAGCGCCAGGCGGTACTGGAAGACCGCCGGGCGAAAAAAATCGTCCTCTGTGCACCGGCCCGTCCCCTGATCGAACAAATTGAAACCATTGCCACACAACTGCGCCACGAGCTGTTCGATGGTGTCGATGAGGCGGATTTGAAGGTCTGCATGCGGGTTCATGGGCACATTCTGGCCAACCTGGAAAAATCTTGAGGCATAAGCAGGCGCCGGCTTTTTGAGATACCCCGTTGGGCAGACTATAAAGAACTACTAGGCAATATCGTGTTCGTACCGGATGTGCGAACACGCACTGGTTGGTCTGGCTATCTAAGGGATGCTCATGCTCGAGAGTTGGCACGTTGTATTGCGGTGTTGCGCCAGGCTGCTGCTGGCCGGTGGGGCTGTCACCTACTCGGCATTGGCGCCAGCGCTGGGTCTGGGGGAGATCACCCTGCATTCGGCGCTCAATCAACCGTTGCGTGCCGACATCGCGCTGGTGGATGCCGCCGGTCTTGAGGAGGGCGAGCTGTCCGTCAGCCTGGCGACGGCAGACGAGTTCAGCCGTGCGGGTGTCGAGCGGGTATTCTTTCTCAATGATCTGAAATTCACGCCGATCCTGCGGGGTAACCGCAGCCTGATCCGGGTGAGCTCCAACAAAGCGGTCAACGAACCCTTCCTGAATTTTCTGGTGCAGCTTAATCAGCCGAACGGTCGTGTGCTGCGCGAGTACACCGTACTGATCGATCCTCCGGGAGCGCCCGGGGTTGTTCCGGTCACTGACGAACCGTCCGCCAGCTCACCGAACTCTCCATTCCCGAGCGTTACACCTGCCGCTGCGCCTCGACCCGCGACGAAAAAAGCGGCCCAGCCAAAAGTTGAGCCACCGGCCGCTGTACCGGTGATTGATCCCGGCGCAGAACAACTGGCCGCCAGCGTGCTGCAAAATCAGCAATTGCAAAAAACCGCCGATGAGTTGAATGCAAAGCTGCAGGCTCAGGACGAACAGATCGCCGGTCAGAAAAAACAGATTACCGAACTGCAAACCCGTTTGGCGGAGGTTCAACAAGCGCCGCCGGTCACGCCGCAAACAGTGGTGCCCGCCCCTGTCGCGGTGCAAGAGCCCGAGGCATTCAATTGGCCGCTGATTATCGGGTTGCTGGCGCTGCTGGCGTTGCTGTTGTCGGGGTTGTTTGTTCGTCGGCAACGACAGCAGGTTCAGGCAGTGCCCGAAGATTCCCCGGTTTTACCGTTGCAACATGAGCCCGTGCTTGATCGAGCCGCAGCGCCGACTGTGAAGGTCGCTCCCGTCCATCACGAAGAGACGCCGTCTGGCGATGTGCTGGAGGGCGTAGGCATCTACTTGGCGTATGGCCGTTTTTCCGAAGCAGCGGCATTGTTGCGAGAAGCCTTGGCCAAGGAACCACAGCGCACGGATCTGGCGGTGCAACTGCTGGAAGTCCTCGGTAAACAGGGGGATGTGTCAGCCTATGACGCACAGGAAAGCAGTCTGCGAGACGCAGGGTTCGACCCTCAATCACTTCAGGATATTCGTGCCCGCTTTCCCAAATTGAACAGTGTGGCGCCTGCAGTGGCTGCGCCGGTTACCCATCCGATGACATCCGAGGGTGCGTCCGCTGATGAATTTCAGTTGAATCTGGATGACCTGTCGATGGATTCCAATTGGGACCTGGTCAGCCCCTTCGACCCTGCTAAACCTTTGGACGAACCTCTAAAGCCGGCAGAACCGGCGTTCACCTCGAACCTGCACGTTTTGCCCGATGTGTACGAGATGCCTGAAGAGCCGACGCTCGACGAGTCCGAGCTGGAATGGGTCGCCGAACCTGATTCACAGGCGCTGGACGATGATTTTCTTAACGAATTCAGCGAGGCCGGCGAGTTACTGGAGCTTGAGCCATTGGGTCAGGAGCACGCTGGGCTGAACAGCGCCGGCAAGCTCGAACAGGCCCAGACCTGCATCGATGACGGCGATCTCGACAGCGCGATAGAACTGCTCAACGAGTTGCTCAAGGACGGTGATGAGCCACTCAAACAGACTGCTCGGACTTTGTTGGCCGGTATCCGCTGACGCTCTATCATGGCGCTGCCCCTTGGCTCAGGAGTTTCGCCCGTCATGACCGCGCATAAACCGGAAATCGTCATCACTTATTGCACGCAATGCCAATGGCTGTTGCGTGCAGCCTGGTTGGCGCAAGAACTGCTCAGTACCTTTGGCGACGATTTGGGCAAGGTGTCGCTGGTGCCTGGCACCGGTGGGATTTTTCATATTGTCTGTGACGATGTGCAGATCTGGGAGCGCAAGGCGGACGGCGGTTTCCCTGAGGCCAAGGTGCTCAAGCAGCGGGTCCGCGATCAGATTGATCCGGACCGCGACCTCGGGCACAACGACCGCATTCAGTGAGACGCCGCTTCGACCGCCACGGTCTTCTTGCTTGAACCGCCAGAGAGCCTGCTGGACACAACAATTGCGACGATGATCAACACGCCGCCGATCAGCATGCGCAGCGTCGGGTTTTCATCGAACAGCAGCCAGGCCATGGTGATGCCATACACCGGCTCCAGGGCGAACACCACCGCAGCGGTCCGCGCCTTGATCACCGCGAGGCTGGCGACGAACAGACTGTGAGCGACGCCGGTGCAGAATATTCCCAGCAGGCCGATCCACAGCCAATCGATGGTGCGTACTTCGCTCAGTTGCGGTGCCGCCACCGGTAGCAAACACAGCGCGACCACCACGTTCTGACACAACGCAGCCTGCACCGGCGGAATTCGCCCGGAACTGGCGCGGTTGGTCAGTGACAGCAAAGCGAACAGCAGACCGGAACCTATCGCCCACAACAGGCCGGTAGTGGCGCCGCTGGCCAGATCGAAGTCAGGCGTGACCAGCACCAGCCCGATACTCACCAGCACCACCAGCAGGATTTCATTGGCGCGAATGCGCTCGCGGAAAATCAACCCTTCCAGGATCACGGTGAACGCGGGGAAACTGGCGAAACCGAGGGTTGCGATCGCCACGCCCGCCACTTTTACCGCAATGAAGAAACTCACCCAGTGCCCGGCCAGCAGCAAACCGCTGAGCAGCAATCGGCGCCAGTCCACGGCGTCGAGTTTTTTCCAGCGGGTGTGGCTGGCAAACCGCGCGAAAATGGCCAGGGCGAGCACGGCAAAGGCTGCACGACCGAAGACGATAACGGCGGGGGAGGCGGCGGCCAGTTTGCCGAACACACCGGTCAGGCCAAACATCAATGCGCCGATATGCAGTGCGCCCAGGGCGGTACGGGGAGTCATTGCGATCCTTAATAAACACAACCGACAGAGGTGCAGTCTAGAGCGCTGGCGGCACGCCTGTCTGTCGCCAGACTCGCATCATTTGTCGCCAGCCTCGCGCCGCAATTTACCGGGCGAGACGCCGAACTCCCGCAACACCGCCGCTGAAAATGCACTTTGAGAGCTGTAGCCGACCCGGCTGGCAATTTCGCCTATGGGCAACGTCGAATCGCGCAACATGGCCACGGCCCTGTGCAAACGACGACTGCGAATGTAGTCCATCGGCGTCTGCCCGCATTCAGCGACAAACCGCGCATGCAGCCGAGCGCTGGACAGCCCGGCAATGCGCGCCAGATCGGCCACCTGCAGCGGGTAGGCCGCGTATTGATCGATGTGCGAATTCAATGCGGCGTACGGCAGACGCCGGCCGCCCGGCACTCCGGTTTTGGCGTTGTTGAGGCTGGCCAGCAACAGCACCGCGCCTTGTTGGGCGATCAGCGGGTCGCTGACCTGACTGCCCGCCAGCCAACTGACCAATTGGCTTTGCCCGGCATCCAGCGGCAGGCGCCCGGCGTTGTCGAGCAAGCGACGGCTGGCATCGGCGTGCTCGCCAAGGGATTGCGCCACCCATTGATCGCTCGGTACGTCCAGCACCAGGCAGCGGCTGCCATTGGGGCTGCCGCACGCATGATGGAACCCGGACGGGACCACGACGAAACTCTGCTGAACCACCTGACTGCCATGCCCGTCGACCTCGAAATCCAGCGCGCCCGAGAGCCCGAACACCAGTTGCGCGTGGTCGTGACTGTGGACGATCAGGTCGTGAGTGTATTGGCGCAGCGTGAGGATCGGTCTCATCGCAGGTCTCCCGATTAAGGCCGCCAGTCTACACCGCGAGGGCTCACGTGCGCTGTCACAGGACTGACTTGTGACTGTCATGGGCAATTAACCCGACCGGCGCAAGCTTGCAAAAACAATCGCAGAGGGTTGCCCATGACCAGCGCCGAGCTCGCCAAACCCAGTCGTAAGCAACGTGTGCGGACCTTGTGGATTTCCGATGTGCATCTGGGCACCCGGGATTGCCAGGCCGAGCACTTGTCGCAGTTCCTCAAGGGCTACCACGCGGACAAGATCTACCTGGTCGGCGACATCATCGATGGCTGGAAACTGCGTGGCGGCATGTACTGGCCTCAGGCCCACACCAACGTCATCCGTCGCCTGTTGACCATGAGCAAGCGCGGCACTGAGGTGATTTATGTCACGGGCAATCACGACGAATTCCTGCGCCGTTACTCGAAGCTGATTCTGGGCAATATTCAATTGGTGGATGAAGCGGTGCACGTGACCGCCGACGGCCGTCATTTGCTGGTGATCCACGGCGATCAGTTCGACGTGATCACCCGCTATCACCGCTGGCTGGCCTTTCTCGGCGACTCGGCCTATGAATTCACCCTGACCCTCAACCGCTGGCTCAACCATTGGCGCGCCCGGTATGGCTACGGCTACTGGTCCTTGTCGGCGTACCTCAAGCACAAAGTGAAAACCGCAGTCAGTTTCATCAGCGATTTTGAAGAAGCCATCGCCCACGAATGCGTCAAACGCGAATTGCATGGCGTGGTGTGCGGGCACATTCACCATGCCGAGATTCGTAAGGTCGGCGGGGTGGATTACCTCAATTGCGGGGATTGGGTGGAATCGTGCACGGCGCTGATCGAGCATTGGGATGGTTCGATCGAGTTGTACCGGTTGGCGGATGCCCAGGCGCGGGAGGCGGAATTGAAAGCCGTTAAAATCGCGGAGCCGGCTTGAAAGTCAGCGTGTCGGCGCTGGCCTCATCGCGGGCAAGCCCGCTCCCACAGTAATTGGGGTGACCCCAAAATCTGTGAACGCCCGAGAATCCTGTGGGAGCGGGCTTGCCCGCGATGAGGTCAGACCAGACACCCCTTATTCATCAGGCCGGCGCGTGCGCCTCCATCGCCGCTGTGTAAATTGAATGCTTGGGATGAGCAAACAACCGCTCCATCATCGGCTCAAAGAAGCTCAGCGGTAACGTCTCGTAAGCCGGATCAAACGCTGCCGCATCATACTTCGCGCAAAATTCGATGGTCGCCTGATACTGCGGATGCCCACTGAATTGCTCGCGTAAATGCCGGTCCATCCCCAAGTGATGGAAAAAGTAGTAACCCTGGAAAATCCCGTGTTTCTCCACCATCCACAGATTCTCGGCGCTGACGAACGGCTTGAGAATCGCCGCCGCGATGTCCGGGTGGTTGTAGGAGCCCAAGGTGTCACCGATGTCGTGAAGCAGGGCGCACACCACGTACTCTTCGTCGCGGCCATCGCGCCAGGCGCGGCTGGCGGTTTGCAGGGAGTGGGTCAGACGATCCACCGGGAAACCGCCAAAATCACCCTCCAACAGTTTCAGGTGCGCCACAATCCGTGTCGGTAATTGTCTTGCGTAGGCACTGAAGTCAGCGGCGATGATCGCCCAGTCTTCTTGCGTGCCGTCCTGCATGTGGGTGAAACGGGCGTTGGCATTCATCGGCTAGTCTCTCTTTTTGTTGGCTGCGCCTAGAAAGGCACGCGACCCAGAATCATGTCGCGGTACATCACGAAATCGCCGAGCAGGCTGTAGAACGGATGTTGAAAGGTGGCAGGACGATTCTTTTCAAAAAAGAAATGCCCGACCCAGGCGAAGCTGTAGCCTGCCAGCGGTAAGGCCAGCAGCCATAGCCAGGCCCCTTTGCCAATGGTCAGGGCCAGAATGAAAATCACCAGTGTCGTGCCGATAAAGTGCAATCGTCGGCAGGTACTGTTGCTGTGCTCACTGAGGTAATACGGGTAAAACTCAGTGAAGCTGTTGAAACGCTTGATGTTTTCCACGACTGCGATCTCTGTGGTTATTGTTCTGACTGCAAGTTGTTCTGCGGGTAGCTTATTTGAGTCTAGAGTGATCATTGGCATCAGCCAGTGACATTGGGCGCCACTTTAGTATCCTTCGGAAATTGGCCGTAGCATGCGGCTCACCATGTAAGTAAACGCCATGAGCGAACGAACGACTTCTGCAAGCTGGGCGATGGGGATTGTCAAAGCACTGGAGATGGACGGCCTGGATTGCCGGGTTCTGTTCAAGCAGCTGGGGCTCGACTACGCGTCACTGGACGATCCTGATGCGCGCTTCCCGCAAGATTCCATGACACGACTGTGGCAGCGCGCGGTCGAGCTGTCCGGCAACCCGGCAATTGGCCTGAACATGGGCAAGGTGGTGCGACCGGCGTCCTTCCATGTGGCCGGGTATGCCTTGATGTCCAGTCAGACCCTGGCCGAAGGCTTTCAGCGGCTGGTGCGTTATCAGCGGATCATCGCCGAAAGTGCTGACCTGAGTTTTCGCCTGCTGGATGAGGGGTATGCACTGATTCTGACGGTCCACGGCGACCACCTGCCGCCGACCCGGCAAAGTGCCGAAGCGTCACTGGCCTGTGCGCTGGCGCTGTGCGGCTGGCTGACCGGGCGCACCCTGCAACCGCGCAAGGTGCTGGTTCAGGGTGAACAGCCCGCCGATCTCGAACCGTACAAACAAGCCTTCCATGCCCCGCTGGTGTTCAACGCGCCTTATGACGCACTGATTTTCGAGCGCGCCGACATGGAAGCACCGCTGCCGACCGCCAACGAGGCCATGGCGCTGCTGCATGACCGTTTTGCCGGGGAATACCTGGCGCGGTTTTCCGAAAGCCGCGTGACCCACAAGGCGCGTCAGGTGTTGTGCCGTTTACTGCCCCAGGGCGAGCCCAAGCGCGATACCGTGGCGCAGACGCTGCATTTGTCGCAACGGACATTGCAGCGGCGCTTGCAGGAAGAGGGCACGAGTTTTCAGACGCTGCTCGATGACACCCGACGCGAGCTGGCCGAGCAGTATCTGGCGCAACCGAGCATGACCCTGCTGGAAATTGCCTACCTGCTGGGGTTTGCTGATCCAAGTAACTTCTTCCGTGCCTTCCGACGCTGGTTCGATGCCACACCCGGCGAATACCGGGCGCGGCTGATGGAGGCACCGAACGAGGTCAGTGACGCCAGAACGCCGGAATACACAGAACAAACACCGTAATGATCTCCAGTCGGCCGAGCAGCATGCCGAACGACAGAATCCACTTGGCGGCGTCCGGAAGGGTGGCGAAGTTGCCCGCCGGGCCGATGGTTTCGCCCAGCCCCGGACCGACGCCGGACACGGTACTGGCTGCCCCCGTCAGCGCCGTCATCCAGTCCACGCCGAGCAGCGACAGCAACAGTGCGATCACGCAGATGGTGATGGCGAAGAAGAACGAAAAGGTCAGGATCGAACGCACGATCTCTTCGTCGAGGCGGTGACCGTTGTACTTTTGCTTGATCACCGCGCGCGGGTGAATCAACTGGTTAAGGTTGGCCTTGAGCAGAATGTAGGCGACCTGGAAACGAAAAATCTTGATCCCCCCTGCGGTCGATCCCGAGCAACCGCCGACGAAACCCAGATAAAAGAACAGCATCAGCGAGAAATTACCCCACAGGCTGTAGTCCCCGAGTGCGAAACCGGTGGTCGTCACCACCGACGTCACGTTCAGCGCCACATGCCGCAACGCTTCCAGCCAATGCAACTGGGTGGTCCACCAGTACCAGGTGCCCAGCACCAGCCATGTCACCAGCAGCATGCCGAGCAAGCCTTGCACTTGCTGATCCTTGATCAGCGCCCGGCGGTTACCGCGCAAGGTCGCCACGTACAGGGTGAACGGCAGGCTGCCGAGAATCATGATGACGATCGCCACCCAGTGCACCGCCGGTTGCGTCCACTTGGCCAGTGACTGATCGGAGGTGGAGAAACCGCCGGTGGAAATCGCCGACATCGCGTGGTTGATCGCATCGAACGGACTCATCCCGGCCCACCAGAACGCCAGGCTGCCGAAAATGGTGATGCCGACGTAGGCCGCTACGATCAAACGCGCCACCATGTGCGAACGGGGCATGACTTTTTCGGAACGGTCCGACGACTCGGTCTGAAACAGCCGCATGCCGCCGATGCGCAGCAATGGCAGAATCGCGACGGCCATGCCGATAAAGCCGATGCCGCCGATCCAGTGCAGCAATGAGCGCCACATCAGGATGCCGGGGGACATGTCATCGAGATGATTGAGTACCGTTGAGCCGGTGGCGGTGATGCCGGACATGCTTTCGAAGAATGAGTCGGTGTAGCTGATGTGCTGGGTCAACAGGAATGGCAGCGCCGCAAATATGCACACCACCAGCCAGCTGCTGACGGTCAACAGGTACATGTCCCGCGGGCGCAGGTGCACGTGCTCGGGGCGACCGGGGATCACCAGCGCCAGACCGGCGACAAAGGTGATCATGCTGGCCCAGAGGAACGACGGCAGGTCGCCGGTGCGTTCGAAAATCACCAGTGTGGCCATGGGCACGACCATGGCGATAGCCAGCGTGATCAGGAAGAGGCCGATGATGAAACCAATGAGACGTAAGGTCGGCAACGCCATGAAGTCCGCTCGGGCTGAAAGTAGGAAGGGCGCCATTCTACCCGTGGGGCAGGGCATGTAAACCGGCATCCCCGTGGCACTTGCAGCTAGAATAGCCAGACATTTTTTTCAGGAGGTGGCCGATGCAGGCTCTCGACGCTTTGCTCAACCGTGTTTCCGTTCCACGACTGGTCGACCCGGCCCCCACCGCCGAGCAGCGCGAAGTGCTGTTCAACGCCGCAATGCGTGCGCCGGACCACGGCCACTTGCAGCCTTGGCGCTTCCTGACAGTCGAAGGCGCAGCGCGTGAGCAGATGGGTGAGTTGCTGGCCGAAGCCGCGAAACTGCAAGACAGCGACGTGTCCGAAGCGGCGCTGGACAAGGCGCGCAATGGTCCGCTGCGTGCACCGCTGGTGGTCGTGGTGATCGCGCGGTTGCAGGATCACGTCAAATACCCGAAGGCCGAACAGTTGCTGGCGGCGGGTTGTGCGGCGCACGGGATTTTGCTGGCGGCGTATGCGCAAGGGATTGGCGCAGTGTGGCGCACCGGTGATCTGGCGTATTCGGCACATGTGGCCCAAGGGTTGGGTTTGGCTGAAGGGGAAGAGGTGATTGCGTTCCTGTACCTGGGCACGCCACAGAAAGAACCGCGGGTGGCGGAGAAAGTCGATCTCGCCGAATTCGTCAGCGCCTGGCCCGGTAAGTCCTGACACCGCCGCTCCCACAGGGGGTCACGGTTGGACCACGGCTCCGGGCACCAAGGGTAACTCCAGGCTGGCGATGAACCCGCCATCCGGATGATTGGCCAGCACCAGACTCCCGCCATGCCGCTCCGCCGCCCTGCGTGCAATGGCCAATCCCAAACCGTGCCCGGCCGCCGTCTGCCCCGGCGCCCGATAAAACGGCTCACCCAACTGGTTCAAATGCTCGGCATCCACGCCGGGCCCATGGTCGCGCACACTCACCACAATCCGCTCACCCTGACGCACCGCCTGCATTTCAATCGATTGCCCTACCGGGTTGAAGCGCTGGGCGTTGCGCAGCAAGTTGTCCAGGGCACGCTCGATCATGGTCGGCCAGCCTTTGAGATTCAGCTGCGGTTCTGCGTCGAGGCGAACGTTCTGCTCCGGTGAACCCAGTTGTGCATCCTTTTGCAGGGTGTTGAGCAGCGCATTCAGATCAACGTCTTCCGCGCTGGCGTTGTCGGCATCGACCCGCGCCAGTACCAGGATTTCGCTGATCAGCGCTTCCAGTCGGTCGCATTCGCGGGTCAGGCGCGGCCAGAGTTTTTCCCGTTCCTCAGGGTTGGCCCGTTCGGCCAGTGCCAGCGCTATGCGCAGCCGGGCGAGAGGGGAGCGTAACTCGTGGGACACATCGCGCAACAATTGACGCTGACTGCCGATCAAACTTTGCAGGCGTGAGCCCATGCGGTTGAAATCGTTGGCGAGCACGCCGAACTCATCGCGACGGTTGGCCAGTTTCACCAGGCTGTTCTGTTGATAGGTGGTTTGCCCAAGATCGTGCACCGCGCCGCGCAGGCGGCTTAGTGGTCGGGTGATGGACAAGGTCACGAACAGGCTGAACAGGGTCAGCACCACGAGCGCGATCCCCAGTGCACTCAGTGGCCAGAGCAGGCTTTCGCGGTGCCATGAGTCCAGCTCGGGGTGCGGAATGCGGTAGATCAGCAGGTAGGTGTCGCCGGTTTTGGCGCTGGTGTATTCATCGGTCAGACGGCGCCACGGCAGGCGCCGGTCATCGTTGTTCTGTCGAGCTTCGAAGGCCGCCGCGCGGCGAGGGAAGGTGCCGCGGACGACCGGATCACCGCTCTCGTTGAGCACCTGAACGTCGATGTGATATTGGCGTTTGCGCTGTTCCAGAATGTCCTGGGCGGCTTCTTCGCCTTGTGCTTCGTAGGTTTGCGTCCACTGTTCGGCCAGGGTGTTGAGGCCCGGGTGACGGCTGAGAATCCACGCGTCCTGGTTGAGCATGTGCCCGAGCAGAATGGACAGCCCTGCCACCAGAGCGATGGCCAACCAGAAGCTGGCCAGGATACGCCAGAACAATGAGCGCACAGAAAATCCTCAAGCTGACAGAATTCCATGTGGGAGCGAGCCTGCTCGCGACAGCGGTATATCAGACGACATCATGCTGTCTGACACACCGCTGTCGCCAGCAGGCTCGCTCCCACATTAAATTGAGTGGTATCGGACCCAACGGTGTTCAGCCGTTGGGTCCGGGGTTAGCGCATTATTGCGCTTTTTGCGGTTGTTGCGCTTTCCACGCCTTGAACTCAGCCCATTCTGCGCGGCGCTCAGCCTGTTTCTTCTCGATCTCGTCGAATTTCTTCTGTTGATCCGGTTTCAGCACGGCGCGCACGTCGGCCTGGGCTTTCTGATGTTTGGCGGCCATTTCGTCTTTCAGGGCTTTCTGGTCCGCTGGCGAGAGTTTTTCCAGGTACTTGTCGACCAGTTGCTTACGATCATGCATCTGCTCGCCCATGATCTTGCGGATCTGCTCGCGCTGTTCGCGGCTCAAATCCAGTTGGCTGTACGGGCCGCCTTTACCGTGCTCGTGCATCTGACCGCCGTGGCGCGGGCCGTCCATCGAACCACCCATCGGGCCGGCGCCTTCAGGCATGGCCATGGCAACGGTTGGCAGGGCGGCAGCGAACATCAGAGCGATAAGAGTCTTGCGCATGGTGAATCTCCTTGTCTCGTTCCCGGTACGTTCCGGATGAGTACAGATTACGGAGATCAAGGTCAGCGGCGGTCAGCGGAGCGTAAAGCTTGGGTAAAGACGGTTTTGCACCTTCCTGACAAACTCTACCTGAAGCAGCGCCTAACCTGAGCCGGCTTGCTGGCGATGCAGGCGACGCGGTATGTCAGATACACCGTTATCGCCGGCAAGCCAGCGCCTACAGGGGGCAGAGGATTTCAGAGGCTGTAGTAGTAACCACGGCTGCGCAGGGCGACGATGCGCGGGCGGCCGTCGGGGTGGGGGCCGATTTTTTTGCGCAGGTTGCTGACGTGCATGTCCAGGCTGCGGTCGTACAAGGTCAGCTTGCGGCCGAGGGCGATCTGCGCCAGTTCCTGTTTGTCCAGCGGCTCGCCCGGCTGCTTGAGCAGTGCTTCGAGCAGGCGACTTTCAGAGACAGTGAGGGTGAATTCCTGTTCATCGATGCTGACGACGCCGCGCACCGGGCTGAAACAAAGGTCGCCCAGTTCGAGCTGGCTGGACACCGCCGCCGGATGACTGCGGCGCAAGACAGCGCGCAGACGCGCGGTCAGTTCCCGTGGATCGCAGGGTTTGGCCAGATAATCGTCGGCGCCGAGCTCCAGGCCAAGGATGCGGTCCAGGGGCTCGCCGCGGGCCGAGAGCATCAACACCGGCAAGTCCGGGTGATCACTGCGCAATTGCTTGAGCAGTTCCAGGCCGCTGCCGTCCGGCAGCATCACATCCAGCACCACGGCCGCCGGGGATGTTTCGGCGAGCGCGCGGCGAGCACTCTGGCCGTCGTGGCAAGCGCGGACCTGAAAGCCTTCCTGGCTCAGCCAGCTGACCAGCAGCTCACACAGCTCCTGATCGTCATCAATTAATAACAGCTCGCTCATGACTCACTCAATTTAGCCATTGTCGACGTTTTCGACCTGCACCACTGGCGAAGATACCGCAGAGCAGGGCCAATAGCGCTACTCCCGCACCGATCACGAACCATTGCTGCTGATCTGTGAGAAAACGCGGCAGCGGACTGCTGGCCTGGGCTTCCTTGAGTTGCAGCTTCAGACGCTGGTTCTCCTGGCGCAACCGGCTCAGCTGAGCGCTTTCGCGTTCGGCATCGACACTTTGCAGTTGTTTGCTCAGTTCTTCTCGTTGCTGTTCGCTCGCCTTCAAGCGTTGCTGCAACTCGCTGATCTGGCTCCCGGCGCTCAAGGACAGAGGCGTCGAATTCCCACCGGCGGCACTTTCTTCACCGTGGGCGGGCGCCACGATCGACAACGTGACCAACATCAGACACAACGGACCTTTGCGCATCGGAGCTCCTGAATCCAATCGATTATTGGGCAGGTTGTCGGCAGGCAAACGAGAATAATGAGCGATTGAGAGCGCGATGAACCGAGAAGGTTCATCGCACGGGAGGGGTTTACGGAAGGACTTGCTTGAACGGCTTGACCGAAACGTTGGCGTAGACACCTGCGGCGATGTACGGATCGGCATCGGCCCAGGCCTGGGCGGCGCTCAGGGAATCGAATTCGGCGACGATCAGGCTACCGGTGAAACCCGCAGCGCCCGGATCATTGCTGTCGACCGCGGGGTGGGGGCCGGCCAATACGATACGACCTTCACCTTTGAGCACTTGCAGGCGCTCAAGGTGCGCAGGCCGTGCGGCCAGGCGGGCTTCCAGGGAGTTGGCGACGTCTGTGGCAATGATTGCGTAAAGCATGTCAGTCCTCGGTTTTTGGCGTGGTGGTATCGGCGTCGTGCAGGTGGCGGGACAGGTAGATACCCTGAGCGACCAGGAACAACAGCGTCATGCCCAGGCTGCCGAAGACCTTGAAGTCGACCCAGTAGTCCTGAAACGTGAACGCGACGAACAGGTTGGCGGCACCGCAAAACAGGAAGAATGCTATCCAGGCAATGTTCAGGCGAGTCCAGACCGCGTCCGGCAGGGTCAATGCGTGGCCCATTATGCGTTTGATCAGCAGTTGATCACCGATGAAGTGGCTGCCGATGAACGCCAGGGCAAACAGCCAGTTGACCACCGGGGCTTTCCATTTCAGGAAGGTCTCGCTGTGGAACGCCAACGTCAGGCTACCGAAGACCAGGCAGGCGATGAGCGTCAGCCACTGGCTTTTTTCCAGCTTGCGCTGCTTGATGAAGAGCGTGCCGTACACCACCAGGGAGCTGATGATCAGCATCGCGGTGGCGCTGTAAATACCGCCTACAGTCACTGGATGACCGGCGATGTCGACGACCCGTGGATCGATTTTGAAGACGATGAAAAACAGCAGGAGCGGGATGAAATCGATGAATTGTTTCACAGTGGCAGCCAGAAGCAGGATGTGGCGGCATAATAACAAACATATGGGCGCGCGATAGCGCCAGCTGATTTGAGGTTACACATCCCTGTGAATGTTGATTTGCACTGCCATAGCACGGCCTCCGATGGCGCCCTGGCGCCTGCGGTTCTGGTTGCGCGTGCGTTCGAGAAAGGCGTGCAAGTCCTGGCCTTGACCGATCACGACACCCTTGAAGGCCTCGATGAGGCCCGTAGCGCCGCAACGGCGCTGGGGATGCAATTGGTCAATGGCGTCGAGTTATCCTGCACCTGGGGCGGCGCGACCATTCATGTGCTGGGGTACGGATTTGATGTCAATGCAGCACCGTTGGTCGAAGCCATCGCCAAATTGCACGATGGCCGCTGGCTACGGTCCGAAGAAATAAGCCGCAAGCTGGCGTTGAAGGGCATGCCGGGCGCGCTGGAAGGCGCCCGGGCGATTCAGCAGGAACTCGGCGACAGCGGTAACGCACCGGCCCGCCCGCACTTCGCCGACTGGATGGTGCGCGAAGGTTTCGTCAAGGATCGCGCCGAAGCGTTCCGCAAATGGCTGGGCGCCGGCAAGCTGGGGGACGTCAAGCAACACTGGCCGACCCTGGAAGAAACCGTCGAAACCCTGCGCGCGGCGAAAGCCTGGGTAAGCCTGGCACATCCCTGGCACTACGATTTCACTCGCAGCAAGCGCCGCCGCCTGATTTCTGACTATATTCAAGCAGGGGGCCACGCTATCGAAGTGGTCAATGGCCATCAGCCCGCCGAGCAAGTGGGCAGTCTGGCGATTCTCGCCCGCGAGTTCGGTCTGCTGGTCAGCGCCGGCAGTGATTTTCATGGCCCTGGAGGCTGGTCCGAGATCGGTGAATACCGCCCGCTCCCGGAGGATCTGCCACCACTGTGGTGTCGATTCAAACATGACCCAATTATTGCCGCCGTCTGAACAGGTAGAGAATGTGAGTCAATTTTTCCAGATTCATCCGGAAAACCCGCAAGCGCGCCTGATAAAACAGGCTGTCGAGATCATCCGCAACGGCGGGGTGGTGATTTATCCCACAGACTCGTCCTACGCCATTGGTTGCCAGATCGGCGACAAGAATGCCGTGGAGCGCGTGCGCCGGTTGCGTCAACTGGATGAGAAGCACAACTTCGCGCTGATTTGCAGCGACCTGTCGCAACTCGGATTGTTCGCCAAGATCGACACCGGCACCTTCCGCGTGCTCAAGGCGCATCTGCCGGGGCCTTACACCTTCATTCTCAACGCCACCCGTGAAGTCCCGCGGCTGTTGTTGCACCCGAAAAAACGCACCATCGGCCTGCGTGTACCCAGTCATCCGATTGCCCTGGCGCTGCTGGAGGAACTCGGCGAGCCGCTGATGAGCGTGACGCTGATCATGCCTGGCGATACCGATCCGCTCACCGATCCGTACGAAATGCGCCAATTGCTCGAGCATCAGGTCGACCTGATCATCGACGGCGGTTTCGGCGGCATCAAGGCGTCCACCGTGATCAGCCTCGCCGACGGCGAGCCGGAAGTGATCCGCGTCGGTTGCGGCGACCCGACGCCGTTCATGGCCGAGGCGTAGATGTCTGCAGTAGAACCCGTTGTCGACAGTCAGGCCGGCGCCCAGCAAGAACTGCCTTTCGCCATGGTCTATGGCCAGGCGGTGCTGGAAATGCCGCTGGACCTCTACATTCCACCGGATGCGCTCGAGGTCTTTCTCGAAGCCTTCGAAGGCCCCCTCGACCTGCTGCTGTACCTGATCCGCAAACAGAACATCAACATCCTCGACATCCCGGTGGCGGAAATTACCCGCCAGTACATGGGCTACGTCGAGTTGATGCAGTCGGTGCGCCTGGAATTGGCCGCCGAGTACCTGGTGATGGCCGCGATGCTGGCCGAGATCAAGTCGCGGATGCTGTTGCCCCGCGCCGAAACCATCGAAGACGAAGAAGACGACCCGCGTGCCGAACTCATCCGCCGCTTGCAGGAATACGAGCGATTCAAGGCTGCCGCCGAAGGCATCGATGGCCTGAGCCGTGTCGGTCGTGATGTCGTGGTGCCCAAGCTGGATGCCCCGGAAGCGCGGGCGCGCAAGCTGTTGCCGGACGTCAGTCTGGGAGAGTTGCTGATGTCCATGGCCGAGGTGTTGCGCCGTGGCGACATGTTCGAAAGTCACCAGGTCAGCCGCGAGGCGCTGTCCACCCGCGAGCGCATGAGCGATGTACTGGAACGGCTCAAGGGCGGTGGTTTTGTGCCGTTTGTCGAGCTGTTCACGGCTGAAGAAGGGCGCCTGGGTGTCGTGGTGACCTTTATGGCGATCCTCGAACTGGTCAAGGAATCTTTGGTCGAGCTGGTGCAGAATGAGCCGTTCGCGGCGATCCACGTGCGAGCCCGAGCCGAATAACGAGTTGAATCATGAACCTGACTGAACCCCGCGAGCTGGCGCCACTGCTTGAAGCCTTTCTGTTGGCCTCGGGAAAGCCGCAATCGCTTGAACGTCTGTTCGAACTCTTTGAAGAGGGCGAGCGGCCAGAGCCGCCGGTCTTCAAGAAAGCCCTGACGATTCTGGCCAAGTCCTGTGATGGCCGTGCGTTCGAGCTGAAGGAAGTCGCTTCCGGCTATCGCCTGCAGATCCGCGAAAAATTTTCGCCATGGGTCGGGCGCTTGTGGGAAGAACGCCCGCAGCGTTACTCCCGCGCCATGCTCGAAACCATGGCCCTGATCGCCTATCGTCAGCCGATCACCCGGGGCGAGATCGAAGACGTGCGGGGCGTGGCGGTCAACAGTCACATCGTCAAGACGCTGCTGGAGCGGGAGTGGATTCGCATCGTCGGTTATCGCGATGTACCCGGTAAGCCCGCGATGTTTGCTACGACCAAGGCGTTTCTTGATCATTTCAACCTGAAAAACCTCGACGATTTGCCGCCGCTCGCCGAGCTGCGCGAGCTGGAGCCCGATCCGGTGCTCGACTTCGACGACGCGCCGGTGCCGGCCGGGTTGCAGGAACTGGCGGATGCCAGTGCCGAGCCGGAGGAGCCGAAGGAAGAAACCAGTTTCCATACGCTGTTGCTGGAGCTGGACACGATGGAGGAGGGGTTGAAGACCGACTTCGATGACATCCTGCGTGATAGCGCGGTGACGGAGTCTGAAGAGGCTCTGGAGCTTCAGGAGCCGGAAATCGAAGCTGAACTTCCGGTTGAGCCAGAAGCCACAGTCGAAGAAGAGCTTGAGGATGACGTGCTTGGCGTCGCCGAGGCGCGCGAGAAACTTCTGGCTGCTGTCGCTGCCCTTGAACAATCGAAACCCGAGCCCGAGCCCGAGCCCGAGCCCGAGTTGAGCGACGAAGAAGCCGAAGCCCGGGCCCTCGCCGAAGCCATCGAAGCCGAACGCCGCGAATTCGACGACTGACCCCTCCCCATTTTGAAGGCTATGGAGATCCTCTGTGGGAGCGAGCCTGCTCGCGATAGCGGTGTGTCAGGCAGCAATGATGTCGACTGACACTTCGCTATCGCGAGCAGGCTCGCTCCCACAGTGATTTGTGTTGATTGGAGTATTTGATGAGCTCAACCAGAGCTCCGCGCACATCAGCCTCTGCAAATTCACCGACGACATCTACCTCGGTTGCGGTCGCAGCAAGCGCGAGATCAAGGCCTGGAAGAAGCTCGACAAGACCGACAAACGCGCCATCCTCGCCGAAGCGGCGCTGCGCCTGATCAAACTCGGCGCCACCGGTCGGCGGAAATCCAGGTAACTCGCCATTCATCAGCTAGTCTCTGATGCGCAAACGCTCCCATGAGCGTATGATTCGCGACCCTCGAGCGATCCCTTCGCCCGAGTACAAGCTTTCAACGCTTCAGGCCCCTCACTTCAGAGCCGCCTGAACAGACCACACCGGGAGGTGCCCAGATGAGTATCAACGACCAGAAAGACGACCAGGAAATCGGCCCAGCAGGCGAAAAACTGCAGAAAGTCCTCGCCCGTATCGGCGTCGGCTCGCGCCGTGACGTAGAAGCCTGGATCAGTCATGGCCGCATCAAGGTCAATGGCAAAGACGCCACCCTTGGGCAGCGCGTCGACATGCACGACGCCATCACCATCGATGGCAAGGTGATCAAGCGCGAAGAAGCCGCCGAGTCGGTACGCCGCGTGATCATGTACAACAAGCCCGACGGTGAAATCTGCACCCGCCTTGACCCGGAAGGCCGCCCAACCGTTTTCGACAAGATGCCACGCCCCAAAGAAGGTCGCTGGATCAACATCGGTCGTCTGGACATCAACACCACCGGTCTGCTGATGTTCACCACCGACGGTGAGCTGGCCAACCGCCTGATGCACCCTTCCTACGAAATGGACCGTGAATACGCGGTACGTGTGCGTGGCGAAGTCGATGACGAGATGATCGAGCGTCTGAAGGCAGGCGTCGTCCTCGAAGACGGCCCGGCCAAGTTCACCGACATCAAGCAAGCGCCCGGTGGCGAAGGTTTCAACCACTGGTACCACTGCGTGGTGATGGAAGGGCGTAACCGTGAGGTTCGTCGTCTGTGGGAATCCCAGGGCCTGGTGGTCAGCCGTCTGAAACGCGTGCGTTTCGGTCCGGTGTTCCTCAACTCCGACCTGCCGATGGGTCGCTGGCGCGAAATGAGCCAGTACGAAGTCGACATTCTGAGCGCGGAAGTCGGCCTGACGCCGGTGGCCATGCCGCAGATGAACGCCAAGAGCAAAGACAAGCTCGACCGCATGCAGCGTAAATCGTCGCGTCCGATGGGCAAGACCGAACGCGTGCGCTCGTTGCGTCCAGCTATCGGTAACCAGACCGCTGCGACGCCGCGTGACTCCCGTGAACCGCAAATCGAAGGCGAGCGTCCAGCCCGCAAACCAGCAGCGCCACGCGCTGATGGCGAGCGCGGTCCACGCACACCGCGTCCGGCCAACGGTCGCACTGAACGCGGCGAAGGCCGCGGTGCGCCAAGCGGTGGTCGCAGCGATCGTGGTGCTCCTGCTGGTCGTGGAGAGTCGGGTCGCGGTACGCCAGTGGCCGATCGTCCTTCGGACACCAAGCGCCCGGCGAAGCCAGCGCCAAAACGTCCGGGCATCAAGCTGGTCGAGGGAGACAAGCCATCGGGCAAGCGTCGCGGCGCGCCAGCCGGTTCGGGCCAGCGTCCGGGCTTCGGTCGTCGCAAGCCTGAGTAATCGGTAAGCGGTACTAAAAAACGCCAACCTTCGGGGTTGGCGTTTTTTTTTT
>NZ_JAVLRV010000002.1:2811588-2816176 GCF_055803035.1 Pseudomonas sp. 300 | reverse complement strand
ATTTTGATCGCGTTTCAGTGCGACAAACCGGTCAACTGTGGGAGCGGGCTTGCCCGTGAAGGCGACAGTGGGAGCACTGCCAAAGTCCGGGTGGAAAACGGATGTTACGCCGCGTAAAGAAAACCTGACGATTTGTCCGTCTGGCCCTCGTGAAACCCACCTTAGGCAATAACTGTAAGAAATATCTTCCGCTCTATGAGCCTTCAGATCTTTTTCAGCGCTCTGGCCCGCTTGTTTCACCGTCCCATGCAGGGTGAGATGCGCCCCATGCCTGTCGTGCAGGTGCATAACAAAAAGGAGGCGCAATGTACGCCGTGACTCATTTCCACTTCTCCCCGTGGGGCGGTTTTCCCATCGCTCACGCCGACGACCCGCAAAGGTCCGACTCCCTTTTTGCAGCCACCCGAAACCTTCGGGGTGGACACAGGCAATCCCGGCAACCGACACGCTGATTCAGCGGTGTCTGGCAGCAGGGGGTTAGCGGTGTACAATGCGCCGCGTTTTACCTGTGACCTCCTGCGCATCTGCGCAAACCTCAAGGCTATCCGCCTTGTTCACTCCGCCGCGTCACGAGCGTGTCGGGTTCGATTTCGTCACAGATAAAAACAAACAGGTGACGCATGACCGTTGTAAATACGCTGAACTCCTGGTGCCTGCGCTGGGGTTTGATCGGCGCTGCTTAACGTCGCAACCGAGCAGCAACGTCTATTGAACATCATCAAACCTTGCGTGAGACCCTTTTCATGAGTGGACAAAACTCGCATTCAGGCGAGCTGAAACGCGGCCTGAAGAATCGTCATATTCAACTGATCGCTCTCGGTGGCGCGATCGGTACCGGCCTGTTCCTGGGCTCGGCCGGGGTGCTGAAATCCGCCGGCCCGTCGATGATCCTCGGCTACGCCATCTGCGGCTTCATCGCCTTCATGATCATGCGCCAGCTCGGCGAAATGATCGTCGAAGAGCCGGTGGCCGGTTCCTTCAGCCACTTCGCGCACAAGTACTGGGGCGGTTTCGCCGGTTTCCTGTCGGGCTGGAACTGCTGGATTCTGTACATTCTGGTGGGCATGTCGGAGCTGACTGCCGTCGGCAAGTACATCCACTACTGGGCGCCGGACATCCCGACGTGGGTCTCCGCAGCCGGGTTCTTCGTGCTGATCAATTTGATCAACCTGGCCAACGTCAAAGTCTTCGGCGAAGCCGAGTTCTGGTTCGCGATCATCAAGGTCGTGGCGATCGTCGGCATGATTGCCCTGGGCAGCTATTTGCTGGTCAGCGGCAACGGCGGCCCGCAAGCGTCGGTCAGCAACCTGTGGTCCCACGGCGGTTTCTTCCCGAATGGCATCAGCGGTCTGGTGATGGCCATGGCGATCATCATGTTCTCCTTCGGCGGCCTGGAAATGCTCGGTTTCACCGCAGCAGAAGCCGACAAGCCGAAAACCGTGATCCCGAAAGCCATCAACCAGGTGATCTACCGCATCCTGATTTTCTACATCGGCGCGCTGGTCATCCTGCTGTCGCTGACGCCATGGGACAGCCTGCTGTCGACCCTGAACGCCTCGGGCGATTCCTACAGCGGCAGCCCGTTCGTGCAAGTGTTCTCGATGCTTGGCAGCAACACCGCCGCACACATCCTCAACTTTGTGGTCCTGACCGCTGCGTTGTCGGTGTACAACAGCGGCACCTACTGCAACAGCCGCATGCTGCTGGGCATGGCTGAGCAGGGCGATGCACCGAAAGCCCTGGCGAAAATCGACAAGCGCGGCGTGCCGGTGCGCTCGATCCTCGCTTCGGCGGCGGTGACGTTGATTGCGGTGTTGTTGAACTACCTGATCCCGCAAAACGCGCTGGAACTGCTGATGTCGCTGGTGGTGGCCACGTTGGTGATCAACTGGGCGATGATCAGCTATTCGCACTTCAAGTTCCGCCAGCACATGAACAAGACCCGGCAGACGCCGCTGTTCAAGGCCCTGTGGTATCCGTATGGCAACTACATCTGCCTGGCGTTCGTGGTGTTCATTCTTGGCGTGATGCTGCTGATTCCGGGCATCCAGGTGTCGGTGTACGCGATTCCGGTGTGGGTCGCGTTCATGTGGATTTGCTACGGCATCAAGAACAAGCGCAGTGCTCAGCATGCGTTGCAGGCTGCAGTGAAATAGCGCAGCGCGCAGAAACGACAAACCCGGCCATGTGCCGGGTTTGTCTTTTTCGGCCTACACAAAACCCTGTGGGAGCGTGGCTTGCCCGCGATGAACGATAACGCGATGTACCTGATGAACCGCAGCGCCTGAATCGCGGGCAAGCCACGCTCCCCACAGGGACCGCGTTCTCGTCATTCATTCGCGGTATCCTGAAAGGCCTCAACCCGGACGCTTTTCCATGCTGGTGATTTCCAACAACGTGCATCTGCCGGATGCCGAGATCGAATTGACGGCCATTCGTGCCCAAGGCGCCGGTGGGCAGAACGTCAACAAGGTCTCCAGCGCCGTGCACTTGCGCTTCGACATTCCGGCCTCGTCCTTGCCCGAGTTCTACAAGGAACGGCTGCTGGCGTTGCGGGACAGCCGCATTACCAGCGAAGGGGTGTTGATCATCAAGGCCCAGCAATACCGCACGCAGGAGGCCAATCGCGCCGATGCGCTGGAGCGGCTGACCGAGTTGATCCTCAGCGCCACCAAGGTCGAAAAGAAACGCCGTCCGACCAAACCGACCCTCGGCTCGAAGAAGCGCCGGCTCGAATCCAAGACCAAGCGCGGCAGCATCAAGGCTGGACGCGGCAAGGTCGACTTTTAATGCGTGTCTCTTTCTTCGCGGTACTTTGGCGCTTGCCGGTACAGATAAACGCTGAGCATCAACCCGCTTAACGCGGCGAGTGCGGCGAACAGGAAGATCGAGGCAAAACCAAATCCGGCAGCAATCGCGCCCGCCAACGGCCCGGTAATCCCCAGCGACAAATCGATGAACAGCGAGTAAGCGCCGACCGCTGCGCCACGGCTCGACGCTGGCACCAGATTGACCGCTTCCACGCCCAGCGCCGGGAACACCAGCGAAAAACCGAAACCGCTCAGCGCTGCACCGGCCAAAGCCCAATGAGCATCCGGTGCCAACCACAGCAGCAACAGTCCCAGGGTTTCCACCGACAGGCAGGCGATGGCCACGCGAAAACCGCCGAGACGGTTGATCAGGTTACCGAACAGCAGTCGCGCGCCGATGAAGCTCGCGCCAAACAGGCTCAGGCACAACACCGCGTTGTCCCAGTGTTGCGTGGCGTAATACAAGGTAATGAAGGTGGCGATGGTGCCGAAGCCGATCGAACCCAGCGCCAGGCCGCAACCGTGCGGCAGCACTCGACCCAGCACATGCATGAACGGCAATCGTTCCCCGACCACAATCGGTGCGGCGGTCTTCGGCCACGCCAGCGCCAGACCCAGCACGGCCAGCAAGACGATGCTTACGCCCATGCTCCACAAGCCCAACTGACTGACCAGCAGCACGCCCAGCGGTGCACCAACGGCCAGTGCGCCATAACTGGCGATGCCGTTCCAGGAGATCACTTTGGCGGTGTTTTGCGCGCCGACCCGGCCGATGCCCCAGCCGATCGAGCCAGAGCCCACCAGGCTTTCCGCGCTGCCGAGCACCAGGCGGCCGATCAGCAGGCTGATCAGACTCAGCATCGGCAGGCTTTGGGTCCAGGCCGAAAGCAGCATGAACACGCCGCTCAGGCCGCATCCGGCGAGGCCATACATGACCGCCAGTTTGCTGCCTTTGTTATCAATGATTTTCCCGGCGTATGGGCGGCTGAGCAGGGTGGCGAGGTATTGCACGCTGATCACCAGACCGGCGACCACGGCGCCGAAACCCAGATCGCTGTGGACGTAGCCGGGCAACACGGCCAGGGGAATGCCGATATTGAGGTAGCCAATAAAAGTGAACAGGACGATGGAAACGACTTGCAGCGTGACCGCCAGGGGGCGCTGGTTTTCAGACATGGGTAAAGATCCACGGGAAAGCAGGATAGATAGGCTGCTTATGATAGCGGCGTGACAGGCCGCAGGGCGTGGAAAAGTAAAACTATTTGCCCGGTGGAGGCGAATCAGGGTTTGGCGGGGGCGACCAGTTGCGTCGTGACCAGGGCGGCCAAGGCATTTTCTTCGCTGCCGAAACGGGCGAGCAATGCGGCTTGTTTCTCGGGGGACAGGCGATTCCAGATCTCGATCATCTTCTCGGCCGTGCCGATCAGGACGCTGGCCTGAGTCTCGCTAAAGTCATCGGTCATGGTGTGCAACTCAAGAGTTCAGGCGGTGTGGAAAGCGCATGTTAGCGCTTTCCACACGGTCTGGCATTGCGGGTGTTTCAGTCTTCTCTGTCGGCCTGGCGGCGTTCAGTGGCTTCTTTCGGCTCGGGCTGTTGGGCGCCGGCTTGTTGCGTGGGTGTCTGCTCAGTTTCGTGCAGGCTTGGGAAGGGGAGATTAGGGATCTCGTGCATGTTTCGCGCTCCTCGCAAAGTCTGTTGATAGATCTGGTAGATCCGCGCTTTTACAAAGCTTGGGCAGGATACAGCAGGAGAAATGACAAATAGACTTTTATATCTA
>NZ_JAVLRV010000002.1:2794635-2811547 GCF_055803035.1 Pseudomonas sp. 300 | reverse complement strand
GGGTTATTTGCAGACTTCTGCGATGGCTTCGGCCAGCAAATCCAGGCGCGTGGCATCAATCCCCGCCACGTTCGCGCGGCCGGTACCGACCATGTAAACGCTGTGATGATCACGCAACTGTTTAACCTGGTCAGGTGTTAATCCGGTGTAGGAAAACATCCCGCGTTGCACACCAATGTGCGCAAAGCGCTCGCGCAAACCATGAGGTTCCAGCGCCTCGACCAGACCGCTGCGCAGTTGGGCAATACGCAAGCGCATGGCTTCCACCTCGTCGGCCCAAAGGCTTTTCAGTTCTGGGTCGCCGAGGATCGTCGCCACCACGGCAGCACCGTGATCCGGCGGAGTCGACCACAAGTTGCGGGCGATATTGGCCAGTTGGCTGCGGATATCGACCAGTTTGTCAGCGGTCTTCGCGCAGACAATCAAGGCCCCCGTGCGGTCGCGGTACAGGCCGAAGTTTTTCGAGCAGGAACTGGTGATCAGCACTTCCGGCAGTTCAGCTGCGAACAACCGGGTCGACCATGCATCCTGCTCCAACCCGTCGCCGAAACCCTGGTAGGCGAAGTCAATCAGCGGCACCAGATTGCGATGGCGCACGACGTCGAGCACGCGGTGCCAATCGTCATGGGACAGATCGAAACCGGTCGGGTTGTGGCAGCAAGCGTGCAGCAAAACGACGTCACCCTCAGGTGCTTCGTTGAGCGCCGCCAGCATCGCTTCAACATCGAGACGGTTGTCGCTGCCGACATAGGGGTAATGATTAACCTTGACCCCGGCCGTGGCAAAAATGGTTTCGTGGATCGGCCAGGTCGGGTTGCTCAGCCACACGCCACGGCCCGGCAGGCACTGGGCGATGAAGTCCGCGCTCAAGCGCAACGCACCGGTGCCGCCCGGCGTCTGGGTGGCCCCGGCCCGTTGTTCGGCGATCAACGCAGAGTCGGCGCCGAGCACCAACTCATTGATGGCTTTGCCGAACGCCGGTTCGCCGTGACCGCCGATGTAGGTCTTAGTGGTCTGGCGATCCACCAGGCGCTGCTCGGCGAGCTTCACTGCCTGGGGAATCGGCGTCAGGCCGAAGGCATCCTTATAGACACCCACGCCAAGGTCGAATTTGCGCGGGTTGGGGTCCTGCGCATAGGCCTCCATCAGGCCCAGGATCGGGTCGCCGGGTACTCGACCGATGGCGTCGAAATGCATTATTTGCGGCCCTCGGCGTCCTTGGCCACTTCGTCAGTGCGCGCGGCCATGATGAAGTCGTTGCGGTGCAGGCCCTTGATCGAGTGGCTCCACCAGGTCACGGTGACTTTGCCCCACTCGGTCAACAGGCCCGGGTGGTGACCTTCAGCTTCGGAGATTTCCCCGACCGCGTTGGTGAACGCCAGCGCGTGTTTGAAGTTCTTGAACAGGAAAACCTTTTCCAGCTGCATAACGCTGTCGCGAACTTCGATGTTCCAGTCCGGGATCTGCTTGATCAGTACCGGCAACTCTTCGTCGCTGACCTGAGGGGCATCGGCGCGGCAGGCTTCGCAATGGGCTTGGTTCAATGTGGACATGATCTGTTCCTGAATTCGAATGATTGGCAATCGGCCGTCAGTGCAACCACGCTAAACCAAAGCGTCGCTTCCTGACAGGCTCACTTGATTCTAAAAGCTGCGGATCACGCGGCTTTTTTTGGCGGAAATTTAGGCGCGTGCAAACCCAGCTGCATACCTTGCTTGACCATGCCCATGATGTCTTCATGGGCGAGGTCGAACAAACGCTTGAGGTTTGGCAAGACGAAATACAACGGTTGCAGGATGTCGATGCGGTACGGCGTGCGCATGCATTCCAGCGGATCGAAGGCCTGATGCTCAGGTTCGTCCGACAGGCTGTAAACGGTTTCTTTCGGTGAGGACAGAATGCCGCCACCGTAAATGCGCTGGCCTTCTGGCGTCTCGACCAGGCCGAACTCGATGGTCATCCAGTACAAGCGCGCCAGGTACACGCGTTCCTCCTTGGAAGCCTGTAGGCCGAGTTTGCCGTAGGTGTGGGTGAATTCGGCAAACCACGGGTTGGTCAGCAGCGGGCAGTGGCCAAAGATCTCGTGGAAAATATCCGGTTCTTGCAGGTAGTCCAACTCTTCGCGGGTACGAATAAACGTCGCCACCGGAAACTGCTTGTTCGCCAGTAATTCAAAGAAGGTCTGGAAAGGAATCAGCGCGGGTACTCGGGCAACCTGCCAGCCGGTGGTTTCACCGAGGACTTTGTTGATTTCGCCGAGTTGCGGAATGCGGTCGTGGGGCAGACCGAGTTTCTCGATACCGTCCAGGTATTCCTGGCACGCACGCCCTTCGATCACTTTCAGTTGGCGAGTGATCAGCGTGTTCCACACCGCGTGTTCTTCAGCGGGGTAGTCGATAAAACCTTGCGCATCGGGCTCGCGAGCCACGTAGTGCGTCTGCTTCATGCTGCTCTCCTGCTAGGGGATTTCGTTCTTGTTATGTCCTGCTATGACTTAGGAATACCCCAATGATTGCGGCATTGCAGTAGGTGATCGACGCTCCCTGTAGGAAAGAGCCGCGAAAAACGTAAAGTTTTCGTTACGAATTGGCGACTACCGCGTAGTTGCTGAGATTCTCGGGTTTGAAAAGCGCTTTGGCTGTCACATAATCTTGACGGCCATCTGAGCGCCCCATCAGAAAAATCGGGCGCTAACCCTGTGGGAGCCAGCCTGCTGGCGATAGCGGTGTGTCATTCGACATCCACATCGCCTGATGCGACGCCATCGCCAGCAGGCTGGCTCCCACAGGTCAATCATCGTTTATCAGGTCTTTTATATGCGTATCAAAGTCCACTGCCAGAACCGCATCGGCATCCTGCGCGACATTCTCAACTTGCTCGTCGAGTACGGGATCAACGTCGCTCGTGGTGAAGTGGGTGGCGAGCATGGCAACGCGATCTACCTGCATTGCCCGAACCTGATCAACATTCAGTTCCAGGCACTGCGTCCGAAATTTGAATCGATTGCCGGGGTCTTTGGCGTCAAGCGGGTAGGGCTGATGCCCAGCGAGCGTCGGCACATGGAGCTCAATGCCTTGCTCGGCGCCCTGGAGTTTCCGGTGTTGTCGATCGACATGGGTGGCTCGATCGTCGCGGCCAACCGCGCGGCAGCGCAGTTGCTCGGGGTGCGTGTCGACGAGGTGCCGGGGATTCCCTTGTCGCGTTATGCCGAGGATTTCGATTTACCGGAGTTGGTGCGCGCCAACAAATCTCGGATCAACGGGCTGCGGGTCAAGGTCAAGGGCGACGTTTTTCTTGCCGACATCGCGCCGCTGCAATCGGAGCATGACGACAGCGAGGCCATGGCCGGCGCGGTGCTGACGCTGCATCGTGCCGACCGGGTAGGGGAGCGCATTTATAACGTGCGCAAACAGGAGTTGCGTGGGTTCGACAGCATCTTCCAGAGCTCGAAAGTCATGGCCGCGGTGGTGCGTGAAGCCCGGCGCATGGCGCCGCTGGATGCGCCGCTATTGATAGAAGGCGAAACCGGAACCGGCAAGGAATTGCTGGCGCGGGCCTGCCACCTGGCCAGCCCGCGGGGGCAGTCACCGCTGATGGCGCTCAATTGCGCCGGTCTGCCGGAGTCCATGGCCGAGACTGAATTGTTTGGCTACGGCCCGGGTGCGTTTGAAGGGGCGCGGGCGGAAGGCAAGCTCGGGCTGCTGGAGTTGACGGCGGGCGGTACGCTGTTTCTCGACGGCGTGGGAGAAATGAGTCCGCGGCTACAGGTGAAGCTGCTGCGCTTCCTGCAGGACGGTTGCTTCCGTCGTGTAGGCAGTGATGAAGAGGTCTATCTCGATGTGCGAGTGATCTGTGCCACGCAGGTCGACCTGTCGGAATTGTGCGCCCGTGGCGAGTTTCGCCAGGATTTGTATCACCGTTTGAATGTGCTTTCGCTGCACATTCCGCCACTGCGCGAATGCCTGGATGGTTTGACGCCACTGGTGGAGCATTTCCTTGATCAAGCCAGTCGGCAAATCGGTTGCCCGCTGCCGAAACTGGCGCCGGCGGCGATGGACCGGCTCAGTCACTATCACTGGCCGGGCAACGTCCGACAGTTGGAAAACGTGTTGTTCCAGGCGGTTTCGTTGTGCGAGGGCGGGACGGTCAAGGCTGAACATATTCGACTGCCAGACTATGGCGTGCGTCAGCCGCTTGGCGATTTTTCACTCGAAGGCGGACTGGATGCGATTGTCGGGCGCTTTGAAAAAGCGGTGCTGGAGCGTTTGTATTCCGAGCATCCGAGCAGTCGGCAATTGGGTAAGCGGTTGGGGGTTTCGCACACGACCATTGCCAACAAATTGCGTGAGTATGAAGTCGGCAAGAGTGAGTCTTAGCGGGCTCTTGCATTGATTTTGCTGGCCTCATCGCGGGCAAGCCCGCTCCCACAGGGATTGTCAATGGATTCAAAATCTGTGGGCACCCGACAACTCTGTGGGAGCGGGCATGCCCGCGAAGGCGTCAGCACTGTTGGCACCTGGGTCAAGCCTTGCCACATAACGGCATAACACCGCCGGTTTTTCGTCTTTGACACAATCCCTCATTCCCCTCTGAACCCCTCAAGTCCTTTGTTTGCCGGGCCCCGCGCCGCCAGAAAAAAGTTGGTCTGCAAATTGCTTATGGCTCAGCAGTACAGCGGTGGGCGGCAAACGTCCGGCATGCAGAGGAAAGAGTGTGGACAAGTACCTTTATGTGGCAATGACCGGCGCCAGCCAGAATGCACTGGCGCAGAAGGCTCATGCGAACAACCTGGCGAACATCTCCACCAACGGCTTCCAGAAAGACCTGGAGCAGGCGCGTTCGATGCCCGTGTTCGGTGACAGCTTTCCGGCGCGTGCGTTTGCGATGTCCGAACGTCCGGCCACCGACTTCTCCGCGGGCTCCCTGGTACAAACCGGCCGCGACCTCGACGTCGCGGTGCAGGGCAACGGCTGGATCGCGGTGCAGAACCCGGATGGCGGTGAGAGCTACGTGCGCACCGGCAGCCTGAACGTTGACGCGCTGGGCGTGCTGCGGGCCGGCAACGGTATGCCGGTGATGGGCAATGGCGGGCCGATTTCCGTGCCGCCCGAGCAGCAAATCGAAGTGGGTGAAGATGGCACTGTCAGCATTCGTGCGATGGGTGAAGGCCCGCGCGTGATGGCCGAAGTCGACCGCATCAAGCTGGTCAACCCGGACTTCAAGAACATGACCAAAGGCCTGGACGGTTCGATCCACACCAAGGACGGCAAGCCGGCGCAAGCCGATGCCAACGTCAAGCTGGTGTCCGGGTTCCTTGAGTCGAGCAACGTCAATGCCGTGGAAGAGATGACCTCGGTACTGGCCCTGGCCAAGCAGTTCGAGCTGCACATCAAGATGATGAACACCGCCAAAGATGACGACCAGGCCATGGCTCGGGTCTTGCAGATCAGCTAATTATCAGAACGTCGCGCCGTAAAACAGGCGCACGAGGAGAATCGAATGCTTCCGGCTCTATGGGTTGCCAAAACAGGTCTGTCCGCCCAGGACACCAACCTGACGACCATTTCCAACAACCTGGCGAACGTGTCGACCACGGGTTTCAAACGTGACCGCGCCGAGTTCCAGGACCTGCTGTACCAGATCAAACGCCAGCCTGGCGCCCAGTCGACCCAGGACAGCGAACTGCCGTCGGGTCTGCAATTGGGTACCGGTGTGCGCATTGTCGGCACCCAGAAAAATTTCAACGCCGGCAGCCTGCAAACCACCGAACAACCGTTGGACATGGCCATCGACGGTCGCGGTTTCTTCCAGATCCTGCAACCGGACGGCACCACGTCCTACACCCGTGACGGTACGTTCCACCTCGACTCCAACGGTCAGATCGTCAACGCCAGCGGTTTCGCCCTGGAACCGGCCATTGTCATCCCGAACGACGCTCAGACCTTTACGGTCGGTCGTGACGGCACCGTGTCCATCACCGTTGCCGGTAACCCGGCGTCCCAGGTGATCGGCAACCTGCAAACCGCCGACTTCATCAACCCGGCCGGCCTGCAAGCGGTGGGTAACAACCTGTTCCTGGAAACTGCCGCCAGCGGTGCGCCGCAAGTCGGCACGCCAGGCCTGGCCGGTTTCGGCACCACGCTGCAGAACACCCTGGAAACCTCCAACGTCAGCACCGTTGAAGAGATGGTCAACATGATCACCACTCAGCGCGCCTACGAGATGAACTCCAAGGTGATCTCCACCGCCGACCAGATGCTCTCGTTCGTAACGCAGAATCTGTAATCAAGTCTATGAGGCGGCCATGAGGTCGCCTGCAACACCGTGAGGTAGGGTCATGAATCGCTTTGTATCTGTCCTGGCACTGAGTGGCGTCGCCGCGCTGGCGGGTTGCGTCGGTCCGACGCCCAAGCCCAATGACCCTTACTACGCCCCGGTGTTGCCGCGTACGCCGTTGCCGGCCGCCGCGAATAATGGCTCGATCTACCAGGCCGGTTTCGAACAGAACCTGTACAGCGACCGCAAGGCGTTCCGGGTCGGTGACATCATCACCATCACCCTGAACGAAAGAACCCAAGCCAGTAAAAACGCCAACTCGCAAGTGGCCAAGAACAGCAAGGCCGGCATTGGCCTGACGTCGTTGTTCGGCGCAATCCCCAACACCAACAATCCATTGAGTGACGGGGACCTGACGCTGAATGCGAGTTACAGCGGCGACCGCGCGACCAAGGGTGACAGCAAGGCCGGTCAGGGCAACAGCCTGACCGGTTCGATCACCGTGACGGTGGCCGACGTCTTGCCCAACGGCATCATTGCTGTGCGTGGCGAGAAGTGGATGACCCTCAATACCGGTGATGAGCTGGTGCGAATCGCCGGCCTGGTCCGGGCCGATGACATCGCCACCGACAACACGGTTTCGTCAACGCGTATCGCCGATGCACGCATCACCTATTCGGGCACCGGTTCGTTTGCCGATGCGAGTCAGCCAGGCTGGTTCGACCGTTTCTTCCTCAGCCCGCTGTTCCCTTTCTAGGTGGCCACGTTGAATTTCAAAAGCCTCATGGTGGCCGCGCTTTTGCTGTCTGCGGCCTTCAACGCTCAAGCCGAGCGGCTGAAGGATATCGCCAGTATTTCCGGCGTACGTTCCAACCAATTGATCGGTTACGGCCTGGTGGTCGGGCTTAACGGCACCGGCGACCAGACGACGCAAACCCCGTTCACCCTGCAAACCTTCAACAACATGCTCTCGCAGTTCGGCATCAAGGTGCCGGCCGGTTCCGGCAACGTGCAGTTGAAGAACGTCGCGGCAGTGTCGATCAGTGCCGATTTGCCGGCCTTCGCCAAGCCGGGTCAGCAGGTGGATATCACCGTGGCCTCCATCGGTAACTCCAAGAGTCTGCGTGGCGGCACCTTGCTGCTGACGCCGCTCAAGGGTATCGACGGCAACGTCTACGCGATCGCCCAGGGCAACCTGGTGGTCGGCGGTTTTGATGCTGAAGGTCGCGACGGTTCGAAGATCACCGTCAACGTTCCGTCGGCCGGCCGCATCCCTGGTGGTGCATCGGTCGAGCGTTCGGTGCCGAGCGGTTTCAACCAGGGCAACAGCCTGACGTTGAACCTCAACCGTTCCGACTTCACCACCGCCAAGCGCATCGTCGACAAGATCAACGACCTGCTCGGCCCTGGCGTTGCCCAGGCCATCGATGGCGGTTCGATTCGCGTCAGTGCGCCACTCGATCCGAGTCAGCGCGTCGACTATTTGTCGATCATCGAGAACCTTGAAGTCGATCCGGGTCAAGCGGTGGCGAAAGTCATCATCAACTCCCGCACCGGCACCATCGTGATCGGCCAGAACGTCAAGGTGTCCCCGGCCGCCGTGACTCACGGCAGCCTGACCGTGACCATCACCGAAGACCCGATCGTCAGCCAGCCAGGCCCTCTGTCCAATGGTCAGACCGCTGTCGTGCCGCGCTCGCGGGTCAATGCTCAGCAGGAAGCCAAACCGATGTTCAAGTTCGGCCCGGGCACCACCCTCGACGAGATCGTGCGTGCGGTGAACCAGGTCGGCGCGGCGCCAGGTGACTTGATGGCAATCCTTGAAGCACTGAAACAGGCCGGCGCGTTGCAAGCCGACCTGATCGTGATCTGAGGCCGGCGACCATGGATATGTACAAGAGTGGTCTGGTCAGCAGTGCGGATTCGGGTTCCTACTCGGACCTCAACCGCCTGAACCAGCTCAAGGTCGGCGACAAGAACAGTGACGAAAACCTGCGCAAAGTGGCGCAGGAGTTCGAGTCGCTGTTTCTCGGTGAAATGCTCAAGTCCATGCGCAAGGCGACCGACACGCTGGGTGAGGGTAATCCGCTCAACACTCCGGCAGCCAAGCAGTACCAGGAAATGTACGACCAGCAGCTGGCCGTTTCCATGTCCCGCGAAGGCGGTGGTATTGGTCTGGCGGACGTGCTGATGCGGCAGATGTCGAAGAACAAACCACTGGCGCCGGGCGAAGCGGCAACGCTGTCGGCGGCCAAGCAGGAAGCGGCCAAAGCGGCGGCGCAGACGCCGATAGCTGCCGGCACGACCGCCACCAATGGGCCGCTGTCGCGAGTCAATGGCCAGCGTCCGTTGTGGGCTTCGCGCTCGATCAGCGCTCCACAGGCGGCAGGCGAGGGTGCTCATCGCAACGACATGGCGCTGATCAATCAGCGGCGCCTGGCGTTGCCACCGAAGCTGGCTGATCGTTTGCTGGCAGGCCTGGTGCCTTCGGCGACGACGACCGCCGCGAAGCTCCCCGGCACTCGATTGCCCGAGCGCACTGTGCCGACCGGATCGGGGCCTTTGTTCAATGGTGACTGGCTGGCCACTGCGCAAGCGGCATCGAGCGCCGGCTTGCAGATTCATGGGCGAGCCATCGCTCAGATACCGTTGGCGCCCGCGAAAAAAGCCTTCAGTTCTGCCGACCAGTTCGTCAACACCATGTTGCCGATGGCCAAGGAAGCCGCCGAGCGCATCGGCGTCGATCCGCGTTACCTGGTGGCTCAGGCGGCGCTGGAAACTGGCTGGGGCAAATCGGTCATGCGCGCCCAGGATGGCAGCAGCAGCCACAACCTGTTCGGCATCAAGGCCAGCAGCAACTGGACGGGCAATTCGGCACGGGCGATCACCAGCGAATTCAGGAATGGCGCGATGGTCAAGGAGACGGCCGAGTTCCGTTCCTACGACTCTTACAAGGACAGCTTCCATGACCTTGTGACTTTGTTGCAAACCAACAATCGCTATCAAGATGTCGTGAAGTCGGCCGATAACCCAGAACAGTTTGTACGCGAGTTGCAAAAGGCCGGTTACGCAACCGACCCCGACTACGCGAGCAAGATTTCGCAGATAGCCAAGCAGATGACGAGTTACCAGAACTACGCTGCGGCGGGCGTTTCCACCACGCCTTTATAGGCACAAGGATTAAGGTCGAACCATGAGTTTGCTCAATATCGGGATGTCGGGTCTGGCCGCTGGCCAATCCTCGTTGATGACCACCGGCAACAACATTGCCAACGTCGACACCGCCGGGTACTCCCGCCAGCAAACAGTGCAGGGCACCAAGGCCTCGCAGCAGTTCGGCAATGTCTTCATCGGCACCGGCACGACCCTGGCCGATGTGCGTCGCGTGTACAACAGCTACCTCGATGCGCAGTTGCAGACCACCACTTCGCTCAACAGCGATTCGGCCGCCTACCTGAATCAGGTCACGCCGCTGGACAAATTGCTCTCTGACACCAGCACGGGTCTGAACGGCGCACTGACCAAGTTCTTTGCCTCGGTGCAGAACGTCAATGCCAAGCCGGGTGACGATGCTTCCCGCCAGTTGTTGCTGAGCGACGCTCAGGCCTTGAGCAACCGTTTCAACTCGATGTCCAAACAGCTGACCGAGCAGAATGCCAATATCAACGGCAACCTGACGAACATGGCCGATCAGGTCAACAAGCTGGCCGCTACCGTGGCGCAGTTGAATCAGAAGATCTCCGAGGTTTCCAACTCCGGTGGCATGCCCAACGATCTGCTTGATGCGCGTAACGAAACCGTGCGTCAGCTGTCCACCTTCACCGGCGCGCAGGTCGTTGAGCGTGAAGGCAGTCTCGACATTTATCTGGGCAGCGGTCAGCCGCTGGTCATGGGTAACACGGCCAGTAAACTTGAAGTGGTACCGGGCAAAGACGATCCGGGCCGCTTGTCGCTGCAACTCAATCGTGGTTCGAGCACCATTGATATCACCGCGATCATGACTGGCGGCGAGATCGGCGGGCTGCTGCGTTATCGCAGCACCGTGCTGGACCCGGCCATGAACGAATTGGGCCGTGTGGCCCTGGTCGTCGCCGACCAGATGAACAGTCTCCAGGCCCAGGGCATCGACAAGAACGGTGACTTCGGTTCGAACCTGTTCAACAATATCAATTCGGCCAAGCTGGTCTCTGAACGCAGCGTCGCCAGCCTGAACAACGGGGGCGCCGGCAACTTTGATGTGAGCATCAAGGACACCGGCAAGCTGACCATCAACGATTACAAGGTCACGTTCACCACCGCCACCGATTACACCGTTCAGCGCCTGCCGGACAACACGCCCATGGGCTCTTTCAGCACGGCGCCGCCGGCCACGGCCGCGGTCATCGACGGCGTCGAGCTGAAGTTCAATGCGGCTTCTGCCACGGCGGGCGACTCCTTCAGGATCACCCCGACCCGCGATGCGGCGGCGAACATCAAGACCGAGATGACCGACTCCAAGCGTCTGGCCATCGCGGCACCGCTGGGCGCGGCTATTGCAGCGAGCGGCAGTGGCAGCGGCACCCTGACGATCCCGGCCAGCGGTCAACCGACCCTGACGACCAAATTCGATATCTACGACGCGGTGACCGCCACCGCGATGCAGAACGGCCTGAAAAACTCCACACCGACCAAGCTGGTATTTGGTGCGGTGTCCGCCGACGGCACCAGCCAGGCCTACCAGTTCCTGGATGCCAATGGCGGTTTGATCAGCGGCGGCACCATCAAGCCAGGTGAGAGCAACACCCTGAACCTGAGCATTCCGCTCAAGGATGCCACGGGTGCGCCGATCCCGCCTGCGCCTGCCACTCAGTACACCGCGACCTTCAGCATGACCTTCGCTGGCGCGCCGAGCAGCGGCGCGGCCATCAACGTCTCGCTCAGTCAGCCTGGCAGCCTGGACAACCGTAACGGCACCGCTCTGGCCGGCTTGCAGACCGCGCAGACCGTGGATACCGGTTCGGCCAGCAAAGGCATTTCCCTGAACGACGCTTACGGCAAACTGGTCGAGGGCGTGGGTTCCAAAGCTGCACAGGGCAAGCTCGACAGTGCGGCGACGGGCGCCATCCTGGCGAATGCCAAGGGCGCGCGCGATTCGCTCTCGGGTGTCGACCTCGATGAGGAAACCGGCAACCTGGTCAAGTATCAGCAGTACTACACCGCGTCTTCGCAGATCATCAAGGCTGCGCAGGCAATTTTCAGCACACTGATCAACAGTCTTTAAGGAGTCGTAGCCCATGCGCATTTCTACCGCCCAGTTTTACGAGTCCTCGGCTGCCAACTATTCGAAGAACTTCGCCAACGTGGTCAAGAGCAGCGAAGAGGCGAGCAGCCTGGTTCGCGTCAACACCGCCGCCGATGATCCCGTCGGTGCCTCGCGCCTGCTTCAATTAGGTCAGCAGGCTTCGATGCTCGATCAGTTCTCGAACAACATGACGACGATCAAAGCCACGCTGGGTCAGACTGAAGCGGTCATGACCAGCATCGGCAACGTGCTGCAACGCGCCAAGGAACTGGCCCTGGGTGCCGGCAACGCCGGTTATACCGATGCCGACCGCCAGGCCAACGCTTCGGAGCTCAGCCAGATCGAAGAGCAGCTGTTGAGCCTGATGAACACCAAGGACGAAAACGGCAAATACATTTTCTCCGGTTCCAAGGGCGATACCGTTCCGTTCTCGCGCAATACCGACGGCACCTACAGCTATAACGGTGATCAGGTCACGCTGGACCTGCCGATTGGCGACACCCAGTCGATGGCCACCAACAGCACCGGTTGGGCTGTGTTCCAGCAAGCCATCAACACCAGTCGCACGCAGACCACAATGACTTCGCCTGCACCGCTCGTCGATGGCGGTCGCGTGGTGCTTTCCAATGGTCAGGTAGGTTCCGACGTGACCTACAACGCCAAATTCCGCAGTGGCGAGCCTTACACCGTGAATGTCCTCAGCCCTACGCAACTGGAAATTCGCGATTCGCTGGGTAATGACGTCACGTCCGAGGCTACTGGCAATGGCGCGTTCAGCTCCTCCGGTGGTGCTGCCACACAGACGATCAATTTCCGTGGCGTTGACCTGAAGTTGAACATCAACATGAAGGCTGGCGACGTTCCGGCAACCGTGTTTCCGGCGCCTCCGTCCCCCAATGCCTACAGCTTCACCCTGGCGGCCAAGCCGGACAGCTTCAATGCGTCCCGTGCTCCGGGCAACGTGTCTAGCGAAGTCGTCACCAACACCAGCATTACCAACAGTGCCGCCTACCACGCCAGCTTTCCGGAGGGCGAGGCGATTCTCAAGTTCACCAGCCCTACGGCTTTCGAGTTGTACGCCGCGCCTCTGACCGCCAACAGCAAGCCGGTTTCCAGTGGTGTTCTGGCGGGCAACGTCGCCACCGCATCGGGTGTTGCCTTTACGCTGAGCGGCGCGCCGGCACCGACGATGCTTGCCGGTGACCAGTTCTCCGTCACGGTCAACACTCACCAGACGCAGAACATTCTGGACACCGTCAGCCAGCTGAAAACCGCGCTGTCGACGCCGACCAACAACGATCCGCTGGCCATCCAAAAGCTCAACGCAGCCATCGGTTCGGGCATCGGCAACCTTGCCAGCGGCATGGACCAGTTGACCTCCAGCATCAGCTCGGTGGGTGGTCGCGGTGCGTCGCTGACGACCCAGACCGATATCAACCAGAGCCTGGTGCAGGCCAACACGCAGACCCAGGGGGCGATCCGTGATTCGGACCCGGCCACGGTGATGACCCGCCTGACCTTGCAGCAAACCATGCTGCAGGCCTCGCAACTGGCGTTCAGCAAAATCGCTCAGTTGGGGCTGTTCAACAAAGTCTGAGTCAAAGCCTCCGCGCCGTTGGTGTGGAGGTTAAGGCACCGAGTGCAAACCGTCTTTTTTCAGCGGTTCAGGGTTGCTCTACTCGTTCCAGAGTGAGCGCCCGCCGCTCGCGAGTTCCCCCGCCGTGAAACCAACGCCTCTTGTCAGCATCGCCATTCCCGCCTACAACCCGCTGTACTTTCAGGCGGCGCTGCAAAGTGCTCTGAATCAGACTTATGCGTCGCTTGAAGTGATCGTATGTGACGACAGCGACAGCGACGAAATCCATGAGCTGGTCCAGGCTTGCACGGTGCCGAAAACCGTGACGTTGCGTTATGTGCGCAATGACCAACACCTGGGGTTCAAGGGGAATCTGATGGCCTGCGCCGAGCAGGCAACCGGCGAGTATCTCAAGCTTCTCTGTGATGACGATCAGCTGCTGCCTGAGAGTATTGCTCGTCAGGTGCAGGGTTTCATTGGTCATGACGACGTGAATCTGGTGATTGCCCAGCGTCAGTATTGCGACGGCGATTACTTGCTGCTTCCCGAGCGTCTGGAGAACTCCAGCTTTTCCTCGGGGGATACGCTGTTCAAGGGTGAAGATTTGCTGGATGTGCTGGAAAGCACGGCCATCAACTTCCTCAGTAATCTGAGTGGCGCCCTGATGCGTACTCATCAGGTGCTGGAGTATCTGCCGGCATTGACCCAGATTGGCGAAGGCTTCGTCGCCCGTCTCGATTTCGCCTTGTTCGTCTGCCTGTTGCGTCGTGGCAATCTGGCGGTAATGGGGCAGGTGCTCAGTTTCGAACGCTTGCACCCGGCGCGTATGAGCAATCAATTGGAGGTCCAGCAGGCGGTGGCGGTCGAGCTCGGCTGGCTGACCCAGATGCTGGCGGTGCGCAGCGGCGAGCCGGCACCTGCGCCAGGGCACGTTCGTTACATCGATCTGGCCAGCGCCGCCCTCGGTGAGCCGTATGCCTGGGAGGAAATGCCCCTGAGTCGTTCTCTGGGCTTTTCCGCGACCCTGATCCGTTCGCGGGTGGGTGAAAACTGTGACAGCTTCGCTGATGTGTATCAGCAATGGCTGGCCTGTCGCACCCTCAACCCGGCCCAGCAGCGCCTGTTGCCCACGCGCCTTGCCTCCTGGGCATGGCAGCCGCGGATTGTGCCGGTGGTGATTGATGCCGACGCGGACGAAGCGGCACTCGGCGTCACACTGGAAAGCATCGAACGGCAGGTCTATGCCGCCGAAACGGTTTTGGTGCTCAGCGGTGAAAATCGTGCCAGCGCTCTTGCTGGTAACGTGATTCGTGTGACCTTGCAAGGCGACGGACTTGAGCAGCTCAATGGCCTGTTGATGCAGGCGGACAGTGCGGACTGGTTCTATCTTCTGCGGGCCGGTGATCGCCTGAATGAACTGGCCTTGCTGCTTTTGGCCGAGCGGATGGTCGAGAGTGCCGACGCTCTGTGCATCTACAGCGATGAAGGTGGCTTGCGCAATGACCTGTCGGTCGAGCCGATCTTCAAGTCCGATTTCAATCTGGACCTGTTGCGCAGTTATCCCTATATCGGGCGGACACTGGCGATTCAGCGCCAGCGCTTTGTGGATGCCGGTGGATTCGACCCGGATTTCACCGAGCTAGGTCCTCATGACCTGGTCTGGCGTCTCGTTGAAAACCACGGCGCGCATGTCGTGGAGCACGTCGCCCAAGTGCTGGTCGAGTCCTCGTTCGGCCTGTCGCAATGGCTCGCGCTGCCGCAGGTGGTCGAACAAAACGCTCGTGTACTGACTGCGCACCTTGATCGCATCGGCGCTGCACACCAGGTCCGCGAAGGCAGCGTGCCGCTGATCAATCGAATTGACTACCGGCATGGCGTTCAGCCGCTGGTGTCCATCGTTGTCGTGATGCGGGACCGGCTCGGCCCGCTTCAGCGCTGCATCGAAAGCGTGCTTGAGCACACGGCGTATGCTCACTACGAATTGTTGATCGTGGACAACGCCAGCACCTCGATCGAAGCGCGGGACTGGCTCGCCGCCATGTCGCAAATGGGTGGCGAAAAATTGCGCGTGCTGCACTGCGATTACGCCGATAACCCGGCTGCGGCGCAGAACTTCGCGGTTGCTCAGGTTCGCGGCGAGTATGTGCTGTTGCTCAGTCCGGACAGCCTGATCGTCAACCGCGACTGGCTAGACGAATTGTTGAATCACGGATTGCGTCCGGAGGTGGGGGTTGTTGGTGGCCGGATGGTCAACCCTCAGGGGCGTATTGAAGGTTCGGCCCTGGTGCTGGGGATGCGCGGCCCTGTCGGCGTGCCTTGGCGCGGGGAGGTGATGACCACCCCGGGGTATATGCAGCGCCAGCAGGCGGTGCAGAATTTGAGCGCTGTGAGCACCGAGTGCCTGCTGGTCCGCAAGCAGGTGTTCGATGAGCTTCAGGGGTTTGACGAGCAGGCCTTTTCCCAACGGCTCGGCGGCCCTGACTTCTGTCTGCGTGTTCGGCAGAAGGGGTATCTGGTGGTCTGGACGCCGTATGCCGAGTCGGTCCACGTGGCTGCCGAGACGGAGAGCGGGCCGGTGGTGTCAACGCTGGTGGCTGAGCACAAGCTGTTTTATCAGCGCTGGCTGCCGATCATCGCCAGAGATCCGGCGTACAACGTCAACCTGAGCCTCAACACCAATAATTTCAGTCTTGAACCTGGTTTCAAGAACGATTGGAATCCGTTCGCCCGCCACATGCTGCCACGGGTTCTGGCAATCCCGATCAACGAGACCGCTGTAGGGCATTACCGTGTCACCCAGCCATTTCTCGAGCTGGAGGCTGCGGGGCAAGTGCTCGGTAATCTTTCGTTCCATACGCCTTCGGACATTGAGCTGGAACGTCAGTCGCCCGACGTCATCATTCTGCAAGGGCGCTACAGTGACAGTGCGGTGAATGAAGTCGAGCGGGTCAGGAACAGTTCGCGGGCCTTCCGGATCTTCGAGCTTGATGACTATGTCATCGACGTGCCGAAGAAAAATGCTCACGTGCGCAAGTCCATCGTTGGCGTTGAGCAGATCGTGCGGCGTGCGATCGGGCTGTGTGACCGGGTGGTGGTGTCGACCCAGCCGCTGGCCGATGCGCTCAAAGGTATGCATGACGATATTCGCGTGGTGCCGAACATGCTCGCTCCGCATCTGTGGACCGGCCTGAGCAGTCAGCGACGCACGTCGCGCAAACCGAGGGTCGGCTGGGGCGGTGGGACCAGCCATGATGGGGATCTGGCGATCATTGCCGATGTCGTTCGCTTGCTGGCGGATGAAGTCGAATGGGTGTTTTTCGGCATGTGCCCGCCAGCACTCAAGCCCTACGTGCATGAATTTCATCCGGCCGTCGGTCTGCAGGCTTACCCGGCCAAACTGGCCAGCCTGAACCTTGATCTGGCGTTGGCGCCGTTGGAGTTTCACATCTTCAACGACTGCAAGAGCAACTTGCGCCTGCTGGAATATGGCGCGTGCGGGTACCCGGTGATCTGTACCGACACCGAGGCTTATCGGGGTTATCTGCCGTGTACCAAGGTGGTGAGCAACGGTACCGAGGAATGGCTTGAGGCGATTCGTATGCACCTGGCTGACCCGGACGCGAGTTACCGCATGGGTGACGCGTTACGCGAAGAAGTGCTGCGCGACTATATGCTGCGAGGCAACAACCTGAATTATTGGGCTGAGGGTTGGTTGCCGAACTGACCGCTGTGATCGGGTGTATATCCGCTTTTGCGGCAACGGATATACACCCAAAGCC